>NZ_JACHNY010000004.1 GCF_014199625.1 Sphingomonas abaci
ACTTGACCCGCAAACCCGCGGGCCTGACATTACCCCCACGACCCGGGTCACTTCTCGATGAAAACGCCGGGTCAACTCTCAGTGAAAATCAACACATCGCCGGCCTGCGCCCGCGCGGCCGTGCCGACGAGGTGGTCGCGAGCCTGCCGTTCACGCCGCTGCCGGCACCGGACGCCGCGCTCGACGCGCTGCTCGGCCGCATACCTTAACCCTCACCGGAGAACCCCATGTTCCATATCGACTGGCGCGAGGCTTCGCGCTGGTGGTCGCTGCGCGTCTCGGCGCTCGGCTCCCTCCTGTTCGCCGCCATGTCGCTGATCCCCGATCAGCTGCTCGCCCTTTGGAACATGATGCCGAGCGAGGTCCGCGCCCATGTGCCGGCGCGCGCCGGCAGCTGGATCGGCCTGGCGCTGTTCCTCCTGGTCGCCATCGTGCGATTGATTCCGCAGCGACCGGCGAAGGGTGAGCCGGTTGAGACGCTGGTCCAGACCGATGACGGTTGGATCCTCACCGGTGCCGGGAAGATCAAGGGCTCGCTGGTCGTTCTCCGCGACAAGGCCGGCAAGGTCGCGGCCAAGGCGGCCGGCACCGCGGCGATCGCGGCCGCGCTGGCGATGGCCGTCGCCGGGCTGAAGCCGGACGAGGGCAAGCGGAACGTCTCCTATCTCGACATCGTGAAGGTGCCGACCAGCTGCTACGGTCACACCGGGCCGGGAGTGGTGGTCGGCCAGTACCGGACCGACGCGCAGTGCGAGCTGCTGCTCACCGAGGATGCGCGCGAGCATATGATGGGCGCGCTGGCCTGTTCGCCCGAGCTGGCGACGCGACCCGACCAGCTGGCGGCCGTCACCCGCCTGACCTTCAACATCGGCGTGCGCGGCTATTGCCGATCGAGCATCGCCCGCAACTTCGCGGCCGGCCGCTGGCGCGCCGGGTGCGACGGCTTTCCCGCCTGGCGCTATGCCGGCGGACGCGAGATCCGGGGCCTGCTCCTCCGCCGGCAGCGCGAGCGCGCGCAGTGCCTGACGAACCTGCCGGCATGAACCCGCTTGGGCCTATCCGCCGCGCGATCGGGCTCGGCCTGGTCGTGGCGCTGGCGATCGCCCTGGCGTGGGGCTTTCGCGTCGATGCCTTGCGGGGCCGGTACCGCGCGCAGCTCGACCGGATCTCGATTGCGATCGACCAGGTGACTGGCCGCAAGGTGTCGCCGGCAGCCGCGCCGATCGCGATCGAGGCGGTCGGCATCGTCCGCGATCGGTACCGCCAGCAGCGCGACGAGGCGCGCGGCGTCGTCGAGCGCCAGTCCGCCTCGATCACGGCGCTGGCGGCCGAAAGCGCCCGCCAGGCGGCGATCGGCGCGCGCAACCGCCAGCTCGCCGAGGCGGCGATCGCCGAGCGCGGCCGCTGGATCGCACGGGCGGCCGCAGCCGAGACCCGCACCGAGCGGCTCAGCGCCGAGGCCGAGGCCGCCGAGTGCGAGCGGGTCGCCGACGCGCTCTACCAGGACGGCTTCTAACCGGACCTGTCCCGGGCGGCGGCAGGCGCGGCGTGTCGGATGCGGCCGCGCGCAACCGCGCCACCAGCTCCGCCAACCAGGCCCACCATCGCCGCATGGCCGCCCCCATGCCGCGCCCGGGCTGAACCAGGGGTGACACCACAATGAAGCTACTCGCCGCGCTGGCGCTCGCCAGCGCCCTGTCGGCGTGCGCCGGCCGCACGCCCACGCCCGAGCCGACCATCGTCTACCGCGATGCACCGATCGCCGTCGCGGCCGGCTGTGTCGTCGACCGGCCCGCCCCGGTCGTGCCGCTGCGCGACCGCGTGCCTCCGGCCGAATGGGCCGCCCGCGCGCCTGGCGCGAAGGCGCAGGCGATCGCCGCTCAGGCCGGCCGCCGGATGAATCACCAGGCCCGCACCGACGCCGCAACGTCCGGCTGCGCTGCCGCCAACTGAGGGCCGCACACCATGCTGAAAACAGCGATCGATCTAACCTCCTACCAGCTTGCCGCCGGCGAGCCGTTCCTCTTGGAGATCCAGCTTCAGGAATCGACCGGCGCAGTCATGAACCTGGCGGCGCGCGAGTTCGTGCTGGCGTTCTATGGCTCTGGTCGCACGCAGGTCGCCGCGATCGACGGCCAGAAGCTGACCGACGCGACCGGGCTCTTCCTGCGCTTCGCGCGCGACGGCCTATTCAGCGACGGCCTGTTCGGTCAGGATCTGACGGTCGAGTTTGCCGAGCGGTATAAGAACGGCCGCAACGTCATCACGACGGGCAAGCTAACCATCCTGGCATCCAGTGGCGGCGTGCAGTCGCTGGACGATGGCGTGGTCGGGCAGTTCGTCGTCCGCATCACCATGCGGGCCAATGCCTCCTCCCCGGGCACGCTGACGCCATCGCAGCAGATCCTCCCTTACCAGCCGACCCTTGGGACGCCGGCCCCGACCTTCACCACCGCGCCCTCGATCTCGCGCAGCGGATCGCGTCTGACCGGCAACGACGGCGTGATCGCCAATGGCACCGCCAAGACGCGCGAATGGCTCCTGGATGGCACGGTGATCGCCAGCGGCGGCACCTATGACCTGGTCGGCACCGAGGCGGGCCAGATCACCTATCGCGTCCTAGCGGAGGGTGCAGGCGGCACGCTGCGCGTCAGCTCGGCCCCGATCAGCGTCACGGCAACGGTGACGAAGGTCACCATCACCGGCACCCCGCCGACGAGCGGGCAGGTCGGCACCGCCTACAACTTCATGCCGGCGACGGCGAACGGGTCTGGCACCAAGACCTTTGCCTTGTCCGGAGGCTCGCTCCTGGCGGGCCTGGCCTTCAGCACGTCGACCGGTGCGATCACCGGCACGCCAACGGCCGCAGGATCGATGACCGGCCTGGTCATCACCGTCACCGACAGCACCGGCAGCGCCGCACTGCCCGCCTTCAGCGTGACGATCGCGGCGGCCGCGCAGCCGGTCCCCGCCTTCGCGCTCACCGGCCCGGCGACGATCGCCGAGGGCAATCCATCCGCAGAATACGGCTTCGCCGGTCCCGCCACCATCGCAGAGGGCAACTGATCCATGACGACTGTCACCTATACCGTCACCGAGAATGCCGCGACCGGCGTCGCCCGCACGATCAAGATCGGCGTCCGCGCAAGGTCCGGCTCTTCCATTCCGTCGCCGCGCACGGACTGGAAGGATGACACCTATCCCGTGATGACCTTCGTCCTGCCGATCGGCGCGACGAGCGCGACGGACACGATCAGCACGAAGGGCAATCTCTCGCCCGATGGTCCGCGCGAATGGGAGTTCTACGAGATCAGCCGCTCGCCCGCCGGCGGCACGCTGAGCATGAACCCGCAGTTCGGCACCATCACCGACGACGACACGGCTGACCCGGTCATCACCTATACCGCGTGGCCCTATAGCGACGATTTGGAGGATGCAGCGGACGGCAGCGACCCGCTCGTCCGGTCCAACTGGTCGGCGACCGGCAACAGTGCTGACCGCTACCGTGTCGGCACCTATTCAAACGGAAAAGCCGTGTTCAACGGTAACATCTACCGGCCGATGAATTATCTCACCTTCGGTCCCGACTTGAACATCGACGGCCTCGATTGGGGGTTCGAGGTCGAGATTGATGAGAACCGCGCCGGCAATGCGGGAGCGACCAACGGCAATGCCTGGGAAACGAGCCGTCAGTCCGCTCTGCTCTTCTATCGCGGTGAAGGTGACTACCTGGAGGTTGGTGCCGGCGACACGGGCATTCTGCCCGCTATCGCCAATGTTCTGAACGGTGGCACGTCGACGCGCATCGGCAACACCTTCCGGCATCAATTGCAGACGGCCCCGACCGCGCTTCCCGGCGGGTCGCCGAGCGTCAAGACGCTATTCCAATACTACAATGGCGGCCTGCGCGCCCGCCTCATGGGCACGGGCGATTGGGCCTTGCGGGCCGACAAGGCGACGTACCCGTTCGATGTGGCGGAGGTCAGCAAGATCACCGGGCTCACGGACCTGGCCGCGCGCCACGGCCGCTTCGGCTACCGCAATTCGACCTGGACCTATCCGCTGCTCAACGGCATCCGTATCCGGCCGCTGCGCATGATCATCACCAGCCATGCGCGCTACTGCTCGCGCACGACCTTCACCAGCGGGATCGGCCGCATCTGGATCAAGGGCGCGTATCGCGGCAACGCGGTTTCGTGGGCCTACCGGCTGCGCAACAAGCCGGCGAACACGATCGCGCAGGATTGGAAGGCGTGCAGCGACGTGGTCACCGACGCCGGTGCCGGCACGTTCTCGCTCAACTGCATCATCCCCCAGGGCGGCCCCTACGAGATCGAGCTGGCGATGACGGACAGCGATGGGAAGGTGCACACCACCTGGACCAAGCGCGTCGCCTGCGGCCGGTTCTTCATCACGAACGGGCAATCCAACTCGCTAATGCGCGGCAATGCGGTCTCTGACCTGCCGGCGTTCAGCCCGCTGGCGGCTTGCACCCCGATCACCACGCTCGAAAATAAGGAGGGCGTGCCCGCGTTCGAGATGCATGGCATGGGCACGGCCGAATATGCCTTCCCCTCGAATATCGAGATGTCGCGCACCATCGCCGAGGCGACGGGCCTACCTTGCCTGACCATCTCCACCGGCATTGGCGGCTCGGGGATCAGCGGCATTTTCGGCGACACCGGTTACGCTGGTACCTTCGTGCCCACGCGGGCGCGGATCGACGGCGTGGTCGACGGCGTCCTATGGGATCAGGGCGAGGGCGATCGCGACGGCGTCTATTCGCCCGACACGTATTACGACCAGCTCAAGGCCGGCTATCTCAAGATGGTCGATACCTCGGGCAACCCGAACCTGCCGATGTGGATCTCGCCGATCGGCAACTTCCCGTCGAACAATCCGCCGAACGGCCTGACGACCTTCCCCCAGATGGACCGCTACGAGCGCGTCGTGAAGCTGGCCTATGAGAAGCTGATCGCCGAGTACCCGGGCAAGATCATGTATGCCGACAGCAAGCTGGGGCAGGTTCACGGCGACGGCGACTGGTACCATTACAAGGCTCTAGCGGCGACCGGCTATCCGAGCATGGGCCGCCGCGCCGGCTACAGCATCGCCAAGTACCTCGGCATCAGCACGCCGGACGGTCGCGGCCCGTTGCCGAACGCCCTTTCGCGGTCCGGAGCAGTCCTGACCCTGTCCATGGATATGAACGGGGCGACCGGGCTGACCGACTTGGTCACCAACTCGACCATCTCGGGCGACACCAGGGGCACCCCGGCGCTTGCGGGCGCGCTCTATGGCTATGAGGTCAGCGCCGACGACTTCACGTCGCTGCTCGCGATCAGCAGCATCGTGCGGTCGGGCAACACACTGGTCATCACCCTGGCGGCCGATCCAGGCAAGCCGGTGAAGCTGCGCAGCTTCCACGGTGCCAGCTACGAGGACCGCTACCTATTCTGGGGCACCTATGCGAACGGGCGCGACAACATCCCGGTTGCCCCGATCATCAACTATCTGACCAGCAACTGATCGCCTTCCAGGATCAATCGGGCCGTGGCATAGCTGCGGTCCCGATCGATCCTAGTCGTGAGATCGGGGCCGCGCGCGCGGTTTACCTAGGGTCGCCGGTTCGCCGGGTGGCCCGAGAAATAGAAGACCCTCCGGGGAAATACTCGGGGCGTAGCTCCCTGGGTCTGCGCGACTAGCCACCCGGTCCGTCCGGCCGGCTGGTCGCGCAGATGTCCTCCACCAGTTTCAGGCGGCGATCGCCGCCACCATCCATCCTGACGCCATCCCGGCGCAGGCTCGCCGATCGCTGTCGATCGGCGCTTTCAGGCGCGCCTAGTCGAGCGCTTCCCCTCCTGAAGGAACGAGCACCCTATGGCGCATCACGCAGCCAATCCCCCCGCCGCGTACATCGGCGGGAAGCGTAACCTTGCGAAGCGCCTGTGCGCGCTGATCGAGGCAACTCCCCACCGCGCCTATATCGAGCCGTTCGTCGGCATGGGCGGCGTGTTCCTGCGCCGGCCGACGCCGGCGCCGGTCGAGGTGATCAACGACTTCAACGGCGACGTCGCCAACCTCTTCCGCGTCATTCGGCGGCACTATGAGCCGTTCGTCGATGAGCTGCGCTGGCTGATCACCAGCCGGGCCGAGTTCCAGCGTCAGAACGCGCTCGATCCCCGGCTGCTGACCGACATCGAGCGCGCGGTCCGCTTCCTGTACCTCCAGCGCCTGGCGTTCGGCGGCAGGGTCGAGGGCCGTACCTTCGGTGTTCGCCGCGACATGAGCAGCCGGTTCAACCTTGGGCAACTCCGCGCCGATCTGAAGGCGCTCCGCGATCGCTTGGCGGCCGTCACGATCGAGCAGCTCGACTATGCCGATGTCATCCGCCGATACGACCAGGCTAATGCCCTATTCTTCCTCGACCCGCCCTATGACGAAACCAGAGGCTATGGGATCGAGTTCGGCCGGCCGCAGTATGAGGCGATGGCCGAGCAGCTCGCCGGTATCCGGGGCCAGTTCATCATGTCGATCAACGATACCCCATTCATTCGGGAGACGTTCGCGCGCTTCCGGATCGACGAGGTCGAGACGACCTGGACGCTGTCGTCGACCACCGCGCACAGCTCGAAGAAGGTGACCGAGCTGATCATCCGCAGCCCGGAACGCTGATCGCCTGGGGTATCGTCGGGGTATCGCCCACCGGCGACCCGCCCCAGAGTGGCGGAAATGCGCGAGCTGATCGAGGGTGCGGCGGAGGATGTCTCCGCCGTGAATGTCCGCTTTTGGGAGGAAAGCGGACATGACCGCTTTTGGGAAAACTGCGGCTGTGACTATGGTCGTGCCATGCCACGCTTGGTTCCTTTCGCTCCGGAGCACTTCGACGTTCTCTCCAACTGGTTCGCAAGTGAGGCGGATGTGGTGCAGTGGGGCGGACCATTCCTGTCGTTTCCTTTGACGGTCGAGCAGCTCCGGCCCATGCTGACCGAGGCGGAGACGATGCCGCCTACCCGGCTGTGCTGGATGACGGAGCACGACGGCATTCTTGTCGGCCACGCGCAGCTTGGCTTCGACTGGCGTAACGGAAACGCCTTGCTGTCGCGCGTTGCGGTCGCTCCTCATGCGCGCGGTCGCGGACTGGCTGGCCCTATGCTGCGCCTCGTTCTTGGGCAGGCGTTCGCCCGACCCGAAATCATGAGGGTTGAGCTCAACGTCTACGCTTGGAACGTCCCCGCTATACGCTCTTACGAGCGGCTCAGTTTTAAGATCGAGGGCGTTCGTCGCTCCTCCGCCTTGGTGAATGGCGAACGGTGGGACACTGCCATCATGGCGCTGTTGCGACAGGAATGGCAACCCTGCTCTGACCAAGCTTAGACGATAGCGAGTTCCGCTTCGCAGACCTTCTCGCAAACGAACCTCTAGGAGGACAGTCGCGGCGGCAATCCCGTTGGGGACCGTCCGAGGCACCGTTTCCCAAAACCTGTTCCCAGTTGTTCTTTCCCAAAACGGCCTGTCTGAGATCGAGAAACGGGACAGATCATGCTCAACGAATGACAGGTCTTGGAAGCGTAATCCCCATCCGGAACGTCCGACTGTGGGCGGAAGCGGACATGGGGTATGCCCGCCGCTGTTCGGGGTACATCGGCTCAGGAGTAGCTCGGATATGCGTCGCCAGAGCGGAGGGTGTCTCCGCCGCAAATATCCGCAAGTGGGAGGAGAGCGGATATTTGCGGGATCAAATGGTTTAGGTTCGCTAGAGCCAGAAGCGGCCCCATGCCAGATGGATCAGGCCGGGAAATGAATTCCGCATAATTTGTTGCCGTCGGGATCACGAAAATAGGCCAGTTCGATGGTCCCCATGGAGGCAGTTTCGCGCGGTCCAGGCGGAGCTTCGATCGAGGTTCCGCCAGCAGCAATGGCGGTATCGTGAAGCTGCTTCACCTGCTCTGGCGAGTCGCAGGAAAATGCGACGGTGCTGCCGTTGGCGACGCTTGCCGGTTCGTCGTTGATCGGCTGAGTGACGATGAAGTTGGTCCCGCTGCCGTTATTGTATATCAGACGCGTATGGCCGCTATCTGCGACGTTCCGCGTCCCTTCCCCTGCACCCAAGGTGCCGAGCACCGTGTCGTAGAAGCGCTTGGACCGCTCAATGTCGTTTGATCCGACCATGGTGTGAAAAAGCATGCATACTCTCCTGATGGCTGATCAACTACCGATCGCCATTAGCGGTTTCAGCTAACCGGCACTTCACCTGCGGTCATCCCCCGGAGCCGTCGCATTGTTCGCTCTTGGGCGCGAGCTGCCATGGGGTATGCCCGCCGCTATTCGGGGTACATCGGCACAGGAAAAACGCGGAATTGCGTTGCTGCGGCGGAGGGTATCTCCGCCTCGGTTGGTTCGAAAGCTTCTCGGCGTTATGGCTTACTGCCGCGAGATCGCACAAAACCGCCGAATGCGACCGAATGCAAAATGGTCCGAGTTCGAGGACTTCAAGCTTAGAAAGCTTGTTTCTTCTCAGGCCTCACTCGCAATGATGGCGAGGTGTTTAGGCCGCTCACAAGCTTCGGTGAAAGCACGTCTTTTCCGACTGAAGCGCCTATTGCCATAGTCGCCTAATCATACCTCCTTCGCCTCGGCCGGTCTTCTGGCTTTATAGCCATATCCATCGCTGACTGTTCAGCTTCGACCTTGGTTGCGAATAGGACTGGCAGCCATCGCTTTTCGCGCTCCGAATAGAGACCCCACGATTCGGGACGGGTGGAGTCGGCATAAAGTCGAACGACAAAGCCATGAGCGTGGGCCACTTGGATTGATCCGATCAACGTTGTGAATCAAAGGTTTATGATTCGCTGACCATCATAGCCGGTTCTCGAACTGCCCCTTAGCAATCCATCCACGGCCTTACGCTTCGACCAGAGTTCGTGCTTTCGGACGGGAAACCTCCCTTTCGGCCAGCCAACCATGCCGCCCAGTGCACAAACTTCGTGCTTTCGAGTATTAATTCGCCGGCGTTGGCCGGCCTGATCCTCTCCTAAATAGCGAGATTCCCATGCTGACCAACGCTGCCGTGAAGGCTGCGCGGCCGTCGACGCGCGCCTATAAGCGCTTCGACGAGCGCGGCCTGTTCCTCTACGTCGCGCCGACCGGCACCCGCTCTTTTCGGATGCGCTTTCGCCTGGGCGGGAAAGAACAGCTGCTCACCATCGGCACCTATCCCGAGGTCACACTCGACCAGGCGCGCGATCGGCGCGACGCCGCGATCGAGCAGCTCGGCCGAGGCGAGGATCCCCGCAGCTGCTCGGCCGCGCCGATCGCGCGGACATTCGAGGTCGCGGCGCGCGCTTGGCATAGCCTTCGGCGTCCAGAATGGACCCCGGTTCATGCCGGTGACGTGCTGACCAGCCTGGAGCGCGACGTGTTCCCGGCGATCGGCGCGCTCGCCCTGAACGACGTCACGCGGCCCGAGATCCTGGCGCTGCTCCGCAAGATAGAGCGGCGCGGCGCGGTCGAGACGGCGCGGCGCATCCAGCAGCGGATTTGCGGCGTGTTCCGGCTGGCCATGTCGGAGGGCTGGTGCGACGCCAACCCGGCCGAGGTGGTGACCGAGGGCTTGGCGAAGGGCCGCGCCAGCGGCCGCCATCCGGCGCTGGTCGACGCGGCCGAGCTGCGCGCGCTCCTCGCGGCCGTCGACGCGCAGCGCGCCGCGCCGGCGGTGGTGCTGGCTTCACAGTTCCTGGCGCTGACGGCCGTGCGCCTGGCGGCCTTGCGTGGAGCACGTTGGGAGGAGATCGAGGATATCGACGGCGTCGAGCCGCTGTGGCGCGTGCCGGCTGCGCGCATGAAGCTGGCGGCGGCGAAGAAGCTCGACCCGACGAACGACCACTTGGTCCCGCTGTCGTCGGCGGCCGTGGCGGTGCTGCGCCAGGCGCGCGAGCTGGGCGACGGCGCGGGCCTGATCTTCGCGGCCGGTGCCGGGACCGCGATGATCCCCGAGCGCGCGATCGGCGACCTGTACAACCGCGCCGGCTATGCCGGCCGGCATGTGCCGCACGGCTGGCGCGCGAGCTTCTCGACGATCCTCAACGAGGCGCGGCCGGACCAGCGCGGCGCGATCGATCGCGCGCTAGGCCACATCGGGGGTGGTGCCGAGGCAGAGCTGAAGATCAACGCCAAGGTGGAGGGGGCATATAACCGGAGCCAGCATCTCGCCCCCCGGCGAGCGTTGTTCGATGCCTGGGCCGTGATCCTGGTCGACGGTGCGGCAGACGCGACGCTGGGGTGAATTGGCGCGGTTCCTGCTCGTCCCCCCAGGCAGCTCGGGGCGGCGCAAGCCGCCACGCACCGACAGCCGCGCCTATGCGGTCGGGTCGATGGGTTGGGCCATTTCGGCAGGGGGGACTAACAAATCTGTCCGAGCGTAGCTCGCTTCCTTTTCATCTTGATCTCTTAAGGGCGGATAGAGCCTATTCCGTGTGGTCGCGCTCCGCGAGCTTAGAGCCGTAGCTCGCGAGCGCGGCCTGTAGTGGCGTGGGCGGGGCCGGCGGTGCGCCGACGATGCTCAGCACCGGCGCTGCTGGCCTACGAGCGCCAAGACGGCGCAGGGCGAGGATCAGGCGCTTCCAATAGGTCTGCCATGTCCGTGCTGCCATGCGCCGCCTGTGGTCGAAGAAATAGGCATTGCTGGTCTGCTCCAGCTGCGGACCAGCCTGCTTGTCGTTGCCGGTGCGGGTCGTGCGACGGACGCGTTCGATCAGGCCATGGTGGCGCAGCCGGCGGATCGCGGCGACGGCGCTGTTATAGTGGACGCCGGCGCGCTCCGCGATCTTCTCGATCGACGGGAACAGCCGGCCGGTGGCGAAGTCCAGGAAGCCGAGCAGCGCACGCAGCACGTCGACATCGATGCGGTGCAGCCGATTGTCCGCATTGCTCAGCCATTCGTCGTGCTTGGCAATCGCCATGCGCAGCTGCGCCGGCCGGCCTACCGGCACCTCGGCCGGTGATCGCGCCAGCAGCTCGTCCAGTTCGGCGGCCGCATTCGCGCGCTCGGCGCGACGGCAACGGATTTCCGTCAGCGGAAATTCCTTGCGCAGCTGGCGGCGGAGTGAATCGGCCGTGCTGATCAGCACCTCACAATGAACCAGGCCCTGCGGCACTGAGCCATCGCCGACCTTCGACCACGGCTTCGCCCGGGGATCTGTCTCCTCGTAGCTATGCCGGCGCGGGACGCGGCGACCCTCGCCCTGGTCGGGACCGCGCGTCTTGCCCGACAGCTGCGCGCCGACGGATACGATGAGGGAATTGACTGCGCTCTTGGAGGGCGCGGCGGCGAAGGTATGCGACATCGTGTCGGCTCCCGGATGGGAAGTCGATGGGGCGCACGAAAGCGCCCGCTGAATCGCATGAGACAGCGCGGCGCTTACGCGGGTGCTGAAGGCGTCAGAGACGCCCGATTGTCGGTGGTGATTTCCCGAAAACGGCTCCGGTGCCGCTCCGGTGCAGACCAGAACGAGCAACGTAAAACTGCCGTTTTTGGGGGGTGCTTAAGCCGCCAGAACTTCGCGAAAGCCGCAGAAAACTAGGCTGGGCGTTTCGTTCGTAATGCGGGGGTCACAGGTTCGAGTCCTGTAAGCGGCACCACTTCCGATCAGAACCTGGCACCGTCAGCATCGCTGCTACGCACGATCGCGCTTGCGGCGGCGCGCGCCAGGAGACATTCCGGCGGCCGGACGATAGGAGCGCGGGATGGCCCAGCTGCTGCTGTTCAACAAACCCTATGGCGTCCTGTCGCAATTCACCGACCGCGGTTCGCCGACCGCGCGGTCGACATTGTCGGACTTCATCGCGACGCAGGGCGTCTATCCCGCCGGCAGGCTCGATCGGGACAGCGAGGGCCTGCTGCTGCTCTGCGACGACGGGCGGCTGCAGGCGCGCATCGCCGATCCCCGCTTCAAGATGCCCAAGACCTATCTGGTGCAGGTCGAAGGCGATCCGCAGGAGCCGGCGCTGGACCGCCTGCGCCAGGGCGTCCGGCTCAACGATGGCATGACCCTGCCCGCCGAGGTCGCGCGGATCGCGCCGCCGGACCTGTGGCCGCGCGACCCGCCGATCCGCCAGCGCCGGTCGATCCCCGACGGCTGGCTGAGCATCACCATCCGCGAGGGACGCAACCGGCAAGTCCGCCGCATGACGGCGGCGGTCGGGTTGCCCACGCTGAGGCTGGTCCGCTGGTCGATCGGCGACTGGTCCGTCGCCGGGATCGCACCGGGCCAGTTCGAGGCCCGCTCCGGCCCGGGCCGGGGGCCCGGCGGCGCACGGCGGCGCTGACGCGGTCCGGCGGGAAGCCGGGAAGCCGGGAAGCCGGGAAGCCGGGAAGCCGGGAAGCCGCTGGCGGGATCGCGTGGGCGCGGATCACGGCCAAGCCCGCCACCGGTTGCCGCCGGCCGCGAAAGCTGATTTGAGGCTTCCACGCCTCAGCCCGGCGAAGAAGCGCGCGGCGGGAGGGCGTCGATCGTCCCGGCATCGGCGTCTTCGCCCGGTCGCTCGCACCAAGGCCCATCGGCAGGATTTCGGACTTTCATGAATTATCGCCACTCCTTTCATGCCGGCAACAGCGCCGATGTCGTGAAGCACAGCCTGTTGATCGCGCTCGTCCGGGCGTTGCAGCAGAAACAGGGCGCGCTGACCCTGATCGACACCCATGCCGGCTGCGGGCTCTACGACCTGGGCGGCGAGCAGGCCCAGCGCACCGGCGAGGCCGCACAAGGAGTGGCGCGGGCCTTCGCCGATCCCAACCCCCTGCTGGATGCCTATCGCGCCGCCGTCCAGGCCGTGAACATGGGGGCGGAACCGCGCCTCTATCCCGGCTCGCCGCGCGTTCTGGCGCAGCTCCTGCGGTCGCAGGACGGGCTGATCCTCAACGAGAAACATCCCGAGGACGCGCATGCCCTGCGCGGCGCGATGCGGGGCACGCCAGCCGCCGTGCACGAGCGCGATGCCTATGAGCTTTGGCTGGCGATGCTTCCGACCCGCACCGGTCGGGGCGTGGTGGTGGTCGACCCACCCTATGAGCAGACCGACGAACGCGCCCGCATCACCGCCACCCTCGCCGCGGCGCACCGCAAATGGGCGCATGGCGTCACGGTCATCTGGTATCCGCTGAAGGACCGCGCGACGCACCAGCGGTGGAAAGCCGATCTGCGCAGGCTCGGCATCCCGAAGATCCTGTCGGTGGAGCACTGGCTCTATGATGCCGATCGCCCCGGTCTCTACAACGGCGCGGGCCTGTTCATCGTCAATCCGCCCTATGCCTTCATCCAGGCGCTGCCGCCCCTGCTGGAGGCCTTGCGCGCCGCCCTGGCGCCGGACGGGCACCGGGGCGCGATCACCGCTGAGTGGCTGGCGCCATGACCATCGGCCGGGTCGCGGAGGCGGCCGTACGGCCCCATCGGCACCGCCGCTCCACCCACCGCGCTCACCCCTCGCGAAGCCGCGGCGCGTCCAACGCCATCGCCGCCCGTTTTGCAATCGCCAGGAGCCTAGCCTCGTCCCATCCCTCCCGGGCCGCGGCGGACAGGCCGAGCATCGTCGTGGCGACGTAATCGGCCAGATGCGCGGGGTTCTCGACACCGGCCCCTGTCAGGAACGCCTGCACCTTCTCCCGGTTCTCGCCCGCGATCCGCGCGGCCGCGACGCCCCAATCCTGGGCTGCGGTCCTGGCATGTTCGAGGATCAGGCACCCGCGCCGCTGCGGATGGGCGGCATAGGCGTGCGCCGCGGCGCATAGCATGGCGGCAAGGGCGGCTTGGGCCGGCACGCCCGGCACCAGGAAACGGTCCAGCGGCACGACGGTGTTCGAATAGCGTCGCAACGCCTCCTTGAAGAAGGCGGTCTTGCTGCCGAATGCCGCGTAGAAGCTCGGCGGGGTGATCCCGATCGCCTCGGTCAGCGCCGCGACGCTGACCTTCTCATAGCCGTGTTCATGGAACAGATGCTGTCCCACCGCGACCGCGTCGTCGAGCGCGAACCCGCGTGGCCGCCCCCGTAGCCGCCCGTTTTGTTTAACAGCCATTACAGAATCCATTTGCTTCGCTCATGCCATTTATATAGCGGTCATTCATGTAATTAGCCACGCCCCAGATCGCTGCGGTCGGGGACGGGCCTCGACCCGACGGACAAGGACCATCATGCCGCCTCCTGCCTCGCCCGCCTGCGTCGGACCGGCGTCCGCCCCGCCGCGCGCCGAACTCCCCATCGCGGCGCTGTCCGGCCTTGCCGCCAGTGGCTTCCTGTGCATCGTGACCGAGACGCTGCCGGCCGGACTGCTGCCGCACGTCGCGGCCGGGCTGGGGGTCGCCGAGGCGGTCGCGGGACAATTGGTCGCGGTCTATGCGCTCGGATCCTTGCTGGCGGCGATTCCCCTGACCAGCCTGACCCAGGGCCTGGCCCGGCGGGGCGTCCTGCTCGCGACGATCCTCTGCTTCGTCGTCGGCAACGCCCTGACGGCAGGGGCCGGATCGCTGGCCGTCATCCTGGTCGCGCGGTTCGTCGCCGGCTGCGCGGCCGGGCTCGCCTGGGGGATCCTGGCGGGATACGCACGCAGCATCGTGCGTCCGGACCAGACCGGCCCGGCGATGGCGCTCGCCATGGTCGGCGTGCCGCTGGCGCTTGCGCTGGGCGTCCCGCTGGGCACCTTCCTTGGCGGCCTGGTCGGCTGGCGCGGATCGTTCCTGATCCTCGCGGCGCTTGGCCTCGCGCTGATCGGCTGGATCATCGCCACACTGCCCGACGCGCCCGGCCGGGCGGGCGACGATCGTCCATCGCTGCGCCAGGTCATCGCGACACCCGGCGTGGCGCCGATCCTGCTCGTCATCCTCACCTGGATGACGGCGCACAATGTCCTCTATACCTATATCGCGCCGTTCGCGGTGGCGGCCGGGGTACGGACCGATCTGGTCCTGCTGGCCTTCGGCGTCGGGTCGCTCGCCGGGCTCTGGCTCGTCGGGCGACTGGTCGACCGGATGCTGCGCACGCTGGTCCTCCTGGCGACCGGATCGTTCGCGACGGTCGCGATCGTCCTGGTCGTCGTCGGCGGACAAGACGTCGTCCTCTACGGCGCGGCCCTTCTCTGGGGACTGGGCTTCGGCGGCGCGGGGGCCATGATGCAGACGGCATCGGCGGATGCGGCCGGCAACGGCATCGACCTGGCACAGGCCATGGTCACCACCGCATGGAACGTGGCGATCGCGGCCGGCGGCGCACTGGGCGGCGCGTTGCTCGCGATCGGTGGGACGTCGCTGCTGCCGCCGGCCGTCGCCGCGCTGGCTCTGCTCGCCTTCCTGATCGCGCTGGCCGCCCGCCGTTCCGCCTTTCCACCCGGCCGCCGCTGACGGCCGCCCGCGCCGATCGGTCGCGCGCATGCGTCATCAGGCATAATGATATATTGTTTTGCGCCCCGGGATGCGGCAGCACGCCGCCTCCAGGCCATCGATGATGGCGGACGACGGGACCATGATCGTGACGCCATATCGCCTTTCCCTTTCCGTATGCGCAGGGTCGCTGCTGGTCCTGTCAGTCGCACCGGCCCCCCAGGCGATCGCGCAGGTGTCCGCGCCGGCCACGCTGTCCGCCACGATCCTGCCGCCGGCCGCGCCATGGACGGGGGCGAGCGAACGCCTGATCGCGGCGGCCGACGATCCCTGGATCACGCCGGCTGAGGCGGCGGGCTTCCGCACGACTCCCACCTATGCCGAGGCCCGCGCCTGGCTGGAGCGGCTCGCCGCGGCTTCGCCGCTCGTCACCGTGAAGCAATTCGGCCGCACGACAGAGGGGCGCGAGATGATCCTGGTCCGCGCCAGCAAGGGGGGCGCCGCGAAGCCCGTGGTGCTGGTGCAGGGCGGCATCCATGCGGGCGAGATCGACGGCAAGGATGCCGGGCTGATGCTGCTGCGCGACATCGCGCTGCGCGGCAAGGACGCGCTGCTCGACCAGGTCGACCTGGTGTTCGTGCCGGTCTACAACATCGACGGCCACGAACAGCGCAGCGCCTATCATTATCCGCATATCCGCGGGCCCGCCGAAAAGGGCCGTGACGGCAATGCGCGCGGCATCGATCTCAACCGCGACTATGCCAAGCTCGACGCGCCCGAATCGCGCGCGATGGTCGGCCTGATCCGCGCGCTCGATCCGATCCTCTATATCGACTGCCACGTCAGCGAAGGCTTCGACATGCAGTATGACGTGACCTTCACCTATGCCGGATGGGGCCGATATGCGCGGCACCGCGCGACCGCCGGCTGGCTGGAGAGCCGCTTCGGCCCGGCGGTGTCGCGGGCGCTGACCCGCGCGGGCCATGTCCCGACCCTCTATCCCAGCCCGGTCGACACGCGCCGACCCGACCAGGGCATCCGCCAAAGCCCCGAAGGACCCCGCTACTCGACCGGCTATGGCGACTTCATCGGCATGCCGACGGTCTTGGTCGAGAACCATATGCTCAAGCCCTATCGCCGACGCGTGCTCGGCACCTACGTCCTGCTCGAAGCGGCGCTGAGGATCGCGGGCACCGACGCCGCCCGCATCGCCGCCGCCCGGGCCGAGGACCGCGCCAGCCGCCCGGCCGACCTGCTGACCCGCTGGTCGCCCGATCCCACGCCGGTCGGCTGGGTCGAGGATTTCAAGGGCGTGGCGTTCGACACCTATGTCTCGCCCGCCTCCGGCCGGCCGGAGCAGCGCTGGCTGGGCACGCCGATCAGCATCCGGATGCCGATCATCGGCCAGATCCCGACGGAGCGCGTCCGCCTGCCCAGGGCCTGGTGGGTGCCGCGCGAACAGAGCGAGGTGATCGAACGCCTGCGCCTGCACGGCATCGCCGTCGAGACGATCGCCGCCCCCCGCCGGCTGAGCGTCGACCGGGTCCGGCTGATCGATCCCCGGGTGACCCAGCCCCGCGAAGGGCGCTATCCGATCACCGCCGGCTTCGCGCATGAACGCGCCGAGCAGGTGATGCCGGCCGGCAGCGTGCGGGTGCCGGCCGACCAGCCGCTCGGGCTGCTGGCGGCGGCGCTGCTGGAGCCGGAAAGCCAGGATTCGTTCCTGGCCTGGGGCTTCTTCCCCGAGATGCTCGCTCCCGCGCCCGACACGGACGCCTTCGTCGTCGCCCGGCTTGGCGAGCATGTGCTGGCCACCGAGCCCGGGGTGAAGGCCGCGTTCGCGGCGAAGCTGCGCGCCGAACCGGCCTTCGCGGCCGATCCCGAGGCGCGGCTGGCCTGGCTCTATGCGCAGGCCGGGCCGGGCCATGCCTTCGTGCTGCGCTATCCGATCGCGCGCGAGGTGGATTGACGCCGGGCCTCGGCGCGGTCGTCGAAGCGCGGCGCGCGGCCGAAGTCGGCCCGGCCGAACGGCCGGTCGTGGAAGACATAGTCGTAGTAGAAGGATCGCAGCCGGGCGTGGAAGGCGCGGATGCGGTCCTGATAGGCCAGTTGCGCGGCCAGGTCGGTCCGCGCCAGCCGGGTCAGGAGCGCCTGCACCCCGACCGAAGGCAGCAGCCAGCCAAGCGCGCGGCCCGCCCGGTCGCGCCGCTCCAGCGCCGCGCGATAGGCGCGAGCACGGGGCGCGACCGCCTCGTCGCCATTCTGGTGGAAAGCGAGATACCATTTATAATGGAAGTCGGCGCCCAGCGGCGGCGAGTCCGACCATTCCGGATGCGCGGCGTAGAAGCGCCGCATCGTCGCCGCGCGCGGGATGTCCCAGGCATGGTTGACGACCTCGCGCTGCGCCAGCGCGATCTCGGCGCCCTGCCCGACCGGGACCAGCCGGTCGATCACGACATGGCCCAGGGTCGGCACGATCAGCACCAGCACCAGCCAGGCGGCGGCCAGCGTCGCGGCATTGGCGACCGAGGTCCAGCGCAGCCGTCCGACCAGGGCGGCGAGCGCGATCCAGAACAGCAGATAGGCGAGGATCGCGCCCAGCACGAGCAGGACGACGCCGAACGCCACCCCCTCGGCCAGCGCCGCCACCGCGAACGGCAGGCCGAGCGTCGCCCAGAGCAGGACCAGCCGCAGCCCGGTCCGCCGCCGCCACAGCGCCGCACCGCCGCGCGGCAGCGCGTCGAGCGTCCGTTGCCGACCCGCCTCGCGCTCGCCCGACACCAGGTCGTGAAACAGCGCGATGACGAACAGCGGCGCCAGGAACACCAGCACGAAGGCGAAGTCGAAGCGCCCGGCCAGCGCGATCTGGGGATTGAAGATGTCGCCGTCCTGGATCTGCGCCTCCAGCCCCAGCGCGCGGACCCGCAGCATGTACGGCGCGACGTCGCGCATCCCCAACGCGGCGAAGGCGAGCGGCGCGGGCGCGTCCCAGGTCGGATGGAAGCTGTAATAGGCGGCGCTGCCGGCATCCTTGGTCCGGTCGACATAATCGGCGACCGCGCCGATATCCTCGGCCTGCGCCGCCGGGATCGCGGCGATGGCGGCGCGTTGCCGCGCGACCTCGGCCATGCCGGTGGCGACCGCCGCGACGCTCAGCAGCGCGAGCAGGACCAGGGCGAAGGCGCTCGGCCGCTGGCGCAGCAGCAGGCGCAGTTCATGCCGCCAAAGAGTCATCGGCCCGCTCCCAACCGGCGGGTGGCCCATCCCAGCAGGGCGGAGGCGGCGACCAGCCACAGGCCCAGCATGGCCAGGCCGGGCAGCGCCGCCCGCGCCAGCGTCGCCCCCGTCGGCGCGACGAAGCGGAAATCGGGAAGCGCCTGCCAATGCGCCGCGCCGATCCGCTTGCGCCGGTCGGCCCCGGCATCGGTCGCACTGTCGTCGGCATAGGTGACGGCCTCCGCCTGCATCCGGTTGAGCCGCTGGACCAGCGCATAGCGATAGGCCTCGGCCTGTTCGAGGAAGCGGCGGTGCGCGGCGAAGTCGGTGCCCGCCGCCGCCATCGACAGGCCGCGCAGCGCGATGGCCGGACTGAGCAGCCCGGCGGCATCCACCATGGCGTTCTGCCGGGCTTGGGCGGCGAAGCTCTGCGCGGCATAGAGGTCGAACAGCGCGGCGCTCAGCCGCTCGCCCTCCAGCGCCAGCAGACCCTTGTAGTTGAACGGCAGATCCTCGACCCGCTCGACCCGATGGCGGTCGAGCAGCGCCTGTCTGAACCGGGTGAAATGGGGATCGTCGGGATCGTGGCTGTCGCCCATCCGCCGCAGGTCGCGCGCGATCGCGACCTCGGTCTGCAAGCGGTTGCGCAGCGGCACCGCGCCGCCGGCCAGATCGGGCACCGCGCGGGGCAGCAGCACGCTGGTCACCGCCCATAGCGCGACCAGCACCAGCAGCGCATCGCGGCTGCGCCGCACCACCGCCGAGACGAGCAGGATCAGCACCACCCACAAGCCCAGATAGAGGCCATAGCCCAGCGCGATCGTCAGCATCGGCAGTGCCAGCGCGCCCGGCTGGCCGGCGATGAGCAGCAGGCCGAGCATCGCCGGCGCCGCCGCCGCCAGCGCCACCGCGCCCAGTGCGAGCAGCTTGCCCGCCACCAATTGTCGCCGCGACGCGCCCTGCAGCATCAGCAGGCGCAGCGTGCCGCGCTCGGTCTCGCGCGCCAGGCTGCCGAAGCCCAGGAAGACCAGCAGCAGAGGCGCGACGATCTGGAGCACGAAGGCGGGCGTCAACTGGCCGAAGCGGATCAGCAGCGAGCTTTGCCGCACGTCACCGAAATTGGCGGTGTTCTGCCGATGCCCCTCCAGGAACATGCTGTTGCCGGTGAAGGCGTCGACGCCGGGGTCGAAGGCCGCGAGCGGACCGAGCGGGCGGAAGAGGAAATGGCCATAATGCACCATCCGGTGCGGATGCCGGTCGGGTTGCGCGTCGAAGGCGCGTTCGGCCGCGTGCTGGTGCCGCGCGCGCCGTTCAGCGATCGCGCGCTGGTGCGACCAGCTGCTCGCGACCGCCGCCCCGGTGAGCAGCAGGATCAGCGCGAAGGCGATCAGCGCGACCCGGTTGCGCAGCATCAGCCGCAATTCGTCGCGGGCGATCAGGCGCACGATCCTCATGCGGCGACCTGGAATCGGGCATGGAGCGCACGCACGTCGAACCGCTCGGGCCCGCACGCCGCGACCCGGTGGGCGACGCGGCCGGCTTCGAGGACGGCGATCTCGTCGGCGACGTCGGCGGCGCTGAGCAGGTCGTGCGTCACCATCAGCACGGCGGTGCCGCGTTCGCGCACCGCGGACAACAGTCCGTTGAAGTCCGCCGTCGCGCGCGGGTCGAGCCCCGAGGTCGGTTCGTCGAGCAGCAGGACCGGCACGGCCCGCAGCAGCGCGACCGCGATCGCCACCTTCTGCCGCATCCCCTTGGAGAAGCCGGCCAGCCGCTGGTCCCAGGCGCGTTCCTGCAACCCGGCCGCGCGCAAGGCGTCGACGATCGCGGCCCGCCCGTGCCGCTCGTCGCTCAGCGCCAGCAGGTAATCGGCATTCTCCACCGCCGAGAGATGCGCGTACAGCGCCACGTTTTCGGGCAGATAGGCGATGTGGCGGCGCGCCGCGTCGGGGGCGGCGCCCGGATCGATCCCGCAAACCGCGACCCGGCCCGATCGCGCGCGCGTGAAGCCCAGCAGCGTCGACAGGGTCGTCGACTTGCCCGCGCCATTGCCGCCCAGCAGCGCGGTGATGCGGCCAGCGCCGACGCCCAGCGTCAGGCCATCGAGCACGGGCTGATCGCCATAGGCGACGGTCAGATCCTCGATCAGGATCGGCGCGGATGATGGGAGCGACATGACGACCTCGATGCTCGGCGATCGGGCGTCTGTGCCGCATCACACGTGCAGATACAACATAACATTACAGCACCGATCTGAACCATGCGTGCCGCCCGGGCCCCGTCAGACGATCGGCAGCCCCGCCTTGCGCACCGCCGCGACATAGGCGCGCATCCCGCGTTCGGCGCGGGCGCTGAGCGCCAGGAAGGCGCGGCGGCGGTCGGCGGGATCGGGATGGCGTTCGAGCAGCCCCGCCTCGGTGAGTCGGCCGATCCAGCGCAGCGCGGTGGTCGACGGCACCGCCGCGGCGATGCACAGGCTGGAGACCGAAACGCGATTCCGCTCCAGCCGGGCCGCGAACAGGTCGAGCAGCATGTCCCAGGCCGGGTCCTCGAACAGGGTCTTGCCCAGGAAGGTCTCGCGCATCCGCCGGGCGCGGATGGTCTGGCGGATCATGTGCGGATCGATGTCGACGGCGATCGGTTCGATGCTGAAGCTCTGGCGGCGGTCGCCGACCTCGTCGTCGTCGTCGCCGATCTCGCGGTCGCGCGTGGCCAGGCGGGTCAGCAGTTCGGCGATCCGCGCGATCTCCGCATTCACCCGGCGCAACCGCTCGCCGTCATCCTCGCGCCAGCGGTCGGACAGGCCGTCCTCCAGCGCCATCCGCCCCGCCACCGCCAGTTCGCCGACCCATTCGGCGAAGCTTATGTCGCAGAGCAACTGCACCCGAAGCCCGATCAAGGCGCCGGCCACCATGTCGATCTGGCTTTCCGAAAAGGTCGCGACGACATGCAGGTCGTCGCGTTCGGCCACGTCGCGGATCGCCGGCAGCGCCGCGCCCAGACGGTCGTCGTCGACCCCCTCCGCGACCAGCATCAGCACCGGCCGGTCGATCACCGCCGCACCCAGGTCGGAGGCATAGGACCAGTCGACGGCATGGACCAGCCGGCCACCGGCATAGCTGATCACCTCCGCCGCCTCGGTCCGCGCGCCTGGCGTCGCGATCAGCACCACGTCGAATGCCGGGCCCGGCGCTGCACCGTCGATCACCCCATGTCCCCTATCACCGCCCATCAGCCCAGGGCCTTGACGATCTCCTCCACCATCTTCTTCGCATCGGCAAGCAGCATCATCGTATTGTCGCGATAGAAAAGCGCGTTGTCGACGCCAGCATAGCCGACACCACCCATAGATCGCTTGATGAACAATACGTTACGGGCTTTTTCGACATCGAGCACCGGCATCCCGTAGATCGGCGACGACTTGTCGGTCTTGGCGGCGGGATTGGTGACATCGTTGGCGCCGATGACGAACGCCACGTCGGTCTGCGCGAAATCGCCGTTGATGTCTTCCAGTTCGAAGACCTCGTCATAGGGAACATTGGCCTCGGCCAGCAGCACGTTCATATGACCGGGCATGCGGCCGGCGACCGGATGGATGGCGTATTTGACGCGCACCCCCTGCGCCTTCAGCCGATCGGCCATCTCGCGCAGCACATGCTGCGCCTGCGCCACCGCCATGCCGTATCCCGGCACGATCACCACCTGTTCGGCCTGGCTCATCAGGAAGGCGGCGTCCTCGGCCGATCCGCGCTTCCACGGCCGATCGATCGCCGTCCCGCCCCCGCCGGCATCCGACACCGCGCCAAAGCCGCCGGCGATCACGCTTACGAAGCTGCGATTCATCGCGCGGCACATGATGTAGGACAGGATCGCGCCCGACGCGCCGACCAGCGCGCCGGTGATGATCATCGCGCCATTGCCGAGCGTGAAGCCCATCGCCGCCGCCGCCCAGCCCGAATAGCTGTTCAGCATCGACACCACGACCGGCATGTCCGCGCCGCCGATCGGCACGATCAGCAGGAAGCCGATGGCGAAGGACAGGAGGGTGATCGTCCAGAACGCCCAGGGCGCCTGGCTTTGCGCGAACAGCGCGACCAGCAGCCCGATCGCGACCAGGATCGCCAGGTTGATCGCATGGCGCGCCGGCAGCAGGATCGGCGTGCCGCCCATATTGCCGTTGAGCTTCAGGAAGGCGATGACGCTGCCCGAGAAGGTGATCGCGCCGATCGCCACGCCCAGCGCCATCTCGACCCGGCTGGCGATGTGGATCGTGGCGAAGGGCGGGCCGATCATCGGCGTCACCAGCTCGGCGATGCCGAACGCCATCGGGTTGAGGTACGCCGCGATCCCGACCAGCACCGCCGCCAGCCCGACCAGCGAGTGGAAGGCGGCGACCAGTTGCGGCATCGCCGTCATCGCGATCCGCCGGGCGGTGACGATGCCGATCGCGCCGCCCACCGCGATGGCCGCCAGCATCTCGGGCAGCGACGCGATCTCGTGCGTGACCAATGTGGTGACGACCGCGATCGTCATGCCGACCATGCCCAACCGGTTGCCGCGCTGGCTGCTAGCCGGGCTGGACAGGCCGCGCAGCGCCAGGATGAAGCACACCCCCGCGACCAGATAGGCGAAGGCCACCCAGGGGTTGGCCGCTACCTCATGCATTCCGCCTCTCCCCCCTCACTGGCCCGGTCATCGCGATGGTGTCGCCTCCGCTCACTTGGCGGGGCGCTCCTTCTTCTTGTACATGGCGAGCATCCGCTGCGTGACCGCGAAGCCGCCGAAGATGTTGATGCTGGCCAGCACGACCGCCACCAGCCCCAGCCCCTTGGCCATGCCCGATCCGGCCGCCGCGGCGGCGACCAGCGCGCCGACGATGATGACCGAGGAGATGGCGTTGGTCACCGCCATCAACGGCGTGTGCAGCGCCGGCGTCACCGACCAGACGACGAAATAGCCGACGAAACACGCCAGCACGAAGATGGAGAGGATGGCGATGAAGGTCATTGCGGCAGCTCCGTCGCGTGCAGGATCGCGGTTAGGACATCGTCCGGTGTTTTCAGCATGACGGTGGCTGGAACGCGCAGCGTAGCGATACCCCGCGCCCGGAACCACGCGTCACGCTCGGCATCCCGTTCGGGTCGATCGCCGCGATCCTGCGCCTCACCGTCGATATCGACGATCAACCGCGCCTCGTGGCAGTAGAAGTCCGCCGCATAAAGGCCAGCCGGGTGCTGTCGGCGGAACTTCAGCCCATTCGGCCGCTGCCGCAATATCCGCCACAGCAGGATTTCAGACAGGGACATGGACTGTCGAAGTTGACGTGCCTGCGTCTTTGCAGCCGGACTTCCCTGCAGCACGTTCTAACTCCTCCCCTGCAAGGGGAGGGGGACCGGCGCGCAGCGACCGTGGAGGGGTGCCCCCGCTAGCGACGATGCGCACCCTCGCCACCGGTGACACCCCTCCGTCATGCGCTGTGCGCGCGACACCTCCCCTGCAAGGGGAGGAATAAGGCGCCATCCCCTCATTCCCGCAGCCGCTCCGCCACCACCGCGCCGCCGCGGGTCACGCGGATCGCCTCGGCGATCGGGTCGCCGTCGGGCAGGACCGGGCGGCCGGCCTCCTTGTCCCAGAAGGCGCTGACGAAGTTGAACAGATTGCGGGCGAACAGGGCCGAAGCGTCCGCCGCCAGTCGCGCCGGCATGTTGCGGTGGCCGATGATCGTCACGCCGCCGCGGCGCACGATCTCGCCCGCCACCGCGCCCTCGACATTGCCGCCCTGCTCCACCGCCAGGTCGACCACGACGCTGCCCGGCCGCATCGTCGCCAGCTGCGCGGCGCTGATCAGGCGCGGCGCGGGTCGGCCGGGGATCAGCGCGGTGGTGATGACGATGTCCTGCCGGGCGATATGGCCGGAGACGAGCGCCGCCTGCGCCGCCTGATATTCGGCGCTGGTCTCGCCGGCATAGCCGCCCTGCCCCTCGCCCTCGATGCCGGCGACCTGCTCGACGAAGATCGGCTTGGCGCCCAGCGATTGGATCTGCTCGCGCGTAGCGGCGCGGACATCGGTGGCCGAAACCTGTGCGCCCAGCCGGCGCGCGGTGGCGATCGCCTGCAATCCGGCGACGCCGACGCCCATCACGAAGACGCGCGCGGCGGGGATGGTGCCGGCGGCGGTCATCATCATCGGCAGCGCCCGGCCATATTCCGATGCGGCGTCCAGCACCGCCTTGTAGCCCGCCAGGTTGGATTGCGAGGACAGGATGTCCATCGACTGGGCGCGGGTGATGCGTGGCATCCACTCCATCGCCAGCGCCTCCAACCCCAGCGCCGCATAGCCCGCCGCTCGGGCGCGACCGTCCTGGCCCAGCGGATCGAGCGCGGCGACCAGCCATGCGCCCGGCGCGACCCCCGCCAGCCCGGCGGGATCGGGGCCGCGCACGCCCAGCACCAGCTCCGCCCCCGCCAGCACGCCCGCCCGGTCGGCGATCGTCGCGCCAGCCGCGACATAGTCGTCGTCGGCCAGGCCGGCGGCGGCTCCGGCGCCCTGTTCGACGCCGACCTGCGCGCCAAGCGCCGTGAATTTGCGGACGGTTTCCGGCGTCGCGGCGACTCGCGTCTCGCCCTCCGCCCGTTCGTGGAGGACGGCGATCTTCATCGCGTCAGGCAATCAGCCAGATGACACAGGCGACGATGACCGCCACCGCGACCGCGCCCCATTTCAGCATCGCGATCATCCGGCCGTAATCGGTCACATGCGCGCCGAGATCGCCCTTCCCCACGCCATGGTCCGCGTCGCTTCCCGCCATGTGACCCTCTGCCGTATCCATTATCGATGGCGAGCCTAGACGCGAGTGGCGACTCGCTCAAGCCCGATCCCCCGCCGGCGTCCCGCTGCCGAGTCGCACGCCGCATCATTAACCTCGATCTAGCCAAACCGGCCATGATCCCCTAAGCGCGGCCTTGGCCCCGGAGGGCGTCGAAGGCGCAGGGTGCGCGATTAAGGCTGCCTTTACCTGATGCGGCCTACACCCCGTACCGAACCGGGACGAGGTAGGGCGAGAATGACGCGTAACGGACAGCGGCTGCTTCTACTGATCGACGACGAACCCGCGCAGCGGCGACTCGTCGCGGCACTGGCCGCGCGGGCGGGCTGGCGCGCCCTGTTCGCCGCCGATGCCGACATGGCGATGGCGATGCTCGCCACGCCGGAAGGCGGGCAGCTCGACGCGATCCTGCTCGACCATTGGGCGGGGGAACAGGATGCCAATGCGCTGATCGCCGAGCTGCGCGAACGCCGCCCGACGCTGCCGATCCTGATGCTGACCGCCAATGGCTCGGTCGCGCAGGCGGTGGCGGCGATGCGGGCGGGGGCGACCGATTTCCTGGTCAAGCCGCTCGCCCCCGAACGGCTGCTCGCCGCGCTGGAGGCGGCGGTGGCGGGCAGCGCGGCGGGCGAGCTGCGCCCCTTGACCGAAAAGATTCCCGCCCTGCTGGCGTTCGACGAGATCGTCGGCTCCGCGCCCGATTTTCGCGCCGCGCTGGCGATCGCGGCGAAGGCCGCGCGCGCCCGCGTGCCGGTGCTGCTGGAGGGCGAGAGCGGCGTCGGCAAGGAAGTGGTGGCGGAGGCGATCCACGCCGCGTCGCCCCGCGCGCGCAAGCCGATGGTCGCGGTCAATTGCGGCGCGATCCCCGCCAATCTGGTCGAGTCGGAACTGTTCGGCCACGAGAAGGGCGCGTTCACCGGCGCGTTCGAACGCAAGATCGGCCGCTTCCAGGACGCGGACGGCGGCACCCTGTTCCTGGACGAGGTCGGCGACATGCCGCTCGACGCGCAGGTCAAGCTGCTGCGCGTGCTGCAGGAGGGCGAGATCCACCCGTTGGGCGCGCGCCACGCCCGCGCCGTCGACGTGCGCGTGATCGCCGCGACCAACCGCCGCCTGGCCGAGGAGGTCGAGGCGGGCCGGTTCCGCGAGGACCTCTATTACCGGTTGAACGTGGTGCAGGTCGCCATCCCGCCCCTGCGCGACCGGTTGAGCGACGTGCCGGCGCTCGCCCGCCACCTGCTTGCCCGTATCGCGCGCCAGCCGGGCCTGCGCCCGCTGGGCATCACCGACGACGCGCTGCACCTGCTGTGCGCCTATGACTGGCCGGGCAATGTCCGCCAGTTGCAGAACGCGCTCTTCCGCGCGGCCGTGCTGTGCGAGAGCGACGCGCTGACCGCCGCCGATTTCCCGCAGATCGCGATGATGGGCGGGCGGCGCAGCGCCTCGGCGGTCGAGGGCGGCGGCGTGCAGCTGTTCCGGCCCGACGGGCATATGCGGCTGCTGGAGGATATCGAGGCGGACGTCATCCGCCTGGCGATCGGCCATTATCGTGGCCGCATGACCGAGGTGGCGCGTCGGCTGGGCATCGGTCGCTCGACGCTCTACCGCAAGCTCGCCGAACTGGGGATCGAGAGCAACGCGGCCTGATCGCCTGCGGGAAGGCGATCGGGACGAGGATTGGCCTTTCCACGCCCTTGCGCCGCAACCCGGCGGAGGCGGGGACCAGTCGGGCGACGTCTGCAGGCTATCACGATCGCTTCACGATCCCGTGCGGCGTCCGCCGAGGGTTGCGGAAAGACGACGTGGACCGTCGGCGTCCGTGACGGCATTCGTAGGAGCCACAGGCGACAAAGCCGGCGCTTCGGCCTAATCCCATCCGATGTGTTCCGGTGTTTTCCCAGGGTCCGAACCCGTTCGACGGGCCGATGCGCCGCTGACCGCGCCCTTCGTCCTGCTCGACGATGCGCAGGCGCCAGGCCGCACGCGCCTCTATCGCAACCCGGTCAACGTCATCGAGACATGGGACGCGGCAGCGGTGCCCGCGGCGCTCGACCGGCTGCGCGCGGGGCTGGCGGAGGGGTTCGATGCAGCCGGCTACCTGTCCTACGAGGCGGGCCACGCTTTCGAGCCGAAGCTCGGCCGCCCGCCCGGCATCGATACGCCGCTCGTCTGGTTCGGACTGTTCCGGGGGTGGGAGACGGTGGACGCCGCCACGCTGCTGCCCGATCCGGCGGGCGGGTGGATCGGCCCGGCCGAGCCGGACATCGTGCAGTCCCGGTACGAAGCCCAGGTGCGGGAGGTGCTGGAGATGATCGCGGCGGGCGATCTCTACCAGGCCAATCTCAGCTTCCGCGCCACCGCCCGGATCGCGGGCGATCCGCTGTCGATCTATGCAGCGCTGCGGGCGCGGTCGGGGGCCGGCTGGGGGGCGCTGATCGACACCGGGCTCGATCGGCTGCTCAGCCTGTCGCCCGAACTGTTCGTCTCCATCGATCGCGACCGGCTGACCTGTCGCCCCATGAAGGGTACGGCGCGGCGTGGACGGACCGAGGCGGAGGACGCGGCGCTTGCCGCCGAGCTCCGCCGCGATGCCAAGCAGCGCGCCGAGAACCTGATGATCGTCGACCTGATGCGCAACGACCTGTCGCGCGTGGCGATGCCCGGTACGGTCGCGGTGCCCGCCTTGTTCGAGGTGGAGACCTATCCGACCGTCCACCAGATGACCTCGACCGTCACCGCGCGACTCGCACCCGGCCGCGATGCGGTCGACGTGCTGGCGGCGGGCTTTCCCTGTGGCTCGATCACCGGCGCCCCCAAGCTGCGCGCGATGCAGGCGATCGCCGCGATCGAGGCGCGGCCGCGCGGCCTCTATACCGGGTCGATCGGCCATATCGATTCGCGCGGCGACGCCGCCTTCAACGTGGCGATCCGCACGCTGTCGATCCGGGGCGGGGACCGCTACGCCAGCCTGGCGCTGGGCGCCGGGATCGTCGCCGATTCCGTTCCAGAAAATGAATGGAATGAATGTCTTGCCAAGGCCGCCTTCGTGGGCGACGGACAGCGTGTGTTCGACCTGATCGAGACCATGGCCTTCGACCCCGAGACGGGGATCGCGCTGCTCGACCGTCATCTGACGCGGATGAAGGCGAGCGCCGCCGCGCTGGGCTTCGCCTTCGACCGGCACGGCGCGCGCAACGAACTCCAGGCCGCGACCTTCCGCCTGCGCGAGGCGCGGCGCGTGCGGCTGATGCTGTCGCCCAGCGGCGCGGTGGCGGTGGAGACGATGGCGATGCCGCCCGCGCGCACCACGCCGCTGAGCGTCGCGATCGTGCCGCTGCCGGTCGCGCCCGATGATCTGCGCCTGTGCCACAAGACCAGCGACCGTGGCTTCTATGACCGCGCGCGCGCCGCCGCAGGCACCGACGAGGTGGTGTTCGAGCGCCCCGACGGGTCGATCACCGAGGGCAGCTTCACCACCGTGTTCGTGCCGCAGGAGGGCGTGTTGCTGACGCCTGCGGCGGGGGGGCTGTTGCCGGGCGTGCTGCGCGAGGAATTGCTGGCCCGGGGCGAGGCACGCGAAGCGGTGCTGACCCGCGCCGACCTGCCCGCGCAGATCCTGCTCGGCAATGCGCTTCGGGGTTTGATGCCGGCACGTTTCGTTGCGGTTGCGAAATCCCCCGCCCTGCCGCTATAGCGCCGCCGCCCTCTCATTAAGGCATCGGCTCATGAACACTTCCGCCGCCCTCGATCGCATCAGCCCGTCTCCCACGCTCGGCGTCACCGCCCGCGTCAACGAGTTGAAGCGGGCCGGCGTGGACGTGATCGGTCTGGGCGCCGGCGAGCCGGACTTCGACACGCCCGATTTCGTCAAGGCGGCGGCGATCGAGGCGATCCGTCGCGGCCAGACCAAATACACCAATGTCGACGGCACCGCCGAGCTGAAGGAGGCGATCGTCGCGAAGTTCGCGCGCGACAACCACCTGACCTACCGTCCCGATCAGATCAGCGTGAACGTCGGGGGCAAGCACACGCTGTTCAACGCGCTGGTCGCGACCGTCGAGGCGGGCGACGAGGTGGTGATCCCGGCCCCCTATTGGGTCAGCTATCCCGACATCGTCCAGTTCGCGGGCGGCACGCCGGTGATCGCGCCCGCCGGCCCGGAACAGGCCTACAAGCTGTCGCCCGAAGCGCTGGAGGCGGCGATCACCCCGCGCACCAAATGGGTGATCCTCAACTCGCCGTCCAACCCGACCGGCGCCGCCTATTCGGCCGACGAACTGAAGGCGCTGGGCGAGGTGCTGCTGCGCCATCCCCAGGTCTGGGTGCTCGCCGACGACATGTACGAGCATATCGTCTATGACGGCTTCCGCTTCGCGACGATCGCCGAGGTGGTGCCCGACCTGTATGAGCGCACGCTGACCGTCAACGGCTGCTCCAAGGCCTATTCGATGA
The DNA here is from genome assembly GCF_014199625.1 of Sphingomonas abaci. Lineage (GTDB taxonomy): Bacteria > Pseudomonadota > Alphaproteobacteria > Sphingomonadales > Sphingomonadaceae > Sphingomonas > Sphingomonas abaci. Next base: position 29,864 of record NZ_JACHNY010000004.1, read on the forward strand.
CCGGCTGGCGGATCGGCTATGCCGGCGGCGCGCCCTGGCTGATCAAGGCGATGGCCAAGCTCCAGTCGCAGTCGACGAGCAACCCCTGCTCGGTCGCGCAGGCGGCCGCGGTGGCGGCGCTGACCGGCGACCAGTCGTTCCTGGCCGCGCGCAACGAGGCGTTCCGCGTCCGCCGCGACCTGGTCGTGTCGGCGCTGAACGCGATCCCCGGCATGACCTGCCCGACGCCGGAAGGGGCATTCTACGTCTATCCGTCCTTCGCGCCGCTGATCGGCAAGACCACGCCCAAGGGCGTCGTGATCGCCGACGACGAGGCGTTCGTCACCTATCTGCTCGACGAGGCGCGGGTGGCGGCGGTGCAGGGCGCGGCGTTCGGCCTGTCGCCGGCGATGCGGATCAGCTACGCCACCTCCGACGCGCTGCTGACCGAAGCCTGCGCGCGGATCGCCGAGGCCTGCGCCGCGCTGCGCTGAACCCCGGCGGGCGGCGTATCCGTCCGCCCCTCTATCAAGGCTAATGCAGGATGAACGGGCCGCCCACGGCGCGTTCATCCTGCAACGCTATGTTTCCTGCCATCGTCTTGTCGGGTCAGGGCTGCTGCCCGATATGACGGACGATCCCTTCGCCACCAGGGTCCGGTGGCTCCTGCAAGGCATGGTCCAATGTTGAAGTCGTTCAAGTCCAGCTTCGTGTGGCAGTTCGCCGGTGGCTTCGTGCTCGGTGCGATCGGCCTGTTCGCGTTGCAGCCGGGCGACTCGCACTCCGCCTACCCTGCCCCCGCCCCGGTCGCGGAGACCCGCTGAGGTGATCCGCGCCGTCGCCGCCGCCGCCGGCCTGACCGGCATTGCCGCCATGGCGACGACCGGCCCGGCGGATGCGGAACGCGCGGTGTCGCTGCCGGTCGCCAGGGTCGACGTGCCGGCCACGGCGACGCCGCAGACCGCGGTGCTGGCAGGCGGCTGTTTCTGGGGCATGGAAGCAGTGTTCCAGCGGGTGAAGGGCGTCCGCTCGGTCACCGCCGGCTATGCGGGTGGCAGCGCCGCCACCGCCAATTATCCCGCCGTCTCCAGCGAGCGCACCGGCCATGCCGAGGCGATCCGCATCACCTACGACCCGGCGCGCGTCAGCTATGCGACGCTGCTGCGCGTCTATTTTGCGATCGCGCACGACCCCACCCAGGTCGATCGCCAGGGGCCCGACAGCGGCCCCAGCTATCGCTCGGCGATCTTCCCGCAGACGCCGCAGCAGGCCAGCGTGGCGCGCGCCTATGTCGCGCAGCTAACCGCCGCGCGCAGCTTCCCCCGGCCGATCGCCACCCGGCTGGAACAGGGTCGCTTCTACCCGGCCGAGGCCTATCACCAGGACTTCTTCGACCGGAATCCCGGCCACCCCTATATCGTCGCCTGGGACAAGCCCAAGGTCGCCGCCTTCCGCGCGGGATTCCCGACCCTGGCGCGCTGAGCATGGACGCCCGCTCCCTGCCGGGAAGGGCTTTCCAGCCTCACGCCGCGATCGGGAAGCGCAGCAGCCGGTCGGCGAGCGGCACCAGCGCCTCCGCGCCGCGCCCCACCGCACGGCGGATCTCCGGATGGTCGACATCCAGCCCGCCGGTCAGCGCGCCGAACGCCGGCAGCACCAGCTTGGCGGCGCTGGCGACGAAGCAGCGACGCGCCACCTGCTTGCCGCGCACCCGCACGCGCAGCTTGGGATGGAAATGGCCCGAGAGTTCGGGCCGTAGTTCGGCGGGGTCGGCCTCGTGGCGCAGCACCAGCCCGTCGACCAGCGCCTCCTCCACCACCGCGCCGCCGCAGCGGTCGAGGATCGCCGGATCATGGTTGCCGGTGATCCAGGTCCAGCCTGTGGCCGCGGTCAGCGCCCGCAACCGGTCCTGTGCCGCCTGGGGCAGCCGGTCGCAGCCGCCGACATCGTGGAAACTGTCCCCCAAGCACCAGATTTCGGTCGCGCCGCAGCGATCGACCAACGCCGCCAACGCCTCCAACGTCGCCAGCGAATCATAGGGGGGCAGCATCTGCCCACGTCCGGCGAACCAGCTCGCCTTCTCCAGATGCAGGTCGGCGACCAGCAGCGCACGCCGCGCCGGCCAGAAGATCGCGCCTTCCGCCAGCGCCGCCAGCGCCTGTCCACCGAACGAAAAGGGAACCATTCCCGCGCCATGCCGCGTGCGATCCGGCGACGCAAGTCAGCGCGCACGGTTCGCCCGGCCAGAGCGGCCTCTTGGCCCGTTTCGGCCAAGCGCCTATGCCGGCCTCCTCTCGAAAGGACGTTCCCATGTCGCTCAAGCCGATCGCCGCCACGCTGGCTTCCCTCGCCCTAGCCCCGGCCGCGCTGGCCCAGGCGCCCGCCGCCCCGCTCAGTCCGGAGGCGAGCGACGCGCGCTGCGTCGTCGTGCTGGGCTTCATCGCCGCGCAGCCCAACCAGCCGGCCGACAAGCTGTCCGCACTGCGCGCGGGCAGCATGTATTATGTCGGCAAGCTCAAGGGCCGCAGCGCCGGCCTCGACATCCCCGCGACGCTGAATCGCGCGGCGCAGCAGGCCCAGGCCGCCAAGGTCGACGTCCGCACCGAGGCGGCCCGTTGTGGTCGCGAGCTGACCGCGATCAGCCAGATCGCCACGGCCCGTGCCAGGGCCGCCGCCCCGAAGAAGTAACGCGATCAGGCCGCGGCCGGCGCGCCACCTGCGAAACGGGCCTGGATCCAGGGCAGCGCTTCGCGCCAGTCGTCGATCCGGGCATGGGCGAAGGGCGCCGCCGGCATCGCCGCCGCCAGTTCGGCATCGGCGATCAGGTGCAGCCGGTGGACGCCCGGCGCGTGGCGCGCGACCGATTCATGATGGCCGGCGATGTCGTCGACGAACACCGCCACCGGCGGCCCGTCGACGTCGCCATGCTCCGCCAGCAGCGCCGCCACCGCCGGCCCCTTGCCGCCCTGATTGCACACCACGCGGTGGGCGATGCCGAACGCGGCGAGCTGCTCGACGCGCGGCAGGCGGCATTCGTCGAGCAGATTGGTGAGGATGACGATCTCGGCCTGGGTCGCGATCGCCTGCAACGCCTCGGCGGCGTGCGGGACCAGCGTCTGCCGGCTCATCTCCGCCGGGAAGAAACCGCCGAGCAGCGACCACATCTCCGCCTGGGGGATTGCCCCGCCACCGTCCCGCCGGGTCATGCTGGTGGCGAAATCACCCGCGCCGATCGCGAAATCGATCGCGTGGTGCTCGTCCAGCCAGGTGCGGAAATGCCGCACCATGTGGAGCAGCACCTCGTCGCAGTCGGTGATGAGCAGCGGCCTCATGCGCGCTCTCCGTCCAGCCGGCGGCGCGCCGCGACCAGCGCCTCGGGCCGGACGTCCAGATCGGCTGCGCAGGCGATCAGGTCGGGTTCGTACCCGTCCAGGAAACCAAGGAGCGCGGCCAGCGTTTGCCGATTGTCTGCCCCTGTTTTCAGATCGTTAGGGGTCAAGCCGGTCACATCGAGCAATCGCTGCGCCCGGTCCGGCGCCGCCAGGGTCCAGGCCAGGGCGCGCAGGGCGAGGATTTCCGCCGATGCTATTGCATCTGCGTCGTGATTTGAACTGGACCGCTGCATTGCCTATCGTCGCCTTCAGCTGAGAACAGGAACCCGCGTGACGAAAAAGGTCTTGGTTGTCGAGGATAACGAGCTGAACCTGAAGCTGTTCTGCGACCTGTTGCGGGCGCATGACTGGTCGGCGGAGCCGGTGCGCGACGGCCGCGAGGCAGTGGCGCGAGCGCGCGAGGTGGAGCCGGACCTGATCGTCATGGACATCCAGATGCCGCACGTCACCGGTTACGAGCTGATCCTGGCGCTGAAGGCGGACCTGGAGCTGCGCTCGATCCCGATCATGGCGGTGACCGCCTATGCCGGACGCGACGACGAGGACCGGATTCGCAGCGCCGGGGCCGACGCCTACGTCTCCAAGCCGATCAGCCTGGCGCGCTTCATGGAGGCGGTGAACGGGCTGGCGTGAGTCCGCACCCCTTCGCCTTTCGCTTCACCCCGGTGGGGGCGGGCCGCCAGCGAAAGCCCGGCAACCGAAACGCCCGGAAGCGTACCCTCACGCCGTCGGCAGCCCTGGCCGGGCGCATCGATGCCACATGACATATGAAGCCTTGGGCTCCTGCATGCCGCAGGCGCACGGCAAGGCGTTTCGCAAAGGCCCCATATCCATCAAGGCGCGGTAAGTGCCGGCTCGGCCAGCGATTCGCCCGCATCGCCCGGACACGACGAAAAGGCCCTGGGCGCCACCGCCCACGGCCTTGTCGCATATCCGGCAATCGGACGAGGGCGGTCGCGGCCGCCCGCGCGCCGCTTACTTGATCTTGGCTTCCTTGAACTCGACATGCTTGCGCACGACCGGGTCATACTTCTTGAAGGTGAACTTCTCGGTCTTGGTGCGCGGGTTCTTCTTCGCGGTGTAGAAGAAACCGGTGTCCGCAGTGCTGACGAGCTTGATCTTGATGGTGGTCGGCTTGGCCATGAGCCCTATCCTGAAAAAGACAAGAGCGGCCGACCCATATGGTCACCGCTCGATCAGCCGTGGCGGATGCCGGAGGATCGCTCCAAAGTCAACCGTCCAGAGCCGAGGGGCGGCGCGTTTACCCAGGGTTAACCACGACGCAGCCATGATCCATGCTGGAATCGCACCGGGATTCCGACAGGAGGGTGGCATGGGCAAGGCGTTGCGATACGACAATAGCGGATCGACCGGTCAGGACGTGACGCGACTCGACACCATCCGCGCCGACCTGACCGCGCGAATCGCCGCGCTCGACGTACGGGCCCCCTATGCCCGCGCCCGCGACCTTGCCCCCGATGTCGATGCGATCTGCGCCATCGCGCATCGCAACGGCCTCGACCCGGCGGTCACTGTTGCGCACTTCCTCGATTCGGCTTTGGCGCGCGGCGAGCATGGCTCGCTGATCCATGGCTGGCTGACCCTGTTGAGCGACGCGGTATCCTGCGAACGGCGCGACCTGGCAGCCTGCGAATCCTTCGCCGCCGCCTGTTCGGTGCGACTGGCCGGCTGACCGGCCGGTTCCGGGCGGTTGAAAACGCGCCGGCGGGGAGCCAATCGGGCCTCGGATCGTTACGCATCCGACCCGTCGGACCCTATCTACCGGAGCTCATCATGGCCGATCTCGACCCCGCCCTCGCGACCCCGACCGATCTCAACCGCAACGACACCAAGACCGCCGCCGACGCGCTCAACATCGCGCTGGCGGATTGCTATGCGCTGTACCTGAAGACCAAGAACTTTCACTGGCACGTGTCCGGCCCGCACTTCCGCGACTATCACCTGATGCTCGACGACCAGGCGACGCAGATTCTGGGCGTGACCGACGCGATCGCCGAGCGGGTGCGCAAGACCGGCAACACCACGCTGCGCTCGATCGGCGACATCGCCCGGCGTCAGCAGATCGCCGATAACGACAAGGATTTCGTCGCACCCGCGGACATGCTCGCCGAACTGCGCGAAGACAATCTGAAGCTGGTCGAGGCGCTGCGCGACGCGCGCGAGCGGGCCGAGGCCGCCAACGACACCGCCACCTCCAGCCTGGCCGACGACTGGATCGACCAGGCCGAGGAGCGCGCCTGGTTCCTGTTCGAGGCCAGCCGACAGTCCTGAGTCCCCGGCCGCAAAGGAGCGTTCCGCCATGCTGAAACTGGCCGTAATCTTCCTCATCGTCGGACTGGTGCTCGGTGGGCTGGGCTTTGGCGGCATCGGCGGCGCCTTTGTCGGCATCGCCAAGATCCTGTTCTTCATCGCGGTCGCCTTGTTCGTGATCTTCCTCGTGCTGGGGCTGATCGCAGGCAAGACGGTGAAGGACGCGGTCGACTGATCCGCCGGGCGGAGCGCGGCGTGCCTCCTGTGCGTTGAGCCGGGATGCACGCCTTCGCCGCCCTGCTCGATTCGCTGATCTATACCCGCGGTCGCAACGCCAAGCTGAAGCTGATCGCCGACTACCTCCGCGCCACGCCCGATCCCGATCGCGGCTGGGCGATGGCGGCGCTGACCGGTGATCTCGACCTGAAGGGCGTGAAGCCCGCGCTGATCCGCGCGCTGATCGAGGAGCGGGTCGATCCGGTGCTGTTCCGGATGAGCCGCGACTATGTCGGCGACACCGCCGAGACGGTGGCGCTGCTCTGGCCAGCACCAGTCGTCCCCGCCGATCCCGAGCCGCTGGGCGTCGCCCAGGCGGTCGAGCGGCTGCGCCACCTGTCCCGCGCCGACGCACCGGCGGCGCTGGCCGCGATGCTCGACCGGCTGGACAGCGAGGAACGCTTCGCCTTGCTCAAGATGGCGACCGGCGGCTTGCGGATCGGCGTGTCGGCCCGGCTCGCCAAGACCGCGCTGGCCCAGGCCTTCGCGCTCGATGTCGACCGGGTCGAGGAGCTGTGGCACGGCCTCCAGCCGCCCTATGACGCGCTGTTCGACTGGATCGAGGGGCGCGGAGCCGAGCCGACCGCCGCCGACACGCCCGTCTTCCGCCCCTTCATGCTCGCGCACGGGCTGGAGGATGCGCGCGTCGACCTCGCCGACTATGCCGCCGAGTGGAAATGGGACGGCATCCGCGTCCAGATCGTCCATGTCGCCGGGCAGACGCGGCTGTACAGCCGCACCGGCGACGACGTGACCGGCAGCTTTCCCGATGTCGCCGCCGCCTTCGCGACGCCGGGCGTCGTCGACGGCGAGCTGATGGTGAAGGGCGAGGCGCAGGGTGGCGAGGCGGCGAGCTTCAACGCGCTCCAGCAGCGGCTCGGCCGCAAGACCGTGTCGGCGCGGATGCTGGCGGATTATCCCGCTTTCGTCCGCCTCTACGACATATTGTTCGACGGCACCGAAGATGTGCGCGACCTGCCCTGGACCGAGCGGCGCGCGCGGCTGGAGGCGTTCGTGCCGCGCCTCGACCCAGAGCGGTTCGACCTGTCGCAACTGATCGAGGCGGAGGATTTCACCGCGCTGGAGGCGATCCGCGCCGGCGCGCGCGACGCGGCGATCGAGGGGGTCATGCTCAAGCGCCGCGACTCGGCCTATCTGGGTGGGCGCCGCGCCGGGCTGTGGTACAAGTGGAAGCGTGACCCGCTGACCGCCGATTGTGTGATGATGTACGCGCAGCGCGGCAATGGCCGGCGCTCCTCCTATTATAGCGACTATACCTTCGGCTGCTGGACCGAAGAGGGCGAACTGGCCCCGGTCGGCAAGGCCTATTCGGGCATCACCGACGAGGAATTGCGGATGCTCGACAGCTTCGTGCGCAAGCATACCGTCCACCGGTTCGGACCCGTACGCGAAGTGGAGAAGACGCTGGTGCTGGAGATCGCCTTCGATTCGATCCACGCCTCCACCCGGCACAAGTCGGGCGTGGCGATGCGCTTCCCCCGCATCGCCCGCATCCGCCTCGACAAGCCCGCGGAAGAAGCGGATCGACTGGCGACGCTGCAGCGGCTGGTGACGTGAGGGGGTCGGGGCGGCGGGCGCCGGCTTGCCCCTTCTGGCTATTCCGACGGACGTCGCCGCCGGGAACGACTGGTCATCGCCGCGCCAAACCCGACCGCCAGTTCACGGAATGGTGATAAACCGGGAGTGCGAGCCTTGCACAGCCGGCTCAAACGATCACGCCGAACTCCATGCTAATCGGCTCGATCATGGAGAGGAAGTGGTCGCAGTCCGCATTACCGGCCCAAGCGGTGCAGATCGCCTGGGCACGATCCCGGTCACTGGCAAAGGCCAGATCGACGAACGTGTCATCCCGTAGCTTCACGAGATGCTGCCGCCGCCACCCTGGCTGATGCCGCAGATGATGGGACACCATCGCCTCATAGGCGGCTCGCATCGACCGTTCCTCGACACCGGGCTTCAGTCTGAAGCGACCAAGCTCGATACCGCTATCTGCCACGACCGGCTGTGGGTCGATGGATGTGGCGATGTAGCGAGCCATGCTCGCAACCGACGCAACCGAGCCGCGAAAATCGGCGAATTCGGCGGCGTTCCCGACCAATTGCGCTGCGACGCGGGCGCTGAGATGATCGGCCCAGGTGACCAGATCGACTCGCTCGTTCGCATCGTCCACGCCTTGGAAGGGCGTCCAGGCGATGAAGCCGGGTTGCCGGGCGAGCAGCGCCCTCGCATCGTCGCGAACCATGTCTGCCTGACCGGCATCCTTGGTCCTGTAGGTGACGATCTCATAGCATATTGTGGTCATGGCGCTTCCTGACGGTGACGTTCGTGAGACCGCGAGATACAGCATGCCCCTGACAGTTTCCGTCAGGATGGATCGACGGCCCACCCATGCGCTCGTTACGGCTTCTCGCGCTCCTCGATCACCTGCGCGGTCGGTCAGCCCCGATCTCGGCCGATGCGCTTGCCGAGAGGCTCGGCGTATCGGCGCGGACAATCTATCGCGACATGGTGACGTTGCAGGTCATGGGCGCACCCGTTCGCGGGGAACCCGGCCTGGGATACCAGCTCGAACACGGCTATTTCCTACCGCCTTTGCACCTGGATCACGACGAGATGGATGCGGTCATGCTGGGAATGCGCCTGATCGCAGCGCGGAGCGATGAGCCGCTGGCCGCCGCCGCGCGGCGCGCCTCCGCGAAGTTCGCCGCATCGATGAAGCCTGATCGGCAAGCGGCCTATTCGAACCTGCCGTTGCGCGCAGTGTCGAGGCAGACATCGGAAAGCGAAGGTGCCAAGACCCATCTGACCGTGTTGCGCGATGCCATACGCCGACGCCTGATCCTGCGTATCACCTATACGGACCTTGCAGACAACGAGAGCGAGCGGATCGTCCAGCCGCTTGGGCTGACCCTGTTCGACTCAGCCTGGCTCCTTACGGGTTGGTGCAAAGCCCGAACTGCTTTCCGCAATTTTCGGGTTGATCGGATTGGCACCATTTGCGTCGATGGTGCGACCTTCCGCCACGAAAAGGGACAGCGCTTCGAGGACTATTTAAAGACGCTGTGATGTCCGACCCCGTATGGACGATCTTCGCAGAAATGACGCCACGGCGAGAAGACAGGAGGAGAATTGCCTGCGGACGTCCCTAGGCTTCGCCTTACCAGATGCTCCTTCCCGAAACGGGCGATTGTGCATGGCGAACGAGGCAGGTGGATGCGGCATGCAAGCCCCGCCTCCTCGACCTATCCCTTCACCAGCCCACGCCACGGCAGGTCCGGCCCGACCGGCACGATGCCGCACGGGTTCAGGTCGCGGTGGCTGGCATAATAATGCGTCTTGATGTGGTCGAGATGCACCGTCTCGGCGATCGCCGGGTCGCTCAGCATCCGCTCCAGATACGCCTCCAGCGCCGGATAGTCGGCGATGCGGCGGATGTTGCACTTGAAATGGCCGACATAGACCGGATCGAACCGGACCAGCGTGGTGAACAGACGGATGTCCGCCTCGGTCATCATATCGCCGACCAGCCAATCCTGCGTCGCGAGCAGCGCCTCCAACCGGTCGAGCGTCTCGAACAGCGGCCGCACCGCGTCTTCATAGGCGGCTTGCGTGGTGGCGAAGCCGGCCTTGTAGACGCCGTTGTTCACCCGGTCATAGACGTCGGCATTGATCGCATCGATCGCCGCGCGCCGTTCCACGGGATAGAAATTGCCCGGCGTCGCGCCCAGTCCGTCCCAGGCCCGGGTCAACATCCGGATGATCTCCGAACTTTCGTTGCTGACGATCGTCTCGCGCTCGCGGTCCCATAGCACCGGCACCGTGACCTTGCCCGAATAGCCGTCCCGCGCCCGCGCGTAGAGCTGCCATAGGAAGTCCGCGCCGTGCAGGGGGTCGCCGGTGCCGCCGTGTCCGGTTTCGAACGTCCAGCCCTGCTCCAGCATCACCGGATCGACCACGGAGACGCCGATCATGTCCTCCAACCCCTTCAGCGCGCGGACGATCAGCGTGCGGTGCGCCCAGGGACAGGCAAGGCTGACATAGAGGTGGTAACGGCCTTTCGCCGCTGGCCAGCCCCTCTGCCCGTCCGGCCCCGGCCCGCCGTCCGCCGTCACCCAGTCGCGAAAACCGGCATCCTGCCGCTGGAATGCGCCGTCGGCGCTGTCGTCCGTCACCTTGCCGGCGTGCCAGCGCCCGTCGATCATCCTGCCCATGCGGCGCTCCCGTTCGATCCGGTCGGACTACGCGCGGGGCCGGTCAGGGTTTCAGCCTGATCTCGAACAGCGTCGGCCACAGCTTGCCGGTCACGAACAGCCGGCGCGTCGCCGGGTCATAGGCGATGCCGTTCGCTACCCCTTCCGGATCGGCGACCGAAACCTGCGCCACGACGGGGCGCAGGTCGATCACCTGCGTCACCTTGCCCGAGCGCGGATCGATGCGGACCAGATAGGGGGTGTGCCAGATATTGGCGAGGATCGCGCCGTCGACCCATTCCAGCTCGTTGATCTGGTCGAGCGGCCGGCCGTTCAGCGTGACCGCGATCCGCCGCCGCTCCTTCAGCGTCTGGGGATCGAGCACGTGCAGCGTCGCGGTGCCGTCCGACTGGATCAGCGCGGAGCCGTCGCTGGTCAGTCCCCAGCCCTCGCCGGTCGTATAGCGTCCCTTGCCGAGCGGTTTCAGCGTCCGCGCGTCCCAGCGATAGGCGACGCCGTCATGCCAGGTCAGGCTGACCAGCGTCCGCCCCCAGGCGGCGAGTCCCTCGCCGAACTGCGCCGGGTCGATCTGCGCGCGCCGCGCGACCTTGCCGGTGGCCAGGTCGACGCGCCGGACTTCCGATTCGCCCTCGCGCCCGACGCTCTCGTAGAGCGCGCCGTCGTGCCAGATCAGCCCTTCGGTGAAGGCGCCGCGATCATGCGGGTAGCGGCGCACCACCTCGACCTGCACGAGCGGGGCGCGGGTCGGGGCGGGTGCGGTGGCGGCCGCCTGGGGCGCGGCGGCGATCAGGGCGAGCGGGGCGAGGATGAGGGCCATGGCCCCCATTTTAGGCGAGGACATGGCCAAGGGCCATGGGGACTTGATACGCGGCGTGGCGGAACGACGTCGCGTTTAGGATGGCGGCGGGATTTGCCGGAGAATCCGCATCACGACTATCCGACCGTCCTCCAACGCCATGTCGACGGTCCATTCCCCGCCAGCGAACATGGTGGCAAGCGCGCGGGGGACGCCCTGCGAGTTCACGCGCTCCGCAGGTTCGATCAAACCACGATAGCTCAGCGAATTCGGCTGGATATAAGCGATTGCGTCGAGCGGCAGCTTCGCAAGTGCGACCCGGCCGCTGGTGATCGCCGTCATCTCCTCCTTGCTCGGCCGCAGGTCGGGATCCTTGTTGTTGCGTGCGAAGTCACGCGCCATCAGGGCGGACTGATCGTCGATCGACACTTGCAGCGGGAGGCGGCGATGCGACTTCGCCCGAGCTTGGAGTGCAACCAGTTGGCGGATCAGTGCAAATGATTGCGGCGCGTCCGTTTCGCTGACAGAGAAATAAGGCTTTTGCTCGGTGGCGCATTCGGTCGAGTTCCGGTTTTCGGCAAGCCGACTATAGGTCCGCTCCGTCGTCACGCTGACCGGTGGGGAAAGTGGCGCCATTCCCCCTTTGAAGACCGACGGCGCCAACAACACATGAGCGACCACTCGCTCGCAGAACCCCGCCTCTTGGCTGGCTTCACCCGCCATGACCAAGGTGATGGGCATTTGATAGAGGGCACCCGGCGGCGGCGGCGGCATGGGCGCCCGAAGTCCGACGTCAGCCGCCACGACCACGGGATGTCCTGGCGCCAGCAACGCGTCGCCCAATTGGGCCGGCGTCATTGCCCTGGACTCGGCAAATGTCATGGCCGGTGGGTCGGTACGCAGAGCGATCGCGGCGGCCATGATCCATAAGAGCGGCATGATCCCCCCTCGCCGATAAGCCCTGGGGATTGTGACGTCATCTTGGCAGCGTCATGGTCACCTGCCCCAACGCACAACGGCCCGCCCGGTCGAAACCGGACGGGCCGTCGCGATGCTCCACCCTGGTCGGGTGGGGCGGATCAGCTGCCCTGCTGCAGGTTGACGGCGGCGTACTTGCCGCGACGGTCCACTTCGAGCTCGAACTGCAGGCGATCACCCTCGTTCAGCGAGCTCATGCCCGCACGCTCGACCGCCGAGATGTGGACGAACGCGTCCGGCTGGCCGTCGTCGCGCTGGATGAAGCCGAAGCCCTTCATGGCGTTGAAGAACTTGACGGTGCCCGTCGCCTTCTCGCCGGTCAGCTGGCGCTGCGGCGCGCCACCGAAGCCGCCGCCACGATCGTTGCCACCCGCACGCGGGCCACGGTCGCCGAAGCCACCCTCGCGCGGCTCGCGCGGAGCACGCTCGGTCACCGGCATCGGCTCGCCGTCGATCTTCAGCTCGGTCGCCGAGATGCGGCCGCCGCGATCGACCAGCGTGAAGCCGAGCGGCTGACCCTCGGCCAGGGCGCTCAGGCCGGCCTGCTCGACCGCCGAGATGTGGACGAACACGTCCTCGCCGCCGTCGTCACGGACCACGAAGCCGAAGCCCTTCTGCGCGTTGAAGAACTTGACCACGCCGGTGCCCTCGCCGACGACCTGCGGGGGCATGCCGCGGCCGCCGCCGAAGCCGCCGCCACCACCGCCGCCACGGAAGCCGCCACCGCCGCCGCCGCCGAAGCCGCCGCGGTCGCCACCGAAGCCGCCGCCGCCACGACCGCCGCCGAAGCCGCCGCCACCGCCGCCGAACCGGTCACCGCCGCCGAAGCCGCCGCCACCGAAACCACCGCCGAAGTCGCCACCGCCGAAGCCGCCGCCGCCGAAATTGTCATCGCCGCCGAAGCCATCGCGCTTGTCGCGCCCACGTCCGCCACGATTGCCGCGGCCACCTTTATCGAAACCCATAAGCCCTGTTCGTCTTCCCGGTTCGCCCGTCACTGCATCCTCAAGAACCCGAGCGCCGGACGAGGTGCCGAGGTCTTCAAGGCGCGAAATAGTTTGCGCCTACTCTTGCGCATAGCCGATTCCATCAAGCCCTGCGAATGAAATTTTCACCACGGTGCGTCTTCGGCGGCGAAGAGGGGCGTGGCTGCGACGGGTCGCCGCGCGCCCAGCGCGCTTGAGCGGGCGCGCGCCAGCGGCTACGGCCCTGGGGATGACCGTGCATTTTCATGAAGAGGACATCCCCGCCGGCCTGTTCGCCGGGGCGTCCAGCATCGCAGTCGATACCGAGACGATGGGCCTGATCACGCCGCGCGACCGGTTGTGCGTGGTGCAACTGTCCGATGGCGGCGCGGACGAGCATCTCGTCCGATTCGCGCCCGACAGCGACTATGCCGCGCCCAATCTCAAGGCGCTGTTGGCCGATCGCGCGATCACCAAACTCTATCATTACGGCCGGTTCGACATCGCCGCGATCCAGCATTATCTCGGCGTGGTCGCGGCCCCCGCCTGGGACACCAAGATCGCGTCGCGGCTGATCCGCACCTATACCGACCGGCACGGCCTGAAGGAACTGGTGCGCGAGCTGCTGGGCCAGGACCTGTCCAAGGCGCAGCAATCGTCCGACTGGGGCGGCCCCGACCTGTCCGACGCGCAGAAGGAATATGCCGCGTCCGACGTGCGCTACCTGCACCGGCTGCGCGCGGAGCTGGAGCGGCGGCTGGCGCGCGAGGGCCGCACCGCGATCGCCCAGGCCTGTTTCGACTTCCTGCCCAGCCGCGCCGCGCTCGACCTGGCGGGCTGGCCCGAACAGGACATCTTCGCCCATGCGTGAGGCCGCCTGATGCCGGAGATCGGCCGCCCGGCGGGCGAGCGCGAGCGGAGCGCCCGCCAGCGCTGGGCCGCGCCCGGATCCCGCCACGACCGGGTGGTGGCGGTGGCGCGGGTCGTGCTTCCGACCGCGATCGGCGTGCTGTCCGCCTTCCTGGTGATGGCGCCGCTGACCGCCAGCGGCGACGTGTCCTTCGTGCTCGACAAGAACAAGGTCGAAGTCGCGCGCGAGCGGCTGAAGATCCAGCGCGCGCAGTATCGCGGCCAGGACGACAAGGGCCAGGCGTTCGAGCTGACCGCCGGCTCGGCGATCCAGCGCAGTTCCAGCGAGCCGATCGTCCAGCTCCGCGCGCTGGAGGCCAGCCTGCAACTGCCCGAGGGGCCGGCGGAGATCGTCGGCCAGCGTGGCCATTACAACATGGATTCGCAGAAGGTCGCGATCGACGGGCCGATCGCCTTCAATGCGGCGGGCGGCTACAAGATGGACACCAGCAACGCCACCATCGACCTGACCACGCGGACGATGCAGAGCGCCGGACCGGTAACGGGCACCGTGCCGCAGGGCCGGTTCAGCGCCGATCGGCTCAGCGCGGATCTCGACAGCCGCACGGTCACATTGAATGGCAACGCCCGCTTGCGGATCGTGCCGCGAGGGGCGAAATAGCGCCGATGCGCAATTTCAAGCCGCTGATGCCCGCTCTCGCGATTCTCGCCACCCCGATGCTCGCGGCGGCCCCGGCGGACGCGCAGCAGCGCCACAACAGCAATGCGCCGATCGATTTCGGCGCGGACCAGATCCAGTTGCAGGACAAGGCCAACCGCGCCGTCCTGTCGGGCAATGTCGTCGTCAAGCAGGCGGAGATGACGCTGACCGCGGCGCGGATGACGGTGACCTATACGGGCCAGGTGGTCGGCGGCAATCCGCAGGTCTCGCGGCTCGACGCGTCGGGCGGCGTCACCGTCCGCCGGCCGGACCAGACGGCGCGCAGCCAATATGCGATCTACGACCTCAACCGCCGCGTCATCACGATGATCGGCGGCGTGTCGCTGACCCAGGGCGGCGGCAACACGGTGAATGGCGGCCGGCTGACGATCAACCTGGATACCGGCCGCGCGGTGATCGACGGATCGTCGGTCGCAGGCGGCGGCTCCGGCAGCGGCGCGGGCAGCGGCGTCACCGGCGGCACGACCCAGACCGGCGGCCGCGTCACCGGCACCTTCTCGGTGCCCAAGCGCAATTAGGCCGCGGGGCTTTCCGTGCGCGGCAAAAACGTGCAAGCGGAAGGCCCTGTCGGTCCCCTGTCGAAGCTCGTGAGGCCCTAAGCGCGATGGATTCCACCATCCTCTCCCCGTCGGACACGGTCGCGCCGATCGCCGAGCCGCCGGTCGCGCGCGGCCTGCAGGTCGTGTCGATCGCCAAATCCTATGACAAGCGCACGGTGTTGACCGACGTGTCGGTGTCGGTCGGGCGCGGCGAGGTGATCGGCCTGCTCGGTCCCAACGGCGCGGGCAAGACCACCTGCTTCTATTCGGTGATGGGGCTGGTGAAGCCCGATTCGGGCCGCATCCTGCTGGACAACGAGGACATCACCGGCTTGCCCATGTATCGCCGCGCGATCCTGGGCCTGGGCTATCTGCCGCAGGAGACCTCGATCTTCCGCGGTCTGTCGATCGAGAAGAATATCCTGGCGGTGCTGGAGCTGTCGGAGCCGGATGCGGCGCAGCGCCAGGTGAAGCTCGACCGGCTGCTGGAGGAATTCGGCCTGACCCGGCTGCGCGCCTCGCCGGCCATGGCGCTGTCGGGCGGCGAGCGGCGGCGTGCGGAGATCGCCCGCGCGCTGGCGGCGGACCCGTCGATCATGCTGCTCGACGAACCCTTTGCCGGCATCGACCCGATCTCGATCGCCGACATCCGCGACCTGGTGAAGGATTTGAAGCGACGCGACATCGGCGTGCTGATCACCGACCATAATGTTCGCGAGACGCTCGATATCGTCGACCGCGCCTATATCATCTATGACGGGCGCGTGCTCTTCTCCGGCTCGCCCGCCGAACTGGTCGCGGACGCCAATGTCCGCCGCCTGTACCTGGGCGAGGGCTTCTCGCTCTAGCATCATGGCCGCCCTCCCCTTCCGCCAGGGCCTGCCCGGATGAGCCTCGCGCCGCGTCTCGACCTTCGCCAGTCGCAGTCGCTGGTGATGACGCCGCAATTGCAGCAGGCGATCAAGCTGCTCGCGCTGTCCAATCTGGAGATCGAGACCTTCATCGCCGAGGAGGTGGAGAAGAACCCGCTGCTCGACGCCACCGCGACCCAGGAAGTGGTCCGGCCCGAGCGGCCCGAGACGGAGGAGCCGGCGGGCGCCGATGCGCTGGTGACCGGCGCGGCCGCCGCCGACCCGCTCGACGTGGATTACGCGACCGAGAGCCACCAGCAGGATTCAGCGGCTGACGGCGGCGGCCCGGCCGATGGCGGCCTGTCGCTGTCGGGGGGCACGGGCAGCGGCGGCGCGGGCGCGGAGGACGGCCCCGACCTCGACATGCTGGCGGAGGGCGCGCCCAGCCTGGCCGATCATCTGCTCGCCCAGGCGGCGCTGGCGGTGCCGGCGGCGGACGCCTTCATCGCCCAGCACCTGATCGACCAGATCGACGAGGCGGGCTATCTCACCGTGCCGCTGCTCGACCTCGCCAACCGGCTGGCGGTGCCGCTGATCCGGGTCGAGCGGGTGCTGGCGATCGTTCAGACCTTCGACCCCACCGGCGTCGGGGCGCGCGACCTGGCCGAGTGCCTGGCGCTGCAGGCACGCGAGGCGGACCGTTACGACCCGTGCATGGCGCGGCTGATCGAGCATCTCGACCTGCTGGCGCGCGGCGAGCTGGCGCGGCTGAAGCGAATCTGCGGCGTCGACGACGAGGACATGGCCGACATGGTCCGCGAACTGCGTGCCTATGACCCCAAGCCCGGCTGCCGCTATGGCGGCGAACCCGCGCCGGCGGTGACGCCCGACCTGTTCGTGGTGCCGGTGCGCGGCGGCTTCGGCATTGAAATCAACAGCGCCACCCTGCCCCGCGTGCTGGTCAACCGCCGCTATTACAGCGAATTGTCGCGCACCGGTCAGGACAAGGCGTCCAAGGCCTGGCTGTCCGACTGCCTGGCCAGCGCCAACTGGCTGGTCAAGGCGCTGGACCAGCGGCAACGCACGATCATGAAGGTCGCGCAGGAGATCGTGAAGCAGCAGGAGGGTTTCTTCCGCCACGGCGTCGCGCATCTCAAACCCTTGACCTTGGCGCGCGTCGCCGAGGCGATCGGGATGCACGAGTCGACCGTCAGCCGCGTCACCAGCAACAAATATCTGTCCTGCGCGCGCGGACAGTTCGAGCTGAAGTATTTCTTCACCTCGGCGATCCAGGCGGCGGACGGCGGCGACGCGGTGTCGGCCGAGGCGGTGAAGAGCGCGCTGAAAGCCCTGATCGCCGGCGAGGGCGACACGATCCTGTCCGACGACACGCTGGTCGAGCGGCTGCAGGCCAAGGGCTTCGACATCGCCCGGCGCACCGTCGCCAAATATCGCGAGGCGATGGGGATCGGCAGCTCGGTGCAGCGCCGCCGCGCCCGGGCGCTAGGCGGCGGCTGACCCGACTGGCGCCGGCTCCGTCACACGGACCCGGTCAGGCCCCGATCCTGTTCCAGCCGGTCCGCCAGCGCATGAATCGCGTCGCCGGCGAAGGACCGGACCGCCTCGCCGGCCTCGTCGAACTGCACGGGATGATCGGTGGTCAGCACCGCCTGCGCGCGATGCTCGGCGTCCAGCTCCCACCAGGCGCGCACCGCGCCGGCCAGGCTGGTGACCTCGGCCACGTCGTTGCCGCCACGCGGCACATTCTCCAGCGCCGCGCTCATCCGCCAGTCGATCGTCACAGGTCGTTCTCGCTGATCACCACCATCACCTGGTCGGGATCGCGGGCCAGCGCCTTCGCACCCGCCGCCGCGACGCGATCGGCGACGCCGTGCAGCGTCGCGACCGGCTCCGTCACCGGATTGATGCCGGTCAGGGCGCGAAGCGTATCATAGAGAACCGCGAAGGCATGGCGCTCGCCGCCGATCTCGGCGGCGAACTCGACGCGGCGTTCGTCGACATTGTCGAATAGGGTGGCGGTATCGATGCTCAGCTGGTCTGCGGCCATCCTGCTTCTCCTTGAATATGCTCCCTGAACCGCGCGGGCGACGGCGCAGTTCCGGGTCAGTCGTCCTCATCCTCGAAGCCCACCAGCGCCAGCGCGCGGGCGCGGATCTGGCGGGTCATGCACCAGTGGACCAGCGCATCCTCGCGGCCGTGCGTCACCCACACCTCCTTGGGCGCGATCTCGGTCAGCGTCTGGGTCAGCTCGTCCCAGTCGGCATGGTCGGACAGGATCAGCGGCAGCTCGACATTCTTCTGCCGGGCGCGCTGGCGCACCCGCATCCAGCCGCTCGCCATCGCGGTGATCGGATCGGGCAGACGCCGCGACCAGCGATCGTTCAGCGCGCCGGGTGGGCACATCACGACATGGCCGGCCATCGCCGTCTTGGCGACGCCCGCGACCGGGATCAACGTGCCCAGATCGACACCATGCTCGGCATAGAGGTCGCACAACCGCGCCAGGGCGCCGTGGATGTAGATCGGCGCCGCATGCCCGCGCGCGCGCAGTTCCGCGATCACCCGCTGCGCCTTGCCCAGCGCATAGGCGCCGACCAGCACGCAGCGATCGGGATTGGCGTGGAGCCGCGCCAGCAGCTTGTCGATCTCGTCACCGGTATCGGGATGGCGGAACACCGGCAGCGCGAAGGTCGCCTCGGTCACGAACACGTCGCAGGGCACCGGTTCGAAGGGCGTGCAGGTCGGATTGGGCCGCCGCTTGTAGTCGCCCGACACCACGACCCGCTCGCCCCGGAAATCGAGCACGATCTGCGCGGAACCCAGCACATGGCCGGCGGGAACGAAGCCGACCGCCACCTCGCCCATCCGGATCGTCTCGCCATAGGCGACCGGTGCGCCGTTCTGCGGGCCGTAGCGCGCGGCCATGATCGCCAGCGTCTCGGGCGTCGCCCAGACCCGGCCGTGGCCGCCGCGCGCATGATCGGCATGGCCATGGGTGACCAAGGCCTGCGCCGCAGGCTCCGAGGGGTCGATCCAGGCATCGGCCGGTTTGACAAGGATGCCGTTGGGGTGTGGTTCGATCCAGTCGCCGAGCTTCGCCATCACGTCTCAACGTTTGGGATCGAGGGGAGTGTCCGGTTTTCGGCCCCGCGCCGGAAAGGGGGGAAACGACGCGGAGCCGAACCGGGGAACGGGCGGGCGCGGGATTGGGTTCCCCGCGCCCCGCCGTCACATGGCCTGCAGCTCACCCAGATGCGTCTGCACCACCGGCGCGATCTGGCCAGCGACCATCTTCAGCGGCGCGGACGTGCCGTTGGCGGCATAGCCCTGATGCAGCGTCAGCGCGCGCTGATGCGCCGCCTTCTGCTGGGTCACGTAGAGCGAGTCGCGCGCCGTGCCCTTGGCGGCACGGAGCGCGGCGACGTCGCGCGCGCCCATCGCGTCGAGCTTGGGCGGCGGCACGGTGACGCCGGCCTTGGCGGCGGCGGCCTTCACGTCGGCGGTGCTCTTGGTGTGATCGCGAATCATCATCTGCGCGAAGTCGCGCAGCTTCGTGTTCTTGCTGGTCGCCAACACGAGCTGGCTGGACGTCTTCTCGTAAAGGTCGCTCGCCCCGGCCTTGGTGACATAGGTGGTTGGCGACACCGCCTGCGCCGATACCGCGGCGGGGGTCAGCGCGACGATGGCGGCAAGCGTGAGGGATCGGATCATCATGGCTCTCCTGTTGGCCCTACTCCTCGCCCAAGCGTCCCAACTGGCGGGACGTTCCCGACGGCACGCAGGATTTCGCCAGACAACTGAGGGAGTTGATCGCGATCAATCGCTTTCCAGGACCGGGCAATCGGTCCGCTTTTCAAGCCGTACGAAGGAGAAGCAAGCGTCGCGGCCATGCACCATCCCGGCCGAAGCTGGATCGTCGGATAGGCCGATGGTTGATCTCCCATCGCCTTTGCCGGGGCGGGGAGCCAGGTCGATGCTGACCGCGCTCCCGTGGCGGTCAAAGCCGCCGGCCCTCAGCGCCCCACCCAGTCCGCGATCTGAGTCGCGACCTGATTCGCCGCCTGGTTCAGCGCCGGCCCGGCCGAGTCGGCATCGATAGCGGCGACCGGCACGCGCGCCTCGAACCGGCGGGTCTCGGTGCCGCTCTGCCCGGCGCGCGACAGGGTGGCGTCGAAGGCGACCACCGCCTGGCGCGCGGTCGCGTCCAGACCGAAACGACGCAGCGTGCCACCAAGCTGGTCGTTCGCCTCGCCCACCGCCTGGACCGGGCTGATCACCACCCGGCCGGTGCGCGCCGCCAGCGTGTCCGACACCAGCCGCGCGAACAGCCGCGCCGGCGGCTCGGACCATTGCGCCTCCTTCACATAGGCGAGCGTGGTCGGCGTCACCTCCACCGGCACGCGCGCGGTGGCGAGCGCGGCGGCGCTGCCCGGCACGTCGACGACGATGGTGCGCGCGGTCGCCGAGTCGCGCACCTGCCCGACCGGCACCATCGCGTCGCTGGTCAGGACCAGCAGCGACTTGGGCGGCTTGGCCCCGAAGCTGACGCAGCCGGCCAGGGGCAGCGTCGCGGCGCAGATCAGGAGAGCGGCTCTGTTCATGGCGATCCTCACTTGCCCTTATAGTCCGGCAGCTTCTGCGCGCCGATCAACGAGCTGGCGCCCTGCTGGTCGACCTTCTCCGCCACGGCGGACAGGGCGGCGGCGGTGGTGCGCAGGTCGCGGATCAGACGATTCGCTTCCGGCATGGTCTGTTTCGAAAAGGCCTGCAGGCCTGGCCGTGCATCGTTGACCGCAGCGTTCAGCGTCTCTGCCGATTGCTGCGCGGAGGCGATCGCGCCATTCAGGTTCTGGATCGTCGGCTGCACGTCGTTGGCGAGCAGGCCGTTGGTGGTTTGCGCCAGGTCGCCGATCTGCTTCGACGCCTCGCCCGCCTGCTGGATGGCGATCCGCGTCTGCGCCAGCGTCGCGGCGATCTCCGGCCCGCGATCGGCGAGTGCGTCGGTCAGCCGGTTGGTGTTGTCGAGGATGCCGGCGATCGACGCCTGGTTGCGATCGGTCAGGAGGCCGGTCAGCCGCTCGGTCAGCGTCGACAGCCGCTCCAGCAGCTGCGGCGCGCTGTTCAGGATCGCGCCGATGCCGCCCTGCTTGGTCGGGATGACCGGCACGCCGTAAGGGCAGACATTCGGGTTGGGCGGCTCCGGGCAGGTGATCGGCCGTGCGCCCTTGCGCGCGCCGTCGAGCGACACGGTGCTGGTGCCCGTGAAGCTGCCGATCACGGTCGCGGTGGTGCCGTCCAGCACCGGCGTGTCGTCGTTCACGCTGATCCGCACGCGGACATATTGCGGGTCGTTCTTCCACAAGGCGATCGACTTGACCTGGCCCGAGGGCACGCCCGAATAGGTGACCTGCGACCCGCGCGCGAGCCCGTCGACCGACTGGCGGAAGAAGATGTCATATTCCTTCTCCGCCGTACCGCCCAGCCGCGCGATCCACACGGTGAACAGCGCCAGCATCGCCAGCAGGATCAGCACGACGGCGCCGACCAGGACGTGGTTCGAACGGGTTTCCATCAGACTGTCCTTGTTCCGGCGGGATCGCTGTCCCGCGCCGTATTGTCGCTGTCGCCGCCCTGCGACGCCTGGTGGGTGGTCGCGGCCGTCACCTCGGTCGGGTGGCGGCCCGTTTCCTGATCGAAATCGAGCCGCTCCTGCCCGGTTGCCGCCGCCCGGCCGCGCGGCCCCTCGAAATATTCGTGGATCCAGGGATGATCGGTCGCCTTCAGCTCGTCGATCGTGCCGACCGCGATCACGCGCTTGTCGGCCAGCACCGCCACCCGGTCGCAGATCGCATAGAGCGTATCCAGGTCATGGGTGATCAGGAACACGGTCAGCCCCAGGGTGCGCTGGAGCGACTGGATCAGCGAATCGAACGCCGCCGCGCCGATCGGGTCGAGGCCGGCGGTCGGCTCGTCGAGGAACAGCAATTCGGGGTCGAGCGCCAGCGCGCGGGCCAGGCCGGCGCGCTTCTTCATGCCGCCCGACAGTTCGGCCGGGTATTTCGGACCGGCTTCGGGCGGCAGGCCGGTCATCACCACCTTGTAGGCGGCGATCTCGTCGAGCAGCGATTGCGGCAGTTCGCGGTAGAATTCGCGCAAGGGGACCTGCACATTCTCCGCGACGGTCAGCGTCGAGAACAGCGCGCCGCCCTGGAACAGCACGCCCCAGCGTTTGCGGATCGCGACCGCCTCGGTCTCCTCGCGACCGATGGTCGGCTCGCCGAACACGGTGATCTCGCCCGCATCCGGGGTCTGGAGGCCGATGATCGAGCGCATCAGCACGGACTTGCCGGTGCCCGATCCACCGACCACGCCCAGAATCTCGCCGCGCCGGACCTGGAGGTCGAGCTTGTCGTGGATCACCGACTCGCCGAAGCTGTTGCGCAGCCCCTTCACGTCGACCAGGATATCGTCCCTGCGCACCGGCATCAGTCCCAGCCCAGCCAGGTGAAGAACACCGCGAAGAAGGCGTCGAGCACGATGACCAGGAAGATGCCCTGCACCACCGCCGACGTCGTGCGGAGCCCGACCTGCTCGGCGTCCGCCTCGACCTGCATGCCCTGGAAGCAGCCGGCCAGCGCGATGATCGCGCCGAACACGGGCGCCTTGATCAGCCCGACATACAGGTCGGTGATCGGCACCACCTCGCGAATGCGGGCGATGAAGGTGACCGGCGGGATGCCCAGCGACACCGCCGCCAGCAGGCCGCCGCCGATCATCGCGATCAGCGACGAATAGAAACCGAGCAGCGGCATCAGCACGATCGCCGCCAGCGTGCGCGGCACCACCAGCGCCTCCATCGGCGACACGCCGATCGTGCGCATCGCGTCGATCTCCTCGGTCAGCTTCATCGTTCCGATCTGCGCGGCGAAGGCGGAGCCGGACCGGCCGGCGACCATGATCGCGGTCATCAGCACGCCCAATTCGCGCAAGGTGAGGCGGCCGACCAGGTTGATCGTGAACACCTCCGCGCCGAACTGGCGAAGCTGCACCGCGCCCTGCTGCGCGATGACGATGCCGATCAGGAAGCTCATCAGCCCGACGATCGCCAGCGCGGACACGCCGACCGTCTCGAATTCGTGCACCACCGCGTTGAAGCGGAACCGGCGCGGATGGCGGATCACGCTGGCGAAGGCGAGCGTGGTCGAGCCGAGGAAGCCGAGCAGCCCGAGCAGGGTCCGCCCCGACTGCACCACCGCGTCGCCCACCTCACCCAGCACGCGGCGGAAACCGCTGCCTTGCGAGGCGCGCGGCACCAGCGGCTTGTCGGCCTCCACCACCTGGTCGAACAGGTGCTTGCCGTCCGGGCTCAAGCCCTCAACGGGCGCGTCGTGCTTGGCGGCGAAGCGGTGAACGACCCAGGCGCCGACCGTATCGATCCGCTCGACACCGCTCAGATCGACGGCCCGGACCCGGTCGAGCCGGTCGAGTCGCTCGGTCAGGCCGCCGATTCGCGCCAACGACAGGTCGCCGGTGAAGCGGACCGTGCCGTTATCGTCCTGGAACTGGGCGGCATCGTTCATCAAACGCACCCTTGGTCGAAATGACGCGTCGCGGCAAGCCGTCCCGTTATCACGACAAATAGCGGCGGGTCGATCACAACAGCACATCCACGGCATGGATGCCCAGACCAACAAGGCCGCCGACCAGCGTGCCGTTCACCCGGATATATTGCAGGTCGCGCCCCACCGCATTCTCCAGCCGGCCGGTGATGGTGGCCGCATCCCAGCTCCGCACCGTCTCCGATACCAGCCGGACGATGCCGTCGCCATAATCATGCGCCACGCCCACCGCCGCGCGCCGGACGAAGCGGTTG
Source organism: Sphingomonas abaci (assembly GCF_014199625.1). Classification (GTDB taxonomy): domain Bacteria; phylum Pseudomonadota; class Alphaproteobacteria; order Sphingomonadales; family Sphingomonadaceae; genus Sphingomonas; species Sphingomonas abaci. The sequence continues at coordinate 53,628 of NZ_JACHNY010000004.1, forward strand.
ATCCGCAGCGCCAGCCCCCGGTCGCGAACCAGCGTGTCGCCGATCTGGCGCAGGATCTCGCCCAGTTGGCCATTCATCGCCGCCTCCGGGTCGCGGGCGACACGCAGCAGCGCGGCCCGCGCCTGCTCCCAGAGCCCGTCGAGCCAGCGGGCCATCGCCGGATTGGCGAGCAGCTCCTCCTTCGCCGCCTCGACCCGCGCGCGGGTGACGGGGTCATGCTGCAGGTCCCAGGCCAGCCGGTCGAGCCCGTCCTCCACCTTCTGCCGCATCGGATGGTCGGGATTGTCGGCGATATCCTGGAGCAGCTTGTCGAGACCGGCGATCAGCTTGTCGGCCAGCGTCTCGTCCAGCCCGGTCCAGCGCAGCACCGCGCCGGCGCGCTCGTGCACCATCTGGCGGATCAGCGCGTCGTTCGACTGCAAGGCGCCCGACGCCCAGCGCACGCCGGAGTCGAGCAACGGCCGATGCCGCCCCTGCGCCATCATCGCGGTCAGCAGCTGGCCCAGGATCGGAGCGACCGCCATCTCGCGGATGCGGGTGGCGACCGCCGCCTTCATCATGCCGCCGAGCCTGGCCGGGTCCATCGCCTCCAGCACCTGCGCGACCATCCGCGAGGCTCCCTGGCGGAAGCGGCCGCCCGCCCCCTCGGGCGGGTCGGTCAGCCAGCGCGCGGCGGCGGCGGCCACATCCACCCGGCGCATCCGTCGCGCCACCACGCGCGGCACCAGGAAATTGGCGCGCAGGAAGTGCGCGAGCTGGTCGCCGATCCGGTCCTTGTTGCGCGGCACGATCGCGGTGTGGGGGATCGGCAGACCGAGCGGATGACGGAACAGCGCGGTCACCGCGAACCAGTCCGCCAGCCCGCCGACCATTGCCGCCTCGGCAAAGGCGCGGACGAACCCCCAGCCGGGATGCGCGCCATCCAGCAGCCGGCTGAAGAGAAACAGCGCCGCCATCGCGACCAGCAGCGCGGTCGCGACCAGCCGCATCCGCACCAGCCCAGCCGGCACTTGGTCGAGGGACGTGCGCGCGAGTTTCACAGGCGTAACAATTCCCGAAGCGCGCGATGGTTCATGTCGATCCGCCGGCAGGCGTTTCCACCCGCTCCCGCGGGCGCTCACGCCTATTCAGCCGCGTGCGGTCCCTCCTGATAGCCGATCCGGCCCGCCATGTGGCCGAGCTGAGGGCCGGACGGGCCGGCGATGCCGACCACGTCGCTGCCATCGTCGCCGGGGCGGTAGGTGAGCAGCCGGCGGCTGAGCCGCGGCCCGGCCCACCGCTCCACCCCCACCGCCAGGCTGAAGATCGCCGGCACGATCAGCAGCGTCAGCAGCGTCGACAGCACCAGCCCGCCGATCACCACCGTGCCCATCGGTGCGCGGAAGGATCCGTCGCCCGACAGCGAGAAGGCGGTCGGCACCATGCCCGCGACCATCGCCACCGTGGTCATCACGATGGGCTGGGCGCGCTTGTGCCCAGCGTCCAGGATCGCGCTGATCGTGTCGACGCCCTTGGCCATCTCCTCCAGCGCAAAATCGATCAACAGGATCGAGTTCTTGGCGACGATGCCGAGCAGCATCAGCAGGCCGATATAGACCGGCATCGAGATCGGCTGGCCGGTGATCCACAGCGCCAGCAGGCCGCCCAGCGGCGCCAGCATCAGCGAGCCCAGGTTGACGAAGGGCGGCAGCACGCGGCGATAGAGCAGCACCAGCACCGCGAAGACCAGGAACACGCCAGCGATCACCGCGACGATGAAGTTCTGGATCATCTCCGCCTGCCATTTCGACTGGCCGAGCTGCAACTCCGTCACGCCGATCGGCAGGTTCCGCATCGTCGGCAGGGCATGGACCTCCTTCATCGCCACCGAGCTGACCACGCCCGGCGCCAGGTCGGCGCCGAGCGTGATCTGGCGCTGCTGGTTGACGCGATCGATCTTGGTCGGACCCGAGCCCAGGCCGATATCGGCGACCAGGCTGAGCGGCACCGACCCGCCATTCTGGGTCGCCACCGGCAGGTTCTGGATCGTCGACAGGTTGGCGCGCGCCGACTGGTCGAGCGCGACGCGGATCGGGATCTGCCGGTCGGACAGCGAGAAGCGCGCGGAATTCTGATCGATGTCGCCCAGCGTCGCGATGCGGATCGCGCTCGACAGCGCCTGGGTCGTCACGCCCAGATTGGCGGCCAGGTCCATGCGCGGGCGGATCACGATCTCGGGCCGCTGCATCTGGCCCGACACGCGCGGCGCGGTGACGGTCTTCAGCCGCGACATTTCCGCGACGATGCGGTTGGCGGTCTCGCCCAGCTTCACGGGATCGTCGCCGCCCAGCACGATCGTCAGGTCGCGACCGCTGGAGCCCCAGCCGAACTGCGACCGGAACGAAACGCGCGCATCCGGGATCTTCGCCAGTTCGGGCGCCAGCTTGCGCTCGAACTCGGTCGAGGTGATCGTGCGGTCCTTGGACAGGATCGCGGTCACGCTGCCGCTGCCGACGCGGGTGCGGGCGTAGACGGAGGTGACTTCCGGCTGGCGGCGCAGGAAATCGGCGACCTGGCTGACCACCGCATCGGTCTGGGCCAGCGTGGTGCCGGGGACCATCTCGACCTGCGCGCTCGAATCATCCTCGTCGCGCGTCGGCTGGAACGTGGAGGGCAGGATGCCGAACATCGCCAGGGTCATCACGAACGATGCGACACCGATCATCGTCACCCAGACCCGGTGGTCCAGCAACCGGCTCAGCCAGCGCTTCGCCCCGCCCTGCGCGCGCCACGCGGTGCTGCGACCGCGATCCAGCGTCCAGCGCAGCGCCGCCATGTACCAATCCATCAGCCGCCCCTCGCCATGGCTGGCATGGCCGAAGGACTTGAGGAAATAGGCGGCGATCATCGGCGTGAGCAAGCGCGCGACCGCCAGGCTCATCAGCACCGCCGCGACCACGGTCAGGCCGAAATTCTTGAAGAACTGCCCGGCGATGCCCGGCATCAGGCCGACCGGCAGGAACACCGCGACGATCGCCATCGTCGTCGCCAGCACCGCCAGGCCGATCTCGTCGGCCGCGTCGATCGACGCCTGATAGGCGTTCTTGCCCATCCGCATGTGCCGGACGATGTTCTCGATCTCGACGATCGCGTCGTCGACCAGCACGCCCGCCACCAGGCTGAGCGCGAGCAGCGTCATGCTGTTCAGGTCGAAGCCGAGCAGGTCCATGACCCAGAAGGTCGGGATCGCCGACAGCGGGATGGCCAGCGCCGAGATGAAGGTCGCGCGCCAGTCGCGCAGGAACAGGAAGACGACGACGACCGCTAGGATCGCGCCCTCGACCATCGCATGGATCGCGCTCTTATACTGTTCCTCGGTATAGTCGGTGCTGGTCCAGCGCTGGACGAACTTCACCTTGGGATTGCGCTTCTCCAGCGCCTCCAGCTTCTTGACCGCCTCGTGATAGACGGTGACGTCGGACGCGCCCTTGGCGCGCTGGAAGTCGAAGCTGACCGCCTGGCGGCCGTTCACCGCCGCGCGGCTGCGCTGTTCGGCATAGAGGTCGCGGACCTGGGCGATGTCGCCCAGCCGCACCGTCCGGCCGCCGCCGACCGCGATCTGGGTCTCGGCCAGGTCGTTGGCGTCGCGGGCATTGCCCAGCACGCGGATCGACTGTTCGGACCCGGCGATCTGGGCGCGCCCACCCGCCGCGTTCAGGTTCACCTGGCGGAGTTGCTGGTTGACCTGGCTGGCGGTCAGGCCCTGGCTCTGCAGCTTGACCGGGTCCAGGATGACGCGGATCTCGCGGCTGACGCCGCCATTGCGGTTCACCGTGGCCATGCCGGGCACCGACAGCAGCTCCTTGGCCACCGTGTTGTCGATGTACCAGGACAATTGCTCGACGGTCATGTCGCTGGTGATCGCAGCGAAGCTGGCGATGTCGTTGCCGCTGGTGTTGGCGCGGAACACCTGGGGCTCCAGGATTCCTTCGGGCAGGTCGCCGCGGATTTGGGCGATGGCGTCGCGCACGTCGTTGACCGCGCGGTCGATCGGGGTGCCGATCGCCAGCTGGATCACCGTCTGGGACTGGCCCTCGGTCACCGTCGAGTTGATCTCGTCGATGCCCTGCAGGCTGCGCACCGCCGCCTCCACGCGTTGCGTCACCTGCGTCTCCAGCTCGGTCGGGGCGGCGCCCGGCTGGCTGATGGTGACGATCGCGACGGGGAAGTCGATGTCCGGATCGTTGTTCACGTCCATCCGCATGAAGCTGACGATGCCCGCCAGCGTCAGCGCCAGGAACAGGACGATCGGCGGCACCGGGTTGCGGATCGCCCAGGCCGAGATGTTGCGGAAGCTCATCGGGATCGCCCCTTATGCCTTTTGGAGGACGGGCTTGATCTTCTGCCCCGGCGCCAGGAAGCCGCCTGCCGAGCGCACCACCCGCTCGGTGCCGTTCAACCCGCTGGTGATCGCGACGCCCGCGTCGGACACCTGGCCCAGCTTCACGTCGCGGCGCTGCACCTTGTCCTGCGCATCGACGATATAGACATAGGCGCCGCGGTCGTCGCTCTGCAGCGCCGAGTCGGGCAGCAGCGGCTGGTAGCTGACGCCGCTGACGATCTGCGCCGCGGCGAAACCACCGGGCCGCAGCGCCGGGTCATAGGTCAGCAGCACGCGCGCGACACCCTGGCGCGTTTGCGGGTCGATCACCGGCGACACCTGCCACACCTCGCCCTTGAAGGTGCGGGTCGATCCGACCGGCGTCACGACCGCGCGCGCGCCCGGCGACAGGCCGACCAGGTCGGCCTCGCTCAACTGCGCGCGCATCTCCATCTGGCCGCCCTGCGCCATGCGGAACAGCACGCCGGTGCCCGCCCCGACCACCTGGCCCGGTTCGGCCTGGCGGGTCAGCACCAGCCCGTCGGCGGGGGCGCGGATATCCAGCCGGCCGTTGCGCGCGCGCGCCTCGGCATAGCTGGCGCCCGCCACCTTCACCCGCGCCGCCGCCGCGTCGCGGGTCGCGGTGCGGCGTTGCAGATCGGCCTTGGAGATGAAGCCGCGGTCGACCAGCGCCCTGGCCCGGTCCAGCTCGGCCTGCGCCAACACCAGATCGGCCTGAGCGACATTAACCTGCGCGCCAAGCGCGGCGGCGGTCTGGGTCTGCACCGACCGGTCGACGGTAGCGAGCACCTGCCCAGCCTTCACCCAGGCGCCGGGCTCGACCAGCACGCGTGTGATCATGCCGCCCTCGCCCGCGACGCCGACCGGCATCTCGCGCCGCGCCGCCAGCGTCCCCGTCGCCTGGATAAGCCGGTCGACCGTCGAGCGGCCGGGCGCGATCACGGACACGGTCGGCAACTGCTCCACCGGCTTGGCCGCCGCGCCCTTGTGACCGCGCCCGAACAGGGCCCAGGCGGCGACGGCGACCAGCAGCACGACGACGAGCGCGACCATCCAGCGCCGCCGCCCGCGCGCCGGCGCCGGGTCCGGGCCGGCCAGCCGTTCCTGCGCGATCGTGCCGGTCTCGTAGTTCATCCTGTCGCCATCCCCGTCCCGCCGCGCAACATCGCGCCGCCCGTCTCATGCTGTATTATCTGAATATATCACCGGGCTCAAGTCCCTGTGGTTGGCCGCAGTAAAGCCATATCGGATGCAAAGCGGCGCATCCTGATACCGTTTTGTCGCGTGTCGTTCAGCCCCGGTTTGGACAAGGCAGATCAAAGACGCGGCCTGATCTTGGGGAGAATGTCCAGATGCGTCACCTCGTTCTGCTTGCCGCCGCCGCCGTGCCCGCCGCCACCGCCCTGCCCGCCGCCGCCCTGGCGCAGCAGGAAACGAGCGTGCTGCCGATGGTGTCCGCCAGCGGCACGCTGCTCGACGTGACGGCGGAGGGTCGCACCACGCGCGTGCCCGACGTGGCGACGATTCGCGCCGGCGTCGTCAACCAGGGCGCGGACGCCGCCGGCGCGCTTGCCGCCAATGCCAATGCGATGACGCGAGTGCTGGCGGGACTGAAGGCGGCGGGCATCGCCCAGCGCGACATCGCCACCGCCAACGTCCAGCTATCGCCGCAATATCGCTATCAGGAGAACCAGCCGCCGGTCATCACCGGCTATCAGGCGACCAACAGCGTCACGATCCGCTTCCGCGACATCGCACGCGCCGGCAAGGTGCTGGATGCGTTGGTCGCGCAGGGCGCCAACCAGATCGAGGGACCGAATCTGTCGATCGGCGAACCCGACGCCGCGCTGGACGAGGCACGGACCGATGCGGTGAAGCGGGCCCGCGCGCGCGCCGACCTCTATGCCCGCGCCGCCGGCCTGCGCGTGCTGCGCATCGTCTCGATCACCGAGGCCGGGCAGGATGCCGGCGGGCCTGGCCAGCCACCGATGCTGATGGCGCGCGCCATGGCGATGAAGGCCGATACGCCGATCGTGGCGGGCGAGAAGGACATCACCGCGACGCTGCAGGTCCGCTTCCTGCTCGGCTGATCCGTTAATGCGGCGGACCTGTCCGAAAAAAGGACAGGTCCGCCATCCGCCACGATCGTTCCGATGCTAAAAGAAAAGGGCCGTCCGGCATGCCGGACGGCCCTTTTTCAACCCAAGCGTTTCGGGCGATCAGCGCACGCTGCCGCGACGCACCAGATTGACGATCGCCAGCAGGATGACCGCACCCAGCAGCGACACCAGGAACGACGTGATGGTCAGCGGGGCGCTGTTGATCGAACCGCCCGAGATGACCAGGCCGCCGATGAAGGCGCCGACGATCCCGACCACGATGTTCAGGAAGATGCCCTGCTGCGCATCGGTGCGCATGATGATGCTCGCCAGCCAGCCGATGACGCCGCCGATGACCAGCCACAGAATGATGCCCATTTCCAATCCCTCCGTTACAAGCCCTTGCGACGGGGCAGTGGGGGAAAGACTCGCGAGGGGCTATTCTTGTTCCGGCTCCGGTCCGATCAATATTTCTGCTGCTGACGCTCGTACAGGGAACGATAATGCTGGATGCGGGTCACGCGCAGGCCCGGCATCCCCGACCGATCGATCGCCCGCTGCCAGCCGGCGAATTCCTCGACCGTCAGGCCATATCGCTCGCAGACCTCGTCCACGGTCAGCAGGCCGCCATTCACCGCGGCGACCACCTCGGCCTTGCGGCGCACCACCCAGCGGGTGGTCGAGGGCGGCGGCAGGCTGTCGACGGTCAGGGGTTCCCCAAGCGGACCGATGACCTTGGCGGGGCGGATTTTTTCGTTCTGAATCATATTCTACCTCAACCGGGGAAGCCCGGCCCCCTTTCTGAACGCGTGTCACGCTGATACCGGCGGGACTTGAAGATCGGCTGAAACGCCGCGGTAAACGGCCTCTTCACGCCTCTCTCCACAGGGTGATCGCGTCGGCGACGGCACGGTTGAAGGCGCCATCGACCGGAGCGAACGGACCGGCCTCGAGCCGCGCCTGGACTTCGGCCGTCTCGCTTTCGAGCTGCCGGGCGGCCACGCCCACCATCAGCACGGCCCAATCGCCGCGCCAGGTGACCAGGTCCGCCGACCGATCGAAACGGGGAAAGCTCAGGTCCAAGGAACGCCTCTGTCGCCAATCGTTCGGCCGGCTTAGCGCCAAGGGCATGAAAACCCGGTAAAGCTGTTGGAAAGAGTTCGTGAACCTGTCTTAACCCCAGAACGGTTCAACCCGTTTTCCAAAGGGTTGGCGACGATCGCCGGGCATGGCCGGGCGGCGGCTGAGCGACTATATAGGACGAATGACCGAGGTGGATTTCCAGTTGGGGCCGGACATCGCACGCCGGCGGATCGTCGTCGCCATGTCGGGGGGCGTCGATTCGTCGGTGGTGGCGGCGCTGGCCAAGGCGAGCGGCGCGGAGACGATCGGCGTCACGCTCCAGCTCTATGACCATGGCGAGGCGACCAAGCGTGCCGGGGCCTGCTGCGCCGGGCGGGATATCCGCGACGCGCGCGCCGTCTGCGACCGGCTCGGAATCCCGCATTACGTGCTGGATCACGAGGACTCGTTCCGCGCCAATGTGGTCGACCGTTTCGCCGACGAATATCTGGCGGGGCGGACGCCGATCCCGTGCGTCCAGTGCAATATGGGGCCGAAATTCACCGACCTGCTGGCGATGGCGCGTGATCTCGGCGCGGATTGCCTGGCCACGGGCCATTATGTGCAGCGGATCGACGGACCGGCGGGGGCGGAAATGCATCGCGGCGCCGATCCGGCGCGCGACCAGAGCTATTTCCTGTTCGCCACCACGCAGGGCCAGCTCGATTACTGCCGCTTCCCGCTCGGCGCCCTGCCCAAGGCGCGGGTGCGCGAGATTGCCGCGGACCTCGGCCTGGGCGTCGCCACCAAGCCCGACAGCCAGGACATCTGCTTCGTCCCCGACGGCGACTATGCCGGCCTGGTCCGCAAGCTGCGCCCCGAGGCCGAGACGGCCGGGGAGATCGTCGACCTGTCCGGCCGGGTGCTCGGCCGCCATCGCGGCCTGATCCACTTCACCGTGGGGCAGCGCCGCGGGCTGGAGATCGGCGGCGCGCCCGAGCCGCTCTATGTCGTGCGGCTGGAGCCGGAGCGCCGCCGCGTCGTGGTCGGCCCGCGCCGGGCGCTGGCGGTGTCGGCGGCGCGGCTGGACGGGGTCAACTGGATCGGCGGCGATCACCAGGGACCGCTGACCGCCAAGGTGCGGTCGATGGCCAAGCCGGTGCCGGCGCGGTTCGACGGAGCGCGGCTGGTGTTCGATTCGCCCGAATATGGCGTCGCGCCGGGCCAGGCGGCCGTACTTTATGCCGGCGAGCGGGTGCTGGGCGGCGGCTGGATCGCGCAGACCGAGGCGGCCGACCGGGCGCTGGCGGCGATGGAAGCGGCCTGATCGCCCCGCCGCCGGCCCTCACACCTTGGCGGCGTAGATCATCCGACCCTGGCCCAGCCGCGCGAACACCTGGTCCAGGTCGTTCTCGCCGACCGCGAAACAGCCCTGGCTGCGGCCAAGCATGCCGTGGGTGCGCAGCATGTCCTCATTGGCGTACCAGGCCGAGTGGATCACGATGGCGCGATCGAGCGCATTGTTGTTGGTCGGGTCCAGCCCGATCAGCCGCTGCGACCGGCCGTGCCGGCCGACATAATAATCGTCGGTCAGAAAGGCGCCCTCGGACGAGGCGTTCGAGCCGAAGTCGTTGGAGAAGCGCTTCAGATAGCCGGTATGGGCCGGGTCCGAGCCGCTGCCATGCGCCACGCGCAGCGACTGGCTGCGCCCGCTCGCCAAGTCGACGAAGTGGAAGCGCGGCTGGTTCGACCCGGCGGTGAAGTCGACGATCGCCATGCGGTCGCGATGGGGGATGCGGCTGCCATGACGCTGGAGCGCGGCATAGGCCTGGCGGAAGAGCTCGGGACGCACGACCCGGGCGGAGAAGACCGGCTCGGTCAGCGTCGCCGCCGGCGCATCGGGCGCAGTGAGCGGCTTCAGGTCGCGCTGGCTGAGGCGGCGCGGCGTCGACATCGCCGCGCTCGGCACCGCCATGGTCGCCGCCAGTACCAGAGCATTTTTCATCAGCGCGCGCCGTCCGCGCGCGACCTCGTGATCGTGCATCGACTTCCCGGATCGTTGTGAACCCCGCAAGCCATCCTATAGCACCGAAAGCCTTGCATTTCTGTAGCGCGCGCCGCCGCTCGTTCCCGTTTTCCGGTCGCTCCGCCGCATCCTTCCCACCGTTCGCCGCGAGTCCGGCATGGCACCGTTCGTCGCATCGCGCGTTAACGAATCCAGAAAGGGGATAGACAAGGGGACGAACGCGATGAAGAAGATGGCGGTTACATTGTTGGCCATGACGGGCGCGATAATGGTCGCGCAACCGGCCCTCGCCCGGTCCGAAGCGGCGATGATCGACGCGGCCGCCGCCGAACTGGCCCCCAACGACTATGTCTGGGCGGACGCCGCGCCCCCGCCGGCCGCGCCGGGCCAGCCGAGCCCCGTTGCCCTGGCCCAGCCCGTCACACTGGTGGTCAGCCTGCCGCTCCAGCGCGCCTATGTCTATCGCGGCGACGTGCTGGTCGCGGCCTCCACCGTCTCGACCGGCCGCGACGGCAACGACACGCCGACCGGTGTCTATCCGATCCTTCAGAAGAACAAGGATCACCGCTCCAACATCTATGACGGCGCGCCGATGCCGTACATGCAGCGCCTGACCTGGGACGGGATCGCGCTCCATGCCGGCAACAATCCCGGCTTTCCCGACTCGCACGGCTGCGTCCGCCTGCCGACCGGGTTCGCGAAGAAACTGTTCGGCGTGACCACGCTCGGCACCACGGTGGTCATCACCGACGAGGCGGTGGTGGGCGACCGACTCGACCGCAGCCTGCTCCAGACCGAGGCCAGCCGCGCCAACGCCGCGCAGATCGCCGCGCTGGACCGCTGAGCCGCCAGGCCTAGGCCGGCAGCCCCAGCGCGCGCAGGCGGGCGACGCAGTCTCCGGCCCCGATGAACAGGATCGAGCGCAGGCCGATCGCCTCCGCGCCGGCGACGTTGGCGGCATTGTCGTCGATGAACACCGCCTCGTCCGGCCGCAGGCCGAATCGATCGAGCGCTAGGCGATAGAGCGCCGGGTCGGGCTTTACCCGCTTCTCGTCGCCGGACACGACGATGTCGCGGAACCGGTCGAACAGCGCGGCTTCCCGCGCGCGGAAGGGCGGGAAGAATTCGTGACTGAAGTTGGTGATCGCGAACAGCGGCACGCCGGCCGCATCGAGGCGTTCGACCAGCCCGTGCATATGCTCGACCGGCCCCGGGATGCTCTCGCCGAATCGCGGGCCCCAGGCGGCGATCAGCGCCGCGTGCTGCGGGAAGCGCGCGATCAGCTCCGCCGAGGTGTCGGCGAAGTCGCGCCCCTCGTCGTGCTGGTAATGCCAGTCGTGCGTCACGACCTCGCGCAGGAACGCGTCGAGCGCCTCACCCTCGGGGATGAGGCGCTCGTAGAGGAACCTGGGGTCCCAATGGTACAGGACGCGACCGATATCGAAGATAACGGCCTTGGGCGTCATGTTCAGCCCTGGCGGGCCTTGAACCGGCGGTTGGTCTTGTTGATGACATAGGTGCGACCGCGACGGCGGATCACGCGGTTGTCGCGATGACGGTCCTTCAGCGACTTCAGGCTGTTGCGAATTTTCATGGCGCACTTCTGTTGGGATGGTGTCGGAAAGTCCCGCCGCCTAGGGAAGGATGGGGCTTGAGTCAAGCAACGCAGGCCGCCATCGGTGCGTTACGCTGTCGCAACTGTTCCCAAGAGGCCCTTGTCCATGTCCCTCCGCCGCGTCCCCCTCCTCCCGGCCCTGCTGCCGATCGCGGCCCTGTCCGCCTGCCTGTCCGCCTGCGCCACCACCACATCGCTGCCGCCGACCGAGGTGCTGCGCTATCACCTGGGCGAGCCGATCGACCGGGGCACCATCTCGGTCCAGCCGCTGGGGGCGGAGAATGCGCCGGCCAGCCTGGAGTTCAAGACCTATGCCGCCGCGGTCGAGACGCAGCTCCTGCGCAACGGCTACGCGCTCGCCAAGCCCGGCGCCAAGCCGCAGCTGATCGCCACGGTCGGCTTCACCCGTGCCGATGTGGAGGGTCCGGCGCGGCGCTCGCCGGTGTCGATCGGCCTGGGCGGCGGATCGTTCGGCGGCGGGCGCGGCGGTGGCGTTGGGCTGGGCGGCGGCGTCAATTTTCCGATCGGCGGCGGCGGCCCACGCACGATGATCGCCACCGAGCTGGCGGTCACGATCAAGCGCAGCGTCGACCAGAGCCCTGTGTGGGAGGGGCGCGCCCATTCGATCAGCGACCCGCGCAATGCCGCCAGCGATGTCGGCGCCGAGGCGAACAAGCTCGCCGCCGCCCTGTTCACGGGCTTTCCGGGCGAGTCCGGCCGGACTATCCAGGTCAAATGAGCATCATCGTCAACGCCGCCTTCGATGGCGGCAACATCCGCGTGGTCGCCATCGAGGGCGACCGGGTCGACCTGGAGATCGTCCGCGACAAGGATTCGGATTTCTACCAGTGGTTCTCCTTCCGCGTCGCCGGGGCGGCGGGGCGGACGCTGACCTTCCGCATCGTGAACGCGGGCGGTTCGGCCTATCCGTTCGGCTGGCCGGGCTACAAGGTGCGCGCCTCGACCGACCGGCTGGCCTGGCGGCAGACCGAAACGCGCTATGCCGATGGCGTGCTGGAATGGCAGTGGACGGGCGACGCGCCGCTCGCCTGGTTCGCCTATTTCGCGCCCTATACGATGGAGATGCACGAGGCCCTGGTCGCCCGCATCGCCCAGGCGCCCGGCATCGAGCATCGCGAGCTGGGACAGAGCCTGGACGGGCAGGCGATCGACTATTTCCGGATCGGCACCGGCCCGAAGCAGGTCTGGCTCTATGGCCGCCAGCATCCGGGCGAATCGATGACCGAATGGTGGATGGAAGGCGCGCTGGAGCGGCTGACGGATGCGGCCGATCCGGTCACCGCCGACCTGCTCGCCCGAGCGACCGTCCATGTCGTGCCCAACATGAACCCGGACGGCACGCGGCGCGGTCATCTGCGCACCAACGCGGCGGGCGTGAACCTCAACCGCGAATGGCACGCCCCCACGCCCGAGCGCAGCCCGGAAGTGCTGTGCGTGCGCGACCGGATGGACGAAACCGGCGTCGATGTCGCGATCGACGTGCATGGCGACGAGGCGATCCCCGCCAACTTCCTCGCCGGCTATGAGGGCATTCCGAGCTGGACCGAGGATCACGGCGCCAAATTCTACGAATTTGGCCGCCGCCTCGCCGCGCACACGCCGGAGTTCCAGACCGAGCAGGGCTATGAGAAGGCGTCGGCGGGCAATGCCAACCTGTCCATGTCGACCAACCAGCTCGCCGAGCGGTTCGGCGCGGTATCGATGACGCTGGAGATGCCGTTCAAGGACCATGATCCCAACGCCGATCCCGAATTCGGCTGGAGTCCGGACCGCTCCAAGCGCCTCGCCCATGCGATGCTGGAGACGCTCCACGACATGCTCGACCAGTTCTGACGCCGGGGGGAGTAATGCACTCCCCCCACGCTCCACTCCCGGTGGAGGCCAGAACTCTGCGAACATCACGGTCCATCCTCCCGGCGAAGGCCGGAATCCAGTTGGGGGACGTTTGCAAGTCCATCGAAACGGTCCGTAACCGGACCCCAGCCTTCGCCGGGATGGTCAGGTGTTCGGGCGATGTCAGCCCAGAATCAGCCCAGCACCTCCGCCAGGAAATCGGTCGCGGCGCGCCAGCTTCGCCGGTCGGCGGGTTCGTCATGGCCAAAGCCCCCATCGGTCTTCGCCACCGCCCGGTCGGTGAAGGCATGGCCGGCATGGCCATAGGCGTGGATCTGCCAGTCCGCCCCCGCCGCGGTCAGCTCCTGCCCCAGGCCGACCAGCGCTTCCGGACGCGCGAGCGGATCGTCCCAGCCGTGACAGACCAGCAGCTTCGCCGCGATCCGGTCCTGCGTCGGATAGTCGGGCCGGTCGTAGAGGCCATGGAACGACACCACGCCCAGCACGCCGAGACCGGCCCGGGCCATGTCGATCACCGCCTTGCCACCGAAGCAATAGCCGATCGCCGCACAGCGCCCGCCATCGACGCCGGACAGCGCCTTCAACGCCGCCAGCGACGCCGCCAGCCGATCGCGCAACAGCGCGCGGTCGGCGTTGAGCGGGTCCATGTAGCGCGACACGTCCGGCTCGCCGCGCCTAGCGCGCTTGCCCTGGCCATAGACGTCGGCGACCAGCGCGACATAGCCCAGCGCCGCCAGCCGCGCCGCCACCTCGGCATCGCTGTCCTTCGCGCCCAGGATGTTGGGCACCACCAGCACGCCCGGCCGCGCGCCTGCCGCATCCGTGTCGCGCACCGCCACGCCCTCGAACGGGCCACCCGGGCCATCATACACCAGCTTCTGTCGTTCGATCGTCATCGCCATCCTCACTCCTGCGATTGGCCCCGCCCGCGCAAGCCGCTAGGGCAACGCCTCATCTTGCTGCAAGGAGCCGCCATGCCCACGCTCGTCCTCATCCGCCACGGCCAGTCGACCTGGAATCTGGAGAACCGCTTCACCGGCTGGTGGGATGTCGACGTGACCGAGCAGGGCGCGGCCGAGGCGCGCGCGGCGGGCGCGCTGATGGCGGAGAAGGGCCTCGACTTCGACCTGACCTTCACCTCGCTCCAGACCCGCGCGATCAAGACGCTGAACCTGGCACTGGAGGCGATGGGCCGGCTGTGGCTGCCGACCGAGAAGCATTGGCGACTGAACGAGCGCCATTATGGCGGCCTGACCGGGCTGGACAAGGCGGAGACGGCGGCCAAGCATGGCGACGACCAGGTGAAGGTCTGGCGCCGCAGCTTCGACGTGCCCCCGCCCCCGCAGGAGGCCGGCTCCCCCTTCGACCTCGGGAACGACCGTCGCTACGCCGGGATCGACATTCCCAATACGGAGAGCCTGAAGGACACGATCGCCCGCGTCCTGCCCTATTGGGACGAGCGGATCGCGCCGGCCTTGAAGGGCGGCAACCGGGTGCTGATCTCCGCACACGGCAATTCGCTGCGCGCGCTGGTCAAGCACCTGTCCAACATCCCCGATGACGAGATCACCGGGCTGGAAATCCCGACCGCGCAGCCGATCGTCTATGAGCTGGACGACGATCTGAACGCCCTCGACCGCTACTATCTGTCGGAGCGCTGACAGGATCAGGGACATCGGACGTGACCAGCATCAACCCGGACGATGATCTGGAAACCGATGCCGGTCGCGTCTGGACGCCGGAACGCCATGCCGAGGCGTGGCGGCATTCCCTCCAACGGCTGGAACAGGCCATTGCCGATGCCGGGCAAAATGCTCGGGTGGTGCTGGTCTGCGGACTCCAGGGGGCTGGAAAGACCCGCTGGATCAGCGAACAGCCCGCCCGCCCCGGCACCATCTATTTCGATGCCGCGTTACCACGAGCCCGTAACCGCGCGCCCGTCGTCGATCTTGCCCACCGGGTGGGAGCCAGTATCGAAGCGGTCTGGATCGACGCTCCCATCGCCGTCGCGCTGGCGCGCAATGGTCAGCGTCCCCAGGATCAGATCGTACCAGAGGCCGCCATTCGATCGGTCGCCGAACAGTTCGAACCTCCGCAGCGGACGGAGGGCTTCGTGCGTGTGCGGGTCATCCGGGATTCTGGTTGAGACCGTGATTGGCGGTCACGAAGATTCCCACGTCTCCACCGGCCCCGCCATCCACGCCATCGCCGTCAGCACCGCCGCCGCCGCGACCGCGCCCCAAAGCGCATCGAGGCCGTAACGCGGATAGAACGTCGCCCCCGCGACCGCGCCCGCGACCAGCCCCGACCAGAGCAGCAGATAAGGCAGCCAGCGCCAGCGCGGGCCGCCGGCGCTCGCCACGGCGAGATTTTGACCCAGCTTCACCAGCGTACCCGTCATATAGGTGACGCCGACGCTCACCTCGCCGCCGCGCTGGAAGACGTTGTTCTCCGCCCCCATCGCCAGCGCCAGCAGGACCAGGGCCGCCGTCGGCGCAGGCGTCATCGTCCCCACCGCCGTCGCCAGCGCCAGCAGCAGCGTCACCAGCGCCAGCACCGCCGGCTTGCGCCGCGCGCCCGCCACCAGCCCGACCCGCGCGCCCAGCACCACGCCCAGCACGAAGCCGGCGACCAGCCCCGCCGCCAGCGCGATGCCTGCGCCGTGCCCGGCGATCGCCACCGCCAGCTGGGTCGAATTGCCGCTCATGAACGACACGAACAACCCGCCCAGCCGCAGGAAGCCGATCGCATCGACATAGCCGGCCAGCATCGCCAGCCCGGCGGCCAGGACCCAGAGAGGCTTGCGCTGGCGGATCATGCCGCCGCGCTTAGCGCGGGCGGCGGCGGGCCGGAAGCGTCACGCCCTTTTCGGCCATGACATTCGCGATGCCGGTCGCTAGGCAGCGCCTTCGCCTTGCCTGGAGAGCCTGTCCGTGTCCGCACCACTTGTCGGCATCATCATGGGATCGACATCCGACTGGGAGACGATGCGCCACGCCGCCGAGACGCTGGACGCGCTCGGCGTGGTCCATGAGACACGCGTGGTCTCCGCGCATCGCACGCCGCAGCGGCTGTATGACTATGCGATGGGCGCGGCGGCGCGCGGGCTGAAGGTGGTGATCGCGGGCGCGGGCGGCGCGGCGCATCTGCCCGGCATGGCTGCGGCCATGACCCATCTGCCGGTGCTGGGCGTACCGGTCGAATCCAAGGCGTTGAAGGGCATGGACAGCCTGTTGTCGATCGTCCAGATGCCGGGCGGCATCCCGGTCGGCACGCTGGCGATCGGCAAGGCCGGGGCGATCAATGCCGGATTGCTCGCCGCCGCGATCCTGGCGACCAGCGACGCCGGCCTGGCGGAGCGGTTGCAGGCGTGGCGCGCGGCGCAGACCGAGTCGGTCGCGCTCGATCCCGCCGCCGGGGTGGCGGCATGAGCCCGCGCCCATCCCGACCGATGCCACTGCCGCCGGGCGCGACGATCGGCATCCTGGGCGGCGGGCAGCTCGGCCGGATGCTGGCGGTCGCCGCCGCCCAGCTCGGGTATCGCACTCATGTCCTCGCCCCCGACCGCGAGAGCGTCGCCGCGCAGACCGCGTCCAGCCTGACCCGCGCCGATTATCACAACCGCGTCGTGCTGGAGGATTTCGCCGCCGCCTGCGACGTCGTCACCTATGAGTTCGAGAATATCGCGCTCGCCCCCGTCGAGTGGCTGGCGGAGCGGGTGCCGGTCCATCCCCATCCCCGCGCGCTGGCGGTGGCGCAGGAACGCATCGCCGAGAAGCGCTTCGTCGAGAGCGTCGGCGGCGCGCCCGCGCGCTGGGCGCCGGTCGACAGCCGCGCGGCGCTCGACGCGGCGATCGCCGCGGTCGGCACGCCCGCCGTGCTCAAGACCACGCGCTTCGGCTATGACGGCAAGGGCCAGGCGCGGCTGCGCACGCCGGCCGATGCGGATGCCGCCTGGTCGGCGATCGGCGGGCCGGCGGTGCTCGAATCCTTCGTCAGCTTCGATCATGAATTTTCGGTGCTGATCGCGCGTGGGCAGGACGGCGCGACCGTCCGCTACGACACCCCGCTCAACGTGCACGAGGACGCGATCCTGCGCACCTCCACCGTCCCCGCCCCGCTCGAGGTCCGCACCCAGGCGATCGAGGCCGCCGACCTGGCGGTGCGGATCGCCGAGCAACTGGACTATGTCGGCGTCCTGGCCTGCGAGTTCTTCGCCACGGCCGAAGGGCCGGTGTTCAACGAGATGGCGCCGCGCGTCCACAATAGCGGCCATTGGACGATCGAGGGATCGGACTGTTCGCAGTTCGAGAATCATATCCGCGCGATCTGCGGCCTGCCGCTCGGCCGGACCGATCTGACCGGCTCACGCGTGACGATGCGGAACCTGATCGGCGACGACACCTATGCCACGGCGCTGATCGAGCCG
This sequence comes from Sphingomonas abaci, assembly GCF_014199625.1. Lineage (GTDB taxonomy): Bacteria > Pseudomonadota > Alphaproteobacteria > Sphingomonadales > Sphingomonadaceae > Sphingomonas > Sphingomonas abaci. Next base: position 71,115 of record NZ_JACHNY010000004.1, read on the forward strand.
GGCGCGCATCTGCACCTCTATGGCAAGAACAGCGCGCGTCCGGGCCGCAAGATGGGGCATGTCACGTACGTCGAGCGCTGAAGGGGCGCGACCGCCGCTTGCACGATCCGCCACGTCTGCGTATGAGGCGGCATCGTCGGCTGGCTCCGCCTCGCGGCACGCAGCGGGCCCCCTCGACGGTCAGACCAGGAAACTGACAGGTTCCAACGGTTTGCGGGTATAGCACAATGGTAGTGCAGCAGCCTTCCAAGCTGAATACACGGGTTCGATTCCCGTTACCCGCTCCACCGGCTTGCTGCCCATCCTACGGTTAACCCGGCTTCAACCCTTCCGGCCTAGCAGGGGGCATGACCGCCAACCCGCTTCGCGTGCCGTTCCTGTGGGCCATGACGCTGGCGCTGGCGGCCTGTTCGCGCGAGCCGGCGTCGCCGGCCGGCGCCCCGGCGCTCGCGGCTAAGGACGCGTCGCTGCTGCGGGCCCTGGCCTTGTCGCCGGTGGCCGTGGACGGGCGAAGCGATCGGGCCGCCGCGCCGCTGCGAACCGCCGCCACGCGGGCCCCTGCGCTGCTGAACCCCGCGCCCGCCTTTTCCGGCCAGCCGCGCAGCCGCGATGATGCGAACCGCGCCGCCCAATGCCTGACCGCCGCCGTCTATTACGAGGCGCGGTCCGAGCCGCTCGATGGGCAGCGCGCGGTGGCGCAGGTGGTGCTCAACCGGGTGCGCGACCGCGCCTTCCCCGCCAGCGTCTGCGGCGTCGTCTACCAGGGCGGGGCGCGGCGCGATGGCCGGGGCGTGGGTTGCCAGTTCAGCTTCGCCTGCGACGGATCGACCAGGCATCCGGTCGACGGCGCGGCCTGGCACCGCGCGCGCACGGTCGCCGAGGCGGCGCTGGCGGGCGCGGTCTATGCCCCGATCGGCGCGGCGACCTATTACCATACCGATGCCGTGCGGCCCTGGTGGGCCCCCAGCCTGGCGCGGATCGGGCAGATCGGCGCGCATATCTTCTATGGCTGGCGCAGCGCCATGACCGCCGCCCTGTCCTTCCGCCGCGCCTATGCCGGCGTGGAGCCGGTCGCCACGCCGCTGCTGGTCGCAACCGCCGCGACCGCGCCCGTCGCGATCGCGGCCGATACGGGCGGCGTGACCATCCATCGCGGCATCGATCAGCCGGCGATGGCGGCGTCCGAACGTGCCGCGCCGGCGAGTGAAGCGGTGGCGGTGGCGGTGACGATGGGTGTGCGCGTGCATCGCCGCCACGCCACCGCTGCCGACCCCATGATCGTTGCGATCGGCCCTGAACAGGGGCCAGGCGACGATCGGAGCTAGGTCAGCGCTTGGACGCCGCCTTGCGCGCGGCGACCTTGGCGTGGTGGTGCCCGACGGCGCAGCCCGCCGCCGCGCCCAGCACCGCATGGCCCTTGCCGACGAAATGGCCGCCGACGCCGCCGACCGCCGCGCCCTTCAGGCAGCCGGCGGCGCTGGCGGGACCGGCGAGCGCCGCGCCGGCGGCAAGCATCAGCGCGGTGGCGGCGGAACGGATGGCGGTGCTGGTCATGATCCTACTCCTTCTGCGAGGCAGCCGGGATAGGCCGGTCCAGGTGGCGACGAGGTGAGCGACCCGTGAAACTCCGGTCATCCTGCGATCGGACCACGAAAAAAGCCGCCGGTCGCAAGGACCGGCGGCTGTCAGATCATCCCTGGCGGGGGATATCAGGCGGTAACGACGCCGCCGCGGCCACGGCGATAGCGCGCGGTCGCGCCGATCATGCCGAAGCCCAGGAACATCAGCGCCCAGGTCGACGGCTCCGGCACCGAGAAGACGACATTGTCGACTTCGAGCGAGTTGCCGCCGCTGCCGAACACGATCGCGCCGAACGTCTCGCCGGCCGAGGCGGTGAAGGTGATGCGACGGTTGGTCACCGACGAATCCTGGCTGCCATTGGCGGTCGGCGCGAGGTCCGCACCGGTATAGCTGGCGAGCACCGCGCCGGTCGTGCTGAGCAGGCTGATCGTGTTGTAGCTGTCGATCGAGCCGAGGAAGATGCTGATCGCCTGATAGGCCGCATCCGCCGCCAGCGTCGCCGTGCCGTTGCCATAGACGGCAAGGTAGCGGCTGCCGTCGCTGAACGCGGGCTCGGCCCCGTTGAACGAAGAGCCGGTCGCATAGCCATAGTCGTTGCCGGACAGCGTCACGCCGGTGGGCAGGGCGCCATTGAAGTCGACCACCGTGCCGGCGGGCGCGGCGAAGCTGCTGGTGCTGCCGGCGGTGGAGGTGAAGGTGACCGCGGAGGCCGGCGAAGCCGCCAGCGTCAGACCAGCGGCCGCGAAAGCCATGGTGTACAGGTTGCGCATGATAACCCCTATCGTCAATCGCCGTCGATCGGCGGTGGAGCCCCGCTGCAATCGCGACCGGGACAAACGTTAACTATTTGGAAACCATGGCGTTAATAAATGCAATTTGTGCCGCGCAACATGCATTTCTTGCAATCCGGTCCGTTCGCGACATAAATTCCCATGGAACTTTTCGGTGGAGGCTGCGTGATCCGTGGGAAAAGGTCAAAATGCCATTCCTTTCGCAACCGACACTAACCGGAATTTCTTGTCAGCCGCTTACGCGGACTTTTGCAGAAAATGTGGCAGGATTCGCCCTCAACCGCGCCTATCGCCGAGATCGGCACCGCGAATCACCGAATCGCGATTCGTTCGGCGTGCGCTGCGTGATCGAATCGGGCAGCGCATCGTCGATCAACGATGGCACCATCGGTGATGCGATGTCGAGGCCTGCGGGGTGATGCCTGTCACCGCCACGCGACGAACGCCGCTTGCCGTCGCCAAGCCTCCTTGCTCGGCATGGGTTGATCAGGACGCGGAACTCCCATCGTCGAAGCTAGCGCCGCCAAAATGCTTGCGCTGGTCCCGGACGGCGTGACACGATGCTCCCGCCTGCGCCGGCCTAGCCTGGCACCGTTCGGGGATCGTCTGATCTGAAAGGTTGGTGGAAGGGACTGCTGCCGGTTGCATGTACTCTAAACCCCGTAAAACTGTCATTTTTTGCTTTTGCCTGGTCAGCGATGCCCCCAGGAATGCCCCCAGCTTCTATGCTTGGGGGCATCCGTTGCGTTGACGCTGGAGCCAATCGGCGACGTCTTTTTCCCACCAGCCGATGGATCGGGCGGTGAGCTGGTGCTGCCGGGGGAAAGTCTCATTGGCGATCATGCGATACAGGGTCGAGCGACCCAGGCCGGTCGTAGCCATCACGTCGGATAGCCGGAGGAAGCGTCCGGCCGAGGCCGGGCATCCAACTTGCTTCGCCTTCTCCAACGTGATCTTCTTCGCTTTTGCGACGGCAGTCATGCGGCCTCCTTCAGGCGCTGGGCATTGTGCAGCTCGGCGATTCGCTCGCGGACCTGGACGGGTGTGGTGAAAGGCGTTTCGAGCCGGTGCATCTTCAGGATGCGGGCGCGGACGGCGTGGATGATGGTCGCTTCGCCCAGGCTGGGCACCCGCTGGGGCCAGCCCTTGACGTAGCGAAGATTGGCTGGGAGCGACGCTTCCAGGTCGCGGCGCTCCGTCGCCAGCGCTTGGCCCCGCGCCAGATCCTGGGCGAGCGAGGCGGGCAGCAGATCGGGAGCGACGTCGCCCAGCCAGCGGTTCTGCTGGAAGCTGAAGGTGGTGCGCGCCTCCTGGTCAACCAGGTGAAGATAGACGCCGCGATTGCCGGGCGCGCGGGCGGCGACATTGATGTCATTTTCCGAAGCAAGGACGCAGAAGGCGCAGCCGTGGCGGGTACTGCCCAGCCCGTAGCTTTCGGGCAGTGGCAGGCTGTTCCGCGCGCAATAGCGGTAGACCTCGTCTTCCAGCACGTCGACGCCGGGGTGCCATGTCAGGATGTGTGCGCCGGTCTTGCGCGTCCAGCACGCAGCCTCGGCCTTCGATACGGGGGTCAAGCGACGCTTGAAGCTCTCTTCCCGACGGATGCCGACAACGGACAAGATGCGGTCGCCGGGAAAGCGGCGCAGCAGCTCCGGCAGGATGACCTGGGTCTTCATTTCGGACGTGCAAAAGCGGTTCGCCGACGACGACCAGGGCGCGGTCAGGTGATAGGTCAGCAGGTCCTGGTAGCGGATGCAGCCAAGCTCGAAGCGGCGCTCCCACTTGGACAGCATGTCGTAGCTCTTATTGCGCACGACGATCAGCGGCACGGCGAGGCGAGCCGCATGAGCGTTGACCGTATCTGGCGTGGAGGCCCATTCAATTCGGCCGAGATCAGCGTGGATCGCGATGCGCCGATCGCGCGGATGGCCGAGGCGGTCGAGCAGTGCGGCCGTCGCATGGCTGATTGAGACGCTGTCCTTGCCGCCCGACAGGCTGAAGGCGACCGGCGCGCCGGCCTGGATCGCAGCGCGCACGTCGGGCGAAAGGGCAAGATCGTCAAAACCCGTGGTGAAGAGGCCGAGCTGGTGCCGCTCCTGCGCCGATCGCCGCGCCATCTATGCCGCCTCGCTGGGGTGTGAATCATCCGCACACCCGACAGCGCCGGAGGCGGTGTCGTCCAGCGCCGGAAGTGTGGGGGCGGCGTGCGACACTTTTTGGTCCGGGGTGGCAGACTGAATTTCGGTCAACGCCAGCGTGTCAATGGCGTGGTGGGCCGGGTGCAGATCGCCGGCCACGGCCGCGCGCAGGGCGACGGCCATTTCCAGCGCGATCAGGGTGATATTTTCGGCGATCACCAGCAGGGCGACGGCCGAGTCGGGCTTGCCGGCAGCTCGGTGGGCCTGGGCCGCGCCTTCGCTGACCAGCTCCAGCGCGTTCAAGCTGGCGGTGAGGGAGGCGCGGCCGGCCATCACAGCATCCCCAGCGCTTGCATGTAGACTTCCAGGATCGACTGCTCTTCCTGGTACTGCTCCCGCTTCTTCTTGCGGATCGCCATGACGGTCTTGATCGATTTGGGGTCGTAGCCGCGCCCCTTTGCCTCGGCGAAGACGTCCTTAATATCTTCGCTGATACCCTTCTTTTCTTCCTCCAGGCGCTCGGCGCGCTCGATCAGGAGGCGCAGCTCGTCGGCGGCCACCTGGCCGCCGCCCATGCCTTCGCCGCGTTCGTCACCCATCGGTCTTCTCCCTTCAGGCGGCGATGGCGCGGGGGGCCGCGACATTGGCGATGGCGATCAGGTCGGCGATGGTGCGGATCGCTTCGAAGGTCGCGTCAGAGCAGATCGCGGCGTTCAGCTCGTCCTCGATGTCGACCACGATGCCGGCGATTGCCGGCTTGTCCGCGCCCAGGCTTTCCAGCACGGCGTCGGGGGTGCAGCGGTCGAGATCCACGCGCAGCTCGCGCGAGACGATGACGGCGACCTTGTGGGCAGTATCAGTCACGATAGATCCTCTCTCTTCAGAAATCCGGCCGGGGCCGGCGGGGGATGGGGTGGCAGTCCTTGAGGGGGCAGAGCAGCGGCACACCGTCATCGAAACGGACGGTGCAGAAGCCCTTGGACGGCGACGACAGGTCGCCATGCTTGCCGCGCCGCTGGCCGATGCCGAGATAGACGACGCGGTCGCCCTCCCCTGCCCCGACGCGATCGGCGCGACCGGCCATGTCACAGGCCGAACAGAGCGAAGGGGCCGGGACCGCCAACGATGCGGTCCAGGAGGATGACAAGCGCCTGACCGACGACCAGGCCGGCCGGGATCGCGCGCCACGGATTGGCGAGGCGGGCGATCATCGCCGATCGCCCGCGACGCTGCCGAGGATGGCCAGCATCGCGAAGGGGATGGTGATGATCGCGATCACGACCAGCAGGGCGACTTGGCGCGCGCGAGCTGCCCGGCCGGGGCGAGGCGGATCGTACATCATGCCGCCGCTCCTTCCGCTTGGGCAGTGGCGCAGCGCGAACAGAGCGTGTCGCTAATCAGGTCGCACAGGTCGGCGCTGTCGTGACCGCCAAGCTGGCAGGAATCGAAATAGCTGCACCCGCAGGTGTGGCAGAGGCGCGGCGGCTCGCCCTGGCGATAGACCAGCTGCCAATAAATATCCGGGTCCAACGGGAAGATGCGCCGGAGCGTGATCAACGCGCTAGGCTGTCTGGCGGTGACGCCGTGGCGCTCCAGATCGCGGACCAGCAAGCGGGCGATTTCCCGCTCGACCGGCAGGGCAGTGCCGCCAGCGACCAGCTTGTCGGCCACCTGGGCATGGGTCAGGCCGGCCGTTTCGCGGCGCAGCCGAATGTAGGTCGATGGCGCCAGCCAAATGGCGGCTGCGGCATCCGTTGCGGACAGTGGCGGCGGCGCGGCCGGGAGTTCGAAGGTACGTGGGAACAGGGCAGTCATGTCACGTCTCCGGTTGAAAGGTTGCAGACAAAGCGGGGGCGATCCGGGAAGCGGGGGCTTCCGGTGGGGGCAGGATCGGGGGAGGTGGGCGCAGGCGAACCCGCGCGGGATCAGGTCATGGCGTCGGTGTCGCCGGCAATGGCGGCATCATCCCGATCGTCGTTGGCAGGTTCCGGCGCAGCGTCATTCGCCGGCATCGGCAAGGCGGCAGTCCGCGGCGAAAAGGGGATGTCGATCGACCCTTTGGGGATCGCGCTCATCACACAGGTACGGATTACGACCAGCTCGGCGACGAACACATGGCCGCAATCGTCATTGTCGCAGCGGTAGCGGATGTGGCGGATCAGCGGCGTCAGTGCGAGCGAGTGGCGGATGCTGGCCCGGCTTTCACAATGCGGGCAGACAGCGCCCGGATCGCCCGGCTTCTTGGCAGAAATATATGGTATTGTCGGCTTGTTCACGACGGTTGTCCCCCGGCCTTCCCCGCACCTGACCCCACGCCCTGCGGGAGGAAGCTTATGAGCCGGCGCAGCATCTTGCCGACCGCCGTCTCCGCTTCCCGCGCCTCGACCACGGCACGATGGATTTCGCGCGGGGAAGCGCCGGGGCGTGCCACGGCAATAGAGGAGGCCACCGCCTCGCCCAGCTCACGCGCGACCGTCGCGGCATCTTCGAGCAGGGCTTGGTGGCACGCGATGGTGTCAGCCATCTTGGTATCGAGTTGCGCCGAGAAGACGGCAGAGAATGGGGCCTCTTCGCCACCATCGGCGAGGTATGCAGCGTCCAGCGCCACCGCCTGGTCGAGGCTAGGCCAGCGATCATCCTCGGGATCGGACCAGCGGCGCAACGTGCGCTCGCCCAGGCCGCCGACCGCCATGCGAGCCGCTTCCCAACCAATCCGACCGGCGACGCGAGTCATGGCATCTGCCCAGGTGTGAGGGACGCGGGGTTTGGTCACTTCGCGCCATCCTGGTGCGAAAGGGCGGCTCGATCGCACGCGACGATCGAGCCGCTAGGGCCTACGGATGAAGGGTCGCCGTTATTTTCGGGAGGGCACGGCGCATCCGTGGGTTCGGGAAGAGGATAGATATCGGGCCGGAGAACATGACGAGAGATGCCGGTCGCGGCCTCGATCGGCAGGACTGCTTCGGGCCAGACAGACTGCTTATTGCGAAGGCGCAGATTGACAGTGCCCTGCGACTTGCCCGCGATCTCGGCGAGACGGGTTTGCGACCCGACCGCACGAGCGGCCAGCGCAAGCGGTGTGTCTACCTGATGCTCGATGCCCATGCATTCTGATTATTGAAGCTTCAATAGTGAGTCAATGAAGAAATACGGTGCCCCCACTATTGAAAAACCGATAACCATCCGGCCGTGATCGGATCGAAGGTCAAAGCGCGCCTTGATGCGCTGGGCATGACCCAAACGGAGCTGGCGGCCGAGGTGGGCGTCACCCAAGGCACGATCGCCAGCCTGATCTCGGGACGGTCGAACGGATCGAAGCACCTGCACAAGATCGCGCGGGCGCTACGCACCAGCCCGGAATATCTCTTGGGCGAGACAGATGTCGTTAGTCCGCGAGAGGCACCAACCGAACCCGCTTATCTAAAGACCGTCGTCATGCACGTCGCGATGCCGAATTGCGATGCACTGACAGCGATGTTCAACGGGCTACTGCGGAACGTCGATCTAACTTTAGCTCGCGGCGACGTTGCTCGGCAGCTTGCTGAGCTGCTTCCCATCGGGCTTGCAACGCTTGCAGATTTGCGGCCCGATCCTTTGGAACCCCAGCATCCCGGCGATCATGCATCAGCCGTAGCATCCGACGCCATGCGGCATCCCGTACCGCAACCGTGACCGCGCATTCGGTGTCGCACGGTATGCAGCCTTCGCTGCATCCTGCCTTCTTCAGATTAGCTCCCACCCCGCGCGACGTAACGAAATTGGATCATTTTCAAAGCGAAACAGCATCCATTCCAGTGCTAACGGCGCGCGCATGACGCCCCCCCGCGCCCCCCTGACCCCCCGCCAATCGGAATGCCTGCGCCTGGTCTGGGAGCGGCAGGCGACCAGCAAGGAAATCGCGCTCGATCTGGGGATCAGCAAGAAGACGGTGGACGAATATCTGGCCCAAGCCGTCAGGGCCTTGGGCGCGGCCGATCGGCGCGAGGCGGCGCGCCTCGCCTTTGGTCCGATGACGGCGGCCGAGACGGTCAACGCCCCCCTGCCCGACCCCCGGACCGCGTCCGAGGGGGACCGGGACCGGGTATCCGATGCCCCCAATTTCACGCCACAAGCGCCTCTGTCGACGATGGCGTCGCCGCCCGTCCGCCCCTGGCGAACTGCGGAGCGGCCACGCAATACGATGACGTTGGTGCAGATCCTGGGCTGGATGGCGATGACCGTCACCGGCTCGCTGGTGGCGCTGGCGGCATCCGCTTCCATCGGCGCGGCCATGCCGGGGATCTGGCGGCCGGTGCTGGTGGCGATTCGTCGGCTCACACACTAGGCCGTGGGGGCGTCCCCTGCGGAAAGGGGAGCCACCATGCTGAATACTCGTCTCGAAGTCGCCCGCTCGGTTGGGATGCCGCTGATCAAGATGGAAGAGCATCTTGACCAGGCGCTGACCCAGGCCGCCGCGATGCAGACCGCCGCGATCAATGGCCGTCGCCGCGCCAAGCTGCCGCTGGAAGCCGGCGAAGATGCGCTGACGCTGATCGCCGATGCGACTGCGCAGCTGCTCGCCGCGCGCAAGGCGGTGCATCAGGCGCATCGCCTGTTCCGTCAGGAACAGACCAACATGGGCCTCGGCGTCGTCAGCTACGGCGATTACGGCGATACGCCCGAGGGATCGTCGTCCACGCGCGCCGATGTCGCGCCGCTCCACGTCGTCCAAGCGGCGTGAGATGGATGGCTTGACGCCATGCCATTCGGGTGCAGAGGAGCGTGCGCATGAGCGCGCTCCTCTTCCTGGTCCTGTTGCTAGGCTGCTGCGGCTACGCGCTGCTGCGCGGCGATGGGCCGGAGCGGGTAGCCGCCGGATTGCAGATCGGAGCCTTTGCGCTGGGGCTGACGCTGCACCGGCTGGTCGAATCCAACAGCTATGCCACGGCACTGCCGGCGACGATGGTCATCGACTTGGTGCTACTGGCGGCGCTGATCGCGCTGACGCGCCTTTCGACGCGGTTCTATCCCTTCTGGCTGGGGACGTGGCAGGGCGCGGCCGTGGTGGCGCACCTGGCCAAGCTGCTCGATCCAGGGATGCTGCCGACCGGCTATGGCTTCCAGACCGGCTTCTGGGCCTATCCGATGCTGATCGCCACGGCGGTCGGCACCTGGCGGCACCGCAAGCGGGTGGCGAGCGGCGACCCAGATCCAGGCTGGCGCTCGCAGGTGAGCTGATCGAGGCGGCGGCATGACGCGGGACGATCTGGCCCGCTCGGCCGAACGCATCCTGGAACGGCGACGAATGCGCGACCGGTTCTTCCAAGGCGATCTGGACGGCTTCGGTGAACCGGCATGGGATATGCTGCTGACGCTGGTAGCGCGGGGCGGCACCACGCCGGCCGAGCTGCTGGTCGCGGCGGTGCCGATGGATGCGGATATCGTGCGCAACTATCTGCTTTGGCTGCAATCGCATTCGCTCGCCGCGATCGAGGGCGAGACGGTCAGCCTGGCCCGGCGCGGGTGGGAGCAAATGGCGGGCTATCTGGCGGCCGAGGCGCAGTGGGCGGCGGCCGCGTAGCGATCAGACGGCGCTTTCCAGCTTCAGCCGCGTCCCATAGCCCTGCTCGCCCAGATCGTGGGTCACCTCGGCGATCAGCCATGTGGTCGCGTCGATTTCCGCTTTGAAGCCGGACGCGGTCACGCGCTGCTCGGGATAGAGATCCGCACGGCCGAGGGCGAGCGTCAGATCGAGCGTCGCGGCCTGGCGCGCGGCGCGCCTGCGTTCCGCCTCGGCCGCCCGCTTCGCCTCGGCCTCGCTGGTATAGACCCGCGCCAGCTTCTTCGCGCCATCCGCGTTGCCGGCGGTCACCTCCTGCCGCTTCGCCTTGCCGCGATCGTGCCAGACGGCGGTGACGCCGGGGGCATCGTCGCGCTTGGCAATGCGGTAGCCGTGCTTGTCGCCGACGCGCCTGGTTAGGGTCACCGCCGGCAGGGCGCGACCGGTCGCCGTCTCGCCCGCGCCGATCGGCGACAGGATCAGCACCCCGGCCTTGATCGTCGCGACCGCATCATGCTCGCGCCCCAGGCGGCGCAGGAAGGCAAGGTCGCTTTCCCGGCTCTGCGCCTTGGCGGTGACGGCGATGCCGGCGAGGCGGGCTGCGCAGCGGGGTTTCCAGCCATGCGCTTTGGCGACGTCGCTGACGATCGCGCCCAGCGTCGACTTCGACCAGCTCCGCTCGCGCCGGACGGTCGCCGCGCCGGTGAAGTCGGCCGACCGCGCGGTGACGCTGATCAGGTCGGGCGCGCCGTCATGCGCCACCTCGTCAATGATGAAGCGGCCCTTGTCGACCAAGCCGGGGGCGACGTCGCTGCCCTGGAGCCATCCCAGCGACACGCTGACGGCCGCGCCGATCTTCGGCAGCGGGGCCGCGCCGTCGCTGTCATCGATCTGGATCGTCAGCTCGTCCGCCTGACCCTCGCGCTTGTCGGTCAGGGTGAGCGCGACCAGGCGCGGGCGCGGCCGGCCGCCGCCTGGCGGTTGCACCTTGCCCTTCAGCCGGGGCGTGATGTCCAGGCCGTCGACTGTCACCTGATAGTCAGGGATGGCGTTGACGAAGGCCATCAGGCGCGTCCGGCCGCCGACTGGCGCGGGGCGGCGTCGACGGCGAGTAGATCGATGGTGAACTCGATCTTGCGCGCCTTGCCATCCCCGAAAAACGCAGACTTCTTCTCCTGGATGCCGGTGATGACCCAGGCCCCATAGACCTTGCCGGTGCCGTCGGTCAGCGACCAGCAATCGCCGGTCGCGGCCATGTCGCGCAGCTCGTCGAGCGACGCCTCGCCAGCTTGTAGCTCCGCCATGGCGACGCCGGTCAGGCTGATCGTGTCTTCGCCGGGGCCGGTGTACTGGTGCGCGTCGCTGGTGCCGACGCGCCCGGTGCGGGCGTGCCGCCAATCGCTGCTTCGCGACAGCTCGGCCGGGGTCAGGGTGGGCAGCTCGAAGACGAACAGGCCAAGCGCCATCATCGACATGGTCAGTATCCGTAGTCAGGGGTGTCTGCGAGCGACGATCGCGCCGCACGATCGGCGACCTGGTCGCGCCGATCGAGCGCATCGGAGACGGCGCGGGCGATGGCGTCCCCGAGATCCTGCGGGCTTTGCCCAGGCACGCTGTTGACGTGCACGGTGACGCTGATCGGCGCGCGCGCGGCGCTGGCGGGGAACGGTGCCGGCGCGGCCATGGCGGGGACGGTGCCGATGCCCAGGGTCGCACCGATCGCCAGCGCCTTGGTCAGCACGCCCGAGGATTGCTCGATGCGCAGCGGACTGCCGGGCGTCCCGTCCAGGGCGTCGGTTAGCCGGCCGGAGACGTCGCCGATGCGGCGCACCGGACCTTTCGCCCCGGCGGCAATGCCCTGGTCCAATCCTTCCATCATGTACCCGCCGAAGCTCATGAAGACTCGGCTTGGCGAGTGGATGCCGAGCTTTTTCTTGAAGGTGTCCATGGCGATGCCCGCCAGACGCATGATCGCCATAGCAACAGCGCCGGCCTGCCCGGTGATGCCACCGATCAGGCCCGCGACGATGTTGACGCCGATAGACGAAAAACGCTGGGGTAGCGTCAGGAACCAGTCCAACGCCGATCGCGCGCTATCCTTCATGGTCTGCCATGCCCCGGCAAACCATGCCGTGATTGGCCCCCAATTCTTATAGATGAGATAGGCCGCCGCACCGATAGCGACGACGCCGGCAACAACCGCAAGCGCAATCCCGACGACGGGCAGCATACCAATCCCAAGAGCGCCCGATGCGAACGCCAGCGCCGAAAAGGGCGCGATGAGGCCGGCGATGACGATCGCACCGCCCCCCAGGACAAAGAACAGGCCGGCGAAGGCGGCCGCGCCGACCATAACCGCCTTGGTCGCCTCCGGATGGCGCTGGGCGACGTCGCCAATCCAGGTGGCGAAGGCTACAGCCTTTTCCGTCACGGCATTGACGGTAGGCAGCAGCTGCGATGCCAAGGTGATTGCCAAGACGCTGCCATTTACCGTCAACTTCTTTGTCTGCTCGGCCGAATCCTTCATCCGCTCGGCGAAATCGCGATCGGTGGTGCCGCTAGCGCCGGCGGCCTCGGCGCGGATGCGGCGATATTCCTCCATGTTCTGGATCAGCGGGCGCAGGCCCTGCTGGACCTGGGCATCTTCGAACAGATAGCCGAGCTTCGATAGGTCGCCCTTCAGCGTCTTGTTGGTCAGCTCGGCGATGGCTTCCAGCGGCGTCTTGCCTTCCTTGTACGCCTTTTTCAGCGCCTCGGGCAGGTTGACGCCCATCTTTTCAAACGCCTTGTTGGTGGCGGGCGAGGCGATCTTCTGGAGGATATTGGACAGGTTGGTGCCGGCGGTCGCGCTGTCGCCGGCCCCCTTGCGCACGATCTGAAGGCCGGCGGCGAGATCCGCGACGGCATCGGTGCCGGTCTGGCCCAAGCCCTGATAGGCGGCGGACAGCGCCGGGAAATACTGCGCCATGTCCTTGATCTCGAATGCGCCCGCCTTGCCGGCGGTCGCCATGATGTCGATGACCTTGCCGGTTTCGGCCACCGGCACCTTCAGGCTGTCCTTCGCGGCGAAGGCAGCGGCGGATAGGTCTGCAATTTCAGCCTTGTAGGCGGTGGAGGCCCGGCCGATCGGCGTCATCATCGCCACCGCGTCAGGCACCTTCGCGCCCAAGCCCGCCAGCGTGTCAACGCCGGCTTGCAAGTCGGCCGGCATCTGATTGGCGGCGCGGGCGGCAATCAGGAGCTGGCGGCCGAGCTGGGCGGATGCCTGGCGCGATAGATCCGCTTTCTGCCCGATATCGGTCATCACCGATTCAAACTCTTGCGCCTTTTTCACCGCGGCGATTTGCGGCGCGGCCATGATCATGCCGGTGCCGATCGCGGCCGCGCCGCTCGCCGCCATGCCGGTCGCCGCGCCCTGCATCCGCTGGAAGCGCTGACGGCCGGCGTTCATGCGCCGCTCGCGATCGGCGAGCTGCTGCATCCGTCGCGACTGTTCCTCGATCTCGCGATTGGCTCCCGCCATTTGCTGGCGCAGCTCGCGCTCGTGACGAGCCAAATCCCTGGTCGAGATGCCGGCCGCGCCCAGGCGCTCGCGCAGCTCGTTTAGCTGGCGGGTTTCGGCCTGGTGCTGGCGCTCCAGCCGCTGCGCCTCGGTGCGCGCGCGGGCGAAGTCGCGGGTCATTGCGCGCGTGGGATTGGCCGCCTGGCCCATGGCGCGGCCGAGATCGGTCACGCGCTGGCGGGCGGCCTGCAACTCGCCCTGGGTGGACCGCAGGCCGGTCTTCAGCTCGCGGAAGCCGGCGATATCGGACTGCGCCCGCTCCAGGCCTTTCAGCCGCTGCTGGGTCGAGGCCAGCGCCTGGCCCGCTCGGCCGGCCCCGGTGGTCAGGTCGCGCAAAGGCCGGCTGAAGCGGTCGCCAGCTTCGAGCAGCATCCGGATACGGAGATTGCGGTCCATGTCAGTCCTTGATGCCGGCGCGTGCCTTGGCGCGCTCGATCGCCATCGCGTGCCAGCCCATCAGCTCGACCACGCCCATCGCGTCCATGGCGGCCGGCCCCCATCCGAAGACGGTGGCGAGATCCGCCATCACCGCTTCTACTCGGTCGGGAAGGCCGACCGGATCGCCGCCTTGGCAGCACTCGGCAACAAAAAATCCATCACCTCGCCACCGAACTGCATCAGGTCGGCAACGTCCATGCTCGCGCCCTTCAGGATTTGCGGCGAGGTGATACGCGGCAGCAGGATTTCCAGCGACAGGACGTCGAGCTGGTTGAGCGCGGACAGCGTCAGGCCGCGCAATTCGCCCGAGCCGGGCTTGCGAATGGTGACTTTCTGGCCGGCCTCGATCAGGACGGTGTCGCCGTGCATGACGGGGCCGTCGAGGGTGATTTGACGCGTGGAAAGGTTGGTCGCCTGGTTGGTCGGGATCTGGTCGGTCATGGCACGGACTTTCGGGAACGATGCAGCGGCACGGCCGCCGGGGGCGCGGGGCGGCGTGCGCCGCCCCGGCCGGTGGGTCAGAGGATCGCGTTGCGCAGCTCGGCGTAGCGGTCGACGCCGTCCACGATGTAGACGCCGTTGAGGAGGTCGATCTCGACCAGGACGCGGCCGTCCCACTCCTCGCGCAGGTAGGACAAGGCCCACTTGTCCTTGAACTCGCCGCCTTCGCCGACCTTGGCTTCGCCCTTGTCGATCTCGACCGGGCGACCGCGCATGGTGATATCGACCCGCGTCACCTCGCCGGTCGAATCGTCCTGGTAGCCACCGGCGAAGCGGCGGAAGGTGCCGGCGACGCCAGGCGTGCCGAGCTGGCGGATGGAATCACGCATCGGTCCGCCGCAGGTGGTTTCCAGCTCCAGCTTTTCGAGGCCCATATCGATGGTCACCTCGCCGATCATTCCAGCACCGCGCCAGTCTTCGCCCTTCATGGCGATCTTGGGCAGAGTGACGGAGGAAACCTGTCCCATCCAGGACTGGCCCTCGTTAAAAACGTCCATAATCTTGAGCTTGCGCGGCAACGCCATGGGATTGGCTCCTGGTTAGTGTGAGAAGGTGGCGGGATCAGGCGGCGACGGCGGCCGCGAAGTCCTGGAAATATTCGCCCGTGATCCGCTGATTGAGCAGCAGGTTTTCGAGCGGCGGGACCGGCGTATAGTCGTAGTCGATCACGACTTTGCCGGCCTGGAGCGTCGCCACCGTGTTCTTGGTGGCATCGAACCAGGCGCGGCCACCGATCAGCTGACCGGCCGCGACCAGCTCGCGCAGCTTGCCGTTGATCGTCTCCACGATGTCCTTGACCAGGCTGGGCTTCAGCGGCTTGTCGATCGCCCACATCATGCCGCCCGCGATCGTGTCCTGGATCACCTGGGCGGCGCGGGTGGCGCTTTCGAAGGCGAACAGCGGTTCGGTCGAGCAGGTGCGCGACCCCCAGAAGCGGAAGCCTTCGCCGGTGCGGATCAGCGCCGTGATCTGCTTGTCGTTGAGCAGATTGGCTTCGCAATAGGGGTCCTGGACGTCGAAGCCGACGTCGCGGGTCAGGCCGATCACGCCGTTTACGGGCACGTTGGACAGCGTGCGGTGCCAGCCTTCCTCCTGGTCGATCTTCGCGCGAAGACCCAGGGCATAGGCGACCGCGAAGCCGGTCACGTTGGTCGCGGCCTTGCTGTCGAAGGCGAGGAAGTTGGGCCAAAGGAGCATCAGCTCGCGGCCCGAGGCGTTGGCGCGATCGGCGATGGCGCTGGCGGTGTCGTCGCCGATCGCCTTGGCATAGACCATGGCGCGCAGCCGCTGCGCGATCACCTGAAGCGCGGCGCGGACCGGCAGCGTGTCGAGGCCGGGCGCGCCGAGGATGCGCGGGCGGACGCCGACCTGGCCCTCGGCCGCCAGCAGCGCCTGCATCCCGGTCTTCAGTCCGTTGGTGGTGGTGCCGATGACCGCCGCGTTGGTGGCATTGGCGTCCGCGCCCGGCGCGACGCGGACGACGACGACCGGGCAGCGGACCTGGTCGGCGATGGCGCGCAGGGACCGCGACAGCGTACCGGTGGTGCCGGCCGCGCCGATCGCGGCGTCGATGTCGACGATCAGCGCCGGCCGGTCGAGCGGGAAGACCGCCGCATCGGCGTCCGGCGCGGTCACGACCATGCCGATAACGCCGGTGGCGACGGTGATCAGGCTCCGGGTGCCCTCGTTGATTTCGGTGATCGTAATGCCGTGCATGGTTGGCTCCTATCGAGCGGTGAGGCTGCCGAACGGCAGGGAAAGGCGGGTGGCTGCGGTCGCGGCGGGCACGTCCAGGCGGACGCCGTCCAGGACCAGGGCGTAGGAGCCGGCGGGGCCGGCCTGCTGGATGGTGACGCTGGTCAGGCGCAAGCGCGGCTCCCAGCGCATGAGCGCCAGCGCCGTGGCGGCCTTCAGGCGCATCTGGCCGAGCGCGTTCATCGGCTGGTCGATCAGGTCCGGCAGGTGCGAACCATAGTCGCGGCGCGCGAGGCGCGAGCCGATCGGCGTGGTCAGGATATCGCGGATCGACTGGCGCAGATGCTCCAGCCCTTCCAGGCGGCGGCCGGTGGTGACGGACATACCGATCATTGCGGCGCTCCGGAGATACCGCCGCCCGTCTGGACGCCGGTGTGCTTGTGGCCCTTCAGCGACTTGCCGCCGCCCACCACGTCGCTGTCGCCGGTCACGGTTCCGGTCGCGCGTAGATCGTCGTTGACCGCGACCGGCCCGTTGATGGTGACGGGGCCGTTGATGGTCAGGCCGCCGGGCGCATAGATCGCAGCGGTTCCACCACTCGGCAGGTTGACGGTCAGGGTGTGGTGGACCGGCTCATAGTCGATCCATGCGCCGTCATCGAACGCGGCGTGGAAGCTGTCGGTGCTGGCGGGCGCGGGCCGCCCGTCGAAGAAGATGCCGCCCAGCGCCATGCCGGCGAGCATGTCGCCCTCCGGACAGACCAGCAGGACTTGCTCGCCGATCGCAGGCGGGCACCAGATGCGGGCCGAGCCGGCGCGCGGCGAGATCCAGGGAATGTCGCCGGTCATCATGTCGCCGACGCGCACGGTGCAGGTCGCCTGCGCCAGATCGACCGTCTCGACGGTGCCCAGGCGCAGGACGTCACCGATCAGCTTGTTGGGGTCGACCGCGTCCATAATGGAAGCGACCATGACGGGCAGACGGGCCACCCGTCGCGGGGGGTAAAGGTGTGGCGCGGCTCGCCACACCTTTTGCCTATTCGGCCGGAGCCGTGGTGTCGGCCGTTTCGACCGGCTCGGCCGGCACCTCGGCCGCTGCCGGCAGCGCCTCGGGTTCGGGCTGTTCGGTGATCACGCCCAAATCCATCTTCACCGCGACGCCGCGCGCCACCTGGGCGACGCGATCGGCGGTCGCGGCCGGGTCAAATTCGCCGTTCTTCAGGCACGCGTTCACGGCGCGCTTGTGAACAAGCTCGCCGACGGTGAAGGAGACGGGGACTTGGCGGGTGGCGGGATCGTAGGAACCGATTTCGGTCTGCATGGGGCTTCCTTTCAGGCGGGCCAGTGGTGGTCGGCGGTGACGTCGAGCGCGGTGAGGCTGCGCGCGGACATGGTGGCGATCGTCGCCTCGATCTGATTCGAGGCGGCGCGGATGGCGTCGATCCGCTGGCGCCGATCGATGGCCGCATTGGCGATGACATTGGCGGCCGGGTCGCCGTCCGCGCCGGCAGCGGCCGCCAGCGCCGCCATGGCGATGGCGGCATTGTCATTGGCCTGCTGGATCAGCGATGCGGTGGCGACGATGCGCCGGCCGGCCTCGGCCTTCACGCCCTGGACGGCAACGGCGCGGCGCTGCTCGACCGGGATGATCGGCTGCACCGCGACCGGCCGGCCGCGCTTCATGGTGATGGTCATGCCGGCGGTGCGCGCCTGGAGTAGCATCGCATGATCGTCGGCGCTGACCTTGACGGCATCGGCCGGCAAGTCGGCGTGCAGGCTCGCGTCGAAGAAGGTGTCGCGGGCGGGGCTGTAATGGATCGACATGGGGGGTCCTATCGGCCGATGGCGAAGATCTTGGGCGCGGTGGCGGCGCTATCGTTCGGATTGCCCGAGCGCTGGCGCATGACGGTGCAGCCGTCGGTCGCGGGATCGCCGACGAGCTGGAACCAGCTATCGCCGCGATCGGTCGCCGATTGGATCTGGGTCGAGGGGAACGCCTGGAAACAGGCGTTCGGGAAGGCGATGGGCCAATTCACGAAGATCGCCGCCTCTACGCCTGGCGACTGGTAGGGGCCGGTCACCCATTGCAGGATCAGGCCGTTCGGCAGCACCTGGTAGCCGTTGGCGGCGAGCGACGCATTGGCGAAGGCACCGGCAATATCGGCTGCGCTGTGGCCATGCGCCGAGGGCGGGAAAGTGTCGGGCCGGCCGAGCAGATTGCCCCAGCGTCGCAGATCGTCGGCCTGCCAGCCGTCGACCATGTCCGAATCCAGGCCCGACCCCGCGCCGTCATTGTCTGGACCCCAGACCGACAGGCCGCCGCGAACGATCGTTCCGGCAGATAGCGCGGCCGCAGCGAAGCCGCCTTCGCGCGAGAGCTGCGCGACAATCCCTTGCTGGCCATTGCCGAAATTGATGCCATTGCCCGCGTAGAAGTTGAGGAACAGCGCGAACCCGCTCAGCGGGTCAATATGGATGTTGCCGTTGGTCACGGCGATTTGTCCGACCGGCGCACCCGTATTCGCAATGCCGCCGACCCGCAGCGAGCGGCCATTAGTGCTATTGCCGAAGTCGTAATAGACGTCCGTTCCGACGCTGCCCGCAACGTCGCGCCGCATGAACTGCGCCGCCTGAAGGCCGTCGAGCATATCGGCGTCCAGACCGCTGCCAGCGCCATCATTGCCGGCGTGCCAGACGGGGCCGCCATTGAAGTTGATGCCGCCGCTGGTGACCCGCAGCCGCTCGGTGCCGGTGCCCCACTCGCCTTGGTACAGGCCGAAGGCACCGTCGCCGAGCGAGCCGAAATGCCAATTCCGGCTGACGTTTGCACCTGTGGCTTCGCCGAGCTGGATAAAGCCGTAGCCGGAGCCGAGTTCTGCGACGCGGAGGCCAAAGGCGGGCGACCGCATCGTGACCTGCCCGGTGAAGGCATCGCCGCTCTTCAATGCGAACTCGCTCCCCTGTCGCCCATCGAGCAAGTCGGCGTCCAGGCCGCTACCCGCGCCATCATTCGAGGGCGACCAAAGCTTGGTCCAGCCGGCGGGCCGACTGCGGATGTACAGCTCGCCGCTCGAATAAGGCGAGGCGATCAGCAATCCTCGATCAGAGACGTCGCCACCCGCCAGCGCCGCCACATAATGAAGGGTGCCGGGCACCGGCAAGTTGGTGTGCCGGCTGAAGGCCGAGCCACCAACCGGAAGGTTGTCCGGGTCGATAGTGCTGATCTGGGCGACGCTTTGCGGCAACCAAAGGTCCTGCGGAATAGAGCGGCCGCGCACCAGATCGGCGTCTAGGCCCGACCCCGCGCCGTCATTGTCGGGACCCCAGACAGACAGGCCGCTGCGCACGATCGTCGGGGCGGAAAGCGACGTTCCTACGAAGCCGCCTTCGCGGGTGATCCGCGCATTGAAGCCTTGCTGGCCGTTGCCGAAATTGACGCCGTCGCCCGCAAAGTAATTGAGGAAAACCGCAGACCCGTTGGTGGAGTCGATATGTATGTTGCCGGTAGTGACAGTGATCTGGCCAACCGCCGCACCCGTATTCGCCGGGCCACCAACGCGCAGCGCGCGCCCATACTGACTGTTGCCGAAGTCGAAATAGACGTCCGTTCCGACGCTGCCAGCAACATCACGCCGCATGAACTGCGCCGCCTGGAATCCATCGAGCAGATCGGCGTCCAAGCCGCTGCCGGCACCGTCATTGCCAGCGTGCCAGACTGGGTTGCCGTTGTACGCGATCGAGGTCGAGGTGACCAACAGGCGCAGGCTGCCCGTCCCCCAGGTGCCCTGGTAGAGCGCGAAGCTGCCGTCACCCTGCGAGCCGAAATGCCAATTGCGGAACGTCTCGCCCGCGTCGCCCAGCTGCATGAAGGCATAGCCTGGGAAAGAGGAAGCGACGGAGAAGCCGAGGTTCTGATTGGGGGTGCGGATCGCGACCGGACCGGTGAAGGTGTCGCCGGCCCGATTGGCGGGCGCATAGCCCAGCCATGCCTGGACCGACGCCTTGGCGACGGCCGGCGTCACGGCGCGCGTCGCGTCGGTGCCCGCGCGGCCTTCATCGGCGGTGGCCAGCTCGACCAGGCCCTGCCGCTCCGTCGTCGCGGCGGGCAGCAGGAAATTAGCGTTGCCGAAGGTGATGCTGGTCGCGGCGATGTCCTGGAGCGTCACGTCGATCGCTAGCAGCAGCAGCGCCTGCGCCGACTTCTCCACGATCACGTCCGCCTGACCGTAGATGGCGAAGAGCGTGCCATCGTCCAGGTAGAGGCCGAAGGATCGGACGGTGTAGACGGCCGCGCTTTCGTCCTGCACCGTCAGGTGGATGGTATCGGCGGCCGTCTGCGCGCCCGAGATCGTCGCGATGCGCTTGATCTCGCCGGGCAAGGCGGTCGCGGTAGCGGCCGGCACGGTCGCGGTGGGCGAAACCCCGACGGTGGCGATGCGGACAGCGCGCGTGCCGCTCTTGTCGGCGTTGATGAGCGCGGCGCGGCCGGCGTTGGTGATGAGGATCGTCAAGGCCATGGGCGAGGCTCCGGGGTCAGGCAGCAGCGAGGGACAGGCGCGCGAGCGTGGCGGGGCGGACAGCGGCGACCGCCTGCATCCCGCCCGAGGCCGCGACCGCCTGGGTAAAGGTGAAGTGAGAGCGTACCGGCTTGGTCCGCCGGATCTCGGCGATGACCGCGTCGGTATAGGCGGCGCTCTTCTCGGCCGCGACGATGCTGCCCAGCGACAGTACGATCGCAAAGGTATGGGGGTCGCCGGCCGGCTGCATCTCCCACCATTCGCGGATGGCAAGCGAGCCGCCGAACGCCTTGACCACGGCGCGGACGGACGAGGCCGTGCCCTTGTGGCGCTGAATCTCGATCGCAGCCGCCACGCGGGCGCGCTTCACGCCTTCAGGCCAGTCGCTCGACCAGGTGTCGATCGACAGCGCCCAGGCGAGGAAGGGCAGCGCCGATAGCGGGCACGTCCAGGGGTTCCACAGGTCGCGCAAGGGCGCGGGCAGCTCGGAGATCCGCCCGGTCGCAACCTCGAAGCCGCGTTCCAGCGGCGAGGCGTTGGGGGGCAGCAGCGTCATTCGCCGATGCCGGCATGGGTGATGGCGATGCCGCTGCACCAGGGCGCTTGCGTCCGATCGACCGGGATGTCTGCCGCCGGCGCGGCGAGCTGCACCGACACGACGCCTTCGACGTGGAGCGCGGCGAGGATGCCCGAACGCGCCACGTCGCGGCCCAGGCGATGGCAGGCGGCGACATAGTCATCGAGCCGCGCGCGCGCCGTCTTCAGCACGATCGAGGCATCGGGACCGTCAAAGGTCCGGATCGTGGCATCGATCGCATAGCGGATGATCGTCGCCGGCTGGACGGTCAGCGCGTCGGTCATCGGCCGGCGGGTGTCGTCGGACAGATAGGCCATGACGGCCGCGACCAGCGCGGCCGAGGCGGTGCCATCGTCCAGGCGCGATAGGATGGTGACGACGACGCGGCCGGGCGTCGGGCTGGTGGCGCTGGCGTCGAGCACCGCCGGATCGGCGGACAGCGCGTGGAAAATATAGGCTCCTTCCGGCCCCGCGACCGAATAGCCCTCCGGGGCCAGCACCAGGCGACGGCGGAATTCATCATCCGTCTCCATCACCGCCGGCACGCCGCGCGCGGGATCGCCGGGGTCGCGGGTGAGCCGCGCCACGCCGAGCAGCGCGGCGAGCTGGTCGAGATCCGCACCGACCGCAAAGGCCGGCATGACGGCGCGCGCCGCGTCGTTGATCTTCGCGCGTAGCAGCATCTCGCGATAGGCGACCAGCTGGAGCAGCTTCACCGCCGGGTCGGATTCGATCGTGGCGTCGAAGTCGGGCACCAATGCCAGGAGGCTGGCGAGATTATCATCGTAGATCGCATCGAACGACAGCGTCTCGATCACCTGCGGCGCGGGCAGGCGCGACAGGTCGACGGGCGTGAAGGCGGCAGAGTCGGAGGCCATGGCCCCATGTCGCGGGGGCCGACCTATACTGGCGAGGGGGCAAAAGGTGTGGCGAGCCGCGCCACACCTTCTACCGCGATAGATGCTCCAGGATGCGGTCGACCAGGAGGCCGCGCTCGGCGGTGGTCAGCCCGAGCAGGACACGGCGCGCATAGCGGACGGACTTGCCGCTCTTGGACGCCTTGTCGGTGCCGCCCGCCTGGTGGATCGCGGCGATGCCGGCGGCCGGCCCGCTGAAGCCGATCCAGGCTTCATCCTCGGTGCTGCCGGCGCGTAGGTAGCGGCCGGTGCGCAGACGCCGAAACATCGCCGCCTGGCGCAGCTTGCCCTGGCGGCGGAACTTGCCCGCGCCGGCATTCTGTTCGCCCGCGTCGACGGGCAGCCATTTAGCGACATGGTCCCAGAAGAAGGATCGGATGGCCCCGGCCTCGACGTCATAGCCGGTCAGCAGCGGACCCTGGCGCACCCAGCTCTTCATGAAGACCAGGCGCGGTTCGGCCGCGCCCTTGGGATAGAGGAAGCGGACCGCATAGGTGCCGCGCACCGGCTCGGCCTTGGCTTTCCGCTTCTCATAGGCGCTCCCGTCGGGGTCCTTTTGCGCGCCGATCCGGGCGGACTGGATACCGCGGATCTCGCTGGCGACGCTGCGCAGGATGCGACGGCGTTCGGCCCCGCCCACGCGGCGCAGCAGCGTGCCGGCAAGCTGCTCGATCTGGTCGAGGCCGTCGCTCATGGCTGGAAGGCGGGATCGCTGGTCTGGGCGATCAGCTGATCGCGCAGGAAGAGCTGCCAGAGCGTCGCGCCGCAGACGCCGGGGAAATGGTCGAGGCCGGCGGGTTCGTCCAGGTGCTGGACGGCGTAGCCGCCGCCATCCGGAGTGACGACGCGGACGCCCTCGGTCAGCGCGATCGTGATCGACAGGTCGGCCGCCTCCCCGTCCAGGATCTCGGCCTCGAATTTGAACGGCAGGCTATCCGGCCTGGCGAGTAGATCCGGCTGCGCCTCGGCGATCCAGGCGAGGACCGGCACGATGACCAGGTTCCGATCGCCGACGAAGTCCTGCACGACCAGGTTCAGCGTGTAGCGATATTCGAAGGAAAGGTTGCCGGCGCTGGCGGCGACAGTGCCGGCGTCGACATAGAGCGCCAATCGCTCGGGGTTGGCCGCAAGGCCGGGCACGGCCTGGAGCAGAAGGCGGCGGAGCTGGTCGGGCTTTTGCATCGCCCAGGCGTGGCAGGGCGGCGCGACCAGGCAAGAGGGCAAGGGGTGTGGCGACGCGCGCCACACCCGCAAGCATCAGGCGAAGGCAACGCGGCGACGGCGCAGCGCGTAGCCGGTGAGCGCGAAGCCGGTCAGCATCAGCGCCCAGGTGGCGGGTTCGGGCACGATACCAATCGCATACTCGACCCCATTGCCGCCGATCGTGTCGCCCTCTTCGACGCTGACGATCGCAGCAGCTCCGTCGAAATAAGCAACGGGCGGGCCGCCGAACGAGACGACCAGATTATAAGAACCGCATGGGGGGTTGAAGCCTTGGGTGGCCGATCCAGCGCGGCTGTAGCACGTTTGCGCGGTCACCTGCGGGAAGGGCATGGTGCCCTGATAGGAGGTGGTGATGCTAAGTCCTGCGTCCTGGAAGGTCGCCGTATAGACCACATCCTGGATGATGCGCACAAAGACATTGGCATCATCGGTTTCAAAGAGGCTGATGGCGAACGACGTACCATCAAACGAGCGCTTGTAGTCAAAGTCCGTGGTGGGGAATGGACGCTCATAGCCTTCACCGACCGCCGTAATCTTGACTGTCAGGCCGGTCGCCGCCTGGGCGGCAGACGTGCTCGTCAGCGCCACCATGGCGGTCAGTGCCCCCGCCAGCATTCGGTTGATGATCATCATAAACTCCCTGTCGCGGACCGTTATCCGCGACAGGTGTTTTCCTTTTATATGGTGAATGGTCAACCGGTGACGGTCAAAGTGTCATTGAAAGCGTAAGATGCCGTGTAGCCCTTGGCACCCGACAACACGACTCCGACACCCATTTTCTTGCCTCTCTCCGCATCGGTCTGTGTATAGGTCCATCCAGTCGCACCGGTGACGGGGACACCATCTGCCGTCCACTGAATAGCAATCCCGGTCGTATTGAAGGCCGGGGGCAGATCAAGCGACAACTCCTGCCCAACCATCCGCGTCCCGAGAACGCGGATGACGGAATTGCTTTTGATATAGGGCGGGAAGATGCCGTCGTAGGCATCCAAATAGGCATCTGCCTTGGGGGCATCCGCCCGAGGCTGGCCCATATATTCGTAGATGCCCCACGCGCCCGACTGGGAGTTCGAGATGCGCGAGATCCAGTTGTAATGCATGAAAGGAACGCCACGCCCGAGGCCATGGATGCGCTGAGACTCGCCCAGATAATACCCATAGGCGACCTTCATCAACGGCGACCGCTGACGCCGATCCTGAAGGGACTGGTCGGCCTCGGTCGAGTGTTGCCCGACCTCATAGGTCTCCACCTTATAGCCCTTCGTAGCCGCCAATTTCACGGTGGCATCGATCAGGCTCATTTGAGAATTGACGCTGTCATAGGCACCGGCGAAGTATTTTGCGTCGTCCGGCTGATCCTGCGTCGGGTAGAAGTAGGGTGCAATGTACACCACCTGCATGATCGACGGATCGTTGCCGGGATAATTGATGATCTTGCTGGTCACCGATGGGGCAACGGCCATCGATCCGAGGCCGGTGATGATCCGGTCGCCATACGCCTGCTTGAGCGCCGTGAAGACAGGAATGGCGCGGAAGCACGATTCACCGATCGAGCGGTCGAGGATGTTGGTTTCGACCGCACCACGGTAGATCGACCAGGCACCGAACCAAAGCGGGCCGGTGAAACTGAGGTTGAACGCCTCGTTACCAAGCTCGACCCGAGGGACCTTGCTCGTACCGTCGAGGATTATCTTCATGGCCTTGACGGCATATTCCTGCGAGCAGTTTACGTTCAGATTGATGAACGGGTTTAGCTGCGTCTTCGCGAAGAACTCCGAGATATCCTCGAAAGTAACCTGGGCGGGGTCGGCATCGACGCCGTCGCGAATATTGGTCTTCGCGAGCGTCGTCATGGTATCGGTGCTGGCGCTGCCCGAATAGGAGACGGTGAACATCTCGATCATCAGCGTCGTCTTGGACAGCAGGTCCATGACGGACTGGACCGTGCCGCCCGAGGGTGGCGTGATCACGATGTCGCGGCCAGTCGCAACGATCGAGCCTGAGCCGGACGGCTCCACAACGGTGACCGTCCAGTTGTTGCCCTTGCTGCCGTACCAGTGATTGTTGGGCAGATACTGGGAGACGATCTCGGCAGACGCATATGGCCGGATCGACAGCGAAAGCCGCGCCGAGGCATGGCTAGTCGGCAGCAGAATGCGACCGTGACGGGGGCGCATTCCAAGCCGGCTTGTCCGGCGGTTAGCCCAGGTCAGGACGCCGTCGTCAAAGCCGGTGTGATAGGTGTTGGGGAGAAGGAAATCCATGCATCGGCCGTATCCCCACTGGCGTGCGCCCTCGATAAAGCCGGCGTACCATGTCGTTCTATCGACATAAGCACCGCCCGACGCCACGATTTCAGAGCACCAGATCTTGCGAATAGGATTCGCTGCATCCCACTTGCTCGCAGGGATCGAGATATAGGTCGAAGTCCCACCCGCCTTCAGGTTGAACTCCAGCTTGTTGGTGCCACGGACGGGATTGCTCGTTGCCCGGCCAGGATCGCTCAATTCAAGACCCTGTCCTCCCTCCCATTCGACGCGGACCAAGCAATCCGTCGCGACCGGATCTAGCTGCATCAGATAGCTGCTGACGCCTGGTTCGAAGCTCAAAATTTCGCCAGAGGCGATGTCGATCCAGGGCGCGTTGGCGCTATTATACTGGTTCTTGCCGTAGCCGTCGCCGCGCCAGCCATTGACCGCAAGGTTGTTGAACATCCGGGGATATCCCGAGATGTTCATTCCCCAGGTCGTGCGATCGGTTGCGTAATAGTCAACCGGTGCAACGATATCGGACGACCCCTTCTGGGCTACCGTGACCGCCACGCGCTTGCCGGCATATTTCGCGGGGACTGCCGCATCAGGGATGCGGACCTTTGCTCGGCCCTTGCGGAGATTCGAGACCTTTTCGCAATCCACGACTGTGCCGTCGGGATAGGTCGCCGTGTAACCGGCCGGCGGGCTGCCAGCCGGATTGCTATAGGCGATGTGCAGGCTCGCGCCACGGCCGAAGAAGCTCGGCTCATAGTCAAGCACGCGTAAGGGTTCGACGTTGAGGTTGCTGAAGGAGCAGGTGAGAGTATCGCTGCCGCTCTTCTTCTGGGCACGCACGAAGGTGCCGAGGCCGCTGGAAAAGGCGGTATCCATCTCTGCTTTTCCGATGGTGTGAACAAGCACGCCATTCAGATAGCCTTCGATCAGCCTCGATCGCTCATTGTAGATAAGCTCGAACTTATCTGCGCGGGTCTGAGGGCGCCCAAGGTTGGTCACGGCCGAAGCGCCGTTGAAAATCACCCACTTACCGCCCGACGGGTAATAGTAATTCTTGTACTGCCCGTTTCCGGACTGCGTCATCTTCAAGCCGATATTCGGCATTTCACTGGCGATGTCGCAGAACATGTACAACACGATCTCTTGCGACAGGCTCGTCGTATCATTGGCGGCAACAGGAAACTGGACGAACTTCTGGCTGTACGTCTTGAGGTTGATGAAGTCCGTATCGGTGGTCGCGGTCGGACCGTAGGAAACGTCCGTCGATTCGTTGGACAGGAAGGATTGGCTCGCCGAAATCAGGAGGCTGAGCGATGCATCGGTCGCTCCGGTCGCAGATATGACGATGACGTCCGTGCCAGCCGATAGGGCCGCCATGCCGCGCACCAGCTTCCAACCGGCCGCCTCGCCGCCCGCAATAACGTATCGACCATCGCTCGGCTTCACGGTCGGCGTCACACCGGTCGGCACGCCTGCGATGTCCGCGATTTTAGTGCCCGCTGCGGTGTCCTCGGCGATCGACGCCGGAACGTTGGATAGGGTCAGCTTGGGGGGCACCGCCGCTGCGGCGATCGTGATCGACGTCGAGCGTGGCGAGTTGCTTGCGCCCGCGAGCGTCTCGGTGAGCGTGCCGGTTCCGGCCGAGGCGCTGCCATCGAAGGCGTAGGTTCGAGCCGCGCTGTTGATCACCATGCCGGTGATGGTCGTTCCGATCGTCGATCCGGTCGTCGCACCGGAGATAGAGCCGCTGCTAGCGGTGCCACTGGTCAGCGAGCCGGAAAGGGTTAGCGCTCCAAGGGTCGGCGTAGGCGTCGGCGTGGGCGTGGGCGTCGGCGTCGGCGTGGGCGTCGGCGTGGGCGAAGGCGTCGGGACCGGCGTGGGGGTTGGTGTCGGCACCGGGGTGGGCGCAGGGGTCGGGACCGGCGTGACGATAGGTGCGACCGGGCCATCGGCTGCGCGACCGAGCGCCATCAGCGTGAACGTCGCCATGGTCGAACGCCGACGATCTCCGGAGGTGGCGACGATGCCGATCACATAGGCGGTACCGGGCATCGCCTCGGCGCTGCCGCGCACGACCATGTCGCCGGACAGCGCAAGCTGACCTGGCACGGGTCCGACCGTTGCATAGGTCGTCGTGCCCGACTCCATACCGGCGAAGGGATCGCGCAGGCGCTGGATGACATCGCCGACTGTACCGCCGGCAGGAAAGCTGTCGTTCGAGACCAGGATAGACGTCGCGCCCGTGCCGAGCAGGACGGCGATGCGATGGTCGATGATGGAGAGGCGGCGCATGTGAGATTAGTCCTTGGACGGAGAGGCGGAGGGCGTGGGATGACAGGCTCCGGGCGAGACGAACTCGACCAGGCGATCGAGCTGGTCGGCGTTGGCCCCGAAGGCACGGGCGAGGCGGATGATGCCGGCGCGGGCGCGCGTCGGGATCTGCGCGACCAGCGCTGGGTCTTCGGGCAGGCCGGCCGGGCGATCGGCGCAGCGGAGCAGATCCGCTGGAGGGGTGATCTTCACCGGCACGGCGATCGGCACGGGGAGCGGTGCCGGCGGGTCAATTCGCCGCCCGCAGGCCGGCAACATTGTTGACAGCAGCAAACCACTCGCGATCGACCAGATTGCGGCGCTCGGCTTCGGCATCGGCTTTCTCCATGGCGATAGCGGCGGACTTCGCCGCCTCGGCCGCGCGGCGCGCGGCATCATTGTCCCGCGCCTGGCGCGCGTTATTGTCGGCAAGCGCCTTGGCCATCAGCTGGGCAGTCTGGCGCTCGGCCTCGCCCTTCCATTCGGCGAGCTGCTGGACGCGGGCACCACAGTCGACGCCGTCCGCGACGCGGGGGCGGGCCGACGCGAAGTCGATGCCGGCGCTTTTGCAGATCAGCTCGGCGCGGTGCAGGACCGCGTCGCGATCGGCGATGGCGCGCTCGGCGCGGACGTAGAGGACCGCGCCAGCGCTGGCGACGGCGAGCAGGACGACGAAGGCCAGCTCGGCCTTCAGCTTGGCGAACAGGCCTTTCAGCAGGATCACCGGGGCAGCTCCTTCAGGCAAAGGGCGCGCTCGGCGCGCCGGCGGTTGACAAGGCCCTGCACCACGCGCCCGCCGGCCCGGTTCCAGGCGAGGAAGCCTTCACAGGCGGCGGCCCACTGGCCCGCGTTGAAGAGGCGGGCGACGGTGGAGCGGCAATAGGCGGCGGTGCCGATGTTGTAGGCGAGGCTGATCGCGGCCGAGAGTTGATTGGGGCGGCCGCGCAGGGCTGGCGTACAGGCCAGCACCGGCTCGGCGTGGCGGATCAGCGCCTGTTCCTCGCGCACCCGGCAGCCTTCGACCGTCTCGACCATGCCGGGCTTCACGCCCAGCGTCTCACCGCCGCAGATCGTCCAGACGCCGACGATATCGGGATAGGCCTTCAGGTAGACCTTGCCGCCCGATTCCCAGCCGGACACGAAGGGGGTCACGATCAGCGCGGCGGCCGCGCCGATCACGCCGACCAGCGTCTTGACCGGGCGGCGCTTGGTGACGGGCGCGGTCACTTCGCGTCCTTCCGGCCGGGCAGGACGGCGAGGACGCGATCGAGCAGCTGACCAGGCGCGCGGCCGATCGTCTCTTCCGCGCCCGTGATGAACTTGGGTGTCGCGCGGAAGGCGACCATGCCGACGACGAAGCCGATCGCCTGGCGCACATAGGGATCGAGCGGCGGCCACGGCCACAGCGCGGCCGTGGCGTTGGTCACGAAGTAGGAGACGGTGACGCCGACGGCGAGCTGGGCGAAGCGGCGCGACCAGGTCACGTCCGGTTCGAACACTAGGCTGATCAGCGCGCCGAGCGCGGCGGGCACCAGGCCGAGCATCCAGGCCAGCAGCGCCGCGCCGATCTCGTGGAGAAGTTTGTCCATGGTCAGTCCCAGAGCTGGATAAGGGGGCGGGTGGCGGTGACGGGGGCGGCTTGCGCGGCGGGCACGATGACGATGGTGCCGATCGGCAGGACCGGGCCGGCCTCGGCAACGCCGGGATTGGCGGCGAGGATGGCCGGCAGATCGGCCGGGCCGAGGCCCGCGTCGCGCCACAGCAGCGCGTCCAGCGTGTCGCCCTGGCGCGCGCGGTAGGAAGTGCCCGCCGTCGCCATCAGATCAGCTCCACGGCGATGCGGCCGCGCTCCAGGATGTCGCGGATCGCGTACAGCGCATTGCGGCGCAGCTCGGCCGGCGTTTGGTCGAGCGCGTCGGCGTCGCGCTCGCTCGCCTTGGTGCTGTCGATGTCGCGGTACTGCTCGACCAGCTCGGCTTTGACGTACCCGCCGATCGCGCGCCGGTAGAGGATGACCAGGCGTGGCTCGCCGTCGAGCGCGACGTTGGCGCGGCCGGTGACGGTGGCGAGGCTGGCGGCACCAGCCGCGCGCTTGCCCTCGCCCCAGCTGTCCAGATCGCGGCCGACCGTGATCATCGCGCCCAGGACCGCTTCGCGCAGCCGCTCGGTGGTGACGGTGTCGCGGATGCGGATCGCCTTGCGGAGCGCCGCCAGCTCGATGTCGGGCCACCAGCCGTCGTTCCGGACGATCGCCGTCTCCGGCGCGGCCGGCCCCGGCACGATCGATGCGCAGCCGCCCACCGGCGCGAGCGCGGCCGGGGGGATGATCAGCGTGCCGCTCATGCGACGACGATTCGGGCGCTGTAGACCGCGCCGACGTAGAAGAGCAGGAGGCCGAACAAGCCCAGCGCGATGCCCGCGCGCAGCCGGATCGCGGTGACGTGCGGGTCATCGCCATAGCCGGCGGTCGCGGCGCGGGTGAAGCCGGCCAGCGCCGACCAGGCACCGGCCACAAGCGCGAGGCCGGCAAGGATCATGGTCAGGAGGTCGGCGAGCGTGGCGAGCATGGGATGGGTCCGGATGATCGCCCGCCCGGATTTCGGGGGTGGGGACCGGGTCCAGGCCGGCCCTACGGTCCGAAGACCTCCCGTCCTGCGCGATCCGCCCCCGAGACGCCGGGGGGCGAGAGGGTGACCGCCGACCAGGGCCGGCGAGAAAGTCAGGCGCTGGGCGCGCCGGTATCGGTTGGCGATTCGGTGGTGGCGGGTTTGGACGTGGCGACCAGAGCGGCCGAGGCGGCGAGCGCCTTCTCCAGCCGCTGGATGGCCTGGCGGCAGCCGGCGCGATCGTGCAGGTCCTGCGCCTTACGGAGCGCCGCCAGCCCGGCCATCTGCTGGCGCAGGATCTCCGGCCCGGTCGCCGCATCCGCGCCGCGCGCATATTCGGTGCCGATCGCCTTCATCAGCTTGGCGCGGATCTCGTCATGCATGTCGATCTCGGCGACCAGCAGCTCGACTTCCTCCAGCACGTCGATCGGAAAGGCTTCGCCAGCCGTCTGGATCTTCAGCGCGGCGGTGGCGATTTCCTCGGCGATCAGCGATGGTGCGGCGCGCACGTAGCGGCCGGGCAGCGGCACGTCGTAGCGCAGCACATAGCGCGCCAGCTCCAGCGCGCGGGGCCAGTCGCCGGTGTCGATGCACCAGACCATGATGGTCGGCAGCACCTCTTCGGCCACGCCGGCATTGGCATCGCGGGCGGCCGCCAGCAGGCCGTCGCACCAGGCCCGATATTCGGGCAGCATCTCGCGTTTCGCCGCGATCTTGCCCTGGATCGACTGGATATCCTTCAGGCGGCGCAGATCATGGGTCAGCCGAAGCTGGATCTGCGCCGCTGCCGGGTTCGTCGTGGCGGCTGCCACGACGATCGCCGCCTGGGGGGCGAACCCGCCCATCGAGCCGGAGTCGAGCGCCTGCTGTGCGAGTTTGGTGGCCGCGATGCGGTCACGATGTTTTCGAACGAGGCTCATTGCGCTGTCCTGGTGATGGGCGGGCTACGGGGTGGAGGCAGAAGCCGGCGTCAGGCCGCCGGCTTCTTGCCCATGACGATGTTCTCGACCAGCGCGGCCTGGCCGTAGTCCTCGACCACATAGGCCTCATTGACCGACTCGTAGTTCTCGACCTGGTCGCGCTTCGAGTTGTCCTCGATCTTGCGGCGCTCGGTGCCGATCTGGTCATAGATCGACAGGTTCGACAGCTTGGTGATCAGGAGCGCGTTGCGCGGGAACTTGGGCACCCGGATCGCCTGAAGGCCGCCGATCTTCTTGTCGGACAGCAGCACGTCACGCGCCAGCTGCTCGGTCGCCTTGTCGCCGGCCGCGTTGACGATCGAGAAATACTTGTCGTGGACCAGGTCGCGGCCGAGGATGACGACCAGGTCGACGTCGTCGCGGTAATTTTCGTCCAGCAGCTCGATGGCCTCGTAGACCAGCGCGTCGATGTTGACGAAATCGACCTCGGCGCCGGTGATGTCGTCACCGACCGGGACCTTGCCCGCGCCGACATAGATCGCCTTGGTGGCCGTTTCCTTGCCCTGGGCATCGACGGTCAGCGCGCCGTCATTCAGCACGCGCTCGGGGGCGTCGATGCGGATATGCTCCAGCCAGCCGATGTTGACGTCCTGGAGCAGCGGATAGGCTTCCGGATCGGTGTCACGCGCGACGTGCGTGCCGTTGAAGCCGATCGTGATCTTGTCGAGCGCCTGCGCCTTGACGATGGCGTCACGGATCAGCGTCTGGAACTCGGGCTTGTGCGCCCAGGCGTCCAGCGTCTCGTAGCGGATCAGCGTGTCGAAGTTGGTCTTCTCGCAACGATAGTTCGACTCGGTCAGGTCGCCGGGATAACGCGGCTGGCGATCCTTGGTGCGCGTATCGGTGCGGCCGGCGATCGTGCCCTTGACGCCCACGCCGACCTTGTCGCCCTCCTGCGCCACGACGGGGATGATGTTGATCTTCGACAGGAAGTCGCTGGACTGCTGCACCTTGCCGCGCAGCGTCTGCGCGATGGACGGGGCCACCGTGAAGGAGGCGCTGACGGCGGCAACGCCATTGAGGCCGGCGATCTTGGTGCAATAGCCGTCGAACAGGATACGAGTGTTGTTCTGCATGGGAAGCTCCGGGGGTCAGGACTGGCGGGTGACTGCGATCAGCAGTCGGTTTCGTGCGCGGCGTTGCCGCCCCCGCCGGTCGCCGGACCGCGCGAGAAGCTGGTGCTCTCGGTCGTCTCCAGCGTGCCCTTGATCGTGGCGAACTCGGCTTTGAGGGACGCCAAGCCATCGGCGATCGGCTTCACCGCGCCCGCGATCTGGGTGCCGATGACGTTCGAGAAGGCGGCCACGTCGAAATTGTCGTTCGCCGGGGCCTTGGGGGTTTCCACGACCGGAGGCGTCGGCTCTTCCTTCTTGCCGAAGCCCAGGCTGGAGAAGCCCTGCGCGATCGCGGCGGCGATGGTCGCGCCCAGGCCAGCTTCCGGCGCGGCTTCCAGCTCGATCGTGTCGACCTCGGCCGCCGTGAAGAAGTTCGACGGGTGCTGCTTGCGGCCGTCGAACATCGGCTTCAGCGCCGAGAAATTCAGCGCCTCGGTGCCGAGACTCGCGGGATTGTCGGTGACGGCCATGCCGACCAGGCCGACCTTCCCGGTGCCGGCGAAATCGGGCGACAGCTCGACCGACGGGAAGGCCTTCTGGCCCTTCTTGCGGATCGCCACGAGCTGGTCGTTGGCTTCGACGCGGGCATAGAGGGCGCGGCGCTTCTCCGTCTTGCCATCGATCACGATGTCATCGGTCGACGCCTTGACCTCGGTCACATCACCATAGGCGTTGAACGGCGGTTCCGGGCTGAAGCCCTTGATATGCTCGCAGTTGACGCGCGGCATGTAGGTGGCGGTGTTGAAGTTCGCGACGATCTGATCGATCCAATCGGCTTCGATCACGCGACCGTCACTGGCGGTCGCGCCTTCAACGAAACAGCGGAACCATTTGGTCTTTGCCATGGCGGGTCGGGTCCTTCGGGTCGGTCTGGCGCGGCAGCGCATCTGGAAGCCCGATCAAGCGCGGATTGGCGGTTGCTTCTCAAGCGGGTGGGGTAGTGGCGCGGCGCGCCACTACTTTTGCCGCCTCCCGGCAGGGGGAAGTCGCGCGGCAAGGTCGCCGCGATCATGGCCAACAAGCTCCCCGCCGACTTTGGCATGTCGCTGCCGCCCGCGACGATGCCGATCGCGCCCGACATTCGTCGGCAGGCGCGCAGTCTGTATTGGCGCGGATGGGGCTGCACCCAGATCGGGGAAGAGCTTGGCCTAAGCGCCGAGACGGTCAAATCCTGGAAGAACCGTGACGGGTGGGACAAGGCCGCCTGCATCGCCAAGATCGAGGACAATCTCGAATGGCGGATCAATACGCTGATCTGCAAAGAGAAGAAGACCGGCGCTGACTATACAGAGCTGGACGCGCTTATGCGCGCGCTGGCGGTCACCGCCAAGGTCCGCCGCTATGAAGCGCCGGGCGGTCACGAAGGCGACCTGAACGACAAGGTCGCCAACCGCAATGCCGGGCCGAAGAAGGACAAGGCCCCGCGCAACCACTTCACGACCGAACAGGTCGAGGAGCTGGAGCGGATTTTTGACGACGAGCTGTTTGGCTATCAACGGACCTGGCGGGACGCGAAGGACGAGCGGACCCGCATGATCCTGAAGTCGCGCCAGATCGGCGCGACCTGGTATTTCGCGCGCGAGGCGCTGCTCGATGCACTGCGCGGGGGCGGCAACCAGATCTTCCTGTCCGCCTCCAAGGCGCAGGCGCATATCTTCCGCGCCTATATCATCCAGTTTGCCGCCAAGGTCGGGGTCAAGCTCCAGGGCGATCCGATCGTCGTCAGCGCCGACACGATGCCGTCCGGCGAGCCAACCGCGGATCTCATCTTCCTCGGCACCAACGCGCGGACCGCGCAGGGCTATCACGGCAACTTCTACTTCGACGAATTCTTCTGGACCTACGGCTTTGAGGAGCTGAACAAGGTCGCGTCCGGCATGGCGATGCATAAGCGCTGGCGTCGGACCTATTTCTCGACGCCGTCGAGCGTCGCGCATCAGGCTCACCCCTATTGGACGGGTGAGCGCCGCAATCGGCGGGTCAAGAAAGCCGATCGCGTCGAAATCAACGTCAAGCATGAGCGCCTGAAAGACGGCGTACTATGCGAGGACAATGTCTGGCGGCAGATCGTCACGATCGAAGACGCCGACGCGCTCGGCTGCGACCTGTTCAACATTGACGAGCTGCGCATTGAATA
This sequence comes from Sphingomonas abaci, assembly GCF_014199625.1. Taxonomy (GTDB): domain Bacteria; phylum Pseudomonadota; class Alphaproteobacteria; order Sphingomonadales; family Sphingomonadaceae; genus Sphingomonas; species Sphingomonas abaci. The sequence continues at coordinate 106,009 of NZ_JACHNY010000004.1, forward strand.
TGCGCCGGATGAATTCGCCAATCTGTTGATGTGCGAGTTCGTGGATGACAGCCTGTCCGCGTTCAAGTTCAACGAAATCCAGCGTTGCACGGTCGACACCCTGGAGGATTGGACCTGGTTCAATCCGCTTGCCGATCGGCCGGTTGGCTCGCGCGAAGTGTGGGCGGGCTATGATCCGCAGGAGAGCGAAGACGGCGACAATGCCGCCCTGGTCATTGCACTGCCGCCGGCCGGGCCGGGCGGCAAATTCCGGCTGCTGGAGAGGCACCAGATCAAGGGCGACTTCCAGGCGCAGACCGAATTCGTCCTGGCGCGCTTGGCGCGGTACAATTGCAGCTACCTGGGGATCGACGCGAACGGCGTCGGCGCGGCGGTCCACCAGCTCCTGGTTGGCAAAGGCGTGCGCGGGCTGACCAAAATCGAATATTCGCTGGAAGCCAAGACCGGCATGGTCATGAAGGCGCAGCATAGCTTCGCCCGCCAGCGGATCGAATTCGACAGCGGCTGGATCGACCTGCAATCCGCCTTCCTGTCGATCAAGAAGGCGCTGACCACGTCCGGCCGCGCCGTCACCTTCAAGGCAAGCCGCACCGAAGAGGTGGGCCACGCTGACCTCGCCTGGGCGGCGATGCATATCCTCATCAACGAACCGCTCGACGGGCAGCAGCGCCAGAGGGCGACCATGGAGATTATGTGATGGGCAGACGCCAGAACAGCGCCCGCCGGATGGCGCGTGACGAGGCGCGGACCGCCGCGATCGGCGCGATCGACGGCCATGCATCCCGGTCGAAGGTCGAAGCCTTCACCTTCGGCGAACCGGAACCGGTGCTCGATCGCCGGCAGGTCATGGACATGCTGGAGGTGTGGCACAACGAACGTTGGTATGAACCGCCGGTGTCGCTCGATGGCCTGGCCCGCGCCTATCGCGTGTCGCCGCACCATAGCTCGGCGATGATTCTGAAGCGCCGGCTGTTGGTCGCCAGCTTCGAGCCGACGCCTTGGCTGTCGCGGGCGACCTTCGAGAAAGTCGTTCAAGACTATCTGGTGTTCGGCAACGCCTATCTCGAATGCCGCTACAATCTGCTCGGCCGCCCTATGCGGCTGGATCATGCCCTGGCCAAATATACCCGGCGCGGTATCCAGCCCGGCCGGTTCTTTTACGTGCCCGGCATGACGCCGGAAACGGAGTTCCGCCCTGGTAGCGTCGTGCATGTCCTTCAGCCTGACGTGAACCAGGAAATCTACGGTGTCCCGGAGTATCTGTCCGCCCTGCAATCTGCGCTTCTCAATGAAGCCGCCACGCTGTTCCGGCGTCGCTACTATCTCAACGGCAGTCATGCCGGTTATATTCTCTACGCGACCGGTGAATTTGCCGATGGCGATACCGATGCCATGCGCGAGGCGCTGAAGAAGTCGAAGGGGCCGGGTAACTTCCGCAATCTCTTCGTCCATGCGCCGGCGGGCAAGGAGGGGTCGGTAAAGATCCTGCCGATCGCCGAGGTGGGCGCGAAAGACGAATTCGTCGGGATCAAGAACGCCACGCAAGCGGACGTGCTGGCCGCGCACCGCGTGCCGCCCCAGCTGCTCGGCATCGTGCCGGCGCAGGGTTCCGCGTTCGGCAATCCCACCGAAGCCAAGGCGACGTTCTTCGAGCTGGAGATCGAGCCGCTTCAGGGTGTGTTCCTGGACGTGAATGACCAGCTCGGCTTCGAAGCCGTCCGCTTCAGGGAGACGATCGCGGCCAAGGCCGCCTGATTTTCGCGCTCGGCCGTCCAGGCCGAGCGGGGGAGCCGGGTTGCAGCCCGGATCACCGACGAGGGGAAGCTCGCCACGACACGATGGCTAATCGGCCGTCCGCACCCGGATCGCTCCGGGCGCGCTCTATCTGCGTGGATTATCTTAACATGACGTATCTTTCTCCGGTCGACCCCGTCTCCCCGGCCGCCGGCTATATCGGCGGCAAGCGCAACCTGGCGGCGCGCCTGGTCGCGCTGATCGGTGGCATCCCGCATGACGGCTATGCCGAGCCGTTCGTCGGCATGGGCGGCGTCTTCCTGCGCCGTCGCATCCGGCCGCGCGTCGAGGTGATCAACGATGCATCGGGCGACGTGGCGACGTTCTTCCGCGTCCTGCAGGAGCACTATGCCTATTTCCTGGACATGCTGCGCTTCCGGATCGCCAGCCGGGCCGAGTTCGAACGGCTCCGCGCGCTGCCGGCCGAGCGACTGACCGACCTTCAGCGCGCCGCGCGCTTCCTTTACCTTCAGCGCCTGGCGTTCGGGGGCAAGGTGGCAGGGCGCGGCTTCGGCGTTGATCGCGGCAACGGCGCGCGGTTCAACGTCACCAAGCTGGAGCCGATGCTCGCCGACATCCATGAGCGGCTGGCAGGGGTGACCATCGAGCAGCTGGACTTCGGCGAGTTCATCCGGCGCTACGATCGCGCCGGAATGCTGTTCTACCTCGATCCGCCCTACTGGGGTTGCGAAACCGACTATGGGCAGGACGTGTTCGGCCGAGCGGACTTCGAGCGCCTGGCAACCCAGCTCCGCGACATCCGTGGCGGCTTCCTCATGTCGATCAACGACACACCCGGCGTCCGCGCGACGTTCGCCGGCTTCCACCTGCTGGAGGTGACCACGACCTATACGGTCGGACAGGGAGCCGCGACCAAGGCACCCGAGCTGGTGATCAGCAACATGCCGCTGTCCCTGCCGGGCTGATCGCGGCTCGACCGGGCGCGGCCCCGCGCCGCGCCCGGATCTGGCGCTGCCGGCATGTCGCTCCGGCCTTGCGCCCCGTTCCACTTCTGTTCCACATGGTCGGGTGACCAAACGCGACCTCGATACCTTGCTGGTGGCGGTGTCCGTCTTGCGCGCCGCGCTTGCGCTGGCCGAGGCGGAGATCCTTCAGACGACCGGCGTGCGCCTGGCGCTTCGCGTGCTGCTGCTGCACTGCCGGCAGCGCGACCCGCTGATCGACTATTGGACAGCGGCCGGGCTGGATGATCCGGTCGCCCGCGTCGCCGGCATGACCGATGCTTTCCAAGCCATCATTCGGCAGCTCCGGGCCACCGGTTCCTATCAGATCTGACTGCCGGCGGGCCGGCCTCGCTGCTGCCCAGGGGAGGCCGTGTCGCGTCGGTCCGGCAACGTAGCGGCGCATCCCGCCGGACCTCGCGCCGCGCCCTGGCGGCCGCCCCCGGCCGCCCCCCGGCCCCTCCACAGGCCCGAACCTGCGACCCCAAATCCCGCGCTTTTCCCCCCGCCTCGCCCGCCCGCTTTTCGTGTCGCTTTTGGTGCAGTGTCAGCGCCGCCAGAAACCGGCCCAGGTCCTGGGCCGGATCGCTGATTGTTTATTCCGATCACTGGTGCGGATCGGTGCAGCTACGGGGCAGCGGGGGCGTCGGTGGTGGGAAAAGCGGCACGGCCCTTGCCTGCTCCCCCCTAGGGAGCACCGACCCCGCGCAAGCGGGGGCGTTCCACAGCGGTCCTGGGGCGCTGCGGCTTGGGGGCATCGGGGCCTGGAGGCTTGGTGGAGCAGCAAACTGCGCACGCCGGAGGCGTTCCTTTTCCCCTTTATCCTTGAAGGGCTGGGTTCTCACCGCCGGACAGAATCGCGTTCTTGGCATCGAACGCGGCCCCGAATGAGCGCAAGCTCCGGCCGAGCGGGCTTGTGGGATCGCACATTGCGGCCGCCACCGCCTCGGCCTGTTCATGCTCCGTCATGGCACGGTGGGCACGCGCCTCGCGGTCGCGCAGCTCGGCCGCGTCCCGCTGCGCCTCGGTTGGCCGACGCATCAGCCGGCGGACGAAATCGGCCGCCGCCTTGGGCAGCGTTAGGCGATAGGCGTTGGTCGCCTGCTTTACCTGGGGGCCGAAGGGGTCCGGGTTCTCGACCGGCTCGAAGCGTCGTATCCAGTCCAGGAAGCCTTCTGCCTTTAGGCGCGCCAGCGCCTTGGTCACGGCGTCAACGCTGCGATTTAGCCAGCCGCAGATCGTCGCGATCGACGGCTCTAGGCGACCGTCCTTCCAGCCGATCCGCCGCATCAGCTCGCGATAGACTTCCAAGCCGACATGGCCGATCGGTCCATTGCGCTTGCCCGGCTGCTTGTTCTTGCGGTCATGGTCCTCGGCCGCGCGCATCCGCGCGTTGAACTCGCGCCGATCGAACGGCGTCCAGAAGCGGCTTTCGCGCGCGCCGACCTTGTAGCTGTTCCGCCGGACCGGCTGGCCGGTCCGATGGACTTTCCGGACGGTGCGGGTGGCGACTTCGTGCAGGGAGCGCGCGGTCATGCCGTCGCTCCCTTGCGGGTCAGCTCTGCCGTGGGCCGTTCAGCAGCGCGGCTGGATCGACCAGGCCCTCCGACAGCAAGTCCGCCCACTCCTGCGCCAGCTCGCGCCGACGTGGCATATAGGCGGCTCTGTTGTAGGCCGCTTCCACTCCGCTCGGCACATGCGCCAGCATAAGGTCGATGATCGCCCGATCGCCGGCCCGCCCTTCGTGCAGCGCGCGTTCGTTCATCACAGTTGAGAAGGTCGAGCGCCAGCCGTGCGGCACATGGACCCCGGAAAAGCCGGCCTCCCGATAGAGCTTGCTTACTGTGCTGTCGCTGATCGCCCGACGCGGATGCCGGACGCTGCGAAAGATGAGTGGTCCCCTGCCCGCCAGATCCATGGCGAGGCGCACGACCTGCACCGCTTGTCGCGATAGTGGGACGATGAACTCGAAGGCCGCGTCCTCCTTCCGATCGACCGCCAATTTCAGCTTCGCCGGCGGGATGCGCCAGATCGGCGAGTCGCCGTCCAGTCCCTCGAACTCGGCCGGCTCCGCCAATCGCACAACGCTCGATCGAACGACCGTCAGCGCCAGCAGCCGGGATGCCAGCTTGGTCAACGGGTGCGCCGGCTGCGCTTCCACCTGCTGAAGCACCTTGCGCGCGGCCGGCACCGTGCGCACCGCGCATGACTTGCTCTTCTTCGCCTTGCCCAGGGCACTGCGCGCGACCGCTGCTGGGTCGGCCGAAGCGATGCCACTGCCGATCGCCCGCGCGAAGATCTCCGAGATCCGTTGCCGGACGCGATGCGCCGTCTCGACCGCGCCGCGCTCCTCGATCGGCCGCAGCACCTCCAACACCAAAGGCGTGGTGATCGCCTCGATCGGCAATTTGCCGAGGCGCGGGAAGACGTCCTGCTCCAAGCTGCGCTTCACGATACTCGCATAGCGCGGCGACCAGGTTGCCTCCTGGCTGTCGTACCATTCCAGCGCCACGACCTGGAACGTCGAAGCGGCCTTGGCGCTCTGCGCGGCCGAGCGCTGGCGCTTGTCGACTGCCGGATCGACCCCCGATCGCAAGGTGCGAGCCGCGTTCGCCTTCAGCTCGCGCGCTTCCGTCAGCGTCACGTCCGGATAGGGGCCGAATACGAGTCGCTTCTCCTTGCCCGCGAACCGGTACTTCCAGCGCCACGATTTGTAGCCGCTCGGCAACACCTCCAGATAGAGGCCGCCCGAATCGCTCATCTTGAACGGCTTGTCCGCGCCCTTCGCCCGCCGACAGGCGACGTCGGTCAGCACCAAATGCCCCCGCGAATGCCGATGCCCCCATCAGCGAAAGCCGATGCCCCGAAAATGCCCCCAGATTGCTTGCGCTGCATGGGGGCCTTGTGGGACCCTGCGGGACCTCAAACAAGGGCAGAAAACGCAGAAAAGCGCCCCGAATGGGACGCTTTGGGATGCTGGGGGATGAAGGGTTGGTGGAAGGGACTGGATTCGAACCAGTGTACACTTGCGTGGGCAGATTTACAGTCTGCTGCCTTTAACCACTCGGCCACCCTTCCACGGGAGGCGCTCGGAAGCGAGGCGGCCTCTTGGCGAAGCGCGGCGCGGCTGTCAACGCCTTTGCGCGCTCTGGCGGCGGAAAGCTTGCACCCGGACCGCATGACGCATAGCGGAGACGCCATCCCGAACGCGCGCGCGGCTCCGCCCTTCGCGTTCACCCGACGACGAACCGATTGTGAGGAATTTCGCTGATGGCACGTAAAGGCCACCGCCCCAGCACCGGCGTGGGCAACCGGCCGCGCTTCTGGGGCCGCCATGCGGTCACCGCCGCGCTCGCCAATCCCGAGCGCACCGTGCGCAAGCTGTGGATGACGCGCGAGGCCGCCGCCCAGCTCGACGTGCCGCCGGTGATCCCGGTCGTCTATGCCGATGTCGCCGATCTCGGCCGGCTGGTCCCCTCCGACGCGCCGCACCAGGGCGTGGTGGCCGAGGTCGACCCGCTGGAGGACATGTGGCTGGGCGATCTGCTGCAACAGGCGCAGAACGACCCGCCCGAGCGCCAGCGGCCGCTGGTCGTGTTGGACCAGGTGACCGATCCACACAATGTCGGCGCGATCCTGCGTTCGGCCGCCGCCTTCGACGCGCTGGGCATCGTCACGCAGGATCGCCACGCCCCGCCCGAATCGGGCACGGTCGCGCGCGCCGCCTCCGGCGCGCTGGAGACGGTGCCCTGGGTGCGGGTCGTCAACCTCGCCCGCGCGCTGGACGAGATCGCGGAGGCGGGCTTCTGGCGGATCGGCCTGACCGGCCATGCCCGGGGCACGCTGGCCGAAGTGATGGGTCCGCAGCGCATCTGCATCGTGCTCGGCGCGGAGGGCGAAGGGATGCGCCAGAATACCGAGGCGCATTGCGACGAGTTGGCGCGCCTGCCCATCTCGAACCTGGTCGAGAGCCTGAACGTGTCCAACGCGGCCGCGGTCGCGCTCTACGCCGTGGCGGCGCGGGCGAAGGATTAGGCCCTTCGGAACGGCTTCCTGGTGCGCGCAACCCTGCACCACCCTGGCGCAGGCCGGGGTCCGGTGACGGGACGCCTCCGGCCGGTCGCCGACGCCCCCACCTGGACCGCGGCTTTCGCGGGAACCGCGCGCAACCTCTGGCCGTGCTCCTGCCTGCGCAGGAGCACCAGCCTATGCGATCCGCGGACCGAACCCTTGCCACGGTCCCGCCCTCGCCGGGATGGTGACGGAGCGTCACGATTCGCCAGTCCCCCTTCTTGTTGCCGGTCCGTTCCGCTACATGAAGGGCGTGATCCCCTATCCCGCCCTCCACGCCAGCCATGGCGGCATCTGGATCGCCGATGCGGAAGGGACGCGGCCGGTCGGACGGGGCGAGGCGATCCGGGTGGCGGCGGACACGCCGGTCATCCTGCTCAATGCGCCGCTGATCGGGCAGCGGCTGGGCTATGCCGAGCTGTCGGGCCTCGACCTGCTCGAACTCTACGCCTTCCTGCATCCGGCGCGCTTCGCGGTGCCGACCCCGGCCGGACTGGCGCGCGCGGTCGATCTCTCCGCGCCCGAGCGGGACGAGGATGTCGCCGCCTTCCTGCGCGAGGCGACCGCCGCCCTGCTCGCCGTACCCGAGGGCGACTGGGCGGAGCGCGAGGGGGCGTGGTCGGCCGTGCAGTCGCTGACCCGGCTGCGCTGGCCATGGGCGCCGGTGATCGGGCCGCGTCTCGCCAAGCCGCGCACCGACGAACGCTGGCTGTTCTCGCGCCTGCCCGAATGGGAGGAGGACGCTCCCCGCCCCGCGCCGCGCACCGTGTCGCTGCAACCGGGCGAGGCGGAGGAACGGCTGGCGAAACTGACCGGCGGCGGCGCGGAGGAACGGCCCGGCCAGCGCGCCTATGCCGCCGCCGCCACCGCCGCGTTCGAGCCGCGGGTGATGCGCGATGCGCCCAATCTGGTGTTGGCGGAAGCGGGGACCGGCATCGGCAAGACGCTGGGCTATCTCGCCCCCGCCTCGCTCTGGTCGGAACGGGCGGGCGGCGCGGTGTGGATCTCCACCTTCACCAAGGCGCTGCAACGCCAGCTCGCGCAGGAGACGACGCGGCTCTATCCCGATCCGGTGCTGCGCCGCGAGCGGGTGGTGACGCGCAAGGGCCGCGAGAATTATTTGTGCCTGCTCAACCTGGAGGATGCGTTGCAGGGCGGCTTCGCCGGCCGGGCGGCGGTGCTGGCGCATCTGGTCGCGCGCTGGGCCGCCTATAGCGCGGATGGCGACATGGTCGGCGGCGACCTGCCCGGCTGGCTGCCGACGCTGTTCCGGCGCAACGGTCCGGCGGCGCTGACCGACCGGCGCGGCGAATGCGTCTATGCCGGCTGCCCGCATTACCGCAAATGCTTCATCGAACGCGCCGCGCGGGCGAGCGCGCAGGCCGACATCGTCATCGCCAACCATGCGCTGGTGATGGTCAACGCCGCGCGCGGCCGCGAGGTCGCGACCCGGCCGACCCGGTATGTCTTCGACGAGGGGCACCACCTGTTCGACGCCGCCGATTCGATGTTCGGCGTCGCGCTGACCGGCTCCGAGACGATCGAACTGCGTCGCTGGATCCTGGGGCCGGAGGCGGGCGGGCGCGGCCGGCGGCGGGGCTTGCAGGCGCGCCTGTCCGACGTCGCCAGCTACGACGATGCCGGCGCGCAGGCGATCAGCGACGCGGTCCACGCCGCGCACGGGCTGGCGGCCGATGGCTGGCTGGGCCGGCTGGCGGAGGGGCAGCCCTTCGGTCCGGTCGAGCATCTGCTCGCCGCGGTGCGCGGGCTGACCTATGCGCGCGCCGAACAGCCGGGCGATGCGGGCTACGGGCTGGAGACCGAGCTGGCCGAGCCGACCCCGGCGCTGATCGAGGCCGCCGCCCCCGCCGCCGCCGCGCTCGACGCGCTGGTCCGCCCCCTGACCGCGCTCGGCCGCCGGCTGGAGGCGGTGCTGGCCGAGGCGCCCGACTGGCTCGACACGGCGGCGCGCGCGCGGGTCGAGGGGGCGATCGCCTCGATCGGCTGGCGCGCGGAGACGGTGGCGGCGTGGCTGGCGCTGCTCGCGCGGATCGGCGGGCCAGCGGACGGCGATTTCGTCGACTGGCTTGCAGTCGACCGCGTCGAGGGGCGCGAATACGACATCGGCCTGCACCGCCGCTGGCTCGACCCGACGCGCCCGTTCGCGGAGATCGTGCTGAAGCCGGCGCATGGCGCGCTCGTCACCTCGGCGACGCTGACCGGCGGCGGCGACTGGTCGGTGGCGGAGGCGCGCACCGGCGCGCCGCATCTCGCCCGCGCCCCTGCCCGGTTCGAGGCGACCAGCCCCTTCGACTATCCCAACCGTGCCGAGGTGCTGGTCGTCACCGACGTGAAGCGCGGCGATGCCGGCGCGCTGGCCAATGCCTATGCCCGGCTGATCGTCGCGGCGGGCGGCGGCACGCTGGGGCTGTTCACCGCGATCCGGCGGCTGCGCGCGGTGCATGGCCGCATCGCCGACCGGCTGGCGCGCGAAGGGCTGGCGCTCCATGCCCAGCATGTCGACCCCATCGACACCGGCACGCTGGTCGACATCTTCCGCGACGATCCGGCCGCCTCGCTGCTCGGCACCGATGCGCTGCGCGACGGGGTCGACGTGCCGGGCGATTCGCTGCGCATGGTGGTGATGGAGGGGGTGCCCTGGCCCAAGCCGACCGTGCTCCACGCCGCGCGCAAGCTGGCCGGGGGCGGCACCGCCTATGACGACCGGATCGTGCGGGCGCGGCTGGCCCAGGCGTTCGGCCGGCTGATCCGCCGCGCCGACGATCGCGGCGCGTTCGTGATGCTGTCGGCGGCGATGCCGTCGCGGCTGCTCACCGCCTTTCCGCCCGGCGTCGCGATCGTACGCGTGACGCTCGACGAAGCGGTGGCGCGGGTCGCGGAGCGGCTTTCCACACAGGCCCGGATCGGGCATGAGGCGCCAGCCCCCCTGGAGACGCCATGAAGACGCTGACGGTGCTGCGCCACGCCAAATCGGGATGGGATGATGCCGTCGCCCGCGATTTCGACCGGCCGCTCAACCCCAAGGGGCATCGCGCCGCGCAGGTGATGGGCCGTCACCTGCGCGACCGCCACTACCGCTTCGATCGGATCGTCGCCTCGCCCGCGCAGCGCGTCGTGGAGACGCTGGCGGGGATCGCCGATGGCTATGGCCAGGCGCTGGCGATCGACTGGGACCGGCGGCTCTACCTCGCTTCGGCGGCGACCTTGCTCGACTGTATCCACGAACTGGCCGACTCCGACGACCAGGTGCTGCTGGTCGGGCATAATCCGGGGCTGGAGGATCTGGTGCTGTCGCTGGTGCCAGACGATGGCAGTGCGGCGCGCGAGGCGGTGGAGGCGAAATATCCGACCGCGACGATCGCGCGGCTGACCTGGGACGGCGACTGGTCGACGATCCGAGCGGGCGGGGCGACGCTGGACGCCTTCGTCCGCCCCCGCGACCTGGACCCCAGCCTGGGTCCGGACGAATTCTGAGTCGATTCGTCATGGCGAGCGTAGCGAAGCCATGACGGGTTAAGGGGTGTTGCCGCAGTCAAACCTTCGCCCGGGCGACATTGCGCCGGGTGTCATAGTCGGATAGAACAGCCTGGTGTCCTGGAATCCCCCGTTGCGTCCCGACCATCACGACCCCGATCGTCCGCGATTCTGGCCCGATGCGCCCGTCGACCGCACCAGCCCCTTCGATGCCGCGCGCGACCGCGAGGAGCCCGAATGGGCCCCCTATCACCGCGATCCCGACTTCGAACCGCGCCGGAGCCGCATCCGCTGGGGCCGCTGGATCGTCCGCGGGATCGCCGCGGGCATCGTGCTGCTGGTCCTCGCCATCGCCTGGCTGGCGCTGACCGCGCCGCTCAACAAGTCGCTCAAACCCCCGACGCCGCCCTCGATCACGCTGACCGCCGAGGACGGCACCCCGATCGCCCGGCGCGGCGCGGTGATCGGCGCGCCCGTCGACGCCGCCAAGCTGCCGTCGCACGTCACCCAGGCATTCCTGGCGATCGAGGACCGGCGCTTCTATTCGCACTGGGGCATCGACCCGCGCGGCATCCTGCGCGCGGCCTGGGCCAATGTCGGATCGGGCGGGGTGCGCCAGGGCGGCAGCACGATCACCCAGCAGCTCGCCAAGAACGCCTTTCTCGATTCCGATCGCACCGCCGCGCGCAAGATCCGCGAAGTGCTGATCGCCTTCTGGCTGGAGGCGTGGCTGTCCAAGGACGAGATCCTGTCGCGCTACCTGTCGAACGTCTATTTCGGCGACAACACCTATGGCCTGACGGCGGCGGCGCGCCATTATTTCGGACGGTCGCCGGACAGGCTGAACGTCGGCCAGGCAGCGATGCTCGCCGGGCTGGTCAAGGCGCCGTCGCGCCTCGCCCCCACCTCCAACCTGAAGGGCGCCCGCGCGCGCGAGATGGTGGTGGTGCGCGCGATGGAGGATGCCGGCTTCCTCACCCCGCGCGAGGCGGACCGGGTGCAGCCGCAGCGCGTGCTGTCCAGCCCGCCGGGCCAGATCCCGACCGGCACCTATTTCGCCGACTGGGTGCTGCCCGAGGCGCGCGACAAGGCGGGCGAGATCGCGACCGAGACGACGGTCAAGACCACCCTCGACCCGCGCCTGCAACGCGACGCGGAACGCGCGATCCGCTCGGCGGGGCTGCGCCAGGCGCAGGCGGCGCTGGTGGCGATGCGGCCCGACGGGCGCGTCGTCGCGATGGTCGGCGGCCGCGATTATGGCAAGAGCCCGTTCAATCGCGCCACCCAGGCGCGCCGCCAGCCGGGCTCGACCTTCAAGCTGTTCGTCTATCTGGCGGCGATGCGCGCCGGCATGACGCCCGATTCGATGGTCGACGATAGCCCGGTCGAGATCGCCGGGTGGAAGCCGCGTAACGACGACGGCCGCTATCTCGGCCAGATCAGCCTGATCCGCGCCTTCGCCCGCTCGTCCAACGTCGCCGCCGCGCGGCTGACCCAGGAGGTCGGCGTCAAGTCGGTGATCCAGGCGGCGCGCGACCTGGGCATCTCCACCCCCATCCCCAACGAGGCGACGATCGGGCTGGGCACGGCCGAGGTGTCGCTGCTGGAGATGACCGCCGCCTATGCCGCGATCGCCAATGGCCGCTATCCGGTCACTCCGCGCGGCATCGAGAAGGTCGACGACAAGCCCTGGTACCAGCAGATCACCGGCGGCACCCGCGCCATTCCGGAGAAGGTGCGCCAGGAGATGATGCGCCTGCTCAATTCCTCGCTGCGCGGCACGGGGCGCGAGGCGGTGCTGACCGTCGACGCCTATGGCAAGACGGGCACGTCGCAGGACAGCCGCGACGCCTGGTTCATCGGCTTCGCGGGCGACCTGGTGGTCGGCGTCTGGGTCGGCAACGACGACAACAGCCCCAATCCCGGCCTGCATGGCGGCGGCGTGCCGGCGCGCATCTGGCGCGACTTCCTGCAATCGGCGCTCGACATCGCGCCCGTCGCCCGCGCCGCGCCGGTCGAGGAGGCTGCGCCGGTGGAGGACGGCGTCCAGGGCTATATCGACAATGCGATCGGCCAGTACATGCCCGATGCCGAGATATTGCAGGACCAGGCGGAGCGCATGGGGCTGGACATGCGCCGGGGCGAAGACGGCTCGATCACCGTCGGCCCGCGCCGCCCCCGCCCACCCCGCGAGGAGGATCGTCGCGGCCCGGACGAGCGCTACGGGCCGCCGCCGGGGGATGAGGAAGAATAAGGGCTATGGGCCGGGCGGAGCGCTGGGGCTGGATGGTCTGCCTGATCGGCTTTGCGACCGGGGCATTCAACCATGCACGCGACTTCGCCGCCTGGGGCTGGCGCCCCTATAGCTGGGGTGGGCCGATGCTGGAGGCATTCTGGACGGCGCTGCTTCCGCTCGACCTGCTGGTCGTGGTGCTGATCCTGTCCCGCCGACGTCGCGCCGGGCTCATGCTCCCGGTGGCGATCATGGTCGTCGATGTGGCGGCAAACGGGTTTGCCACATGGCGGTTCGGCGTGACCGCCTTTGCCCTGTCCTTGCCGATTCAGGCCTGTTTTCTCGGTTATCTGCTTGGCGCACTGCCCTTTCTTTGGCGAGGCAAACCGCGCGGCTGATCGCCCGCCGCTGGACAGCGCCGCCGCCCCTCCCTATTTGCGCCGCCGTCGCGTGCGCCTCTTTCGGGTTTCCGGCCGCCGCGCTTCCCTTCCGAGCCCGCGACGAACAGGAGTGCCGCATGGCGTGGCTCATCCTCGGCATTGCCGTGGTGACGGAAATCATCTGGGCGCTGAGCCTGAAATGGGCGGCGACACAAGCAACATGGGCCGCCTCGGCGGTGCCGATCACCTTGAGTTTCCTCAACATGGGCCTGCTGGCGCTGGCGATGCGCGGGCTGCCGGCGGGCACCGCCTATGCGGTATGGACGGGCCTGGGCGCGGTCGGCGTCACCCTGTTCGGGGTCATCCTGTTCGGCGAGAGGATCAACCCGGTGCAGGTCGGCTTCATCGCCCTCGTCATCATCGGCGTCATGGGCACCAAGTTCTTCGCCACCGCCTGAGCGCCGTCGCCGTATGGGACGCAGGCGAAGACGCGGAGAGCGGACCGGCGCGCGCCGGGCAAGACACCCGTCCGCGCCGCCGCGCCGCCGCGCCGCCGCGTGCCCCGCTCAGGCCGCGCGCAGACGCGGCGCGGCCTCGTCGCGACGCAGCGTCAGCACCTCGACGCCGCCGCGCACCACCGCGACCGTGTGTTCGAACTGGGCGGACAGCTTGCCGTCCTGGGTCACCACCGTCCAGCCATCCGCCTCGGTCGCAACGCGGCGGGTGCCCTGGTTGACCATCGGCTCGACCGTGAAGACCATCCCCTCGACCAGGCGCGGACCGCTGCCCGGCCGGCCGAAGTTCAGCACCTGCGGCGCCTCGTGCATCTCGCGGCCGATGCCATGGCCGCAATATTCGCGCACCACCGAATAGCCATGGCTCTTGGCGTGACGCTCGATCGCCGCGCCGATATCACCCAGATGCGCGCCCGGCCGGACCGCGCCGATCCCCTTCCACATCGCCTCCTGCGCCACCCGGACCAGCCGGCGCGTCGCGGGCGCCACCGGGCCGACCATATAGGTCTTGCTGGAGTCGGCGATGAAGCCGTTCTTCTCCAGCGTGATGTCCAGGTTGATGATGTCGCCGTCGCGGATGATCACGGCCGCATCGGGCACGCCGTGGCAGACGACCTGGTTGATCGAGCAGTTCAGGACATATTCGAAGCCGTACTGCCCCTTGCTGGCCGGCCGCGCCGCCAGGTCATGGGTGATGAACCGGTCGACCAGGTCGTTGACCTGCAGGGTCGACAGTCCGGCGAGCGACTGCGCGTCGAGCATCTCGAACACCGAGGCGAGCAGCCGGCCGGAGGTCCGCATCAGCTCCAGTTCGTCGGGCGTCTTCACCATGTCAGGCGGCCACCGCGACCGGGCGCACGTTGGCGGCGGCATATTCGGCCTGGACGATCTCGTTGAACGAACGGGTCGGGTTCGCCTCCGCCAGCATCCCGATCTTCATCCAGAACTCGGCCTGCGCGTTGATCGAGCGGCACATCACCACGCTCGCGCGCCGCGCCTCCTCGTGCAGCGCCTCGTCGATCTTCACGATACCCATTCCCGATTCTCCAAATCCGATACGGATCATATACGTTTCATATGTCCTGACGTCAAAGTCCTGAACGCATGACAGAATCGTTGACGGAACGCGTGCGCCTGACCCAGAGCACCGGCCATGCGCTTCTTCTCCGACAACGCCGCCCCCGTTCACCCCGCCGTGCTGGCCGCGATGGCGGAGGCGAACACGCTCGACACCGCCTATGACGGCGATCGCTGGTCGCGCGGCCTGGATGACCGGCTGTCGACGCTGTTCGAGACGCCGGTGCGCGCGCTCTGGGTGCCGACCGGCACCGCCGCCAATTGCCTGGCGCTGGCGGCGCTCTGCCCACCCTATGCCGGCGTGATCTGCCACCGCGACGCGCATATCCAGAATGACGAGGGCGGCGCGCCCGAATTCTACACGCACGGCGCCAAGCTGATGCTGGCGGAAGGCGTGGGCGCGAAGCTGACGCCGGAGACGATCGCGACGCTCGCCGACAGCATCGCCAACGACGTGCATCGCGTGCAGCCGCATGCGGTGTCGCTCACCAACGCCACCGAATATGGCCTGGTCTATCGCCCGGACGAGGTCGCGGCGATCGGCGCGCTGTGCCGGGCGCGCGGCTGGCGGCTGCACATGGACGGGGCGCGCTTCGCCAATGCGGTGGCGAGCACCGGCTGCACCCCCGCCGAGGTGACCTGGCGCGCGGGCGTGGAGGCTCTGTCCTTCGGCTTCGTCAAGAATGGCGCGATGTCGGCGGAGGCGCTGGTCTTCTTCGACCCCGGCCTGGCGGAAGCGACCCTGCGCCGCCGCAAGCGTGCCGGGCTGCTGATGTCCAAGGGCCGCTATCTCGCCGCGCAGATCCACGCGATGCTCGACGACGACCTGTGGATCGCCAATGGCCGCGCCGCCAACGCGCGCGCCGCGACGATCGGCGCGGCGGCGGGCGACCGGCTGGTCCATCCGGTCGAGGCGAACGAAGTCTTCCTGCGCGCCACCCCCGCCGAGGCCGCGATGCTCCGCGCCCGAGGCTTCGACTTCTACGACTGGGCGGCGGGCGAGGTCCGGCTGGTCACCGCCTGGGACAGCGACGCGGGCCATGTCGCCGCACTGGCCGAGGCGATCGCCGCGCTATGATGGCGCGGCCGCAGTCGACGCGCGCACGCATCCTGGTCCCGTTCGCGATCGTCACGCTGATCTGGGGGTCGACCTGGCTGGTGATCCGCGACCAGATCAGCGTGGTGCCGGCGAGCTGGTCGGTCACCTATCGCTTCCTGATCGCCGGCCTCGCCATGTTCGCCTTCGCGCGCGCCAAGGGGGAGCGGGTGCGGCTGGACGGCGCCGGCTGGCTGTTCGCGGCGGCGATCGGCACGCTGCAATTCGTGCTCAACTTCAACTTCGTCTACCGGGCGGAGGCGTTCATCACCTCCGGCTTGGTGGCGGTGGTGTTCGCGCTGCTGCTGGTGCCCAACGCGCTGCTCGCGCGTCTTTTCCTGGGACAAAGGCTGGGGCGGCAGCTGCTGGTCGGCTCCGGCATCGCGATGGCGGGCGTCGCGCTGCTGTTCGTGCACGAGGTGCGCAGCGACCCGCACGGCCCCGCCACCGCGCTGACCGGGATCGGTTGGACGCTGCTCGCCATCCTGTCCGCATCCAGCGCCAATGTGCTCCAGGCGACGCCGACCGCGAAACGCTATCCGATGCTGCCGACGCTGGCGGTGGCGATGCTGATCGGCGCGGGGCTGGACGCGGTGTTCGCGTTCCTGACCGTCGGGCCGCCGGTCGTCGAGATGCGGATCGGCTATCTGCTCGGCATCCTCTATCTGGCGCTCTTCGCCTCCGCCCTCGCCTTCCCGCTCTATTATGGCGTGCTGCGCGTGATCGGCCCGGCCAAGGCGGCCTATAGCAGCGTCATCGTGCCCGTGATCGCGATGCTGTTGTCGACCCTGTTCGAAAACTACCGCTGGTCGCCGCTGGCGGCCGGCGGCGCGGCGCTTGCCGGGGCGGGACTGGTCGTGGCGCTGACCGCGCGCAGGCCGGCGCGGTAATCGGGATAGGCGGGCGTCCAGCCCAGCACGCGTTTGGCCTTGCCGTTCGCCACCAGCCGCCGCTCCGCATAGAAGCCGCGCGCCATGCGCGGCAGCGCCTCGATCGGTCGCACCGGCGGCGCGGGCATCCCCAGCAGGGCGGCGGCATATTCGGTGACGGCATTGGGCGAGACGGGATGGTCGTCGGTCAGATTATAGGCCCCCGGCGGCGCGTCGAACCCGGCGATCACCCCCGACACGATATCGTCGACATGGACGCGGCTGAACAGATTGTCGGCATCGGTGCGGTGCGCCGTCCCCGCCCGCACCCGGTCGAGCGGCGAGCGGCCGGGGCCGTAGATGCCGGGCAGGCGGAACACATGCGCCCCGCGGGCCAGCCAGTCCGCATCGGCGGCGGCGCGAGCGGAGCGGCGGCCGGTGCCGGTCGGCGCGGTCTCGTCCACCCAGCCGCCCCCCGCATCGCCATACACGCCGGTCGACGACAGATAGCCGAGCCACCGGCCCGCCAGCCCGCCGCCATAGCGCGCCAGCACCGGGTCGCCCGCATCCTCGTCCGGCGGGATCGAGGCCAGGACATGGCTGGCCGCCGCCAGCGCCGGCCGCACCGCGTCCACGTCGTCGAACCGCAGGCTCCCGTCGCGCCCGTCGCGGGTGGTGCCGATCACCACCCAGCCCTCAGCCGTAAGCCGCGCCGCCAGTCGCCCGGCGCTATAGCCCAGGCCGAAGACCAGCAGCCGCCGGCCGCTCATCCGGCCAGGCTCTTCGAGGCCTGTTCGAACAGATCCTTGGACAGGCCCGGCTGGGCGACGATCCGCTCCAGCTCGGCGCGCATCAGCGCGGCGCGCGGCGCATCGAACCGCCGCCAGCGGCCGAGCGGCGGCAGCAGCTTGGCGGCGGTCTGCGGGTTCAGCCGGTCGAGCTGGAGGAGCTGGTCGGCCAGGAAGCGATAGCCGGCGCCGTCCGCCCGGTTGAACGCGCGCTGGTTGACCCCGAACGCGCCGACGAGCGCGCGGGCGCGGTTGGGATTGGCCAGGGTGAAGTCCGGATGCCGGGCCAGCGCCACCACCGCGTCGGCCGCATCGTCGCGGGTCGATAACGCCTGGGTCTGGAACCATTTGTCGATGACCAGGCTGTTGCCGGCATAGCGGCGGTAGAAGGCGTCCAGCGCCGCTGGCCGCTCGGCGAAATCGCCATTGGCCAGGGTGTTCAGCGCCGCCTGTCGATCGGTCATATTGTCCGCCGCCTCGAACTGCCGCCAGGCCAGCGCGCCGACTTCGGGCGCGCCCGACGCCGCGAGATAGCCGAGCGCCACATTGCGCAGCCGGCGCTTGCCCTTGGCCTCGGGCGAATAGACATAGCCACCCTGCGCGTTGGCGGCGTAAAGATGCGCCCAGCGATCGTGCAACGCCCCGCCCAGCGCGCGACGCAGCGCCTCGCGCGCCTGGTGGATCGCCTCCGGGTCGACCTCGGCGAGCTGGTCGCCGACGAACGCCTCGGACGGCAAGAGCACCGCCTCCGCCACGAAGGCGCGGTCGAGCTCGGGATCGTCCAGCGTGTTGGCGACCGCATCGACCACCGCCTGGTGCCGGTCCTCGCCCGAGATGGTGGCGGCGACCAGGGTGTCGAGCATCAGCTGCTGCATCGCCTCGTACCGGGCGAAGGGATCGTCGTCCTGCGCCGACAGGAAGGCGAGGTCGGCGGCGCTGCGATCGCTCTCGACCACCACGGGCGCGGAGAAGCCGCGGTTGATCGACAGCACCGGCCGCTCGGTCACCGCCTCGAACACCAGCGTCTCGTCGGCCTCGTCGAGCAGCACCAGCCGCTCCTCGGTCAGCGGGCGGCCGGTCTCCGCGCCGAACAGGCGGAGCTTGAGCGGCAGGACCATCGGCGCCTTGATCGGCTGGCCCGGCGTCGCCGGCACATGCTGCGCGAGGCGCAACGTCGCCCGGCCGCCCCCCGCGCTGTGCAACAGGCTGGCGGAGAGGCGCGGCGTGCCTGCCTGGCTGTACCACAGGCGGAAGCGCGACAGGTCGCGCCCGCTCGCCCGCTCCATGCAGCGCACGAAGTCCTCGCAGGTCGCCGCCGTGCCGTCGAATTCGCGGAAATACAGGTCAGTGGCGGCGCGGAAATCGGTCGGTCCCAGGATGGTCGCCATCATCCGGATCAGCTCGGCGCCCTTGTTGTAGATGGTCGCCGTGTAGAAGTTGTTGATCTCCTGATAGGCCTCGGGCCGCACCGGATGCGCCAGCGGGCCGGCATCCTCGGGGAACTGGCTGGCGCGCAGGCCGCGCACATCCTCGATCCGCTTGACCGCCGCCGATCCCTGGTCGGCCGAGAAACTCTGGTCGCGATAGACGGTGAAGCCTTCCTTCAGCGAGAGCTGGAACCAGTCGCGGCAGGTGATCCGGTTACCGGTCCAATTGTGGAAATATTCATGCGCCACGACCGCCGCGATCGCGTCATAGTCGTAATCGGTGGCGGTGTCGGGATCGGCGAGGATGTAGCGGCTGTTGAAGATGTTCAGCCCCTTGTTCTCCATCGCGCCGAAGTTGAAGTCGTCGACGGCGACGATGTTGAACACGTCCAGGTCATATTCGCGGCCATAGACGCGCTCGTCCCAGGCCATCGACAGCTTCAGGGCATGGAGCGCATGGTCGGTCCGCGGCAGGTCGGTGGCGCGCACCCAGATTCCGAGTTCCACCGCGCGGCCGGACTGGGTGGTGAACGACCCGCGATTGACCGCCAGCTCGCCCGCGACCAGCGCGAAGAGATAGCTGGGCTTGGGAAAGGGATCGTTCCATTCGGCCCAGTGGCGGCCATCGTCCTGCACGCCGCTCGCCACCGGATCGCCGTTCGACAGCAGCACCGGATAACGCGCCCGGTCCGCCGTCATCCGCACCGAGTAGCGGCTGAGCACGTCGGGCCGGTCGGGGAAATAGGTGATGCGGCGGAAACCCTCCGCCTCGCATTGCGTGCAGAGGATGCCGCCGCTGGCGTAGAGGCCCATCAACTGCGTGTTGCGGTCGGGCGCGATCGTCACCTCGGTCTCGACGACATGCGCGTCACCCGCCAGCGGCACGATCAACGTCTCGCCCTCCAGCGCCCAGTCGTCGACCGCCACGCCATCGACGCGCACCGCCTGCACCGCCTGCCCAGCGCCGTCCAGCCGCAACGGGCCGGCATCCGCGCCGTTGCGCGTCACGGTCAGCGTCGCATGGACGCGAGTCGCGGCGGGATCGAGGTCGAAATCCAGTCGCGTCTCGGGCACCATCCAGGCGGGCGGGCGGTAATCGCCCCGGCGGATCGTCTGGGGCGCGGCGAGGCTGTTGGGCATGTCCATGCCCCTGTTATAGTCGGCGCGCGCGATGGTTCCATCGCCTTGCGTCAGGCTTGCGACGCCGCCTCGCTGTGATAGTCACGAGCGACACCAGTTAGGGATTGAGGATGCACGTTTTTCCGGCCGCGCTTCTGGCGATGGCGCTTTCCACCACCGCCCTGGCGCAGACCGTGCCGCCAGCGACCCGGGCCGCCCCTGCCCCGATCGCCGCCCCGACCAAGCCCGAGCCGCCCAAGCCCGAGCCGACCAACCCCGATCCGGCCGCGATCAACGCGCGGCTCGCCGCGCCGCTGCCGGCCGACCAGGCCGCGATGAAGGCCCATGTCCTGTTCCTCGCGTCCGACGCGATGAAGGGGCGCGAGGCCGGCAGCCCGGAATTCGACATCGCCGCGCAGTATGTCGCCGCGCAATTCTATGCCGCCGGCCTGCGTCCGGGCGGCGACCGGGGCGACTATCTGCAGCGCGTGCCGCTGGTCCGCTACAAGGCGGAGGGCCAGGGCCGCTTCGTGCTGACGCCGTCCAAGGGACAGCCCCAGCCGCTGGTGTTCGGCCAGGACTATATCCCCGCCGCCGACGCGACGCACCGGGAAGCCAGCCTGTCCGCGCCGGTCGTCTTTGTCGGCCAGGGCATCGACGCCCCGCAATATGGCCATGACGACTTCAAGGGCGTGGATGTGCGCGGCAAGATCGTGCTGTTCTTCGCCGGCGCGCCCGCGCGCTTCGGCGGCGAGGAACGCGCCTTTTTCGGCTCCCCCCAGACCAAGCTGCGCACCGCCGCCGCGCATGGCGCGGTCGGCGCGATCCAGCTCGCCAGCGCGACGCTGACCCCGGAAGCGATGGCCAAGCTGGCGGAGACGTACGATCGCGCGCGCATGACCTGGGCCCGGCCCGACGGCACCGGCAATGGCGAGCCGATCGCGATGCTGGGCACGCTGGGCCCGGCCGGCGCCGCCAAGCTGTTCGCCGGCGCCAGAACGCCGTGGAGCAAGATCGTCGCCCAGGCCGCGAAGCCGGCGCCCCGCTATCGTCCGGTCGCGCTGCCGGGCACGCTGGCGGTCACGACGAGGACCAGCATCACCCCGGCCGAGAGCAGCAACGTCGTCGGGCTGGTCCCCGGCAGCGATCCGGCGCTGAAGGACCAGGTCGTGGTCTTGTCGGCGCATCTCGACCATATCGGCGTCGGCACCCCGGTGAATGGCGACGCGATCAACAATGGCGCGCTGGACAATGCCATCGGCATCGCCAGCCTGATCGAGGAGGCGCGCCGCTTCAAGACCGACGGCACCGCCCCCAAGCGCACTGTGATGTTCCTGGCGGTGACCGGCGAGGAGAAGGGACTGGTCGGCTCCGACTATTTCGTCAACCACCCGACCGTGCCGCTCGGAACCATCGTCGCCGACGTCAACCTCGACATGCCGATCCTGCTCTATCCGTTTGAGGACATGATCGTCTACGGCGCCGACCGCTCGACCCTGGGGCCGATCGTGCGCCGCGCGGTGAACAGCGCCGGCGTCGACCTGTCGCCCGACCCGATGCCGGAACAGGGCATCTTCGTCCGTTCCGACCATTTCCGCTTCGTCCAGAAGGGCATCCCCTCGGTCTTCCTGTGGCCGGGACAGAAGGGGCCGGGCAAGGCCGCGGTGGAGCATTTCATGTCCACCAACTACCACAAGCCGTCCGACGACCTGACCCAGCCGATCCTATGGGACCAGGGGGTGCGCTTCGTCGACGTCAACTACCGCATCGCGCGCGAGATCGCCGATGGCGCGCAGCGGCCGCTGTGGAACCGCGACGACTATTTCGGGCGATTGTACAAGGGTGCGACCGCGGCGAAGTGAGGCCCTTCCTGTTCCCCGGCGAAGGCCGGGGAACGAAGAGGAAGCGCGGCCACCCTCAACCGTCCCGGAACCGCGCCGCGCGCTTCTCCATGTTCGCCATCACCTGCTCGCGCTGGTTGGCGGTGCCGAGCAGCCGGGCCTGTTCGTCGCTCTCGGCGCGCAGGATCGTCGCCGCGTCACCGTCCGCGGCGACTGCGAACAGGCGCTTGGCGGCGCGGATCGCATCCGGGTTGCGGCCGGCGATGGCCCGGCACAGCGCCTGCGCCTCCGCCAGCGGATCGGCGGCGACGCGCGTCGCGAAGCCCAGCGCCACCGCCTCCGCCCCGTCGAACTCGCGCGCGGTATAGGTGCATTCGCGCAGCACGTCGTCGCGCACCGTCCCCCGCCACAGCGCGAAACCGGCCATGTCCGGCACGATCCCCCAGTGCAGCTCGCGCACCGACAGCCGGGCATCGCCTGCGACCAGCCGGACGTCCGCGCCGCTCGCGACCTGAAGGCCGCCGCCCAGCACCACGCCGTGCAGCGCCGCGACCACCGGCTGGGGTAGCGTCCGCCACCCCCAGGCGACCTGCTGCGCCAGATTGGCGAGACCATGGGTCCGCTCGGCGGTCAGCAATCCGCCGGTTCCGCCCGCCTGCATCCCCGCCATGCCCGCCATCGCCGCCATGTCGAGTCCGGCGCAAAACCCCCGCCCCTCGCCCGACAAGAGGACGCAGCGCACGTCGCTGGCCCCGGCCAGCCGCTCGATCGCCGCCGCCAGCGCCTCGAACATCGCCGGATCGAGCGCGTTCAGCTTGTCGCCCCGCGCCAGCCGGACATGCGCGATCCCCTCCGCGATGGTCAGTGCGACCCGATCGGTCATGGCCTCCTCCTCTCCTGCCTCCGGGTGAGTGTGGCGCGGCGGCCCGCCGGTGTCGAGGGGCCCCGCCAGTGCTTGCGCCCGACCGCCCGGCCCGCTTACCACAGCGGCATGACCGCGTTCGATCCCGCCCGCTTCACCCGGCTGGACCAGTATGGCCATGGTGGCCGGCTGGGCATCCGCTACCACGCCAAGGCGGAGGACTGGGTGGAGCTCGCCCTGCCCTATGCCGCCGACCAGGTCGGCGACCCCTCGACCGGCGTCCTGGCGTCCGGCCCGATCGTCACGCTGATGGACATGGCGACCAGCATGGCGGTGTGGACCCGGCGCGGCGTCTTCGCGCCGCATGCGACGCTCGACCTGCGCGTCGATTATTGCCGCCCGGCCACGCCCGGCGAGACGGTGATCGGGCGCGGCGAATGCTATCGGCTGGCGCGCGCGGTCGCGTTCGTGCGCGGCATCGCCTATCATCGGGACCCCGCCGACCCGATCGCGCATGTCGCCGGCACCTTCATGCTCATGGACGCTCCGGCGAAGCAGGCCCGGGCATGACCCCACCGCCCTACGCCGCGCTGCTCGGCATTGCGATCGAAGCGGAAGGCGACGGACCGCCCGTGCTGCTGCTGCCGTTCGGCGAGCCGGTCCTTGGCCGACCCGGCTTCGTCCATGGCGGCGCGATCGCCGGCCTCCTGGAGATGGCGGCGATCGCCGCGCTCGACCAGGCCTTGCAGGCCGAGGGCGGCGGCCGGATCAAGCCGATCACGGTGACGGTCGACTATATGCGCGGCGGTCGCGAGCGACCGACCCGCGGCGTCGGCACGGTCACTCGGCTGGGCACCCGGATCGCCAATGTCGAGGCCGTCGCCTGGCAGGACGACCGCGCCCGGCCGATCGCGGCGGCGCGGCTCAACTACCTGATCGAGCGGCCCTGACGCCGCCGGTCAGACGCGCGGTCGCCCCTTCAGCTCGTCGCGGATCTCGCGCAGCAGCGTAACGTCGGCCGGCTCGACCGGCGCGGCGACCTCGGGCTTGGGCATCAGCTTGTTCACCGAGCGCACGATCAGGAAGATGATGAAGGCGACGATCAGGAAATTGACCGCCTGGGTGATGAACTCGCCATATCCGAGCAGCGGCACGCCCGCCTTCTTCAGGGCGGCATAGTCGGTCGAGCCTCGCAGCGCCGCCGGCACCGGCCCCAGGGTCAGGAAGTAGCTGGAGAAGTCCAGGCCCCCGAAGATCTTGCCGATCACCGGCATCAGCACATCCTCGGTCAGCGAGGTCACGATCCGGCCGAACGCCGCGCCGATGATGACGGCGACCGCCAGGTCCAGGACATTGCCGCGTGCGATGAACGCCTTGAATTCCTTGAGCATCGTGGCTCCCCTTGCACCAAATCCTGATCTGGAGCGTAGTCGTCGAAACCCTCTTCGCCAAGCGATACGGGTGTCCTATATGGGTAGGACAGATTGAGGAGGCTCCATGTCGCGTCGTTTCGTGCCGGTCATTCCCGCCCTGGTGGCGGCCGCTGCCCTGTCGGGCTGCGGAATCAACAGCATCCCGACCGCCGAGGAGAATGCCAAGGCGCGCTGGGCGGACGTGCAGAACCAGTATCAGCGCCGTGCCGACCTGATCCCCAACCTGGTGTCGACGGTGAAGGCCGCCGGCGCGCAGGAGAAGGACATCCTGACCGAGGTGACGCGCGCCCGCGCCGCCGCCAACCAGGTGCGCCTCAGCGGCGACGACCTGACCGATCCGGCCAAGCTGGCCAATTTCGAGCGGGCGCAGAGCGCGGTGACGCTCAACCTGCAGCGCCTGCAGGAGGCCTATCCGGAGCTGAAGAGCCAGGGCAACTACACCACGCTGATGAGCCAGCTCGAAGGCACCGAGAACCGGATCAGCATCGCCCGCCAGGACTACAACACGGCGGTACAGGCCTATAACACCCGCATCCGCACCTTCCCCGACGCGGTCGGCGCGCGCATCTTCTACGACGCCAAGCCGATCGTGCCGTTCAGCGCGACCACGCCGGGCGCGGACACCGCGCCGACGGTCAATTTCGGGAATGCGAGCTGACCGGCATGGTGCGCTGGCTGGCGGCGTTCCTCCTGTTGCTCACCGCGCAGGTCGCGGTGGCACAGACCTTCCCCAAGTTCACGGGGCTGGTGGTCGACCAGGCGAATGTCCTGTCGCCGGCCGAGCGCGCCGCGCTGACGCAGAAGCTGGAGGCACTGCAACGCGACACCAAGCGGCAGCTGGTCGTGGTGACGGTGCCGGACACGCAGGGCTACCCCTTGTCCGACTATGGTTATCGGCTTGGCCGGGCCTGGGGCGTCGGTTTGGGCGACGTGAACAACGGCGCGATCCTGTTGCTCGCGCCGGGCAACCCCGCCGGCCAGCGCGGCCCCCGGATCGAGGTGGGGCGCGGGCTGGAGCCGATCCTGACCGACGCCCTGTCCAGCGTCATCATCTACCAGACGATGTTGCCGCTGATCCGCGACGACAAGGTGCCGCAGGCGATCGAAGCCGGCGCCGACCAGATCATCCAACAGCTGCGCGCCAGTCCGGACGAGGCCAAGGCCCGGACCGACGCCGCCATCGCCCGGTTCGACCGCGAGCATCGCCGAAGTCCCTCGGGCAGCGGCGGCGTGCCGGTGGCGCTGGTCTTTTGGCTGATCATCCTCGCCTTCGTCGTGCTGCCTATGATCTTCCGGCGCGGCGGTCGTGGTCGGCGCTATCGCCGCGGCCCATGGGATGACCGGTCGGACGATTCCGGTTCGGCCCTGCCCATCGTGCTGTGGGGCATCGCCAACGAGATCGGCCGCTCCCGGGGTGGCGGCTGGGGCGGTGGCTCCGGCTGGGGCGGCGGCGGCGATGGCGGCGGCTCCGACGGTAGCTGGGGCGGTGGCGGCTTCACCGGCGGCGGCGGCGGCGATTTCGGGGGCGGCGGCGCCTCGGGAGACTGGTGATGCGGCTGAGCGACACGGACCGCGCCAAGGTCGCGGCGGCGGTGACCGCGGCGGAGGCGCGCACCAATGGCGAGATCGTGCCGATCGTGGCCGTCCAGTCCGACGCCTATCACGACGTCGCGCTGCATTGGGCGGTGCTGGCGATGCTGCTGGTGCTGGCGCTGCTGGCGGCGATCCCCGGCGCGGCGGAGGCGCTGCACGGCCTGATCGCCAGCCCCTGGGACGGACCGCCGCCGGCGGCCTCGCTGTTCCTGGTCGGGCTGGTCGCGACCACCATCGCCTTCCTGCTGGTGCGGCTGCTGCTCGTTTCCACGCCCATGCGGCTGGCCCTCACCCCGCGCGCGACCAGGGCGCGGCGGGTGCGGCGGCGCGCCCTGCTGCTGTTCCGGACGGCGGTCGAGTCGCGCACGCGGGGGGCAACGGGCGTCCTCCTCTATCTGTCGCTGGCCGAACATCGCGCCGAGCTGGTCGCCGACGCGCCCATCCACAGCCGCGTCGCGCCGGAAATATGGGGCGAGGCGATGGCCGTCTTGATCGCGGCGGTGAAGGACGACCGGCCCGGCGACGGCATGGCGGCGGCGATCGAGCGGATCGGTGCGGTGCTGGCGGAGCATTTTCCGCGTGACGCCGAGGACATCAACGAACTGCCGGATCGGGTGATCGAAATATGAGCGAGTTGAAGTGGCAGGGCCGGTTCCTCACCGTGCGCCAGCAGGGAAGCTGGGAATATGCCGAGCGCCAGGGCCAGATCGGCGCGGCGGTGATCGTCGCGCTCGACGGCGAGGACATCATCCTGGTCGAGCAATATCGCATCCCGGTCGGCAAGCGCTGCCTGGAACTGCCCGCCGGGCTGGTCGGCGACGAAACCGCCGGCGAATCGACTGCGGTGGCGGCGCGGCGCGAACTGGAGGAGGAAACCGGCTACCGGGCCGACACGGTCGAGGACCTGGGCCTCTTCTACTCCTCGCCGGGCATGACCTCGGAGAGCTTCACCGTGGTGCGCGCCACCGGCCTGACGCGGGTCGGCGAGGGTGGCGGATCGCCCGAGGAGGACATCACCGTCCATCGCGTGCCGCTCGCCACGGTGCCGGGCTTCCTGCGCGAGAAGCGGGCCGCAGGGCTGGGGATCGATGCCAAAATCCTGTTGTTGCTGGATCTGGCGACACTGTAGGCTGATTCCCCCTAACTGTTCCCCGGCGAAGGCCGGGGCCCAGTTGGGAAGGCAGGTGTAATGGAGCGCTGCGCGCCGTTACCGACGTCTCCCAACTGGCCCCGGCCTTCGCCGGGGAACAGGAGAAGGGAAACCGTTCACCCGCGATCAGCGGAAATTGTCGGCGTACGCCTGCAATTTCAGCGTCTTCTTCGGCGCGGGCACGACGGTGTAGTCATGCCCCTCGCGCTCGCAATGCGCGATCGCGGCTTCCAGCGTCGGGAAGAGCAGGCGGATCTGGTCGCGCGTGTCGCCGCTGCCGGCCCAGCCGGTCAGCGGGTCGGCGTGCTTGGGCTCGGCCGGCTCGAATTCGAGCTGCCACTGGTCGGTCCGGGCCCGGCCGGACTGCATGGAATTCTTCGGGCGCTGGAAGATGCGTGCGGTTGCCATGGCGCGCTTCCTACCGTGAACCGGCGGCTCTTGCATCCGCCTTTTTGGTGCGCAGCGTCGCCGGGGCGGCGGCAGGATCGTCGGGCCAGGGATGGCGCGGGTAGCGGCCACGCATCTCGCGCGCGACATCGGCCCAGCTTCCCGCCCAGAAGCCGGGCAGGTCGCGCGTCGTCTGGATCGGCCGGCCGGCGGGCGAGGTCAGCGACAGGACCAGCGGCACCCGCGCCTCGCCCACCGTCGGATGCACCGCCAGCCCGAACAAGGCCTGGGGCCGCAGCTCGACGCGCGGGCCGCCCTCGGCGGCATAGTCGATCGCATGGGTGGAGCCGGCCGGGCTGGTGAAATGCGGCGGGGCGAGCCGGTCGATGCGGCGCAGCGCGTCCCAGCCGATCACGCCCCGGATCGCCTCGGTCAGTTCGCCGGACGGGATTTGGTCGAGCCGGCGGCGACCCGCGAGGAGCGGCGGCAGCCACGTGTCGAGCCGCTCGACCAACCCCGTGGATACGTCCAGCCCGGCATAGGCGGCGCGGTCGCGGAGCTGGCGGGCGCCCTCGCTCCAGGTCAAGCGATCGAGGCCATGTGCCCGCACCCCCTCGACCAGCGCGGCGACGATCGCCTGCGGGTCGGCGCCGCTGTCCGGTCCCGATTGCAGCCGCAGCGCGCCCAGCCGGCGTTCGCGCAGCGTCTGCACGCCGCCGGTATCGGGGTCGAAGCGGACGGTGCGCACCGTCTCGATCTTGTCGGCGAACAGCGTCTCGATCGTGAGGAGGTCGGTCGCGGCGGCGGCGAGGATCCGCGCGCCGGACGCCGCGCCTTGCGTCTCCGCCACCGCCAGCCATTCGGCGCGGGCGAGCGGGCTGGCGGGATCGAGCCGGAAGCCGCGCCCGCCGACCGAAGCCCAGCTTTCCCCCGACGTGTCGCGCCGCCGCGCCACCCGGTCGGGGAAGGCGAGCGCGATGCAGGCCGCTTCCGCCCCCGGCGTGTCGGCCGCCGGCCCCGCCCCGCCCTGTCGGTCGGCGACCATCTTCGCCCAGCGCTGCGCCAGTTTCCGCGCCGCCTCCGCCTTGCTGCCGCGCTCGCTGCGCCAGCGGCGGCGGCGCACCTCCAGATCGGCGTCGAGGCCGCCGGTGCCGCGTTCGGACAGCAGCACCGCCACCTCCGCCGCGACCGGCCCCAGGCCATGTCCGGCGGCGACCGCCAGCATATGCGCCAGGCGCGGTGGCATCGGCATGGCGGCGATGCGGCGGCCATGCGCGGTCGGCCGGCCGTCGCCGTCGATCGCGTCCAGCGCCCGCAGCCGGCCGCGCGCCTCGTCCACGGCGGCGGCGGGGGGCGGGTCGAGCCACAACAGGTCGCGCGGATCGCGCACGCCCCAGATCCCGCAGGCCAGCACCAGGCCGGACAGGTCCGCCTCGACGATCTCGGGCGGGTCGAAGCGCGGTAGACCGGCGGTCGCCGCCTCCTCCCAAAGGCGATAGGCGACGCCCGGCCCCTGGCGCGCGGCGCGGCCGGCGCGCTGCGTCACCGCCGCCTGGCTGGCCCGCTCGGTCACCAGCCGCGTCATCCCCGCCGCCCGGTCGTAGCGGGGGCGGCGCGCCAGCCCCGAATCGACCACCACGCGGATGCCGTCCAGCGTCAGGCTGGTCTCGGCGATGCCGGTGGCCAGCACGACCTTGCGGTCCGGGGAGGGCCGGATCGCGGCGCGCTGCTCGGCGGGGTCGAGGCTGCCGTGCAGCCGGTGGAGCATCACCCCCTCCGGCAGCGAGTCGAGCCGCTCGGCCACCCGCTCGATCTCGGCGACGCCGGGCAGGAAGGCGAGCACGCCGCCCTCTTCGTCGCGCAACGCCTGGCGGATCGCGCCGGCCACCGCATCCTCCACCCGCCGGGTCGCGTCGCGGCCGAGATGGCGCAGCGTCAGCGGATAGCTTCGCCCCTCGCTCTCGATCACCGGCGCGCCCGCCAGCAGCGTGGCGAAGCGCGCACCGTCCAGCGTCGCCGACATGGCGACAATGCGAAGGTCCGGCCGCAAGCCCGCCTGCGCGTCGAGCGCCAGCGCCAGACCGAAATCGCCGTCCAGATTGCGCTCGTGCACTTCGTCGAACAGCACCGCCGATACCCCCGCCAGTTCGGGATCGGCCTGGATGCGCGCGACGAAGATGCCCTCGGTCACCACTGTCACGCGCGTCGCGGCGGAGCGACGGCTGTCCATCCGCGTCGCATAGCCGAAACGCTGCCCAACCGGCTCCCCCGCCAGGTCCGCCATCCGCTCCGCCGCCGCCCGCGCCGCAAGTCGGCGCGGCGACAGCAGCAGGATCTCGCCCGTGCACCATGGCTCGGCGAGCAGGGCGGGCGCGACCGCCGTGGTCTTGCCGGCGCCGGGCGGCGCGACCAGCACCGCGTTCGGGCAGTCGCGCAGCGCCTGGAGCAGGTCGGGCAGCACGGCTTCGATCGGCAGGGCAGTCATGCGGCGGCCGTTCGCGAAGGGGAGTCGATGCGGCGGTCGGATGGATAGGCGTGCGGCATGGCCTTTCCTTGCCACAAAGCGATGCGACAGGCGCGCCTAACCGGTCCATGTGCCGTCGCGCCTTCCGACTTTGTCGAAACCATTCGGAACGAGTATCATAAACATTGGAAATCAAAGCCTAAGTAAGAACTCACCTAGATCTTCGTTAAAATTACGTAGTCTCCCGGAATTTACGGTTAATAATTCATTTGTATTCCTTCAGCAGTAACGAAGAATTGTTGCGGCTTTTGGGGGTTGAACCGTGAGGACATTGACGAAGCTGTCACTTGCAGGTGCATTTCTATCTATCGCAGCACCTTCCATGGCTGCGGTCCTGCCGGCGACATTGACCGTCGACGGCCCGACCCGAAACGACCCCCAGATCGCGAATGATGGCATTTTCCCTGCCGTCGGCACCGAATGGAATCTTTCCAATTCCGTGCAATTTGGCCCTAATCTTCTAGGACGCAATACGAATTTGACGTATTCCTTTGCGGAATTGAGCAGCGTTACCGGAATCAATATGATCGCCGACGGGAATGACTATTACACCTTCTCGTTCTTCAACGGCGGCACGCTCAGCCGCTATTTTGAATTTTCGCCTTATAACGGCGGTCTCCTGCAAAGCTTCAGGACGGATCTCGCCCCGACGCTGGCGACCCGCGTGGTCGTCACCGGCCGCGCCGGCGACCAGCTCTACAGCATCGGCGAGGTGCAATTCTCCGGCACCGTCGCCGCCGTTCCCGGACCCGCCACCTGGGCGATGATGATGGTCGGCTTCGCCATGCTCGGCGCATCGGCGCGCTATCGTCGCCGTGCGACGCGGGCTGTCTTCGCCTGATGACCGTTCCTCGCTGTTGAGCGACGCCGCCGTTCCGGGGGGAGCGGCGGCGTTTCGTTATGCGAGGATGACGCCCGGATGACGGAGCCGACAGTTTCGCCCCATCGCTTTCCGCGATAAAAGGCGAGCGTGAGCGGACATCATCATCATCACGGCCATGGACATGATCATGCGCATGGCCATGCCCATGGCCACGGCCATTCGCACGCCCCCGCCAATTTCGACCGCGCCTTCGCGATCGGGATCACGATCAACATCCTCTATGTGCTGGGCGAGGCGGCGGCGGGGCTGTGGACCGGGTCGGTCGCGCTGCTGGCGGACGCCGGCCACAATCTGTCGGACGTGCTGGGGCTGGCGGTCGCCTGGGGCGGCGCGACGCTGGCGCGGACGCCGCCGACCAAGCGCTTCACCTATGGGCTGAAGGGGTCGACGATCCTGGCGGCGCTGGCCAATGCGCTGCTCTTGATGATCGCCCTGGGCGCGATCGTGCTGGAGGCGGCGCAGCGGTTCGATGCGCCGCCGCCGCTGGCCGGGCTGACCGTGTCGATGGTCGCGGGGCTGGGCATCGCGGTCAACGCCGTCACCGCCTGGCTGTTCGCGGGCGGGCGGCATGGCGACGTCAATATCCGCGGTGCCTATCTGCACATGCTGGGCGACGCGGCGGTCTCGGCCGGAGTGGTCGCGGCGGGCGTGGTGATCTGGTGGACGGGGATCGGATGGATCGACCCGCTGGTCAGCATCGTCATCGCCGCCTTGATCTTCTGGCAGACCTGGGGCCTGCTGCGCGAAACGGTGGAGATGTCGCTGGCCGCGGTGCCGCGCGGCATCGATTACGACCGGGTCCAGGCGGCGCTGCTCGCGCTCGATGGCGTGACGGCGGTGCACGACCTCCACATCTGGCCGATGTCGACGACCGAGCCGGTGCTGACCGCGCATCTCGTGATGCCCGCCGGCCCTCCCGGCGACGCCTTTCTCGACCGCGTGCACGGCGTGCTGAAGGACCGGTTCGGGATCGGCCATGCGACCCTGCAGGTCGAATCCGGCGACGCGATGCGCCACCACCACGTCTGCTGAGCGCGCTCAGCGCTCGACCAGCGCCAGCGCCGCCGCCGCGATGTCGCGCGGCGGCCTGAGCGCGCCGTTGCTGATGGTCGGCAGCGTCGCCCAGCGGCCGATCAGCGCGTCGCCGCCCGCCACCATCGCCGCATAATTGGCGCGTACCCGCTGCTGCAGCGCCTGGTCCGCCTCATAGGCGTCGAAGGTCGCGTCGGTGTAGCTGCGCTGGCGCTTGCGGCGGATCAGGTCGCGCGCCACCTCGGCCGGCGTATCGAGATAGATGGAGAGGTCGGGACGCGGCAGGCCGAACTGCGTCACCTCCAGCCGCGCGATCCAGTCCATCAGCCCGGCCGCCTCCCCGGCCGGCACCTGCGCCGCCTGATACGCCATGTTGGAGGCGATGTAGCGGTCGAACACCACCAGTTCGTGCCCGGCGGCCGCGGTGGCGATCGCCGCCGCCGATTCGAACCGGTCGAGCGCGTAGAGCACCGCCGCCGCGCGCGGCGAGGCGGCATGGGGCAGCCGTCCGGCCAGATAATCGCCCAGCACATGGCCGCCGATCGTATCGGCATAGCGCGGAAAGGACAGCAGCGTGGCGCTGCGCCCGGCCTCTCGCGCCAGCGCGACGATCTCCGCCGCGGTGGTCGCCTTGCCCGCGCCGTCGCCGCCCTCGATCGCCAGCAGGAAACCGGTCATGCCGGCGTCTGCGCCTGCGACTGGTGGCGCGCGTGGTGGCGGATCACCTCGTCGATGATGAAGCGCAGGAACTTCTCGGAGAATTCCGGATCGAGCTGCGCCTCTTCGGCCAGCCGGCGGAGCCGCGCGATCTGCCGCTCCTCGCGCCCCGGGTCGGCGGGGGGCAGGCCCTTCTCCGCCTTGTAGACGCCGACCGCCTGGGTGACGCGGAACCGCTCCGCCAGCATGCACACCAGCGCCGCGTCGATATTGTCGATCGACTGGCGATATCCGCTCAACACATCGTCGCTGACGGTCGGGGCCGGGGATGACGTCGGGGCTTGGTTCATGGGGCTCGGGCTCCTTCCGTCGCCCTTTGCGGGATGTGGCCGCCGGTTTCCATGTTTTTCGGTGTACGTAAAACTTGCGTTCGCGCGCGGGGGCGGCCACTTGGGCGAGGATGACCGCGACCGTCCACCGCCTGAAGACCACGACCCCCTCGCTGGAGCCGATGCTGCAGCTCGTCGCCGGCGACATGGCCGCGGTGAACGCGGTGATCCTCGACCGGATGCGGTCCGACATCCCGCTGATCCCGGAACTGGCCGGCCATCTGATCGCGGGCGGCGGCAAGCGGATGCGCCCGATGCTGACGCTCGCGAGCGCGCAGCTGATCGGCTATGACGGCACGCGCCACCACCGGCTCGCCGCGTCGGTGGAGTTCATCCATACCGCGACGCTGCTGCACGACGATGTCGTCGACGGGTCGGACCTGCGGCGTGGCCGGCGCACCGCCAACATCATCTGGGGCAACCCAGCCAGCGTCCTGGTCGGCGACTTCCTGTTCAGCCGCTCGTTCGAGCTGATGGTCGAGGACGGCAGCCTGAAGGTGCTGAAGATCCTGTCCAACGCCTCGGCCGTGATCGCGGAAGGCGAGGTCAACCAGCTCACCGCCGCGCGCCGCGTCGACCTGGGCGAGGATCGCTATCTCGACATCATCGGCGCCAAGACCGCGGCGCTGTTCGCCGCCGCCTGCCGCATCGCCGCGGTGGTGGCGGAGCGGTCCGAGGCGGAGGAGATGGCGCTCGACGCCTATGGCCGCAATCTCGGCATCGCCTTCCAGCTGGTCGACGACGCGATCGACTATGTCTCGGACGCGGGCACGATGGGCAAGGATGCCGGCGACGATTTCCGCGAGGGCAAGATGACGCTGCCGGTCATCCTCGCCTATGCCCGCGGCTCCGCCGAGGATCGCAAGTTCTGGAAGGACGCGGTCGAGGGGCGGCGCGCCGGCGACGCGGATTTCGCCCATGCCATCAGCCTGGTGCGCCAGACCCGCGCGGTCGACGACACGCTGGCCCGCGCCCGCCACTACGGGCAGCGCGCGATCGACTCGATCGCCGGCTTCGCCGATGGCCGCGCCAAGGATGCGATGATCGAGGCGGTCGAGTTCGCGGTCGCCCGCGCCTATTGACCGCCCTGCTGCCCCGGCCATTCCGGCCGGTTGACAGACCCGGCCCAGGGGACCAGAGGCCGGCCTCGGAGTGACGGTCACTCCGTTTCGGAAGCGAGAACATGTCCAGCGACAGTTCCAGTAGAGCCGCACGCTCCTCGGTGGTCGTCCGCTAGGCTCCGGTCCAGCTCGCCCGCCGGCGGATCGTGCGGCTGGCGAGGTTGAGACGATGACGAACGATCCCATCGCCGGCGCGCGGGCCGGCATCGGCTTTCTCCCGGCGGCGAACGGCCCCGCCCCTTCTCCGGCGCCCTATCCGGCCGACATCGCCGAGCATCTGAGCCGCGAGACGCCCCAGGCCGCCGCCGCGATGCTGCGCACGCTCGACCCCGCCGATGCGGTGCGCGTGCTGGAGCAGCCCGAATATCATGGCGCGGCCCGCACGCTCGCCGCCCTGTCCTTCGCCGAGAGCGCGACGCTGATCGCCGCCATGGCCGAGGACCGCGCCGCAGACCTGCTCGCCGACTTGGCCGCGGGCGAGGCGGAGGCGGTGCTGGCGCTGCTGCCGCCGCCGGTCCGCCAGTCGCTGCGCCGACTGCTCGCCTGGCCGACGGACAGCGCGGGCGGATTGATGACGACCGAGTTCGTCGCGGTGGCGGAGGGGATCACCGTCGCCCAGGCGCTGGACCATATCCGCACGGTGGAGCGCAGCCGCGAGACCATCTATGCGCTCTACCTGCTCGACCCCGCCGGCCGGCTGACCGGGGCGCTGTCGCTGCGCCGGCTGATCTCCGCCGAGCCCGACGCCGTCGTCCGCAGCCTCGCCCCGTCCGATCCGGTCACCACCGCGCCCGATGCCGACCGCGAGGATGTGGCGCGCCAGATCGCGCGGCACGACCTGCTGGCGGTGCCGGTGGTCGACGCGCACCGGCGGCTGCTCGGCATCGTCACGGTCGACGACGTGCTCGACGTGATCGTCGCCGAGGCGACCGAGGATAGCGAGCGGTTCGGCGGCGTCGCCGCGCTCGGCCGGCCCTATCTCGACACCGGCTTCGGCGCCATGATCCGCAAGCGGGCCGGCTGGCTGTGCGCGCTGTTCCTGTCGGAGATGCTGACCGCCAGCGCGATGCAGCATTTCGAAAGCGAGCTGGAACGCGCGATCGTGCTGACGCTGTTCATCCCGCTCATCATGAGTTCGGGCGGCAATAGCGGCAGCCAGGCGACCTCGCTGATCATCCGCGCGCTGGCGCTGCACCAGGTCCGGCTACGCGACTGGTGGCGCGTGGCGTTCCGCGAGATACCGACCGGGCTGGTGCTGGGCGCGATCCTGGGGCTGCTCGGCATGGCGCGGATCGCGGCATGGCAGGCTTTCGGCTTCTACGACTATGGCCCGCACTGGCCGCTGATCGCCGCCACGGTCGGCGCGGGGCTGATCGGCATCGTCACCTTCGGTTCGCTGGCCGGATCGATGCTGCCCTTCGCCCTGCAACGGCTGGGCTTCGATCCCGCCAGCGCCTCCGCGCCCTTCGTCGCCACCCTGGTCGATGTCACCGGGCTGGTGATCTATTTCTCGATCGCGCTGGTCATCCTGCACGGCACGCTGCTGTAACGTGCCGTACCCCGGGGTCGGAGGCGATCAGTCCTCCGCCGCGATGCGGATGCGCAGGCCGTCGAGCGCATCGGTGAAGGGGATCTGGCAGGACAGGCGC
The DNA here is from genome assembly GCF_014199625.1 of Sphingomonas abaci. Lineage (GTDB taxonomy): Bacteria > Pseudomonadota > Alphaproteobacteria > Sphingomonadales > Sphingomonadaceae > Sphingomonas > Sphingomonas abaci. Next base: position 141,356 of record NZ_JACHNY010000004.1, read on the forward strand.
GAGGTCGCGTCGCGATCGCTGGTCGAGTCGAGCAGATCATCCTCGTCCGGGCTCATCTTGGGCAGGCGGTCGGCGAAGGCGGGGTCGACATGGACGTGGCAGGTCGCGCAGGAACAGCAGCCGCCGCACAGCGCCAGCAGTTCGTCGATGCCGCCGTCGCGGATCACTTCCATCACCGAAAGGCCCGATTCGCCAACCAGTTCGCGTTCTTCCCCTTCGCGCGTCGTGACGATAAGCGTGGGCATCATGCAATCTCCAGATCTTCGCCGCCGTCATGGCGTCCGCGTCGCGGGCGATCAAGCGTCATGGGACTGAGCGCGGACCAGCTTCGCGCCGGGCTGGATGCGCTGGGCGCGGTCGAACCGGCGATCGCGGCGGCGATCCGGCGGGTCGGCTATCCCGAGCCGCGCATTCGCGAGCGCGGCTATGCGACGCTGCTGCGCACGATCGTCGGGCAGCAGGTCAGCGTCGCCTCCGCCAATGCGGTGTGGCGGCGGCTGGACGAGGTGCTCGGTGACGCCGGGGATCCGGCGCGGGTGATGGCGGCGAGCGACGAGGAATTGCGCGCCGCCGGCCTGTCGCGGCAGAAGAGCGGCTATGCGCGCAGCCTGGCGGACGAGGTGACGAGCGGGCGGCTCGACCTCGCCCATCTGCCCGAGGACGACGAGGCGGCGGTCGCGGCGTTGGTCCGGGTCAAGGGCATCGGCCGCTGGTCGGCCGAGGTCTATCTGCTGTTCGCGGAGGGGCGGCCCGATATCTGGCCGGCTGGCGACCTGGCGGTGCAGATCGAGATCGGCCGCATCCTGGGCCATGAGGCACGGCCCAGCGAGGCGCTGACGCGCACGCTGGCCGAGGGGTGGCGGCCGCATCGCGGCGCGCTGGCGATCTTCACCTGGCACCATTATGGCGCCGGCCCGGACGCCGCTCCCGTCTGAACGGGACGGCGGCGTCGCGGTGGACGGGGTTCAGGCGTAGGCGACGGTGGCGCTGCGGCGGCGATAGCGGGCGCCCGCGCCCAGCATCGCGAAACCGACCAGCATCATCGCCCAGCTCGACGGCTCGGGCACGGCTGCGGCATAGCCGACGACATTGTCGATGCCGAAGGCGGTGCTGGCATCCGCGCCGCCCTCATTGTCGAGGCGATAGAAGGCGAGCTGTTCGATCGGCGTGTCGAAGCTGAAGCCCAGGAAGCCGACCTCGTTCAGGCTGCTCAGCGTGAAGCTGCCCATCTCGCCCGTGTCGGTCAGGAAGCCCACGGTCTCGCCCGCGTCGCTCAACTCCCCCGCGAAATAGGGACGCAGGTCGAAGCCGAGCGCCTGGGTCGTCGAGGTGAAGCTGAACACGGTGGTGATCGCCACATCCGCCAGCACCTGGACGAAGGCGGAGCCGTCGACGCTGCCGATCAGGCCGGCTTCGTAGCCCGAAACAGGCGTGATCTGCTCGACGGCCTCGCCGGCGACCTGAAAGATCAGAAGCGGATTCGTGCCCTGCGAGAAGTCGGTCGTGTAGGACGGCGTGCCGCCCAGCGCGAGGAACTGCGCCCGGTCGGTGAAGACGGTGGCGGCCTGCGCCGTGGCGGGCGCGATCATTGCCACCGCGCCGATGGCGGCGATCGCCCAGGGCTTGAATTTCGTCATGTCCGACTCCCGTGTTGCTGGAGTCGTTAATGCAGCAGAAAGGTTAATTATCCATTACCCATCTGGAACGATTGGCAATTCTTCCGCCCAACGGGTCAGCAGGCTGTGCGCGATGGCATAGGGCGGCGGCGGCACGAACGGGCCCGGCTCGCCCGCCAGCACCGCGCGCACCACGGCCCGCGGGACCCAGATCGCATCCTCCAGCTCGGTCGTGTCGATCGCCAGCCGGTCGCTGGTCGCGGTGGCGATGCAGGCGATCATCAGCGACGACGGGAACGGCCAGGGCTGGCTGGCGACGTAGCGGACGTCGGTGACGGCGACGCCCGCTTCCTCCGCGACTTCGCGCGCGACCGCTTCCTCGATCGATTCGCCGGGTTCCAGGAAACCGGCCAGCGCCGAATAGCGGCCGGGCGGGAAGGCGGGCTGGCGGCCGAGCAGGGCGCGGCCATCATGCTCCGCGATCATGATGACGACCGGGTCGACGCGCGGAAAATGCTCGGTCGCGCAACTGGGGCAGCGTCGTCCCCAGCCGGCCCGGAACGGCGTCGTCGGCTGGCCGCAAACGGCGCAGTAGCCGTGGCGCGCATGCCAGTCGAGCACCGCGCGCGCCGCCGCATAGGTGGCCGCCTCCCCCGCCACCAACGCGTGGAGCGCGGCGATCATCTCGAACGAGCGGCCGCGCGCCGGCTGGTCGGTGATGGCAGCGAAATGTGGCACGCCCGCCGCGTCCAGCCCCAGCAGCACCAGCCGCTCCGGGCTGTGCTCGCCCAGCGTCGTCCAGCCGAGTCGCTCGCCGTCCATCGCGGGCGCGTAGTCGTCCAGCACCAACAGCCGCGCACGCGGATCGGCAATGGCGGCCGCGAAGCGCGCCGCGTCGTGGCGGATCGGGTCGGCGCGGTCGAGCAGGCCGCCGGTGAAGCCGATCATTCGCCGTGCAACCGCGTGGCATCGCGGCGCAAGGCTGCGCCGACCTGGTCCGCCAGCGGCACGTCGCCGCCCATTTCGTTGATCATCACCGTTCCTCGTATTCCCAATGCCGGATCGACCCAGCCGATCGATCCCGCCGCCCCGGCCCAGCCGAACGTTCCTTTGCCCGGCCCCCCCGGCTCGTCGACCAGCCGCACCGATCCGCCCGCGCCGAAGCCCTGGGGCACGCCGGGCTTGTCGCCGGTCACCATCCCCGCGCCGCCGAACGCGACGCCCGGCGGCAACAGGTTCGACATGGCCATTCGCACCGTCTCCGCCTTCATCACGCGCACCCCATCCAGCGTGCCGCCATTCTGGAGCATGTGGAGGAAGCGATCGTAATCGCGCGCCGACGACACCAGACCCGCGCCGCCATAGGGGAAGCTGGGCGGCGTCAGGAATACGGATCTCTGGCCCGGATCGAGCGGCGCCAGGGTCCGGCCCAGCACGGCGTAATTGGTCGCCAGCCGGCCGGCATCCTTCGCCGGCACGGTGAAGGCGGTCGAATCCATCTTCAATGGCGTGAAGAACCGGGTCTGGAGGAAGCGGTCGAACGGCATTCCGCTCGCCACCTCGATCACCCGGCCCAGCACGTCGAGCCCGATCGAATAATGCCACCGTGTCCCCGGCTCGGCGATCAGCGGCACCGTGGCGACCCGGTCGGCGAAGGCGGCGAGCGTCGCCGGGCGGGCGCGGCGCATCGCCGCCTCGGCCGCCGCATTGATCGCCAGCGGCACCAGGCCCAGCCGCTCATATTCGCGCAGCAGCGGTCCCCGAGCGTTGATCGAATAGCCCAGGCCCGATGTGTGGGTCAGGAGCTGGCGGATGGTGATCGGCCGCGTCGCTGGCACCGAATCCAGGCTGGTGTCGGGATGGGTCAGCACCCGCATATGCGCGAAGGCGGGGATGTACCGGGCGACCGGATCGTCCAGCCCGATCCGCCCCTCCTCGACCAGCAGCATCACCGCCATGCCGGTGATCGGCTTGGTCATCGAATAGATGCGCCAGAGCGTATCGGGGCCGGCGGCGGGCGAATCGGCCGCCTCGGCGATCCGCCCCGCCGGCACGAAGACGGTGGGCGAGTCGCCGCGCCCGAACGCACCGACGATCCCCGGCATCCGGCCCTCCCGCACATAGGAGTCGAACAAGGTCTGCGTCTCGACGAGCAGCGGCCGGGGGGCGGGCGCGGTCTGCGCCGCGACCGGCGCGGCGAGCGTCAGCAGCAGGGGCGACAGGCGCATCATCCGCATCACGTCATGCTCCCATCCTCGTCCTCGCCCAGCACGGCCCGCGCCGCCTTGGCGAACAGCGTCGGCAGCCCGGCGGCGGCGAGGTCGGCGACCGGCCACCATTCGCCCTCGCCCTGCGCCTCGCCGCGCCCGACCGCAAGCGCCAGCGTCAGATTGAAATGGGTGAAGCCATGCTCCACCTGGCCGCCTAGCATCCGCCAGTTGATCGCGGCGGGCGCCGCCGCCAGCGCGGGCGATGCATCGACCCAGGGTCCGGTCGGCAGCGCGCGCATGCCCCCCAACAGTCCCTTGTCGGGCCGTCGCACCAGCCACACCGACCGCGCGCCCTCCCGCCGTTCCAGCCAGAATATGGTGCCATGGCGGCGCGGCTTGGCCTTCTTCGCGGCCTTGACCGGAAGCCGCGCCGGATCGCCCTCCGCATAGGCCGTACAGGATTCGCGCAACGGGCAGAGCAGGCAGCGCGGCTTGCGCACCGTGCAGAGCGTCGCGCCCAGGTCCATCATGGCTTGCGCGAAGTCGCCGGCGCGCGTGTCCGGCGTGATCCGGTCGGTCGCCGCCCGGATCGCCGGGCGCGCCGCCGGCAGCGGGGTCTGGATCGCGAACAGACGCGCCACGACCCGCTCGACATTGGCGTCGACCACCACCGCGCGCTCGCCGAACGCGATCGCCGCCACCGCCGCCGCCGTATAGGCTCCCAGCCCCGGCAGTTCGAGCAGCCCCGCCTCGGTGCGCGGGAAGCCGCCCGCCGCCGCCACCGCGCGCGCCGCCTTCACCAGGTTGCGCGCGCGGGCGTAATAGCCCAGCCCCGCCCAGGCGGCCATGATCGCCTCGTCGGGTGCGGCGGCCAGCGCGTCGACGCTGGGCCAGCGTTCGGTCCACTCGCGAAAGCGCGGGGCGACCGCCGCCACGGTCGTCTGCTGGAGCATCACCTCCGACAGCCAGACCCGGTAGGGGTCGGGCGCCTCGCCCCGTTTCGCGCGCCACGGCAGGTCGCGGCCATGGGCGTCATACCAGTCGAGCAACCGGTCGGCGATCGAAGAGCGCTTGGCGTTCACCGCCCGCCTATGGCATGGGACACGCCATGAGCAAGCATCCCGGCACCCCCCAGGCCGGATCTCCCCCGAAAACCGCCAAGCGCCCCAGGGCCGCGCAGGCTAAGCCGGAGCCCGAACGGTCCAACCGCTCGCGCGCGGTGTCCGAATTGCTGCCCGCGATCGGCGGCGCGGCGTTCCGCCGCTTCGGCTTCGTCCAGTCCTCGATCGTCAGCCGCTGGCCCGAGATCGTCGGGGAGCGGCTGGCGCGCGCCTCGATGCCCGAATCGATCCGCTTTCCGGTCGGAGCGAAGCAGGACGGAACCCTGACCCTGACGGTGCGCGGCGCCCATGCGCCGATGATGCAGCATGTCATTCCGGAGATCATCGAGCGGGTGAACCGCTTCTTCGGCTATGCCGCGATCGCCCGGGTCACGATCCGCCAGGGCGAGATCGCCGCGCCGCCCGCGGCCCGCGCGCCCGTCTCGCTCCAGCCGCGCGCCGTGCCGGTGGAGATGGGCGAGGGGCTGAAGGCGATCGCCGATCCCGAACTGCGCGCGGTGCTCGAATCGCTTGCCGCCGGGGTCGCCGCGACCCGTGGCCTACCGAGGGTGTCCTGATGCGTCTGCTGCCGTTTGCGCTTGCCCTGCTCGCCCTGCCACTGACGCTTGCGGGGGCCGCGCCGGTACGCGATTGGTCGGCGACCGCGACGATGACCGCGGACGGCGCCTATGTGATCGGCAACCCGGCCGCGCGCGTGAAGCTGCGCGAATGGGCCAGCTATACCTGTCCGCACTGCGCCCATTTTAGCGCCGAGTCGGAGCCGGTGCTGGCCAATCGCATGATCCGCTCGGGCTCGACCAGCCTGGAGGTGCGGCACCTGGTGCGCGATCCGCTCGACCTGGGCGCGGCGATCCTGACCCGCTGCGCCGGTCCGCGCGGCTTCGCGGGCGCGCACCGGGCGGTGTTCGCCGCGCAGGACCAATGGTTCAAGAAGGGCGCGGACTATGCCCAGGCCAATGCCGCGCGGCTGGAGACGCTGCCCAATCTGGTCGCGGTGCGTCAGCTCGCCGATGCCGCCGGGCTGACCGCGATCCTCGCCGCGCGCGGGCTGAAGCCGGCCGCGATCAACGCCTGTTTCGCCGACCAGAAATCGGTCGACCGGCTGCTGGCGCTGAGCGCCGCCGTGCCGGCCGAGGTCACCGGCACGCCCAGTTTCTACATCAACGGCAAGCTGATCCCCAACGCCACCTGGGTCCAGCTCGAACCCGCCCTTCGCGCCGCCGGCGCCCAGTAAATGCCAGGAGCCACCATGAAGTTCGCGTCTCTTCTGCTCGCCCCCCTCCTTGCTGCCGCGCTGACCGCCTGTTCGGGCCAGAGCGGCGCGAGCAATGATAGCGCGCCGGCCGCCCCCGTCGCCGCCGTCACCCCGCCCGCCGGCAAGCAGTGGACCGATGTCGTGTCGAAGACGCCCGAGGGCTATGTCGTCGGCAATCCGAACGCGCCGATCAAGATGGTGGAATATGGCTCGCGCCTGTGCCCGGCCTGTCGCGCGCTGGCGACCGAGGGGTTCGAGCCGCTGATGAAGGCCTATGTCGCGCCCGGCAAGGTCAGCTTCGAGTTCCGTGAGTTCCTGATCCACGGCGCGTCGGACCTGCCGCCCGCGCTGATCGGCGGCTGCGGCGGCCCCGCCCCCTTCTTCCCGATGCTGGAGCAGATGTACGCCAACCAGAACGCGTTCCTCGACAAGCTCCAGGCGCTGCCCAAGCCGGTGCAGGAGCAGATCCAGGCGGCCAAGCCGCAGGACGCGATCCGGATGCTCGGCGAGCAGATGGGGATCATCGACTTCGCCAAGCAGCGCGGCATCCCCGAGGCGAAGGCGCGCCAGTGCCTGTCCGACATGACCCGGATCGATGCGCTGACCAAGCAGACCCAGGACAAGGGCGCCGACGGCACCGTCACCGGCACCCCGACCGTGATCATCAACGGCACCAAGGTCGACGGCTTCGGCTGGGCCGACGTGGAAAAGGCGCTGAAGCGCGCCGGCGCCTGAGACCCACTGTTCCCCGGCGAAGGCCGGGTCCCGGTCGCGGGACGATGGTGACGACGCGCGGCGCTCCGTTACCTCCACCTTGCCAACTGGGCCCCGGTTTCCGCCGGGGAACAATGGGACCGTTGGAACCGCTATTCCCGCCCGCTACGCCGCGAACAATTCCAGCTGCTGTTTCTTCTTCGGCGCGACCAGCGGCTTCAGGTCGGCGCGTTCGGCCAGCGCCACCGGTCGCCAGTCCTCGGCGATCAGGAACGGCCGCAGCTTGGCGATCGACACGGTCAGCCGCGCGACATCGTCCAGCCGCAGCCGTCGCCAGCGCCGGCTCGCCAGGATCGCGTCGACCGCCTTCACCCCCAGCCCCGGCACGCGCAGCAACGCCTCGCGCGGGGCGCGGTTGACGTCGACGGGGAAACGGTCGCGGAACTTCAGCGCCCAGGCCAGCTTGGGGTCGATGTCGAGCGGCAGCATGCCGGTCTCCGCATCGGCCGCCGCGACCACCTCGTGCGGCTGATAGTCGTAGAAGCGCATCAGCCAGTCCGACTGGTACAGCCGATGCTCGCGCATCAGCGGCGGGCGCTGCAGCGGCAGCACCGCCGATGCGTCGGGGATCGGGCTGAACGCCGAATAATAGACCCGGCGCAGCGAGAAGCGGTCGTAGAGCTTGGACGCGCGCAGCACGATATCGCCATCGGTCGCGGCGTCCGCGCCGACGATCATCTGGGTCGACTGCCCGGCGGGCGCGAAGCGCGGCGCATTGCGGTACTTCTTCCCAGCGTCACGCTGGTCCGCGATCGCGCCCTTCACCTCGGCCATCGCGCCTTCGATCCGCGCGCCGTCCTTCTCGGGGGCCAGCCGCTTCAGCCCGCCAGCGGTCGGCAGCTCGACATTGATCGAGACGCGGTCGGCATGGAGCCCGGCCTGGTGGATCAACGCGGGATCAGCGTCGGGGATCGTCTTGAGATGGATATAGCCGCGGAAATGATGATCCTCGCGCAAGCTCCGCGCCACCTCGACCAATTGCTCCATCGTATAGTCGGGCGAGCGGATGATGCCCGAGGACAGGAACAGCCCCTCGATATAGTTGCGCTTGTAGAAGGAGATGGTGAGGTTCACGACCTCCTGCGCGGTGAAGCGGGCGCGACGGACGTTCGACGACTTGCGGTTGATGCAATAATGGCAGTCGAAGATGCAGCTGTTGGTCAACAGGATCTTGAGCAGCGAAATGCAGCGGCCATCGGGCGCATAGGCATGGCAGATGCCCATCCCCTCGGTCGAACCCAGCCCCTTGCCGTCGCGGCTGTTGCGCTTGGCGGTGCCGGACGAGGCGCAGGACGCATCATATTTGGCGGCATCGGCGAGAATCGCCAGCTTTTCGCGGGTGTCGAGCTGAGCCATCCCGTTCGAAATATGTTCTGGCCGTGCGGGTCGCAAGGCGCGACCATGGCGCGCGATAACCTGCTTTACCGGCACGGACGCGCAAAAAACGGGGGCGACCGCAGGGGCCGCCCCGTAGTTCAGGGAATGCGTCGCGCGGATAAAAGGGGGAGAACCGCAGCGACCCGATCCTTCTGCCAGCCAGATGTTGCGAAACTGTGTCCGGCGGGCGGGAAAGTGTAACCGAATGTATCCTATTCGGCGGCGAGCAGCGTTTCGGCCGCCTGAAGGTCGACCGAGACCAGCCGGCTGACGCCACGCTCGACCATCGTCACGCCGAACAGTCGGTGCATCCGGCTCATCGTCACGGCATTATGGGTGACGATCAGATAGCGGGTGTCGGTGTCCTGGACCATGTGGTCGAGCAGCCCGCAGAACCGATCGATATTCGCGTCGTCCAACGGCGCGTCGACCTCGTCCAGCACGCAGATCGGCGCCGGATTGGTCAGGAACAGCGCGAAGATCAGCGCGACCGCGGTCAGCGCCTGTTCGCCGCCCGACAACAGGGTCAGCGATTGCAGCCGCTTGCCGGGCGGTTGCGCCAGGATCTCCAGCCCCGCCTCCAGCGGATCGTCCGAATCGACCAGCGCCAGATGCGCCGCGCCGCCATCGAACAGCGTCGCGAACAGCCGGCGGAAATGCGCGTCCACCGCCTCGAACGCCGCGCGCAGCCGCTGCCGCCCCTCGCGATTGAGCGTCGCGATCGAACCGCGAAGGCGCGCCACCGCCTGGCCCAATTCGGCGCGCTCCGCCGCCGCGCTCGCTCCCGCCGCGTCCAGCTCGGCGAGTTCGCGTTCGGCGACCAGGTTGACCGGGCCGATCCGCTCGCGCTCCTGCACCAACCGCTCGTGCGCCCGGGTCTCGGCCGCCGGATCGCCGACCTCCACGCCCGCGAAGCCGAGTCGCTCGGGCAGCACCGGCGCGGGGCATTGGAAGCGCTCGCCCGACAGGCGGCCGATCTCGACCCGGCGCTGCTCCTGCGCCTCCACCCGCGCCGCCGCCGCCGCCCGCGCCTCTCGCGCCGTGCCGAGCTGGTCGATCGCCTGGCGGTGCGCCGCGTCCGCCGCGTGGAGCGCGGCTTGCGCGGCCGCTTCGGCGGTGGCGAGCTGGTCTGCGGCCGCGCGGTCGCCGTCATGCGCGGTGGCCAGCGTCGCGATCCGCTGTTCGAGCGCGGCCGGCCGGTCGGCGAGCGTCGCGGCCTCCGCTGCGATCTCGGCAGCGCGGCGGTCCATCGCGACGATCCGCTTCGCCGCCTCGCCAGCGCGGGTGCGCCAGTCGCGCGCTTCGCCTTGCGCCGACGCCAGCCGGTCGCGATCGGCCGCCAGCCGCCGGTCGAGCGACTGGCGCGCGGCCTGCGCCTCCATCACCGCCGTGCGGCGCAGCGTCGCCGATTGCCGCAGCGACTCGACCTCGGCCGCGATGGCCCGTCCATCGGGCAGGGCAGCGACCGCGCGATCAGCCGCCGCCTGTTCCGCCGCCGCCTCCGCCCGGTCCCCGGCGATGCGCGCGACGCGCTGCTCGCCATCGGCGCGCTGCCCGGCCAGGCGGTCAAGCGCGGCGGCGGCGCTGTCCTCCGCCCGGCCGGCCTCCCGCATCGCCAGCTCGGCGCCGGCCAATGCGTCGCGGGCGGTGCGCGCCGCCAGTCGCGCCGCCTCGATCGCCGCGTCCACCTGCGACCGCATGGCCGTCGCCCGGTCGAGCGCCGCCGCCGCCGGCGGCCGCTCGGCGCGCAGGATCGTCAGCCGGTTCAGCCGTTCCAGCCGCTCCGCCGCCGCCGCGCCCTGCCCGCTGGCGCGGTAGCCGTCCCAGCGGCGCAAGGTCCCGTCACGCGTCACCAGCCGTTGCCCGACCGCGAGCGGCTGTCCCGCATCCTCGGTCGCCACCAGCACCTGGCGCAGGCGGCGGGCGAGCAGCAGGGGTGCCGCGACATGGTCCGCCAGCGCCTCGGTTCCGGGCGCGGGGTCCGGATCGCCCGGCTGGACCGGCGTCGGCATCCACATTTCGGGACTGGATTCCAGATCGTCGCCCAGCGCCGCCCCCAGCGCCCGCTCATAGCCGGGAGCCGGCGCCAGCCGGTCGACCAGCCGCTCCCCGCCGCTGCGCCGGGTCGCCCGCTCCAGCGCGGCCACTTCGCTGTCGAGCGCCGCCAGATCGGCGCGCGCCGTCGCCCGCGCCGTCTCCGCCGCGTCGCGGTCGGCGATGCCCGCGCGCTCCGCCGCCTCCGCCGCCGCCAGTCTCTCGCGCGCCGTCTCGGCCACCTGCATCGCATCGGCGCGGCGGGCAGCGGCCGCCTCACGCTGCGCCGCCAGCGGTTCCGGCCGCGACAGCGCCGCGAGCGAAGCCGCCGCCTGCACCGCCTCGCGCTCGACCCGCGCCAGCCGGATCGCGGCGGCCTCGGCGGCGGCGCGCGCCACCCGCGCCTCGGCCAGCTCGCCCGCCTGCCGGCTCATGCCCTGCGCCAGCGCCACTTCCGCATCGCGCGCCGCGCGTTCCGTTTCCTCCACCGCGAGAATGCGACGCGGTGCATCATGGTCGCCAGCCGCGATCGCGGCGGTCAGCGCCTCCCCCTCCGCCGCCAGCCGGGCGAGCGCCGCCGCCGCGTCGCTGGCCAGCGAACCCTCGCGCGCCCGGTCCTCCGCCAGTCGCGCCGTCGCTGAAGTGAGGTCGGCGATGCGACGCTCGACCGCCTGCCGCTCGCCGGTCAGCGCCGCCAGCGCGTGCGCCGCCTCCGTCACCCGATCGCGCGCCGCCAGTGCCGCAGCCCGCGCCGTCGCCAATTCGGCCGCGGCACGGTGCTGGGCGGTCGCGGCCACCTGCTCCGCCGCCGCCGAAGCGTCGACCGCGGCCGTGCAGGCCCGCGCCGCTGCCTTGGCCGCCTCCGCCTCGGCCGCCGCCGCCCGCCAGCGCGCGAAGATCATCCGCGCCTCCGCCCCGCGGATACGGTCGGAGAGCTGGCGATAGCGCTCGGCCGCCCGCGCCTGTCGCCGCAGCACGGTGGCGCGGGCCGACTGGTCGGCGAGGAGCGCATCCAGCCGTTCCAGATTGGCCTCGGTCTGGCGCAGCCGCGTCTCCGCCTCGCGACGACGGACATGCAGGCCGGCGATCCCGGCCGCCTCCTCCAGCATCGCGCGGCGCTCGGCCGGCTTGGCGGCGATCACCGCGCCGATCCGGTTCTGGCTGACCAGGGCGGGCGAATGCGCGCCGGTCGCGGCATCGGCAAACAACAAGCCGACATCGCGCGCCCGCACGTCGCGCCCGTCGATCCGATAGGCGGAACCCGCGCCACGCTCGATCCGCCGCACCACCTCGGTCTCGCGCCCGTCGACCTCCGCCAGGATCGACACCTCGGCAAAGTCGCGCGGTGGCCGGGTCGCGGTGCCGGCAAAGATCACGTCCTCCATGCCCGCGCCCCGCATCGAGCGGGCGCTGGTCTCGCCCATCGCCCAGCGCAGCGCCTCCAGCAGGTTCGACTTGCCGCAGCCATTGGGGCCGACCACGCCGGTCAGCCCGTCGCGGATGACCAGATCGGCGGGTTCGACGAAGCTCTTGAAGCCGGCCAGGCGAAGGCGGGTGATCCGCATGGCGACGGTTTATGCCGATCGGCCGCCGGCCGTCGACCGCTTCTTTCGGCGCCGGGCTGCAACCTCATGGCCGTGCGCGCGATTCTGTCCGAGTCAGCATGAGCAAAGGCCCCGGATGCGCGTTGTCACCCTGCCCGAACCCGACGATTTCGACGCCTGGCGCGCCGCCGCGCGCGACCTGGCCGCCGCCGAGGTGCCCGCGGACGCGATCGTCTGGCAGGTGGGAGCGCAGCCGACCGACCTGTTCGGCAACGCCGAGCCGACCCCGCCGCCGGCCGGGGCTGCGCCCGCCGGCTTCTCGGTGCCGCGCGCGTTCCTCGACCTGGGACGCCATGTCGTGATGGCCAGCGACCCCGCCCGCTTCTCGCTGCTCTACACGCTGCTCACCCGGTTGCGCCGCGAGCCCCGGCTGATCGAGGACCAGGCCGACCCCCTGGTCCGCCGGCTGGAGACGATGGCCAAGGGGGTGCGCCGCGACATCCACAAGATGCGCGCCTTCCTCCGCTTCCGCGAAGTGGCGGACGATGACGGTACGCCGCGCTTCGTCGCCTGGTTCGAGCCGGAACATCACATCGTCCGCGCCAACGCCGCCTTCTTCGTCAACCGCTTCGCATCGATGCGCTGGTCGATCCTGACGCCGGAGGTGTCGCTGCACTGGGACGGGCAGTCGCTCAGCGAGGGTCCGCCCGCGACCAAGGCCGACGCGCCGGAGGGCGATCCCACCGAGGAGGTGTGGAAGACCTATTACAGCAGCATCTTCAACCCCGCCCGGTTGAAGGTCGGCGCGATGCTGAAGGAGATGCCGCGCAAATATTGGAAGAACATGCCGGAAACCGCGCTTGTGCCGCAGTTGCTGGCCGGCGCGCAGGCACGGGAGGCGACCATGATCGAGACGGCCCCACGCACCGAAGGGCGCGGCGTCACCGGCGACAATCGCCGCCTGGCCTGGGAGGCGTTGCGCGAGGAAGCGGCGGGCTGCACCCGCTGCCCGCTCTACAAGCCGGCGACTCAGACGGTGTTCGGCGAGGGGCCGGTCGATGCCGCCTTGATGTTCGTCGGCGAGCAGCCCGGCGACCAGGAGGATCTCGCCGGCCGGCCCTTTGTCGGCCCCGCCGGGCAGATGTTCGACCGCGCGCTGGGCGAGGCGGCGATCGACCGTTCGACGGTCTACGTCACCAATGCGGTCAAGCATTTCAAGTTCGAGCCGCGCGGCAAGCGCCGCATCCATGCCAAGCCGGGCGCGGGCGAGATCGACGCTTGCCGCTGGTGGGTGGAGCAGGAACAGATGCTGGTCCGCCCGCGCGTCACCGTCGCCTTAGGCGCGACGGCGGCGCGATCGCTGTTCGGGCGGGTGATGACGATCGGCAAGGAACGCGGACGCGAATTACGGCTGGCGGATGGCGGATCGGCCTGGATCACCGTCCACCCCAGCTATCTGCTGCGCCTGCCCGACCCGGCCCAGGCGGAAGTCGAATATTCGCGCTTCGTGGAAGACTTGAAGCTGGCGGCGGCGGCGTTGGGGTGACGACGGCCGGCCCGCAGGATGATGGCCGTGCTGGGTCCATCCGGACCTTGACGCGGCAGGCCCGTTCGTGATGATCGTCAACGGCAGGTCCGGCACGGCTTTTCGTGCAACGCCATCGCCGACCCCGATCGGGAGCAGGTAAGATGCGCCAATTCCGGCTTCTTTTGATCCCCGCCACGCTGCTTGCGGCAATGCCTGTACAGGCCGGACCCAAGCCCGCGAACATCAGCTGGGCGAAGCCGGCCGTCTCCTTCGACGCCTATCGGCAGGATACGCTGGAATGCGCCAATCAGACCTATGGTCTGGATGTGAGCATGAAGCCGCACACGGCATCGGCGCTGGCGGCGCTGAACAATGCCCAGCTCACTGCCGTCGTGACCGGGCTGAACACCGGTTCGCAGGTCGGGACGCAAGATTATCAGGGCGGCGCGGACGGCTATCGCGCGGTGATGAACGTCGTGGCGCCGGGCCGGACGCTGCTGCGCACCTCCACCTATACCGAGACGTTCCGCCATGCCGCCTATCGCGACGTGGTGGACCAGCTCCAATCCGTGCTCGACTATTGCCTGATGTCGCGCGGCTATCATCGCTTCACGCTAAGCCGGTCGGAGATGGCGGCGTTGCGCCGCCTGCCCGCCGGGTCGGAGGAACGCGCCCGCTATCTCCACACGCTGGCGGCCGCGCCCTCGCGCCCGTCGTAACAAACGTTCACATCTCGCGGGGGTCCGGCCCCAGCCGGCCGTCGGCCGAGTCCAGCCCGTCGATCGCGGCGATGTCGTCCTCGCTCAATTGCCAGTCGGCCGCCGCCAGATTGTCGCTCAGATGCTCCGCGCTCGATGCCTTGGGGATCACCGAATACCCCTTCGCCAGATGCCAGGCGATCACGACTTGCGCCGCCGACCGGCCGTACCGCTCGGCGATGGCGGTGATGCGCGGGTCGGCGAGCAGCGCCTTGCCCTGCCCGATCGGGCTCCAGCTCTGGGTCACGATGCCATGCGCCTGGTGATAGGCGACGCAATCCCGCTGCTGGAAGGTCGGATGCAGCTCGATCTGGTTCACCACCGGGATGACGCCGGTCGCCTGGACGATCGCATCGAGATGCTCGGGCAGGAAGTTGGAGACGCCGATCGACAGCGCCTTGCCGGCCTCGCGCAGGCGCACCATCGCCTTCCACGCCTCGACATACAGGCCCGCTGCCGGCACCGGCCAGTGCATCAGATAGAGGTCGACCGAGTCGCGGCCGAGCAGCGCCAGGCTCTCGTCCAGCGCAGCCTCGACATCGTCCTGCCGGTCGTTCCACAATTTGGTGGTGACCCATATGTCGCTGGCCTTCACGCCGTCGCCGACTCCGCGCTCATTGCCATAGAAGGCGGCGGTGTCGACCAGGCGATAGCCCAGGTCGATGCCCTTGCGGACGATCGCCGCCGCCTGGGGATCGGGAATCTGCCACGTGCCCAGGCCGAGCTGGGGCATGGTGCGGCCATCGTTCAGGGTCAGATCGGTCATGGTCGCGCCAACCCGCGGGCCGGACGGGCGGTTCCCGACCGTCCCCTTCCCGGCTCGATGCCGATTGACCCCTTGGGCGCGCTCGGCCAAGCGGCGCGTCATGGTCGAAAAGATTTTGGGGACGCTCGCCGCGTTCGTCATCGCGGTGATCTCGGGCGGCGGCTATCTGGGCATCGCGCTGCTGATGGCGATCGAGAGCGCGTGCATCCCGCTCCCGTCCGAACTCATCATGCCGTTTGCCGGCTACCTGGTGTCGACCGGTCGGTTCGACCTGTTCCTGGCCGCGACGGCAGGGGCGATCGGGTGCAATCTGGGGTCGATCGTCGCCTATGAGGTCGGCAAGCGCGGCGGCCGGCCGGTCGCGGAGCGCTGGGGGCGGTACCTGCTGATCGGCGCGGACGAGCTGGACGCGGCCGATCGCTTCTTCCGCCGCTGGGGCCCCGCGGCGGTGCTGATCGGCCGGTTGCTGCCGGTGATCCGCACCTTCATCGCCTTTCCGGCCGGGGTCGCACGCATGCCGCTGATCCCGTTCCACCTCTATACCTTCATCGGTTCCTGGCCGTTCTGCCTGGGGCTGGCGTGGGTCGGCATGACGCTGGGCGACAAGTGGAACAGCGACCCGCGCCTGAAGGCGGCGTTCCATCAGGCGGACCTCGCCATCGGGCTGGTGCTGGTCGCGGCGGTCAGCCTCTATGTCTGGCACCGGGTGCGGGGCATCCGCCGGAACCGCGCCTGACCCGCCACGCCAACGCCGCCAGCAGCGGCAGCGCCACCGCGAGATAGGCATAGAGGCCGCTCCATGGCGACCAGCCCAGCCACTCGCTGGGCCAGGTCTGCAACGCGCCGGGGCGGAAACGCTGCTCCATCACATAGGTCCAGACCGGCCAGCGATAGTCGGGCGGCGCGAAGATGTCGGCGGCGGCGATCACCAGGTTGACCGCCATCGACAGGGCCAGCAGCGCGGCGGTCGCGATCCGGCCCCACCGCCCCTGCGCCGCCCAAAAGGGGGCGAGGCCGAGCGCGAGCAGCCCCATCGCCGGCATGGCATGGCGCGGACCGGTGGAATTGCCGCCGTCCCAATAGAAATAGGCCGCGTTGACCAACAGCACGATCGCCACCACCGCCCCGGCCAGGGCGGCGACCCCGCGTGTCCGCGCATCATCCGCCAGTCGCGCCAGGCCCAGTGTCGCCACGAGCAGGATCGGCGAAACCCAGACGAGGCCGCGCCGGTCGCCGACCAGGATTTCCAGCACCACCCCGGGCCGGGGCCAGGTCAGGCCGAACAGCCCCTGCCGCATCCCCGCGAAACCAGTCACCCCCGCATAGGCGATGCGGAACGGCGTCCCGAAGGCGAGCAGGTTGTAGAGGAAGAGCGGCACCAGCATCGCCGACCCGCCCAGCGCTGCGAGACCGAGCAGCCGCCAGCGATCGGCTCTGGGCCACGCGCGCGCCGCCGCCCAGAGCGCGATCGCGCCCCCCGCCAGCACCGCCTGATATTCGATCACCACCGCCCAGCCCAGGGCCATGCCGCCGACCAGGGCCAGGGTCCCGCGCCGCTCGCCGGCCGCGGTCGCGCGCCACAGGCTCCAGCCCGCGATCACATAGAGCGCCGCCACCGCCGCATGGCCGGTGATCGTGCCTGACCACCCCCAGATCGGCGTTCCCAGCGCATAGCCCAGCGCCGCGACCAGCCCCGCCGCCGCCTGCCCGGTCAACGCCAGGCCCCAGTCGAACAGCAGCACCGCCGCCAGCGCGGTGAGCAGCGCCGGTCCCATCACCACCGCGACGCGAATCCGCAGCCGCAGGAATCGGGCGAGGTTTGGATCGTAGAAGGACAGGTTTTGCCTGGCGGCGGTCGTCCCGCTCCACCGGTCGACCAGTGCGACGGCCGGCAGCGCCATCAGCGTCATGCCCGGCGCCTTGTCGAGATAGGTATGCGGGCCGAACGTCGCCTTGTCGATCGTCAGCGGCGCATATTCGTCGATCGTCGCGTCGCCCTGCTCGACCAGGCTGAGTGCGGCGAACATCCGCGTGGCATTGTTGGGATTGAGCTCCCAAGAGCCGAACCACGCGACCGACAGCCAGATCAGCGCGAACAGCAGCGCCCTTGTGCCGCGCGGCGCCGTCGTTTCCCGATCCGCCATGCCGCATTCCTTCGCCGTTCACCGGGCGAAGTGGCTTTCCCCGTCTCCCGCCGGGGTAAAGCCGCCGCCCCGCTTCAGGCGAAGGCGGACATGCGGTGGCCGGTGAAGGCGTCGCCGGTCAGTCCCTGCAGACGGCGGCGGGTATTGGCCGCCATCAGATTCACATAGATCCGGCACGTCTCGTTCAACCGATGCGCCTCCTCGGCCAGTTCGCGCAAGTCGGTGCCGGCCGGGCCATGGCCGGCGGCGGCGACCGCGTCGATGCCGGACAGCTTGTCGGCGGTCGCGCGCTCCAGCCCGCGCGCGTCGTTCGCCTTCAGCGCGGCGATCTCCGAATGGAGCGCCTCGATCACCCGGACGAGCGCGTCACGCCTGGTCATTGGACTTCCACTCCAGCTTGAGCGCGATCAGCCGATCGGCGATGGTCGAGGGCGATAGCGGGAACTTGCCGTCCGCGATCGCCTTGCGGATCTGGGCGACGCGGTCGGTATCGACCGGCGGCGCGGCGGCCAGCGACTTGGCGAGCCGCGTCGACTCGGTGGCGACCGGGGCCGCCATGGGTTCGGACGATGCGCCCGCCGCCGGCTTCGCCACGGGCGCGATGGGGACGGGCGCGGTGATCCGCGAGACGCCACCTGCCTTCCAACCAATCGAGTCCACCATGTCCCAGCCTTTCGGGTTGCACCGACACGCCAGGAAACGGCTGGTTGCGCGCCGGCTTTAGCAAAAAGATTCAGTCCTCCCAGCCGGGCAGCGTCGCATGCCCGGCGGCGACCGCCATCGCCTGGACGGGCGCCTTGGCGTCCTCCACCCGCACCAGGAAGCGGGCGCCCGGCGCGGCATCGGCCATCGCCACGCCTTCGCGGCTGATCGCGAAACCCGCCGACCCCGCCTCGATCACCACCGGATCGCCGCGCCGGATCACCGGTTCCGCCTTGACCGGCAGCGCGGCGCGCGGCGCGGTGGCGGCGGCCGCCGTTGCCGGCGGCACGCTGCGGCGCACCGGCACGAACAGCCGCCAATCGGGGCCGGTGCACGAGATCGTCACCGCATCATGCGCTTCGCTGCGCCAGGCGATCGCCGCCATCGGGCAGGCGCGCAGCCTCAGACGCGCGTCGATCGGGGTGCGCGCGCCACCCTCCTCGCCCAGCGCATGGCCGGTGAAGCCGGCGACCGCGCGGTCGAGCGCGGCGATATCTTGGAAGCCGGGGGTGGCGGCGGCGAGCAGCAGCGGAACGATCATGGGCGGGTCCTTTCGCCGGTGAAGGCGAGCGTGAGGGTGACGACGGCGGGGCCGGTCGCGGTGGCGACCGACACGCGGGCGGGATCGAGCGGGGCGACCCGCGCCGCGACGGCGCGGGCGCGGTCGGCGGCCAGGATCGCGGGCGAACCGGTCGCGGGATCGACATCCGTGACGGTCGCCCCCGCCCCGCCGGTGACGGTGATCGACACGCGCGGATCGGCCAGCGCCGCGCGCGCCCAGGGGCCGGGATCGCGCAGGTCGCCGGGCACCGCCGCCGAGCCGGGCGCGAAGCCGTCGATCCGCATCGCCGCGACGGGCAGCGGCGGCGCCTCGGCGGAGAAGCCGGCGCGGACGCCCTGCGCCAGCCGGGTGGAATCGACCTTGCCCGCCTGGAGCAGCACGAAGAAGCCGAGCAGCAGCAGCGCCAGGTCGGCCAGCGTCACCAGCCAGAGCGGCCGGCCGGGCACGCGTTCCGGAAAGTCGGTCATGCGACGCTCGCCAGCGCCAGCGGCGCCTCGCGCCGGGCGAGCGCGACCAGCGGCGCTTCCAGCCGCGATCGTTCGAACGCCTCGGACCGCGCCGCGCCGCGCAGCCGGCCGGCGATCGGTTGCAGCACCAGATTCGCCAGCACCGCGCCGTAGAGCGTGGCGAGCAGCGCCACCGCCATGCCCGCCCCGATCGTCGCGACATCGTCCATCGCGGCGAACATGCGGGCCAGGCCGATCAGCGTGCCGACCATGCCCATCGCCGGCGCCGCCTCGGCCGCCGTCGCCCAGAATTCCGCCGCGGCGCAGTGCCGCTCGGCCCGGGTGCGGCGGCGATCGGCGATCAGCAGCGCGACCGTCTCGCCCTCCGCGCCGTCGACGATCGCGGCGACGGCGGCGGCGACGTCCGGGTCGGTCAGCACCGACCGGTCGAGCGCCATCACCCCGTGCCGCCGCGCGATCCGCGACAGCGCCGCGACCTGCTGGAGCAACGGCTCCGCATCGAAGGGCGCGCGGGCGAGCGTAGCGAGCGCGCGCATCGCGCGGGCGGCGTCGCGCAGGGGCGTGCGCAGCAGGGCGGCCAGCGTCGTGCCGCCGCCGACGATCGCCAGCGCGATCGGATCGAAGAACATCGCGAATTCCATCGCGGGAGGTTGAGCAAGGATCGGGCCAAGCGGGATTTCCAATGTCCTGGCAGTGGCTTGCCTGCCGGCCGGCAATGCCGCCACCCCGCCGATTGCCGCCCACCGGCAAATTCCTGCCGGCGGGGGCGGAAACCTTTCCCCCCATCGTTCCCCTACGAAGGCCCGGGACCAGTGGGGGGAGGTCAGTGACGACGCGCAGCGCCCTGTTCCCGCCACCTGGCCACCTGCACCCCCCCGCCTTCGCCGGGGGACGAGACGGAAAAAAGCGGCAACTTCCTCAAAATGGCACGGCCATTGCTTATCACCGTCCGAACGCCAATCCGGGCGTCCAGGGAGGCCAGTGTGGCAGCAGATACTTTGTTCGGCGTGCATGGAGCCGCGCTCCAGATACGGTCGCAACGCATGGGCGTGCTGGCGTCGAACATCGCCAACGCCTCCACCCCCGGCTTCAAGGCACGCGACATCGATTTCGGCGCGGCGCTGTCGTCGCTGGAAGGCGGCAACCAGGGCGCGGTCGCGACCGCGACGAAATATCGCGTGCCGCTCCAGACCTCGATGGACGGCAACACGGTCGAGCTGAACGAGGAACAGACCGCCTTCGCCGAGAATGCCGTCCAGTATCAGACGACCCTGTCCTTCCTGAACGGCCGCATCTCGCAGATCACCCGCGCGCTGAAGGGCGACTGAGCCATGGCCAACCCGCTTTCCATCTTCCAGGTGTCGGGCCGCGCCATGTCGGCGCAGCTCCTTCGCATGAACACCACCGCGTCGAACCTGGCCAATGTCGGCAACGCCGCCGGCTCCGCCGAGGCGGCCTATCGCACGATGAAGCCGGTGTTCCGCACCAGCTTCGACGCCGCCAGCGGCATGGCGACCGTGGATGTCGAGAAGGTGGTGACCGCGGGCGAGGCGCCGACCAAGCGTTACGATCCCGCCAACCCGATGGCCGACAAGGACGGCAACGTCTTCGACGCGGCGGTCGACGAATCGCGCGAGCTGGTCGACATGATGGAGACCGCGCGCAGCTACCAGAACAATGTCGAGGTGATGCAGACCGCCAAGTCGCTGATCATCGACACCCTCAAGCTCGGGCGCTGATGATGACGACCTCCACCGCTTTCGATTCCACCCTCGCCGGCCTCGGCATCTCGCGCAGCAACACTGCCGCGACGGTCAAGTCCTCCGCCTCCACCGCGCTCGGCCAATCGGACTTCCTGAAGCTGATGACCGCGCAGATGCAGAACCAGGACCCGTTCAACCCGGTCGACAATACCCAGATGGTCGCGCAGATGGCGCAATTCTCGTCGCTCGCCGGCATTTCGGAGATGTCGACGACGCTGAAGGCGATCCAGGACAAGTTGGGCGCGACCACCGCGTCGGACGCCATGGCCTATATCGGCAAGACGGTGCAGACGCCCGGCACCACAGCCTATGGCCGCACCGGCGGCGGGCTGACCGGCGCGGTCGAGCTGGGCGACGCCGCCTCGCGCGTCACCGTCAGCATCGCCGACCAGAGCGGCAACGTGCTGAAGCAGATGGACCTGGGTGCGCAGGCCAAGGGCACCGTCACCTATGACTGGGACGGCAAGACCCAGGGTGGCGAGGAAGCCGGCAGCGGCCCCTTCACCGTCACCGTCGCTGCCCAGTCCGCGGGCAAGACCGTCCCCGCCACCAACCTCGTCTGGGCGCCGGTCGGGTCGGTCTCGACCACCAGCGGCGCCACCGTCCTCACGCTTCCCGGTCTCGGCGAAGTCCCCGTCAGCGCCGTTCGCCAGATCGGCTGAGCCCCTTTTCCAGGAGCAATCCCCATGTCCTTCTACACCTCGCTTTCCGGTCTCCAGGCGTCGCAGTCGGAGATGTCGACCATCTCGCACAACCTGGCCAACGTCGCGACCAACGGGTTCAAGAAGAGCCGCACCGAGTTCGCCGACGTCATCGCCTCCTCGGTGTCGCTCAACCCGGCGCAGCAGGTCGGCTCGGGCACGGTGGTCAAGGCGAACCGCCAGCAGTTCGGCCAGGGCAACCTGATCCAGTCGGCCAACTCGCTCGACCTGGCGGTCTCCGGCGACGGCTTCTTCGTGGTGAAGCCCGAGGTCGGCGGCGCGAAGGTGAATTTCACGCGCAATGGCGGCTTCTTCGTCGACTCCAGCCGCTATGTGGTCGACTCGCAGGGCGGACATCTCCAGGTCTATCCGGTCGACGGATCGGGCGCGGTGGTGGCGACCGGCATCGACTCGGCGACCAGCCTCCAGCTGCCCGCCACCAGCGGCGTCGCGGTGCCGACCAAGAACGTCACCATGTCGCTGAACCTCAACGCCAATGCGTCGATCCCGACCGCCAAGAGCTTCGACCGGTTCGACCCGTCCAGCTACAACCAGTCGGCGCAGACCACGGTCTACGACACCGCCGGCAACGCGATGACGCTGACCAATTACTTCGTGCGCGAGACGACGCCGCAGACCGCCACCGACAGCTCGACCTGGAAGGTCTACAGCTTCGTCGGCGACAAGCAGCTGACCAGCAAGGGCGCCGATTCGGTCACCCTCACCTTCAATTCGTCGGGCGCGATCACCGATCCGGTGACGCAGATCCCCTATGACGAATTCACCACGGCGGGCGCGACCGCGCCGCAGCAGTTCGGCTTCCAGTTCGGCGTCGACACCACCCAGTTGTCGCAGCCCTTCAACGTCACCGATCGCGGCCAGGACGGCAAGCCGGTCGGCCAGATCCAGGGCGTGTCGATCGACGAGACCGGACTGGTCAAGGCCAGCTTCTCGAACGGCGACACCCAGGCGCTGGGCCAGGTGATGCTCGCCAATTTCTCCAATCCGGAGGGCCTGCGCCAGCTCGGCTCCAGCTACTGGCAGTCGACCGGCGTATCGGGCGAGGCGAAGCTGGGCGCGGCGGGGGCCAATGGCTTCGGCAATCTGATGAGCGGCACGATCGAGCGATCGAACGTCGACATCACCGAGGAACTGGTCAACCTGATCGCCGCGCAGCGCGACTTCCAGGCGAACGCCAAGGCGCTCGATACCGCCAGCCAGATCTCGCAGACGATCTTCAACATCCGCACCTGATCGGACGCGTAAGGGAGGTACGGGGTGGACAAGCTGGTCTATACCGCGGCGACGGGCCTGCGCGCGCACATGGCGGCGCAGGCGGCGATCGCCAACAATATGGCGAACGGCTCCACCACCGGCTTCCGCGCCGACCGGGTGGTGTTCGACCGCATCGAGCTGAAGGGCGGACCCGCCCAGATCGCGGCGCGGATGCCGACCGCGGAGGAAGTGACCGACGCCGATCGCACCGCCGGCGCGATCCAGCAGACCGGCCGCCCGCTCGACGTGGCGGTTTCGGGCGACGCCTGGATCGCGGTGCAGGCCGCCGACGGGCAGGAAGCCTATACGCGGCGCGGCGACCTGGAGATCGCGCCGTCGGGCGTGCTCCAGACCGGCGACGGCCATATCGTGATGGGCCAGTCCGGCCCGATCACGCTGCCGCCCGCATCCTCCGTGTCGATCGGCGCGGACGGCAGCATCACCATCGTGCCGCAGGGCGCGGACGCCACGCAGACCCAGATCGTCGACAAGCTGAAACTGGCCTCGGCCAAGGGCACCGACACGGTCAAGGGGCTGGACAACCTGCTCTATGTCCGGGGCGGCGGCACGCTGCCCGAGGATCTGGACGCGCGCGTCCAGGGCGGCGCGCTGGAAGGCTCCAACGTCAACATGACCCAGGCGCTGGTCGACATGATCGAGAACCAGCGCTCCTACGAAGTCACCGCCAATCTGATGAAGTCCGCCAAGGACATGGACGAGAGCAGCACGTCGCTGCTGCGTCTGCCGAGCTGAGGGAAGAACCATGACCAACGCCGCCATGCACATCGCGCGCACCGGGCTCGACGCCCAGGACATGCGGATGCGCGTCATCTCGAACAACCTGGCCAACGTCAACACGACCGGCTTCAAGCGCGACCGCGCCAATTTCGAGACGCTTTCCTATCAGGTGGTGACGACGCCGGGCGCGCAGTCGACCGCCGAGACGCGCTACGCCACCGGCCTCAACCTCGGCACCGGCGTGAAGGTGCAGGGCACCGCGCGGATCGACACGCAAGGCTCGATGCAGCAGACCGGCAACAGCCTCGACCTGGCGCTGGACGGCGACGGCTATTTCCAGGTGCAGATGCCCGGCGGCACGCTGGGCTATACGCGCGCCGGCAATTTCTCGCGCTCCGCCGAGGGGCTGCTGGTGACCAGCGAGGGCTATCAGGTGCAACCCGGCATCACCATTCCGGAGAATGCCACCGCGATCACGATCGGCACCGACGGCACCGTCTCGGCCACCGTGCCGGGGCAGAACGAGCCGACCCAGCTCGGGCAGATCCAGGTCGCCAGCTTCCCCAATGCCAGCGGCCTGCAGGCGACCGGCGACAACTATCTGACCGAGACCGCGGCATCGGGCGCGGCGAACCTGGGCGTCGCCGGCCTGGATGGCCGCGGCAAGGTGCGCCAGGGGTCGCTGGAGGCGTCGAACGTCAATGTCGTCGAGGAACTGGTCGACATGATCGAGACGCAGCGCGCCTATGAGGTCAACAGCAAGATGATCTCGGCGTCCGACGACATGCTGAAATACGTCAACCAGAACCTCTGATCGGGACGCCAGCTCATGTCACCTCGCCTCGCGCTCGTCCCGATCGTCGTGCTCGCCCTGGCGCCCCAGCCTTCGCAGGCCGGGCTGTTCGGCAAGAAGGCCCCGCCGGAGGATTTCTCCGCCGCGCGCGCCGCGCCGCCGGTCGTGGTGGAGCCGGCGACCGGTTCGATCTTCGCCGGGTCGCAAGGCTATGCCGCGCTGTACGAGGGGTGGCGCGCGCGCCGGGTCGGCGATCCGCTGACCATCGTGCTGGTCGAGCAGACGGCGGCGTCGAAATCGGCCTCGTCCAAGCTCGACAGCCAGGGCTCGGCCAGCATCACCCCGCCGACCACCGGGCCGCTCAACCTGTTCCCGCCCTCCTCCGCCACCGCCAGCGGCGGCCGCGCCTTCAATGGCAAGGGCGCGGCCGACCAGGCCAATTCGCTGTCGGGCGAGGTGTCGGTGACGGTGGCCGAGGTCTATCCCAACGGCACGATGCTGGTGCAGGGGCAGAAGCGGCTGACGCTCAACCGCGGCGACGAGTTCGTCCGGATCAAGGGGATCGTCCGCACCGCCGATGTCGACCGCGAGAACCGGGTGCTGTCGACCCGGGTGGCGGACGCGCAGATCGCCTATACCGGCAAGGGCGACGTGGCGCGGGCCAGCCGCCAGGGCTGGCTGTCGCGCTTCTTCTCGGTGGTGAGTCCGTTCTGATGGCTGGTCGGGTGCCCCGTCTTCGTGTTCCGGCGAAAGCCGGAACCCAGGGTCCGGCAGGACAAGGCCCGGCAGCGTCCGTGGCCCTGGGCTGCTGCCGACGCACGAACACGCGACGCGCCCGTGCCCGCCGAAGTGGAAAAGCAATCTCGGCTAACCCTTTGATAACCATACACCCGGCAAAAGTTGCCGCCATGCTCCGAGTCCTTTTCGCCGCGCTTGCCGCGCTTCTCCTCGCCACCCCGGCGACCGCCGACCGGATCAAGGATCTGGGCGGCTTCCAGGGCATCCGCTCGAACCAGCTGACCGGTTACGGCGTGGTGGTCGGCCTGCCCGGCACCGGCGACGACAATCTGGACTATACCGTCCAGTCGCTGAAGGCCGTCGCCTCGCGCTTCGGGCTGCAACTGCCGCCCAACGCCAATCCGGGCATGAAGAACGCGGCGGTGGTGATGATCACCGCCGAATTGCCGCCCTTCGCCAAGCCGGGCCAGCGGCTGGACATCACCGTCGCCTCGATGGGCAAGGCCAAGAGCCTGCGCGGCGGCAGCCTGATCCTGACGCCGCTGCTCGGCGCGGACGGGCAGATCTATGCGATGGCGCAGGGTAACCTGGCGGTCGGCGGCCTGGGCGCGGAGGGCGCGGACGGGTCGAAGATCGTCGTCAACGTCCCCTCCACCGGCCGCATCCCCGAGGGCGCGACGGTCGAGCGCGCGGTCGCCACCGGTTTCGACACCGCCCCCACCCTGACCTTCAACCTGGCGCGCGCCGATTTCACCACGGCGCAGAACGTCGCGGGCGCGATCAACCAGAAGTTGGGAATGGGCGTGGCCGAGGCGATCGACGCGGTGTCGATCGCGGTGCGGGCCCCCACCGGCGCGGATCGGCGCGCGACGATGATGTCGCTGATCGAGAATCTCGACGTCGTCTCCGCCGAGCCGCCCGCCAAGGTGATCGTCAACGCGCGTACCGGCACCGTCGTCATCAATTCGGCGGTGCGCGTCGGCCCCGCCGCCGTCACCCATGGCAAGCTGACGGTCCGGATCGACGAGAACCAGCGGATCAGCCAGCCCGCCCCCTTCAGCCAGGGCCAGACCGCGCTGGAGCGCAAGTCCAACGTCGCGATCGACGAGGAGAAGAAGCCGATGTTCCTGCTCGCCCCGGGTCCGCGCCTGGCCGACGTGGTCAAGGCGGTGAATGCGATCGGCGCATCGCCCGCCGATCTGGTCGCCATCCTGGAAGCGCTGAAGGAAGCCGGCGCGCTCAAGGCGGAGCTGATCGTCCTGTGACCGACATCACCACGCCCTCCCCGCTGGCGACGACCGCGTCGACCGGTCCGGCCGACACGCGCCGGCTGAACAGCAACGCCAATCTCGACCAGGCCGCCAAGCAGTTCGAATCGGTCTTCACCGGCATGATGCTGAAGTCGATGCGCCAGGCCAAGCTCGCCGACCCGCTGTTCGACAGCAAGGCGCTCGACACCTTCCGCGACATGCAGGACCAGATGACCGTCAAGGCGATGGCCGAGCACACGCCCTTGGGAATTGGTAAGGCGATGCGCGACTTCCTGGCGAAATCGCAAGCCGATCTTAAGACTCCGGCGCGATAAGGACGGGTCATGAGCGATCTCCTGTCCATCGGCGCCTCGGGCGTCCGCGCCTATCAGAGCGCGCTGTCGGTGACCGGCGAGAACATCGCCAATTCGGGGGCGGCGGGCTACGTCCGGCGCAGCGTCAAGCTGACCGAGATGGGCGCCGGCGCCGGGTTGGTCGACGTGCCGGCGGCGGGCAATGGCGTGCTGATGACCGGCATCGTCCGCGCCACCGACGTCTATGCCAGCCAGGCGGTGCGCAGCGCATCGGCCGACCTGTCGCGCACCGCGGCAGGCGTGCAATGGCTCGACCGGATCGAGAAGACGCTGACCGGCAACGAATTGTCGGCGCGCATGACCAGCTTCTTCGGCAGCGCCAGCACGCTGGCCGCCGAACCCGACTCCACCGCTTTGCGCCAGGGGATGCTGAGCGCCGCCGAGTCGCTCGGCATCGCCTTCACCGCGACCGGCCAGTCGTTCGACCAGATCGACCAGGACATGGACGCGGCCGGCCGCCAGGCGACCACCCAGCTCAACGCGCTGGGCCGCGCGCTGGTCCAGATCAACGACGGCCTCGGCCGCACCACGCCCAATACCGCCGCCGCCGCGCAGCTGACCGACCAGCGCGACCAGATCCTCGACCAGATGAGCGCGATCGTCGATATCGACGTGACGATGGACTCGCTGGGGCGCAGCAACGTCAAGCTGGGCGGCGCGAACGGCCAAGCCTTCGTCAACCAGAACCTGTCCGGCGCAGTCGCCTATCAGCGCAGCAAGGGCGAGGTGGTGCTGGCCGTGTCGATGAACGGCGGCATCGGCATCCTCTCCCCCAATGGCGGCGCCCTCGCCGGCATCGTCGACGGCGCGCAACGCGTCGCCGCGGCGCGCGGGACGGTGGAGGATGTCGCCACCGACTTCGTCAAACAGGTCAACGCCAACCAGAAGGCAGGCGAGGACCAGAGCGGCGCCGCGGGCCAAGCGATGTTCACGGTCGGCGCGCGCGCCACCGACGTCACGGTCGCGCTGACCAGCGGCGCGCAGATCGCCGCAGCCGATCCGGGCGGCGGCAAGCGCGATTCGAGCAAGCTGACCGACCTGGAGGGCTTGCGCGGCGCCAAGGGCTGGGAAGCCTCGCTGACCGCGACGATCACCAACAATGCCAGCGCGCTCGACCAGCGCAACACCATCGCCGCGGCGCAGGGCGCGATCCGCGACGGCGCGATGTCGGCGCTGACCAGCACCACCGGCGTCAATCTGGACAGCGAGGCGGTGGAGCTGATGCGCTATCAACAGGCGTATCAGGCCTCCAGCCGCGTCATCCAGATCGCGCGCGACACCCTCCAGACCATATTGGATATCCGCTGATGGGCGTGCAGCTTTCCACCGCCAGCTTCTACGACAGCAACGCCCGGCGCCTGTCCGCCATGTCGGCGCGCGCGCAGACGCTGCAGACCGAGATCGCCACCGGCAAGCGCATCACCACGCCCTCGCAGGACCCGGCGGTGGCGCAGCAGCTCGCCGAACTGGCGCGCAAGGACAGCGACGCGGCCGCCTATGGCGCGAACATGACGCTTGCCGGATCGCTCCTGACCCAGGCGGACGGCGTGCTGGGCCAGATCGCCACCCAGCTCCAGCGCGCGCGCGAGCTGACCACCCAGGCGGCGACCGGCACCCAGAATGCCGAGACGCGCGCGATCATCGGCACCGAATTGCAGTCGATCGTCGGCGCGATCACCGGGCTCGCCAATACGCGCAACGTGCGCGGCCAGCCGCTGTTCGGCACGCCCGATGGCACGCCCGCCGTGGTGCAGAACCCGGCCGGCGGCTTCACCTATGCGCCGATCAACGTGTCGGAAGTGCCGATCGCCGACGGCCAGAGCGTGCAGGCGACCGAGAGCGCCGCGCGCATCTTCACGCAGGCGGACGGCACCGACACGCTGAAGATGCTGTCCGACCTGGCCGCCGCGCTTCAGGACAATGCGACCGACGGCACCGCCGCCAACGCCGCGCTCGACAAGATCAGCGCCGCGACCGACCAGGTCTCGCTGGTCCAGGCGTCGATCGGCGCGCGCTCGGCGCGCGTCGAGCTGCAACAGTCGCTGGCGACCACCGCCAATACCGATCGCGACGACCTGCGCTCCAAGCTGGAGGATACCGACGTGACCTCGGCGGTGATCGAGCTGCAGCAGCTCATGACCGCGCTGTCGGCGACCCAGGCCAGCTTCACCAAATTGTCCGGCCTGTCGCTGTTCGACTATCTGCGCTGATAAAGCGACA
The DNA here is from genome assembly GCF_014199625.1 of Sphingomonas abaci. Taxonomy (GTDB): domain Bacteria; phylum Pseudomonadota; class Alphaproteobacteria; order Sphingomonadales; family Sphingomonadaceae; genus Sphingomonas; species Sphingomonas abaci. Next base: position 170,066 of record NZ_JACHNY010000004.1, read on the forward strand.
CCCGGCAATTTTTGCCGGGTGGTAACGGATTGGCGAGGAAATCCAGTTAACCCGTTGAACATCAAGCCGGCTTTTGCCGAATCCCGGGGGTGTTCCAGACATGTTTCCAGCCATCGGCCTCGTCGTGCTGCTTCTCATGGTGTTCGGCGGCTTCGCCTTCACGGGCGGCGCGCTCGGCCCCGTCATGGAGGCGATCCCGCACGAGATGCTCATTATCGGCGGTGCGGCGGCGGGCGCGCTGATCATCGGCAATTCGGGCGCCGAGCTGAAGGCGATGGGCGGCGGCCTGGCCAAGGTGTTTAAGGGCCCGAAATACAAGAAGCAGGATTATCTCGACACCATCTTCCTGGTGTCGAAGCTGATGAAGATGCTGCGCATGGAGGGTCCGATCGCGGTCGAGCCGCATGTCGAGGACCCCGCCTCCTCCGCCGTCTTCGCCGAATATCCCAAGCTGCTGAAGGACCATACGCTGGTCGCCATGATCGCCGACACGCTGCGGCTGGTGGTGGTGTCGTCGGGCACGCTCGACGTCCACGCGGTCGAGGACGTGATGGACCATGCGATCAAGACCCACCATCACGAGGTGGAGGGGCCGCAGCACACGCTGACCAGCCTGGCCGACTCGCTGCCTGCGCTCGGCATCGTCGCGGCGGTGCTGGGCATCGTGAAGACGATGGGTTCGATCGACAAGCCGCCCTCGGTGCTGGGCGGGATGATCGGCTCGGCGCTGGTCGGCACCTTCATGGGCGTGCTGCTCGCCTATGGCATCGTCTCGCCGCTGGCGGGCCGGCTGAAGCAGGTGATCGACGCCGATGCCGCCATCTACGACGTGGTGAAGCAGATCATCATCGCCTCGCTGCACGGCCATCCGCAGCCGTTGGTGATCGAGGCGGCGCGCGCCGGCATCGCGCACAAGAACCAGCCCGGCTTCGCCGAGGTGTTCGACGGCCTGAGGGGCAAGTAAGATGGCGAAGGCGGCCCCGCACGGCCACAACATCCCGCCCAAGATCATCGTCAAGAAGATCTATATCGAGGGCGGCGGCGGTCACCATGGCGGCGCCTGGAAGGTCGCCTATGCCGATTTCGTGACCGCGATGATGGCGTTCTTCCTGCTGCTCTGGCTGCTCGGCGCGACGACCGAGAAGCAGCGCAAGGGCATCGCCGATTATTTCGCGCCGACGCTGATCGACACGCATGCGATCGGCATCGGCGGGTCGGGGCTGCTCGGCGGCGAGTCGCTGATGTCGAACAACAAGCTGGGGCCGAAGGCCGCCGCCGCGCGCGTCGCGTCGATGGGTCTCGCCGCGCCGATCGCGCAGCAGGGCCCCGAAAGTGGTCTGGGCAAGAAGGGATCGCTGCGCAGCACGCCGGCCAGCCGCGCCGAGGATCTGAAGTCCTTCGAGACGATGCGCCGCCAGGTGATGGCGAAGATCGCCGGGTCGAAGCAGCTGGCGCGGCTCGCCAACCATATCCGCTTCATCCGGACCGCCGACGGCCTGCGCATCGACCTGGTCGACGACGCCGATTATTCGATGTTCGCCAGCGGCACGACGATGCTGGACGGGCGCGCGGGCGATCTGATCGGGATGATCGCGCAGTCGATCGCGCCGATGGGCAATCCGATCATGATCCGTGGCCATACCGACAGCGTGCCGTACGGCGACCCGCGCGCGATGAACAACTGGATGCTCGCCACCGGCCGCGCCGAGGCCACCCGCCGCCGCCTGGCGCTGGGCGGCATCCCCGAGGCGCGGTTCGACCGGATCGAGGGCGTCGCCGACCGCGAGCCGATGATCGCCAACAACCCCGCCGACCCGCGCAACCGTCGGGTGGCGATCACATTGCTCTACCGGCGCGGGGTGTTCGGGCAATAGGGGCATCAGAAACCGCCGCATCGGCCGTCGCCAGTCGCTGGAATGCGGCGGTTGAGTCGCCGTCAGCTAGACGGGACAATCCGCTTCAGCGAAATCCAATTCCGGTCAGCCGGCCACAGCGACCTTGCGGCGGGAGCGTCCCGCCGCACCGACCATAGCGAAGCCGACGATCATCATCGCCCAAGTGGCCGGCTCGGGCACCGCTGCCGCCACGCCTGAAATGCGGACGCCCATCGACCTGCTGGGGTCGTAAAGACCCTTCCAGCCCTGGCTTGATTTCCAGTACGCCGCCTTGGATAGCGGGTTGGGAGCACCGCCCGGCATCATGCCGGAGCCGGAATTCGCGAACGATACCCAGTAGTCGCCGGCATCCAGCACCCAGTTCAGATTGCCCAGACCCTGAAACGATGCCCCCTGCGCGAGGGCGACGGCCCCCGAATACAGGACGCCGCCAGGAACGCTGCCGCCGCGATTGATCGCGATCGTGAGAGTTGCCGAATTGCTGTACGATTTTATGTACCCTTGAACGTCGGTCAACGTGGTTGCGGACGACAGCGAAAAGCGCCCGGCGAGCGACTGCTCAGGACCGAGCGATAACCCCCAGGATGCATCGGGCGGCGTTCCGGTGTCGACGATCGTCGCCGCCTGCGCCGGCGCGGCGATGGACAGGGTCGCGGCCAGCGCGACGGGCAGGAATTTCATGCTATGTCTCCGACAGGCTGAACGGGTTGGTGTCAGGCGATGTGGACCGCCGCGCGCGTGGCGGACGATCGACGACGCAGCGCGCCGCCGGCCACGCCAAAGCCGACGATCATCATCGCCCAAGTGGCCGGCTCGGGCACTGCCGCTGCCACGCCTGAAATGCGGACGCCCATCGACATGGGATAGCTCTGCCAGCCCCAGCGTGGATCCAAATAGGCCGTCTGCGTCATCGGCCGGGGTGCGCCGGGCATCATGGAACTGTAGCCGGAACTCGCGAACGACACCCAATATTGTCCCGCATCCAGCATCCAGTTCAGATCGCTCAGGCCTTGGAACGATGCGGTGCGCACGGCAGTGAGCGACCCCGAATAGAGGACGTTGCCGGGAGCGGCGACACCGTCCCGTATCGCGATCGTGATCTCGGCATTGGGTGACGAGCCGATAAAGCCCTGAATGTCGGTCAACACGGTTGCGGACGTCAGCAAAAAGCGCCCGGCGAGGCTCTGGTTGGGGTTGAGCGCGATCGGGTTATCCCCTCCGACCGGCTTACCGGTGTCGACGATCGTCGCCGCCTGGGCCGGCGCGGCGATAACCAGGGTCGCGGCCAGCGCGACGGACATGTATCTCATCATATTCCCCTTTGACGGTGCTGATCGATAGTGATGGACAATCACGCCGCTGTCCGTGAGGCGGGGTGATCGCCGGGTGATGGCAACGACCGCTCGCCGCGGCGGATGTCTTCGGGCTAATCGGCAAGCGCGCGCTGCACCACGACGGTGTCGACATATTGGACAAAGCGCACGATCCGGCCGTTGCGCAGCGTCCAGGCATGGACGAAGGGCGCGCGGAACGCCTTGCCGGTCGCCTTGTACGTGCCGCTGTAATGGCCGAGTGCGATGACATCCTCGCCCGCGCTGACATAGCGATCCGGGATCGCTCTATAGCCGTCCCATTCGGTGGCGAGCCGGGTGAAGACGCCGTCGACGATCGCCTGGGGCCCGCGGAAGGTGCCGGCATAGGGATAGCCCTCGGCCTCGGTCCATTCGATGTCGGGCGCCATGTCCGCTAAGATGGCGGGCATGTCGCCAGTCGCGAAGCCCGCGTACAATGCCTTGATAATGTTGGCGTTGGTCAAGGAATGATCCTTTGTCAGCATGATAGTCGGCGGCCATGGGCTTTCTTCTAGTTCTCAGCGGTCTGCTGACTGGCCGTTCGTCATGGTTCTAGTGTTCGTCCGACGCGCATGTCATTTGGTCATTTGTCCAGCGACGCGGGATATTTGTCCAAGCGTCCCGCTGCGGCACTGCGGCGATGGCGTATCGCGAACCGGCCTGGACAAAATCCCTGCCGACTGGACAGAATGCCTCATGCATGATGCACATCAATTGCGTAGAAAGCGGCGATGATGCCGCCCCATGCTGATCACTACCGACCCTGGCGGGCCAAACGCTTCGAAGCGGCGGAGATCGACAGCACCAAGGCACCGCCCGGCGTCGAGGATTATCTGGAGAACGCCTTTCTCTATCGCCGCACCCCCCCGATCACCTTTGATGGCCGGCCATTGGACACGACGATGCGCTGGTTCATCGGATCCAGCGCGGCGTTCCTCCATTCGATCTCGCGTAATGGCGGCATGACCGGGCGACGCGCGGAGGATGACGACGCCGATAGCATGGACGGCTTGCTCACGTGCTTCATCACACAGGGTCGCATGGAAGTGGAGACCGACGGCAAGCTGCTGCATCTCGACGAAAGCGACGTGTTCACGCTCGATACGGCGGTGCCGCACGTGATGCGGGACTATCCGGCCCATGTCGTCGCGATCTTCGTGCCGCGATCGGCAGTCGCCGCGGCGGTGGACGCGGCGCGGCTGCGCGGGATCGCGGGTCGGGTGTTCACCGGCAGCGAACTGGCCGAACTGTTCGGCTTGCAGGTCCGCTATATGGTGGGCGCGTTGGGCACGGTGTCGCCCGCGACGTTCGACGTGGCGCTAACCACCACGGCCGACGTGGCCCTTGCGATGATCCGCCAGACAGAGGCCGATCCGGCGGAAGCGAAATCCCATCTCGTCGCCCGCGTGAAGGCGCTGGTGGCCGCGGCTGGCACCGATCCCGAACTGACCACGGCCAAGATCGCCACCATGCTCAACGTGTCGCGCAGCAGCCTGTACAGCGCGTTCGCCAAGCAGGGCGTGACGGTGGCGGCCTATCTGCGCGACCACCGTCTGCGCACTTTCCTGCAACTTCTGCGAAGCGCCCCCGAGATGCCGATTCAGAAATTGGCCCACGATGCCGGCTTCGGCGGCAGCGCGTCCGACTTCACCAAGCTGTTCCGCCGTATCTATGACACATCGCCTTCGGAGATGCGGTTGGCATTGCTGAAGGAGAGGACTTCGGAGCCGACCGAGGACACGTTCCACGCTATATCGAAGAAATAGGCGCTTTCCGCGCGGCGGACGGGTCCCGGTGAGGGCAATTTCCTCGTCCCGAGGTTCGATCCTTTCGATTCGGCACGAGCCCCGTCACGCGCCCACGCCCCCGTCAGCCCCCCGCCACCGGCTCCTCGATCCGCGCCAGCGCCTCGCGTTCGATCGTCGCCAGTTCGACCAGCGTCTGGTCGATGGCGTGGCGTTGCGCCTCCAGTTCGTCGATCCGCTCGCGGCAGCGGCCGGCCAGGCGGCGCATCTGCTCCACATGCTGCGGATCGGCGTCGTACAGGTCGAGGAACTCCTCGATCTCGCGGAGCGAAAAGCCCAGTCGCTTGCCGCGCAGGATCAACTGCATCCGCGCCGTGTCGCGCCGCGTATAGACGCGGGTCGAGCCGATGCGCAGCGGCTGGATCAGCCCACGATCCTCGTAGAAGCGCAGGGTGCGCTGCGTCACGCCCAGGCTCGTCGCCACCTCCTGGATGCCGCGCAGGTCCCGATCATCTTGGCTCACCGGCCGCTCCCCCATTGTCCCCCGACCGCGCCGCCCGGGCGGCTTCCTCTTCGACCAGCTCCTTCTTGGACAGCTTGCCGATCAAGGTCTTGGGCAGGCTTTCGCGGATTTCCACCTCGCGCGGAAGCTCGATCTTGCTGATCTTGTCGCGCAGGAAGTCGCGCAGGCCGTCCGCCGTGGCCGTCGCGCCGGGCGTCAGCGTGACGAACGCCTTGGGCGCCTGGCCGCGATAGCGGTCGGCGACGCCGATCACCACCGCCTCGGCAACCTCGGGATGCTCGTACAGCGCCTCCTCGATCACGCGCGGATAGACATTGTAGCCGCCGCACAGGATCATGTCCTTGATCCGGTCGACGATGAAGAGGTAGCCGTCCGCGTCGAGATAGCCGACATCGCCGGTGCGCAGCGCGCCGTCGGCGAACACCGCCTCGGTCTCGGCGGGCTTGTGCCAGTAGCCGGCCATCACCTGCGGGCCGCGCGCGCAGATCTCGCCCTTCTCGCCGGTCGCGACGATGCGGGTCGGCTGCTCGCGGTCGCGGATCTCGATCGTCGTGCCGGGAAAGGGCAGCCCGGCCGAGCCTTCCTTGTTCACCCCCTCGAACGGGTTGCAGGTGATGATCGGCGACGCCTCCGACAGGCCATAGCCCTCGACCAGCTTGGCATGCGTGCCCTGTTCGAAGGCGTGGCGCACCTCGATCGGCAAGGGCGCGCCGCCCGAGATGCAGACCTTGATCGCCGACAGGTCGGGCCGCTCGCCCGCGGGCAGGTTGGCGAGCGCGTTATAGATGGTCGGCACCGCCGGGAAATAGGTCGGGCGTGTGCGCTTGAGGGTGGCGAGCAACGGCTTCAGCTCGAACCGGGGCAGCAGGATCATTTCCGCCCCCGTCCGCGCCGAGAAGGTCAGCACGTTGGTCAACGCGAAGACGTGGAACAGCGGCAGCACGCCCAGCACCCGGTCCTGCTCCGCCGCCTCGCCGCCGACATGCGCGACCATCGCATCGGCGTTGGAGACGAGATTGGCATGGCTCAGCATCGCCGCCTTGGGCACGCCGGTGGTGCCGCCGGTATATTGCAGCACCGCCACCTCGTCGGGCGCGACCGCAACCGGCGTGGGACTTGCGCCATGGGCCATCAGCTCGCGGAAATACAGGTGGCGCGCATCGCGGGGGGCGCGGCCGATCTCACGCCTCTTGACCAGCTTGTAGCCGAGGCGCTTCGCGAACGGCAGGGCATCCGCGATCGGGCAGCTCACGACATGGCGCAGCTTCGTCTCGCCCGCCACCTTCAGCACGCGTGCCTGGATCTCGGCCAGGTCGCAGGTGACGATGATCTCCGCGCCCGAATCGGCGATCAGATGGTGCAGCTCGCGTTCGACATAGAGCGGGTTGACGTTGACGACGATGCCGCCGGCCTTCAGCGTCGCGAAGAACAGGATGGGGTAATAGGGCGTGTTGGGCAGGCAGAGCGCGACCCGCGTCCCCTTCACCACCCCCAGCGACTGCAGCCCCGCCGCCGCCCGGTCGACCGCCACGCCCAACTCGCCCCAGCGTGTCACCCGGCCCATGAAGTCGATCGCCGCGCGACGGCCGAAGCGCCGGACCGAATCGTCGAGCAGCGCGCCCAGCAGGCGCGGCCGCACGTCCAAGGGCGCGCCCTGCCGGATCGCGGGGGCCAGCGCCTGGCCCGTATCCGCCGTGCCCGTCGCGATTCCGTTCATGCTCGCATCCTCTCCATCCCGGTCATCGGACATATTGTCCGCCTGCACCACTTGACGTAATGGGAAGCTATCGCACCTATAGGACATCCCGCAAGCCCAAGCGGCTGCGCCCGGAGCATCAGAGAGGATTTCATGACCAACGTCGTCATCGCCGGTTATGCCCGTTCGCCCTTCCACCTCGCCGGCAAGGGCGCGCTGGCGCGGGTCCGCCCCGACGATCTGGCCGCGCAGACGATCCGGGGGCTGCTGGCGAAGACGGGGGTCGATCCGGCGCTGATCGAGGATATCGTGCTGGGCTGCGCCTTTCCGGAGGGCGAGCAGGGGCTGAACGTCGCCCGCATGATCGGCCTGCTCGCCGACCTGCCGCTGTCGGTCGGCGGCATGACCGTGAACCGGTTCTGCGGTTCGTCGATGAGCGCGATCCATATCGCGGTCGGCCAGATCCAGATCGGCGCGGGCGAGGCCTTCATCTGCGCCGGGCTGGAGTCGATGAGCCGCATCCCGATGGGCGGCTACAATCCGCTGCCCAACCCCGTGCTCGCGAAGGCCAATCCCGGTGCCTATATGGGCATGGGCGACACCGCCGAGAATGTCGCGCAGAAATACCAGATCACCCGCGCCGAACAGGACGGTTTCGCGGTCAAGAGCCAGAAGAAGGCCGCCGCCGCGCGCGCCTCGGGCAAGCTGGCCGACGAGATCGTGCCGATCGTCACCAAGGCTGGCACGGTGAGCGAGGACGGCACGATCCGCCCCGACACCGACGAGGCCGCGCTCGCCGGGCTGAAGCCGGCCTTCCATCAGGAGGGATCGGTGACCGCCGGCACCTCGTCGCCGCTGACCGACGGAGCCAGCGCCGTGCTCGTGACCTCCGAGGCGTTCGCGAAGACCCATGGCCTGACCATCCTGGCGCGGATCAAGTCGGTCGGCATCTCGGGCTGCGAGCCGGAGACGATGGGCCTGGGCCCGATCGGCGCGTCGAAGAAGGCGCTGGAGCGGGCCGGCCTGTCGGTGGCCGACCTCGACGTGGTCGAGATCAACGAGGCGTTCGCGTCCCAGGCGATCGCCTGCATCCGCGATCTCGGCCTGAAGGAGGAGACGATCAACCTGGACGGCGGCGCGATCGCGATCGGCCATCCGCTGGGTGCGACCGGCGCGCGGATCGTCGGCAAGGCGGCGGCGCTGCTGGCGCGCGAGGGTGGCCGCTATGCGCTCGCCACCCAGTGCATCGGCGGCGGCCAAGGCATCGCCACCGTGCTGGAGCGCGCATAACATGACGGACAGCGTGAAGAAGGTCTGCGTCATCGGCGCGGGCGTGATGGGTGCCGGCATCGCCGCGCACGTCGCCAATGCCGGCGTGCCGGTGCTGCTGCTCGACATCGTGCCCAAGGACGCGACCGATCGGGACGCCGTTGCCAAGGGCGCGGTCGCGAAGATGCTGAAGACCGATCCCGCCCCCTTCATGTCCAGGGGCGCGGCGAAGCTGGTCGAAACCGGCAATATCGAGGATCACCTCGAACGAGTCGCCGAATGCGACTGGGTGGTCGAGGCGATCGTCGAGCGGCTCGACATCAAGCAGGCGCTCTACGCCCGGCTCGAGCAGGTGAAGCGGCCGGGCACCGCCGTGTCGTCCAACACCTCCACCATTCCGCTGGAGAAGCTGGTCGAGGGCCGATCGGACCAGTTCAAGGCCGATTTCCTCATCACTCATTTCTTCAATCCGCCGCGCTACATGCGGCTGATCGAGATCGTCCGCGGCGCCGCCACCGACGCCAGTGTGGCCGGCAAGGTCGAGGATTTCGTCGACCGGTTCCTGGGCAAGCGGATCGTCCGCGCCAAGGATACGCCCGGCTTCATCGCCAACCGCATCGGCACCTATTGGCTGGCGGTCGCGATCAACGCGGCGATGGACCAGGGCCTGACCGTCGAGGAGGCCGACCAGATCGGCGGGCGGCCGATGGGCGTGCCCAAGACCGGCATCTTCGGGCTGATCGACCTGGTCGGCGTCGACCTGATGCCGCTGCTCGCGAAAAGCCTGTCCTCGACGCTGCCGGCGGGCGACCCCTATTTCGACACAGTGCGGCCGCTGCCGCTGGTCGATCGGATGATCGCCGAGGGGTTCACCGGGCGCAAGGGCAAGGGCGGCTTCTACCGCCTCGACAAGGGCGCGGACGGCACGCGCACCAAATTGGCGCTCGACCTGTCCACCGGCGAATACCGGCCGCAGGGCAAGCCGGAAAAGCTGCCGGGTGCGGCCGAGCGCGATCTCGCGGCGCTGGTGAGCGCGCCGGGCAAGGTCGGGGCCTATGCTTGGGAGGTGCTGGGCAAGGTGCTGTCCTATGCCGCGATGCTGGTCGGCGAGGCGGCGGACGACGTGGTCGCGATCGATGACGCGATGAAGCTTGGCTATAACTGGAAGTTCGGGCCGTTCGAACTGATCGATCGCCTCGGGCCGGGCGCGCTCGCCGCGCGGCTCAAGGCCGAGGGACGGCCAGTGCCCGCGATCCTAGAGACGGCGGGCGACCGCCCCTTCTACCGCGTCGAGAACGGTCGGCGGCAATATCTGACGATCGGCGGCGACTATGCCGATGTCGTGCGGCCCGAGGGCGTGCTGCTGCTGGAGGATGTCAAGCTGCGCGAACAGCCGCTGGCCAAGACCGGCTCGGCCGCGCTGTGGGACATCGGCGACGGCGTCGTCGCGCTGGAGTTCACGGGCAAGATGAACGCCCTGGACGAAGAGGTGACCAAGCTGATCCAGCAGGCGATCCCGTTGGTGAAGGCCAAGTACAAGGCGCTGGTCATCTATAACGAGGGGTCGAACTTCTCGGCCGGCGCCAATCTCGGCCTGGCCATGTTCGCGGTGAACATCGCCGCGTGGAGCGAGATCGACAAGCTGATCGCCGCCGGGCAGCAAGCGTTCAAGGCGCTGAAATATGCGCCCTTCCCGGTCGTGTCGGCCCCGGCCGGCATGGCGCTGGGCGGCGGGTGCGAGATCCTGCTCCATTCGGACGCGGTGCAGGCCCATGCCGAAAGCTATATCGGCCTGGTCGAATGCGGCGTCGGCCTGCTGCCCGGCTGGGGCGGCAATGGCGAGATGCTCGACCGATTCGCCAAGGCGCCGATGATGCCCAAGGGGCCGATGCCGGCGGTGGCCAAGGCATTCGAGACGATCTCGACCGCCAAGGTGTCCAAGTCGGCCGCCGAGGCGAAGGAGCTGATGTTCCTGCGCGCCACCGACGGGATCACCATGAACCGCGACCGGTTGCTCAGCGATGCCAAGGCGCGTGCGCTGGCCTTGGTCGAGGGCTATGCGCCGCCGGAGAAACCGGTCTTCCGCCTGCCGGGCGAGAGCGGCCGGGTCGGCATCGCCGGCGTCGTCGCCGACTTCCGGAAGAAGGGCGTGGCGACCGAGTATGACGTGGTCGTCGCCGAGCGGCTGGCGACCGTGCTGACCGGCGGCGAGGCCGATCTGGTCGACACCGTCACCGAAGACCAATTGCTGAAGCTGGAGCGCCAGGCCTTTCTGGCGGGTGTCAAGGACAGCCGCACCCAGGCCCGGGTCGAACAGATGCTGACGACCGGCAAGCCGCTGCGCAACTGAGGACGTAAAACGATGCAAGTCTATACCGCCCCCTTGCGCGACATGCGCTTCGTGCTGCACGAACTGTTCGCCGACCGGCCGTTCGGGCCGCTCGCGCTGTCCGACGACTTCACCCCCGACCTGTACGACGCGGTGCTCGAAGAGGCGGCGCGGATGGCGCAAGAGGTGCTGCTGCCGCTCAACGCCAGTGGCGACCTGGAGGGCTGTACGTACGAGAACGGCGTGGTCCGCACGCCCAAGGGCTTCCCCGAAGCCTATGCCCGCTTCCGCGAGGGCGGCTGGGCGGCGCTGTCATCCGATCCGCGCTGGGGGGGACAGGGCCTGCCGGAGACGGTGAACAAGCTGGTCGAGGAGATGACCTGTTCGGCCAACCTCTCCTTCGGCCTCTATCCCGGCCTGACCCACGGCGCGACCACCGCGATCGAGGGCCATGCCAGCGAGGATTTGAAGCAGGCTTATCTGCCCAAGATGGTCAGCGGCGAATGGGCGGGCACCATGTGCCTGACCGAATCGCATTGCGGCACCGATCTGGGGCTGCTGCGCACCCGGGCGGTGCCGCAGGGCGACGGCAGCTACAAGCTCACGGGATCGAAGATCTTCATCTCGTCCGGCGACCACGACCTGACCGATAATATCATCCATCTGGTCCTCGCCCGCCTGCCCGACGCGCCGGCCGGCGTGAAGGGGATCAGCCTGTTCCTGGTGCCGAAGTTCCTGCCGAACGCCGACGGCAGCATCGGCCCGCGCAACGGCGTGGCGGTCGCCGGGATCGAGCACAAGATGGGCTTGAAGGCCTCGGCGACCTGCCAGATGAACTTCGACGACGCCGCCGGCTGGCTGGTCGGCGAGCCGAACCGGGGGCTGGCGGCGATGTTCACGATGATGAACACGGAGCGCGTGTCGGTCGGCGTGCAGGGCCTGGGCGTGGGCGAGATCGCCTATCAGTCCGCCGTCGCCTATGCCCGCGACCGGTTGCAGGGTCGTGCCCTGACCGGCCCGGCGCGGCCCGACCTGCCCGCCGACCCGATCATCGTCCACCCGGACGTGCGCCGGATGCTGATGACGATGCGCGTCTATGCGGAGGGGTGCCGGGCGCTGGGTCAATGGACCTCGCAGGCGCTCGACGCCGAGAAGCACGGCACCGATCCCGAGGGCCGCGCCCGCGCCACCGACTTCGTCGCGCTGATGACGCCGGTGGTGAAGGCCCTGTTCACCGACCTCGCTTCCGAAGCGGCGAACCTGGCGGTGCAGACCTATGGCGGCCACGGCTATATCCGCGAGCACGGCGTCGAGCAGTTCGTCCGCGATGCCCGCATCTGCCAGATCTATGAGGGGACGAACGGCGTCCAGGCTCTCGACCTGCTCGGGCGCAAGATGCCCGCCAATATGGGCCGCGCGCTCCGCCCCTTCTTCCACAGCGTCTCCGGGCTGCTGGAGGAACTGACCGGCACGACCGACAAGGTCCTGTCGATCCACGCCACCGCGCTCCACCAGGCGTTCGGCGCGTTGCAGCTCACCACCGGTATGCTCGCGCAAAAGGGGCTGAAGGACCCCGACGAGATCGGCGCGGCGGCGACCGATTACCTGCGCATGCTGGGGCTGGTCGGCATCGGCTATTGCTTCCTGAAGGCGGAGCGGATCGCGCAGGCCCGACTCGCCGAAGGAAGCGGGGACGAGGCCTTCTACCGCGCCAAGATGGCCACGGCCGGCTTCTTCTTCGACCGCATCCTGCCCCAGGCGACGACCGGCTTCCTGGTCATCAAGTCGGGCAAGCGGTCGACCATGGCGCTCCCCGCCGACGCTTTCTGATCGCTGCCACAATCTCTACCTTCCATCCCGGCGGAGGCCGGGATCCAGTTGGAGAGATGCTGGTAAGAGACCAGGATCGTTCCGTGACTGGACCCCGGCCTTTGCCGGGGTCGAATAGATGGGTCCATCGGCCCCGCCGCTAAGACAGCTATGCTGACCTTGACACGTCACAAGAAAATCATAGGGTCAGCCGACTTCCCAATGCGTAAGGCACCGACCCTTTAAGTCAGGCCCGGCGCACTGGTGCAACCGGCCGATCGTACATATACGGCGGCCAAACGGCCCTATACGGCCACGAGGAGAGGATGATGTCGGCACCTGCCCTGTTCGCCACCCTGATCGCTTCGGTCGTGGCGCTCGCGCCCGTGGCGGCGTCGGCGCAAGCCGGGCCCAGCGCCGCGATCGGCCTGTGGAAGACGGAGACGCGCGGCGGCGTGGTCGAGATCCAGCGCTGCGGCGCATCGATCTGCGGCCGGCTGGTCACGTCGGAACTGCTGCGCACCCAGCCCAATCTCAAGGACGCGAACAACAAGGACGCGTCGCAGCGCAACCGCCCGCTGAAAGGCCTGCTGATCCTCAGCGGCTTCAAGGGCGATGCCGGCGCCTGGTCGGGCGGCACCATCTACAATGCCGATGACGGCAAGACCTACAGCGCCAAGCTGACGCCGATCGGCAACGATCAGCTGAAGGTACGCGGCTGTGTATTCGTGCCGCTCTGCAAGACCCAGACCTGGACGCGTCTGCGCTGATCCGGCCCCCGCTTTTCCACGACTGAACTGACCAAAGGAACTGCCCCATGTCGCTGCGCCTGAAGGTGTCCCTTGCCACCTCCGCTGCCCTGTCCGTCTTTGCCTGTGCCGGCGTCGCGCAGGGCCAGGCCTTCTATCTCCAGGAACAGTCGGCGCGCGCCGCCGGCCGCGCCTTTTCGGGCGAGGCGGCCGATACCGGCGCGCAGTCGCTGTGGTGGAACCCCGCCGCGATCGGCGGGCTGGACCAGGGCGATGCGGCGATCGCCGCCGCCGCCATCCTGCCCAAGGGCAAGGTGGTCGACAATGGCACGCTGATTCGCCGCCCCGGCCAGCCCGCCGCCGCCATCGGTGGCCAGTCGGTGTCGCGCGACCCGATCAACAACGGCGTGCTGCCCTCGGGCGCGATCGCCTATCCGTTGACGGACCGCGTCTCGATCGGCCTGGCGGTCACCTCGCCCTACAGCTTCACCACCGACTATGACGCCGACAGCTGGGCGCGCTATTCGGCCGACAAGACCAAGCTGCGCACCATCGACATCCAGCCCTCGATCGGCATCGCGCTGACCGACTGGCTGCGCGTCGGCGGCGCGGTGAATGTCGAATATACCGATGCCAGCTTGGGCAATGCGCTGCCCAACCTCTCGGCCGCGCTGCCCGACGGCGCGCAGAAGCTGAAGGGGGATGGCTGGGACCTGGGCTGGACTGCCGGCGTGCAGATGCACAACGACTTCATCACCGTCGGCATCGCCTACAAGTCGCGCATCCAGCACAATCTGAAGGGCAGCCTGGAGGTCAGCGGCCTGGTCGGCCCGCTCGCCGCGCAGAACCGCACGATCGACGGCGCGACCGCGCAATTCTACACGCCCGCCCAGACCATCGTCGGCGCCCGGCTGCGCGCCACCGACGCGCTGACGCTGAACGCGCAGGTGGTCCGTTACAATTGGAGCAAGTTCGACGCGATCCGCCTCGGCGCGCCGATCAATCAGGCCCTGCCGGAGAACTATCGCGACAGCTGGAGCCTGGCGGGCGGCGTCGACTATGCCGTGTCGCCGGCGCTGACGCTGCGCGCGGGCGTGCAGCACGCCAACACCCCGACCCAGGACGGCCGCCGCGACGCGCGTGTCCCCGACTCGGACCGCTGGAACTATGGCGCGGGCGCGACCTTCAACGTCACCTCGCGCTTCTCGATCGACGCGGCCGGCAATTACGTCGACTTCAAGAACGCGCCGATCGACCGGATCACCGCCGCTTATGCCGGCACCGCGGCGCAGACGCCGATCCTGACCAACGGCCGGCTGGAGGACGCCCACGCCTTCATCGCGTCGCTGGGTGGCCGCTTCCGCTTCTGATCGACCTCCGGGGGCGGCCGACCGCGACCGCCGCCCCCCCCATATCCCTGAACCGCCGCTAAATATTCCATTCCGACAGCATTCAGCGCGGGGCCGCTATCAGCGGAACCACGATCGCACCTTCGCGCGTTTGTCTCACAGCGGACCGGGCGTATCGAGTAGGAGGTTCGGGATGAACAACTGGATCAAGACAGCAGGTTTGAGCATTGCTTTGGCCGCGACCGCCGTCACCGCGGCAGCGCCGGCCGAGGCGCAGCGGTGGCGCGGCGATTATGGCTGGCGGCATCGTGGCGGCGGCGGCAATGCCGCGGCGGGTGCCCTGCTCGGCGGCATCGTCGGCCTGGGGGTCGGCGCGGCCATCGCCAGCAGCAATCGGGGCTACAACCGCAACTATTATTACTACGACGCGCCGCCGCCCCCGCCGCCGCCCGTCTATCGCGACTATTACTACGACAACTACTACCAGCCACAATGCTGGACGCAGTGGCGCTATGACCAATATGGCTACCGCGTCCCCGTACGCGTCTGCCAGTGAGGTGAGCGACGGCGTGGGGTCATCCCCACGCCGTTTGCTTTGAAGCCGCTTTTTTGTGGCCGAGCCGGCGTGGCTTGCGCTAAGCGCCGGGCATGACCGATACGCCTCCCGACCATCTTTCGATCAATCCCGACAGCCCGTTCTTCGACCAGGCCGCGCTGGAGCGTGGCGTCGGCATCCGCTTCAAGGGAGCCGAGCGCCGCGACGTCGAGGAATATTCGATCTCCGAGGGCTGGATCCGGGTCGGGCTGGGCAAGAAGGTCGACCGCCACGGCCGGCCGCTGACCATCAAACTGAACGGCCCGGTCGAGGCCTGGTTCGAACGCTCCGCCGACGGTGCCGAGGCGAGCGAGGACACGACCGCGTCCAGCGCCGACTGAACCTCCGCAAAACCGGGAGGCCGACCTGAAGCGCATTCTTCTCCTCACGGTCGGTCTTGCCGCCTGTATCCCCGCGAAGGCGCCAGAGGACGCCGGCGCCCGGCGCGATACCGACACGACGACGGTCGCTGTCCCGCCGATCGCGATGGTGACGCCGCGTCCCGGCGCGCTCCGGACCTTTGGCGACTGGGCCGTGGCGTGCGACAATGTCCGCCGCTGCGCGATGACGTCGCTTGGTGCGGAATTCGGCATCGACTGGCCCAAGGTGGCGATGACCGTCACGCGGACGCCGGGTCCGCGGGGCGGGTTCGCGCTGACCTTCCAGGCGCTGGATGATCACAGCCCGCCCTCCGACGCGGTGTCGATCGATGGCCACCGCTTGTCGCTGGCGGGCGGGCGGACCGGCAGCCCCGCCGCGGCGATCGTCGCCGCCATGGCGAACGGCCGGTCGCTCGCGATCGAGTCGGGTCCGCGCACCCTGTCCACCGTGTCGCTGAGCGGCGCGGCGGCGGCGCTACGCTATGTCGATGCCGAGCAGGGACGCGCCGGCACCGTCACCGCCGTGATGGCAAGGGGGGATGCGCCGGCCAGCCGCGTTCCGGCCGCGCCGCCGCTGCCGGTCGTCCGCATGGTCACGCCCGGCGGCCAGCCCGCCGCGATCGACCCACCGACGCTGAAGCGGCTTCGCCAGCAGGCCGGATGTGCGATGGACCTCTCCGCCGACCATCCCGCCGGGACGATGCCGCCCGAGGCGCACGCGCTGGGCGGCGATCGCACCCTGCTGATCGTGCCCTGTTCGATGGGAGCGTATAATTTGCTGTCGGCGCTCTTCGTCTCGCGGGGCGGGGACTGGGTCCCGGTCGCGGTCGATGCGCCGATCGGCTTCGCGGAAACCGGCGCGGAGGGCGATGGCCCGGTGCCCGAATTGGTCAACGCCGAATGGAAGGACGGCATGCTGACGGGCTATGCCAAAGGTCGCGGCCTGGGCGATTGCGGCCTGTCGCAGACCCTGGCCTGGGACGGCGCCCGCCTGCGCCTGACCGAGCAGCGCGAGATGCGCGAATGCCGAGGCAATCCGCACCTCCTCACAACGTGGCGGACGCAATTGGTGTGGGAGCGTTCGGCCCGCGCCGAGACACGACGGCGCACGGCCGGCGCGCTTTAGGTGCAACGGCCCCGTGCCGGGGGGGGGGGGGCGATGCGACACGTCGCGACCGTCCGGGCGCGTCCCGGCCTCCCATTGGGGGCCGTCGCGCATGGTTCGAGCGGTTGCGTGACCGGACCCCGGCCTCCGACGGGGTGGTGCCGATTTCGCGCCGCCTGGACCGCGATTATGGTGCGACCCGCTCCGCCTGGGCTTCGGCCAGATAGACCGCGAACAGCCCGTCGGGATCGGTCCATTCCGCCACCGGCGTCCAGCCGCCGGTGCGTAGCAGGATGCGCGCGTCGCGGGGGCCGTATTTGTGGCTGTTCTCGGTGTGGATGGTCTCGCCCGCCGCCATCGCGAAGGCGCGGCCGTCGACCGTGAAGGCGATGTCGCGCACCGCCTCCAGATGCATCTCGATCCGCGCCCGGTCGTCGTTCCAGATCGCGCGGTGGCGGAACGCGTCCAGCGGCATGGTGCCGTCCAGTTCGCGGTTGATCCGTTCGATCAGGTTGCGGTTGAACGCCGCCGTCACCCCCGCCGCATCGTCATAGGCGGGGACCAGCACGCGCTCATCCTTGATCCGGTCCATGCCGATCAGCAGCATCGCCCCCTGCCCCAGCGACTCCCGCATGGCGCGCAGCAGGTCGCACGCCATCGCCGGGGTCATGTTACCGATCGTCGAGCCGGGGAAGAAACCGAGCTTTGGCTGCTCCGCCACCGCCGCCGGCAGCGTCAGGGGCTTGAGGAAGTCGGCCTCGAACGGCAACACCGGAAGGTCCGGGAACCGCGCCGCCAGCACGCGCGACGATTCGCGCAGGAAATCGCCCGAGATGTCGATCGGCACATAGGCGCACGGATCGACGCAGGACAGCACGACCGGCGTCTTGGTCGACGAGCCGGAGCCGAACTCCACCACTGCCCGGCCGGAGCCGACCAGGTCGCGCAGCGTCGGGCAGATCGTCTCCAGGATCGCGGTCTCGGTCCGGGTCGGATAATATTCGGGTAGGTCGGTGATCGCCTCGAACAGTTCCGAGCCGCGCCGGTCGTAGAACCAGCGGGCCGGGATCGCGCGCGGCCGCCGCTCCAGCCCGGCGAGCACATCGGCGCGGAATGCCGGATCGGTCAGGCTGCGCAGGCCGTCCTCACCCTCGGGTTTCAGCATCTACAGATCCTTTGCGAGGCGCAGGCCGGTGAACTGCCAGCGTTGATGGGGGTAGAAGAAATTGCGATAGCAGGCGCGGACATGGCCGCGCGGCGTCGCGCAGGAGCCGCCCCGCAGGACGAACTGCCCGCTCATGAACTTGCCATTATATTCGCCGACCGCCCCGTCGGCGGCGCGGAAGCCGGGATAGGGGCGGTAGGCGCTGCCGGTCCATTCCCAGACATTGCCGAACATCTGGGCGTCCGCAGCGGCAACCGGCTCGATCACGCCAGCCGTGTCCATCTGCCGGCCGCCAAGCGGGTCCTGCCGGGCGGCATGCGCCTCCCACTCCGCCTCGGTCGGCAGGCGCGCGCCGGCCCAGGCGGCATAGGCATCCGCCTCGAAGAAGCTGATATGGGTGACCGGCGCGGCGGGATCGACCGGGCGGCGGCCGTCCAGCCCAAATCGCGTCCAGCCCTCCGCACCCTGCTGCCAGTAGAGCGGCGCCACGACCCCTTCCGCCTTCACCCAGGTCCAGCCGTCCGCCAACCACCAGCGCGGTTCGCGATAGCCGCCATCGGCGATGAAGGCGGCCCATTCGCCATTGGTCACGGTGCGGTCGGCGAGCATGTGGGGGGCGAGCAAGGTCTCGTGCCGCGGCCCCTCGCAGTCGAAGGCGAAGCCGTCACCGTCATGGCCGATGCGCACGATCCCGCCCGGATGCGACCGCCAGCCGGTCTCCGCCGGCATCGCCGAGGGGCCACGCCGCACGGGCGGATAGAGCGCCGGCTCCAGCGGATTCTCGCTGAACAGATGGATCAGGTCGGTGACCAGCAGTTCCTGATGCTGCTCCTCATGATGGCAGCCGAGCGCGACCAGCGC
The DNA here is from genome assembly GCF_014199625.1 of Sphingomonas abaci. Taxonomy (GTDB): domain Bacteria; phylum Pseudomonadota; class Alphaproteobacteria; order Sphingomonadales; family Sphingomonadaceae; genus Sphingomonas; species Sphingomonas abaci. Next base: position 188,888 of record NZ_JACHNY010000004.1, read on the forward strand.
CCGCGCGTCCGCCGACAGGTCGGGCAGCGCCCGGGCCAGGGCGGCGTCGACATGCGCCCGGTAGGCGCGGACCTCGGACAGGTCGGGGCGCGTGATCATTCCGCGCCGGTGACGGGCGTGACGCCGCCCCTCCGCCTCGTAATAGCTGTTGAACAGGAAGGGCCAGCGGTCGTCGTGCAGCCGGTAGCCGGGCACATGGTCGCGCAGCACGAAGGTCTCGAAGAACCAGGTGGTATGCGCCAGGTGCCATTTGGCGGGCGAGGCGTCGGGCATCGACTGCACCGTCGCATCGGCATCGGACAAGCGATCGGTCAGTGCCAGGCTCAGCGCCCGGACATGCGCGAAACGCGCCTCCAGCTCCGTGTCGACTGCCGATATCGCCGTTGCCATCCACCCGCTCCCATCCGAACGCGTGGTCGACGATCGATCAGCGCGCTCGCCCCGGAACCCAGAGAACGTCTCCTGATCCATTTTGGTTCAGCGCCCGCGCCGCCACGAACAGGAAATCGGACAGCCGGTTGATGTAGGATAATGCCGCAGGGTTGATGGGTGCATCAACCGCCACCATCGCCCGCTCCGCACGGCGGGCGATCGCGCGCGCCAGATGCAGCGCCGCCGCCGCCGCCGAGCCGCCGGGCAGGATGAAGCTGCGCAAGGGGGCCAGATCGGCATTGGCGGCGTCGATCGCGGCCTCCAGTCGCGCGACCTGCGCCGGCAGGATGCGCAGCACCATGGCTGACGGTGCGAAGTCCTCGCCCTCGCCCGCCGGCGTGGCGAGGTCGGCGCCCAGGTCGAACAGGTCGTTCTGGACCAGCAGCAGCGTGTCACGCACCGGGCCGGCGGGCAGCTGCACCAGCGCCACGCCGATCGCGCTGTTCGCCTCGTCGACATCGCCGATCGCCGCCATGCGCGGATCGGACTTGCGCACGCGGCTGCCATCGACCAGCCCGGTGGTGCCGTCGTCGCCGGTGCGCGTGTAGATTTTCGTCAGCTTGACCAGATCAGGTCCGCCCGGCCGCGAACAGGATGACGACGACGATCAGCACCGCCAGCGCCTGGAAGAACACCCGCTGCTGCATCATCCGGTTGGATTTCAGCGCCGCCTGGCTCGGCCCCTCGCCCCGCTTCACCTGCGCGGTCGATTCCTGGAGGAAGGCGATCACCCCGCGCACGAGCGCCACGACCGTCGCGATCATCGCGGCGATGAGCAACAGGGTGAGGAACGTGTTCATGCCACCAACTTAAGGCTTCGCGAGCGAAAGACCAGCGGGCAATTCGCCCCGCCGCAACGCGTCGGCCAGCGCCCGCCCGTCCTGCCCGGCGACGCGCTGCGCGGCGAGGCTGGGCGCGCCGTCGCGCTTGGCCAGCCGCCGTCCGCCGGGCCCGGTCAGCAGCGGATGGTGGTGATAGCGGGGCGTCGGCAGGCCGAGCAGCGCCTGCAGCAGCCGATGGACATGCGTCGCGTCGAACAGGTCGACGCCGCGCACGATGTCGGTCACGCCTTGCGCGGCATCGTCCAGCGTCACCGCCAAGTGGTAGCTGGCCGGCGCATCCTTGCGCGCCAGCACCACATCCCCCTGGGGCGCGGGATCGGCCTCGACGCGGCGGCCATGGTCGAACCAGGCCAGCGGCCCCGCCAGCGCCAGCGCGCGCGCCATGTCCAACCGCCAGCAATGCGGCTCACCCATCCGCGCCTGGACCTCCGCCGGGGTCAGGCGGCGGCAGGTGCCGGGATAGGCGACGGCCGCCCCATGCGGCGCGGACAGGCTGGCGGCGATCTCCGCACGCGTGCAGAAACAGGGATAGACCAGCCCCATCGCCCGCAGCCGGTCGAGCGCGGCCGCATAGCTGGCCAGCCGTTCGGACTGGAAGACCGGCCCCTCGAAGCGCAAGCCGAGCCAGGCCAGGTCGTCCAATATGCCCGCGACATGGTCGGGCCGCGACCGGGTACCGTCGATATCCTCGATCCGCAACAGGAACGTGCCGCCGTGCGTTACGGCGAAGTCATGGGACAGGATCGCGGACCAGGCATGGCCGAGATGCAGCGCGCCGGTTGGCGAGGGGGCAAATCGCGTGCGGACTTGACCCGGGCTCACGGTCCGTGCTGTCTTGCGGTCCATTGTCATGACTGTGTCACGCCGGTCGGCCAAAGCACTTCCGGCTTTGCTTGGGAGGGCCCGTGTTTCATCCCGACCTGATCCGACATCCCGACAGTTGCCCCACGCTCGTGCTCAATGCGGACTATACGCCGCTGTCCTATTATCCGCTCAGCCTCTGGCCCTGGCAGACGGCGGTCAAGGCGGTGTTCCTCGACCGCGTCGACATCGTCGCCCATTACGAGCGCGAGGTGCGCAGCGCCAATTTCGCATTGAAGCTGCCATCGGTGATCGCGCTGAAGCAATATGTGAAGCCGTCGCAGTTTCCCGCCTTCACCCGCTTCAACCTGTTCCTGCGCGACCGCTTCGCCTGCCAATATTGCGGGGTGGGCCGCGACCTGACCTTCGACCACGTCATTCCCCGCGCCTATGGCGGGCGGACGACCTGGGAGAATGTCGTCACCGCCTGCGCGCCGTGCAACCTGAAAAAGGGCGGCCGCACCCCGCGCGAGGCGGCGATGCCGCTGCATGTCGAGCCGATCCGGCCGACCAACTGGCATCTCCAGGAACATGGCCGCGCCTTCCCGCCCAACTACCTGCACGAGACATGGCACGACTGGCTCTATTGGGACGTTGAGCTGCAGGCATAGACAGGAACGGGAGCCATTGATGCGGGTGACGAACGGGGGAATGGCGGCCGGCGCGATGGCGGTGGCGCTGATGCTGGCGGCCTGTGGCAAGGACCCCGAGCAGAAGATGGCGCAGGCCGATCACCAGGCCGCCGCCGCCGGCTTCACGCCGCCCTCGGTCACCTCGCGGCTCGATTTCGGCGGGATGATGGAGCGCCGCTTCCATACGCTCGATCGCGACGGCGACGGCGTGATCGACCGGACGGAGATGCCCCGCAACAACTCGCGCCTCGTCGCGCTGGACCGCAACCGCGACGGCAAGATCACCGCGACCGAATTCTCCGAAGGGACGCTGGCCTGGTTCGACCGGATGGATTTGAACCGCGACGGCACGGTCACGTCGGAAGAACGTGAAACCTACCGCAGGAACCCGCAACCCGCGCCGACGCCCACCGGTTCGGTGATCCCCGTCCCCTGACGCCGGCCCGCCGGCGGGACGCGCCGAAGGGAGCCAGCGATGACCGACATGCCTCAGGCCGATGCGGGACCCGACCGCACGCCTCGCCCGGACACGGGCCGCCGCCGCGTGGTGATCGTCGGCGGCGGTTTCGCCGGCCTCGCCTGCGCGCGCGAACTGGCGGGCGCGGACGTGCAGGTCGTGCTGATCGACCGGCGCAACCATCATCTGTTCCAGCCGCTGCTCTACCAGGTGTCGACCGCCGCCCTGTCGCCCGCCGACATCGCGGTCGCCATCCGGCGCGTGCTGCACAAGGCGGGGAACGTTGATGTCGTACTGGCCGAGGTGACCGGGGTCGACCGTGCCGATGCGCGCGTGCGGCTCAAGGATGGCGGCCATATCCCCTATGACCAGCTCGTGCTGGCGACCGGCTCCGTCTACCATTATTTCGCCCATCCCGAATGGCGTGACCATGCCCCCGCGCCCAAGTCCATCGCCGAGGCGCGCCGCATCCGCGCGCGGCTGCTCGGCGCGTTCGAGCGGGCGGAAAGCTGCCCCGATCCCGCCGAACGCCGGGCGCTGATGACCGTCGTCGTGGTCGGCGGCGGCCCGACCGGCGTGGAGATGGCGGGCACCGTCGCCGAACTGGCCCGCTATACGCTTCGCGGCGATTTCCGCCGGATCGATCCCGCAGAGGCGCGCATCCTGCTGGTGGAAGCGGGGCCGCGGCTGCTCGCCGCCTTTCCGCCCGACCTCGGCGACTATGCGCGCGGACGGCTGAAGCGGATGGGCGTCGAGGTGCGGCTCGACCAGCCGGTCGAGGCGATCGACGATGGCGGCGTCACGCTGGCGGGCGAGCGGATCGACGCCGCTACCGTCGTCTGGGGAGCGGGCATCCGCGCCGCGCCCGGCGCGGACTGGGTCGGCGGCACCGCGGACCGCACCGGCCGGCTGCCGGTCACCGCCAATTTGTCGCTGCCGGGCGACCCCGCCATCTTCGCGCTGGGCGACCTCGCGCTGTTCGAGCAGGACGGCAAGCCGCTGCCCGCCCTGGCGCAGGTCGCGCAGCAGCAGGGCCGACACCTCGGCCGGGCGCTGCGCCGGTCCGATGCACCGCCACCCTATCGCTACCGCACGCGCGGCGACACGGCGGTGATCGGCCGCCATGCCGCCGTCTACACCTATGGCCGGTTCAAGCTGACGGGGCGGCTGGCCTGGCTGCTCTGGTCGATCGCCCATGTCTATCTGCTGATCGGCTTCCAGCGGCGCACGCTGGTGATGCTGCAATGGGTCTGGCGCTATCTCACCTTCGAGCGCGGCGCCCGGTTAATCGACTGAATCGGTCGCTTACGCATACGTAAGCGCAATAAATGTTCGTGTCGCCGGGTATTCGCGACTTGACCCATGTTCCACCGCAGCGCAGCACAGACGCCATGGCCAGTCTTCCCCCGATCGCGAACAATCCCGACATCCGCTATCTCGGCACGCTGCTGGGCGACGTGATCCGCGACTATGGCGGCGACGCCCTGTTCGAGGCGACGGAGACGATCCGCCGCGCCTCGGTCGAGCGGCATCGCAGCGGCGGCGATGGCGCCACCGTCGACCTCCAGCTCGAACGGCTCGACCTGGACGAGACCATTGACTTCGTGCGCGGCTTCATGCTCTTCTCGATGCTCGCCAACCTCGCCGAGGATCGCCAGGGCATCGCCGCCGAACAGGGGGCCGATGTCGCCGCCGCGTTGGAACGGCTGGCGGGCGAGGGCATCGACCGCGCCGAGGTGACGGCGCTGTTGTCCGAGGCGCTGGTGATGCCGGTGCTGACCGCCCACCCGACCGAGGTGCGGCGCAAGAGCATGATCGACCATCGCAACCGCATCGCCGAGCTGATGGCGATGCGAGACGCTGGCCGCACCGAGACGCCGGACGGCGATGCGGTCGACCAGGCGATCCAGCGCCAGGTCGCGCTCTTGTGGCAGACGCGGGCGCTGCGCCGCGAGCGGCTGGGCGTGGCGGACGAGGTGGAGACGACGCTCTCCTATCTGCGCGACGTGTTCCTGCCGGCGATGCCGGCGCTATACCAGCGCTGGGACCGGGCGCTGGGCGGCCGGGTGCCGAGCTTCCTGAAACCCGGCAGCTGGATCGGCGGCGACCGCGACGGCAATCCCAACGTCACCGCCGACAGCCTCACGCTGGCGCTGGCCCGTGCGGCCGAGACGGTGATCGGCCACTATCTCGACACGCTGCACGCGCTGGGTGCGGAACTGTCGATCTCGTCGCTGCGCGCGCAGGTCGACCCCGCCGTGCTGGCGCTCGCCGACGCGAGCGGCGATACCGCGCCCAGCCGCCAGGACGAGCCGTTCCGCCGCGCGATTTCCGGCATCTATGCGCGGCTCGCCGCCACCTATCAGGCGCTGACCGGCAAGGCCCCGCCCCGCCCGGGCGCGCTGAAAGGCGAGCGCTACGCCGATCCGCAGGCGTTCCGCGCCGACCTGGTCGCGATCGCGCGCGCGCTGGCGACGCGCGGCGGCGGCACCCTGGGATCGAGTGGCGCGCTCGGCCGCCTGATCCGCGCGGTCGACATCTTCGGCTTCCACCTCGCCACGCTCGACCTGCGCCAGAACAGCGCCGTGCACGAGCGCGTCGTGGCCGAACTGCTGGCGGTGGCGGGGGTGGAGACCGACTATGCCGCGCTGGACGAGGAGGCGCGCGTCGCGCTGCTCCGCCATGAGCTCGCCTCGCCCCGGCCGCTGGTCGATCCCTATCACGACTATTCCGACGAGACCGCATCCGAACTGGCGGTCGTGCGCGCCGCTGGCGCCGCGCATGCCCGCTACGGCGCCGCCTGCATCGCGCGCTACATCTGCTCGATGGGCAAGTCGGTGTCCGACCTGCTCGAGATCCACCTGCTGCTGAAGGAAGCCGGCCTCTATCGCCCCGGCGCGACCGGCGAGGCCCCGCGGGCGGCGGTGATGGCCGTGCCGCTGTTCGAGACGATCGAGGACCTGGAGGCTGCCCCCGGCATCATGGCCGACTGGTTCGCGCTGCCGGAGGTCGCCGCGCTCGCCCGCCAGCGGGGCGCCCAGGAGGTGATGATCGGCTATTCGGACAGCAACAAGGACGGCGGCTACCTGACCTCGACTTGGAGCTTGTCCAAGGCGTCGACCGCCCTCGCCCCGGTCTTCGCGACGGCGGGCGTGCGGATGCAGCTGTTCCACGGGCGCGGCGGCGCGGTGGGGCGCGGCGGCGGCTCGTCCTTCTCGGCGATCCGCGCGCAGCCGCACGGCACGGTGCAGGGCCGCATCCGCATCACCGAACAGGGCGAGGTGATCGCCGCCAAATACGGCACGCGCGAGAGCGCGATGACCAACCTGGAGGCGATGGCCTCGGCCGCGATCCTCGCCAGCCTGGAGCCGCCGCAGCTCTCGGCGCATGAAAGCGCGACGTTCGCCGGCGCGATGGACCGCCTGTCCGACGCGGCGTTCCGCCACTATCGCGACCTGGTCTATGGCTCGGACGATTTCCGCACCTTCTTCCGCCAGATGACGCCGATCGCGGAGATCGCCAACCTCAAGATCGGCAGCCGCCCGGCCAGCCGCACCAAGTCCGACCGGATCGAGGATCTGCGCGCCATCCCCTGGGTGTTCAGCTGGGCGCAGGCGCGGGTGATGCTGCCCGGCTGGTACGGCGTCGGCCAGGCCATCGCCGCCTTCGAGGACAAGGCGCTGCTCGCCGAGATGGCGGCGGGCTGGCCCTTCTTCGCGGCGACGCTCGCCAATCTGGAGATGGTGCTGGCCAAGTCCGACATGGCGGTGGCGGCGCGCTATGCCGATCTGGTCGAGCCTGGGCTGCGCCGCCATTTCGCTACGATCCGCGACGCCTGGAGCCTGACCGAGGCGGGGTTGCTCGCCGCCACCGGCCAGTCGCGCCTGCTGGAGAAAAGTCCGGCGCTCGAAGCCTCGATCCGGCTGCGCCTGCCCTATATCGAGCCGCTCAACCTCCTCCAGATCGAACTGATGAAGCGCCACCGCGCAGGCGAGCAGGACGAGCGGATCGGCGAGGGTATCCTCCTGTCGATCAACGCCATCGCCACGGGGCTGCGCAATTCGGGGTGAGGGATTCTATGCGGAAGCCCTAATCTTCTTCCGTTCCCCGGCGAAGGCCGGGGCCCAGTTGGGAAGGCGTTGGAAACGGAGCACTGCGCGTCGTCACGATCGTCCCCCAACTAGGCCCCGGCCTTCGCCGGGGAACAGCTTGTGATGCAGGACGCAACCCAGCGCAAAAAACCACGGGCGGTGCCTGCCGGATGCAGACACCGCCCGTAGCCCGTAGTGACACAATGAATGTGTACAGCAGCGGTTGCTGACTGCAAGCCGGCCCTACACCATCGGCATTGCCACATTATGTCCCTGATGTGTCCGACAGGAACCGTTCGGCGATTTCCGGGCGGACGCGCAGCAGCCGGCCGGTGGCGCGGTCGATGAGCGCCCAGGTGGTCACCGCCTCCACCTTCACCCGACCGTCGGCGCCGGTGAAGCGGACGTGGCGATCGAAGCGCGCGCCGCGCGGGGCCGCGACCCAGGTCTCGGCCGTCACCGTCTCCCCTGCCGCCAGGTTGCCGCGATAGTCTATCTCGTGCCGGGTCACGACCCAGATATAGGCGGCCTGCTGGTCAGGGGGGGCGACCGCCGCCCAGTGCGCACCCGCCAGATCCTGGATCCAGCGGACCCAGACCGCATTGTTGACATGGCCGAGGATGTCGATGTCCGCCTCTTGCGCGGTGATGACCTGGGTGAAGCGGCTCATGCCTGTCGTCCTTTCCGCCAGCGAAAGAGTGCGAAGCCGATGCCCACCATCGCCAGCGCCGCCACCGCCCAAGGCCAATGCGTCGTGATGCGCCCCACCAGCCGCTCGAAGGCATGGCCGAACAGATAGCCGATGCCGGTGAAGAGCACGCCCCAGATCGCCGCCGACGCCGCATTGACCAGCACGAAGGTGCGCGCCGGCACCCGGGTCGTGCCGATCGCGATCGGGCTGACCGTGCGCAGGCCGTAGAGAAAGCGGAACACGAAGATGAAGCCGATCGGATAGCGTTCCAGCCACTGGATCGCTTTCGCAAAGGCGGGTTTCTCGCGCGCCTGCCGGACCCAGCGATGGTCGCGGAAATAGCGGCCGCTGGCGAACCAGGCCTGGTCGGCGGCGAACGAGCCGGTGGCGGTGGCGATCATCGCGCCCACCAGCGGCAGCAGCCCCTGATGCGCCGCCACCCCGCCGGTGACGACGACCGTCTCGCCCTCCATCGCCGCGCCGACGAAGAGCGCGGGCAGGCCGTAATGGGCGATCAGCTCGGGCAGGGTCACCCTGCGACCCCGAGCTGCCACAGGACGAAGGCATGTTCCTCCGCCGCCTCGCGCAAGCTTTCGAACCGGCCCGACTTGCCGCCGTGCCCCGCGCCCATATTGGTCTTGAGCAGCAGGATGTTGGCGTCGGTCTTGGTGGCGCGCAACCGCGCCGCCCATTTCGCCGGCTCCCAATAGGTGACGCGCGGATCGTTCAGCCCGCCCGAGATGAACAGCGGCGGATAGGCCTGCGCCCGGACATTGTCATAGGGGCTGTAGCTGCGGATCAGCGCGAACGCCGCCGGGTCTTCGATCGGGTTGCCCCATTCAGGCCATTCGCCCGGGGTCAGCGGCAGGTCGGCGTCGAGCATGGTGTTGAGCACGTCGACGAACGGCACGTCGGCGATCACCGCGCCCCACAGTTCCGGGTCGGAATTGACGATCGCGCCCATCAGCTCGCCGCCCGCCGACCGACCGGCGGTGGCGATCCGTCCGGCGCTGGTCCAGCCGCCGGCGATCAGCCCCCGGGCCACGTCGACGAAGTCGTTGAACGTGTTGGTGCGCTTTTCCAGCTTGCCGTCGTGATACCATTGCTGGCCCAGATCGTCGCCGCCCCGGATATGCGCGATCGCATAGGCGAAGCCGCGGTCGAGCAGGCTCAGTCGCCCGGTCGAGAAGCCGGGCGGAATGGCATGGCCGTACGCGCCATAGGCATAGAGGAACAGGGGCTGCGACCCGTCGCGCACGAAACCGGCCGGATAGACGATCGACACCGGCACCTCCGTGCCGTCGCGCGCGGTGATCTTCAGCCGCTCGGTCCGGTACCGGTCCGCGTCATAGCCGCAGGGTATCTCCTGCACCTTCAGCGTGGTGAGCGCTCGGCTCGCGACGTCGTACTCATAGACGGTGCCGGGCGTGACCATCGACTCATATCCCAGCCGCAGCCGGTCGACCGCATATTCGGGATTGTCGCCCAGCCCCGCGGCATAGCTCGCCTCCGGGAAGACGATGCGCTGCGGCGCGGTGGCGTCGTCATAACGGTGGATCGCGATCTGATCCAACCCGTCCTCGCGCCCCTCGACCACGAAGAAGTCGCGATAGCATTCCACCCCGGTCATGTAGAAACGCGGGTCCGGCGCGATCCGCTCGTGCCAGTCGCCGGGCGAATCGATGCTGGCGGTGCACAGCCGCCACATCGGATCGGTATCGTTGGTGTGGATGAACAGCGTGCCGTCATGCGCGTCGACATCATATTCGCGGCCGGACTGGCGCGCCGCGACCAGGATCGGTTCGGCGAACGGATCATGCGCCGGCAACAGCCGCACCTCGCTGGTGACATGGTCGCCGGTGCCGATCACCAGCCATTGCCGGTCACTCGTCTCCGCCACCGCGACGCGGTAGCCCTCGTCCGCCTCGTGATAGAGTTCGACGTCTTCCTCGACCGGGGTGCCCAGACGGTGGAAGCGCGCATTGTCGGTGCGCCACTGGTCGTTGGCCAGGCCATAGAGGAAACCGCTGTCATCGGCGCACCAGACGATATCGGACAACATGCCAGGGATCGTCTCGGGCAGCAGCGCGCCGCTGGTCAGGTCCTTGACGTGGATAGTGAAGCGTTCCGACCCGTTATCGTCGATCGCATAGGCCAGGTGGCGCCCGTCGTTCGACACGGCGAACGCGCCCAGGCTGAAATATTCCTTGCCCTCGGCGAGCGCCGGTTCGTCGAGCAGCAACTGGTCCGCGCCGCCCGCGACCGGCTTGCGCCACCATTTGCGATATTGCCCACCCGTCTCGAACGCCGCCCAGTAGAGCCAGTCGCCGTCCTTTTGCGGCACGGAGGATTCATCCTCCTTGATGCGGGCCTTCATCTCTTCGTACAGCCGGTCGACCAATGGCCGGTGCGGCGCCATCACCGCCTCGAAATAGGCGTTCTCCGCCTCCAGATAGGCCAGGATCTCGGGATCGCCGACCTCGGGATAGTCCGGGTCCTTCAGCCAGGCATAGGGATCATCGACGGTGACGCCGTGCAGGGTGAAGCTGTGCGGGCGCCGCTCCGCGACGGGCGGCTGGGGAGCGGGCTGGCTGGTCGGCTGGGAGTCGGTCATGGGACCGCCATAACGCCCGAAACCGCGAAGTCGACGGGGGGCGCCCTTCTACCCCCGCCCCTGCGCGCGCCAGCGCTGGATGGTCCGCGCGACGATCGCCTCCTCGCCGCCGACATCGCGCCACAATTCGGAGAAGAGCGGATCGCCCGAGGCCGGGCGGCGCGCCTCCTCCAGCGCGTCGAAGGCGACGCGTACGGGGATGGTCACGCCCTCGCCGCAGATGATCGCCTCGCGGTTGCGCAGCGCCGGGATCGAATCGAGGAAGCCGCGCGCCCCCTCCGGCATCGCCGCGCGGACGAAAGCCTGGTCGCGATCATTGTTCAGCCGCATGGCGATGATCGTGCCGCATTGCGACAGCACGCCCTCCGCCAAGTCGGACGGACGCTGGGTCACCAGCCCCAGGCTGACGCCATATTTGCGCCCCTCCTTGGCGATCCGGCCCAGGATGCGTCCGACCGACGAGCCGCTGTCCGACCCCGCGGGGACGTAGCGATGCGCCTCCTCGCACATCAACAGGATCGGGCGGCGCGGCTCGGCGCGCGACCAGATCGCATAGTCGAAGGTCATCCGCGCCAGCACCGCGACCACCACGGACGTGATGTCCGACGGCACGCCCGACACGTCGATGATCGCGATCGGCTTGCCGTCGCCGGGCAGGCGGAACACCCGCGCCAGGAACGCCGCCATCGTGTCCGCGACCAGCAGGCCGGAGAACATGAAGCCGTAGCGCGGATCGGCCTTGATCTCGTCGATCTTCGCCTTCAGCCGCAGATAGGGGGCGGTGTCGCCCGCCCGGTCCATCTTGCCCATCTCCTGCGACAGGATCGCGGAGAGGTCGGACAGCAGATAGGGCACCGGCGCGTCAACCGTCAGCTTGCCGATCTCCTGCCCCAGCCGGCTCTTGGCGCGTGCGGCAAGCAGGCATTTGGCGAGAATGTCGGCATCCACCTGCCGGTCCGGTCCGGCCGCGGTCAGGAACACCTCGCAATGTTCCTCGAAATTCATCAGCCAATAGGGGAGTTGAAGGTTGCCCACGTCCAGGATCGCGCCATTGTCGCGAAAGGCGGCGGCATATTCGCCGTGCGGGTCGATCATCAGGATATGGCCGTGCGGGGCCATGTCGCAGATGCGGTGGAGGATCAGCGCGGTCGCCGTCGACTTGCCGGTGCCGGTCGAGCCGACCAGCGCGAAATGCTTGCCCAGCATCGCGTCGATCGACAGCGAGGCGTGGATATCCTGGGTCGGATAGACGGTGCCGATGCCGATCTGCGCGGCGTCGCCGGCGGCGTAGACCTGGCGCAGGTCGGCGGTGGTGACGGGCCAGACCGAGGCGCCCGGCATCGGATAGCGGGTGACGCCGCGCCGAAACCGATGCAGCGCGCCGGTGGCCGCGTCCTGGTCGCCTTCGCCCAGGAAATCGATGTCGGCGACGATCGCGCCCTCCGCCGCATCCAGCCGCAGCGCGCGGATGTTGGCGATCAGCCAGGTCGCGCCGACCTGCATCCGCACCAGGCTGCCGACTTGACCGGCGGCGGCGAGCGCCGGATCGGCCGCGTCCGCCAGCCGCCCTGCGACGTCCGGATCGATCGTCACCCGGCTGGACGCGCCATCGATCGCCACCACACGGCCGATCGCGACCTCCGGGACGGGCGGTGCGACGGAGGCGAAGGCATCGCTGCCGGGCATCAGGGTCATGAACGGCCTTTCGAACAGCGCGAATGATGTGCGTGCCGCCGCCATGCCATGCCGGAAGTAAACGAAGCGTGAGCGGGCGCCGCTACATCCGTCTGGCCACCCAACCGGCCAGATAGCCCAGCCCCACCGACAGCATCACCGCGACCAGGCCATAGATCAGTTCGTGCCGGTCCGCGGCGCGGGCGACGAATCGCTCGAACCCCGATTTACGGATGTCGATGTCGCGTACCGCCGCCGCCAGGACGCGACCGTCGCGGATCAGGAAGGTCTCGGCGGTGAAGCGGCCGACCGGCACGCGCGCCGGGATGGTGACGCGCGCACGGTAGAGCACCCCGTCGGTGATCTCCACCGCGCGGGGCGACTCGACATAGAGGCCAGCGCGCTTCTTCAGCTCGACCAGCCCGCGGCCGAACCGGGCCTGCACATCGGGCGGCGCAGTGGAGGTGGGGGAAAGCTGCAGGCTATCCAGCCCCAGTTCGTAGATGGCGCGGGTGCGGTCGTCGACCAGGTCGCGGATCGGCCGCGATGAGGCGACGCTGTAGAAGGAGGGCGCAGAGCGATAGCGCGCGCTCTGCGCATTGACCCAGATGCCGGCCACCTTTTCCTTCTCGCGCAGCAGGATCGACTGGGTCGGCCCCTTGACCACCACGACGATGTCGGCCGGCCGCTCGCCCGCCGGCACGCGTCCGCCGGGATAGAGGATCGCGCCGAACAGCAAGAGGTCCGCGCCGGTGAAGGAATAGGCGATGTCGACCTGGCGCTGCGACACGTCGGGGACCAGCACCGGCTTGGCCTGGCCCATCAGCAGCGGCGCGGCGAGCAGCAGCGGCAGGAGCGGCCGGCCCACGCTCACGACAGCGCGACCGTGAAGATCTCCTCCGGCCGCCAGACCAGCCCCAGCAGGATACGGACGCCGACCAGCAGCACGATCACCGCCAGCGCCAGCCGCAGATATTCGGGCTTCACCCGCGTCGCGAACCGCGCGCCGACCTGCGCGCCGGTGACCGATCCGATCAGCAACAGCCCGGCGAGCACGATATCCACCGCCTTGGTCGTGGTCGCATGGACCATCGTCGCCATGGCGGTGACGAACAGGGTCTGGAACAGGCTGGTCCCGACCACCACGCCAGTCGCCATGCCGAGCAGGTAGATCATCGCCGGAACCAGGATGAAGCCGCCGCCGACGCCGAGCAGGATGGTCAGGATGCCGGTGACGAAGCCGAGCAGCAGCGGCGCGAGCGGCGAGATATAGAGGCCCGAGGCATAGAAGCGCGTCCGCATCGGCAGCGCCGCGACCAGCGGGTGATGGCGACGCTTGCGCGGGCGGGGCGGCTGGCCGCGCCGGGCGAGCAGGATGGTGGTCATCGCCTCGCGCGCCATGGTGCCGCCGATCCAGCTCAGCATCACCACATAGACGACCGCGATCACCGTATCGATCTGGCCCAGCGCCTGGAGCTGGCGGAAGATCCACGCGCCCGCGAAAGTGCCGGTGATGCCCCCCGCGACCAGCACGCCGCCCATCTTGAAGTCGACGCCGCGGCGCCGCAGATGCGCGAAGACGCCCGACACGCTCGCCCCCGTCACCTGGCTGGCGGAGGAGGCGGCGGCGACGGTCGGCGGGATGCCATAGACGATCAGCAGCGGCGTGGTCAGGAAGCCGCCGCCGACCCCGAACATGCCCGACAACAGTCCGACCCCGCCGCCCAGCAGCACGATCACCAGCGCGTTGACGGACAGATTGGCGATGGGCAGGTACAGGTCCACCTGCTGCTGGTAGCGCGGCCGGCGGCGCATCCCAACCCCTCCCCGCGCCACGGCTCCGGTTTTTCGGCCCCTTCGCCAAACCCCGCAGCCCATGCCCCCACCCTCCACCCCGACGACGGTCGGGGTCCCGGAATGGCCGGGGTCCGGTGACGGCCGGGGTCCGGTGACGGAATGTCTCGGATGATGTCCGGAGGTTGCGCAACCGGGTTCCGCGCCCGCGGGGCCTGGAACGCCGGCCCCTCCCCCGCTCAGAAGTCGGTGCCGACCGACAGCGCCGGGCCTGAGCCGGGGGCGGCGTTGCCGGCCACCCGCTGGCGCCAGTCGAGCGTGACGCGCAGCCGGTGCTCGCCCGCAGGCACGACGACCGCCAGGCTGGGTCCGAGGTCGAGCCGCGCTGCGCCGCGCTGCATCCCGCCCCACAGGCCGATGCCCAGGTCGAGCCGCGTCGCGCCCCGCGTCACCGGCCGGCTCAATCGCGCCGCGCCGTCGCCGAACCCCGCCGCCGCCGATCCATCGCGCGCGATCGCTCCGGCCTGCCCGTAGGCTTCGAGCCGCCACTCCCCCGCGATCCGCGTCGGATCGAGGCCGGCGACCAGCGTCACGCTCGCGCCATCGCGACCGCCATCCACCGCGATCCGCTTTTCCACCAGCACATGCACCGGTGCCGGGCCGGGCTGCCAGTCGAGCCCGGCGGCGATCTCGGCACCGCGTCCGCGCATGGGCGCCATCGCCCGGACCGACAGCGCGACGCGTCGCGCGTCGTCCAGCGCATAGCCGATCCGCCCGCCAAGCTGCGATCCGCCGAGCTGCGCGGCATCCGCCCGGGGCGCGCCGCCGCGCAGGATCAGCCAGCCGCTGGCGCTCCAGCGCGCACGGGCCGCGCCATGCGCCGGGGGCCGTTCGGGCAGCAGCAGCGGCGGCGCAGGATCGACCACCGCCCGCAAGTGCGGCGGGGTCGCCGAGGATCCCGACGGCGCGAGCGGGGTCGAGCCTGTGGATAAGTTTTGGGGCGGGGCTGTGGATAAGTTCGCAGGGCGGGACGGGAGCGCGACGGCATGGCGGCGCGTCGCCGGCGGCGGCTCCGGCGCGATCGCCAGCGCCGCGGCCGGCGGCACGATCGCCTCCATCACCTTCGCCGCCGAGTCGAGCTGCGGCCAGAGCAGGATCACGCGCGCACCGATCCACAGGCCGAGCGTGGTCGCCAGGAAGCGGAACGGCCGCCCGCCCTTCACAGCTCGGCCGCCGCCGGCTCCGGGAAGTCGTGTCGCGTCTTGCCCCAGGCCGGCGCCGCGCCGCGCAGCATGCGGACATAGCGCACCGCTCCCGCCCGGCCGGCGAGCAGCGCGATATAGTTGCCCAGCACCAGTCGTGGCGCGGACAACAGCGCCTGCCGCCACCCATAGACCTGTCCGGTCATCCAGGCGCGGACCACCAGCCGCCAGGCGAGCAGCACACCGTTCAGCGCCAGCATCCCCGCCAGCCAGGCGGGGATGCCCGCCTGTGCCAGGGCGAACATCCAGTGCAGCGCCCAGCGGACCGCCCAGCCCAGCAGGGCCCCATAGCTGGCGAGCAGGACCAGCAGGGCGAGCGGCCCGCGCCGGTCGCGCATCCGCATCCAGTTCTCGCCCAGGGCCAGGGTGCGCCCCCAGCCGGTGCGATCCCAGCCGGCAAAGGCGATCCCGGCCAGCCAGCGCGACTTCTGCCGCACCGAGTCGGCGATGCGATGCGGGAAATAGGCGCGCACCGCGATCAGCCGCCCGCCCGCGTCGCGTCGGCGGACGAAACAGCCCCGCCCGCCCAGATCGGCGATGCGCAGGCCCAGTTCGTAATCCTCGACCAGGCTGACCGGATCGAACGGATCGCCGCCCCGCGCCGCCGCGATCCGCGCCAGCATCGCCGGATCGATCGCACAGCCCGTCCCAGCCAGCGGCATCGCCGCGCCCAGGCCGGTCCGCACCGGCATCATCCGGCCATGTGCGTCGGCGAATTCGTCGGCATAGGTGGCGGACACCAAAGCCGCCATGACGCCCGCATCGCGGCGGATCAGCGGCATGACCGGCAGCTGCACCACCGTCCAGTCGGCGATCAGCGCATCGAACAGCCGGAGTTCATGCGGGTCGACGACGTCCTCGGCGTCGTGCAGCACGACCGCGCGGGTCGTCTGCCCCGCCGCGCGATCATCGGCGCACAGGCGATGCCACAGGATGTTGAGGCAATCGGCCTTGGTGGTCGGCCCACCGCCCGGATTGATCGCCAGCCGCACCCGATCGTCCCGCGCCATGACCGCGCGCACCGCCGCGATCGTCGCCGGATCGTTGGCATAGGCCCCGACGTAGATCCGATAATCGGGATGGTCGTAGCGGCGCAGTGCGGCGGTCAGCATCGCGCCGATCACCGCGCTCTCGTCCCAGGCGGGCACGAACACCGCCATCCGGCCGGGCGTCGTCGGAGCCGGGGCCGTCGGAGCCGTGCCCGCCCCCGACGACGACGCCCGCCACCGCCACAGGGCGATCCCGTCGATCAGCAGTTCGTCCAGGCCGCCGATCGTCAGGCCGAGCGCCGCGAACAGCGTCAGTTCGTGCAGCACGCGGTCGAGCGCGCCGATCGCTTCCATCATGCCAACCCCCGCTGGCCCACCCGCGTCCACGGGTTTCCGGTCCGGGATGGATCATTACCGGTCCGAAACGGAGTCTGGCGAGAACCAAAGCGGCGGTGGCGCGTTCACGCCCCGATCCCTCCCCCTTTTCGGGATCGGTGCCGGTCCAAGCACGGCACGGCCGCGTCGCCGCGTAGCTGGCGGCGCGGCCAACCCGGTGTTCCGCAACAGCAAATCCGACAATCCGGGTGCCGCGACGCGCCCGGCACCCCGCTGCCCGCTACCGGGTCGGGGCGGAGACGGACCGGCGGCCGGACCGAGATCCGTCCCGCGCTGGCACAAAAGTCGCCACCGACCGATATATCCGAAATGGAGCAGCTTTCGCCGCAGGAGCGAGCCAGGTGGCGCGGAACCCGTCAGCGCGCTCTGGTCTGCGTAAACGCGCCTAGGCCCCGCGAAACGCCGGGATCAGGGCCGGGTACGACCCGCGCCGCCACCGCCGCCGCCTGCCGGCCCGCCGGCGCCGGCCGCGCCGACCGTGCCGATATTGCCGAACAGGTCCTGGAAGAAGCCGCGCTGGCGGCCGAGCGTCGGCGTCGTCTTGCCATAGGGGCTGACCGAGGCGACCTGCGCCACGCCGCCGCGTCGGATCGCGCTGACATTGCCGGCCTGGTCGAAGCTGATCTGCACCGTGATCTGGTCGCGGACCTTGGGCACCTGATAGCCGTAGTTGCGGCTGTCGCGCGCGATATAATACCAGTCGCCCTGGCCGAAGGCGGTGGTCAGCGTCGGCTTGCCCAACGTCGCCTGGACCGAGGCGCGATTGTCGACGCCCGGCTGCACCGAATTGACCAGGTCGCTGTCGACCACATACCCCTGGTGCGAGCGGAGCGGTGCGCATCCCGCAGCGAGGAGGCCGGCGCCCGCGACCAGCGCGAGAGAGGCGAGGGGATGGCGCATGGACGAAAACTCCGGGCGGACGCGGGGACGCTGAACGACGACGGCCGATTGCATCGGTCGCCGATCGCCTCGATATGCGAGGGCGTCGCGGCGCACAAGCCGCGTGAAGCGGGAGGACGCGCGATTGGGCTGGCTGGGCAGGCTGTTCGGCGGCGGCAGACAGGCGGATGCCGCCCTGCCGCTCTACAATGCGGTGGTGCTGCAGGCGCGGGCGGAGCATTGGTATCTGGCCGGCGCGGTGCCCGACACGGTCGACGGCCGGTTCGACATGATCGCGGCCGTGCTGGCGATGCTGCTGCTCAGGCTGGAGGAGGAACCGGCCGGGGCCGAGCCCGCCGCGCGCCTCGCCGAACGCTTCGTCGACGACATGGACGCGCAGTTGCGCCAGCTGGGCATCGGCGACATCGTCGTCGGCAAGCAGATCGGCCGGATGATGGCCGCGCTGGGCGGTCGCCTGGGCGCCTATCGCGACGGGCTGGCGACGGGCGGGTTCGAGCAGGCGCTGGTCCGCAACCTCTATCGCGGCACGCCGCCCGATCCCGCCGCGCTCGCCCATGTCGCCGACCGCTTGCGCCGGCTGCGCGGCGACCTCACCTCCGTGCCCATCGACCAGCTTCTGACCGGATATCTGCCATGACCCCCGAATTCTCCCGCCCCGAACGCCTCGACACGATCGGCGAGGGCGAGCGCACCGTCGCGATCGAAGCGGAGGCGGAGGAGCGCCGCCGGCTCGCCGCCCGCTTCGGCATCGTCGCGGTCGATTCGCTCGCCGCAACCCTGACCATCCGCCGCGACGCCGGCGGCATCCTGGCGACCGGCCGGGTGACCGGGCAGGTGGTTCAGTCCTGCTCGATCACCGGCGATCCGCTGACCGTCGCGATCGACGAGCCGCTGGCGCTGCGCTTCGTCGAGCCGATGGCGGGCGAGGAGGAAGTGGAACTGTCCGCCGACGCGCTCGACACGGTCGAGATCGAAGGAAGCGCGATCGACCTGGGCGAGGCGGCGGCGGAGACGATGGCGCTGGCGCTCGATCCCTTTCCGCGCGGCCCCGATGCGGCCGAGGCGCTGAAGCGCGCCGGCGTGGTCGGCGAGGACGAGGCCGGGGCGGTGACCGGGCCGTTCAGCGCGCTGGCCGAGCTGAAGAAGACGCTGGGCGGCTGAGCCCCTCACCCCATCAGGTCGCGATATTCCGGGTGGCGGTCGATGAACGCCTTCACGAAGGGGCATTGCGGCACCACGCGCAGACCCTGGTCGCGCGCGCTGTCGAGCGCACCGCGGATCAGCTTGCTGCCGACGCCGCGCCCCTCGATCTCGGGCGGCACCAGCGTGTGGGTGAAGACGATCACTTCACCCTCGCGCTGATAGGCGGCGACGGCGCGATGGCCGTCGACCTCGAGCGTGAATTCCTGTTCGGCGCGATTGTCGCGAAGCTGTTGCATGGTCATCGAACGCGCTCTGCCCGATCCGGGTCCGTGTTGCCCAGCCCGCCGGTCACGCGCAGGTCAGCGTGATCCGCCGCGCCGGCTTGTCGAACAGGATCGACGAACAGCGCGCCAGCATGTCCGCGCCCAGGTTCAGCCGGTCGCGCGCCGGATCGGCCTTCTTGCCGCGCGCAACCACCACCAGCTCGTCCGGATCGGGCTCCGCCTCCGCGATCGCCGAGGTGCGGCCGTAATCGCCGTTTCGCGCGCCCAGCACCGCGAGCTGGAGCGGCCCGATCGCCAGCGGCCGCGCCAGCGTCAGCGTGCGCACCGGGCGGGCTATGCCGAAGGCGATCTCGACCGGCGCCGGCGCGCCCGACAGCGTGCCGCCCTGCGCCGCCGCCAGCCGCACCGCCGCCCCCGCCGTCGCCAGCGTGCGCGGATGATGCGGGTCGAAGCGCAGCCGCATCGGCTGGCCGCCGACCAGGATCATCGCGTCGCTCGCGCCCCAGTCGCCGAACAGGCCGCCGGCCTTCATCATCGGCAGCGTCACCGTCCGCTCGCCCGCGATCGGCGGCCGCAGCGTGAAGCGGACCAGCGGCTCGGGCAGCCCGCCCGGGCCGATGGCGCCGGCGATCCCGGCGGTCCGCGCCTGCACCGCCCAACCGATCCGCCGCTTGAACGGCGCGGCCCCGGGCAGCACGACCGGAGCGACCGCCGTGTGCCCCGTGAACAGGCGCGGCCCGACCGCAAACCGCATCGCGAACGGCCCCGGTTTCAGCCCGGCGAGCGCGGCATGCCCCGAATCGAGCATCGGCATCGCGATCATCGCCGGGTCGATCCGCATGGTCATGGCCGCACCCCCCACCCGCGCCGCTACCAACCCGTCCGCCGGCACCAGCCGTTCGCGCGGTGCGTCCTTCGCGGGCAGCGCCGCCGCGACCGCGAGCCCCATGATCGCCGCTGCCCCGAGCCGTCTCGCCATGCCACCGCCCCCGGCGGCGAAAGCGCCGCGACGACAAGCTGTCATGTCACGGCCGTAACAATCAAGGGCGAAGCATGGACCAAAGCGGAATCGCACCCTGGCGCGAAGTGCGGCCGCTCCGTGTCCGGCGCTGCTCGATCGTCGCCGACGCCGCCGATGATCGCGGACCCGCCACCCGCCGGACGCACCGGCCGCACCGGTGCGCGAGCCCTGGTCTTCTTTCCCCGCCCCCTCGACCCTGCCCATCACCGCGCCTACATCGCGGGCAATGCCCCCCGAAACCCTGCCCACCCTCCAGCGCGTCTTCGGCTTTCCCGGTTTCCGCGGCGTCCAGGCCGATGTGGTCGGCCGCGTGCTCGACCGGCGGCGGACGCTGGCGGTGATGCCGACCGGCGCCGGCAAGTCGCTCTGCTATCAACTTCCCGCGGTGATGATGGACGGGTGCTGCGTCGTCGTCTCGCCGCTCATCGCGCTGATGCACGATCAGCTCCGCGCGGCCGAGGCGGTCGGCATCCGCGCCGCGACGCTGACCAGCGTCGACCAGAATCGCGGCGAGACCATCGCGCGGTTCCGCGACGGGGCGCTCGACCTGCTCTATGTCGCGCCCGAACGCGCCTCGTCGGGCCATTTCCGCGATCTTCTGGAAAGCGCCCGGTTGTCGCTGTTCGCGATCGACGAGGCGCATTGCGTCAGCGAATGGGGCCATGACTTCCGGCCCGACTATCGGCTGCTCGCACCGCTGATGGATCATTTCCCGGACGTGCCGCGCCTGGCGCTGACCGCGACCGCCGATGCGCATACCCGCGCCGACATCCTGCAACAGCTCGGCATCGACCGGGAGGGGTTGATTGTGTCCGGCTTCGACCGGCCGAACATCCGCTATGCCATCTCGCCGCGCAGCAACCTGAACCAGCAGCTCGCCGACGTGATCCGCGCCAATCCCGGCCCCGGCATCGTCTATGCCCAGACCCGCGCCGCGACCGAGAAGCTGGCCGAGGCGCTGGCCCGCACCGGCCGGCCCACCCGCGCCTATCATGCCGGGCTGGACCCCGCGATCCGCGCGAAGAACCAGGCCGATTTCGTCGCCAGCGAGGATATGGTGATCTGCGCCACGGTCGCGTTCGGCATGGGCATCGACAAGCCCGACGTGCGCTTCGTCGCCCATGCCGGCCTGCCCAAGTCGATCGAGGGCTATTATCAGGAGACCGGTCGCGCCGGTCGCGACGGCGATCCCTCGGTCGCGCACATGTTCTGGGGGGCGGAGGATTTCGCCCGCGCCCGTCAGCGGATCGGCGAGGTCGAGCCCGAACGCCAGCCCGGCGAGCGCCAGCGGCTGAGCGCGCTGGGTGCGCTGGTCGAGACGGGCGGGTGCCGCCGCCATGTGCTGCTCCGCCATTTCGGCGAGAACCCGGTCGAGGATTGCGGCAATTGCGACAATTGCCTGGGCTCGCCCGACGCGCGCGACGCGACCGAGACCGCGCGCAAGTTCCTGTCCGCCGTCTTCCGCACCGGGCAGATGTTCGGCGCGACCTATGTCGAGCAGGTGCTGTGCGGCCAGTCGACCGAGCGCAGCCTGATGAACGGGCACGAGAATCTGTCGGTGTGGGCGATCGTCGACGGCGACGAGGTGGGGCTGATCAAGCCGGTGCTGCGCGCGCTGATGCTGCGCGACGCCCTACGCACCAACGCGCATGGCGGGCTGGAATTCGGCCCCGCCGCGCGCGCGCTGCTGAAGGGCGAGGCGTCGCTGTCGGTGGTCGTGCCCCCCAAGCGCGAGCGGCGCGGTCGCAGGGCGGGCGCGGCGACGGCCGCGAACCCCGCCGACAATCCGCTGTTCGAGGCGCTGCGCACGCGCCGCCGCGAACTGGCCCAGGCGGCCGGCGTGCCGCCCTATGTCATCTTCCACGACTCGGTGCTGCGCGACATGGCGGCGCAACGGCCCGCCAGCCGGGCGGAACTGGCGCTGCTGTCGGGCATCGGCGCGCGCAAGCTGGATGCGTATGGCGACGCGTTCCTGGAGGTGATCCGGGGGGCGTGATCGACGGCTGGACGGGTTCGCGCTAGCAAGGCTAGTTTTCTCCTTCCCGTGTCCCGGCGAAGGCCGGGGAACGGGAAGGTCGTGCGTTACGACCCCCGTGCTACCGCACGTCCCGCCCGCAGTCGGGAATTCGCCGTCGTGTCCGCATCACGCCCACGCGCCATCTTCCCCCGCCCCCGCCGCTTCAGTAAGGCGCGGGACATGGCCCAGATCCGCACCCTCAACGAGTCCGTCGCCGTCGCCCCGCAGATCGTCCCGGCCGATGTGCCGGTGATCAAGCAGGCGGGCTTCGTCGCCATCGTCAACAACCGGCCGGACGGCGAGGAGCCGGGCCAGCCGAGCGGCGATTCCATCCGCGAGGCGGCGGAAGCGGCCGGTCTCGCCTATACCGCGATCCCCGTGACTCCCGCCGGCATCGGCCATGCCGAACTGGATGCGATGGTGCAGGCGCTGACCGCCGCCGACGGGCCGGTGCTGGCCTATTGCCGGTCGGGCACGCGCTCGTGCAACCTGTGGGCGCTCGCCGCCGCCCGTGCCGGCCGCAACCCGACGCTGCTGATCGCCCAGGCCGAGGCGGCCGGCTACGACCTGTCGGCGCTGCGCCCCACGCTCGAGTCGCTCTCGGCCGCCCAGTGATCGCCGCCGACGCCGTCCTGATCGGCGGCGGCGGCGTGGCGGCGCTATTGGTGGTCGTCCCGCTCGGCCTATGGCTGTGGCGGCGCCGCACGCCGCCGCGGATCGACGGACCGGAGGAAGCCGTCGCCGCGGTCGAGCAGATGCTGCCCGGCTTCCCGGTCAGCGCCGCCGTGGTCGGCGCGGATGGGCTGGGCGCACTGGCGGTGACCGCGGACGGCCGGATCGCCGCCGTCCGCCGTGTCGGCCGCCGGCTGCTGGCGCGGGAAGTGCCGTGGCGCGTCGTCCGCGCGACCCGCGACGGGATCCTGGTGGAGACGGGCGACCGCCGGCTGGGCACCGTGCTGCTCGCCCGGGTCGACGCGCTCGATATCCGCCGCCTCACACCCAAGGGGATCGAATGGTGACCACGCCCAGCGCGCTCTACAAGCAGTTCATCGACTGGATCGGCGACGGCACCGGCCTGCCCGACACGATCCTGCACATCCATGCCGGCCTCGCCGTGCTGATGCTCGCCCGCGTCGTCACCCGCCGCTCGCTCGGCAGCCTGGTGCCGCTGTCGGTGGTGGTCGCGGCGGAGGCGTTCAACGAGATCATGGACCGGCTCTATTACGGCTCGTGGCGCTGGAGCGACACGTTGGGCGACATCGCCAACACGCTGTTCTGGCCGCTGGTCATCTGCCTGGGAATCCGCCTGCGCCCGCTGCTCCACCGGCGCGGGCTTTAAGCAAAGCTGGATCACAGCGTTATTGGATCGAAGTGGAACGCGACGAAAAAAACCCGGTGCGTTTCCGCACCGGGCTGAGGGTCGTCCGCAGGAGGAACATCGGTGGGGTGCGGGGGACCGTCCCCCGCACCCGAACAGTCAATTATAGGCGCGCTCGCCATGCTCGCCGAGGTCGAGGCCTTCATATTCGACCTCCTGGCTGACCCGCAGGCCGGTGACGGCCTTGGCGACGAGGATGGCGATGACGGTGCCGATCGACGCCCAGACGATGGTCACGACGACCGCCTCGATCTGGACGAGCAGCTTGGTGCCGATCGCATAGTCCGCCGCGCCCGGCCCGCCGAGCGACGGGGCATAGACGATCGCGGTGCCGATCGCGCCGATCATGCCGCCGACGCCGTGGACGCCGAACGCGTCGAGCGCATCGTCATAGCCGAGCTTGGGCTTGAGCACCGAGACGGCGAAGAAGCAGATGATCGAGGCGACCGCACCCAGCACGATCGCGCCGAACGGGCCGCTGTTGCCCGCCGCCGGGGTGACCGCGACCAGGCCGGCGATGATGCCCGAGCAGAAGCCCAGGGCCGAGCCCTTGTGGCCGCGCGCGCGCTCGATCAGCATCCAGAACAGCGCGCCGGACGCGGTGGCGACGAAGGTGTTGATCATCGCCAGGCCGGCGGTGCCGTTGGCCTCCAGCGCCGAGCCGGCGTTGAACCCGAACCAGCCCACCCAGAGCAGGCCGGTGCCGACGCCGGTCAGCGTCAGCGAGTGCGGCGGCATCGGCTCGCGCGGGTAGCCCAGCCGCTTGCCGAGCATGATCGCGGCGACCAGCGCCGACACGCCGGCGTTGATGTGCACGACGGTGCCGCCGGCGAAGTCGAGCGCCCCGGCCTTGAAGAACACGCCCGACGAGGCCCAGACCATGTGCGCGATCGGGAAATAGACGATCGTCAGCCAGACGAGCGCGAACACCATCACCGCCGAGAACTTCATCCGCTCGACCACCGAGCCCAACACCAGCGCGACGGTGATCGCGGCGAAGGTCATCTGGAAGCAGACGAAGACATATTCGGGGATCTCGACGCCCGGCGTGAAGGTCGCCGCCTGGGTCGTGGAGGTCACGCCCTTCAGGAACGCCTTGTCCAGGCTGCCGACGAATTGCGACAGGAAGGTGTTGGACACGTCTGGTCCGAACGCCATGCTGTAGCCCCACATCACCCAGACCAGCATCGCCAGACAGGCGACTGCGCCGATCTGGGTCATGGTCGACAGCATGTTCTTCGACCGGGTCAGGCCGCCATAGAACAAGGCCAGGCCCGGCAGGATCATCATCAGCACCAGCACGGTGGAGGTCATCATCCAGGCGGTGTCGCCCTTGTTGACGACCGCCGTCGGCGCGGCGGGCGGCGCCTGCAACGTCGCCGACTGCGCCCAGGCGGGCAGCGCGGCACAGAGCGCGGCCACCAGGCCCACCCCGGCGGCGATCTTGATCGCTTGCTTCATCTTACCCCCCTTTGCCTCAGAGCGCCGCATCGTCGGTCTCGCCGGTGCGGATGCGCACCGCCTGTCCGACATCGAGCACGAAGATCTTGCCATCGCCGATCGCGCCGGTGTTGGCCGCCTGCTGCACCGCCTCGACCACGCGGTCGGCGATGGCGGCGGCGCAGACCACCTCGATCTTGATCTTGGGCACCATGTTGGTGCTGTATTCCGCGCCGCGATAGATTTCGGTCTGACCCTTCTGGCGGCCGAACCCCTTGACCTCGGTGACCGTCATGCCCGCGACGCCCAGCGTCGTCAGGGCTTCGCGCACCTCGTCGAGCTTGAACGGCTTGATGACCGCAATGACCAGTTTCATCCCGCCCCCTTTGATGGCTGTTGATGCTGGCGTTGCATCGCAACAGCCGTGCCAAAATCCGAAATGGCGGGATTTGCGGGAGATAGGCAGCGGCAGCGGAGGCACGCAGCGGCGGTGCAACGATTAATTAAGCAGCAATCCCGGCCGCTGCCTGTTTTTCAGGCAGGCAGAATGTCGCGTGCGGCGGACAGCTCGTCCTCATCGACCATCACGCGCACGGGGATCAGCAGATAGCTGCCGTCGGCGATGCTCGCGCCGCCATCGAAGGCGACCGCCTCGATCCCCTCGGACTCGAGCCGGCCGACCAGGATCATCGCCTCGTTGCGCGCATATCGTCCGAGTTCGACCAGGGCCATGCGGGTGAAGCGCCGCGCGGGGCGGATCGTTCCGTCTGCGGATCATTGACCCTCGCCGGGTGAGGGGGGCGACCATATCTTTCCTACAGGGCGATCGCATACCGATCCGATCCCGCCGATCCCGTGCAGCCCACCGGCCTTCGCGACTCGGTGAAAGCCGAAAGCGCGCGGCGTTGGCAGCAAGAGAATCGCGAGGCGGTCGCCGGCTGGAACCAGTGGATCGAGGAAAACGGCCTGCCGCTGGCGCGCTATTGCTTGTTCTGATGGCGCAACGACTTGTCGGCCGTGACAGTTAGGCACCCCTGACCAATGGCCATCAAACCTTGCTACTGATCAACACGCTCCCTCACGCGCCATCCCGGCGAAGGCCGGGATCCAGGTGCGAGACGCTGGTGATCATCACCTCCGCTCCGTAACCGGACCCCGGCGTCCGCCGGGGTGGAAGCTCGCGGGGACGAAACGTCAACTTTCGCAAGCTCCCCTCTCCTCGGGGTGGTGTGAATGAAGGGGAGCGGACGATCATCCCCCCTCGCCCTCACACCGCCGTGCCGCCCACCGTCAGCCCCTCGACCAGCAGGGTCGGCTGGCCGACGCCGGCCGGCACGCCCTGCCCGCCCTTGCCGCAGACGCCGATCCCCTCGTCCAGCGCGAAGTCGTTGCCGATGCCGGTCACCTTGGTCAGCACGGTCGGCCCGTCACCGATCAGCGTCGCGCCCTTGATCGGCGCGCCGATCCGGCCATTCTCGATCCGGTACGCCTCGGTGCAGGAGAAGACGAACTTGCCCGACACGATGTCGACCTGCCCGCCGCCGAACGACTTGGCGAAGATGCCGGTCTTCACCCGCGACAGCAGCTCGGCCGGATCGTCCTGCCCGCCCTTCATGAAGGTGTTGGTCATGCGCGGCATCGGCGCATGGGCGAAGCTCTCGCGCCGGCCGTTGCCGGTCGCCGCCATGCCCATCAACCGGGCGTTGAGCCGGTCCTGCATATAGCCCTTGAGGATGCCGTCCTCGATCAGCACCGTCTCGCGCGTCGGCGTGCCCTCGTCGTCGATCGACAGCGAGCCGCGCCGGTCGGCGAGCGACCCGTCATCGACCACCGTCACGCCGGGCGCGGCGACCCGCTCGCCCAGCCGGCCGGAAAAGGCCGAGGTGCCCTTGCGGTTGAAGTCGCCCTCCAACCCGTGGCCGATCGCCTCGTGCAGCAGGATGCCCGGCCAGCCCGGCCCGAGCAGCACGGTCATCTCGCCGGCCGGCGCGGCGACCGCGTCGAGATTGACCAGCGCCTGGGCCAGCGCCTCGTCGATCCCGCGGTTCCAGGTCGCCGCGTCGAACAGCCGGTCGTAGAGATAGCGGCCGCCGATGCCGAAGCTGCCCGTCTCGCGCCGGCCGTTCTGCTCGACCACGATCTGGATGTTGAGCCGCACCAGCGGCCGCACGTCGGTGGCGACGAAGCCGTCAGCGCGAACGATCTCGACCACGCCCCAGGAGCCGGACAGCGACACCGACACCTGCGCCACGCGCGGATCGCGGGCACGCGCCGCCGCGTCGATCGTCTGGCAGAGGTTCACCTTGTCGGCGAAGGGCACCAGGTCGAGCGGATCGGCATCGGTATAGAGGTGCCGGTTGGTGCCGGCCGGCGCCGGTGCCCGCGCGGCGGCGGACGGGTCGATCAGCGCCATCGTCTGCCCGGCGCGGCGGATCGCCGCCTCGCTCAGCTCATTGGCATGGGCGAAGGCGGTCGTCTCGCCCGACACCGCGCGCAGGCCGAAGCCGGCATTGGTGTCGTAGGAGGCGGTCTTCAGCCGGCCGTCGTCGAAGCCGAACGCCTCCGACTTGCGATATTGCAGATAGAGTTCGCCGTCATCGGCGCCGCCGAGCGCGTCGCTGGTGAGGCGCTGCGCCGTCTCGGGCGACAATTCGCGGTAGAGGAAGCCGCGCGGGTCCTGATAGGTCATGGGCCACAATATAGGGGCGGCGCGGCCGACGTCCATGGACCGCCGGCTTGACCCAGGCTTGACCCAGGCTTGACCCAGGCTTGACCTTGCCCGCGGGCCTATCCATCCCCCCGGCGATGAGCGACATCCGCCTGCATCCCGACTGGCTCGCCGCGCTGCGGCCCGAGTTCGACAGCGACTATATGGCGACGCTGACGGCGTTCCTGGCCGAGGAGCGCCGCGCCGGGCCGGTCTTCCCCGCGCCCGCCGACTGGTTCCGCGCGCTCGACCTGACGCCGCCCGACCGGGTCCGGGTCGTGATCCTGGGCCAGGACCCCTATCATGGCGACGGGCAGGCGCACGGCCTGTCCTTCTCGGTGCCCCCCGGGGTGAAGCCGCCGCCCAGCCTGGCCAACATCTTCCGCGAGATGGAGAGCGACCTGGGCATCCCGCGCGCGCCGCACGGCACGCTCGACCATTGGGCGCAGCAGGGCGTGCTGCTGCTCAATTCGGTGCTGACGGTGCGGCGCGGCGCCGCTGCCTCGCACCAGAAGCGCGGCTGGGAACAGTTCACCGACGCGATCATCCGCCATGTCGCGGCCGAGCCGCGCCCAATCGTCTTCATCCTGTGGGGCGCCTATGCGCAGCGCAAGGCCGGCTTCGTCGAAGCGGCGGGCGGCGGGCGGCACTGCATCATCCGGTCGGCGCATCCGTCGCCGCTGGCGGCGCGTAACGGCTTCTTCGGCTCGCGTCCCTTCTCGCGCGCCAACGCCTTCCTGGTCGCGCACGGCCAGCCGCCGATCGACTGGGCGCTGCCGCCGGTATAGGCGCGACCTCCGCAACAGAGACGATACCACCCCGGCGAAGGCTGGAATCCAGTTGGGAAACGCTGCTGGCTGACCGCCACCGTTCCGTAACTGGGCCCCGGCCTTCGCCGGGGGGGGGGGGGCTTTGAGGGTGTGGGTGGCCGGCTTCTCGAAGCCCGGGCACCCCTCTGGCAATCAGGCGCTGGCGCCGTCCGGATGGTCGGGCAGCGTCGACTGGTCCTTGCCGTCGGCCGCGCCGCCGATCAGCACGAAGCGGCGATCGCAATAGCCACAATCGACATAGCCTTCCTCGTCGATCTGCAGCCAGACGCGCGGATGGCCGAGCGCGGCGCCTCCGGGAATGTCGCTGGCGCCGTCACAGGCGACGCGGGGCTGGCTGACACGGGTGATTTCGAGCGGCGGATGCATGGTGCTGCGATAGCAAGGAGCATTGTGGTCAGGCAAGCACCGGCCTATCGCGAACCGCATGACTGATGCGGCGATTTCGATCCAGGGCCTGGGCAAGACCTATGCGGGCGGCAAGCGGGCGCTGGACGGGGTGACGTTCGACGTGCCCCGCGGCCAGATCTTCGGGCTGCTCGGCCCCAATGGCGCGGGGAAGTCGACGCTGATCAACATCCTGGCGGGGCTGGTGAACCGGACGGAAGGCACCGCCTCCATCTGGGGGTTCGACATCGCCGAGCATCCGCGCAACGCCAAGGCGTCGATCGGCATCGTCAACCAGGAGATCCTGTTCGATCCCTTCTTCACGCCGATCGAAACGCTGGAGATCCAGGCCGGACTGTACGGTGTACCCAAGGCCGAGCGGCGGTCGATGGAGCTGCTCCAGGCGGTGCATCTGGCCGACAAGGCCAATGCCTATGCGCGCACCCTGTCGGGCGGCATGAAGCGGCGGCTGATGGTCGCCAAGGCGATGGTCCATTCGCCGCCGGTGCTGGTGCTGGACGAGCCGACCGCGGGCGTCGACATCCAGCTCCGCCAGCAGCTGTGGGACTATGTCCGCGAGCTCAACGCCGGCGGGGTGACGGTGGTGCTGACCACCCATTATCTCGAAGAGGCCGAGGAGCTGTGCGACCGGATCGCGATCATCAACCATGGTCGCCTGATCACCAACGAGCCGACCCGCGCGCTGGTCGGCCGCGCGCAGGAGAAGGTGGTCGCCGTCACCGTCGACCGCGACGTCGCCGCGCCGCCGGCGAACGCCTGTTTCCAGAAGATCGTGCTGAAGGGCGAGCGGACGCTGGAGATCACCTATGCCAAGGACAAGGTGAATGCCGGCGAGGTGCTGGCTGCGATCCAGGCGGCCGGGCTGGGCATCGTCGATGTCTCCACCAAGGAAGCGGACCTGGAGGACGTGTTCCTCAGTCTGACGCGCGGCGAGGGGTAAGGCTGGCGTCCTTCAACGCGCCATTTTCCGACGTACCTGTTCCCCGGCGGAGGCCGGGGCCCGGTTGCGGGACGCTGGTGACGACGCGAGCGCTCCGTTACACCCACCTTTTCAACTGGGCCCCGGCCTTCGCCGGGGAACAGGAAACAATCGGGAACGCCCCTACTTCTTCGCCAGCAGCTCCGCCGACCGGCGCGTCAGCGTCACCGCCTCGTCGATCAGGCGGGCGGCATGATCCTGGTCACGCTCGCGCACGGCGATCGCCACACAGTTCACAGCTTCGGAACGCAGACGCGCGGCGCGATCGCGCAGGCGATCGGCCTTGGACAGGATACTCACAGTCCCGGTTGAAAGCGGGGTGGCCGCTTCGGTTCCCCGATCGTCCAACGGTTCGTCGCATTGCCCGGCCATCGCTTCTCCACATCACTTCCCCCTGTCACATCCCCGCCCTCCTGTGCCAGAGCGGCGGGATGTATCCGTCGCCCCGCCCCGCGCCCTCGTTCGAAAGCCCGTCCGCATGAGCGGCCGCCGATCCGATGTGCTGATCGTCGGCTCCGGCGCGGCGGGGCTGACCGCCGCGCTCAACCTGGCCGAGCGCTTCCAGGTCACGGTGCTGGCGAAGGGCGCGCTGAACGAAGGCTCCACTGCCTGGGCGCAGGGCGGCATCGCCGCGGTGTTGGAGCCGGGCGACACGTTCGACAGCCATATCGAGGACACGATGGTCGCGGGCGCCGGCCTGAACGACCGCGCCACCGTCGAGTTCGTCGTCGAGCGCGCCCCCGCCGCGATCGAGCAACTTCGCAAGCTGGGCGTCCCCTTCGCGATGGAGGGCGATGCGCTGCACCTGACGCGCGAGGGCGGCCATTCGCACCGTCGCATCGTCCATGTCGCCGACGCCACCGGCTGGGCGGTGCAGGAGGCGCTGCAACGCGCCGCCGAGGCGCACCCCAACATCACCCTGGTCCCCGACCAGGTCGCGATCGACCTGGCGACCAGCCGGCACGAGCAGCGCTATTCGGGCGCCGACCATGTCTGGGGCGTCTATGCGGTCGACCGGCGGAGCGGCCGGGTCAATCTCTACACCGCGCGCGCCACCATCCTGGCGACCGGCGGCGCGGGGCGCACCTATCTCTTCTCCACCGCGCCGCGCGGCGCGACCGGCGATGGCATCGCCATGGCGTGGCGGGCCGGCGCGCGCGTCTCGAACATGGAGTTCATGCAGTTCCATCCGACCTGCCTCTACAATCTCGACGTGAAGAACTTCCTGATCACCGAGGCGGTGCGCGGCGAGGGCGGGCATCTGCTGCTGCCGCAAGGCGTGCCGGGCGGGGGCGAGCGGTTCATGCCGCGCTTCGACGCGCGCGCCGAACTGGCCCCGCGCGACATCGTGGCGCGTGCGATCGACCATGAGATCAAGCGGCTCGGCCTGGATTACGTCCATCTCGACATCAGCCACCAGCCGGCCGATTTCGTCCGCGCGCACTTCCCGACCATCTACGACAAGCTGCTGGGCCTCGGCATCGACATGACCCGCGCGCCGATCCCGGTGGTGCCGGCGCAGCATTATACCTGTGGCGGCATCGTCGTGGACCGTGACGGGCGCACCGACCTGCCCGGCCTCTATGCGGCGGGCGAGTGTACCCAGTCGGGCCTGCACGGCGCCAACCGGCTGGCGTCCAACTCGCTGCTCGAATGTTTCGTCTATGGCGAATCGGCGGCGGCGCACATCGCGCGGGCCTGGGACGACCTGCCCCCGCCGCCGCCGATCCGCGCCTGGGACGAGAGCCGCGTCACCGATTCGGACGAGGAGGTGGTGATCAAGCAGAACTGGACCGAGATCCGCCGCTTCATGTGGAATTATGTCGGCATCGTCCGCACCACCAAGCGGCTCCAGCGCGCCGCCAGCCGCATCCGCCTGATGACCGAGGAGGTGGCGGACTATTACGGCCATTTCCGCGTCACGCCCGACCTGATCGAGCTGCGCAACCTGCTCCAGAGCGCCGACCTGATCGTCCGCTCCGCGCTCCACCGCAAGGAGAGCCGGGGGCTGCACTATACGCTCGACTATCCGGAGACGCTGCCGGACGCGGTGGACACCATCCTGGTGCCGTGACGGGGCGTTCCACCAGGCTCTTGCGGCGGCAAGGCACACGGTGCTCCCAGCATCGATCCTCCACCCGCCGCGCGCGCCTGCCGCTTCGTCGCAGGACCGCAAAAGCCCCTTTTCCCGCGCCCGCCAGCCGATAAGGATCGGGCACGGCGGTGGTGGATCTTCTGGAACGCATGACTTTTCCGAGGGCGCTGGCCCTGTTGGCCCTGATCGGCGGCGCGGTGGTCGCCTGCGGTTCCGGCACGCGCCTGGGCGGCAGCGGTCGTGCGCCGTCGCGCGAGGACCAGGCGTCGGTCTCGATCCC
Organism: Sphingomonas abaci; assembly: GCF_014199625.1. Classification (GTDB taxonomy): domain Bacteria; phylum Pseudomonadota; class Alphaproteobacteria; order Sphingomonadales; family Sphingomonadaceae; genus Sphingomonas; species Sphingomonas abaci. The sequence continues at coordinate 221,102 of NZ_JACHNY010000004.1, forward strand.
CGTCCCGCCACCCGCGCCGGCCCGCCCCGCCGCCAATCGCCCGCGCGAGTTGCAGGCGCGGATCGATTCGATCGCCGCCGGCTTCCACGGCCGGTTCGGCATCGCCATCCGCGCGGTCGACGATGGCTGGACGGTCGAGCACGGCGCCCGTCAGCGCCTGCCCCAGCAATCCGTGTCGAAGCTGTGGGTGGCGATGACCGTGCTCGACCAGCGCGACCAGGGCCGCCTCCGCCTTGACGATCCGATCATCGTGCGGCCCGAGGATCTGACGCTGTTCCACCAGCCGATCGCCTTCCTGGTCAAGGCGGGGGGCTACCGGACGAGCGTCGGCGGCCTGCTGACCCGGGCGCTGACGCAGAGCGACAATACCGCCAACGACCGGCTGCTGACCCTGGTCGGCGGGCCTTCGGCGGTGCGGCGGATGATCCAGGCCAAGCGGCTGGGCGAGATCCGCTTCGGCCCCGGCGAGCGGCAGTTGCAGGCGGGCACCGCCGGGCTCACCTGGCAGCCGGCCTATGCGATCGGCAACGCCTTCCAGATCGCCCGCTCGCGCCTGTCGCCCGACGCGCGCAAGGCGGCGCTCGACCGCTATGTCGCCGATCCGCCGGACGGGGCCGCGCCGCTCGCCATCGCCGATGCGCTCGCCCGGCTGGCGCGCGGCGAGATCCTGTCGGAAACCTCGACGCGCATTCTGCTCGACACCATGGCCAGTTCGGTGACCGGCCGCGCCCGCCTGCGCGCGGCGCTGCCGGCCGGCTGGAAGATCGCGCACAAGACCGGCACCGGGCAGGACCTGGGCGTGCGCAACGCCGGCTTCAACGATGTCGGGCTGCTCACCGCGCCGGACGGCCGGCGCTATGCGCTGGCGGTGATGATCGGCGACTCCATCCGGCCGATCCGCGAGCGTCAGATGCTGATCCAGGCGGTGGCCGCCGCGCTCACCCAATATGTCCAGGCGCATCCATCAAATGCGGCCAGACTCAACAGCTTGCAATAAGGCGCTCCCCGCCCGCGCGTGGATTTGCTAGGCCCGGCCCCGATGCCCCATCTCTATCTCGTCGACGGCTCCGGCTATATCTTCCGCGCCTATCACCGGCTGCCGCCGCTCACCAACAAGCATGGCGAGCCGGTCGGCGCTGTCTATGGCTATACGACGATGCTGTGGAAGCTGGTCGACGAGGTGAACGCCGCCGACGGGCCGACGCACATGGCCATCGTGCTCGACAAATCGTCCAAGACGTTCCGCAACGAGCTGTACGACCAGTACAAGGCGCATCGGCCGCCGCCGCCCGAGGACCTGGTCCCGCAATTCCCGATGATCCGCGACGCCACCCGCGCCTTCTCGCTGCCCTGCATCGAGGAAGCCGGGCTGGAGGCGGACGATCTGATCGCCTGCTACGCCCGCGCCGCCCTGGCGCAAGGCTGGCAGGTGACGATCGTGTCGGGCGACAAGGACCTGATGCAGCTGGTCGAGGATGGCAGCCTCGACATGCTCGACACGATGAACAACCGTCGGCTGGGCGAATCCTATGTCGAGGAGAAGTTCGGCGTCGGGCCGAAGAAGCTGGGCGACGTGCTGGCGCTGATGGGGGACAGCGTCGACAATGTCCCCGGCGTGCCGGGCATCGGTCCCAAGACCGCCGCCAAGCTGATCGTCGAGCATGGCGACCTGGAATCAGTCCTCGCCGCCGCGCCCGAGATGAAGAAGGGCAAGCTGCGCGACAATCTCATCGAACATGCCGACAATGCCCGACTGTCGAAGCGGCTGGTGACGCTGGAATGCAACGCGCCGCTGCCGACGCCGCTGGAGGAGCTGGCGCTGCACCCGGCGATCCCGGACGCGCCGTTGCGCGCCTTCCTGGAGCATCACGGCTTCCGCTCGCTGATCAACAAGCTGGGCCAGATCGCCGACGCGCCGGTCGCGCCCGCCGCCGGGCCGGCGACCGACGCGCCGATCCCGGACGAGCCGGCCTGCGACCTCGACTCCTATGTCACCGTGCAGGACCTCGACACGCTCGACCAGTGGATCGCCGAGGCGGTGCACCAGGGGTTCGTTGCGATCGATACCGAGACCAGCTCGACCGACGCGACCCAGGCCAATTTGGTCGGCGTCAGCCTTGCGCTCGCGCCCAACCGCGCCTGCTACGTCCCGCTCGGCCATGGCGGCAGCGACCTGCTGGCAGACGTGCCGGTGCAGATCCCGGTCGAGGCGGCGCTGGCGCGGATCAAGGCGCTGTGCGAGGACGAATCGGTCCTCAAGATCGGCCAGAACCTCAAGTTCGACATGATCGTGCTGGGCGAGCGCGGCATCAGCATTGCTCCGCATGACGACACGATCGTGATGAGCTTCGACCTGGACGCCGGGCTGCATGGCCACGGCATGGACGAACTGGCGGCGACGCACCTCTCCCACAGCTGCCTCGCCTTTAAGGAGGTGGTCGGCACCGGCAAGAAGCAGCTCGGCTTCCACGAGGTCGATCTCAAGACCGCGACCCGCTATGCCGCCGAGGATGCGGACGTGACGCTGCGGCTGTGGAACCGGTTCAGGGCGCGGCTGCCCGTGGAGGGCGCGACCCGCGTCTACCAGATGGTCGACCGGCCGCTGGTGCCGGTGATCGCGCGCATGGAGCGGCACGGCATCAAGGTCGACCGCGCCCGGCTTGCCGCGCTGTCGGAGGATTTCTCGGGCAAGATCGCCGGGCTGGAGACGGAGATCCACACGCTGGCCGGTGGCCCCTTCACCATCGGCAGCCCCAAGCAGCTGGGCGACGTGCTGTTCGAGCGGCTGGGCCTGAAGGGCGGGCGCAAGGGCAAGTCGGGCGTCTATTCGACCGACGTGACCGAACTGGAGCGGCTGGCCCGCGAGCAGGGCGAGGGCAGCGCCATCGTCCACAAGGTGCTGGAATGGCGCCAGCTCACCAAGCTGAAGAACACCTATACCGATGCGCTCCAGGCGCAGATCAACCCGAAGACCGGCCGCGTCCATACCAGCTACAGCCTGACCGGCGCGCAGACCGGCCGCCTGTCCTCGACCGAGCCCAACCTCCAGAACATCCCGATCCGCACCGAGATCGGCCGCCAGATCCGCGAGGCGTTCGTGGCCGAGGCGGGCCATGTCCTGCTCGCCGCCGACTATTCGCAGATCGAGTTGCGGCTGGCGGCGCACATGGCGGACGTGCCGGCGTTGAAGGCGGCGTTCGCGAACGGCGACGACATCCACAGCCTTACCGCGACCGAATTGTTCGGCGAGGTCAATCGCGACACCCGCGCGCGCGCCAAGACGATCAACTTCGCCATCCTCTACGGCATCAGCCGCTGGGGTCTCGCCGGCCGTCTGGAGGTGTCGGCGGACGAGGCGCAGGCGATGATCGACCGCTATTTCGAGCGCTTCCCCGGCATCAACCGCTACATGGCCGAGACGCTGACCCAGGTCCGCGACCATGGCTTCACCGAGACGCTGTTCGGCCGCAAGACGCATTTCCCGCGCATCAAGTCGAAGAACCAGGGCGAGCGCCAGGGCGCGGAGCGCGCCGCGATCAACGCGCCGATCCAGGGGACCAGCGCCGACATCATCAAGCGGGCGATGGTGCGGATGGAGCCGGCGCTGGCGGCGGCGGGCCTCTCCCATGTCCGGATGCTGCTCCAGGTGCACGACGAACTGGTGTTCGAACTGCCCGAGGCGGATGTCGCCGCGGCGAGCGCGGTGATCCGCGACGTGATGGAACGCGCTGCGGAGCCGGCGGTGACGCTCAGCGTGCCGCTGGGCGTCGAGATCGGCACCGGCCTGTCCTGGGGCGCGGCGCATTGAGCATGACCCTTCGCTGATGTCCGACGACCCTCAAGATATCGACGCGCTCGCCAAGGGCGGGCGGACCAATGTCGCGGGCTTCATCCTGCGGCTGGCGGCACGCATCCCGTTCCTGTTCATCGCCGGCCGCCTCTATGGCCCCGACCTGGTCGGGCGCTTCGCCATCGCGGTGGTGGTGGTCGAGCTGGCGGCGCTGCTCGCGACGCTCGGCATGAAGCGTGGCCTGGCGCAGGCGCTGGCGGCGACCGACCGGCCGCACGCGCATGTCGTTTGGGACGCGATGGCGCTCGCACTGGTCGCCTCGCTGATCGCCAGCGCGGTGCTGTGGCGCTTTCCGCAGCTCCTCTATCCCAATTCGCCGATCGTCGGGCTCGATCGCTGGCTGCCGCTGATCGTGATCGCCATCGCCTGGTCGGACGTCAGCCTGGCGGCGCTGGCCTATCGGCTGAACGTCAAGGCGGCGGTGACCGCACGCGCGGTGGTGGAGCCATGGACGATCTCGGGCGCGGCCTGGGTCTTCTCCTTCGTCACGATCCGCGACGGCCTGGTCCTGTCCTATGTCGCGTCGATGACGGCGGCGCTGCTCGCCTCGATCGTGCCGTTCCTGCGCAGCTATGGCCTGCCGCATGGCTGGCGGCCGCAGCTTGGCCGGCTGGCGCGGCTGGCGCGCGCCAATGCGCCGCTCGCCGGGGCGGACGCGCTGGAATGGGGCAGCCGCAATGTCGACCGCTTCATCCTGGGGCTGGTCTTCACCCCCGCCATCGTCGGCATCTACTATATGGCGCAGCAGGTCGCCTCCCTGCCGCAGAAGCTGAAGACCAGCTTCGACCCCGTGCTCGGGCCCGTCATCACCCGCGCGCTGGCGATCGGCGACCGCGCGGCGGTGGCGCGGCAGGTGCGCCAGGTCGCCTTCTGGATCATCGCCGCGCAGGGCTGCCTCGCCCTCACCGGATCGATCCCGGGCGAGGCGGTGATGGGGATCGTCGGCCCGCAATTCGTCGCGGGCACCGCCGCGCTCGCCTTCCTGCTGTTCGCCGAGGTGCTGGCCTCGCCCGGCGCGGTGTGCGAATCGGCGCTGGTCTATATCGCGCGGCACCGCAACCTCGCCATCTCGGCGGTCATGCTGTTCGTCCAGATCGGCCTCAGCTTCGCCTTCATCTTCCTGATGCGCGCGCTCGACTGGCCGGTGACGTGGCAGGCGGCGGGGCCGGCGGTGGCGCTGATGACCAGCGTGGGGCTGACCTCGCTGATCAAGGCGCGGCTGCTGCGCCGCATCCTGCACGCCCCGGTGTCCCCGTTCCGCTGGCCGATCCTGTGGGCGGCCGGTACGGCGACCGCGGTCGGCGGCGCCTTCACGCTCCTGCCGCCCCGGCTGGAATGGGCGGAGCTGATGTTCGGCGTGCCGGCGATCGCGGGCACCTATCTGTTCATCCTGTGGCGCCGCGCCTTCGGACCGGCCGATCGCGCGCTGTTCGGCAGCGTGCCGTCGGGCGACGATGCCACCCTGCCCAATGTCGGGTCGCCGGTACGCTGACGGAACGACCCGGGGGGTTGGTGCGTAGCCTGATCCGCATAAACCACCAGGGAATCGTATATAATGAAGAAGATCGGACTCCTGCTGCCCGTCGCGGCGGCGCTGGCGTTGGCGGCGTGCGGCGGCAAGGGCGACGACAAGCTCGGCGACCGGGTCGAACAGGCCGCCGACAACCGCGCCGACGCGCTGGAGGCGCAGGCCGACAATCTCGAAGATCAGGCCAAGGCCGTGCGCAAGACCGGCGAACAGCAGGAAGACGCGATCGACGCCGCCGACGTCAATGCCCAGGCGATGAGCAACGGCGAGAAGGAAGCGCTGATCAACGGCAGCGACAAGCTGCGCTGAGGATTATGAGCGGGGCCATGGGCCAGCCATGAACCCGCTCGTACAATGGAATAGCGTGGTGGAGGGCATCCACTCATCCACCACGCCCCACCCCGGCGAGGGCCGGGGTCCAGTAACGCAACCGTCCGGCTGACTTACCACCGTGACCCAACTGGACCCCGGCCTTCGCCGGGGTGGTAGAAGGGTTATACCACTCATCCCTCACATGCCGAAGCTATGGAGGGCTGGCTTCTTATCAATGCCGGAAGTGGCGCATCCCGGTGAACACCATCGCCAGCCCCGCCTCGTCGGCGGCGGCGATCACCTCTTCGTCCCGGATCGAGCCGCCCGGCTGGATCACCGCCGTCGCCCCCGCCTCGACCGCCGCGAGCAGGCCGTCGGCGAAGGGGAAGAAGGCGTCCGAGGCCACCGCCGAGCCGATCGTGCGCGGCTCCGCCCAGCCGGCCTTGTCGGCGGCGTCCTTGGCCTTCCACGCGGCGATCCGCGCCGATTCCAGCCGGTTCATCTGGCCCGCGCCGATGCCGGCGGTGGCATTGTCCTTGGCATAGACGATCGCGTTCGACTTGACGTGCTTGGCGACCGTCCAGGCGAAGCGGCAATCGGCCAGTTCCTGCGGCGTCGGCGCGCGCTTGGTCACCACCTTCAGCATGTCGTCGGTCAGGCGCCCGCCGTCGCGCGACTGGAGCAGCAGCCCGCCCGCGATCGACTTCAGCGCCAGGCCCGGACGCTCCGGATCAGGCAGCTCGCCCGACAGCAGCAGGCGCAGGTTCTTCTTGCGCGCGAACACCGCCTTGGCCGCGTCGCTGGCGTCGGGAGCGACCACCACTTCGGTGAAGATGCCCGAAATTGCCTCCGCCGTCGCCTCGTCCAGCGGGCGGTTGCAGGCGATGATGCCGCCGAACGCCGACACCGTGTCGCAGGCGAAGGCGGCCTTGTAGGCGTCCAGCAGCGTGTCGGCGGTGGCGACGCCGCAGGGGTTGGCATGCTTGACGATCACCACGGTCGGCGGCCCGTCGCGGAACTCGCTGACCAGCTCCAGCGCCGCGTCGGCATCGTTCAGATTGTTGTAGGACAGCGCCTTGCCCTGCAACTGCTCGGCCTGGGCGATGCCGCGACCATGGGGGCCGCGCGGCATGTAGAGCGCCGCCGACTGATGCGGGTTCTCGCCATAGCGGAGCTCGTCGGCATGGCGGGTATAGGCCATGGGCAGCGTCTGCGGGAAATGCTCGCCCTGGTCGGCGAAGGCGAACCACTGCGCGATCGCCGCGTCATAGGCGGCGGTGGCGGCGAAGGCGCGCGCCGCCAGCCGCTTGCGCGTGGCGTGCGTCGTGCCGCCGGCGGCGATCTCCGCGATCACCACCGGATAGTCGGCGGGGTCGGTGACCATCGCGACATAGCCATGGTTCTTGGCGGCGGAGCGGACCATCGCCGGGCCGCCGATGTCGATATTCTCGATCACCTCGTCGCGCTCCGCGCCGCGCAGCACCGTCGCCTCGAAAGGGTAGAGGTTGACGACGACCAGGTCGATCGCGCCGATGCCGTGATCCTGCATCGAGGCGGCATGGCCGGCATCGTCGCGCACCGCGAGCAGGCCGCCATGCACCTTGGGATGGAGCGTCTTGACCCGTCCGTCCATCATTTCCGGGAAGCCGGTCAGCTCCGACACGTCCATCACCGCAAGGCCGGCATCGCGCAGCGCCTTGGCGGTGCCGCCGGTCGACACCAGCTCGACGCCGTGCTGGCTGAGCGCCTGGGCGAACTCGACGATGCCGGTCTTGTCGGACACCGACAGCAGCGCGCGGCGGACGGCAACCATATCGGGAGCGGGAACGGCGACAGGGGTCATGGATGGTCCTCGGGGGATCTGGGAGATGGGAAAGGTTGCGGCGGCCTTACACGCTGGGAGCGGCCGCACCCAAGCCCCCGCCGTCCGATTTTATACCAGCATGGTCGCGGGACCCGCCGATGCCGCCCCCGGCGGCGGAGTGACGGACATCACGCCGCGCGCTTCATCGCCCAGCTAACATGGACGCCGCCGCCGCTCGCCTGGCCGACGATCACCAGCTGGCGGATGCCGACCGGGCGGCCCTGCCCGTCGATCCACAGGCTGTCGTCGATCGACAGCTCGCCGCCCTTGCAGCGGAACTGCCACAGCGCGCCATTGGCGGTGCGCAGCATCACCGCCTGCCCCTCCGCCGCCGGCACCGCCTCCACCCCCGGCCCCAGATGGAAGCGCAGCGTGAAGCCGGCGTCGGACACGGCGCGACGCTTGCCGGCCGGCAGGAGGGCGTCCTCGCCGCGCAGCTCGCGCCCGTCCCCGGTCAGCAGCAGCTGGCGGCGATGGACGAAGCCCCAGCGCGCGGCATAGCCGTCATGGCTGGCCTCGATCCGGCTCGCGCCGTCGGATTCCTGGCGCGACAGCTCGACCTCGGTGACGCCGCGCCCCAGCGTGCCGTCGGGCAGGATGGCGGTGGAATTGCTGTCGGCCAGGGTCAGCGTCGAATGCGCGGCGGTGGTGCGCAACCCCTCCGCCAGGCCGCCGGGCAGCTGCACGACATGGTCGCGCGCGCCGCCGCAATTGACTACCAGCCGGTCCGGCCCGTCGGAGAATTCGAACGCCAGCGTCGAGGCGCAGCCCCCCGCCACCAGCCGGGCGATCGGCGGCGGCGCGGCGTCGACGATCAGCACCGCTCCCGCCGCCGCCAGCCTTTGGTAACCCCAGTCGCGCGACTGACGCAGCGGCCGGGTGCGGATGCAGCTCGCCTCGATCACCGCCGCGATATGCGCCTCGGTCGAGGGCCCGCCGCCCTGCCAGCAGGACAGGGCGCGGTCGCCATGCATCACGCCGAGCAGCGCCGGCACCATGCGCGACAGGGCGGCGCGCATCAGCTCGGGCGGCTCCAGCCCGCGCGCCTCGTAGCAGGCGCGCACCATGCCGAGCAGCATCACCGCCTCCAGCAGGTCGACCGGGCTGCGCGACACCACGCCGCCGTCGCTCAGGATGCCGCTGCCCAGTGCCCGCGCCAGGCCGCGCTCGGCAAAGGCGCGGCGCTGTTCGCCGCCGGGGATCAGCAGCCCGGCGGCGACGATGCCGCTCCACGCCGCGATCCGGCCGGTGCCCGCCACCGCCTGGTCGGCGCAGCGGTCCAGATGCCGGGCCCCGCGCGCCAGCGTGTTGAGCACCTGCGCGCGGTACACCACGTCGGTCGACGACAGGATCAGCGGCGCGTGCGCGGTCCAGAACAGGATGCGCCGCCCCCACAGGGCGGGCGACCAGGCGGGGTCGGTGACCTTGTCGGCATGACGCGCCAGCCAGCGGCTCATCAGCGCCTCCGCCACCGGCACGCCCTGCGACAAGGACCCGGCCATGGACAGGTCGCGCAGCCAGTCGAAGCCATGCAGGTAACGGTCGAAACCCGGCGTCCAGTCGGGCTTGGCCAGGTCCAGCCGCGCCAGATCGCGCGCCTCGCCAAGATAGTTGATCTGCCCGGCCAGCATCGCCCGGCCGCGCGCGACGTCGCCGGGGACCGGGTCGATCGGCACCGCCACCAGCCGCACCGGATGGCGGCCGTTCAGCCGCAGGCGGTGGAGCGGCGTCGCCCAGGCGAAGGCGCGCAGCCGCTCCGCCAGCCGCTCGGCGAGCGACGAGCCGCCGCCACCGGCGGCCCGGACCAGGCGCTTGCCCTCCTCCACGCCGTCGATCGCGGGATCATCGCTGGAACGCGGTCGGAGCATCGCGTCGAGCGCGGGCCGTTTCACCCGGCGCGCAATGCCGCGATATTGGCGGCATAGCGATCCGGCCCACCCCGGAATACGGCGGTGCCCGCGACCAGCGCATCCGCCCCGGCGGCGATGCAGCGCGGCGCATGGACGGGATCGACGCCGCCATCCACCTCCAGGTCGATGGCGCGGCCGGTCGAGTCGATCATCGCGCGGATCGCGGCGATCTTGCTGAGCTGGCTATCGATGAAATGCTGGCCACCGAAGCCCGGATTGACGCTCATCACCAGCACCAGGTCGACCAGATCGATCAGATAGTCGAGCGTGTCGACCGGCGTCGCCGGGCACAGCACCACGCCGGCGCGCTTGCCCAGCGCCTTGATCGTCTGGATCGTGCGATGGACGTGCGGGCCGGCTTCCGGATGGACGGTGATGCAGTCGGCTCCTGCCTCGGCGAACGCCTCCAGATAGGGATCGACCGGCGCGATCATCAGATGCACGTCGAATGGCTTGGTGGTGACCGGGCGGATCGCCTTCACGATCGCCGGGCCCATGCTGATGTTGGGCACGAAATGGCCGTCCATCACGTCGATATGGATCCAGTCCGCGCCGGCCGCGTCGATCGCGCGGACTTCCTCGCCCAGCCGGGCGAAGTCGGCGGACAGGATGGACGGGGCGATGCGGACGGGGCGATGGGAGCGGGTCGACATGGCGGCCCTGTTAGCGCGCGGACTCGCCCGGCGAAAGCGGGCGCGACAGCTGCGCGATGAAGAAGCCGTCCATCCGCCCGCGATCCGCCAGCATCGCCGGACCGGTGCGCAGCCAGCCGCGCGGATCGGCCGCCACCCCCACCGGCAGCACGTCCGGCGCGGGCGCGACCAGCGCGAAATCGGTGCGCGAGTCCAGGAACGCGGCCAGCCGCCGCTCGCCCTCCGCCGGCTCCAGCGAGCAGGTGGCATAGACCAGGGTGCCGCCCGGCTTCACCCAGTCGGCGGCGCGGGCGAGCAGCTTGCCCTGCAGCTCCGCCATCTCCGCGATCACCGCGGGGCGGACACGGTAGAGCACGTCGGGATGGCGGCGGAAGATGCCGGTCGCGCTGCACGGCGCGTCGAGCAGCACCACGTCGGCCGGCGCGGGCGGCGCCCAGTCGAGCAGGTCGGCGCGGACCACCTCGGCGGACAGGCCGGTGCGGTCGAGATTCTCCGAAAGTCGCGCCAGACGACTTTCCGACTGGTCGACCGCCGTCACCCGCCAGCCGGCGGCGGCGAGTTGCAGCGTCTTGCCGCCCGGCGCGGCGCACAGGTCGAGCAACGCGCCCTCCCCGCGTCCGATGAGGCGCGCGGGCAGCGAGGCGGCGATGTCCTGCACCCACCAGGCCCCCTCGCGGAAGCCCGGCAGGTCGGGGATCGGCGCATGATCCTGCCCCAGCCGGACATGGCCGGGCGCGAAGCTGGTCCCCTCCAGCCGCTCCGCCCAGACCGCCGTCTCGGCCGCGTCGCGCAGCGACAGATCGACCGGCGGCGGCGCGGCGATCGCCGCCTCCGCCGCCTCGACCATCTCCATGCCCCAGTGCATCTCCCAGCGCGCCGCCGCCGAATCGGGCAGGCGCGCGACCTCGGGCAGGGTCACGCCCTGGCGCATCAGCGTGCCGAACACGCCGTGCACCAGCTTGCGCGGGCCGCCGTCGACCAGCGGCAGCACCGTCGCGATCGCGGCGTGCGGCGGCGTGCCCAGCCCCAGCACCTGCGCCAGCGCGATGCGCAGCGCCGAGCGGGCCTTGGCGTCGTCGGGCAGCCGCTGCCGCGTGGCGCTGTCGATCAGCGTGTCGAGATCGGGCAGGCGGCGCAGCGTCTCCGCCGCGATGGCATGGGCGAGACCCCGATCCGGTCCGCCGGGCAGCGCGCGCGTGGCATGGCCCAGCGCCGATTCGAGCGGCTCACCCCGGCGCAGCACCGCATCGAGCAGGCGCAGCGCCGCGCGACGGGTGGCGGTGCCCAGCGGATCGGGCTGGCGCCGGGGAGCGGACGGGCTGGCGGCGGGCGGTTTCGGCATGATCGTTGAAGCAACCGTTCTTGGAAGGACGCGGGCCTCGCGCCCGGAGACGCATGACCCTATATGGGCGGCATCCCGCCCGGTAGAGGAGAGAGCCAGCCATGGGCCAGCGTCCCGACCACGTCAAACCGCCCGAATATCTCTCGCCCAACCCGCCGGTGCCCCGGCCTCGCCCCGCGCCCGCGCGCGACGATGATCCGCTAGGGCGCGATCCGGTGCGCTACGGCGATTGGGAACACAAGGGAATCGCGGTGGATTTTTAAGTCCACACTCCTGACGCAAGCGGAACGATCGGCCTAGCTCGCGCGTCGAGCCTGACATGGATCATATTGGGCGGCGACGCCGGATCGTCGCTGCGGCGCTGATCGGCCTGCTTCTTCTGTTGTTGCTGCTGGTCGCCGCCTTTCCCTGGGGCTGGCTGCGACCGCTGGTCGAGCGCGAAGCGAGCCAGCGCTTCGGCCGGCCGGTGACGATCGGCTCGGTCGAGCGGACCGACTATTTCGGCTTCCGCCCCGTCATCGCGGTTCGCGACCTGCGCATCCCCCAGGCGGACTGGGCAGGTCCCGGCGATTTCGTAAGGATCGACCGCCTCCAGTTCCGCCTGCCGATCTGGTCGCTTCTCAAGGGCGGCGTCCGCCCGCAGGATATCGTCGCCAGCGGCGTCCACCTGTCCTTCGCGCGCGACAAGGCCGGGCGCACCAACTGGCAATCCCCCGACGACAGGGGCGACGCGGGCGAAGGCAATGCCGATACCGATCTCGGCACATTGACCGTGCGTGACGCGGTGATCCGCTATGCCGATGCCAAGCGCGACCGCTCGGCTCTATTGAACCTGACGGCCGATCCGAACACCGGCCTCCGCGCCGAGGGCACCGGCACGGTGGCGGGCGCGCCGGTCCGGCTGGCGTTCGCCGGCCCCGCGCCGAGCAGCGGCCGGCCCTGGCCCTTCACCGCGCGGATCGCGGGCGACCGGCTGTCAATGTCCGCGCGGGGCCGAATGGACCGGCCGCTCGATCCGGCGCGGATGACGATCGATGTGACCGCGCGCGGCGACGACCTGAAGCGGATCGACACGGTGATCGAGGCCGGCCTGTTCCACACCCGCCCCGTCACGCTGAAGGCCCGCGTGCGCCACGATCCCAATCGCTGGGCCGTCACCGGCCTGACCGGCACGATCGGCCGGTCCGACCTGACCGGCCATGTCACCGTCGACAAGGTGGAGGGCCGCTCGAAGATCGACGGCGCCTTCACCAGCCGGGCATTCGACTTCAACGACCTGACCTCCGCGAAGGGGCGGGCGGAAGCAGCCGCGCTGGCGGCGCGGATCGGCCCGCGGCTGGTGCCCGATACCCGGATCGACATCGGCAAGATCGATTCGACCGATGGCCGCCTCGCTTTCAAGGTCGGGCGGATCATCGGCAGTTCCTCGCCGCCCGTCGAGGGGCTGGCGGGGGTGCTGACGCTCGACCACCGGCTGCTGACGCTGGCGCCGCTCCGGCTCGACCTGGCGCAGGGGCGGATCACCGGCCGCGCGGTGGTCGACCAGCGGCGCGGCCAGCCCGCGCCGACGCTGACGCTCGACCTGCGACTGGCGGGCGGCGAGGTCGGCGCGTTCGCGGCGGGCGGCGACTTCACCGGCAAGCTGGCGGCGCGGGTCCGGCTGACCGGCACGGGCGAGACGATCCGCGCGGCGGTGGGGCGGTCGAGCGGCACGATCGGCTTCACCGTGCGTCAGGGCCAGTTGCCGGCGCGCTATGCCGCCGCGCTCGGCTTCGACGCGGGTCGCGCGCTGCTGGCGGGCAGCGACGACCACAGCGCGCTGCGGTGCCTCGTCACGCGTCTGGCGGTGCGGGACGGCGTGGCCCGGCCCGACCCGCTGGTGATCGACACCGCGGTCAGCCAGTTGCGTGGGCAAGGCACGATCCACTTTCCCGACGAACGGCTGACGCTGACTCTGCACGGCGCGCCCAAGGGATCGGCGCTGCTCCGCATCCCGGGCCAGGCCTATCTGCGCGGCACCATCCAGAGCCCCCAGCTCTCGGTCCCGCCCGAGGTCCGCTCCGCCGGCAACATCCTGAAGGCGATCGGCCGCAAGATCACCGGGCATAGCGGCCCGACCGCCACGGACGCCGACTGCGCCGGCCTGTCGGCGCGGGCGCTGCGCTGAGCCGCAGCCCGACCGCGCCAGGGACCCCAGTCTCCAGAGGCCGAGATCCTACGCTGATCCGGCCGCCCCCGCCCCCTCTGTTAGCCCCTTCGCGTGAGCCTCTTATCGGGGGAGGCAGAGGAATGTCACATGTCAAGCGCGGCGGCGGCGGGGCCGCGTCGTCAGACTCCTTCGTCGCGCAGCGGTCGGGCGAGCAGTGCGCCGACGACCTCGGTCGCGCTGGCGCCGCCCAGCAGGCGACAGACGGCGTCGGTCACCGGCATGTCGACGCCCGCCTCGCGCGCCGCCTGGGCCAGCACCGGCGCGGTGAAGGCGCCCTCCGCCACCGTCCGCCGGTCCGCGAGCAGCGACGCGGCCGGCTCGCCGCGCCCCAGCCCCACGCCCAGCGAGAAGTTGCGGCTGCTGGTCGACGAACAGGTCAGCACCAGGTCGCCCAGCCCCGACAGGCCGGCCAGAGTCTCCGCCCGCGCGCCGCGCGCCAGGCCGAAGCGGGTCATCTCCGCAAAACCGCGCGCGATCAGCGCCGCGCGGGCGTTCTGGCCCAGCCCCGCGCCCTCGACCACGCCGCAGCCGATCGCGAGCACGTTCTTCACCGCGCCGCCGATCTCCGCGCCGGTCACGTCGCTGGAGCCATAGGGGCGGAAATGCGGCGCGGCGATCCGTTCGGACAGGGCCGCGCGCAGGCCCTCGTCCTCGCACGCCAGCGTCACCGCCGTCGGCAGGCCGCGTGCGACCTCGTGCGCGAAGGTCGGGCCGGACAGCACCGCGATCGGCGCATCCGGATGGACGGCGCGCGCCACCTCGCCGACCAGCCGCCGGCTGCCCGCCTCGATCCCCTTGGCGCACAGCACCAGTGGTCGGCGGCCGACCGGCGTCGCGGCGAGCACCGCGCCGACATGCTGCGCCGGCGCGACCACCAGCAGCGCGTCGGTGGCGGCCAGGTCGGTGAGCGCGGCCGTCGCCCGGATCGTCGGGGACAGGTCGATGCCAGGCAGGAACAGATGGTTGCGCCGCTCGGCGGTGACGCTGTCCACCACCTCCGGCTCGCGCGCCCAGAGCAGCACCTCGCGCCCGCCATGCGCCGCCACCTGCGCCAGCGCGGTGCCCCAGGCGCCGCCGCCGATCACCCCGATCCTCATGCCTTCACTCCCGCGCCGCGCACCGCCTCCGCCGCCGGGTCGAGCGGCCAGCGCGGCCGCGCCGGCAGGTCGAGCGGATCGGTCAGGCCCGCCGCGAACCGCTCCGCCCCCGCCCAGGCGATCATCGCCGCATTGTCGGTGCACAGCCACAGCGGGGGCGCGACGAAGCGGCGGCCATGCGCCGTCGCCAGCGCCTCCAGCGCGCCGCGCACCGCCCCGTTCGCGGCGACGCCGCCCGCCACCACCAGGGTCTTGGCCTCCGGCGCGGCATGGAGCGCGCGGGTGGTGCGGTCGACCAGGCAATCGACCACCGCCGCCTGGAACGACGCAGCCAAATCCTCCGCCGGATACTGCCCGACCGCGCGCGCCACCGCGCTTTTCAGGCCGGCAAAGGAGAAATGCGGCTCGGCCGCGCCCTTCAGCGGCCGCGGCAGCGGCACCGCCTTCGGATTGCCCAGCCGCGCCGCCCGCTCCACCGCCGGGCCGCCGGGAAAGCCCAGCTTCAGCAGCTTGGCGGTCTTGTCGAACGCCTCGCCCGCCGCGTCGTCGATCGTCGTCGCCAGCCTTGTGTAGCGGCCGACCCCCGCGACCAGCAGCAACTGGCAATGGCCGCCCGACACCAGCAGCAGCAGATAGGGAAAGGCCAGGTCGGGATCGGACAGGCGCGGGCTGAGCGCGTGGCCCTCCAAATGGTTGACCGCGACCAGCGGCTTGCCCGTGGCATGCGCCAGCGCCTTGCCGGTCACCAGCCCGACCATCACCCCGCCGATCAAACCGGGCCCGGCGGTGGCGGCGATCGCATCGACCTGGTTCAGTGAAACGCCGGCATCATCCAGCGCCGCCGCGATCAGCGGCTCCAGCGCCTCGACATGCGCGCGTGCGGCGATTTCCGGAACGACGCCGCCATAAGGGGCGTGCGCCGCCTCCTGCCCGGCAAGGCGATGCGCCAGTACGCGGCGGTCGCCGGTGACCAGCGCCGCCGCCGTCTCGTCGCAGGAGGATTCAAGGCCAAGGATCAGCATGGCTCCCCCTGTAGAACCATTCGCGGCGAAGGGGAAACGCCGGGCTTTGGCCTGGGTCCATCTTCGGCGAGCGTCAGGACCATCGCATATCATAAGGCTCTACCCCGGCGAAGGCCGGGGCCCCGTTGCCAAGGCTGTTGTGAAGGAACGCTGCGCTCCATCATCAGCGTCCGCCAACCGGATCCCGGCCTTCGCCGGGGTGGCGCGTGTACTTGGTGACGCTGGGAACGTCGCAGAGCCTCCCGCCCCCCTTGCGGCGATGCCGGCCCAGCGGCTAGGCGCGTGGCATGATCCGGTTCCGGCTCGGCACGCGCGGTTCGCCGCTGGCGCTCACCCAGGCGAACATGGTGCGCGATGCGCTGTGCGCCGCGCATGGCTGGTCGCGCGACCAGGTGGACCTGGTGGTGATCCGCACCACCGGCGACCGGGTGCAGGACCGCGCGCTTGCCGAGATCGGCGGCAAGGCCCTGTGGACCAAGGAACTCGACCGCGCGCTGCTCGCCGGCGAGATCGACGCGGCGGTCCATTCGATGAAGGATGTCGAGACGGTGCGCCCGGCGACGATCGCGATCGCCGCGATGCTGCCCCGCGCCGACGTGCGCGACCGGCTGATCGGCGCGGCGACGCCGGCCGACCTGCCCGCCGGTGCGACGCTGGGCACCAGCAGCCCGCGCCGCCGCGCGCAGATGCTGCGGCACCGGCCGGACCTGACGGTGGTGTTGCTGCGCGGCAATGTCGAGACCCGGCTGGCCAAGCTGGCGGCGGGCGAGGTCGATGCGACGCTGCTCGCCGCTGCCGGGCTCGACCGGCTGGGCCGCGCGCAGGTCGGTGCGGCGGTGCCGACCGACCTGATGCTCCCCGCGCCCGCCCAAGGCGCGGTCGGGATCGAGGTGCGGCGCGACGATTCGACCGCGCTGGTCCGGCTGGCGGCGATCGACGATGCCCCCACCCATGTCTGCGTCGCCGCCGAGCGTGCGCTGCTCGCCGCGCTCCGCGCCGATTGCCATTCGCCCGTCGCGGCGCTGGCGAGCCTGGCCGGCGAGACGCTGTCGCTGCGCGGCGAACTGCTGTCGGAGGACGGGGCGCATTGGGTCGAGGGCGCGGTGGAGGGCGCGGTCGGCGAGCCGTTGGGGGACCGCCTCGCCGCCGACCTGTTGGCGCGCGCGCCCGATCCCGTCCGCCGCCTGTTCGCGGCGTGACGCGGCCGATCGCGGTGCTCCGCCCCGAACCGGGCAATGGACGCACCGCCGACCGGCTGGCCGCGCTGGGCCTGGCGGTGATCCGCCAACCGTTGTTCGCGGTCGCGCCGGTCGCCTGGACGGCGCCCGACCCCACCGGCTTCGACGCGCTGCTGCTGACCAGCGCCAATGCCGTCCGTCATGCCGGCATCGCCGCCACGCCGCTCGCCCGGCTGCCGGTCTGGGCGGTCGGATCGGCGACGGCGGCGGCGGCGCGCGCGGCGGGCCTGCGCGTGGCGCGGACCGGCACGGGCGGCGTGGCGGCGCTGGTCGGGGACCGCGGCGACCGCCGTCTGCTGCATCTCGCCGGGCGCGAGCGGCAGGCGGTGCCGGGCGTCACCGCGATCACCGTCTACGCCGCCGATCCGCTGCCAGTGGCCGCCGCGGCATGGGCGGCGCTTTCGGGCAGTGTCGCGCTCCTCCATTCGCCTCGGGCGGCGCGGGCGCTGGCGGCGGGCGTCGTGGACCGCGCCAGCCTGCGTCTCGCGGCGCTCAGCCCGGCGATCCTGGCTGCGGCCGGGTCCGGCTGGGACCATGCGCTGGCGGTCGCCGTACCGGAAGAGGACGCGTTGCTGGCGGCGGCACGCGCGCTTGCCGATTGACCGCATGGCCCGTCGCGGGGATAGAGGCAGGCGATGAGCAGCTACGCGCCCACCGATCCGCCGCGATCGCGTAAATCGCGCCTTTGGCTGGCGCTCGTGCTGGTCGTGATCGCCTTTGCCGGTGGCGCCGCCGCCGTCGCCTATCTGGCGCGCACCACCAGCCTGTTCGCCGAGAAGGCCAGCATCGCCGCGGCCGCGGCACGGGGCGAGGCGGCCGCCAGCCACTACCAGCCCACCCCGCCGGTCGGCGTCACCGGCGCACCCGCGGTCGACCCCGCGACGCTGGTGACGCGCGAGGTCGCGCTCGCCGCGCAGCTCTCGGCGTTGGAGGCGCGCGCCGCCGCCGTCTCGACCGATGCCGCCGCGGCGGGCGCGCAGGCGACGCGGGCCGAGGGGCTGATGGTCGCCTTCGCCGCGCGCCGCGCGATCGATCGCGGCGCGCCGCTCGGCTATCTCGAGGAACAGCTCCGCACCCGTTTCGGCCAGGCGCAGCCGCGCGCCGTCGCGGTGGTGATCCAGGCGGCGCACGCGCCGGTGACGATCGAGGATCTGCGCCAGGGGCTGGATTCGCTCGCCCCCTCGCTCGCCGCGCCGGCCAGCGACGGCTGGTGGCACGATCTGCGCCGCGAGCTAGGCAGCCTGGTCGTGCTCCGGCCGGAGAACGCGCCCTCGACCCGACCGGCCGACCGGATCGCACGGGCGCGCGGCCTGCTTGCGGACGGCCGGGTCGATGCCGCCCGCGCCGAGATCGCGCGCCTGCCCGGGGCGGACGCGGCCGGCGGCTGGATGACGGCGGCGCAGCGTTACCTGCTCGTCCACCAGGCGCTCGACGTGCTGGAGACGGCCGCGATCCTGGGCCAGGCGCAAGGACCGCAGCCGGCCCCCAGGACGTTGACCACGCCGCAGGGCGACGACGCCCCGTCGACGGACGGACCGGTGACCAGCACGGTCACGTCGTAGCACCACTTTCCTCCCCCTGAACGAAGCGGGCGCGAGCCTCGACGGGTCACCGGTCCTGCCATCGTACTGGCGCTCGCCAGCGGCCGCACCGCTTCATCGGGCCGATGGTCCGCCCTCGTCCCAGACAGGAGGCAATCCGGGCGCTAGGCCCCTACGCCCGGCGGATGGCCTCAACCCGGAGACGGCGCGGAGCCACCGCCCCGGCCGCTCGCCTCAGTCCTCCGCCGTCTCCGCCTCGCCCGCGCTCGCCGCCGCGCGCCCCTTGAAGCCTTGCGCGATCACGAACCATTCCACCGAACCCTTGCGGCTGGCGGGCGGCTTGGCGTGCTTCACGGTGGCGAAGTTGCGCTTCATCTCGGCGACCAACGCCGAATCGGCCCCGCCCGCGAATACCTTGGCGACGAACGCCCCGCCGGGGCGCAGCACGTCGCAGGCGAACAGATGCGCGGTCTCGACCAGCGCCATGGTCCGCAGCGCGTCGGTCTGCGCATGCCCGACCGTGTTCGCCGCCATGTCCGACAGCACCAGGTCGGGCGCGCCGCCCAGCGCCTCCATCAGCGCGGCTGGCGCCGCGTCGGCCATGAAGTCCATCTGGAAGATCGTCACCTCATCGATCGGGTCGACCGGCAGCAGGTCGATGCCGACCACCCGCGCGCCCGGCGCACGGCGACGCACCACCTGGGTCCAGCCGCCCGGCGCGATGCCGAGGTCGACGACCCGCTTCGCGCCCTTCAACAGCCCGAATCGCTCGTCCAGCTCCAGCAGCTTGTAGGCGGCGCGGCTGCGATAGCCCTCCGCCTTGGCGCGGCGCACATAAGGGTCGTTCAACTGGCGCTCCAGCCAGCGCGTCGACGCCGCCGTGCGCCCGCGCGCGGTGCGCACCCGCTGGCGCCCGCCCGTACCTCCGCGGCTCATGGTGTCGTCTCCCCCATCAATCGGCGGAGGATGCCCTCGCGGATCCCCCGGTCGGCGATGCCTAGCCGCTCGGCGGGCCACAGGTCGAGGATCGTTTCGAGGATCGCGCAGCCCGCCACCACCAGATCGGCGCGTTCGGTGCCGATACAGGGGATCTGGGCGCGTTCGGCCAGCGACTTGGCGGCGATCGACCGACTGATCGCGCGCATCGCCGCCGCCGGGGCGATCAGCCCGTCGACGGTGTTGCGGTCGTAATGGCTGAGCCCGAGATGGACGCTGCCCAGCGTCGTCACCGTGCCGCTGGTGCCGAGCAGGCGCGGTCGTTCGACCTGCGGCAGGCGCGCGGCGAACCGCGCCATCCCCGCCGCCGCCAGCGTCCGCATCCGCGCATAGGCCGCCGCCCGCCCCTCGGCATCGTCGCTGCCGCCCGCGCTCTCCGTCAGCGACACCACGCCCCAGGGCATGGAATGCCAGTCGAGCACGCGCGGCACGGCCCCTTGCGTGTCGACCAGCACCAGTTCCGTCGATCCGCCGCCGATGTCGAACACCAGCGCCGGGTCGGCGCCGGGCTCGATCAGCGCGTGGCAGCCCAGCACCGCCAGCCGCGCCTCCTCTTCGGCGGAGATGATGTCGAGCCGGATGCCGGTCTCGGCATGGGCGCGCTCGATGAAGTCGGTGCCGTTGATCGCGCGCCGGCACGCCTCGGTCGCGACCGAGCGGGCGAGGACGACGTTGCGGCGCTTCAGCTTGTCGGCGCAGACGCGCAGCGCGGCGATGGTGCGGTCGATCGCCGCGTCGCTCAGCCGGCCGCTGGCGGCGAGCCCTTCGCCCAGCCGGACGATTCGCGAGAAGGCGTCGACGACGGCGAACCCGCCGCCCTGCGGCCGCGCGATCAGCAGGCGGCAATTGTTGGTGCCGAGATCGAGCGCGGCATAGGCCTGCGCGTCCGCCCAGCGACCGCGGGGCGGCCGGGTCGGCGCCGGACGGGCAGGACGCGCCTGCCGGTACGGCTGTCGGGCGAAATTCCCCATGAGCCGTGTTACTTTCGTGTTCGTGTTCTGCCGTCACGATCGTCGCCGACCGCTCGGTGCTTGCCGTGCAACGTAGCGATGCGCGCCCGCGCTCACAAGCCTCGCTCACAAGCCCTGTTGACAGGCTCGCCACCACCGCCTAGATGGCCGCCTCCGGTTGCCCCGTCGTCTAAAGGTAAGACTACGGACTCTGACTCCGTCAATTGAGGTTCGAATCCTCACGGGGCATCCAGGACTTCTCTCATCGCTGCTGTTCGGATCGTGGGCGCGTTACGCCGTCCTGCGGCGCACCCGACCGCGCCCCGGGTGCTGGCGGGGCCGCATCGCACGCCAGCCCCTGTTCCCGCGCCCTCCGGTCAGTCCCGCGTCATCCGCGCCAGGACCGTCTCGTGCGGCTCGGCGAGCGCCATCGCATCGGCGATCGACGCCTTCATCCGTGTCACGGCCGCCTCGATGTCCTCGACCGAGAAATGGTCGGCCAGCGGGTCGTGCGCCGCCGCCTCGACGCCGAGGCCGGCATAGAGGGAGAGCCAGCTCGAATCCCCGAACACCTCGCCGTCATGGCGGACCAGATGGCCACGCGCGCGGAACAGGCGCAGCTTGTGGGCGAGCAGCGGCGGCAGCGCGGTGTCGCGGCGCTCGTCCCAGAAGGCCTCGCCATGACGCGCGTTGGCGGCATAATGCAGCAGCAGGAAGTCGCGGACCCGCTCCTGCTCCAACGCGGTGAGGCGGTTATACTCGTCCGCCAGCGCCGGCGCGCTCATTCGGTCGGGAAGCAGCGACACCAGCCGCTCGATCCCGCTCTGGACCAGCGCCAGGCCCGTCCATTCCAGCGGCTCCAGAAAGCCCGCCGCCGCCCCCAGCGCGACGCAATTGCCCACCCAGGCCCGGGACCGGCGTCCGGCGCGAACGCGCAGCAGCTGCGGCTCGGCCAGCGGCTCGCCCTCCAGCCAGCCGGTCAGCGCCGCCGCCGCCGCATCGTCGGACAGGTGCCGGCTGGCATAGACAAGGCCGTTGCCGATCCGGTGCCGAAGCGGGATGCGCCACTGCCAGCCCGCCGGCCGGGCGGTGCTGCGCGTATAGGGATGGAGCGGCCCGGTGCGGGCGCAGGGGATCGTCACCACCCGGTCGCAGGGCAGCAGGTTGCTCCAGTCCTCGAACGCCGTCTCCAGCGCGCGGCCGAGCAGCAGCGCGCGCGGACCGGTGCAGTCGAGGAACAGATCGCCGGCGATGGTCCGGCCGCACGACGTGTCGACCGCGCGGACCAGGCCCCGTTCGACGCGAACCTGGCTGACGGCGGCATCGACCTGCACCACGCCCTGCGCGGTCGCCCGGCGCATCAGGACGCGGGCGAACAGCCCGGCCTCCAGATGCAGCCCCCAGTCGAAGGCCAGCAGATCCTGTTCCGGCCGGTCGCTCGGCGGCATGAAGCGGTCGTACCGCGCCATCGCGCTCGCCAGGCACAGCTCGGCGAGCGGCAGCTCCCGGCCCGCGGCGCGCAGCTTGCGCCAATAATGGTGGAAGGCGACGCCGCGCGACGCCATCCCGTAATGGCCGAAGGGGTGGAAGAAGCGGCGGCCGGGGCTGCGCCAGTCGACGAACTCGGTGCCGAGCCGGACGCTGCCCTGGCAGGCGGCGATCACCTCCTGCTCGGTGATGCCCAGTCCGCGCAGACCGGCGCGGATCGCGGGCGTCGTGGCCTCGTTCAGGACGCCCGCCTGGTCGTCGGGCGATTCGACGACGGTGATCGCCACGCTTTCGAGCTGGCGGGCGAGCTGCGCCGCCGCCATCCAGCCGGCGATGCCGCCGCCGACGATCACGATCGAGCGGAGCGGTCCGTGCGGGTCATCCCGATGCACCATACCGTCGTCCATTGTCGCGCCCAAATCGTGCAGCATCCGGCCGCCTGCCCCTTTCACCGGGTCATCCGCCATGGCCCGTGATGATGGCGATAAAGACCCTTAACGTGGGTTGGAAGCCCCTGGCGGATGGCGGACGCCGGGATCAGTCGTGGAGCGACGGGAAGCTCAGATCGTGCAGGTTGATGGTCAGCTGCGTGGTCAGCGCATGATCCATCTGACCCGGCCGGCCGCCGCGGCCGGGGCGGTATTGGTTGAGATAGCCGATATCCAGCGACGCCTCGCCCCCGATCGGCAGCGTCGCGCCGACGATGTTGCGCATCCGCTCATAGCCGCTGCGTTGTCCCCAGCGGGTGGCGTTGGGCAGATAGAAGCTCTCGTGGCTGGCGAACAGCGCGAGACCGGGCGGCCCCAGCTTGTAATTGTAGCGGATCAGCGGGCGGATGCGGATGCCGACGCCGCCCGCCTGCGTGCTGAACCGCTCGTCGACGCGGAACCGGGTCGCGATCGGGCCGAAGCTGCCGACCAGCTGCTGGCGCAGCCGATCCTCGTTGCCGCCGCTGCTGCCGTTATGCGCGCCGACCTTGCGATAGCCGACGCCCAGCTCCAGCCCGCGCACCAGCTTGCGCGACAGCAACACGCCGAATTCCGACTGGTAGAGCCCGTCCTGGCGTTCGCTGACCCGTGCGATCTGCTCCAGCGTCACCCGCGTCCGCTTGGCCACCGGCACCGCCGTGTTGACCTGGAACCAGATCTGCCCGTCCTGCGTCTGCGCCGCCGCCGGCTGGCAGAACAGGGCCGGGATGCCGAGCAGGGCGGCCGGCAGGGTGCGGGACGGGAACGGGGTCACGGCATGCGCCTCCGATGCGGGAAAGCGCCGCCCTGTCAGCGTTTGCCCGCGACATCAACCACCGGTCGACGCCGCCACACTTGCGCCGCAATTCCGACGCCGCAGCGCCATGATATATTATCCAGTTATGTCAATGTGTTGCACAATTGCGTCAGGATCAATTCAAAATGGCAATCATGTTGTCCCGCAAGCGACAATGGAATTGCCATAACCACGTCCATGCGACTGAAAAGGAAAGGGTATTTCACGCCTTATCATTCGAAGGAACCGCATTGTCCCGTAAGCTGCTCCTCAGCGCGACCGCCCTGGCGGCGGGCATCCTGTCCGCCCCGGCGTTCGCGCAAGATGCCGCCACCGCCCCGCAGGTCCAGGACCAGGCCCCCGACACCGTCACCGATTCCGCCGCGCAGGACCAGGCCCAGCAGGCCGGCAACAGCGAGGCGATCGTCGTCACCGGCTCGCGCATCCGCCGCCCGGATCTCGAATCCGCCTCACCGGTCGCGGTGATCGACGCCCAGCAGATCCAGTCGCAGGGCATCGTCAACACGCAGGACCTGCTCCAGAAGCTGCCGCAGATCGGCATTCCCGGCCTCAGCCGCACCAACAGCAACTTCCTGACCACCGGCAACGGCGTCGCGACGCTCAACCTGCGCAACCTGGGCGATTCGCGCACGCTGGTGCTGGTCAACGGCCGTCGCTTCGTGCCCGGCGTCGCCGGCACCTCGATCGTCGACGTCAACAACATCCCGGCCGATTTCGTCGAGCGGATCGACGTCGTCACCGGCGGCGCATCGTCGATCTACGGGTCGGACGCGATCGCGGGCGTCGTCAATTATGTGCTGCGCACCGACCTGCAGGGCGTCGTCGCCCGCGCGCAGTACGGCATCACCGACAAGGGCGACAATCCCAACTACACCGCCAGCATCACCGCCGGCACCAAGTTCGGCGCGGACGATCGCGGCTCGGTGATCGTCAACGGCACCTATTCGAAGGACTTGGGCCTGCTCTCGCGCAAGCGCGCGATCTCGGCCGAGGATTGCTCGGCGGCCGGCTGCGGCCCGCAGTCCTACAGCTCCTATCCGGCGCAGGGCCGGTTCCAGCTCTTCAACGGGGACACCGCGTCGACCAATGCGGGCGGCTATGCCAGCAACCTGTTCACCTTCAATCCCGACAATTCGGTCGTGACCGGCTTCCCCACCGGCTATGGCTTCAACCGGAACGCGGTGCGTCGCATCTCGACGCCGGTCGAGCGCTACCTGGCGGCGGCGTCGGCGCAATATGAGTTCAGCCCGGCGGCGACGCTGTTCCTGGAGGGCACCTACGCCAAGACCAAGTCCAGCTCGCAGATCGAGGCGCTGGCGCTCGATTCGCAGCTCGACGTGGGCGCTGGCTATGCGATCGACAATCCGTTCATCCCGGCGGCGATCCGCCAGCAGATCATCGCCCGCAACAGCGACGGGATCGCGTCGAACGACGTGACCTCGATCCAGTTCCGCCGCCGCCAGAACGAGGTGTTCAGCCGCAGCAACCGCAACGATCGCGACACCTTCCGCATCGCCGGCGGCCTGCGCGGCGACATCGCGCCCAAGTGGAGCTACGAAGCCTCGGCCGTCTACGGCCAGCTCAAGGAAGTGACGAGCAGCCAGGACATCAACATCCAGCGCTACGCCCAGGCGCTCGACGCGGTGACCGATGCGTCCGGTTCGATCGTCTGCCGCGACGCGGCGGCGCGCGCGGCGGGCTGCGTGCCGATCAACCTGTTCGGCTACGACACCGCCAGCCCGGCCGCCTCGGCCTATGTCCGGTCGGAATTGCCGCGCCAGGTCAACATCAAGAACACGCAGTTCGTGGCGAACGCCAGCGTCAACGGCTCGCTGTTCGCGCTGCCCTATGGCGACCTCCAGGTCGCGTTCGGCGGCGAGTATCGCCGCGAGAAGAGCAGCGAGGACTGGGACGCGCTGACCAATGCCGGTCTCAACTCCGGCAACCAGACCCCCGACACGGTCGGTTCGTTCAACGTCAAGGAAGTGTTCGGCGAAGTCGACGTGCCGCTGCTGAAGGGCCTGCCCTTCGTCGAGTCGCTCAGCCTCCAGGGCGCGGCGCGCTATTCGGACTATTCGACGATCGGCCATGTGTTCAGCTGGAACGCCGGCGGTGAATATTCGCCGATCCGCGGCCTGCGCTTCCGCGGCAACTACGCCGTCGCGAACCGCGCGCCGAACATCGGCGAGCTGTTCTCCTCGGCGTCGGAGACCTTCCCCAGCGTCAACGATCCGTGCGACGGCACCACCGCGACCTCGACCGGCACCTATGCGGCGGCCTGCCGCGCGATCCCGGCGGTGGCGGCGGCGGTCGCCAATGGCGGCACCTTCCAGTACACGCTGGCCGACATCCAGGGCATCAACGGCTTCGACGGCGGCAACCGCAACCTGTCCGAGGAAAAGGGCAAGACCCTGACCTTCGGCGCGGTGATCGCGCCCGATCAGGTGCGCGGGCTCAGCCTGACGGTCGACTATTTCAACATCAAGCTGGACAATGCCATCGGCATCGTGCCCCGCTCGACGTCGATCCAGCAGTGCCTGCTGACCGCCCTGCCGCAGTTCTGCAACAACGTCATCCGCAACCCGAACACCGGCTTCATCCGCACGGTGAACGCGCAGAACGTCAACATCGCCGACACCAAGACCAGCGGCATCGACGTCAACCTGCGCTATGGTCGCGCGCTCGGCCTGATGGACGACGACCGGCTGGACTTCAGCGTCCTGTACACGCACACCATCTCGTACAAGTCGCAGTCCGATCCGTCGGCGCCGGTCACCAGCGGCGTGGGCAATCTGGAGTTTGGCGGCGTGTTCCGCGACAAGGTGAACGCCACCGCCACCTATGCGGCCGGACCGTTCAGCCTGAACTGGACCGTCACCTATCTCAGCCCGATGGTCGACACGGTGCGTGAGGAATTCGCCGAGTTCGCCGCCGATCTCGATCCGGAGATCGCCGCGCACAACGAGATCGGTTCGCGCGTCTATCACGACGTGCAGCTGCGGGCGCGGGCGGGCGAGCACATGGACTGGTTCGTCGGCGTCAACAATCTGTTCGACCGCAAGCCGCCGAAGCTGGAGGACACCGTGTTCTACGGCAACATCACCGGCACGACGACCGCCGCCGACATCTACGATCCGATCGGCCGTCGCTTCTACTTCGGCGCGCAGGTCCGCTTCTAAGCAAGCCTTCGGCAGCGCCTCATCGGGGGGTGGACGGGCAACCGTCCGCCCCCTTTTTTCTTGTGCGCCGGCGGCGCGCTGCGATCGATTGCAGCGAATGCCCGCCAGCGCTACCCCTTGCGCGTAAGCGCTTGTATCAGGGCGCGAGGTCCGGGCGATGATCCGGGCGGATGAGCCGGGAAGCGGAAGACAGGTGGAGCAACGGTTCAGCGAGATCACCCCCAGCCAGGCCGTCTGCCTGCGGCTGGTGGCGCAGGGCATGTCGAGCAAGGAGATCGCGCAGGCGAGCGGACTGAGCTGGCAGACCGTCGACACCTATCTGAAACAGGCGATGGCGAAGCTGGGAGTCTCCAACCGGCGCGAGGCGGCGCGGCTGTTCGTGGCATGGGAAAACGGCGGAAATCCGCCATCCCAGAAATCGGAACCCCCATTGCCGGCGCTTGGCATCCCCCCGGAACCACCGGCACAGACGGGGTCGACCGATGGCGGAACGGCGGCCAGCCCCCGTTTCCTGCCCCCGGTCGGTGGGAGCCTGAACGACCTTCGTTGGGACCAGAAGACGATCAAGGCCCTGCAGGTGGCCGGCCTCGGCGTCGCCGTGGTGATCGCCCTGGCGCTGGCGATGGCGGGATTGCTCCAGACCTTTCGCTGACACTCGCACGGGGCGGCCCGGACCGGCCGCCAGGGGGAACCATCATGCCGACCTTCCAGCCCACTGCCGGCGCCGTCGTCGCCGCCGATACGCAGAAGACCATCGCCGCCCTGGATGGCGCGCTGCTCGATTCGATGCGCATGTGCATGTCCTTCATCGAGGCGACGCAAGGATCGGGCCTGCCCGCCGCGCGCAGCCAGAAGGTGCTCCACTCGCTGTCGACCGGCATCGCCTCGGTGGTCGAGGGGCGCAGCCAGGTCGTCTCCGCGATCCGCCACCTCAACGCGATCAAGCAGGGCAGCAACATCGCGCCGATGAATTTCGGCTGCCCCGAAGGCTGGGAGCAGATGGCGCTCGACGCCGGCCAGCCGGCTCCTCGCGCCGACCGCCCCGTGGCCGCCTGACCCGCCGCCACCCGATCCGCTGCCACCCGGTCCACTGAACGCCGACGGATGATCGTCGCCCTGCTGTTCTGGCTGCTGGCGCTCGCCAGCACCGGCGTCGCCCTGCTCTATGGCGGGCGCGACGGGCGGCGGGCCGCGCTCCTGATCCTGTCGGCGAGCGTGCTGACGATCGTCGCCAGCCGGATCGACCATGGCTGGCAACAGGTGGAGGTGGCCCGACTGGGCGTCGACCTGCTGCTGCTCGCCGGGCTGTACGCGCTGATGCTCGACAGCCGGCGCTGGTGGCCGATCTGGATGACTGGCTTCCACCTGGCGGCGGTGGCCAGTCATCTGGCGGTGGCGATCGCCCCGGCCTTTCTGCCGCGCATGTACCGCGCGATCGAGAGCTTCTGGGCCATCCCGGTCCTGCTCAGCCTGATGCTGGGGGTGGCGTTCGACGTCCGCCGTCACGTCCGCGACTGATCCGGCCCCGCCCCCATAAACATCCCCCCGGCGCTGCCGCCGGGCGTTCGAGAAGATAGAATTCGATGTCCTCAGCCATCATCGACAACCCTGCGGCGGGCGCCGCCCAGACGGACGGGCCAGCGGCCGACATCGATCCGGCCGCGCCGCCGCCGGCGATCGCCGACGCCGCATCCGCCGCGCCGCCGCTTTCGCTGGCGCGCGCGCGCCGCGCCTTCGCCGCGCGCCGTCGCCGGCACAAGGTGTTCGGCGACCGCGCCGACATCTTCGGCGAGCCCGCCTGGGACATGCTGCTCGACCTGTACATCGCCCTGCACGAGGGCAAGCATGTCACGGTCAGCAACGCCTGCGCCTCGTCCGGCGCGGCGACCACCACCGGCCTGCGCTGGGTCGCGACGCTGGCGGAGCGCGGGCTGGTCGAGCGGATCCCCGATCCGAACGACGGCCGCCGCTTCTTCGTGCAACTGACCGCCGACGCCGCGGCGCTGGTCGAAGCTTCGCTGGACTGACCGCGGTCAGGCCGCCAGCTCCTCCGCCGCCACCGCCGGCGGGGCGAGGGCGGCGAGCGACCGACCGACCGCCTCGGCGACCTTGATCCCGTCGACCGCCGCCGACAGGATGCCGCCCGCATAGCCGGCCCCCTCGCCCGCCGGATACAGGCCGACGGTGTTGATGCTCTGGAAGTCGGCGCCGCGCGTGACCCGGATCGGCGAGGAGGTGCGCGTCTCGATCCCGGTCAGCACCGCGTCGGGGTGGTCGTAGCCGGGGATCTGCCGGCCGAACGCGACCAGCGCCTCGCGCATCGCGGTGATGACGAAATCGGGCAGGCATTCGGCCAGGTCGGTCATCTTCACCCCCGGCCGGTAGGAGGGGATGACGCTGCCCAGCCTGGTCGACGGCCGCCCCGCCAGGAAGTCGCCCAGCCGCTGCGCCGGCGCGACATAGCCGCCGCCGCCCGCCGCGAACGCCTTCTCCTCCCAATGGCGTTGCAGCGCGATGCCGGCCAGCGGCCCGCCCGGATAGTCGCGCGCCGGATCGATGCCGACGACGATGCCCGAATTGGCGTTGCGCTCGTTGCGCGAATATTGGCTCATGCCGTTGGTCGCGACGCGCCCCGGCTCGGACGTCGCCGCCACCACGGTGCCGCCCGGACACATGCAGAAGCTGTAGACGGTGCGCTCGTTCCGGCAATGGTGCGACAGCGTATAGGCCGCCGCGCCCAGATCGGGGTGGCCGGCGCAGGGCCCGAACCGCGCCTCGTCGATCCAGCTTTGCGGATGCTCGATGCGCACGCCCATCGAGAAGGGCTTGGCCTCCAGCGCGACGCCGCGATCGTGGAGCATGTGCGCGGTGTCGCGCGCGCTATGCCCCAGCGCCAGCACCACCGGCCCCTCGACCGCCAGCCGTTCGCCGGTCTGGAACACCAGCGCCCGCAAGGTCCGCGTGCCGTCCGCCGCGGTCTCGATCTCCAGATCGTCGACCCGGTGTTCGAAGCGATACTCGCCGCCCAGCGCCTCGACCGTCGCGCGCATCGATTCGACCATCGTCACCAGGCGGAAGGTGCCGATATGCGGGTGCGCCTCGGTCAGGATCTCCTCGGGCGCGCCAGCCTTGACGAATTCGGTCAGCACCTTGCGGCCGAGATGGCGCGGGTCCTTGATCTGGCTCCACAATTTGCCGTCGGAAAAGGTGCCCGCGCCGCCCTCGCCGAACTGGACGTTCGATTCCGGGTGCAATTCGCTCCGCCGCCACAGGCCCCAAGTGTCCTTGGTCCGCTCGCGCACCACCTTGCCGCGCTCGACGATGATCGGGCGGAAGCCCATCTGCGCCAGGATCAGCCCGGCGAACAGCCCGCACGGCCCCGCCCCGACCACGATCGGGCGGGGTCCCTGATGATTCGCCGGGGCCTTGGCGACAAAGCGATAGCCGGTATCGGGCGTCGGATTGACGTGCCGGTCGCGGCGGAAGCGGGCGAGCACCGCCGCCTCGTTCTTCAGCGTCACGTCGACCGAATAGACGAGCTGGATGTCCATCTTGTCGCGCGCGTCATGCGCCCGGCGTGCGACGGTGTAGCGCACCAGGTCGCGCGGCGTGATCCGCAGCCGGTTGCGGATCGCCGCGGGCAACGCCTCCTCGGCATGGTTGAGCGGGAGCTTGAGTTCGGTGATGCGCAACATGCCCGCCTCTTTAGCGCGCTCAGGGGCCAGCGGAAACCGGGGGCTGGCTCTCCGTCATTGCACTCCCCGCCCGCTTGGTCTTTATCCCCGCGCGATACGGCAGGAGACGCGACATGGCACGGACGGCATTCATCACCGGCGCGACGGCGGGGATCGGCGCGGCGGCGGCGCGGGCGTTCGTGGCCGATGGCTGGCGCGTGATCGCGACGGGGCGACGTCGGGAGCGACTCGACGCGCTGGCGGAGGAACTGGGCGCGGACAAGGTGCACACGCTCTGTTTCGACATCACCGACCAGGCGGCGATGGAGGCGGCGCTCGGCGGATTGCCGGCGGAGAACCGGGCGATCGACCTGCTGATCAACAATGCCGGTCTCGCGCTCGGCACGCAGGCCGCGCAACAGGCCGACCTCGCCGCGTGGCACACCATGATCGCCACCAACGTCACCGCGCTCGTCTCGCTGACCCACAAGCTGCTGCCCGGCCTGGTCGAACGGCGGGGCGCGGTCATCAACCTGTCGTCGGTGGCGGCGACCTATCCCTATCCGGGCGGCAACGTCTATGGCGGCACCAAGGCGTTCGTGGAGCAGTTCTCGCTCGGCCTGCGTTCCGACCTGCACGGCACCGGCGTGCGCGTCACCTCGATCGAGCCGGGCATGGTCGAGACCGAGTTCACCACGGTCCGCACCGGCGGCGACCAGGCCGCGTCCGACGCGCTCTATCGCGGCGCCGACCCGATGACGGCGGAGGATATCGCCGCGACGATGCTGTGGGTGGCGACGCTGCCGCCGCACCTCAACATCAACCGGCTGGAGCTGATGCCGGTCAGCCAGAGCTTCGCCGGCTTCCAGGTCGCGCGCAAGGACTGACGGGCCGGCCGGGAGGAGGAAGCGTGGCGAAACGCTATTACCTGACCGCGACGCTGCCCGACGGCTATGTAAAGACGATCGGCCCCACCGCCACCGCCTTCACCCACTATTGGCGGATCGTCGCGACGCTGGCCAACGGCAAGACCGAGGTGTTCTGGGGCCACACCAAGTCGCTGGCGGAGGCGAAGGGCAAGCGCACCGCCCTCGCCGAGGCGGCCCGCCAGCGCGGCTGGACCGACCATGTGTTCGAGATCGTCGAGGTAGAGCGGCGGGCGAGGTGAGGGGAATTAAATATGGTTGTCCGGATCCCAATCTCGGAGGATATCGGATATAGGGAGTCCAAGACTCTTATCGTCGGGCCACTCCACCGTTCTTCCATCAACATTGCGAGCGGACAGTAAATCCGCGTGTGCCATCTTCATTCCAAGCAACAATGCTTGGATTTCATCCACACCGCAGGCCCTTTTTCTTTTAGTACCCTCTGGCCAATCGATTTCGACGTTACAGAAAAAGTAACTGTTATCTTGCTGCGGCTTATAAAAGCGGCATTCCGCCTCGTAACCGTCAACAACGAAAATTCGCCTAGCAAAACTATTTTCGGTCATTTGCGCGCCCAAATTCACAGCGTATTCACGGCAGTGATGTCACCGACAGGCGAAAGGACGTCGGCTCCATTGCCCCTAGCAAGGCGGGGTCGCACTCCAACCTGATCACTCACCGCTCGATATCGGCATACGCCTGCTTGATCGCCCGGTCGAACCGCGCATTCGACCGGCGGACCTGGCGGCGGAGGACCAGCCCCAGCAGGCCGAAGCCGAGGATCATCAGCGCCCAGCCGGCGGGTTCGGGCACGGCGGCGATCGCGGCGGCGATGCCGGTCTTGCGCGGCGGGTGCGCGGCATTGGCGACGGCCAGATCGTCGTGCATCAGCGCATAGGCGAAGGCGTCGCGCTCGGTGACGCCCTCCACCGCGACCCGGCCGTCGACGACGATGCGGATGACGTCCCGGCTACCCGGCGGCTCGCCGGATGCGGGGTCGGTGGCGAAGACAGGCGATTGGCCGGCGCGCACCGGCGCGGTCGACAGGGTCGCGGCCGGGGCGGTGATGGCGACGCACAGCCCCAGCAGCGCCAGCCATGCCATGATCACCGTCTTCACCGCGCGCACGTCCCACGTCCCCAGTCGCCCGCGCACGCTCCCCAGCGCCGCGTCGATCCGCAGCGATGATCTTAACAAGGCGTAAAGTCCACCGCTAATTCCGTCCACCTGCGGGACGATTCCGACGCCTCTTCCGCAAAGTCCCGCCCTTCCAGCGACATGGCCGAAAACGCCGCTTGCCGCATTCGTCCCTCGCCACGGTTGGCACCGGCCGGGCACTCGGCTAGAGCCGTGTGCGGAGCCGGTATCCGGTTCCATCGATCGCGTCGGTGCCCCCCACGGGGCTTGAATGGGAATGCGGTGCGAGGCGGCGACGCCTCCAAGCCGCGGCTGTCCCTGCAACTGTAAGCGGCGAGCGAGCGGCACAGGCCCCTGTCCATCCGGGCATGGGCGGCCACTGGCGGCGGACGGCGACGTCCCCACCGGGAAGGCGTACCGCAAGCGACGACCCGCGAGCCAGGAGACCTGCCGGCGCAATGGTCGCTCTTACCACGGTCCAGGGGATGGCCGCGGTACGGTGTTTCCGTCTGAGCGACGAACTCTTGCGGCCGGGGCCGCATCGGTGCGTGGCACGGGCGACTCCAGCGAGCGCCCGCCCGGCGACGCGCGCCGGCCGCTCAAAGGCCCCGTCCGTGTCGTTGCACAGGGCGCCCGCGCGGAGACACCATGACCGACCTTTCGCGTATTCCCGTCACCATCGTCACCGGCTTCCTGGGCGCGGGCAAGACCACATTGGTCAGCGAGCTGATCCGCCGCTCCGCCGGGCGGCGGCTGGCGGTGGTGGTCAACGAGTTCGGCACGCTGGGCATCGACGGCGAGATCCTGAAGGGCTGCGCCATCCCGGATTGCCCGGCGGAGAATATCGTCGAGCTGGCCAATGGCTGCATCTGCTGCACCGTCGCCGACGACTTCATCCCGACCGTCGAGCAGTTGCTGGCGCTCGACCCCCGCCCCGACCATATCGTCATCGAGACCTCGGGACTGGCGCTGCCCAAGCCGCTGTTGAAGGCCTTCGACTGGCCGGCGATCCGCTCGCGCATCACCGTCGACGGCGTGGTCGCGCTGGCGGATGCGGAGGCGGTGGCGGCGGGCCGCTTCGCCCCCGATCTCGCCCGGCTGGAGGCGCAGCGCGCCGCCGATCCGGAACTCGACCACGACACGCCGCTCGCCGAGCTGTTCGAGGACCAGCTCGCCTGCGCCGACCTGGTGCTGCTGACCAAGGGCGATCTGGCGGGAGCGGAGGGCATCGCCGCCGCGCGCGCGACCATCGCCGCCACCGCGCCGCGCCCGGTGCCGGTGGTCGAGCTGGTCGACGGGCGGATCGACCCGGCGGTGGTGCTGGGGCTGGAGGCGGCGGCGGAGGACGATATCGACGCCCGCCCCTCGCATCATGACGGCGCCGACGATCACGAGCATGACGATTTCGACAGCCTGGTCCACCAGATGGGTGAGATCGAC
The DNA here is from genome assembly GCF_014199625.1 of Sphingomonas abaci. Classification (GTDB taxonomy): domain Bacteria; phylum Pseudomonadota; class Alphaproteobacteria; order Sphingomonadales; family Sphingomonadaceae; genus Sphingomonas; species Sphingomonas abaci. The sequence goes on from NZ_JACHNY010000004.1 coordinate 254,742, forward strand.
GATCCCGCCGATCTGGTCGCCCGGATCGAAGCGCTGGCGCGCGAGCAGGACATATTGCGCGTGAAGGGCCATGCCGCGGTGCGGGGCAAGCCGATGCGGCTGCTGGTCCAGGCGGTCGGCGCGCGCGTCCGCACCCAGTATGACCGGCCGTGGCGGCCCGGCGAGCCGCGCGTCACCCGGCTGGTGGTGATCGCCGAGCATGACCGGATCGACCCCGCCGCGATCGGAGCCGCGCTGGCGGGCTGAGCCGCGATGCACCTCGTCTTCCGCGAGAGCCACGGCCTAGAGGAGACCGCCACCCCGCGCGACCTGGCGCAGGACCCGGCGGATCTGGTCGTGCTGTCCTTTTCCGACAGCGACCTGGGCGCGTTCGCCGCCGGCTGGCACGCCGCCGCCGGGGCGGGCGCGCCGCTGCCGTCGCTGCGCCTCGCCAATCTGGGCGATCTGGCCCATCCGCTCTCGGTCGACACCTATGTCGAGCGGACCCTGTCGGGCGCGAAGGCGGTGCTGGTGCGGATGATCGGCGGCCCCGCCTGGTGGCCCTATGGCCTGCAACAGGTCGAGGCGCTGGCCCGAAACCGGGGCATCGCGCTGGCGATCGTCAGCGGCGACGGCCGCGCCGACCCGGCGCTGGCCGAACGCTCCACCCTGCCCCCGGCGATCCTGGCCCGGCTGGCGACGCTCTGCGACCAGGGCGGCGCGGCGGCGGCGCGGGCGGCGCTGGCGCTGCTGGCGGCGGCGGCCGGACTGGCCGCGCGACCGGAGGCCGCTCCGGCTCCGCTCGCGTCGGTGGGCGGCTGGCGCGCAGGCGAGGGCCTCGCCTGTCCCGCTGCGACCCTGTGGATAAGTCGGTGGATACATCCACGTCCATTGGTGCTCCTCACCTTCTACCGCTCCTACCTGCTGGCCGAGGACCTGGCGCCGATCGCCGCGCTGGAGGCGGCGCTGGCGGCGCGCGGCTTCGCGGTCGCATCGCTGTTCGTGCCGTCGCTCAAGGCCCCGGAGGCGCGATCCTGGCTAGGGCGCTGGGTATCGGCGCTGGCCCCCGCGGCGATCGTCAACGCCACCGCCTTCGCCGCGCGCGACGACGCGTGCGGCAGCCCGCTCGACGGCGACGCGCCCGTCTTCCAGATCGCGCTCGCCACCTCGGACCGCGCCGCCTGGGCGGCCGCCGCGCGCGGCCTGTCGCCGGCCGACCTGGCGATGCATGTCGTCCTGCCCGAGATCGACGGGCGGATCTTCGCCGGGGTCGCCAGCTTCAAACAGGCCGGCGCGCGCGACCCCGCGCTCCACATCGCCGTGCGCGCGCACCAGCCCGAGCCGGAGCGGATCGCCGCCATCGCCGACCGCGTCGCCGGCTGGCACCGCCTCGCCGCCAGCCCGCCGGCCGAGCGGCAGGTCGCGATCCTCCTCTCCACCTATCCCGGCAAATCATGGCAGATGGCCCATGCCGTCGGGCTCGACGCGATCGCCTCCGCCGAGGCGATGCTCGCCGACTGGGGGGCGGCGGGCTATGCCACCGCGCCGGGCGCGCCGCTCGACCGGGCGCTGGCGGATGAGGTGATCGCCTGGCCGCTCGCCGCCTATCGCGCCGCGCTGGCGACGCTGCCAAGGCCGTTGCGGGACGATCTGGCGGACCGCTGGGGCGCGCCCGAGGCCGATCCGGCGGTGCAGGGCGGCGCGTTCCGTTTCGCCGCGACCCGGCGCGGTGCGGTGCTGGTCGCGTTGCAACCCGAGCGCGGCACCGCCGAGGATCGCGCCGCCGACTATCACGACCTGTCGCTCAGCCCCCGCCACGCCTATGTCGCCTTCTATCTGTGGCTGCGGGCGCAGGGCCTCCACGCGCTGGTCCATGTCGGCGCGCACGGCACGCTGGAATGGCTGCCCGGCAAGGCGGTGGCGTTGTCGGGCGCGTGCTGGCCGGAGGCGCTGACCGGCCCGCTGCCGATCCTCTATCCCTTCATCGTCAACGATCCGGGCGAGGCGGCGCAGGCGCGGCGGCGGATCGGCGCGGTGACGCTCGGCCATCTGCCGCCCCGGCTGGAGACGGCGGGGACCGGCGCTGGGCTGGGCCGGCTCGAATCGCTGCTCGACGAATATGCCACCGCCGACGGGCTCGACCCCGCGCGGCGCGACCGGTTGCAGGCCGAGATCGAGCAGGAGGCGGAGGCGCTGGGCCTCGCCGCCGCGCTCGGCCTCGCCCGCGCCGCCGACCGGGCGGAGGCGATGACGCGGATCGACGCGTTCGTCTGCGACGTGAAGGACAGCCGCTTCGGCGACGGCCTGCATGTCCATGGCCGGGGCGATTGCGCCGAGGCCGAGCGCGACGGACTGCTTCGCGGGCTGGACGGCCGGCGGATCGAACCCGGTCCCGCCGGCTCGCCCTGGCGCGGCCGGCGCGACGTGCTGCCGACCGGGCGCAATCTCTACAGCGTCGATCCGCGCGCCATCCCGTCGCGCGCCGCGCAGGCGCAGGGGGTGAAGCTCGCCGACGAGCTGGTCCGCCGCCACTTGCAGGAGCAGGGCGATTTCCCCCGCGCCCTGGTCGTCGACCTGTGGGGATCGGCGACGATGCGGACGGCGGGCGAGGAGTTCGCCATGGCGCTCCACCTGCTCGGCGTCGCGCCGGTCTGGGACGACGGATCGGACCGGGTGACCGGCATCACCGTCCGCCCGCTGTTGGAGATGGACCGGCCGCGCCTCGACGTGACCCTGCGCATCTCCGGCCTGTTCCGCGACACCTTCCCCAGCCTCTGCGCGCTGTTCGGGCAGGCGGTGCGGGCGCTGTGCGACCGCGACGAGCCGGCGGACTGGAATCCGTTCGTCGGACGCGGTCGGTCCCCCCGCGTCTATGGCCCCGCCCCCGGCCGCTACGGCCTGGCGATCGGCGATGCGATGGAGGATTATGGCGAGGCCGGTCGCGCCCGCGCCGGCGCGGCGTGGCTCGGCGCATCGCGCCACGTGTTCGATACGCCGGACCAGGAGGGGCAAGCGGATGCCGCCGGCCTGGCGGAACGGATCGCGGCGGCCGACGCCTTCGTCCACTGCCACGACCTGCCCGAGACCGACCTGCTGCTCGCCGCCGACCACGCCGCGCACCAGGCGGGCTTCGCCGCGGCGCAAGGCGTGACCGGCGGATCGGCCGCACTCTGGCATCTCGACACGCGCGATCCCGGCCGGCCCCGTGCCCGGCCGCTGGCGGAGGAGATCGCGCGCACCGTCCGCGCCCGCGCCGCCAACCCGCGCTGGGTCGAGGGGATGATGCGCCATGGCTTTCGCGGCGCGGCGGAGCTGGCGGCGACGCTCGACCATCTGGGCAGTTTCGCGCATCTGGCGCGGGTCGTGCCGCCGGCGCTCATCGATCTCTATCACGACGCGACGCTTGGTCGCGACGAGGTCCTCTCCTTCCTGGCCAAGGCGAATCCTGAGGCCCTGCGCGCGATGGAGGCGCGCTTCGCCGCGCTCCACCGCTCGGGCCTGTGGCCGACGCGGCGCAACGCGATCGTCGCCTGGCTGGAGGAGCGGGCATGATCGCGCAGGTCAAGGGTTGGTGTCCGGCCGCATGGCGGCCGATGGCGGCGGGCGACGGGCTGCTGGTCCGCGTGCGGCCGGCGTTCGGCCGGTTGTCGGCGGCGCAGGCCCTGGGGCTGGCGACGGCGGCGGCGCGCTTCGGCTCCGGCGCGATCGACCTGACCCGCCGCGCGAGCCTGCAACTGCGCGGCGTCGCCGAGGCCAACTGGCGGCCGCTGGTCGAGACCTTGGTCGCGCTGGACCTGGTCGATCCCGATCCCGCGATCGACGCGCAGGCCGGTCTCACCGTCGCGCCCGACTGGCAGGAAGGCGACGACACGCACCGCATCGCCGCCGACCTGCACGCCCGCCGCTCCGACTGGCCGGCGCTGCCCGCCAAGTTCGGCTTCGCGGTCGATGCCGGGCGCGCCTGTCGCCTGGCCGACACCCCCGCCGACCTTCGCGTCGAGCGCAGCGCCGAGGGCGGCCTGATGCTGCGCGCCGAGGGACAGGCGACCGGCGTGGCGCTGGCCCGGGGCGAGGAAGCGGCGGCGGCGATCGACCTGGCACGCTGGTTCCGCGACACCGGCGGCGATGCCAGCCGGCGGATGGCGCGCCATCCGGTGCCGCTGCCCGGCTGGGCGCGGGGCGGGGTGCAGCCCGCGCGCGGTGGCCCCCTGGCGGCGGGGCCGCACCCGCTCGGCTCCTTGTACGGCCTGCCCTTCGGCCGGATGTCGGCGGCCGCGCTCGGCACCCTCGTCGCGCGTCACGCGGCGACCGCGCTGCGGCTGACCCCGTGGCGGCTGTTGCTGGTCGAGGGTGCGGAGGGGATGCCAGTGCCGGGCTTCGGCCTCGACCCCGCCGACCCGCTGCTGGCGGCCGATGCCTGTGTCGGCGCACCCGCCTGTCCGCAGGCGAGCGTCGCGACCCGCGAGCTGGCGCGCCGGCTGGCCCCACATGTCGCGGACCTGCACGTCTCGGGCTGCGCCAAGGGCTGCGCGCGGAGCGGTCCGGCGGCGCTGGTGCTGACCGGGCGCGACGGCCGCTTCGACCTGGCGCGCGCCGCCCGCGCCGGCGACCCGCCGGCCGAGACCGGGCTCGACGCCGCCACCCTCCTCGCCCGTTTCGGAGCCTGTTGATGCCCCATTCCTACGAAACCGACGGCGCGGCGATCTATCGCCAGTCCTTCGCCATCATCCGCGCCGAGGCCGATCTCGCCCGCTTCTCAGTCGAGGAGGAGCCGGTCGCGGTGCGGATGATCCATGCCGCCGGGCTGGTCGCGCTGGCCCCGCATATCCGCTTCTCGCCCGGCTTCGCCAGCGCGGCGCGCGCGGCGCTGGCGGCGGGCGCGCCGATCCTGTGCGATGCGCGCATGGTGAGCGAGGGGATCACCCGCGCGCGGCTGCCGGCGGCGAACGCGGTGATCTGCACGCTCCACGATCCCGGCATCGCCGAGCGCGCGGCGGCGATGCGCACCACCCGCTCGGCCGCCGCGCTGGAGGCCTGGCGACCGCATCTGGCGGGCGCGCTGGTGGCGATCGGCAATGCGCCGACCGCCTTGTTCCACCTGCTCGACATGCTCGCCGATCCCGGCTGCCCGCGCCCGGCGGCGATCATCGGCTGCCCGGTCGGTTTCGTCGGCGCGGTCGAGTCGAAGGATGCGCTATGGGCGGAATCGCCGGTCCCCCACGCGATCGTCGCAGGGCGGCTGGGCGGCAGCGCGATCACCGTCGCCGCCGTCAACGCGCTGGCGAGCCGCGCCGAATGACCTGCGGCACGATCCACGGCGTCGGCCTGGGCCCCGGTGCCGCCGACCTGATGAGCGTCCGCGCGGACCGGCTGGTGCGCGGCACCCGCCATATCGCCTATTTCCGGAAGGCCGGCCGGCGCGGCCATGCCCGCACCATCGTGAGCGACATGCTGCGCGCCGATGCGGTCGAATATGCGATGGACTATCCGGTGACGACCGAAATCCCGGTCGATCATCCCGATTACAACGATCGGCTCGCCGCCTTCTATGCGCGCTGCACCGCGCATCTGGCGGCGCTGGCGCGGGCCGGCGAGGATGTGGTGGTGCTGTGCGAAGGCGATCCCTTCTTCTACGGATCGTTCATGCACCTCCATGCCCGGCTGCGGGCGCAGGTGCCGGTCGCGGTGGTGCCGGCGATCACCGGCATGTCGGGCGCCTGGACCGCGAGTGGCCAGCCGATCACCTGGGGCGACGATGTGCTGACCATCGCCACCGCCACCCTGCCCGAGGCGGAACTGGCGCGCCGCATCCGCGACACCGATGCGCTCGTGGTGATGAAGATCGGCCGCCACCTGGCCAAGCTGCGCCGCGCGGTGGCGGCGGCGGGGCGGACCGGGGAGGCGTGGCTGGTCGAATATGCCGCCATGCCGAACGAGCGGGTCCGCCCGCTGGCGGAGGCGGACGACACCGCCCCCTATTTCGCGATTCTGCTGATCCATGGTCGGGGACGGCGGCCATGAGCGGCTGGCTCGCCATCGCCGGCCTGGGCCCGGGCGGCGAGGCGCTGGTCACGCCCGAGGTCGCGGACGCGCTGGCGCAGGCGACCGACGTGATCGGCTATATCCCCTATGTCGCGCGCGTCGCCCCACGCCCCGGCCTGACCCTCCATGCCAGCGACAACCGGGTCGAGCGCGACCGCGCCGAACAGGCGCTGGCGCTGGCGGCGGCGGGTGCCCGAGTGGTCGTCGTCTCCTCGGGCGATCCCGGCGTCTTCGCCATGGCGGCGGCGGTGTTCGAGGCGGTGGAGGCGGGCCCGCGCGCCTGGCGGTCGCTCGACCTGCGCGTGCTGCCCGGCATCACCGCGATGCTCGCCGCCGCCGCGCGCGCGGGCGCGCCGCTCGGCCACGACTTCTGCGCGATCAACCTGTCGGACAACCTCAAACCCTGGTCGCTGGTCGCGCGACGGGTGGCGCTGGCGGCGGCGGCGGATTTCGCCATCGCCTTCTACAATCCGCGCTCCCGCGCCCGGCCCGACGGCCTCGACCGCGCGCTCGCCATCCTGCGCGCGACCTGCGGCGACGATCGCCCGGTGCTGTTCGCCCGCGCCGTCACCACCGCCGAGGAGACGTTGCGCATCGTGCCCCTGGGCGCGGCGACCGGCGACATGGCGGACATGCGAACCCTGGTGATCGTCGGCTCCAGCCAGACGCGGATCATCGACCGGCCGGGCACGCCCTGGCTCTACACCCCCCGGTCGGCCGCATGAGCCGCCAGCCAGTCGAACACCGCCGCGACGCTGTCGACGGTCGCCCGTTCGGGCAGCACCGGACGGTCGATCATCACCACCGGCACGCCCCATGCGCGCGCGGCGACCAGCTTGGCCCGCGCCCCCGATCCGCCGGCATTCTTGCAGACGATGCGCTCGATGCCGTGCGCGGCGATCAGCGCGCGGTCGCCCTCCAGGGTGAAGGGCCCGCGATCGACGATCAGCTCGTGGCGGGGCAGCGCCGGGCGCTCGGCCGGCGGATCGACGAAGCGGAGGACATAATGATGCTGAGGCTGCGCGGCGAACGCCGCGACATGCATCCGTCCCAGGGCCAGCAATATGCGTTGCGCCGGCCCGGCCAGCGCCGCGACCGCGTCCTCGATACCGGCGACATGGCGCCACTGGTCGCCGGCCTCGCTCCGCCAGGGCGGCCGGGTCAGCGCGACCAGGGGCACATCGGCGGAGATCGCCGCGGCGACCGCATTGGCGCTGATCCGCGCGGCGAAGGGATGGGTGGCGTCGACCAGATGGGTGACGCCCGCCGCCCTCATCCAGTCGGCCAGGCCCGCCGCCCCGCCGAAGCCGCCGACGCGCACCGGCACCGCCTGCGCGCGCGGGGACGCCGTGCGCCCGGCATAGCTGAGCGTCGCGGTCATGCCTCGCGCGGCACAGGCGGTGGCCAGGGCGCTCGCCTCGGTCGTGCCGCCCAGGATCAGGAGATGCGGCATGGCTGAGGCGGGTCCGTGGCTGACGATCATCGGGATCGGCGAGGATGGACCGGCGGGCCTGGGCGAGGCAAGCCGCATCGCGCTGGCACAGGCGGAGGTCCTGCTCGGCGCGCCCCGCCACCTGGCGCTGGTGCCGGAGGGGGTCGCCGCCCGGCGCATCGCCTGGCCGGTGCCGTTCGCCATCGACCCGCTGCTCGCCGAGCGCGGCCGGCGGGTGGTGATGCTCGCCTCGGGCGACCCCTTCTGGTTCGGCGCGGGCCGCCTGGTCGCCGACCGGCTCACGCCCGGCGAATGGACGGCGCACCCCGCCCCGTCCAGCTTCGCGCTCGCCGCCGCGCGGCTGGGCTGGGCGATCGAGCACTGCCGGTGCCTCGGGCTGCACGCCGCGCCACTCGACCGGCTGCGGCCGCTGCTGGCGCCGGGCGTCTGCGCGATCCTGTTGCTGCGCGACGGCGCGGCGGTCGCGGCGCTCGCCGATTATCTCGGCGGGCGCGGCTTCGCCGCCTCGACGCTGCATATATTTGAGGCACTGGGCGGACCGGCCGAGCGAATCCGCCGCGTCACGGCCAACGCTACCCTGCCGGACGATATCCGCCACCCGGTCGCGGTCGCGCTGGAGGTCGCGGGGGATGGCGACACCCTGCCCTGCGTCGCCGGGATCGACGATGGCTGGTTCGAGCATGACGGGCAGATCAGCAAGCGCCCGATGCGCGCGCTGGCCCTCTCCGCGCTCGCCCCCCGGCCGGGCGAGCATCTGTGGGATATCGGTGCAGGGTCGGGCGCGATCGGCATCGAATGGCTGCTGGCGCACCCGCACACCCAAGCCACCGGGTTCGAGCGCGATCCCGTCCGCGCGGCGCGGGCCGCCGACAATGCGCGGCGGCTGGGCGTCGATCGGCTGGCGATCGTCACCGGCACCGCGCCCGACTGCCTGTTCGACCGGCCGCCGCCCGACGCGATCTTCATCGGCGGCGGCCTGTCCACGCCGCTCCTAACCCTGTTGGCAGCCACGATGCCGGCGGGCACCCGCATCGTCGCCCATGCGGTGACGCTGGAATCGGAGGCGCTGCTGGCCGAATGGCACCAGCGGCGCGGCGGCACGCTGCTGCGCATCGAACTGGCCGACGCCCGGCCGCTGGGATCGCGGCGCGGCTGGCGCGCCGGCTATCCGGTGGTGCAGTGGAGCGCGGTGCTGTGATCGTCGCCGGTTTCGGCGGCCGCGCCGCCGCCACTCCCGCGGCCTATGCCGATGCGCTCGACAGCGCCTGGGGCACGCAAGCGATCGACGCGCTGGCCGCGCCGGCCGATCGCTGCGCCGCGCTCGCGCCGCTCGCCGAGACGCTGGGCGTGCCCCTGCTCGCGCTGCCGCCCGAAGCGCTGGTGGGTCGCGCCACCCCGACCCATTCCGCCACCAGCCTTGCCTGGCGTGGCGCCGGCAGCGTGGCGGAGGCGGCCGCGCTCGCCGCGGCCGGGCCGGGCGCGCGCCTGCTCCGCCTTCGCCACATCGCCGCCGACCGCACCGCCACCTGCGCGATCGCCCGGAGTTCCGAGATATGACCGTCCACTTCATCGGCGCCGGCCCCGGCGCGCCCGACCTCCTCACCCTGCGCGGCCGCGACCGGATCGCCGCCTCGCCCGTCTGCCTCTATGCCGGGTCGCTGGTGCCCGCCGCCCTGCTCGACCATTGCCCGCCGGGCGCACGGATCGTGAACACCGCGCCACTGGCGCTGGACGCCATCATCGCCGAAATGGTCGCCGCGCACGAAGCGGGGCTGGACGTGGCGCGGCTCCATTCGGGCGACCTGTCGATCTGGTCGGCGATGGGCGAACAGCTCCGGGCGCTGCGTGGGCTCGGCATCCCCGTCACCGTCACCCCCGGCGTCCCAGCCTTCGCCGCCGCCGCCGCCGCGCTGGAGGCGGAGCTGACCCTGCCCGGCGTGGCGCAGTCGCTGGTCTTGACCCGCACGCCCGGTCGCGCCAGCGCCATGCCGCCGGCCGAGACGCTCCGGGCGTTCGCCGCGACGGGCGCGACGCTGGCCATCCACCTGTCGATCCACACCCTCCCCAGCGTCGTCGCCGACCTGCGTCCGCTCTACGGCGACGATTGCCCGGTCGCGATCGTCTGGCGCGCGAGCTGGCCGGAGGAGCGGATCGTCCGCGCCACGCTCGCCACCATCGCGCAAGCGGCGGCCGACGGACCGGAGCGGACCGCGCTGATCCTGGTCGGACGCGTGCTGGACGCGCGCGACTTCGCCGCCAGCCGCCTCTACGACGCCGGCTATGACCGACGCTTCCGGTCGGTGGAGGCCCAGGCGTGACCTGTCCCGGCCTGGTGATCGCCGCCCCCGCTTCCGGCACCGGCAAGACGACCGTCATGCTCGGCCTGCTCCGCGCGCTTCGCGACGACGGCGTCGCGGTGCAGCCGTTCAAATGCGGTCCCGACTATATCGACCCCGCCTTCCACCGCATCGCCTGCGACCGGGAGTCGTTCAATCTCGACAGCTGGGCGATGCCCGGCGCGCTGCTCGACACGCTGGCCAATGTCGACGACCAGGCGGTGCTGGCGCTGGCGGAGGGGTCGATGGGCCTGTTCGACGGCGTTGCCGCGCGCGGCGCGACCGGCCACGGGGCCAGCGCCGACATCACGATGCGGATGGGCTGGCCAGTGGTGCTGGTGGTCGACGTGTCGGGCCAGGCCCAGTCCGCCGCGGCCACCGCCTTCGGCTTCGCCGGCTTCGACCCGGCCGTGCCGGTCGCGGGCGTGATCCTCAACCGCGTCGCCAGCCCGCGCCATGAGCGGCTGGTCCGCCGGGGCATGGAACAGGCCGGCCTGCCCGTCTTCGGCAGCCTGCCGCGCCGGCCCGACCTGACCCTGCCCGAACGCCATCTGGGGCTGGTGCAGGCGAGCGAGCATCCGGCGCTCGACGCCTATATCGCCGCCTGCGCGGCGCTGATCCGCACCCATGTCGACCTGGCGGCGCTGCGGAATGCCGCCGCCGTCACCGCCGCGCGTCCGGCCCGCCTCGCCATCGCCGCGCCGCCGCCGGCGCAGCGCATCGCGCTGGCCCGCGACGCGGCGTTCAGCTTCACCTATCCGCACCTTCTGCGCGACTGGCGGGCGGCCGGGGCGGAGATCCGGCCCTTCTCGCCGCTCGCCGACGAGCCGCCGGACGAGCAGGCGGAGATGGTCTGGCTGCCCGGCGGCTATCCCGAGCTTCACGCCGGCCGCCTCGCGGCCGCCGACCGGTTCCGCGCCGGGCTCCACCGCCATGTCGCGCGGGGCGGCGCGGTGCATGGCGAATGCGGGGGCTATATGGCGCTGGGCGCGGCGCTGGTCGACGCGGAGGGAACGGCGCATCGCATGGCCGGGCTGCTCGGCCTGGTCACCAGCCACCAGCAGCGGCGGATGCATCTCGGCTATCGCAGCGCGGTGCTGGCGCATCCGATCGGGGCAATCCCCGCGGGGGCCGTGCTGGCCGGCCATGAATTCCACTACTGCACCATCCGGGACCAGCCCGATGCGCCGCTCGCCACCGTCACCGACGCCGAAGGCGCGGTGGTGCCCGAGACCGGGTCACGGCGCGGCGCGGTGACGGGCAGCTTCTTCCACCTGATCCGGGCGGACGCGTGAGCGACGACGACCGCCCCCGCATCGCGCTCAGCCTGATCGGCATCGGCACCGGCAATCCCGACCATCTCACCCGCGAGGGGCAGGTGGCGATGCGCGACGCCGACCTGATCCTGCTCCCCGCCAAGCGGGCCGATACCGCGGAGCTGCTCGATCTTCGCCAGGCGTTGTGCGCCTCGGTGGCGACGGATGCGCGGATCGTCGCCTTCGACCTGCCGGAGCGGGCGGCGGACGGCCCCTATCGGGCGGCGGTCGACGACTGGCACGATGCGATCGCCGCCGCCTGGGCGCGCGCGATCGCGGAGCACCTGCCGGCGGGCGGGCGGCTGGCGCTGCTCGTCTGGGGCGACCCGTCGCTCTACGACAGCAGCCTGCGCGTCGCGGCGCGGCTCACCGCCGGGGCGATGCGGATGACGGTGCGGGTCGTGCCTGGCATCACCGCGCTCCAGGCACTGACCGCCGCCCATGCCATCCCGCTCACCACATTGGCCGCGCCGGTCCTGGTGACCACCGGCCGGCGGCTGGTCGCGGACGGATGGCCGTCGGGGGTCGATACGGTGGCGGTGATGCTGGATGCCAAGGCGGCCTACCGCACGGTCGATCCGGCGGGCGTGCGGATTTGGTGGGGGGCCTATCTGGGCATGGCGCAGCAGGCGATCGCCGCCGGACCGCTGGCCGAGATGCGCGATGTCATCCCGACGATCCGGGCGGAGCTGCGCGGCCGGCATGGCTGGATCATGGACAGCTATCTCCTCCGGCGCGGGCCGGACGACTGACCTGAGGAAAAGTCGCGCCGCGCGACTATCGCGGCTCCAGCGCCCGCAGCCGCCAGCGGCCGTGGCGCGACAGGATCACGCTGGTCAGCGGCGCGACGTCGATCGCCAGCGTCGCCGCCACCGGCACGTCCAGCGCCACCCCGATCGCGGCGCGGATCACCGCCGCATGGGTGATCGCCAGGACGCGGCCGTCCAGCGCGGCGAGCCAGGGGGCGACCCGCGCCGCCACCGCCGCCATCGACTCGCCCCCAGGCGGTGCCGCCTCGGGCGCGGCGAGCCAGGCGGTGAGCGCCGCCGGGTCGATCGCATCAAAGCCGCAGCCGCTCCACGCGCCATGGTCGCGTTCGGCCAGCGCCTTCGCCTCGCCGCCCGAAAGCCCGAGCAGCGCCGCTGTCTCCCGGCCGGCGCGATCGGGCGCGAGCATCACCCGCTCGGGCGCAGGTCCCTCCAGCCGCAGCATCCGCGCCTTGGCGATGCCGCCCGCGTCCAGCGGATCGGCGGGCCCCGGAAAGCCGGGTTCCCGCCGCGACTGCGTGGCGGCGGCGCAGAGGAGGACGAGCCGGGTCGACATGGGGACAGGCTCCTGCTCGGTTGACGCGCCCGCCGCAAGCCGGCAGAGCATCAGCCATCGGAGCCGGGCGGGAAGCCGGTGGGAATCCGGCGCGGTCGCGCCACTGTGATCGTCGGGCCCCGGCCCGGCGCAAGTCAGACCCCGCCCGGCGCCTTCACCCCCAAACCGGGCGCGCCATCCCGGCAGGAGCTTCGTGACCATGACCGTCACCATCGCCGCCAATGCGGCACCCCGTCCCGTCCCCCTCCCTATCCCGCGCCCCATCCCGTTGGCCGAGATCGCCCCCTGGGCGGTGTTCGCCGCCTTGGTGGCGGTGATCCTGCTCTATTTCGTCAGCACCGAACAGGGCGCCTTCGCGCTGTTCAAAGGGATGCTGGTGCACGAATATGTGCATGACGGCCGGCACCTGCTCGGCTTTCCCTGCCACTGACCCGGCGGCCGGACCGGGTCCGGCCACCTGACATCCAAGCGGGAGGGTCTTTTGTGACTCCATCTCTCCTCTGGCGGGGCATGCTCGCCGGACTGGTCGGCGCGTTCGTCGCCGCCACGATCGCGCTGATCTTCGCCGAACCGTCGATCGACGCCGCCATCGCCTTCGAATCTGCGCGCGCCGCCCACCACATGGCCGGCGAGGACGTCGAACTGGTCAGCCGCGCGACGCAGAAGACCTATGGCCTCTACACCGCGATGCTGGTCTATGGCGCGGGCGTCGGCGGCGTGTTCGCAATCCTGTTCGCCGGGATGCAGGGCCGTGTCGGCCGCGCCGGCCCCCGCCCCCTGGCGCTGCTGCTCGGCCTGGCCGGCTTCGTCGCGATCGGGCTGGTGCCGGCGCTGGTCTATCCGCCCAACCCGCCCGCGGTCGGGCTGCACGAGACGGTCAGGCTGCGCACCGCCGCCTGTTTCGCGCTGATCGCCTGGTCACTGCTCGCCGCCGGACTGTCGCTGTTCCTTTGGCAGAGGTTGGCTGGGCGGCTGCCCGCGACCGATCGGCTGCTCGCAGCCGGAGCGCTCTATGCGCTGCTGGTCGCGCTGGCGGCGTGGCTGCTGCCGCAGATCGACGAAGTGCCCGCCGGCTTCCCCGCCAGCCTGCTCTGGCGCTTCCGCCTCGCCGCGCTGGCGGTGCAAGGCGTGTTCTGGCTGGCAATGGCCGACCTGTTCGGCCGCAGCGCCGAGCGGCTGATGCAGGGGCGCGCGGCATGACCGACGAGGCGACCCGCAACGACCGGCACCGCGCCAAGATGCAGCGCATCCAGGCGGCGCGGCGCGACATGATGGAGAGCCGCACCGGCGAGAAGGGCCTGCTGATCGTCCATACCGGCCCCGGCAAGGGCAAGTCGACCGCCGCCTTCGGCATGGCGGTGCGCGCCATGGGGCACGGCATGAAGGTCGGCATCGTCCAGTTCGTGAAGGGCGCGATGGCGACCGGCGAGCGGGCGATCTTCGACGCCTTTCCCGATCTCGTCAGCTTCCGCCCGATGGGCGAGGGCTTCACCTGGGACACGCAGGACCGCGCCCGCGACATCGCCACGGCGCGCGCCGCCTGGGAGGAGGTCGCCCGGCTGATCGCCGACCCGGACATCGCGCTGGTGATCGCGGACGAGCTGAACATCGTGCTGCGCTACGACTATCTGCCGCTGGACGAGGTGCTGGCGGTGCTGACCGCGCGCGCCCCCATGAAGCATGTCGTCGTCACCGGCCGCAACGCGCCGCCGGCGCTGGTCGAGGCCGCCGACCTGGTCACCGAGATGGCGGCGGTGAAGCACCCGTTCCGCAGCGGCATCAAGGCGCAAGAGGGAATCGAATTCTGATGGACATCCTGCCCGTTCCCGACGGCCCCGCCGTCATCGCCTGCAACGCCTGCCGCTTCTCGAAGGAAGAGCGCGAGGATGGCGCGGGCCGGCGCGGCGGCGCGATGCTGGCCGAGGAACTCGCCCGGCTCCAGGCCGAGGACCCCGCCTATGCGGGCGTCGCCGTCCATGCCATGCCCTGCCTGTTCGCCTGCACCGAATTCTGCACCGTGCATCTGCGGGGCCCTGGCAAGGTCGGCTATATCCTGGGCCGGTTCACGCCGGGCGAGGCGGCGGCGCGCGCGATCCTCGACTATGCCGCCCGTTATGCCGACAGCGCGGCGGGACAGGTGCCCTATCGCGACTGGCCGGACGGGGTGAAGGGCCATTTCATCGCCCGTACGCCCCCCGCGGGAGCACTGGTCGCATGATCCGCTTCGACACGCCGGGCGATGTCGTCGCCGCCCTCGCTGACCTGCCCGCCCCCGACGCCCGGGCGATCGCCGCCGCGCAGGATCGCCAGGCGCAGCTCACCAAGCCGGCGGGCTCGCTCGGCCGGCTGGAGGAGGTCGCGCTGTTCCTGGCCGGGTGGCAGGGCCGGGACCGGCCCCGGCTGGATCGCGGCCGGGTGGCGATCTTCGCCGGCAACCACGGCATCGCCGCGCGGGGCGTCAGCGCCTTCCCGCCCGCGGTGACCGCGCAGATGGTCGCCAATTTCGAGGCCGGGGGCGCCGCGATCAACGCGCTGGCGCGCGCCGCCGGGCTGGAGCTGCGCATCGTCGCGATCGATCTCGACCGCCCGACGGGCGACATCGCCGAAGCGCCGGCGATGAGCGAGGCGGAATGCCTCGACGCGCTCAACCTGGGCGCGGCATCGGTCGAGGCCGGGCTCGATCTGATCCTGCCCGGCGAGATGGGGATCGGCAATTCGACCCCTGCCGCCGCGCTGTGCGCGGCCAGCTTCGGCGGCGACGCCAGCGACTGGGCCGGGCCCGGGACCGGCGTGGCGGGCGCGGCGCTCGCCGCCAAGCGGGTGCTGATCGACCGCGCGCTCGACCAGCACGGGGGCGACTGCGTCTCCGCCTTCGAGACGCTGCGCCGGCTGGGCGGACGCGAGATCGCCGCCATGGCCGGCGCGATGCTGGCGGCGCGCCATGCCCGCGTGCCGGTGCTGCTCGACGGGTTCATCGCGTGCAGCGCGCTCGCCCCGCTCGCCCGCTGGCAGCCGCGCATCGTCGACCATTGCCTCGCCGGCCATGTCTCGGCCGAACCGGGGCACCAGCGGCTGCTGCGGCATCTGGGGCTGGCGCCGCTGCTGGCGCTCGGCCTGCGGCTGGGCGAGGGCAGCGGCGCGGCGGTGGCGGCGGGGATCGTCCGCGCCGCGCTCGCCGCGCATGACGGGATGGCGACCTTCGCCGAGGCGGGCGTCTCGGGCGCATGAGCCGGCCGGTCCGCGTCCACCTGCTCCGCCACGGCGCGCCGGACGGGCCCGGCCGCTTGCTCGGCCGCACCGACGCGGGCGTCACGCCGGCGGGGATCGCGGCGTGCCGGGTGGCGGCGCTGGACCATGGCGACGGGGCTTTGCACAGCTCCGACCTGGCCCGCGCGCTGGACTGCGCCCGGGCGATCGGCGGGGGGCGGCCGGTGGCGGTCGACCCCCGCTGGCGCGAACTCGATTTCGGCGATTGGGACGGGTGCTGGCCCGCCGAGTGCGACGGGCCGGCGCTGGAGCGGTTCCACGCCGACCCGGAGGCCTGCCCCCCACCGGGCGGCGAACGCTGGTCGGCCTTGTGCGGGCGGGTGGCGGCGGCGCTGGCCGATCTCGTCCGAGCGGGCGACACGGCATTGGTCGTCACCCATGGCGGCGCGATGCGCGCGGCGCTGGCGGTGGGATGCGGCCTCGACGCGCGGCAGGTCTGGACGTTCGACCTGCCCTATGCGGCGCGTCTGTCGCTCGACCTGTGGCCGGGCGCGACGGCGGATGCGCCGCCCATGGCGCAGGTCGTGGGACTGGCGGCATGAGGCCGAGGGCTGTGGATGCGTTCTCCGCCACCCCGCCTGTGTATTGCCGGGTCGTCCCCGCCTCGCTCCCCCCCGGCGGCGGCCGGGGTCCAGTCGGGACACGAGCGTGACAGCATACCGACATCCCCCAACTGGCTCCCGGCCTTCGCCGGGTTGGACGAAGGGGCGTTGCGGAGCGTGTCCGTCTCGGACCCGGCCCCGACGGTGACGCCGCTGTGGCTGGCGATCGGCTTCTGCACGCGGCTGCCGGTGCCCCGCGTCGCCGCGGATGCGGCGGCGCGGGCGGCGGCGGTGCGCTGGTTCCCGGTCGCGGGATCGCTGATCGGGCTGGCGGTCGCGGGCGGCGCGGTGCTGGGTGCGCGGGTCGATCCATGGCTGGGCGCGCTCGTCGCGCTCGCCCTGTGGATAAGTCTGACCGGGGCGCTGCATCTCGACGGACTCGCCGACCTCGCCGACGGCCTGGGCGCGGCGCATGGCGACCGCACGCGCCTGCTCGCCGTGATGGCCGATCCCCATATCGGTAGTTTCGGCACCGTGGCGATCGTGCTGCAACTGCTCGCCAAGCTGGTCCTGCTCCACGCGCTGGGGACAGCGGCCTGGCCGGCGCTGATTCTGGTGCCGGTGGCGGCGCGGTGCGGCCCCCTCGCCTGGGCGCGCTGGCTGCCGCCGCTGAAGCCGGGGCTGGGCGCGGGGATCGCGACCGGCGTGCGCAGCCGCGACCTCATCGGCTGGGGACTGGTGCTGCTCGGGTTGGGCTGGGTGCGCCTCGGATTGCTCGCCGCGCCGGTGCTGATCCTGCTCTGGGGGCTTTATCTCAGGCGGCGGATCGGCGGCGTCACCGGCGACGCGCATGGCGCGGGGATCGAGACGGTCGAGACGCTGCTTCTCCTCGCCCTGGTCATCCCGGCTTAGCGGTCCGCGCCAGATCGACCAGCGCATCCAGGTCGACATGCCGCTCCAGCGTCGCGGCGATCGCGTCCAGCGCCGCATCGACATCGGCGTGATGGTCCGGCCCCGTCCCCGCCACACCCAGCCGCGCCAGCCACGCCGCGCGCTGCGCCGCCAGCCCCAGCAGGCCATGGACATAGCTGCCGCTGACCAGCCCGTCGGCGCTGACCGCACCCTCCGCCCGGCCGTCCCCCAGCCGGGTGAGCGGTCGCGCCGTGTCCGGCCCCTCGGTGCGGCCGAGATGGATCTCGTAGCCGGCGAACGCCGCGCCCAGCGCCGTGCCCGTCACCTGCGCCAGCCGCTTGTCGCCGCCCAGCACCGTGTCCACCGCCAGCAGCCCCAGGCCCGGCGCGGTGCCCGGCGGCCCCTCCAGCCCAAGCGGGTCGGCGACGCTGTGCCCGAGCATCTGATATCCGCCGCACAGCCCCAGCACCGGCCGGCCGGCGCGGTGGTGCGCCAGGATATCGATGTCCCAGCCCTGTTCGCGCAGGAAGGCGAGGTCGGCGATCGTCGCCTTCGATCCCGGCAGCACGATCAGCACCGCGTCGCGCGGGATCGGCCGGCCGGGCGGGACCATCGCCAGCTCGACGCCCGGCTCCAGCCGCAACGGGTCGAGATCGTCGAAATTGGCGATATGGCGCGTGATCGGGCAGGCGATCACCACCCGCTCGCCGACCGGGGCACGGGCGCGTTGCAGCACCACCGCATCCTCGCTGGGCAGGCGAAGCGCCTCCGCCAGCCAGGGCACGACGCCATAGCCGCGCCAGCCGGTCCGCTCGGCGATCGCCTGGTAGCCATCGGCGAACAGCGTTGGGTCGCCGCGGAACTTGTTGACCAGGAAACCCCGGATCATCGCCGCATCGGCCGGGTCGATCACCGCGCGCGTGCCGACCAGCGACGCGATCACCCCGCCCCGGTCGATATCGCCGACCAGCAGGACCGGCACGCCGGCCGCGCGCGCGAAGCCCATATTGGCGATATCGCCGGCGCGCAGGTTGATCTCCGCCGGCGAGCCCGCGCCCTCGATCACGACGATGTCGCTGTCGGCCGCCAGCCGGCGATAGCTGGCCAGCACCTCGGGCAGCAGCCCCTCGCGCCCCTCGCGCCAGCGCGCCGCCGCCAGCAGCCCGCGCACCTGCCCGCGCACCACGAGTTGCGAGGTGCGATCGCCTTGGGGCTTGAGCAGCACCGGGTTCATGTCGACTCCCGGCGGAACCCTCGCGGCCAGCGCCTGGGTCGCCTGGGCGCGGCCGATCTCGCCGCCATCCTCAGTGACGGCGGCGTTGTTCGACATGTTCTGCGGCTTGAACGGCCGGACGCCGAGGCCCCGGTTGGCGAGCGCGCGGCACAGCCCCGCGACCAGCACCGACTTGCCGACATCCGAGCCGGTGCCCTGGATCATCACCGCCGCCATGCCACCGCCCCCGCCACGATCCACAAGGCCACGCACGCCCGCCGATAGAGCCCCAAGGCCCGCCGCACGTCGCGCGCGGTCAGCTCGGCGCGGCCGGCGCCGATCCACGGCTTGTCCGCCACCACGCCGTCATAGGCGACCGGCCCGGCCAGCCTGAGGTCCAGCGCCCCCGCCATCGCCGCCTCGGTCCAGCCGGCATTGGGCGAGGCGTGGCGACGGGCGTCGCGCCGCATCACCCGCCAGCCGCCACCGCCACACAGGCAGATCAGCCCGCCCGCCAGCCGCGCCGGCACCCAGTTCGCCGCATCGTCCAGCCGCGCTGCCGCCCAGCCAAAGGCGCGCCAGCGCGGCTCATAATGGCCGATCAGGCTGTCGGCGGTGTTGACACCCTTATAGGCCCAGAGCCCCGGCAAGCCCCCGACCAGCAGCCAGAACAGCGGCGCGGCGACGCCGTCGCAAAAGCTTTCCGCCAGGCTCTCGACCGCGGCGCGGGCGACGCCGGCTTCGTCCAGCGCGGCGACGTCGCGGCCGACGATCCGGGCCACCGCCGCGCGTGCCGCGTCGAGATCGCCCGCCTCCAGCGCCCGGGCGACGGGGCGGACATGATCGTCCAGGCTGCGCTGCGCCAGCCCCGGCACGGCCAGGAGCGCCACCCCGATCCAGCCGAGCGCCCGGTCCGCCAGCGCCTGCACGATCCAGCCGCCGCCAGCGCCGGCCGCGACCACCAGCACGATCGTCGCCACGCCGCCCGCGCGCCGCCGGGCATCGGGCCGCTCCACCCGGTTCCAGCGCCGCTCGCACGCGCCGATCAGCCGCGCGAAGCCACCGACCGGATGACCGACCCGCGCATAGAGCCAGGCCGGCCAGCCGAGCGCCGCCTCCCCGGCCAGCGCGGCGAGCGCGACCGGTTCAGCCACCGGCCAGCGCCGCCGCCAGCCGGTCCCACGCCGCCGCCTGGCCCGGCAGGCCGAACCGCAGCCGCCGCGCATCCTCGGCGAACGGGCGGGTCAGAATGCCGGCGCGCGCCAGCCGCTCGAACATGGCGGGCGCCCGGTCGCTCTCGATCAGCCGGAACAGCGGGCAATCGCCGATCGGCGCCAGCCCGTGACGGCGCAGCAGCGTGTCGAGGCGCGCGCCCGCCGCCTCCAGCCGCGCGACGGTCATCGCCGGCCAGGCGCGGTCCAGATACGCGGCGGTGCCGATTGCGATCGCGGCGGCGGAGACGGGCCAGCTGCCCATGCGGGCCGCCACCGCCGCGACATAGGGTCCAGCGCCCAGCACGAAGCCGAGCCGCAGCCCCGCCAGGCCGTACATCTTGCCGAAGGAGCGCAGCACCAGCACCGGGTCGTCGGCGGACAGCATCGGCAGCACGCTGGTCCCCGGCACGGCGTCGGCAAAGGCCTCGTCGACGATCAGCAGTCCGCCCTTCGCCGCCAGCGTCGCGGCGACCGCCAGCAGCCGGTCGGGCGGCAGGCGGCGGCCATCGGGATTGTTGGGATTGGCGAGCAGCAGCGTGCCGCCGGCCTCGGCCGCCGCGTCCAGGTCGCCGGCCGCGACCGGGCGCGCGCCGGGCAGCGCCGCGCCGTGCCCGCGATAGCCGGGGCCGACGATCGCAAAGGGGCGCGGCAGGTTGATCGCGGCCAGCGCATGGAGCGCCGCCTCGCTGCCCGGCACCGCCGCGACCGGCAGGTGCGCCGCGCCGAAGGTCGCGGCGGCCGCCGTCTCCAACCCCAGGCGCGCCGCCCCGCCCGGCAGCGCGCGCCAGTCGACCGGCACCGATGCGGCGTCCCAGGGATAGGGGTTGAGGCCGGTCGACAGGTCGATCCACGGCCGCGGCGCATCCGGATAGCGCGCCGCCGCCACGTCCAGCCGGCCGCCGTGATAGGTCAGGTCGTGCAACCGCAAGGCTCCGATCGGCGGACGGCGGGAGCCACGCGGAGAGGGGAGCCTCTGCCGCACGCACTACACCATCCCGGCGAAGGCCGGGATCCAGTTGGGGGATGGTGGTGGATGGTCACACTCGTTTCGTAGCGGGTTCCCGACCTCCGCCGGGGTGGCGCATGACGGGGGCAAGGCGATCCCACGGACCCGTCACGCTCGGCGATGTCGGACGCTATCGCCCCCCTCAGACCGTCAGCCCCTGGAGCAGCTTGGGCAGCTGCCCCGTCTCGCCCCGCGCCTCGGCCATGAAGCGGTTCTTGAGCGGGCGGATCGAATCCACCGCCGAGATGCCGAAGCGGCGGATCGCGCTCGCCGTCCCGCCGCGGATCCCGAACAACCGGGTCAGGATGTCGGTCGCGCCCGCCACCGCCAGCGTGTCGAGCCCGCGCCACCGGCCATAGCGGGCGAGCAGCTGCGCATCGCCCAGGTCCAGGCCCAGCCGCTTGCCCTCGACCAGCACCTCGGTCAGCGCGGCGACGTCGCGCAGCCCGAGGTTCAGCCCCTGCCCCGCGATCGGGTGGATGCCGTGCGCCGCGTCGCCGACCAGCACCAGCCGGTCCGTCACGATCGTCGCCGCATGGTGGAAGCCGAGCGGATAGGCGCCGCGCGGCGACGGCGCCGACAGCGCGCCGAGGAAGCCGCCCATCCGCGCCTCCGCCTCGGCCAGGAAGCCGCGATCGGACAGCTTCATCAGCCCCGGCCCATGCTCGGCCGCCACCGACCAGACGATCGCCGAGCGGTGGCCGATCGCGTCGTCGGGCAGCGGCAGCAGCGCGAAGGGCCCGGCCGGATAGAAGATCTCGTAGGCCACATCCTCGTGGCTCCGTTCGTGGTGGAACGCTCCCACGATCGCGCTGTGATCGTAGCGCCACTGCGCGATGCGGATGCCGGCGGCCGCACGGGTCGGCGAGTTGCGCCCCTCCGCCGCGATCAGCAGCGGCGCGCGCACCGTCGTGCCGTCGTCCAGCGTCGCGACCACGCCCGCCGCCGTCCGCTCGGTCGACACCGCGCGCGTCCTCATCCGCAGGTCGATGCCGGCCGCCGCCTGCGCCGCGTCGAACAGGGCGCGGCGGATCAGCTTATTCTCGTACATGGTGCCAAGCGCGCCGTCATCGGCGGCGGGGATGAAGTCGAGCTTGCCCGGCTTCAGCCCGTCGCTGACCCGGATGTGGCGGATCGCGCAGCCCTGCCCGGCCAGCGTCGCGCCGATGCCGATCGCGTCGAGCATCCGCCCGCTGGCGCTGGCGATGGCGGAGGCGCGGCCGTCGAAGCCCGGCGCCAGCGTCACCGCCGGGTCGGCCGGGTCGATCACCGTCGCGGTCAGGCCGTGGGCGTCCAGCGCCAGCGCCAGCGTCGCGCCGACCAGGCCGCCGCCCAGGATGATGACGTCGCTGCTCCCGTGGCGGGACATGCCGTTGTTCGCGCTGTTTTCCATCCAACCGTCCTAGTCCTGTCGTCCGCCGCTGCCAACGGGTGGCCGGCTTGACGACACAAACGCGAAAGCCGATGACTCCGCCCGCAGATTTTCGCGGAATGTTCGGGGTAGTTGGGATGGCGAGCCAGGCGCAGCCGGTCTTGTGGCGGGAGACGGTGAAGGCGGGCGCGGTGCGCTCGGGCGCGCTGATCACCGCGGTGGCGGTCTTTGCGGCGACGGCGATGCTCGCCCTGGCGCTGGCGAGCTATCATGCCAGCGATCCGGCGATCAACACCGCATCGGGCGGCGGGCCGGTGAACCTGCTGGGCTATCCCGGCGCCTGGCTGTCGGACCTGCTCCTGACTCTGTTCGGCCCGGCGGTGGCGCTGCTGCTGCCGGTCGGTCCGATCGTCGGATCGCGGCTGTGGCGCGACCGGCCGGTCGGCGCGTGGGGGCGGATGCTGCGCGGGGCGACGATCGGCGCGGCGCTGATGGCCTGCGCGCTCGCCTTCGTCTCCGATTCGGCGGTGATGGCGCTGCCGGCCGGCTGGGGCGGGCTGGTCGGCCTGGGCGTCGCGGGGGCGGTGCATTCGCTGCTGGCGCTGGCGCAGAACCCAGCGGTCGCGCTGTGGGGCGCGCGTGGGGTGGGCGTGCTGCTGGCGCTTATCGGCGTGGTGATCTGGGCGCGCAGCCTGGAGCTGGACCGGGGCGAGCGGCGCTGGCGGCTGCGCCGGCCGCGGCTGCGCATCGCCGGTGGCCCCGACGCCGCGCTGGACGATGCGGACTATGGCGACGAGGACGACTATGCCGAGGAGGGGGAGGACGCGGTTCAGGCCCCGCCCTCGCGCCGGATGGGCGCGCCGCGTCCCGCCGTCGAGGAAAGCGAGCCCCGCCCCGCCCCGGTGATCGCCGATCGCCAGGTCGCGCCCGTCGTGGCGCCCGCGCGCAAGCAGGGCGCGGAGCAGCGCGACGACTATACGCTGCCCGGCCTCGACCTGCTGGTCCCCGCCCCGCCGTCCAACAACGGCGCGATCGACAAGGCCGCGCTGGAGCGCAATGCCCGGCTGCTGGAGACGGTGCTCGACGACTTCCACGTCAAGGGCAACATCATCGAGGTGCGGCCCGGCCCGGTCGTGACCATGTACGAGCTGGAACCGGCGCCGGGCATCAAGGCGAGCCGCGTCATCGCGCTGGCCGACGACATCGCCCGCAACATGAGCGCCATCTCCGCTCGCGTCGCGGTCATCCCCGGCCGCAACGTGATCGGCATCGAGCTGCCCAACGCCAAGCGCGAGGCGGTGTCGTTCCACGAGCTGGTCGGCAGCCAGACCTTCGAGGACCAGAGCGCGCAACTGCCGATCATCCTGGGCAAGAACATCGCCGGCGACCCCGTCATCACCGACCTCGCGCCGATGCCGCACCTGCTGGTCGCGGGCACCACCGGCTCGGGCAAGTCGGTGGGGCTCAACTGCATGATCCTGTCGCTGCTCTACCGCCTGACACCCAGCCAGTGCCGGATGATCATGATCGATCCGAAGATGCTGGAACTGAGCATGTACGACGACATCCCGCACCTGTTGTCGCCGGTCGTCACCGACCCGGCCAAGGCGGTGCGCGCCCTGAAATGGGCGGTGGAGACGATGGAGGACCGCTATCGCCAGATGTCCTCGGTCGGCGTGCGGAGTCTCGCGGGCTTCAACGAGAAGGTGCGCGCCGCCAAGGCCAAGGGCCAGCCGCTCGGACGCCGCGTCCAGACCGGCTATCATCCCGACACCGGCGCGCCGGTCTATGAGGAGGAGAAGCTGGAATTCGACGTGCTGCCGCAGATCGTGGTGATCGTCGACGAGCTGGCCGACCTGATGATGACCGCCGGCAAGGAGGTCGAGTTCCTGATCCAGCGACTGGCGCAAAAGGCGCGTGCCGCCGGCATCCACCTGATCATGGCGACGCAGCGCCCCTCGGTCGACGTCATCACCGGCGTCATCAAGGCCAACCTGCCGACGCGCATCTCCTTCCACGTCACCAGCAAGATCGATTCGCGCACCATCCTGGGCGAACAGGGCGCGGAACAGCTGCTGGGCCGCGGCGACATGCTCTACATGCCGGGCGGCAAGGGCATCGTGCGCGTCCACGGCCCCTTCACCTCGGACGACGAGGTGCGGCTGGTCGCCGACCATTGGCGCTCGCAGGGCCAGCCCGACTATATCTCCTCGGTCACCGAGGAGCCGGCGGAGAGCTTCGCGCTGGACGGCGCGCCCACGGGCGAGGATTCGGCCGAGGACCAGCAATATCGCGCCGCGATCCAGCTCGTCTGCGAATCGCAGAAGGCTTCGACCTCCTGGCTGCAGCGCCAGCTCCGGATCGGCTATAATTCGGCGGCCCGGCTGATCGAGCGGATGGAGAAGGACGGCATCGTCGGCCGCCCCGATCATGTCGGCCGCCGCGAGGTGCTGCGCGATGCCGAGGGCCACGCGATCTGAACCGATGCGGGGGCGCGGCGTTGGGTCGGCCGTGTCCGTTTCAATGCGCCTCGCCCACCATCAGTCACCTGACGCCACTGCCCCTATGGTCCACCCCGGCGGAGGCCGGGGTGGATGCTAGTGGTGGAGGACGTGGACAAACGGTCATCCCCTCGCCGCCAGGATTCACGACCCGTTCAAGCCGGTGGCGCGATGGCGCTCCCCCAAGGAGATGACGATGATCCGTTCCGCCCTGCTCGCCCCCGTTGCCGCCGCCATGATGGTCGCGGTCGCGCCGGCCCCGGCGCTCGCGCAAGGAAACGACCTGGCCTCGGTGCAGCGCTACCTGCGCGGCGTCACGACGATGACCGCCGACTTCACCCAGACCGACCGCGCCGGCAAGGTGCTGACCGGCACGCTGACCTGGAAGCAGCCGGGCAATATCCGTTTCCAATATGAGAAGGGCGTGCCGCTTTTGATCGTGGCGGAGGGCGGCGCGCTGACCTTCATCGATTATTCGGTGCGCCAGGTGCAACGCTGGCCGATCCGCAACTCGCCGCTCGGCGTGCTGCTCGACCCCAGCCGCGACCTGTCGCAATTCGCGCGCGTGACGCCGGGCGACGACCGGCTGCTGTCGGTCGAGGCGCGCGATCCCAAGCATCCCGAATATGGCCGGATCACCCTGGTCTTCGCGCGCGACGCGGCCGCGCCGGCGGGGCTGACGCTGCAGGGCTGGGTCGCGCTCGACAGCCAGAACAACCGCACCACCGTCCGCCTGTCGAACCAGCGGTACGGCGCGCCGGTCGCCGCCAACGCGTTCCGCTGGAATGATCCTCGTCGCCCGACCCGTTGATTTGTCGGAACAATCCTCCTTTTGCGACGAATAGCGTCATAACGGATCATTCATTCATCCGGGCGACAGGTTGGCTGCCTTAAAGACGGTCTTGCGGATGCGGGGCGCTCCGGGATTTCCCCCTGTTGCTCGGACGATCACCTGCATCCCGCCTGCGTGACCAACGCTGAGTCGGCCCTCGTTCCATGCCCCCGGAACGAGGGCCTTTCTTGTTTGGGGCGTCCGACGGCGCTAGGTACGCCCGCGTGAAGATCGCCTCCTGGAACATCAATTCGGTGCGGTTCCGCATCGACATCGTCGAACGCTTCCTGCGGGAGGCGGCCCCCGACATATTGTGCCTGCAGGAGACCAAGGTCGTCGACCAGGACTTCCCGCACGCGGCGTTCGCGGCGCTCGGCTACGATCATCGCCTGCTCCATGGCCAGCGGATGCACCACGGCGTCGCCATCCTGTCCAAGGTGCCGATCGTCGAGGACGACCGGCTCGACTGGCAGGCGAACCAGGAGGCGCGGCATATCGGCGTCGCGCTGCCGAACGGCGTGCGGCTGGAGAATGTGTACGTCCCGGCGGGCGGCGACGTGCCCGATCGCGAGGCGAACCCGAAATTCGGGCAGAAGCTCGACTTCCTGGAGCGGATGACCCGCTGGTCGAAGGGGCTGGCCGGGCCGACGATCCTGGTTGGCGACTTCAACATCGCGCCGCTGGAATGCGATGTGTGGAGCCACAAGCAACTGCTGGGCGTGGTCAGCCACACGCCGGTCGAGGTGGCGGCGCTCGACCGGCTCCAGGCGGCCGGCCGCTGGGTCGATCTGGGCCGGCATTTCCATCCCGCGCCGGGCCGGCTGCACACCTGGTGGAGCTACCGCGCCAAGGACTGGGCGGCGTCGGATCGCGGCCGCCGGCTCGACCATCAATGGGCGACCGCCGACGTCGCCGCGCAGGCCGTGTCGCACCGGGTGTTCGAGGATTGCCGCAGCTGGCTGAAACCGTCCGACCATATCCCGATCATGACCGAGTTCGCCTGGTGAGCGACCCCCGCGCGGCCGCGCGCGCGATCGACTCGCTGCGGCGCGGCTGGCCGATCGCGATCGACGGCCTCCCCCTCCTGTCGGTCGAGACGGGGGATGCGGACAGCGTCGGGGCGTTCGGACCCGCCCTGCCGGTGCTGATCTCGGCCGGCCGCGCCGCGACGCTGAAGCTGGCCAACCAGCTGGCGGCGGCCGATCCCGATGCGCCGGTGCTGGTCGAGGCCGCGCCCTGGCTGGACCGCGCGGCGGCGGTGGCGCTCGCCGATCCGCAGTTCGACCTGGCGACGCCGCTGAAGGGACCGTTCCGCGCCATCCCGCTGGACCAGCCCCAGGCCGCCGGCGCCGCGCTGCGGCTGGCGCGAATCGCGGGACTGCTGCCCGCCTTCTTCGTCGGTACGCCGGACGCGGGCGTGGAGCTGGCGATCACCGCCGCCGATATCGTGGCGCACCAGAGCGCCGCGCCGCTGCGCATCGCCACCCGCGCGCGCCTGCCGGTGGCGGGGGCGGAGGATGCGGAGATCGTCGCCTTCCGCTCGCCCGATTCGGGGGACGAGCATGTCGCGCTGCTGATCGGCCAGCCCGATGGCCGCGCGCCGCTGATCCGCCTGCACAGCGAATGCCTGACCGGCGACGTGCTCGGCAGCCTGAAATGCGATTGCGGGCCGCAGCTTCATGCCGCGATCCGCGCGATCCAGGCCCATGGCTGGGGCATCCTGCTCTATCTGCGGCAGGAGGGGCGCGGCATCGGCCTCGTCAACAAGCTGCGCGCCTATCAGTTGCAGGATCAGGGATTTGATACCGTCGACGCGAACACGCGGCTGGGCTTCGCGGTCGATGCGCGCGATTTCGGCGTGGCGGCGCGGATGCTCGACCTGCTCGGGCAGCACGTGGTGCGGCTCCTGACCAACAATCCCGCCAAGGTCGCCGGGCTGGAGGCGGCGGGCATCACCGTCGCCGAACGGGTGCCGCACCAGCTGCCGCCCAATCCGCACAATGCGCGCTACCTGGCGACCAAGCGGGATCGGACGGGGCACCAGTTGTAGGTCGCGCGACGACGCGAAAAGGCGTTCACGCGGAGGCGCGGAGGCGCGGAGGCGCGGAGCGTCGCATGGAAGAACGGTTCGACCGAATCGCGGTCGAATCCATCGTCCAGAGGGGAAGGAACGGCTGCGCCGGGCGAATCTCCCTCCGCGTCTCCGCGCCTCCGCGTAAACCCCTGCCGCCGGCCCTAGAGCCGCAGGAGTCCACAGCCACCCACGCCGTCGCGTGCCGCCCCGGCCCCTGCCTCCGCAAGGGCCGGCTCACCGCTCAGCGCGTCCAGACGTACGGGCCGACCACCGTGCCGACGAAGCCGCCCGCCGCCTTGGTGCTGAGAAAGCGCGCATCGACGTCCCGGGCCAGCGTCGCCGTCCGGCCCGCCACCGCATAGTCGAAGGCCAGGGTGGCGCCATCGGCGCGGATGGTCAGCGTCACCGGGCCGGCGCCGGTCAGCGGCGCGGTGGCGACCTGACGTTCCTCGCCGCCATTGGCGGTCTTGTCGCGGGTGACCAGCGCCAGCATCGGCCGCCCGCCGACTCGGGTAATGCCGAAGAACGCATAGTTGCGGTCGCTTTGCAGCGCCGCCAGCCCGGCGCGTTCGCCGTCCCGGGTCGGCGTGAAGCGCACGGTGGTCGACATGGTCGCGCGGCCATGCTGCTGCCGCCGGCCGACGAACGCCGGCACGCCCGACTGGTCGCCGAGCGGCGCGCCGCCCGACAGGATCAGTTCGCCTCCGGCGACGCGGGCGAAGGGCCGCGCCGGGATGCGCAGCCCGATCCAGCGCATGTCGAGCCGGTCGCCGGCGAATTCGTCGACATAGGCGAAGTCGCCGCTGGTCGGCACCGCTGCCCGCCCCTGGGGCAGGTCCGGTCGGGACGCGGCATAGGGGATGGCGGTCCGGTGCGGCAGGATGATCGGCCAGCCATCCCGCCAGGTGACCGGCAGCAGGAAGGTCTCGCGACCGATATTGTAGTAATCGCCCTCATAGGGTCGCACCGCCAGGAAGGTCGCCCACCAGTCGCCCTTGGGCGTCTGGACCAACTGGGCATGGCCGGCGGAGGTGATCGGGTCGGGCCGGCTCTCCGGCAGGTCGCGCTGGGTCAGGATCGGGTTGCCCGCGAAGGGCTGATAGGGGCCGCGCAGGTCCTTCGACCGGAACACGACCTGGGAGTGGTTGACGCTGGTGCCGCCCTCCGCCGCCGTCAGATAGTAATAGCCGTCCTTCCTGAAGATATGCGGCCCCTCGATCCAGACCGGCTTGGCGCTGAGGTCGACGCCGCCATTGACGAGCTGGGTGCTCTCGCCGACCATCTGCCCTTTGCGCCAGTCATATTCCTGGATCCAGATCGCGCGGTGCCCCTCGTAGCGGGGCGGCTCGGCGGGGGCGCGGTTGTTGACGATATAGGCGCGGTCGCCCTCCCAGTAGATCGACGGGTCGATCCCCTCGAACGGCAGCCAGATCGGGTCGGACCAGGGGCCCGCCGGGTTGCGCGCGGTGATGATGAAGTTGCCTTTGCACCGGACGCAGGTGTTGACGATGTAGAAGGTGCCGTCGTGCCACGAGATGGCCGGCGCGAACACCGCCTCCGACGCGCCGCGACCGCTGAAGTCGAGCTGGCCCGGCCGGTCGATCGCATTGCCGATCTGGGTCCAGTGGACCAGGTCCTTCGAATGCCAGACCGGGATGCCGGGGAAATGCGCGAACGAGGAATTGACCAGGTAGTAATCCTCGCCGACCCGCGTCACCGACGGATCGGGATAATAGCCCGACAGGACCGGGTTGCGATAGTCGCCCGGCCCAGCCTGCACCCGCTCCAGCGCCTGCCCGTCATAGGCGAAGCGGGTGAAATGCGCCGGCTCGCCGGCCATGGCCGCCCCCGCCGTCATCAGCGCCATCGCGGCCGGCACCGCGCCCGATCCGATCTTCATGCCCGTCTCCTCCCAGATCCTCCCCGTCTTCCACGCCGGCGGAGGCCTGACGGGAAGAAGCGCGGGATGGTCAGCCTATGTTCGTCAGCGCAGCAGCCGGGCATTGGCCCAGACGGCGGGCGCGGGGTCATCCGCCGAGCCGCCGGCGGCGCGCGTGACCAGCTCGATGATCCGGACGCCCGACACGTCCGCCGTCAGCGGCCGCGCCGCCGCGCCGAAGGCGACACCGTCGGTGCTGGCGAGCAGCCGGCCGTCGCCATAGATCGCGAACCGCAGCGTCCCCCGCGCCTGCGCGGCGGCATCGTCCATGCCCACCTCGGCGGCGAAGCGGCGGAAGCCGGCGTTGCGCACCTCCAGCCGCGATCCCGCCAGCACGCCCAGGCCGGTATCATAATCGGTCCCGCCGACGCGCAGCACCTGGCCATAGACCGCGCGGTCGGCACGCGATCCGCCCCAGCCGCTATACTGGACATGCTCGCCCGGCCCCTTGGTGCCCGACCAGGCGGTGACCGAATGATGGATGGTCGGATCGGCGCGACGCGCGACGACGCCGTCCACCGCCGGATTGACCCGTCCAGGCTGCTCCGACAGGTACAGCCCTTCGCCCAAGCGACGCGAACCGCTGGCCCGGAAGATCAGCACCTGATGCGGGGCCAGGTCGAAATCCCGCTTGGCGGTGAAGCCGATCTGCGCCTTGGTCCACAGATCGGTCAGCGTGATCGCGGCATCGTCGCGGAACTTCAACTGGCTGGCGTTCAGCGTCACCTTGGCGGGCACCGCGCTGCGGTTGAACAGCGCCACGCCCTTGCTGCCGTCCGCCAGCGTCTTGACCAGGAACTGCACGTCGTCGCTGTCATAGGCGATCACCGCCTGGTTGCCCGCCGGGTCCTGGTTGAGCGCGATGATGTCGGCGTTGCCGAAGATCGCCTGCAACCCCGGCGTCAGCTTGCGCAGGTCGTAGCCGATCACCAGCGGCGAATTGATCATCGCCCAGAGCGCGAAATGCGCCTTGGCCTCGGTCGGATGCGCTTCGTCGAAGTCGCCCTGGCCGACGAACAGCATGTCGGCGTCGTTCCACGAACCGGGATGCGCATAGAGTTCGCGCCGCGATGCCGTGTCGAAATTGGTCAGCATCCGCCCCCAGTGCGGCGTGATGTCGTCGCTGGTGCGCGAAATGTTGCCGAGGTCCTTGCCCCAGGCGCGCACATCGGCCGATCCCCACAGGCACAGCGACAGCAGGTAATCGCCGCCCGGCCGCTCCCGCTCCAGCGCATCGGCGACCGAGGTGTAGAGCGCGCGCACCGCCGCCACGTCGGTCCGCCCGATCGACTGCATGTCGACCAGCGGCGTGAAGGCGCGGTACAGGCCGGAGCGGACGCGCGGATTGTCGGCCGGCAGGCCCCGGATGCCGCAGCCATCAACCTTGATCAGGTCGAAGCCCCATTCGGTGAAGAACAGGCGGATGTCCTGGTCGACATGGCCGTACAGGCCGATCTCGCGCTCGGCGACGCTGCCCTCGGGCTGGTTCTTGAAATCGGCGGTGTAGATCTGTCCGCAACTGTTGCGGCCCATGTCGGAATAGATGCCCGCCTTCAGCCCCATGGCGTGGAGCCGGTCGGTCAGCGGACGGAAGCTGGTGTCGTCGGCCTGCCCGCCCTTCACCCGGGCGGAGGGGAATTGCGCGGTGCGGATCACCAGCCGCCCGTCGCGCGTGCGCCGCTTCAGCCACCAGCCGTCGTCGATATTGACGCGGCCGTAGCCCGCCTTGGCGAGCCCGCTCGACACCAGGGTCTGCGCCGATCCGAGGATCTTGGCCTCGTCGATATCGCTGTTGAACGCGTTCCAGCTGTTCCAGCCCATCGGCGGCACCGGCGCCTGGCCCCCCGCATTGGCGGTCCAGCGACCGGTGGGGTCGAGCGGATCGGCCCCCGCCGCGCCGGGCACTGCCGCCTGTGCGAGCAGCGCGGCGATCAGCGGCAGCAGGCGTGCGCCACGGCGTCCGGAACGGGGCATGTCTCTCTCCCTGTCGGTGATCGGTGCGGCCATGACCTGGCTCTTGGTATCGCTACCGCGTATTTGTCAGACCGAAGTCTGTCAACGATGGCGATTCGGGTGGCGAAGGCCCGGACGATCGCTGGGAACATGCCAGACGGTTGAAAACGGAGGGGATTGGACGATGCGGCGACCTGCCATGCTGGCCCTGGGGGCCACTCTGACGCTGGCCCTTCTCGCGACGGGCTCGGCCGCGCAGACCGGTCCCGCCCCGACCGGCTGGACCGCCGACAATGGCGACGGCACATTCACCAACCCGCTGTTCTTCGACGAATTCTCGGACCCCGACCTGATCCGGGTCGGTGATGACTTCTATCTGACTGGCACGACGATGCACGCCATGCCAGGCCTGCCGGTGCTGCATTCGCGCGACCTGGTGAACTGGACCTTCCAGAGCTACGCGATGGACCGGCTCGACCTCGGCCCCGCCTACCGGCTGGAGGGCGGTCGGAACGTCTATGGCAAGGGCATCTGGGCGCCCAGCTTCCGCTACCGCGACGGCACCTTCTACATCTTCAGCAACCTGAATGGCCAGACGACGCAGATGTTCACCGCGCGCTCCCCCAAGGGCCCGTGGACGCGCACCGCGATGAAGCGCAGCTTCCACGACCTGTCGGTGCTGTTCGACGATGATGGCAGGGCCTGGGTGATCTGGGGCTATCAGGACATCCATCTGGCGGAGCTGGATGCCGGCCTGACCGACATCGTGCCGGGCAGCGAGCGGATCATCATCGCCAAGGGGGCGGGGATGGGCGAGGGATCGCATCTCTACAAGATCGACGGCCGCTATTACATCACCAGCGCCGAATGGTCCGGCCCGTTCCGGATGCCGGCCGCGCGCGCCGACCGCATCACCGGCCCCTGGGAGGTCAACCGCGCGATCAGCCGCGACGAGGATTTCGGCGAGACGGCGGGTTATCGCGTCGCCGGCAAGACGCCGCCCTTCCGCCTGACCCCGCCCGACCCCGCCTCGCGCGGCGGCCTGTCGCTGCACCAGGGCGGCATCGTCCAAACGCCGGCCGGCGAATGGTGGGGATGGTCGATGTTCGAGGGCAATTCGGTCGGCCGGCTGACCGCCCTGTCGCCGGTGACGTGGCGGGACGGCTGGCCCTGGTTCGGCCTGCCCGGCAATCTGGGGCGTACCCCCCGCACCTGGGTGAAGCCGAAGCTGCCGGTCCAGCCGATCGTCGCACCCTATCGGCGCAGCGACCCCTTCGACGCCGCCGTGCTGCAACCGATCTGGCAGTGGAACCATGTCCCCGATGACGGCCACTGGTCGCTCTCCGCCCGGCCGGGCGCGCTGCGCCTGACCGCGCTGTCCGCCACGGACTTCCTGCAAGCGCGCAACACGCTAACCCAGCGCGCGGTGGGGCCGGTATCGGTGGCGACGGTCGAGATCGACGGCGCGGGGCTGAAGCCGGGCGACGTCGCCGGGCTGGCGCTGCTCAACCGGCCCTATGCCTGGCTGGGGCTGGCGCGGGACGCCGATGGCCTGACGCTGCTGCTGCGCGACGAACAGACCGCCGCGCCGATCCGCCGGCCGATCGCCACGCCGCATCTCTGGTTGCAGGTCGCGGCCGATTTCCGGTCGGAGCAGGCGCAGTATCGCTGGTCGACCGACGGCCGCCACTTCACCGACCTGGGCGCGCCGGTGACCATGGCCTATCAGCTCCTGACCTTCCAGGGCGTCCGCTACGGCCTGTTCGCCTACAACCGCGACGGGCGGACCGGCGGCGTGGCGGATATGCTCGACTTCACCGTTGCCGAGCCGCTGGCGGAAAGCCGCCCCGCCATCCCCTATGACCGGACGATCCGCCTGCGCCCGGTCGGCGCGCGGGCGGCCGGCGAAAGCTTCCGCGTCGTCAAGCTCGGACTGGGTCGCGTCGCGCTGGTGCGCGGCGACCGGGCGCTGACCGTGGCGACGGACGGCAGCGCGCGTCTCGCCCGGCGCGCGGACGGGCCGGCGCAGAGCTTCCAGTGGATGGAGTCCTTGAGCGGCGGAGCGATGCTGATGTCGCTCGCCACCCATCGTTATCTTCGGCCGACCGGCGACGGCGGCTGGCGGGCGGACAGTCCGGGCGCGACAGCCGACAATCGCGATGGCAGCCGGCTGGACTGGCAATAGGGTCGCGGGGGGCGCGAACCGGTATATCCGCCCCTACCCTCCCGGCGAAAGCCGGGACCCAGTTCGGGAACGCCGCTTGTCCATCTCCATCGTTCCGTGCCTGGACCCCGGCCTCCGCCGGGGTGGAAGAGAGGGGCACCGGCCCTTTATCGCCTGGGAAAGACCAGCGTCTCGCTGAAGAAGGGCAGCACCTGGTCCTGGATGCGGAAGGCGACGTTGCTGGTGTGCGTGCCCGGATAGACGGCGTAGCGGTGCGCGATGCCATAACGGTCGAGCGCGGCGTGCAGCTTGGCCGCATCGTCCTTCAACCCGTCCTGGTCGCCGACATCCAGGCCGATCCCCCGATAG
This sequence comes from Sphingomonas abaci, assembly GCF_014199625.1. GTDB lineage: Bacteria > Pseudomonadota > Alphaproteobacteria > Sphingomonadales > Sphingomonadaceae > Sphingomonas > Sphingomonas abaci. Next base: position 288,549 of record NZ_JACHNY010000004.1, read on the forward strand.
CGGCGCAGATTGCCGGCATATTGGTCGATCATCGCCAGCGGCGCATTGGCGGTCCAGCGCGCCAGCACGTCGGGCTGCACCTGGCCGTCCTTGACCGGCAGGTCGAGATAGAGCGGCGGCGCCTTGGGATTGGGCGACCAGGCGGCGGCGCTGGCGAGCTGGGCGCGCTCGCCCCAGCCGAGTGTCGCCGCGTCGCCGGGCGAGCGCAGCGCGCGCAGCTTCGCCTCGACCGCGGGATCGGCGGCGAAGGTCTCGCGCGGCGACAGGCAGCAGGGGCTGAGCATGTAGAGCGCGCCGAACACCTCGGGATATTTCATCCCGATCCGCGTCGTGCCGTATCCCCCCATCGAATGGCCGGCCAGGCCGCGACTCTCGCGCGTCGGGACCGTGCGGTAATGGCCGTCGATGTAGCGAACCAGGTCGCGCGCGATGAACGTCTCGAAATCGCCCGTGGTCACCGAGCGCGAGTACATCGAGCCGTTATGCACCGTCTTCGAATCGGGCAGCACCAGGATCATCGGCTTCACGCCGCGTGCGAAGGCACCTTCCACCGTCTGGGGGACGTGGATTTCCGCCATCCATTGTTCCGCGCCGATCGAATAGCCGTGCAGCGCGTAGACGACCGGGTAGCGGCGGCTGCGGTCGGCGGCATAGCCGGGCGGCAGGATGACGATCACGTCGCGGTCCGCCGAATCGCCCTCCAGGCTGCCCTCGATGCTGGGGGCGTGGACCTTGATCCGCTCGATCGTCACCGGCTTGGCGCCGGCCACCACCGGCGGCGCGTTGGTGCCGACCTGCGCCGCGCCGGGCGTCGCCAGGCCGAGCCCCAGCAGCATCCCCGCCCATAGCGCCCGCGCCCCGCCACGCCTGTTCACCCTTTGCATCTTCGTCCCTCCTGTCTGGTTGATTTCACTTATTTGTCTGTCAAGTCGTCAGCCCCGCAGCAGCCGCATGACCAGGGCGCGGATCCGCCCGTAATTGACCGGTTTCAACGGCCCGAGCAGCCCGTGCCGCTCGGCCGGCAGGTGCGCCAGCGGATGGCCGTCGGGGCGGAAGACATAATGGTCGAACCAGGCGCGCCAGCTCTCGCGTTCCGGTGCCGGACGTTCGCTGAGCGCGATCATCGCCAGCAGCATCGCCGCCTGGGGCTGGTCGGAGCCGCTGGCGAAGCCGTCCCACCAGAAATTGACCAGCAGATTGTACGGATCGAGCGCCTCCACCCGGTGCCACCAGAGCTTGGGCAGGTAGAGCGCGTCACCCGCCGCCAGCTCCACCGTGATCGCTTGGTCGCGTACGCGCTCGAACCGGGGATAGCGCGGGTCGCCGGGGGCGCTGCCATCCGCCAGGCTGATCGGTTGCCCGGCCAAAGTATGGTCGATCGGCCCGACATAAAGATCGCCGATCGCTGCGGGCGGATAGAGGGTGAAACGCCGCCGCCCCGCGACGACGCAGGCGACATTGTCGAACAGGTCGTAATGGCAGGCGACCGCGGTGGCATGGCCCAGCCAGATGCGCGGCGATACGCCCGCCGGCACGACGGCGAGGCCATGGTCCGCGACCAGCCCCGGCAGATACTGATCGATCGACAAGGAGCCGACATAGAGCGTCGGCTGCCCGTCCGCGCCGGCGGTGGCGAGGATGCGATCGATCGCGGCGCGATAGGGCAGCGTCTCGCGCGTGAAGTTGAACCCGTCCGCCCCCTCGCCATAATGATAGCGGCCGGCGATCGCGGGCGGGCCGACGAACATCTCCGCCGCGCGCCCGGCGTCGTGCGATCGCAGGCAGGCGGACAGTGTGGCGGCGCTCCGCCCGGCCGCCACCAGCGGCCAGTGCGCCGCCGCGCCGCGCAGCACGACGGGCCGCCCTGCCGCCATCACCTGCTGGCGGAAGCTCTCCGCATCCGGGAAATCGGCCGCGTCCAGGCTGGCCAGCGGCGCGCTCATCCGCCGAGACCGGCCGCCAGCCGCGCGTTGCGCCGCGCCGCCAGCGTACGCAAATGCCCGACCGACTGCGCCTGGGTATAGGCGAGGTGCAGCGTGCCGTCGCGGAACAGCGCCAGCACCTCGGCATCGGGCAGTTCGTGCAGCGCGTCCAGGCTGATGGTGTACAGCCCGTCCAGCACCAACCGCTCGCCATCGTCGAAATGGAGCGTGACGTCGATCGGCTCGATCAGCGTCAGCGCCAGCAGCCGGGCGACCAGCCGCTCCGTCTCGGGCAGCCCGGCCTGCAACTGCCCGAGCGCGCGGCGGATGCGCTGGAAGGTGGGCGTGGCCTCGCCGCCCGCATCGAACAGGGGCTGGCCACCACCGGCGAAGACCGGATCGTCGCGGCGGATGACGATCTCGCCCTCGACGAGGAAGAAGCCGTGCCGCTCCAGATCGGCGGGCCGATAACCGGTCAGCAGCCCGTCCTCGCCGGTGCACAGATTCTCGCCCGGCTTCACCCCCAGGATCGCGCCCGCGAAAAAGGCGCCGGTCTCCGGATGCTTGGTGAACAGGATGGGATAATGCAGCGCCGCCGCCGCGAATTCGCTCGGCACCAGCTGGACGAAATGCCGCTGCGATTCGAGCGTCCGCGCCACGGTCAATTCGGCATGACGCTCCGTCTCCAGCCGCTCCCATTGTTCCATCGACACCCTCTCCCCTCGCCGGTCCCGCTTGTGCGGATGCTGCGCAGCATGAGCGATTTCAACGCGATAACAAAGCCCTTGCCGTCTCGACTTGTCGGACTATAGTGCCGACTCATGTGAGCGATACCAAAATCGCCTTTCGGCCTCTGCCGAGTAGGATTTCGGTCAACGACAACGCTCCGATGATACCGCTCTCGTACCGATCACAGACCGGGCGGGGCATGAACAAGGCAGGGAGAGGGTGATGGCGACTTCATTCCATGGAACCACGACGCGGGGCGGCAAGCGCTCCGCTTGGCTGATGACCGGGGCGAGCAGCCTCCTGGCGATCGCGCTGGCGATGCCGGCGCAGGCGCAGACCCAGACGCCGACGCAGACCGACCTTCAGAACACTGTCACGCCCGGCGCCGCCGCGCCGCAGCCGGCGGTGCCCGTCACCGCCAACGAGACCAGCGCCGCCCAGGCGGGCAGCCCCCAGGACGCGGCCACCGCGCAGGACGTGTCGCAGGGCAATTCGGTCGAGGCGGGCGATCCCGACATCGTCGTCGTCGGCCTGCGCGGCTCGCTCCAGCGCAACCTCGACCTGAAGCGTGAATCCTCGGGCGTGGTCGACGTGATCTCCGCCGAGGATATCGGCAAGTTCCCGGATTCGAACGTCGCCGCCTCGCTCCAGCGCCTGCCGGGCGTGTCGATCCAGCGTTCCGGCTCGCGCGGCGAGCCGACCGGCATCACGGTGCGCGGCTTCGGCGGCGACTTCAACACCACCCTTTATGACGGCCGGCGCATCGCCACCGGCACCGGCGGTCGCCAGATCGACTTCAGCACCGTCGGCGTCGACTTCATCGGTCAGCTGTCCGTGCTGAAGACGCCCGACGTGTCGCTGGCGTCCAGCTCGATCGGCGCGACGGTCAACATCGCCTTCCCCAATCCGTTCGACCATCCCGGCTTCCGCGCCGCCGCCACCGCCTCCGGCTCGGTGCAGGACCGCGCCGGCCGCGTCGTGCCGACCGGCGGCCTGCTGATCAGCAGCACCAACGAAGCCGAAACCTTCGGCGTCTTGGCCGACGTGATCTATACCCGCCGCGACACCGACACCAACCGCGTCTATGTGTCGGGCTGGCCGGGCGGCAATTACGCGCCCTGTCAGCTGGCGGGCAGCACCGGCACCTGCACGCCGACCAGCAACACGCAATCGGCCGCCTATGCCAATCCGGCCAACCGCCAGAACCTGCCCGGCTGGTTCCCGCAGCAATACGGCGCCGAGCAGCAGCGGGTGAAGGACGAGCGCGTCGATGCGCGCGTCTCGCTGCAATATCACCCGTCCGACGACCTGATGCTGACGCTCGACAATAATTTCTCGCGTCAGAACATCACCCAGAACAATTACGCCTTTGGCGTCTGGTTCAACCAGGGCGACCTGCGCAACGTGACGCTCGACGCCAACGGCACCGCCACCGACTTCACCCAGGCGAACACGCCGACCGACTTCACCGCCGCGCTCAACAAGCAGATCCTCCAGACCAACCAGACCGGCCTCAACGTCAAGTATGACGCGACCGAGAATCTGACGCTGGAAGGCGACGTCGCCTATGCCAAGAGCTGGCTGAACCCCGGCGACGTGATCGGCAGCGCCAATGGCGATATCGGCTATGGCAATCGCCTCGGCAACGTCCTGCGCTTCACGGTCGACGGCGCCAGCAACAAGGCGTTCCCGACGATCAGCAACTTCGGGCCCGCCGGCGACGAATCGCGTTGGGCGGACCAGTCGCTGATCGGCTCGCACGTCACCGTCAACCAGACGCAGCACAATACCGACGAGTTGGTCCAGTTCCGCGGCAACGCCACCTGGAAGCAGGACGACCTGACGCTGAAGGCCGGCGGCCAATATTATCAGGACACGTTCAACTTCCGCAACCAGAGCACCTTCACCAACAATTTCTGGCAGGCCTATGCCGGCTACGGCGCGCCGTCGGGCGGCACGTCGGGCATTTCGCCGCTGCCCGCCAATCTGTACCAGGGCTCGATCAGCCTCGACAACTTCATCCCCGGCTTCAACGGCAGCCTGCCGCCGTCGGTGTTCGTGTTCGACCCGATCGCGTACCAGAATTTCCTGACCAGCCAGGGCAATCCCTCGGCGACGCGGGTGCCGGGCTTCAACTATGGCAACGTCAACGGCTTCACCGGCACGTTCGACGAGGCGGTCGATCCGGGCAGCATCCTGCGCGTGCGCGAGCGGACCTGGTCGCTCTATGCCAGCGCCAATTTCAAGACCGAGGTCGGCGGCCTGCCGCTGACGATCAATGCCGGTATCCGCAACGAGACGACCAACCTGGTCTCGACCGGTCAGGGTCGCCTGCCGCTGGTCCTGGTGACCAGCGCGGCCGATCCAACGCTGCTCAGCATCCCCAACTATACGCAGGTGCAGCCGCAGACCGCGCGCAACTCCTATTCCTACCTGCTGCCCAGCATGGATGCGAAGCTGGAGCTGACCGACAATCTGATCCTGCGCATCGATGCGTCGCGGACGCTGACCCGGCCGACGCTCAACCTGCTCAACCCGGTGCTGAACGTCGGCAACGGCCAGCGGATCGGCGCGCTCAACGCCAGCGGCGGCAATGCCAACCTCAAGCCCTATCTGGCCGACAATTTCGACCTGGGCGCGGAATGGTATTATCGTCGCAACTCGTACCTGGCGGTCAATTTCTTCCTGAAGAACGTCAGCAACTTCATCGTCGGCGGCGTCACCCGCCAGGCGATCAACGGCGTGGTCGACCCGACCACCGGACAGCTCGCCTCCTTCGCGGTGTCGCAGCAGGTCAACGGGCCGGATGCGACGGTGCGCGGCGTCGAGCTCGCCTGGCAGCAGGTGTTTGGCGACACCGGCTTCGGCTTCCAGGCCAACGCCACCTTCGTCGACACCAACCGCCCCTATGACGACAAGAACATCAGCCAGACGGGCTTCGCGGTCACCGGCCTCGCCAATTCGGCGAACTTCGTCGGCTTCTATGACAAGAACGGCTTCCAGATCCGCGCCGCGCTCAACTGGCGCGACGAATATCTGGCGCAGTTCGGGCAGAACCAGAATACCGGCTCGTTCGGCGCGGAGCCGACCTTCGTCAACCAGAGCTTCCAGGTCGACCTGACCAGCAGCTTCGACGTGACGAAGAACTTCAGCGTGTTCGGCGAGGCGCTCAACCTCAACAAGAACAAGCAGAGCACGCACGGCCGCTATTCCAACCAGCTGCTCGACGTGTTCGATTACGGCCGCCGCTTCACGCTGGGCGCGCGCTACCGCTTCTGACCCTCTCCCCTGACGCGGGGATGTCGACCCCTACCGGTTGACATCCCCGCGCTTTTTTCCTGGGTTCGGTGTCGTGCAACCGATCAACCACATCGTCATCGTCGGCGGCGGGACCGCCGGCTGGCTGACCGCCGGCACCATCGCCGCGCGGCACCGCGGCCGCATGGCCCATGGCTTCACCGTCACGCTGGTCGAATCGCCCACCACGCCGATCATCGGCGTCGGCGAGGGGACCTGGCCGACGCTGCGCGGCACGCTGCGCCGCATGGGCGTGTCGGAGACCGACTTCTTCCGCCAGTGCGATGCCGCGTTCAAGCAGGGGGCGCTGTTCGCCGGCTGGACCACGGGCGCGGCGGACGACGCCTATTACCACCCGTTGATGCTGCCCCAGGGCTTTGGCCAGGTGAACCTGGCGCAGCATTGGCTGGCCGATCCGGCCGCGGCGACTTTCTGCGACAGCGTGACGCCGCAGGGCCGCATCTGCGACGCCGGCCTCGCGCCCAAGACGATCGCCACGCCCGAATATGAGGGGCCGGCCAACTACGCCTATCATCTCGACGCGGGCAAATTCTCCACCTTCCTGCAACGTCACTGCACCGAGCAGCTCGGCGTGCGCCATGTGCTGGCGGACGTGCGCGAGGTGCGGAAGACCGAGACTGGCGACATCCGCGCCGTCCGCACCGAACAGGCGGGCGAGATCGCCGGCGACCTGTTCGTCGACTGCACCGGTTTCGCCGCCCGGCTGATCGGCGAGGCGATGGGCGTGCCGTTCAAGAGCTGCGCCGACACGCTGTTCTGCGACACCGCGCTCGCCATCCAGATGCCCTATGAGCATGAGGACGCGCCGATCGCCTCGCACACCAAGTCCACCGCGCAGTCGGCGGGCTGGATCTGGGACATCGGCCTGCCGACCCGGCGCGGCGTCGGCCATGTCTTCTCCAGCAGCCATGTCAGCGTTGACCAGGCCGAGCGCGAGCTGCGCGCCTATCTGGGCGAGGGCGCGCGCGACCTGCCGGTGCGCACGCTCAAGATCCGCGCCGGGCATCGCGAAACCTTCTGGACCGGCAATTGCGTCGCGGTGGGGCTGGCGGCCGGCTTCCTGGAGCCGCTGGAAGCCTCGGCGATCGTTCTGATCGAACTGTCCGCCAAGCTGATCGCCGAACAGATGCCGGCCTGCCGCGAGGTGATGGACACCATCGCCCGGCGCTTCAACGCGACCACCCACTATCGCTGGGGCCGGATCATCGACTTCCTCAAGCTCCATTATGCGCTGACCCAGCGGCGCGACACCGACTTCTGGCGCGACAATGTGCGGCCCGAGACGATCCCCGACCGGCTCCAGGGCCTGATGGAGCTGTGGCGGTGGCAGGCCCCCTGGATGCATGACGAGTTCGATCGCGCCGACGAGGTCTTCCCGGCCGCCAGCTACCAATATGTCCTGTACGGCATGGGCCATCGCAGCGCCGTGTCGCCGGGCAGCCTGGATGCCGAAGCGGTGCAGGCGAGCCGGGCGCTGCGCGAAAACCGCAGCCAGACCGAGCGGATGCTCGCCGGCCTGCCCCGCCACCGCGACCTGATCCGCAAGATCCACCAGCATGGGATGCCGACCCTATGATCCGCCAGACGAGCGTGCCGCCCGCCATCCTGCTCGCGGCGACCGCGCTGTTCGCCGCGCCCGCCCAGGGCGCCCCGCGCCTGGACGGGGCGATCGGCGACCATGCCGTCCTGCAGCGCGACCAGCCGATCCGGCTGCGCGGCACTGCGGCGCCGGGCGAGACGGTGATGATCGGGCTGGCCGGGCGCAGCGTCACCGCGAAGGCGGATCGCAACGGCCGGTTCGAGGCGCAAATGCCTGCCCTGCCGGCCGGCGGCCCCTATGACCTGACCATCGCCGCGCCGAGCGGCGCCGGCATGATCCGCGACCTGCTGGTCGGCGACGTGTTCCTCTGCTCGGGCCAGAGCAACATGGAGATGCCGGTCGACGCCGCGCAGCAATGGATCGCCGATGCGCGGCCGCCGGTCGACGACAAGCTGCGGCTGGTGACGATAGAGAAGATCCCGAGCAATACCCCGCTGTCCACCTTCGCGCAGACGCCGGCCTGGGTGGTCGCGGGACCCGAGACCGCGCGCAAGTTCTCCGCCGCGTGTTTCTACATGGTGCAGGCGCTGCGCCGCACCCAGCCCGACGTGCCCATGGGCGCGATCGCGTCCGACTGGGGCGGGTCGCGGATCAGCGCGTGGATGGACGCCGCCGGGCTGCGCCGGGCCGGCATGGGCGCGGAGGCCGATCTGCTCGCCCTTTACGCCCGCGATCCCGCCGCCGCGCAAGCGCGCGCCTCGACCGTGTGGGAGAATTGGTGGCGGCGGAAGAGCGGCGACGCGCCCGGCCGCGAGCCCTGGCAGCCGAATGCGGCGCTCGACTGGAAGCCGGTGCCCAGGATCGCCAATTTCGAGACGTGGGGCGTGCCCGAACTCGACGACTACAACGGCATGATCTGGTACAGCCGCGAGATCGACCTGACGCCCGAACAGGCGCGCGGGGCGGCGACGCTGGCGATCGGCGCGGTCGATGATGCCGACCGCACCTGGGTCAACGGCGTCGGCGTCGGCGGCAGCAGCCTGGCCGGGCAGCCGCGCCTCTATGCGCTGCCCGTCGGCACGCTGAAGGCCGGACGCAACATCGTCACGGTCAACGACGACGATGTCTATGCGCTGGGCGGCATGACCGGCCCGGTCGAGCAGATGGCGCTGACCCTGGCGGACGGCACCCGCATCCCGCTGGGCACCGGCTGGCGCTATGCGGTGGCGCGCAAGGTGGAGGGGGATGCGCCGCGCGTGCCCTGGGACGACATCAACGGTGCCGGCACGCTCTACAACGGCATGATCGCGCCGCTGGGGCCGATCGGGCTGGCCGGCATCGCCTGGTATCAGGGCGAGTCGGACACCGGCCTGCCGGGTTACGATGCGCGGCTGGCGGCGATGACCGCCGCCTGGCGCGCGCAGTTCGGCCGCGCCGACCTGCCGCTCGCCGTGGTGCAGCTCGCCGGCTACGGCAAGCCCGCCACCAGCCCCGGCGAGAGCGGCTGGGCGACGGTGCGCGACGACCAGCGGCGGATGACCGCGCGCGACGGCCATGCCGGCGTCGCCGTCGCGATCGACCTGGGCGACCCGCTCGACATCCATCCGGGCGAGAAGCACGAGGTCGGGCAGCGGCTGGCGCGGGTGATGCGGTCGCTCGCCTATCGATCGCCCGAGCCGATGGGCCCGGCGATCGGCGCGGCGGAGCGGACCGCGGATGGCGGCGTGCGCCTGCGCATCGACGGTGCGACCGGCGCGCTGCACACGCGCTCCTCGGGTCAAGCGATCGGGTTCGAACTGTGCGACGCGGCGCCCGGAACCTGCCGCTATGCCAGCGCCGTGGCCGAGGGCGCGACCGTGCGGCTGGCGGGCGATGGCAAGCCGGTGACGCGGGTCCGCTATGCCTGGGCGGACAGCCCGGTGGTCAATTTGTTCGACGATGCCGCGCTGCCGCTTGGCCCCTTCGAGGTCGCGCTGCCCTGACCTTCGCCGCAGCGCCGGACAATGACGATGGAACAGAGAGGAACGGCGATCATGCGCAACGACATTGGAGCCCGGCGCGGGCTGGCGCTGGCGGCGATGCTGCTGGCTGGCGCGCCGGTGATGGCGCAGGCGCCCGCGCCGGACGCGACGGTCGCCGCCGACCGCGCGGCCACGACGCTGGTCGCGAAACTGACCGTCGAGGAGAAGATCGCGCAGCTCCTCAACACCGCGCCGGCCATCCCGCGCCTCGGCATCCCGGCCTATAACTGGTGGACCGAGTCGCTGCACGGCGCGCTGGGCCCGGTGCCGACCACCAACTTTCCCGAGCCGATCGGCCTCGCCGCCAGTTTCGACGCCCCCTTGCTCCAGGACGTGGCCGGCGCGATCGGGACCGAGGTGCGCGCGCTCCACACTTTGGGCCGGGCCACCGGCCATATCGGCACGATGAGCAGCGCGCTGAACACCTGGTCGCCCAATATCAACATCTTCCGCGATCCGCGCTGGGGACGCGGGCAGGAAACCTATGGCGAGGACCCCTATCTGACCGCGACCATGGGCGTCGCCTATGTCCGCGGCGTGCAGGGACCGGACGCCACGCGCCCGCAAGTGATCGCGACGCCCAAGCATTTCGCCGTGCATAGCGGGCCCGAGCCGACCCGCCACACGGTCGACATCCGGGTCTCGCCGCACGATCTGGAGGACACCTATCTTCCCGCCTTCCGCGCCGCGATCGTCGAGGGGCAGGCGGGATCGGTGATGTGCGCCTATAACCGCGTCGACGGCCAGCCCGCCTGTGGCAGCACGCTGCTGCTGACCGATCATCTACGCGGGGCCTGGGGCTTTCGCGGCTATGTCGTGTCGGATTGCGACGCGGTGGTCGATATCTCCGAGCATCACCATTATGCGCCCGACCCCGCCAGCGGCGTCGCGGTGGCGCTGAAGGCGGGGGTCGACAATGAGTGCAACAACGCCACCCTGTCGCGCACGCCGGGCCTGGGCGACCGCTATCGCGAGGCGCTGCGCCGCGGGCTGATCACTGAAGCCGACATGGACCGCGCGCTGGTCCGACTGTTTTCCGCGCGCTACCGCACCGGCGACCTGGCCGGGATCCGCCCCGCCGATCCGGTGCCCGCCACAGCGATCGACTCACCGGCGCACCGCGCGCTGGCGCTGAAGATGGCGACCGAGAGCCTAGTGCTGCTGAAGAACGACGGCGTGTTGCCGCTCAAGCCTGGCGCGCGCATCGCGCTGGTCGGGCCGCTGGCGGACGCCACGCGCGTGCTGCGCGGCAATTACTCCTCGACGCAGAGCGCGCCGCCGGTCTCGGTGCGCGACGGGCTGGTCCAGGCGATGGGGGCGGGCCGGGTGACGCACGTCCCCTTCACCGCCTCGATCACCGACGGCGACCCGGTGCCCGCCAGCGCCTTCGTCACGCCCGACGGCCGGCCGGGGCTGCGTGCGGACTACTACAACGCGACCACGGCCACCGGGACCCCCACCTATCCCGAACGGCCGGTGGTGACCCGGACCGAGCAGGGCCTTCGCTCCGCCGCCAGCCAGTTGAGGGACGTCGGCGAGCGGCACAAGCTGGTCTGGACGGGCGCGCTGGTCGCGCCGGAGACCGGCACCTATCGCCTCGCTTTGACCGGCGTAAAGGGGCAGATCGACATCGCCGGCGGCGCCTCCGTCGCCGCCACCGACTATAGCCGCTGGGCCGAGCCGCTGAAGCTGACCGAGGTGCGGCTGGTCAAGGGCCGGCGCTATCCGCTGCGGCTCCAGATGGAGTCGGGGAATAGCGGCCAGCCCGGCGTGTTCTGGAAGCGGATCGCCGCCACCGCCGCGCAGGACATGGCGGCGGCGGCGAAACAGGCCGATGTGGTCGTCGCCGTCGTCGGCCTCACCGCCGATCTGGAGGGCGAGGAGATGCCGGTGGCGGTCGAGGGGTTCGCGGGCGGCGACCGCACCGCGCTCGACTTGCCCGCCGATCAGCGTGCGCTGCTCGACGCCGCCTATGCGACCGGCAAGCCGGTGGTGGTGGTGGCGATGAACGGCAGCGCCATCGACCTGTCCCAGGCCAAGGCGCATGGCGCGGCGATCCTGGAGGCCTGGTATCCCGGCCAGGCGGGCGGGCAGGCGGTCGCCGATGTGCTGACCGGACGCAGCAACCCGGCCGGGCGGCTGCCGCTGACCTTCTATCGCAGCGTCGCCGACCTGCCGCCGTTCGACGATTATCGCATGGCCGGACGCACCTATCGCTATTTCACCGGCACGCCCGTCTACCCGTTCGGCCACGGCCTCAGCTACACGCGCTTCGCCTATGCCCCCCTGCGGTTGACCCCGGCGGCGGGCGGTGCGGCGGCGGGATTGCAGGTCGTCACGCAGGTGACCAATGTCGGCGGTCGCGCGGGCGACGAAGTGGCGCAGCTCTATCTCGGCTTCCCCAACACGCCGGGCGCGCCGCGCATCGCGTTGCGCGGATACCGCCGGCTGTCGCTCCAGCCGGGCCAGGCGGCGGAGGTCCGCTTCGACCTGTCGCCGCGCGACCTGAGCGGCGTGACGCCCGATGGCGTCCGCCAGGTCATGGCCGGCCGCTACACGGTCAGCGTCGGATCGGGCCAGCCGAACACCGGCGTCCCCGTCCGGTCGGCGACGTTCGAGGCGAAGGCGTCCGCGCCGCTGCCGAAATAAGCGCAGGAGCGCTCGCGACCATCGCCGCGAGCGCTCCTGTCGTCACCGCTTCGCAGGATCAGGCGGCGTAGCGCACCACCGTCTTGCGGCGGCGCATCGTCGCGCCAAGCAGGCCGAAACCGACCGCCATCAGCGCCCAGGTCGCCGGCTCCGGCACGGCGGCGGCCGTCGAGGCGACCGAGAAGCTGGCATTGCGGCTGTGCAGTTCCCAGCCACCCCAGCCATAGGCGTTGGCGAACATACCCAGGCGAACGTTCGATGCAGTCGACCAATCGACCGCCGCCAACGCGCCGTTCAGGCTGGCGAGCTGGTCGACGCTCGCGGTGAAATCGATCGTCTGGGCGCCATGGCTGGCGCCGGCGGCGGTCGCTTGCCAGACGCGTGAGGTCCCCACGACCAATGCGAGACGCAGGCCATTGTCCCCGGTCTGTCCACCCCAACCCTGATCCCAGACCGTCGCGGTGCTGGTCAGGCTGCTGATCAGGTTGGTGCCCTGGGCCAGGGTGATCGCACCGAGTTCGTCCGACCGCCACTGGCTGTAGCTGTCGAAATTGGCGGCGGTGGCCGACTGCACCGTGGTGGCGGCGGCGGCCTGCTGCATCGGCGCCACGACGGCAGCGGCGCTGAGCGCTGCAAGTACGATCTTCTTCATGATGTTGCCCCTTTTCGATCGCCCGGCGATGGCGACCCCCTGGCGCTTGCGATCGAGAATAACGCATCGCCCGACAATTCGGAAATACTGTGGTTAATGAACCGTGACGGGATTATTAACCTTCATCTCTGTCTTGACCTACAAGGTGCAGTAGAGAGTTCGCGGTTCAGCTGATTGTCGATGGATCCACTTGATCAAAACCAATCATCATTCGCCGGCATGCCGCCGCGATGGCAACCGGCCGCGACGACAGGAGGCCGGTCCGGGCCGGTATCGATGCAGCCCCGGCTCGACGCTGCCCAGCCCGTGCCGAGACCGCGCCCGGAATGGCGACGGGGCGCGCTCGACGAGGCGAAGCACCAGCCGGCGCACGCCGGCGCATGCGCCGCGTTTCAGACGCACGACGCCGCCCCGGACCTGCACCCGCTCGATCGGCAGCGCGCCCGGCAGACGCCCGACGTGCATGCGCTTCCTTGCGCGAGGGGCGGGCGCGGGCCGGGACCATCGGCCGCAAACCCGCGCCTATGGCCGGCGCGGCTAGCGCGCCTCGGCGATCGCCTTCGCCGCGACCGGTCCCGACCAGTCGAGGTCGCCGACGGTCCGCAACACCTCGCGACCCTGCGAATCGAACAGGATGCTGGTCGGCAGGTTGGCCGCCACGCCCGGCACCCAGGCCAGCTTGGGATCGGTGAACGCGCGCAGCGCGCGGAAATGCTTCGCCGCGAAGAAGGGGGCGACCTTGGCCGGGTCCATATCCTGGCTGAGCGGGATCACCGTCAGCCTGCCCGCCTCGCGCGCCGCCAGCGCGTCGAGGGTCGGCAGCTCCTTCACGCACGGTCCGCACCAGGTCGCCCACAGGTTGAGCAGCACCGGCTTGCCGCGATAGTCGGCGAGCGTCACCGCCCGGCCCGCCGGATCGACGAAGCCGAGCGTCGGCGCGGGTTGTCCGGCATGGCTGCGGTCGATCGCGCCGGCCCGGGGCGCCGGCGTGGCGGCGGGGGCGGCTTCGTCGGGGGACGCGACCTCATCGGGGGACGCGGCAGGCGCGGCGGCATTGCCAGCGCCTTGCTCCGCGCCCTGCGAAGTCCTATCGCCGCAACCGGCCAGGACGGCCGTCAGCAGGACCGGGACGAACAACCAGCGCATGACATCCTCCAATTCCATGTGGGGCGGCCGTTTCGCCGCCGGGCCCTCGGCCGTGATGCGCGAGATTAACGCCTCGCTGCCGTTCGACAAGCGCTTGTGGCAGCAGGATGTCCGGGGATCGCAGGCGCATGTCGCGATGCTGGGCCAGCAGGGCATCGTTCCCGCCGACGACGCCGCCGCGATTGCCGACGGCCTGGCGCAGGTCGCCGCCGGCTATGCCGCCGACGGCGTGCCCGAGGACCTGTCGCTGGAAGACATCCACATGCTGACCGAGGCGCGGCTGGCCGAGGCGATCGGCCCCGCCGCCGGTCGGCTCCACACCGCCCGCTCGCGCAACGATCAGGTCGCGACCGATTTCCGCCTGTGGGTGCGTGACTCGATCGATCAGGTGCTGGAGGCGCTGGCCGGCTTCCAGGCGGCGCTGCTCGCCCGCGCCGAGGAGCATGCCGACAGCGTCATGCCCGGCTTCACCCATCTGCAATCGGCGCAACCGGTGACGCTCGGCCATCACCTGATGGCCTACTACGAGATGATCGCGCGCGACGTGTCGCGCTTCCGCGATGCGCGGGCACGGATGAATTTATGCCCGCTGGGGTCCGCCGCGCTGGCCGGCACCGGCTTTCCGGTCGACCGGCATGCGACGGCGGCGGCGCTGGGGTTCGACGGGCCGACGCGCAACTCGCTCGATTCGGTCAGCGATCGCGACTTCGCGCTCGATTACCTGACGGCAGCAGCGCAATGTGCGTTGCACCTGTCGCGGCTGGCGGAGGAGTTCGTGCTCTGGGCGTCGCAGCCCTTCGGCTTCGTCGCGTTGTCCGATGCGTGGTCGACGGGCAGCTCGATCATGCCGCAGAAGCGCAACCCCGATGCCGCCGAGCTGGTGCGCGGCCATAGCGGCCGGATCACCGGCGCGCTGGTGTCGCTGATGATGACGATGAAGGGCCTGCCGCTCGCCTATTCCAAGGACATGCAGGACGACAAGCCGCCGACCTTCGAGGCGCACGACCTGCTCGGCCTGTCGATCGCGGCAATGACCGGCATGGTCGAATCGGCCAGCTTCCGCACCCAGCGGATGCGCCAGGTGGCCGAGGCCGGGTTCAGCACCGCGACCGA
Organism: Sphingomonas abaci; assembly: GCF_014199625.1. Classification (GTDB taxonomy): domain Bacteria; phylum Pseudomonadota; class Alphaproteobacteria; order Sphingomonadales; family Sphingomonadaceae; genus Sphingomonas; species Sphingomonas abaci. The sequence continues at coordinate 303,639 of NZ_JACHNY010000004.1, forward strand.
CTTGGCCGACTGGCTGGTGCGCGAGGCGGGCCTGCCCTTCCGCGAGGCGCATCACGTCACCGGCCGCGCCGTCGCCGCCGCGGAGGACGCCGGGCTGGCCCTACACGAACTGTCGCTGGGGCAGTTGCAAGCGATCGACCAGCGGATCGACGGCCGCGTCTATGACGTGCTGTCGGTCGACGCCTCGGTCGCCAGCCGGACCAGCTTCGGCGGCACCGCGCCGGCCAATGTCCGCGCCGCGATCGCCGCCGCGCGAGGAGGAGAAACCACATGACCCGGCGTCCCGCCCTGTTCCTGTTGCCGCTGCTGGCCGGCTGCGGATCGGCGGCGGGATTGAAACCGGCGCCTGGCGAGCATCTGCCGGTCGCGCCGCGCGGCGCGGCGGCGACGCCTACCCCGCAGGAGCTGCTGACCCCCACCAGCCAGGAGCGCCCGCAACGCAGCGACGAGCTGCTCCGTCGTTCGGACGAGCGTCGCTCGGACGAGTTCGATCTCCCCCCGTCGGACTGAAGACCATGGACCATTTCGCCTATCGTGACGGCGTCCTCCACGTCGAGGACGTTCCCCTGCCCGCCATCGCCGAAGCGGTCGGCACCCCCGTCTATGTCTATTCGGCCGGCACGCTGCGCCGCCATGCCCGCGTCTTCAAGGATGGGCTGGCGGGCGTGCCGCGCAAGCATATCGCCTATGCGATCAAGGCCAATCCCAACCTCGCCGTGCTGCGCGTGCTGGCGAACGAGGGGTACGGCGCGGACGTCGTGTCGGTCGGCGAGATGAAGCGGGCGCTGGCCGCCGGCATCCCGGCGAAGGACATCGTCTTCTCGGGCGTTGGCAAGACGCGCGCCGAGCTGTCCGCCGCGCTCGACGCCGGAATCGGCCAGTTCAACCTGGAGCTGGAGGAGGAGGGCGTGGTGCTCGCCGCGCTGGCCGCCGAACGCGGCTTGCGGGCGCCCGCGACCCTGCGCGTCAACCCGGACGTCGATGCGCGCACCCACGCCAAGATCTCCACGGGCCGCAAGGAGAACAAGTTCGGCGTGCCGATCGACCAGGCGCCGGCGATGTTCGACCGGCTGGCGCCGCTGGAGGGCCTCGACCTGCGCGGCATCGCCACGCATATCGGCAGCCAGCTGCTCGACCTCAGCCCGCTGGAGGCCGCCTATACGCGGATCGGCGCGCTGGTCGCCGAGCTGCGCGGCGCGGGCCACCGCATCACCCATGTCGATCTGGGCGGCGGCCTGGGCGTTCCCTACAAGGCCGCCGACGTGCCGCCGAGCCCGGCCGATTACGGCGCGATGGTCGCGCGCGTCACCGCCGACTGGGATGTCGAGCTGATGTTCGAACCGGGCCGGGTGATCGCGGGCAATGCCGGCGTGCTGATGACCGAGGTGGTGTGGGTGAAGCCGGGCGTGCTCCACCCCTATGTCATCGTCGATGCGGCGATGAACGACCTGGCGCGCGTCGCGCTCTACGACGCCTGGCACGATTTCCAAGCGGTGACCCCGCGCGGCGACCATTTCACCGCCAATATCGCGGGGCCGGTGTGCGAGACCGGCGACACCTTTGCGATGGGCCGCGAGGTCGACCGGGTCGAGTCGGGCGACCTGGCGGTGTTCCGCACCGCCGGGGCGTATGGCGCGACCATGGCCTCGACCTATAACAGCCGCCCGCTGGTGCCCGAGGTGCTGGTCGATGGCGACCGCTTCGCCGTGGTCGCCGACCGCGTCGCCGCCGAGGCGCTGATCGCCGCCGAGCGCGTGCCGGACTGGCTGGCGGGTTGAGGTCGGTGCCGGCGGCGTTTTCTCCTTTCTGGTCCCCGGCAGAGGCCGGAGCCCGGTCATGGGACGCTACCGTCGGTTATGGCCGCTCTCCTGATTTCGCGCAGACCGTCTGCGGCCTGACGGCATGACCCTCCGCAGCCTGCCGCTGTTCGTCCGGCTCGACGGCCGCCCGGTGATCCTGCTCGGCGAGGGGGAGCCCGCCGCCGCCAAGGGCCGGCTGCTCGCCCGGGCCGGCGCGGTGCCGGTCGGCGAGGCGGCGGACGCCGCGCTCGCCATCGTCGCGATCGAGGACGAGGCGGAGGCGCTCGCCGCCATCGCCCGGCTGAAGGCGCGCGGGGTGCTGGTCAATGCGGTCGACCGCCCGTCGCAATGCGACTTCACCCTGCCCGCGATCGTCGACCGCGATCCGGTGATCGTCGCGATCGGCACCGGCGGCGTCTCCGCCGGGCTTGCGGCGGCGCTCCGCCAACGGCTGGAGACGCTGCTTCCCGCCCGGCTCGGCGCGCTGGCGCAGGCGCTGTACGCGGCCCGCGCCGCGCTCCGCCAGCGGTTTCCCGACATGGCCCAACGCCGCCGCGCGATCAGTGCGGCGCTGGCGCCGGGCGGCGCGCTCGATCCGCTCGCCCTGCCGGAGGGCGACCTGAACGCCATCGCCGCGACGATCGGTGCGGCCGCGGTCGCGACCCGGCGCACCATCCGGCTGCGCTCCGCCGATCCCGACGACCTGAGCTTGCGCGAGGCGCGCTGGCTGGCCGATGCCGATTGGCTGGTCGCCGGACCCGATGCCCCGCCTGCCATCCTCGCCCGCGCCCGCGCCGATGCCGGCCGCAGCGCCACGCCACCGGCCGAGGCGGCCGGGCTGGTGGTGACGCTCATCGCGCCGGGGGGGCCGCTATGAACCCTTGCGCCTATCGGATCACGGACGGCGCGCCGCAAAAGATCGCGCTCACCGATGCGATGCGGGATGCGGGCGGACTGGTCTGGGTGCATCTGGCCGGCATCGACGACCAGACCGCCGGCTGGCTGCGCGACACCGGCGGACTCGATCCGTATCTGGTCGACGCGCTGACCGCGACCGAGACCCGGCCCCGCTGCGAGGCGCTGGGGGAAGGCGCGTTCCTCAATCTGCGCGGCCGCTCGCGCGAGGAGCTGCACAATAGCGACCTGCTCGCCTCGGTCCGCATCTGGGCGGTGAAGGGCCGGGTCTTCTCGGTGACGCGCAAGCCGATGATCGCGGTCGGGCTGGTCCAGGCGAAGGTCGACGCGGGCGCGGTGCGCGATCCCGGCGACCTGATCACCGCCTTCGCCACCGCGATCACCGAGGATCTCGACCCCGATGTCGCGACGCTGGGCGACCAGCTCGACGATTGCGAGGAGCAGCTCGACGCCGCCCGCGTGTTCGAGTTGCGCCGCACCGTCAGCCGGGTGCGGATCGCCGCCATCGCCTATCGGCGCTTCCTCCAGCCGCAGCGCGCGGCGCTGGAGAAGCTGGCGGCGTTGCCCGGCGACTGGCTGGGCGAGGACGACCGGCTCCACCTCGCCGCCGCCGCCGACCGCGCCGCGCGCATGGCCGAGGAGCTGGAATCGATCCGCGAGCGCTCCGCGCTGATGCACGAGACCTTGTCCGATCTGCGCGCCGAGCAGATCGACAGCCGCTCGCTGGTGATTTCGATCGTGGCGATGGTGTTCCTGCCCCTCACCTTCATCACCGGCCTCTACGGGATGAACGTCGCGCATCTGCCCTATGCGCAGGAGCCATGGGCGTTCGACGCGATCATGGGCGTGTGCGCAGCAATCGCGGCGGGGGTGACGATCTACTTCGTCCAGCGCCACTGGTTTTCGCGCTAGGGCCGATCGGCTCCCGAAAGTTCCTCCCGGGCAAGGCGAGGAACGAAGCAACGGCCTGCCTGCGCAGCGGAGTCGATATGCAATATCCTTGCGCGCAGCCTGTTATGATGTAACATCCGATTCGCAGCTTGGCCGAATTGCGTTTCTTTGTGATCATACAGGAGACGAAGAGGATGTACGCGCCTCGTTATACCGGCTCGCCCCGGTTCAATCCGGGTGGTCTGGCCGCTGCGATCGGGATCAATGGCGGCGTCGTCGTCGCGTTGATGCTGGCGGTGCCCTATGTCGCCCACAAGACCCCGACCCCGCCGCTGATCGGCGAAACCATCGCGCTGCCACCGCTGCCGCCCGAACCGACGCCGCCGCCCAAAACGGAGGCGCGAGTCGAGCCGCGGCCGACACCGCCGATCGCCGCGCCGCACCCCATCGTCGAACATCCGCTCGCGGAAGGGCCGGTCACGGCGACCGACACGCTGGTCCCTGTCCTACCGGGCGACGGCGGCGTGCTGGGCGGCACCGGCACCGGCGTGACGCCGCGTGCCACCCCCACCCCGCCCGCGCCGGTGATCGTCGCGCCGGGCATCGACCCACGCTACGCCGGCGACTTCCAGCCGCTCTATCCTTCCGCCGAGCAGCGGATGGGCCGATCGGGCAAGGTGACGGTGCGGGTGCTGATCGGCACCGACGGCCGGGTGAAGCAGGTCGAGCCGGTCTCCGCGACCAGCGACGCGTTCCTGCGCGCCACCACCGACCAGGCGAAGCGGCGCTGGCGTTTCACGCCCGGCACGCGCGATGGCGTGGCGCAGGAGGCCTGGCGGACCATGACCGTCACCTTCGTGTTGCAGGAATGACCCGGACGGCCACGGACGCGGCAAAGGGAACGGGGCTGGCATGTGCCGCCCCGATTTCCTATTTTACGTCGATGGGCTTCTTCTCTCGCATGTCGCCGGTGCGCGCCTACAAGGACCTGCGCCTGTTCCTCGCCGCGCGCGAACCCTATGAACTGGGGTTCCTGGCGCTGGCGATGCTGGTGACCGGCTTCTTCGTCTATGCCTTCGCGCATGACAGCGATGAGGAGCCGGCCTACAAGCGCGACATCATCTATGTCCAGCAATGGACGCTCGACCGCACCGATGCGCAGATCCGAGCGCAGCAGGCGATCGACGCGCCGATCAAGGCCGCCCAGATCAAGGCGCAGGCAGAGCGCGAGGCCAAGAACCGCGCCGCGTTCAAGAAGCTGGACGACCAGCTGACCAAATACGGCCTCTGACCGCACGCCGTGCTCCGCGACGAGGATGCGCGCTGGATGGACGTGGCGCTCGCCCTGTCCGGGCGGACCAGGGGGCGGACCGCTCCCAACCCCAACGTCGGCTGCGTGCTGGTCGCCGGGGGCCGCGTGGTCGGACGGGGGTGGACCCAGGCCGGCGGCCGCCCCCATGCCGAGGCGATGGCGCTCGCCGAGGCCGGTGACGGCGCGTGCGGCGCGACCGCCTATGTGACGCTGGAGCCCTGCGCGCATCGCTCGCCGCGGGGGCCGGCATGCAGCGACCTTCTGGTCGCCAGCGGCATCGCGCGGGTCGTCGCGGCGATCGAGGACCCCGACCCGCGCACCGCCGGTCAGGGCTTTGCCCGGCTGCGCGATGCGGGCATCGCGGTGACGGTCGGGACGGGCGCGGACGCGGCGCGGCGCGCGATGGCCGGCTTCCTGACCCGCCAGGCGTTGGGGCGGCCGGTGGTGACGCTCAAGCTCGCCACCTCGCTCGACGGCTGCATCGCGCGCGCCGACGGCGAGAGCCGCTGGATCACCGGCGCGGAATCGCGCGCGCACGCGCATCTCGAACGCGCCCGGCACGACGCGATCCTGGTCGGGCGCGGGACCTTCGCGACCGATGCGCCGCGCCTCGACGTGCGGCTGCCGGGCCTGGAGGCGCGCAGCCCGGCCCGCGTGCTGCTGTCGGCCACCGGCTCTGCGCCCGATGGATGGACGGTCCTCGCCGCGCCGGAGGCCATCGCGACGCTGCCGGGCGACCATCTGCTGGTCGAGGGCGGCGCGCGGACCGCCGCCGCCTTCCTGCGCGCCGGGCTCGTCGACCGGCTGCTCCTCTACCGCGCGCCGATCCTGATCGGGGGGGGCGTGCCCGCGCTCGGCGACATCGGATTGCACCGTCTCGCCGAGGCCCATGGCCGCTGGCAAATGGTCGATGCGCGCGCGCTTGGCAGCGACCGGCTGGAGGTCTACGAGCGCGGTCCATGTTCACCGGTATCGTCAGCGATCTAGGCACCATCCGCACCGTCGAGTCGCGCGGCGACGCGCGCGTCGTGATCGGCACCGCCTATGACCCCGCCACCATCGACCTGGGCGCGTCGATCGCCTGTTCCGGCGTCTGCCTGACCGTGGTCGACAAGGGCCATGACGCCGATGGCGCCTGGTTCGCGGTCGATGTCTCGGCCGAGACGATCGACAAGACCGCGGACCAATGGCGCACGGGCCAGCCGCTCAACCTGGAGCGGGCGCTGAAGCTTGGCGACGAACTGGGCGGCCACATCGTCACCGGCCATGTCGACGGCGTGGGCACCGTCATCGCCGTGACGCCCGAGGGGGATTCGAAGCGGATCGCGATCCGCGTCCCCGCCGCCATCGGCCCCTATCTGGCGACCAAGGGATCGGTGACGGTCGATGGCGTGTCGCTGACCGTCAACAGCGTCGCCGACGATACGGCGGATGGGGCGGCCGGCACCGTCTTCGGCATCAACGTCATCCCCCATACCCAGGCGGTGACGACGATCGGCACGCTGACGCCCGGTGCCAGCGTCAATATCGAGATCGACGTGCTCGCCCGTTACCTGCAACGCATGGAGCAATATCGTGCCCGCTGACCTGGCTGAACTGGCCCCCCTGCGCCGCGGCTTCCTGTCCAGTCCCGAGGAGATCATCGACGAGGCCCGCAACGGCCGGATGTTCATCCTGGTCGATGACGAGGATCGCGAGAACGAGGGCGACCTGGTCATCCCCGCGCAGATGGCGACGCCGGAGAAGATCAACTTCATGGCGCGGCACGGGCGCGGGCTGATCTGCCTGGCGATGACGAAGGCGCGGACCGAGGATCTCGGGCTCGACCTGATGAGCCGCAACAACGGCACCCGGCACGAGACCGCCTTCACCGTCTCGATCGAGGCGCGCGAGGGCGTGACCACCGGCATCTCCGCCGCCGACCGGGCGCGGACGATCGCGGTGGCGGTGGACGCGACCAAGGGCCGCGACGACATCGTCACCCCCGGCCATGTCTTCCCGCTGGTCGCGCGCGACGGCGGCGTGCTGGTCCGCGCCGGCCATACCGAGGCGGCGGTCGACGTGTCGCGCCTCGCCGGCCTCAACCCCTCGGGCGTGATCTGCGAGATCATGAACGAGGACGGCACCATGGCGCGGATGGACGACCTGGTGTCGTTCGCGCAGCTCCACGGCCTCAAGATCGGCACGATCCGCGACCTGATCGCCTATCGCCGCCGCTACGACCATTTGGTGCGGCTCGAGGCGGAATCGACCTTCCAGAGCCGCTGGGGCGGCGAGTGGAGCGTCCGCGCCTATCGGAACACCGCGACGGGGACCGAGCAGGTGGCGCTGGTCAAGGGGCGGATCGACGCCAGCCGGCCGGTGCTGGTGCGGATGCACGCGCTGTCGCCCTTCGCCGACGTGTTCGGAGAGGACAGTTCGCGCGGCCGGATGCTGCAACGCTCGATGGAGGCGATCGCCCAGGAGGGCGCGGGCGTCATCGTCCTGATCAACCGCCAGCGCGCCGACGCCTTCACCACCGCCGTGCGCCGCCAGGCCGGCGAGCAGGTCGAGGTGCCGATGGAGGAATTGCGCGATTACGGCGTCGGCGCGATGATCCTGGCCGAACTGGGCGTGCACGACATGGTGCTGCTCACCAACACCCACCATACGCTGGTCGGGCTCGACGGCTATGGCCTGTCGATCGTCGGCGAGCGTCGAATCGAGGACTGATCCCATGGCCCATCTGCTGATCGTCGAGGCGCGCTTCTACGACCATCTCAACGACCTGCTGGTCCAGGGCGCGCGCGCCGCGATCAAGGCGGCCGGCCACACGCACGAGACGCTGACCGTGCCCGGCGCGCTGGAGGTGCCCGCCGCGATCGCGCTGGCCGACCAGAGCGAGCGGTTCGACGCCTATGTCGCGCTGGGCGTGGTGATCCGCGGCGAGACCTATCATTTCGAGATCGTCGCGGGCGAGAGCGCGCGCGGCATCATGGCGCTGACCATCGATGGCCTCGCGATCGGCAACGGCATCCTGACCGTGGAGAACGAGGCGCAGGCGCTGACCCGTGCCCGCCCGGACGAGAAGGACAAGGGCGGCGAGGCGGCCAAGGCGGCGCTGGCGCTGCTCGACCTGCGCGAGCGGATGGCGCGGTAATGCGGACGCCGCCGCCCCCCCGCTACCGCGTCACCGAGCGCGGCCGGCGGCTGGAGGTGGTGGACACCTGGCGCGACCCCGCCGCGGCGCCGCCGGCCTTGGTGGCGCGCGGGGCGGTCGGGGCGATGCCGGCGCGGGTGCCGTCGCGGCCGGCCGCATCGCCGACAGGCCGTGCGATCAAGGCGCGATCGCTGGCCGCCCAGTCGGGGGAGACCCGGTCGCCGGCCGCGGGAAGCGACGGCGTGCCGATCCCGGGGACGACACTGCGCACCCTGACGCTGTTCGACGAGAAGGCGCCACGCACCATCCCGCTCGACGCGGCGAGCTGGCGGACGATGCTGACCGCCATCAGCCTCGCCACGATCGTGCTGGTGATGGCGGTAAGCTGGTCGCTGGCGGGCGGCGGCCTGCCGGCGCTGGGCGTGCTCGGCATCGCGCTGGGCGCGGCGGGCCAGCATGGCCGCGCCGCGATCACCCGCTGGCTCGACCGGCTGGAGTCGTGGGGCGGGCGCTAGGCCGGACCGGTGTTCGGGAAGCGTCTCCTCCGTGAGCGGATCGTTGCGCGATTGGGTGACCGGCGCCCTGGCGAAGACCGGGGTCCGATAACGGAACGACTCCGGTTACCTACCGACGTCTCCCAACCGGATCCCGGCTGTCGACGGGATGGTGGAGCGGCCTTGGCGACGATCCCCGGTCCGGGGGAGGGAGTGTCGATCGACCATAAGCGATACGGGTACCTTCTCCCGATCGCCCCTCATGCCGCCTCGGATAGCTGCCGGACCGGCGCGGCCTCTTCGCGCACCGGCATCGGCACCGCGCCGCTGGTCGCCGCCGCCAGCGCCGGCGCGGTCACCCGGCCGGAGCGTTCCAGCTTGCCCCAGGTGACGCGCGGGCCGGTGATTGCGGCCAGGCAGGCGCGCACCACCACCCAGTACATGAGCTGGCGATAGCCGAAGCGCTGCGCCAGCAGGCGGAGCGCCGGGAAGCGCGCCTCGCGCGGGTCGAGGCGGAAGGCCGCCCAGCCGCAGGCCAGGTCGACGGCGGTGAACAGCGCCCAGAACAGCGCCATCCACCGCACGTCGCCGCCCGCCTCGGCCCAGCCGTGATTGACGATGCGGAACGCGGTGCCGGCGACGCTGGCGAGGAGCGCCAGATCGATCAGCGGTGCGAGCAGCGTGAAGCCGACCTGGAAGATCCAGGCCTGGGGCAGGCCGATCCGCGCCAGCCCGCGCGCGTGATGCTCGCGGAACAGGCCGCGATGCTTCCACAGCGCCTGGAGCGTGCCGTACGCCCAGCGATGCCGCTGGCGATAGAGCGCGCGCGCCGTCTCCGGCGCCTCGGTCCAGGCGATCGCGTCGATGTCGCAGGCGACGCGCCAGCCGGCGCGCTGGACGCTGATCGTCAGGTCCTGGTCCTCGGCCAGCGTATCCTCGGGATAACCGCCGACCGAGTCGAGCGCGGTGCGCCGCCAGGCGCCGACCGCGCCCGGCACCACGGTGATCGCACCGAGCCGGTCGAGCGCGCGCCGCTCCAGATTCTGCGCGGTGACATATTCCACCGCCTGCCAGCGGGTGATCAGGTTCACCGCATTGCCGATCTTGGCATTGCCCGCCACCGCGCCGATGCCCGGATCGGCGAACCAGCGCGCCAACCGCGCGATCGTCTGCGGCTCGAACTGGGTATCGGCATCGAGCGCGATGACGATCGCGCCCTTTGCCAGCTTCAGCCCCTCGTTCAGCGCCCGCGCCTTGCCGCCATTTTCCAGCGTCAGCAGTTCGACGCGGGGATCGAGCGCGAAGGCCCGGTCGATCACGGCGGAGGTGCCGTCGGTCGAGCCGTCGTCGATCACGATCACCTCGACGCGGATGTCCTCGCTGGCCAGGATGCGGCGCACCGACGCCTCGATCACCCGCGCCTCGTTGAAGGCGGGGATCAGGACCGAGACGAAGCGCGGCACCAGATGCGGCCGGACGTCGGGCATGGCGGGCCGGCGGGCGAGCGCCAGCGCGGTCAGCCCGATCGAGCGCGCCATGCCCAGGCCGATGGCGAGCGCGAAGAGCAGGCCGAAGCCGCTGCGCATCCCCGCCAGCCCATGGAACAGGCCGCGATTGACCAGCGCCAGCGCACCCTGCCCGCCCGCGACCGGCGGCATCACGTCGTGCGCGCGCAGATGCGCCAGCCGCGACACGGGCACGATCGCATAGCCCCGCGCGCGCAGGCCGCGGACGATGCCGGGCAGCGCGCGGATCGTCGCCTCGCGGTTGCCGCCCGAATCGTGGAGCAGCACGATCTGCGCCGGTCGCGCGGCGCTGCCCGCCGCGACCTGGTCGAGGGTGCGGCGGACGATCTGGTCGGCGTCGGGCAGGCTCCAGTCGAGCGGATCGACATGCAGCCCGACCGAGACATAGCCCAGCTCCGCGGCCGCCTGGATCGGCGCGATCTCGGCCGCGGTGTCGGGATCGGCGTCGCCGAGATAGGGCGCGCGGAACAGGCGCAGCGAGCGGCCGGTATAGGCTTCCACCAGCCGCTGGGTGGCGAGCAGCTCCAGCCGCATCGCCGCCACCGGCAGACCGGTCAGGTCGGGATGGGTCGTGCTGTGGTTGCCCAGCTCATGCCCCTCCGCGACGATGCGCCGGAGCAGGTCGGGTTCGCCCAGCGCGTTGGTGCCGGTGACGAAGAAGGTGGCCGGCGCGCGCAGGCGGTGCAGCACGTCCAGGATGCGCGGCGTCCAGCGCGGGTCGGGCCCGTCGTCGAAGGTCAGCGCGACCATGCGCGGCTCGGCCCCGACATGGCGGACGATGGCGGGGCTCGGCAGGCTGGTCCAGGTGGCGGCGCGGATCAGCCCGTCATCATCCTCGACCAGCGCGCGCGCGCCGTCGCTGGCGGGACGGTCGAGGCGCAGGATCTCGCCCTGTCCCCGCGATTCGACCGCGACGGCGGGCGGCACGGTGGCGGCGGCGAGCCCGGCTGGGCGGGCCAGCGCGGTCCAGAAGCCGGGGTCCTCGCTGCCCAGCCGCCACAGCGCGATGCCGGTCGCGCCGGTGCGGGCGACGGCCTTCATCTCGTTGGCGGCGCTGGCGGCATCGAGCATCCAGACCTGATGGTCGACGCCCCCGGCGCGGTAGGCGAAGCTGCTGTTGCCGCTGGCCCGGTCGAAGCGCGGAGTGACGCCGGCGGCGCGCGCGCGCGCCCAGGCCTCCGCCACGGTCAGGATCTCGGCCGAACCCGCTCCGGCGCCCGCGCGCGGCCAGTCATAGGCATAATTGCCCAGCGCCACGATCGCCTTGCCTGGCCCCATCGCGCGCACCGCCGCCGCGACGGTCTGCGCGAACCAGGGCTGCGCGGCGATCGGCCCCGGCTCGCCGCCCGGCCAATGCTGGTCATAGGCCATGATGAACATCCGGTCGGCGACCTTGGCATAGGCCGCCAGGTCCCAGGCCGGGTCCGCGACCGGCACCGCCAGCGTCACCAGCCAGCCGCGCGGTGCGAAGCGGCGGCGCGCCTCGCCCAGGAAGCGCCGGTAGTCGGCCTGCGCGGTCTCGGGCAGGTTCTCCAGGTCGAACACGACGCCGCGTCCACGCTCGGCGCGGATCATCCGCTCGACCGAATCGAGCAGCGCGGCGCGCGCAGCGGGGTCGGCAAGCAGCGTGGCGGTGCCCCGCCCGTCCCACTCGCCCGACTCCATCGCGTTCTGCACCATCGGCAGCACGCCCGGCCGGTCGTTGGCGCGCGCCAGCACGTCGTTCAGATGCGCGTCGGTCTCATAGGTGAAGCGGTGGCCGGGCCCGGTGACGTTGGCGAGGCCGGGCACCACCCAGTCGAGCGCGCCGACATGCGCGTCGAGCGCCGCGCGCGAGGCGGCGTCCCAACCCATGTAGAAGCCGACGACCTCGGGCGCGCGGGGCGTGGCGACGCCCGGCCCGGTGGGCAGCCAGGCCGCTGCCTGCGCTGGCGCGGGGGTGACGGGCGCGGCCAGTCCCACCGGCGCGCCGCCATCCCCGGCGAAGCGCAGCGGCGCGAGCGCCGGCGTGCGGGTCAGCGACACGATCAGCGCCGCCGCCACGACCAGCGCGAGCGCCGCCGCCACCGCGGTCAGGCGGATCGTCCAGCGCCGACGAGCGCCGCTGGGATCGTGAAATATCTGCCGTCCGTGCGCCACCTGATCGAATCCCCGGATTGAACCGCGGTGGCGCTAGCCGATCAGGTGCGAAGATATGGTTACCGTAGCGGATACCATAAGGTTGGCGTGGCGGCGCGGTTCATCTGGGGCCGCCGCCCGCGAGGGCCCTCCACCACGCCGTGCAGGCTCAGCTTCCAGTGACGGATGCTATTCGCGGCACCTGCCGTCGCCCCTGCGAAGGCCGGCATCCAGTTGGGGGACGATCACACGTCATCGGAAACCTTACCCAATTGGACCCCGGCGTTCGCCGGGGTGGACGCTAATGGAAGTGGACTGTCGATTTTTGAAAGGTTCCGCCTCCGCCGGATGCGCGCGGTCTCAGGCGACTTCCGCCGGTCCACGACAATCCCCTTGCAAGGTGGAATCGCCGCGCCAGGCCGATCACGCCGCCATGCGCAGTTCGAGCCGATCCCAAATCTCCACCAACGCCCGGGTCAGGTCGCGCATCATCGCCTCGTCATGCGCCGGGCCGGGGGTGAAGCGCAGCCGCTCGGTGCCGCGCGGGACTGTGGGATAGTTGATCGGCTGCACGTATACGCCATATTCGGCGAGCAGGATGTCGCTGATCTTCTTGGCCTTGACCGGGTCGCCGACCATCACCGGCACAATATGCGTGTCGCCCGGCATCACCGGCAGGCCGGCGTCGCGCAGCATCGCCTTGAGCGCCGCGGCGGCGGCCTGCTGCCCCTCGCGCTCGGCGGTCGAGCTCTTCAGGTGGCGGACGCTGGCCAGCACGCCCGCGACCAGCACCGGCGACAGCGAGGTGGTGAAGATGAACCCCGGCGCATAAGAACGGATCACGTCGATGATCGTGCGGTCCGCGGCGATGTAGCCGCCCATCACGCCGAACGCCTTGCCCAGCGTCCCCTCGATGATCGTCAGCCGGTCCGCCACCGCGTCGCGTTCGGAGATGCCGCCGCCGCGCGCGCCGTACATGCCGACCGCATGGACCTCGTCCAGATAGGTCAGCGCATTGTAGCGGTCCGCCAGGTCGCAGATGCCGGCGATCGGGGCGATGTCGCCCTCCATCGAATAGACGCTCTCGAACGCGATCAGCTTGGGCGCGGCGGGGTCCGCCTCGGCCAGCAGCTCCTCCAGATGCGCGAGGTCGTTGTGGCGGAACACGCGCTTCTCGCAACCGGCATTGCGGATGCCGGCGATCATCGAGGCGTGGTTCAGCTCGTCGGAGAAGATGATGCAGCCCGGCAGGATCTTCGCCATCGTCGCCAGCGTCGCCTCGTTGGAGACATAGCCCGAGGTGAAGAGCAGCGCCGCTTCCTTGCCGTGCAGGTCCGCGAGCTCCGCTTCCAGATCGACATGATAATGGGTGTTGCCGCCGATGTTGCGCGTGCCGCCGGATCCGGCGCCGACATCGTGCAGCGCCTCCTCCATCGCCGCGATCACCTTGGGGTGCTGGCCCATCGCCAGATAGTCGTTGGAGCACCAAACGGTGATCGGCTTGGGTCCGTTATGCCCGGCGAAGCAGCGCGCATTGGGGAACGCCCCCTTGTTGCGCAGGATGTCGATGAAGACGCGGTAGCGCCCCTCGGCATGGAGGCGGTCAATCGCCTGATGGAAGACCCGGGCGTAATCGACGCGCGTCTCTGTACCGATGCTGTCCATGATCCGGGATGTAATCCTCGCGATCCCGTGGGGAAAGAGGATAAAGCCGGTGACCGTGATCGGATCGGGTGGACAAATTGTCTCACCCGATCCGCATCCTCAAACCGCCGGATAGCGCAGCCGGCCGATGAAGCGTGACAGGCTGGGGCGATGTTCGGTGCGCTTGAGCGCCGCCGCCTTGGCCTTCTCGAAACGCATCAGCCCGTCGATCCGACGCTGGAGGAAGGCGCGCGTCTCCGTCTGGTCCTCGCTGTCGTCGTCGAGCAGGATCGTCGTCGTCGCGGTGTAGATGGCAAGCAGCAGCGAGCGCTTGGTGTAGTGGTTGTAGTCAGTGGCGGTGTCGCCGGCCAGCCGCCACATCCGGTCGACCGAACGCCAGCCCAGGCGCGCCGCGGTCGCGACATTCTGCGGCATCGCCAGGATCGCGCGGGCGCGGCGCAGCGATTCGCGGTCGGGCGCGAGCAGGCGCAGCCGGTGCTCGACCAGCGCGGTGATCCGCTGGCGGATCTTCATCGTCGCCAGCGTCTCCGCCGGCAGGGCGGCGGCCATCGCCCGGTCGATCGAGTCAAACCAGGCGTCGATCATCGCCACCGCGCCGCCGGCGAAGGCGAGCTTCGCGACATCGGCATCGATCCCGTGCGCCTCCGCCGCCATCAACAGCGCCGGCTCGCCCCAGCCGTCAAACGCGGCATTGGATGCGATCGCCGGAGCCAGTGCCTGGCGGATTTCATCGAGCGTCATGTCCTCAGTCATCGTCCGTCCTTCAACCCTGAACATGCGCGTCCGCGGCGGTGGGCGCAACCGCCGGCCGCCGCGCGACCAGCACCAGCGCCGCCGCCACCAACGCCGCACCGACCAGGTCGGGTGCGCCCAGCCGCTCGCCATAGACGATCCAGCCGATCGCGCCCGCCACCATCGGCTGGATCAGGAGGGCGATGCCGATCACCAGCGGCGACAGCCGGCCCAGCGCATAGATCATGCAGCCCTGGCCCAGCACCTGGCTGACCAAGGCAAGTCCGACCAGCGGCGTCCAATGCTGCGGCATCACCCGCTCGTCGAGCAGCAGCGCGAAACCCAGCAGCGGCAGGATGCTGGCGAGCGTCGACAGCGCCAGCGACGACAGCGGCGCCATCACGCGACGCGCCTGCGTCATCAGGATGAAATAGGCGGTATAGAGGACGCCGGCGAGCAGGCAGAGCAGGTCGCCCGCCAGGTTGCGCGCGTCGAGGTCATAGGAACGGCCCATCAACAGCCCGCCGCCCGCCAGCGCCAGCAGCAGCGCGGCCGCCTGGCCCCGCGCCGGCCAGCGCCGCGCGACCAGGAAGCCGTAGAGCGGGAAGATCAGCACCGCGCAATTGCCGAACAGCGTCGCGTTGGCCAGCGTCGTGCGCAGGATGCCGAGATGCCAGCTTCCCAGATCGGCGGCGAAGGCGATCCCGGCCAAAGCCAGCGTGATCCACAGCCCCGGGCCCAGCCGTCGCGGCCGCGCGCCCCCGGCCAGCGCCATCACGCAGAGCAAGGGGGCGGCCAGCGTGATCCGCCAGAAGGCCGACGCCACCGGCCCGGTATCGGCGACGCGCACGAACCAGGGGCCGAAGGCGAGCGCGATATTGGCGACCGCCACGCATAATAGGGCCAGCGGTTCCGTGGCTTGCGGCGGATGTGACCTTGATGCGGGTTCAGAATTTCTTGGGGCGTCGGCGTCGTGCATGCGGTCCTCTAGCCCCCTATCTTGTCCGCGTCAGGTCCGTCCGGACCATTCGCGACGCATGTTCCGTCAGGAGTCCCTATGCCCAATCTGTTCGATCCCATCGATCTCGGTGCGATCCACGCCCCCAATCGCCTGTTGATGGCGCCGCTGACCCGTGGTCGCGCCAGTCGCGACGGCGTGCCGGTCGCGATGATGGCGGACTATTACGCGCAGCGCGCCAGCGCCGGCCTGATCATCTCGGAAGCCACCGGGATCAGCCGCACCGGCCTGGGCTGGCCCTATGCGCCGGGCCTGTGGTCGGACGAACAGGTCGAGGCGTGGAAGCCGGTGACCGACGCGGTCCACCGTGCGGGCGGGCGCATCGTCGCGCAGCTCTGGCACACCGGGCGCCAGGGCCACAGCTCGGTCTATGGCGCGCAGCCCGTCTCCAGCTCGGCGACGCGGACCGAGGGGCAGGCCCACACCTTCGACGGCAAGCAGGACTTCGAGGTCGCCCGGCCGCTGGCGCTGGAGGAGATTCCCGGCATCATCGAGGATTACGCCACCGCGACCCGCAACGCGCTCGCCGCCGGTTTCGACGGCGTGCAGATCCATGCCGCCAATGGCTATCTGATCGACCAGTTCCTGCGCGACAACGCCAATTTCCGCGACGATCGTTACGGGGGCAGCCCGGAGAACCGCATCCGCCTGCTCCGCGAGGTCACCGAGCGCGTCGCGGCGGTGGCGGGCGAGGGCCGTGTCTCGGTGCGTCTGTCGCCCAATGGCGATAGCCAGGGCGTGGACGACAGCGACCCGGCCGCCGTCTTCCTGCCGGCAGTGAAGGCGCTGGACGCGATCGGCATCGGCTTCCTGGAGCTGCGCGAGCCCGGCCCCGACGGCACCTTCGGCCGCACCGACGTGCCGCCGCTCAGCCCGCAGATCCGCGACGTCTTCTCGCGTCCGCTGGTGCTGAACAGCGACTACGACACGCGCGACGCGGCGCAGGCCAAGCTGGACGAGGGCGTCGCCGACGCGATCAGCTTCGGCCGCACCTTCCTGGCCAATCCCGACCTGCCGGAGCGGCTGCGCACCGGCGCGCCGCTCAACGAGAGCAATCCGAAGACCTGGTACAGCCGGGGGCCGGAGGGCTATATTGACTATCCGGCGCTGGAGACGGCGGAGGCCTGATCGAGAAGGACGATCGTCATTCCGTTCAGGCGATGACGATCGTCCGATCGCTGCCCGGCACCGAAACGGGTTCGCCGAAAGGGATGGTGATGACGCGGCGGTAATCGCCCCGCATCGGCTCGGCATGGACGTGCATCACCGCCATTGGAGCCTCGACCTCCGATAAACCGGCACTCCGACCGTGGCATAGGCGATCCGCTTTATTTTCAAGCCGCGCAGCCGCGTCGTCTCCGCGATCTCGACCACGAGCCACACGTGGTCCGGCCGCGCCAGTCGGGTGTCCGGCGCCGGCCCGGTCAGCAGCGCCGCGTCGCAGGACAGGATCACGTCGTCGGCCAACTCTAATCCGACTTCGCCCATCACCCATATGCCAGTGGATGCGAAGATCGCCCATAGCTGACCCACGACCCTCGCCTGTCGCCCTGCATGGGCGGTCGGGGGCTGTCGGGGGCGGTCGGGGGCGGATCGGTCCGTTACAACTCTCCCCCGACCAGCTCGACCGTCATCCCTTCGAAGGCGCTGGCCTCCGCCATTCGCAGGAACTCCGTCGCGGTGAATCGCGCCTCGAACCACCCCGAGGTCGCCAGCCTGGTCATGCCTGCCCTATACCACGCCCATCGCGATGGTCAGCAGCCCCAGACCCAGCGACAGCGGCACGCGCAAGGCCATCCACCCCTCCGGCGCATCGCCCGTCGTCGCCAGGCGCCGGTCGACCGGTAGCGTCAGCAGGATCGCCGCCCCCAGGAGCACCAGCGGCCAGCGCAGGTCGAGCAGCATCAGCCCCAGGCCCAGCAGCCCGAACGCGACCAGCGACGGCACCACCGCCGCGATCAGCAGCGGCGCCTGCGTCGCCGCTGCCCGCCGCACCGCGAAGCCCCACCACATCCCGCCCAGGAAGCTGAAGATCAGCCCGGCATAGGCGAAAGCGAGCATCCGCCAGCCGTCATCCGGCCGGACCAGCTCCAGCCCGAGCAGCGCCAGCGGCGGCAACAGGCCGGAAAACCCCAGCAACCGGGCGGCGGGCGAGACGATCGATGGCGCTTCTGACCTCATACCCTCGACAACGCGCCCGTCGCGACCACGGGTCCGGTCGGCAGGCTGGTCGGCGACCCGCCCGGCGGCTCGATCGAAATGGCGAGCGTCGCGCCAGCCACGAGCCGCGCCCGGTCGGCGGGGGCCAGCACCAGCTCCAGCCCGTCCGGCCCGAGCAGCCCGAGCGGATGCGGCGTCGCGTCGCCGCCGATCACCCAGAGCTGCGCGACCCGGCCGCGCGGCGTCGCCGGCTGGCTGGCGACGCGCAGCCGCCCGGCCGCGCCGTCATAGGCGGCGGCGATCGGCGTCCTGCCGTCGCCCAGCATTGCGATCAGCGTCGGGCCTGCGGCCGGTGCCGAGGGAGCGGCCGTCGCGCTAGCCACGGGGGTCGGCGACGGGGCGGCCGGCTCCGGCGCGGGCCGCAGCAGCAGGATGACGAGCAGGCACGCCGCCAGCGCGCTCGACGCGATCGCGATCAGCGGCCAGGGCGCGGCGCGGCGGGTGCGGACATGACCGGGCCCACCCAGGCTGGCGTCGATCCGCTCGATCAGCTCCTCGGGCGGCTCCACCTCGGGCCACAGGTCGAACAGTTGCGCGAAATAGAGCCGCCACCGCTCCACCTCGGCGGCGAAGGCCGGTTCGGCCAGCACCCGGCGCAGCGCCGCCGCGCGCTCCTCGCCGTCCAGCACGCCCAGCGCCAGTTCGGCGGCCTGGAGGTCGGGGTCATCCGTCACGGTCCAGGCACTCCTTCAGCCGGGCGAGGCCACGGCGGATCCAGCTCTTGACGGTGCCGAGCGGCACGGCGGCGCGCTCGGCGACCTCGGCATAGGTCAGCCCGTCGAAAAAAGCGGTGCGGATCGCGGCGCGCGACCGGTCCTCCAGCTCGCCCAGGCAATCGACCAGCCGGTGCCGCTCGCCATCGGCGACCAGCATCGCCTCGGCATCGGGCGCGCTGTCGGGGATGTCGGGCGCCTCGGCGATCGGGCGGGTCTGGCGGCTGGCCTGCGCGCGCCGCCAGTCGATCGCACGGTTGCGCGCGACGGTCGCCAGCCAGGTGATCGGGCTGGCCCGCCCCGGCTCCCACGCGCCCGCCCGGCGCCAGATCGTGAGGTAGACATCGTGCAACACATCCTCCGCCGCGCTCCGGTCGCCGCAGATACGCAGGCAGATGCCGAAAAGCTTCGCGGAGGTCAGGCGATAGACCTCGCGGAACGCGGCGCGATCCTCGCTGCCGGTGGCGATCAGCATCGCGGCGAGATGCGCGCGGGCGTCGGGGGAAGCGGTACGGACCATCAAGTCCTGACGATAGCCGCAACATTTCACGCGGCAAGGGGTGTGGTCATCCGGACGGTATCCGGCTATGGGCGCGCCCATCCCTTCGTCTTGCCGCCAGGAAGCGCCCATGCGCATCGCCATCGCCGCCGATCATGCCGCCGTCGCCCTCAAGTCGGTGCTGGCCGCCTGGCTCGCGGAGACCGGGCATGAGGTGATCGACCTTGGCACCCATGGCGACGGCCGCGTCGACTATCCCGATTATGGCTACGCATTGGCACAGGCGATCGCCGAGGGCCGGGCCGAGCGCGCCGTCGCGCTGTGCGGATCGGGCATCGGCATCTCGATCGCCGCCAACCGCCATCCGGCCTGCCGCTGCGCGCTCGTGTCCGAGCCGCTGTCGGCAACGCTCGCCCGCCAGCATAACGATGCCAACGCCATCGCCATGGGCGCGCGCCTGACCGGCGAGGACATGGCCAAGGCCTGCGTCACCGCCTTCCTGGCCGCCGATTTCGAGGGCGGTCGCCACCAACACCGGGTCGAGAAGCTGGGCGCCGCCCCCTTCGCCGCCCCCTCTGCACAGGATCACGCCGCATGAGCAGCCAGCCGATCGATACCTTGAGCGCCCAGCCCGAGGGCTTCTTCACCCGCGACCTGGCGGACGCCGACGCCGCGGTTTTCGCCGGCATCGCGCAGGAGCTGGAGCGCGAGCAGACCCAGATCGAGCTGATCGCCTCGGAGAACATCGTCTCGCGCGCGGTGCTGGGAGCGCAGGGCTCGGTCTTCACCAACAAATATGCGGAAGGCTATCCGGGCAAGCGCTACTATCAGGGCTGCGCTCCCTCCGACGTGGTCGAGCAGCTCGCCATCGACCGCGCCAAGCAGATCTTCGGCTGCGGCTTCGCCAACGTCCAGCCGCATTCGGGCGCGCAGGCGAACGGCGCGGTGATGCTGGCGCTGGTCAAGCCGGGCGACACGATCCTGGGCATGAGCCTGGACGCCGGGGGCCATCTGACCCACGGCGCGCGCGCCGCGATGTCGGGCAAGTGGTTCAACGCCGTGCAATATGGTGTCGATCCGGTCACCCACCTGATCGATTACGACCAGGTCGAGGCGCTGGCGGTCGAGCATCAGCCGAAGCTGATCATCGCGGGCGGCTCGGCCTATCCGCGCGTCATCGACTTCGCCCGCTTCCGCGCGATCGCGGACAAGGTGGGCGCCTATTTCATGGTCGACATGGCGCATTTCGCCGGCATCGTCGCCGCCGGGCTGCACCCGACCCCGTTCGGCCATGCGCATGTCGTCACCACCACCACGCACAAGACGCTGCGCGGCCCCCGGGGCGGCATGATCATGACCGATGACGAGGGGCTGGCGAAGAAGATCAACTCTGCGGTGTTCCCGGGTCTCCAGGGTGGCCCGCTGATGCATGTCGTCGCCGCCAAGGCGGTGGCGTTCGGCGAGGCGCTGCGCCCCGACTACAAGACCTATATCGCCGCCGTGGTGGAGAACGCCAAGGTGCTGGCCGCGACCCTGAAGGAACGCGGCGCCGACGTGATCGCCGGCGGCACCGACACGCATCTGGCGCTCATCGACCTGCGTCCGCTCGGCATCACCGGTCGCGACGCGGACGAGGCGCTGGAGCGCGCCGGCATCACCTGCAACAAGAACGGCATCCCCAACGATCCGCTGCCCCCGGTCAAGACCAGCGGCATCCGCGTCGGCTCGCCGGCCGGCACCACGCGCGGCTTCGGCCCGGCCGAGTTCCGCGAGATCGGCCATATGGTCGCCGACGTGCTCGACGGCCTGGCCCGGAAGGGCGAGCATGGGGACCCCGAGGTCGAGGCGGACGTTCGGACCCGCGTGCGCGCCCTGTGCGCACGCTTCCCCATCTATCAAGGATAAGCGCATGTCGAAGATCGACGAAGTCCAGAGCGAGATCAAAGCTACCCCCGGCCTGGGCAAGAAGATGGCCAAATATGGCGCGATCGGCGCCGTGGTGGCGATCCCGATCCCCTTTGTCGGTCCCGTGTTCGGCGCCTTGGCCGGCGCCGCCATTGCCTATGCCAAGCGCCGGGACTGACGCCGGCCGATGCGCTGCCCCTTTTGCGGCCATGACGACAGCCAGGTGAAGGACAGCCGCCCCACCGAAGATGGGGCGGCGATCCGCCGCCGGCGGCAGTGCGAGGGCTGCGCGGCGCGCTTCACCACCTTTGAGCGCATCCAGCTCCGCGAACTCACCGTGCTGAAGAGCGAGGACCGGCGCGAGCCGTTCGACCGCGAGAAGCTGATGCGCTCGGTCGCGATCGCCGCACGCAAGCGGCCGATCGAACCGGCGCGGATCGAGAAGCTGGTCACCGGCATCCAGCGCCGGCTGGAGACGCTGGGCGATACCGACGTCACTTCCGCCCGGATCGGCGAGATGGTGATGGAAGGGCTGAAGGGCCTGGACTCGGTCGCCTATATCCGCTTCGCCAGCGTCTATCGCGACTTCAGCGAAGCCAAGGATTTCGAGGCGTTCGCGGGCCAGGTCGAGGAGGCCGGGCAGGTCGGCGACGCCATCCGGGGGTGAACGCCGGCGGCGGGACGCTCACCGGATCAGCCGTCTTCCCCCTGACGAGGCTTCATCCCGGCGAAGGCGGGGTTTGCAGCCGTCGATCGTTCGCTCCCATGAGCGTCGGCCCGCGAAGATCGGCCGTGGAGATCGTGCGCTTCGCGGCGACCAGCGCCATCCGCCCAGCGAGCCCGGACACAATCAGAAGCGGAAGGCAGTGCCCACATAGACCGCCTGGCTGTCGCGGCGGTCATCGGTGCGGGTCAGGCGCTCGCGGTCGGAGCGATAGCGCAGCCCGGCGGTGACATCGAGATTATGCGTAAGCGAATAGGAGCCGCCCAGGTCGACCGAATAGCTGGGCAGCTCGGCGATCGCCTTCGGGGTGCCGTCGGTCGGGCGATCGGCGGCGGCCTTGACCCGGCCGGACCAGCGATTGCCGGTATAGCTGACCGCGACATCCGCGCCCTCGCGCCCGCCGGGCAGGCCCTGCAGGTCGACGCGGGTCACGTCGCCCGCCAGCGCGAACCGCTTCCAGCCCACCGCCGCGCCCAGATTATAGGCGATCGGGGCCAAGCCGACGACCGTCGAGTTGCTGGCCAGATCGGTCCGGCCGGTGTCGGCGGCGCGGATCGAGCGCGCCCGCACCGCCACCGTGACCGCGCGCGTATCGCGGCGCGTATCGGCGGGGGTGAAGTGGAAGCCGTTGGGATCGAAGCCGCCGCGCGCCAGCAGCGCCGCGAGCCGCGGATCGCCGGAGGCCGGGGTGAAGCCGCCGACGCTGCGCAACGCCGAGCGCTTGACCGGCTTGGCCGCCGTCCGTTCGGAGGCCCCGAATGCGGGGGCGACGACGGCGCCGAGAGCGACCAGCGCCCCCGCAGCGATCCCGACGATAACGCGCCCCACCCTCATGTAATTCCCTAAATCGACCCGTGACGAACTATCGCCCGGCAACTCTATGTAGCATGGTTCGATCCGCCGCCGCCAGCTTGTCGGACCAATTTCATACCGCCTGTTGCATCCATCCCACAGCTCGTCGCGAAGCCGTTGCGACCGTGACGGATTTGGAGCGTGATTCGGGCGTGCCTTGCTAGCCATGGCGGCCGGCGGTACAGGCCGGAGGGCACGCCCTTCCTGCGCAGGATTCATCGTATATGTTCCGCCGTACCGCCCTGTTGATCGCGGCCACCGCCGCGCTGTCGCTCACCGCCTGCGGCGGCCGCAAGAGCGGGTTGCCGAGCGGCGACCTGGCCGCGAGCAAGGTCACGACGATCGGCGTCAATTCCTATCTGTGGCGCGCCGCGCTCGACACGCTGAGCTTCATGCCGCTGGTCCAGACCGACTCGAACGGCGGCGTCATCGTCACCGACTGGTACGTCAACCCGCAGCTGCCGACCGAGCGGATGAAGGTGACGGTCACCATCCTCGACCAGGACCTGCGCGCCGATGCGGTGCGCGTCGCGGCGCTGCGCCAGGTCAACCAGGGCGGCCAATGGGTCGCCGCCCCTGTCCAGGCCGCGACCACGCAGAAGCTGGAGGACCTGATCCTGACCCGCGCCCGCGACCTGCGCCGCGCCTCGATCGCGGGCTGAAGGCGGACCCCATGACCAATTCGCGGTTCAACGCGCTGAAGGCCGACGCCCACTGGCAGCGCGTCTGGGACGAGCGGCAGAGCTTCGCCGCCGATGGCCGCTCGACCAAGCCGCGCGCCTATGTGCTGGAGATGTTCCCCTATCCCTCGGGGAAGATCCATATGGGCCATGTCCGCAACTATACGATGGGCGACGTGCTGGCGCGCTATCGGCGGATGACCGGCCACGAGGTGCTTCACCCGATGGGCTGGGACGCGTTCGGCATGCCGGCCGAGAATGCCGCGATGGAGAAGGGCGTCCATCCGGGCAGCTGGACCCGCGCCAACATCGCGACGATGAAGGCGCAGCTCAAGCGGCTGGGCTTCGCGCTCGACTGGAGCCGCGAGCTCGCCACCTGCGAGCCGGACTATTACGGTCACGAACAGGCGCTGTTCCTCGACCTGTTCGCCGCCGGCCTCGTCTATCGCAAGGAATCGACCGTCAACTGGGACCCGGTCGACATGACCGTGCTGGCCAATGAGCAGGTGATCGACGGGCGCGGCTGGCGCTCGGGCGCGCTGGTCGAGAAGCGCAAGCTCAACCAGTGGTTCCTGAAGATCACCGACTTCGCCGACGAACTGCTGGAGGGGCTGGAGAGCCTGGACCAGTGGCCTGACAAGGTGAAGCTGATGCAGGAGAACTGGATCGGCCGCAGCCAGGGCCTGCAGTTCCAGTTCGCCCTGTCCGACGGCGGGTCGGTGGAGGTGTTCACCACCCGCCCCGACACGATCTTCGGCGCCAGCTTCGTCGCGGTGGCGGCGGACCATCCGATCGCCCAAAGCCTGGCGGCCCGATCCGAGGACGCGGCCGCCTTCGTCGCGCGTTGCAAGCAGGGCGGCACCACCGCCGCCGAGCTGGAGACGCAGGAGAAGCTGGGCTTCGACACCGGCCTGACCGCGCGGCATCCGCTCGACCCGGACTGGCGCCTGCCCGTCTACATCGCCAATTTCGTGCTGATGGAATATGGCACGGGCGCGGTGTTCGGCGTGCCCGCGCACGACCAGCGCGACATGGATTTCGCGCGGAAGTACGCCCTGCCGGTCCAGCGCGTCGTCGCCGATGGCGAGGAGACCGCCCCCGACTTCGCGGGCGACACCGCCTTCACCGGGGCGGGCACGATCGTCAATTCGCGGTTCCTGGACGGGCTGGCGATCGAAGAGGCCAAGCGCCAGGTGATCGCGCGCGCCGAGGCGGAGGGTTGGGGGCAGGGTTCGACCGTCTATCGCCTGCGCGACTGGGGCGTCAGCCGCCAGCGCTATTGGGGCACGCCGATCCCGATCATCCATTGCGACGCCTGCGGCGCGGTGCCGGTGCCCAAGGAGCAGCTGCCGGTCGTGCTCCCCGACGACGTGTCCTTCGCCATTCCCGGCAATCCGCTGGACCGGCATCCGACATGGAAGGACGTCGCCTGCCCGACCTGCGGTGCTGCCGCGCGGCGGGAAACCGACACGCTCGACACCTTTGTCGATTCGTCCTGGTATTTCATCCGCTTCGCCAGCCAGCCGAAGGATCGCCCGTTTGATCCGGCCGAGGCGGCGCAGTGGCTGCCGGTGGGCCAGTATATCGGCGGCGTCGAGCATGCGATCCTGCACCTGCTCTATGCCCGCTTCTGGACGCGCGCCCTGAAGCATATCGGCCAGCTCGCCATCGCCGAACCGTTCGCCGGGCTGTTCACGCAAGGCATGGTCACGCACGAGACCTACAAATCGTCGGACAATCGCTGGCTCGCGCCCGAGGATGTCCGCGACGGCATCGAGATCGCCACGGGCGAGCCGATCACCGTCGGCCGCATCGAGAAGATGTCGAAGTCGAAGAAGAACACGATCGATCCCGAGCCGATCGTCGACCAGTATGGGGCCGACGCGGTCCGCTGGTTCATGCTCTCCGACTCGCCGCCCGAGCGCGACCTGGAGTGGAGCGAGAACGGCATCGAGGGCGCGTGGCGCTTCGTCCAGCGGCTGTGGCGGCTGGTCGGTCAGGCCGAGGCGGCCGCCGAGGGGGACGATCTGGCGCTGCGCAAGCTGGTCCACCGCACCACGGCGGGCGTCGCCGAGGCGATCGAGGGGTTGCAGTTCAACAAGGCGGTGGCGCTGCTCTACACGCTGGCCGGCGCGATCGAGAAGGCGCCCCCCTCCGCCGACCGGCGCGACGCGATCGCGACCATGGTCCGCCTGTCCGCGCCGATGGTGCCGCATCTGGCCGAGGAGGCCTGGGCGGCGAGCGGGCAGGACGGACTGATCGCCGATGCCGCCTGGCCGGTGGTCGACCCGGCGATGCTGGTGGACGACGAGGTGACGATCGCGGTGCAGGTCAACGGCAAGCTGCGCGACACCCTGGTCTTCGCCAAGGGCGCCGCGCGCGAGGATGTCGAGGCGGCGGCGCTGGCCAGCGACAAGATCGTCCGCATCCTGGAAGGCAAGGCCCCGCGCAAGGTGATCGTGGTGCCCGACCGCCTGGTGAACATCGTCGCATGATCCGCCCCATCGCCCTCTCCGCCCTGGCATTGGGCCTGACGCCGCTGCTCGGCGGCTGCGGTCTGCACCCGCTCTATGCCGGGGGCGCGGGCGGAGCGGTCGCCCGGTCGCTGGCGGAGGTCGAGGTCGCGCCGATCGAGGGCAAGGCGGGCTGGCTGGTCGGCAACGCCCTGCGCGACCAGCTCGGCGCGACCGGCACGCCGCGCTATCGGCTGACGGTGCGGCTGGACGACCAGATCAGCGGCCTGGGCGTGCGCGGCGACGATTCGATCACGCGCGAGCGGCGGGTGCTGCGCGCGCGCTATCAACTGACCGACCTGGCGGACAACCGGACGCTGCTCGACGCGACCGCCGGTTCGGATGCGGGGATCGACGTGGTCCAGTCCGAATATGCGACCATCGCGGCGGAGAACACCGCGCTCGAGCGGCTGGCCAAGATCGTCGCGGACGAGATCGTGACCCGCGTCGCGATCACCGCGCGCAACCGCGACCTGGCTGCGCCCGCCGGTGCCGGAGCCGCCCCGCGGTGAAGGCCAATGCCGGCCAGATCCGGCAGGCGCTCCAGTCTCCCCGGCGCGACGTCCGCTTCCACCTGCTGCACGGGCCCGACGAGGCGGGAGCGCAGGCGCTGGCGGCGCTGCTCGGCAAGGCGCTGGGACCGGAGGCGGAGCGGATCGACCTGGACGGCGCGGCGCTGCGCGCCGATCCGGCCCGGCTCGCGGACGAGGCGGCGTCGATGTCGCTGTTCGGGACGCCGCGCTGGGTGCGGATCACCGGCCTGGGCGAGGAAAGCATTGCCGCCGTCACCGCGCTGCTCGACCTGGAGAGCGGCGCCAACCCGGTGGTGGCGATCGCGCCGAGCGTGAAGACCAACGCCAAGATCGTGAAGCTCGCGCTCGACCATCCACGCGCGCTCGCCTTCGGCTGCTATCCCCCGACCGCGCAGGATGCCGAGAAGCTGGCCGCGCAACTGTCGCAGGAACAGGGGATGCGCGTCGCCCCCGGCGTCGCGGCGCGGCTGGTCGAGGCGGCGGGCGGCGACCGGTCGGTGCTGGCGCGCGAGGTGGAGAAGCTGGCGCTCTACCTCGACGCCGCGCCGGACCGGCCCCAGGACCTGACGCTGGAGGCGCTGGACGCCGTCGGCGCCGATCTGGACGAGGGCGAGACCTTCGCGCTGGTCGACACGCTGATCGAGGGGCGGCCGGACCTGCTGGCCAACGAGCTGGCGCGGCTGGGGGAGGCAGGCGGGTCGCCGATCCCCTGGCTGCGGCAGGTGGCGCGCAAGCTCGTCTCGCTCGCCGAGATGCGCGCCGAGATGGCGACGGGCGAGCCGGTGGAGGCGGTCATGAAGCGTCACCGCGTCTTCTTCAAGGAAGAGGCCGCGACCGCGCGCCACCTGCGCCGCTGGACTCCCGCGATGCTCGCCGACGCGCTCGCCCGCGTCCGCCGGGCGGAGCGGGCGGTGATGGCGCCGGGCAATGCCGGGGGCGTGCTGGCGGATGACGCCGCGCTGTCCCTGGCGCGGGCCCTGGCGCGGCGACGATAGGGGCGGATCAAAGCCGACAGGCTTTTGGATTCACGCGGAGGCCTAGAGGCGCAACGATGCCCTGCCCTCGGCAACCGCCGCGCTCCTTCCGTAGCGCCGGGTTTGAGGGAGGATTCAGCTCCACAGGCGATGCGCACTCGGAGTCTGCGCGCCTCCGTGTGGATCATGCTGGGAGCGAGATCCGCTCGCCCTCACCCATAGGCCCGCACGAAGAACACGATCGTGGTCGCCGCCGTCACCAGCAGCGTCCAGCCGCGCACCGCCGGGGCGGGCAGCGCCTTGCCCAGCGACGCGCCCAGCCAGCCCCCGACCAGGCCGCCGGCCAGCATGGGCAGGCACAGCTCCCAACGCACCAGGCCGGTCGCCACGAACACCAGCGCGGCGGCGAGGTTCGCCACCGCCAGCATCAGCGTGCGCGGCGCGAACATCGAGCGCACCGACTCGCCCGCAAGCAGGCCGTAGGTGGCGGTGGTCATGATGCCGACGCCGCCGCCGAAATAGCCGCCATAGGTGCCCAGCACCGCCTGCACGACCATCAGCGTCGACGGACCGATCGTCACCCGGTCGCGCAGCCAGTCGCCGGCCCGGCGGCCGAAGGCTATGGCCAGGAAGGCGACCAGCAGCAGCCACGGCACGATCATGTCGAAGGCGCGGCCCGGCGTCGCGACCAGCAGCACGCTGCCCGCCAGACCGCCCGCAAAGGTGATCGCCGCCAGCACCCGCACCGACACGCCGCCGACCGGGCGAAGCTCGTCGCGGAACGCCCAGGCGCTGGCCCAGGCCCCCGGCATCAGCGCGATGTTGGAGGTGGCGTTGGCGACATTGGCGGGCGCGCCCAGGCCGAGCAGCGCCGGCATGGTGGCGAAGGTGCCGCCCCCCGCCAGCGCGTTCATCGCGCCGCCGGCGAGCCCGGCGGCGGCGGCGAGCGCGATCGCGCCGCCCTCGATCACCCCAACCCGCCCCGGATCAGGCGGCGGCTTGGGCGGCGGCTTCGGCCGCCTCGCGGTCGCGTTCGGCGCGCGACTTCTTCTCGGCCGCCGTCTTCAATTGACCGCAGGCGGCGTCGATGTCGCGGCCGCGCGGGGTGCGGACGGGAGCGGAGATGCCCGCCTCGAAGATGATGTCGGAGAAGCGCCGCACCCGCTCCGGCGTCGACGTGTCATAGGGCGCGCCGGGCCAGGGGTTGAAGGGGATCAGATTGACCTTGGCCGGCAGCCGGTACTTGCGCAGCAGGCGGACCAGCTCGTGCGCTTCTTCATCGGAGTCGTTCTTGTCCTTCAGCATCACATATTCGAAGGTGATGCGCCGGGCATTGTTCGCACCGGGATAGTCGGCGCAGGCCTGGAGCAGTTCCTCGATGCCGTATTTGCGGTTGAGTGGCACGATCTCGTCGCGCACCTCCTTGGTCACCGCATGGAGCGACACCGCCAGGTTGACGCCGATCTCCTCGCCCGCGCGCGCCATCATCGGCACCACGCCCGAGGTCGACAGGGTGATGCGGCGCTTGGACAGAGCGAGGCCGTCGCCGTCCATCACCAGCTTCAGCGCGTCGCGGACATGGTCGAAATTATAGAGCGGCTCGCCCATCCCCATCATCACGATGTTGGTGAGCATCCGCCCCTCGGGCTGGGACGGCCATTCGCCGAGCGCGTCGCGCGCCAGCATCACCTGGCCGACGATCTCGCCCGCGGTCAGGTTGCGGACCAGCCGCATCGTGCCGGTGTGGCAGAAGGTGCAGTTCAGCGTGCAGCCGACCTGGCTCGACACGCACAGCGTGCCGCGATCCGCATCGGGGATGAACACCGCCTCGTAATCCTGCCCGTCGGGCGAGCGGAGCAGCCATTTGCGCGTGCCGTCGGTCGACACCTGCGCCTCGACGACCTCGGGCCGGCCGATCACGAAGCGTTCGGTCAGCCAGGGATGCTGCGCCTTGGCGATGTCGGTCATCTGCGCGAATTCGGTCGCGCCGCGATTGTAGAGCCAGTGGAAGATCTGCTTGGCGCGCAGCTTCGCCTGCTTGGGCTCCAAACCAGCCGATTCGAGCGCGGCCCGGATCTCGTCGCGGGTCAGGCCGATCAGGTCGACCCGGCCGTCACTGCGGGGTGCGGCCGCGCGGGGCACGGGCACGGGATCGACATGCCCCGGAATGGGCATCAGGTTCGCGGCTGTCTGCATCGTCCGCATATAGCCGATCCGTGCGGCTTTTTCCACTGCCTCGCGGAACCATTCCGGCGGCGGGCCGTGCCGGACCTCGCTACCGCCCCGCGCAGGCCAGGATCGCGGCGTCGATCGCGGTGGCGGCGCCGCGCAGCGCGTAACTGTCGGCGAAGGGACGGCCGCGCACGCCGACCGTCTCGATGCTCATGCTGCGCGCGCCGCGCAGCGCCGCGACGATCGCCCGGTCGCTCGCCGCGTCGGTCGCGAAGGCGTCGACACCGTTGCCGACCAGCGCGAACCGCCGCTCGCCGACCGTCAGCGTCACCGGCGCCGAGCGGTCGCGCTCGCGACTCAGCCGGACGTGAAGCGAGGCGCGCAGGCCGCGGCCGCTGCTCGTCTCGGTCCAGCGCGCGACGCTGGCGAAGGGCCGCCAGCGCGACGCGCCCCCGGCCGAGGCGGGACTGGCGATGGCATAGCAGCGGTCGCGGTCGCGGAACGCGCCCCAGCTTCGCCACACGCCGATCGTCTCCCTCGCCGCCAGCGGCCCCGCCGCGACCAGCAGCAGGGTGGCCAGCAATCCCGTCCGTCGCATGCGTGTCATGGCCCGGCCTGTCGATCCTCGCGCGGAGCGATGCAACGGCAAAGCGCGTTAACCGCTCGTTTACCCTCGTTGTCGGAGGGAGCAACGCTTGCTCCGCTCCGTCAATCGGGTAGGACTGGAATCCAAATCGGCCGAATGCGGGCCTGGGGGATGATATGAAGGCGACGATCGAACGCGCGACGCTCCTGAAGGGGCTGAGCCATGTGCAGTCGGTGGTGGAGCGCCGCAACACCATCCCCATCCTGTCCAACGTCCTGCTCGAAGCCAGCACCGACGGCCATCTGAAGATGATGGCGACCGACCTGGACCTCCAGATCAACGAGCAGGTGCCCGCCGCGGTCGACCAGCCCGGCTCGACCACCGTGTCCGCGCACACGCTGTTCGACATCGCGCGCAAGCTGCCCGAGGGGTCGCAGGTGTCGCTGTCCGCCGCCGAGGGTCGCATGACCATCGTCGCCGGTCGCGCGCGCTTTTCGCTCGGCACGCTGCCGCGCGACGACTTCCCGGTGATCGCCGAGGGCGAGTTGCCGACCCAGTTCGAACTGCCCGCCGAGACGCTGAAGCAGATCATCGACAAGACGCGCTTCGCCATCTCCACCGAGGAGACGCGCTATTATCTGAACGGCATCTTCCTGCACGTCGCCACCGACGGCCCGGAGCCGGTGCTGAAGGCGGCGGCGACCGACGGCCACCGGCTGGCGCGGGTCACCATGCCGCGCCCCGAGGGCGCCGAGCAGATGCCGGACGTGATCGTGCCGCGCAAATGCGTGGGCGAGCTGCGCAAGCTGCTCGACGAGGTGGACGGGTCGGTCGGCGTGTCGCTGTCGGGCACCAAGATCCGCTTCGACCTGGGCCGCGCGATCCTGACCTCCAAGCTGATCGACGGCACCTTCCCCGATTATTCGCGCGTCATCCCGACCGGCAACGACAAGATCCTGAAGCTTGACCCCAAGAGCTTCATGGAGGGGGTCGACCGCGTCTCCACCATCGCGACGGAAAAGACCCGCGCGGTGAAGATGGCGCTGGACCGCGACCGCATCACCTTGTCGGTGAGCAGCCCCGAAAACGGCACCGCCGCCGAGGAAGTGCCCGGCGAATACACCGCCCCGCCCTTCGAGATCGGCTTCAACAGCCGCTATCTGCTCGACATCCTGGGCCAGATCGACAGCGACCTGGTCGAGGTGCATCTCGCCGACGCCAGCGCGCCGACCTTGATCCGCGAGAATGACAAGGCGCCAGCGCTCTACGTGCTGATGCCGATGCGGGTGTAAACGGGAGCGGTTCGTCCGGCGACCCGGCGGGAAAGGAGTCCGATCATGCAAGCCTATGACATCCGCGATGCGGCCGATCGGCTTGACGAATTGGTCCGGCGGGTCGAGCTCGGTGAGCAGATCGAGATCGAGCGGGGCGGCATGATCGTCGCCCGGCTTGCCCCGGCGCCGGCCGCCGCGAGCTTCGATCTCGCTCGACTCGATGCACTGGCCGCCACGCTCCCCTTCGATCCGAGCGACAGCGTGGCGGAGATGCGGCGAGAGGCGCGCTATTAGTGATCTATTGTGACACGTCGCTGATCGTCGCGGCGTTGACCAACGAACCGCATAGCGAGCGCGCGCGCCATTGGCTGCGATCCGAACCGGCCGAGCCATTGGCCATCAGTGCCTGGACGCTGACCGAGGTCGCCAGCGCCTTGGCGATGAAGCACCGGCGCGGCGTGCTGGACGATGCCGCGCTGGCGGCGGTGGACGGCATCTGGACAGAATTCCGCTCGGCGCGCTGTTCGATGCTGGCCATCGACGAATCGCATTTTCGCGAGGCCGGAGTGCTGGTGAACACCCCGCCACGCGGCCTGCGCGCGGCGGATGCGTTGCACCTCGCCGTCGCGCTCCGCTCCGGAGCCGCTATCGCCACGTTCGATCACGATCTCGCCGAGTCCGCCAAGGCGCGCGGGCTCGATGTCCATCCCCGTTCCTGACATCCTCGCCGACCCTTGCTCGACCGCCTCACCCTCAGCGATTTCCGCAACCATGACGCGCTGAGCCTCGCGCCCGGTCCCGGCTTCGTGGTGCTGACCGGCGCGAACGGAGCGGGAAAGACCAACGTGCTGGAGGCGGTGTCGCTGCTGGCGCCCGGTCGCGGGCTGCGCCGTGCAGCCCTGGCGGCGATGGCGCGGCAGGGCGGCGCGGGCGGCTGGGGCGTGGCGGCGCGCGTCGCGGGCGTCGAGCTCGGCACCGGCACCCAGGCCCCCGCCCCCGATCGCCGCATCGTCCGCATCCAGGGCGCGGCCGCCACCGCCACCGGGCTGACCGAGTGGATCACGCCGCTCTGGCTGACCCCGGCCACCGATCGGCTGTTCGTCGAGCCGGCGGGCGAGCGGCGGCGCTTCCTCGACCGGCTGGTGCTGGCGTTGTCGCCGGCCCATGCCGGCCATGCCAGCCGCTATGAGGCGGCGATGCGCGAGCGCAACCGGCTGCTGGCGGGTGCGCATCCCGCCGATCCCGAATGGCTGACCGCGCTGGAGGCGCGCATGGCCGAACATGGCGCGGCGCTCGACGCGGCGCGGCTGGAGACGGTCGCGCTGCTCGCCGAACGGCTCGACGCGGCCCCGGCGGGCGCCTTCCCACATGCCAGGCTGCACCTGCTGGGCGAGCCGATCCAGGGCGATTCCTTCGCCCGTGCGCTGGCGATGGGCCGCCGCCGCGATGCCGCCGCCGGCCGCACGCTGATCGGGCCGCATCGCGCCGACCTCGCGGTCATCCACCGCGAAAAGGCGCAAGCGGCGGCGTTGGCCTCGACCGGCGAGCAGAAGGCGCTGTTGATCGGCATCGTCCTGGCCCATGCCGAGCTGGTCGCGGAACGCACCGGCCGCGCGCCGGTGCTGCTGCTCGACGAGGTGGCCGCGCATCTCGATCCCGGCCGCCGCGCGGCGCTGTTCGCCCGGCTGGACGGCCGCGGACAGACCTGGATGACGGGCACCGAGGCGGCGCTGTTCGCCGACCTGTCGGCGGACGCGACGCGGATCGACCTGTAGCGACGGCTCGACTTTGCGCGCGAGACGCGGAAAAGGAAGGTCATGCCTTCCCCCGCTCCCAAGCCCGTCATCGTCCTGGTCCGCCCGCAACTGGGCGAGAATATCGGCAAGGCCGCGCGCGCCATGCTCAATTTCGGGCTCACCGAGCTGCGGCTGGTTTCGCCGCGCGACGGCTGGCCCAATCCCCAGGCCGGCCCCGCCGCCTCGGGCGCCGACCTGGTGCTGGAGCGCGCGGTCGTGTTCGAGACAGTGGCCGAGGCGGTGGCCGATTGCGCGCATGTCTATGCCACCACGGTGCGCAAGCGCGGGGTGACCAAGCCCGTGGTCACACCGGAGGAAGCCGCCACCGCGATCCAGGCCGAGCCGGGGCGCAGCGCCTTCCTGTTCGGGCCCGAGCGGTCGGGGCTGGAGACGGACGATGTCGCGCTCGCCCGCACCATCGTGACGGTGCCGATCAATCCGGAGTTCGGCAGCCTGAACCTGGCGCAGGCGGTGATCCTGATCGCCTATGAATGGTCCAAGCACCAGGCGCTGGCGCAGCCGCCCGAGACCGAGCTGCCGCCCCCCGCCCCGCAGGGCGAGCTGGAGGGGATGATCGGCCAGCTCGACTCGATGCTGGAGGCGGCGCATTTCTTCTTCCCGCCCGAACGCGCCGGCGCGACGCGGCGGACATTGCGGACGCTGCTGACCAAGCCCGGCTGGTCGAGCCAGGAGGTCCGCACGCTGCGCGGCGTGCTATCGGCGCTGGAAGGCGCGAAGCTGCGCCGCGGCCGGACGGAGGACGAATCAGCGGGTTCGGTCGAACCGGTCGAGTTCATAGGCGATCGAGGCCTCGACCAGCCGCTCCCATAGGTCGGCGATCACCTCAGCCGGCAGGCCGAGCCGTTCCGCCTCGGCGCGGGCATTGGCGATCACTTGCGTCTTGCGCGCCTCGTCGCGCACCGCGCCGCGCGCCGGTTTGATCCGCGCCGCCGCGTCCATATAGGCGAAGCGCCGGGCGAGCAGCGCGACCAGTTCGCGGTCGAGCGCGTCGACGCCGGCGCGGACCTCGGTCATGGTGGTGCAGTCGGGGCCGGGCAGGATCGTGTCAGACATGGCCGCGCTCTAGCCGCGCCTGCCGCGCCCGCCAATGCGGGATCACGATCAGGCTTTGCATCGGCCGCGGATTTCAGGTCATATCCCCTGTCTCTTTTACAGGGAAAACGACCAATGTTCATGCTCTTGCTGTCCGCCGCCCTTGCCGCCCAAACGACCGCGCCGGAAGCGCCCGCGGCCACGCCGACGCCGACGCCGACGCCGGTCGCGGCGGAGAAGCCGGTCTGTCGCAAGGAGGTGCCGCTCGGCTCGATCATGGCCAAGCGCACCTGCCACAGCAAAGCGGAGTGGGCGGCGATCGACAGCGCCAATGCCGGCGCGGCGGAGAATGCACGGCGCATCAATGGCGGGCGCACCGGCGCGCCGCGCTGACCGCGCCTGCTTGACTCCGGGACCGCCTGCGGCTAGGCGCGCCCCTTCGCAATCGGCCCCGCATCCCGGTGAAGCGGCGGCCCTGCCCTCCTGCGCGTGAGAATCCTCATTCGTCCGAGTCGCGGAGCGATACCGGGACCAACGTTGTTGTCAGTTGCAAGGAATTACGATGTCGAAGCGCCATAGCGCCAAGCACAAGCTCGATCGCCGTCTTGGCGAGAACATCTGGGGCCGTCCCAAGTCGCCGGTCAACAAGCGCGAATACGGCCCCGGCCAGCACGGCCAGCGCCGCAAGGGCAAGGTCTCCGACTATGGCATCCAGCTCCGCGCCAAG
This sequence comes from Sphingomonas abaci, assembly GCF_014199625.1. Lineage (GTDB taxonomy): Bacteria > Pseudomonadota > Alphaproteobacteria > Sphingomonadales > Sphingomonadaceae > Sphingomonas > Sphingomonas abaci. The sequence continues at coordinate 338,469 of NZ_JACHNY010000004.1, forward strand.
CAGAAGCTGAAGGGCTATTACGGCGACGTCACCGAGAAGCAGTTCAAGCAGTGCTACCAGGAGGCCGCCCGCATGAAGGGCGACACCTCGCAGAACCTGATCGGCCTGCTGGAGCAGCGCCTGGACATGATCGTCTATCGCGCCAAGTATGCGCCGACGATCTTCGCCGCGCGCCAGCTGGTCAGCCACGGCCACATCCGCGTCAACGGCGTGAAGTGCAACATCGCGTCGCGTCGCTGCTTCGTCGGCGACGAGATCACGCTGGGCACCAAGGCCAAGGAAATGGCGCTGGTGCTCGAGGCGCAGAACCTCGCCGAGCGTGAGATCCCCGATTACGTCGCGCCGGACGGCAACGCCAAGATCACCTTCGTCCGCGTGCCGACGCTGGACGAGGTGCCTTATCCGGTGAAGATGGAGCCGAACCTGGTCGTCGAGTTCTACTCGCGCTAAGACCCGTTCGACTCCGAACACGAAAACGGGCGGTCCCCTTTGCGGGGGCCGCCTTTTTTCGTGGGATTTCATTTGCTCACCGCGGCGAGCCCGGCCAAACCATCCGGCGCATCCAGGAGACACCATGCGCCTCACGATCCTCGCCCTGCTCGCCACCGTCGCCGCGCCCGCCCTGGCCCAGACCCGGCCCGCGCCCGCGCCTGCGCCCGCTATTTCGCCGGAGACGCTGAAGACCGTCACCCAGACGCTGTCGTCCGACGCCTATGAAGGGCGCGCGCCGACCACCGCGGGCGAGGAGAAGACCGTCGCGTACATCATCGAACGGTTCAAGGCGGCGGGGCTGAAGCCCGGCAATCACGGCGCATGGACGCAGGCCGTGCCGATGGTGGAGATCACCGCCACCGACATGTCGCCGATGACCTTCACCGTGCCGGGCAAGCCGGCGCAGCGGCTGGCCTATCGCACCGACATGGTCGCCGGCACCTATCGCGTCACGCCGTCGATCGCGGTCAAGGACAGCCCGGTCGTCTTCGTCGGCTATGGCATCACCGCGCCCGAAAAGGGTTGGGACGATTATGCCGGCGTCGACGTGAAGGGAAAGACGGTCGTCATCCTGATCAACGACGCCGACTGGCAGACCATGGGCCGCGAGGGACCGTTCGAGGGTCGGGCGATGACGTGGTACGGCCGCTGGCCCTACAAGTTCGAGAATGCCGCGAAGCACGGCGCCGCCGCCGCAATCATCGTCCACCAGACCGAGCCGGCCGCCTATCCTTGGGCGGTGGTGCAATCCTCCTGGACGGGCCCGCAGCTCGAACTGGACGAAAAGGGCGATCATCTCGACCAGAGCCAGGCGGTGGGCTGGATGCAGCTGCCCCAGGCGCAGGCGCTGTTCGCCGCCGCTGGCAAGGATTTCGCCGCCCTGTCCGAGGCCGCCAAGACCAAGGGCTTCAAGGCGGTGCCGCTCGATGCGCGGATGTCGCTCAGCTTCCGCAACACGATCCGGCGTCAGGCGTCGAAGAACGTGATCGGCGTGCTGCCGGGCACCGCGCACCCCGATGACTATGTTCTCTATTCCGCGCATTGGGACCATCTGGGCCGGTGCGATCCGGTCGATGGCGACGACATCTGCAACGGCGCGGTCGACAACGCCTCGGGCGTCGCCGGGCTGGTCGCGCTCGCCGAGGCGCAGGCCAAGGCGGGGCCGGCGAAACGCTCGATCGGGTTCCTGGCGGTGACGGCGGAGGAGTCGGGGCTGCTCGGCTCGCGCTATTATGCCGAACATCCGATCTATCCGCTCGGTCACACGGTCGGTGGCGTCAATATGGACGTGCTCAACGTCAACGGCCTAACGCGCGACTTCGTGATCGCGGGGGCGGGCAAGTCGGAACTGGAGGATCTGGTCAAGCCGATCGTCGCCGCCGAGGGACGCGTGATCGGAACCGAGAGCAACCCGGAGCGCGGCGGCTATTACCGGTCGGACCATTTCTCCTTCGCCAAGCTGGGCGTGCCGATGCTCGACGCCAATTCGGGCCAGGACCTGGTGGCGGGCGGCACCGCCGCCGGCCATGCCAAGGCCGAGGATTATGTCGCCAACCGCTATCACAAGCCGGCCGACGAATATGATCCGAAATGGGACTGGTCGGGTGCGCTGTCCGACCTGCGCATCTATTACAAGCTCGGCCGGATGCTGGCCTATGATGGCAATGCGTGGCCAAACTGGTATCCGACCGCCGAATTCCGCGCCATTCGCGACCGTAGCCGAGACGCCACACGATGACCGAGCCCATGACCACCGCTTCCGCCCCCACCACCCCGCCGCCGCCCGCCGAATGGGCGCCGCACAAGGCGGTGTGGATCGGCTTCCCCAGCCATCCCGAACTCTGGGTCGAGGATCTGGCGCCGGCGCGCGCGGAGGTCGCCGCCTTCGCCCGCGCCGTCCATGCCGAGGGACGCGGCGAGACGGTGATCCTGGTCTGCGCCAATGCCGAATCGGCCGCGGCGGCCGCCGCCCTCGCGCCATTCGCGCAGGTCGAGGTGCAGCCCTTCGGCGACATCTGGCTGCGCGACACCGGCCCGATCCTGATCGGTGACGGTCAGGCGCGCGACTTCGACTTCAACGGCTGGGGCGGCAAATACGACCTGCCGGGCGACGACACGATCGGGATGCGGCTGGCGCAGACGCAAGGGCGCAAGGTTGGCTATTGCAACTGGGTGCTGGAGGGCGGCGCGATCGATGGCGACGGCACCGGCACGGTCGTCACCACCGAGCAATGCCTGCTCAACGCCAATCGCAACCCGACGCTGACCCGCGACCAGATCGCCGCCCGGCTCGCCGAGGATTTGGGACTGACCCGCGTCGTGTGGCTGGGCGACGGGCTGCTCAACGACCATACCGACGGCCATGTCGACAATCTCGCCCGCTTCGTCGGCGAGGGCCGGGTCGCGATTCCCGAAGCGGCGGAGAACGACCCGAACTGGCAAGTCTATCAGGCCGCGCACCGCGCGCTGACCGCGGCGGGGCTGGAGGTCGTCACCCTCCCCTCGCCCGGCCGGGTGATCCGCGACGACGAGATCGTGCCCGCCAGCTACATGAACTTCTATATCGGCAACGCCGCGGTGGTCGTGCCGCTCTATGGCGCCGAGAATGACGATGCGGCGGTCGCGGCGGTCCAGGCGCTGTTCCCCGACCGCCAGGCGGTGGGCCAGCGCGCCGACCATATCCTGACCGGCGGCGGCAGCTTCCACTGCATCTCGCAGCAGATTCCCGCCTGATCAATCCAGGAAGCGGGTGACGCGGGCCGCGCGAGCCCTTATCTGGGCGCGCATGACCGAGATCACCGTCGCCGCGCTCCAGCTCGCCTTTTCATCGGATATCGATGCGAACATCGCCAACGTCTCGCGCCTGGTGCGCGAGGCGCATGGCCGGGGCGCGCAGGTGATCCTGCCGCCCGAACTGTTCGAGGGCGAGTATTTCTGCCGGGTCGAGGATGAGGGCCTGTTCTCCAACGCCAGGCCGGTCGGCGAGCACAAGGCTGTGCTGGCGATGCAGGCGCTGGCCGAAGCGCTGAAGGTGTGGATCCCGACCAGCTTCTTCGAGGCGGACGGGCCGCATCATTACAACAGCCTAGCGATGATCGGCCCGGACGGCGAGGTGCGCGGCGTCTATCGCAAGAGCCATATCCCGGACGGACCGGGCTATGAGGAGAAATTCTACTTCCGCCCCGGCAATACCGGCTTCAAGGTTTGGGACGGCCCCGCCGCCAAGCTGGGCGTCGGCGTCTGCTGGGACCAATGGTATCCGGAGACCGCGCGCGCGATGATGCTGATGGGGGCGGAGCTGCTCTTCTATCCGACCGCGATCGGCAGCGAGCCGCACGACACCTCGCTCGACACGGCGCGGTTGTGGCGGCGCGCGATGGTCGGCCATGCGGTGTCGAACGTGGTGCCGGTGATCGCCGCCAACCGCGTCGGCACGGAGCATGGCCAGACCTTCTACGGCACCAGCTTCATCACCGACGAGCGCGGCGACATCCTGGCCGAGCTGGACCGCGAGGAGGAGGGCGTGATCGTCGCGACGCTCGACCTCGACCGGGTGAAGCGCCACCGGGCCGCCTTCGGCTTCTTCCGCGACCGGCGACCGGAGCTGTACGGCCGGCTGGTGCAGGACGTGTGATCTAGCCGCCCGTCATCGCCGCCCGCAGCGCCACCGCGCGGGCGAAGACGGCCTCGAACATTGCGGTCGTGAGCCGGCCGGTGTTCTGGTTGTAGCGCGAACAGTGATAGCTATCGATCAGCACCCGGCCGTCGGGCATGACATGTTCGGCCAGGTGGCCGAACCGCGCCTTGGGCAGGCGGCCGCCCATCACCTTCACCGCCGACTGGTGCGCGATCTGGCCGAGGGCGACGACGATCCGCACCCGGGGCAGCGCGGCGAGCTGTCCCTCCAGAAAGGGGCGGCAGTTGCGGATCTCGTCGGGGTTGGGCTTGTTGGCCGGTGGCAGGCACTTGACCGCATTGACGATCGCGGCGCCGGTCAGGTGCAGGTCGTCGCCGGGATCGGCGGTGAACAGGCCGCCCGCCAGCCCGAATTTGCGCAAGGTGCCGAACAGCAGGTCGCCCGAATAGTCGCCGGTGAAGGGCCGGCCGGTGCGGTTCGCCCCCTGCTTGCCGGGGGCCAAGCCGACAAGCGCCAACCAGGCATCGGGGTCGCCGAACGCGGTGACCGGCGCGTTCCACCAGTCCGGGTGCTCGGCGCGCAGCGTCTCGCGCAACGCCACCAGCCGCGGGCAGCGCGGACAGTCGCGCGGCGGTTCGGTCTCGGGGATGGGCGAGGATGCGGATGCGGTGATTTGCGGGTAAGCGCTGGTCATGACGCGTACAACCTATGCGATCGCGCTCGGCTCCAACCGCAGCGGGCGCGCCGGTCGCCCCGAGGCGATGGTGGCCGCCGCCGCGGCGCGGCTGGGCGCGCGGGTCGTGTCGCCGATCATCCGCACGCCGCCGCTCGGCCCTTCGATCCGCCGGTTCGCCAATGCCGCCGCGCTGGTGGACAGCGACCTGGCGCCGTCGGCGATGCTGGCATGGCTGAAAGCGATCGAGCGTGATCTCGGCCGGCGGCGCGGGCGGCGCTGGGGGGCGCGGCCGATCGACCTGGACATTATCCTCTGGTCCGGCGGCCGGTGGCACGCGCGCGACCTGACCATTCCCCATAACGCCTTTCGATCGCGCGACTTCGTGCTGGTGCCGCTGGCCGCGATCGCCGGCGACTGGCGCGATCCGGTGACGCGTCGCAGCGTCCGGCAATTGCGCACGGTGGTTGACCGCCGCCGCCCCCGTCCCTAGTCACGCGCATGTTGGGTCCGTAGCTCAGTCGGTAGAGCAAGCGACTTTTAATCGAGAGGTCCCGGGTTCGAGCCCCGGCGGACCCACCATCCTCTCCCCTGCCTGTCAGAATGTCACCAGCTCGTCCCAGGGGATGATGCGGTGGAGATGCGCGACCGCCGAGCGCGGCACGCGGAAGGTGCAGGCCGGGTTGAACTGCTCGAATTCGTAATAGGAGGCGCTCTGGCGCACCAGCCGCTTGGCGATCACGGTGAAGATGCGCTCGCCATCGCCGTCCGGCCGGCGCATCTGTGCGACCACATAGTCGCCGGTGCTGGGCGGACGGTTGGGATCGACATAGCCCAGCTCGCCCGGCTCGTAGCGCGGAGCCATGGAGACGCCGCGGAAATACAGCGCATAGACGTCGCGCTTGTGATCGAGCGTCAGCGGTCGCCGGGCATAGTCGATCACATCGTCCATCTGCATCTCCATCGCCTCGACCTGAACCGGCTCGTCCGAATCGGGAAGCCTGATGTCGGAGCAGAGCGCGGTGCCGACGATCGGCACGTCGCGCGGCCGGTCCTGACCGCGCAGCGCCAGGAACGGTCGGCGGTCGGGGGGCTCCTGCCCGGTCGCGCGCTGGCCCGCCTCGAACTCGGCGAAGGTCACGCCGATCGCGCCGAGCAGCTTCTCGATCGTGTCGTGCTGCGCCGCGCCGCGACGGCGGATGTCGCTGAGCACATTGCGGTTGAGACGGGCGCGGACGGTCCAGGCATTGGCGGACAGGCCGGCCGGCTTGACGGCCATCAGCCGGTCATGGAGCGACAGGGGATCAGCGGACATGATGTCAGCACTAGCTGGCATTGCGGCACCAGTCATCACCGAAGCTAACCGAATATCACTTCCGAATGTCAGCGTTTGCTGATATAGACGCTTTCTGCGCTGACAGAGCGTCACCGGCCGGCAGGCCACAGGAGGAACAGCATGACCCCGATCATGGACACGGACGTGGCGATGGCCATGTCCGCGCAGGATGCCGACCGTGCCGGGGACGACCCCTCCTGGGTCGAGGCGGTCGGCACCAACCATGCCGATCGCTGCATGGCGACCGACGGGTGCCGGAAACTGCTGCGGGCGCAGCTCGCCACCGGCGCGCACTGGCTCCGCGATCCGGACCGGCTGGCCGCGGCGCGCGCCAGCGTCGGCCTGCCGGACGATCCCGTATAGAACAAAACAAGTACATCATGCCGCGAAGGAGAGATATCATGGCCACCGCCCTGCCCGCGAGCGCCCCCGGCGCCGCTCCGCCGCCCCGCATGGCGACCAAGGATCTGCTGACGCTGATCTGCACCATCATCGCCGCCGCCGCCGTGCTCGCCGGCGCGATCCGGGGCGATGGTCAGCGCGAACAGCGGCTGCAACAGGTCGAGACGCAGGTCCGCCAGCTCGAGCAGCGCGAGGACCGGCGGCAGGATCTGCTCAACGCCATCGACGTGCGCACCGCACGGATCGAGGCGACCTTGCAGATGATGACCAAGGGCGCGGCGAAATGAGCCAGGTGCCGGCGATGCTGGTGGTGGCCTGTCTCGCGGTGCGCGCACTGCCCGCGCTGCGCCTGACGCTGCGCCTGACCTTGGGCCTCGTCACCGCCGGCCTGCGCCGCCGGCGGTGGACGATCCGCCCCGACTGAAGCCCGCCCCGATGCCGGGGCCTAAGCGGAGATGCAGTGATGACCCGTATCAACTGGCGCGAAGCCTCGCGCTGGTGGTCCGTGCGCCTGTCGGCGTTCGGATCGCTTCTCTACGCCGCGATGATCCTGATGCCCGAGCGGCTGCTCGATCTGTGGACGATGATGCCGGCGGAGCTTCGTGCGATGCTGCCGGCGCGTGCCGACGCGTGGCTGGGGATGATTCTGTTCGCGCTGGTCATCGCCGCGCGCCTGTCGCCCCAGCCGCTCCGCGATCCGCGTCCGCGTCCGGCCGAGCGCGGGGCGGTCCCGGCCCGGGCGATCGGCGGCACGGCGATGGTCGCGGCGGCGCTGACGCTGGCGATCGCCGGGCTGCGCGAGGACGAAGGCAAGCGCAACACCAGCTATGTCGACATCGCCGGCGTCGCCACTAGCTGTTTCGGCCATACCGGGCCTGGAGTGCGCACCGGCCAGCATCGCAGCGATGCCGAATGCGAGACGCTGTTGCGACGCGACGCGCAGGCGCATCTCGCCGGTGCGCTGGCCTGTTCGCCCGAACTGGCGGAGCGACCGAACCAGCTCGCGGCCGTCACGCGGCTGACCTTCAACATCGGTGTCGCCGCCTATTGCCGGTCGAGCGTCGCCCGACATTTCGCCGCCGGGCGCTGGCGCGAGGGTTGCGACCGGTTCCTCGCCTTTTGGTTCGCGGGCGGCCGTGCGGTGCGCGGACTGCTGCTGCGCCGCCAGCGTGAGCGGGCGCTGTGCCGCACCGGCCTGCCTGTTTGACCCCTCCCCCACGGGCCCAAGGACCGGCCAATGCTGCGGTTCGCCACCGCCCCGTCGGGTGCCGGGCCCGTCCGCGAACAGGCCTGCCGTCCGGCACGCCGATGGAGCGGCTTCTGGCGGTCCGGGCGGGGCGGGCACTACCCGCATCGCCGCGCCCCGCGCCAAAGCCGTGGCCCGGCAAGGGCGTCCTCCCCTTCGCTTGGGGGTGGGAGAGGGTGAATGGCGCGAAGCGCGGCTTCGCCCGTCCGGGTGGCGATGGTCGCAACTGGATAGGCGCGAACGAAGCCGGGAGGGTTGACCGGGTATAAGGGATTTCCTCCCCTGCTCAGCGGAACCCCGCGTCCGTTGCGGCATTGTTCCTCCTGGTTGCCGGCGATGATCCGGCGGCCCGCAAAGAGGACCTCCATGAGCCGTGTGACACTGACCCTGTTCGGGGCCAATAACCGTATCGCCGCCGACGACCGCAAGCCGCTGCCCTCAATCGAACTCGACAGCCAGATCAAGCCCGAGACGCTGGAGCGCCTGTCCGGCCTGACCCCGGTGGAGCGCGCGCTGTTCCAGTCGCTGTCGCGCAATACCGACGCCGTCGCGGCCTGACCCGGTCCGGGGCCCGCCGCCTAGCGCTGGGCCTGGATCAACCGAAGATACGCGATCATCTCCCGGCGACCGGTCGAGGAGAGTTGCACAAGTACGCGCCGGGCGTCGCGGCGGTCGGGTACCCGCTTCACCAGCCCCTGACTCTCCAGCAGGTGGACATAGCGCAAAGCGGTCGATGCCGCGACGCCGGACGCCAGGCAGGCGGCGGTGGTCGATACTGTTCGCCCTTCCGATTCCGCGATCAGCAGATCGAGCAGCAGGTCCCAAGCGGGATCAGCGAAGAGGTCGGGATAGCGCTGGAAATGGCGGTCGCGCCATCGTCGTTCATGCCATAGTCGCAATGCCAGCCCGGCGACATCGTCCGGGACGACCGGGTTGCGTTCCCGCCGGCTCATCGACGAACGCCAAGATCAGGGCGCATCTCGGTCACCACCTCCCCATGATCTTCACCGCCATTTCGACACCCCCAGCATGACTATGGCCACCCGCGTTGCGCCAGCGGCACTATGGCGGGGAGCACTTCTATCGCGAAGGCGATATGATATTGTTAACTGGTCCGGACGTTTGTTCGTACTTACCGGCGATGATACGGTTAAGAACCATGTTTCATCTTTATTCCATGCGCTTACGGCGAAAAGCGTCCGTCATGGACCAAGTGAAAACGAGCCGTGGCCGTGGATGAACTGACCTTGGCGGTCGTCGGACTGGATCATCCCAATGCGGACCGCAGCAGCCGGCGGTTCGAGGCGATGCTCTGTCGTCCTGGCGATCCGGTGTCGCTGCGCCCGGAACCCCGAAACCCGCACGATCCCCATGCCGTCGCCGTGCTAAGCGAGCGCGGCGTGCAGATCGGCTATATCACCGCCGAGCGCGCGCCCTGGATCGGCGGTCGACTGCGCCAGGGCCGGCCCGTCGTCGCCCTGTTCCAAGGCATGGCCGGAACGGTGGCCTATATCCGGCTGCGCTTCGGCGGCGATGCGCCGCACCGGCTGCCGCCGATCGCGCCGGCGGGCGACACCGGTCCGCCGGCCAGGCGGGACGAGGACGACAGCGGCTTCCACCCCGACCCTGATGGCCCCGAATGGGGGGCGTGAGCCGCTTTGCCGGCTTGCGCAGACCCTCGCCGCTGTAGCACCAACACGCGATGACCGCCCCCGCCCATGTTGCCGTCGCTGCCCCTCCCGCCGTGCTCGGCTTCGACTTCGGCACAACCAATTCGGTCGCCGCGATCGCGCGCGGCGGCGAGTCCGCGCTGATCCCCATCGCGGGCTCCGACGGGGCGTCCTCCGTGTTCCGCTCGGCTCTGTGCTTCTGGCAAGAGGAATCGGCGCGCGGCGGACTGGACTCGGCGGCAGGGCCCTGGGCGATCGCGGAGTATCTCGACTTCCCCGAGGGCAGCCGCTTCCTCCAGTCGTTCAAGTCGGTGGCCGCCGCGCCCGGTTTCGACCATGCCACGGTATTCGAGCGGCGATTCCGGTTCGAGGAACTAGGCGCGCGCTTCCTCCAGCACATGATCGCGCGAGCGGGCGGTGCCCTCGACCAGAGCTTCACCCGGATCGTCGTCGGCCGCCCCGTCGAATGGGTCGGCCACCGCCCCGACGCGGCGCTGGCGCGCCACCGCTACGATGCGATGTTCGCGCCGCTGGCACGATCGGGCGCGGAGATCCATTATGTCTATGAACCGCTCGGCGCGGCGTTCAGCTATGCGGCGGCGATCGACCAGCCCGCGACCGTGCTGGTCGCCGATTTTGGTGGCGGCACCAGCGACTTCTCGGTGGTGCGGATCGAAGCGCCGGGCGCGCCGCGACGTTGCGTGCCCCTGGGCCATGCCGGGGTCGGCATCGCCGGCGACCGATTCGACTATCGCCTGGTCGACCATCTGGTGATGCCGCTGCTCGGCAAGGGCGGACAATATCGCTCGTTCGACAAGGTGCTGGAGATCCCCGCCGGCTATTTCAGCGATTTCGGCGACTGGTCGCGCCTGGCCCTGATGCGCAACCGTCGCACGCTCGCCGAATTGGAGAAGCTGCGTCGCGCCGCGCTCGATCCCGACGCGATCGGGCGGATGATCGCGGTGATCGAGCAGGAACAGGGCTATCGCCTCTATGACGCGGTGGCTCGGGCCAAGCGCGACCTGTCGACGTCGGACCAGGCGCAGTTCGTCTTCGAGGGCGGCGGGCTGCGCATCGAGGCGGAGGTGGATCGCCGCGACTTCGAGGCGTGGATCGCGCCCGACATCGCCCGGATCGATGCGGCGGTCGACCGGGCGCTGGTCGCAGCAGGCATCGAAGCCGCGGCGGTCGACCGAATCTTCCTGACCGGCGGCACGTCGCTGACGCCGCGCATCCGCCGCCTGTTCGTCGAACGCTTCGGCGAGGAACGGCTGGCGACCGGCGATGCGCTCACCTCCATCGCTCATGGCCTCGCGCTGATCGGCGAGTCACCCGACCTGGCCGCCTGGTCCAGCACGCCGGCCTGACGATTGCAGTCGCTGCATTCCCTATTGGTCAAGTTGCACTTAACACACGCTACTGTGCGACGCATAAGGACCGGGCCTTTCAGGCATCCTCTCCTAAAAACTTTCCAGGCCGGTCTCGTACCGGCCTTTTTTTTCGCCCCGTGCCCGGACGGCTCATCCCATGTGCCGCTTGTCGAGCTTGCGGGCCAGGGTGCGGCGATGCATTCCCAGCCGCCGCGCCGCCTCGGAAATGTTGAACTCGCTATCGGCCAGCGTCTGGTGGATATGCTCCCACTCCAGCGTTTTGATGCTGGTCGGCGCGGCAGTCAGATCGACCTCGGCATCCCCCTCCACCTTGGCGAAAGCGGCTTCGATGTCGTCGGTATTGGCGGGCTTGGTCAGATAGTTGGTCGCGCCCAGCTTGATCGCCTCGACGGCGGTGGCGATGCTGGCGAAGCCGGTCAGCACGACGATCCGCATGTCCGCGTCGACCCGGTGCAGCGTCTCGATGCACGACAGGCCGGACGCCCCCGCCAGCCGGAGGTCGACCACCGCGAAGCCGGGCCGGAACGCCGCCGCCACCGCGTCGAGCTGGTCCGGCCCGGCGAGCACCTGCACCGCATAGCCGCGCCGCTCGAACGACCGCGCCAGCGTCCGCGCGAAGACCGTGTCGTCCTCCACGATCAGCAGCCGGCGCTGCGTCGCGTCGGACGGGCCCGTGCCCTCGGTCATGCCGCCTCTCCTTCCGCCGCCAGCGCCGTCAGCGGCACCCGCATCGTGATCCGCGCGCCGCGCCCGGGCAGGTTCACCGCCCGCAACGTCCCGCCCAGCGTCCGCAGCACATTGTTCGCCAGGAACAGCCCCAGCCCCGATCCCGGCCGCAGCTTGCTGCTCTGATAGGGTTTGCCGACATGCGCCAGGATATGGTCGGGGAAGCCGTGGCCGTCATCCTCGACCCGCAGCACCAGGTCCGCGCCCTCGCGGTCGACGGTCAGCGCGATGCGGCTGGCCCCCGCCTCTACCGCATTGTCCAGCGTGTTGGTCAGCGCCTGGCCCAGCGCCCGGTCGGCGATGATCGCCCAGTCGGCGACCTGCCCGTAGTCGACCGCGACCAGGTCGGGATGGATCCGGCTCCACGCCAGCAGCAGCAGGTCGACGAAGCGGCGCAAGGTGGTGCGCGCGGGCGCCTCCCCCGTCACCTCGCCGGCGGCGAACAGCACGCCGCTGACGATATCCTTGCAGCGCATCACCTCGGCGCGCATGTCCGCGACCTCGGCGGCAAGATGCGGCGACCCGGCGATGGCGGGCTCGTTCTTCCAGTCGCTGAGGATCACCGCCAGCGAGGCGAGCGGCGTGCCCAGTTCATGCGCGGCGCCGCTGGCGAGCAGGCCGATGCGGACGATATGCTCCTCCTCCGCCGCGCGCTGGCGCAGCTCCGCCAGATGCGAGTCGCGTTCGCGCAGGTTGCGGGTGACGCGGGTGACGAACAGCACGATCAGCACCGCGGTCAGCGTGAAGTTGAACCAGCTGCCCAGCACATAGGCCGGCGATGGCGAATGCGCGATCAGCGCCGGCAGGGGCAGCGGCCGATGGGTCACCGCCAGCCCGGCGAACAAGCCGCTGGTCAGCGCCACCAGCGCCCAGCTCGACCAGGTCTCCAGCAGGATTGCACCCAGCACCACCTGCAACAGGTAGAGCGAGGCGAAGGGATTGGTCGCGCCGCCGCTCAGGAAGAGCTGGATGGTCAGGCAGGTGACGTCGACGATCAGACTGGCGACCAGGTGCAGGTTGGTGATCGGCCAGCGCTTCGGGATCGCGAGCGTCAGCAGGTTGAGCACCACCAGCAGTCCCAGCGCCGCCAGCATCGCCGCCACCGGCAGGCGGATGCCCAGGCCGTAATGCACGCCCAGGATCGTCGCGAGTTGCCCGCCGACCGCCAGCCAGCGCAACTGCACCAGCAGGCGCAGGTTGCGCCGGCCCGCTTCGGTCACCGTCGGCGGCTCCATGCCGCTGGGCTGGCTGATCAGCATGACGGCGACCTTAGGACTTTCCGGGGCGGAAGAAAGCCGTTCCGGTCGTTGATGCGCCCGCTCAGCGCCGGACCGGACAGCCGGCCGCCGCGCCGCTGCCCGGATCGAGGCCGCAGAGAAAGGCGACGACGTCCGCGCGGTCGAGCGGGTCGTGCAAACCCGGATCGGGCATCGACGTGCCGGGCACCACCGCTTGCGGGCCCGCCAGCCAGCGATCGAGCCGATCGACCGTCCAGCGGCCCGATGCGGTGCGAAGCGCATAGCTGTAGGAGAAGCTGGGACTGACGCGGCCCAGCGGCTTGCCGACCACGCCGTACAGGTTCGGGCCATTGCGATCGGGCGCACCGGCCCGCGCGGCATGGCAGGAGGCACAGCGATGGAACAGGCGCTCGCCCTGCGCCGCGTCGCCGACCCGCAGCCAGTCGGCAAGGCGGGGATCAGATCCAGCCGCCGCGATCCGCCGCTCCCGCTCGGCATCGCCGCCCCCACAGGCGCTGGCCAGCAGCAGCATCGCAAGCGCCGCCGCCCGTTTCATCCCCGGCGCAGCGCGCGCCAGCCCATGAACGCGACGAGCGCGGCCAGTCCGAACCAGGTCAGCGCATAGGACAGGTGGTTGTTGGGGAAACGGACCACGGTCAGCCCACCCTCCGGCCAGCGGCCCGGCGGCGCGGTGCGATCGGAATCGATGAAATAGGGTGCGACGGTCCCCAGCCCGCGTCGTGCGGCGATCGCCGCCACGTCGCGCGAATACCAGCGATCACTGGCGGGGACGTTGCTGCGCAGGAAGCCGCCCTTGGGCTCGGTCAGCCGCAACAATCCGGTGACGGTCACCGGCCCGGCCGGCGGCGACGTCGGCTTTGTCCCGCTCGGCACGAAGCCGCGATTGACCAGCAGCACAAATCCCGTGTCGGAGCGGAACGGGGTCAGGACCCAAAAACCGGGGCCGTAGCCGGTCACCGCCTGGGTCAGCGTATCCGCGCCGACCTGGTAGCGGCCGGTGACTCGAAGACGGCGATAGGCGTCGCCTGGGCCGACGCCACGCCAGTCGGCCGGTCCCGGGGCCGGCACCGGCGCGGCTGCCAGCCGCGCCCGGGTCTGGGCGATCAGCGCCCGCTTCCAGGCGAGACGCTCGACCTGCCACACACCCAGCCCGACCAACAGCCCGACCGCCGCGACGATCGCGACGACCAGCCCCGGCCGGGCCCGGGCGCCGGTCACATCCCGCCGCCGACGTCTCCGGAAGCGGACATGGCGCCGGCCATCGCCCCCATGCCGGGCATCATGTTCTGGTTCATATGGTACATGACCCAGAGCGAGCCGGTCAGCGCGATCACCACGACGATCAGCGTGAAGATCAGCGCCATCAGCGTCCAGCCATTCTCCGACTTGGAGTTCATGTGCAGGAAATAGACCATGTGGACGACGATCTGCACCAGCGCGAAGGCCATGACGATGCCGGCGGTGACCCGCGTATCGGCAAAGGCATCGGTCATCACCAGCGCGAACGGGATCGCGGTCAGCACCACCGACAGCAGGAAGCCGGTCATGTAGCTCTTGCGGCTGCCATGCGCATGGCCGTCGCCATGATGGTCCCCGTGATGGCCATGCGCATCATGACCATGGGACGCGCCGTGCGCGGGGGCGTGGGGTTCGGCGCTCATCGCAGCACTCCGAGCAGATAGACGAAGGTGAAGACGCCGATCCAGATGACGTCCAGGAAGTGCCAGAACAGCGACAGACACTGCAGGCGGCGCTTGTTGTCGGGGATCAGCCCCTTGCGGCCGACCTGCACCATCAGCGTCACCAGCCAGATGATGCCGAAGGTGACGTGCAGCCCGTGCGTGCCGACCAGCGTGAAGAAGGCCGACAGGAAGGCCGAGCGCCACGGACCCGCACCCTCATGGATGAGGTTCGAGAATTCGTAGAGCTCGATGCCCAGAAAGGCGAGGCCGAACAGGCCGGTGACCGCCAGCCAGGCTTGCGTCGCCCCCTTCCGGTTCTCGTCCATCGCGATCATCGCGAAGCCATAGGTGATCGACGAGAAGAGCAGCATCGCAGTGTTGACCGCGACCAGCGGCAGCTCGAACAACTCGCGCTGGTCGGGGCCGCCGGCATAGCTGCCGCCATAGACGCCATAGGCCGCGAACAGCATCGCGAAGATCAGGCAGTCGCTCATCAGATAGAGCCAGAAGCCCAGCATGGTGCTGGCCCCCGCCTCGTGATGATGCTCCTCCGTCTCGTAGAAGATCGGCGCCTCGGCGCCGGGCGGGATGGTTGCGCTGCTCATGCCTTACGCTCCCGCCGCCAGCGCCTTGGTGCGCGCATTCTCGGTCTCGATCACTTCTTCCACCGGGATGTAATAGTCGCGGTCATAGTTGAACGTATGGCCGATCGCGACCGCCAGCAGCGCGACGAAGCTCAGCGCCGCGAGCCACCAGATGTACCAGATCATCGCCAGGCCGAACACGGTCGCACACCCCGCCAGGATGACGCCCGCGCCGGTGTAGCGCGGCATGTGGATCGCCCGGAAGCCTTCCGTCGGACGCACCGCGCCACGCGACTTCATGTCGTACCAGGCGTCCAGGTCGTGGACGACGGGCGTGAACGCGAAGTTGTAGTCCGGCGGCGGCGACGACGTCGCCCATTCCAGCGTACGGCCACCCCAGGGATCGCCGGTCGTGTCGCGCAGCGCCTCGCGGTTGCGGAAGCTGACCCAGAACTGCATCAGCAGGGCGCCGATGCCGGCCGCGATCATCAGCGCGCCAAGCGCGGCGATGATGAACCAGATCTGCAGCGACGGATCGTCAAAGTGGCGCAGGCGACGCGTGACGCCCATCAGGCCGAGCACGTAGAGCGGCATGAAGGCGACGTAGAAGCCGATCGTCCAGCACCAGAAGCTGACCGTGCCCCAGAACTTGTCCAGCTTGAAGCCGAACGCCTTGGGAAACCAGTAGTTGATCGCCGCGAACACGCCGAACACCACGCCGCCGATGATCACGTTATGGAAGTGCGCGACCAGGAACAGCGAGTTGTGCAGGACGAAGTCGGCCGGCGGCACCGCCAGCAGCACGCCCGTCATGCCGCCGATCACGAACGTGATCATGAACGCGATCGTCCACATCATCGGCAGTTCGAAGCGGATCCGCCCCTTGTACATGGTGAACAGCCAGTTGAAGATCTTCGCGCCCGTCGGGATCGAGATGATCATCGTGGTGATGCCGAAGAACGAGTTGACGCTCGCGCCCGACCCCATGGTGAAGAAGTGGTGCAGCCAGACCAGGTAGGCCAGGATGGTGATGACCAGCACGGCGTAGACCATCGAGGTATAGCCGAACAGCCGCTTGGACGTGAAGGTCGAGGTGACTTCCGAGAAGACGCCGAACAGCGGCAGGATCAGGATGTACACCTCCGGGTGGCCCCAGATCCAGATCATGTTCACGTACATCATCGGGTTGCCCCCGCCGGTGTTCGTGAAGAAGTTGGTGCCGATATAGCGGTCGAGCGACAGCATCGCCAGCACCGCGGTCAGGATCGGGAAGGCGGCGACGATCAGCGTGTTGGTCGCCAGGGCCGTCCAGGTGAAGATCGGCATCTTCATCAGCGTCATGCCCGGTGCGCGCATCTTGATGATGGTGGCGAGCAGGTTGACGCCGGATAGCAGCGTGCCGACGCCGGCGATCTGGAGCGCCCAGATATAATAGTCGACGCCCACGTCCGGGGAATAATCCAGCCCCGACAAGGGCGCCATCGCCAGCCAGCCGGTGCGGGCGAACTCGCCGACGAACAGGCTGGCCATTACGATCACCGCGCCGGACACCGTCATCCAGAAGCTGAAATTGTTCAGGAACGGAAAGCTGACGTCGCGGGCGCCGATCTGCAGCGGCACGACATAGTTCATCAGACCGGTGACGAAGGGCATCGCCACGAAGAAGATCATGATGACGCCGTGCGCCGTGAACACCTGATCGTAATGGTGGGCGGGCAGGAAGCCCTCGTTCCCGCCGAACGCCATGGCCTGCTGCGCGCGCATCATCAGCGCGTCGGCGAAGCCGCGCAGCAGCATGACGATCCCCAGGATCATGTACATGATGCCGATGCGCTTATGGTCGACGGTGGTGAACCACTCCTTCCAGAGATAGCCCCACAGCTTGAAATAGGTCAGCGCCCCCAGCACCACCGCGCCGCCGAACGCGACCGCGATGAACGTGCCGACCAGGATCGGCTCGTGGATGGGAAAACTGTCGAGCGTCAGCCGCCCGAAGATCGTCTTGAGCAAGGTTTCCGACATGATGTCTCTCAGGCCCCCGCAACGGCGGAGGAACGGCCGGGGACGCCCGGCAGCGTGGAACGGTCGATCGCAGAGAAGCTGCGGTTTTCCTTGCCGCCGCGATCCTGCGACCCGGCCGGCGTCTCGATCGGCGCGCCGCGATTCTCGCCGCCCTTCTTCTCTTCGGGCGCCTTGAACAGCGCGCCGTCGGGCTTGTCGACCGGCGGACGGTTGCTGACCGGGGCATGGGCGCCGCGGTTCATGTCCTTGGCCATGGCATCCTGCATGCAGGGGGTGCCCGGCTTCACGCACATGCCCAGGATCTTGTCCCAGAGCCCCGGCTGCACCGCGTTGAAGCCCATTGCCGGCACGCGCTCGCTGGGCTTCTCCAGCTCCAGATAGCGGTCGGTCGACAGGCGGTCGGGCTGGCGGCGGATCGAGTCGACCCACTCACCGAACTGCGCGTCCGACACCGAACGGGTCGGGAAGTGCATGTAAGAGAAGCCCGCGCCGCTGTAGTTGGCGGACATGCCCTCGAACGTGCCCGTCTTGTTCAGCACCGCGTGGAGCTGCGTCTCCATGCCCGGCATGGTGTAGATCATGCCGGCCATGGCGGGGACGTAGAAGGTGTTCATCACCGACGACGAGGTCATCTTGAACTGGATCGGCCGGTTGACCGGCACCACCAGCTGGTTGACCGTGGCGATGCCCTGTTCCGGATAGAGGAACAGCCACTTCCAGTCCATCGACACGACCTCGACCACCAGCGGCTTGGTCGCCGGCGTCACCGGCTCGCCCGGCGCGATTCGGGTCAGCGGGCGATAGGGATCGAGCGTGTGCGTCGCCAGCCAGGTCAACGCGCCAAGCGCGATGATGATCAGGAGCGGCATCGCCCAGATCACCAGCTCCAGCCCGGTCGAGTGGTCCCAGTCGGGCCGATATTCGGCGTCCGCATTGCCCGCGCGATATTTCCACGCGAACAACCCGGTGAGCACGATCACCGGCAGGATGATGATCAGCATCAGGCCGGTCGACCACAGGATCAGGTCGGCCTGCTGACGCGCGACATCGCCGGCGGGGTTCATGACCACCATGTCGCACCCACCCAGAAGGGCGGGAGCGGCCAGCGCGGCAGCCCGGAGGCCGCGGGAGCGAGAGAGGGATCGGGACATATTGGTGTCGCGGCTACTCCCGATTGTGCATTTGCGAAATAGGACAATTTGTCCTATCCCGCATTGCGGCACGGCCCGCTAAGCCTCCTGCCAAATATTTGGAGTAGCTTCAGGCCATGGCTGAGACCGCCGCCTCTTCCACGCCCACATCGCAGGGCATCGAGCGCGATGCCCGTGCGATGTACGCGGAAGGCCATCATGACGTGCGCCCCGGCGAGATCGCGATCGGCGTGATCATCGGCCGCACGTCCGAATTCTTCGACTTCTTCGTCTATGCCATCGCCTCGGTGCTGGTGTTCCCGCAGATCGTCTTCCCGTTCGTCGACCGGGTGACGGGCACGCTGCTGTCCTTCGCGCTCTTCCCCCTCGCCTTCCTGGCGCGGCCGCTGGGCACGCAGATCTTCATGGCGATCGACCGTCGCCACGGCCGCGGCACCAAGCTGACGATCGCGCTGTTCCTGCTCGGCACGTCGACCGTGTCGCTGGCCTTCCTGCCCGGCTACGAGCAGGTCGGCATCGCCTCGGCCATCCTGCTCGGCCTGTTCCGCGTCGGTCAGGGCCTGGCGCTGGGCGGGGCGTGGGACGGCCTCGCCTCGCTCCTCGCGCTCAACGCGCCCGAGGACAAGCGTGGCTGGTACGCGATGGTGCCGCAGCTCGGCGCGCCGCTGGGCCTGATCGTGGCGAGCGGACTGTTCGCCTTCTTCTCCGGCTTCCTGTCCCCGGCCGACTTCCTGGCCTGGGGGTGGCGCTATCCCTTCTTCGTGGCGTTCGCGCTCAACGTGGTGGCGCTCTTCGCCCGCCTGCGCATCGTCGTGACGCCGGAATATACCGAACTGTTCCACACCCGCGAGCTGACCGCCTCGCCGGTCGGCGCAACGATCCGGGCCCAATGGCGCAATATCGTGATCGGGGCGTTCGCGCCGCTCGCCAGCTTCGCGCTGTTCCACATGGTCACGGTGTTCCCGCTGTCCTGGGTCATGCTGTTCACCGATCAGAGCATCACCCGCTTCCTGCTGATCGAAATGATCGGCGCGGTGTTCGGCGTCGGCGCGATCGTCGTCTCGGGCCTGCTGGCGGACCGGATCGGCCGGCGCTCGCTGCTGGGCTATACCGCGGTCGCGATCGCCATCTTCAGCGGCGTCGCGCCGCGCCTGCTGAACGGCGGCGACGCGGGCGAGCTGGCCTTCATGATCGGCGGCTTCATCCTGCTCGGCCTGTCCTTCGGCCAGTCGTCGGGCGCGGTCACCAACAACTTCCCCAAGCGCGCCCGCTATACCGGCGCGGCGCTGACCTCGGACCTGGCCTGGCTGTTCGGCGCCGGCTTCGCCCCGCTCGCGGCGCTGGTGCTGGCCCAGAATTTCGGCCTGATCGCGGCGGGCGGTTATCTGTTCTCGGGCGCAATCGGCACACTGGCCGCGCTGTACCTGAACAAGGAATTGGGCAAGCGGATGGGCTGAGCCCGGCAGCCGGCGCAGTTTCCACGCGCCGGCCCAACGCCCTATCCAAATACGAGAAAGGCCACCGCGACAATCGTGTCGCGGTGGCCTTTTTCCTGTCCGACGATGCGAGTCCGCCGGGCGGTCAGCGTGCCGTGCCGAAGGGGATGGCGGACACCCGCACCGGTTGGCGGTTGATCTTGCGCGCCAGGGCCGAGGGATCGGTCAGCGTCAGCCGGCCCGTCTTCCAGGTCAGGTCGCCCTCGCGCCGGAAGAGCTGGATCATGCGATTGACATGGACCGAGGTCAGGCCGAGCGCGTCGGCGATCATTTCCTGCGTCAGCGGCAGCGCGAAGCTGTTGCCGCTTTCCAGCCCCGCCATCCGCAGTCGCTCAAGCAATTCGAGGAACAGGTCGCCGATCCGCTCCTGCGCATTGAGCCGGCCGAGCCGGGTGATGTTGGCGAGCAGATAGGCCTCATCGAGCGCCCGACTGAGCGCATAGGCTTCCGCCAGCGCCGGCGACTTGTCGCGCGGCGGCGCGGAACACACCTCGACCGGCGTCAGCGCGATCACCGTCGCGGTGGCGACCGGGCGCGTCTGGTGGCCGAGCCCGACCACATCGCCCGGCAGCAGGAAGCTGAGGAACTGGCGCCGGCCATCGGCCAGGAAGCGGACCCGCGCCGCCCAGCCGCTGAGGATCAGCAACGGCTCGACGATCTCATGTCCCTCGCCGATCAGCTCGCGGCGCGGCTTGATCGGGCGGGCGGTCGCCAGCGCATCGGTCAGCGCGAGCGTCGCATCCTCGTCCAGCGGCACCAGCGTGTTAAGCCGGCGCACCGCCGCGCCGGGATCGCGAAAGGCTCTGATTGCACGTATCACAATGCCACCTCCGGGCAGACGAGATCGCGCAGGGTGTCCAGCACGACCTCCATGGTAAAGGGCTTGGCCAGGCGCGGATGAGCGCGATAGCCGTCCGGCATGGTGATGCCGTCATAGCCCGTCAGAAACAGATAAGGCACGCCTCGCGCGCTCAGCACATCGGCAATCGGGAAGGACGGGGTACCCTCGAGATTGACGTCGACCACCGCGACGTCAATCGGTTCAACGGTCGCCGCCGCGAGGCCGATCGCCACGGTGTTGAAGGGGCCGAGCACGACCGCCCCTTCTCGCAGCAGCGCGCGCTTTAGGTCCGCAGCGATGTAGTATTCGTCCTCGATCACGAGGATGCGCTTGCCGCCCAGCGTCACGACCATCCTCCTTCGCCATAGCGCACGGCGTCATCATCGATCGCCGACAACGGAAGCGCGATCGTGCATCGTACGCCGCCGCGCTCGAACAGCAACTCCGTATCAGCCCTTAGCCGATAGGGTAGCGCCTCCTCGATCAGTTCCCGACCAAAGCCGTATCGGCCAGGTCGCAAATCGATCGCGGGAACGCCGGTCTCTAGCCAGCTTAATACCAGTTTCTCACCCCCGCTCTGATCCACGTCAATCCGCCACGTCAGCGCAAGCTTCCCGGACTTGACCTTCAGCGCGCCAAATTTGATCGCGTTTACAGTCAGTTCGTGGAACGTTAAAGCTAAATTCTCGGCGATGTCCAGCGGCAGGGCGACATCCGGCCCATCGATCACGACCGACGGTCCATCGCAAACCCCGACGCTGAGCAATTCTTCACGGATCAGATTCTGCAAATCGACCCGCTGATCGGGATTGTGACAGACACCCCCATGGGTCCGGGCCAAGGCGTCCAGTCGGCCGCGGAAGTGATCGTTGATATCATCAATGTCATATCCTGACTCAATGGTCCGTTCGAATACCGACCGCGTCACCGTCAAGAGGTTGCGGACCCGATGCTGCAATTCGGCAAGCAGGAACACCTGCCGATCCTTCAGCGTCCGCAGTTCATGAATGTCCGTCGCCGAGCCGTACCAGCCCGTGACCTGCCCGTCCTTGTCGCGCCCAGGCACGGTGCGGACCAGGAACCAGCGATACGTGCCGTCGCGCATCCGGTAGCGCAATTGCCGTTCCACCGGCGCTTTAAATTCATCGGCGCGCTTGGCGATATCCAGCTCGATATGCCGGTCGTCGGGATGGACGTAACGAATCCAGCCGCCATTCTGGCCGTCGTAATAAGATTGGCCCGTTAGACGTTCCCACTGCCGATTGTCGACAAAGTTGATCCCGTCGCTGTCCGCATACCACAACAGGCTGGGCAACAATTCTGTCGTGCGGCGGAAGCGATCGCTGGTTTCCTGCAACGTCGCTTCCGCTCGCGCGCGTCCGACGGCCAGCTTACACCGTTCGGCGACCTCCTCCAGGAATGTAACCTCGGTGCTGCTCCAAAGCCGTGGCGCGGCAGTGCCGACGAACAGGGCACCGACCACTCGGTTCTGGCTAACGAGGGGTACGACGCACAGTGCACCGAGTCTGATCGAACGCAGATAGTCGCAGGCTGGGCTGTCGGCAGCGTCGTCCAGTACGATCGTCCGGCCTTCCCGTAGTGGCGCAATCAGATCGGGCGGCAGCTGGTCGGCAGCGACGGCCAGACGATATGTCTCTCCCGGACGATCGGGATTGACCGCCTCGACCTTCAACATGTTCCGGCGCCCATCGAAATAGACGAAGCCGCACTGTTCGACCGCCATCCACTTGAGCAACTTGGCGATCGTATGCTGCTGGATCGCGAGAGGATCGGTCATCTCCCGCCATTGCCGGCTCAGGGATCGAAGGCGCTGCTCCGCCCGACGCTGGTTCTCGATCCGCTGGACGACTCGGCGAATGTGGACGAACTCGCCTGCGATCCAGCCGAGCAGATCGAGCAGACGGAGCGTGAATCTGTCGAGCGTACGTGGCGTCCGGAAATGCACGTTCAATATGCCCAGGAAATTGCGCTCCGAGCCCACTAACGGGATCGATACCATGGCCGCGATGCCTGCATCGAGCATCATGGCACGAACTATTTCGGACATTTCCGATCGCATGATATCGGGAAGAATGATCCGCTGACGCTTCGTCATCAGCTTTTCCATGATCGGACCCGGCTTCCGCAGGTCACCATCGCGATAGGTGCGGATGAACAGGCTGTCCTCGCTGAACCCCTGCACCGCGACCAAGGTGGCGATCCGGTCATCCGCATCCGCCAGATGGAGCGCCCCTAGATCGGTATCGGCAAAGGAGGTGGCGAGATGCAGGACCTCGGTCATGGCTTGCGACACGTCGCGCGCCTCACGCAGGCGGAGGTGCAGATCGTGCAGCAGGGTCAGGGCCGATCGACCGTCGATCCGGCGATCGACTGGCAGCATGACCGGCTCGTCGCTCGACAACCCGTGACGATCCATCGGCTGCAACCGGATCAGGTACCCGGCGACCTGCTTCGCCTCGTCTTCTATGGGGCGGATCGTCACCTGGGTCAGCGCGCGGCTGAAGCTCGGCGGCAGCGTTAAAGCGGGCTGTGGCTCCCACGCGTTCGCCGCACGCTCCAGCGCCTGTTCAAACATCGGCCAGCAGGTCGACCAGGCCTCCGCCGCCGGGGAACCCAATTCCATGCCGATGTCCGCCACCGCGAGGTGCTCGGCGAACGCGTCGTTCCAGATCTGATGCAAAGGCCCGCCCCACCACAATGCCATGGGCTCGGGCGCGGTGAGCACCAGTCGGAGCATGGATTGCAGTGTCGGCGGCCATTCGGTCAGCGGCCCCAGCTCGGTCCGGCACCACGGATGGGCACGGATGGCCTCGGCCATTTCGCTGTCGCCTCGAAGCCAGCCGACCGGACCGCTGAACGCGGTCGTGCCGACACTATCACCCCGTGCCGCGATCTCGATCACCGTTCAAATCCCCTCCCCGGTCAGGCGCTGGCAGAGCATGTCGAGCTGATCGAGTGTCGAATAGCTCAACGTCAGCGTACCCCCCTTTGCACCATGCGCGATCTGCACCGACACCCCGAGCAGGTCGGCTAGCTGCGTCTGCAACGCGACGATGTCCGCGTTGGGTAACGCCGGAGGTGCCTTCTCCCCAGACTCCGACTTGCGCGGCTTCTTTTCGCGGGTGAGCTTTTCGGTATCGCGCACCGACAGGCCGCGCACCACCACCTGCTCGGCCAGTCGCTCGACATCGGGCGCGCCCAGCAGCGCACGGGCATGACCCATCGACAGCGATCCATCGACCACCTTGGCCTGGACCGGGTCGGGCAGTTCGAGCAGCCGCAGCAGATTGGCGACATGACTGCGCGACTTGTGGACGATCTTCGCCAGCGCTTCTTGCGTATGGCCATATTCACCGGCCAGACGTTGATAGGCCTGGGCCTCTTCGATCGCATTCAGGTCCTGGCGCTGGATATTCTCGACAAGCGCGATCTCCATCGTCTCGACATCGTTGAAGTCGCGCACCACGACCGGGACTTCGTGCAGCCGCGCGCGCTGGGCCGCGCGCCAGCGCCGCTCGCCCGCGACGATTTGGAACTGGTGACCATGGGGCCGCACCACGATCGGCTGGATGACGCCGCGCGCCGCGATCGACGCGGCGAGTTCCTCCAGCAGCGCATCATCGAAGCGGCGACGCGGCTGTTGCGGATGCGGGGCCAGCGCGCTGATCGGCAGTGTACGGATGCCAGCGGGCTTGTCCGCCGCACCGTCCGACACCGGCACTTCGCGCGCCATTTCGCCAAGAAGCGCATCGAGCCCGCGACCCAGGCCAGCGCGGGCGCGGCGGGGTGATGCCTCGCTCATGCCGCGGCCGCCTTGCTCGGCAGGCGCAGGATGATCTCGCGGGCCAAGGCGATATAGGCTTCCGAGCCGGAGCAGCGATGATCGTAGATCAGGGCCGGCAAACCATGGCTTGGCGCTTCGGAGAGACGGACGTTTCGCGGAATCACGGTATCGAACACCACCTTGCCCAACACGGCGCGGACATCGGCAGAGACCTGTTCAGTCAGCCGGTTACGCCGATCATACATGGTCAGCGCTACACCCAGGATCGACAATCCCGGATTAAAGCGCTGACGAATTCGCTCAACGGTCGTCAGCAATTGCGACAGCCCCTCCAGCGCGAAGAACTCGCATTGCAGCGGCACGAACAACGTGTCGGAGGCGACCATCGCGTTCATCGTCAGCAGGCCGAGCGATGGCGGACAGTCGACCAGTACGATGTCCCAGGGCGTGGTGCTCCGGCGCAGCGCTTCGTCCAGCCGGTGGGTGCGCGCGTCCAGTTCGACCAGCTCGATCTCTGCGCCGGAGAGATCGACCGTCGCCGGTACCAGATCGAGGCGCGGCACCTTGGTCGAGATCACGGCCTGGTCGAGCGTGGTGTTGCCGATCAGCACGTCATAGCTGGAGGTGACTCGCTGCGAGTGACCGACGCCAAGTCCGGTCGACGCATTGCCCTGCGGATCAAGGTCGATCAGCAATACGTGCTGCCCGGTTGCTGATAAAGCGGTCGCGAGGTTGATCGCGCTGGTGGTCTTGCCCACCCCGCCCTTCTGATTGGCGACTGCAACAACGATCATCGCTTGGCTCCATCGGCTATCACGATCGACGAGTCCGCTGCGGTGAGGGATTGTTCCACGTGGAACGTTAGCCCGTATCGCCGGTCGAGGCCGCGCAAATCTTCCGGATCGACAGCGCCGCGGGGCAGCAACCATCGTGTCTCCGCTGTGGCGCAAGCGGCGGCCGACTGCAAAAGCTTTTCGATCGACGCCACGGCGCGCGCTGTAATGATGTGGGACGGCCGGGCGATCTGTTCGACCTTGGCGCAGGCCAGCTCGACATGGGTCAGGCCCAATGCGTCGCTGCAGCCTTGCAGGAAATCGACGCGGCGCTTGCGTGGCTCGACCAACAGGAACGGCGCGTCAATCGCCATGGCGAGCACCAGTCCGGGAAAGCCGGCGCCGGTGCCGATGTCGAGCCAGCGTTCGGCGGGCGCCTCCGCGAGCAGGCCAAGCTGGAGCGAGTCGACGAGATGGCGGGCCCACACGATGTCCAGCGTCGAAGGCGCGATCAGGTTCTGGCGCTGCATCTCGTCCGCCAGCATCGGCACGAAGCGGGTAAGGCGGTCGACGGTGCGCGCCCCGAAATGCGTGTCGACCCAGGCGCGGGCTTCATCTTCGGTCATGCGGCATACCGTTTGGCGTGGAGGAGGACGGCGGACAGCGCGGCCGGAGTGATGCCCCGAATTCGGGCGGCCGCTGCGAGCGAGATGGGTCGGCTCGCATCGAGCCGCGCGACCATCTCATTCGACAGACCGGCGATCGCGGCATAATCGATATCGGTCGGCAAGGCGATCGACTCCTCTGACCGCAGCGTTGCTACTTCCTGCGCCTGACGCTCGAGATAGGGGGCGTACCGGGCATCCTCGCCCACCTCCCGAATCACCGCCGGATCGATTCCATCCAACGCATCCGGCGCGATCAGATCCAGGTCGATGCCATCGAACCGCAACCACTCCCAGGCGCTGCGCCGCGCGCCATCCTGGCTGACGCGACCGCCCAGGCCTTGGATATCGCTGGCGGTGAGCGATCGATCCAGCCGCTGACGGAGCGTCGCGCGTTGGTCGGCCGAGCGTTGCTGATGATGGAGCCGCTCGGCGGATACGCAGCCGGCGCGTTGCGCAAGGCCTGCCAGTCGCGTCTCGGCATTGTCGGCGCGCAGCGACAGCCGGAACTCGGCCCGCGCGGTCAGCATTCGATAGGGCTCGGTGACGCCTTGCAGGACCAGGTCGTCGATCATCACGCCGATATAGCTGGACGCACGGTCCAGGATGACCGGCGTGAGTTCGTTGGCATGTGCCGCCGCGTTGAGGCCGGCGACCAGCCCCTGCCCCGCCGCCTCCTCATAGCCGGTCGTGCCGTTGATCTGTCCGGCGCAGAATAGTCCCTCGATCGAGCGGACGGCCAGCGTCGGGGCCAGAGCGCGGGGATCGATATGGTCATATTCCACCGCATAGCCCGGCACGGTGATCCGCGCCTGTTCGAGACCGGCGATGGTCGCGATCATCGCGCGTTGCGCATCGGCGGACAGGCTGGTCGACAGCCCGTTGGGATAGACGGTCGGATCGTCCAGCCCTTCGGGCTCAAGGAAGATCTGATGCCCGTCACGGTCGCCGAATCGGTGAATCTTGTCCTCGATCGACGGACAATAGCGCGGCCCCTGCCCTTCGATCGCGCCGGAATAAAGCGGCGACGTGTCGAGATGCGCACGGATCACGTCATGGGTCGCGGCGGTGGTCCGGGTGATCGCGCAGGCGATTTGCGGCACCGTCCGGGCGGGTGTCAACGCCGACATCGTCCAGCCGAGATCGTCCGAGGGCTGCTCCGTCAGCCGCGCCCAGTCGATGGTGCGGCCATCGAGACGGGGCGGCGTGCCCGTCTTCAGCCGCCCCATCGGCAGGCCAAAGTCGCGAAAATGGGCCGCCAGGGGACCCGCACTCCGCTCCTCGACCCGGCCGCCGCTATGCCGCTCGTCACCCCGAAAGATTCGCCCGCCCAGAAACGTTCCTGTCGCCACCACCAGGGCTCGGGTCGCGATCCGCTCTCCCGATGCGAGCACGATGCCACGCACCGCGCCCCCGCTCAGGTCCAGCCCGGTGACCTCCCCTGTAACGAAGGTGACGCCGCTCACCGCCATCAGCGCCTTCACCGCCGCTTGGTAGCGCCGGCGGTCCGCCTGGATCCGGGGACCCTGCACGGCCGCACCCTTGCTGGCATTCAGCAACCGGTGGTGGATGGCGGAGGCGTCGGCGGCGCGCGCCATCACGCCGTCAAAGGCATCGACCTCACGGACGATATGTCCCTTTCCCAACCCCCCGATCGATGGATTGCAGGACATGATGCCGATATTGTCGGCCGAGAAGCTGATCAGGGCGGTGGTGGCCCCACGACGGGCGGCGGCCGATGCGGCTTCGATCCCCGCATGGCCGGCACCGAGAACGATGACGTCGAACATGCCTTGCCTGTAGCGTCTATCGACCCGCACTCCAAAGCTGTTCCACGTGGAACATCATTTTCCCAGACAGAAGCGTCCGAAAAGCTGGTCGAGCATCACCTCGGTCGCATCCACGCCGGTGATCGCTGCCAGTTCCGACCGAGCTTGTCGGAGATGTTCACCGATCAACAAGGGATCCGCCGGCGAGTCGCGCAGCGCCCGTACGGCCGCCCGGCAGAGATCGCGATGACGGGCGCGCAGCGGCAGGGCGTCGGCCGGGGGCAGCAACGCCGCGGCCTTGGCTGCGATCGCCTCCCACAGCGCGGTGACCGATGCGGGATCATCGCGGCGCACGCCGATCCGATCGGCGGGTGTGTGATCCCGCCCCGGCAGGTCGGCCCGTGCATGGACGTGCAAGGCTTCGCCGTGCGGCGACGGCTGGTCGCTGACCCACATTATGATGTCGGCTTCCGCCAGCGCCTGGCGCGCGCGGTCGACACCGATCGCTTCGACCACGTCGTCGGTCTGGGTCAGTCCGGCCGTATCGATCAGTAGATAGGCGCGACCGTCGCGCACCACCGGCGCTTCGATCCGGTCCCGCGTCGTGCCCGCAATCGGCGAAACGATCGCGGCGTCCCGTTGGGCGAGCAGGTTGAGCAGCGTCGACTTGCCCGCGTTGGGCGGCCCGGCGATCACCACACGCAGCCCGTCGCGCACCCGCTCCACGGGCGGTGCCGACGCCGCCCCGTCGATCTGATCCGCCAATGCCGCCATCGCCGATCGGATCGCCTCGGCATCGTTCGCGCCGGCATCCTCTTCGTCGGCATAGTCAAGCATCACTTCGATGCGGGCGGAGAGCATCGCGACCTGGCTCAGCCAATCCTGCACCGCACGACTGATCGCCCCCTCCGCCGAGCGCAACGCCAGGACGCGTTGTTGCTCGGTCTCCGCCTCCAGCAGGTCGGCAAGCCCTTCCGCTTCACTCAGATCGATACGGCCATTGGCCAGCGCGCGTCGCGTGAACTCGCCCGGCAACGCCAGCCGACATCCCGGCACGGTCGCCAGCGCGGCGAGCACCGCCGCGACGACTGCGCGGCCGCCGTGGCAATGCAGCTCGACCAAATCCTCACCGGTGGCGGTGGCGGGACCGTCAAAGGCTAGCGCCAGCGCCCGGTCGAGCAATTCGCCCCGCTGCCCCCGCAGCGCCCGCAACGTCGCGCGGCGCATCGTCCTGGGCAAGGCGTCGAGCGCTTCGGCCGCCGCGAAGGCCGCCGGTCCGCTGATCCGAACGACCGCGATGCCGGCTGGCGGCTGCCCCGACGACAGCGCGAAGATCGTGTCGATCATCCCGTGGACTTGCCCGCACTGTCGATCATCCGCCGCCAGAAGGCCATGCCGGCCTCGCCCATCGGCGCCCATTGCCGCATCATCGTCTCCATTGCCTCGGGGCGGAACTGTCCGTCCATCGCCTCGCGCAGCATCGCCAGATATTGGTCGTGCACCGGGGTGAGGTCGGGCAGGCCCATGGCGCGGCGTGCCTCCTCCGGCGTGCAGTCGATCTCGACCGTGATCTTCATGATCGCTTCTCCTTGAGCCCCCATGGCCTCACCGGCATAGTCATGCGCGGAGCTTGCCCCGTCCGGCAAGCAGAGGAACCCGCATGACCAGCATCAGCATAACGCCGCTCGACGGCACCGGTCGCTTCGACGCCTATCGCGCCGCGCCGGAGGGTACGCCACGCGCCGCCATCATCGTCATCCAGGAGATCTTCGGCGTGAATGCCGGCATCCGCCGCAAGTGCGATGCGCTGGCCGAAGCCGGCTATCTCGCGATCGCGCCCGACCTGTTCTGGCGGATGCAGCCGGGCCTCGAACTCGATCCCGACGTGCCCGAGCAGATGCAAGCGGCGCTCGACTGGATGGGCCAGTTCGACCAGGACCAGGGCATACGCGACATCGAAGCCACCATCCGCGCCGCGCGCGGCGAACTGGGCCCGGACGGCAAGGTCGGGGTGGTCGGCTATTGCCTGGGCGGTCGGCTCGCCTTCATGGCGGCGACGCGCACCGATACCCAGGCGAGCGTCGGCTATTATGCGGTCGGCGTCGACGGCTTGCTGGGCGAGGCAGCAGCGATCGCGCATCCGGTGCTGCTGCACGTGCCGCAGGAGGATCATTTCGTCGACAAGGACAGTCAGGAGCGGATGCATGCGGGCCTCGACGACCACCCCAAGGTGACGCTGATCGACTATCCCGGCGAGGATCATGGCTTCGCCACCGAGTTCGGCCAGCGCCGCTCGGACGACTCCGCCAAGCGCGCCGATGCCGCGACCATGGCCTTTTTCGCCGACCATCTCGGCTGAACCATCCACAGGGTGGGATCGACGGTCCCACCCGGATCGGACGCGGCCCCCGGCTGTGAATGCTCCGGCAGCATGGGGCGGGCCGCATCCGTTGCAATGTGCCGCTCCATTCTATCCCCAGTCTTATCCCCAGGAGTGCGAACGGCCGGACCGGCAATGTCGGTTACTCCGTCCCATGGTCACGGGTGACTTGTGCTTCGGGCGCGCCGTCTCCGCTTGCCAACGCGCGCTGCCGCCTTGGGGACGTCCTATCCACGCACAGAGGGCCTGATCAGAAGCGGCCGTCATGGAGGATCATCCACAGGGCCGTTCGGACCTTCTCGCCGACCCCGATGGAAAACCATCCACAGGGCCAGACGCGAAAACGGCTCGCCCTCCCCGTTGGGACGACGAGCCGTACAGAGACCGGACGGGGCGCGACGGATCAGCCAAACAGGCTGACCAGCCCCAGCGTGTCCTCGGTTCCGACCCAGCCTTCGTAGATCATCCGCACCGCAACGAACAGGATCACCGCCAGGCCGATATAGGCGATCCAGCGATAGCGATCGATGATCCGCGCGATGAAGTTCGCCGCCAGACCCATCAGCGCCACCGACAGCAACAGGCCGACGACTAGAATGCCAGGATGCTCACGCGCCGCGCCGGCGACCGCCAGCACATTGTCCAGGCTCATAGACACATCCGCCACCGCGACCGCCCAGGCCGCCGCCGCGAAGCTGCGCGCGGATTTCACGCCGGACACTTCGTCGCCGCCCGCCGCCGCAGGGTCGGCATGATCGCCGCCACTGCGAATCTCGCGCCAGAACTTCCAGCTCACCCACAGGAGCAGCAGGCCACCGGCGAAGATCAGGCCGACCACGCCCATCAGCCAGGTGACGATCAGCGCGAACAGGATACGCAGCACCAGCGCGGCGCCAATTCCGATCAGGATGACCTTGCGCCGGTCGGCTGCGGGCAGCCCCGCCGCCAGCGCGCCGACGACGATGGCATTGTCGCCCGCCAGCACCAGGTCGATCATCAGCACCGAACCGAAGGCGGCGAGCGCGGCGGGCTCGGTGATGTTGGAGAAGTCGGCAACGATATGGTGCCAGATTTCGGCCGGCGATCCCGGCCCGGCCGCCGCCGCACTGGCGGCACCGGCGAGTAGCGTGAGAATGGACAAGTTCGGCTCCCGGATGATGCACCGGCAACTCGTGGCCGCGGCGCTTGTATCCCTGTCCTACAAAGAAGCGGCGCACATACAAGAACGGCGCGGGGGCCAGCCACCGCGCCGTCACCTGGGTCCCATCGGGGGCGGCGCGAACGCCGCCGGGCCTGGCCCTTACTGGTTCATGCTGTCGAAGAAATCCTCGTTGGTCTTGGAGTTCTTCATCTTGTCGAGCAGGAACTCCATCGAGTCGATCGTGCCCATCTGCATGAGGATGCGGCGCAGCACCCACATCTTGGACAGCTTGTCCTTCTGGACCAGCAGCTCCTCCTTGCGGGTGCCCGACTTGCCGACGTCCAGCGCGGGGAAGATGCGCTTGTCCGCCACCTTGCGGTCGAGCACGATCTCGGAGTTGCCGGTGCCCTTGAACTCCTCGAAGATCACTTCGTCCATGCGGCTGCCGGTGTCGATCAGCGCGGTGGCGATGATCGAGAGCGAGCCCCCCTCCTCGATGTTGCGCGCCGCGCCGAAGAATCGCTTGGGCCGCTGCAGCGCGTTGGCGTCGACGCCGCCGGTCAGCACCTTGCCCGAAGACGGCACCACCGTGTTGTAGGCGCGGCCAAGGCGGGTGATCGAGTCGAGCAGGATCACCACGTCCTTCTTGTGCTCGACCAGCCGCTTCGCCTTCTCGATCACCATTTCGGCGACCTGGACGTGCCGCTGCGCCGGCTCGTCGAAGGTGGAGGACACGACCTCACCCTTCACCGAGCGCTGCATGTCGGTGACTTCCTCGGGCCGCTCGTCGATCAGCAGCACCAGCAGGAACACCTCGGGATGGTTGTCGGTGATCGCCTTGGCGATGTTCTGCAGCATCACCGTCTTGCCGACGCGCGGCGGCGCCACGATCAGCGTGCGCTGGCCCTTGC
Source organism: Sphingomonas abaci (assembly GCF_014199625.1). GTDB lineage: Bacteria > Pseudomonadota > Alphaproteobacteria > Sphingomonadales > Sphingomonadaceae > Sphingomonas > Sphingomonas abaci. The sequence goes on from NZ_JACHNY010000004.1 coordinate 370,521, forward strand.
CCTGCGGGCTGACGATGTCGATGACGCGCGCCGACTTGTCCTTCTGCGTCGGATCGGCCGGATCGAGGATCAGCTTCTCTTCCGGGTAGAGCGGCGTGAGGTTGTCGAAGTTGACCCGGTGGCGGACCGCATCGGGATCGTCGAAATTGACCGAGGTCAGCCGCGTGATCGCGAAATAGCGCTCGCCATCCTTGGGCGCACGGATCTCGCCTTCCACGGTATCGCCGGTGCGCAGACCCCATTTGCGGACTTGGTTGGGCGAGACATAGATGTCGTCCGGCCCGGCAAGATAATTGGCCTCCGGCGAGCGCAGGAAGCCGAAGCCATCCTGCAGCACCTCGATCGTGCCCAGACCCATGATCTGGTCGCCCTGCTCCGCCTGCTCCTTCAGGATGGCGAACAGCAGGTCCTGCTTGCGCAGGGTCGAGGCGCCCTCGACGCCGAGTTCCTCGGCCAATTGCACCAGCTCAGCCGGCGTCTTTTTCTTCAAATCTTTGAGATGCATGGAAAATTTCCAAATGCGACAGATAGTTGGGGAGAAGCTCGGTCAGCGGCAGGACGCGGCGACATGAAGCTGGAGGGAGGAACGCGGAGCGGCAGGACGCCGCTCTACGCGTGGACAGGAGGTAAGCAGGGCAAGGCCCGCCGTCAAGCGCGCTGTGCGGCGGGACAGGCGTGTGGACAAGTCTGTGGATAAGCCTGCGGACCGGCCGTCAGGGACGGACGATCACCAAGATCACGATCAGCGACACGGCAAGCGCGGGCACCTCGTTCAGCATCCGCAAATGCCGGCCCGACAGGCTAGGCTTCCCCGCCGCCAGCTTCCTGGCATAGCCGACCGCCCAGCCATGATAGCCGGACAGCAGCAGGACCAGCGCGATCTTGGCATGGAGCCAGCCCAGCCCCGGCACCCCGTCCGCCAGGCCCAGGTTGAGGGTCAGCGACAGGCCCAGCAGCCAGGTGACGATCAGCGCGGGGGTCAGGATGATGTGGCGGATCTTGCTCTCGCGCTCGACCCACTGCGCTGCTTCCTCGGCCCGACCGGCGGCCAGCGCCTCCTGGTGATAGACGAGGTAGCGCGGCAGCATGAACAGCCCCGCCATCCAGAAGATCACGAAGATGATATGCGCCGCCTTCACCCAGTCATAGGCAGCCCCCAGCCATCCGGTCATGCCATCCTCCTGACGCGAGCGATCAGCCGCTCGACATGGGCTATGGGCGTGTCGGGCAGGATGCCGTGGCCCAGGTTGAACACATGCGGGCGATCCACCAGCGCGGTGAGGATATCGTCCACCGCCCGGTCCAGTTCCACGCCGCCCGCGATCAGCGCCAGCGGATCGAGATTGCCCTGCACCGGCATCCCGTCCGGCAGATGCGCGTGCGCCCAGGCCGGATCGACCGTCTCGTCCAGTCCCAGCGCATCGACGCCCGTCTCGCGCGCATAGGCGGGCAGCTTGCCGCCGGCGCCCTTGGGAAAGCCGATCACGATCAGTTCGGGGCGCAGCGCCTTCAGCCGCGCGACGATCGCGGCATTGGGCGCGATCACCCAGCGTTCGAACTGCGCCGGCGACAGGCTGCCGGCCCAGCTGTCGAACAGCTGCACCGCCTCCACCCCGGCATCGGCCTGGGCGACCAGATAGGTGACGGTGCAGTCGACGATCGCCTCGATGATCGCGCCGAACGCCTGGGGGTCGCGATAGGCGAAGCGGCGCGTCTCGCCCTGGTCCTTCGACCCCGCCCCCGCCACCATATAGGTCGCCACCGTCCAGGGAGAGCCGGCAAAGCCCAGGAAGCTGGTCTCGGGTGGCAGCGCCGCCGCCACCGCCCGCACCGTCGCATAGACCGGCTCCAGCCGTTCGGGCACCCGGTCGAGCGCCGACAGCGCATGTTCGACCAGCGGCGGCGACAGGCGCGGTCCCTCGCCCGCCCCGAAGCTGAGGTCCTGGCCCAGCGCCCAGGGCACCATCAGGATGTCGGAGAACAGGATCGCCCCGTCGAAGCCGAAACGCCGGATCGGCTGGAGCGTGACTTCCGCCGCGGCGACCGGATCGGTGGCGAGCGCGAGGAAGCCGCCCTTCTCCGCCCGGAGCGCGCGATATTCCGGCAGATAGCGCCCGGCCTGACGCATGAGCCAGAGCGGCGGGATGGCATGACGCTCGCCACGGAGCGTGGACAACAGGCGTTTCACGGGTCGGACGGGCCCTTCTATCTAATAAGAATAAGAGTCTTAGAGAGTCTGATGAAGTCGTAGGCGCGTTGGCAGCGGGGATTAGGCGGCCATCCCGAAAATGCCAACAGATTGACCGGGCGGGATTCGCAGATTCCCGGGCGATTCGAATCCGCGCTCCCCGTTATCCACAGGCTGTGAACGGAATCGGGTGGCTGTGGACGGCGATGTGGATGGAATCGGATTCGTCCACCGGCGGGGGGGCGCTTCCCCGGTTGGACGGGTTGCGCTACCGCTTATCCCCATGTTGTCCACAGATTGGTCCGGCCCTTCGTCCATCCACAGCGAGGCGCGCGCATGATGACGCGGCTCCACCTCCATCTCCTGTCGGATTCAACCGGCGAGACGCTGGAGAACATCGCCAAGGCGGCGCTGGCGCAATATGACGATGTCGAGACCGTCCGCCATTTCTGGCCGATGGTGCGGACCGAGGCACATCTGGAGCGCATCCTCCAGGAGATCGCGCAGAATCCGGGACTGGTGGTGTTCACCCTGGTCAATCCGTCGACCCGCCGCATCCTGGAATCGCGCTGCGCCGCGCTCGGTCTGCCGGCGGTCGCGCCGCTCGATCCGGTCAACGACGCGCTGTCGGCGATGCTGGGCCAGCAGGCCAAGGCGCGGCCCGGTCGCCAGCATGTGCTCGACGCCGCCTATTTCGCCCGCGTCGATGCGATCCAATGGACCATCGCGCATGACGACGGCATCGCCTGGGAGGAATGGGAGGAGGCGGACATCGTGCTGGCCGGGGTCAGCCGCTCGTCCAAGACGCCGACCTCCATCTATCTCGCCAATCGCGGCTACAAGACCGCCAACATCCCGATCGTGGTCGAAAGCCCGCCGCCCGCCGCGCTCTATTCACTGCGCAATCCGCTGGTCGTCGGCCTGACCACCAGCGCCGACCGGCTGATCCAGATTCGCCGCAACCGCCTGCTGTCGCTCAACCAGATGCCCGACACCGCCTATGTCGAGGAGGAAGCGGTGCTGAAGGAGATCGCCTTCGCGCGCCGCCTGTTCGCCGACAATGGCTGGCCGGTGATCGACGTCACCCGCCGCTCGATCGAGGAGACCGCCGCCGCGGTCGTCTCGCTCGTCAACCAGCGCAAGGCCGAGTCATGAGCGTTTTCCCCACCCTGATCCTGGCCTCGCAGAGCGCCTCGCGTCGGGCGATGCTGACCGATGCGGGCGTTCCCTTCACGCCGATGGCGGCGATGGTGGACGAGGAATCGGCGAAGCAGGCGCTCGCCGACCTGTCGCCACGCGACCTGGCGGATGCGCTCGCCGAGCTGAAGGCGGTGAAGATCGCGACCCAGGTGCCGGGCGCGCTGGTGCTGGGATCGGACTCGCTGGTCGCGCTCGCCGACGGCACCCGCCTCGACAAGCCGGTCGACCGCGACGAGGCCGCGCGCCACCTGCGCGCCATGTCGGGCGGCGTCCACGACCTGTGGAGCGCGGCGGTGATCGCGGAGAATGGCCGCGCGGTGTGGCGGCAGGTCGACCGGGCGCGGCTCCATGTCCGGCCGCTCAGCGACGCGTTCATCGAGCGGTATCTCGACGTCGAATGGCCAGCGATCGCGGGATGCGTCGGCTGTTTTCGGGTCGAGGGGCCGGGCGTCCAGTTGTTCAACCGGGTGGAGGGCAGTCACTTCACCATCCTCGGCATGCCGCTGCTGCCGGTGCTGGGCTATTTGCGCGAACGAAAGGTGATGGCGGCATGATCTACGCCGAGGTGATCGGGGACCCGATCGGGCACAGCAAGTCGCCGATGATCCACCGCCACTGGCTGGCGCAGCTCGGCCTGGACGCGGATTACCGCGCCACTCGGGTCGCGCCCGACGGACTGGCCGCGTTCCTGCGGCACCGGGCGGAGGACCCCGACTGGCGCGGCTGCAACGTCACCGTGCCGCACAAGGTCGCGGCGCTCGACCATGTCGCCGATCCCGGCGGGGTGCGCCAGTCGATCGGCGCGATCAACACCGTCTTCCGCGCCGAGGACGGCACGCTCGCCGGCACCAACACCGATGCCGCCGGCTTCTGGTCGCCGATCGCCGATCTCGACCTGGCGGGACAGCCGGTGACGGTGATCGGCGCGGGCGGTGCGGCGCGGGCGATCCTCTGGGCCCTGTCGCGCGTCGGCGTCGGCCCGGTGACGGTGATGAACCGCAACGTGCTGAAGGCGGCGGCACTGCTCAGCCAGTTCGGGCTGAAGGGCCAGGCGCTGCCGCTTGGCCCCGCCGCGCCTCCGGCCGCGCTGACGGTCAACGCCTCCAGCCTGGGCATGACCGGCCAGCCGCCGCTGTCGCTCGACCTCTCGGCGCTGCCCGGGGACGCGATCGTCTACGACATCGTCTATGCGCCGCTGGAGACCGGGCTGCTCGCCGCCGCGCGCGCGCGCGGGCTGGAGACGGTCGACGGGCTCGACATGTTGGTGGCGCAGGCGGCGGTGGCGTTCGAGATCCTGTTCGGCCAGGCGCCGCCCCGCGACCGGGACGAGGACCTGCGCGCCGCTCTGATCGCGTGACGCCGATGCGGACGCTGGGCCTGACCGGGTCGATCGGCATGGGCAAGTCGACGGTCGCGGCGATGTTCGCCGAGCAGGGCGTGCCGGTGTTCGACGCCGATGCGGCGGTCCACCGGTTGCAGGGGCCGGGCGGGCGATTGCTCGCGGCGATCGAATCGGCCTTTCCCGGCACGACGGGGTCGCTGGGCGTTGACCGCCCTGCCCTGTCGGCGGCGGTGATGGGCGATCCGGCGGCGTTCGCGCGGCTGGAGGCGATCGTCCATCCGGCGGTGGCGGAGGAACGCGCCGCCTTCCTCGCCGACCACGTCGATGCGCCGCTGGTCGTGTTCGACGTGCCCCTGCTGTTCGAGACCGGCGGCGATGCGCGGGTCGACCGGGTCGTGGTCGTCTCCGCGCCCGAGGACATCCAGCGCCGCCGCGTCCTTGCCCGGCCCGGCATGACCGAGGCCAGGCTCGCCGCGATCCTGGCGCGACAGTGGCCCGACGCGGAGAAGCGCGCGCGCGCCGATTTCGTCATCCCGACCGGCGGCGGACTGGACGAAACCCGCGACCATGTCCGGCGGGTGATCGCTTGCATGGGGCCGCGCGAAGGCCGATAACCGCACGGATGCGAGAGATCGTCTTCGACACGGAAACGACCGGGTTCAAATTTTCCGAGGGCGACCGGCTGGTCGAGATCGGCTGCGTCGAACTGGTCAATCGGGTGGAAACCGGCCGGACCTTCCACGCCTATTACAACCCCGAACGATCGATGCCCGCCGAGGCGCAGGCGGTCCACGGCCTGTCCGACGCCTTTCTGTCCGACAAGCCGGTGTTCGCGGCGGGGGTGGCCGACTTCCTCGACTTCATCGGCGATGCGCCGTTGATCGCGCACAATGCCAGCTTCGACTTCGGCTTCATCAACGGCGAGCTGGGCCAGTGCGGCTTCCCGCCGGTCTGCCACAAGACGCGGATGATCGATACGCTGGCCATCTCGCGTCAGAAGCATCCCGGCGCCAAGCATACGCTGGACGCGCTCTGCTCCCGCTATGGCATCGACCGGTCGCATCGCGTGCTGCACGGCGCCTTGCTCGACGCGCAGCTCCTGGCGCAGGTCTATGTCGAACTGATGGGTGGGCGACAGATCGGCCTGGGGCTGAGTCTGGAGCCGGAAGCGGTTGATTCCGGCCCGGTCGTGACGACCACGCCCCGCCGCCAGCGGCCGATCCGCGTTTTCGCGGCCAGCGAGGGAGAGATTGCCGCCCATGCCGCGTTCATGAAGGGGGTCAGCGATCCGATTTGGGGGACCGTGGCGTCCGGATGACGCCGATCCGGTAAGGCCAACAGGACCGCCGGCCTACACGAAGCATAGGAGTTGCGAGAATGGATATCCGGATTTCAGGTCATCAGGTCGAGACGGGCGATGCGCTGAAGGACCATGTCACCGACCGGCTCCAGGGTATCGCCAGCAAATATTTCGAGCGCGCCATCTCGGCGGAGGTCACGTTCGGCAAGGGTCCGCACGATGTCGGCTTCAAATGCGATATCGTCGCGCACATCATGCGCGGCCTGATCCTGAAGGGCCGGCACGAGGCGCAGGATGCGCACCGCGCCTTCGACGCGGCGGCCGAGAAGATCGAGAAGCAGCTGCGCCGCTACATGCGCCGGCTGAAGGACCGCAACGCGGCCCAGGCGATCGAGATCGAACAGGCCAATGGCTATGACAACGCCAATTACACGCTGTTCGCCGAGACGGTGGAGGATGACGAGGCGGGCGACGCGCCGCTGATCATCGCCGAGACGCGCGTCGACGTGCCCGATGCCAGCGTGTCGGACGCGGTAATGATGCTCGACCTGCGCAACACGGCCGCGCTGCTCTTCCGCAATTCGGGCACCGGCGCGTTCAACATGGTCTATCGCCGCGGTGACGGCACGATCGGCTGGGTCGAGCCGCAGGCCGATCAGGTCGAGTCGAACGCGCCCCAGCCCCAGGCGGCCTGACCGACCCGGCCGTGCCGCGACAGGGCACGGCCCCTTGCCACCCCCGCGTCGATCGTTAAGGCGGCGCGGGGCTTTTCCAGAGTGGCACGATGACTGATTTAAGCGATGTGGTCCGCCCGGAGGCCGTGCAGACCGGGTGGAACGTCGCCAACAAGAAGATCCTGTTCCAACAGCTCGGGCAGCTCGCCGCGGCGCAGGCGATCGGCGACGCGCGCCATGTCGCGGAGCGGCTCGCCGACCGCGAGCGGCTGGGTTCGACCGGGTTCGGCGGCGGCGTCGCCATCCCCCATGCCAAGCTGGCCGGCCTGGCCGCGCCGATCGGCCTGTTCGTGCGGCTGGCCCAGCCGATCGAGTTCCAGGCGGTCGACGACCTGCCGGTCGATCTGGTGTTCGCGCTGCTGTCGCCGGTCGATGCCGGGCAGGAACATCTAAAGGCGCTGGCGCGCGTGTCCCGTCGGCTGCGCGACCGGCCGTTCGTCGACAAGCTGCGCGGCGCCGGCTCGCCCGACGCGCTGTATGCGCTGTTCACCACCCCGGACCCGCGCCGTGCCGCCTGAGGCCGCCGCACTAGCCGAGGGCGAAGCAGCCCATTTCCGCGCGCTGGAATCGCTCTACGCGCACGCGCCGATCAACCGCTTCTTCGAATCCGCGCTGGAGATCGCCGACGCCGGCATCGCCCGCATCCGCTTCACGCTCGACGAACGCCATTTCCATGCCGGCGGCGCGGCACATGGCACCAGCTATTTCAAGATGCTGGACGATGCCGCCTTCTACGCCTGCAACAGTCTGGTCAGTGATCGCTTCCTGTTGACCACCGCGTTCAACCTGCTCCTCACCCGGCCGCTCCGGGCGGGACCGGTGGTGGCGGAGGGGCGCTGGGTCAGCGGCAGGCGCCGCGTACTGGTCGGCGAGGCGCGACTGATCGATGCGGACGGCGAGGAGGCGGCGCGTGGCACCGGCACCTTCATGCGCTCGCGCATCGCGCTTGCCGGCCTGCCCGGCTATGCCGTCGCATGACCGACGGCCGGCTGCCCACCCATTTGCTGGTCGGTGCGTTGCTGCGCCGCGCGAATGACGGTGGCGGCATGGGCATGGTGTTGGCCAAGGGCGATGCGCAGGGCGGCGGCATCCTGATCGTCGCGGCAGAGCCCGGCGCCCCGGAAAGGCTTCTGGAGCGTGCCTTAGACCTTGATGGTAAACCCATATTAAGGAATGTGACGCCCAACGACGATCTGACCGGCTATTGGCGGCGGCGTCGCGACCGGGATCGCGACCTGTGGGTGATCGAACTCACTGTCGCAGGCGTCGAACGGTTCATCGCCGATACAGTCGCGTCGAATTGACATGGAACCGTAACGCAGCGAGACGGCCGGCATTCCAATGGGCGTTGTGCCGTGTCTGGGTGCGATCCAGGTCGGTGACGCAGTCGGGGGGTAGCCCGGACGATCGCTGCAAATGCGATCGGGTCCGTGAACCAACCGCATGTCGAATTGATTGAATGTCGTTTTTCTCTCGGGTCGTGACTGCTGCGACCTTTGCTCTTTCCCTGGCCGGGGCTCTTGCCAGCTCGCCCGGTTGGGCCACCGGTACGGACCAGGGTCTGGTCACGACTCCGGCGCTCCAGACGTTGAACACGCTGGCCCCCCAGATGGTTCCTGCGGTCGAGCCCGTCGCTCCCGCCTCCACCGTCACGCCCTCCTCGGTCCCGATGGTGCAGCCGCTCCCGGCCGAAGAGCCCGAATTCGAGACGCTCGACGCCGCCGTCGCCGCCCAGGCCAGCGAAGCCAAGGACGAGGCGACCCGCTGCCTGGCCGGCGCTATCTATTTCGAGGCCAAGGGCGAGCCGCTCGCCGGCCAGCTCGCCGTCGCCGAAGTCATCCTGAACCGCGCCAAATCGGGCCGTTATCCGCCGGACGTGTGCAGCGTCATCACCCAGCGCGGCCAGTTCTCCTTCGTGCGCGGCGGCAAGATCCCCGCGATCGATACCGACCGCCGGTCCTATCGCACCGCCGTCGCGGTCGCCCGCGTTGCCCTTGACGACATGTGGGACAGCAACGCGTCCGACGCGATGTATTTCAACGCCACCCATCGCCGCCCGTCGGGCGGGGCGATCAAGGTCGCGTCGATCGGCAATCACGTCTTCTATCGCTGAACCTCGTACGGCGTTCGGGCTTGCTCCGTTCGCTGGATGTTCCTAAAGTCGCCGTCATGCTCGACGTCGCACCCGCCTCGTGCCGCGATCCCTTAGACGCAACGCTCTGCGCCGCCGATGTGGCGCGGGGCGTCGTACGCATGCTGCTCCGCCACGACCTGGTCGCGATGGCGGAGGTGCCGCTCGACGGTGGCCGCCGCGCTGACCTGATGGCGATCGATGCCAAGGGACGCATCGTCGTCGTCGAGATCAAGACCAGCCGCGCCGACTTGCTGGGCGACGGCAAATGGCCCGACTATCTCGACCATTGCGACCGCTATTTCTGGGCGGTGCCGGCCGGCTTCGACCTGGCGCCGCTCGACGGCGCGGCCTTCCTGCCGGAGCGGACCGGGGTGATCGTCGCCGACCGTTACGACGCGGCGATCGTGCGCGAGGCGCATACCACCCCGCTGCCCGCGCATGTCCGCAAGCGCTGCACCCTCGCCTTCGCCCGCCGCGCGGCACGACGGCTGACGCACCTGGTCGATCCGGACAGCGCCGCGCTCGGCTGAGGGCAGGCTGCCGTGACAGGTCGGTATTCGTGCGGAGCCCTCGCTTCCGCCGGGCGCATCGCGTCGCTACAGGCGATGGCATGAGCGATGCGCGACCGATCCTGATCTTCGATTCCGGCGTCGGCGGACTTTCGATCGCGGGGCCGGTACGCGCCGCCCTGCCCCGCGCGCCCATCGTCTATGCCGCCGATTCGGCCGGCTTTCCCTATGGCACCAAGAGCGAGGCGGAGATCGCAGCGCGCGTTCCCGCCTTGCTCGGCCGGCTGGCGGAGCGTCATCACCCGCGGCTGATCGTCATCGCCTGCAACACCGCCTCCACCATCGCGCTGCCGGCGGTGCGGGCGGCGCTCGATTGTCCCATCGTCGGCACGGTGCCGGCGATCAAGCCCGCCGCGCTGCTGAGCCGGACCCGCACGATCGGCGTGCTCGGCACCGAGGCGACCGTCCGCCAGCCCTATGTCGACGACCTGGCGGCGCGGTTCGCGGCCGATTGCACGGTGATCCGCCACGGCTCGGCGGCGCTGGTCGCGCTGGCGGAGGGGATGCTGGCGGGCGTGGCCCCCGATCCGACGGCGGTGCGCGCCGAGCTGGACGGGCTGTTCGACCAGCCGGGCGGCGCGGGCATCGACGTGATCGTCAACGCCTGCACCCATTTTCCGCTGCTGGAGCCGGTGATGGCCGCGGCAGTGGCTGGGGTGGCGCCGGGGCTGCGCTTCGTCGATGGCGGCCCCGGCATCGCCCGGCGGGTCGCGCATTTGACGCAGGGGCAGGACTGGCCCGACCGGCCGTCACCGCACCGGCTGGTCTTTACCCGACTCGACGCGCGCGAGGCGGCGATCGGCCGGTCGCTCGCCGGCTACGGCTATGCCGCGCCCGAGCGCCTGTGAGGCGGACGAATGGCCGGGCCACCGAAAACCTTTGCCACGCGCTAATTGATAATTAGTCGCAAGCTCTCTATGTGCCGCATATGGCTTCAGACTGTCTTGCGACCTTCCCGCGCCGCCGCAACGCCACCGTGTCGACGATCGACTGGACGCGACTGGCGCCGCCCGAGGCGCGGCGGCTGCGCGAGCTGGGCTTCGACGAGGGTGTCGAGGTGCAGGTGCTGCACCGGGCGACGCTGGGTGGCGGCCCGATCGCATGCCGGATCGGCCGGATGACGGTGGCGCTGCGCCGCGCGGTCGCCGCGTCGATCCATGTCGCGCCGATCGCCGGCTGACTTATGACCCAGGCCGCGCCTTTGGTGGCGCTGGTCGGCAATCCCAATGCCGGCAAGAGCGCGCTGTTCAACGCCCTGACGGGCGCCCGCCAGAAGGTGGGCAACTATCCGGGCGTGACGGTGGAGCGGCATTCGGGCCGGATCGCGCTGGAGGACGGCCGCCCGGTCGAACTGGTCGACCTGCCCGGCGCCTACAGCCTCGACCCCTCCTCGCCCGACGAGCGGGTCACGCGTGACGTGGTGACCGGCCGGTCGAGCTTCGAACGCGTGCCCGACGCGATGGTCGTGGTGGTCGACGCCGCCAATCTCGACAACCACCTGCGCTTCGCGCTGCAACTGATCGCGCTGGGCCGGCCGGTGGTGGTGGCGCTCAACATGGTCGACCTGGCGGAGCGCGACGGGCTGGTGCTCGATCCCGCGGTCCTGGCACGCGAGCTGGGCGTGCCGGTGGTGCCCACCGTCGCGGTGCGCAAGCGCGGGCTGGACGATCTGCGCCACCAGCTCACCGCAGCGCTGGGCGCCGCGCCGCCGCCGGCTCCGGTCCAGGACCAGCCGGACGAGCCGCTGTCGACGCTGCAACGCCGCGCCCGTGCGATCGCCAAGGCCGCGATCGTGTCGGAGACGCCGGCGCGCCGCTGGGCGCACTGGCTGGACGCGGTGGCGCTGCACCCGGTGGTCGGGCCGCTGCTGCTCGTCAGCCTGTTGTTCGTGATGTTCCAGGCGGTCTTCACCTGGGCGACCGTCCCCGCCGACATGATCGACGCCGGGTTCAAGGCGCTGGAGGGCTGGATCGCCAGCCATGCGCCCGACGGCTTCCTGCGCTCGCTGGTCACCGACGGGCTGATCGCCGGCGTCGGCGCTGTGATCGTCTTCCTGCCGCAGATCCTGATCCTGTTCCTGTTCATCCTGGTGCTCGAATCGAGCGGATACATGGTCCGGGCCGCCTTCCTGATGGACCGGCTGATGGCGACCGTCGGCCTGTCGGGCCGCGCCTTCATCCCCCTCCTCTCCAGCTTCGCCTGCGCGGTGCCGGGGATCATGGCGACCCGGACGATCGAGGACGAGAAGGATCGCCTGACCACCATCCTGATCGCGCCGCTGATGACCTGTTCGGCGCGCTGGCCGGTCTACACCCTCATCATCGGCGCGATGATCCCCAACACGCCGGTCCTGCCCTTCGTCCGGCTGCAGGGGCTGGTGATGTTCGGGCTGCTGATCATCGGCATCGCCGGCGCCTATGTCGCCGCGCTGGTGCTGCGGCGGACGGTGACCAAGGGCGCGTCCTCGGGCTTCATGATGGAGATGCCCAAATATCAATGGCCGCGCATCCAGGACATCGCGATCGGCCTGTGGAGCCGCGCGCTGATCTTCCTGAAGCGGGCGGGCACGATCATCGCCGCGACCACGGTGGTGCTGTGGCTTTTGCTCAGCTTCCCCAAGCCGCCCGAGGGCAGCGGGATCTCGCCGGTCGACTATTCGATCGCCGGCCGGATCGGGCGCGGGATCGAGGTGGTGGTGAAGCCGATCGGCTTCAACCGCGACATCGCGCTGGCCCTGCTGCCCGCCATGGCCGCGCGCGAAGTGGCGGTGTCGGCGATCGGCACCGTCTATGCCATCGACAATACCGACGGCGCGGCGGGGCAGGAGGCGTTGAGCGACCGGCTACGCGGCCGCTGGTCGCTACCCACCGCGCTCGCCTTCCTGATGTGGTTCGTGTTCGCGCCGCAATGCATTTCCACCATCGCCGTCACCCGGCGCGAGACGAATGGATGGAAATGGCCGCTGTTCATGGTTGGCTATTTGTTCGCGGCTGCGTACATCATGGCCGGCATCACTTACTGGCTGGCGGTCGCCGTCGGCCTCTAGACTCTCGGGGCAGTTCATGGCGGGTAGCGTCAACAAGGTCATTCTCGTCGGCAATCTGGGGCGCGACCCCGAAAGCCGCAGCTTCCAGAACGGCGGCAAGGTCGTGAACCTGCGCATCGCCACGTCCGAAAGCTGGAAGGACCGCAACAGCGGCGAGCGCAAGGAAAAGACCGAGTGGCATTCGGTCGCCATCTTCAACGAGGGGTTGGCCAACGTCGCTGAGCGGTTCCTGCGCAAGGGGTCGAAGGTCTATATCGAGGGCCAGCTCCAGACCCGGAAATGGCAGGACCAGAACGGCCAGGATAAATATTCGACCGAGATCGTCCTGCAGGGCTTCAACAGCGTGCTGACCATGCTCGACGGACCCCAGGGCGGGGCCGGCGGCGGCGGCAGCCGCGGCGGCGGCGATGAATGGGGCGGCGGCGGCAACGAATTCGGCGGCGGCGGGTCGGGCGGCGGCTTTGGCGGCGGAAACCGCGGCGGGTCCGGCGGATCGTCGGGTGGTTCGGGCGGCGGCAGCCGGGGCGGTGGCTTCGGCGGTGGTGGCTTCGCCGACGATCTCGACGACGATGTGCCGTTCTGATCGCTCGCGCGTTCCCGCCCCGTGATCCCCGATTCCTCCTCCAGCGACACCCCCCTCTTGTGCGTCGAGCCCCATGTGCGGGTGCTGTCGACCTATGACGCGCAGCATCTGCGCGACACCGGCGCGCTCGACGACCTGACGCGTTTCGCCGCGCATCTCTGCGACGCGCCGATCGCTCTGGTGACGCTGCTGGAGGAGGAATATCAGCATTTCATCGCGCGCTCCGGCATGGCGGGCGACGGCACCCCGCGCGACATCTCCTTCTGCACCCATGCGGTGATGGGGCGCGAGCCGATGATCGTGCCCGACACGCACGAGGATCTGCGCTTCGTCGCCAACCCGCTGGTCACCGGCGAGCCCCATGTGCGTTTCTATGCCGGCGCGCCGCTGCTTGCCAGCGACGGTCGGGCGCTCGGCACGCTCTGCATCCTCGACACCCGCCCGCGCGACGGCCTCACCCCGCTCCAGCACGAGGGGCTGGTGGTGCTGGCCGCCGCCGCCATGGCGCGGCTCGACGACCGCCGCGCCGCGCGCGAACAGGGACTGGTCGCCGCCCGCTCGCGCCGCGCGCTGGAGGAAAGCGACCTGCGCTTCCGCACGCTGGCGGACACGATGCCGCAGATGGTCTGGTCGACCCGGCCCGACGGCTATCATGACTACTACAATGCGCGCTGGTACGAGTTCACCGGCACGCCGGTCGGATCCACCGATGGCGAGGGCTGGAACGACATGTTCCACCGCGACGACCAGGACCGCGCCTGGACGGTCTGGCGGCACTGTCTGGCAACGGGCGATCCGTACCAGATCGAATATCGCCTGCGTCATTTCGACGGCACCTATCGCTGGGTGCTGGGCCGCGCGCTGCCGATCCGCGACGACAAGGGCGCCATCACCCGCTGGTTCGGCACCTGCACCGACATCCACGAGCAGAAGCTGGCGCTGGAGGAACGCGAGATCATCAGCCAGGAGCTGAGCCATCGCATCAAAAACATCTTCGCGGTGATCGCCGGGCTGGTCCAGTTCGCCGCCCGCGCCCGGCCCGAATTTCGCCCCGCCGCCGATGATCTGCGCCAGCGGATCATGGCGCTGGGCCGCGCGCACGACTTCGTCCGTCCGCACAGCGTCGCCTCGCGCCCGTCGGGCCAGCAGGACAGCCTGACCGGATTATTGGGCCAGATTTTCGAACCCTATCATCTGCGCGATCGGTCGCGCGTGACGATCAGCGGCGACGACATGCTGATCGACGACCGTTCGGCGACACCGCTCGCCTTGCTGTTCCACGAGCTGGCGACCAACGCGACCAAATATGGCGCCCTGGCGCGCGAGGACGGGCATGTCCGCCTGACCATCGAGGCCGGAGAGCAGCATGTCGCACTCTGCTGGTGCGAGGAAGGGGGCCCGACCGTGGCCGAGCCGGGCGGGGAGCGCATGGGTTTCGGCAGCCAGCTGGTCGAATTGTCGGCGGTGCGACAGCTGGGCGGCACCGTCGCGCGCGACTGGAAGCCGGAGGGGTTGCGGGTGACGGTGACGATCCCGCGCGCGGCGTTCAGCCGGCGTTGAGCTGACCCAGCGGTACGACGTCCTCGTTCGCCGCGTCCCGACCACCCGAGGCCAGACTGGCCGCCGCCAGGATCGCCGCTTCGCTGAACGGCTTGCGGACATAACCCAGCGCGCCTTCGTCGCCGCCAATCTGGGTCGGATTGGCGGTGACGAACACGACCTTCACGCCATAATCGTGGGCGATGCGCCGGGCGATGTCGGGGCCAGTGGCCCCGTCGCGCAGGTTAATGTCGACAAAGGCGAAGCTGCACTGCGGCGCCGCCTCCAGCGCCTCGCTGCGGTCGGCCGCGATCGCCGCGACGCAATAGCCGGCGTCCATCAGGATCCGCTCCAGGTCGAGGGCCACGAAAATCTCATCTTCGACGATCAGGGCCGTCTTCGGCATGGCGGAATTCCATCAGTGTCGGCCGCAGCAACGGCTCACATAGATCATAGTTCCGATCTTTATGACAGTGACATGTCAAGAACCGGTCACCGTTGCAGCAGGAACACGGCATGTTCCGCCATCAGGTTCGCCGCCGCCGCCGATCGCGGCCGGCCGCTGCCCAGGAACCAGGCCCCCTCCACCGCGACGCCGCGCACCGCCAGGAAGGCGCGGAAATCATCGACGGTCAGGTGATGGATGTTGGGTGTGTCGAACCATTGTTCGGGCAGCAGCCGCGTCACCGGCATCCGGCCCCCCCAGAGCAGCGACAGGCGCACGCGCCAATGGGCGAAATTGGGGAAGCTGACGAACGCGCGCCGGCCGATCCTGAGCAGATGGTCGAGCACGACATGCGGCTGGTGCGTGGTCTGGAGCGTCTGGCTGAGGATCGCATAGTCGAAGCTGGCATCGGGATAGCCGGCCAGGTCGGTATCGGCATCGCCCTGCACCACCGCCAGCCCGCGTCCCACGGCGGCGGCGACATTGGCGGCGGACAGTTCCAGCCCGCGCGCATCGACGCCGCGACGGTCGCGCAGCGCCGCCATCAGCGCGCCGTCGCCGCAGCCGATGTCCAGCACCCGCGCGCCGGGCGCGACATGGTCGGCGATGATCGCCAGGTCGGGTCGCAGGATCATGCCCCGCCCTCCAGGAAACCATGGATCACGCGGTTCATTTCCGGCGCCTCTAGCAGGAAGGCGTCATGGCCATAGGGGCTGGACAGCTCGACGAAGCTGACCGGCCGACCGGCGGCGTTCAGCGCCTGCACGATGTGGCGCGACTCGAGCGTCGGATAGAGCCAGTCGGTGTCGAAGCTGACCAGGCAGAAGCGCGCCTGCCCGGCGCGGAACGCGTTGGCGAGCAGCCCGCCATGCTCCTCGGCCAGATCGAAATAGTCGAGCGCGCGGGTGATGTAGAGATAGGAATTGGCGTCGAACCGGTCGACGAAGCTCAACCCCTGGTGGCGCAGATAGCTCTCGACCTGGAAATCGGCGTCGAAGCCGAAGCCCTTGGCATCGCGCGCCTGGAGCTTGCGGCCGAACTTCTCGGTCAGCCCGGCCTCGGACAGATAGGTGATGTGCGCCGCCATCCGCGCCACCGCCAGCCCGGCGGCGGGCGGGTCCTGGTCAGCATAATAGTCGCCGCCGCGCCATTTGGGGTCGGCCATGATCGACTGTCGCCCGACCTCGTGGAACGCGATGTTCTGCGCCGAATGCCTGGCGGTGGAGGCGATGACGACGCAGGCGCGCACCCGGTGCGGGAAGGTCGCCGCCCAGGACAGCGCCTGCATCCCCCCCATGGATCCGCCGACCACCGCCTTCAGCGTGACGACGCCGAGATGGTCGAGCAGCAGCCCCTGCGCGCGCACCATGTCGCGGATGGTGATGACCGGGAAGCCCATGGCATAGGGGCGGCCGGTCGCGGGATTGGTCAAGGCCGGGCCCGACGATCCCATGCAGCTGCCCAGCACGTTGGAGCAGATCACGAAGTCGCGCGCCGGGTCGATCGGCTTGCCGGGCCCGACCAGCCGCGTCCACCAGCCGGGCTTGCCGGTGCGCGGATGCGGGCTGGCGACATGCTGATCGCCGGTCAGCGCGTGGCAGATCAGCACCGCGTTGCCGCCATCCGGGGCCAGCGTGCCATAGGTCTCGTAGGCGATCTCGACCGGCGACAGCAGCGCGCCGCCATCGAGCCGCAAGGGGCCGGGCAGCGCCACCTGCCGCGCCAGGCCGAAACGCCGGTCGTGGTTCATGGCCACGCCCGCTACGGCGGGGACGGCGGCAAAGCAAGTTGTCAACGCCCCGCGCCAAAGCCTATGGCCACCGGCCATGAGCAACGACCCCGCCGCCCAGGCCGTCCCGACCCCCAAGCCCTGGATCATGGGCATCGCCCCCTATGTCCCCGGCCGCGCGACCAGCGAGGACGGACGCCGGGTCGCCAAGCTGTCCTCGAACGAGAATCCGTTCGGCACGCCCGAGGCGGCGCGCGAGGCCTATCGCTCGGCGGCGGATGCGCTGGAGCGCTATCCGGATGCGGCCGCGGTCGAACTGCGCGCGGCGCTGGCGGCGCATTATGGGATCGAGGCGGACCGGATCGTCTATGGCACCGGCTCGGACGAGGTGCTGCATCTCGCCGCCGGCACCTATGCCGGGCCGGGCGACGAGATCATCCATGTCCGCTACGGCTTCGCGGTCTATGAGATCGCGACGCGGCGGGTCGGCGCGGAACCGGTGGTGGTCGCCGACCGCGACTATGCGACCGATGTCGACGCGATCCTGGCGGCGGTGACCGAGCGGACGCGGGTCGTCTTCGTCGCCAATCCCAACAACCCCACCGGCACCTATACCGCTCGTGACGAGATCGCCCGGCTCCATGCCGGCCTGCCGCGCGACGTGCTGCTGGTGATTGACCAGGCCTACACCGAATATCTCGACGAAGAGGATGACGATGGCGCGCTGGCGTTGGCCCGCACCCAGCCCAACGTGCTGGTGACGCGCACCTTCTCCAAGATCTTCGGCCTGGCCTCGGAGCGGATCGGCTGGGGCTATGCCGCGCCCGAGGTGATCCAGGCGATGCACCGCATCCGGGCGCCGTTCGCCTTCGGCATCGGCGCGCAGCGCGCGGCGATCGCGGCGCTGGGCGCGGACGACTTCATCACCCATAGCCGCGAGCATAACCGCACATGGCGCGGCTGGTTCGGCGAGCAGATCGCCGCGCTCGGCAATGCCGGCCTGCGCGCGGTGCCGAGCAAGGCCAATTTCGTGCTGGTGCTGTTCGAGGGCGCGCTCACCGCCGAGACCGCCTACAAGGCGCTGATGGCGGCCGGCTATGCCACCCGCTGGCTGCCGGGGCAGAAGCTGGCGCATGGCCTGCGCATCACCATCGGCACCGAGGACGAAATGCGCGCGGTGGTCGACGTGCTGCGCGCCGAAGTCGCCCGGGCCGGCTGATGCTGCCCTTCGCGCGCGTCACCATCATCGGCCTGGGGCTGATCGGCTCCTCGATCGCGCGCGCGGTGCGGGTGACGATGCCGACGGTGCGGATCACCGGATATGACCGTGATCCGGGCGTGCGCGACACGGCGGTGCGGATCGGCCTGTGCGATGATGTCGCCGACAGCGCCGGCGCGGCGGTGATCGACGCCGATCTGGTGATGCTGTGCGTGCCGGTCGGGGCGATGGCGGCGGCGGCGGCGGACATCGCCGACGACCTGCCCGCCGACGCCATCGTCAGCGATGTCGGCGGGTCGAAGGAGAGCGTCATCGCGGCGCTCCGCGCGGTGCTGCCGCATGCGGTGCTGGTGCCCGGCCATCCGGTGGCGGGCACCGAGAATAGCGGGCCGGAAAGCGGCTTCGCGACGCTGTTCCGCGGCCGCTGGTGCATCCTGACCCCGGAAGAGGGCTGCGCCGAGGCGCCGGTGGCGCGCCTGCGCGCCTTCTGGGAGGCGCTGGGCGCGGATGTCGAACTGATGACCCCGCGCCATCACGACCTGGTGCTGGCGGTGACCAGCCATGTGCCGCATCTGATCGCCTATTCGATCGTCGGCACCGCCTCCGACCTGGAGGAAGTGACCCAGAGCGAAGTGATCAAATTTTCCGCCGGGGGCTTTCGCGACTTCACCCGCATCGCCGCGTCCGATCCGACCATGTGGCGCGACGTGTTCCTCAACAACCGCGAGGCGGTGCTCGAGATCCTGCAACGCCTGACCGAGGACGTGACGATGCTGCAGCGCGCGATCCGCTGGGGCGATGGCGACACGCTGTTCGACCTGTTCACCCGTACCCGCGCCATCCGCCGCTCGATCATCGCGCAGGGGCAGGACGACGCCCGCCCCGATTTCGGCCGTGACCATGGCGAGACGGCGGCGGTTTAGAACCGAGTATATCGCACGCCTTCCCGAAAAAGGGGGGCGTCGCGCCCCCTTCCAGATACCCCGGCAAGGGCCGGGATGACGCGCGTTTGGCGCACGGCGGACATGATCGCAACCATCCCCGCGCAAAAGAGGAAGGAGCCTGCCCCTAGCCGATCGCCGCCAGATAGGCCTCGATCGCGCGCCGGCCGTCGTCGCTGAGCGACACCTCGATCCGGCGACGATCGACGGGATCGACGACGCGCGTGACCAGCCCCAGCTTGGCGAGATGCTCGATCCAGCGCTGCGAGGTGGTGACCGGGGCATCGGCACGGGACACCAGGGTCTTCACGTTCATGACCTGCCGGTCCTGCCACGCGACATAGAGCGCCAGCAGCATGTCCCAGGCGGGTTCGTGGAACAGTTCCTCGGGCAGAAAACGACGCCGCAACCGGCGCTGTTCGATCAGGGCGCGCGCGCGGTGCAGCGGCGTGGTCGTGGTGGTGGGTGGCGCTTCCTGCCCGATCCGCTCGTCGATGCCGCTGGCGGCGGCGGCCAGCCTGGCGCTGAGATCCTTGATGAGCGCGACGACGGATTCGTCATTCGTGGCTCCTGTCATTACTCTCCTCGCGTCCCTGCAACCGCTGTCCGGACATTTACTGGCCCGGTTCGATGGTCTCAACGCGCCCGCCTTCACGGGAAGGCTGGCTCCCGATCATGACAAGCTATAGAAGCCATCACATCGATCAAGGTCTCGAAACGTAAAATACTTTATGTTTCATAGTCTTGCTGCCAGTCACGTCCCGAGGTGGGTCATGCGTCCGTTCCCCTGCGCCGAGCGTTCCTTATGACGGCCCCGACGCCTTGATCCTTGCCAGTGAAAGACGGTGATTGACCAGCGCCCTTCCCCTTCCCCCCTCCGCGTCACGAGGAACGACCGCCCATCTGCACGCGATCGGCACCGCCCATCCACCGCATGACGTCCATGCCGCCTTCCTGGCCTGGGCTGGTGGCCGGGTGAACGCGCGCGCGCGGCCGGTGTTCGAGCGGATGGCGGCGCGCGCCGGCATCGCGCGACGCTGGTCGGTGCTGGCGCCACTGGCGGGCGCGGCGGCGACGGCGGCGCCGGGTGCCTTCTATGCCGGTGACGCACCCCCCGGCACCGCCCGGCGCATGGCCCTTTATGCCGAAGCCGCGCCCGAATTGGCGCTGCGCGCGGTCGCTGACCTCCGCGACAAGGTCGAGCTTCACGGCATCACCCATCTGGTCGTCGCCAGCTGCACCGGATTCGTCGCGCCGGGGCTGGACCAGATCGTCGCGCGTCGGCTCGGCCTGGCGCCCACGGTCGAGCGGCTGCTGATCGGTTTCATGGGCTGTTACGCGGCGGTGGTCGCGCTGCGCAGCGCCCGGCATATCGTCCGCTCGGATCCGCAGGCGCGGGTGCTGGTGATCTGTTGCGAACTGTCATCGCTCCACCTGCAGGACACCGACGACCTCGAATCGCTGCTGGCGATGCTCCAGTTCGGCGACGGCGCGGCGGCGGCATTGGTCAGCGCCGAGCCGGGCGGCTTCGCGCTTGGTCAGCCCTTCGCGGCGACCCTGCCGGACAGCGACTCGCTGATCCGCTGGACGATCACCGACCAGGGGTTCGCCATGCATCTGTCGGGCGAGGTGCCGCGTCGCATCGCCCAGGCGCTGGGCGATGCGGATTTCCGCGCGGTGGTGACCCAGGGCCAGGCGCCGTCGGCGATCGACGGCTGGGCGGTCCATGCCGGCGGCCGATCGATCCTGGATGCGGTGGAGACCAGCCTGTCGCTGCCCCCCGACGCGCTGGCCAGCGCGCGCGGCGTGCTGCACGACCATGGCAACATGTCCTCGGCGACGCTGATGTTCACGCTCGCCCGGATGCTCGAGGGCTCGCCGATCCGGCAGGGCGTCGCGCTCGCCTTCGGTCCCGGTCTCGCGGCGGAGGGGCTGGGTTTCCGGTCCGCGTCATGAGCCTGCGGCATCGCGCCAATGGCCCGGAGCTGATGGACGCCGACGATCTCGACGCCGACATCTATGCCGCGGTCGTTGCCGATCTGGCGCGGGTCAACCGCGTGACGCTGGCGGCGCGGCCGACCCTGGCCTTTCTCGACCGGATCGCGCGGCCGGGAAAGCGGTTGCGGCTGCTCGATATCGGCTTCGGCGATGGCGACATGCTGCGGCGGATCGAGCATTGGGCGGCTCGGCGCGACGTGCCAGTCGAGCTGGTCGGCATCGACCTCAACCCACGCAGCGAGCGGGCGGCGCGCGCGCATACGCCCGCCCAATCGGCGATCCGCTACGTCACCGGCGACTATGCCGATATGGGTGGCGGCTGGGATGCGACGATCAGCAGTCTGGTCGCGCATCACATGGCCGAGGCCGAGCTGGTCGCCTTCCTGCGCTGGATGCAGGATCATGCCGGTGCCTGGCTGGTCAACGACCTGCACCGGCACGGCGTCGCCCATGCCGGCTGGCCGCTGCTGGCGCGACTGGCGCGCTGGCATCCGATCGTGCGCGCCGACGGACATCTGTCGATCGCCCGCAGCTTCCGCCCCGCGGAATGGCCGGTGCTGCTGGCGGCGGCGGGGATCGGCGACGCACGGGTCTACCGCGCCTTCCCGTTCCGCCTGTGCGTCGAGCGGCTGTGAACGCGCCGTTGATCGTCGGTGGCGGGCCGGCGGGCGCGGCGGCGGCGATCGCGCTGGCGGAGGCGGGGATGCGCCCCGTCGTGCTGGAGCGCAGCCGCGACACGGGCGACGCGCTGTGCGGCGGCTTCCTGAGCTGGCGGTCGATCGAGACGCTGGAGCGGCTGGGGGTGACGGCGGACCGGCTGAACCCGGCCCGCGTCCGACGCCTGCGCCTGTTCGCGGGCACGCGGATGCGCGAGGCCCCCTTGCCCCGCCCCGCGCTGGCGGTGTCGCGCCGCCGGCTCGATTCGCTGCTGCTTGCCCGCGCGGCCACCCGTGCCGGGGTGGAGCGCGGCGTCGCGGTGCGGGCCTGGACGGTGGACGGGGTGCGACTGGCGGATGGCGCGATCCTGTCGCCGTCCACCCTGTTCCTGGCGACCGGCAAGCACGAGTTGCGTGGCCTCGCCCGGCCCGAATCGGCACGGGGGCGCGATCCGGCGGTGGGACTGCGGGTCCGCCTCGCCGCCGGGCCGATGCTCGATCGGCTGGTCGGCGACTCGATCGAGCTGCACCTGTTCGACGGCGGCTATGCCGGGCTGGTCCGGCAGGAGGATGGCAGCGCCAATCTGTGCCTGGCGGTGCGGCGATCGCGACTGACCGACGCCGGCGGTCCGCTGGCGCTGCTCCAGCGATGGAGCCGCGACTCGGGGCCGCTCGCGGAGCGGCTGGCGGCGATGGCGGCAACGCCCGCGATCGATGCGGTCGCCAACGTCCCCTATGGCTGGCGCGCGACGCGGACCGGGCCGGGGCTGTTCCGGCTGGGCGATCAGGCGGGGGTGATCCCGTCGCTGGCGGGCGAGGGCATGGGGATCGCCCTGGCCAGCGGCCTGTCGGCGGCAGTGGCGCATTGCCGCGGCCAGTCGTCGCAAGATTGGCAAGCCGGGTTCGCCCGCCGGTCGCGCCGGCCGATCGGGCTGGCTGGCGCGATCTGGCACTTGGCGGAGCGGCCCGCGCTCGCCGCTTTGCTGGTCCGCGCCGGGCCGGTGTCGCTGATCGAGGCAGTGGCGCGCGCGACGCGGATCGCGCCGCCCCGCCAGGCCTGACGTCTGCCCCCGGCTTGACGCCCGCCCCCGGCCACCCGACATAATCGCCATGGATCACCTGACCTTGACCGAAGCCGAGTGGCGCCAGCGGCTGACCCCGGAACAATATCATGTGCTGCGCGAGGCGGGCACCGAGCGCGCCTTTGCCGGAGCGCTCAACGGCAACAAGGCGGACGGCGTCTATCAGTGCGCCGGTTGCGGTAACCCCTTGTTCGACAGCGCCGACAAATATGACAGCGGTTCGGGCTGGCCCAGCTTCACCCAGCCGATCGTGGCGGAAAGCGTGACCGACCATGCCGATCGCAGCCACGGCATGGTCCGCGTCGAGACCCGCTGCGCCCGGTGCGACGGCCATCTTGGCCATGTCTTTCCGGACGGCCCGCCGCCGACCGGCCTGCGCTATTGCATGAATTCGATCGCGCTCGACTTCCACCCGCGCGAGGATTGAGGATCGCGGCGGGGGAGCGGGGAGCGGACCCCTCTCCCCTTGTCGCCATCATCGTTAACGCGTATCCGCAAGCGCGCCCATGGCTACACAGCGTACCGCCCCCCGCTCGCCCCGCCGACAGCCCCCCCGCTCCCCCTGGCGTCGTCGCTTCCTCTTCGCACTCAAGCTGCTGATCGCCCTTACGGTGCTGGCGCTCGGCGCGCTGGCCATCGCGGTCTATGTCGCCCGGTCGCAGCTGCCGAGCTTCGACGAGCTGAAATCCTCGCCCAACGGGCAGATGATCCGGGTCCATGCCTCGGACGGGTCGATCCTGGTGTCGCTGGGGCCGAGCTATGGCGAATGGCTGCCCTATGCGCAGATCCCGCAGGTGATGCGCGATGCGACCATCGCGGTCGAGGACCGTCGTTTCCGCGAGCATCCCGGCGTCGACCCGATCGGCATCGCCCGCTCGATCGAGGTGCGCCTGGAAAAGGGCCGCTGGCGGCAGGGCGGATCGACCATCACCCAGCAGATCACCCGCACCATCTTCCTGAACAACCAGAAGAAGTTCGGGCGTAAATTCCGCGAGGCGATCCTGGCGCTGGCGATGGAGTCGAAATTCTCCAAGGACCAGATCCTCGAGCTCTATCTCAACAAGGTCTATTATGGCGGCGGCGCGTACGGCATCGACGCGGCCAGCCGCAAGTTCTTCGGCCATGGCGCGCAGCATCTGAGCCTGGCCGAGGCGGCGGTGATCGCCGGCCTGGTCAAGGCGCCGTCCAACTATTCCCCCACCGCCGATGCCGCCGCCGCGGTCGGCCGCGCGGGCGTGGTCATCGAGCAGATGGTGCGCAACGGCTATATCAGCCAGGGCCAGGCCGATGCCGCCGATCCGGACGGGTTGAAGCTGGCCCCCGCCCCCGCGCAGAACAGCGCGCGCTATTTCACCGATTGGGCGCTGCCGCAGCTCGACACGCTGATCGACGAGACGCAGGCGCCGCTGGAGGTGTGGACGACGCTCGATCCGGCGATGCAGCGCGAGGCGGATGCGGCGGTCCGCGCCAACGTGCCCAAGGGGGCGCAGGGCGCGCTGGTCAGCCTGGACCGCGACGGCGCGGTGCGCGCGATGGTCGGCGGCACCGACTACGTCACCTCCATCTACAACCGCGCGACCCAGGCGGTGCGCCAGCCCGGCTCGGCCTTCAAACTGTTCGTCTATCTCGCCGCGCTGGAGGCGGGCCACAAGCCCGACGACACGATCGTCGACGGACCGGTGACGATCGACGGCTGGAGCCCGCGCAACGACAGCCGGCACTTCAGCGGCAATGTGACGCTGCGCACCGCCTTCGCCTATTCGCTCAACACCGTGGCCGCGAAGCTGGGCCAGGAGGTCGGCTTCACCACCATCGCCGACATGGCGAAGCGGTTCGGCATCACCACGCCGGTCAACACCCATCCCTCGATGGTGCTGGGCACGTCGGACGTGCGGCTGATCGACATGACCCGCGCCTTCGCCAGCGTCGCGTCCAAGGGGGTGGCGGTCACCCCCTATGGCATCACCAAGGTGACCGCGAACGGCGAGACGATCTACGCGCACGAGGTGGATCGCAGCCATGTGCTGGTCGCCCCCTATGTCGCCGCCGAGATGACCGACCTGCTCCAGACCGCGGTCAACACCGGCACCGGTCGCCAGGCCCAGATCGGCCGCCCGGTCGCGGGCAAGACCGGCACCACCACCTCGCAGAAGGACGGCTGGTTCCTGGGCTTCTCGTCCGGCCTGACCACCGGCGTGTGGATGGGCCGCGACGACGCCAAGCCGGTCGCCGGCCTGCACGGCGGCACCGCGCCGGCGCGCGCCTTCGCCGCCTTCATGCGTCCCGCCGTGGCCAGCCGGCCGATCGAACAGTTCGACACGCAGGTCACCCTGCCCGAATGGCAGCTCGAACCCGATGAGGAGAGCTATTACGGCCAGCCGGACAACGGCGTCTATGTCGACGAGAACGGCAACCCGGTCGACCAGCCGGCCGCCCCGCCCGCCGATGCGCCGGCGCCCGGCCCCGCCGGCACGGTACCGGCCGAGCCGACCGCCCCGGACGGGCCGCCCTCCCGCCCCTCGCCGCAGCAGCAGCTCGACGACCTGATCGACCGGGTCACCGGGGGACGCGAGCCGGGGGCGCCCGCCCAGGCGCAGCCGCGCCAGCCGCAGCCCCGCCCCCAGCCACGCGCGCCGGTCGAGTCGCCGCCATCCGACCGGTACGCGCCCGATCGCTATTCGGGCGAGCGGCCGAACCCGTGAAGCGATGCCCCGTGCGCGCGCAGCCAGTGCCGCGCCGGGGTCGGGTCCTCGCCATAGAGGCGCGCGACCAGCGCGTGGAAGGCGGGGCTGTGATCCATATGGACGCGGTGCGCGACCTCGTGCGCGACGGTGGCGCGGCGGACGAACCGCGGCGCCAGGATCAGCCGCCAGCTATAGCGGATCGCCCCGTCCGACGCGCAACTGCCCCAACGCCCACGCGGATCGCCGATCGCGACCCGGCTGACGGTGACGCCGGCGCGGGCGGCGTAATAGCCGGTCTCCTCGTCCAGCAGGTCGAGCGCGCGCCGCTTCAGCCAGGCCTCGACCCGCCGGGGCAGCGTCTCCAGCGGCCCGGCGACGGACAGGGTCGCGCCGTCGAAGTCGAGCGTCCGCCGGGTCCCCTCGCCGCGCACGATGGTCACCGGCCGGTCGTCGATGGTCAGCACCAGCCCGATCGCGAAGGGCTGGCGCTCCGGCAGGCGCGCGCGCTGTTCGGCCAGCCAGTCCGCCTGTCCCTGCGCCCAGGCCAGCGCCGGCTTCAGCGCCGCGCGGGCCGGCAGCACGAGGCGCGCCCGGCCGCTGACCCGGTCCAGCGTCAGCTTCAACCGGCGGGCGCGCGGGTTGCGCACCACCTCCAGCCCCTCGATCGTCACAGCTCGCGGTCGAGCACGACATGGTCCTCCATGTCGCCGACATCATCCTCGCTGACCGTCCAGCCGCGCACCGACTGGCGCGCGGCATGGACCGACTCGCGGTCGCCCGACACCAGATAATGCCAGTCCGGCAAGGGCTCGCCCGCCGCGCGCAAGCGATAGGCGCAGGTCGAGGGCAGCCAGTCGATCGCGCGGACGTTGCGCATCGTCAGCCGCACGCATTCGGGCACATAGGCGTGGCGGTGCTTGTAGTCGGAGCAGAAGCCGGTGCGCCGGTCGAGCAGGCGGCAGGCGACATTGGTCGGCAGCACCTCGCCCGTCTCCTCATCCTCCAGCTTGTGGATGCAGCATTTGCCACAGCCGTCGCACAGCGCCTCCCATTCGGCGCGATCGAGCGTCTCGATCGGGCGTTCCCAGAAGCGGCCGCTCATTTCACCCACCGCGCCAGCGCGTCCGCCACGGCGGTCGGCCCCTCGTCAGCGGGAATCAGCGCCACCGGCTTGTTGTCCGGGTCCATCAGATAGGTCTGGCGGCTGTGATCCATCATGTAGCCGCCGCCGGGCGTGGTCTCGCCGCGCCTGGCATAGACCGCGAAGGCCTTCTCCGCCCGGGCGACCGCGTCGGTGCTGCCGGACAGACCGACCATGCGCGGATGGAAGGCGGCGACGAAGCGGCCGAGCACCGCCGGCGTGTCGCGCGCCGGGTCGATGGTGACGAAGATCGGCACCACGCGCGCGGCACGGTACGGGTCCCGCTCGGCGAAGCGGCGCAGTCCCGCGCCGATCGCCTGCGCGTCGGTCGGGCAGACATCGGGGCAGAAGCTGTAGCCGAAATACATGATCCGCCACTGTCCGGCGAAGCTGCGGTCGGTGACGGTGCGGCCCTTGGCGTCGGTGAGCGCGAAGGGACCGCCGATCGCCGCGCCGGCCAGCGGCGGTGTATCGGCGGCGGTGGTGGACGTGTTCGTGGAGGCAGGGGACTGGCAGCCGGCCAGCGCCGGGCCGAACGCGAGTATCGCGAGGAAGCGCCTGTTCATGGTGACACCACCCTTGATCTGATAACCCCGGCCGCGCAAGCAGGGAGCGGAGTCGCATCCGCCCCGTTTCGGCCAAGGATCCTGCCATGACGCGCCCATCCCTCCTTTCCGTCGCGCTCGCCGCGCTGGCCTGCGCCGCCATGCCGGTCGCCACCCC
The DNA here is from genome assembly GCF_014199625.1 of Sphingomonas abaci. Lineage (GTDB taxonomy): Bacteria > Pseudomonadota > Alphaproteobacteria > Sphingomonadales > Sphingomonadaceae > Sphingomonas > Sphingomonas abaci. The sequence continues at coordinate 397,774 of NZ_JACHNY010000004.1, forward strand.
CGCGCGTGCCCAACAGCAGTCGGAAAGCTACAAGTTCCTCAATGCCATCCGCGAGGCCAAGGGCAATGACGTGATCGCCATGCTCGACCGGCCGGGCAGCAGCGTCGTCAACGCGCGCGACATCAGCACCGGCGAGGGGGCGCTGCACATCGTCATCAAGCGCGGCGACGAGACCTATCTGCGCTATCTGCTGCAAAAGGGCGCCGACCCGAACCTGCGCGATGCCCAGGGCAATACGCCGCTGATCCTGGCGGTGCAGGCCGGGCAGCGCGACATGATCCCGATCCTGGCCGCGGCGAAGGCCAATCCCAACCTCGGCAACCAGTCGGGCGTGACGCCGCTGATCCTGGCGGTGCAGGGCCGCAGCATCGACATGGTGCGCCTGCTCCTCGCCGCCAAGGCCGATCCCGACCAGGCCGACATGATGGCCGGCCTGTCGGCGCGCGACTATGCCAACCAGGACACGCGCAGCACCGCCATCGCCAAGCTGTTCGCCGAGACGCCCAAAAAGGCGCGGCCGGCGGTGGCGGGGCCGAAATTCTGATCGCCTGACCGACCGGCGGGCGCGGAACCCAGCCGGCCCCATTCCGCCATCCGGCGAAGCCGCCGGGGCCTGTCGCGCCGGCGCTGCCCTCTACGTTGCGCTCGTCGTCGCTGTGCGGGATGGCGGCTGGTCGGGCCGGGCGACGCGGGCGGGTCGCTCGTGCAGGAGCGGGATGTTGCGGCCTGGGGCGGCGAACAGCCCGTAGCTTGTGTCCCGGGGGGCGGGCTGCCTTCGGTCATCGGGGGACTAGACGATGGGGCGTCGGGCAGCGTCGCCCCCACACCCCTTGCCTCCGCAAACCCACCCGTGCCCTCGGCCTCCCGCGCCCTCAGTCCTGTGTCCCGAACCACCCGTCAGGAGAGCGGATCACGCCAGGCGACCTGCGCACCGGTCGCGTTTTCGCCGGGATGGTCAAGGGTGCGACCGATGTCGCCCGACATGGACAGGAACAGAGCGGGCACGCTATAGGGGCGGAACAAGGGGGAAGAGTGGTCACCGAAGTCCTCTGGATCGCACCGGCGCTCGCGCTGCTGATCGGCTATCTGTTCGGCTCCATCCCGTTCGGGGTGCTGCTCACCCGCATGGCCGGGGCGGGCGACCTGCGCAGCATCGGCTCGGGCAATATCGGCGCCACCAACGTGCTGCGCACCGGCCGCAAGGGGCTGGCGGCGGCGACGCTGCTGCTCGACATGCTGAAGGCGGTGGCCGCGATCCTGATCGTCGAGCATCTCTATCCTGGTGAGGGTCAATTGGCGGCGCTGGGGGCGTTTCTGGGCCATTGCTACCCGGTCTGGCTGCGCTTTCGCGGCGGCAAGGGGGTAGCGACGCTGATGGGCATCGTGGTCGCGCTCCACTGGCCCTCGGGGCTGGTGTTCGCCGCCATGTGGCTGGGGATGCTGGCGGCGTTGCGCATCTCCTCGGTCGCGGGGATGCTGGCGGCGGTCAGCGCCCCGGTGTCCGCCGCTCTGTTCGGCCGATTCGACCTGGTCGTGCTGCTCCTGGCGCTGGCGCTGATCGTGCTGTGGAAGCACGGCGCGAATATCGAGCGCCTGCTCGCCGGCACCGAACCACGCATCGGTCGCAAGGGCTGAGCCGCATGACCGCGCGCCAGCCCGCCGCCGCCACCGCGCGGCTGCGGCTGTTGCGCACGCCGGGTGTCGGCCCGGTCACCTATCGCCAGCTCATCGCCCGGTTCGGCGATGCGGAGGCGGCGCTCGCCGCGCTGCCGACGCTCGCACGGCGCGGCGGCGGCGAGGGGCCGCGCATCGCCGAGGTCGCGCTGGTGGAGCGCGAGCAGGCGGCGGTCGCACGGCTCGGCGCGACCTATCTGTTCCTGGGCGATCCCGATTATCCGCCGCTGCTGGCGGAGCTGGCCGATGCGCCGGTGGCCCTGATCCGGCGCGGCGACCTGCGCCTCCCGGCCCGGCCTTGCGTGGCGATGGTGGGGGCGCGCAACGCCTCGGCCGCCGCCTGCCGCTTCGCCCGGCAGATCGCGCACGAGCTGACCGAGGCCGGCGTCACGGTCGTCTCGGGCCTCGCGCGCGGCATCGACACGGCGGCGCATCACGGCGCGCTGGCGGGCGGGACGATCGGCGTGATCGCCTGCGGCATCGACATCGTCTTCCCGCCCGAAAATGCCGGCCTGCAGGAAGCGGTGGCCACGCAGGGACTATTGCTCGCCGAACAGCCGCCCGGCACCGAGCCGCGCGCGCGCCTGTTTCCCTATCGCAACCGCATCATCGCCGGCCTGTCGCAGGCGACCCTGGTGGTGGAGGCTGCGCCGCGGTCCGGCTCGCTGATCACCGCGCGGTTGGCGGGCGAGGCGGGGCGCGACGTGCTGGCGGTGCCGGGCAGCCCGCTCGATCCGCGGGCGCGCGGCTGCAACCAGCTGATCCGCGACGGCGCGATCCTGGTGCAGGAGACCGCCGACATCCTTGAGCAGATCCGCCCGATCGACCCGCGCGCGGCGGTGCGGATGCCCGCCGCGCCCTTCGACGCCGGCCCCGCGACCGAGCCGAGCGACCGCGACCGGCAGGCGATCACCGGCCTGCTCGGCCCGGTGCCGGTCGCGATCGACGAGCTGGTCCGCCAGTCGAGCCGCCCGCCCGCGATCGTGCAGACCGTGCTGCTGGAACTGGAGCTCGCCGGCCGGATCGACCGTCATGCCGGCGGCCGGGTGGCGCTGGCCTGACGGATCAGAGCCGCACGCTGTCCAGATAGGCCAGCGCTGCCCGTGCTTCCGCCGCGCCGGGAACCGAGCGGAAGGCATATTGGACGATGTGCAGGTCGCTGGCACCGGCGAAGGCGCGAGCGAACATCGTCTCGGGCTGTCCGGTTTGGGGGTTCAGCGGGCAATCGACGCGGAAGCTGGCGACCGGCCGGCCTTCCACCTCGCCGTCGCTGATCGGGGAGACGGTGGCGCCGGGACAGGCGCGGGTCCACAGGCCGCCCATGCGCGTCAGAAATGCGTGGCTGCCGATCGTGGCCAGTCGTCCAAGCCGCTGCACCGTTACCATACGGGTCCACCGGTCGATCGATTCGCCGGCCGGCACGCGTTCCTCGATCGCCTGACTACCCACTTCCGCACTGTAGCCGACCTGAAAACCGGGCGGCATCGGCGCGACCAGTCGTTCCACCGGGACCGGCTGGAGCAGCACGCTCGCCCATAGCCACGTCATCGCCGTCACGGGCCATCCCCCATCATGCCCTTACTGGGCGTTGACGCCACCCGGGCGGCTCTCCACCCTCGCGCGTACACGCAAGCTACACTATCAGGCGCCCATGCAGCTCGTCATCGTCGAATCGCCCGCCAAGGCGAAGACCATCGAAAAATATCTCGGGTCGGACTACCGGGTCCTGGCCTCCTACGGCCATGTCCGCGACCTGCCGCCCAAGGACGGCTCGGTGAACCCCGACGAAGGGTTCGCGATGGAATGGGAGAATTATGCCGACAAGGCCAAGCAGCTCAAGGCGATCGCGGACCTTTCCAAGACCGCCGACCGCCTGATCCTGGCCACCGATCCCGATCGCGAGGGCGAGGCGATCAGCTGGCACGTGCAGGAGGTGCTGCGCGCGCGCAAGGCGCTGCCCAAGGACGTGCAGCGCGTGACCTTCAACGCGATCACCAAACAGGCGGTGACCAGCGCGATGCAGGCCCCGCGCGAGCTGGATACCGACCTGATCGATGCGTATCGCGCCCGCCGCGCGCTCGACTATCTGGTCGGCTTCACCCTGTCGCCGGTGCTGTGGCGCAAGCTGCCCGGCGCCAAGTCGGCCGGTCGCGTCCAGTCGGTGGCGCTGCGCCTGATCGTCGAGCGCGAGCGCGAGATCGAGAGCTTCGTCTCGCAGGAATATTGGTCGGTCACGGCATCGCTGGAGCAGGATGGCACCCCCTTCACCGCGCGGCTGGTGCAGTGGGAGGGGCGCAAGCTCGATCGGCTGTCGATCGGCAACGAGGGTGACGCGCTGCGCGCCAAGGCGGATGTGGAGGCGGGCCGATTCGAGGTCCAGTCGGTCGAGACCCGTCCGGCGACGCGCAACCCGCCGCCGCCCTTCACCACCTCGACCCTGCAACAGGAGGCGGCGCGCAAGCTCGGCTTCTCCGCCGACCACACGATGCGGATCGCGCAGGGGCTCTACGAGGACGGCGCGATCACGTACATGCGGACCGACGGCGTGCAGATGGATGGCAGCGCCATCTCCGCCGCGCGCAAGGCGGTGGCGGATCGCTACGACGCGTCCTACGTCCCCGACAAGCCGCGTCAGTACCAGACCAAGGCGAAGAACGCGCAGGAAGCGCACGAGGCGATCCGCCCGACCGATTTCGGCCGCGACACGGTGGGCGGCGGCGACCATGCCCGGCTCTACGACCTGATCTGGAAGCGCGCGCTGGCCAGCCAGATGGCCTCGGCGCGGATGGAGCGGACGACGATCGACCTCGCCGACGGCACCGGCCGCCATGTGCTCCGCGCGACCGGCCAGGTGGTGCTGTTCCCCGGCTATCTCGCGCTCTACGAGGAGGGGCAGGACGACAGCGCGACCGACGAGGAGGCGCGCCGCCTGCCGCGCCTGCGCCAGGGCGACACGCCGGCGAAGACGGGCGTCGCCGCCGAGCAGCATTTCACCCAGCCGCCGCCGCGCTTCTCCGAGGCATCGCTGGTCAAGCGGATGGAGGAACTGGGCATCGGCCGCCCCTCCACCTATGCCTCGATCATCAAGACGCTGAAGGACCGCGCCTATGTGCGGGTCGAGAAGAACCGCTTCTTCGCCGAGGAGAGCGGTCGGCTGGTGACGGCGTTCCTGGAGCGCTTCTTCGAGAAATATGTCGGATTCGACTATACCGCCGGGCTGGAGGAGGAGCTGGACGACGTGTCCGGCGGCCGCGCCCAGTGGCAGGCGGTGCTCGACGCCTTCTGGCGCGACTTCAAGCCCCGCACCGCCGAGGTGATGGAGAAGCAGCCGAGCGCGATCACCGCCGAGCTGGACCAGTTCCTGGCCCCCTATCTGTTTCCCGAAAAGGCGGACGGCAGCGACCCGCGCCTGTGCCCCAATTGCGGCGCGGGCAAGCTGGCGCTGCGCGGCGGCCGGTTCGGCGCGTTCGTCGCCTGCTCCAACTATCCCGAGTGCAAATACACCCGCCGCTTCGCGCAGGGCGGGGCCGCGGCCGAGGATAGCGGGCCGGAGACGCTGGGCAACGATCCCGCGACGGGCCTGCCGGTGGAGCGCAAGTCGGGGCGGTTCGGCCCCTATATCCAGCTCGGCGAGGGCAAGGACGCCAAGCGCGCCTCCATTCCCAAGGATGTCGAACTCGATCTGGAATGGGCGCTGAAGCTGCTCAGCCTGCCGCGCACGATCGGCAACCATCCCGAGACGGGCGAGCCGATCACCGCGTCGATCGGCCGCTATGGGCCCTATCTCGCCCATGCCGGCAAATATGCGCGGCTCCAGGCGACCGCCGACGTGTTCGAGACGGGGATGAACGCCGCCGTGGTCAAGCTGGCCGAGGCGGCGGCGGGCGGCGGGCGGCCGGCGCGCGGCGCGGCGCGCGAGCCGCTCAAGCTCCTGGGCAAGCATCCGCGCACCGAGGCGGAGCTGAAGGTGATGGAGGGCCGCTACGGCGCCTATGTCACCGATGGCGAGACCAATGCGACGCTGCCCAAGTCGGTGACGGTCGACCAGCTCACGCTGGAGGAAGCCGCCTCGCTGATCGACGCGCGCGCGGCGGCGGGACCGAAGACCAAGAAGCCGGCGAAGAAGGCCGCCGCGAAGAAGCCGGCAGCGGAGAAGAAAGCGCCGGCCGAGAAGAAGCCGGCGGCGAAGAAACCGGCGGCGAAGAAGCCCGCCGCGAAGAAGGCGGCGAAGCCGGCCGCCGGAGAATGATGCGATCACACCCGCCCATGCGACAGGAGTGATCGCTAGAAGACGATATAGCCCTTCTCTTCCATACCGGCGAAGGCCGGAATCCCGTTGGGAGACGCTGGTCCGTCCATCGAAATGTTTCGTGACTGGACCCCGGCCGCCGCCGGGGAGGAATGTTCGAGCGGTTGTGGGTTCATCGCGGCAGCGGGATCGATGACGCCGGCGCGGAACGGGCCCGCCGCTGCTACAGCAGCAATTCCTGCGGCGTCAGCCGGCCGACATGGCCGCCGCCACGCCGCCGCGCCATCTCCGTCTCGGCGGTGTGGCGCACGTCCGGGTCGCGGTCGGTGAGGAAGCCGATCAGGCTTTCCTCCTCGATCTCGCGCCATTCCTTGCCGCGGTCGGGGCCGTAGCGGACGCGGGGCAGCAGGCCCGGCTCCTTCGACCATTGGATCAGCTGCGCGACCGACGCCTCGTTCAACTGGTCGCGCAGATGGTGCGCGGTGACATAGGCGTCCGGAAAGGCGCGGTGGATCGGCAGGCCGCGCTCATGCACCAGCCCTTCGGGTCTGCGCCAGTAGCGCAGCACCTGATTGGAGAAGCTGGGGCTGTCCGGCCACAGCCGCAGCGCGCATTTCCAGGTGCAGATCCAGTCTGCCCCGCGGGTCAGCGCCGGGGTGCAATATTGCTCCTCGAAACTGGCGCGGTGCGCGGCCAGCGCGATGCGGCGCGGCCAGGGGTCGAGCACCGGACGCGCGACGTCGTGCCACCAGCGCGCATCCGCGACATCCTCGTCGCGGATATGGTGGATGGCCATGGTGATCGGCGGGATCGGCCGACCCGGATTGACCAGGATGCTGCCGCCGTCGCCCTGCAACGCCCAGCGCCCGTCCTGGCCCAGGGCCACATCCTGCCAGCCGATCTCGATCACGGCATGGGCGGGCGGGGAGTTGCCGGTCGTCTCGAGATCGATGACGCGGATGATCGAGGGGGCGGGGGGAGGAGCCATACCTCTATGTGGGGCTGTCACCGCCGGAAAGCGAGGCCGGGACGCCGCAGGCCGCAAGATGCGCCTCCACCCCCGCCAGCAGCGCCGCAAGCTCGCCCGCCTCGGCCGCCTCCGCGCGCACCGTCACGGCGGCCTGGGTGTTGGAGGCCCGCAGCAACCACCAGCCCGTGCCCATCGCGACGCGCAGGCCGTCGGTGGTGTCGACCGCCTCGCCCGCCGCCGCCAGCCGCGCGGCGACGGAGTCGATCACCGCCCATTTCCGCGATTCGGGCACGGGGATGCGCAGGTCGGGCGTCGAGATCAGGCGCGGCATCGCGTCATGCAGCTCGGTCAGCGACCGGCCGCTGAGATCGATCGCGCGGATCAGCCGGACGGCGGCGTAGAGCGCATCGTCGAAGCCGTAATACTCCTGGCCGAAGAAGATATGGCCCGACATCTCGCCCGCCAGCGGCGCACCGGTCTCCGCCATCAGCGTCTTGAGCGAACTATGCCCGGTCCGCCCCATCACCGGCGTGCCGCCGCGCTCAACGATCCGGTCGAACAGCGCGCGGCTGGACTTCACGTCGCCGACCACGGTCGCGCCCGGCCATTCGAGTAGCAGCCGCTCGGCGAGCAACATCAGGATCTGGTCGCCCCACAGCACGCGGCCGCGGCCGTCGACCGCGCCGATCCGGTCGCCATCGCCGTCGAAGGCCAGGCCGAAGTCGAGGCCGCGCGCGGCCACCAGCCTTTGCAGGTCGACGAGGTTGGCGGCGACGCTGGGGTCGGGATGATGATGCGGGAAATGCCCGTCCGGAACGGTGTGGAGCAAGTGGTGCTCGCCCGGCAGTCGCGCGGTCAGCCGCTCGACCACCGGCCCGGCCGCGCCGCTGCCGCAGTCCCAGCCGATGCGGAAGCCGGGTGCGCGGCCCGGCGCCTGGCCCTGGAGCAGCCGGTCGACATAGGTGTCCTGGAGGTCGAGCGACTCGACCCCGCCCGCGCCCCGGCTCCACGCCCCCGACAGGCCAAGCGCGCCCAGCGCCGCGATCCCGGCGCCGTGCAGGCTGCGATGGCGCAGCACCATCTTGAAGCCATTGTCGTCGCGCGGATTATGGCTGCCGGTCACCTGGATGCCGCCGGCCATGTCCGGCAGCACCGCTTCGGCGAAATAGAGCATGGGCGAGGGGCCGAGGCCGATCCGCACCACGTCCACGCCGCCCTCGGTCAGGCCGCGCACCAGTGCGGCCTCCAGCATCTCCGAGGTGAGGCGGCCGTCGCGGCCCACCACCACCCGGCCGCCGCCGGTCTCCGCCACGCGGGTCGCGAAGCAGCGGCCGATCGCATAGCCGTCCGCCGCGTGCAGCGTCCGGCCGACCGTGCCGCGCACGTCATATTCGCGCAGCACCACCGGGTCGAAGCGGTGGCTCATGGCTGGTGCTTCACGCTGACGGGCCGAGCAGCCGGTCGCGCGCTGCATTCACCCGCTGCGCCAGTTCGGCCGATCCGCCGCGATCGGGATGGACCCCCGCCAGCAGCCGCCGGTGCGCCGCGCGGATCGCCGCCGCATCGGCACGCGGACCGACGCCCAGCACCGCCCGCGCCTCCGCCTCATCGGCGGCCATCCGTCGCTTGCCCGACGGCTTGAGATAGGTCCACGCCGCCCAGATCAGCAGCGCCGCGACCAGCCACTTCATCGCCGGCGCATCACGCCGCCACGTCCGGCACGCCGGGCGACTCGGCCATCTCCGCGCTCTGCGCGCGCGCCGTGATCTCGCCGAGATCGGGCAGTTGCAGCGCCGCCATCATCTCGCGCAGCTCCTGGCGGGCGGCGACATGGCCGATGCCCATCGATCCGATCGCCTTGGCGTCGATCATGGTCAGCCCCTGGGGGAACATTTCGCGATAGATCACGCGCTCGCCAAGGCCCGGGATGATGCGGAAGCCGACCCGCTTGGCGAGCTGCGCCAGCGCGTCCGACACGCGGCGCATGTTGCGCGCCTCGATATGCTGGAGGCGATTGCGCAGCACCACCCAGTCGATCGTGGTGCCGTCGGCGCGGGCACGCTGCTTGCGCGCGTCCCAGATCAGTTCCGAATAGAAGGATGGGCGCGTCACCTGATAGGTGTCGGGGTCGACCTGGCCGATCAGGTCGAAATCGACGAAGCTGTCGTTCATCGGCGTGACCAGCGTGTTCGACAGCGTCGCCGCGGTGCGCGCGAAATAATCGTCGCGCCCGGGGGTGTCGACGACCAGATAGTCGCAGTCGCGCTCCAGCTCGCGCCACGTCGCCTCGAAGAAATCCTCGCTCTCGCCGTCATGCGTGGCATGGCGCGGCATCGGCAGGTCGAGCCCCTTGGACCGGATCGTCTGCGCGCGATTGTCCAGATAGCGGCCCACCGTGCGCTGGCGATGGTCGAGGTCGAGGCAGGAGACGCGCGCCCCCTTGGCGGCCAGCGCGATGGCGACATGCACCGCGGTGGTGGACTTGCCGGTGCCGCCCTTCTCGTTGGCGAAGACGATGACGTGGGGCATGCGCCCTCTTCTTCCTTATTGCTACTGCGGTCTCCCCTCCATAGAAGCGCCCGCCGTTGGGTGCGAGGGATGTTTTTATGTATAGCGACCCATCAAGAGGAGTCCTGCCGTGCTGACCGTTCGCGACCTCAACGACTTGCGGGCGTCGATCGCCGGCTGGCGGGCCGAGGGCGCGCGGATCGCGCTGGTGCCGACCATGGGCGCGCTCCATGCCGGCCACATGGCGCTGATCGAGGCGGCGCGGCGGCCCGGCACGCGCGTCGTCGCGTCGATCTTCGTGAATCCCAAGCAGTTCGGCCCGAACGAGGACCTGTCGCGCTATCCCCGGCGCGAGGCGGCGGACGCGCGGATGCTGAACGAGGCGGGCTGCGACCTGCTCTGGCTGCCCTCGGTCGAGACCATGTACCCGGCGGGGTTCGCGACCACCATCTCGGTCGCCGGGGTCAGCGACCATTTCGACGGGGCCGCCCGGCCCGGTCATTTCGACGGCGTCGCCACCGTGGTCACCAAGCTGTTCCACCAGGTCGCGCCCGACGCCGCCTATTTCGGCGAGAAGGACTATCAGCAGCTCGCCGTCATCCGCCGCTTCGTCGCCGATCTCAACGTGCCCGTCGAGATCGTCGGCGTGCCGACCCAGCGCGAGGACGACGGCCTGGCCCTGTCATCGCGCAACATCTATCTGGACGAGACGGAGCGCGCCCGCGCGGTGGCGCTGCCCCGCGCGCTCGGCGTCGCGACTCGCGCGATCGGGCGTGGCGAGCCGGTCGATTCGGTGCTGGACGATGCGCGCCGGGCGCTGGAGGCCGCCGGCTTCGTCATCGACTATGTCGCGCTCGCCGATGCCGAGACGCTGGAACCCGATCCCGCCCCCGGCCGGCCGCGTCGGCTGCTGGCGGCGGCGCGCATGGGCCAGACCCGGTTGATCGACAATGTTCCGGTAGAGTAATCGATTATGGTCAACGGGTTGCGTTAATGGCGTTAACCATTTCTTGAGCCGAATCGGTGCATGGATGAGTCCCATGAGCAATGAGGACGTTCCATGGGCAACAGTTTTAAAAGCGCGCAGTTCCTGATCGAGAGCCGAATCGCCGATGCCGCCACGGGCGATGTCGACGCGCTGTTCGACCTCGGCATCTGCTATCAGACCGGCACCGCCGGCTTGCCCATCGATCTGATCGAAGCCCATAAATGGTTCAACCTGGCGGCCGTGCGCGGCTCGCAGGCGGCGCATGACGCGCGGGCCGAAGTCGCCGAGGACCTGACCGCGCGCGAGATCGCGACGGCCCAGGCGGCGGCGCGGGCCTGGCTGCGCCTCACCGCGCCGCGCCACGCCGCCTGATACCCGGTTACCCCGGCAGCCCGGTCAGGGCTTGCGGAACTTGAAGACGAACTGATCGGTCCGGCCCCGGATGGCGGGATCGAAGACGTTCTTCGAGTGATCGTCCGACGGGTTGCGCAGCACCTTGCTCTCGCCGACGAAGCGGAAGCCGGCGGCTTCGACCTGACGGCGCACCGCCGCCGGATCGATCCGGTGGGTGGTGGCGGTATGCGACAATTCGGTGCCGGGGGCGTCGGCATGGTCGATCACGATATAGGTGCCGCCCTTCTTCAGCAGCTTGAACACGGCCGCATCGAACGACCGCAGCGCCGGTTCGCCGCCACCGCCATTGGGGATGTCGTGGTAGTTCTGCGCCGTCCAGAACAGGTCGACCGGCACCGGTGCGGCCGGCAAGTCGACCGACTGGACCTCGGCGGTGACATTGGCGAGCCCCCGACCCTGGAGCGCGGGGAGCGACTTGGCGGCATATTTGGCGCCCGCCGCCGGCCAATAGGCATAGACATGCCCCTTCGCGCCGACGACGCCGCTGAAGATGCGCGTCCAATAGCCACTGCCCGGCAGGTAATCGACCACCACGTCGCCAGGCTTCACCCCGGCGAATTGCAGCACCGCCGCCGCCTGGCGCCGAGCATCGTCGCCCTGCTGGTCGGCCCGCGCCGGATCGGCGAGCGCGCGCGCGACCGGCGATTCCGCCTGTTGCGCGGCGAGCGGGGCCGCCACCAGCACCATCATCGCCGCCGCCATCGTCCATCCTGGCTTCATCGTCGCTCTCCTTGTCTTCCGGGTCAGGCCAGCAGGTCGCGGACCATCGGGATCACCTGCCGGCCGTACCGCTCGATACAGCCCATCAGCCGGTCGTGCGACAGCGGCCCCGCGCTGTATTTCAGGTGGAAGCGCGACAGGCCGAGCGTGCGCACGGTGGCCGCGATCTTGCGCGCCACCGTCTCCGGCCCACCGACATAGAGCGAACCGGCGCGGACCTCGGCGTCGAAGGCGGCGCGCTGGAGCGGCGGCCAGCCCCGGGTCGATCCGATCCCGTCATGCATCCGCTTGTAGTCGGGGAAGAACTCGTCGGCGGCGCTGGCATCGTCGCGGCCGACATAGCCGGGTGAATGGACGCCGACCGGCAGCATCGGCTGGTTCCGGTCCTGGAGCGCGCGGGCATAGAGATCGACGAACGGGCGGAAGCGGGCCGGGTCGCCGCCGATGATCGCCAGCAGCATGGGCAGGCCGTAATGCGCCGCGCGCACCACCGATTGCGGCGACCCGCCGACCCCGATCCAGGTCGCGAGCGGGGCCTTTTCCACCGGCGGGTAGATGTCCTGCGCGGACAGGGCGGGGCGGACGTTGCCGCGCCACGTCACCGGGCCGCCGCGCCGGATCGCGGCGAACAGGTCGAGTTTCTCGTTGAACAGCCGCTCATATTGGTCGAGCGGATAGCCGAACAGCGGAAAGCTCTCGGTGAAGGACCCGCGCCCCAATATCGCCTCCGCCCGGCCCGAGGACAGGGCGTCGAGCGTGGCGAACCGCTGATAGACGCGGACCGGATCGTCGGAGGACAGCACCGTAACCGCCGAGGCGAGGCGGATGCGGCCGGTGCGCGCGGCGATCGCGGCCAGCACCGTCTCGGGCGAGGAGATGGCGAAATCGCCGCGGTGATGCTCGCCGACGCCGAACACGTCGACCCCCGCCTGGTCGGCCAGCACCGCTTCCTCGACCGTGTCGCGGATCGCCTGGGCCGGGTGGACCGGGGCGCCCGCCGCCTCCGTCACGTCGCCGAACGTATCGAGCCCGAATTCCGTCATCATCGCTCCATGCTTGTCCTTATCCACAGCCTAGAACGGTTTGTGCCCGAACGATATCGCCGCTTCGCGTTATCCACAGGGCGACACGCATGGCACAGGCTCCAGCGAACGCCGGATCAGGGTCTCAGGATGTCGCCAGCGCCTAGCGATCGATCGGCGCGAAGGAGAACAGGCCGTGGCGATAGTTGAGGGTGATGCTGAGCCGCGTCGGCGCGTCGCCGACCCGCGCGGCGGCGTCGCGGGCATGGGGTTTCCACCAGCCGATGACCGGGTTGCCGGCAAAGCCGACGCCATCATGCCACAGGCTGAACCGGTGGTTGGCGTCGCGGTCGTGGAGCAGGCTGATCGCGTAGCGGCCCGGGGCCGGCGCGCGAATGCACAGGGTCACCGGGCCCGCGATCGGCACGGGCAGGTCGACGCGGCGGAACGGCTTGCCCGCCGCGACCAGCCAGTCGTCGTCGGCCAGGAAGTCCGCGTCATTCGCCGGATACAGCTCCAGCCGCAGCCGGCCCCGGCGGTCCTTCAACCCGTCGACGGTGACGAGGAAGGCGGGGCCGGTCTCGCCGGGGGCGCAGGCGGCGTCGCGCGTGCCCAGCGCGGGGTGGACGGCGGCGAGCAGCGCCAGCGCCGCGATCATCGCCGCCGCGCCGCAGCGAACAGGCCGCCCGCGCCCAGCACCATGCCGACCAGCAGGTGGGCGGCCAGGATCAGCGTCGCCATCAGGGTCATCGCTTCCGCTACGCCCGCATCCTTGCCGACGAGCAGCGCGGCGAGCCCGGCGAAGACCAGGTCCTTGTTGGGCAGGAGCGGCAGCCGCGCGACCAGCAGCCGGAGCGTCGCGAGCACCAGCCACCAGCGCACCGCGACGCCGGGCAGCATCAGGTGCCACATCAGCGCCGCCAGCACGGTGGTGGCGATGGTGCGGAGCAGGTGCACGCCCGAAATCATCCACAGGGTCGGCGCCGGCAGGGTGAATAGCTGGCGGCGGAGCAGCAGCAGGACGAGCGACAGGCCGATCACCAGCCCGATCGACCAGAGCAGGGTCGATCCGCTGATCCCCAGGTCGAGCGACCCGACCAGCGGCGCGGCAACCAGCACCATCGCCAGCGTCGTGCCGTTGCCGACCAGCGCGGATAGGATCGTCACGTCCTTGATCGCACCGAAGGGGGCGGTGCCGGCGGCCATGTGGCGGCGCGCCCAGGCGTAGAAATAGACCTCTCCGATATAGCCGAGCAGCAGTTCGTTGCCGACCAGCTTGCGCAACAGCGGCACGAAGCCGGACAGCGGCAGCCCCCAGAGCCGGCGGAAGATCACCCAGTCGGCGATCGGCCCGGCCATGTAATAGAGCAGGAACACCAGCCAGAAACCCACCCCGCGCGGCAGCAGCGCCCAGAGATGGGCGAGGTCCAGCCCGCGCAACTGCCACACCACCGCGCCCAGGATGGAGAGCGAGACGATCGGCGCCAGGATCTTCGACCAGCGCGAGACGGAACCCTCCGGGTCGGGCGCGGTGGCGTCGGCCATCGCCTGGTCGATCATCGTATCGCTCATGCGGCGGTTTCCCGCGCCATCCGCGCGAAGGTCGCCCAATAGCGGCCGGCGGCGGCCTCGATGGTGAAGCGCCGCGCCTGGGCCAGGCTGGCGGCGGCGGCTTGCGTGCCCGGCCGGGCGGCGGCGATCGCCGCCGCCAACGCCGCGACATCGCCGACCGGCACCAGCGTGCCGAGCGCGCCCTCCTGCAGCAGCGCGCCCATGCTGCGGCTGCACCGCGTTGCGACGATCGCGCGATCGGCGGCCAGCGCCTCCAGCACCACCGCCGGCACGCCCTCGAAATCCGACGACAGCAGCAGCACGTCATGGTCGGGCAGCCGCAGCGCCGGGTCGGGCTGATAGCCGAGGAAGGCGACGCGCGTCGCGATCCCCAGCCGCTGCGCCCGAGCCTCCAGCGCGGCGCGATCGGGGCCGTCGCCGATCAGCGTCAGCCGGTCGTCCGGCCCGCTGCCGCGCTCAAAGGCGTCGAGCATCAGCGCGATGTTCTTCTGCGCCGCCAGCCGCCCGATCGCGACGAAGCGCCGGCCCGGACCGACACGGGCCGGTTCGGGCGACGCCCTCAACCGGTCTATCAACGCCTCGGACAGGGCAGGATCGGGGATGATCGTGATCCGCTCGGCCGACACGCCCGTCGCCTCGGCGATCTCGGCGCGCATCGGCGTCTCCATGCCGGTGAAATGATCGATGAGCCGCCCCTGGACGCGCAGCCAGCGGCGGTAGAACCAACGTTGCCAGCCCCGCGTGTCGCGTCGATCGAGATCGTTGCTGATCTTGGCGACGACCGGCGGGCAGTGGCGGCCCAGGATCAGCTTCATCGCCACCGCGACCACCGCATAGCTGTTGCCCGCGCAGAACAGCAGGTCGGGGCGCAACGACCGGATGACGCGCGGCAGCGTGGCGATCATCCACAGGGTCTCCCAATGCACGATGCCGGGCCAGCGGCAGCGCGGCATCACCGCCGCCAGTCCCGCGCCGACATCCGTCGCCATTGCGCCGTCCGCGCGGCCCAGGAACAGGGGCGCGTCCAGCCCGTCGGCGCGCCAGCGGCGGACCAGCCGCAGCGCGATCCGCTCCACCCCGCCGGGCTCATGGCTGTGCAGGAAGGTCAGGACGCGCAGCGGCGGTGGCGAAGGCGGAGGGGCGGGGGGCATCGGGAAGGCGGTCTCGTGACGTCGGGCGCGGGCGGCTGGCCCATGCAGACAAGACGACGCCGTTCGCCCGACCCGCAGCGGGCCGGGCGAAAAAAGCGTCGCCCTTCGCCGTCAGACGTCGAGATTGGCGACGTTCAGCGCGTTTTCCTGGATGAACTCGCGCCGCGGCTCGACCACCTCGCCCATCAGCTGGGTGAAGATCATGTCGGCCGCCGAGACATCCTCGCTGGTGACGCGCAGCATCGAGCGGTTGGACGGGTCGAGCGTGGTTTCCCACAATTGCTCGGCGTTCATCTCGCCCAGCCCCTTGTAGCGCTGGATGGCCAGGCCCTTGCGTCCCGCCGCCAGCACCGCGTCGAGCAGCTGCGACGGTCGCGCCACGCGCGATTCGCCGCGCGCCAGGGTGGCGGCGGTCGCCTCCTCGTCGCCCGCCCCGTCCTCGGCCGCTTCCGCCTCGACGCTGGCCGCGCCGCGTGCCGGCACCAGCTTGCCGGCCTGGGCGAAGCTGTCCGCCTGCTCGGCCGCCAGCGTGTGGAGCTTGCGCGCCTCGGCCGAGGAGATGAAGCTGGCCTCGACGATGTGATGGTCCGTGACGCCGCGCCACAGCCGTTCGAAATGGATGCCGCCCTCGTCGGTCAGCCGCGCCGACCAGCGCGCCTCGTGGTCGCCCGCTTCCAGCCGGCGCGTCACCTCCGCCACCCGGCCCTGGCGCTGCTCGCGCGTGAAGCTCGGGTCGAGTGCGCCGGCGAGCGCCAGCACCTCGATGATGACCGGGTCGTAGCGGCGCGGCACATAGCGCATCAGCGTGCGCATCCGCCGCGCATGGTCGGTCAGGTCGCGCAGGTCGGCACCGGTGCGCGGACCGTTCGCGGTCTCGAACACCATCGCCGCCACGCCGCCCTCGACCAGGTAGTTGTCGAGCGCCGCATCGTCCTTCAGATACACCTCCGACCGGCCCTTGGTCGCCTTGTAAAGCGGCGGCTGGGCGATGAAGAGGTGGCCACGCTCGATCAGCTCGGGCATCTGGCGGTAGAAGAAGGTCAGCAGCAGCGTGCGGATGTGGGCACCGTCCACGTCCGCGTCGGTCATGATGACGATCTTGTGGTAGCGCAGCTTGTCGGCGTTGAACTCCTCGCGGCCGATGCCGGTGCCCATCGCCTGGATCAGCGTGCCGATCTCCTTGGACGAGATCATCCGGTCGAACCGCGCGCGCTCGGTGTTCAGGATCTTGCCGCGCAGGGGCAGGATCGCCTGGAAATGGCGGTTGCGCCCCTGCTTGGCCGAGCCGCCGGCCGAATCCCCCTCGACGAGGAACAGCTCGGACTTGGCGGGGTCGCGCTCCTGGCAGTCGGCCAGCTTGCCGGGCAGCGAGGCGATGTCCATCGCCCCCTTGCGCCGGGTCAGTTCGCGCGCCTTCTTCGCCGCCTCGCGCGCGGCGGCGGCGTCGATCACCTTGCCGACGATCGAGCGGGCGTGCTGCGGATTCTCCTCCAGCCATTCGGCCAGCTTGTCGGCCATCAGGCTTTCCAGCGGCGCGCGCACCTCGGACGAGACCAGCTTGTCCTTGGTCTGGCTGCTGAACTTGGGGTCGGGCAGCTTGACCGAGACGATCGCGGTCAGACCCTCGCGCATGTCGTCGCCGGTCAGCGTGACCTTCTCCTTCTTCAACAGCCCCGACTTGTCGGCATAGCTGTTGAGCGTCCGGGTCAAGGCGGCGCGGAAGGCGGCGATGTGGGTGCCGCCGTCGCGCTGGGGGATGTTGTTGGTGAAGGCCAGGACGTTCTCGTAATAAGAATCATTCCATTCCAGCGCGACGTCCATGCCGATCGCGTCGCGCTGCCCGTGGATCGCGATCGGATCGGGGAAGAGCGGCGTCTTGGCGCGGTCCAGCCACTTCACGAAGGCGGCGATCCCGCCCTCGTAGAACAGCTCCACCGTCTTCGGCTCGTCGTGCCGCGCATCGGTCAGGAACAGGCGCACGCCCGAATTGAGGAACGCCAGCTCGCGGTAGCGATGCTCCAGCTTGTCGAAGTCGAACTCCGTGATCTTGAAGGTGGCGGGCGAGGGCAGGAAGGTGACGCGCGTCCCCTTCTGCCCCTCCGCCGCCGGGCCCACGACCTTGAGCGGCGCGACCGCGTCGCCATGGGCGAAGCGCATGAAATGCTCCTCGCCGTCGCGCCAGATCGTCAGGTCCAGGAATTCGGACAGCGCGTTCACCACCGACACGCCGACGCCGTGCAGGCCGCCCGACACCTTATAGGCATTGTCGTCCGAGGTATTCTCGAACTTGCCGCCGGCGTGGAGCTGGGTCATGATGACCTCCGCCGCCGACACGCCCTCCTCGGGGTGGATGCCGGTCGGGATGCCGCGGCCATTGTCGGTGACCGACACCGAGCCGTCGGGATTGAGCGTGATGTCGATCCGGTCGCAATGCCCCGCCAGGGCTTCGTCGATGGCGTTGTCCGACACCTCGAACACCATATGGTGGAGGCCCGAGCCGTCGTCGGTATCGCCGATATACATGCCCGGACGCTTGCGCACCGCGTCGAGGCCCTTCAGCACCTTGATCGACGAGGCGCCATATTCGTTACTGGGGTTCGTTGCCATGGTGGAGATATAGCGAGGGACGCGCCAACTCCCAAGGCATTTGGCGGTTCCCCGGTACAGGCGATGTCCCGCACGATCCTCGAGATTCCTCGCCGGCATGGCGAGGCCTGAAGCGGACGGCGATCCGCGCTATGCCCGGGGTCCTTGCCCTGCGGGCCGGTCCCAGCCGTCGATGCCCGCCCAGCCGGCGAAGCCCAGCGCGCGGACGCGTCGCCAGCGTCGCTCGGTCATCCCGCCCAGCGCGATCATTCCCGCCCCGCAGTCGATCCGCGCGGCGCGCATCGGCCCCAACGCCTCCGCCCCCGGATGCGAGCGGGTGGGGAAGACCGGCGACGCCAGCAGCAGCGCCGCCCCCGCGCGCCGGCCCGCCACCGCCTCGCGACGGTCATGCGCGGGCCAACTCGTCGCGCCGCGCACCCGGCCATGCAGCCCCGCCGCGCCCGGCAGCGGCGGCCGCGCCGCCAGCAGCATCAGCCGCCGCGCCCGCGCGATGCGGCGGACGCGGGCGAAGAGCGCGCGGCGCTCGGCCGGCGGCGTCGCATGATGGCGGAAGATCACGCCGCTGCCCGGCGGCAGGCGACGGAGCATCGGCCACAGCCGGTCGCCAACCCGTTCGTCGGTCATCAGCCAGCGCATGGGGTATCGGGACGCCACGTCCGCGCCTATAGGCCGCGCCATGATCGAAGACGAGAGACTGGCCGCGATCCGCGCCCGCATCGACGGCGCGGCGCGGCTCGCCGGCCGCGCAGCCGACACGGTGACGTTGGTGGCGGTCAGCAAGACCCGTACGCCAGAAGAGATCGCCCCGCTCCTCGCCGCCGGGCAGCGGGTGTTCGGCGAGAACCGCGTGCAGGAGGCGGAGGGCAAATGGCCCGCGCTGCGGGCAGGCCATCCCGATATCGCGCTGCACCTGGTCGGGCAGTTGCAGTCGAACAAGGCGGCGGATGCGGTCGCGCTGTTCGACGCGATCCATTCGGTCGACCGGTCGTCGCTGGTCACCGCGCTCGCCCGCGCGATGGAGGGCGGGCGACGGCCCGACTGTTTCGTGCAGGTCAATATCGGCGAGGAAGCGCAGAAGGGCGGCTGCCCGATCGGCGCGCTGCCGGCGCTGCTGGCGGAGGCGCGGGCGGCCGCGCTGCCGGTCAGGGGCCTGATGGCGGTGCCGCCACTGGGGGTGGACGCCGCGCCCTATTTCGCGCTGCTCGCCAAGCTGGCGCGCGACCATGGGCTGGCGGGGCTCAGCATGGGCATGTCCGACGATCTGGAGACGGCGGTGATGCTGGGCGCGACGCATGTCCGGGTCGGCACCGCGCTGTTCGGGGCGCGGGCATGACGCCGACCCTGACCATCGACCGGGTGCGGTTCGACGCGCTGCTGTTCGATTTCGACGGCGTGCTGCTGGAAAGCGAGTCGGCGGGCAATCGTCATATCGCCACGTTCCTGACCGAGGCGGGCTATCCGACCACGCCGGCCGATTCGATGGCGCATTTCATGGGTCTGGCCGGACCCGACTTCCTGGCGGCGATCGAGCGCCATATCGGCGCGCCGATCCCGGAGGGTTTCGCCGCGGCGCGGCGGGCGGAGGATATCCGCGCCCTGGACGAGGGGCTCGGCGCGGTGGCGGGGGCGGTCGCTTTTGTCCGCTCGCTGCCGGCCGACCTACCCAAGGCGATCTGCTCGTCCAGTCCGGTGCACTGGATCGACACGCATCTGCGCCACCTGGGGTTGCGCGACGCGTTCGGCGAGCACCTTTATTCGGGGCGCGAGCACGTGGCGCGCGGCAAGCCCGCGCCGGACCTCTACCTCCATGCCGCTGACCGGCTGGGCGTCGACATCCGCCGCTGCGCGATCCTGGAGGACTCGCCGGTCGGCGCGACCGCGGCGGTGGCGAGCGGCGCCTATGTCATCGGCCTGTGCGCGGGCGAGCATTGCGCGGTCGGCCACGACCAGCGCCTTCGCGCGATCGGCGTCGATGCCACCGCGCAGGATTTCGGCGACGTGGCGCGATTGCTCGGATGATCAGGGCGGGCACGCCGGCGGCGCGGGCGCTGGCGGACGTGGCTGCCGCGATGCGGGACGCAAGGCATGACTGGTGGATCATCGGCAGCGCGGCCGTCGCCCTGCTCGGCGGCGACACCCCGTTGGCGGACATCGATCTGCTGATCGACCCACGCGACGGCCATGCCTTGCTCGCACGCCTGAAGGTCGCGCCCCTGGCTCCCGACCGCGACGCGCGGTTCCGTTCCGCGACGTTTGCGCGTTGGACCGGGTCATGGATGCCGGTCGAGATCATGGCGGACCTGTACGTCGGCCACGATGGCGGCTGGCAGCGCGTCGCCCCGACGACCCGCCAGCCCGTCCCGGTCGGCGGCGAGACCGTGTACGTGCCGGAGCGTTGGGAGATGATCGCGCTGTTGCACCGGTTCGGCCGCCCGAAAGACCTGCAGCGAGCGCGACTTCTGGTTATGCGACCTTAAAACAGCCGGGCTCGCGGCCGCTCACCTCCGATCCAGCACCCGGCGCAGCGCGCGCGACAACTGGTCGAGCGAATAGGGTTTGTGCAGCAGGTCGAAGCCATGCTGCGCGTTCTCCGCCAGCACATGGCTGTAGCCGCTGCACAGCACCACCGGCAGCGTCGGATGCCGCCGGCGCAGCGTCGTCGCCAGCTCGACGCCGTTCATGCCCGGCATCACCACGTCGGAGAAGACCACGTCGAAGCGCGACGGATCGTCCTCGACCATCGCCAGCGCGGCGGTGGCGTTGGTCGCCAGCACGCTTTCATAGCCGATCTCGCTCAGGGCGGCGGTGGCGAAGCGGCTGACCTCCTGATTGTCCTCGACCAGCAGCACGCATTCGCCGCGCCCGTCGATGCCGTCGGCGGCCGGGTCGGGCCGGTCCGGCGCGGCGGCGCCGACGACGCGCGGCAGATAGATGGAGAAGGTCGCGCCCTCGCCCACCCGGCTGTCGACGCCGACATCGCCGCCCGACTGTTTGGCGAAGCCGATCACCTGGCTGAGCCCCAGGCCCGTGCCCCGGCCGACGCCCTTGGTGGTGAAGAAGGGCTCGAAGATCCGCGCCTGGTTCTCGAACGCGATGCCGTCGCCGTCGTCGGTGACGGAGACGATCACGAAGGCGCCGGCGATGGCGTGATGGCCGCGCAGCGACGGGATGCCGGGGGCGGGCGCCACCGCGATACGCAGATGTCCGCTGCCGGCGCCGCTGCCGCCGACGATCGCGTCGCGGGCGTTGACGACCAGATTGACCAGCGCCGTCTCGAACTGGCTGCGGTCCACCTCCGCCAGGCAGGGGGTGTCGGCCGCGTCGAAGGCCAGCGCGATCCGCCCGCCGACCAGGGTGCGGACCATGTCGAGGATGCCCGCCACCGCCGCGCCGACGTCGATCAGCTCGGGCGTCAGGGCCTGGCGGCGGGCGAAGGCGAGCAATTGCCCGGTCAGCTTGGCGGCGCGGTCGGCGGTGTCGCTGATCGCATCGACATAATGGTCGCGCTTCGCCGGGGACAGGCTGGGCCGGCGCAGCAGCTCGACCGATCCGCGGATGATCGTCAGCAGATTGTTGAAGTCGTGCGCGACGCCGCCGGTGAGCTGGCCGATCGCCTCCATCTTCTGCGCCTGGCTGAGCTGTTCGCTGGCGAGGCGGAGCTGCTCGGCGGCGACCTTTGCGTCGGTGACGTCGCGGCCGACCGCGAAGATCTCGGTATCGCCCGGCGCCGCCACCCACTGGACCCAGCGATAGCTGCCGTCCTTGTGGCGAGTGCGCATTTCGAACTGCGGCAGCACGCCGTCCTTGGCGGTGACGATCGCCGCCTGGGTCGCGGCCATGTCGTCGGGATGGGCGAGCGCGTCGCCGGCCAGGCCGACCAGCTCCGCCTGGTCATAGCCCAGCACCTGGGTCCAGGCCGGGTTGACGCTGAGATAGCGGCCGTCAGACCCGACCACCGCCATCAGGTCGGGCGACAAGTTCCACATCCGGTCGCGCTCGGCGGTGCGTTGCGCGACCAGCCGTTCCAGGTCGCGGTTGAGCGATTGGAGCTGGCGCTGTCCCTCCGTCACCGCGCGGTCGGCCAGCACGCGCGCCGTCGTCTCGTTGGTGAAGATGAACAGGCCGACGATCGCGCCATCCGCGCCCAGCACCCGCGAATAGGAGAAGCTCCACCAGGTGTCGGCCGCGCCGCGATCGGTGTCGAGTTTCCAGGGCAGGTCGACGAAGCGCTGGCTGCGTCCGGCATAGGCCGCCTCGACGATCGGCCGGGCCTGGTCCCAGGCGTCGGGCCAGACCTGCGCCAGGGTCGATCCCATCGCGCCGTCCAGCCGGGGACCGAGCAGCGGGAAATAGGTTTCATTGAAGAAGAAGAACAGCTCGTCCCGCCCCCAGCACAGGATCATCGATTCGGGCGAGTTGAGCAGCAGGCTGAGCGCGGTCTTGAACTCGACCGACCATGTCTCCGGCGGCCCCAGCGGATGGCGGGTCCAGTCGCGCGCCAGGATCAGCCGCGTCGCCGCGCCCCCGCCGGCGAGGAACCGGAGGCCGATCGGCAGGTCGCGGTCGGAACCATGGGAGTCGTAAGGCGGCATAAGCTCCGACGAGCGTTGGACAAGCCGGGCATGACCAGCCTTCCGGCGGTCGTCAAGGCCGCAACCCTGGGCCGCCGGCCGGGACGCCAACCGGCTGGGGGTGGCGAGGTTTACGATCCATAATGGGACACGTCAAAAAAGCCTAAATTCGTCAATGAACTATTTACCTAAGCGGACATTTCACCGGTCGCCGTGGGCGGGGTGCCGCCTCGGGTCTTCTGGGCTCTTCGAAGGACATCTCTCTATGCAACTGATCAAAGCTGCTTTTGCCGCATCCGCCCTCTTCCTGGCGCCGGCGGCGGCCAACGCGACGGTGGTGGGCAGCCTGGGCGGCGGCACGGGCACCTTCGCGACGCTGAGCAGCGCCGGCCTCGACGGCGGCACGGTCGCGACGCTGAGCGGTGGCACCGTCTATACCTCGGACCGTCCGTTCGCCGACATGCCGGCGGGCACGATCTTCGGCAACACCTTCCTGGCGGCGGGTCCGCTGGCCGGCCAGCCGGCGACGCTCAACTTCGGTTCGGCGCTCAGCTATCTCAGCTTCCTCTGGGGGTCGCCGGACACCTGGAACCGCCTGACGGTCAACACCAACCTGGGCAGCTACGACTTCACCGTCAATTCGCTGAACTTCGCGGTGCGCGACGGCAACCAGGCCTTTTCGCAATATGTGCAGTTCGCCGCGAGCGCGGGTGAGTCGATCACCGGCGTGACCTTCACCAACGATCCAGCGCGCGACGCGTTCGAGGTCGCCAACTTCAATTACACGCTCGCCGCCGCCGCCGTGCCGGAGCCCGCCACCTGGGCGATGATGCTGCTCGGCTTCGGCATGATCGGCGCGGCCGCCCGCTATCGCCGTCGCGGCGTCGCCGTCACCTACGCCTGATATCGCCTGATATCGCCTGCAACGGGTCGCCGGATCATCCGGCGGCCCGTTTCGTGCATCTGCGGACCCAATCAGCGCCCTCGCATCCTCGCGCCGAGCCAGGCGTGGACGGGCGATTCCGGGGACGGGTCATTCTTCTGCCGGAGGAACATCCGCTCGACCGTCAACGGGTCGAAGCCGGTTCGGCGGCCCTCCACCGCTACGCGCCGGCCGGGATGACGCCGCCGGCGACCCAGCGGATCGACGCGCCAGCGTTCGCCGCCCTCCATCTCCTCCACCGGCCCGACCGGCATCGTCCGCAGCGTACCGACGACGCCATGGCGCGTACCCTGGGCATGGTTCGTCTCCCGCAAAGTCCGACGCGGTATGCTTGCGCGACTTGGCGTGCGGCTGATCCCCTGGCGATCGGGGAGGCGGTGAACCGAGGATACCCAAGGCTTGATGGCTATAGAAGAGGAGGTCGCCCCATGGGGCTTGACCGAAAGGCCTTCGTGAAGAAGACTGGAGCGGGCGAAGGGATTCGAACCCTCGACCCCAACCTTGGCAAGGTTGTGCTCTACCCCTGAGCTACGCCCGCTCTGGCGTCCGTCCGACCGGGTGGTCGGTGGGTGTGCGGCGCTCCTAGCCGTGGGTGTGGAACCGCGCAAGCGTTAATTTCAAAAAAGTTGCAGCTTGGCGGAGGCTGTTCAGAACAATAGAAGAACGCTTATGCGCGACTCATCCGTCCTGCCGGGCTTCCCCGCCGGGCCATCGTCCGGTGACCGCCGGCCTGCATCGGCGTGCGGCCGGTGAGCGGCGCGGTGGCGCGGCGCTTCCTGGCGCTGGTCTTTCCGATGCTGCCGTTCGAGCGGTTGCGCGCGACGCGGCCGACCCTGTTCGGGGACGATGCGCCGGTTGCGCTGACCCAGCGGATCGGCGGCACGGAGCGGCTGGCGATGGTCGATCCGGCGGCGGCGCGGGCGGGACTGGCGACGGGCGGAACGGTCGCGGCGGCGCGGGCGGTGGTGCCCGCGCTCATCGCGCTGCCCGCCGATCCCCATGGCGATTGCGACTGGCTGGAGCGGCTGGCGGAGGGGTTCGCGCGCTACACGCCGCAGGTCCGGCTCGACCCTGCCGACGGGCTGACGCTCGACCTGTCCGGCCGGCCGGGCGACGACGCCACGCTGGTCGCCGATCTCGAGACGCGCCTGGCGCGGCGGGGGGTGATCGTGCGCCATGCCTTTGGCGGCACCCCGGCGGTGGCGCGCGCGCTGGCGCGTTTCGCGGGCGGCCCGGCCCCGGACGAGGCGGGCGCGGTGCGGCGGCTGCCGGTCGCCGCGCTGGAGCTGGAGGCGGAGGAGACGGAGGCGCTGGTCGCCGCCGGGCTGCGCACGGTGGGCGACGCGGCGGCGCGGCCCCAGGCGGCGCTGGCGGCGCAGTTTGGTCGCGCGGTGGTGGAGGCGGTGCGGGTCCTGACCGACCCGCGGGCGCCGCTGCCGCCGCTGCCGACGCCATCCGCACGGCAGGTCGACCGGGCCTTGGACGCGCCAGCCATGGCGGCGAAGACGGTGCTGGCCGAAATCGCGGCGGCGCTGGCGCCGCTGGTCGCCGAGATGACGGCGGCGGGCGAGGGCGGGTGCGACTGGGAGGCGGCGCTGTTCACCGGCGACGGCCAGCGCCTGACCTTGCGGGTCGAGACGCCCGAGCCGGGGCAGGCGGCCGCGCCGGTGCTGCGCGGGTTCGCCAGGGGTTGGTCGACGCTGGCGGAGCGACTGGCCGCCGGCGGTGGCTGCGACCTGGTCCGGGTCCGCGTGCTGCGCGCCGCGGCGATTGGCACCGGGCGGCTGGCGCTGGAGGGCGGGGTGGCGGTCCGGCCCGACCGCGCCGCCCGCCTGCGCCGCTCCGCCCCGGCGGCGGCGGTGGCGCCGTCGCAGCTCGGCCTGGCCTTCGCCGATCCGGTGGTGGATGCCGACCGCCTCCCGGCGGAGACCGCCCCCGCCGAGCGCGTGCCCGAGAGCCTGGGGCCGGTCCGCGCCTTCGATCCGCCGTCGGCGGACCGGTCGCGGCGGCGGGGCGGGGCGTTGGCGCGGGCGCGGGCTGTTCGTCCGACGGGCCTTCCATTACGCCGCGTGCCGCCCCAGATAGCGGGCCAGCACAAGTGGGAGCAGTGATTTGGCCAGCCTGGGAATGACGCCTGCCGACAAGGAAGCGGTGACCGCATTCCGTACCGACGTTGTCGAGCCGTCGATGACGAAGCTCGTCATCATCGATTTCTGGGCGGAATGGTGCGGCCCGTGCAAGGCGCTGGCCCCGGTGCTGGAGAAGGTGGCGGCGGATTATGCCGACAAGGGCGTGGTGCTGGCCAAGGTCGACACCGACAAGAACCAGTTCATCGCCGCGCAATTCCAGATCCGTTCGATCCCGACCGTTTATGCGATGTTCCAGGGCCAGCTGGTCGCCGATCTGACCAGCGCGCGGACCGAAAGCGCGCTGCGCACCACGCTTGACCAGCTGCTCCGCCAGTTGCCGATCCAGTCCGAGGCGGGCGATGCCGCCGCCGAGCTGGAGCCGCTGATCGCGATGGGTGAGGAGGTGCTGGCCGAGGGCGATGCGGAACGCGCGCTCGCGATTTTCCAGCAACTGCTCGACCTGGCGCCGGACCATCCGGCGGTTCTGTCCGGCCATATCCGCGCGCTGGTCGCCGCCGGGCTGACCGACGAGGCGCAGGCGGCGATCGATGCGCTGCCCGCCGACCTGAAGGACCCGGGCATCGAACGGGCCCGCGCCGCGCTGGCGCTGGCGCAGACCGCGCAGCCGGTCGAGGATTTCGCGGGGCTCGCCACCGAGGTGCAGAACAATCCCGACGATCACGAGCAGCGTTTCGCGCTGGCGAACGCGCAGATGGCGGCGGGCGACCGCGATGGCGCGGCGGACAACCTCCTCTACATCGTCGCGGCCGATCGCGAATGGAACGACGGCGCGGCGCGCCAGCAACTGCTGAAGCTGTTCGAGGTGGTCGGGCTGATGGACCCCTGGGTGTCGCAGCAGCGTCGCCGCCTGTCCGCGATCCTGTTCGGATGACGGGCGTCCGCCTGTCGATCTTCCCGCTGGCCGGGGCGCTGCTCTTTCCGGAGATGCACCTGCCGCTCCATATCTTCGAGCCGCGCTACCGGGCGCTCGTGTCCGACGCCATGGCGCGGGACCGGCGGATCGGCATGATCCAGCCGAGCGGCGAGGGCGAGACGCCGACGCTGTACGCGGTCGGCTGCGTCGGCAAGATCGCCGAGGTCGAGGCGCTGGACGACGGGCGGTACAATCTGGTGCTGGAGGGCCTGTCGCTGTTCCGCATCCGCCGCGAACTGACGGTCTCGACCGCCTTCCGCCAGGTCGAGGCGGAGCTGATCGCGGCGCCCGAGCCCGATGATCTGTCGATCGGCCGCCGCGCCAGCCTGGAGGTCGAATCGAAGCGGTTCGCCGAGGCGGCGGGCTATCAGGTCGACTGGGACGCGGTGGCGCGGCTCGACGATGCCAGCCTGGTCAACGGCATCGCCCAGATCGCCCCCTTCGACGTCGCCGCCAAGCAGGCGCTGCTGGAGGCGGAAGGGATCGAGCAGCGCGCCGAGCTGATCATCCAGCTGATGCAGTTCTTCGGCCGCTATGGCGGCGAGGACCGGGCGACGCTGCAATGACGGGGCAAGAGGACATGACGATCGATCCCTGGCTGCTCGAGCGGCTGGTCTGCCCGGCGACGCGCCAGCCACTGGTCTACGACGCCGACGCGCAGGAGCTTGTGTCGGCGGCGGCCGGTCTGGCCTATCCGATCCGCGACGGCGTGCCGGTGATGCTGGTCGAGGAAGCGCGGCGGCTCGATCCTACCGGTTGAGGTTCGCGCGAAGACACGGAGACGGGCGGTTCACGCAGCGGCGCGGCAGGGCCTGCTCTGCGCAGCCGCCTGCCACGATCTCGGAACGCCGATCGACCATGAACGGGGATCGTGGACAACGTCATCGCGCCATCCCGGCGACGGCGGGGGTATGGTGGGGGCGCTGGTGGGTTGCGACGATCGCGTCCTAACCGGACACGGCCCATACCGGGGCTAAGCGGGGCGCAGGTAAGGTCGGAGGCGTCGCCCCCGATCCCCGAATGGCAGGCTCCGGAGCCGCTCCATCTTCCCTGCGCCTCTGCGTGAACCCGATCACCGCCCCGGCGCCAGCTCGTGCCATTCCCGCCCGTCACGGCGCATCAGTGCGTCGGCGGACTCCGGTCCGGTGCCGCCCGCCGCATAGGGTTCCGGCTCGCCCTGCGCCCACAGGTCGAGGAAGGGCTGCACCGCCGCCCAGCCCGCCTCGATCGCGTCGGCGCGCTGGAACAGCGTCTGGTCGCCGGTGAACAGGTCGTAGAGCAGGGTCTCGTAGCCGGTCAGCGCGGCGATGCGGAACCGGTCGGCATAATGGAAGTCCAGGCTGACCGGCGCGGTCGCCACCTCCAGACCGGGACGCTTGATAACCATCTCCATGCTCATCCCCTCGTCCGGCTGGATCTGGATGACGAGCTGGTTGGAGGGCAGGCTGGCCCCGCGCGCGGCGGCGAATTGCAGCAGCGGCACCGGCTTGAACACGACCACCACCTCGGTGTCGCGCACCGCCATCGCCTTGCCGGTGCGCAGGTAGAAGGGCACACCGGCCCAGCGCCAAGTATCGACCATCAGCTTCAGGGCGACGAAGGTCTCGGTGCGGCTGTCCGGCGCGACGCCATCGGCGCTGCGATAGGCGGTGACGGGATGGCCGGCGACCGCGCCCCCCGCATATTGCCCGCGCACGCCGTTGGTCCGCGCCTCCTCGGCGTCATAGACGCGCACCGCGCGCAGCGCCTTGCCCTTCTCGTCGCGGATGGCCTCCGCATCGAAGCTGTTGGGCGGCTCCATCGCCACCATGGCGAGCAGCTGGAACAGATGGTTGGGCACCATGTCGCGCAGCGCACCGGTCGGGTCGTAGAAGCCGCCGCGGGTGCCGACATCCACCGTCTCGGCGGCGGTGATCTGGACATGGTCGATCGCGTCGCTGTTCCACAACCGCTCGATCATCGTATTGGCGAAGCGCAGCGTCAGGATGTTCTGCACCGTCTCCTTGCCCAGGAAATGGTCGATCCGGTAGACCTGCCGCTCGGCCACCTGTTTCAGGATGCGGGCATTGAGCGCGCGGGCACTCTCCAGGTCGTGGCCGAACGGCTTCTCGATCGCGACGCGGCGGAAGCGCCGGTCGCTCTCCGCCATCAGGCCATGTTCGGCCAGCTTATCCACGATGTCGCCGAAGAAGCGCGGCGGCACTGCCAGGTAGAAGGCGGCGTTGCGGTCCGGCCCCAGCCGCTCGACAAGGCTTTCATAGACCGCATCGGCGGTGAAATCGCCCTGGAGATAGTCGATGCGCGGCCGCAGCGCCGCCCAGGCCTCGCCCCGTTCGGTCGCGCCCTCTCCGCCCGCCGGGGCGGCGAAGGATTCGAGCGCATGGCGCAGCCCCTCCGCATCCATCGCGTCCAGCCCAACGCCCAGGATGCGGAGCCCATCGTCCGCCAGCCCCAGCCGGGTCATGTTGATGAGGGCCGGCATCAGCAGCCGCCGGGTCAGGTCGCCGGTCGCGCCGAAGATCACCAGCGTCACCGGCGGCGCTGGGGGTACGTGCATGTCGCGTTCGGCCACGGTCACCTCGTTGCTGCGTCTCGGCGGGTGTAACGAGCCGCAGCCGTAACGGTGCCCTCAGGCCGCGGCCAGCGCCGCGTCGCGCTCGGCCGCCTGGCGGGACCACATTTCCGCATAGAGGCCGCCCGCCCGCAGCAGTTCGGCATGGCTGCCCTGTTCCGCGACCCTGCCCTGGTCGAGCACGACGATCCGGTCCGCCGCGACGATCGTCGACAGGCGGTGGGCGATGACGATGGTGGTGCGGCCGCGCTCCACCGCCTCCAGCGTGGCGAGGATGTCGGCCTCCGTGCGGCTGTCGAGTGCGCTGGTCGCCTCGTCCAGGATCAGGATCGGCGGGTTCTTGAGCAGCGTGCGCGCGATCGCCACGCGCTGCTTCTCGCCGCCGGACAGTTTCAGGCCGCGCTCGCCGACACGCGTGGCATAGCCGTCGGGCTGGCGCTCGATGAAGCCCGCGATCGCCGCGCCGCGCGCCGCCTGCGCCACCTCGTCGTCGTCGGCGCCCTCGCGGCCATAGGCGATGTTGTAGCCGATCGTGTCGTTGAACAGCACCGTATCCTGCGGCACGATGCCGATCGCCGCGCGCAGCGACCCTTGCGTGACCTGGGCGATGTCCTGCCCGTCGATCGTGATCCGCCCGGCCCCGACATCGTAGAAGCGATAGAGCAGCCGCGCGAGCGTCGACTTGCCCGCGCCGGACGGCCCGACCACCGCCACCGTCGCGCCGGCCGGCACGTCCAGGTCCAGCCCGTCCAGGATGGTGCGGTCGGGATCATAGCCGAACCGCACCCCCTCGAACCGCACATGGCCGCGCGCCACCGTCAGCGCCGGCGCGCCGGGCGCGTCGGTGACGTCGGCGGGCGTGTCGATCAGGTCGAACATCGCGCCCATGTCGATCACCCCCTGGCGGATGGTGCGATAGACCATGCCGAGCAGGTCGAGCGGGCGGAAGAGTTGCGCGAGCAGCGTCGACACGAACACCACGTCGCCGGCCGAGAAGGTCCCCCGGCTCCACCCCCAGGCGACATAGGCCATGCCTCCGCCCAGCATCAGGTTGGTGATCGCCGCCTGGCCGACGTTCAGCCAGGCCAGTGAATTTTCCGACTGGGTGGCGGCGCGGGCATAGGCGTCGACCGCCTGTTCGTAGCGCCGCGCCTCGCGCTCCTCGGCATTGAAATATTTGACCGTCTCGAAGTTCAGCAGCGAGTCGACCGCATGGGCGACCGCGCCGGTGTCGAGATCGTTCATCCGCGTGCGCAGCGCATTGCGCCAGTCGGTGACGATCCGGGTGAACCAGATATAGGCGGCGACCATCGCGATCGTGGCGACGACCAGCGGCGCACCGAAGCTGCGACCGAAGATGCCGAGCACCAGCGCCAGCTCCAGCACGGTCGGCGCGATGTTGAACAGCAGGAAATAGAGCATCGTGTCGATGCTCTTGGTGCCACGCTCGACCACCTTGGTGACCGCGCCGGTGCGCCGCTCCAGGTGGAAGCGCAGCGACAGGCCGTGCAGGTGGCGGAACACATCGGCCGCCAGCCGGCGCGTCGCGTCCTGCCCGACCCGCTCGAACACGGCGTTGCGCAGATTGTCGAACAAGGTCGTGGCGAAACGCGAGGCGGCATAGGCGACGACCAGCAACACGACCAAGGTGGCCACGCTGCGGTCGCCCGAGGCCATGCGGTCGACCGCGAACTTCAGCGTATAGGCCGCGCCGAACACCTGCACGAGCTTCGAGACGAGCACGAGCAGCATCGCCGCGACGATGCGCAGCCGCAGTCCCGGCTCGCCCGCGGGCCAGAGATAGGGGAGGAAGCGGCGGAGCGTGGGGATCAGCGGCCGTTCGAAGCCGGGGGCGGGGGCGGATGGGGGCATGAGCCGCTGATGTCGGCGCGATGGGGCCGGAGTTCAACCGGTCGTTCAGGGCCCGCATTCGTCGCGGCGGCGGAACATCCCGCCGCCGTGCCACGTTTCACCGCATGTCTGGAGACGCCGTATGACACCGATCTATTTCGTGGTCGCGATTCTGGGATGCGCGGACGGCAATGTCGATTGCCGCGAGGCGCGCATCGCCCCCGCCCGCTACGAGACCATGGCCCAGTGCAAGGCTGATCTGGCGCCGCAACTCGCCCGCAACACCGATGTGCCCTTTCCGGTGATCGGCGCGGATTGCCGCGCCGAGGGCGTCCGGTTCGCGGACGGCACGGCGAAGGCGCGGCGCGGCTAAGCGCTTCGTCAGAAAAACGACACCCCTTGCAGGGGAACGTTGCGCGATTCGTCGCGCAATTGTCTAACCAGCCTGGTCGCCGGCCATGCTCCTGTCTTCGCAGAAGCACGGGCAGGTATTTCGCCACGATCTCCTCGTCGGCGCGGTGGCGGGCCACAGACCGGACGGAGGGTGTCGCCGGCAGCGCGTGTCCAGTCGCTCCACCACCGACGATATATCCCGCCATGCCGCGCACGCTTCCCCTGCCCTGCAAGCGTGAATGAAATCTGGCGTACGGGAATCTCGGGCGAATGACCTCGTTCCGCCACGCGACTTTGCCTCGACCATCCAGCTTCGCGACCCCATGCGATTTTGGGTTTCCCACGCGCCACCCGCTTGCGCTAGGCGGAGACCATGGCCGCCACCATTCGCTGCGATGTCGCGATCGCCGGGGCCGGGCTTGCCGGGTCGCTGCTCGCGCTCGCGCTGGCTGCCCGGCATCCCGCGCTCGACGTCCGACTGATCGATTCCGACCACCGCATCGGCGGCGACCATGTCTGGTCCTTTTTCGGCAGCGACATCGCCGATGCGGATCGCTGGCTGCTGACGCCGCTGATCGGCCATGGCTGGCGCGATTATGACGTCGCCTTCCCGGCGCATCGCCGCACCATCGCCGCCACCTATTATTCGATCGAGAGCGCCCGCCTGGACCAGGTCGTGCGCGCGGCCCTGCCCGCCCATGCGCTGCTGTTCGGCCGCAAGATACTGGCGACTTCGACCACGGCGGTGGTGTTCGCCGACGGCGACCGGATCGAGGCGAAGGGCGTGATCGACGCGCGCGGCGCGGGCGACCTGTCGGCGCTCGATCTCGGCTGGCAGAAGTTCGTCGGCCGGCTGCTGCGCGTGCCCGGCGGCCATGACGTGGCGCGCCCGATGGTGATGGACGCCACCGTGTCGCAGATCGACGGCTATCGCTTCCTCTACTGCCTGCCCTTCGACGCCGAGCGGGTGTTCGTCGAGGACACCTATTACAGCGAGTCGCCGACGCTCAACGTCCGCTCGGTCGCGCGGCGGATCGATGCCTATGCCACGCAGCGCGGCTGGCAGGGCGTCGGGGATGCCGGGCATGAGGAGCGCGGCGTGCTGCCGGTGGCGATGGGCGGCGACTTCGAGACCTATTGGAAGGCAGGCGGCGCGCGCGTCGCCAAGATCGGGATGCGCGCCGGGCTGTTCCATCCGACCACCGGCTATTCGCTGCCCGATGCCGTCCGCACCGCCACCGCGATCGCCGCGCAGACCGACTTTTCCGGCCTCGGCCTCCAGGTCCTGACCCACGACCTGGCGCGGTCGAGCTGGGACGCGCGGCAGTTTTACCGTTTGCTGGATCGTATGTTGTTCCGCGCCGCGGAACCCGAGGAACGCTACCGCGTGCTGGAACGCTTCTACCGGCTCGACCCGCGGCTGATCGGCCGCTTCTATGCAGGAAAATCCACGATGAGCGACAAGGCCCGGGTGCTGGTCGGCAAACCGCCGGTGCCGATCGGCCGCGCGATCCGCGCGCTGGCCGGCGGAGGACACGCATGAAGAACGTCGCCGTGATCGGCGCCGGCTTTGGCGGGCTGGCGCTGGCGATCCGCCTGCAAAGCGCCGGCATCCAGACCACCATCATCGAGTCGCGCGACAAGCCCGGCGGCCGCGCCTATTATTGGGAGCGCGACGGCTTCACCTTCGATGGCGGGCCGACGGTCATCACCGACCCCGCCTGCCTGGAGGAATTGTGGCAGCTGACCGGCCACCACATGGCCGAGGACGTGCAGCTGGAGCCGGTCAGCCCCTTCTACCGGCTGAACTGGGCCGACGGCACCAATTTCGACTATACCAACGACGACGCGCTGCTGCGCGCGCAGATCGAACGGCTGCATCCCGGCGATTGGGCGGGTTACCAGAAGTTCCTGGAATATTCGGCCGGCGTGTTCCGCGAAGGGTACGAGAAACTGGGCCATGTCGCCTTTCTCGACTTCGCGTCGATGATCAAGGCGGCGCCGGCGCTGGCCAAATACCAGGCCTGGCGCTCGGTCTATTCGATCGTGTCGGGCTTCGTGAAGTCGGAGAAGCTGCGCGAGGCGCTGAGCTTCCACACGCTGCTGGTCGGCGGCAATCCGATGACGACAAGCGCCATCTATGCGCTGATCCACAAGCTGGAGCGCGACGGCGGCGTCTGGTTCGCGCGCGGCGGCACCAATCGCCTCGTCGCCGGCATGGTCGCACATTTCGAGCGTCTGGGCGGCACGCTGAGGCTCGGCGACCCGGTCACCGCGATCGAGACGCTGGGCGACCGCGCGACCGGCGTGGCCACCCGGTCGGGCTGGCGGATGGACGTGGATGCGGTCGCCGCCAACAGCGACATCATGCACACCTATCGCGACCTGCTGTCCGACTCGCGTTCGGCGCAGCGGACGCGCGCACGGCTGGAGCGGAAAAGCTATTCGCCGTCGCTGTTCGTGGTGCATTTCGGCATCAAGGGCAGCTGGCCGGGCATCCCGCACCACATGATCCTGTTCGGCCCGCGCTATAAGGGCCTGCTGTCGGACATCTACGACCACGGCGTGCTGAGCGAGGATTTCTCGCTGTATCTGCACCATCCGACCGTCACCGATCCGGCGCTGGCGCCGGAGGGGCATTCGACCTTCTATGCGCTCGCCCCCGTGCCGCACCGGGGCAAGTTCCCGGTCGACTGGGCGGAGATCGGTCCCATCCTGGAGAAGCGCATCCTGGACGAGGTCGGCCGGCGGCTGATCCCCGACATCCACGATCGCATCGTCACCAAATTCTCCTATGCGCCATCGGATTTCGAGACCGACCTGAACGCGCATCTCGGCAGCGCCTTCAGCCTGGAGCCGGTGCTGACGCAAAGCGCCTATTTCCGCGTCCACAACCGCGACGACGCCATTCCCAACCTGTTCTTCGTCGGCGCGGGCACGCATCCGGGCGCGGGGATTCCGGGCGTGGTCGGCAGCGCCAAAGCGACGGCGCGGCTGATGCTGGAGGGATGAGCCGGCTTGTCGGCCGGCCACGCATATCCTAGCGCGAACCGCATGAAACGCCTCGCCATCTATTGCGGCTCCGCCACCCCCGCCGACCCCCTGTATCTGGAGGCGGCGCGCGACGTCGGCCGCACGCTCGCCGAACGCGGCATCGGCGTCGTCTATGGCGGCGGCCGGCTCGGCC
This sequence comes from Sphingomonas abaci, assembly GCF_014199625.1. Classification (GTDB taxonomy): domain Bacteria; phylum Pseudomonadota; class Alphaproteobacteria; order Sphingomonadales; family Sphingomonadaceae; genus Sphingomonas; species Sphingomonas abaci. The sequence continues at coordinate 432,229 of NZ_JACHNY010000004.1, forward strand.
TGATGGGGGCGGTGGCGGACGCGGCGCTGGCGGCGGGCGGCGAGGTGATCGGCATCATCCCGCAGGCGCTGGTCGATGCCGAGGTCGCGCATCGTGACCTCACCGAGCTGCACGTCGTACCCGGGATGCACGAGCGGAAGAAGGCGTTCACCGACCTTGCCGACGGCTTCGTCACCATCCCCGGCGGCACCGGCACGATGGACGAACTCTGGGAAGCGTTGTCCTGGGCGCAGCTCGGCTATCACGCCGATCCGGTCGGGCTGCTCAACACCGCCGGCTATTACGATCCGCTGATCACCTTCTGGGAGCGGATGGGCGAGGTCGGCTTCCTGCGCCCGCAGCACCGCGACCTGCTGATCGTCGCCGATACGCTGGACGTGCTGCTGGAGCGGATGGCCGGGCATCGCCCGACTCAGCCGATCGTGCGGATGAACGCCGCCGACCTGTGACGGCCCTGCCGCCCCAGGATCGCGCTCCGGATCGCGCGGCGCTGGTCGAGGCGGCGCGGACCTCGATCGCGCGCGGATCGAAGAGCTTCGCCGCCGCCTCGCGCCTGTTCGACCCCGCCACGCGCGAGCGGGCATGGCTGCTCTATGCCTGGTGCCGCGCCTGCGACGACATCGCCGACGGGCAGGACCATGGCCATGGCATGACCCGCGTTGCCGACGCCCCCGCGCGCCTCGCCGAACTGAGCGCGAAGACCGAGGCGGCGCTGGCGGGACGGCGCGTGGGCGAGCCGGCGTTCGACGCGTTGCGCGTCGTCGCGGCGGAGACGGCGATGCCGCCCGCCTGGCCGCGCGCGCTGGTCGCGGGCTTCGCGCTTGATGCCGAGGAATGGCGGCCGCGAAGCGAGGACGATCTCTATCGCTACTGCTATCACGTCGCCGGGGTCGTCGGCTGCATGATGGCGGTGGTGATGGGGGTCGATCCGGCCGACGACGCGACGCTCGACCGCGCCTGCGACCTGGGGTTGGCGTTCCAGCTCGCCAATATCGCCCGCGACCTGGCGGAGGACGACCGCGCCGGCCGCTGCTACTTGCCGCAGGAATGGCTGGACGCGGCCGGCATCGCGCCCGGCACGCTCGGCGATCCGGCGAACCGCGCCGCCGTCGCGGCGCTCGCCACCCGCCTGGCCACCCGCGCCGCGCAGTTTGAGGTGAGCGCACGCGGCGGCACTCCGGCGCTGTCGGCCCGCTCGGCTTGGGCGGTGCTGTCGGCGGCGGACATCTATGGCGCGATCGCGCGCAAGGTCGCTGGCGCAGGCGAGGCGGCCTGGGACCAGCGGGTCGGCACGTCGCAATGGGAGAAGATCGGCTATATCGGCCGGTCCTGGTGGCGGGCCCGGCGGCGCGCGCGTCTCTATGCCGCCGTGCCGCGCGACCCCATGCTCTGGACGCGGCCGCGCTGAGCCGGGATAGTCGGGCGATGCCGCACCCGTCCGTCGCCACCGACCACGCCCCTTTGCTTCAGACCGACCGGCTGGTGCTGACCGGCCACCGACCGGCCGATCTGGACGCGCTGGCGGCGATGTGGAGCGACGTCCGCGTCTATGCCGCGATCGGCGGCCAGCCGCGCGCGCGGGAGGAAGTGTGGATCCGCCTGCTCCGGTCGATCGGCACCTGGACGGCCTTCGGCTATGGCAGCTGGGTGGTTCGCGAGACGGCGGACGGACCGGCATTGGGGGAAGTCGGGCTGATCGAGGCGAAGCGTGCGATCGATCCGCCACTGGCAGCGCCCGAAACGGGGTGGACACTCTCACCCGCCCTTCATGGCCAGGGCTATGCGCGCGAGGCGATGGCGGCGGTGCTCGGCTGGGCCGATAAGCAGGGGCTGGCGCGGACCCAGTGCATCATCGATCCGGCGAACGCCGCCTCGATCCGGCTGGCGACCAGGCTGGGCTATGCGCGGCTGCGCGAGGCCCGGTATCACGACCGCCCGATCCTGTGCTTCGAGCGGGTCGCCGCCGCCCGCTGATCGGCGACATGGCGTTTCGCTGCATTCGGGTCTAAGACTGTCCGACTGGGGGCGAGCCGATATGGAAGCGGACTGGAAGATCGAAGCCGAGCGGTTGGCGACGCTGGAGGATTACCGCCTCCTCGACACGCCGCGCGAACCCGTGTTCGACGCCATCGTCCGCCAGGCGGCGGCCGGGGCGGATGCGCCGATCGCGATGATCTCGCTGATCGACGACCGTCGGCAATGGTTCAAGGCGGCCTTGGGCGTCGATCATCGCGAGGACCCGATCGACGAGTCGATCTGCGCCCATGCGATCCGTGGCGACGCGCTGTTCGAGGTGCCGGATGCCAGCGCCGATGCGCGCTTCGCCCATTTTCCCGCCGTGGCGCGGCAGGGGGGCATCCGCTTCTACGCGGGCGTCCCGCTGACCATGAAGAATGGCGCGCGGCTTGGCACGCTGTGCGTCATCGACACCGAGCGGCGCGACGGGCTGGACGCGGAGGAGCGCGAACTGCTGGAGCGGCTGGCGCGCCGCACCGTTGCGGCCTTCGAACTGGCGCGCGACATGCACCGTGACGAGACGCTGCCGGCCGACCCGGCGATGGCGGACGAACGCGTCTGGCTCGACCAGGCGTTGAGCCTGATGGCGCGGGCTTCGTCGGCGCTCGATCGGGTGGAGGCGTCGGCGGCGCTGGCGCATCTCGAACAGGCGATCGTCACCGTCGAGGCGCGCCGCGCCACCCTATAGGCTGCGCAGCGCCGCCGCTGGCCGGGCGCGCAGCACCGGCAGGCTGCCGGCCAGGCCGATCGCCACGGTCGCGCCGGCGCCCACCGCCAGCGTCGCCGCCACCGTGGCCCAGTCGGGCAGCCAGGCGAAGTCGAACAGCTGGGTCACCACATACCAGCCGCCGGCGGTGCCCAGCGCCAGCGCGACCAGGCTCATGATCGCCGCCAGCATCGCATATTCGGCCGCCTGCACCGCCAGCACCTGGCCCCGCGTCGCGCCCAGCACCTTCAGGATCGTCGCGTCATAGGTGCGGCTGGCGCGCGCCGCCGCGATCGCGCCGACGAGCACGGCGATGCCCGCCAGCACCGCCACCCCCGCCGCAGCGGCGATCGCGGTCGCCATCTGCCGCACCACGGTCTGCACCTGCGCCAGCACGCCGCCGACCTCGATCACCGAGGTGGAGGGGAAACGCGGCAGCAGCGCGGCGGTGACGGCGGGGACACGGGCGCGCGGCATGTCGATCGTCGCGGCCAGATTGTGCGGCACATCGGCCAGCGCGCCGGGCGAGAAGACCAGCACGAAGTTGAAGCCCAGCGTGTCCCAGGCGATCCGCCGGAACGAGGCGATCGTCGCCGTCCGCTCCAGCCCCAGGACCGAGACGGTCAGGGGATCGCCGACCTTCAGGTCCAGCGCCTTGGCCAGCCGTTCGTCGACCGACACCAGCGGCCGCCGGCCCTCGGCCGCGCTCCACCAGCGGCCGGCGGTCAGCGCGCTGCCGGGCGGCAGGGTGGCGGCGAAGGTCAGCCCGCGTTCGCCGCGCAGCGCCCAGGCGGCCTCGGGGATCGTCTTCAGCTCGGCGACGCGCGTCTTGCCATAGGCGGTGATGGTGCCGCGCATCAGCGGCACGGTGGCGATCGTCGCGCCGGGCGCGGCACGGGTCACGGTGGCGCGGAACAGCGCCGCCTGCTCGGGCGGCACGTCGAGCGCGAACAGGGCGGGCGCGCGGTCGGGGATGGTGCGGCGGATATTGCCGTCAAGGCTGGTGCGGATCGTCGCCAGCAGCACGAACAGCGTCAGCCCCAGGCCAAGCGCGACGACCAGCGCGACCGTGCGCGAACCCGGCCGGTGCAGCCCGCCCAAGGCGAGCCGCACCAGCGGTCGGCGCGGGCGTGGCAGCCGCGCGGCCAGCGCGCGGATCGTCCAGCCGATGCCAGTCAGCAGCAGCAGCGTGGCCATGGCCGCGCCCAGGAAGCCGGCGGCGAAGCCCGGCCGCTCGCTCGACAGCAGCGCCAGCGCCACGATCGCCGTTCCCGCCAGCGCCATCCAGGCCAAGGCGCGGGGCGGAATCGCGCGGGCCGGCGCCGCCACGCCGCGCAGCAGCGTCGCGGCCGGCACCCGCCCCGCCGCGACCAGCGCGGGCGCGCAGAAGGCGAGCGCGATCAGCAGGCCATAGGCGGCGGCGAGCGCCAGCGGCAGCGGCTGCACCGCCCAGCCCGGCGCGACCGGCAGCACCGCGCCGGCGAGATGCCCGATCAGCGGCACCGCCAGCCAGCCGATCACCAGTCCGGCGGCGATGCCGACGACCGACACCGCCAGGATCTGGAGCAGGTAGATGCGGGTCACCAGGGCGCTGGTCGCGCCCAGCACCTTGAGCATGGCGATGCTCTGGCGCCGCTGGTCGAGATAGGAGGAGACGCCGTTGCCGACGCCGATCCCCGCGATCACCAGCGCCGCCAGCCCGACCAGGGTCAAGAATTCGCCCATGCGCAGCACGAAGCGGCTGGCCCCCGGCGAGGCGCGGTCGCGGGTGCGCGTCTCCCACCCGGCGGCGGGGAAGCGGTGCTCGAACGCCTGCAGCGCGGCGGCGGGATCGCCAGCGGAGAGCGCGATCCGGTAGCGCGTGTCGTAGAGGCTGCCCGGCTGGACCAGCCCGGTGCGGTCCAGCCCGGCCCGCGACACCATGACCACGGGCCCGAGCGTGAATCCCTCGCTCAACCGGTCCGGCTCCCCGGCCAGCACGCCGCCGACGCGGAAGGTCGCGCCGCCCAGCCGCAACGTCGCGCCGGGCTGGATCCGCAGCCGGTCGGCGAGCGCGGGCGCGATCCAGGCCATGCCGGAGCCGGGCGCGCGCACGCTCCGCCCATCCGCCAGCGTCAGCCGGCCATAGAGCGGATAGGCGGCTTCCACCGCCTTCAACTGGACGGGCGCGGTGCGATCGTCGGCGGCGACCGCCATGGACTGCATCCGGATCGTCTCCGACACCTGGCCCATCGCCCGCATCGCCGCGCGTTCCGCCGGCTCGGCGATACGCTGCGAGACCGACAGCTCGACGTCGCCGCCCAGCAGCTCGCGGCCCCGCGCGGCCAGTTCGTCGGCGATCGCGGCGGACAGGCTGCCGATCGCCGCCAGCGCGCCGACGCCCAGCACCAGGCAGACGAGCAACAGCCTGAGCCCCCGGAAGCGCGCGGACAATTCGCGCCGGGCCAGCCGCCAAGCCAGCGGCCACCCGCTCATGCGAGCAACCGTCCGTCGGCCATCTCCAGCGTCCGGTCGCAGCGATGGCCCAGCGCCGGGTCATGGGTGATGATGACCAGGCTGGCGCCGGTCGCGCGTTGGCGTTCGAACAGCAGGTCGATGATCCGGCGGCCGGTCGCGCCGTCGAGATTGCCGGTCGGCTCGTCGGCGAAGACGATGCTGGGGGCGGGGGCCAGCGCGCGGGCGATCGCCACCCGCTGCTGCTCGCCGCCGGACAGTTGCGCGGGGTAATGGTCCAGCCGGTGTGCCAGCCCGACCGCCGCCAGCTCCGCCTCGGCCCGGGCGTGCGCATCGGCCAGTCCGGCCAGCTCCATCGGCACCGCGACATTCTCGCGCGCGGTCATGGTCGGCAGCAGGTGGAAGGCCTGGAGGACGATGCCGATCCGGCCGCGCCGCGCGATCGCCAGCCGGTCCTCGTCCAGCGTGCTGAAATCCTGGCCGTTCACCAGCACCTGTCCGCCGGTGGCGCGCTCCAGCCCGGACAGCACCGCCATCAGCGACGACTTGCCCGATCCCGACGCGCCGAGCAGCGCGACGCTTTCCCCCGCGCGCACGTCCAGGTCGATGCCGCGCAGGATCTCGACCGGCTCGGTCGCCCCCAGCACCAGCCTTACATCGCGGGCGCGGATCACCATATCCGGAGCCGACATCAGAACGCCAAAGGCAGGAATGACAAAATCATACGGGCATTATGGGCGAGCCGTTGCCCCGATCCAAGCCATGGCGCTGCTGGCGGCGTGCAATGGCCAGGGCGACCCGGCGGCCCAGACCAACAGCGCCCCCGCCGCATCGGCCCCGACGCCGCCTTCGGCCCCTGCCGTGCCAGTCGGCGGCCCCAAGCGGCTGGTGCTGGCGTTCGGCGACAGCCTCTATGCGGGCTATGGCTTGGCGCGTGGGCAGAGCCTGCCCGATGCGCTCCAGACGCGGCTGCGCGCCGCGGGGATCGATGCGACTTTCATCAATGCCGGCGTGTCGGGCGACACCACGGCGGGCGGGCGGCGGCGGCTGGCCTATACGCTCGACCGGCTGGAGCGGCGGCCCGACCTGGTGCTGCTCGGCCTGGGCGGCAACGACGTGCTGCGCCAGGTGCCGCCTGCGGAGACGCGCGCCAATCTGGAGGCGATGCTGGCGGAGCTCGACCGGCGGCGGATTCCGGTGGTGATGACCGGCATGCTCGCGCCGCCCAATCTCGGGCCGGATTTCGCCGGGCGGTTCAACGCGATCTTCCCCGATCTTGCCCGCCAACACGACGCGCCGCTCGACCCCTTCATCCTTCAGGGCGTGATCGGCAACCGCGCGCTGATGCTGCCCGACGGCGTCCACCCCAACCCCCAGGGCGTGGAGCGGATCGCCGACCGGCTGGCGCCCCTGGTCGCGCGCCGACTGGCGGCGCTGCCGCGCGACGACCAGTGAACCGAAAGGGACCAGCGACCGCAAGCGCCATTGTTTGGTAACCAAGCCTGTGTATGCTGCGGTGCGGCAAGATGTCGCATAAGGATCAATCGGCATGTTCGATGCGCTGAGCGCCATGTGGTATGAGATCGGCGCGGCGGTGCTGCTGCTGTCCGGCGTGTTGCTGAGTAACTTCGCGCGCCCTCGTCGGCCGTGAGCACCGACGGCGCGTGGGTGGCGCGCCATTGCTCCTCCGAGCCCAGGGGTGGCGGCGCGCAGCGCTGACGCAGGGACGTTGGCGTCGCCGCCGGCAAAAGCCGTTTCGTCCACCGGCGGCCATGCTCCTTCATCCCGCCGCATATGGTCCTCCGGTTTGGCAGGAGCGGACCGTCCGGCGTCACCCGCTCTGCCGGCCCCGATAGGCCGCGACCCCGATCGCGGTGGCGGCGAGCAGGGCGGTGGCGGCCAGGACCGCCGGCCGGGGCGACGGTTCGGCGCCGACCGGTGCGGCAGGCGGCGACAGGGTGGCGGGATCGCCGGTGAACAGCCGCATCAGATGTCGCGCCACGGCGGCGGGGTCCTCGCGCTGGGGGAAATGGCCGACGCCCGCCAGATGCACCTTGGCGAAAGGCCCGCGAAACTTCCGGCGCACGTCCCTGGACGCGGAGGGCGGGTTCACCCCGTCGCGATCCCCCTGGATATAGAGCGTCGGCAGCGCCAGCGTCGTGGTCGCCTTCACCGCCTCCGCCAGCCAGCGGCCGCGTGGATCGGGATCGGCCTCGTCCCAGCGCGCGCGGTAGCTGTGTAGCGTCACCGCCACCCAATCCGGATTCTCGAAGGCACGCGACACCCGCGCGAAGAGCGCTTCGTCGAACCAGCCGGGCGGCGACCAGTTGACCCAGTGGCGATGCGCGAACCCCTTCGGATCGTCGCGCACCGCCTGCGCGCCGCGGTCGGTCGCCATGAACCAGTGATACCATTGCCGTTGCGCCTGTTCGAACGAAGGCGTCGCCATGCCGCCCAGCCGCGGCGGCGTGCTGAGCATCGCCAGGCGCCGCACCCGTTCGGGCCAGCCGACCGCCAGCGCCTCGGCGATGTTCGATCCCCAGTCGTGCCCGGCGACCATGAACCGGTCGATGCCCAGCCGATCGAGCAGCGCGATCGCGTCCAGCGCCAGGATCGCGCTGTCGCCGGTGCGCGGCGTGGTGCGGGTGCGAAACCGGGTCGCGCCGAACCCGCGCAAGCTCGGCACCACGACGCGCAGCCCCACCCCGGTCAGCGCCGGCACCACCGCGTCCCAGGTCGAGGCGTCGTCGGGCCAGCCATGGAGCAGCAGCACCGCCGGGGCGCCGGGATCGCCATGATCCGTATAGGCGATCTCCAGATCGTCGGTGGTCATCGTCTTCGTCGTCGCGTGTCGTCCGTCGTGCATGGCCTTGATAACCGACCGGTCGGGCCTCGGGTTCAATGGCCCGGCGGCGTTGCGGCACCGGTCGCCGCACGCGGGTCCAGCGGTGGCCCGAACACCGACCAGCCGGTCCGCGCCGCCAGCATCTCCAGCGCGCGGACGCCCAGGATCGAATTGCCATGCTGGTCGAGATTGGGCGACCAGACCGCGATCGCCGCGCATTCCGGGGCGATCGCCAGGATGCCGCCGCCCACCCCGCTCTTGGAGGGCAGGCCGACCCGCACCGCGAAATCGCCCGAGCCATCATAATGGCCGCAGGTCATCATCAGCGCCAGCACGGTTCGCAACCGCCGCGCGCGCTCCGCCTCGACCGCATCGTCGGGAGCGATCCGGGTCCGGGTGAGGAACAGCCCGGCGCGCGCCAGCCCCGCGCAGTCGACCCGGATGGCGCATTGCCGGGCATAGGCTTCCATCACCCGGTCGTTCGCCGCCTCCAGATTGCCGTGATGACGCATGAAGCTGAGCATCGCGCGATTGAGGTCGCCACCTTCGGTCAGCACGGCCTGGTCGAGCGGCACGTCGCGGGTTCCCAGTTGCTGGCCCACCAGGTCGACGACCGAATCGCACCGGTCGTGATCGGTCACCAGCATGTCGACCACGACCAGCGCGCCGGCGTTGATGAAGGGGTTGCGCGGCAGGCCGCCGGTGCGTTCCAGGTCGATCATCGAGTTGAACGGATCGCCCGACGGCTCGCGGCCGACGCGCTCGAACAGCCGGTCGCCGCGCGATCGCAACGCCAGGTCGAGCGCCAGCACTTTGGCGATGCTCTGGATGGGGAAGGGCGTGTCCGCCGCGCCCGCCGTCACCACCCGATCGGCGGTGGCGACGGCGATGCCGAACGGGCCGGGCGACAGGCTGTCATCCTTGGCGTCGGCTGCGGCCTCGATCTCGGTTGCGTCGCGGGCGATCTCGGCGGCGATGGCGTCGAGCGTCTGTTGCAGGTCCATGGCTCAGCGAACGAGCGGTGGCGTGCGCGGGTCCCGGACGCACGATCGTTGCAGAACCCGCCCTGGCATCCCGCCTGCGCCGGAACGCGCGCCGGGTCGGCCTGCTCACGCCAAGCGTGATGCCGGATCGGACAGGATCAACGATGTAGGGGGGCGGGGCGGTCAGACCGCGAGACTGGCGGTCAAAGTGGGCGCTTGCCCGACTTTGACCGATAGTGGTGCCCAGAAGAGGAGCGCAGCAAGGCTGGCTGTTTGGGTCAGTGAGAGCGCTCGAATTTCTGCCTGCTTCCCTGAGTCCGAGCGGCGTTTGC
>NZ_JACHNY010000005.1:0-125968 GCF_014199625.1 Sphingomonas abaci
ACCTGGCGACGATCATGGCACCCGACGTCCGCTTGTCAGCTTAAAGTGTCATCTCTAAGTTGCGGAGAGGTGTCATTTGCACGTTGCGCTTACACATCCTCCCGCACACAGATGCTCGATAAGAAACATTATGTAAAATCAGGCGTCATTCCGCAGGTGGTGCCGCGCCGCGGTCCGTCGCGGTCATCACCAGTGTTCGACCATCGACATGCCAGGACGCCAGCCGCGACAGGAAGTTCATGCCCAGCACGTCGGTGTCGCCGAACGCCGGCGACACCACCACGCCCAGATCGTGCATCCGGATCGAGCCGACGCGCACTTCCTTGACCCGCGCGGTATCGGCGGCGACGCGGCCGTTCGCCGTCTGGATCAGCGCAGCGAACGGATTGGCGTTCAAGTCGAGCCCCAGCGCCTTGGCGGTGCCGACCGACAAGGCGGTGGTTGTGGCGCCGCTGTCGACCAGCATCCGGCGAGACACGCCTTCGATCTCGACCTCGGCATAGAAATGCCCGTCGGGGTCCTGGCGGATGCGCGTCTCGCCGCCGCTGGTGCGCTGGTCGGAGAATATACCCGGCAACCGGTCGCGCTGGCTGACGGCCAGCAGGCCGACCGCGAAGATGCCGATCCAGGCCAGCGCCATCTTCACCGTCTGCTTCAGCGGAGGCCGGCGCGCGATCAAGCCGGCGAGCGGCAGGATCAACAGCAGCGCATAGAAAAACAGGTCCGCGCCGCGATCGCTCATTGGCCGAGCGTCAGTCCGTCATAGCCCGGCTCGACCCCAGCCGGCAGCGCCGCCGCCAACGTGCGATAGTCCAGGCTCTGGTCCATATGGATCAGCGCGGCCCGGCCCGGCTGGAACGCGGCGATCCAGCCGAGCACCTGATCGACGGTCGGGTGCGAAGGATGCGGCTTGTAGCGTAGGGCATCGACGATCCACACGTCCAAATCCTGGTACAGCGTGCGCATCGCATCGGTCATCACATTGAAATCAGTAGCGTAACCGATGCTGTACCCCCCTGCCTCGAACCGCAACCCGGCGCTGGCGATGTTGCCGTGCGGCTGATCGGTGACGGTGACGACGATGTCGCCGATGGTGATCCGGTCGGGCAGGATCTCCGCCGCGATGGTCGGCGGATAGCCGGGTCGGCCGTTGAATGCATAGGCGAAGCGCGTCTGCAGCGCGTCCAGCGTCCTTGGGCGGGCCAGCCCCCTGACAGGATGGCCGAGCGCATGGAAGACCTGGCGCAGGTCGTCGATACCGTGGCAATGATCGGCATGGTCGTGGGTCCAGATCACCGCATCGAAGGTCCCGACCTCGGCGGCGAGCAACTGCTCGCGCATATCGGGGCCGCTGTCGACCAGGATGCGGGTGTCGCCATGCTCGACCAGCAGCGCCGCGCGCGTTCGCCGGTTGCGCGGCTCGGCCGGGTCGCACGCCCCCCAGTCATTGCCGATCCGCGGCACCCCCGACGAAGTGCCGGCGCCGAGGATGCGCGCCCTCACGCCAGCGTCTTGCCAAACAAGGTGTGGAAGTTGGTGGCGGTGCGTTCGGCCAACGCTTCGGGAGCATCGCCGCGCACTTGCGCCAGAAAGGCGAGCGTGTCGGCGACGAAGCCAGGTTCGCCCGGCTTGCCCCGATGCGGCACCGGCGCGAGGAAGGGCGCATCGGTCTCGATCAGCAGGCGATCGGCGGGGATGGCGCGCGCCGTTTCCTGGATGTCCCTGGCGTTCTTGAACGTCACGATCCCGGAAATGGATATATAAAGCCCGAGTTCAAGCGCCTGGTCGGCGAAGGCGCGGCTGGCGGTGAAGCAGTGGATGACGCCGGAATAGGCGCCCTTGTCCATCTCGTCGCGCAGGATCGCGATCGTGTCCGCTTCCGCGTCGCGGGTATGGACGATCAGCGGCAGGCCGGTCTCGCGGCAGGCAGCGATATGGGCGCGGAAGCTGGCCTGTTGCCGCTCCACGCCGCTATGCTCGTAATGATAGTCCAGGCCGGACTCACCGATGCCGACGACGCGGGGATGCGCCGCACGCGCCACCAGCTTGCCGGTATCGACATGCGGGTGGGCATCCGCCTCGTTGGGGTGGATGCCCACCGTCGCCCAGACATCGGCCTCGCGCTCCGCGGTGGCGAGCACCGCGTCCCATTCGCTCTCGCGCGTGGCGATGTTGAGCATCGCGGTCACCCCCCTCGCCCGCGCGCGCTCCAGCACGGCCTGCTGCTGTTCGACCAGTCCCGGATAGTTTAGGTGGCAGTGGCTGTCGGCTAGCATCAGGCGGCCTCTACAGGGGCTTCCAGGCGGGGAAAGGCGGGTGTCGGGGTGTCGAGGCGGAAACCGGCTTCGGACTGGCGCGCATACCAGCCGTCATCGTCGATCGCCGCATGGTCGCGCTGCTCGACGCCGAGCAAATCGAGCACCCTGCCCGCGCCGTCCGGCACCACGGGCAGAATGGCGATGGCAAGCATGCGGATGGCCCGGACCAGCGTGCCAAGCACCGCATGCATCCGCTCCGGATCGGTCTTGCGCAGCGCCCAGGGCGCCTGCACGTCGATATATTGGTTGCAGGCATAGACGCCGCGAATCCAGCTTTCAATCCCCTGACTGAGCATCAGATCGGAAAACCCCGCCTTCAATCCGGCACAGGCGACGACCACCTCCTCGATCAGCATCGCGTCGGCCGGATCGCTCCGTCCCGCCTCGGGCAGCGCGCCGCCCAGGTTCTTAACGATGAACGACAAGGTCCGCTGCGCCAGATTGCCGAAGGCGTTCGCCAGTTCGGCATTGACGCGCGTGACGATCGCCTCGGCCGAATAGCTGCCGTCCTGACCGAAGCTCACCTCGCGCAGGAAGAAATAGCGCAGCGCATCGATGCCGAACAGGTCCGCCAGCTCCATCGGGTCGACGACATTGCCCAGCGATTTGGACATCTTTTCGCCGCGGCTGAGCAGGAAACCGTGGCCGAACACGCTCTTGGGAAGCGGGATCTTCGCGGACATCAGGAAGGCGGGCCAGTAAACCGCGTGGAAGCGCACGATGTCCTTGCCAATCAGGTGCAGGTCGGCGGGCCAGTAGCGCGCCTTTTCCGCATCCTTGTTGGGATAACCGGTGCCGGTCAGATAGTTGGTCAGCGCGTCGACCCAGACGTACATGACATGCCCGGGGCTGCCCGGCACCGGCACGCCCCAGTCGAAGCTGGTGCGCGACACCGACAGGTCGGACAGGCCGCCCTCGACGAAGCGCATGACTTCGTTGCGGCGGCTCTCCGGCCGGATAAAGTCGGGATTGGCGGCGTAGAGGTCGAGCAGCGGCTGCTGATATCGGGACAAGCGGAAGAACCAGGTCTCTTCCGCCGTCCATTCGACGGGGGTGCCCTGGGGCGAGAGCTTTGCGCCCCCCTCCCCTTCGACCAGTTCCTTTTCGTCGTAGAAGGCTTCGTCCCGGACCGAGTACCAGCCCTCGTAGCGATCGAGATACAGGTCCCCGGCCTCGACCATCGCCTGCCAGATGGCCTGGCTGGCGGCGTAGTGATCGGCGTCGACCGTGCGGATGAAACGATCGTACGAAATCTGGAAGCGGTCGGCCATCACGCTGAAATGCGACGACATCTCGTCGGCGAAGGCGCGCGTCTCCAGCCCGCGCGCGCGCGCGGCCTGCGCCATCTTCAAACCATGCTCGTCGGTGCCGGTCTGGAACAGCACGTCGCGCCCCGCCTGGCGCTGGAAACGGGCGATGACGTCGGCCGCGACCATTTCATAGGCATGTCCGATATGCGGACGCCCGTTGGGATAATGGATGGCGGTGGTGATGTAATAGGGTTCGGCCATGCGCGCGGGGTTACGCGGCGTGGAGCCGCGCGACAAGTCCGGCCATCTCGAAGATCGTGCCCGACGCGTCGAGCGACAGCCCCCGCGCCGCGCCGGCGAGGTCGCGCGCGGCAGCATGGGCGTCCAGTGCGGTCTTCAGCGCCGCGCCCTGCCGGGTGCGCGCCTCGCGTGCGATGAAGCTGGGCGCGCGATCGAGAAAGGCCTCGTATCGCTCCTGCGCCGCCTTGCCGGCGAGTTGCCGGGCCAGCGCCGCGCGACGTGCATTGTCGGGATCGCCGTCCGCCGCGATCGCCGCGATCGCTGCATCGACCTTGGCGAGGTCGAGCCCCGCAAACCGCAGCCCCCGCCCCGGCGCGCCGTCCGCCGCCGCGACCAGAGCCGCGATCTCGCCCCCGTCCGCTTCGGGCAGCAGGTCGCGCAGCACCGATCCGGTCAGGCCGTCGTCCAAGCGCTCGAACCGCACCAGGCGGCAGCGCGAACGGATCGTCGGCAGCAGCTTGCCCGGCGCGTGGCTGACCAGCAGGAAGACAGTGCCGGCAGGCGGTTCCTCGAGGTTCTTCAGTAGAGCGTTGGCGCCATTCCGCTCCAGGTCGTCGATCGAATCGATGATCACCACGCGCCGCGGCCCCAAGGCCGGCATCGTCGCGAACATCGGCTGGAGCGTGCGCACCTGTGCGATGGTGATCGAGCGGGCGAGATCAGAGTCGGGCTTGTCCGCGTCCTTCGGCAGACGGCGCAGCACGCGCAGGTCGGGGTGGGCCCCCGCTTCCGCCAGCGCCCGCATCCGGCTCGCCTCGCCGACCGCGAGCCCGGTCGGCAGCGGCTCGCCCGCCGCCTGGGCCAGCATCCGCAGCGCGGCCTCCCGCGCGAACCCCGCCTTGCCGACTCCCTCCGGCCCGGCGAGCAGCCAGGCATGATGCAGCACGCCGCTGTCCAGCGCGGCCAGGAACGCCGCCCTGGCCGAATCATGCCCCTGGATCGTCATGCGCCCGCTGCGATCACGCGAAGAAGGACATCAGCCCATTCCAGGCGCGTCGGAAGAAGCCCGCCTCGCCCACGTCGCTCGCGGCAACCAGTGGCAGATGCTGTTCCGGCACGTCGGGCGAGGTGATGACCAGATCGGCGACATGTTGGCCCGCCTTGATCGGTGCCTTGATCGGCCCCTGATAGACGATCTTCGCCGTCATCTCGGGCGCCAGGCCGCCGGGCAGCGTCACCTTCAGCGTGTCGCCCGCGACCAGCCCGACCTGGGTTGCGTCGCCCAGTTGCACCTGCGCCGTCCCTACCTGCTTGCCCTTGGCGGCGATCGGCTTCGATTGCCACGCGCGGAAGCCCCAGTTCATGAACTTGACCGATTCCTCGACCCGTTGGTTGGCGCTGCCGAGGCCCGCCATCACCATCACCAGCCGGCGGCCATTCTGTTCGGCCGAGCCGGTGAAGCCATAGCCGGCCTCCTCGGTATGACCGGTCTTCAGACCATCGGCTCCGGCGACGCGGCCGAGCAGCGGATCGCGATTGGCCTGGGTGATCTCGCTGCCGCCCATGGTCTTCCCCCAGGTGAAGTCGCGGCGGCTGTAGAACTGCTTGTAGAGCTGTGGAAAGTTGGTGATCGTCGCCTCGGCCAGCGTCGCCAAGTCGCGCGCCGTGACATAGGTGACGCCGCCGTCAGGCCAGCCGTTCGACGTGCCGAAATGGCTGTTCTTCAAGCCGATCTTTTGCGCGTCGCGGTTCATCCGCTCGGTAAAGGATGGCTCGGTACCCGCAATATGCTCGGCCAGCACGACGCAGGCGTCGTTGCCCGACAGGGTGACGATGCCATAGAGCAGGTTGGCGACGCTGACCTGTTCGCCCGGCGACAGGAACATGGTCGAACCGGCCGCGGGGCCATGCCACTTCTTCCACGTCTCCGGCTGCACCGTGACCATGTCGTTCAGCTTCAGCTCGCCACGCTTGATCAGGTCGAAGGCCACGTAGACCGTCATCATCTTCGCCATCGACGCCGGCGGCATCCGGCGATCGGCGTCGCGCGCGAACAGCACCGCGCCGGTCGACATGTCCTGAAGGAAGGCGATCGGGGCCGGCGTATCGAACTGCGGCGCCGCGGCGGTCGAGGGCACCGCCAAGGTGACGATGGCGAGCGGGGCGGCAAGCGGCCCGAGCAGGGTCTTCATGAATTTTTGGTCCGTCATTCAATCGGTGGCGACTAGATGGGCATCGGCATAGCCGCGTGCGGCCGCGGCGTCACGCGCTTGCTGCGCCGCTGCGGCATCGAACGGCCCCTGTTGCACCCGCCAGAGGGCGCCGGCCGGCACGACCACGCCCGCCATCTGCGTGGCGAGCGCCAGCGCCCGGTCCTGGCTGGCGAACGTCGCGACCTGGACCAGGTAGAGACCGCTGGCCGAACGGGGCGCCACCGGAGGCTGCGCCACCGGCGCAGCGCCCCGGCCATCGGCGACGACGGTGCCGGGTCTCCCGTGGGGAACCGCCCGCACACGAACCTTGGCCAGTGCGCGGCGATCGGTGCCGAGCAGCTGCGCCGAGCCGCGCGAGAGGTCGATCAGCCGGCCATGACGATAGGGCCCGCGATCGTTGATCCGCACCAGAATTGACCGGCCCGTCGCGAGATTCGTGACTTGCGCGACGCTGCCGAGCGGCAGGCGGCGATGCGCGGCGGTGAAGCCGGCCGGATCGAACCGTTCGCCGGTGGCGGTGGGGCGGCCCGCCAGTTCCTCGCCATACCAGCTCGCCAGTCCGGTCTTCGCGTAACCGCCGCCACAGCCCGATAGCAGCAGCAGGGTCGCCAGCGCGACCGATGCGTCAGCCCGCGACCGCATCGGCCAGCAATCCCACTGACAGGGCATAGAAGTTGGAGCAATTGTAATCGAGGATGACCCGATAGTTGCCGGTCAGCAGATAGGCGGTGTTGCCCGGCCCGTCCGGCTCGATCAGCGTCGCCTGCACGTCGTCGGCGGGCCAGGCCCGGCCCATCGGCACCAGGCCCAGCGCGCGCCACTCCGCCATGCTGCGCCACGCGCTGTGCCGCTCGAAGACGCGCGGGCAGCGTGGCGACACCAGCCGGTTGGCGATCGTGGTGCGATCGAAACCCTGGGGCACCCCCACCGCCACCCCCCAGGGCTGGCCTGGCCGCCAGCCGGCATTCGCGAAATAATTGGCGATCGAGGCCAGCGTGTCCGCCTGGCTGTTCCAGATGTCGGCGCGGCCATCGCCATCGCCGTCGCGCGCCAGCCGCAGATAGATGGACGGCAGGAACTGCGGATTGCCGGTCGCCCCGGCCCAGCTTCCCTTGAGCTGCGACCGCGTCACGCCGCGATCGATCATCTTCAGCGCGGCGATCAGTTCCGGTTCGAACAGGCTGCGCCGCCGCCCCTCAAAAGCGAGCGACGCAAGCGAGCGGATCAGGTCGAAATTGCCGGTATAGCTGCCGTAATTGGTTTCATGTCCCCAGATCGCGACCATGATCGCCTCGGGCACGCCGGTGTCCCGCTCGATTGCCTGTAGCCGCGCGCGCTGCGCCTGATAGACGTTGCGTCCGCGCCCGATACGCTGCGCATCGACATGCTCGATCCGATAGGGCGCAAAGGGCGACACGATCGTGCTGCGCGGATTGCCCGGCTGGCCACGATCCAGTTCGATGACGCGCGGATTGACGGTCAGCCCGGCCAGCTCGCGCGCGGCCGTGTCGGGACGCACCCCATCCGCGACAGCGCGGGCGCGCACCTGCGCCAGATAGGCCTGGAACGCAGCGTCGCCCCCGGCATCCTGAGCCCGAGCCTGACCGGCGGCGAGGCCGAAGCCGAACATGGCGAGCGTGATGATCTTCCCCCACATGGCGGCGCTTGTCGCCGCAAAGGGGGCAAAGGGGCAAGCTCCGGTCATCGCCGGGGTTGCACGGACGGCCGCGCACGCTATCGAGGCACAACCAGCCGTGGCGCGGAAGAGTGGCCGAGCGGTTTAAGGCACCGGTCTTGAAAACCGGCGAACGGGCAACCGTTCCGTGGGTTCGAATCCCACCTCTTCCGCCAAGTCGTTGTTTCGACGTTTCAGAACAACCGAGAACTGGCTTAAATCTGCTATTCTCAGGCTTGTCGGGCTATGCATATCGCCCCACGATATGCCGGTTCAGCGCGCTCAATTCGGCACATGTCGGGAGTATATAAAATATTATTCCTGAGCATCGGTAATCTGGCGGATTTTAGGTGCTGACCGATGTCGCCTGCCGCCGCGCGACGGCAGAGGAGTAGCCGTACAAGCTACGCGGCTGGCGCCGCCTACCGAGAAATTCCCTCTTGGAAGTACGAATAGACGACGAGCACAGTGGGTGACCCCCCGGCATGTCCCGTTCGATGGCGCGAGTTTGCGCATGCAACCAGTCAGCTGAACCAAAGGGTTCTACGTGGGTTAGGTGGATAGCGAGGGACTAAACCGTTGCTTTCGCGTGGACTTAGCTGTTCGTGGCGATGCGGGAACAGGCCGGCGCTTCTACTTTCAGCGGCAAGGAGATGGTGATGAGGGAAGTCAACGCAGAACGCTGTCTCATGGGAGTGGTGACCGTAAGTTGCGCAGTGATCGCGTTGGGTGGGTCTGTCGGCTTAGGTGTCTTAGAGAAGAAGCGGACGCAGGAACAAATCGCGGTCGCGAAAACCCGCGGTCAGGTGTCCAAATGGCAGGAGCTCGAACGCCGCCGCGCACGCATGTCACACGCAACGGTATCCACTGCCGTCAGCGCACGGTAACTTCGACTCCGTATTCCGGAGCGGAGACAGCCTCCGTCGCGATAATGTCCTGCCCCGCTATTTCCACGTCGATATCCCCCGACCAGCGCTGGCCATACCCCCGTCTCAGCGTACGCCAAATTGCTGTCATGGCCGCTATCTGTGATGGCGAAGGCTATGCTTCCATTTGCCGCGCTTCTCGCCGCCGTTCCGGCAACGCCTGCATCTCCGATCGTTCCGTTAAGTCAAACAGCGGAGATCGACCAGATAGTGGAAGCTCCATAGGACGACGCTTCAAAAAAGTTCGAGGATCACGTCGCTTCACTGGCGGCTGATGATCGAGCGCCCGCGCTGCTTGCCGCAGGCTTCCGCCGCATTCGCCCCGAGGATACTGTGCTAACTTTGTATATTCGAAGCGCATCGCGGAGGACCTGGGTCGGCGATCACTTCACCCTAAGGATCTACACGTCCGGGAAGTCGTTCAGCGCTGCTATGTCGCTGCGCGCCAGGCTGCAGGGCGAAGCGGGTGACAAGATCGAGTGGAAACCTCTTACCGTTCCCCCGCCCCCGGAGGATTGAAGCCGCCCTCGACCAAGACGGCAGCCACCTCGAAATTGCGGTCGTCTGGGGCGGACGATCCGTTTGCCGCGCCGCTTACGTCCCCTCGTTCGATGGGGCCGGCCGGGGCGTATAGGCCCCAGCCGTACCCCAGACCGGCATGCGTGGATCAGACCCGGATGTGTCTGCGTGCGTCTTCATCGCACGTCGGTCATCCCGCAGTCGATCCACGCACATTGCCGTTCAGCCCGGCTGGGAAGAACCCGCCGCTCGTCACCGCGCCGGCGTTGAGATAGGCGATGTTCAGGACGTCTCCGGGCGTACGGCCGAAGACGATGCCGTCACTATCCGTGGGCACGATGTTCGAAGCCAAGCCGCCATTGATCGTGACCGGACTGATGCCTTGATCATCGTCGACGCTATTGTCCAGCGCGTCGCGTGCGTCGGATATCTTGTCGGCATTGGTCCGCAGGATGGGCAAGGCCAGCCCCTTGCGATACAGCAGCGTGCGGATCAGGCCGGAGTGATAGGCTTCCACCGCCAGAATGCCGGCAGCAGCCTCCAGGATCACCTTGTTGGCAATCTTCGAGGCCGATCCCTTATAGGCGGTAACGCCGACATCGGTGAGCAGCATGCCGCCTAGCAGCCAGTTTTCGTCGGAGGCATAGGGATCGAAGGTGCCGTTGGCGTCCACCACCCCAGCTGCGCGCGCGGCCGCGGTGAATGCGCCGGTCGCACCGCCATCGATGTTGATGGCCGGTTGCGCCACGGCAGCGCTGCCCAGCTGCTGCCGCAGGAAACTGACATGCGCGTTTTCGTCCGCTGCGATCTCCCGGGCGTAGGCGGCCACGCTTGCATCCGTGAAAGCCACGCGCCGCCCGCCGATCACGCCGCCTCGCGCGCCGGTCCCGTCGGTGAAGGCGTCGTTCAAACCCGACCCGAAGGCCGCGAAGGTATAATAATTAGCCTCGAGATATTCGAGGTTGAGCGCAAAGTTGAGCACGTCGACGTCGCCCGCCGGGAGCGATGCCGAAGGTGTCGGCGTGGCTGTCGGCGCCGGTGCCGGCTGATAATCGTCGTCATCATCGCCGCAGGCGGCGAGCATCGTCGAACCGGCGGTCGCCGCCAGGGCGGTGCCAGCAATCTTCATGAAGCGGCGTCGTTCGGACCGGCGCTGCGCGGCGATGTCGAACACTTCCAGGAGCGTTTCACGATCGATCATGGGAGTTTCCCCTTGTCCGCCCTTGGATCAGGCGTTGTTGATGCTGCTGCGGATGGCGCCGTTGACGCCGGCAGGGAAAAATCCACCCGCGGTGGCCTCTGCCTTGGTCAGGTAGACGATGTTGAGCACCTGACCGGCCGACCGGCTGAACGCGAGTCCATTGGTATCGGTCGGCGCGATGTTCGACGTGTCGCCTGCGTTCGAGGCCACATAGGCGATCCCCTGGTCCAGGTCGGTCGAACCGTCGAGCGAATCGCGGGCGGTCGACACCAACTCGGTGTCGCCCCGCACGGTCGAGGCCTTCAGGCCC
Organism: Sphingomonas abaci; assembly: GCF_014199625.1. Lineage (GTDB taxonomy): Bacteria > Pseudomonadota > Alphaproteobacteria > Sphingomonadales > Sphingomonadaceae > Sphingomonas > Sphingomonas abaci. The sequence goes on from NZ_JACHNY010000005.1 coordinate 10,653, forward strand.
GGCATCGATCCCATCTGATCGATCGTCGTGCGGATGATCCCGGCATGATAGGCTTCGGCCGCCAAGATGCCGGCCGCCGCGTCGATATAGGCGGGCGTGGTGATCAGCGCCGACGATCCCTTATACGCGGTGACACCGACGTCCTCGAACAGGAATGCCCCGTAGAGGAAATTGAGATCGGAGGCATAGGGATCGAACGATGCCGTGGTCGGGATCAGCGTCGCGGCCTGCGCGGCTTTGCTGAAGGCGCTGGTCGGCGAGACCGACAGGTCGATCGCAGGCTGCGCGACGGCGCGTTCGCCAAGCTGGCGGCGCAGAAACAGCACGTGATTGAGTTCATCCTCGGCGATCTCGCGCGCCATCTCGGCGATGATACGGTCCGAGAAGGTCACCTGCTTGCCGCCCGTCGCCGCGCCGGCGGCCCCTGTCCCACCCGTCGCGGAAACAGGAATGGCCTGACCATAGACCGCGTAATAGTAGAAGTTGGCCTCGAGATATTCGAGATTGAGCGCGAAGTTGAGGACATCGAATTCCGATAGGGTCTGCGCCTGGGCAGCCTGACTGACAAGGAAGGCACCCGATCCGACGGCGGCAGCTCCGAGGGCCGCTCTGAAGAAAGCGCGACGCCCTTGTTGACGCTCGGCGTGGACCTCGAGCGCTTCCATGCCCATTGACGTATTCGCCATGCCTTGGCTCCCCTGTTTAACAGGAAAGCTTAAACTATTGATATATGACGCAGTTCCTGGATAATTGGTCAACAAACATCACTGATTTGCGGCAGCGTTTGCGCGCAACTTGGGTTATCGACAGTCGTGCCCTGCACAGCTTGCCGATGGATGCTCAAGCGACTGTGTAGATCGGGCGGACACATGGTCCGCCGCGCTCTTCATTTCTCGTTATATGGACCTGTGGGCGGGAACGGATATATTCCGGCTGTACCCCAGTCCCGCCAGGACAAAGCATCGAAGCGGAGTCGTATTGCATCCTCGCGAATGGCACGTAGGATGCGGACAATGGACGTTGATGATACCGATCAGCTCATCGCCCTGGTACACGGCTGCGGTTTGCAGGCGGGCGCGGATGCGTCGAAGAGCCGGTCGGACTGCCCGTTCTGCAATGACCGGGCCGATCTCTGCCGCGCTTGGCTCGCCGGCTTCGGGATCGGGCGTGCCGTACTGTCGAAAGCGCGGCATTGACCGGACGGAAGGCCACGACTCCTCACCGACGATTTGCTGGTGATCGGCCTCTCATTTGCACACACTTCGACACCGGATCGGATCGGTTCAGAGATGCGCGATCGCGCGCCACCAACCCGGAAGCGCGGCTCTTTTGCGACTGAGATGTCCGCTCAGCGCCGCGACCAGCGCCCGGACCGATACAGCATACCCCTCTCGATCCTCGCTGATCGCAGGGATAGACCACAACCCGACATGCTCCGTGTACCGGCGGCGCAAGTCCGCTGCCTCCGCTCCCAAATCGACGAAATGTAACGGGCGTTTGGCCGTTGGCAGCCGGCGGATCGGTCCATTGATCGCCGCCTCCTCCGCGATCACATTGTCATGAAGAAGCTTGGCAAGCCGCATCCTGGCTTTTCCGATCTCTTCGATGCTCACGTCAGGTCGCAGTTGCGATACCAGCATGGCACAGCAATCGACGATTGCGGCATGTTGCTGTTCGATGGCGTTCTTCGCTGTATCTATCGATGATGTCACACCTGCCCTGTAGCGCGAGAAGCCCGATAGTATGATGAATTATCTGACATAAATGGCAGATGGGAACTCATCATCTCCCATCGGCTTCCGTGGTGCCGCCGCCGTGCCAGCGCGCAGAGTAGGAGCACGCGACCCGTGCGACCGTCTGGACGGGCGCACATCGGCCGAGGGGCACAGGGTCTGGGCGCTCTCAGGACATCCCGGCATCCTCCATCGACAGACGGACGAGCGGGAGGCCGTGGCCGATGCGCCAGGCCGTACGCGCCGCCGACCCGAAGACGTACAGGCAGCTTTTCGGGATCACCGGCCGGATAGTCAGGGATGCCGCCGCTGAACATGGCAGGAGCGGCGGAGGCAAGCCCCGCCGCTCCTTCCATCGGCCTTCCGGGCGACGCGCGTGAGTCTAGGCGTAGACGACCGCCTGGCTGCGACGACGATAGCGCGAAGCCGCGCCGAGCATCGCGAAGCCGACAAGCATCATCGCCCAAGTTGCCGGCTCGGGAACCGCCGAGGGGATGAAGCTGGCCTGACCGCCATAGGCACCGTTGCCGCGCGAGAAGCCGGTGACCGTGATCGTGTTGAGCTGACCCGCGACGATCGGGATCATGTTCTTGTAGGCGGACTCAAACACGCCACCGCCTGCGCTGGTCAGGTCCGCTGCCACGCCGTTGATCAACACAGAGGTGAAATCCAGGTCGTTCGCGGACCCGACGAAGTTCGCACTCGTGGTCACGGTACCGCTGCCAAAGCCATCGCTGGGCAAGGTAAAGGTGAACGTGTCGGTAAACGCGCCCGCTGCGATGCCGGTATTGAAGAAGGCGCCGGCGAACGTTCCATTCGGACCGGGCGTCGCCGTGAAATTCGGGCTGCCGACCGGGAAGGTGGCGGCCTGAGCCGACGAGAAGCTGACGAAAGCGAGGGTGGCGGCACCTGCCGCGAGTAAAGCCTTTTTCATTCCATCTCTCCCTGCGCCGGTACGGCGATCATGGTGGAGACGGTAGAACGTCTGCTGTCGTTGGCTGATCCCAATGGTTAAGCAACTGAATACGCTTGCTTTTGTCCCAGTTGTCCCATGGTGGGATGGGTGCGATGCCCATTCCGAACTTTTGCGTATTTACAACGCGATACAACCCAAATGGCCGTTGCCGCAGTTTGAAGACGCAAAGTCCCTTCAGCCTCTCGTGAGTTCCTGGGTTTCATGGATCGAAGATATGCGATCTACAGCATCGAAACTGTACAGCCCTGCGGCCGCTACGTTTCGCACTCGGAGATTGCGCACAGGATCGTGACTATCGCGCGTATCCTGCGAACCATCGTCGCCCGGAAAGCGCCGGCTGCACGGCTCTCACCGACTGTCGCATAGGCGGCAGCCCTGTCCTTCGCCCACGCCCAGCCGCGTCGCAGCAGCCCAGGCACCGGACCGGACATGGCTCAAGCGCGCCGGGAGCCGGCTGCCCAGCGAGCACGTGCGGGACAAGGCACCCCGGGACCCGTCCGATATGGTGCGTGGCGGCAGGATGTCAGACCGTCACGGCTCCACGTGCTTGACGCGGGCGACCTTGCGCAGCGCCCGCGCCAGGTCGTCCATGGAATAGGGCTTGTGCAGGAGGGCGAAGCCGTGGTCGGCGTTGCGGGCCAGCACTTCGCTATAGCCGCTCGTCAGCAGGACCGGCACGGTGGGATGGCGTTCGGCCAGCGTCTCGCCCAGCTCGATGCCGGACATGCCGGGCATCATTACGTCGGAGAACACGGCGTCGAACCGTTCTTCGCCCAGCAGGGCGAGCGCCTTGGCGCCGTCCGTCACCCATTCGGTGCGGTAGCCGAGTTCGGTCAACGCATGGGTGGCGAACGCACCGACTTCGCCATTGTCCTCGACGATCAGGACCCGCGCGCCCTCTCCTAGCGGAACGAAATCGTCCGGCGCTTCGGCGGCGACGCTTCCGTTCGCCCGGACCCTCGGCAGGTACATGGTGAAGGTCGCGCCAGCACCGACGATGCTGTCGACCAGGACATCACCGCCGGACTGTTTGGTGAAGCCGAAGACCTGACTGAGGCCTAGGCCGGTTCCCTCCCCGATCCCCTTGGTGGTGTAGAAGGGCTCGAAGATCAGCTCCATCCTGTCCGCGGCGATGCCCGGCCCCGTATCGGTCAGCGAGACGGTGACGAATTCTCCCCGCACGGCCGGATGGGCCCGTATGGCGGGCATCTCCGCCGCCTGCCCAACCGTGATCGTCAGGGCTCCCTCGCCCTTCATGGCGTCGCGGGCGTTGACCGCCATGTTGACGATCGCGGTGTCGAACTGGCTGCGGTCGGCGTCCACGCAGCAGGGCTCCGCAGGCAGCCGCAATTCGACCGCGATTCGCCCGCCGGTCAGGGCGCGAACCATGTCGACCACGGCACTGGTGCTGACGCGGGCGTCGAACACCTCGGGCTTCAGCGACTGCCGCCGTGCGAAGGCGAGCAGCTGATGGGTCAGCTTGGTCGCGCGATCCGCCGTGTCGGCGATCGCATCGATATAGCGGACGCGGCGTTCCTCCGAGAGCCCGGCGCGTCGCAGCAAATCCACCGAACCGCGGATCACGGTCAGCAGATTGTTGAAGTCATGCGCCACTCCGCCGGTGAGCTGGCCGATCGCCTCGACCTTCTGCGACTGGCGCAAGGCATCTTCCGCTACCCCCAGATCGGCGGTCCGCTCGGCGACGCGTTGCTCCAGCGTTTCGTTGAGCGCGCGTAGATCGGCCACTGCCCGGTCGCGCTCCGCTTCGATCGCACGCCGTTCCTCGACGTCGATCAGCACGCCCGGAAAATAGAGCGGCGTGCCGTCGGGGCCGTGGTCGACACGGCCATTCGCCTCAATCCAGTAGTAGCGACCATCGGCGCGTCGCACCCGATATTGGTGCGCATAGGAGCCGCCCCGCGCGATGGCCACGTCCAGCGCCTCGGCCAGCCCCGACTGGTCGTCGGGATGGACCGTTGCCGTTATCTGCGCGAGCGGGATACCCTCTCGCCCCAGCGCCGGGTCGAGGCCAAAGGCGCGGGCGAAGGCTTCGTCGACGGTGAACTGGTCTCTGGGCAAGTCCCAATGCCAGGTGCCGATGATCGCGCCGGCCTCCAGGGCGAGTTGCACCCGCTCGCTATTCTGCCGGGCCAGCGCCTCGCTGACGCGCAAGCGGTCCTCCGCTGCCCGGCGCGCGGTGACATCGTTGAAGATGATGGCAATCTGCCGGTCCGCGGGATCGCCGACCCGCACCGCCCGAACATCGAACCAGCGCTGGAACGCTTCGGCGTAATTCTCGAAGTTCATCGGTTCGCCGGTCTTGGCCACATGACCATAGGTGTCGAACCAGAAACGTTCCAGATCGGGGGCGAACTCGGTCACCCACTTGCCGCGAAGATTGACGCCGGACTGACGCTCGAACGCCGGGTTGGCTTCCAAGAACCGATAGTCGACCGGGCGGTCGTCCGCGTCGAACTTCACCTGCACGATGGCGAACGCAGCCTCGACCGTCTCGAAGATCGTCGTGAACCGCTCCTGTGCCTTTCGCAATTCGGCGCCGGCGAGATGCTCCTGCGTGCGGTCGCGGAGGATCTTCACATAACCGATATGCTGGTCCGCTTGGTTGAGCAGCGGCGACAGATCACCGCTCGCCCAGAACCGTTCCCCCCCTTTGCGTACATGCCATCGATCGTCCGCGGCGCGTCCGGTTTCCCGCGCAACCGTCATCTCCGCCGCGGGGACGCCGGCCTGGCGATCCTCATCGGTGAAGATCAGGCTACAGCTTCGCCCCATCGCCTCCTGCTCCGACCAGCCAAGCACCCGCTCGGCCCCATAGCTCCACTCGACGATCATGCCGTCGAGATCGGTCGCGATGATCGCGAAGTCCTGCGCGCTGTCGACGATCGCGCGCTGCCGGGCTTCGGCGGCGGCGACCTGCTTCGTTGCGAGACGCTGTTCGAGTTGCATCATAACCTGGCGCGCCAGGACCCGGATGGCCTGCAATTGCACCTCGGTCAGCGTCCGCGGGCGACGGTCGAGCACGCACAAGCTGCCGATCGGATACCCTTCGCTCGTCTTCAGCAGGGCACCGGCATAGAAGCGCAAATGGGGCGCGCCCGTCACCAGCGGGCTGTCGGCGAAGCGTGGATCGGCGCTGGCGTCGGGGATGAGCATGAACTCCTCCTCCAGGATCGCCTTGGCGCAAAACGATGTGTCGAGCGGGCTTTCCCGAACGCCCAGCCCCACCTCGGCCTTGAAGAACTGGCGACCGTCGCCGATCAGATTGACGATCGCGATCGGCGCCTCGCAGATCGCGGCCACCAATGCCGCAATTTCGTCGAACGCCGCTTCGCGCGGCGTGTCCATCACGTCGAATTGTGCGAGCGCGGCCAGCCGCTGCTGCTCACGCGCGGGAAGATCGGTCATCGTCGTCCAGGAAAGAAGTCTGTGTCCGGCTATGGCAGGAACATCAATCCATCGCATTGATCGACGCTAAAAGGAACAGTGGCGCAAACATATTTAAGGGTGAATTTACAGTCCGTTGTGGGATGGGGGTCGTCGCCCAAGATTCCGTGTCCGGCCGCCCTTCCGCCCCCACGTCCTTCGGAGCAAGGGGTCACCGGTGGCTTGACATGCTGCCCCGCAACGCATCGTCAGCAGACCGCAGCAGGTCGGCGCCCCGGTAGGGCTTCTGCAGCACCGGCACGTCCTGATAGCCTCCGTTCAGGCCTTCGCGGCCATAGCCGGTCGCGAAGATGAAGGGCGTGCCGCGGGCCCGCAGCAGGTCGGCGACCGGGTAGCTACGCTCCGTGCCCAGGTTGACGTCGAGGATGCCGAGTTCCACCTCGTCATCCGCCGCGAGCGCCAAGGCCTCGTCCAGACGCATCGCCAGGACCACCTCACATCCTGCATCCAGGAGCAGGTCCTCGGCCAGAGCCGCCACCAGGCTCTCATCCTCGACCAGAAGGATGCGGCGGCCGCTGAGCGACGGGGGGCTGTGCATGTTCATGATGCTGCGCCAGCCGCTGCATCGGGCAGCCCCGCGCCCGCGCTGCCGGGCGGAGGAAGTCTGAGATCCATCCGGCACAGCAGACCGGACGGGCGGTACAGCAGTTCGATCGAACCGTCGAATTCCATTGAGACCTGACGCTCCAACAACCGCGTTCCAAAGCCTTTCCGGGTCGGCACCGCTACCGCCGGCCCGCCGACTTCCTCCCACCGCATCGTCATGCGCTCGCCGTCCGCCTCCTGCCTGACCTGCCATGCGATCTTCACGGACCCGTCCGGAACCGACAAGGCGCCGTACTTCACGGCGTTGGTGGCCAGTTCGTGGATGACCATGGAGAGCGAGACCACCATCTTGGGCGCGAGCGGATGATCGAGCCCGGTGAGTTCAAAGCGCCCGGGCCCTTGATAGGGGGCGATCGCGGTCTCGATGGCGGTGTAGAGGCTCGCTCCGGTCCAGCCCTCCCTGACCAGAACGTTATGGGCACCCGAAAGAGCGACCAGACGGCCCTCGAACGCTTGCCGCGCGTCGGCGTCGGCGCCTTTCAGCGATTGATAGGCGATCGACTGCACGGCCGAGAGGGTATTCTTCACGCGGTGGTTCAGCTCGTCGATCAGCAGCCGCTGCCGCTCCCGGGCGGCTTTGTCCTCGCGTATGTCCCGAACCTCGATGATCGTGCCGATCGTTCTCGACGCCTCGTCCCGGATGGGACTGGCGGTAAACGCGACGGGATAGAAGCTTCCGTCCTTGTGGACGAAGGTCTCCTCACCCTGCATTTGGTTATGCTCGGGAAAGGCGCGATCGATCGCACATTCGGCCAGCGGAAAATGCGAACCGTCTGGTCGGGTATGGTGCACGATGTCGTGGAGCGGGCGATCGAGCGCCAGCACCTCATCCAGCGTGAATCCGGTCAGGTTTTCGGCGGCGCGGTTCATGTAAATGCATTGCTGCCGCTCATCCATCAGGATGATCGAGACGGAGGCGTTGTTCAAGACCGCATCCAATCGGCGCTGCGTATCGCCGAGTTGGCCGGCTCCATCGATGCCCGCAACCGTCGAACCCATTCCCGCCCCTCAAGCCCGTGTCGCCCTTTGTCCAACCATATGGGATTATCCAAGCCCCGCAAGTGGATAGCCCCTGATTGGATGCAATCGTTTATCATAGGCTTTCCCAATGTACGATAACGGGGATTGGCACCGCATGAGCAAGACATGGGGTCGGCAAGATGCGGCACACGCACGCAAACCCGCGCGGTCCCGGTGGTCAACTATGTAACCGGAAACGCGAATATCGCCGCTTCGCTGTGCCTAAGTTCCCGGAATTGAGGCGTTCAGCCGGTCGCACTGGCGAAGGACGAATATGGATCAGAAGAGCGCGCCCCTGGTCGAGGCGCTTGCAGCGATCGAGCGGAACCCACCGGTCGGCTTTGGCGCACCGGGTCACAACCAGGGTGCCGTCATTCCCTCGGGCTTGCGAACCTTGCTTGGCAAGCGCACCTTTCGTGGCGACGTGCTGACACCGAAGGGACTGGACGACCGGACCGAGGGTGCGCTGGCGCTCCAGCGTTCCCATGAAATCGCGGCGGAGGCTTGGAACGCCGACTTCTGCCGCTTCGTCACCGGCGGATCAACGCAGAGCCTCCATATGGTGATGGCTTCGGTCGCCGGGCCGGGGCAGGCCATCCTCATCGCCGCCAACGCCCACAAGGCCGAGCGGACCTACGCCTTGGCGACCGGACTGGAGGTCGAGATCGTACCGGTGCAGATCGATCCGGAATGGGATATCGAACATGGCGTCCACCCCGATGCGCTTCGTTCCGCCTTGGCGCGATGCCCCGCCGCCAAGGCGTTCATCCTGGTGAGCCCGACCTATTTCGGCGTCACCAGCGATGTCGCTGCGCTGGCTGCGATATGCCACGAGCACGGTATCCCACTGATCGTCGACGCGGCCTGGGGCGGCGCCTTCGCCTTTTGCGAAGCCTTGCCCGACGATCCGCTCACCAAAGGCGCCGACGCCGCCGTGTACAGCGCGCACAAGACGATGGGCGCCCTGGCGCAGGGGTCGGTGATCGTGGCGAAGGGCGAACGACTGGACCGGCAACGTCTCTGGATGGCGTATGAACTGTTTGAGACGACCAGCCCCTCGGTCCCGATCCTGGCGTCGCTGGACGCCACCCGCCGCGACCATAGCCTGAGTGGCGAGCAGATGTGGAACGATGTGATCGGCTTGGCCATGCACGCGCGAGAGCGGATCGGCGCAATCGCCCCATTGCGCGTCTTCGGCCATGACGACGTTCCCGACGGCGGCGCGCTGGACGTCACGAAGATCCTGATCGACGTGTCGGCGCTTGGCATATCGGGTTACGCCATCGACGACTGGCTCTTCGCAGAGCATCGCATCAGCATCGGCCTATCCGATGCCCGCCACCTGCTCGGCGTCATATCGCTCGGGACCACCCGCGGTGACATCCAGGCGCTCGAACGGGCATTGGTCGATCTTGTAGCGCAGCTTGCCGCCGATCCGTCGATCCTGCCCCATATGGGTCCGGTCCCCGGCGTCGGGACGCTGACGGTGGAGATGGCGATGCCCGGACCGGAAGCGATCGCGGCGGCGGTCGAGATGGTGCGTTACGAAGATGCCGGGGGTCGGATCGCCGCCGAGCTGATCGCGCCGGCCCCGCCCGGCGTCCCGCGCCTGGTGCCGGGTCAGCGCATCTCCCCGGATCACGTCGCCTGGCTGGTCGCCAACCGCGATGCCGGCGCCTTCATCATGGACCCGGTCGATCCGAGCGAGGCCATGATCCGCGTGGTCGCCTGACCGAGCCCCCGATCCGCGCGGTCCCCGCCCGGAGGAACACCGTTCGCGCGCCGTTCCGCCGGGAGTGCGCGTCGCCATGACCTGCACGCCCACCAAGTCTCCCGACCGGCTCGGTCGCCACGCCGCGCCCGTCGTTCGACGGGACGGCCTTCGCCACGGACGCCGTATCGGCCGGCCGGCGACCGGCAGGTCCGGGACGCTTGTCGGCAATCCTGCAATCGGCCTATCCATGGACACCGGCCCCGACGATGGGGGTGGCGAAATGGGGGTGACCATGCCGACTGCCCATTGCGTTTCCACGGTCGACGGCATCATCCTCACCGTCGACCAGGGGTTCCTCGACCTTGTCGGCATGAGCGAGGAAGAGGTGGTCGGCGCCTCCTACCGGGATATTACCCATCCGGACGATCTCGGCCGCAGCGCCACGATGCTCGCTTCGCTGGTCGACCGGGCGCCGCCGTTCCGGCTGCAGAAGCGCTACATCCGGCCAGACGGCACCATCGTCGTCGCCAATCTCTATGTCACCCGCTTCAGCGAACCCGACCGGCTCGTCAGCACGGTCTTCTGGAACGACCATGGCCGCGCCCTCCCGCCCGCGCGCCTCTGGGAGATGGCGCTGCGCGTTCGCCGGTTGCATGCGGTCCGCAAAGTGGCGCTGGGGGCGGACCTCGCCACCGATCCGGTCTGGTCGATGCTGAACTGCATCTACTTGGCCGAGGCGGAGGGCCGCGTCGTCGACCTCGCCGACATCACGACCGAGACCGGCATGGCCGCCGGCATTGTCGCGCGCTGGATACAGGTCTTGGAGGTTCGCGGCCTCATCGAGCTCGGTGCGCTCGCGAAGCGGAACGTGCAGCTGACCCATCTCGGCATGGCGAAGATGGAGGCGATATTGTCAGCTCCGTTCGAGCTGCCGATCTCGCCTTGAGGCTTCGTCGACGAGGTGGATCACCTCGTCCAGGTGCGCGGCCGCGACATTCAGACCCTGTTCGTCCAGGATCGCGAGCGCCTCACGAAGAAGGCTCGAGGCGGACTCCAGGCGTGCCGGGTTCGAATGGATCACCTCTGCCTCCTGTCTCGCGGTTGCAACGCTATCATTGTCTCCGTGACGATAAGGCCAAGGCTGCATGACATGCATTGACGAAGATCAGAAACCCCAACCAACGCCGCTTCCGAATCCACCCAGGCCCCGCCGCCACTGGACGGGGCAGACCATGGCCGCTGCATCACCGGGGCCTAGACGATTTTGGTTAATTTAGCGTAAGTCTTTGTGATTACGCCAGTTGCGACGATTGTCATATCGCGGCACGGTGGTCGCGGTTCGCAACGCCGGGGTCGAGGCGGGCAATGACGCGCCACCGCCCACCCGCCCCTCCCCATTCGCCATTCCCCCGTCACCCATCCAGGAGGCCCAGATGAGCCAAAGTCGCGCGGCGCCGATACCCCGCCTCAAGCCGCTGGTCAGCCGGTTGCGGCCGCGCCTGGGACTGCCGAACGATCATGTCCATGGCGCAACGCGTCGCTGGGAACTGGCCCCGGCGACGCGCACAGTCAGCCCACCCGCCTTGCATCATCCCGACGATCTGGATCGCATCACCGGCTTGGGATCGTCCATTCGCGACATCCCCTCCGAGCGGCGTCGCGTGCTCGGCGGGATGGTCGAACACGCGCCCACGGTCGCTTATGAGCTTCGCGACGCGGTGATCTCGGGCACCCAGGTCTTCACCTGGCAAATCTACCTGCACGTCGGCACCGAACCGGCGCCGATGGTCGCGGGCGCGCAGGCGCTGCATGTCGACCAAGCGTCCATGGCCTCATCCTGGATCGGCTGTCGCTATTTCGGTCATTGGCTGATGGACGACCTGCCCCGCCAGCTCGCCGTCGAGGCGCTGGCTCCGCCCCTGTCGGTGCTGACGCGACCGACGCCATCGCAGCGCGTCTATGCCGACGAGCTCGACCTCGCGATCCCGACCGTCGACGAAGCCCGGGTAAAGCGACTGATCGTCATCGACGACTTCGGACAAAATGCCGGCAAGAAGGCGCGATACGCCGAATTGCGCGGACGCGCGCGGCGTCGGTTCCCGGATGCCGGCGGCGCGCGGGTCATGCTGTTGCGGGGCAGCAGCGGCAAGCGTCGCATGCTCACCAACGAGGCCGCGCTGGCGGCGGCCTTGGAGGCGCGGGGGTTCGTCATCCTCGATCCGGGCACGTGCAGCGTCCCGCAGATCCTGTCGACCTGCGTGGACGCGGCGCTGGTCGTCGGCGTCGAGGGGAGCCAGATCCTGAACGGCGCGATGTGGGCGCGAACGGGCGCCACCGTCCTGACCATTCAGCCACCGCATCGCTTCGAGTTGATCATCAAGGACCTGTGCGACGCGATCGACCTTCGATATGCCTTTGTGGTCGGGGAACGGCACGGCGACACCGACTTCACCGTCGATATCAGTCAGGTCTTGCGGATGATCGATCGCATCGATTCGGATGATGGCCGCGTGCGATCGTAAGGGCGTGGGTCGACCGCGCTATCCGACGCGGCGGATCGGCCTCGCTTCGGCGGCGTCGTCGCGCAGCAGCATTTCGCTGTCGTCGGGCGGAATGTACCAAATGTCGAGGGTCGCCCCGGTCAGCGTCATCCGCTCCTCGCCCAGCCGGAGCGTGACGTCATAGGGGTAGCTGCCCGCCGCCAGCTTCGGCAGCACCATGCCCGCCCAATAGTCATAAACCGGGGTCACGCCGGGCACATAATCCGGCGAGCGCGGAATATCGACCGCGCCATAGGATTGCAGCTTGAAACAGACCTTCTGGGCGAAGCTGATCGCGTCGATCGCCGCCGGCACGGGATCGCCGAACGGACCGACCGGATAGATGATCCAGTTGAGCACCATGCCAGGCTGGGCCTGGGTCGCGAGCCCGGTGGTGCCGCGCCCGGGGCTCGGCTTTTCGTCCCGGTCGACGCTATTGTCGACCAGCATGACCGCGTCATCCAGGGTGCCGGCGGCAATCGCCCGCGCCACGTCGACGATGATGACGATGTTGAGCTGGATAGAGTTGCGGACCAGCGCGCGGGGTTGGCTCGGCGAGGCGATCAGGGACGGGTTGGCAGGATCGGTCATTGCCCCTCTCCGGCAGGCGTGGCGCGCGGCGGCAGCAGATAGGACGGCACCGGCATGATCATCGGCTCGGACCGGCTGCCCAGCCGGAATTCGAGCTGATAGGGGATCGGTTCGACCAGCGTCTTCAAGACCCTCAGCGTCCAATAGACGACGGCGGTCCCGGTATAGGCGCCGCAATCGATCGCGACGAACTCTGCAAAGGCTGCGTCGATTCGGATGCCGCTGAGCCGCACGAACGCCTCGCATTCCAACCCCATCGATACCCACACCATCAGATCACCGGCCGACAGCGGCGTGGAGAGGCTGGCGGTGCCATGGCCGATCGCCCCGTCGGTCTGCGCGTTGTCGAAGAGATAGGCGCTGTTCGCCAGCGTGCCCGACGCCAGCGCGCCGACCACATCGACCAGCGCCAGCCCCGTCACCACGGTGCGGACCGGGCGATCGGAGACGATCGGCTCCGACGGGTCGGCCGGATCGCTCCCTGTGCTGACGGCTTGGGCCAGCGGGCCGGTGCCGCTGCGTGTCGCTGCTCGTGTCATCATGCCACTCCCGGGCCGACGGCGACGGCGCCGCCCATATCGGTGAAGCCGCTGCGCATCGCGCCGGTCGACAGCGACAGATAGGCGTCGTGCGACAGGGTGAGCGAATGATCGGTGACGGTGCCGTGTCGGTCGCGCCGCGCATAGGACAGCGTGATCCAAAGCGTGTAGCTATACAGGCCGCGTCTGCACGGATCGACCGACGCACTCCAGTACAGCCCGTCGGAGAAGAGTTCGGGCGAGCCATATTGCGCGGGATAGAAGACGCCCAGCGCCATCGCCTCGCCGCACACCCGCGTGATCACCGGATTGGGGTGATAGACCAGCTCGTGGTCGCCCGGCTCCGCCACCCGGCTGCGTCCGCTGCGATGGAAGCGCGCCGTACCGGGATCACGGAACCCCTTGCCGGAACAGATCATGCCGGGTTCGGGCGGCCCGGCATGGAAAAGGCCGGTCTCCGGCCGCGCGATGTCGATGTCGTCGCCCAGAATGTTGCGCATGCGCAGCGGGAAGTGCGGCCCATGCGCACCGGGCATGGACCGCAGTCCCGGCGCGCCGGGGGCGCTGTCGGCCAGGAAGAAGGTTTGCGGCACGGCGACCGGAACGGCGCCGATCCCCACCGGCAGCCAGTTGAGCACTGGCGGCCCTGCGCCGATGTCGGTGACGTCCAGCGCCGTGACCAGGTCCGGGGTCCCCTCATGGCGCGACCCGTTCCAGCCGCCATTGTCGACCAGCCAGATATGATCGCGCAGCGCGTTGGCCTCGATCGCCGCAGCGATGTCGATGAGCACGATGATGTTGAGTTGCTGTCCCATTCTTGCTGCTCCCTCAGCCGATCACGTCAAGCGCGGGACCGTCGATCGCAAATGTCGACTGCACCCCGACCCCGATCTCCACCGCCAGCCGATAGGGGTGGCGGCCCGGCGGCGTGCCGCATGGCACCACCATCGACCAGCAGCGCCATTCCGGCATCGTCAGGCGGTCGGAGCGCGGATCGAACGGGCCGGCGCAGTCCGAACCACCATCGTCGGGCAGGAAGGCGATGCCGGCGATCAATGCCGGCGTCTGCACGTCGATCGCGCCGATCCGCCAGATGATGGTCTGGCCGGGGACGCACGCGGTGGCCAGCCGCCGCGTGGCCTTGTCCTGGCTGCACCAGACATCGTCGGTCAGGAAGACCATGTCCTCCAGGCCACCGAGCGACAGGGCTGCGATGGAATCCAGGACGATCAGGACATGGATTGGTGGGGGAATGAGAAGGGACATGACGCTCCTTGCCTAGAAACGGTCGCGCAGCAGCGGCGTCTTGCCGACGGCGGTTCGCTGGACCTCGGGCGATCCGGGCGCGACGAGCCGCAGCGCGAAGCGGTATCCGGTGGCGGCGACGAAGCCGAGATGCGCTTCGCCCTGGTTGAACAGCGACAATGCGCCGATCATCGCCTCGGCGAAGAGATGTTGGACGATCTCGGGGGCGATCATCGCCGTGGCCGATCTCGTCTCCACCATCAGCGTCAGCCGCCGCGCCGGCCGCTCGTTGACGAACTGCACGGCCTCTGCGCTGCGATCCAGGTCGAGCCCGAAAGCGCGCAGCGCGTCGGTCAGCCGGGCAAGCGCGCGGACGGCGGACACTTGGCTGTCGCCCAGATGGATGATGTCGCCGCTCCGCCCAGCGAACTCGAACCGCATGGTGGTGAGCGCGTCGCTCGCCAGCGGCGCACGGCGGATCAGCCGGTCGCCGATGCGCAGGCGCGGCAGCGGCGCTTCATGGGCATGAAGCCGCGTCACCACCAGCTCGCCCTCTTCGTCGACATCGACCCAGCGCCCCTGCTGGTCGACGATCTCGACCAGGTGCAGGCCCGGCACCGTCGCGTGCCACGGATTGTCCGTATTGAGCTGCAGGCCGATCGTTTCCGCCTGCGTCGCCGCGAAATAGCTGAGGATGGCGATTTCAGGATAGACGGCGCGCAACGCATCATGCTGGCTTGGCGGCAGCACGCCGCTGCCATAAAGCGCGACCTTCAGCGACCGTCGCGTCGCCTCGTCCAGATCCGCCCCCATCTCGCACAATCGGGCGATGCCGGCGGTGATCCCCATGAACGCCTTGGGCCCTTCATAGCGCAGGAAATGCTCATAGACCGGCTTGCCGATCGGACCGGCGCCGACATAGTTGATGCCCGGAATGCGCGACAGCACGCCGCCGACCATCGTTCCGCTGCTCCACATCTGATAGTCGGCCAGGCTGGTCGCGACCCAGCCCGCCGGGCCGCCGCCCAGGAACCGGCCAAGCTGATGCCGGCCCATGAATTCGCCTGCGAGTTCATAGCTATCCTGCAATTCGCGGAGGGAATAGATCGTCTCCAGCGGCTCGCCGCTACTCGTCCCGCCGCTGGCGACGGTCTGGAACCCACCCAGCGACAGCGGCACGACCAAGCCGCGGCGCGCGCCCATGTACAGGTCGCGCATCTCCGGCTTGTCGGCGATGGGGATCGCCTGCCATTGCGCGAAACTCTCCAGCCGGCCCGTGACCCCCGCCCCCGCCAGCCGCGCCGCCCAGGCAGGGTTGAGCCGGAGCGTGGCGACCATCTGCTCCAGCCGGCGAAGCACCAGCGCATCCTGCACCTCGGCGTCCAGCGCGGCGAAGGGACGGCCCGCCATCGCCTCGACCGCGCGCAGCTTCGACAGGAAGGACGGCAACCGAACGACGGAAGCGACGTCGCCGGGCGCGCGTTCCGCGGCGCCGATCACGGCGGCAGCGTCTTCGGGACCGATCGACGCGGACGCCGGCCGCCCGGCCGGCCGATCGAGGATGGCGATCGTCATGCCCGCTCCTCCAGGACCATGGCGGCGACGGTGCGGATCTCGTCGAGCAGCAGGCCGACATGCTGGGCGGTGACGACATGGTTCATGAAGACCACGCGCAGCGCCGCCTGCCCGTCCAGGTCGACCTTGGAGATGAAGAACCGGCCGCGCGACCGCACGCGGTTGCGAATTTCCGTCTGCAGCGCACCAGATGCCGCCTCGTCCATCGGCGGCTCCGGCACGTAGCGGAAGCACAGGATGTTACTGTCCGGCCGGTGGAGCGGCACGAAGTCGCGTTGCGCCCGCAACAGGTCATGCGCCTGAACCGCCATGTCGCACAGCCCTTCGATCTTCTCGACAAAGGGGGCCGGCCCATACAAGGCCCATGGCACCCAGAGCGACATGATCATCGGCCGTTTGGTGCACTCGAAATTCTTCTCGGCCGCGTCGAAGGCCGTGTAGCGATCCGGGGTCTTCTCGAAGACATAGCTCGCCTCCTGCCGGAACGCGGCGTGGGCATGGTCGCGGTCGCGATAGAACAGCATCGTGCAGGCGGCGGGCACGAACATCGTCTTGTGCGCGTCCCAGGCGATCGAGTCGGCCCGTTCGATCCCGGCCAAACGGGCGCGCAGCCGGTCCGACACGATCATGCCGCCGCCATGCGCCGCGTCGACATGGAGCCACAGGCCCCGCTCGGCGGCGAGGTCGGCGAGCGCCTCCATCGGATCGATCGCGCCGACCGGGGTGGTGCCGGCGGTGGCGACCAGCGCGAACAGGTCGAGCCCGCGCGCGGCGGCGGCGTCCAGTTCGGCGGCGGCGCGAACCGGATCGATCCGCCGCGCGGCATCGAGCGGCAGGCGGACGACCTGCGCCTCGCCCATACCCAACAGGCCGGCCGCGCGCGTGATGCTGTAATGCGAGTCCTCGCCCACCGCGATCGCCGGGCGGCGGTCGAGGCCGGCGAGACCGGTGGTCCAAACCTCCGGATAGCGTCGGCCCCGAGCGGCGAGCAGCGCCGTCAGATTGGCTAGGGAGCCGCCGGAGGTAGTGACCATCGTGAACCGGTCGGCCGGCATGCCGAGGAAGCGATTGAGCTCCTCGCCCATGATCCGCTCGGCGACGCTGGGCAGGGGCCCCGCTTCGTAGAAGGAGGCGGGCTGCGTCAGGATCGCGCTGGCCAGGTCAACCGCGGCGGTGACCGGCAACGGACCGGAGAATTGCCGCCCCATATAGCCGGGCGAGTATACGGGAATGCCGGTTCGCGCATACAGGTCGAGGATCGCGGCCAGGCGATCGGCATGCATCGCCGCATCGTCGGGGCGCCCCCCACGGGTCAGCTTGCCTGCGGCGGCCATGACCAAGGCCGGATCGGTGAGCGCCAGTCCCCGCACCGACGTGTCGCCAAGAAAGCGACCGATGCGTGACAATGCGATGCCAGCATCGCCGACGAACCGCTCGACCGAAAAGAGATCGTCCAGCATCGCCCCTGAAGGCATCAATGATGGACGCGGCGCATCTGTCGCGTGATCCTGTGTTACGGATGCATCCACCAGCATCGTCACCCCCTGATCCTGCATCCGCTCTCGTATTCGGATGATCGTCCCCGCCGAGTCGGCGTTGCCGGGGATTTTGGTTACTTTCTGTGGTGATTCTCGACAATCACGCTTGTCTCCATTTCGGGGACAAGTCGATCCATTTCCTTGTAGCATTGGCTGGATCGTCAGAGCTGCGGAAATTTCGAGTTGTCACATCGGCAGCCGACAAATGCTGTAACTTTGCCATTCGAGTGATCTTGTGCGGCCAGGAAACCGATCTGCCGCGAAATTTGCTCATCCGTCCCTGCGAGGGTCGCGCGCCTGCTCGATCATTCCGCCGCCGAGCCGTCAGTGGCCTCCAAAGACGAGGATCGTCAGGACCGTCATGCCCTCCCCGCCGGACGCGACGACCGGTCCGCTGATACTGGTGACACCCGGCTTGATCGGACATCCGCACAGGGGGAACCTGTGCTTGCGCCCGCAGCCGAGATGGCCGGACCGGCAGTCCGCGCCCATCACCCGTCCCCTTGCCCATTCGGCCTGATCGATGAGCCGGCCGCCTGCCCCGATGCGGCGAAGGCGATAAGCACCATACCAGAGCGGCTTGCGACCATGTCGATCGACGCGCCCATCCCCAGCGCAACGCCGCGCGTGTTGAGATTTTACCTGCGCGTGATCATCCGGTCCGCGCCCCCTCGACCACGAGCGGGCGGCATGACCGATCGACCGGCAGCGCCTGGGTCGCAGCATCGCCGATGCGGCGACTGCTAAAGACACAGTGCCTCCTTCATCTTCCAGGCCGCCGGCGACATCGGGAGGTCCAGTTTCGGGTCGCCCCCGGCACCTTGTCGCGCGGCTAGAGGTCGGGTTCCGGAGCCTGCTCGGCTGGCAGGATCACGCCCGGCACCGTGTCGCGGCCGGACTCGGCATGGGTGCCTGCCGACGGTTCCGGCGTTCGGACCATCCCGCCTTCCGCAACGCCGGGGACGAAGCTGCCCTAGCCCACAGCCCGGAGCAACCCTCGGCCCACCGGGCCGAGGTGACGAGCGGATCGGCGACCGCCGTCCGTTCCGGCGTGCTCGGCGATAGGGCCCCCGCAACCGCTCCACTCGCCGGCTCTCTCGAAGCCGAAGGTCGTTGCGCGCGGTTTGACGGGTGGAGGCGATGATCGGATCGATCGACGTCCCTCAGTCGTTGTCGTAATTCTCGCCTTCCGATCCGCCGCCGGCGCCCATGCCACTGCCATGGACCTCGCCGGTGCGCTGATCGACATGCGCGCGGCGGCCGGCTTCCTCCGGTATCGCTTCGCCGGGAGCGTGCGTCGCATCGATCGGGTGACGCGCGACGCCGCCCTCGCCGGCACCGACGGCGACCTGGGGTGGGTTCTTGCGCGCATGGCTGTCATATTCCTGACCGGAATAATGACCCTTGGTGCCGGTGGGATTGTCGCGCATCTCCTGGCTGTCGTCGGTGGCGGGCGGCGTGATGGCGTGGGGGTCGACCATGTGTAACTCCTTCGGCAGGCTCAACGCTTGGGAAGGCAACCGGTCCCCGCTTCCACGCGTTCCACCACCGAAATGATTAAGGTCGCCAGCTATAATATGCGCAAGGCCATCGGCACCGATCGGCGGCGCAATCCCGAACGCATCCTGGAGGTGCTCTGCGAGATCGATGCCGACATCATCGCCCTCCAGGAGGCGGACCGACGCTTCGGGGCGCGGGCGGCGGTGCTGTCGACGCACCTGATCGAGGAGCATAGCGATTGGAAGCCGGTGGCCGTGGCGCGCCGCGCAGCCTCGATGGGCTGGCACGGCAACGCCCTGCTGGTCCGCAAGCGCGCCGAGGTTCGCGCGTGCGGCGCGATCCACCTGCCCGCGCTCGAGCCACGCGGCGCGGTGGTCGCTGACGTCGCGATCGATGGTCAGGCCATGCGCGTCGTCGGCATGCACCTCGACCTGTCAGGCCTGTGGCGGCGCCGACAGGCGGCGGCGATCCTCTCCCACCTCGCCGCCGCGTCCGAGCCATTGCCGACGGTGATGATGGGCGACCTGAATGAATGGACCGCCGCGGCGGGCTGCCTGCGCGATTTCGGCCGCGACTTCGCGATGGCCGCCACCGGACCCAGCTTCCATGCGCGCCGACCGATCGGGCGGCTCGACCGGATCATGGTCTCGCGCCAGCTCCGCACGCTCGACTGCGGTGTCCATAGCAGCCCGGCCGCCCGCGTGGCGTCCGATCACCTGCCGATCTGGGCGACGCTCGCCCCGGCCTGAAATCCGGCTATAGAAGAATCATGGAGAAGGGATCACAGGCGGGCCGCATGACGGCCCCGCGGCGCTAGAGCGTGCGGGAGAAGGAGCTTCGCCTGGCCCTGATCTGCTATGGCGGGATCAGCCTGGCCGTCTACATGCACGGCATCACCAAGGAGATCTGGCACGTCGCCCGGGCCAGCCGCGCCCTGCACGACGGCGCGCCGCCGTCGCCCGGCGCGGACGGCGTGTACTACGCGCTGCTGACCGAGATCGAGGCGGAGAGCGGCCTACGCCTGCGGGTCCTGGCCGATATCGTTGCGGGCGCATCGGCCGGCGGCATCAACGGCGTCTTCCTGGGCCAGGCGATCGCCACTGGCCAGTCGCTCGACCCGCTGACCGACCTGTGGCTGAGCTCCGCCGATGTCGAGGCGCTGATCGACCCCCAGGCCGCACCCGCCTCCCGCTTTTCCAAACTTTGGGCCCTGCCGCTCGCCTGGATGGCGGCCGGGCGCAGCGCCGCCGCCGTCGACGAGCTCGCCGAGGCCGCGACGCGCGACGAGGTCCGCGCCAAGCTGTCCCACTTCGTCCGTTCGCGCTGGTTCGAGCCGCCCTTTGGCGGCGCGACCTTCACCCGCCTGCTGCTCGACGCGCTGGATGCGATGGCGGCATCCGAGCGGGGACCCCGCCTCCTGCCCGACGGACAACCGCTCGACCTGTTCGTCACCGTGACCGACTTCACCGGTCACCCGGAACGCCTGCCACTCCATTCGCCGCCCGAGGTGGTTGAGACCGAACATCGCCTGGTGGTCGGCTTTTCGGACCATGGCCGATCGCTGCCTACCCTCGCCGCGCTGCCGGAACTGGCCTTCGCCGCCCGGTCCACCTCCAGCTTCCCGGGCGCCTTCCCGCCCTTCATGATCGGCGAGCTGGACGGCGTTTTGAAGGAGCGGCAGCTTGCCTGGCCCGGCCGGCGGGCGTTCCTGCGCCGCATCCTGCCGCGACAGGCGGCAGCGAACGCGCTCGATACGGCGGTGCTGATCGACGGCTCGGTGCTGGCCAACGCACCGTTCGGGCCGGCGATCGACGCGCTGCGCGAGCGCCCTGCCCGCCGGCAGATCGATCGGCGCTTCGTCTATATCGACCCCTCCCCCGGCCCCAAGTTCCGGCTGGGCCGCGGCGGCGCGCAGCCCGGCTTCTTCCAGACCATCATCGGCGCGGTCAGCGAGCTACCGCGCCACCAGCCCATTCGCGACAATCTGGAGGCGATCGCCGAACATAGCCGCCGGGTCGAGCGCATGGCCGGGGTGGTGGCGACGATGCGCCCGGCGGTCGAGGAACAGGTCGAGGCACTGTTCGGCCATACCCTATTCCTCGACCGGCCCACGCCCAAGCGGCTGGCGGCCTGGCGGCACCGCGCGCAACAGGCGGCGGTCAACCAGGCCGGCTATGCCTTCGCACCCTATGAGGCGGTGAAGCGTGACGGTGTTGTCGAGCGGCTGGCGGCGACAGTAGCCGGGCTGATCGGCGACCCGAGCCCGCGCCGGCGCGGCGCCGCCAGGTCGCTGATCGAGACGGCGTTGACCGCGCAGCCGGGCCGAAGCGGCATCCCGCTGCTGCGCGCCTATGACATCGGCTTCCGCATCCGCCGCCTGCGCCTGCTGGCGCGCCGGTTGGCCGATATGGAAGCGGTGCACGAGGATGCGGCGCTCGGCCCGATGCACGACGCGATCTTCGAATCGCTCGCCGGCTATCTGCAGCGCCAGCGACTGGAGCCGCTGCTGCCGCTGCGTCCGCTCGCGCGCAGCATGGCTGGCGACGCCGCGCCGCTGCTCGACTCGATCGCCACCGCCTATGACCTGAACGAGCTGGACGGCCAGGCCGACGCGCGACTGAGCACGGCGCTCGGTGCGCTGCCGCGGACGCTGCGCCGACCGCTTTTGCTCGCCTATCTCGGCTTCCCCTTCTACGACACGGCGACGCTGCCGTTGCTCGGCGGCGAGGGGATGGACGAATTCGACGCGATCAAGGTCGATCGCATCGCCCCGGACGACGCCGCCACGATCCGCCCCGGGGGCGCGGAGGCGACATTGAAAGGCATCCAGTTCAACAGCTTCGGGGCCTTCTTCAGCCGCGCCTACCGCGAGAACGACTATCTCTGGGGACGGCTGCACGGCGCGGAGCGGATGATCGACATCATCGTCTCGACGTTGCCGGCGGGCGCGCGACTGCGGGCCGGACGAGTATCGGCAATCAAGCGCGCCGCCTTTCATGCCATCCTCGACGAAGAGGCGCCGCGCCTCGTCACTGCCGCCGCGCTGATCGCGCAAATCCGCAACGAGGTCGGCTGAGCGGCGCGCGCCGGGTCGCCTGCTCTGGTCAAATCAGCCGTTTCCGGCTAGCCTCGCCCTCCCCATCCGTGGAGACGCGCATTGCAGTTCCTGAAGATCCTGTTCTGGTGCCTGTTGGCCTTTCTGGCCGCGCTGTTCACGATCGCGAACTGGACGTCGATCCCGGTGCATCTGCCCGGCAACCTGGTCGCCGACATCAACCTGCCCTTCCTGCTGCTCGTTACCTTCCTGCTCGGCCTGCTGCCGACGCTCGGCTGGCAGGCGGCGCGGCGCTGGCGGCTGCGCCAGCGGCTGACCACCTGCGAGCGGCAATTGGCGGAGGCGCGCGCCATCCATGCCGCGCTCGAACCCGCCGCGGCGCCCGCGACGATCGTCGAACCGGTCGTCACGCCAGCCGCGCCGGCTGCGGGAGGCGCGCTGTGACCAACCGCGTCTATGTCGCGATCGACACGCCCGATCTGGCCCGCGCCAAGGCGCTGGCGACCCGCGTCCGCCATCATGTCGGCGGGATCAAGCTGGGACTGGAATTCTTCTGCGCGCACGGTCAGGCCGGCGTGCGCGAGATGGCCGCGCTCGATCTGCCGATCTTCCTCGACCTCAAGCTGCACGACATCCCCAACACGGTCGCCAAGGCGGTGCAGGCGCTTCATCCCCTCCACCCCGCGATCCTGACCGTCCATGCCAGCGGCGGCCGCGCGATGCTGGAGGACGCGAAGGCCGCCGCGCCGATCGGCACGAAGGTGGTGGCGGTGACGATGCTGACCAGCCTCGACTCCGGCGACCTTGCGGCGACCGGGGTGCAGGGCAGCGCCCATGACCATGTGGTGCGGCTGGCCGGATTGGCGCAGGAAGCGGGCATCGACGGCATCGTCTGCTCGGGCGCGGAGGTGGCCGCCGCCAAGGCGCTATGGCCGCACGGCTTCTTCGTGGTGCCCGGGGTGCGACCGGCCGACGCGGCGGTGGGCGATCAGAAGCGGGTGGTCACCCCGCGCGCGGCGCTGGACGCGGGCGCGTCGATCCTGGTGATCGGCCGCCCGATCACCGAGGCCGAGGACCCGGACCAGGCGGCGCGGGCGATCGCGGCGACGCTCTGACCCTTTCGCCATCTGTCCGGGCGGCTATAGGGCGGCGATGCCCACCACCGCCAAGATTTGCGGGCTGACCACGCCCGAGACGATCGGCGCCGCCATCCGGGGCGGCTCCAGCCATATCGGCCTCGTCTTCTTCCCGCCCAGCCCGCGCCATCTGGACTTCGATCGCGCCGCCGGGCTCGCCGCGCCGCTGCCCGACTCGGTGACCCGGGTCGGCGTCTTCGTCGACCCGGACGACGCGATGCTCGACCGGGCGATCGCGGCGGGCCGGCTGCATACGCTCCAACTCCACAAGACCGCGCCCGCCCGCGTCGCCGCCATCGCCGGCCGCACCGGGCTGGAATGCTGGTCCGCCGTCGCGGTCCGCACCCGCGCCGACCTGGATGAGGCCCGGCATTTCATCGGCGCGGCGACCCGCATCCTCTACGACGCCAAGACGCCGCCCGGCGCGGCGCTGCCCGGCGGCATGGGCCTGCGCTTCGACTGGAACCTGCTCGACGGCTTCCGCCATCCCCTACCCTGGGCGCTGTCCGGTGGCCTCGACCCGGTCAACGTCGCCGAGGCGATAGCGCGGACCGGCGCGCCGCTGGTGGATGTTTCTTCCGGTGTCGAGCGCGCGCCGGGCGTCAAGGATATGGACAAGATCGCCGCCTTCCTTCAGGCGACGCAGGCATGAACGCGCCCAACTCCTATACGACGCAGCCCGACGATCGCGGGCATTTCGGGGCTTTCGGCGGCCGCTATGTCGCCGAGACGCTGATGCCGCTGATCCTCGATCTCGAACGCGAATATCGCGCCGCCAAGGCCGACCCGGCGTTCCAGGCCCAGTTCGACGACCTGCTCGAACATTATGTCGGCCGGCCGAGCCCGCTCTACTTCGCCGAACGGCTGACCGAGGCGCTGCGCGTCGGCGCGCCCGAGGGAATGGGGGCCGAGGTCTGGTTCAAGCGCGACGAGCTGAACCATACCGGCGCGCACAAGATCAACAACACGATCGGCCAGATCCTGTTGGCGATCCGCATGGGAAAGACGCGGATCATCGCCGAGACCGGCGCCGGCCAGCACGGCGTCGCCACCGCGACCGTCTGCGCGCGCTTCGGCCTGCCCTGCGTCGTCTATATGGGCGCCAAGGATGTCGAGCGGCAGCAGCCCAATGTCTTCCGCATGAAGCTGCTCGGCGCGGAGGTGCGCGCCGTCACCTCGGGCGCGCAGACGCTGAAGGATGCGATGAACGAGGGGCTGCGCGACTGGGTCGCCAACGTCCACGACACCTTCTACATCATCGGCACCTCGGCCGGTCCCGCGCCCTATCCGGAGCTGGTCCGCGATTTCCAGAGCGTGATCGGGCGCGAGGCGCGCGCCCAGATGCTGGCGCGCACCGGCCGTCTTCCGGACCTGCTGGTCGCGGCGATCGGCGGCGGATCGAACGCGATCGGCCTGTTTCATCCGTTTCTCGACGATCCCGAGGTCGCGATGCTCGGCGTCGAGGCGGCGGGCCACGGCCTGGACAAGGACCATGCCGCCAGCCTGGCCGGCGGCTTCCCCGGCGTGCTCCACGGCAACAAGACCTATCTGCTGCAGGATGCGGACGGGCAGATCACCGAGGGCCATTCGATCTCGGCCGGTCTCGACTATCCCGGCATCGGCCCGGAACATGCCTGGCTTCGCGACATCGGCCGCGTCGAATATGACAGCGCCACCGACACCGAGGCGCTCGACGCCTTCCAGCTGCTCTGTCGGACCGAGGGCATCATCCCCGCACTGGAGCCAAGCCACGCCATCGCCGCCGTCGCGCGGCGCGCGCGGACGATGCGCCGCGATCAGGTGATCCTGGCCAATCTGTGCGGGCGCGGCGACAAGGACATCTTCACCGTCGCCGACGCGCTGGGGGTGGCGATATGAGCCGCCTCGCCATCGCCTTCGCCGCCGACCGGCCGGCGCTGGTCGCCTTCGTCACCGCGGGCGACCCGACCCCGGCGGCGACGCCCGCCATCCTCGACGCATTGGTCGCGGGCGGCGCGGATGTGATCGAGCTGGGCATGCCCTTCACCGATCCCATGGCCGACGGCCCCGCCATCCAGGCGGCGAATATCCGCAGCCTGGCCGCCGGCACCACCACCGCCGATATCCTCGCCCTCGCCGCCGACTTCCGCGCGCGCCATCCGCAGGTGGCGCTGGTGCTGATGGGCTATGCCAATCCGATGCTGCGACGCGGTGCCGACTGGTTCGCCGCCGCCGCCCACCAGGCTGGCGTCGATGGCGTGATCTGCGTCGACATTCCGCCTGAGGAGGACGATGCTCTCGGGCCGCAGCTGCGCGCAGCCGGGGTCGACCTCGTCCGTCTCGCCACCCCGACCACCGACGAAGCCCGCCTGCCCCAGGTGCTGGGCGGCGCATCCGGCTTCGTCTATTATGTCTCGGTCGCGGGCATCACCGGCCTGCAACAGGCGGCGCAATCCTCGATCGAGGCGGCGGTCGCGCGGCTCAAGCAGCATTGCGACCTGCCCATCGCGGTCGGCTTCGGCGTCCGCACCCCCGAACAGGCCGCGGCCATCGCCCGCGTCGCCGATGGCGTCGTCGTCGGCTCGGCGATCGTCGAACTGGTCGCGCGCGACGGAGCCGATGCGCCCGCCGCCGTCACCGCCTATGTCCGCACTCTCGCCGATGCCGTCGCGTCGGCCCGCAAGGTACCCGCATGAGCTGGCTGAACAGCGTCCGCAACGCCCTTCCCTTCGTCGCCAAGAAGGAGACACCCGACCATCTCTGGCACAAGTGCAAGGGATGCGGGCAGATGATCTTCACCAAGGAGCTGGCCGAGAACCTCTATGTCTGCCCGCGTTGCGAGCATCATGAGCGGATCGGCCCCAAGGTCCGCTTCGCGCAAATCCTCGATCCCGGCAGCTGCGACGAACTGCCCGCGCCCCGAGTGCCGGAG
Source organism: Sphingomonas abaci (assembly GCF_014199625.1). Lineage (GTDB taxonomy): Bacteria > Pseudomonadota > Alphaproteobacteria > Sphingomonadales > Sphingomonadaceae > Sphingomonas > Sphingomonas abaci. Next base: position 36,797 of record NZ_JACHNY010000005.1, read on the forward strand.
GACCCGCTCAAATTCCGCGATTCGAAGCGCTATGGCGACCGCATCCGCGCCGCCCGCGCCGCCACCGCCGAACCGGACGCGCTGATCAACGCGCGCGGCACGATCCTCGGCCGGCGCGTCGTGATGGGCGTGCAGGACTTCGCCTTCATGGGCGGATCGATGGGCCTGGCGGTCGGCGAGGCGTTCGTGCGCGGCGTCGAGGCGGCGATCGCCGATCGCAGCCCGTATCTGATCTTCACCGCCGCCGGCGGCGCGCGAATGCAGGAGGGCATCCTCAGCCTGATGCAGATGCCGCGCAGCACGGTCGCGATCCAGATGCTGCACGATGCCGGCCTTCCCTATATCGTCGTTCTGACCGACCCGACCACCGGCGGCGTCACCGCCTCCTATGCGATGCTGGGCGACGTGCAGATCGCCGAGCCCGGCGCGCTGATCGGCTTCGCCGGACAGCGCGTGATCGAGAGCACGATCCGCGAGAAGCTGCCCGAGGGGTTCCAGCGTGCCGAGTATCTGCTCGACCACGGAATGCTCGACATGGTCGTGCACCGCAAGGACCTGCGCGAGCGGCTGGCCCAGGTGATCGGCTATCTCTGCGGCAACCGGGCGACGGCGGCCTAGGCCTTGCGTCCGCGTACCCGCGCGGCGGCATGAGCTTCCGCGCGGTTCAGCAGCGTCTCCAAATCCTCGCGCGTGATGTCGAAGGTTTCGTGCATCTCCTCCAGCGCCGCGTCGATATCGGTGGCGTGGAAGCCGGGTACCGGCGCGGGCGCGGGCTGGTGCGGATAGGAGCGTGCGGTCGCGCGGTGGAACATCATCCCCAATGTGACCAGCGCGATCGAGTTGATCCCCACCGGCACGAAGGCGAAGTCATAGCCGGCCGCGTGAATGCCCTGGCTGCCGATCACCGCGGTCAGCGCCGCTGCCCCGCCCGGCGGATGCAGACAGCGGAGCAGCGACATGACGAAGATCGCACCGCCCACCGCCACCGCCGCGGCGATAGTCGGCTGCCCGATCAGCTTGAACGCCGTCACTCCGGCCAGCGTCGACAGGATATTGCCGCCCACCACTGGCCAGGGCTGGGCGAGCGGGCTGGCCGGGACGGCGAAGACCAGCACCGCCGATGCGCCCAGCGGCGCGACGATGATCGGCAGGTCGACTCCCGTCATCGGCACACCCGCGCACACGACCATGGTCAGGCCGATCCCGACCGCCGCGCCCAGACAGGCGATCAGGCGCTCGGGCCAGTGCGCCCCGGCGAGCAGCAGGTCGAGGAGGCGATTGTTCATGATACTGGACCGGAAGGAGAAATCACGGGCGCGCTGTAAACCGTGTCGGCCGCGAAGGCCAAGACAGGATCGCCCGGTTCCCGGCCGCCCCGAACCACGCTAGGACGCCGCCATCATGGCCGACCACGCAGTCTCCGCCCACCCCGCCGTCCAGGCGCAGCTCGACCGCCTCACCTCGCTGTCGCCGGGGGCAGACCTGTTGGGCTTGGATCGGATCAGCCGGCTGCTCGCACGGCTGGGCGACCCGCACCACGCCATGCCGCCTGTCTTTCACGTCGCCGGGACCAACGGCAAGGGATCGACCTGCGCTTTTCTACGCGCCGCGATCGAGGCGAGCGGCCACAGCGTCCACGTCTACTCCAGCCCCCATCTGGTCCGCTTCAACGAACGGATCCGGGTCGCCGGCACGCTGATCGCGGACGAGACACTGGCCGGCCTGCTTGCCGAGGTGCTGGACGCCGGTGGCGATATCGGCCCCAGCTTCTTCGAGGCGACGACCGCGGCGGCGTTCCTCGCCTTCGCCCGCACCCCGGCCGCCGCGACGATCGTGGAAGTCGGCCTGGGCGGGCGGCTGGATGCGACCAATGTCATCGTCGCCCCCGCCGTGACCGGCATCGCCGCGCTGGGCGTCGATCACCAGGCGTTCCTGGGCCGCGACGCCGTGACCATCGCGGGCGAAAAGGCCGGAATCGCCAAGCCGGGCGTGCCGCTGGTAACGATGGACTATCCTCGCGCCTCCGCCGAGCGGATCGCCGCCGTCGCAGGCGCGGCCGGGGCCCCGGTCATCGCCCGCCGCCGCGACTGGCAGAGCGAGACCGCGCGCACCACGATGCGCTACAGCGATCCGGGCTTCTCGGTCGTGACCCGTCGGCCGCGGCTGGTCGGGCCGCACCAGGGGCGCAACCTGGCGCTAGCGATCGCGATGCTGCGCCACCAGGGCGCGCTCCACATTCCTGAGGCGAGCTACCGTGCGGCGGCTGACTGGGCGCAATGGCCTGCCCGAATGCAGCGCTTGGGCGACGGGCCGCTCGCCGCGCGTTTGCCGCCCGGTTCCGAGCTGTGGCTCGACGGCGCACACAACCCCTCCGCCGCCGCGCCGGTCGCGCGCGCGCTCCGCACCATCGCCAAGGGTCGGCCGGTGACCCTGATCATGGGCATGCTGGCGAACAAGGATGCCGGCGACGTCCTGCGTCTGCTCGCCCCCGGCTGTCACCGGATCGTCTGCGTGCCGGTGCCGGGCCATGACCATCACGCGCCGGACCATCTGGTGTCGGTCGCCGAGCGCTTCGGCCTGGCAAGCGACAAGGCCCCCGACCTGCCCGCCGCCATGGCCGCGGTCAGAGAAGGCGGCATCGTCCTGATCGCCGGCTCGCTCTACCTCGCCGGCGAGGCGCTTCGCCTGAATGACGAAACGCCCAGTTAGTTGCTATTGACTTGCAATAACGAACTAGCGAACATGGCTTCCTACCCTGTCGAGGAGGCCCGTACGATGACGACGACCACCGAAACCGCCACCCTGATCCCCCATGCGCTGCCCGCCTGCCCGAATGCCCGCATCATCCTGTTCTCGGTGCGGCGGATGGGCGCGCATGGCGTCGGTGACGCACGCGTCGGCCACCTGTTCTTCTCCAGTTTCGGCCAAGCCTTTCGCCGCCCGCTCACGCTGATGCGTACGCTGATGGTCGAGCTGGCCAGCGGCGCGGCCGGCACGATCGCCATCGCGCCCTGCTGCTGCGCGCGGATGACCACGGCGGAGGCGGCGCTGCTAACGATCCTGGCGCGGATCGAGACGCAGCCGGACTCGGCCCGCTTCCTGATGACCGACCTGCTCGGCACACGGCGGGTGGAGCCGGCGCTGATGGCGGCGGCGGCGGTGGCCGCGGCCTTTGCCGACGAAGGCCGCCCCGTCGGCTGACGCGTCAGGCGATCGGCCGCCGCGCGCGGAGTGCCTGGGCTAGGGTGCCCTCGTCCAGATAATCCAGCTCACCCCCGACCGGCAGACCGTGCGCGAGCTGGGTGACGCGAACCGGAAAGCGCTCGATCCGGTCGGCGAGGTAATGGGCGGTGGTCTGGCCCTCCAGCGTGGCGTTCATCGCCAACACCACCTCGTCGATGCCGCCCGCCTCGATCCGGCGGACCAGCGAGTCGATCGCCAGATCCTCCGGCCGCACGCCCTCCAACGCGGACAGCCGTCCGCCCAGCACGTGGAAGCGGCCGGGGAACAGCCGCGACCGCTCCAGCGCCCAGAGATCGGCGACCTCCTCGACCACGCAGAGCGAGCGCGCATCGCGGCGTGGGTCGGCGCAGATCGCGCACGGATTGGCGGTGTCGACATTGCCGCAGGTAGCGCAGGTCTCCAGCCGTTCGTCGACCTGCTCCAGTGCATGGCGCAGCGGACCGAGCGCCGCCTCGCGCTTCTTGAGCAGATGCAGCACCGCACGACGCGCCGAGCGCGGTCCCAGACCGGGAAGGCGCGCCAGCGCCTGGGTCAGCGCTTCGATTTCGGGAGAGGCCATGCGGAACAGATAGGGGGTTGCGCCGCCGCCCGCCAGCGCGTTGAAGGCGCGTCATGCGGATCGTCTTCATGGGAACCCCCGACTTCGCCGTGCCGACGCTGGAGGCGCTGGTCGCCGCCGGCCACGACGTCGTCGCCGTCTACAGCCAGCCTCCCCGACCGGCCGGGCGACGCGGCCGCGCGCTCGTCGCCTCGCCGGTGCAGCAGGCCGCGGAACGGCTGGGTATCGCGGTGCATGTGCCGGTGTCGCTGCGCGACGGGCCAACACAGGCGATCTTCGCGGGCCACGCGGCGGAGGTCGCGGTGGTCGCCGCCTATGGCCTGATCCTGCCGCGCGCGGTGCTGGATGCGCCGGTCCATGGCTGCCTCAACGTCCATGGCTCGCTGCTGCCGCGCTGGCGGGGGGCTGCCCCGGTGCAGCGCGCGATCCTGGCCGGCGATGCCGAGACCGGCGTCGGCATCATGCAGATGGAGGTCGGGCTCGACACCGGCCCCGTCCGGCTGGAGGGCCGCACGCGCGTCGCCGGCAAGACGGCGGGCGACCTGTCCGCCGAATTGGCCCGGCTCGGCGCGCGTCTGATGGTCGAGGTGCTGGCCGACCTGCCCGGCCACCCGCCGATCGCGCAACCCGAGCAGGGCATCACCTATGCCGCCAAGATCGACAAGGCAGAGGCGCGGCTGGACTTCGCCGAGCCGGCGGTCGCGGTGGAGCGGCGGGTGCGGGCGATGAACCCGGCCCCCGGCGCCTGGTTCGAATGGCAGGGCGAGCGGATCAAGCTGCTGGCCGCCGAGATCATCATTGGCGATGGAGCGGCGGCAGGCACCGTGACCGACGATCGGCTGACCATCGCGTGCGGCGCGGATGCGATCCGGCCGGTGCTGGTCCAACGCGCCGGACGCGGCGTGACGAACGCCGCCGACCTGCTGCGTGGCTTTCCGATCCCGGCGGGCAGCACGCTGTGACCCGCTTCGCGCTGACCATCGAGTTTGACGGCCGACCCTTCATGGGCTGGCAGCGCCAGTCGCACGGCCCCTCGGTGCAGCAGGCGCTGGAGACGGCGGCCCATGCGATCACCGGCGAGCCGGTGGCGGTCCATGCCGCCGGGCGCACCGATGCCGGCGTCCACGGGCTGGCGATGCGCGCGCATTGCGACATCGGCAAAGCGATCACCCCCTTTCGCCTGATGGAAGCACTCAACGCTCGGCTCCGTCCGCACCCAGTCGCGGTGCTAGCCTGCGAGGTCGTGGCTGACGACTGGCATGCGCGCTTCTCCTGCCTGGGCCGATCGTACGAATATCGCATCGTCAATCGCCGCGCGCCGCTGACCTGGGAGGCGGGGCTCGCGTGGCAGGTCCCGCAAATGCTGGACGAAGGCGCGATGGCCGCGGGCGCGGCGCATCTGCTCGGCCGCCACGACTTCACCACCTTCCGCTCCGCCCATTGCCAGGCGGACAGCCCGGTGCGCACGCTCGACACGCTCAGCGTCACCCGGACAGGCGACCGCATCGCGATCCGGGCTGCCGCCCGTTCGTTCCTGCATCACCAGGTCCGCTCGATGGTCGGCTGTCTGGCCATGGTCGGCATGGGCCGCTGGACGCCCGACCGGGTCGGCGAAGCGCTGGCGGCGCGCGACCGCGCCCGGCTGGGGCTCAATGCTCCGCCGGACGGGCTGTTCTTCACCGGCGCTATCTACTGAAGCAGGCGGCAAGCTCGACATGGGTCGACCAGCGGAACTGGCCGACCGGCTGGACCCAGTCGATCCGCCAGCCCGCATCGACCATCAGCTTCGCATCGCGCGCGAAGCTGGACGGATTGCACGAGACATAGGCGATTCGCTTCACCAGGCATTGGGCCAGCGCCGCCGCCTGCTCGCGCGCGCCGGACCGCGGCGGGTCGATCACCACCGCGTCAAACCGGTTCAGCTCGGCCACGGTCAGCGGCCGGCGATACAGATCGCGATGCTCCGCGAAGACCGGCCGCTGGCGCGCATTGGCCGCCAGCTTCAACGCCATCAGCGCATCGCGCGCGCCCTCCGCCGCATAGACCTTGGCGGGCAGCGCCAGCGCGAAGGTGCCGAGCCCCGCGAACAGGTCCGCCACCGTCTTCGCGCCCGTCGTCGCCTCCCGCACGGCCGCGACCAGGGCCGCTTCGCCCTCGCACGTCGCCTGGAGGAAGCTGGCCGGGGGCAAACCGACCGGGATGCCGCCCAGCGTGATCGTCACCGGCTGCGGCTCCCAGCGCGTTTCCGGACCATCGCCGCCATCGACCGCGAAGCGGGCGACGCCGTGTTTCGCGCAGAAATCGTTGAGCGTCTCTGCCGCCTTCAATCCCTCCGGCGCAAAGCCGGTGACCAGGATGTCCGCGCCCTGGTCCGCCAGCGTCAAATGCACGTCCGCTCGCCGCTTCAACCCCATGCGCTGGAGCAGCGAGCGGAGCGGCGCGACCAGCGCCAGCAGCGCGGGCGCCAGGATATGGCATTCGCGCAGGTCGACGATCGCATGGCTTTGCGCGGCGGTGAAGCCCAGCAGCCCCTTGTCGGCATGGAGCGTCGCCCGGCGCCGCGTATCGGGGGGCGACACCAGGGGCGCGCGGACCGGCGCGCTCAGCCCCTGCCCGTCCAGCGCGCTCGCCACCCGGTCGGCAACGAAGGCGGCATAGCTCGCATCGTCGAGGTGCTGGAGCTGGCAGCCGCCGCATTGCGGGAAATGGCGGCAGGGCGGCGTCTGGTGGTGCGGACCGGGCGTGACGCTGCCGTCGTCGTTCAGCCAGTCGCCGGGGGCGGCCAGCGCCGCGTGGCGGCCATCGGCGGTCACGCCATCGCCAAGGGCGGCGACGCGCAGGATCGGGGTCATAGGGATGCTCGTGTCAGGGTCAGGGCCGTGGCCAGGTCATCCGCGATAAAGCTTGTACCACAGCGTCGTCCAGCCTCTGCGTGCAACCACACGCCGGCGGCGGCCGCTTCAATGGGCGTGCCGTGCTCGCCCGCCAGCATCGCCGCGATCGCGCCGGTCAGCACGTCGCCGGTGCCGGCGGTCGACAACCAGCTATTGCCGCCGGGATGCACGATCGCGCGGTGGCGGTTGGCGATGACCGTGGTGGCCCCCTTGAACACGACCACGGCGCCAGTGGCGCGGGCGGCGTCGCGCGCCCGGTCGATCACGCTGCCCGAGCCCTCACCGAACACCGCCTTGAACTCGCCGGCATGGGGCGTGAGGATCACCGGGCAGTCACGATCGGGCAACGTCGCCGGATCGAGCAAATGGAGCGCGTCGCCATCGACGACGAGCGGGTGCCGGTCCGCCGCGATCAAGGTCGCGAGCCGCGCGCGCGCCGCTTCGTCCCGGCCCAGCCCGGGACCGATCACGATCGCGCCGATGCGTGGATCGTCCAGGCTGGCCATGTCCGCCAGCGGCCGGTGGACGATCGCGGCCGGTCCCAGCTCCGACGCATCACCATAGAGCGCGGCATAGCCCGCCCCCGACCGCAAGGCCGCCTCAGCCGACAGGCGGGCCGCACCGGCCATCTGTCCGACGACGATCGCGACCATGCCACGGCTGTATTTGTGCGAGTCCGGGTCCGGCGCGGCGAGACGCGGCGGCGCGATCATCGCGACGGCACCGGACAGGTCGTGCGCCGACAGGCCCAGCGGCACGAGCCGGATCGCGCCCATCGTCCGCATCGCCGGTTGCAGCACATGCGCGGGCTTGAGCGCGCCCAATGCCAGGGTCAACGCGTATCCAGGCGCATCCTCCACCAGCAGCGCACCAGAGTCGGTCGCGACGCCCGAGGGCAGATCGACGGCGACGGCGAGCGAGGCGGCCTCCACCAGCCGGCGCAGCGGATCGGCGATCGTCGCATCCAGTGGGCGCGACAGGCCGGTGCCGAACACCGCATCGACAAGGATCGCGGCGGACCGGACATCGGCCAGAGGCTCGACCGGCCCGGTCCAGCGCGCGGCGGCCGCTTTGGCCAGGTCGGACCGGGGCACGTCGGTGCACGCGACCCGCACCCGGTGTCCCATGTCCCGGAGATAGGTAGCGGCGACATAGCCGTCGCCGCCATTGTTGCCAGGCCCGCACAGCACCAGCACCTCGGCGCCAGCGGCGAGACGGCGGACCGCCTCGCCGACGCCGCGCCCGGCCCGCTCCATCAGGCCGGTCAGGTCGCCATGCGCCTGCTCGGCCGCGCGCATGGCGGCGGCGGTGACGACAGGTCCTCCTTCGATCGCAATCATCCCGGTGACCTAGCGTATTGCCGCCCGACTGGCGATGGCGACCCGACGTTCAGATATCCGCGTAGACATGGCGCTCGGCCGCCGCGCCGGGATGCGTCACCGCCCCCTGGTGCGCGGGGCCGACATTCTGCGCATAGCGCCACAAGGCGCCCGAACCATAGGCGTTGACGCGCGGGGTCCAGGCGGCGCGGCGGGTGGCGAGCACATCCTCGTCGACCAGCAGGTCGATCGTCCCCGCCTCGGCGTCGATGCGGATCCGGTCACCCTGCTCGACCAGTCCGATGGGACCGCCCTCGGCAGCCTCGGGGCCCACATGGCCGATGCAGAAACCGCGCGTCGCCCCGGAGAAGCGGCCGTCGGTGATCAGCGCCACCTTCTCGCCCATGCCCAGGCCGTAGAGGGCGGCGGTGGTGGACAGCATCTCGCGCATCCCCGGTCCGCCCTTCGGCCCCTCGTAGCGGATGACGACGACCTCACCTTCCTCGATCAGCCGCGCCTCGACGGCGGCAAACGCATCCTCCTCGCAGTCGAAGACGCGCGCGGGCCCCTCGAACTGGAGGCGCTGCATTCCCGCCACCTTGACGATCGCGCCATCGGGGGCGAGCGAGCCGCGCAGGCCGACTACGCCGCCGGTCGGGCTGATCGGCGTCTGCACGTCGTAGATGACCTTCTGGTCCGGGTTCCAGGTCACCTGGTCGATATTCTCGCCCAGCGTGCGACCGGTCACGGTCAGGCAGTTGCCGTCGAGCAGGCCGCCCGCCAGCATCGTCTTCATCAGCATATAGACGCCGCCGGCCTCGTACATGTCCTTGGCGACATAGCGGCCGCCTGGCTTCAAGTCGGCGATATAGGGGGTGGACTTGAACGCCTCGGCGACGTCGAACAGGTCGAAGTCGATCCCCGCCTCGTTCGCCATCGCCGGCAGGTGGAGCGCCGCATTGGTCGAGCCGCCGGTCGCCGCGACGATCCGCGCGGCGTTGACGAAGGCTTCACGCGTGCAGATGTCACGCGGGCGGATGTTCTTGGCCACCAGCTCCATCACCTGCGCACCAGCCGCGATCGCGATCTGCTCGCGCGACGTATAGGGCGCTGGGACCATGTTGCTGTTGGGCAGCGACAGGCCGATCGCCTCGCCGACACAGGCCATGGTATTGGCGGTGAACTGGCCACCGCACGCGCCGTGGCCGGGGCAGGCGACCTTCTCCAGTTCGTGCACTTCGGCGATCGGACAGGCGCCGGCGGCATATTTGCCGACCACCTCGAACACGTCGACCACGGTCACGTCACGGTCCTTGTACCGGCCGGGCAGGATCGAGCCGCCATAGACGAAGATGGAAGGGATGTTGAGGCGCAGCATCGCCATCATCATGCCGGGCAGCGACTTGTCGCACCCCGCAAAGCCGACCAGCGCATCGTAGCAATGGCCGCGCACCGACAGCTCGACCGAATCGGCTATCACCTCACGGCTGACCAGCGACGCCTTCATGCCCTGATGGCCCATGGCGATGCCGTCGGTGACGGTGATGGTGTTGAACCGGCGCGGCATGCCGCCGCCCTGGATCACGCCGGCCTGCGCGGCATCCGCCTGGCCGTCCAGCGTGGTGTTGCACGGCGCGCTGTTGTTGCCGGCGGAGGCGAGCGCCACGAACGGCTTGGCGATATCCTCCTCGGAGATGCCCATCGCATAGTAATAGGAACGATGCGGCGCACGCTCCGGACCGACGGAGACGTGGCGCGATGGCAGGCGGGCTTTGTCGAACTGGCTCATGGCGCACGCCTATGTCGCCAGAGCGCCCTTCAACGCAAGTAGATTGCGCCAGAAAGGGCCGCTTAGAGCGAGTCGAGCGCCTTGCGCACGCCGTCCATGGTGAAGGGCTTTTGCAGGACCGGGCGATCGCGGAAGCGTTCGTCGACGCTCTCGTCGCTGCCGCCGGTGGCGAAGACGAACGGCACCCCGGCATCGGCCAGCGCCTCCGCGATCGGCGTGCTCTTCTCGCCGCCGCGCAGATTGACGTCGAGGATCGCGGCGTCGATGCCGCCCTGCCCGACGCGTTCCAGCGCGCCGGCCACGGTATCGACGCTTCCGGCCACCCCCTGTTCAAGGACGTCGAGGAAATCCTCGAGCATCATGGCGATCAGGGGCTCGTCCTCGACGATAAGGATTTGCTTCGCAACGGTCATCGCCCGTCTCTTAGCCACGTTCCCGCAAGGGACGCAATGATGGGCGAACCGGCTTTGACGTGAATTAACCGGGACGCAGCAGATCGCGCGCCGCTTCGCCGAGCTGCTGCACGGAGAAAGGCTTGGGCAGGAAGGCGACCTTGTCGATGTCGATCGACTTGCGCAGTTGCTCCTCGGCATAGCCCGACATGAACAGCACCGGCAGCGCGGGATAGCGTTTGCGCACCTCGCGCACCATCGTCGGGCCGTCCATCGTCGGCATCACCACGTCGGAGATCAGCAGGTCGGGCTGGCCGCTGGTGCGCAGCACCTCCAGCGCGGTCTCGCCATTGTCGGCGGTCAGCACCGTATAGCCCTGGCGGACCAGCGCCCGCTCGGCCACGGCGCGAACCATGTCCTCGTCCTCGACCAACAGCACGACGCCGGATCCCCAGGTGTCGCCCTGGCGCGGCAGCGGTTTGGGCGGCGTGCGCAGCGGGTCGGCGACGGCGCTGTGCACCGGCAGGTAGATGGTGAAGGTCGCGCCTTGGCCGGGCTTCGAGTCGGCGAATATCCAGCCACCCGACTGCTTGACGATGCCGTAGACGGTCGACAGGCCCAGCCCGGTGCCCTTACCCAGCTCCTTGGTGGTGAAGAAGGGCTCGAATATCTTGCCGATGATGTCGGGCGGGATGCCGGTTCCCGTGTCGCTGACCGACAATGCGGTATAGTCGGCCGGGGGCAGGATGTCCGAACCCATGGCGCGCACCTCCGCGGCGGTGACGGCGCGCGTCTGGATGGTCAGCCGGCCGCCGCCTTGCGGATTGGCGCTCAGGATCGCGTCGCGAGCGTTGACCGCCAGGTTTACGACCACCTGCTCCAGCTGGCCCGGATCGGCGCGGACCGGTCCCAGGTTGCGACCATGCGTGACCTCCAGCCGCACCGTCTCGCCCATCAGCCGTTTCAGCAGGTTCGACACCTCCGCCACGACATCGGGCAGCTGCAGCACCTGGGGGCGCAACGTCTGCTGGCGCGAGAAGGCGAGAAGCTGGCGGGTCAGGCTGGCGGCGCGGTTCGAATTGGTGCGGATCTGCTGGATGTCGTCATAGTCGCTGTCGCCGGGCGAGTGGCGCATCAGCATCAGGTCGCAATGACCCAGGATCGCGGTGAGGATGTTGTTGAAGTCGTGGGCGACGCCGCCCGCGAGCTGGCCCACCGCCTGCATCTTGGTGGCTTGCGCCACCTCGCGCTTCAGCCGGCTCTCCTCGCTATTGTCCTTGAGGCTCAGCAGCACCGCCGCATCCCCCAGCCCGCGCGCGCCGGCGATGGTCAGCGCCACCGGTTCGTCGGGATGATCCTTCAGCCGGACCGCCATGTCCGCGGAATGGGTGGCGCCGCTGGCGAAGCGGCGGATCGCGTCCGCCACCGCCGACTTGTCCTCACGCACCACCAGGTCGCCCGGATAGAGCGGCGGTGCGGCGGCATCGACGCCGGCCGCGCGGACGAAGGCGGTGTTCATCTGGAGGAAGCGACCGTCGCGGTCCACCAGCGCCATGCCGAACGGCATCAGCGACACCAGGCTGCGGACATGGGCGGAGGCCGACGCACCGATCGCCGGTGCGTCATGGCGGTCGTCCAGGATGGCGAGCAGGATCGGCATGTCCTCACCCTCGCCGAACGGAAGCTGGATCAGCCGCAGCGGCGATCCCTCCAGCCCCTCACGCTCGAAGCGGACCAGGCCCAGGCTGTCGGTGATCAGGCAATGGGCGAAGTCGCGCCCGATGATCGACCCGTTGCCCCCACTCGCCCGGTGCGACAACACGCGCGTCGCCGCCCGCACCCGGCCGTTGGGGGTGAGCAGCGCGACCATCACGCCCCCCTGCCCCAGCCGATCGCCGATCGCGCCGCCCAGCATCGTCTCGATCCGCGCCGCCAGGTCATGCTCGCCGGTCGCGGCGAAGCGCCAGACCAGCACATCGGCGTCCTCGCCCGCGCGGACGACGGTGGCGTCCAGCCCAACCTCCGCGCCGATCAGCCCTTTCACCTCGGCGCGGCCGTCGCGCCAAGCGGTTCGCCCGGCCAGGCCGAGCGCCGCGACGCCGGCCGTGTCGAGCGGGAGGACGGGCGGGGTCGGCAATCCCTCGAACAAGGCCTCATAGGCATCGTTGGCACAGACCAGCCGGCCGGCGCGATCGGTCACCGCCACCGCCGCATCGGTGGTCGCGGCGATGGTGCGGGTGATCGTCCAGTCGATCCGCGCCAGCCCGGTTTCGACCGGTGGCCGCAGCAGCCGCCACGCCGCCACCGCGCCGCCCGCGACGAACCCCGCCGCCAGGAAGCCGCCGGCCATGGCGATGCTGCCGATCGTGACCAGGATCAGCAGCGCCGCCGCCAGCGCCGCCGCCCCGATGGCGAGGGCGGCGGCGCGGATCGACGAAGAGCTGGGTGAGAAGGACGGCATCGCTACCCCGTGTCCACGGGCAATCGCGCGGCGTCAAGCACCGCGCGGATGCCGGCCCCGATCACCAAGGCCCGATCACCAGATGCGGACGCGCTGCTCCGGGGTCAGGTACAACCGCTCGCCCGGCTTGGGCTGATAGGCGGCGTACCAGGGATCCAGATTGCGTACGACCCAGGCGCGCTGTTGCGAGGGGCTGTGCGGATCGGTCAGCAAGCGGTTGCGCAGATTGGCATCGCGATAGTTGCGCCGCCATACCTGCGCCCAGCCGAGATAGAAGCGCTGATCACCGGTGAAGCCGTCGATCACCGGTGCAGCGCGCCCTTTCAGCGAAGCCGTGTATGCATCGTGCGCCACCGACAGGCCGGCCAGGTCCGCGACATTCTCGCCCAGCGTCAGCGCCCCCTTCACATGCAGGCCCGGCAGGGGTTCATAGGCATCATATTGGCGGACCAGCGCGCCGGTGCGCTGCTTGAAGGCGGCGACGTCGGCGGGCGTCCACCAGTCGATCAGGCGGCCCTTGGCGTCGAACTTCGATCCCTGGTCGTCGAAATGATGGCTCAGCTCATGACCGATCACCGCGCCGATGCCGCCATAATTGACCGCCGGATCGGCCTTGGGGTCGAAAAAGGGCGGTTGCAGGATCGCCGCAGGGAAGACGATCTCGACCATGCCGAAATTGGCGTAGGCGTTGACGGTCATCGGCGTCATCCCCCATTCCCAGCGCTGGATCGGCTTGCCGAGATGCCCGATATTATAGTCGTGCAACCACTGCGCCGCGCGCAGCGAATTGCCGAACGCGTCACCCTTGGCGATGCGCAGCCCCGACAGGTCGCGCCAGCGGTCGGGATAGCCGATCTTGGGGGTGAAGGCGGCGAGTTTGGCATGCGCCGCCGTCTTGGTGGCCGGCGCCATCCAGTCCAGCCGGTCGATCCGCTGCCCCATCGCCGCCAGCACGTTGCGCACCAGCGTGTCTGCCGCCGCCTTGGTCTCGGGCGGGAAATAGCGGGCGACATAGACCTTGGACACGTCATCCGACAATGCGGCCGAGGTGAAGGACACCGCGCGCTTCCACCGCTCCTCCTGCTGCGGCGTGCCGGACAGGACCGTGCCGTAGAAGGCGAAATGCTCCTGGTCGAAGGCGCGGGGCAGCACATCGGCGAACTCGTCGAGCGAGCGGAGCAGCAACTGGTCCTTCAGCACCGGCAGCGGCGTCGCGGCAATCAGCGCGGCGATCCCCGTCACCGCGCTCGGCTGCGCGACCACGACGCTGTCCACCGGCGTGCCGACCGCCTTCAGATAGGCGGCGAAGTCGAAGCCCGGGGCGCTGCGTGCCAGATCGGCGACGCTCATCCTGTTATAGGTCTTGTCGCGGTCGCGGCTGTCGATCCGCGTCCAGCTCACCTGCGCGATCCGGGTCTCGAAGTCGAGCACCGCCCTAGCGCGGGCTTCCGCGTCCACTTCGCCCGCCAGCGCCAGCATCCTCGCCAGATGCGCTTGATAGGCGGTGCGCGCCTCGACCAGCTTGGCATCGGCCGACAGATAATAGTCGCGGTCCGGCATCCCCAGGCCCGACTGGCGGACGCCGACGCTATAGACGTCGGACTGGCGCGCATCCTGACCGACGCCGCTGGCGAAGGGGATGCCGACGCCGTTGCGGTCCGCCTGGGCGACCAGGGCGGCATAGCCCGCCTTGTCGCTCAACGCCCTGATCGTGTCGAGCCAGGGGCGGATCGGGGCGAGCCCGCGCGCCTCGATCGCCGCGGTGTCGAGATAGGCGGCATAGGCCTGGCCGATCTTGCTGCCGCCGGCCCCTTCCAGGATGCCGCGCGTCCGGTCGCGCGACAGGTCGGCCAGCGTATCGAACGCGCCATAGCTCGCCTTGTCGGCCGGGATGGCGGTGGTCTTCGCCCATTCGCCATTGGCATAGGCGTAGAAATCATCCCCCGGCGGGGTCGTCTTCATCATGCCCGCCTCGTCGAAGCCGAAACGGCCGATCTGCGGCGTATCGCGGGCCACGGCGGCGGTGGGCGTCTGGGTCTGGGCGTGAAGCGCCACGGCGGAGGCGGCGGCGAGCAGGCTGGCGAGAAGAAGTCGCGTCATGGCGGTCCTGAATAGCTTAGATCCGCCAGCTTCGCGTCTAATCGCCGCATTCGCAATACGTTATATCGGACATCTTCCAAGTAGGGGAAGCATGGCGCCCCCGCGCCCAGCGGCCGTTCCCCTGCCCGGGACGAGGGGTCCCGTTCGCCGTGGCGACGAACGGGACCCGGTCGATCACCAGATGCGGACACGATCGGCTGGCGCCAGATACATTTGCTGGCCCGGCTTGGCGCCGAACGCCGCATACCACGGGTCGAGGTTGCGCACGGTCAGCGTGCGCTCATGCCCTGGCGAGTGCGGGTCCGAGAGCAGCGCCTGGCGCAGCGCCGGCTCGCGCCACTTGGTCCGCCACACCTGCGCCCAGCCCAGATAGAAGCGCTGATCGCCGGTCAGCCCGTCGATCACCGGCGCGGGCTTGCCGCCCAGCGATTTGTGGTAGGCGTCGAGCGCCACCGTCAGGCCCGCCAGGTCGGCGATGTTCTCGCCCAGCGTCAGTTCGCCCTGAATATGCTGGCCGGGGATGGGCTCATAGGCGTTGTACTGCGCGACCAGCTTGTCGGTGAAGCTCTTGAACCGCTCGACATCCTGCGGCGTCCACCAGTCGGTCAACTTGCCGGTGGCGTCGTACTTGCGGCCCTGGTCGTCGAAGTGATGGCTGATCTCATGGCCGATCACCGCGCCGATGCCGCCATAATTGACCGCCGGGTCCGCCTTGGGATCGAAGAAGGGCGGTTGCAGGATCGCCGCCGGGAAGACGATCTCGTTCATCACCGGATTGGCATAGGCGTTGATCGTCATCGGCGTCATGAACCACTCGCCGCGGTCGAGCGGGTGGTCGAGCTTGTTGAGCCCGCGCTGGTATTCGAACGCATTGGCGCGCGCGACATTGCCGACCAGGTCGCCGCGCTGGATCGCCAGCGCCGAATAGTCACGCCATTTGTCGGGATAGCCGATCTTGGGGGTGAAGGCGGCGAGCTTCTCGAGCGCTTTCGCCTTGGTCTCGCGCGCCATCCATTGCAGGTTCTTCAATCGGTCGCCCATCGCGGCGATGACGTTCTTGACCAGCGCGTCGGCGGTCGCCTTCGCCTCGGGCGGGAAATAGCGCGCGACATACTGCTCGCCGATCGCCTCGCCCATCGCGTTGCTGACCGTCGACACCGCGCGCTTCCAGCGCACCTGCTGCTGCGGCGTGCCGGACAACGTGGTGCCGTAGAAGCCGAAATTCGCCTGATCGACCGGCGTAGCCAGATAGGGGGCGTAGGAGCGCAGCACGCGGAGCATCGCCGCATCCTTCAGCACCGGCAGCGGCGTGTCGGCATACACCTTGGCCTCGCCGGTCAGCGCGCTGGGCTGCGCGACCAGATAGGTCGGGCGATTGGCGACGCCCATCGCGGTCAGGAAGGGCTGCCAGGGGAAACCGGGCGCCTTGGCGGCGAAATCGCCGGCCTTCCAGACGTTGTAGGTCGCGTCGGCGTCCCGGCTCTGCACGGCGGTCCAATGGGCGTTGGCGATCGCCTTCTCCATCTGGAACACCGCCGCCGCACGCGCTTCGGCGTTCGGCTCGCCGGCCAGCGTCAGCATCTTCGCCAGATAAGCCTGGTAGGCGGTGCGCACCGCCGCCAGCTTCGGGTCGTCCTTCAGATAATAATCCCGGTCGGGCAGGCCAATGCCGCCCTGCCCCAGGCTGACGACATAGGTCTCGGGCGACTTGTCGTCCTGCCCGACCGACACGCCGACCAGCCCGCGCACGCCCTGACGCTGGAGCTTCGCGATTTCGGTGGCGAGCGCGGTCTTGTCGCCGGCATTCTTGATCGCGGTCAGCCAGGGCTGGACCGGGGTGATGCCCTTGGCGTCGACGGCCGCCTGGTCCATGAAGCTGGAATAGAAGTCGCCGGTCTTGTCGCCCGAACGCTTCTCCGCCGCTTCCAGGATGCCGCGCGTCCGCTCCAGCGACAGGTCCTGGAGGACGTGGAACATGCCATAGGAGGACCGGTCCGCCGGGATCTCGGTCGCGCCATACCAGCGGCCGCTGGCATAGTTGAAGAAGTCGTTGCCCGGCTGCACGCTGGTGTCCCGCCCGGCCATGTCGAAGCCGAAATCGCCGATCTGCGGCTTGTCGGCGCTCGCCGGAGCGACCGGGCCGGCCGCGGCCTTGCCGACGGTCCGGGTCTGCTGGGCCTGCTGCGCGGTGGTCTGCGCGAGGGCGGTGGTGGAAACGGTGGAAGCGAGCAGGATCAGGCCAATCAACGGCGTACGCATCGAGCATCCTCAATCAGGGTCAGTAATGCTGTTGTACGTCGCTAGGACGCCTCGTCAATGCGAGGTTCGTTACAACCGTTACATGCTCTCCTTGTTGTGGCGGTTGCGCCACTTGCGGGCGATCCACAGCCGCCAGCCGAGCGCCGACACGCCATAGCCCAGCACCGCGCCGGCCGCGGCGATGATGACCAGCCCGGTCACCGTCGCCGGTCCCGCCTCCCACAGCCATTGCAGCCAGCCGGTCGCCGCCTCCGCCACCGGCTGCGCCACCACCGGCGCATCGACATGCAGCACCCATCGGCCGATCTGGTAGGCCGCGATCAGGATCAGCGGCGTGGTGAACGGGTTGGTGATGAAGGTCGTCAGCGCCGCCACCGGCACATTGGCGCGGAACGGCAGCGCGATCACCGCCGCGATGGCGATCTGGGCGACCGGGAAGATCACGCCGGCCACCATGCCCAGCGCGACGCCGCGCGGCACCGAGCGACGGGTAAAGCGCCACAGCTCGGGTGCCAGCACGCGGTGCGCGACCGGGCGCAGCATCCGGCTACGCTCCATCGACTCCCGCGTCGGCAGGTTGCGCCGACACCAGCCGGCCGCGCGCTGCCACATGGAGCGCGGCGCGGCCGTGGCCATCAGCCGCGATCCTTCAGGATGCGCTGCGCCTCCCGCTTCCAGTCGCGCTCCTTGATCGCCTCCCGCTTGTCGTGGTTCTTCCGACCCTTGGCCAATGCCAGCTCCACCTTCGCCCGCCCCCGCGAATTGAAATAGACCGACAGCGGCACCAGGGTCATGCCCTCGCGCGCCACCGCGCCGTGCAGCTTGTTTATCTCTCGCTCGTGAAGGAGCAGTTTACGGGGCCGCTTCGCCTCGTGGTTGAAACGGTTGCCATGGCTGAACTCGGGGACGTTGGCGTTGACCAGCCAGACCTGGTTGTCCTTCACCTCGGCATAGCTTTCCGCGATCGATCCCTCGCCGAAGCGCAGCGACTTCACCTCGGTGCCGGTCAGGGCGATGCCGGCCTCGTAGGTGGTGTCGATCGAATATTCGAACCGCGCCTTGCGGTTCTCGGCGACGATCTTCTTCTTGTCGAAGGTGGCTGGTTTCGGGCGCGACATGACGGGCGATGTAGGCGCGCCCGAGCACTTAGGGAAGCGGCCGTTGCGACCGGCGCGGCACGAAGCGCGATCGGATGTCAGAAGGGCTTCGACAGCCGCAGCATCAACCGGTTGCTGGCCACGCCGCCGACGCTACCCTGCTCGACCTCCGCCGCCACCCTGCCGCCGCCGGGCAGCGCCATCGCCGCTTTCGGGACCAGCGGCTCCTGGGGGCGGGGCGGCAGGGACTTGAGGCGGTACCGGTCGTCGTCGCGGCCGCAGACGACGACTTCATCGCTTGCGGCCGGCGTCGCCGCACAGGGCGCATCGGATCGGTGCCGCCGGACGACCGGCAGGACGGGCCCCGAGACCACCTGCAACACGAACCACAGCATCCACCGACCTCCCCCGACAGGAGGCCACGACCATCAAGCCGGATCATGGCGGGGATAAGGCAACCTAGATCAGCCCCGCGGTCGCCAGTCCGGCATCGACCGCCGTACGCGCCGCTTCGGACGGCCAGGTCATCGGCAGGCGAAGCGCGGGCGGGAAGTCCGTGCGGACACGGGTTAGGGCGTACTTAACCGGGCCGGGCGAAGCGTCGGTGAACATCGCGTCGTGCAGCGCGTAAAGCCGGTCGTGCAGCGCCAGCGCAGCCGCCTGATCGCCCGAGGCGCAGGCCGCCTGGAAGTCGGCGCACAGGCGCGGCGCGACGTTGGCGGTGACCGAGATGCAGCCCACCCCGCCCATCGCGTTGTAGGCGAGCGCCAGGTCGTCATTGCCGGACAGCTGCGCGAAGTCCGCGCCCAGCGCCAGCCGGTGCTGGGTCACCCGCGCCAGCACGCCGCTGGCATCCTTCACGCCGACGAACAGTTCGGGAAAGGCCTGGACAATCCGGATCAGCGTGGCGGGCTGGATGTCGGTGACGGTGCGGCCCGGCACATTGTAGAGGATGATCGGCAGCGGCGCGTCGGCGGCCAGCGCCGCGAAATGGCGGAAGATCCCCTCCTGCGACGGGCGGTTGTAATAGGGAGGGACCATCAGCGCCGCGTCCGCCCCGGCATCCTTGGCGGCGCGCAGATTGGCGGCGGCGACACGGGTGTCGTTCGATCCCGCGCCCGCGATCACCGGCACGCGCCCGCGCGCCTGGTCGACGCAGACGCGCACGACATGGAAATGCTCCTCGGCACTCAGCGTCGCCGCTTCGCCGGTGGTGCCGCAGGCGACCAGCGCCGACGACCCCTCGGCGATCTGCCATTCGACGAATTCGCGAAAGGCCGCCTCGGCGAACCCGCCGGCCGCATCGAACGGCGTGACCAGGGCGGGAATAGAGCCTGAAAACATTGTGTTACATCGTCCTTCTGCGACGGCTGCGGGGACGCCCCCCAAAATCGTTCAGGACAGATACGGGTTCGATCCGTATTCTGTCCACATGATCGCGCCCCTGAAATCGACCCTGCTGCTTTCCCTCGTCGCCGGCACGGCCATCCTGCCCCAGTCGCAGGAGCAGAGCGACCGTGCCTCGACCCAGGCCGCCAACCGCATCGCCGCCGGACTGCCCCAGCCGGCCGCCAATCCCGCAATCACCTCCGCCATCGCCGAATGGCGGGCGCTGCGCCAGACGGACGCGCTGCCCTTCGACAGCTATGCCGGCTTCACCCAGCGTCATCCCGGCTGGCCGGGCGAGGCGGCGAACCGGCGCGCTGCCGAGCGGCAGGCGGGCAATGCCGCGCCGGCCAATGTCCTCGCCTTCTTCCGTCGCTATCCGCCCCTGACCGCGACCGGCATGGTGGCGCAGGCGCGCGCGCTGCTCGCCACCGGCGATGCCGCGGGCGCGCAGGCCGCCGCGCGCGCCGCCTGGCGCATGGGCGCGCTGTCGAGCGCGGACGAAGGCGCGATCCTCACCTATTTCCCCGCCGCGTTGCGACCGGAGGATCAGGACGCGCGCATGGACCGGTTGTTGTGGCAGGGTCAGACCGGCCTCGCCCAGCGGCAGCTCGCGCTGGTCAGCCCGGCGAACCGCCCGCTGTTCGAGGCGCGGCTCGCCTTCCGCACCAAGGCCGCCAATGCCGCCGACCTGTCCGCCGCGACGCAGGCGCTCTACGCCAACGACGCCGGCTATATCGCCGATCGCGCGGTGTGGCTGCGCAACACCCTGTCGCCCAGCGTCCGCACCTATCTGGCGCAGCCGCGGACGCTGGCGACCCGGCCGGGCGATGTCGAGAAATGGTATGAGGTGCTGCTGACAAACGCCCGGGCAGCCGCGGCTGACAGCCAGTATCAGCTCGCCTATGACATCGCGCGCCAGGTCGATGACGCCTATCCCGCCGGCACCGACGTCTCGAAAAAGCCGTATGGGGAGCGCGACGACTATACGTCGCTGGTCTGGCTGGGCGGGCAGGTCGCGATGAAGCAGCTCGGCCGCCCCGCCGACGCGATGCCGCTGTTCGAACGCTATGCGCGCGCCAGCCAGGCGCCGCAGACCCGCGCCAAGGGCTATTACTGGTCGGGCCGCGCAGCCGAGGCGGCGGGGCTCCAGCCCCAGGCGGCGCAATTCTATGCGCAGGCGGCCGGTTACCGGGACCAATATTACGGACAGCTCGCGCTGGAGCGGACCGGCCGGCCGCTGGTCGCGCCGCCGCCCGTTGCCGCCGCGACGCTCGATCCCGCCGTGCGTGCCGCCTTCAACGCGCGCGAGGTGGTTGTCGCCGCGCGCTTCCTGGGCCAAATCGGCGACTGGCAGGACCAGACCGCCTTCGTCCGCCAGATCGCCGCAGACGCGAGCTCCGACACCGACCATCTGCTCGCCGAGCAACTGTCGCGCGAGATCGGCCGTCCGGACCTCGGCGTGATGGTCGGGCGCAGCGCGATGCAGAACGGGCTGACCGACTATTCGGCGATCGGTTTCCCCGTGGTGCCGATCCCGGCCGGCTATGATGATAGCTGGACGATCATCCATGCCATCGCGCGCCAGGAAAGCCAGTTCGACCGGGCCGCCGTTTCGGGTGCGGGTGCGCGTGGCCTTATGCAGCTGATGCCGGCCACCGCGCGCGAGCAGGGCGGCAAGATCGGCCTGAGCTTCACGCCCGAGCAATTGTCGTCCGACCCGTTTATCTCGATCCAGCTCGGCGCCAGCTACTTCCAGCGGGTCTATGCGAACTATGGCAGCTATCCGCTTGCGATCGCAGCCTATAATGCCGGCGGCGGCAATGTGAACAAGTGGCTGCGCGCCAATGGCGACCCGCGCACCGGCGCGGTCGACTGGGTCGATTGGGTGGAGGCGATCCCGTATGGCGAGACGCGCAACTATGTGCAGCGCGTGCTGGAAAATGCCGTCGTCTACGACCTGATGAACCCGGCCCGGTCGAAAAGCCGGGGCGCGGCGCGGCTCAGCTGGTATCTGGGCAAGACCCGCCCGGGTTGAGTAAGGGAGCGGCGTGACCGACCGACCCAATTACATCACCCCCGCCGGCTATGCCGCTCTGCGCGCCGAATATGACCGGTTGTTCGCGACCGAACGGCCCGCCCTGGTCGAGACGATCAGCTGGGCGGCGGGTAACGGCGACCGGTCGGAGAATGGCGACTATATCTACGGTCGCAAGCGGCTGCGCGAGATCGACCGGCGGCTGGGCTGGCTGTCGCGGCGGATGAAGGCGGCCAAGGTCGTCGATCCTGCCGCCCAGGCCGACAGGACGCGCGTGTGGTTCGGCTGCACCGTCACCATCGCCGACGAGGACGACCAGCAGCGCGTCCTGACCCTGGTCGGCGACGACGAGGCGGACGCGGGCAAGGGCCGGGTCGGCTGGTATTCGCCGATCGCCCGCGCGCTGCGCGGCGCCGGGATCGGCGACCTGCGCCGCGTGACCTTGCCAGCCGGTGAGAAGGAATATGAGATTATCGGCATAACCTACTCGATAGATTGAGGAACGTGGCGCTCACGCTGGCCGTTGGTCGGGCAGAAGGAGAGCATGACATGGCTGAGAACCCGCGCACCACCACCGCCCGCGACACCGACGATCATGAGCTGATCGACGCCGCCATCGCCGACGCCGATACCGGCATCACCGGCAGCAGCGGCGGTGGTCACCTCCAGACCGATCTCGGCACCCAGGCCGATCGGATCACCGATGTCGACGATCCCGACGCGCATCTCCGCCCCGAAAAGGCCGACGCCATCGCCAACGACCAGGCCTATGACAGCGATCGGCGGGGCAATAGCGGCTGACCGCTTGCCGCGGAGCGTCGGGCTTGCGAGACGGGGATCATGGAAGAAACGCCCACCCGCAACATCGCGCTGCTGATCGACGCCGACAATGCGTCCGCCGCCACCATCGATCCGGTGCTGACCGTGCTGGCCGAACTCGGCACGGTCAACGTCCGCCGGGTCTATGGCAACTGGTCGAAGCCGGCGCTGAAAGGCTGGCGCGACATGACGGTGAAGCACGGCATCGAGCCGCAGCAGCAGTTCGACCTGACCAAAGGCAAGAACGCCACCGACATGAAAATGACGATCGACGCCATGGACCTGCTGTTCCGCGGCAAGGTCGAGGGGTTCGGCATCATGTCGTCTGATTCGGACTTCATGCCGCTGGCGATGCGCATCCGGCAGGAGGGCATCCCGGTCTACGGCTTCGGCACCAGCCGCACGCCCGAGGCATTCAAGCGCGCTTGCACCCGCTTCATCGACGTAGGCGCGCTGACCGCCCGCACGCCCGAGATCGCGACGCCGGTCGCCGCATCCCTCCCCCTTGCCGCCCCTGCCCCTGCCCCTGCCACGGCGCCGGCCGCTACCCCGCAACCCGCTCCCGTCGCATCGCCGGCCGCGGCGAAACCGGCCAGCAAGGACGTGCCGATCGCCGAGTCGTTGCCGCCCGCGATCGTCCCCAATCGCGCGGCCAAGCCGAAGGCGCCGGTCGACCCCGAACTGGTCGAGTTGCTGATCGCCGCCTACGACGCGACCAAGCGGGACGAGAAGGGCTTCGTCTCGCTCTCCGCCATGGGCCAGCTCGCCGCCAATCGGTCGAGTTTCGACGTGCGCAACTATGGCTATCGCCGCCTGTCGGACCTGATCGAGGCGGTGCCCAATTTCCAGATCGAACGCCGCGAGGGCGGCCGCTCCTTCGTCAAACGCGTCCGCTAGTCCGCAGCCGCGCCTGCATCCGGGACCCTTTAGGCTTTCGATTCGGCCCGAGTGCGGGCATGAGCGTGCTGCGAGATACCGGTACCATATGTCCGGGCAGCGATGGGAGATTGGGGTGCAGCAGGCCGACCGCAGGATGATGACACAGACGATGCGCTGGTTCGGCCCGGCCGATCCGGTCTCCTTGCGCGACATCCGCCAGGCTGGGGCGACCGGCATCGTCACCGCGCTGCACGAACTGCCCAATGGCGCGGTCTGGCCGCTGGAGACGATCCTCGCCCGTCAAGCGATGATCCGTGAGGCGGGTCTGGAGTGGGACGTGGTCGAGAGCCTGCCCGTCCATGAAGGGATCAAGACCCGGGGACCGGACTGGGACCGGCTGATCGATGCCTATGCCCGGAGCCTGCGCCACCTGGCGGCGGCGGGCATCCGCACCGTCACCTATAACTTCATGCCGCTGCTCGACTGGACGCGCACCGATCTGGCTTGGGCGATGCCGGACGGCGCGCTGGCGCTGCGGTTCGAGCTGGAGGCGGTCGCCGCCTTCGACATCCATCTCCTCGAACGGCCGGGCGCGGCCGGGGATTATGCGCCCGCCATGGTCGAGGCCGCCGCCGCCCGCGTCGCGGGCATGGACGCGGAGGCCCGGCACCGGCTGGAACGCACCATCATCGCCGGCCTGCCGGGCAGCGAGGAAAGCTTCACCGTCGCGCAGTTCCGCGACGCCATCGCCGGCTATGACGGGATTTCGGCCGACGCGCTGCGCGCCAACCATGTCGCCTTTCTGGAGGCGGTCTGCCCGGTCGCGGACGAACTGGACGTGCAGCTGGTCGTCCACCCCGACGACCCGCCCTTCCCGATCTTCGGCCTGCCGCGCGTGGTCAGCACCGAACGGGACGTGGCCGCGCTGTTCGAACGCGTGCCGAACCGGTCGAACGGCCTGTGCTTCTGCACCGGGTCCTTCGGCGTGCGCGCCGACAACGACCTGCCCGGCATGGTCGATCGGCTGGGCGACCGCATCGGCTTCCTCCACCTGCGCGCCGTCGCGCGCGAGCCGGACGGCGCGTTCCACGAAGCCCCGCATCTGGAGGGCGATGCCCACATGCCCGCTGTCGTCGCGGCGGTGAGCCGCCTCCAGCAGCGCGAGGACCGCAGCATCCCGATGCGGCCCGATCATGGCCATCAGATGCTCGACGACCTGACCAAGCGCACCAATCCCGGCTATTCGCTGCTCGGCCGAATGCGCGGTCTCGCCGAGCTGCGCGGGCTGGAGCGCGGGATCCTTCATGCGATCGGCTGACCAGGCGCCGGTCCGTTCGGCGGGCTACGGGTTGGTCGCTGTTCGATAGCCTGACGACCGCCGCGCCGAACGCGGCGGTCGGCCCCCGCCGATGCCGTATCGCCTTGACCATTAGTCAATAACCCTGGAACATATAGCGAACAGATGAGTCGCTATGCCCATGTCCCAGCTTGCTCCCGCTGATCCGCCCGATGATCCCCCCGGCAAACGGATCGCCGCGCTACGGGCCGTGCTCAGCCAGGACAAGCGGCAGGGGGAAGCCGGCGTCATGCCGTTCGGCGTGGAGGCGATGGACCATCGGCTGGCCGAGGGCGGGCTGGCGCTGGGTGGACTGCACGAGATCGCCGCCGCCGCGCCGACGCTGAACGACGATGCCGCCGCGACGCTGTTCACGGTCGGCATCGCCGCCCGCGCCGCCGCTCGCAAGGGCCGGCGCGTCCTCTGGGCGCTGACCCGGTTCGACCTCTATGCGCCCGGCCTGGAACAGGCAGGCCTCGACCCCGCCACCCTGCTCTTCGTCGAGACCCGTGACGACAGCCAGGTGCTGGCGGTGATGGAGGACGCCCTGCGCCACGGAGGGCTGGCGGCGGTCGTCGGCGAGGTGAAGCGCGCCGACCTGGTCGCGACGCGGCGGCTGCAACTGGCGGCGATGGCGGGCGACGCCCCCGCCCTGCTCGCCCGGCACTGGCGGCGCCCGGCCTGCTGCCCACTGATGGAGACGTCGACGGCGATGACGCGCTGGCGGATTGGTTGCGCGCCTTCGGTACGGCTGCCCGCTCCGGGCGTCGGCCGCGCGCACTGGACGGTCGAACTGGCGCGCCAGCGCGGCGGCCCCGGGTTCACCCTGGAACTGGAGGCCTGCGATTCGACCGGCCATCTCGCTCTCCCTGCCGACCCTGCCACCCTTGTCGCCCCTGCCGCGTCGCGTAAGGAAGCGGTTGCGGCGGCTGGCGCGACCGCCCGTGCGGCCTGACCGGTCCCACCCCCCGCCGCGGGGCCGGCGCGGGATCCGGATGTCGCGGCTGTCCACCCGCGCCTCTTACCGCGCCCGGGCGGCCGCGCGACGCTCCAGCCGCAGGATCACCCCTTCCGCGATCTGGTGCAGCACCGCACCGATCAGCGCGCCGAGCAGCACCTCCTGCGCGCGGTCGAGGCCGGTCCGGACGACCGTCCCCCCCGGCGGCACCGTGGTCAGCACGATGACGGCGGTCCACATGCAGACCCGCGTCTCCGCCCGCCAGCGCGTGATGCTCGCCGCGATGCCGACCGCCAGCGCCAGCCGCAGTTCCGCCGATCCACCCGGCAGCACCGTGGCGGACAGCAACGCTACGACCAGCCCGATCAGAGTCGCCGCGACCCGCCAGCCCAGCGCGCGGTGGGTGTCGCCGATCCGGTCCTGCGACACCACCAGCGCCGACACGCAAGCCCAGACCGGATGGCCCAATCCCAGCCTCTGCGCCACCGCCGCCGCGACCACGGCCGCGGCGGTGCAGCGCAGGACGAAGGCGACCGCGCGCAACCGCCCGAACGGCGCGCCGACCACCTTCGCCATCCCGCTCACCGGAACAGATTGGCCCGTGCCAGTTCGACCACCTCGGTCCCGCGCCCGCTCATCACCGCGCGCGCGGCATAAAGGCTGAAGCCCCTGACCTGCTCGGCCTTGATCTTGGGCGGCATCACCAGTTCCAGCCCCTCGGTCACCACATCGACCAGCGCCGGGCCGTCATGCGCGAAGGCGGCGCGTAGCGCCCCCTCCAACGCGTCCGACCGCGTCACCCGCTCGGCCGCATAGCCCATCTCGCGCGCGATCGCGGCGAAGTCGGGATTTTGCAGGGAGACATTGGTATCGACATAGCCGGCGGCCTTCTGCTCCAACTCGACGAAGCCGAGCGTGCCGTTGTTGAAGACCACGATCTTGACCGGCAGCTTCATCTGGATCGCGGTCAGCATATCGCCCATCAACATGGCGAGCCCGCCATCACCCGACAGCGACACCACCTGCCGCCCGGGAAAGGCCGCCTGCGCGCCCAATGCCTGGGGCATGGCGTTGGCCATCGAGCCATGGTTGAACGAGCCGATGATCCGCCGCCGCCCGTTCATCCGCAGATAGCGGGCCGCCCAGACCGATGGCGTGCCGACATCGGCGGTGAAGATCGTGTCCGCGGCCGCCAGCCGGTCGATCGTCGCGGCGACGAATTGCGGGTGGAGCGGCTTGTCGCCATCGCGCGGCGTCGCCAACTCGTCCAGCCCGCGGCGAGCCTCGCGATAATGATCCTTCGCCTTGGCCAGGAAGCCGCTGTCGCGGCCGCCCCGGATCAACGGCCGCAACGCCCGTGCGGTCTCGCCGACATCGCCGACCACGCCTAGGTCGAGCGGCACGCGCCGGCCTAGCGCGCCGGGATCGCGGTCGACCTGCACTACCTTGGCCTGTTCGGGATAGAAGTTGCGATAGGGGAAGTCGGTGCCGAGCATCAGCAGCGTGTCGCATTCCATCATCGCATGATAGCCCGACGCGAAACCGATCAGGCCGGTCATGCCGACATCATGCGGATTGTCCCACTCGATCCACTCCTTGCCGCGATAAGCATGGACGATCGGGGCCTGCAGCGCCTCCGCCAGCGCGATGACCTCGTCATGCGCGCCGGCGACGCCCGCGCCGCACAGCAGCGTCACCCGCTCCGCATCGTTGAGCAGCGTCGCGACCTGCGCCAGCGTCGCCTCGTCCGGCACCAGGCGCGGGGTCGCTGGCAGCGTGAAGGCCACGTCGCGCGTCTCGGGTGCGGGCAGCAGCGCCACGTCGCCGGGGATCACCAGCACCGCCACGCCGCGCTGGCCGATCGCGGTGCGGATCGCGCGGTGGAGCAATTCGGGCATCTGCTTGGCATCCTGCACCATCTCGCAGAAATGGCTGCATTCGCGGAACAGCTCGGTCGGATGTGTCTCCTGGAAATAGGACAGGCCGATCTCGCTGGACGGGATATGCGCCGCGATTGCCAGCACCGGCACGCGGTTGCGGTGGCAGTCGTACAAGCCGTTGATCAGGTGAAGATTGCCCGGCCCGCAACTGCCCGCGCACACCGCCAGTCCACCAGTCGCCGCCGCCTCCGCGCCCGCCGCGAAGGCACCCGCCTCCTCGTTGCGGACGTGCATCCACGCGATCGCGCCCGACTGGCGGAGGCTTTCGTTGAAGGCGTTGAGACTGTCGCCCGTCACGCCCCAGATCCGCTCCACCCCGGCTTCGACCAGAGTGCTGGTAAGAAGGTCCGCGATCGTCCGTGCCATGATCCGATATGTCCTTGTTGCGCCGCACCACCATCGACCGGTGCAGCGCAACAACACCCCGACCCCGCGATTGTATTCCTTGCAATCGCGACACCGCCGCCGGATTCAAATAAAGGCCCGTGTCGGCACAATTCTTTTTCCTGGCGAGGAGCCGGGCAAGGGATCGGCGGGTTGGGATGGACACCAACCGGGAGTTGTCATGAACCGTTCATCCGCCTTGAGGCTCTGCGCCTCCGCCCTACTCTTGCCGACCGCCGCGCAGGCGCAGACCCCGCCCAGCGGCACCGCCACCAGGCCCGTGCTCGGCGCGCCGACCCAGGCTCCGCCCTATGCCACCGAGTCGGTCGTCAACCACCCGCGCACCATCGGCTGGCCGGCGGGGCGCACGCCTGTGGCGCCGCGCGGCTATCAGGTGGTGAAGTTCGCCGATGGCCTCGACTATCCGCGCCAGGCGCTGCTGCTGCCCAATGGCGACGTGCTGGTCGCGGAGGCGCGCACCAAGCCCAAGCTTGACGCCGAGCCCGAGGTGCAGCGCGGGCAGGCGTTGTCCAAGACGACCGGCTTCAGCGCCAATCGCATCACCCTGTTGCGCGATGCCGACCGCGACGGCGTGGCGGAGCAGCGCTTCGTGCTGCGCGAGGGGCTGAACCAGCCGTTCGGTATGCAATATGCGGGCGGACGCCTCTATGTCGCCAACACGGACGGCGTGGTCAGCTTCCCCTTCCAGCCGGGCGAGACGCGCATCACCGCCGCGCCGAAGACGATCGCGACGCTGCCGGCGGGCGGCTACAACAATCACTGGACGCGCAATCTGCTGCTCAGCCCGGATGCGCGCACCCTCTATATCTCGGTCGGCTCCGCCTCCAATGTCGCCGAACACGGGATGGACGAGGAGAAGCGCCGCGCCGCGATCCTGGCGATCGACCTCGCCACCGGGCGTGAGCGGCTCTACGCCAGCGGGCTGCGCAACCCCGTCGGCATGGACTTCGCGCCGACCACCGGCACCCTGTGGACGGCGGTGAACGAGCGCGACCATCTCGGCGACGACGTCTCGCCCGACTATCTGGTCGGGGTGCGCGAGGGCGGCTTCTATGGCTGGCCCTACAGCTATTATGGCCGGCAGGACCCGCGCCACGCCAACGAGCGGCGCGAGCTGCTCGCCACCACCCTCCTGCCCGACGTCGCGGTCGGTCCCCACGCCGCAGCCCTGGGCCTCGCCTTCGCCAAGGATCGGGGCGGCACCGACCAGCTTGCCTATGTCGCGCGGCACGGATCATGGAACCGGGCCGAGTTCATCGGCTATGACGTGCTTGCCGTCCCGTTCGCGCAAGGCCGCCCGACCGCCGAGCCGCGCCCCTTCCTGACCGGCTTCGTGGCCGACGCGAAGAAGGGCGAGGTCTATGGCCGCCCGGTCAGCGTCCAGACGCGCAGCGATGGCGCGGTGTTCGTGGTCGACGATGCCGGCGACACGGTCTGGCTGGTCCGCCCCGCTTCGTGAGTGTTTTGCTGGGGGCCGCGCTGGCGCTGCTCGCGCCGGTCGCGGTCAGGGCGGCGGAGCGGCAGTCGGTGCCGGTGATCGACACCGAAGACGCGACGCTCGGCACCGTCGAGGTGCCGACCGGTTCGCTCCACGGCACAGCGTCGCTGGACGTACGCAACGGCGACTATGCGCGCGGCGCCTATGACGATGACGATGCCGGTCTGTCGCGCCTGCCGGTCCATGCCGCCGTCACGCTGGCCGGGGTGCTGGCGCGCGACGCCGCGGGCGACGCGCGGCTGTTCCTGATCGGGCAGAGTTCCAACGGCTTCCACGCACCCTCGCCCGACGAACGCGTGACGCCCCGACGCTGGTATGAAAGCAACACGATCGTCGCGCTCGCCTGGCAGCCGACGAAAGGCCTGACCACCGCCGCCGCCTATGCGATCAAGGCCAGCCCCAATGGTGTCGCCGGAACGACGCACGAGGCGAGCCTGTCGATCCGCTATGCCCGGGCGCGGGGTCTCGGCTGGTGGCGGCCGAACCTGGTCGTGACCCGCCGCACCCAGGGCGATGGCGGCGTCTTCACGCTGCTCGGCCTGTCGCCGGAGATCAGCTGGGGCGAGACGACCGTGTCGGCGCCGATCGTGGCGGGTGTCGGCTGGAGCGGCTTCTATGGACCGGACAGCGGCGACCGGCGCTATGCCAGCGCCGGCCTCGCGCTGCAGCGCCCGCTGGGGCGTATCGCGACCTGGCGGGCGGAGATCGTGGCGATCGCCCGCGATCGTCGCCTGCGCCGGCTCGACGCGCCGGATGGCACCACCGCGCCGGTGGTGCCGCTGGCGACGATCGCGCTCAGCGTGCCCTGGTAGCGGCCGGCTGGGCGCAGCGCAGGTAGACGCGCACCGTCCGCTTGTCGCGCGGAAGGGTCATCGCCAGGCAATAGTCGCGCGTCAGCGCCGCCGTCACCACCGCAAGGCTGGCCGGGTTGAAGAAGCTTGCCGGACGGTCCAGCGTCACCACCACCGCCGGGCGCGTTGCCATGATCCGCGCCACCTCGCGCCCCTCGTCGACGCCCGTCGCTCCGCCTTCGATCGCATGACCCAGGGTGTTGGGAAAGGCATAAGGGGTGGGAACACAGCGATCGGCCAGATAATAGAGGATCGCTGGCCCGTTGAAGACATAGGGACAGGCCCCGCTGCCGGTATTCGCGCGGATCAGCGCCACGGCCGGTGCAATCGCGGCGCGATCGTCCGGCATGTCCACCCGTTCGCCGACAAAGACCAGCATCGCCGTAACGATGACGAAGGCGCGCAGCCTGATGGATCGGCCAAGCGACCAGCCGGCGAGCGCCGCGAGCGGCGGCAGCAACGGCAGGCCATAATGGTCGTAGAAGGTGCCGATGCACGCGAAGCCGATCACCGCCGCCAACAGCCAGCCGATCGCCAGCGCATGGACCGGATGGCGGGCGGCACGTGGACCGATCCGCGCCAGCGTCACGCCAGCCCCGATCAACAGGGGCGCGATCTGCCCGAGCAGCCCCGCCAAATTCAGCATCGTCTTGCCCGCCGGATAGGCCTGGCGCAGCGTGATCGACACGAAATTGGCGAACCAGAAGGCCTGGAACGCGCCCGCGCCCATCATCGCATAGGCCGCAGCGACTGCCAGGGTCGGCGCGATCCCCGCCACGCCCCAGGCCAGCGTCCAGCCGATCGTCGCGCCCGGCCGGCGCACGCGCGCGATCGCCCAGAGATGCGCCAGGCCGATGAACAGCCCCTCGAACGCGGCGGTATATTTGATCTGGATCGCCACGCCGCACAGCGCGCAGGCGGCCAGGCCGTTGCGCCCGATCGCCTGCACCGCACGATCGGCGGTCAGGCGCGGCAGGCGCATGGCCAGCAGCGCCGCCAGCGCCACCGGCAGATTGTAGAAGACCGGCGACTGCCCGCCCTGCCCGCCGATGACCGCCATGGTCAGCAGATAGAGCACCCCCGCGCTCCACCCGCCGACCGGGGCGGCGCCCAGGCGACGCGCGATGGTGAGGATCACCGTCGCGGTCGCGCCCGCGCACAGAGCTGCCGCGACCTGATAGGTGACGATGCCGTCCGCCGGGATCAGCCGGAACCCGGCGAACAGCAGGAACAGCCCCAGCGGCTTGCGGTCCCAAAGATCGATGAACGGCACCGCGCCGTGCACCATCCGGTCGCCGACCAGCAGATACCATTGCTCGTCGATATCGAGCACCGGGTTGCCGAAGTCCCAGCCGCGCAGCAGCAGCGCCAGCACCAGCATCGCCGCCAGCGCGACGATCCCGCTTCGTCGCCGTGCGGACGCCGGGCCATGATCACGGAAAGCCGATCGAAGATCCTGATGCACCGTGACGAACCTGATCCTGATCATAAAGGCGGGACAGGCGCGGTAGGGCAGGCCCGCACGCGCGACAAGCGTCGATGGGAACGCGGGTCCGCGCTCAAGCGTCCATGGCCGGCCTGAACGAGGAACCGCCATGACCCACCATCCCTTGCGCATCGTCGTCACCGGCGCATCCAGCGGCATCGGCGCCGCCACTGCCATCGCCTTCGCCAGGGAAGGTGCGCATGTCCTGCTCGCCGCCCGCGGGGCGGAGGGGCTGGACGATATCGCCGCACGCTGCCGTGCCGCAGGCGGCACCGCAGGAACGCAGGTGCTGGACGTGACCGACGCGGCCGCGGTCGCCGCCTTCGCGCAAGACGCGCAGCAAGCCCTCGACGGCATCGACCTGTGGTTCAGCTGCGTCGGCGTCGGCGTGGTCGGCCGCTTCCAGCAGGTGCCGATCGAGGATCATGCCCGCGTCATCGACACCAACCTGACCGCGCACATGAACGAAGCGCATGCCGTGCTGCCGATCTTCCTGGCGCAGGAACACGGCATCTGGGTCAACATGATCTCGGTCGGCGGCTTCGTCGCGACACCCTATGCCGCCGCCTACGCCGCCAGCAAGTTCGGCCTGCGTGGCCTGTCCCAGGCATTGCGCGGGGAGGTCTCGAAATATCCGCGCATCCATATCTGCGATGTCTACCCGACCTTCGTCGACACGCCGGGGATCGATCATGCGGGCAATTACACCGGCGCGCGCCTGTCGCTGCCGCCCGGCGCGCTTTCGCCGGACAGCGTGGCCCGGGCCGTCGTACGGCTGGCGCGCCACCCGCGCAACACGACCGTGATCGGGGCACCGGCGCTGGCGCTCAAGCTTGGCCAGTTCGCCATGCCCAATCTGATGGCGGCGACAATGAACGGTTTCATGGACGTCTGGTCCCGCCATGCCGAACGTGGTGCCGACGGCAGCGGCGCGGTCCATGCCCCGCCCGCAGGGGCAAGCGGGCCCGATGGCGGCCGCCGCGATCCGCAGCGGGGTCGCAAGGCGGCGATCGGCGCGGCGGCGGCGCTGGGCTTGGCGGGCATCGGCACCTGGCTGTGGCGGCAGCGGCGGTGAATGCGCCGCCAGTCACGCCCGATGGCCGCTATATCGTGGTGCGCGGACGGCTGTGGCGGCGCGCCAACCCGCATTTGCCGGAAGGCGAGCGACAGAAGCACGTCGCCGCACTGATGGCCGCGCGGCGCGGCGTTCGCTCGGCGTTGTCTGACGGCGACACCAACGCGCTCCGTGCCGCCCGCGCCGCGGTCGACGCCGCCAAGGTCGCGCTGGGCGAGCGCGGCCCGGTCTGGTGGCCAGGCGAGGAGGATCTCAACCGCCACCTCGCCCGCACCACCCGCTATGCCGACTGGTATGCCCGCCTGGAGGCCGACGACTGAGCCATCACAGATTCGCCTGCTCGTCCTCCGGCAAGTCGGCATCGGGTGGATAATAGAGCTCGGCGCACTCAGCGCGCAGGCACCCGCCCTCGATCACGATGTCGTCGCGATAGGCGTCGGCGATGAAGGACAGCGTATCGACATGGCGCGCCTCGAAATACATCGGGTGCACATCCGCGCGTCCGGCGCCGTAGACGACCCGGCCGACCTTTGACCAGATCGACGCCATGGTGCACATGCCGCAGGGTTGCAGCGTGGAATAGAGCGTCGCGCCGCGCAATTCCAATGCCCCGCTCGCCTCGCAGCCGCGCCTTATCGCCATCATCTCGGCATGGGCGGTGGCGTCGGGCAGCTCGTGCGTCTGGTTGCGCTCGGCCGCGATCACCCGGCCATCCAGCACGATCACCGATCCCAGCGGCGAGGTGGACGGGTCGGAGCCCTTGGAGCGAGCGATACGGATCGCCTCCCGCATCCAGCGTTCATCGTCTTCGGTCATCGCTGTTGAACGCGATGCCGGGCAGAAGGTGCCGTGCCGATGTCCTTGCTGTGCCCCATCGACCTGCCCCATTGACCTGCCCCCACCCTGCGGGGCACCACCCCGTGATGCGCCCTCCGTTCCATCCGGCCTGATCCAGGCGTGGCCCGATCCCCCGGCCGCCCGCGCGGCGTGACCATCATCGACGTCGCCCGACATGCCGGCGTCTCGCCGATGACGGTCTCGCGCGTCATCAATGCCGAACCCGGCGTACGCGACGAGACGCGCCGGCTGGTCGAGGCGGCGATCGCCACGCTCAACTACACGCCCAACCTGATGGCGCGCAGCCTGGTCACTTCGCGCGAGATCCGGATCGGGGTGCTCTATTCCAACCCCAGCGCGGCCTTCATGAGCGGCTTCCTGGCCGGCGTGTTCGAGGAGGCCTCGGCGCGCGGCGCGCAGC
This sequence comes from Sphingomonas abaci, assembly GCF_014199625.1. Lineage (GTDB taxonomy): Bacteria > Pseudomonadota > Alphaproteobacteria > Sphingomonadales > Sphingomonadaceae > Sphingomonas > Sphingomonas abaci. The sequence goes on from NZ_JACHNY010000005.1 coordinate 70,839, forward strand.
TCCAGTTGCTGAAGGGCGAGGCCGGACAGCCCCCCGCCCCCGCCGAGATCGAGCGGCTGATCGCCGGCCGGATCGGCGGCATGATCCTGGCCCCGCCGCTCGGCGAGAATGATTCGGTGCGCGCGTTGCTCGCCGAGGCGAAGCTGCCCGTGGCGGTGGTCGGCGGCGTCGCGGCCGGGGCGATCTGCATCGGCATCGACAATCGCCGGGCCGCGTTCGACATGACCCGCCACCTGATCGGCCTGGGCCATCGCCGCCTGGGCTTCGTGCTCGGCAATCCCGACCAGACCGCCAGTCGCGAGCGGCTCGCCGGCTTTGAGACGGCGGCGGCGGATGCGGGTATCGACGCGACCCGGATCGTGCCGGGCGACTTCAGCTATGCCAGCGGCCTGGTCGCGGGCGAGACGCTGCTCGACGACCCGGCACCGCCGACCGCCATCTTCGCCAGCAACGACGACATGGCGGCGGCGGTCGTGTCGGTCGCGCATCGCCGCCATCTCGACGTGCCGCGCGACCTGACCGTGGTCGGCTTCGACGACAGCACCGCCGCGATCACGCTCTGGCCGCCGCTCACCACCATTCGCCAGCCGGTGCGCGCGCTGGCGGCGGAGGCGATGCAGCATCTGATCGAGGCGATGCGGCGCGGCCGCGCGACCAGCAGCGCATCGCCGCGTGTCCTCGACCATCTGCTGGTCGAACGCGAGTCCACCGCACCGCCCCCGCCGGCCTGACCAGCGGCCGTTGCGGTTCAGGGCAACGGATACGGCCCCTTGCCGCCCTCGGCGATGAAGCGCTCGACGCGCCGGTCGATCATCGGCAACGGCACCGATCCCAAGCTCAGCATCGCGTCGTGGAAGGCGCGGATGTCGAACCGCTCGCCCAAAGCCTTCTCGGCGCGGGCGCGGGCATCCAGGAACGCCAGCTCGCCCATGTAATAGCTCAGCGCCTGGCCAGGCCAGCCGATATAGCGATCCACCTCGGTGGTGATCTCGTGGTTCGACAAGGCGGTGTTGTCGCGCAGGAACGCCTGCGCCTGCTCGCGCGACCAGCCCTGCGCATGGATGCCGGTGTCGACCACCAGCCGCGCGGCGCGCCACATCTGGTAGGACAACATGCCGAACAGCTCATAGGGCGTCTCGTACATGCCCATATCTTCGCCCAGCGCCTCGCAATAGAGCGCCCAGCCCTCGCCATAGGCGGAGATATAGTCGTCGCGCCGGTAATCGGGCAGCTCGGTCAGTTCCTTGGCGAAGGGCATCTGGAAGGCATGACCCGGTGCGCTTTCATGCAGCGTGAGCGCCGGCAGCGAATAGAGGCCCCGCGACGGCAGGTCATAGGTGTTGACCAGATAGATGCCGGGTCCGCCCCGGCCGCTGGTGTAGAAGGGCGCGATCTCCGGCGCGACCGGCTTGATCGCGAAGCGCATCCGCGGCAGCCGCCCGAACCATGTCGATGCCTTGCCGTCGAAGGTCTTGGCGATCCACGCGGCGCGGTCGAGCAGATCCTGCGGGGTCCGGGCGTAGAAGCGCGGATCGGTGCGCAGGTGCTGGAGGAACGAGGTGAGGTCGCCCTGCCATCGCACCTGCCCCATCACCAGCTGCATCCGTGCGCGGATTCTGGCGACCTCGCGCAGGCCGATGGCGTGGATCTCCTCCGGCGACAGGTCGCGCGTGACATATTCGCGGATCTTCGACCGGTAATAGGCCTGGCCGTCGGGCAGGTCGTACGCGGCGAGCGACTGGCGCGCGCCGGGGATGTAGGTGTCCCGCAGGAAGGCGAGCAGCCTCCGATGCGCCGGCACAACCGCCCCGGCGATCACGCGGATCGCCTCCGCCCGCAACGCTGCCTGGCGGACGGCCGGGATCGTCGCGGGCAGCGTTCGGAAGGGCGCGTAGAAGGGCGACCCCTCGCCCGGCCCCGCCTGCACGACCTGCGCCACGCTCTCGTCGCGCCCCTGCAGGGTCACGCGCGGCGGTGTGAAGCCACGCGCCAGCCCGGCGCGCATATTCGCGATCTGCTGATCGAAATAGCGCGGCTGGTCAGCAAGCTGTCCCAGATAGCGGCGCAGGGCCGCCTCGTCGCGATAGCTGTCCCGCGCCGCCGCAGCCACGTTCATCCAGAAGCTGGTGTCCGCGTTGAGCGGTTTCTCATAGTCACGGAAGCGCTGTTCGGCCAGCAGCGCCGCGATCTGCCCGCGATAGACGCTATAATCGTCACGCGCCCTGGCGGACAGGCTGGCCGGGTCGATCCGGTCGAGCGCCGCCATCGTCGCGGTCCAGCGCGCCAGCTTGGCCGCCTGCGCGGCCGGGCCGACATCGGGCAAGCCAGTCCGCGCCGCGGCGGGTGCATCCTCGTCCGGCCCCGCCAGCGTCTGGCGCCATGCATATTCCGCGGCGGCGAGCCGGTTGAAATCCGCGTCCTGCGCCGCGCCATCCGCAGTCGCGGGCGCTCCGCTCGCCAGCAGAAGGGCCAGGGCCAGCGCGATCGTCATGCCATCATGTCCATCGGGCCATGCTATCGCAAAGCCGTGGGTACGACGCCAGCCTTGCGTCGCCGCCACGATCGCGCGGCTAAAATCCGATCGTTTAACGGCTTGGTCATCGGTTCGTAACTAAAGCCGTGCAAGAGGGCCTTGGAGCCGCCGACGCATGAGGATTTTCGCTTTGCCCCGTTTGCTTCTCAGCCGGATGACCCGGCATCGGCGTCTGTCCACCCTGCGCGGCTGGGCGGCAGCCCAGCCCGACGACCGCAGCCTGCTGCGCCAGTCAGCCGCGCGGCAACCCCATCAGCGCTGAATCCACCGCGCCGTAGCAATCGCGCGCCAGGGCCACGAACCGCTCGCGAGGGAACTCGCCGAGCCGATTGGCATAATGGCCCAAGGCACCGAGCAGATGGGCGCGGATCATCGCCAGCCCCTCCGCGCCGCCACCCAGCGCGTCGCGATACCATAGCAGTTCGCGCCGCAGCCGGTCAGCCGACAGGTTGAACGATTGGTGGAAGCGGATCAGGTCGTAGATCGCATAGCCTGCGGCCGTGCCCCCCGCCCAGTCGATCACCATCAGTTCGCCATCGCCAGGCCGGACCATGATGTTGTTGCGCCACAGGTCGCCATGCATCGGCACATGACGCGGCGCGATCGCGCCGGCGGCGATCGCCGCGTCCAGCCGTCCGGCCTCGGCGCGAAGCGGCTCGGGCAAGTCCTGCATGGCGACGAGCGCGCCGAGCGACCGCCGGAACTCGGCCGCCGCGGCCCCATCGGCCGACGAGGCGGCCGCGATCAACCGCCGTAGCCAGTCCAGGATCGTCGTTGCCACCTTCGGCGTCTGGAGCAGGCGGCGCAGGCGCCCGCTCGCCAGTGGTTCGCAGCGCGGCAAGATGACGAAGCTGCGCCCCGCCAGCGTGCCCGTCGCCTCGACCGGCAGGATGCGCTCGGCCAGCACCGACCCGTGCGCGGCCATGGCCTGCGTCGCCTGCGCCTGGATCGCCGCCGCATCGGGATGCGCGGCCGGCGACAGGAACAGCACATGGTCGTGATCGAGGAGAAAGATCGCCGCACCGTCCGCGACCATCGATTCCGTGCGGATCACCTCGACGCTGCCGATCTGGCCACCATCCGGATAAAGCGCACGAGACAAGATCGAGAGGATGGCAGCCTGCGACATAGGCGGGGCGGACGATGACGTCGCTTCGAGATAAGTCGCGATGGGCATTGCTGTTTGCTAACGTTACAGAATTATTAAAACAATTGGTTAAGTCGCTGATCTCTCTAATTTGTCGGCCTATATCGCTCGGTCCCGTCTCTATCTGATACAGTAACGTCCGGATCGGTTATTTTGTCGCGATATTGATTATTGCGCTGCAAGGACATGCTGCTGTCGCAGCCATCCCTGCCGATGAGCATGCAGGACCGTTGTGATGGAGAATTGACGCTAGCTCGGCGCGCCGCGAAGCTGCTTCGAAATTGGAGGAGGATTCGCCGATGGTTCAACATCTTGGCAGCATTGCCGCGCGTCGGTGCGGCGGCATGACCGGAATTGCCGTTCTGGCGCTGGCGCTAACGGCAGTGACGCCCGCCTTGACCCAGAACGACCGCATGGCCGCGATCGCTACCCCGACCCAGCCCGGTGCGATCACGCTCGACACCGGCCCCCTGCCCGGCGCGACGGCGAAAGAGGCCTGGCACAGCCAATATGGCAGCGTCTTCGCCCGCAACGTCAGCGTCGCCACGCTCACCCCCTTCCTGCCCGATCCGGCCAAGGCGACCGGCGCCGCCGTGGTCGTCGCGCCGGGCGGCGGCTTCACCACCCTGTCGATGCAGAATGAGGGCTGGGACGTGGCCAAGGCGCTCGCCGCGCGCGGCGTGGCGGCCTTTGTGCTCAAATATCGGCTGAACCCGACGCCCGCCGACATGGCCGGCTATGAGCGGCAGATGCGCGAACGCTTCTCCGGCGCCAACCCGCCGCCCCGCCCGTCGACGGAGGCGATGATGGCCGGCATCGCGCCGCAGATCGCCGATGCGCGCGCCGCCTTCAAGCTGATCCGCGCCCGGGCGGGCGAATGGCATGTCCAGCCCGACCGGATCGGCATGGTCGGCTTTTCGGCCGGCGCGATGCTGACCATGGCGACGGCGCTGGCGGGCCAGGATGCCAAACCCGCCTTCATCGCCGACATCTATGGTCCGCTCTCGGCGGTGACCGTACCCGCCGATGCGCCGCCGCTGTTCGCGACGCTGGCCGCCGACGATCCCTTCTTCGCCAATGGCGGCTTCGGCCTGATCGAAGCCTGGAAGACGGCGAAGCGGCCCGTCGAATTCCACCTCTATGAACAGGGTGGCCATGGCTTCGGCATGTACCAGAAGGCGACGACGAGCACCGGCTGGTTCGACGCCTTCGCCCGCTGGATGACGATGCACGGCTGGATCGCCGCGCGGCCGTGATGTCGGGCGACCGGCCTTTCCGCCAGGCAGGGCCGGTCGGTAGGGTTCCGGTCGGTCAGGCCATCGCCTCGTCATAGGCGAACCAGGCGAAATCCGCCGGCCGCCCGGTCCCGGCCATGTCCTGGCAGGCCATGCCGACGAACGCGCCGGTGAAGTTGGGCAGACCCGGCAGGGTCGCCTCGTCCGACAACAGGCTGGCGTCGAACGTCTCCGGCAGCCAGCACCAGTCCGCCGCGCCTTCGGCCCGCCAGGCGAAGCGCAGCTCGGCATGGTCGACGCGCGCGCGCAACTCGATCGGCCCGGCCGGCAGTGGCAGGGGATCGGTCATCACGCTCTGCCCCTCGCCAAGCGGCAGCACCGACAGGACCTGGATCACGCGTCGGCCGTCATCGTCCGCCGTGAGCTGCAGGAAATGATATTTGCTGCTGTTATAGTAGCAGACCAGCCCGGCGGCCTGTTGGAAATGCTCGGGCGCGGCCTCGACCAGCGTCCGTGCGTCGTAGCGGAAGCCCGTCTGCCGGCGCGCGACCAGCGCCTGTTCGAAATGGCTGCCGATCGTTTCGCGCCCGAACAGCCGAAGATGCCCCGGCCGTTCCGTCAAGCTGAACAGATGGTCCGGCGCAGGCGAGCGGAGCCACTGGAATGCGTCGGGCAGATCCGGCCCGTCGAAGCGGTCGAGCGCGGCGATCGGGCGCTCCTCGAGCATCGCGGGCGGTGGCGCGGCGGTGCGCAGCCAGCCATCCGCGTCCCAGCGCATCGGCTGGATCGCCGTCTCGCGCCCCAGTACGCATCGGTCGCTGCCCGGCATCGGTCGGCCGCAGAGATGCACCATCCAGGGCGCACCCTCCGGCGTTTCGACCAGATCGCCATGGCCGACCCGCTGCAGCGGCGCGTCCGGCGTATCGCGCGCGGTCAACACCGGCCCGTCGGGATGGACCGCATAGGGGCCGAAGAGGTCGCGCGACCGGGCCATCGTCACCGCATGGCCGCGCTCGGTCCCGCCTTCGGCGACCAGCAGATGATACCAGCCGTCGCGCTTGTAGAGATGCGGTCCCTCGGTGAAGCCCAGCGCGGTGCCCTGGAAGATCACCCGCCGCTCGCCGACCAGCCGGCGCGCCGCCATGTCGAGCTGCTGCACGACGATGCCGGCGAAGCGCTTGCGGCCGGGGCGATGGTCCCAGAGCATGTTGAGCAGCCAGCTTCGTCCGTCGTCGTCGTGGAACAGCGCGGGGTCGAAGCCGCTGCTGTTGAGATGGACGGGGTCCGACCAGTCGCCGTCGATCCGATCGCTCCACACCCAGTAATTGTGGAAGTCGCGGAGCGACGCGCCGCGCGCGCCATCCACCGTGGTGCGGCCATAGCGCTTCACATCGGTGTAGATCAGGTGGAAGCGCCCGTCCTTGTGGCTCAAGTCCGGTGCCCATACGCCGCACGAATCGGGATCGCCGCGCATGTCGAGCTGGCTAGCGCGCACCAGCGGCCGCGCCACGAGCCGCCAGTCCGCCAGGTCGCGGCTGTGATGGATCTGCACGCCCGGAAACCATTCGAAGGTCGAGGTGGCGATGTAATAATCCTCGCCCACCCGGACGATCGAGGGATCGGGGTTGAAGCCGCGCAGGATCGGGTTCGCAGGGGAGATGGTGTCAGCGGTCATGCGGGTTTTCGCACCAGGGTCCAGAGCAAGGCGGCCCCGCCCAGGTCGAGCAGGCCGAGCAGGATGAAAAAGGGTTGATAGCCGACCCGGTCGACCAATGCGCCCAGCGTCAGGGTGAAGATCAGCACGCCCAGATTGGCGGCGGTGCCCGATACGCCGGTCGCGGTCGCGACCTGGTCCTGCGGGAACAGGTCGGAACATAGAGTGATGACCGTCACCGACAGGGTCTGGTGCGCGAAGCCACCCAGGCACAGCAGCCCGACCGCGGCAACCGGGCTGGTCACGCTGCCGACGAACATCATGCCGGTCATCAGCAGCGCCCCGAGCGTGAAGGCACCGCGCCGCGCGTCGATCAACTGGACGCCGCGCCGTTGCAGGAAGGCGACCACGGCCGGGCCGAACAGGCAGCCCAGGTCCGCCGCCAGAAAGGGCAGCCAGGCGAACAGCGCGATCTGGGTCAGGTCGAAGTGCCGCGCCTGGACCAGATAGAGCGGCATCCACAGCGACAGCATCCCCCAGACCGGATCGGCCAGGAAGCGCGCCGCCGCGATCGCCCAGAGATTACGGCGGCGGAGCAACTCGCCCAGCGGCGGCCGGCGACGCCGGCGGACCAGCGCCGCCTCCTGCCCCTCGACGATCAGCCGGCGCTCGCCGTCGGACAGGCGGCGGTGGCGGGCGGGTGGCGCATACCAGACCAGCCACGCGACCACCCAGGCCAGGCCCAACCCGCCCGCGACGAAGAAGGCGGCGCGCCAGCTATGGTTGAACACCGCCCAGGCGACCAGCGGCGGCGCGAACACCGCGCCGAACGACGCGCCGATCTGGTAGATGCCGCCCGCCACGCCGCGCTCGCGCGCCGGAAACCATTCGGCGACCAGCTTCATCCCCGCCGGCTGCGCCGATCCCTCGACCAGGCCCAGCGCGCCGCGCAGGCCGGCGAACCCCATCCAGCCATGGGCGAAGCCATGGCCCAGCGTGATGCACGACCAGACCGCGACGAACAGGGTGAAGCCGATCTTCAGCCCGACCAAGTCGAGCAGATAGCCGGCGACCGGCTGAAACATGATGCCGAACTGGAAGGCGCCGGTGATCCAGCTATACTGTTCGGACGTGATGTGCTGCTCGGCCATGATCGCCGGCGCCGCAACGCCCAGAATGCTGCGGGTGAGGTAGTTGATGACCATGGCCACCACGAACAGCGCGATGATCGTCCAGCGTATATAGGGAAACCCGCGCAAGCCCCTCTCCCGGTAACGTTATCATCCAGCCCTAGGACGGGTTGGCCGGTCAGGGCAAGCGGGCTTTGCCGGTTTCCAGCCGCGCTTGATCGAGCGCAAGCCGTTCGGCCGGATATCAGAGGATGCCGCCGTCGCCGGACAGCAGCAGATCCGCCGCCATGATGCGGATGCGGCCACCCGCGCGGCGCATCGACTCCGCACGGCGATAGCGCGTCTCCTGTTGCAGCGCCGGGCCGGTCGGCGCGGTCGGCGCGATCGCCAGAACGGTGGTGGACGGGCCGACGGCGCTCACCACCCGACCGCCCAGCGCGGCGATGCGGTGCGCCAGCGGACCGTCGCGCGGCTCGCCCAGGATGGCGATCCGCTGCCCCGCCAATGGGCCATGCGCGGCGGGGGACGGCGCAGGCGGCCGCTTCACCGGCTTGGCCGGCGAGAGCCAGTCGGCGAGCGGCCGCCCGCTATGCTCGATCGCGCGCACCACCACCATGCCCGCGACCCGCGCATCGCTCAGCGCGTCGTGGTGGCGATGCTCCAGCCCGAGATGCCGGGCCAGCACGTTCAGCCGGTGGCTGCCGAGTTCCGGCCAGGCGCGCTGCGCGACGCGGACGCTGTCCAGCCAGGTGGTCGCGATCTCCGGCCGGTCGTGGACGCGGCAGGCGGCGGCCAGCGCGCCCTTGTCGAAATGCGAATGGGCGACGGTGATCCGCCCCGCCAGGTGGCCATCGACAATCGCATGGAGGTCGCCGAAACAGGGCTGGCCCAGCACATGGTCGGCGGTGATGCCGTGGATGCCGATATTGAACCCGCTGAACGTGTCGCGCGGATCGACCAGCGTCTCATATTCGAAGCAGACCGCGCCGCGGCGGAAGCCGACGATGCCGATCTGGCAGATGCTGCTGACCCGCGAACATGCCGTCTCCACGTCGATCACGACGAAATCGGGCGACTCCGCGTCGGCATGCGCGGTCGGGGCGGAGGGGCTGGGCGGCATCCCTTACGATAGCGGCCCCGCCCCGGTCGGATCAAGCCGGCCCGTTGCCGCCTCCAACCCCCTCCCCGCCGCCATCCGCGCCGCCCCGCCGCCCGACGATCGCCATGACCGCGATGTCGGCGGTGACGTTGCCCAGCGTGCGGAACACGTCGGGGAGCGTCTCGATCGCCAGCAGCAGCGGCAGCAGCGCCACCGGCACGCCCATCGCCAGGCAGACCGGTGCGACGATCGCGAAGAAGGACACCTGCGCCGGCAATCCGACCGCCGCGATGCTGACCAGGGCCGCCACGATCACCCCCGCCGCCACGGCGGCGGGTCCCGGCACGACCTGATGCACCTCCGCCAGGTAGAGCGCCACGGCGACATTGACGGCGGCGCTGGTCAAGCGGAACAACGACACCGCCAGCGGCAGCACGACGCCGGCGGAGGATTGCGCGACCCGCAAGCCGGGCGCGGCCTCGACCATCGCCGGCAGGCAGGCGAGCGAGGATTGCGTGCTGACCGCAATGACCTGCGCCGGCAAGGCTGCGCGCGCGAAGGCGAGCGGCCCGATCCGGCCGAACAGGATCGCGACGGTATAGACGAACAGGATCGACACGATCGCCGTCGCGATCACCACCGCGACATAATGCGCCAGCACGCCCGCCGCGCCGCCGCCCAGCCGCTGCCCCACGCCGAACGCCAGCGCGAGCACGCCGATCGGCGCGACCAGCAGCACCCAGCCGACGATGACCAGCATCGTCTCCGCCAGCGCGCGCACCAGCCGGTCGACCGCGCCGCGCAAGGCCGGATCGATCCGGCTCGCCGCCAGGCCGAAGAGCAGCGCGAAGACCACTACCGGCACCATCGCGGTCTCCGCCGCCGCCTTGATCGGATTGGTCGGGATGATGCCCGCCAGCCAGTCGCCCGAGCCCGGCAGTCCGGACAGCGCCGTCGACGCCGGCCCCGCCGCCTCGGGCAGCAGCCGCGCGGCGGCGGGGAGCGGGAACAGGTCCAGTGTCACGAGCGTCGACGCCGCACCGAGCATGCAGGCGGCGAGCAGCAGCACGGCGAACCAGAGCAGCGAACGCAGGACGATCCGCCCGCCCGCCGCCTGCATCGCCGCCGCCATCACCCCGCCCGCCAGCAGCGAGAAGACCAGCGGCACCACCGTCATCGTCAGCGCGTCGAGCCACAATCGGCCGACCGGTCCCGCGACCATCGCCAGCGAGGCCCCCCATGGCCGCCCGGCGAGCAGCGCCCCAGCCACCAGCCCGGTCGCCAGGCCGATCAGGATGCGCACCGGCGGGCTGATCCGCCAGCCGCTCATGCGCGCGTCACGCTTTGTCGCTTGGTCGTCGGCATCCTCGGCTCCTTCATGCCTGATCAGGCCTCCGCCCGCGGACCGTGGCAACCCGAAGGCGGGAGCCTCGCATTGTACACGCCATAAGGCATTGTTCTTATTGGCCATAGGCCTTGACGTTGCACAAGCGCGGACGCCTAATGCGTTTGTCCGGTCGTGTCCCGACGATCCCCGGCAAGGGCGGATATCCCGGATTGCCGTCTAACGGGGCCATCCGCCCGATGTCGTTGACCAGCGACAATCGCACGCCGGTCCCGATTCCACGTCGCGCCCGTCCGCCCAAGCAAACTATCCTTTCTTCGCAGCAACTTGCTGCGAGTACAGAAGGAAGTCACCATGACCGCCGAATTTCCATCCGTGGTTCCGGCCGATCGTCACCTTGCCCGCCACCATCCCCTGCTTTCCCGACCCGACGGGCACCGGCCCTTCGCCTATGCCGAATTGGACGTGGCGTTTGATTCCGCGCTCGACACGCTCTGGACCTTCATGCGCGCCCGTGAACGGCCGAGCTTCAATCCGCGCCTGCTGACCGAATTCGGCCTGTGGCAGCAGGACATCGTGGAAGCGATGCGTTCGGAGGACATGCCGATCCGCTATCTGGTGCTCGGCTCGCGCCATCCGGGCGTGTTCTCGCTGGGCGGCGATCTCGATCTGTTCGCCGCCAAGATCCGCTCGGGCGACCGCGCCGCGCTGGTCGATTATGGCCGCGCCTGCGTTCGAATCCTCCATCGCAACATGATGAGCCTGGAGCGGCCGATCATCACGATCGGGCTGGTGCAGGGTGATGCGCTGGGCGGCGGGTTCGAGGCGCTACTCTCGTTCAACGTCGTCATCGCCGAGCGTGGCGCACGCTTCGGCCTGCCCGAGACGGCGTTCGGCTTGTTTCCCGGCATGGGAGCGCACTGCTTCCTGTCGCGGCGGCTGGGCGCGGCGCGGGCCGAGCAAATGATCCTCAGCGGGCGCATGTACAGTGCAGATGAGCTGTACGACTTGGGCATCGTCCATGGCCTGGCGGCGCCCGGCGAGGGACGCGCCGAGGTGGAGGCGTATATCCGCCTCAACCGCCGGCGCCACAGCGGCCATTGCGCGATCTACGAGGCGTCGCGCTCGGTCAATCCGCTGCCGCTGGCGGAGCTGGAGGCGGTGGTCGACCTCTGGGCCGATGCGGCGCTGCGGCTGAGCGACACCGACCTCAAGCTGATGCAACGATTGGTGCGGGCGCAGACCCGGCTATCCGGTCCGGCCGCCGGATAAGCCGGCATGAAGCGTCCGGGCGGGCGTTCCGGCGCCCGCCCGGACGTGCTCCGGTGGTCAGGCGGGGCGCAGGCTCCGCTCGCGAAACAGCGCACCGAACTGGTCGACGGGCAGCGGATGGCCGAGCAGGAACCCCTGCACCGAATCGCACCGCGTCCGCCGCAATTGGTCGAGCTGCGCCTGCGTCTCGACGCCCTCGACGGTGGTGCGCATGCCCAGTTTCTGCGCCAAGTCGATGATCGTCTGGACGATCGCGACCGAGGCGGGATTGCGCTCCAGGTCGGTGACGAACGAGCGATCGATCTTGAGCGTCTGGAACGGGAACCGGGTCAGATAGCTGAGGGACGAATAGCCGGTGCCGAAATCGTCCAACGTGGTGCGGACCTTCAGGCGGTTGATCGCGTCCAGCGCCGTGAGCGACGCTTCGATATCGTTGAGCAGGACCGTCTCGGTCACTTCCAGCTCCAGCCGCTCGGGACACAGACCGCTCGACGCCAGCGCGCCCAGGATCACCGACGGAAGTTCGGCCGAGCGAAGCTGGATCGGCGATAGATTGACCGCGATGGTGACGTCGCCCCAGTCCCGGCCGACGCGGCACGCCTCGCGGATCACCCAGCCGCCGATCGCGACGATCAGGCCATTATCCTCGGCGATCGGGATGAATTCGGCCGGCGAGACGGGGCCGTAGCGGCGGTTGGTCCAGCGCAGCAGCACCTCGCCCGCCGTGATCCGCTCCCCCGCCAGATCGAAGATCGGCTGAACCGCGAGATGGAACTCGCCCCGCTCCAGCGCGCCCTTCATTTCCGACGCCAGCTCGCGCTCCCGCTCGATCTTCTCGTCCATGCGCGGCTCGAAGATCCGCATCTCGCCGCGACCGCCATCCTTGGCGCGGTATAGGGCGAGGTCAGCGTTCTTCAGCAGCCGGTCCGGATCGGTGCCGTCCTTGGGCGCGATCGCCACGCCCAGCGAGGCGCTGACCTTGAGCGGCGCGCCGTCATGCGCGACCGGCAGCGCGACCAGCTCGAGGATGCGCGCGCCGATCGCCGCCACCTCGGCTTCGTCCCGGATCGTGCAGACCAGGGCGAATTCGTCGCCGCCCAGCCGGGCGACAATGTCGCGGTCGCCAAACGCCTCGTTCAAACGGCGCGCGACGGCGGCGAGCAGGTCGTTGCCGGCCAGATGCCCGAAGGAGTCGTTGATCTCCTTGAACCGGTCGAGGTCGAGCCAAAGCAGCGCCAGCATCCCCTCGCCGCGCGAGACCGCCTCCAGCCGCGCCTCGAAGCGTTCGCGGAACGCCGTGCGATTGGCCACGCCGGTCAGGTCGTCGCGCCGCGCGATCGCGGCATGATGCTCGGCCAACGCCGCCTTCTCGATCGCGCCCACCGTCGCCTTAAGGATCACGCCATAGGTCTGGAGCGTGATGTCCATCATCGCCACGATGAACAGCAGGATGACGCCCGCGAGCAGCGCCTTGAGCGGCATCAGTGACCAGAGCAGCCCCGCCACCAGGGGCAGCGAGGCGAAGCAGAGCTGCGACAGCGCGATCCACGGTCGCCCCGCATTGCGCCCGGCGATGCCGGCGGCATAGCCGATCGTGGTGGTGACCGCGAGCAGTTGCAGCACGCCATCCACGGTCCGGGTGAGGGTCAGGAGACCGAAAAGGCCGAGCAGCGCCGAATAGCTGAGTGCCCCGGCGCGGTAGATCAGCTCCTGATGGCGCGGCCGGTCGCCCGATGGCGCGGGGGCGGCCGGTGTGCGCAGCACGTCGACGATGCGGACGCCCGCCACCGCCGCGATGGTCAGCGCCACGCCCAGCATCAGGCCGTCGCCGCTTATCGCCGCCACCGTCATCGTGATCGCGCTGCTGGTTAGCGCGCCGATGACCAGCGATTGCGGCGAGGCGTAGAGCGACTCGACCAGGGTCTCGCGCACATGCGCGGCAATCGTGCTGTCCGATGCGCGCAGCTGCCGCAGCCGGGAGATCAAACGGCTCATCGCGCCCTATCTGGAGCCTTTGCGTTGAATTACCACTAACGCCCTAGCGCACCAACGCGGTTCGCCGGACCGCGCTCCAGCCGATCCGCACGGCTCATCGCATTTTTACTATAGGCGACCCAAAAGTTTGCTGCATGCCAAATGCTTGGCGCGCCTGCCGCGATAGGCTAGCGAAACGATGTTAAGGGGCAAGTGAGTGAGAAAAGTTCGTTGAACCGCCTGGAGGATTTTACATCGCTGACCCCGGAGGAGGTGGAGGCGGTTCAGGGACTGGGAGGCCCTGTCATCCGTCTCGATCGCCTGCGGGAGATCCGGCGCGAGGGCGAAGTCGCTTCAGGTTTCTACATGCTGGAGAAAGGCTGGGCGATGGCGTCGCACATCCTGCCCAGCGGCAGCCGCCAGATCTTGAAGGTCCATCTTCCTGGCGACCTGTTGGGTACGCCGAGCATGTGCAGCGACACCGCGGTCGAGACGCTGTCCTCGATCACCCCGGTGGTGATCCGCCATGTTCCGCTGGCTCAGTTTGGCGCGCTGATCGATGCGCGCCCCCGGCTCGGCGCGCTGTTCCTGCTCAGCGTCCAGGCCGAACGGCTGGCGCTGATGGACCAGCTCGCGCAGATGGGCCGAACCTCGGCCGAGGCGCAGCTCGCCGCCTTCCTGCTTGACATCGCCAAGCGACTGACCCGGCTGGGCGAGGTGCACAATGACAGCTTCCAGTTGCGGCTGACGCAGGAGCATATCGGCGACCTCTTGGGACTAACCAACGTCCATGTGAACCGGATGATGCGGTTGCTGGAAGACAAGCTGCTGATCCAACGCGACCGTGAGCGGATCACGATCCTGGATCGCGCCGCGCTGACCAAGCTGGCCGGTCGTCCTCCGCGGGAGAAGCGCAAGGATCTGGGCTGGCTGCCGAAAAGCCGGTGACGGCGCGGGCCAGGGTCAGATCGCCCGGCCATAGACCCGATCGTCGTGCCAGGTCGACCCGACCAGGAAGCGGCGCTCGCCGACAATGGCGAAACCCTGCCGCTCGTAGAAGGCGCAGGCGCGCCGGTTCGTCGCCAGGACCCCGAGCAGCATCCGGTCCTGCCCCATCGCGCGCGCATCGGCGATCGCCCGGTCCATCAGCGCCGCGCCCAGCCCGGTGCCCCGGGCCAGCGACAAGGTGTAGATCCGGCGAAGTTCGATGTCGCCGGGCCGCACCGCGCCGACATCCTCCGGCGTGGTGAGCAGGCTGTATCCGACGGCCGCGTCGCCATCGGGATGCGTCGCCAGCGTTACGCGGCTCGCGGGATCGGCGATCCAGGCGGCGAACCGGTCGGGCGCGCTCTTCATGCCGACATGGGCGACGATATCCGCGCCCGACAGGATGCCGGCGAAGGTCTCCAAAAAGCTTGCGGCCGCGACGAGCGACACGGCCGGCGCATCCGCCGCCTCCGCTCGCCGCAGCCGCCAGCGCATCAGCCGACGATCTCTTCCGGCTTGAAGAAATAGGCGATCTCGATAGCCGCATTCTCGTCCGAGTCCGACCCGTGGACGGTGTTCGCCTCGATCGATTCGGCCAGCTCCTTGCGGATCGTGCCCGGCTCGGCGTTGGCCGGGTTGGTCGCGCCCATGATGTCGCGGTTGCGCTGCATGGCGTTCTCTCCCTCCAGCACCTGCACCACCACCGGACCGGAAATCATGAACGACACCAGGTCGTTGAAGAAGGGGCGCTCCTTGTGGACCGCATAGAAGCCCTCGGCCTGCTCGCGGGTCATCTGAATCCGCTTGGAGGCGACGACGCGCAGACCGGCCTCTTCCAGCATCTTGGTGACCGCGCCGGTCAGGTTGCGGCGGGTGGCATCGGGCTTGATGATCGAAAAGGTACGGTTCGCGGCCATGACGGTCACGGGCTCCTGCTTGGCAAGGTGGAAAGTGGCGCCGCCCTAGTCGCGGGCGGCAGGATTGGCAACCACCGTCGCCCGCGACCCCCTAGGCCGCCTGTTCCCAGCGGCCGGCGTCGTTCTGTTTCCAGTACCGCCGCTCGACCCCTTCGCGATCGGCCAGCCCCTTCCAGGCCAACCGTGCCTCGCGGATCCGATCGTCGTCGAAGAAGTGGAAGGCGCGGTCGAATGCCAGCGCGGCATCACGCCACTCGCCGTCAACGATCGCGACGAAACGCGCGCCGTTCGCCGGCTCGACCTGCGGGGCGAGCAGCACCGGCTGTTCGGCCTCGTCCCCCTCCCCGGCGGCGGCATGGGGCAGGAAGCTGTCGGGCGCATAGCTCCACAGCCAGCGGTCGAGATGCCGACGCTGCTCGTCCGACGCCGCGACGATCAGCAGCCGCCCGCCGCCCGCCAACACCCGCTCGGCGATCTGCGGCAGCGCGCGCTCCAGCGGCGTGGCGGTGAGGTGGTAGAAATCGACCTGCATCGTGGCTGATCCGTCCAGGGTGGCGGCAGGCCGGCGACCCGGCCCGCCGCCCTGGATCAATCCTCGAACCGGTCGGCGACGAACCGATCGAGCAGCTTCACGCCATAACCGGTCGCGCCCTTGTCCCAAGTCGCACCCGGCTTGTCGGACCAGACCATGCCGGCGATGTCGAGATGCGCCCAGCGCACATCCTTGTCGACGAAGCGCTGGATGAACTGCGCCGCGGTGATCGACCCGGCGCCGCGCGGACCGACATTCTTCATGTCGGCGATCGGGCTGTCGATCAGCTTGTTGTAGGTGTCCGACAGCGGAAAGCGCCACAATTTGTCGTCGGTCGCGACGCCCGCCGCCAGCAGCGCGTCGGCAAGCGCGTCGTCATTGGCGAACAGGCCGCCATATTCATTGCCCAGGCTGACGATCATCGCGCCGGTCAGCGTCGCCAGATCGACGATCGTCTTGGGGCGGAAGGTCTTCTGGGTCCAGGTGATGACGTCGGCGAGGACCAGCCGTCCCTCGGCATCGGTATTGATGACCTCGATCGTCTGGCCCGACATCGAGGTGACGACGTCACCGGGGCGCTGTGCGTTGCCGTCGGGCATGTTCTCGACCAGCCCGCAGACGCCGACGACGTTCGCCTTGGCCTTGCGCCCGGCGATCGCCTTCATCGCGCCGACCACCGCGCCGGCGCCGCCCATGTCCCACTTCATGTCCTCCATGCCGGCACCCGGCTTGAGCGAGATGCCGCCGGTGTCGAAGGTCACGCCCTTGCCGACGAACGCCAGGTCCGGATCGCCCGCGCCCTTGCCGTTCCACCGCAGCGCCAGAATGCGCGCGTCGCGCACCGAGCCCTGGCTGACGCCAAGCAGCGCCCCCATGCCGAGCGAGCGCATCTCGTCCTCGCCCAGCACCGTGATCTCGAGGCCCAGGCCCTCGACCGAGCGGCGGACGCGCTCGACGAAGCTTTCCGGATAGACGATGTTGGGTGGCTCGGCGACCAGCGTGCGGGTCAACTCCAGGCCGTTGGTCACCGCCTCCTGCACTTGCCAGGCCTCGTCGGCGCCGGTCGGCGCGGCGGCCAGCACCAGCTTGGCGAGCGTCGGCTTCTGCGCTTCGGGCAGGGTGGTGCGATAGATGTCGTGCCGCCAGGCGCGCTGCGCCGCCGCGCCCGCCAGACGCGCCACGGCCTGGGCGCTGGGCGCGGTGGGAAGCGCGGAGAAGTCCACCACCGCCTCGGTGGCGGTGGTCAGCAGCTTGGCGGTCAGCGCGCCGCCCGCCTTGGTCCAGTCCTTGTCCGCGCCCGCGCCGACGCCGAGCAGCAGCACACGCCGCACGCCCGCAGCCGCCGGCACGAACAGCTCGACGCTGGCGCCCGCCTCGCCGACGAAGCGGTGCGCGGCGGCCGCCGCCGCAGCGACCGATGCCGCGCCCTCGCCAAGCTGCCCCCAGCCGATGCGCGCCACCCCGTCCTTCTCGACCGGGAGAACGAGCAGCGCGGCGTCTGCGGCGCCGGGGGCGAAACTGATCTGCATAGGGAAAACCTCGTTGACTATTCCCCTGCATCTAAGCCGCATGTCGCCGCTGGCAAGCGTTGCGGCTTGCACAAGGGTGCGATAGGCGGACGGAAGCCCGATCGCCTGGCGGGATCAGGGCGGTCGAACCGCGTGCGCCAAAAGGGGAAGTTGTTTGTCGCGTATCAGCCTTCTTGCCGGCTGCGCCCTGGGGATCGTGCTGGCGCTGCCCGCCGCGGCCCAGGATCTCCAGACCCCTATCGTGCCGCCGCCGCCGCCCGCGGCGGCCCCGCCGGCCAGTGACGAGCAGGTGAAGTTCAGCGCCAACGCGCTGGAATATGACACAAACACGGACGTGGTGACCGCGACCGGCGACGTCCGCATGTTCCGCAGCGACGGCCGCCTGCGCGCCGACAAGGTCGTGTGGAACCGCAAGACCGGCAAGGTCGTGGCGACCGGCGACGTGGCCATCGTCGGCGAGGAAGGCGACACCGCCTATGGCGACAGCATCGAACTGACGGACTCGCTGAAGGACGGGATGGTCGACAACATGCTGGTCGTGCTCAACCAGGGCGGCCGGCTGGCGGCGGTGCGCGGGACGCGCGAACCGAATGGCGTGATCGAGCTCGAGCAGGCGGCGTATACGCCCTGCTCGGTCACCAATGCGCAAGGCTGCCCGAAGGAGCCGAGTTGGAAGATCACCGCCGTCCGCGTCGTCTATCGCCCCAGTCGCGAGCGCATCTATTACCAGGGCGCGCAGCTCCACCTGTTCGGCCTGCCCTCGATCCCGCTGCCGCAATTCTCCAATCCCGTCGGCGGCGGCAGCGACAGCGGCCTGCTGAGCCCCAACATCCAGTACAGCCGGGTCAACGGGGTCGAGGTCGCCCTGCCCTATTATTTCCGGCTCGCGCCCAATCGCGGGCTGACGCTGACGCCGCACGTCTATTCCAGCGTGCTGCCGATGGCGGATGTCGAATACCAGCAGTTGAGCGAAACGGGGGCGTTCCGGCTGCGCGGCTACGCGACCGAAAGCCGGCGCAGCGACGACCTGAACACCATCGACCCGACCGATACCAGCATGGCGTTCCGCGGCTATCTGGACGGTGTCGCGCGGTACCAGTTCACCCCCGAATGGAGCCTGAGCGGATCGCTGCGCGTCACCACCGACCGCACCTTCCTGCGCCGCTACGACATTTCGCGCGACGACCGGCTGCGCAACACCGCCTCGCTCCAGCGCATCGATACCAACAGCTACTTCGCGGTGACCGGCTGGGCGGTGCAGACGCTGCGCGTCAACGACCGCCAGGGCCTGCAACCGATCGCGCTGCCCGAGATCGATTATCGCCGCCGCTTCGCCGACGGCTTCGCCGGCGGCAATGTCGAGCTGCAACTCAACAGCCTGGCGCTGACCCGCACCGCCGGTCAGGACACGCAGCGCGCCTTCGCAAGCCTGCGCTGGGACCTTCGTCGGCTGACCAACTGGGGCCAGGAACTGACCTTCACCGCCTTCGCGCGCGGCGACGCCTATAACGCGAATGACGTCCTGGCGACGACGCAGATCGCCTATCGCGGGACCGAGGGGTTCCAGACCCGCGCGATCGGCGCGGTGGCGGTCGACATGCGCTGGCCCTTCGTCGGCAGCATCGGCGCGGGGACGCAGCGGGTGACGCCACGCTTCCAGATCGTCGCCGCACCACGCATCAAGAACTTCGCCATCCCGAACGAGGACTCCCGCGCGGTCGACCTGGACGATTCCAACCTGTTCGCGCTCAACCGCTTCCCCGGCTACGACCGGTTCGAGGACAGCACGCGCGCGACCTATGGCGCGGAATACGGCCTGAGCCTGCCCGGATTCAGCCTGGATGCGGTGGTCGGGCAGAGCTATCGCCTGTCGGCGCGACCCAGCATCCTGCCTGACGGAACCGGCCTGTCGGATCGCTGGTCGGACATCGTCGGTCGCACCGAACTGCGGTTCCGCGACTTCGTCTCGATCGTCCATCGCTATCGCCTGGACAAGGACGATCTGACCGTCCGCCGCAACGAGGTGGACGCCACGGTCGGTTCGCGCAGCACCTATGCGCTGGTCGGCTATCTCAAGCTCAACCGCAACATCACCTCGGTCGAGGACCTGCGCGATCGCGAGGAGGTGCGCGTCGCCGGCCGCGTGCAGTTCGCGCGCTTCTGGTCCGCCTTCGGCTCGGCGATCGTCGACCTGACCAACCGCGACGAGGATCCGCTGGGCGTGGCGGACGGGTTCAGCCCGATCCGCCACCGGCTGGGCATCGAATATCAGGACGACTGCCTGCGGCTGGGCGCAACCTGGCGGCGCGACTATCGCCAGATCGGCGACGCGCGCCAGGGCAACAACTTCCTCTTGACGCTGGCGTTCACCAACCTCGGCCGCTAAGCGCGGGTTCAGTTAGCCTGCACTAGCCGTCGCCGTTCCGGCCGGCGTTGCGGCCGAGTGGGGACGGATCGAACACGTGAAGCAGAATCGTCGTTGGGCTGCACGCAGCGGCCGGATGCTGGGAATGGTCGCGCTGGCCGCCGTTGCGGCAGGTGCGGTCGCCCAAACCGTGCAGGAAGCGCCGGGCGCCGACACCGGCCTGAACATCCCGGCCGATTCGCAGATCTTCGGCAAGTTCGACCCCAACGTCCGTAAGCCCACCGCGATCGTCAACGACACGGTGATCACCGGCACCGACGTGGACCAGCGCGTGGCGCTCGTGCTGGCGGCGAACAATGGCGGCCAGGTCAGCCAGGCGGATCGCGACCGGCTGAAGCTGCAAGTGCTGCGCCAGTTGATCGACGAGACGCTGGAGATCCAGGAGGCCAAATCCGCCGAGATCACCATCACGCCCGACGAGATCACCCAGAGCTACAATCGCGTTGCGCGCAACTTCAACCGCACGCCGCAGCAGATGTCCGACTATCTGCGCCAAAACGGGTCGTCGGACCGCTCGCTCAAGCGGCAGATCGAGGGCGAGCTGGCCTGGCAGCGCTATCTGCGCCGCAAGGTCGAGCCCTTCGTCAATATCGGCGACCAGGAGGTGAAGGGCATCCTCGACCGGCTGGAAGCGGCCAAGGGCACGGAAGAATACAATCTCCGCGAGATTTTCCTGGCCGCCAACGACGCCAATGCCGCCCAGGTCGCGGAACGCGCCAAGGGGATCATCGGCGAGATCCAGAAGGCGCAGCAGCCCTTCGACTTCTTTGCCCGGCAATATTCCGAAGCCTCGACCCGTTCGGTCGGCGGCGACCTGGGCTGGGTACGCGCCGCGGTGCTGCCCGCCGAACTGGCCAGCGCCGCGCAGCAGATGCAGGTCGGCCAGGTCGCCGGACCGATCCCGATCCCGGGCGGATTCTCCATCCTGTATCTCACCGACAAGCGCCAGGTGCTGACCGCCGACCCCCGCGACGCGCGACTCAGCCTGAAGCAGCTCACCGTGCACTTCCCCGCCGGCACCACCCAGGCCCAGGCGACGCAGCGCGCCGCCGCCTTCGCCGAGGGGCTGAAGAAGATCCAGGGCTGTGGCACCGTCGCCAAAATCGCCAGCGGCGTGGGGGCGGAAGTGGTCGACAACGACACGGTCCGCATCCGCGACCTGCCGCCGCAGCTCGCCGACATCATGCTCCAGCTCCAGATCGGCCAGGCGACGCCACCCTTCGGCTCGGCCGAGTCGGGCGTGCGGGCGCTGGTGCTGTGCGGCCGCGACGATCCGCAATCGGGCCAGCTTCCCTCGTCCGACCAGATCCAGAACCAGCTCCAGCAGCAGCGCGTCAACCTGCGCGCCCAGCAGAAGCTGCGCGACCTGCGTCGCGACGCGGTGGTCGAGTATCGCTGATCCGATGACGCCGCTCGCGGTATCGCTCGGCGACCCGGCCGGCGTCGGCCCGGAGATCGTCGCCAAGGCCTGGGACGCGCGGACCGGGCGGGCGCTGCCGCCGTTCTTCGCGATCGGTGATCCGCGGGCGCTCGCGGCGGTGTGGGCCGGGCCGGTCGTGGAGATCGCCGATCCGGCCGAGGCGGCGGATGCCTTCGCCGCTGGCCTCCCCGTCCTGCCGGTCCGGGGCACGGGCGAAATCCGGCCCGGCGAGCCCGACCTCGCCGGCGCGCAGGTCGCGCTCGACAGCCTGGAGCAGGCGATGGCGCTCGTGCTGGCGGGCCGGGCCGGCGCGCTGGTCACCGCGCCCGTTTCCAAGGCGCAGCTCTATGCGGTCGGCTTCCGCTATCCGGGGCAGACCGAATTCGTCACCGACCGCTGTGGCCTGGACACCGACGAAACGGTGATGATGCTGGCCGGACCCGGCCTGCGCGTCGTGCCGATGACCACGCACGTACCGCTGTCCGCGGTGCCGGCGCTGCTGACGTCCGAGCGGATCGCCGCCAGCGTCCGAGTGACCGCAGCAGGCCTGCGCCGCGACTTTGGCATCGCCGCCCCGCGCCTGGTCCTGGCCGGGCTCAACCCCCATGCCGGCGAGAGCGGCGCGATCGGGCGGGAGGAGATCGAGGTGATGGAGCCGACCATTGCCCGGCTCCGGTCGGAGGGGATCGACGTCACCGGCCCGCATGCCGCCGACACCCTGTTCCATCCGCGCGCGCGCGAACGCTACGACGCGGCGCTGTGCGGCTATCACGACCAGGCATTGGTGCCGATCAAGACCCTGTTCTTCGACGACGGCGTCAACATCACGCTTGGCCTGCCGGTGGTGCGGACCTCGCCCGACCATGGCACCGCCTTCGGCATCGCCGGACAGGACCGGGCTGTGGCCGGCGCGATGATCGCCGCCATCGCCATGGCCGGCCTGGCCGCCGGACGCCGGGCGGCGGAGCGCGCGTGACCGCCGGCCTGCCCCCCTTGCGCGAGGTGATCGCGCGCCATGGTCTCTCCGCCTCCAAGGCGCTCGGCCAGAACTTCCTGTTCGACGGGCAACTGCTCGGCCGTATCGCCGCGGTGCCCGGTCCGCTCGCCGATCGCGCGGTGCTGGAGGTCGGCCCCGGCCCTGGCGGCCTCACCCGCGCGCTGCTCGCCGCGGGCGCGCAGGTGACCGCGATCGAGCGCGACCATCGCTGCATCCCCGCGCTCGAGGAACTGGGCGAGGCCTATCCAGGCAAGCTGCGCCTGATCGAGGGCGACGCGCTGGCGATCGACGCGCCGTCGCTGTTCGCGGAGCGGCCGCATATCGCGTCCAACCTGCCCTATAATGTCGGCACCGCGTTGCTGATCGGGTGGCTGTCGGCGGATTGGTCGCCCGAGCCCTGGTGGCGATCGCTGACTTTGATGTTCCAGCGAGAGGTGGCGGACCGGATCGTCGCCGCACCGGGATCGTCCGCCTATGGGCGGCTCGCGGTGCTGGCGCAGTGGCGCTCGACCGCGCGGATCGCGATGCCGGTCCACCGCTCCGCCTTCACCCCGCCGCCCAAGGTCATGTCGGCCGTCGTCCACCTGACCCCGACGCCTGCGCCCGACGGTGTCCGGCTGGCGGTGCTGGAGCGGCTGACGGCGGCCGCCTTCGGCCAGCGTCGCAAGATGCTGCGCCAGAGCCTGAAGGGCGTGTCCGGCGCGGATGCCGCGATGGCCACGGTCGGCGTCGATCCGTCGCGGCGTGCGGAGACGGTATCGGTGGCGGAGTTCGTCGCCATGGCCCGTGCGATGGATGCCGCCGCGCCGGTCTGAGGCGACCGGTTCAGCTGCTATGATCGCTGACGATCCGCCAGACCCCGCCCTGGCGCTCGAACATGAGCGACGTCAGGCCGGTTTCCACTCCATCCCGGCCCGTCAGCGTCCAGCGCGCGATCAGCAGGCGGTGCGTGGCGTTGATCGGGCGCTCGTGCAGCGTCGCGAACGACAGGGTGCCGCGCGCATTGCCGCCCGACCGGAAGGACGGCGCATAGCGCGCGGCGATCCCCGCCCGCCCGCGCACCAACCCCTTGGCCGTGACGAACACCGCATCCTCGGCATAGGCAGCCATGAATCCCGCCAGGTCGCCCCGGTTCCAGGCGGCGGCGCTGTCGGCCATCGCCGCCGCGACGCTGCCCGGCTGCACCGCCGCCGCCGCGATCACCACCATCGGCATCATCATCATCGCGCCTGCTCCACCAGGGTGACCAGTTCGTCCTCGCGCAGTGGTCCGGCGCACAGGAAGCCCTGATACCAGCCGCATCCTTCGGCCGAGAGCAGCGCGAGCTGCGCCGGCGTCTCCACCCCCTCGGCGATAACCGCGAGCCCCAGCGCGCGGGCGATGTCGATCACGCCGCGCACCACCACCCGGTCGCGCGGGCTGCCCGCGATCTCGTCCACCAGCGCCTTGTCGAGCTTCACATAATCGAGCGGCAGCGCCTTCAGGTAGGCGAGGCTGGAATAGCCGGTGCCGAAATCATCGATCGCAACCCGGCATCCGGCCGCGCGCAGTTCCGCAAGCAGGCCGGCGACCGTCGTCATCTCGCGAATCATCCCCGTCTCGGTCAGCTCCACCGTCAACCGACCGCGCGGGAAGCCGCTGGCATCGACCCGTTCGAGAAACGTCGCGGCGAAACCACGGCGCGCGACGTCGGCGGCGGTCAGATTGAGCGACAGGCGCAGCGCGCCGAGCGTGCGTGGCCAGGCAGCGGCGCGCGACAGGACCAAAGCCTGGATCTGGTCCGACAGGGCGATGCCCAGATCGGCGCGCTCGGCGGCGGCGAACAGCGTGGCGGCCCCCAGCGCGCCCCAACGCGGATGATCCCAGCGGGCCAGCGCCTCCACCCCGACGATCCGGCCGCTGACCACCTCGACCTGCGGCTGGAACACCACGCCGATCTCGCCGCGCGACAGGCCCAGATGCAGGTCCACCGCCAGCGCGTCGAGCGGCGCCACGCCCTCCGGCTCGGCGAGATGGATGGTGGCGCCGTCGCTGCCGCGCGCGCCGTGCAGCGCCTGATAGGCGCGGCGGATCATCGCCTCCGCATCGTCGCCGGCCTCCGGCGTGGCGACGCCGACACGGCTGCCCAGCATCACCCGCGCGCCGCCGACCAGCACCGGGCGGGTCAGTTCCTCGCCCAGGATCGCCAGCATATGGTCGGTGCTGCCATCCTCCATCGCCAGCAGCACATGTTCGCCGCCCGCCCGGGCGATGATCGCATGGCCCGCGACCGCAAGGCTCAGCCGCTCGAGCACGGCGGCGATCGCGGCATCGGTGCGCCCCCGGCCATGCGCGGCGTTGGCCAGGTCGAGCCGCGACAGCGCAACCGCCGCCACCGCGCAATTCGCCCCATTGGCCAGGCGTCCCGCCAGCCAGCGATGCAGCGGTCCCGGCGCGCCATTGGCGCCGGGGCTGGACCGTTGCGGCACGCTGCCCCCGGCGGCGCGCACCGCCAGCGCGATCGCATCCGGCTCGCACGGGTCGATCAGGAAATGGGTGGCTCCGGCCGCCACCAGCACGCCGGCATCCTCCAGCGTGTCCGCCAGCACCAGCACCGGACCGCGCAGCGCCGCCGATTGCACCGATTGCGCAACTCGCGATCCGCGCCCGCGGGCGTCGATCACCGCCACGCGGCCACCCGGGCCGCCGTCCATGGGCGGCGAGGGCCGGGCGACCAGGCCGCTGGGATTGCTATCGCTCATCGGCACCTTTTTGCGTCCTTTCGTGCTCGGCGGCAAGCAATCCCGGCTTGCGACGGAGCCTGTCCCTGCGTAGCGCGTTACGGCGATGGTGAACCATGCTGTCCCTGCCGAGCCCGCGCTGATCGATGCGCATGGCCGCGCCATCCGCTATCTGCGCATCTCCGTCACTGATCGCTGCGACCTCCGCTGCCGATACTGCATGGCGGAGACCATGACCTTCCTGCCGCGCCGGGCGCTGCTGGCACTCGAGGAGATCGCGGTCATCGCCGAACGCTTTGTCGCGCGCGGCGTCACCAAGATCCGCCTGTCGGGCGGCGAGCCACTGGTCCGCCGCGACGTGGGCGAGCTGATCCGCCGCATCGGCCGGCTGGTCGGCGATGGTCTGGACGAGCTGACGCTAACCACCAACGGCACGCGGCTGGCCGACCATGCCGCGACCCTGGTCGACGCAGGCGTGCGCCGCGTCAATGTCAGCCTGGACACGCGCGATCCCGACCGGTTCCGCTACATCACCCGGCATGGCGACGTGCACCAGGTGCTCGCCGGCATCCGCGCGGCCCAGGCGGCCGGGCTCCGCGTCAAGATCAACGCGGTCGCGCTCAGGGGGCTGAACGACGCCGAACTGCCCGACCTGCTGCAATGGTGCGTCGACGAGGGCCTCGACCTGTCGTTGATAGAGACGATGCCGCTGGGCGCCATCGACGAGGACCGGGTCGACCGGTTCCTGCCGCTGACCGTGGCCATGGAATCGCTGCAACGCCGCTTCGCCCTGGTCCGCGACACGCACCGGACCGGCGGACCGGCGCGCTACTGGCGCGTCGAGGGCAGCGACACGCGGCTGGGGCTGATCTCGCCGCTGACCGCCAATTTCTGCGACGGCTGCAACCGTGTGCGCCTGACCACCGAGGGCAAGCTGTACCTGTGCCTGGGCCATGACGACCAGGTCGACCTGAAGCATGCGCTGCGCGAGGGCGGGCTGCCCGCTCTCGACGCCGCGATCGACCAGGGTCTCGCGCGCAAGCCCGCGCGGCACGATTTCCAGATCACCGCTGGCGCCTCCCCCGCCGTGGCCCGGCACATGAGCGTCACTGGCGGATGACCCGATATCCCCGGCGCGCCCTGCTCGCCTCCCCGACCGCGCAGGCGCAGCAGGCGGCGAAATCCCTGGCGGATGCGACTGACTGGGTCGACTGGGAGGAGGCCGACATGGTCGTCGCGCTCGGCGGCGACGGCTTCATGCTCCAGACGCTTCACCGGATGCTCGAACGGCGCAAGCCGCCGGTGCCCGTGTTCGGCATGAACCTGGGCACGGTCGGCTTCCTGATGAACGAGTGGCAGTTGCACGGCCTGAACGCGCGGCTCGACATGGCGCGACCGTTCAAGGTCACGCCGCTGCAATGCACGATCACCGGCACGGACGGGCGCATCCATGTGCTGCCGGCGATCAACGAAGTGTCGCTGCTGCGCGAGACGCGCCAGACCGCCAAGCTGGAGGTCACGGTGAACAACCGCGTCGTCCTGCCCGAACTGGCCTGCGACGGCATATTGGTGGCGACGCCGGCGGGATCGACCGCCTATAATTTTTCGGCGCAGGGGCCGATCCTGCCGCTCGGCTCGAACCTGCTGGCGCTGACCCCGATCAGCCCCTTCCGCCCGCGCCGCTGGCGGGGGGCGATCCTGCCGGAAAAGGCGCGCATCACGATCCGCGCCATCCATACCGAGAAGCGCCCGGTTTCCGCGGTCGCCGACCAGCGCGAGATCCGCGACGTCGCCAGCGTCGATGTCTGCATCGACCGGGCACGCGAGCTGACCCTGTTGTTCGACCCCGAACATGCGCTGGACGACCGGATCACGATGGAACAGTTCATCGCCTGACCCGCGGGCGCTATCGCAGGTCGTTTCGCCGCCAGATGACCAGGGTCTCGTTCGTCGTGAAGAAGCGATGCGGCCGATACGCGATCGGGCGGTAATCCCGGTGTAGATCCCCGAGCAGGCGCGCCTCCATGGCCGCATTGCGGTCTGGCCGTGCCGGTGCGGTGACGGTGATGACCGTTCCCGGTCGGCGCGACATGGCCGCATCCAGCGCCACGCGCGGCGGCTCGCCCAGCGCCGCCGCCTCACGCCGTGAACTGATGTGCGCGCTAAACGGGTAGCGGGTGACGCGACAGGCATCGGTCAACTGATAATAGGCGACCGGCCCCTCAAAGACGAAGAGGCAGCGCGTCCGCACATCGGCCGGGATCGCGGCGCGGACCTGTTCGGCAATCGCGCGATCGCGCGCGCCGCTGCGCGGGATGAAGATCTGGGTATGCGCCAGCGGCCAGAGGAGCGCCAGGACGAAGACCGCCTTGCCGATCCGCCCGAATGCGAAGGCGTGCGCGATCGGCAGCGATGCCGCGAGCAGCAACGGCAAAGCATAATGCGGATAATAGCCCCCGATCGCGATGAAATCGACTGCCGCTGCCGCGACCCAACCGATCATGAAGCCGCTGTCCGCATCGATCCCGGTGCGCCCGCGCATCCGCACCCATAAGCCGAATAGGGTCAGGACGACGATCGGCAGGATCAGCAGCCAGGTTTCGGTGAACATGCCCGCGACCGCCGCATCCTGCGGTCGTCCCTTGGCGAGAATCGACAGGACATTAGCCTGCCACCAGGCGGGGAACGCGCCGATACCGGCATAGAAGGCCATCACCGCCAGCGTCGGCGACGCGCCGACGACGGCCAGCAAAGCGGTACGACGTGCGAGATTCATGGCGTCGCGCTCAGCCCGCCAGCGGCTTCCCAGATGCCAGAGCGCGAAGAAGGTCCCCTCGAAAACCGCATTGGTCTTCACCTGCACTGCCAGCCCGGCGAGCAGCATGGCGGCGATGATTCTTGTATCGGCCCCTTCCCGATTGCCTGGTCGCGACGCGCGCCACGTCAGCAGGGCAGCGGCGGCGACGGCCAGATTGTAGAAGACCGGCGACTGGGTGGTATCGCCCCACAGCTCGATTTCTCCGGCCAGGTAGAACAGCCCCGTCAGCGTCGCCGGCCCCCACCCAGTCCAGCGTTGCGCGAATAGCGCCAACACCCAGGCCGTCGCCGCGGAAAAGCCGGTGGCCACGAGCTGCGCAATCAGAAACGGATTGCCTGGGATCGCCTGAATCGCGGCGAAGAGCAGGAACAGGCCAAACGGCTTGCGATCCCAGATCGCGACATAGGGCAGCTCGCCATGCCACATCCGCTGCCCGGCCAGGAGATAAAGCTGCTCGTCTAGCCCGGCGATGGGATTGCCGAACTGTCCACGCCGCAGGATTACCGCCGCAACTAGCACGGTCAGCGCCGATAGGAGCGCCGCACGCGGCATGCCGAGGCTAAGCGCATCCCGGGGTAGCGGCCGCATGAGTGGATTTGGCGAGGCGCGACGGATCATGGCGTTCAGGGCTAGACCACCAGGGTTAACGCCGATTTAAGCCTGACCGCGACTTTATGCTGTTTCATGCGGCATATAGTATGGTGACGGCGCAGCGCGCTTCGCCTTCGGCAAAAGGCCAGCTTTTCTGTGAGAAAAGGTGGCTCCCTGAGTAGGATTCGAACCTACGGCCGCTCGATTAACAGTCGAGAGCTCTACCGCTGAGCTATCAGGGATCGTTGCCGTGCGGGGTCCTATAAAGGGCGGGAAAAATGGCGCAAGCCTGTTTTTGCAGAAAATCGTTACGCAGGCGATTTTTGCCGTGCCGCGTTTCGCGCCGCCCCCTTAGCCTTCGACGATATGCGGCACGAAGCGCGCCGTGTTGCCGGTGATGAGGCCATCCTCGCGGATGCCGATGCCGACGGGCGCGCCATCGACCATCCAGCTGCCGATGACCGGAAAGCATCCCGGCACCGGTTCCGGCAAGGGATAGAGCGCTTGGTAGACATAGCCCTCGTCGCCATATTCGCCGTCCCGCTCCGCCAGGATCGCACCGCCCCGGCGGATCGAGACATTCGCCCCCTCCCGCGACAGCAGCGGCTTGGCGACGGCGTCGCCGGACGGGATGGCGAAGCTGGCGGGGAGCAGATTGGGATGGTCGGGGAACATCTCCCACAGGATCGGCAGGATCGCCTTGTTCGACCAGAGCATCTTCCAGACCGGCTCCATCCACAGCGTGCCCCGCTCCAGGCTGTCCAGCAGCATCGGCGCGAACGCCTCCTGCGCCAGCCATTCCCAGGGGTAGAGTTTCCAGCAGGCCGTGATCGGCCGCTCCGCCTCGTCGACGAAACATCGTCGGTCATGGTCCCAGCCGATCGCTTCGATCAGCAGCGGCAACGTCTCGACACCCGCCGCCCGCGCGGTGTCGCGCAGATACGCGGCGGTGACGCTGTCCTCGCCCGCGTCGTCCTCGACATGCGCGACATGGACCGGCCCCGGCAGACAGGGCGCGATGTCCGCCCATTTGGCGATCAGCGCCTCGTGCAGCGCGTTGCACTGCCCGGCCCCGGGGAATACCGCTTCCTTCCACGTCCATTGCACCACCGCCGCCTCCAGCAGCGCGGTCGGCGTGTCGCCGTTGAACTCGAAGAGCTTGGGCGGCGTGCGGCCGTCATAGCCCAGGTCGAACCGCCCGATATTGAGCGCGGGCGGCTCCGCCTCCCAGGCGGCGCGGATCGCGGCGTGGAACGGACGGGGAATGGCGAACCGGTCGAGCAGGCGATCGCTGTCCACCACTGCCTGTCCTGCCGCCAGGAACAGGCGGTAGAGCTCGGCACTCGCCGCCTCGATCTCGGCCACCTGCGCGGCCGTGAAGATGTAGCAGGCGGATTCATCCCAATAGGGCTGGCCTTCGGCGCTGTGCCAGACCAGTCCCTCGGCCTCGACCAGCGCCTGCCAGTCGCGGCGGGGGGCGATGCTGCGGCGGATCATGCGTGGCCGCTGCCGAAGAAACGTCCTGACCCGCCGAAACCACCGCGCGACACCGCGCCCGACCGTGTGACAGCGCTGGCGACCGGCGCGCGGACATAGCGCGACGCGGTCGGCCGATAGGAGCCACCCCGCGCCCGCTCGCCCAGATAGGGCAGCGTCGCGTTACGCGCGAGGTAATACCAGCCGAAGCCGCCCCCGCCGGCATGGCGCTGCGCCTGGCTGCACTGGCTGTCGGCCACGCGCCGGCCAGACCGGTCGGTGCAGATGGCGGTGTCGCGATCCGCCGTATAGCGTTCCGGCTGGCGCTGGCACCCGCTTGCCAGCACCGCGGCGGCCATGCCGATGGTGATCCTCAGGTCGAACGTCATTCTTGTGCCTCCCCCATAGGGGCTTGATAGGACAAGGCGAGGCGGTCATCCAAGCGGCTGGAGCATGGCGACGCTTTCGGGCATGGCCGGGCGATGCGCCAAGCCACCACCCTCATCACTATCGACACGCCCGGTGCGGGCTTGCACGAATGGACCGACCGGCTGGTCGACTGGGTCAGCGCCCAGCGGTTCGAGGCCGGGCTGCTCACCCTGTTCTGCCGGCACACCTCCGCGTCGCTGCTGATCCAGGAGAATGCCGCGCCGGCCGCGCGCCGCGATGTCGAACGCTATTTCGCGCGCATCGCGCCGGAGAGCGCCGATTACGAGCATGACGATGAAGGGCCGGACGACATGCCCGCGCACCTGCGCACCGCGCTGACCCAGACACAGCTTTCCATCCCCTTGATTGGCGGGCTTTTGATGCTGGGAACCTGGCAGGGCGTGTACCTGTTCGAACATCGCAGGCAGCCGCATCGCCGGTCGGTCGCGGTGCATCTGATCGGCGATTGATGATCGGCCGCATGTCGAATCGTTCACTGAGTGCGACGGACCGAGTTCGTTCATCGACCGTTCTGCCACCAACGGCTATGACCAAGCGGTTCGCCGCATGAGCCGCGAACGGAGATGTGGAAAATGGCACTATCTTTGGGCCGCAAGGCCATGGTGGCGGCACTCGCCACCACAACCCTGATGGTCGCAGGCTGCGCGACGGAGACGCGCTACCGCCCCGCGACCGGCCAGGGCTTCAACCGCCAGGGCTATAGCGAGCGGATGATCGAGCCGGGCCGCTTCCTGGTGAGCTTCGCGGGCAATAGCGTGACCTCGCGCGATACGGTCGAGCGTTATCTGTTCTACCGCGCCGCCGAGCTGACGTTGCAGCAGGGCTTCGACTATTTCGTCATGGCCGATCGCGACACCAACCTGCAGAGCCGCACCTTCTCGACGCCGGGCGTCGGCGGTCCGTGGGGCTATGGCGGTTTCGGCGGCTATTGGGGTCCGTCGTGGCGCTATTGGGGCCGTGGCTTCGGCTGGCGGAGCTGGGACCCGTGGTACGGCGGCGGCTTTGGTGGTGGTTTCGGGGGCGGTCCGTGGGGCAACGACTTCGACGTCCGCACCATCGACCGGTACGAGGCGACGGCCGAGATCGTGATGCGCAAGGGACCGATCCCGCGCGACAACATCCGCGCCTTCGACGCGCGCAAGGTGGTCGAATCGATCGGGCCGACCGTGCAACTGCCGGAACAGCGCGCCCGCTGATCCGTCTCCGTTCGCGGACGAAAGATAGGGCCGTCGGGAGCGATCCAGGCGGCCCTTTCTTTTGTTCCCCCGCCCTTCTGTTCCCTGCGAAGGCAGGGCTCCAGCTGGAAAGGTGGTGATCAAGGACTGCATGCAACCCGCAGTCATGATCGTCCCTCGACTGTCCCCCTGCCTTAGCCGGGGAACAGTGAGGGTGATCAGCTCCTTCCTTATGCCGTCACCGCACCGTGGCAGTGCTTGTACTTCTGGCCCGAGCCACAGGGGCACGGCGCGTTGCGGCTGACCCGGCCTTCCCAGCTCGACGGGTCCTCTCCCAGGTCCGCCGATTCCGGCCGGATGATCTGAAGCGGCGGCAATTGCGTCGTGACGAAGCCACGCGTGCCGGCATCCACGTCGTTGGTATTGTCCTCACCTGTGAACGGATCGAAATGGGTGGTGAGGAAATCGGGCAGCTCCGGCAGTTCGGGCGCTGGCTGATAGGCGAAGTTGGCGTGGGCGATCGTCCGCGTCACGTCCTCGCGGATATGGTCCAGCATCCGCTGGAACAGCGAGAAGGCCTCCTGCTTATACTCGTTGATCGGCGTCTTCTGCGCATAGGCGCGCAGGTGGACGACTTGGCGCAGCGCGTCCAGGGTTGCCAGATGCTCCTTCCAGTGATGGTCGAGATGCTGGAGCAGGATCGACTTCTCGACCTGCTGCCAGGTGGTGGGATCGAGCGTCGCCGCCTTCTCCGCGACCATCGCGTCGGCCGCCTCCTGCACGCGGCTCTCGACGATCTCGGGGTCGATCGCCTCTTCCTGCAGCCACGCGTCCACCGGCGGGTGGAAGTTCAGCACCTCCGCCAGCTTCTCCTTCATGCCGGCCACGTCCCATTGCTCGGGATAGGAATTGGGCGGGCAGGCATCGCCGACGATGAGGTTGACCGTCTCGGCGCGCATGTCGGCGACCATGTCGTCGACCGACTCGGCATCCATGATGTCGGATCGCTGCTCGTAGATCACCTTGCGCTGGTCGTTCATCACGTCGTCATATTCGACGACCTGCTTGCGGATGTCGTAGTTGCGCGCTTCGACCTTCTTCTGCGCGGTCTCGATCGCCTTGGTCAGCCACTTGCTGCCGATTGCCTCGCCATCCTCCATGTTCGAGCGCATCATGCGCGCGAACAGTGTGTCGGGGCCGAAGATGCGCAGAAGATCGTCGTCCAGCGACAGGTAGAAGCGCGACAGGCCCGGATCGCCCTGACGGCCGGAACGGCCGCGCAGCTGGTTGTCGATGCGCCGGCTCTCATGCCGCTCGGTACCGAGCACGAACAGGCCGCCCGCCGCCAGCACCTCCGCCTTCTCCGCCGCGATCTCGGCGCGGACGCGTTCCGCCACCGCCTCGTAATCGGGCGTGCCGGGGTCCAGGTCGCCATATTCGTCGCTCATGCGGAATTCGAGATTGCCGCCGAGCTGGATGTCGGTGCCGCGACCCGCCATGTTGGTCGCGATCGTCACCGCCGACTTGCGGCCGGCCTGGGCGACGATATGCGCCTCCATCTCGTGATAGCGCGCATTCAGCACCTTGTGCGGCACGCCCTCCTGGCCGAGGAACTCGCTCAGCATCTCCGACTTCTCGATCGACACGGTGCCGACCAGCACCGGCTGGCCTTTGGCGGCATGCTCGCCGATCTTCTTGGCGATGGCACGGAACTTGTCGTGCGTGTCCTTGTAGAATTCGTCCTCCTCGTCGACGCGGCGCACCGGCACGTTGGTCGGGATGGAGACGACGTTGATCTTGTAGATGTCGTAGAACTCGGCCGCCTCAGTCGCCGCGGTGCCCGTCATGCCGCCGATCTTGGGATACATGCGGAAATAATTCTGGAAGGTGATCGACGCCATGGTCTGGTTCTCGGGCTCGATCGTGACGCCCTCCTTGGCCTCGACCGCCTGGTGCAGACCATCCGACCAGCGCCGGCCGTCCATCATGCGGCCGGTGAACTCGTCGATGATGACGACCTTGCCGTCCTTGACGATATAGTCGGTGTCGCGCTTGAACATCATATTGGCGCGCAACGACTGGTTCAGGTGGTGGACCACCTGCGTATTCTCGAAATCGTACAGGTTCTCGCCCTGGAGCAGCCCGGCCTGTTCCAGCATCCGCTCGGCGCGCTCGGTGCCGTCCTCGGTCAGGATGATCGACTTCTGCTTCTCATCCTTCTCGTAATCGTCGGCGGTCAGGCGCTTCACCACCGCATCGACTTGGATATAGAGTTCGGACTTGTCGTCGGTGGGGCCGGAGATGATCAGCGGCGTGCGCGCCTCGTCGATCAGGATCGAGTCGACCTCGTCGATGATCGCAAAGTTGAAGGGCCGCTGGACCATCTGCGACCGCTCGTACTTCATGTTGTCGCGCAGATAGTCGAAGCCGAACTCGTTGTTCGTGCCATAGGTGATGTCCGAGCCATAGGCGGCGCGGCGCTGCTCGTCGGTCAGGTTGGGCACGATCGTGCCGACCGACAAGCCCAGGAAATTGTAGATCCGGCCCATCTGCGCCGCGTCGCGGCTGGCCAGATAGTCGTTGACGGTGACGACGTGGACGCCCTTGCCCGGCAGGGCGTTGAGATAGGTCGCCAGCGTCGCGACCAGCGTCTTGCCCTCGCCGGTGCGCATCTCGGCGATCTCGCCGCGATGCAGGACGATGCCGCCGATCATCTGCACGTCGAAATGGCGCATTCCCATGACCCGCCATGCCGCCTCGCGCACCGTGGCGAAGGCCTCGGGCAGCAGCTGATCGAGAGTCTCGCCATTCGCCAGCCGCTCGCGGAAGCGGACGGTCTGCTGCGCCAGTTCGGCATCGTCCATCGCCTTTACGGCGGACTCGAAGCCGGCGATCTTGGCGATCAGGGGGTTGAGCGACTTGACGTAGCGGTCGTTGGACGAACCGAAAATGGATTTGGCGAGGCCACCGAACATGGAGGGACTTCCTGATACGGGAGGCCGCAGGCGGCCGATCGGCGCCGCGGCGGAATAGAGAGGAGACGGATGGAGCGAGTGGCCGCGCTATTCGCGCCGACGCGTCGCCCAGATCGGCTCGACCGCCTGTAGCGCCAGGGTGCGGCCCCAGGGCAGGGCCGCCTGCCCGGCGCGGCGCGGCATGGCCAGCGCCGGCCGGGCCGCGCCCCCCGGACGCCGCGCGGGCGCCACCGCCACCGCTGCGTGCGCCCCGGCGACCGCCTGCGCCATGTCGGGCGCGCGCACGCTGCCACCGATGCCGGTGAGCGCGGACAACAGGGCCGACAGGAGGAGGAGCAGGTTCATCGGTGGAACGACATAGGGTCGTGCGGGTAAACAGTCCATCCCACGACCGGCACGTCGCGTCTGGTGCGCGGACGCGCCCGCGATTATGGCGCGAGCCATGACTCGCTCTCCGCTCGCCACGCCCTTCCCCGCCCTGCCAGCGATCGCCGGGGTCACGCTCCATGTCGCGCGCGCGCGGTACAAGAGCTGGGACCGATGCGACCTGACCTATGTGACGCTGCCCGAGGGCACGAGCGTGGCTGGCGTGCTGACGCAGAGCCGCTGCCCCTCGCCCGAGGTGGAATGGTGTCGCGCCGCCTTGACCCTGGGCCAGGCCCGGGCGCTGGTGGTCAATGCCGGCAATTCCAACGCCTTCACCGGCCATCGCGGGCGCGCGGCGGTGGAGGCGGTGGCGGCGCGCGCCGCGGCGCATCTCGGCTGCAAGCCATCCGACGTGTTCGTCGCCTCGACCGGCGTGATCGGCGTGCCGCTGCCGATCGACAAGGCGGAGGCCGGGCTCGACGCCGCCTTCGCGGCCCAGCCGTGCGACTGGCTGGCGGCCGCCGAGACGATCGGCACCACCGACACCTATCCCAAGGGCGCCAGCGTCACCGCGATCGTCGACGGGCGCAGCGTCACGCTGAACGGGATCATCAAGGGGTCCGGGATGATCGCGCCCGACATGGCGACGATGCTGGGCTTCATCTTCACCGACGCGGCAGTCGACGCCCCCTTCCTCCAACGCGCGCTGAGCGCCGCCAACGCACCCAGCTTCTCGTGCATCACCGTCGATGGCGATACGTCGACCAGCGACACGGTGCTGGCGTTCGCGACCGGCGCGGCGGGCAACCGGATGCTGGTCGACGACGACAGCCTGGGCGCTGACGCCTTCCGCGCGGCGCTGGCCGATCTCTGCCGCCAGCTTGCGCTACTGGTGGTGCGCGATGGCGAAGGTGCGACCAAGCTGATCGAGATTCAGGTCGAGGGCGCGGAGAGCGACCGCTCGGCGCACCGGATCGCGATGAGCATCGCCAATTCGCCTTTGGTCAAGACCGCGATCGCCGGCGAGGACGCCAATTGGGGCCGCGTGGTGATGGCCGTCGGCAAGGCGGGCGAGCCGGCCGAGCGCGATCGGCTAGCGATCCGGTTCGGCACGACACAGGTCGCGCGCGACGGCCTGGCGGTCGAGGGCTATGACGAGGCGCCCGTCGCCGCGCATCTGAAGGGCGACCATGTCGAGATCGGCGTCGACCTGGGCCTGGGCGACGGCCGCGCCACGGTGTGGACCTGCGACCTGACGCATGGCTATATCTCGATCAACGCCGATTATCGGAGCTGAACGCGATGCTGACGCTCTGGGGCCGGCTGAACTCGCACAACGTCAAGAAGGTCGCCTGGTTCGCCGAGGAGCTGGGCCTGGCCTATCAGCGCCGCGACGTCGGCGGGGCGTTCGGGATGGATGCGGCCTATCTCGCGCTCAATCCCAATGCGCTGATCCCGACGATCACCGAGGCGGACGGCTTCACCCTTTGGGAGTCCAATGCGATTCTGCGCTACCTGGCGGCGAAATATGGCGGCGAGCGCTTATGGCCGGCGGACCCGGCAAGCCGGGCGCTGGCGGATCGCTGGATGGACTGGCAGTTCGGCTTCGCCGAAGCGCAGCGCGACGCCTTCGTGAACCTGGTCCGCAAGACAGAGCGTGAGCGCGATGCGCACGCGGTGGCCGCCGCAGCCGCGAGAGCAGGCGCGATGATGGCCATCCTGGACGAGCAATTGTCACGCACGCCCTGGCTGTCGGGCGAGTCGTTTGGCCTGGGCGACGTGCCGATGGGCGTCTATGCACATAGCTGGTTCACGCTCGCGATCGAGCGGCCCGACCGCCCCCATGTCGCGCGCTGGTATGCAAGCCTGCAATCGCGGCCGGGCTATGCCGCCAATGTCATGATCCCGCTCACCTGATTGGAAGAACCGGTCCCTCCCCCTGCACGGAGGAGGGCCGGAGACGCGATCAAATCGCTTGTTCGAGCCAGCTCTTGATCCGGCCCTTGGGCTCCGCGCCGACCTTGGTGGCGGCGGGAACACCGCCCTTGAACAGGATCATCGTCGGAATGCCGCGCACGCCATAGCGGCCGGGCGCATCGGGATTGTCGTCGATGTTGAGCTTGGCGATCGTCACCTTCTCGCCCAGCTCATCGGAAATCTCTTCCAGCGCCGGGCCGATCATCTTGCACGGGCCGCACCATTCGGCCCAGAAATCGACCAGCACGGGGGTATCGGCATTCAGCACGTCGTCGGTGAAGCTGGCGTCGGTGATCGTCTTGGTGGGCATGATGTGACTCCTTGTACGTGTCGATCTGGGGAAAATCGTGGACCGTCTCAACCCCCGGCGGAAGAGCTTTGCTCCGCCGCGGGAAAGCCGGGCTTGTGGCGGGCGATCTGGTCGGGGGTCAGCGTGACCAGCAGCGGCCCCGCCGTGTAGAGCAACGACGCCTCGACCGGCCGCCCCGGGAACACAACCGAAAGCGCCGCGACATAGCCGGCCATCTGGCGGATATGATAGTCGGGCGGCACGTCCGGCACGCGTCGGCCGGTCTTGAAGTCGACCACTCGAATCGTATCGCCAATGAGCAGCCGATCGACCTGGCCCGACACGACGAAGCCACCCGAGATCGTCGCCGCGATCGGCGCCTCGGCCAGGCTGTCCGGGCCGAACAGCGCGGCGAAGCGCGGATCGTCGATCACCGAGAGCGCCGCTTGGGCCAACCGCGCCCGTTCGTCCGCATCCGCCACCGCTCCGGCGGTTGCCAGCCATCGCTCGGCCGCTCCGACCCGCGCCGCAGGCGAGACCGTTGGCAAGCGCTCGAACAGGGCATGGAGCAGCCGGCCCCGTTCCGCCGCGGCACGCATGGCGGCGGTCGGCGGCGGATCGGCGACCAGGTCCTCGCCCATCGCCGATGGCGCGAGGGGGCGCGACGGACGCGACTCCTTCGGGGCGGGCGTGCGGCTCCAGTCGGGCAGCGGCGCGGGCTCCGCCAGCTCCGGAGCCATCACCGCGCCGCGACGGGCCGCGACGGGCGCACCCTCCGCATAGACCCGCTCGCCCTCGCCCGCCGGAACGCCGAGCGTGTCCAGCCCGTGCGCGGCGGCGGCATACCAGCTCGCCGGCGGCGGCGCGCCCCGGGCCTTCGGCCCGAGCGCGCCAGCGATCACCAGCCGTTCCTCCGCCCGCGTCGCGGCAACGTAGAACAGCCGCCAATGCTCCTCCAGCTCGGCCGCTTCGGCCTGTGCCTTGACCTCGTCCAGCGGCCCGCCCCGCTCGGCCGCCCGGGGCGGAAAGACGGGCAAGGGCGCGGCCCCCGGCTCGGGCGACCAGCGCAAGGTCGTGCGCGGGCTCTGCGTCGGATCGACCGTCGCATCGGCCAAAATCACCAGCGGTGCCTGCAATCCCTTCGCCCCGTGGGCGGTCATCACCCGCACCGCGTCGAGCGGGGCGGAGGGATCGCGAACGATCTCGACGTCGCCGCGATCGAACCAGTCGAGGAAACGCTGGAGCGACGGCGTCGTCATATGTTCGAAGGTCAGCGCCGCCGACAACAATTCCTCGATCGGATCGCGCGCCTCCGCGCCCAGCCGCGCCAGCAGTTTGCGCCGCCCGCCCAGCGGCCCCGACAGCAATTCCTCCAGGAACTGATAGGGGGTGGTGAAGTCGGCGCGGTTGAGGATCAGCCGGAGCGGCGCGATGCGATCCTCGGACAGGGTCTGGGTCAGGTGCCGCCACAAACTGCCATGCGTGCGCGGCGCGGCGCGCATCAGATCGTCCTGGCTCCAGCCGATCAGCGGCGAAACCAGCAGGCTGGCGAGCGACAGGTCGTCGTCGGGCTGAAGCGCGAAACGGACTGCCGCCAGCAGGTCCTGCACGGCCAGTGGCGAATTGAGGCGCAGACGGTCCACGCCCGCCACCGGCACGCCTTCGGCATAGAGGCGCGCGACCAGCAACGAGGCGAGTTCGCCGCGCCGCTTGACCAGGATCATCACGTCCTCGGGGCGCAAGGGCCGCGCCTTGGACCCGAGCACCAGTCCCTCGTCCAGCCAGCGCCGCACCACACGGGCGACATCGCCGGCCAGCTTGCGCACGGCGTCGTCGACCCAGCCTTCCTCGTCTTCCTCCGAACCGCCCGCGATGACGGGCGGCCAGAGCGCGACATGGCCGGGGCCGGCCACCTCGCTGGCATGATCCTCCATCCGTCCGATCGCGCCCAGCCCCGGCTCGGGCACTGCGGCGACCGCCGCGTCGACGAAGCGCAGGATGCCCCGGGTCGAGCGGAAGCTGTGGGTCAGCGACAGCCGCTCGAAGGGGAGGCCGCGCTCATGCTCGGGCCAGTCATCATCGCCCAGCGCCTCCAATGCGCGGCCACCGAAGCGTCGCTCGGCCCAGGCGAAGTTGATCGGGCTCGTGCCTTGAAAGCCGAAGATCGCCTGCTTCCAGTCGCCGACCGTGAACAGCGTGCGGGTGCGCGGCGCATAGATGCCGCGCCCGACGAAGAACTCGTCCGCCACTGCGCTGACGATGCGCCATTGGTTCAGGTTGGTGTCCTGCGCCTCGTCGATCAGGACATGCTCGGTGACCTGGTCGAGCTTGTAGCGCACCCACTCGCCCACCCCCGGCTGTTCGAGCAAGCTGACGGTGACGCGGATCAGATCGTCGAAGTCGACGCCCCCCACCTGCCGCTTCGCCCGGTCATAGGCGCGGGCATAGTCGCGCCCGACGCTCAAGCCCGCCGCCAGCAGATCGGCATATGCGGCACGGGTCGCCAGCGACAGCAGCGCGGCGCATTGCCCATGGAAGCGGCTGGCGGTCTCCGCATAGTCCGCCTCCTGCGGTGCCTGCCCCTTGGCGAAGGAGCGCGGTTCCCCATCCGCGCGCGCCCACACTGCATGGAGGTCGGCGAGCGTCGCCGCGCGCTCCTCCGGCTCCCGGGCCAGCCAGGCGGCGATCGCATCGGCGCGGGCCAGGCCGTTCTTGGTGCCCCAGGCGGCGTTCTGCGCGGCGAGACGCTTCAAGGCAGCCTCGTCGAAGGTTGCGCATTCCGCCGCCACCGCCTCGCCGACATCGCCCGGCGGCAGGTCGAGCTGGCGGCGCAGATACGGGGCGATGCCCGCGGGCAGCGCCTCCAGTGCGGCGAGCGAGCGGGCGCAGGCGATCAGGAATCCTTCCGCCCCGCCCTCGCCCAGCCTGAGGCTCAGCGCGCCGATCGTGTCGACCACCGCGCCCCGTCCCTCGCGCTCGGCCTCCGTCAGCATCTGCGCCAGCGCCTCGCGCGCCAGCACGGCTTCCTCGCGCGCCTCGAGCGGGCGGAAGCCGGGTGCCAGACCCGCCTCGACCGGAAAGGCGGCGAGCAGGCCCTGGCAGAAGCCGT
The DNA here is from genome assembly GCF_014199625.1 of Sphingomonas abaci. Classification (GTDB taxonomy): domain Bacteria; phylum Pseudomonadota; class Alphaproteobacteria; order Sphingomonadales; family Sphingomonadaceae; genus Sphingomonas; species Sphingomonas abaci. Next base: position 110,981 of record NZ_JACHNY010000005.1, read on the forward strand.
GGATGGTCTGGATGCGCAGGCCCCCGCCCGGCGCGTCGAGCACCTTGGCGAACAACGTGCGGGCACGCGCGCGCTGCTCCGGATCGGCGCTTTCGCCCAGGGCGTATAGGTCGTTGGCGAGGTCGGTGTCGGCCATCCGCACCCAGGCGGCAAGCCGCTGGCTGATCCGGTGCGCCATCTCCGCCGCTCCCGCCTTGGTGAAGGTCAGGCACAGGATCGCGGACGGATCGACGCCCTTCAGGAGCAGGCGGAACACGCGGGCGGACAGCACCTGTGTCTTGCCGGTGCCGGCCGAGGCGGACAGCCAGACATGCGCATGCGGATCGCTGGCGGCGGCCTGCTGGCCCTTAAGCCGAGGAAGCGGACGGAGTTCAGCGGTCACGGCCATACCATTCGTCGCGACGCATCAACTGGTCGTATTCCGCGAAAGGAGCATATTCGGGCACCAGCTTGGCGGTGAAGGGCGCATCGCCGGTCAGCCATTCGCCGGCGACATCGGTGAAGTTGGCGGCGGCGATGCTGACGAATTCGTCGGTCACGATCTTGTCGCGCTTGCCGGCCGCATCGCATGGGCTCTCGATGAAACCGAAGGCGTCGCGCTTCTTGGCCAGCGACCAATATTCGAACGCGGTCGCGCGGCCCGTTACCCCCTCGAACCCGCCGCGCTCGGCGATCAGGCCGAGCAGGCCGAGTTGCAGGCTGAACCCGCTTCGCACCGCGGCCGCGCTCGGCGGCTTGCCGGTCTTGTAGTCGATGATGCCCAACCCGTCGGCCAGCCGGTCGATCCGGTCGAAGCGGCCGGACAGGCGGACGCCGGCGATGTCGATTGCGCCCTTGCCCTCCGCCGCCAGCACCTGCCGCCCCTGCGCCGCCATCGCCTCCACTTCGGCGGCGATCCAGTCGATCGCCTCGCGCAGGCGGGGCTGCCAGAGCGCACGGAGCAAGGGATGCACCTCCGCCTCGGCGAGCATCTTCATCGCGCGCGGGCGCAGCGCGTGCGGCGCGCAGCGATCCTCCGTCCACCAGGCTTCGAGGATCGCATGGACAGCGGTGCCGCGCCAGGCCGCGGTCGGATCGGCGTCGACGGGGTCGAGCGGCATCAGCCGCAGCACGCGCCGCGCGTAGAAGGCATAGGGGTCGGCCTTCAGCCGGTCGACCTCGGTGACGGAAATCGCCTTCGGCCGTTGCGCGACCGGCGGCGACGGATGTGGCCGCTCGGCCGGCACCGGGATGCCGGCATCGTCGAGCGCCCGCGTCCATCCCTCCAGCGCCGTGTCGCGCACGAAGCGGTCGCCGGCCATCGCCTGAAGCCGCAACCACAGTCGCGAGGCCAGGGCGGGCGCCGAGGCGTCGCGCCTGGCGCGGGTGATCAGCACCTGCGGCGCGCCCAGACCTTGCGCGAAATCATGCGCGGCGACGCCGATCCGCCGCTCCAGCCCGGACAGGCCGAGCGCGGTGCGGATGCGTGGGGCGAGCCATGGGTCGGGCGCCGGCCGGCCGGGCCACACCCCCTCGTTCAGCCCGCCCAGGACCATCAGGTCGGCGGTCTGCAACCGCGCCTCGATCAGGCCGTAGATGGCGAGACGCGGATGCCCCAGGCCGGGGGGGATGCGGACCGGCACTTCGTCCAGCAAGGTGCGGAGCAGCGCCGGCATCTCGGTCGGCTCGACCAGCGCGGGCCCCGCCCCCGCCTCGGCTTCCAGGTCGGCGATGAAGTCAGCCGCCGCGCGCCCGGCCGGCCCCGACCATAGCGCGTCGCCGCACAGCGTCTGCGCCGCTTCGCGCAGGCACGCGATGAAACCCGCCAGCGGTTGCGCGCCGCTGTCGAACGTGTGGCCGACCGGCGCCAGCACCGGCTTCGCCTCGGCCCAGAAATGCCCCGCCGGGCCGTCGGGCGCCAGCCCATCCAGGCCGGCGGGCGGACGTGGCCCGCGCAGCGCCCGGTCGAGCGCGCGCACCCCGTCCAGCCAGCGGAGGCGATCCTCGGCACGGACCAGCGGATGCTTGAGCAGGGCGAGCAGCGCCAGCGGCGCGAAGCGCTGCGCCGCCGCCTCCGCGAGCGCGAGCAGCAACGTGCCCGGCGGTTGCAGCGACAGCGGCTGCCCGGCGCTGTCCGCGACATCGATGCCCCAGCGTCGACAATGGACCGCGACGCGGCGCGCCAACGCGCGGTCGGGGGTGACCAGCGCGGCGGTCTTGCCGGGTTCCTCCAGCGCCTGGCGCAGCGTCAGGGCGATCGCCTGCGCCTCGTCGGCCGGAATCGGCAGCTCGACCGCACGTACGCCCGACAGCCGGCGATCGGCGGCGGCGAGATGGGTCCAGCGGCCGGTGAACTCGGCCGGCGCCAGCGCATTGGCGATCGCCCGGCCGCGCGCCGGATCGGAATCCGCGCCCGAGCCGGCCGGACTCCCGCCGCGCCACGCCCGCACCTCGCCGCGCGCGACGCCCATCCGGTCGAGCATCTGCTTCAGATGGAATTGGGGATGCGTCTCGATCGAACGCGGCACATGGTCGGTGACCGGATCGGCCGGATGCGGCCCCAGCGCGTCCCATTCCTCTCCGGCCATGTCGAGGTCGAGGCCGGCGAACACCACCTGCCCTTCCGCCATCTCCGACACGCAGCGCAGCAACCGCGCCACCGCCGGCGCGGCGTCGGTGATGCCGGCCGCGCAGACGAAGCCGGGCGGCGGCGCGGTCCGCCAGCGCGCCTCCAGCCGGCCGAGCAGCCGGGCGCGCCGGTCCGCCGCGTCGATCCGGCCGAGCCGCGCCAGTTCGCCCGGCCAGCGGTCGAGCACGATGCGGAAGGTGGAGAGCGCGCGGTGCCAATGCTCGGTCAGCTCCGGGCCCAGATCGAGTTCGGCGAGGCGGGTAGGCGGCACTTCCTCGACCAGCAACTGGTCCAGCGTGCGCGCCAGGTCTCCGGCCAAGCGCACCGCTTCGGCCGCCGGCACCGGCTGGCCGGCGCGGGCGCGTTCCTCGCCGACCAGCCGCGCCAGGATCATCCGCCGCGCATAGGGGGCGATGGCGGGCGGCGGCGGCTCGGCCTCGTCGGCTGCGTCCAGCGCCGCGCCGACCGCCTCGCCCAGGTCGGGATCGCCCAGCGGCACCAGGCGCGGCAACAGCAGGCCGCCGCCGCTGGCGCGAACGAACGCCTCGGTCACCGCGCGCGCCGCGCGATTGTTGGGCAGCAGGATCAGCCCACGCGCCAGTTGCGTCACGTCGCGCCCGCGCATCAGCCCGGCGACCAGCGCGTCCGCGAAGGCGCGGTGCGCGGGGATGGTGTAGAGCCGGGGCCGCGCGGCCGCGGGCGCCTCAGCCATCGTGCAGGATCGCCTCTGTCCGCGGGATCGCGCGCGGCGTACCGACATCGAACCACAAGCCCTGATGCACTTGGCCGAACGCCCGCCCGGCCGCGATGGCCCGGTCCCAGAACAGGTTGGTCGAGAACGGCCCCTCCGGCCAGTCGGCGATCAGCCGGGGATGGAAGATCTGCACGCCGGTATAGGCGAAGGGCGCGACCGTCCCCGGCCGCCGCCGCCGCGTGATCCGGCCATCGGGAGCGAGATGGAAATCGCCCGATCCTTTATGGTTGTGCGCGCGCGCCAAAGGCACCATCAGAAGCAGCGCGTCCATCGCGTCGCCATCCCAGCGCGAGGCGAGCAGCTTCAGCGCGTCGACCGGGCCGTCGATCCACAGATTGTCGCTGTTGATGACGTAGAGCGGATCGTCGCCGAGTAGCCCGCGCGCCTGGACCAATCCGCCGCCCGTCTCCATCAATCGCGCCCGCTCGTCGGAGATGGCGACCTCGATCCCCTTGATCCGGTGGGTGACGTGCGCCTCCAGCGTGTCCGCCAGGTAATGGACGTTGACCACCGCGCGCGCCACGCCGGCATCCTTCAGCCGGTCGAACACATGATCGATCAGCGGCTTGCCCGCCACCTCGATCAGCGGCTTCGGGCGCACCGCGGTCAATGGCCGCATCCGCTTGCCGAGACCCGCCGCCATCACCATCGCCGTCCGGGGCACCGCGCCGCCCGGATCGGGCCGCAGCCGCCATTGCCGCCGGCTCATGCGCCGGTCTCTGGAACAGTCCCGGTCGCGATGCGCAGCGGATCGCCGCGCCGGTCGGCGGGAATGTTGGCGTCGAACCAGCGCTTGACCGGCGCCAGCACCGGCTGGTCCAGGTCGCGCTCCAGATAGGCCCAGACGCGCGGGCACAGGCCGGCATAGCGCGGCTTGCCATCGCGCTTCCACAGCCGCGCGAAGATGCCGACGATTTTGGCGTTCCGCTGCGCGCCGAGGACGTGATAGGCTGCCATGAAAGCCTCGCCCGCGCCGGTCGCTGCGCGATAGCGGTCGAGCATCGCCGCCTCCACCGACGGCGGCACGTCACGCCGCGCGTCCTGGAGAAGGGACACGAGGTCATAGGCAGGATGCCCGGCGAGCGCGTCCTGGAAGTCGAGCAGGCCGAGCCGCCGCGCGCTGCCGACCAGCATCAGATTCTCGGCATGATAGTCGCGCAGCACGGTCACCGGCTCGGCCGCCAACGCATGATCGAACACCGCGTCCCACGCCGCGTGATAGCTGTCCGCATCCAGCGCCAGCCCGACGGCCGGGCCGTACCATTCGGGCAGCAGGGCGACCTCCCGGTGCAGCACGGCGCGGTCATAAGGTTCGAGCCCCTCGACCGGGTGCCGGGCGAGCTCGACCAGCAGGTCGACCGCGTCCGCATAGAGCGCCTGCTCGACGGACGGATCGGCATCCACCGTCTCGCGCAGCCGCACGTCGCCCAGGTCCGCAAGCAGCACCAGCCCCTGCGCGGCGTCGAGCGCCAGGATCGCCGGCGCCAGGAAGCCGCGGGCGTCGAGCCAGCGGGCCATGGCGACGAAGGGCGCGCTGTCCTCGTGCGGCGGCGGCGCGTCCATCAGCACGGCGCTGCGCCTGCCGTCGGTGACGCGGAAATAGCGGCGAAACGAGGCGTCGCCGGCCAGCGGCGCGACGGCGGCATCGCCCCAGCCATGGGCGGCGAGAAAGGCGGCGGCGCCCGCCGGCGGAATCATATCGGCCATCGCTGTTCCCATGCCGTCGGCACCTCGGCTGTCAAGCGCCGGCCGCCCGCCGGATCGATTGCCAGCGTCAGCGCCAGCGCCTCGGGCCAGGCGGCGGGGTCGGCCCGCTCTGGCCATTCGACCAGCAACAGTCCGTCAACGCGCTCGTCTTCGAGGCCAAGTTCCTCGACTTCCTCGGGATCGTCGAGCCGGTAGAGATCGACATGCAGCACCGGCAGCGTCACTTCGGGCGGCCGGTAGGGCTGGACGATCGCGAAGCTCGGGCTCGGCGCCTCGCCCGCCAGGCCAAGCGCGGCGAGCAGGCCGCGCGCGATGCTGGTCTTGCCCGCGCCCAGCCCGCCGCTCAACGTGACGACGTCGCCCGCTCGCACCATCGTCGCCAGCCGCGCGCCGAACGCCTCGGTCGCGGCGGCGTCCACCAGTCGCATGTCGCTCATCGCCTCGGCAGCTCCACGGTCACCAACGTCCCCTCGCCCGGCTCCGACACCAGGGCGATCGTGCCGCCATGCGCCTCGACGAACTGCTTGGCGAGCGGCAGGCCCAGCCCCAGCGCGCGTTCGCCGCCGGGTTGCAGATGCGGCTCGGCGAAGCGGTCGAAGGCGCGCTCGACATTCTCTGGTTCCAGCCCGGGCCCGTTGTCGGACACGACGATCCGCGCCCGGCCGGCATTGCCATCGGCATGGAGCAGGATGCGCCCGCCATCGGGCAACGCCCCCAGGGCATGGCGAAGCAGATGCTCGATCACCTCGCGCAGCCGCTGCGCGTCGCCCTGCACCCGGCCGACCGAGCGCGCGACCTCCACCGCCAGGTCGATGCGATGGCGACGGATCGCCGGTCGCAGCGCCTCCGCCGCCGCGCGCGCGACCTCGGCCAGGTCGACGTCGCCCTTCTCGATCTCCGCGCCCTCGTCGCCCAGGGTGAGGTCGAGCACGTCATCGACCAGCACGGTCAATCGCTCGACCGAGTCGAGGATCGCCTCCAGATAATCGTCGGCCTGGCGCGGCAGCTTGCCGGCATAGCCGCCATGCAGCATCTCGGCGAAGCCGCTGATCGAGGTCAGCGGCGTCTTCAGCTCGTAGCTCATATTGGCGACGAACTGCGTCTTGACCCGGTGCGCCGCCTCCAGCGCATCGGCGCGTTCGCGCAAGGCCTGTTCGGCGCGGCGCGAGTCGGTGATGTCGAGCATGGTGAACAGCGCGTTACCGTCGGGCAGCGGCACACCGGCGAACTCGAAGTGCCGCCCGTCCGCCAGCACGATGCTGCCGCCGCGCTGTTGGCGCTCGTTGGTCGCGGAGCGGACCAGGTCGGGGATCACCATCGCGCGCTCGGGCGCCTTCAGGCGCGGCGCAATCCGCTCGGCGAAGGCGTCGACGCGCGGGTGCGAGGACAGAAACTCCTCCTCCACGCCCCATAGCGCGCGGAAGCGGTTGTTCCATAGCTGCAGCCGGCCGTCGGCGGCGAACACGCCCAACGCCTCCGACAGATTGTCGAAGGTCGCGGTGCGGACGCGCAGCAGCGTGTCGCGTGACGAGGCGAGCTGGACCTGCTCGGTCCGGTCCTCGAAGATCAGCAACAGGCCGCCATCCGGCAGCGGCTGGCCGACGACGCGCAGATGCGTACCGCCGCGCAGATGCCAATGTTCCTCGACCGCCTCGTCAGTCAGCATGAACCATTCGCGCCGCTCCGCCTTCCAGCCGGGGAAATCGCGCACCTCGGGCAGGCGGCCGACGTCGCGCATCCGCTCCAGCACCCGGTCGAATTCAGGTCGGTCGGCCAGCCATTCGGCACGCATCGCGAACATGCGGCGAAAGGGCTGGTTGCAGAACACCAGCGAATGATCCGGCCCGAATTGCGCCACCGCCGCCGACAGCCGGTCGAGCATCCCGCGCTGCGCCTCGGCGAAGCGCTTCGCGCCGCTGCGCGCCTGTTCCAGCTCCTCGATGTCGACCGCGAAGCCGGCGACGCCGCCGGTCGGCAACGGCACGTCGAATACGCGCAGCGTCCGCCGGTCGCCCGCGATGGTCGCGGGCACGACCTGCTCGCTCGGCCGGCCGGAGGCGCGCGCCGCCTTGGCGCCGGCGATCGGGCCGCCACTGCCCATATCCTCGATCAGCTCGAGCTGGCGGGTGACCACGTCGGCGGCATCGCGCCCCTCGACCGCCTCGACATAGGCGGAATTGACCATGGTCAGCCGCAACTCGCCGTCACGATACCACATCGGTAACGGCGACGCCTCGATCAGCCCGGTCAGCGCTTCATAGGCCGCGCCCAGCCGCGCCGCCTCCGCACCCAGCCGGTCGATCTCGCTGAGCGACTCGGTGGCGTCGAACGCCCAGACGATGACCCCGCCGGTCGCGCCCAGCTCGGCCGGCGCACGGTCGCCGCGCATGGTGATGACCCGTTGCGAGCCCCGGGGCCGGATCGCTCGCTGGAAGCCCCGCCCGGCGCGCTGCGCGGCCTGCACGTCCGCGTCCAGCCCGGCTGCCTCCGCCTCGGACAGGCCGCCGCCCTCGGCCAGTTCAGCGAGGGTCATGGCTGGCTGGGCCAGGCCGAACCAGTCGGCCATGCGGCGCGGCATCTCGACCCGGCCGTCAGCGCCGATCAGCATCACCGTGGTCGGGCTGACGCGCAGCATCGCCTGGAGGCGGACATTGTCGAGCCATGCCGCCGCCGCCTCGCGCCGCGCCTTCAAGCCGGCGACCAGCAGCAGGACGGCCACGAGCAGCGCCGCGAAGAGCAGCGCCCCCATCGCCGCCGCCATTCCGTAGGTCAGCATCATCGTCGTGGCAGCTTCACCGTCATTCCAAGCGTCTTAGGCAAGCCATGGGCCGGGGGGAAGCCGTCGCAGCGACACGCCGCCGTCTTGCCGCCGGCTGAACGGGCGCATAGCATCCGCCATCATCATCAAGGATCATCGCCCTTGCGCTCCTTTCGTCACGCCGCCCCCCTCCTGACCCTGGCGCTGCTTGCCGCCCCCGTCGCCGCCGCCGCGCCCAAGACCGACGAGAAGACCGCCGCCGCCGACAAGAAGGATGGCGACGAAAGCAAGCTGCCGCCGCTGCCCGCCGACAAGAGCATCAGCCAGAGCGTCCGCATCGGCGGCCGCACGATCAGCTACCGCGCCACGGTCGGCACCCTTCCGGTGCGCGACGAGAAGGGTGAGACGATCGGGCAGGTCGTCTACACCGCCTATACGGTGCCAGGCAGCGACGTGCGCCGCCCCGTGACCTTCGCCTTCAACGGCGGACCCGGCGCGGCGTCGGTCTATCTCAACATGGGCGCGGTCGGGCCGAAGCACGTGCAGTTCGGCGCGCAGGGCGATGCTCCGTCCGACGCGCCGATCGCGACCGACAATCCCAATAGCTGGCTCGACTTCACCGACCTAGTGTTCATCGATCCGATCGGCACCGGTTTCAGCCGCAGCCTGGTCGACGAGGAGAAGACCAAGAAGGCCTTCTACGGCAACGATCCGGACATCAAGTACCTGTCCAAGATCATCTATGACTGGCTGGTCCAGCAACAGCGGCTGCGCTCGCCCAAATATGTGATGGGCGAGAGCTATGGCGGCTATCGGGCGCCGCGCATTGCCTATGAGCTGCAATCGCAGATCGGCGTCGGCGTCAACGGGCTGATCCTGGTGTCGCCCTATCTCGACCCGGCGGTGGGCAGCGGCTCGACCGCCCTGTCGCCCCTGCCCTGGATGATCGACCTGCCGTCGATGGCGGCGGCGAACCTGGAGCGCCAGGGCAAGCTGACGCCCCAGGCGATGGCGGAGGTCGAGGCCTATACGCGCGGCCCCTTCGCCACCGACCTGCTGCTCGGCCGCTCCAATCCGGAGGCGCTGAACCGGCTGGTCGAGCGGGTCACCCAGCTGACCGGGCTGGACCCGGCGTTGGTGCGGCGCATGGGCGGGCGGGTCGACACCGGCACCTATCTGCGCGAGATCCACCGGGCGCAGGGGACGATCGGCAGCGTCTACGACTCGAACGTCACCGCCTTCGATCCCTTTCCCTGGGCATCCGAGATGCAGTCGAACGATCCGATCCTCGACTCGCTGATCGCGCCGACGACCAGCGCGATGGTCGATTTCGTCACGCGCGAGGTGGGCTGGAAGACGGACGCGCGCTATCACGCGCTGTCCTATGCGGTGAACCAGGCCTGGGACCGCGGCAAGCCGGACGACACGCCCGTCACCGACCTGCGCAAGGCGATCGCCAACGATCCCAAGATGAAGGTGATGATCGTCCATGGCTGGGACGACCTGTCCTGCCCGTTCTTCGCCTCGCGGCTGATCGTCGATCAGATGCCGGCTTTCGGCCAGACGGACCGGGTGAAGCTCGACATCTATCCGGGGGGGCACATGTTCTACAGCCGCACGGACTCGGGCGCGGCGTTCAAACGGGATGCGGAGGCGCTGTACCGGGGGTGATGGGACCTGTTCCTTCTCTGACTGTCCCCCGGCGAAGGCCGGGGCCGGTCGGAAAGGCCCCTGTTAAAGAGCGTTCCGAATTGTCACGAGCGCCCCCCATCCGGGCCCCGGCTTCCGCCGGGGAACAGGCTGGGGGATGCGGCGACTTCAAACCCGCCCGGCGACCAGCTGCTCGACCACCCCCGGATCGGCGAGCGTCGAGGTGTCGCCCAGGTTCGACACGTCCCCCTCGGCGATTTTGCGCAGGATGCGACGCATGATCTTGCCCGAGCGAGTCTTGGGCAGGCCTGGCGCGAATTGCAACGCGTCGGGGCTGGCGATCGGACCGATTTCGCTGCGGACCCAAGACCGCAGTTCGGCGCGCAGCTCGTCCGAGGGCGCCTCGCCGGCATTCAGCGTGACATAGGCATAGATGCCTTGCCCCTTCACCTCGTGCGGCATGCCGACCACCGCCGCCTCGGCGACCTTGGGATGGGCGACCAGCGCGCTCTCCACTTCCGCCGTGCCCATCCGGTGGCCAGACACGTTGATCACATCGTCGACCCGGCCGGTGATCCAGTAATAGCCGTCGGCATCGCGGCGGCAGCCGTCACCGGTGAAATACTTGCCCGGATAGGTGCTGAAATAGGTCTGGAAGAAGCGTTCGTGATCGTTCCAGACCGTGCGCATCTGCCCGGGCCAGCTATCGGCGATCACCAGATTGCCTTCGGTCGCGCCCTCCAGCACGGCCCCCTCGGCATCGACGAGCTGCGGCCGCACGCCCGGCAGCGGTTTGGTGGCCGAGCCTGGCTTCAGATCGGTGGCGCCCGGCAGCGGCGCGATCAGGATGCCGCCCGTCTCGGTCTGCCACCAGGTGTCGACGATCGGGCAGCGCCGCTCGCCGACGACGCGGTGGTACCAGTCCCATGCCTCCGGATTGATCGGCTCGCCAACCGAGCCGAGCAGCCGCAACGACCGGCGGGAGGATTTCGCCACCCAGCCGTCGCCCTCGCGCATCAGCGCGCGGATCGCGGTGGGCGCGGTGTAGAAGATATTCACCCCCAGCCGGTCGATCGTCTCCCAGAACCGGCCATGATCGGGATAGTTGGGCACGCCATCGAACATCACCGTCGTCGCGCCGTTCGCCAGGGGCCCGTAGACGACATAGCTGTGCCCGGTCACCCAGCCCACATCCGCCGTGCACCAGAAGACCTCACCCTCGCGATAGTCGAACACGTCGCGAAAGGTCGCCGCCGACCAGAGCAGATAACCACCGGTGGTGTGCAGCACGCCCTTGGGCTTGCCGGTCGAGCCGGAGGTGTAGAGGATGAACAGCGGGTCCTCGGCGTTCATCGGCTCGGCCGGGCAGTCGGCGTCGACGCCCTCGACCGCGGCGTGCCACCAGACGTCGCGCCCCTCGACCATGGCGATGTCCGCGCCGGTCCGCCGCACCACCAGCACGCGCTCGACGCCGGGACAGTGCGCCAGCGCCTTGTCGACATTGGCCTTGAGCGGGATGCGCTTGCCGCCGCGACAGCCCTCGTCGGCGGTGATGACCAGCCGGGAGTCGCAATCCTGAATGCGGTTCGCCAGGCTGTCGGGCGAGAAGCCGCCGAACACGATCGAATGGATCGCGCCGATCCGCGTGCAGGCCAGCATCGCCACCGCCGCCTCGACGATCATCGGCAGGTAGAGCGTGACCCGGTCGCCCTTCCTCACGCCATTGGCCTTCAACACGTTGGCGAAGCGGCAGACCTCGGCATGAAGTTCGCGGTAGGTGACCCGGCGAGTCTCGCCCGGCTCGTCCCCCTCCCAGATGATGGCGACCTGATCGCCGCGCGTCGCCAGATGCCGGTCGAGGCAGTTGGCGGCGACGTTGAGTTCGCCGTCCGCGAACCAACTGATGCGGAAATCGGCCGCGTCGAACGAGGTGTCCTTCACCTGGGTGAACGGCGTGATCCATTCGAGCGTGCGCCGGGCTTCGTCCCGCCAATAGCCCTCCGGATCGCGCGCCGCCTCGGCATAGAGCCGCTCATAGCCGGCGCGGTCGATCCGCGCGCCCGTTGCCGCGTCGCCGACTGGGTAGAGAATTTCCATCGATCACCTCTCCGGGGCCGTTGCCTTTGCACCGCCTCTATCGTGGCCATCGCCTGCTGAGTAGCCGGACCGGCAAATTTACGCGCCCGGCCGGTAGCGCAGGCCGATCCACAGCGTACGGGGCGTCGCGCGCTCAACCAGGTTCGCCCCGCTCACCCCGGCCTCGACCCGGGCATCGGTCACATTCTCGCCCCGCAGCTCGAGCGCCAGCGCGCGCGTCACCGAAGCGGCGATATAGGCGTCGAGCGTGGTCGCGGGCGCGAGGCTGCGGCTGTTCTGGTCGTCCTCGAACTGGCGCGCCACATGCCGCAGGGTCAGCGCCGCCGATGTCCCGTCCCGCCGATAGTCGACGGTGCCGGACCATTGGTCGCGCGGCGTCTGGGCCGGGCGCAGGCCGTCCAGCGCCGCGCCCGCGCCGCTTGCCCGGACGCGCGCATCGACATGGCTCCACGATGCCCCCAGGCCGAGCGCCCCCGGCTGCCACCGGGCGTCCAGCTCGATCCCGCGCGAGCGTACCGCGTCCAGATTGCGCCGCACCCGATAGACGCCGTTCGCCGCGACGAAGCCGACCAGCGGAAAACTGCCCGGCCCGGCGCCGGCCGTGACATTGGCGATCGCATCGTCCAACCGGTTGTCGAAGACCGTCGCCGCCAGCCGCAGCGTCCGCTCCGGCGCGATCGTCACCCCCGCCTCGACGCCGCGCAGCGTCTCCGGCGCGAGCAGCGGGTTGGCAGCGGTTGCATCCGGTCCGACCCGGAACGGCCGGTAGAGTTCGTTCAGCGTCGGCAGTCGCCAGCCGCGATAGGCGGCGGCGCGTAGCGTCACTCCGTCCACCGCCCGCCAGGCCAGTCCGGCGCGGCCGGTCGTCTCATGCCCCGCCCGGTCGGCGAAGCGCAGGTCGGTCAACGCCGGGCCGGTCGCCAGCGGCCGCTCGCTCAGCCGGCCATCGCCGATCCGCCACCAGTCGATGCGGCCGCCCAGCGACAGCGTCAACCGGCCGAGCTCGGCGCTGCCGTCGGCGAACAGCCCGATCGTGCGGTTGTCGCCGCCCGCCGCGCGCCGGCGCGTCGGCTGGCCGGCGACATAGGTGTAGTTCTCCTGCGTCCGCCCCGATACGTCGCGCCAGTCGCCGCCCAGCCGCAGTGCCAGGGCGGAACCGACCGGCGGTGCGATCTCGATCCGCGCGCCCAGGCCGGTGGCGGGCGTGCTGTACTGGTCGAGCGTCCGCGTCGCGGTGGTGCGGGCGGCATCGACGCTCGCGAAGCTGGAGGCGAAGCCGCGCGTCTGCAGATAGGTCAGCGCCGACCACCCCCAGCGACCGCGCCCGACCAGGCGCAGGCTGGCGTCCGCGCCCTCCGACCGGTTGCCGGTGAAGGGCGTGCCGCGCTCGCGCCGATCGGTGAAGGCGCCGACATTGGCCTGTAGCTCCGTATCCGGGGCCAGCGCGACCACGCCGCGCACCGCGCCCGACGCCTGCGCATAGGGGGCGGGTCGATCGACCGGTCCCCTTCGCTCCGCCACGATGGGGACGAAGCCGTCGCCCCGCGCATAGGCGCCGGACAGGGTCAGGTAGCCGCCCGGCCGGACGAGCGCCGCCGTCCCTTGTGCGTCGACCGAGTCGCGGCTGCCATAGGCCAGCCGGCCGGCGAGCGGCGCGTCGGGCGCCGCGCTGTCGAGTTCGACCGTACCCGCCAGTGCGCCCGGCCCCTGATAGCCGCTGCCGCCGCCGCGCGTCACCCGGACGCGGCCGAGCCGGTCGGTGGCATAGGCCGGGAAGGCGACCCAGCCGCCGAACGGATCGCTCTGCGGCACGCCGTCGAGGAGCAGCAGCGCCCGGCTGGCGGCGTTGCCGCCGAGGCCGCGCAGCGTGATGCCCTGGCTGGTCGGATTGGCGCTGCGGCTGTCGGCGCGGCGGAACTGCTGAAGGCCGGCGACCTCGGCCAGCACGCTCTCCAGCCGGCCGGCGGCATTGGCGGCGATCCGGTCGCGGCCGATCTCCACCACGTCGAAAGCGCGGTCGCCCGGCGGGTCCGACAGGCCGCGCCCGGTGACCAGGATCGCGGCATCCTCCCCTGGCGCGACCGGCGCCTGCTGGGCGATGGCGGGTCCGGCGACGAGCAGCGCGGACAGGCTTGCGGCGCGGCGGATCATGCGTCCTGCCCCGCCGCCTGGTCCGCGAAGCGCCGCGCGATGAAGGCGCAGGCGATCAACTGGATCTGGTGGAACAGCATCACCGGCAACAGCACGACGCCAACCTGCGCCGCCGGGAACAGCACGCCCGCCATCGGCACGCCCGAAGCCAGGCTCTTCTTGGAGCCGCAGAACAGCAGCACGATCGCATCCTCGCGCGACAGCCTCATCGCCCGGCCGAGCGCCAGCGTGATGCCCAGCACCACCGCCAGCAACAGCGTGCAGAGCAGCGCGATGACGCCCAGGTCGCGCGGGGAGACGCGTGTCCATAACCCCTCCACCACCGCCGCGCCGAACGCGCTGTAGACGACGAGCAGGATCGAGCCGCGGTCGACGATCGTCAGCCACTGCTTGCGCCGTGCGACGAATCCCCCGATCCAGGGCCGCAGCAGATGGCCGGCGACGAACGGCACCAGCAATTGCAGTACGATCGCCTCGACAGCGCTGCCAGAAAGGCCATGGCCCGCCCCGGCGCCCGGCATCAACAGCGCGACCAGCGCCGGGGTCAGGACGATGCCGATCAGGTTGGAAAAGGACGCGCTGCACACCGCCGCCGCGACATTGCCGCGCGCGATCGCGGTGAAGGCGATCGACGACTGCACGGTCGAAGGCAGCAGCGTCAGGAACAGCAGTCCCGCGGCGACCGCGCTGTCAATGCCGGGCAGCGCCCGCAGACCCAGTCCGAACAGCGGGAACAGGCCGAAGCTGACCGCCAGCACCGCCAGGTGCAGCCGCCAGTTTCGCGCGCCCTCCCAGATCGCATCGCGCGACAGCTTCGCGCCGTGCAGGAAGAAAAGCAGGACGATGCCGATATCCGCCGCCCAGGCGACCAGGGTCGCCATGCCACCCCGCGCGGGCAGCAGCGTGGCGAGCAGGACGGTGCCGAGCAGCATCAGGATGAACGGCTCGAACAGGGCAAGGAATCGACGGATCACGGGCTAGTCCTGTCAGCGTGGGACGCGACGAGGCGCGCCGGGAAGGGCAGCGGCGGACCCCGTCCGGGATGATAGCTCCGCCACCCCGCGTCATGCCTCCTTGATCGCCGCACCGCAACACAGCCCGTGCGTTCAACGGCTTGCCCGTGGCTTGTGGGGACGTGAGGGGACTATCCTACTGGGGTCAGCCTTTTGGGGTCAGCCTTCTGGGGTCAGCCTTCTGGGGTCAGCCTTCTGGGGTCAGCCTTCTGGGGTCAGCCTTCTGGGGTCAGCCTTCTGGGGTCAGCCT
>NZ_JACHNY010000005.1:126065-336824 GCF_014199625.1 Sphingomonas abaci
TCTGGGGTCAGCCTTCTGGGGTCAGCCTTCTGGGGTCAGCCTTCTGGGGTCAGCCTTCTGGGGTCAGCCTTCTGGGGTCAGCCTTCTGGGGTCAGCCGCCAGCCGGCGCCGTCGCGCGTCGCGCGCATCCCGCTGATTGCCGCGAAGCGTCGGACGCTGGTCGCGGCATCGGCATCGACCTTGAACGTCCCGCTGAACCGGCGCATCCCGTCCCCCGGTGCCAGGCGCACCGGCTGGCCGATCGCACGCGACAGGTCGTTCGCGACCTCGGACAGCGCGACGTCGCCATAGCTCAACTGTCCGGTCCGCCATCCGCCGACCGACGCCCGGTCGACCCGGCGCACCGCGCCGCGATCGTCGACGATCCGGATCGCCTGGCCGGCCTTCAGGATGACCGCATCGTCGTCCGGTTCGGTGCCGCCATCGGGATCGAAGGACACCACCCCCGTACGCACCGCCACCTCGATCATCTTGTCGTGCCGGCGGACGTTGAAGGCGGTGCCGATATCCTCGACGCTCGCCGCGCCGATCTGCAAGCGGAACGGCCGCGCGGGGTCATGCACCACGTCGAAATAGGCCTCGCCCTCGCCGAACGATACCGCGCGCGTGGCGCGATCGACGTGCAGCGTCGTGCCGCCATTCATCGCCACCTGCGTGCCGTCCGCCAGCCGAACGGCGCGCGTCTGCCCCAGTGCGGTCGCGATGGTCAGCGGCGATGACGGCGCCTCCGCCCGAAAGGTCCAGCCGGCGATGCCGATCACCCCGACCAGGGCCGCGGCCAGGGCCGAGCCCAGCCACCAGCGGCGGCCGACACCGGCCGGCGGGTTGTCGTTGGCGGCTTCGGGCAAGGGCTCCGGCGCGGGTTCGGGAGCGAGGCCCGCCGTCGCCGCTTCCAGGTCGAGCGACACGGCATCGAACAGGGCGGCATTGGCCGGATCGGCCTCCAACCATGCGAGATGCCCGTCCCAATCCGCGAAATCGGGATCATGCAGCCGTCGCGCCCAGTCGAGCGCCTCGGCCAGCCGATGCGACGCTGCGCCGGTCATGTCCGCGCCTCGCCCGAAACGGCTCCGTCACCCCGCTGCCAGGCGGCGATGGCGCGGTACGCCTTTTGAAGATGCTTCTCGACCGCGCTCAGCGAAATGCCGAGCTCGGCGGCGATGTCGCGCTGCGCCACGCCCTCGACCCGGTGGCGGCGGAAGATGCGGTCGGTCCGCTCGCCCAGCGCCGCGAGCAGCCGGTCGACCTGATCCAGCCGCTCGCGCGCGATCAAGTCCGCGAGCGCGGAAGGTGCGGCCCCGTCTTCCGCACCGTCGCGGTGATAATCGTCGTCGCGGGTCAATCGCCGCCGCGTCGCCCGCGCCCGGTCGAGCATCAGGTTATGCGCCATGCGCATCATGTAGGATTCGGGGCGTTCGACCCCCTGCCCGCTGGTCGATGCCAGCTTGAGCCATAGATCCTGGAGCAGGTCCTCCGCCTCCTCCGCCGCACCCCGCGCGCGCAGATAGCGGAGCAGCACCGGGCGCTGCGCCAGAAAGGTTTCGGCCAGGGGATGGGTGGGAGTCACCCGCCACTCTTCGCCCAAGACGATGCGGCGCGGCACGAGGGCGCGCATCCCGCGACGCCACGCCAGCGATGGCCGGCGCTCTCGGCCGGACCGCAAAGGGGGATCGATCCCGTCTGATCTGCGCGCCCGAAACGCGACGATGATCCCCATAGGAAATACGCCATTGCCCTGGCGGCGACGCCGATGCGTCGAACCGCTGCTGGTATGACGCCGCCGTCTCGGCCGAGCCGCACCATCGTTTCGCCCCTTTCGCCGCGCAGGTTTATTTCAGCAGCTTGGGGGCTTCGCGCTCGATCATCTCCTTCACCTTGCCCGCGAACAGGCGCAGGAACGCCGGCAGGTCGACCACCGCATGCACCCTGTCGGCGAAGACCGTGGCGGTCGAGGCGATGCTCTGGCCCATGGCGGTGACGGTGAAGTGCATTGTGTCGCCGTCCCAGCGATGCTGGACGACGCCGCCGCCGGGAATCTTTTCGGTGATGCGCGAGATACCGCCGTCCAGACGCTGGCGTACGCCCTCCTTGCCGAGCGAATGGGGGATGTCGATCGCAATCGGGGTGCCCATGGTCAGTCCTTCGCAAAGATCATCGAGTCGTCGGCGAATGCCTTGAACTCCAAGGCATTGCCACTGGGATCGTGGAAGAACATGGTCGATTGCTCGCCCGCCTCGCCGGCGAAGCGGGTATAGGGTTCGATCACGAAGCGCGTGCCCGCCGCCACCAACCGGTCGGCGAGCGCGCGCCAGACCGCGGGCGTCAGCACCACGCCGAAATGCGGCACCGGCACCTGATGGCCGTCGACCGCGTTCTCCACCGCCAGCGCCCGCGCCCCGGGATCGAGATGCGCGACGATCTGGTGGCCGTAAAGGTCGAAGTCGATCCAGTGATCGCTCGACCGGCCCTCCGCGCAGCCCAGCGTGCCGCCATAGAAGGCGCGCGCGGCGACGAGGTCATGAACGGGAAAGGCGAGGTGGAAAGGCCGAATCGTCATGCACCAACACGTAATGCCCGCCCGGCTTTTCGCCACCCCGGACTTGCTGGCGCCGAGAAGCGGCGGCAAGGGCGGACACCATGGCCCCGATCAGGACAATGATGTGACCTTGCGCCTTCCCGCCCTGCTTCGCTCTCCGGGCCTCGCCTGCGTGCTGCTTGGCGCGCTGGCCAGTTGTGGCTTCGCGCCACTCGACTGGTGGCCGCTGTCGATCGCCTGCCTCGCCGCCTGGATGGCGATCGTCCACCATGCGGCGTCGCTGCGGACGGCCATGGCCCGTGGCTGGCTGTTCGGGCTGGGCCACTTCACCGTCAACAACAACTGGTTCCAGCACGCCTTCGATTTCCAAGACAAGATGCCGCCGGTGCTGGGCTATTTCGCCGCGGTCGCCCTGGCGCTCTATCTGGCGGTCTATCCGATGGCGGCGGCGGGGATCGCGTGGCGCGCACGCGGCAAGGCGGGCCCCGACCTGCCCTATGTGCTGGTCTTCGCCGCCGCCTGGATCGCGACCGAGTGGCTGCGCGCGGTGATCTTCACCGGCTATGCCTGGGACCCGCTGGGCGTGATCTGGGTGCCGGACCAGGCCATCGCGCACATCGCGTCCTGGATCGGCACCTATGCGCTGTCGGGCCTGACCATCGCCTTCGCCGGCGCGCTGTTGCTGTTGTGGCGCCGCCGTCGATGGACGGCGGCGGTCGCGCTGATCGTGCCGCTACTGCTGCAACCCTTCGGCTATCGCACCCGCCCCGGCCCCGCCGCGCCCGACGCACCGCGCGTCCGTGTGGTGCAGCCCAATATCGGCAACGAGGCCCGGGTGAACGCCGCCGAGCGTTCGCTGGAGACGCTGATCCGGCTGTCGGGCCGCCCCGGCCCCGCACCCCGCCTGGTCGTCTGGCCGGAGGGGCTGGTGACCGACCTGTTGGAAAGCGGCTATCCCGACTGGGTCTATGCCGATCGCCGGCCCTTTGGCCTGCGCGCCCGCATCGCCGACGGGCTGGGACCGCGCGACCTGCTGCTGACCAACGCTCCGCGCCTGGGCTTCGACGATCGCGACCGGATCGTCAGCGCCGCCAACTCGGTGCTGGCGATCGGCCCGGATGCTGAGCTCCACGGCACTTATGACAAGGCGCATCTGGTCCCCTATGGCGAGTATCTGCCGATGCCGTGGCTGCTCAAGCCGCTGGGGCTCGCCCGATTGGTGCCCGGCGACATGGACTTCACTCCGGGCCCCGGCCCGCGCGCGATCGAATGGCCGGGCTTCGGACCTGTGGGCATCCAGGTCTGCTACGAGATCATCTTCTCGGGCGCGGTGGTGGACGAGGCCCGTCGTCCCCGGTTGCTTTTCAACCCCTCCAACGACGCCTGGTTCGGTCGCTGGGGCCCGCCCCAGCATCTGGCGCAGGCGCGGATGCGCGCGATCGAGGAGGGCGTGCCGATCGTGCGCGCCACCCCGACCGGGATCAGCGCGATCATCGCCGCGGACGGCACCTTGCTCGCGACGGTCCCGCACGAGACGGCGGGCGCGATCGAGCTACCCGTGCCGCCCGCGCTGCCGCCGACCCTGTTCTCGCGCGTCGGCAACGCCATGGCGGCGATCGTCGCACTGCTGTTCTTCGTCGCCGCGATTGCCATTCGCCGCCGCCGCCGCTAGGTACCCCATATAAAGCTATCTTTATATCGTTATGAGGCCTTGATGCGCTCTTCCTATATCTTCACGTCGGAGTCGGTGTCCGAGGGTCACCCGGACAAGGTCGCCGATCAGATCAGCGACACGATCGTCGACCTGTTCCTGTCCAAGGATGCCGAGGCGCGCATCGCCTGCGAGACGATGACCACCACCAACCTGGTCGTGCTGGCGGGCGAAATCCGTTGCAAGGGCGTGTACGAACATGGCGAATGGGCCCCCGGCGCGCTCGAGGAAATCGAGGCGGCGGTGCGCGACCGGGTGAAGCAGATCGGCTATGAGCAGTCGGGCTTCCACTGGCAGACCTTCACCTTCGAGAACAACCTGCACGGTCAGTCCGCGGAAATCGCGATGGGCGTGGACGAAGGCTCGAACAAGGACGAGGGCGCGGGCGACCAGGGCATCATGTTCGGCTATGCCACGGACGAGACCCCCGGCCTGATGCCGGCCACCCTCTATTACAGCCACAAGATCCTGGAGACGATGGCGGCCGACCGCCATTCGGGCAAGGCCCCCTTCCTGGAGCCGGACGCCAAGAGTCAGGTGACGCTGCAATATGAGAATGGCGTCCCCGTCCGCGCCACCGCGCTGGTCGTCTCGACCCAGCACAAGGCCGGCTATTGCCTGCAGGGCGAGAATGCCGATCCGGCCAAGTATGACGTGCTGAAGGATTATGTCACTGGCGTGCTGACCAGCGTGCTGCCCGACGGCTTCGTCACCGACGCGACCAAGGTCTATATCAACCCGACCGGCGCGTTCGAGATCGGCGGCCCGGACGGCGACGCCGGCCTGACCGGCCGCAAGATCATCGTCGACACCTATGGCGGCGCGGCCCCGCATGGCGGCGGCGCGTTCAGCGGCAAGGACCCGACCAAGGTCGACCGTTCGGCCGCCTATGTCGCGCGCTACCTGGCGAAGAACGTCGTCGCCGCGGGCCTGGCCAAGCGCTGCACCATCCAGCTCAGCTACGCGATCGGTATCGCCGAGCCGCTGTCGGTCTATGTCGACACCCACGGCACCGGCACGGTGGACGAAGCGAAGCTGGAGCAGGTGCTGCCGCAGCTCGTCCGCCTGACGCCCAAAGGCATCCGCCAGCATCTGAAGCTGAATGCGCCGATCTACGTCAAGTCGGCCGCCTATGGCCATTTCGGCCGTGAGGCGGAGAACGGCTTGTTCACTTGGGAGGCGACCGATCTGGTCGACCAGCTCAAGGCCGCCGTCGCCGCCTGACCGGCGGACGTCGCGCCCGTCTGGAACGCGCCCCCGTGGTCCAGCGAAAAGCCGGGACACGGGGCAGCGTGGGAATGGGGCACGGCCATCACCGGCCATTGTGCCCCGCCGCCGAGGCGACTAGCCTCTCCCAAAAGCATTGGGAGAGGCTTACCATGGCATTGATCCGGCGAATGGGCTGGACGGCGGCGGCGCTCGCGGTCCTGTGCCTGTCGCCCTCCATGGCCCGGGCCCGCGACCTGGCGGTGCCCGCGGGCCAGGGCTGGCGCCATGCCGAGAGCGGGCTGATCCTGCCGTCGACGCTCGACGGCATGGCGCGGACCCGCCTGTCGGATTCGACGAGCCAGGAGCGCGACGTCACGATCAGCTTCGCCGATCCGACGCGCGCGACGATCGCCACCCTGTTCCTCTATCGCCCCGCCATCGCCAGCGTGCCTTTGTGGTTCGACCGGGCGGAGGCGGCCATCGGCGCCAACGACATACTTGGCGACACCGCGCCCAACAGCGCCGATCCGGTCGCCTTCGCGCCGCCGGGCAGCGGCACCGCCTCGGCGCTGCGTCGCGTCTATCGCGCCAGCAAGGGTGCCTATCCGGCGACGGGGCTCGCCATGCTGCCGGTGGGACCATGGCTGCTGGCGGTGCGGCTCAGCCGCCAGGATGGTGACCTGGCCGAGCTGGACGCCGCGATGACCCGGCTGATCGCAGCGATCCGCTGGCCCGCCGCCGTTCCCGACGCGCCCGCCGCGCAGCCGATTCGCGCCTGCCCGCAGCCGCTGGCCTGGGCGAAGGCGAAGCTGCGCAAGCCCGAAATGGACGAAACCGCCAACGCCTCCGTCCTGGGCTTGTCATATCGGTCCGCCACCATCCCGGCCGACGCGCGCCCGAGCCTCTGGTGCCGCGACGACAGCAGCGCGGTCGATTATGCCGTGTACCGGGCGGCGGGGCGGACCGGCTATGTCGTGGCACTGGGCGACGCCGGCCGCAGCGTTGCCGTCTCCCCCGCCCTGGCCACCATGCTGCGATCCGACGTCGGGGACCGGTTCACGGTGATGCTGGAGGATGTCGACAGCAGCGCCAGCAGCTATGGCACGTTCGATGGCCTGCCCCGCCCGGACCAGGTGGTGGACCGGGTGCTCCATGCCGAGCCCGACAGTCGCAACCAAGGCCCGCCGATCACGATGGGCGCGCCGAAAGGCTGACCCGCGCCCCGATCGCCGTCTCCGCCCGGTCGAGGATCGCCCGCGCCAGCCGCTCGGCGGCCAGGCCAATCACCGCGCCGGCCAGTACGTCGCTGACATAATGTTTGCCCCGGCTGGGTTGCAGCGCCGCCACGCCCGCCGCCGCCAGCCGCGCCGGGATCGCCGCCCGACGATGCCCGGCGGCAATCGCTTCCGCCACGGCCACCGCGCCGGCGGTGTGGCCCGAGGGAAAGGAGTTGAGCGACGGATCGTCCGCGCCGTTGCCCTTGCCGAGATGATGCCCCTCCTCCAGCGCGCGCGCCGGCCGGGTGCGATCGATGCCGCTCTTGAGCACAGTCTTCACGCCCGTCGCCAGGAGATGGCCGGTGAGCATCCGCACGCCCGTCCGAGCCAGCGGCCCCCGCCGGGACAGGAAGCCCACCAGGATCGTGCCGGCGGACAGCGCGATCAGTGGCGGCTGGTCGGCCAGCTCGGTCAGCTTGCCCGCCGCCCGCAGGACCGGCCCGTCGTCACGCCGCGCTGCCAAGTGCGTGACCTTGCGATCCGCTTCCGCCGCTTTCTTCGCGGCACGTTTACCCTTGCCCATGCTTGCCTCGTCCTTGTTCAGGCGCTGAACGGGTCGTCTGCCGCTTTGCTCCGGGGCGCTGGGGCGCTAAGGCCGCGCGCCATGACCGAACCCACCACCATCCGCCGTCTCTACGGCCGGCGACAGGGCCACAAGCTGCGCCAGGGCCAGTCCGCGCTGGTCGAGGATCTGCTGCCCCGCATGTCCGTGCCCGATCACGGACCGCTCGACGCCCGGACCCTGTTCGGCGACGAACGCCCGCTCGAGCTGGAGATCGGGTTCGGCGGCGGCGAGCATCTCGCCGGTCAGGCGGCGATGCGCCCCGACCACGGCTTCATCGGCTGCGAGCCGTTCCTGAACGGCGTCGTCGGCGCGCTCAACCATATCCGCGACGGCGCGCTTGCCAATGTCCGGCTGCATATGGGCGATGCTTTGGAAGTGATCGAGCGGCTGCCCGACGCCTCGCTGGACCGGCTCTACCTTCTCCACCCTGATCCCTGGCGCAAGGCGCGCCATGCCAAGCGCCGGATGGTCAATCACGGTCCGCTCGACCTGATCGCCGCCAAGCTTAAGCCGGGCGCGGAATTCCGGCTGGGCACCGACGACCCGACCTATTGCCGCTGGTCGATGATGATCATGAACCAGCGTCGCGACTTCACCTGGCTGGCGGCGACACCGCAGGACTTCCTGACCCGCCCCCACGACTGGCCGGAGACGCGGTACGAACGCAAGGCGCGCCGAATGGGGCACGAGGTCTGGTATTTCCGGTATCTCCGGACCTGATCGCCGCAGCAGCGCCGATGCCTGCTCAAGGCGAGAGCATCCCACCGGGCAGGCGCGGCGTCACCACTTCACGTAGCACGAAGCCGGACTCCATCCGCGTGACGCCGGGCAGGTGCGACAATTCCTCCCGGTGCACTTCGGCGAAATGCGACAGGTCGCGGGTGCGGACGGTCACCAGATAATCATCCGTCCCGCTCATCAGGTCGCAGCGCACCACCGAGGGACTGGCGATGACCGCCGCTTCGAACGCCTCCAGCACTTCCTTGCGCTGGCTCTCCAACGTGATCTTGATGTGGACGATCGTCGGATAGCCGAGCGCCGCGTGATGGAGCTGCGCCGCATAGCCGGCGATCACGCCGCGCTCCTCCAGCACGCGCAGCCGCCTGGCGATCGCCGTCGCCGAACGGCCGATCGCCTCGGCCAGAGCGAAGGACGTGGCCCGGCCATTTTCCACCAGCAGCGACAGCAGCTTGCGATCGACCTGGTCCAGGGCTTCAGATTCGAGCGTCATTTTCGCTTTGAATAGCGGAATGCCGCGTCCATCGGCAAGCCACCTGCCAACTTCGCCGGGACATGGCGTCCGCCGGCGCGCTATGACGCGATAAACATCCATGGAGAGTTGCGACATGCGCGTCGGTGTTCCGAAGGAAATCAAGAATCACGAATATCGCGTCGGCTTGACCCCAGGCGCGGTGCGTGAATATGTCGCGCACGGCCATGAGGTGCTGGTCGAGACCGGCGCAGGCGCGGGCATCGCCGCCGACGACGCCGCTTATGTCGCGGCAGGCGCCCGGATCGCCGACACCGCCGCCGAAGTGTTCGCCACCGCCGACATGGTGGTGAAGGTCAAGGAGCCGCAGCCCGGCGAATGGACCCAGCTCCGCCCCGACCAGATCCTGTTCACTTATCTCCACCTCGCGCCCGATCCCGAGCAGGCCAAGGGTCTGATGGCGTCGGGCGTCACCGCCGTCGCCTATGAGACGGTGGTGGACTCGCGCGGCCATCTGCCGCTGCTGGCCCCGATGAGCGAGGTCGCCGGCCGTCTGTCCATCGAGGCCGCGGGCGCGGCGCTCAAGGCCTATAATGGCGGGCGCGGCGTGCTGCTGGGCGGCGTGCCCGGCGTGCAGCCTGCGCGGATCGTGGTGCTGGGCGGCGGCGTCGTCGGCACCCATGCGGCGCGCATGGCGGTGGGCCTGGGCGCGGAGGTGACGATCATCGACCGCTCCATCCCGCGCCTGCGTGAACTGGACGAGCTGTTCCACGGCCGCGTCCGCACCCGCGTCTCGACGCTGGAGTCGATCGAGCAGGAAATTGGCGAGGCCGATGCGGTGATCGGCGCGGTCCTGATCCCTGGTGCGTCCGCCCCCAAGCTGGTCACCCGTCCGATGCTGAAGCTGATGAAGCCGCGCGCGGTGCTGGTGGATGTCGCGATCGACCAGGGTGGCTGTTTCGAAACGTCGCACGCCACCACCCATGCAGACCCGACCTATGAGGTCGACGGCGTCATTCATTATTGCGTGGCCAACATGCCGGGCGCGGTGCCGCTGACCTCGAGCCACGCGCTCAACAATGCCACCCTGCCCTATGGCCTGGCGCTCGCCGACCGCGGCGTGGCGGCGATCGACGCCGATCCGGCGTTGAAGGAAGGGCTGAACGTCCAGGGCGGCCGCATCGTCAATCGCGTCGTGGCCGAGGCGCTGGGCTTCGACTGACGCCGCTCGACAGTTAGTTGGCTCCAAGGGCGGCACTTAACGGTGTCGCCCTTTTTTGAGTCAAAGCTCGCTAACGATAACCAGTTGCATTAGCTTCCTGCTGCTCGTACGACGCTCTCGAAGAGGGAGCTATTGATAATGAACCTTATTCTTGCGTTGCTGGCATCGGCTGCGGCGACCGGGTCGACGGTGGCAGACGAGCCGCAGCGGGCGAACGCGGCGGGGGGCAATGACGAGATCGTCGTCACCGGCGCGCAGACGGCAGGCAGCGACGATTACACGATCGACGGCCAGACGACCGCGACCCGCCTGCCGCTGACCTTGCGCGAGACGCCGCAATCGGTCAGCGTCGTGACCCGCGCGCAGATCCAGGATTTCCAGCTCAATGACGTCAACGCGCTGCTGGCCACGGTGCCCGGCGTGACGGTGCAGTTCTCCGACACCGACCGGGTCTATTATTCGGCGCGTGGATTCGACATCCAGACCTTCCAGATCGACGGCATCGGCGTTCCCTTCGCCTTCGGCATCCAGACCGGCTCGATCGATACCGCCATCTACGACCATATCGAGGTGCTGCGCGGCGCGCCCGGCCTGTTGTCGTCGACCGGCAACCCGGCGGCGGTGGTCAACTTCATCCGCAAGCGGCCGACGCGCGACCTACAGGCCTCCGCCAGCGCGCAATATGGCTCCTATGACGCGCTTCGGATGGAGGGCGATGTCAGTGTGCCGCTGACCAGCGATGGCCATATCCGGGCCCGCGCGGTCGGCGTCTATTCGGACGCGGACAGCTATCTGGCGCGCAACCACCTGCGCCGCTGGACCGGCTATGGCATCGTCGAGGCGGATCTGGGCCCCGACACCGTGATCAGCGCCGGCTATGGCCATCAGGACCACAAGAGCCGGGGGGCGCTGTGGGGCGCCCTGCCGCTGCTCTACAGCGACGGCAGCCGCATCGCCTATCGCCGGTCGGACAGCACCGCGCCCGAATGGTCGAGCTGGGGCGTCGTCGATCGGCAGATCTTCGGCGACCTGACCCATCAGCTCGGCCATGGCTGGGTCGCGCGGCTGAGCGCGATCCGCCGCGCGACCGACGAAGACAATCAGCTCTTCTACGTCTATGGCAATCCGGACCGGACGACGGGCCAGGGCCTGCTCGACTATCCCGGCGCCTTTCGCGCGCCGACGCGCAACCTGACGCTGGAGGGCTATGTCACCGGCCCGGTCACGCTGTTCGGCCGCCAGCACGACGTGATGCTGGGCCTCAATCGCAGCGCGCAGGGCTATCGCCAATATTCCAGCTATGGCGCGATCAACCAGCCGGTCAGCCTGCCCGACCTGCTCGCGGGCCGCGCCGTCCGACCGGATTTCGCCCGCGATTACGACCTCAGCCTCGACCGGCACACCCGGCGCGAGACCGCCTATGGCTTGGTCCGGCTGAGCCTCGCCGATCCGTTGAAGCTGATGCTGGGCGGCAACCTGACCCATGCGACGAGCGCGGGCACGTCGTACGGAACCGCGGTCAATTTCGACAATACCCGCTTCCTGCCGTTCGTCGGCGCCACGCTGGACGTCACGCCGCATCTCAGCCTCTATGCGAGCTATGCGACGATCTTCAATCCGCAGACCGAGGTCGACCGGCTCAACCGCGTGCTGTCGCCGATCCGCGGCGACAATCTGGAGGCGGGCGTTAAGGGCGCGTGGTTCGGCGGCCGGCTGAACGCCAGCGCCGCGCTGTTCCAGACGCGCCAGGACAATAGCGCCGCCTATGCCGGCTTCGCCGATGGCCGCAGCTTCTACGAGGGGCAGGACGCCCGGTCGCAGGGCGTCGAGCTCGACCTGGGCGGGCAGCTCGCGCCCGGCCTGCAAGTGACGGGCGGCTACACGCTGATGCGCGTCGATGGCGAGGACGGGCAGCCGGTCCGCACCTTCGTCCCGCGCAACACCGGCCGCCTGAACCTGAGCTATTCGCCGCCCGCCTTCGACCGGGTGAAGCTGGGCGCGGCGCTGCAATATCAAAGCCGCATCTATTATGACGCGACCACCGCGACCGGCGTCGCCGCGCGAATCACGCAGGGCGGCTATGCGCTGCTCGACCTGCTCGCCAGCTATCGCCTGACCGAGCGGGTCGCGGTCAGCGCCAATCTGCGCAACGTCACCAACAGCCGCTACCTGACCGGCCTGACCTATGACCAGGCCTTCTACGGCGCGCCTCGCACCGTGCTGGCCACCGTCAGCGTCCGTTATTGAGCCAAGCACCGGCCCGGCCCCGGCGGCGATCGGCCGGGAACTTGGGCCGGGTCGGTGCTTTTCCCTCTGGCACCAAAAGGGGGATGACGCATGCGGCACTGGATGACGGGGATGATGGCGACGGCGGCGATGCTGGCGGCACCGGCCACGGCGCAGCAACCCCGCCCCCGCACCGCGACGGCGATCTCGGCCGGCGACCGGCAGCAGGGCGCGGCCGCCAATCCGCAGCTGATCAAGGAGTTCGGTGGCGCCTATACCGGCCCGCAGGCTGCCTATGTCGAGCGGGTCGGGCGGCGGGTCGCGGTGGAATCCGGCCTCTCGAATGCGGGCGGCGATTTCACGGTGACGACGCTGGATTCGCCGATCGAGAATGCCTTCGCCATCCCGGGCGGCTATATCTACATCACCCGGCAATTGCTCGGGCTGATGAACTCCGAGGCGGAACTCGCCTCCGTGCTGGGGCATGAGGTCGGCCATGTCGCCGCGCGCCATGCCGCCAGTCGCAACACCCGCTCGACCATCGGCGCGCTGCTGGCGGCGGGGGCGGGGATCGCGACGGGCAGCAACATCGCCAGCCGCGTCGTCGGCACCGGCGCCCAGCTCTATACGCTGCGCTATGGCCGCAACCAGGAATATGAGGCGGACGCGCTGGGGGTCCGCTACATGACCGCCGCCGGTTACGACCCCTATGCCGCCGCCGATATTCTGAGCGCGCTCGACGCGTCGTCGGGCTTGTCGGCGCAGGCCGCCGGCACGGCTGGGCGATCGGTGCCGACCTGGGCCTCGACTCACCCCAATGGCGAGGATCGGGTGCGCCGCGCGGTGCAGCTTGCCGCGGCGACCGGACGGCCGGAGGCGGCTCCCGCGCAGGACACGCGCTTCCTGCGGATGCTCGACGGCCTGCCCTACGGCAAGGAGAGCGACCGCCAGGTGATCCGGGTGGTGGCGGTCGGGCCTAGGGACAGCATCGCCTCGCTCTCGGCGCGCATGGCGGTGCCGCAACTCAAGCGCGAGCGGTTCCTGACGCTCAACGGCCTGTCGCCCGACCAGGCGCTCCAGCCCGGCTCCCTGGTGAAGCTGGTGGCCGCGCGCTGATCCGGCGCGGCCAGTCTCCCACGGCTTACGACCATTATCCCGCCCGCCAGCGCTGGCCCCGTCCGGAAAGGTCGGCTAGCATGACCTAAATACACGATAACGGGTGAGGATTTTCGATGCGTACCGCCTTTGCCTTGGCCGCGCTGGCCATCGTCGCCACCATCCCGGCGCTCGCGCAGGATGCCGCGCCGCGCGTGCGCATCGATACCGGCAGCCTGCGCGGCAGCAGCGAAGACGGCGTGGTGTCGTTCAAGGGAATTCCCTTCGCGGCGGCGCCCGTGGGACCATTGCGCTGGCGCGCGCCGCAGCCCGCTGCAGTTTGGTCCGGGGAGCGCGATGCCACCCGCTACGGCCATGATTGCATGCAGCTCCCCTTCCCCAGCGACGCCGCGCCGCTCGGCACGCCGCCGGCGGAGGATTGCCTCTATGCCAATGTCTGGAAGCCGGCGGGGGCGAAGGCCAAGCTACCGGTCATGGTATGGATCTACGGCGGCGGCTTCGTGAATGGCGGGTCGTCGCCGCCAACCTATGCGGGCGCCGACTTGGCGCGCCGGGGCATCATGGTGGTCAGCTTCAACTACCGGCTCGGCCGGTTCGGCGCCTTCGCGCATCCGCAACTCACCCGCGCCCGGGCCGATGGCCCCTATCTGGGCAATTACGGCTATCTCGACCAGATCGCCGCGCTCCGCTGGGTTCGCCGCAACATCGCCGCCTTCGGTGGCGATCCGAACAACGTCACGATCATCGGCGAGAGTGCGGGCGGCATGTCGGTCCACAACCTGCTCACCTCACCGCTGCTGATGAACGCGCCGGACGGACCTGCGCTGTTCCACAAGGCGGTGATCCTGTCGGGCGGCCCCGGCGTCACGCCTGGTCCCAGCCTGGCGGAAGCGGAGGCGATCGGCGTCGCCTTCGCTGCGTCCAAGGGGATCGCCGCCGACGACCCGCAGGCGCTGGCGAAACTGCGCGCGCTACCGGCGGACGCGGTGGTCGATGGCCTCAACCTCGCCGCCATGGCCCCGCGGCCGGGCAATCCCCGCACCTATAGCGGCCCGATCGTCGACGGCCTGATCACCACCGATCCGACCGCCGCCTATGCCAGCGGCCGCTTCCGCCACGTGCCGGTGATGCTGGGCGCCACCAGCGCCGATATCGGTGGAGCTGACGGGTATATGATCGCGGGCGCGCGCGACACCGCGGCGCGGCTGTCGGCGCAGGGCGTGCCGACCTATTACTACCGCTTTTCCTATGTCGCGACCTCGGTGCGGACGCCAGAGACGCCGGGTGCCGGCCACGCCACGGATATCCCCTTCTTCTTCGACACGGCGGCGATCAAATATGGCGTGGCGACCAGCCCGACCGACCGGGCAGCGGCGCGGACCGCCAGCACCTATCTGGCGCAGTTCGTCCGCACCGGCGATCCGGCCGCGCCCGGCCTGCCGGCCTGGCCCGCCTACGACGCCGCCCGGCCGCAGATGCTCGACCTCGACGCCGCCGGCGGCGCGCGCCTGCTCCGCGATCCGGCGCGGTGATCACCGCGCCATCCTTGCCGCAGATTGAACCAATTCGACTATCTTGTTCGATTAACACCTTATAATAGTTCCAGTTTGAAGACGATGTCGGGGCGGGGGCACCGGCGGTCCGAGGGCGCGGATGCGATTGGGGATGAAGCTCGGCTGGCTTTCGCTGCTCTGGCTGCCGGCCGTGCCGGCCGTGGCGGAGGCGCGGTCGGTCGATTTGCGCCCCGGCCTGTGCGGCGTCGTCCTACCCGATCCGTCGAGCGCGACTGTCGTGCGCCAAGGCCCCTATCGCTGCGGGACGGAGACGCCGTCCGCCACGGCTAGGGGGTGGCTGTGGCTCCGCCTGGACGCCACGCGGTTGCGGGGCCTGCAACCCGGCTGGCGGGTGGCGTTCGACCAGACCCGGTTCCGCAAGGTCGCGCTGCTGGTCGAGACGGGCGCGGGGACGCGACGCACGACGTTGGACCAATGGGCGCTGGACGGTCACTGGGCACCAGGCGGCCGACTGTTCTTCACGATCCATGATCCCGGCGCGTCGGTCCGCGGCCTCTATCTCGGCTTTGAGGGGGTTGACGACCTGTCGCTGATCCGCCGGCTGGACGCGCAGCCGGCGGACGGGCCGGGCTCCACCGACGCGCCCTGGCTGTGGATCATCGGCCTGTTCACCGGCACGGTGCTGTCGGCGCTCTGCTATAATCTGGTGATCGGGACGAACCGGCAGCGGGCGCACCGGCAATGGCCCTATCGACGCTGGTACGTGCTGTGGGCCAGCCTGTCGCTGCTCTATGGTCTGATCTGGTCGAACGTCGCGGGCTTCCTGGTTCCGGGGCTAGTGGGGCCGGTAGCGGTGCGGATCGACTATGTCTTGGTCGGGCTGCTGATCGCGGTCGGCAACGGCTTCTTCTTCGCGCTGGTGGACGAGGACCTCCTCCCCGCCTGGCTGCCGCGCGGCGGGCGGCTGCTGGGGCTGGCCGGTATCGTGGCGGGTGTGATCGCGTCGATCGGCCACCCCGTCCCGGCGGTGCCGAGCGACCGGGCGCTCAATGCCCTGGCCGGCATCGCCACCCTTTGGGTTGGGCTGGCCGGCCTGGTCGCGGTGTGGCGCGGCAGCCGCGCCGCGCGCTTCTACCTGCTCGGCTGGGGGCCGGTGATCGTCATGCTGCTCGCCCGGCTTGGCCGCAATCTGGGCCTGCTGCCGAGCGGCGACGCGATCGACATGGCGACCTTCTCCGCCTTCGCGTTCGAGGCGCTGGTGCTGTCGCTCGCCATCGCCGACCGGTTCGACCGGCTGCGTCGCGAGCGCGATCAGGCGCGCGCCGCTCATGACATCGAACGTGCCGAGGCCCGCGCCGTCCATCTGTCGGCGCAGACCGACTTCCTGACCGGCCTGGGCAATCGCAAGCGCTTCCAGCATGATATCACGACGCTGATCGCCAGCGGCCATGGCTTCATTCTTTACCTGGCGGATGTCGATTATCTCAAGCAGGTCAACGACCGACTCGGCCATGCCGGCGGCGACGCGCTGCTGCACCAGGTGGGGGAAATGCTAGCTCAGGTCGCGGAGGCGCAAGGCGGCTTCGCGGCACGGATCGGCGGCGACGAATTCGCGCTGCTGCTGCGCGACGACATGATGACGGGCACCGCCTTCGATACGGTGCAGGGTGCCGCCTGGCACTTCGCCGAGGAACGCGGCATCGTCTCGCTCAGCATCGGCTCGGCCCGCTTCCCGGAGGACGCGGACACGCCCGACCTGCTCTACCAGAATGCCGATCTCGCGCTCTACAAGGCCAAGGGGCTGGGACGCGGCCGGCAGCAATCCTACCATCCCCTGCTGCGCATCGATCGGCGCGCCCAGGCGGCACTGGCGACCGATGCGGAGGCGGCGCTCCGGCGCGGTGAGTTCCGCCTGTTCCTGCAACCGATCGTCGACCTCGCCACCCGCCGGATCGAGGCGCACGAGGGCCTGCTGCGCTGGCAGCACCCGGTCTATGGCCTGATGCTGCCCCACCAGTTCGAGACGGTGCTGGGCAGCGGCACGATCGCCCCGCGCATCCAGGCCTGGGTGCTGGAAAGCGCGCTGGAGCATCTCCGCGACGCCAAAGGCAGCATCGGTCGGCTCGGCGTCAACTTCACCTCGCTGCAACTCGCCGAGCCTGGCGCGGCGCGGCGCGTGCTCGACCGACTGGCGCATCACGGCGTCGCCCCCGGCATGCTGTGCGTCGAGGTGACGGAGACCGTGATGCTCGACCGCGGCGCGGAGGCAGTGGTCCAGACGCTGCACGAACTGAGCGCCGCGGGCATCAAGCTGGCGCTGGACGATTTCGGCACCGGCTTCGCCTCGCTCATCCATCTGCGCCGCCTGCCGATCGATACGATCAAGATCGATCGCTCCTTCATCGCCGGGCTCTCGGAGGACGATCGGGGCGCCGCCGCGATCATCCACGCGATCGTCAGCCTGGGCCATGACCTGGGCAAGTCCGTGGTGGCCGAGGGGGTCGAGACCGAGGCGCAGGCCAGCGCCCTGCGCGCGCTCGGCTGCCGCCGGGGCCAGGGCTACCTCTATGGCATGCCGCGGGCCGCCGCGGCGGCCTGAGCCCGACCCGTGGTTACGACCAAACAAAGGATTGCGGTCCGAAATGCCTGCTTGAAGCCGTTGTTTTTGCCGGCCATTCTTGCGCGAAACGGAGACTATGCCCCCATGGAAATCGCCCGTCGCGACCTGATCCTGTCCGCCGCTGCGCTGTCACTGACCTCGTCCGGCTGGGCGGCCGGGAGGGGCGACCGGCCACTCGGCTATGCCATCGTCGGCCTGGGCACCTACGGTCTGAACGTCATCATCCCGCAATTCGCCCATTGCACGCACAGCCGCCTCGCCGCCGTGGTGAGCGGCGACCCCGCCAAGGCACAGCGCGTCGCAGCCGAGCACAAGCTGCCCGCGCGCTCCGTCTATTCCTATGAGAATTTCGACAGCATCCGCGACAATCCGGATGTCGACATCGTCTATGTCTGCCTGCCCAACTCGATGCACGCGGAATACACGATCCGCGCGGCGAAGGCCGGCAAGCATGTGATGTGCGAGAAGCCGATGGCCGTCTCCGTCGCCGAATGCGAGGCGATGATCGCGGCGTGCAAGCGCGCCAACCGCAAGTTGATGATCGGCTATCGCTGCCATTTCGAGCCGTTCAACCTGGAGGCGATGCGACTGGCGCGGACCGGCGCGGCGGGCAAGATCCGCTATGTCCGCACCGAACACGGCTTCGTCCAGCGCTCGCCCGAGGCGTGGCGGCTGAAGCGCGCGCTGGCGGGCGGTGGCTCGCTGATGGACATGGGGGTCTACAGCCTCCAGGCGGCGCGCTACATGACAGGCGAGGAGCCGATCGCGGTCACCGCCCGCGAATCCACCGATCGCCGCGACCCGCGCTTCACCGAGGTGGAGGACATGATCGAATGGACGCTGGAATTCCCGTCAGGCGCGATCGCCGGCTGCCAGTCGATGTACAGCGCCAACCAGAACCATATTCTGTTGATGGGCGACACCGGCCGCATCGAGCTGGAGCCCGCCACCCGCTATGACGGCAACCGGATGTGGACGGGCAAGGACGGTCGCGAACGCGAGATCACGCCGCCGCCGGGTCCGGCGAAGACGCAATTCGCCGGACAGCTCGACCATTTGGCGCAGTGCATCCGCTCAGGAAAGGAGCCGATCGTCTCGGGCGAGGAGGGCTTGCGCGACATGCGGATCGTCGAGGCGATCTATCGGTCCGCGCGCGAGGGCCGCACGATCCGCCTGGATGGCCGGGCATGAGGATGCTGCTGCCTCTATCGATGCTGCTCGCCGCCCCGGCGATGGCCGGGGCCGCTGATCCGACCGCCTTCGCGAGCCATGCCGAGGTGCAGGCGCAGGTCGCTGCGATGGACAAGGCGATGACGCCGGGCCAGGGCTTCGCCTGGCGGCCACTGGTGCGCGACGGCGACCGGTCGGCGGCGATCGAGATCTGGAAGAAGCCCGGCAAACCGGCGGTGCATCCCGACCAGGCCGAATATGCGGTCGTACTGGCCGGGGCCGGGACGCTGATCTCGGGCGGCACGCTGGAGGCGGCCCGCGCCGTCAAGCCGGATCTGACCGAAGGGGATCGGATCGTCGGCGGCACCACCCGGCGGCTGGCGCCTGGGGACGTGATCTTGGTGCCGGCGGGCGTGCCGCACTGGTTCGGCATCACCGGCGACCGGCTCGTGCTGCTCGGCACGAAATGGCCATCGGCGGCGAAATAGGCCACGAGGTCCACCCCGCAGGAGGTGGTGGTTGGCCGAAGGGGGACGTCGAGGTTTCTCCGATCGACGTCCACGCTACGCTCGGTCGCGGATACCCCGCCACCATGTCGCCCATGCTCCCCTTCCCCCTAGGGGCAGGGTTCCGTCACCCTTGCCCTTGCCATCCGGCCTTCAGCGGAACGCGCAGCACGCGGTCGTTGGCGGTCAGGAACAATGCCCGGCCGCCCTCCCCGAAGGCGGCATTGGCGATCGGAGCGCCGGTCGCGATCAGGCCCAGCGGCTCGGTCGCCGGGGTCAGCAGCATCATGCCGCCCGGCACCGAGCAGACCATCGTGCCGTCGCGGGCCACCTTCATGCCATCGGGCAGACCAGGCGCGCCACCCGCCTGCATCGACTTGGCATCCAACCAGACGCGCCCGGCGGTCGGTCGGCCGGCGACGTCCAGATCATAGGCCATGATCCGCGGCGCCGCCTCGTCCGACACGGAGACATAAAGCCGGCGCTCGTCGGGCGACAGGGCGATGCCGTTGGGCCGGGTCAACGTGGCGTCGATCAACTCGACCCTGCCGTCGGGCGACCAGCGATAGACGCCGTTCACTGCGGTTTCGCGAAGCGGCGAATGGTCGGCATCGGCCAGCCCATAAGGCGGATCGGTGAAATAGATCGCGCCATTCCTAGCGACATGCAGGTCGTTGGGGCTGTTGAACCGCTTGCCCTGATAGCGGTCGACCACCAACTCGCGCCGCCTGGTCTTGAGATCAAGCCGGTCGATCGACCGACCACCGCTATTGGCGATCAGCAGCCGGCCCCGGTGGTCGAGCGCGAGGCCATTCGCGCCCGGTTCGCGCACCAGCTTCGGATCGGCGTCACCGGCGCCCGAAGGTGAAAGAAAGGGCGTGGTGCGCCCCGTCCTGCGGTCCCAGCGGCGCACCAGGTTGGCGGGCGGGTCGCTGAACAGCAGATAGTCGCCGGCCGGCACCCAGACGGGCCCCTCCGCCCACCGGATACCGCGCGCGATCACGTCGATGCGCGCATCCGGCGCGATGATCCGGTCGAGCCCGGGCGACAGGCGACGGAGCGTGGCGACCGGCTCTGCCGCGCGCGTCCAGGCCGCCGTACCGGCCAGCGCCAGACCGCCGGCGAGCAGCCCGCGTCGATCGATGACGGCCGTGTTCACAGACCGACCGAATAGAGCGCGTGATGGCTTAAGATGAACAAGGTCCGCCGATCCTCTCCGCCGATCACCAGTTGCAGCGGCCGCTCGGGCACGTCGATCCGCCGGGTGAGCGATCCGTCGGGAGCATAGATGAATACCTGCCCGTTCGCGACATAGAGATTGCCGGCCTCGTCGCGCGCCACGCTCTCGCCACCGCGATCCGCCACGACCTTGAGGTCGGTCAGCGTACCCTGCGGCCCGACCGCGCCGCTATAGGTCCGGTTTTCCGACGCGTTGGTCAGCACGACCCGGCCGTCCGCGCCCGGCCCGACCAGGCCATAGCTGTCGAGGGTGTCGGACCAGCGCCAGCCGCGATGATCGTCCGGCCCCTGG
Organism: Sphingomonas abaci; assembly: GCF_014199625.1. Taxonomy (GTDB): domain Bacteria; phylum Pseudomonadota; class Alphaproteobacteria; order Sphingomonadales; family Sphingomonadaceae; genus Sphingomonas; species Sphingomonas abaci. The sequence goes on from NZ_JACHNY010000005.1 coordinate 146,479, forward strand.
TTCCAGACGCGGAACGCCGGCAGCACCAGCGACCCGTCGGGCGACACGTAATCCTGCGGCCGCGCCTCGCCCATCTTGCTGGTGAAGAAGTGCGAGATGGGCGGGTACTCGTACGTCTTCGGGTCGATCCGGTCGGCGAATTCGCCATTCGCCCAGACATTGACCGGCATCAGCGTGCGTGCGTTCGGGCGCGCGACGCTTGGCGTCGGGGCGATCGGGCGCACGTCGTTCGGCGCCTTGGGATCGATGCTGTAGACGCTGCCGTCGCGCCCGGCAGAGGACAGGACCAGCAGCCGGCCCGCGCGGTCGACCGCCAGATTGACCGCGTCGAGCGGCGCATCGGCGACGATCGACAGCCCTTCCGCCTTCGACCAGCCATGGATGCGCTGGAACTCACGGTCGATGAAATAGAGCTTGCCCTTGGCATCGGTCGCGCCGCCCGCGATCGAGTAGAAGCCGTCGGCCAGCTTGCTCACTCCCGGCGAGACCGGCACCGCCGACGCGGTGGCGGCGGTCGCGGGCGCGGCGGGCACGTCGAGATTGGCGAACTCGCGCTCGCGCACCTCCTGCTGGCGCGTCATGTCCTTGATCGCATTCTCGAACGCGAACTTGCTGGCCCGCGTATAGGTCCCGCAGCCCTTGGCGTCGCAGCTCGCGAAGCCGCTCTCCGCGTTCACATGCACGTTGCGAAAGCGGATATCGCCCGAATTGTAGAGCTTCACTGCCGCGTCCATCGGCTTGATCGTGCGGGTGACGCGATAGCCATGATAATTGGCGAACAGGATGTTGCTGGAGTTGCGCATCTCGGTGGAGATGGCGTTGACGCCGTCGCGCACCTCCTGCTCGGTCTGGGGCGCCAGGAACTCCCAGTTCTGGACATTGTCCAGCACGATCTCGGCGCGGTAATGATGTTCGGCCGACAATTCGTATACATGGCCCGGCGTCTTGGTGTCCGACACATAGAAGCCGGCCGAGGCCAGCGTGTTGGGCGACCAGAGCGCGGCGAAGGTGCCGCCGCCGCCGTCGGTCACCCAGATGCTGGGATGCTGCCCGTCGAAGCGTGCGCGCGGATCGCCGAAGCCGATCGGGCTGCCCTTGGTCAGCAGCGTGCCGCCGCCGCCCTGGATCTTGACGTCGTTGACCATCGACGCTTCGCCCGCCTTCCACAGCAGCGCGGTGGCGCGCGGGTTCACGCCCCCGGTCCACAGGCCCAGACCATGGACGATGGCATTGCCGCCCCTGGCGCTTTGCAGCAGCGCCTTGGGACCGCCGACGCCCATATAGGCGGGCGTCTCGTCGGGCAGGTAGAGATGGGTCAGGCTGGGGTGGAGCGCGATCAGCACGCTGTCGGGTCGCAGCCGCAGCGTATCGGTCACCCGATAGCGGCCCATCGGCAGATAGACGACGCGGTGGGTGTCGATGGCGCGTTGCAGGGCGGCCGTGTCGTCGGTGGTGTCGTCGCCCTTCACCCCTAGATCATGCGCATTGGCCCATTGCGAAACCGGTGGCAGCGCCCGGATCGCGGGCTTCACCCGCGCCGGCACCCGCGCGAGCGGGGCCATGGTCACGTCGGTCGCGAAGTCGCCGATCGTGCCCAGGCCGGGCAACTTCAACCCATAGGAAAAGTCGCTGACGCGGTAGCGCGGCCCTTGCCCCGCCACGGTGCGACCGCTGTCGCGGAAGCGCGCGAAGACCGGCGTGTTGACCGCGATCGCGTTGTCGAAGCCCACTTGCGTGAAGGCGCTCTTCTCCTCCGAGACGACGACGCCCGCCTGGCTGACATTCTCGAACCGCACGTCCTTGCCCCAGAGCGAGTCCGAATAGCCGCGATCGATCTCGATCCCGACCGGCGTGTCGCGGATCGCGACGTTGACCAGCGTGAGATCGACCTCATGCTCGCGGATCGCGGCGTCGCGCTGGCCCTGGAACTCGCTGTCGATCAGCGTGAACTGCCAGGCCGGCGAGGTCTTTTCGGTCATGATGCCGTAGCGCCCGCCATAGAAGCGCAGGTCCTCAAACTCGTTGCCCGCCTGATAGACGCCGGCCAAGCCCGATCCGACATGGAAGTCGGCGTGGCGGATATAGCCGTGCTGCGCGACGCGAAAGCGCACCGCGACCGCCCCGGCATTGCCCGCACCGATACGGAAATCGACATTGGCCAGCGCCGAGTAGAAGGTGCTGGAGGTGGCGTCGAAGACGGTCGGGTCGAACGGCACGCTGGTCGGCGGCGGCACCGCCGGCTTGCCGCTGCGATACTGGTCCTCGCCGGTGAAGCTCAGCATCGCCGCGACGCCGGAGCCGAAGCCCGGGCTATTGTCCGCCAGGATGATCTCCGGCCGGGTCTTGCCAACGCCGAACACGCGCACGGCGGTGCGGATGAAGATGGTGCGGCTGATCCGGTAGCGGCCCGACGGCAGGAAGACGATGCCGCCCTGCCCGCCGGCGGCGGCCGCGTCGATCGCCTGCTGGATGGCGGCGCTGTCGTCCGCTCTGCCGTCGCCGACGCCGCGCACGGTGATCGCGCGCGGCTCGGCCGGGGCGCTGGTGTAGACGGAGGTCGAGGCGGCCTGTGCGGGCGCTGCCACCAGCACCATCGCCGAACCGAGCAGCCACATCGCCTTCATCACCCGTCTCCCGTTGTTTTTACGGGATTTCCTTTAACCGCCGGCTCAAAGGCGTTCATACGCGACCAAAGTCGTAACTGCTGTCACGGCGCACAACATACAGCCACCACCCTGTTGCACAACGGCCACATTCTACCATTGATATAGATATAGATTTATCATTTGGGTTGAAGCCGGTGGTTTTGGCCCGTTACGGTCCCGGTTAATCAATACAAGGGGACACCATCATGCGATCTCGCTATCTCTTCGGCACAGCCTTGGTTGCACTCGGCTTTGCGATTGCAACCCCGGCGGCCGCTCAGGAAACGCCTGCTGCAGCATCGACCGATCCATCGGCTCAGGCGCAGGCGAAAGCGACGCCCGCGGACGGCGACGAGATCGTGGTCACCGCGTCACGCATCTCGCAGTCGCCGATCGCCGCCCAGCCGACCCAGTCGATCACCGCCGAGACGATCGCGAAGCGGGGCTTCACCAATCTAGGCATGGCGCTCATGGAGCTGCCGCTCTTCAGCGTGCCCGGCAACAGCCCGGTCGGCGGTCAGGGCTTCGCCAGCGCCGGCCAGACCTTCGTCAACATGTACAATCTGGGGGCGCAGCGGACGCTGACGCTGGTCAACGGCAACCGCTTCGTGTCGAGCGCCAGTTCCTCGCTGTTCGGCCCCGTCGCCGGCAGTCCGGTCGACTTCTCATCGCTGCCGGTCAATCTGGTCGAGCGCGTCGAGACGGTGTCGGTCGGCGGCGCGCCCATCTACGGCTCGGACGCGATCGCGGGTACGGTCAACGTCATCCTGAAGCGCAACTATCAGGGCCTGTCCTTCGCCGGCCAATCCGGCATCTCGCAGCGCGGCCTGGGTGGCAACTACAGCCTGTCGGGGCTGGTCGGCCAGAACTTCGCCGAGGAGCGCGGCAACATCACGCTTAGCATGCAATATGACAAGCAGATCGGCATCCCGACGTCCGACATCTATTATCAGAGCGCCGACGCCCCCTTCTTCACCCGAGCGCAACGGGGTAAGTCGTTTCAGCAGCAGCTTTATTATGGTGGCCAGCGCTATGCCGTGTTCACCAACACCGGCATGCCGATGGTGGAGGACGGCTATCCGATCCTCTCCGGAGCGCCTTACTCCTCCATCACCGATGCGCAGGGCCGGGCCCTCTTCTTCAACTCCAGTGGCGCGTTGACCCCGTTCAACAATGGCCAGGTGACCGGGCAAAGCTTGATCCAGGCCGGCGGCGACGGCTTCCGTCTGCGCGACTATGGGAACTTCCTCGTCGACAGCAATCGCTTCTCCGGCACGGCGCTCTTCCACTACGATTTCAGCGACAGCCTGCGCTTCTCGGGCGAGGCCTGGTATGGCCGCAGCATCGCAGTCAATCTGCGAAACCAACCCTTTTACAGTAGCGCTCTCTTTGGCGACCCGGCCGGGGTGCAGAATGGGAATCTCGCGCTCAGCACTGCCAATCCCTTTCTGAGCGCGGCCGACCGGGCGACGATCGTCAGCAATCTTGCCGCCAATGGCCAACCCACTGACACGTTTTACATGGCACGGGCCAACACGGATCTGGCCACCGGCGCCTTCCGCTCCGCCAGCGATCTCTATCGCATTGTCAGCGGCTTCGATGGCGACGTGCATCTAGGCGATCGCACGCTGACTTGGGAGGTCAAGGGCATCTACGGCCGCTCCAACACCAAGACCACCGCGCGCGAATTGGTACTGAAGAACTTTTTCAACGCGATCAATGCGGTCCGCGATGCCAGCGGGAACATCGCCTGCGCACCGGGCTATAGCAACGCGACGATCCCGACGATCAGCGCGACCTGCGCGCCCCTCAACATCTTCGGCGTCAATCAAGCCAGCCAAGCCGCGATCAACTATGTCACCGCCATCGCCACGCCAAAACAGACCAATATCCAGGGTGATGTGATCGCCGACGTCAAGGGGGACCTGATCAAGCTGCCGGGCGGCTTCGCCAAGTTTGTCCTCGGCTTCGAGCACCGCTACGAATCGACGAATTTCAATCCCGGCCTGTTCTATTATGGCGAGCCGAATGGCGACGGCACACGGACGCAATATGGCAACAGCATCCCGATCGATCCGGTCGCGGGCGCGTATCACACCAACGAGTTCTTCGGCGAGTTGAATGTCCCGCTGGTATCCGATGACATGGACGTGCCGCTGATCCACAGCCTAGAGCTTCAGGGCGCGGCCCGGTATGTCAAGAACAGCATGACCGGCGGGTTCTGGGCCTATACGGGCGGTGGCAAATACGCGCCGTTCAATGGCCTGACCCTACGCGGGAACTACACCCGCTCGCTGCGCGCACCGGCGATCACCGAACTGTTCGCGCCGATCGGTCAGGTTTTCTCCGCTGCCAACGACCCGTGCGACAGCCGCTACATCACGGGTGGTCCCAATCCCACCCAGCGCGCCGCCAACTGTCGCGCCGCCGGATTGCCGGCGGATTTCACCTCTAACGTTGTCGACTATACGGCGGCCGGACGGTCGGGCGGAAACCCCAATCTGCAGAATGAAATCGGCAACAGCTGGACGGCCGGCGGCGTCTTTGAACCGCGGTTCGTCCCCGGCCTGCGCTTGGCTGGCGACTATGTGCACATCGACGTGAAGAACGAGGTCGCGTCGCTCGATCTGGTCGATGTGATGAACGCCTGCTACGACTCGGCTGATTATCCGAATAGTCCGTTCTGTAGCAGCTTCACCCGCAATGCGAGCGGCCAGGTGACGTCGTTCACCACCGGGAACTACAATATCGGCATCGAGCGTTTTCGAGGCGTCCAGGGAAGTTTCGCCTATATCCTGCCTTTCTCCCGCTTGGGCGCGAGCGCGGAGGCGGGAACCCTGTCGGTCGGTGTCAACTATCTTCATACGATCGAGCATTATTACCGCATCGGTAGCGGCGACATCCAGTACAAGCTGGGCACGACGGCGGAACCGAAGGACAATTTCACCGCCAACGTCAATTACGACAATGGCGGCTTCAACCTGATGTGGCAGTCGATTTATAACGGACCGACGCGGATCAACGTCAACGTGCCGGACAGCAACTACGAATATCCGCGTATCGGGGCCTATTGGATGTTCAACACCTCGGCGGGCATGAGCCTGGGCGACCGGTTCAACATCCGACTGATCGTCAACAACGTGCTCGACAAGAAGGTGCCTTTCCCCTTCTCGGTCAGCGCCAATCGCTATTACGACGCCTTTCTCGGCCGCAGCTTCCGCGTGAGCGTGGGCTTCAAGCTCTGATTGGCAAAAGATGGCCTCGGACCTGTCCGGGGCCGCCTCCACCACAGGCATCACGACGGCGCGCTTCGGCGCGCCGTTTTCCTATCAGAGGCTGAGCGCCTGCGCCGCGATGGCCACTTGCGTGCGGTTGCGGACGTTGAGCTTGCGCATCAGCGCGGTCATATGCGCCTTCACCGTCGCCTCGGCGATGCCGAGATCGAAGGCAATCTGCTTGTTGAGCAGACCTGAATGGACGCCGCGCAGCACCTTCATCTGGGTGGGGGTGAGCTGCGCCAGCGGCGAGTCGATCGCGTCGGGCCGGCGGCTGGTGTGGACGGTCGCTTCCATCGTCATCCTCCTCTGGCGGCCATGCGGCCGGGGTTCGCCGGCCGCCTGACGGGCCGGTCGAAAGATCGCGGTCCGACCGGCGGCTGGCGCAATCCGGTTGGACAGATTTTCTCTATGATCCTCGCGACCCCCTGCAATCAAGGCTTTTTTCTTGCCGACCCATAAAAACCTGTCCTACAGCTAGCGACAGGGACAGGCGAAAGCGCCGTCCAACACGCGAGGGAGGATGCGATGCGGCCTGCACCAGGCGAATGGACACCAGCGCCGGAGACACGCGCATGACGGCTGCGCTGACCGGTGGCGACCTGCGCCTGATCGGCGCGGCGCTGGCGGGCATCCTGCTGGCGGTGCTGATGATCGTGCGCGGCCGCCTTCATCCCTTTATCGGCCTGCTCTGCGGCGCGTTCACGGTCGGACTGCTCGCCGGCCTGCCGCTGCCCGATATCGCCAAGGCGGTGCAGAAGGGCGTCGGCGACATCATCGGCGGCACCGGGCTCGTCGTCGCACTAGGCCTGTCGCTGGGCGCGATGCTGCATCTGTCGGGCGCGGCCGCCGCGCTCGCCCGCGCGGCCTTGGGCGTGACCGGCGTGCGCGCCGCGCCTTGGGCGACGCTGGGCATCGCGATCGTCATCGGCCTGCCCTTGTTCTTCGAAACCGGCCTCGTCCTGCTGCTGCCGATCGTGGTCGCCGCCGCCGAGGCGATGGCGGGGCCGGAGGATGCCGACCGCGACTCCGCGCGCCTACGCCTGATCATGCCGGCGCTCGCCGGCCTGGGCGTCGTCCATGCGCTGGTGCCGCCGCATCCCGGGCCGCTGCTCGCGGTCGAGGCGCTGGGCGCCAATCTCGGCCGCACCATGCTCTACGGCATCATCATCGCCATTCCGACCGCGATCATCGCCGGGCCGCTGCTCGCCAGGGTGACGACGCGTGGCGTCCGTCTGGCCCCGCCGGTGATGGGCGATCACCAGCTGGCGATCGCCACCCCCGCCCTGTCACTGTCGCTGCTGATCGTGCTGCTGCCGGTCCTGCTGATCGCGACCGGCGAGCTGGGCCAGCTCCTCCCCGGCCTGACCGGCAGCACCGCGTTGGTCGCGGCGAGCAATCCGGTCGTGGCGCTGCTCGTCACCAACCTGCTCGCCCTGCCGCTCCTGTTCGGGCGGCGGTTGCGCGAGGCAGCGATCCAGGACGCGGTGTGGCACGAGACGATGGGTGCGGCGGGCGCGATCCTGCTCGCGATCGGCGCCGGCGGCGCGCTGAAGCAGGTGCTGGTCAGCGCCGGCTTGTCCGACCTGCTGGCCCGCGTCGTGCTGATGTACGCCATCTCGCCGCTGCTGCTCGGCTGGCTGGTCGCGGTCGGCATCCGGCTGGCGGCCGGATCGGCGACCGTGGCGACGATCACCGCGGTCGGCGTGATGCCGGGCGTCGTCGCCAGCTCGGGCGTGTCGCCGGAACTGGTGGTGCTGGCGATCGGCGCGGGATCGGTGTTCTTCAGCCATGTCAACGATCCCGGCTTCTGGCTGGTCAAGAGCTATGTCGGCACCAGCACGGCCGATACCTTCCGCACCTGGTCTCTGCTGGAGACCACCATCTCCGTGGTCGGCCTGGTGCTGGTCGTGGCGCTGAGCCATGTCATCTGACCGGGCCGCGCCCGGGCGGGCGATGAGCGAGGGGCGGCTGGCGGACCGGGCCTATACCGCGATCGTCCGCATCATCACCGAGGAGGATCTGGCGATCGGCGACCGCCTGCCCTCCGAAAGCCGGCTGGCCGAGACGTTCGGCATGTCGCGCACCATCGTCCGCGAGGCGCTGGCGCGGCTGGCGTCGGACGGCATCACCGAGGCGCGGCGCGGCGCCGGCTCCTATGTGAAGCGTCGCCCCTCCGCCCGGCTCGGCAGCCATATGCCAATGGACGCGCTGGCCGCGACGCTCGGCACCTATGAAGTGCGCTTCGTGCTGGAGGCGGAGGCGGCGCGGCTGGCGGCGCAGCGGCGCTCACCCGAGCAGATGGAGGCGATCGAGGCGGCGCTGACGGCGCTGCGCACCGCCTTGCTGTCCAACGCGCCCGCGCATGACGAGGACTGGCTGCTCCACCGCGCGATCGTCGAAGCGACCGCCAATGCCGCCTTCGTGCCGGTGTTCGACCATCTGCAGGATGCGGTGATGCGCATCCTGCGCGCCGGCGTCGAAATCTCGCGCGCTCGCGCGCCCGAGGTCATCGGCGCGATGATGGAGGAGCATGACGCGATCGTCGATGCGATCCGCGCGCAGGATGCGGATGGAGCGGCGCTGGCGATGCGCTGGCACCTGTCGCAGGGGCGCAAGCGGCTGATGCCGTGACGCGCCCGCTTCCGTCAGACGGACACGCCCTCCACCCAGTCGAGCACCGCGACGCTGAGATCGTCGGGCGCGCGCGATGCATCCAGCGTGATCGCGCGCTCGTCCGCGCCCGGCCGCTCCAGCGTGGCCAGCTGGCTGGCGAGCAGGCTGGGCGGCATGTAATGGCCTGCCCGGCTCTCCATCCGCCGCGCGATTTCCGCCGCCCCCGTGTCGAGCAGCACGAAGTGGAGCGGCATCGCCGCCGCCGTCTCCAGCCGTTCGCGATAGACCCGCTTCAAGGCCGAGCAGGCGGCGACCGCGACCCCCCGGTCGCGTGCCGCCGTCCCGATCGCCGCGCCGAGCCTGTCGAGCCAGGGCCAGCGATCCGCATCGGTCAGCGCATGGCCCGCCTGCATCTTGGCGACGTTGTCGGCCGAGTGATAGGAATCGCCCTCCAGCACTGGACAGCCGAGCCGCTCGCCGAGCCTGGCCGACAGCGTCGACTTGCCACTGCCGCTGACGCCCATGACGATGATCGCACAGGGCTGGCCCGCTGGTGTCTCGCCTGGCATCATCGCGCGTCCTTCATCCCTTCACGGCCCTCCAGGCCGCATCGCCGACGGATGACGGGCCGATGCGGACTTGACCATTACGACCTTTGTCGCAGTCGTCGGGTCGGCGGGCCCATCTTATCGACAAGGTTGAACGCTCCGGCGGACGATCGGAACCCCGGCCCGCGCGCGGCGCGGCCAGACCTAAGACGGAGAGCGCGATGACCATTCGACCAGCCATGCCCCGCCTGATCGGCCGGGCGGCCGCCCTGCTGCTCGCCGGCACCACCCTGGCCTCGACCGCCCTGCTGCCCACCGCGTACGCCGCCACGGCGCGTAGCGAGGGAACTTCGGCTTATCCCACCGCACCCGCCGATCCCCGCGCGGTGACGGTGTCCGCCGCGAACGACGGCGTCGCCGACGCCACGGCCGCGATCCAGCAGGCGATCGACTCGGTCGCGGCGAAGGGCGGCGGCGGGCTGGTCTTCCTGCCGAGCGGGCAATACCGCCTATCGCGCACGCTCTATATATGGCCGGGCGTGCGGCTGTTCGGCGTCGGGCGGACGCGCCCTGTCTTCGTGCTGGCCGCCAACACGCCGGGTTTCCAGCGCGGCGTCGGCAGCATGATCTTCTTCACCGGCAACCGCCGCGCCGCGCCCGGCGAGCCGGCCCCGCCGCCCGTCCCCGTGCCGCCGCCGACCAGCGTGCCGTTTGATCCGGCCATCGCCGACGCCAATTCGGGCACCTTCTATTCGGCAATGAGCAATGTCGATTTCCGGATCGGCGACGGCAATTCGGCGGCGACGGCAGTGCGCTTCCACGCGGCGCAGCACGCCTATCTCAGCCATATCGATTTCCACCTGGGCAGCGGCCTGGCCGGCATCTACCAGGTCGGCAATCTGGGCATGGACCTGCATTTCCATGGCGGCCGCTATGGCATCCTCACCGAGAAGCCCTCGCCGGCCTGGCCCTATACGCTGCTCGACTCGACTTTCGACGGCCAGCGCGACGCTGCGATCCGGGAGCATGAAGCGGGGCTAACCCTGGTCAACACCGTGTTCCGCAACGTGCCGATCGGCGTCGAGATCGACCGCGGCTATGGCGACTGGCTGTGGGGATCGGACGTGCGGTTCGAGAATGTGTCGCAGGCCGGCGTCGTCATCAGCAACGAGGGCAACGCCTATACCCAGATCGGATTCGAGAATGCGCTGGCCAGCAACACCCCCGTCTTCGCCCGCTTCCGCGACAGTGGCCGCACCGTGGCGGGCACCGGCGCGCGCTATCGGGTGAGCGCATTCACCTATGGCCTGACACTGCCTGGCCTCGGCACGATGGGTCGGTTCGAGACGCGGATGGACGCCGCCCCGCTCGCCCGCCTGCCCCGCGCGCGCGCGGATGCGATCCGCGCGATGCCGGCGGTGGCGAGCTGGACCAACGTCCGCGATCTCGGCGTGCGCGGCGACAACACGACCGACGACACCGCCGCGCTGCAACGGGCGATCGACACGCACCGCGTCCTTTATCTCCCCGCCGGCTTCTACCGCGTCACCGATACGCTGAAGCTGCGTCGCGACAGCGTGCTGATCGGCCTTCACCCTAGCCTGACCCAGATCGTGCTGGCGGAGGACAGTCCGGCGTTTCGCGGCATCGGCAGCCCACGCGGCCTGATCGAGAGCGCGCGCGGCGGCGATGCGATCGTGTCCGGCCTCGGCCTGGACACCGGCGGGCGCAACCCGCGCGCCACCGCCTTGCTTTGGCGCGCGGGCGCGGCATCGCTGGTCGACGACGTGAAGTTCCAGGGCGGTCACGGCACCTTCCTGGCCGATGGTAGTCGGACCGAGCCCTATAATGCCGATCACAGTGGCGATCCCGATCCCATGAAACGCTGGGACGGGCAGTTCGCCAGCCTGTGGGTGACCGATGGCGGCGGCGGCACGTTCAACGGGCTGTGGACGCCCAGCACCTATGCTTCGGCGGGTCTCTACGTCTCGAACACCGACACGCCGGGCCATGTCTATCAGATGTCGGCGGAGCATCATCGCCGTGCCGAGATCGTCCTGGACGGCGTCCGCCATTGGCGCTTCCTCGCCCCCCAGACCGAGGAGGAGGCGGGCGAGAGCCGCGACGCGGTGTCGCTGGAGGTGCGCAACTCGCGCGACATCCTGTTCGCCAATTATCATGGCTACCGCGTCACTCGCTCGATCCAGCCCGCCCCCAGCGCGGTGACGCTCTACGGATCGAGCGATATCCGCTTCCGCAACGTGCACGTGAACGGCGAAAGCGGCTTCGCGACCTGCGACGCCAATGGCTGCGGCACCTATCTGCGCGCGAGCAAATACCCCTATGCCAACGCGATCGCCGACGTGACGCGCGGCGCATTGGTACGCGAGCGCGAGTTCGCGGTGCTCGACGTGACCGACGCCCCCCTGCCAGAACCGGGCGCGACACTGGCGCCGGTCACCAAGCTGGCCGATGGCTTCTATTCGCTGGGCGGCGGGGCGGTCGACGGCAAGGGCCAGCTCTTCTTCGTCGATCGCTATTTCCAGCGTATTCATGGCTGGACCGCCGCCAAGGGTCTGTCGATCGTCGCCGATGCGCCGCTCGACCCGGTCAACCTGGTCGTCGACCGGTCGGGCAAGCTGATGGTCCTGTCGTCCGCCGGGGCGGCGGCGACCGTCTACAGCCTCGACCCTGCGCACCCGCAGGACGTGCAGGTGATTGCGCCGACTGCCGCCCCGGCGCGGTCCGCTGCGACGCTGGCGCTGCCGGGCAGCTTCTGGAACAATGGGGAATTCCGCGACCAATATGATCCCGCCACCGACCGCTTCACGACGCTGGCGGAGATGTTCGCCCGCGACGCGGCGGTGCCGAAGTCCAGCCAATATGTCTCGCCCGACGGCAGCGTGGCGCTGCCCGCCTTCCGCGTGTGGCAGCAGGGTCCGTCGAATCATATCGGCTGGCGCTTCTCCGACACGCTCGACACCTATGGCTTCGTGACCGGGCGGGTCGGCGAGCGGGTCTATGTCGCCAATGGGTCGGAGGATCGGACCTATAGCGCGCTGCTGGGCCCCGGCGGCGCGCTGACCGACCTGCGCCCCTTCGCCCCGCGCGGCGGCGAAAGCGTCGCCAGGGGACCGGACGGCCGCATCTATGTCGGGAACGGGCAGGTGTTCGTCTATGGGCCCGATGGGCGGGAGGCGGGGCGGATCGATGTTCCGGATCGCCCGCTGCAACTGGTGTTCGGCGGTCCGGATGGTCGGACCCTGTTCATCCTGACCCACCACGCACTCTACAGCGCCCGACCATAAGGGGCCTGGGCGCGGCGGTCAGATCGTGATCGGGAAATCGGACCGCCGCGCCAGCATCGCCATGTTGCCGAACGGGATCATCTCGGCGCTGCCGACATATTGGATGTAGAGCCGATCGCGCTCCGCCTCGTCCCAGGCCAGCGCGCGGCAGACCATCTCGCTGAGGCGACCGCGATCGATCCGTCTGCTGCCTGTTCCATCATTCGCAGGGCGCAGAAGCAGCATCGTCTCCGCCCACAAATTCACCGCACTCACCGTCCACCTCCGATTGGCTGCGCTGCCAATCCGCATCCCTGCCGGCCGTTCCACTTATTTCTTTGTATGATAGCGATTTAACCTAATTCAGCCTCATCTGGAGCCGAACCGGTGCGGATTGGCGACGACCGGGGGACGACGGTCGCCACGATGATATGGGCCAGCGACTGTCCGACGCTGTTCTCGATATCGAGCTGCCAATGCCCTTCATCGGCGAAACCGGGATGTTCCGACAGGTAGCGCCCTAGATATCGGACCGCCTCGTTCCGGGCCTCGCTCAGGTCGACGCAGTCGATGCTCCTCGCGGCCTGCGTGCTGTTCCTGAGTTTAAGAATGAAACGGGTCATGCACCTGTCGCACGGCGGCCGCCACGCGCTCCATTGGAATTCGGGATGGGGACCATAGCGGCTTCCCGGCACCGGTCACTGACATGGGTCGGGTTACGGCAGGAACCGTGCCATTTTGTCGCCGGTGATCATCACGGTCGGATGTCGCCGGGCGATGGGGAACGACGTCCAGATCCGCCGCCGGCACTAGCTTGCGGACCGCACGGTCAACGCCGGCCATTTCGCTTGCGATGGTCACCATCAGCTTCCAGACATACGATCGAAACGTCAGGACGCAGGCGGTTCGGCGCCACGGAGGAACAGCAATGCAGGGACGATCCGAAAGGGCATCGCGCGTCTGCCGCGGCATCGGCGGCCTGGCGCTGGCGGGCGCCGCGACGATGATGGCGACCGGGATCGCGCAAGCCAGGACGGTGCAAGTCGCCAGCCCGGACGGTAAGGTCCAGGCCCTTCTGTCGGACGACGACGGCAACCTGCGCTACCGCGTCACCGTCGATGGCAGGCCGGTGCTCGACCCGTCGCCGCTGCGGATGCGGGTCGACGGCGTCGAGCTGGGCGATGGCGCGGCGATCGGCGTCATTCGCCGGGGCAGGACCGACACGCGCTACCGAGTTCATGGCGCCAAGCGCGAGGCGATCGATCGCAGCAACATCGCTCATGTCGCGCTCACCAGCCACGGCATGGCGTTTGAGGCGGATGTCCGCGTCGCGGATGACGGCGTCGGCGTCCGCTTGCGCTTGCCTGCGCGACCGGGCCGCAGGATCGAGACCGATCATTCCGGCTGGAAGCTCGCCGCCCCCGATGCGCCCGTCTGGGTGACCAGGCGCGATCCCGCCTATGAGGAGATCTACGAAGCAACGACGCTCAGCGCGCTGAGGGGCAAGCCGCTTGGCCTGCCGCTGACCGCCAAGGTCGATCGGGTCTGGGTGACGATCAGCGAGGCCGAAGGGGTCGGCTATGGCGACCTGGCGATCACGCCCGATGCCGACGGGCTGTTGACCGGTGACCTCTATGCCGATCCTTCGGGCTGGCGCACCGACGCGGCGGTCGTCCAGCCGTGGCGGGTCACCATCGTCGCCCGCGACCTGACCGACCTGGTCAACACGACGCTGATCCCAACCCTCAATCCGCCCCCGCCGCCGGCCCTCGCCACGGCGGACTGGATCCGTCCCGGCCGGTCGAGCTGGCAGTGGCTGGCGATCGGCGCGCCGCTGGAAAGCGACCAGCACCAGTGGATCGATTGGACGAAGCGCCTCGGATACGAATATTATCTGCTCGACGAGGGATGGGCCGCGTGGAAGCAGCCCTGGGAGACGCTGGCCGATACGGTGCGCTACGCCCGCTCCCAGGGCGTCGCCGTTTGGATCTGGGTTCACAGCAAGGAGATGGTGGACCCGGCGCGCCGCCGCGCCGCGCTTCGCCGCTATGCCGATCTCGGTATCGTCGGCATCAAGGTCGACTTTCCCCAGCCTCCCAACCATGTCTGGACGCAATGGTACGAGGACGTCGCACGCGACGCGGCTAACGACCGACTGATGGTCGACTTCCACGGCGCGGTGAAGCCGACCGGGACCGAGCGGACCTGGCCCAATGTCCTGACGCGCGAGGCGGTGCGCGGCCATGAATGGCAGATCACCCGGTACAAGCGGGTGCTGCCCGCCGACCATGACACGATCCTGCCCTTCACCCGCTATGTCGTGGGGCCGGGCGACTATACGCCGACGGTGTTCGAACCCACGGAGTTGCAGGGCCATAGTTGGCCGCACGAACTGGCGCAGGCGATCATCTTCACCTCGCCCTATCTCTCGTTCGGTGGCCATCCCCGCACCTATCTGGAAAATCCGGCAGTGGACGTGCTGAAGGCGATCCCGGCGGCGTGGGACGAGACGATCGTCCTGCCCGGCAGCCAGCCCGGCACGCTGGCCGGCTTCGCCCGGCGGCGGGGCAAGGACTGGTTCGTCGCCGTAATCAACGGCCGGGAGGCGCGGTCGTTGAGGATCGACCTGCGCTTCCTGGGTCGGGGCGACTGGTCGCTGGTCTCGCTGGCCGACGCCGTCGCCCGGCCCGATGCCTATGACCGGGGCGAGCGCAAGGTCCGTGCGCGCGACGCGATCACCATGGCGCTGCGCGCGCAGGGCGGGTTCGTCGGCTGGCTGCGCCCCGCCCGCTGACCGAGCCGACTTGGTCAGCGGCTAGTAATTGCCCGGATCGTTGTTGCCGTCGTCGCCATCGTCGTCGCTGTCATAATAGTTGTTGACGATCGTCTCCTCGGGCCGGTCGGCAAAGCCCTGCCCGCCGCCAAACAGGCCGCCGCCGCCGCCCTGGTTGCGGCCGAACATGTCGGACAAGCCGTTGAACAGCATTTCTCCACCGGCGACGCCAGCCGCCGTGGTGCCGGCATTGCGCAGGAAACTGCCGAGCCCGCTTTGCGCGGAGAACAGGCCGGGGCGTTGCTGCGGCGGCGGCGCATAGTCCGCTTGCGATGGCGCATAGGCGGACTGGCCCCAGGGACCGGACCCGCTTTGTTGCGGCGGCAGGAAGCTGGACGTGGTGGGTGCCGGCCGATCTTGGCGATAGGCAAGCTCGCGTAGCTGGCTTTCGAGATCGGCGATACGGTCCTGCGCGGCGTGGAGCGACTGGTCGGCGACGATCGCGTGCTGGACCAGCCAATAGGCCGCGTCGGGATTGGCGGACAGCGTCTGGCGGATCATGCCGTCGGCCTCCTGGTCCTTGGGCACCCCCCGGGCATTGTTCAAATCCTGCAAGAAGCGCGTGAGCAACTGGCGTTCGTCCGGCGTCATCCGATCCTCCTTCAATGGAGGCGGAGATCGCGGTGAAGCGTCGCGGGTTCAATCGCTGGCGGGCGCCTTACCGGAATTTCATGCGGCCATCATGATCGGGGATGGCCGCAGGGTGCGAGTAATCGATCGCATGGTCTTCGTCGGCTTTCCACGACCGGCAAGCGAATGAAGCGGCTGTCCCCGACAGCCGCTCCGTCGAACCAGATTGCGGCGGGCGCGAGATGCAAGCCCGCCACGAACCGGTCAGCGCAGCCGGCGGCGGGTCGCCGCCGTCGCGCCGAAACCCGATGCCGCCGCGCCGACCAGCAGTGCGATGACAAGCACAAACGACGTGCCGGCCGCCGCGCCCGCCGCCTGGTCGGTCGCCGACTTGGCAGTGGCGACCGCCTCGTTCTTGGTCTGGACAAAGCGCTGCTTGGCCTGCGTCACCTGCGCCTGCGCCTCGGCGCGGCTGATCTTGCGCTGGGCGGCGACGATGTCGACGATCCGCGCCTCGGCCTGCTGGCCCTCGGCCCCGCCGCGCGCCAGTGCCGGCAATTCCTGCGCGATCGCCTTCTGCGCCTGCTCCGCGCTCATCTTAGCCGGATCGTTCGGCACGTCCGACAGATAGGCCGCGGCCTCGCTGCGTACGTCGCCCTCGTCGATGCCGGCGACCGACGCCGCCTGGGGCGCGGCGGCGGCGACCGTCGTTCCCGCCGCACCGGCCACCGCGCCTACGGTCCGGAACGCACCACCGATGATGCCGCCGACCGCCGAGGTCAGCAGGTACAGGGTCAGGATCAGCGTCACGCCCCAGACGACCAGGCCATGAACCAGCGCATCGAACCGTTCATGCACGCCCGCGACCCGCGCTGCGGCATAGCCGCCGGCGCCCAGCGCCAGCACGGTCGTCACCAGCCAGTAGAGACCCGCCCCAATGCCGAAGCCGGCAGCGCCGGGTGTCGTGCCCGCGACCGGATCGACCATGGTCAAGCCAATGCCGGCACCCAGAATGCCGAGTACCAGTTGCACTGCGACAGCCAGCACCACGCCGGCGAAGATCGCCCCCCAGGACAGGCGCGTGGGCGTCTTGCCCGAATAAGCGGCATCGACCGGCGCGACGCCGGGGGTGAAATGGGTAGCCATGAATACTCCTAAAGGATGGGGTCAACGCCGGTCCGTCCATGGCCTGGCACGACCCCGGGACGATCTGACCGGTCAAACAGCGGATGAACCGCCAGGCACCGCGTTACGGAAGCACGCCGCAACCCGCCGCGGCCTTGCCGACGGACAGGGCGATGGCGGGGTCCTTCAGCTCGCCGGCAACGCGCAGCAGGTCGCCGACGGTGAGCGCGCCGGGGGTCGTGTCGCCCTGGCGATAAGCGGCGGCGGCGCGGCCGAGTTGCTGGAGCTGGCCAAGCGAAAGATCGGATTGCAGGCGATTACCGACGCAATCGGCCCGGCCCTCGTCCAGGCCATAGCGTTGCAGCCCGCTGGATATACGGGTGGCGGGCGCGGCGCAGGCCGATAGCGACACAGCGCTGAGCAACATCAAGGCCGAGGCCCGCATTATCCACTCTCCCCGAATATCATCCGCCCGGCCAGGACGATGCGGCCGGTTCGGTGCCATTAACCGCTTATAAGGAATACGGTTCCCGCGATCACCTTCGGCGCGATAATCGTGATCGAACCGCCGGGTCGCCGGCCGAGCCATCGCGGCATCCGTCGCCCGCTGGGCAGTCGACGATGCCCGGTCAGCGGTGCGCATCCTTTCCGGCCCATGCGCCTACATCCACGAACGGGTCGCGGCGACCAACCGCCGAAGCACATCCTCACGCTTCCGCCGACATGGCTTGCGATGCCGCTAACAGTCTGATTAGTAGTATATTTGACGGCGGCACGCCGCTGCGTCGGGAGAGGAAAGCGATGGCCGGTTCGATCACTTCATCGATGGCGGGCGATCCGTCGCGCCGGGCGGTGCTTGCCGGCATGGCTGCCAGCGCCTTCGCCCACCGCGCCCTGGCGCAAAGCCCGATGGGGCTCGCACGGGGCCCGGTGCAGCCAAGCTGGTCGTCTTTGGTCGAGCACTACCGCTATCCCGACTGGTTCCGCGACGCAAAGCTGGGGCTGTGGTCGCATTGGGGGCCGCAATCGGTGCCCGAGCAGGGCGACTGGTATGGCCGCTTCATGTACATGCAGGGTCATCCGATGTACGAACATCACCTGAAGACCTATGGCCATCCGAGCGAGGCCGGGATGATGGAGATCCAGCGCCGCTGGACCGCCGAGCGCTGGGACCCCGATGCGCTGATCGCGCGCTACAAGCGGGCAGGCGCCCGGTATTTCGTCAGCCTGGCGTGCCACCACGACAATCTCGACTGCTATGACAGTCGCTATCACGCTTGGAACAGCCTGCGGGTCGGGCCGAAGAAGGACGTGGTCGGGATCTGGGCCGGGGCAACGCGGCGCGCCGGGCTGAAGTTCGGCGTCTCCAACCATGCCGCCCATGCCTGGCATTGGTATCAGACCGCCTATGGCTATGACGCGGTGGGTCCGCGCCAGGGTGTCCGATACGACGCGTTCCGTCTGCGCCAGGCCGACGGGCGCGGCCGCTGGTGGGAGGGGCTGGACCCGCAACAGCTCTATACCGGCGGCCATCTGGTCATACCCGACGGGATCGGGAGCGTGGCGGAGATGAATGCCTGGCACGACCGGCATGACGGACAATGGGTCGAGACCGCCCCACCCGGCGATACCGCCTATGCGATGCGCTGGCTGCTCCGCCAAGCCGATCTCATGGAGAAATACCGACCCGACTTTTGCTATTTCGACGATTACGAATTGCCGTTCGGCCCGATCGGGTTGCAGGCGGCGGCCGATTACTACAACCGCTCGATCGCGTGGCACGGCAAGATCGACGTGGTGCTGACCGCCAAGCAGCTCAAGCCTTATGCCCGGTTCGGTCTGGTGCAGGATGTCGAGCGCGGCTTCACCGATCATCGGTGGGACGAGCCGTGGCAGACCGACACCTGTATCGGCGACTGGTTCTACAATGTCGCGCGCTTGAACGACAAGAGCTACAAGACCGCCGAGCAGGTCATCCAGCGGCTCGCCGACGTGGTGTCGAAGAACGGCAATCTGCTGCTCTCCATTCCGCAACCCGGCGACGGCTCGATCGATCGCGAGGAAGAGAAGATCCTCGACGACATGGCCGCCTGGGTGGCGGTGAACGGCGAGGCGATCTTCGGGTCGCGACCCTGGCGCGTCTATGGCGAGGGACCGACCCGACTCCAGGTCGGGATGCAGAACGAACAGTCCGCCGGCGCCTTCACCGCGCAGGACATCCGCTTCACCACCAACAGCGGGGCGCTCTATGCCTTGCCGCTCCGCTGGCCGACGCGCCGGCTGTCGATCGCGGCCTTGGGAACGGACCGGCTGCGGGAGGCTGTGATCGAGCGGGTGACGTTGCTGGGCGGCGGGACGCTGGCCCATCGACGCGACGGCGCAGGCCTGCATGTCGACCTGCCGCCGCCGGGTGGTTCGGGTTTCGTCCCCGTGTTGCGCATCGACGGACGCGGCCTGGTGTAGACCCTTTTTTCTTCCCGAGAGGAACGCGTCCAGACAAAAAATGCCCGCCCGGCCGGTGACGCACCGAGGCCGGACGGGCACGCAGGGGGAGCCCTGGACATTGGGCGGGCCGAAAACCCGCCCGTGCGGTCAGTTGCGCATCCGGAACGAGATGCCGAAGCGACGATCGTTCAGTTCGAAATTGCGCGGGTTGCCGGGATAATATTGATAGCTGTCGAAGCGCGCGCGGGTCAGGTTGATCGCGTCTACCGTCACCGAAACCTTGGGCGTGAAGTTGTACCCAATCGACGCATCCAACTGGCCATAGGCGCGGTTGTAGATCGGCACGCCGCCAGTGCCATTGCTGGCGGAGTCGAACAGATAGTGGCTCCGCCAGTTATAGGCCGCGCGCGCGGTGAAACCATATTTCTCGTACAGGCCGACGAGGTTGTAGCTCCACTTGGACAGGCCCTGGAGCGAGGTCGGCACCTGGTCGCCGTTCAGGAGCGTGCCGGTGGCGCCGGGCGCGCTGCTGTCGACATAGGTGAGGTTCGCCTGCGCGCCCAGTCCGGACAGCGGCCCTGGCAGGAAGTCGAAGAAGGTGTTGCCGCCGATCTCGAACCCCTTCACCTCGCCCCTCGCGCCGTTGACGAAGGCGGTGTAGCGGAAGGTCTGCGGACCCTGGCCCGGCACCTCGACCTGCTGCTCGAACACCTGCGAGGTGGTGAAGTTCTTGAGCTTCTTGTAGAAGACCGTGCCGTAGAAGAAGGTCGTGGCGGCGGCGTTCCACTCCAGCGCCAGGTCGGCCTGGTCGACGGTCAGCGGCTTCAGCAACGGATTGCCGCCCGTGCCGGTGTTCACGCCATTGGGCTGGTAGCCGATGACGGTGGTGCCATCGAGCAGCTGGGCATAGCCGACCGAGAATTGGCGGTTGGCATTGAGTTGCGAGAAATCCGGCCGCGACAGGCCTTTGGACGCACCGGCGCGCAGTTGCAGTCGCTCGGTCAGGTGCGCGCGCAGGTTCAGGCTCGGCAACACCTTGGTATAGGACTGACCGACCGCATAGGGCTGGTCCAGCGTCACCTGCTGCGAATCAGCACCCAGGGTCGGGCGATAGTTGAGGCGGGTGGTGCCGCTGGCGTCGGCATCGGTCTTCACCACGCGCACGGCGATGTTGCCGTCGAGCGGCAGCCCGGCGTCGACCTTGAAATAGGCCGCGAGATAGCCGGCATAGGTCTTCTCGTTCTGGGTGTTGATGTCCTGGTCGGAGAAGGTTGTGATCGCCCGGCCGCCGATCGTGCGGAACGCCGCGACCGGATCGTTGAACAGCACCGCCGAGGCATAGGGCACCGAACCGATAATCGCATCGCCCTTGCCGCCGAACAGCGCGCCGTAAGGCGAGTTGATCCCGAGCGCGGCGGGATTGGCGAGGTTGAGTGGCGTGCCGTCGGCATTGGTCGGGGCCGCCGCCGTCCAGTTATAGGGCGTGCTGCGATTGATCGCTTCGCGATCGGTATAGCGGACCCCGCCCTGGATCGAGGTCAGGATGCTGTCGTCGAAGTCCCATTCCAGGTCGAGACGCGCCGCCTTCTGCGTCGCTACGCTGTCCTCCAGATGGTCCATGATCGCGGTGAAGCGATAGGCGGCGGGATCGGCGATCGCCCCCGTGCCCGGCGCACTCTGGAACGAGATGGCCGGCAGGTCGTGGCTCAGGTCGATCGTATAGCCGGCCAGGTCCTTCTGCCCGAAGGCGGTGTAGCTGGAGACGTTGGCGGTCGCGCGGACATATTGCAGGTCGAGATTGACGTGCAGCCGATCGGTCGGCTGCCACTTCACGCCGCCGGCATAGTCGGTGGTCTTGGTGCGCGAGAAGGCGACCTGCGTGTTGTTCTGCACGTTCAGCGCCGTGTTGGCGTTAGGCGTGGCCGGAGTGAAGCCATTAAAGCCGCCCGAGACGAACTGGCCGTCGTCGAAGCGGAAGCCGCCGGCATTGGGCTGCATGTAGTTGAGGAAGTCGGGGCTCGTGCTGTTGGTCACGAAGCTCGAATAATTGGGCGTGTAGAGGTCGTAGTTCGCCTGGAACACGGTGCCGTAGAATTGCAGGTTGCTCGCCGGCTCCCACTGGGCGGCGGCGTAATAGCCGCGCCGCTTGCGGCTGCCTTGCGTCACCTGAATGCCCGCGCCGTCGGGCATCGACAGGGTCTGCCCGGCATAGCCGGGGATGCCGGTGACCGGAACATAGGGCTCGATCGTCGCCTGGTCGCGGCGGAAGGAGGATTCGTAATAGGACACGTCGACCAGGATGCCGAAGTCGCCGATGCCGGTGTCGCTCCAGGTCTTGCTGACCAGCGCCGAACCGTTGAAGCGTGCATCCTTGGCCAGGTCGAAATAATTCGCCCCCATGCTCGCCGACAGCACGAAGCCCTTCTCGTCGAACGGCATACGCGTGCGCAAGTTGACCAGGCCACCGATGCCACCCTCGATCTCCTTGGCGGACGGGTCCTTGTACACGTCGACGCCGGCGAGCAGTTCGGAGGGAACATCTTCGAAGCTTAGCGAGCGGCCGCCGCTGCCGCCGAACACGTCGCGGCCGTTGAGCTGAGTCTTGACCTGGGTCAGGCCACGGATCGCGATACCGGACCCTTCGCCGTAGTTGCGGCTGATCTGGATGCCCGACACGCGTTGCAGCGCCTCCGCGACGTTCTTGTCGGGCAGCTTGCCGATGTCGGTCGCGGTGATCGAGTCGACGAACTGGTCGGAATTGAACTTCAGCGCCTGGGCAGTCGCCAGGCTGCGGCGCAGGCCGGTGACGACGATGTCCGCGCCCTGCCCGTCGTCCTGCGGGCCGGCGGCCTGCTCCACGGTCGACGCGTCCGAGGGCGGGACGGCCGCGACCGTGCCGCTGCCGTCGCGGGGCAGCGCGCCGGTGGCGGGCGTGCCCTGCTGGCTGGCGGTCGACGGATTGCCGTCGGACTGGGCGGGCGCGCCGGCACCCGGCTTGGTCGCATCCTGCGCCAGCGCGGGCGTGGCCACCAGCGCCAGCGTCAACAGCGACGCCCCGGCGGCGATCGCCCGGACGTGGCGCCGGATCAGAATAGGCGTATCGGTCTGCATCACAGTTTCCCCAAGGCTCCGGACCGGGCCGGCAGCGTTTCGACGGGGAGCGGTCACAGCCGCAAAAACGGCTGCGTCATCCTCCCCGGCCACGACCCCCACAGCCCGTTCCACGGACGCGTTTGATCGATATGTCACCGGTATCGCTGGAAAAAATTAGCGTCAATGTGATTGTTGCCATTAATATGACTTGTTCGACGACCTTGGGTTTTTGCGCAACAGCGTGGAAGGATGACCGTGGCTGATACCGATACCGCAGCGCCGATCGCCTCGATTGCGATCGTCGGCGGCGGCACCGCCGGATGGATGGCGGCGGCGGCGCTGGCGCGGTCGCTGGGCCCCCGCCCGCCAGCCATCACCCTGATCGAGTCGGAGGCGCTGGGCACGATCGGGGTCGGCGAGGCGACGATCCCGCCGATCCGCGAAATGAACCGGCTGCTCGGCCTGGCGGAAGAGGAATTCGTCCGCGCGACCGGCGCGACCTTCAAGCTGGGCATCGCTTTCGAGAACTGGCGGGCGGTTGGACATCGCTACTTCCACCCCTTCGGTCGGCTGGGTGCGGCGATCGGGCCCTTGCCGTTCCACCTATATTGGCAGGCCCTGGTGGCGGTGCGGCCGGACGCGGCTGGGACGCTGACCGCGTACAGCCTGCCGGCCATGGCGGCGGCGGCCGGCACGTTCCAGCAGCCGAGCGACGATCCGCGCAACACGCTGTCGATGATGAGCCATGCCTATCATTTCGACGCGGGCCTCTATGCCCGCTTGCTGCGCCATCGCGCCGAGGCGGACGGCGTGGCGCGGCTGGAGGGGCGGATCGTATCGGTGGTCCGTCACGAGCGCGACCATCCCGCCGGACCGATGGTGCGATCGGTCACGCTGGCGGACGGGCGGAGCGTGGCGGCGGACCTCTTCATCGACTGTTCGGGCTTCGCCGGGCTGCTGATCGGCGCGGATCCGGGCAATGCCTATCAGGACTGGCGGCATTGGCTGCCGTGTGACAGCGCGCTGGCGATGCCGACCGAGCGGACGGCCGATCCCCTGCCCTACACGCGCGCGATCGCGGAGCAAGCGGGCTGGCAATGGCGCATCCCGCTCCAGCATCGGGTGGGTAATGGCCACGTCTTCGCCAGCGACTTTGTCGAACGCGATACGGCGGAACGCGTGCTGCGCGACAGCGTGGCGGGCACGCCCCTTGCCGAGGCACGCCTGCTCCGCTTCACCCCCGGGCGTCGAGCCCAAGCGTGGCGTGGCAATGTCGTGGCGATCGGGCTGGCCGCGGGCTTTCTGGAGCCGCTGGAGTCGACCAGCATCCATCTGGTGCAGTCGGCGGTGACGCGGCTGCTCGCGCTGTTCCCGGACCAGGGCTTCGCCCCGGCCGACATCGCCTATTTCAACCGCGCCACGGCAGCGGAATATGAGCGGATCCGCGACTTCCTGATCCTCCACTATCACGCCACCGAGCGGCGGGACTCGGCCTTTTGGGATCATGTCCGCGAACAGGCGATCCCGGACACGCTCGCCGAGCGGATCGACCTCTATCGCAGCCGGGGGCGCTTCTTCCCCGAGCCGTTCGACCTGTTCCTGGAGCCGAGCTGGATCGCGGTGCTGCACGGCCAGGGGATCACGCCGGCGCAGCCCGACCCACTGGCGCTGGCGGCGGCGGATCGGCTTGCCGAGGTGCTGCCCCGCATGCGCGCGGCGATCGCGCGGGCGGTGGCGACGATGCCCGGCCATGCGGCGTTCCTCGCCCGCCACATCGCCGCGCCGCGCCCGCCCGATCAGCGATAACGGCCCATCGTCACCTTCAGGATGGCGGGCCGGTCGATCAGGTTGATGCCGTAATCGGTCTGATCGCCGTTCCAGACGCGGTCCATGACCCAGCGGCCCTGGTCGAAATGCCCCTCCTCCACCTTCACCACCATGCCGTTCGCCGGACCGCCCGGCCGCGTGGCGAAATTCAGCCGGACATGATCGCCGGTGAACAGAAACTCATCGGGCGAGAGCTGCGCGACCGCGACGCCGCCGATCGGATCCTTGGCCCAAGGGGCGGGATCGGATTGCAGCCAGCTCCACTCCTTCAGCCCGAATTGCCATTCGCCCCAGCTCGCGGTGATGGTCCAGTCGCCCATGGTGGTCGAGACCGGCGCGTCGTCGTCGGGCTTGGCGGCGCCCCAGGTCGGATGCTCGAACGCGATCCGGGCCCAGTCGCGCTGCATCCGGGCGAACACGCCATAAGGCCGGGCGAAGGCGTCCAGCGTCGCATCGTCCAATGCGGTCGCGCCGAGCGGGAAGTTGAAGTAGCCGGTGTCGTCCATCCCGAAGGGCGAAAAGCCGATCGCCCCGCGCCCGATCGCGGCGTAGAAATAGCGGGCGAAGGTTCGCGCGTTGCCGATCTCCGGCACCATCAGCGCATTGTCCGGCCGGCGATAGGCGTCGAGATAAAGGGCGACGTTCTTGCTCGCCTTGTCATAGAGGTCGGGCGCGGCGAAATCGATCGACGGGGCCGCCGCCTTCCAGATGTCGAGCACGTCCTGTTGCGGTCCGCCGCTGGCGACGCCGGTCGGATCGGGCACGTTGGACGGTCCGGCGAGCGCCGCGTTGACGTACATGGGCAATGGCTTCACCGCCTTACCAGCCGCCGCGATCGCGTCGACATAGCGCGCGGTGTACCAGGTATTGAACGCGCGATCGGCCTGCGCCCCGAACGCCTGCGTCCAATTGCCCGACTTGCCGAGCTTGCGGGCGAGCGCGAGCGGGATCGGCTGGGAAAAGGCGGCATTGGCGGCGGCGCTGTAGTCGCGCGGGTTGCGATAGCTGCCGACCTCGTTCTCGGGCTGCACCATGATGACGGTGTTTTGCGGATCGTGGTCGCGCAGATAGGTCATCAGCGCGACGAAGGCGCGCCGGTCCGCCTCCATCGTCGTACGGGCCATTGGGGTCAGGACATAATGGTCCTTGCCGGCCTTGTCCTTCATCCGCGGGAAGCGGCGATTGTCCAGCTTGACCCAATCGGGCGTGTAGCCGGGCGAGGTATTCTTCCAGGTGCCGAACCACAGCAGCACGACGCGCTTGTCATGCGCGCGGGCCTGGTCGAGCAGGGTCTGCACGAATGCGAAGTCGAACTGCCCTTCGCGCGGCTCGATCTGCTGCCAGGCGACCGGGATCTCGACGGTATTGGCATGGATACGGTCGAGCACCGGCCAGACGTGCGGTAGCGCCACCGCATAGTTGCTGGAATTGTTGACCTGCCCCGCCAGCATCAGGAACGGCGCACCATCGACGATCAGCGCATGGCGGCCGTGGCGGCTTTCCAGATGCGGCACCGGCGTCGCCGCCTGCTGCGCCAGAACAGGCGACGCGGCGAGTAGCAGCGCCCCCGCTGCGATGGTGGCTATGCGCTTCATGATCCCTCCCGGACGGCTGAGCTCTTTTGACGTCCTATCGCCCGCACGGTTCGCGATCACAAGGGGCAATCATCTGATTAATAGTGTATCTTGGTCCGACGACGGTCAATCCTGATCGCGGTAAAGATGCCGACCCAGGGAAATTGCAATCCCTCCGGACGTTCAGTGGCTTATGCCGATTAGCCCCCTTGAAGCGCGTCTGTCGCATCATTTGGATCTGACCTTTTCCGAACGCGAGGCGATCCGCTGGCTGGAACGACGCGAAAGGAGCTTCCGCGCGCGCGACATCATCATCCATGAGGGCGAGGCGACCGACTGTCTCTATATCGTCGCGAGCGGCTGGCTGCATGGCTCAACCGTCTTGAAAGACGGCGACCGGCAAATCCTGCGCTTCTATTTCGTCGGCGACATCACCACCACCTTCTCGATCGCCTGGGGGCGGAGCGCCGCGACCCTGCAAGCGGTGAGCGACGTGACCCTGTACGAAATACCCAAGGACGTCTTCGGTCGCATCTTCCGTAGCCATCCCCGCATCGGCGCATTGCTGTTCGCCATCGCAACCTCCGAACAGGTGGCGATGGCCGACCGGTTGACCTCCGTCAGCAAGACCGATGGCTTCACGCGGATCGCGACGCTGCTGCTCGACATCCGGTCGCGGCTGCGCGTGGTCGACGGCCTGCGCGGCAGTTCCTTCGAGTTACCGCTCACCCAAAAGGACCTGGGCGATGCACTCGGGCTGACCAAGACGCATGTCAATCGGTCGCTCAAGGCGCTGGAGGCGACCGGCTTGGTCGAGCGCGACGGCCGCGTCATCCGCATCCTCGATATCGATCGCCTGGCGGCGTTGGTCGACTTCCGCGACCGGCACCAAGAAATCGCGGTCGACTGGCTTCCCCCGGTCGGCGCGGCGGACATGCCCCAGGTCGCGATGACATAGGTCACTCCGTTTCGGGTCCGAAAATACTTATGTCACAACCCTGCGGCAAATTCTAGAACGGATTGGAAAAGCAGGAAACCTCTACCTGCCTTGCATCATTGCCCCGGTTGATACGGTCCGAAGCGGGCCGCACGGGCGGGGATCTGGAATATGGCAGAACGTTTGGGCGTGGCGATCGTTGGGGTCGGAGGCGCGGTCGCGACGACCGCCATCGCCGGCATCGAGATGATCAAGGCGGGATCGAACAGCTTCGACGGCTTGCCGCTGGCGGGCCGCGATGTGGCCGGCATGGTCGCCTATCGCGACATCGAGTTTGGCGGCTGGGATCTGGCCGATGAGTCGCTCGGCACGCTGGCGCTGCGCCACGGCGTGATCGGCGAGAAGGAACTGGCCGACGGGGCCGCCGCGCTCAACGACATGCGCGCCTGGAAGGCGGCCGGCTCGACCGGCTATTGCGCCAATATCGACGGCAGGAACAAGATGGAGACCGGCCACCGCGCCGCGATCCGCCAGATCCAGGACGATCTGCGCCGCTTCACCGCAGAGAAGCAGCTCGACCGCGTCGTCGTCGTCAACCTCGCCTCCACCGAGCGGGTGCCCCATGCGGACGACGCCGCGCTCCAATCCCGCGCCGCATTCGAGCAGGGGCTGGACAGCGACGATGCCGCGATCAGTCCGGCGATGCTGTATGCCTATGCGGCGATCGACGCGGGCACGCCTTACGCCAATTTCACCCCGTCGGTCGCCGCCGACATCGCGCCGCTCGCCGAGATGGCGGCCGAGCGCAACGTGCCGGTGGCGGGCAAGGACGGCAAGACCGGTCAGACCTTTATGAAGACGGTGATCGCGCCCGCGCTGCGCGACCGCGCCCTGCATGTCGATGGCTGGTTCTCGACCAACATCCTTGGCAATTCGGACGGGCTGGCCCTCGACGATCCCAAGTCGCTCCAGTCGAAGCTCGGCACCAAGGGAAGCGTGCTCAACTCGATCTTGGGCTACCCGGTCGAGGATCACATCGTGATGATCCACTATTACCGGCCGCGCGGCGACGACAAGGAGGCGTGGGACAATATCGACCTGACCGGCTTCATGGGCCAGAAGATGCAGCTGAAGCTCAACTTCCTCTGCAAGGACTCGATCCTGGCCGCGCCGCTGGCGATCGAGATCGCGCGTTGCCTCGACCTGGCCCAGCAGCGCGGCGAGGGCGGCGTGCAGGAGCAGATGGGCCTGTTCTTCAAGCTGCCGCAGACCAGCGGCGCGCACGACCCGGTCCATGCCGTGCCCGAGCAGCAGCGCATCCTGGACGACTGGCTGGACGGCAAGGGCGCGTGAGCGGGGCGCTTTCGCCCGCCGCCCTGCCCTTCTTTCGCGAACTGGGTGATCTGAAACGCATCTATTCGGCGAGCGCGCCGGGGTCGATCGCCGAGCGGCTGTTCGTCGCCGGCTGGGCGGCGCTGGTGCGCGGCGACGATCCCGCGCTGGTGATGCGGCAGGTGGTGGCGTCGGCCCTGGTCTCGGCGCGGCTGGGCGATCTCGACCTCGCCGCGCTGATGACGCTGGGGCTCGGTGACCGGGCGGCCGAGGTGCTGGAGCGCGCGTTCGACGCGGTGACGGGCGACCTTGCTCCCGGACTTCGCGCGTCGTTGCGGAGCGCGCTGCCGTGGGGACGACCGGCGATGGGCGAGACGCCTGCGTTCGTCGGCAAGCTCACCCGGCAGCCGCGGGCCGGCGTCACCTGTCCGGGCAAGCCCCGCATCATGCTGCAACCGGCCGAGAACCATGCCGAACATTGCCTGATGGTCGCCGTCTACGGCGTGCTGGCGAGCGCGTGGCACGGTGCCGACCCGGTCGTCGTCTTCCTCGCCGGCATGGCGCACCATCTGCACAATGCCGACATGGCCGACAGCGGTTATTCGGGCGAGATGCTGCTCGGCGACCTGCTCGATCGGGTGATCGTGACGGCCCGGCAGGCCAGTCTCGACGAACTGGCCCGCGCCAATGCCGCGTTGGCGGAGACAATACGAGCCGTGCTTTCCCCGATCGCAGGCGATGCGACGCCGGAGGCGCGCGCTTTCCATGTCGGCGACGTGCTCGACCGGGTGTTGGAGATCGAGCAGCATGGCCGCGCCGCGCACCTGACGATGACGACGGTGCTGGACGATTACGGCCTGGTGCATGACGGCCCGGTCAAGGCCTTCCACGATCGCATCCTGCGCGACGCGGGACTGGCGTGACGCTCGCCTCGCCCCTGACCGGACGGCCGCTCCGAGCCGATACGCCGCATTCGCTGGCGGCTCCCGGCGAACGCTGGCCCGTGGTCGACGGCATCCCCTATCTGCGCATCGGGAGCGAGGGGCTGGTGCGCGTCGCGCTCGACCATCTCGATGCCGGCTGCCCCGACGATGCGCTGGTCGCGCTGCTGACCGATCAGGATGACTGGTGGACGGGCCCGGCGACCGACCTGTCCGAAGTGAAGACGCTGGTGCGCGAGCGCGACCGTCTGTCCCTGCGCGAGGCGATGGCCTTGCTGCGGCTGGGGCCGGTCGCGGACTATTTCGCCTATCGCTGGAGCGATCCGACCTATCTGGCGGGGCTCGCGCTGGTCGAGGCGCATTGGACCGGGCCTGCCCATGCGTTCGAGCTGGCCTGCGGCATCGGCCACTATCTGCGCGAACTGACCGCGCGCGACGTCGCCTGCTTGGGCGCCGACGTGGTGTTCGCCAAATGCTGGCTCGCCAAGCATTGGGTCGCGCCGGCGGCGGATTATGTCGTATTCGACGCGGCCGGCGCATGGCCGGTCGCGGGCCGCCAGTTCGAGCTGGTGATGTGCCACGACGCCTTCTACTTCCTGCCCGACCAGCCGCGCGTCGCCGATGCCCTGCGCGACCTGGCCGCGCCCGGCGGCGTTGTCGCCGTCAGCCATGTCCACAACAGCGCCGTCGCCGGCGGTGCGAAGGGACCGGCGCGCACGGTCGATGCCTGGGCAGCGCTGTTCCCGACCGCGACCGTCTATGACGAACGCACGCTCCTAACGGCGTTGATGACGCAAGCCACGCCGACACCCTGCGGCTGGACGCCCGACACCGGTGTCGAGGCCTGGTCACTGGTTGAAGGCGGCGGTCGGGCCCGGCCGGTCGCCGGCGGCATTGCGATGCCGGCGGACGCCGCGGCGTTGCGCCCCAACCCGTTGCTCGGTGAGGGGCGCGCCGCCTGGCCATCCGACCGCTATCGCGACGAATATGCGGCCGGCTGCTACTGGGCGATGGCCGACCACGCCCTGCCCTTCGTCCCGCCCGACGACGCGCGGCTGCGCCGCCTGGTCGACCTGCCGGAGCGATGGTGATGCGGTGGGGGATCGTCGGCTTCGGCTGGGTGGCGCGCAGCTATATGATGCCGGGCATCGTCGCGGCGGGCGGGACGGTGACCGCGATCGCCGACCCCTCCCCCGCCGCGCGCGACCGTGCGGCAGCGTTTGGCCTCGCCGCCTTCGGCGATGTTGAGGCGATGCTGGCGTCGGGCCTGTGCGACCTGGTCTATGTCGCCACGCCCAACGATGCGCATGTCGCGCCCGTGCGCGCCTGCGCCAGGCAGGGCATACCGGTGCTCTGCGAGAAGCCGATCGCGGCGACCCTCGACCAGGCGGAGGCAATGGCGGCGGCGCTATCCCCGGACGCGCTCTACGGCACCGCCTTCGACCAGCGGCACCATCCGGCGCACGTCGCGATGCGGGACGCCATCGCCGCGGATGCGATCGGCCGGGCGGTGGCGGTGCGGATCGTCTATGCCTGCTGGGTCGATCCGGCCTGGAGCCCCGATGGCGGCGCGCATGACAATTGGCGCGCGGATCCGGCGCGCGCGGGAGGCGGCGCGGTGATCGATCTCGCGCTGCATGGCCTGGACCTTAGCGAGCGCCTGCTCGGCGAGCCGCTCGCGGCGCTCACGATCCAGTTGCAGCGGCGCATCCATGCCTATTCGGTGGATGATGGCGGCATGTTGTCGGGCCGCACCGCCTCGGGCGTGCTGTTCCAGAGCCATGTCGCCTATAATTGCGCGGAGGTTCTGCCCCGGCGGCGGCTGGAGGTGCTGGGCGAGCGCGGCCTGCTGGTCGCGACCGACACGATGGGGCAGACCGCCGGCGGCATGCTGGTCCGTCGCTGCGGCGCCAGCGGCGTGGAGACGGCACTGCCGTTCGACGCCGGCACCGCGCCCTTCGCCGCCCAGGCCGCTGCGTTCATGGCGGCGGCGCGGGGACGGCCGCACGATTTCTCCCTGTCGCGCGACCTCGCGCTCATGCGCCTGTTCGACCAGGCTTATCAGGATGCCCGCTCATGCCTCTAAGCTGCTTCGCCTGCGCCCATTGCGGTTTCTGGCAACGGCATTTCGCACCGCCCGACTGTCCGGTGTGCACGGATGTCCGCAACGACCTGCCCGAGGATGGCTGGCATTTCCTGCCCGAAGCGGAGGTCGCCGCCACCCATGAAGGCGCCGCGCGCGAGGTCGCGCCGGGCCTCTGGGCCTTCACCACCCATCCGGCGCTGGGCTTGGGCGGCACCGGCTGGCTGATCGTGCGCGACGGCGGCAACATCGCCTTCGAGGCCGCGCCCTATTATTCGCCAGCGATGCTGGACCGGATCGCGAGCCTCGGCGGCATCGGCTTCCTCGCCGCCAGCCATGCGCACGGCTATGGCGCGCTGTTCCAACTCCAACGTCAC
The DNA here is from genome assembly GCF_014199625.1 of Sphingomonas abaci. Classification (GTDB taxonomy): domain Bacteria; phylum Pseudomonadota; class Alphaproteobacteria; order Sphingomonadales; family Sphingomonadaceae; genus Sphingomonas; species Sphingomonas abaci. Next base: position 177,987 of record NZ_JACHNY010000005.1, read on the forward strand.
TTCGCGCCGCCGGTCGTCGCCATCCAGCGCGACGATCTGCGCATGACCAAGGCGTTCCAGGTCACCGCCCCGTATGACGAGCGGTTGGAGCTTGCGCCCGGCTACACGCTCCATCATGTCGGCGGCCATTACGAGGGGCAGGCCTGTCTGCACGACGCACCGGGTCGCCGGCTGTTTTGCGGCGACATGTTCAAGATCGACCAGGATGCTTCCGGGCGCAGCCACGCCATTTCCAGCCACAAGGCCTTTCACAAGGACATCCCGCTGACCCATGCCGAACTGCACGGCTATCGCGCGGTGGTCGCGGAACTCGACTTCGACGCGGTGCTGACGCCGTTCGAATATGCGCCGGAGGTGGACCGCGCGGTCGCGCTCGCCGCGCTGGACGACGGCCTGGCGCGCGCGCCGGGCGTGAAGAGGATGCCGCTATGAACTCTGGCCTTCCCGCCGGCCTTGGCCCCGCCGCCCGCGCCTATCTCGATGCTTTCCCCAAGGGCGACGTGGTCGCCTTCCCGATCCATCCGCTCGACCGGCTGGGCCTGCCGGTCTGGGTCGTCGCGCTATTCCCCGAGGATGCGGCGCTCGGCGGCATCATGCCTTACGGCGTCGGTTACGGCGCGACGGACGAGGCGGCGGTGCTGGGCGGGCTGGGCGAGATCGCGGAAATGGTCTGGCCGACGCTGACGCTCGGCGAACGCGCCAAGACGCGGGGGAGCTATGCCGAGCTGGTCCGATCGCTCGGCGCGCGTTCCGTCGCCGATCCGCTGACACTGGGCCTGCCCGCCGGGTCGCCGGTCGGCTGGGACACCGTACTCGAATGGGTGGAGGCGAGGCGCTGGGCGGACGGATCGACCGTCCTCGTGCCGATCGACCTCGCCGCCTATTCGTCCAAGGAGCTGTCACCCGGCTATCGGCCATTCACGACGATCATCTCGAACGGCATGGGGGCCGGGCCCGACATGTATTGGGCGATCGGCCATGGCCTGTGCGAGATTCTGCAACGCGACGGTAACGGGCTGTTGTTCCGCGCCCTCGACCAGGGCGTGACGCTCGACCTGGACATCCCCCTGCCCGCCACGACCCGCGCCATTCTCGAGCGGTTCGACGCTGCCGGCATCCGCGCGATGCCCAAATTCGCGACGGACCAATATGGCCTGCCCAACCTCTATTGCGTCGGCGTCGACGAGCGCGAAACCCCGGCCGCGCCCATCATGGTGACCGGGTGCGGCGAGGCCTGTCATGCCGATCGCGCCGCGGCGCTCGACAAGTGCCTGACCGAATATGCCGCCAGCCGCGCGCGCAAGGCCTTCGCGCACGGACCGGCCGATCTCGCCGCGACGGTCGCGCCCGACGGGTATGTCGAGCGGTTCATGGCGCAGGCTGGCGGCGCCGCCAAGTCGAGCGACCCGCGCGCCTTCGACGCGATGCGCGACTGGACCGGGCGCGACGCGGCGACGCTACGGGGCTGGCTGGGCAACAACGTCCTGTCCGAGCGGTCCCGCCACGCCTTCTCCGCCCTGCCCAGCGCGCCCGCCCCGGACGGCCACGCACGCGCCGCCGCCGCCCGCGCGGCGGTGGAGCGGGCCGGCTTCGACATCCTCTATGTCGATATGTCCCCGGCCGATCGCGCGGTCAGCGTAGTCAAGGTGATCGTGCCCGGCATGGAGGTGGAGACGATGAGCTATTACCGGATTGGCACGCGCAATACCGAAAAGCTGCTGGCGATGGACTCGCCGTTGATCCGCTTTGGCGATGAAACGGCCGATCTGCGCCGAATCCGCCTGCCGGCCGGCGATGCCGATCGGCTGGGTCACCCCCTCTTCGACACGGCGGCGGCGGACCGGCTGGTTGGGCCGCTCTACCCGTTGTACCGCGAGCCGGAGGCGCATCACGTCGCCCATCGCGCCGGGCGGTCGGTGGAGGCCATGGCATGAGCTTGCGTTATGCCTACAATACCAACGGCGCGGCCAACCATCGGCTGGACGATGCGCTGCGGCTGATTGCCGATGCGGGCTATGCCGGGGTCGCCCTGACCCTCGACCACCATCATCTCGACCCGCTCGCGCCCGACTGGGCGCGGGAAGCCGATCGGGTGGCTGCGCTGCTCGACAGGCTGCGGCTGGGCAGCGTGATCGAGACCGGGGCGCGCTACCTGCTCGACCCCCGCGCCAAGCACGAACCGACCCTGGTCACCGCCGCCGCCGAGGGCCGCGACCGGCGCGTCGCCTTTCTCCGCCGCGCGCTCGACGTGGCGGCACGGCTGGGCAGCGAGACCATGTCCTTTTGGGCGGGTGTCCCCGCGCCGGGCGTCGACCGCGACGCCGCATTTGGCTGGCTGAACGAGGGGCTGGCCCGAGTCCTCGACCATGCCGAAGCGGTCGGCGTGGAGGCCAGCTTCGAGCCCGAGCCGGGGATGCTGATCGAGACAGTCGGCGACTATGCGGCGCTCGCCGCCCGGCACCCGCGCCTGCGCCTGGCGCTGGACACCGGCCATTGCCTGGTGACGCAGGATATCGACCCGGCCCAGGCGATCCGCGTTCATGCCGACCGGATCGGCACCGTCGCGATCGAGGACATGCGGCGTGGTGACCACACCCACCTGCCGTTCGGCGAGGGCGACATGGACATGCCGTCGGTGCTAGCGGCGCTGGAGGCGATCGGGTTCACCCGGCTAGTCTGCGTCGAGCTGTCGCGCGAAAGCCCCCGCGCGCACGCCGCCATCCCGGAATCGATCGCCTGGTTGCGACGGATCGCCGCATGAGGATCGGCTTCGTCTCCCGGCGCTTCTTCCCCGCGATTTCGGGCATGTCGATCTATGCGATCAACCTGCTGCGCCAACTGGCCGCGGCCGGTCACGACGTGACGATGATCAGCCAATATTATGGCGATCCTGCCCGCGCCAGCGTCTATGGCGGCGGCCCGCCGCCCGAGGTGGCCGGCGTCCGCATCATCGGGCTGGAGGCGCTGGGCGAACAGGCGGACGGCGACTTCGAACGCGATGTCGAGGCGATGGTCGACGCGATCGCCGCCGAACATGGCCGCCGCCCTTTCGACATCCTCCACGCCCAATATGGCTATCCGACCGGCTGGGCGACCCTGCTCGCGGCGCAGGCGCTGGGCGTGCCCTGCGTCGTGTCGATCCAGGGCGGCGATGGCCACTGGGTCGGTTCCTGTTGCGACACGCACCGGATCGCGATGGAACGGGTGCTGGACCATGCCGGCGCGCTGCTGATCGGCGGCGGGAGCTTCGCGCGCGAGGTGCACGACCGGCTCGGCACGCCGATGGATCGGTTCACGATCGTGCCGGGCGCGGTCGACACCGACCGCTTCACGCCCGGCGAGGCGCATCCAGAGGGGCCGGTGCGGCTCTTCTATCATGGCCGGGTCGACCGTCGCAAAGGCGTGCTCGACATGCTCCACGCACTCGCCCGGGTCGAAGGCGAGTGGACGTGCACAGTCTCCGGCATCGGCCCCGACATGGCGGCGGCGCGGGCGCTTGCCCAGGAACTGGGGCTGAACGCGCGCGTCCGGTTCAGCGGCTATGCCGAATATGACCGCGTTCCCGAGCTCTACCGGGCGCATGACGTCTTCGTGTCGCCAACCTATGCCGAGGGCTTCTCCAACACGATCCTCGAAGCCATGGCGAGCGGACAGGCGATCCTGTCCTGCCGGTCGGTCGGGGTGGTCGACTGCATCCGCGACGGCGAAAACGGCCTGCTGGTCGAACCCGGCGACATCGCGGCGCTGGGCGCGGCGCTGACCCGGATCGTCAGCGACGCCGGCCTGCGCCGGCGGCTGTCCGAAGCGGGACTGGCCGAATGCCGCCGCACCTATAGCTGGCGGAGCGTCGGGCGGCAGATCATGGGCATCTACGCGCAGTTGCAGGGCACGTCCCCCGCGACCGGCATTTCCGCCCAGATCCCCATCGCCCCCTGTCGCTTCCGCACCGAGCCGCATCTGCTGTGAGCCACATCGTCGCCGTCTCGCCGCATCTCGACGATGCTGCCTTCTCGATCGGCGGGTTGCTGGCGGCGCGGGCACGGGCGGGCGACCGGGTCACGATTCTGACCTGCTTCACCGGCAATGTCGCGTCGCCAACCGGCTTCGCGCTTGCCTGCCAGCTCGACAAGGGACTGGCCCCCGAGGTCGATTACATGGCCCTGCGCCGCGCCGAGGATCGCGCCGCCTGCGCGGTGATCGGCGCGCAGGCGGTCCACCTGCCGCTGCTGGAGGCGCCGCATCGCGGCTATGGCAGCGCCCCCGAACTCTTCGCCTCCCGCCGGGCCGACGACACGATGCTGGCGCCGCTTGCCGAGGCGCTGGCCGCCGCATTGGACGACCTGTCACCCGACTGGCTGCTCGGGCCGCTGGCGGTCGGCAATCATGTCGACCACTGGCTGGTCCGCGACGCCCTGGCGGTGATCGGCCGTCCGGTCCTGCTGTGGGAGGACTGGCCCTATCTCACCCGCGCGTCGACCCGCCCCGCCGAGGTGGTACGGCACCGCCACCGGCTGGACGCCGCCGACCGGGCCGATCGGATCGCAATGTGCGCGGCCTACACCTCGCAGCTCGGCTTTCAGTTCGGTTCGGTGGCGGCGATGACGGCGGCGATCGACGCGATCGACAGCGAGGTGCTCCATGCCTCGGACCGCGCGGACCGGTGAACGATCCGCCACGACGATCATTTGGACGACCATCCCCCACCTGACCCGGAGCCGTCGACGATGAAGACCAGTGGCAACACCATTTTGATGACCGGCGGCGGTAGCGGCATCGGCGAGGCGCTCGCCCATCGCTTCCATGATCGCGGCGATACCGTGATCATCGCCGGCCGCCGTCAGGAGGCGCTCGACCGCGCGGCAGCGGGCCGCGAGCGCATCCATACCGTCACGCTCGACGTCGAGGATGCAGCCGCGGTCGACGCCTTCGCCCGCCAGGTCGTCGCCGACTTCCCGGCCTTGAACGTCCTGTTCAACAATGCCGGCATCATGAAGTTCGAGGACCTGACCGGCCGCCGCGACCTGTCGGACGCGGAGGCAACGCTGGCGATCAACGTGCTGGGTCCGATCCGCCTCACCAACGCGCTGATCGACCATCTGGCCAGCCAGCCCGATGCGGCGATCGTCAACGTCACGTCGGGCCTCGCCTATGTGCCGCTGGTCGCCGCGCCCACCTATTCGGCCACCAAGGCGGCGATCCACTCCTACACCGTGTCGCTGCGCACCCAGCTCGAGGGCAAGGTGGAGATCATCGAGCTGGCCCCGCCGGGGGTGCAGACCGACTTGACCCCCGGCCAGGCCAACCGCCCCGGCTATATGCCGCTGGAGGCCTTTGCCGATGCCGTCGCCGCGCAGTTCGCCGAGCAGCCGACCCCCAAGGAGATCCTGGTCGACGAGGTCCAGTTCCTCCGCCAGGCCGAGCGCGAGGGCCGTTTCGACGAGACGCTCAAGACCCTGACCAAGCGCGCCGCCGAACAGCGCGCGGCCGGCGACGCCTGACCGCCTGGGGCGCGGCCGGTGCGGGAGAGACCCGCCCCTGCCCGGCCGCCGCCTTCAGTCGCGCAATGCTTCGACCAACGGGCGCTCGGCGTCCGGGATCATGCCCTCCAGCACCATCCAATAGCCGGCCACCGCCTCCTGACCTGCGCGCGAATAGGCCGCGGACATGCGTTCGCGCACCGCGTCGAACAGCGCGCTCTCCATCGCCGCCCCGCTCTCGGTCAGGCGAAGCAGCCGCTGGCGGCGATCGCGCTCGCCGGGCCGGATCTCGACCAGGCCGCGCTGAGTGAGCTCGGTCAGCACGCGGCCGAGCGATTGCTTGGTGATCGCCAGCAGCGCGAGCAAGGCGCTGACCGTCAGGTCGGGCTTGCGCGCGATGAAGTAGAGCGCACGGTGATGCGCCCGACCGAGACCTTCGGCCGCCAGTCCTCGGTCGATCGACCGGGTAAGGTGGCTATGGCCGAAATACAGGAGTTCGAGTCCGCGCCGCAATTCGGGCTCGCGGAGAAACTGGGCGGAGGGGGCAGAGGCAGCCATGTTGACCCGTTTAGACAGGCCTCCTAGGCGTTTGCAATCCGCCAACAGCATGAGGCCCAGAATGTCAGCGCAATCGTTCCGCTTCGAACCGAATGCCACCCCCGTGGCAGATGCGGAACGAGCTAAGCAGTTGATTGATCCAGGTTTTGGCCGCATCTTTACCGACCATATGGCGGTGATCCGTTTCTCCGACTCGCAAGGGTGGCACGATGCGCACATCGCCGCCCGCCAGCCGGTGCCGATCGATCCCGCCTCCTCGGTCCTGCACTATGCGCAGGAGATCTTCGAGGGGATGAAGGCCTATCGTCTGGCGGATGGCGGCACCGCGCTGTTCCGCCCCGAGCAGAATGCCCGTCGATTCCAGGACTCGGCGCGGCGGCTGGCCATGCCGGAACTGCCCGAGACATTGTTCCTCGAATCGGTCGAGCGGCTGGTCGATGCCGATCGTGACTGGATCCCGGCGGGACCGGACGGCGCGCTGTACCTGCGACCCTTCATGTTCGCCTCTGAAGTGTTCCTGGGCGTGAAGCCGGCGGCGGAATACCTCTACATGGTCATCGCCTCCTCGGTCGGCGCCTATTGGAAGGGTGGCGCCAAGCCGGTGTCGATCTGGGTCAGCCAGCATTACACCCGCGCCGCGGCCGGCGGCACCGGCGCCGCCAAGTGCGGCGGCAATTACGCCGCCAGCCTGCTCGCGCAGAAGGAGGCGATCGCGCAAGGCTGCGACCAGGTGGTGTTCCTGGATGCGGTGGAGCGGCGCTGGGTCGAGGAACTGGGCGGCATGAACGTCTTCCTGGTCTTTGCCGACGGCACGCTGCAGACGCCGGCGCTGACCGGCACGATCCTGCCCGGCATCACCCGGGATTCGCTGCTGACGCTGGCGCGCGACCTGGGTCTGACCGTGCGCGAGGAGCCCTATGCCATCGATCAGTGGCGCGCCGACGCCAAGAGCGGCCGGCTCGTCGAGGCCTTCGCCTGCGGCACGGCGGCGGTGGTGACGCCGATCGGCCGCGTGGCGGCGCCCGAGGGCAGCTTCACCATCGGCGACGGCGCGTCCGGCCCGGTCACGCGCCGGTTGCACGAGGCGTTGGTCGCGATTCAGCGCGGTGCCGCCCCCGATCCGCACGGCTGGCTGCGCCGCATCGGATAAGGGCTTTTCAGGCGCGCCTTTCTGGCTATAAGGCGCGCCTCCCGGTGGGGCGTCGCCAAGCGGTAAGGCAACGGTTTTTGGTACCGTCATACGCAGGTTCGAATCCTGCCGCCCCAGCCAGTTTCTTAAAATCGTTGTTTTGCAATAGCTTACGGGATCATTCGCCAACTTTGTGGGGCAGGTTTGTGTGGCTCCGACGTAGAGAAGGCAACCGCACGGCGTTAAGCTCCGACCCAGCTTCGTTGAACCTCGGCCTTGTGCGGTTCCGGAAGACGTGATGAAGATTGGGCCGGAACTTCCGGGGGGACATTCGTGGCGATGCCATGGGAACATCATCAGATCGTCGTGGGAACGTATTCCGCCCGCGAGCATGGTAGCAAATCAGAGGTTCGCGTCCGGCCGCTTCCTGGGCAAATGTGCCCTCCCGACATGCAGGTTCAGTTTTCGCGTCAGGCGCGGACGCAGCCCAAGGTTGGCACGTGCTTTCGTATCTGGGTCAAGGAAACCGACCTCAAGGGGGATATCTCCTTCCTGCAATCGCCGTGGCAATGGCCCTATGCGGTTGTCGGTTGAACACAGAGAGCAAGTGAGAGACTGATGCCCATCGACCTTCAGGACCTGTCCCGGCGTCTGTTCAAGACCGCTGAGCAGCTCTGGACCAACACCGCGCTGCGACCGGATCAATACGCCCAGCCGGTACTGGCCCTCATCGCCCTGCGCCAGATGGAGGCGAAGTTTGATCTGGTCGATGCCGAGCTTGGGAAGACCTTCTCCGGTCGCCTCAAGCCCACGCCAGCCGACTATCAGGGCCGAGGGGCCATCTTCCTTCCGGCCAATGCGCGATTCTCGTACCTCCTAGGACGTCCGGAGACCGAGAACCTCGCCGAGGCGCTCAATGAGGCAATGAAGGGCATCACCGAGCACAACCCCGACCTGGCGGGGGTGCTGCCGCAGGGCTACGGCTCGCTTCCGAATAGTGTCCTGCGTGAGCTGATGCGCCTCCTGGCGCCGCTGCGGGTCGCTGGCGACGCCTATGGCCTGATCTTCGAGTACTTCATGGGCCAGTTCGCCTCGGCTTTCATGCAGAAGGGCGGAGAGTATTTCACGCCCTCGTCCATCGTGAAGCTGATCGTCGAGGTGATCGAGCCTTACCACGGCAAGATCTTCGATCCGGCCTGCGGATCAGGCGGCATGTTCGTCCACTCGGCCGACTTTGTTCGGCGTCATCACAAGAACCCCAGCCGCGAGATCAGCGTCTACGGCAGCGAAAAGATGGCCGACACGCAGAAGCTGTGCCGCCTGAACCTCGCGGTCCACGGCCTGTCGGGCGACATCCGCGAGGCAAACAGCTACTACGACGACCCGCACGGCATGGTCGGCAAATTTGACTTCGTCATGGCCAACCCGCCGTTCAACCAGTCCGAGGTCGACCGCGACCGGCTGGTCAACGACACCGGCAAGCTCGACGCGCGCTTCTCGCTGGGGGTGCCGACCACCAACAACGCCAATTACCTGTGGATCGGGCTGTTCAGCGCTGCTCTCAACGAGCAGGGTCGCGCAGGCTTCGTCATGGCCAACAGCGCCAGCGACGCAGGCGGCTCCGAACGTGAGATGCGCCGCAAGCTGATCGAGAGCGGCGCGGTAGACGTCATCGTCTCAACCTCGCCCAACATGTTCTTCACGGTCACCCTGCCGGTTACCCTGTGGTTCCTCGACAAGGCGAAAGCTAAGAGCCCTCGCGGCGACCAAGTGCTCTTCATCGACGCCCGCCACATCTTCCGCCAGGTAACCCGCGCCCATCGCGACTTCACGCCCAGCCAGGTCGAGTTCATCGGCAATGTCGTTCGCATGTGGCGCGGCGAGGAGGAAGAGCTGGAAGCAGGCAGTGGTCCGAAGATGACCGAGGTGTTCGGCGATGATGGCTATCGGGACATCCCCGGCCTCTGCAAGGTCGCCAGCCGTGCCGAGATCGCCGCGCAGGGCTGGAGCCTCAACCCCGGCCGATACGTCGGAGTAGCACCGGGCGAGCAGCCGGACGACCAAGACTTCCGAGAGCGGCTGGAGACGCTGCAAGAAGAGCTGGAGGGGCTGAACGCCGAGGCCGAGCGGCTGCACGTGATAATTGCTCAGAACGTGGCGGGGGTGCTCGCGGCGTGAGAAAGTCAGGCCATCCCCTGATCGATGCTGCACCAAGTGGTTGGCGGCTGGCTACCGTCGATGAAGTGAAATCGAGCGAGCGACACTCGTGTGTCGCCGGGCCGTTTGGCTCCTCCATCAGTTCCAAGTTCTTCACATCCAGCGGCGTTCCGATCATTAGAGGCTCCAACCTAACAGCCGACTTAGATCGTTTTGTCGCAGATAAGTTCGCTTTCATCAGCTATGAAACCGCTGCGAGGTTCTCGGCGCAGACCGTCCGTGCAGGAGACCTCGTGTTCACCTGTTGGGGGACCATCGGACAAGTGGGCCTGATCCCGCAGGACGGGCCATTCGATCATTATGTCATCTCCAACAAGCAACTCAAACTGCGTGTTGACACCGACATTCTCGACCCACTCTTCGCGTTCTATTTCTTCGCGGCACCCGAGACGGTCCAGTATGTGCGGGATCGCGCTATCGGTTCGGCTGTTCCTGGCATCAACCTCGGCATCCTCAAAGCGCTACCAGTGCTGGCCCCTCCCCTGAACACGCAACGGCGCATCGCCTCTATCCTCGGGGCCTATGACGACCTGATTGAGGTGAACCGGCGGCGGGTGTCGGTGCTTGAAGAGATGGCGCGGGGGCTGTTCGAGGAGTGGTTCGTCCGCTTCCGCTTCCCCGGCCATGAGAACGTGCCAATCGTCGACACCCCCGACGGGCCGCTACCGGAGGGGTGGCGATGGGGGCGAGCTAAAGACCTCGTCGACTTCGATCCCAAGACCAAGGTACCCAAGGATGGCGACAAGCCCTTCGTTCCCATGGGTCAACTAGACACGACCAGTTCCTTGATCGCGCCGTTCGAAGTCCGGTCGGGCAACTCTGGTGCCAAATTCCAAAACGGCGACACCTTGTTCGCCCGCATCACCCCATGTTTGGAGAACGGTAAGACCGGCATAGTACGGGGCCTGCCCGCCCCCGAAGGACATGGCTTCGGCTCGACGGAGTTCATCGTCATGCGCGGCTCGCGGGCCGGTCCTGCATTCACTTACTGCCTGTCTAGGACGCGGAGTTTTCGCGACCATGCTCGCTCCTCCATGTCTGGAGCGAGCGGGCGCCAGCGCGCTCGAACCGAGAGCGTGGCGGCCTTCGAGCTGCCCGTGCCGCTTTCCGATGAGACGCTCGAACAGTTCGAGACCGTGGCTTGGCCGATGCTGCAACAGGTCGGAGTGTCGGGAGAAGCCAACCTGCGCCTCGCCGCCTCCCGCGACCTCCTGCTCCCCCGCCTGATTTCTGGCCAACTTTCGGTCGAGACTGCCGAACGCGAACTAGAGGCTGCCGCATGACCCCCAAACTCGGCAAGATGCAGCGCGTCAATGTCCGTGACGCGTGGCTCAACGAAGCGCAACACTTCACGCCGTGGCTCGCGTCCGAGGTGGGTATCGAACTGCTCCAGGACGCCCTCGACGTAGACCTAGAGGTGCACGCCACCGAAAAATCCGTGGGCGGCTTCAAGGCCGACATCTTGGCCAAGCGGACCGATACGACCGACGATCACTGGGTTCTGATCGAGAACCAGCTGGAGCGCACAGATCACCGGCACCTCGGTCAGCTCTTGACCTATGCGGCGGGCCTGGATGCAGCCACCATCGTCTGGGTCGCCGAGCGCTTCGACGAACAGCACCGAGCGGCACTCGATTGGCTGAATGAAATCACCAGCGATAAGTTTGAGTTCTTCGGCTTGGAGATCGAGTTGTGGCAGATCGACGGCTCGCCTCCGGCGCCAATGTTCAACGTCGTGGCGCAGCCGAATGAGTGGTCCCGGGAGGTCAAGCAGAAGGCCGAGAGCGCCACGTCCGACCTGAAACAGCAGCAGCAAAGGTTCTGGGCGGACCTCAAGGCGAGGCTCGATGAGAAGAAGAGCAAGATTCGCTCGCGCAAGGTTAGGCCCCAGCATTGGGCGGATTACTCGATTGGCAAGCACGGAGCTTGGCTCACCGCAACCATCAACAGCCAGAAGAAGTGGGTTTCTGCTGAATTCAATTTTCGTGGCCCTGCGGGTAAGGTCTGGTTTGACGAACTGCTCGCGAGCCGAGCGGAAGTGGATGCGGCGCTCGGCCCCGACGTGGCATGGCAGCGGCTGGAAGGGCGTCAGCAAAGCCGGATTGCCCTCTATCGGAAAAACACCGATCCGACGAACGAAGCGGAGTGGCCTATCCAGCAATCATGGCTGATCGAAAAGCTGGAACTACTCTACCAAGTGTTTGGTCCGCTTGCCGCCAAGCTGAGCGACGGAAACGGGGCGACGGGGGCAGAGTACCCCTATGTCGACAGCGCCGGTATAGAAGGGCACGAAGCGCTCTGATGGCACCGTCGCTGACCGGGATCCTTGCCTCCGAAGACGGCATCGTGGAGAAGCCGGCGCTGGCGTTGCTTGAGGAACTAGGCTGGTCGCACGTCGATCTCCGCGACGAACTGCCGGGCGCGGATAACCCCACCGGCCGCACCAGCTTCCGTCAATCATGGCTCCCACTTCGCCTCCGAGCTGCCCTCGAACGCCTCAACCCTGCGCTGTCCGCAGAAGCCCTTCGGCTGGCCGAAGAAGCGCTCACGCAGGACCGTTCAGCAATGCTGCCGCTCCATGCCAATCGCGAGGTGCACGGGCTGCTCGTCGAGGGCGTGCCCGTCGAGATCAGGCGTGAGGATGGGCGTTTCGAGACGGTGCTGGTCCGGGTGATCGATTGGCGCGACGTATCGGCCAATGACTTCCTGGCCGCCAGCCAGGTCTGGATCGAAGGCGTACTGCACAAGCGTCGTCCGGATACCATCGGCTACGTCAACGGCCTACCGTTGCTCTTTGCCGAATGGAAGGCGCCGACCTGCCCGCTGGCAGAGGCCTATGACGCGAATCTGCGCGACTATCGCGACACGATTCCGCAGCTCTTCGACGCCAACGGCTTCGTGATCCTCTCCAACGGCCTAGAGGCCGTCATGGGGGCCAGCCACGCGCCATTCGAGGTCTTCGCCCCCTGGAAGCGTCTGGAGGAAGGCGGCCCGGACAGCGTTGGGCTGGAGACGATGCTGCGCGCCACCTGCGAACCCAGGCGCTTCCTCGACCTGCTCGAGAACTTCCTGTTGTTCGACGAGGCGCGCGGCGGGCTGCGCAAGGTGATCGGCAAGTATCATCAGGTGCTGGGCGTGAACCGCGCCATAGACGCGATGGAGCATGTGGGAGAGAACCGGGGCCGACTTGGCGTGTTCTGGCACACGCAGGGCTCGGGCAAGAGCCTGTCGATGGTCATGTTCGCCGAGAAGGTCCTGCGACGCCTGGGCGGCAACTACACCTTCGTGATCGTCACCGACCGGAGCGAGCTGGACGACCAGATCGCGGGGCAATTCGCTTCGGTCGGCGCGCTCACAAAGGATATTCAGCACGCCCAGGCGGGCAGCCGCGCGCATCTGAAGGAGTTGCTGGCCGGCAACGAGCGCTACGTCTTCACGCTGATCCAGAAGTTCTCGACCGCAGACCGCGAGCCGATGCGGATGCTGTCGGATCGCTCGGACGTCATCGTCATCACCGACGAAGCGCACCGTAGCCAATACGACCAGCTCGCCGCGAACATGCGCGCGGCGCTGCCTAACGCTGCCTTCTTGGGATTCACCGGAACCCCACTGATCCAGGGCGAGGAAAGCCGGACCCGGGAGGTCTTTGGCGATTACGTGTCCGTGTACGACTTTGCGCAGTCGGTGAAGGACGGCGCCACGGTCCCGCTGTTCTACGAAGCTCGCAAGCCGGAACTGCAGCTCGACGGTGACGATTTGCGAGCGGAACTCGATGCACTGCTCGACGAGGCGATGCTCAGCGATGAACAGGACGCGAAAATCAGGCGCCAGTTCGCCCGCCAGTACACGCTGATCACCAGCCCCGACCGGCTCGACAAGGTCGCTGAAGACGTCGCGCTTCATTTCGCGATGCGCGGCTATCGCGGGAAGGGCATGTTCGTGGCCATCGACAAGGCCACGGCCGTCGCAATGCACGACCGCGTGAAAGAGGCCGTCGCTCGGCTCATTGCCCAAGACGAGGAGCGGCTGAAGGTCGCGCTTGAAGCGGAGGGCGCGGCCATCGCCGAGCGGCTCACCTGGCTGCGCGAACTCGATATGGCGGTCGTGGTCAGCCAAGGCCAGAACGAGATCGACGACCTCAGGAAGAAGGGCCTCGACATTCTGCCGCACCGCGAGCGGATGCAGAAGGAAGACCTGGAGGCGAAGTTCAAGGACAAGGACGACCCGCTGCGGCTGGTTTTCGTTTGCGCCATGTGGATCACCGGCTTCGACGTCCCCAGTATCGGCACCGTCTATCTCGACAAGCCGATGAAGAACCACACGCTGATGCAGACCATCGCCCGCGCCAATCGCCGGGCCGAGAGTAAGACCTCGGGCGTGATCGTCGACTATGTGGGGGTCTTCAACAACCTCCAGCGGGCGCTGGCGATCTACGCGGGCGGCGGCGGGCAGGATGAGACACCGATCAATGACAAGGCGGCTCTTGTCGCCGCGCTCGAACAGGCGCTCACCGACGCCGCTGCCTTCGCATCGCCACTGGGCGTGGACATAGACGCCGTCCTGAAGGTGAAGGGGTTCGAGCGGCTGGCGCTGATCGGAAGCGCGGTCGAGATCATGGTGGCGCCCGACGACCGGCGGCGCGAGTTCCTCCGGTTGGCCGGCATTGTCACGCGGGCCTATAAAGCGCTCCTGCCCGATGAGCGCGCAGCACCGTATCTCAAGCCGGTGGCGGCGCTGCACACCCTATCTGACGCCGTGAAGGCGAAGCTGGGACCAGTCGATATCTCCGCGGTGGCGGACCAGATTGCCGCGTTGCTCGACGAGAAAATCGAGGGCGTGGCGATCCTCACGCCCATCGTAGTGGGAGACACCGCCGAGGGCCGTGTGGACCTATCGGACATCGATTTCGACAAGCTTGCCGACCTCTTCAGCTACAGCCCTAAGGTGACCGCCGAGAAGTTGCGCGAGGAGGCGGAAGAGCAGGCCACGAAGATGGCCAAGCAGAACCCGACCCGCCAGGGCTTGGTGGAGCGGCTGGAGAAGCTCGTCGCCGAGTACAACGCCAGCTCCATCGACGTGGAGCGATTCTTCGACGAACTGAAGGCGTTCATCGGCGAGATGGACGACGAGGAGCGGCGCGCGGCTCGCGAGGGCCTAAACGAAGAGGAGCTGGCGATCTTCGACCTGCTGACCACTCCCGAACCCAAGCTCACCAAGGCCCAGGAGATCGAGGTCAAGCAGGTGGCACGGCATCTTTTGGAACGCCTCCACGAGCTGGTCGACGCCATCGACTGGGTGCGTGGGCAGGAGACTCGCGGCGCGGTGTGGAGCGAGATCAGAATGCGCCTCAACGAGTTGCCCGAAGAGCCCTATCCGCAGGCGATGTGGGATGCCAAGGTTGACCGCGTCTGGGAGTTCGTGCTCGGGCGATACGGAGACGGCGCCTCTTCTAATTGATTAGGCGCCAAGTCTTCTCTCGCAGATTCAGCTTCCTGTTACGGATTTCCATGACCTTCATCCGCCATTCCTCTGGGCTCCACGCCTTCGTGAGCCGGGGCGCAAATACCGGCACGCTGCTGTTCCCACACCGCCACGGCGACGGGCAATTCGTCGTGTCGCCGACGCGCTTCGAGAAGGACTACGAGCGCGTCCCCAAGGAGAGCGAACTGCTGGCATGGCTGGAGCGCGGCTACTCTCTCCGCATGTCCAACCCGGAAGCCGGCATCACGGGTCCCAGTCTGATCGCACCCGCGAATATCTACCGCCCCATCGTTCCCTGACCCTCCATGACACAGGCAGACATGATCGAGGCCCAGAAGGACCTCGAAGCCGAGTCCCGCGCGCTCGGGCAAGCGCGCTACCGAAACAAGCGCAACGCGCCTTGGGCCGACGCCTTGGGCCCGCAGGTTGACGAAGCGTCGCTGCCGCCCGGCCGCGCTATGCTCAGGCGCGTTCTCAAGCCCACCGCAGAAGCCATCCGGGACTTCCTCGAAACCGGCAGGGCCGGCCGCGCGGGGCGTCGTCATGTCGCCTTCGATCTTCTGAAGGAAGCGCTCGCGGAACCTGAGCCGCTTGCCTATCTCACGCTGCGCTGCGCCATCACGGCGGGCGTGCAGGGGCTGCGAGCGCAAAAGGCCGGAAGGATGGTCGCGCGGGCCGTCATGGATGACTTGCAGGCGGCCGCCTTTGCGAGGATCAACCCGGAGGGCGCCGAAGGCCTTCACAGGAGCCTTGCTGGGCGCGCTCGCATCAGCGCGAGGCGACAGCGAACTATCCACGCCATCTACACCGCCGAGGGTGTCTCATTCGGGTGGACCGAACAGCAGCAGGTGAATGTCGGGCTGAAGCTGATCGAGCTCGCAGCCGAGGCCACCGGCTTGTTCGAGCTTACGCTGATCAGGACGAAGGTGGCCGGCAAGTTCACCAGCGAGCAACGCCTACAGGTGACCGACGCTGCGACAACATGGCTGGAGAACCAGCATGAGCGATGCGAGCTGCTCGATCCCATTCCATTGCCGATGGTCATCCCGCCCTGCCCGTGGACCACTCCGACCGATGGCGGATATCTTACCCCTCCGCTCGGTTCACGGTTGGTACGGTCGCACACAGCTCCGTACCTCCAGGAGCTTGAGAACGTGGCGATGGAGCGCATCTATCGAGCCGTCAACACGGTGCAGGCGGCCGGCTGGCGGATCAATCGTCGCGTCCTGGAGGTGCTGGACCGCCTCGCGGCGGACGGTGGCGCTCTGGCGGGCCTGCCGCCTCGCGATCCCGAGCAGCTACCCGAGCGGCCCGAGGGAGCCGTCGAGGGCGACGAAAAGTTCAAGCTTTGGAAACGCCAGCGCAGCGAAGTTCATCAGCGCAACGCTGCGAGCCGCAGCAAGCGCATGACGACCGCCCAGCAACTCTGGGTCGCGCGGAAGCTGATCGACTTCCCGACCATCTACTTCCCGCACGCGCTTGACTGGCGCGGACGGGTCTATCCGATTCCTCAAGGCGGCCCGCATCCGCAGGCTGGCGACATCGGGAGGTCGCTCCTCGAGTTCGCCGAAGGAAAGCCTCTGGGCCCGAACGGAGCCCGCTGGCTAGCTATTCACGTCGGCAACGTGTTTGGCATTGACAAGGTGAGCTTCGAGGACCGCATCGCCTGGGTGGAGCGGCACCGCGCCGAAATCCTCGACAGCGCCAATGACCCGCTCGACGGCAAGCGCTTCTGGACGACCGCCGACAGACCGTGCGCGGCCCTCGCTGCGTGCTTCGAATGGGCTGGCTATCTCGACCAAGGCGAGGCGTTTGTCTCCCATCTACCCATCGCCATCGACGGATCGAACTCGGGGCTTCAGCACCTCACTGGCCTCATGCGCGACGCTGAAGCTGCCCCGCATGTCAATCTGACAGCCGCCGAGCGGCCCGGCGACATCTATGCACTGGTCGCTGCGAAGGCGCAGGCGATGGTCGACGGCTCCAGCGATCCCAGGGGGGGCCCGTGGAAGAACGGCAGGATCACCCGAGGGATCGTGAAGCGTCCCTGCATGACCTACGTCTACTCGGCGACGGCCTTCGGCATGGCGGACGAGATCAGGGACGAACTCAACCGCCTCGACAAAGCCGCAGCAGAGGAGGGACGTCCGCCCCATCTTGATGGCGAGGACAACTACAGCGCCGCCTCATGGCTCGCTACGCGCCTCTACCGCCTGATCGGCGACAGCGTCCCGAATGCGGCGGCGGCAATGGGCTGGCTCAAGGCAGCCGCAAAGGCGATCAGCGGACTCGACATCCCGCTCTGGTGGACGACACCGGCCGGCCTGCCCGTCATGCAGCGCTACCCGAAGACCGACGCCGACAAGACCGAGGTGACGTTTCGGGGAAAGCGCGTGCAACTTCGCCTCGACAACGAGGCTGGCCCCAGGACGTTGGCCGACTGGCTTGAGCAGCCTGAATCGCGGTGGATGGACGGGTCTAGGGCGCAGACCGGCATTGCTCCCAACTTCGTCCATTCGCTCGATGCCGCGCATCTCATGCTCACGGTCGCCGCCGCCCAGGAAGCCGGGATCACGGATCTTGCCGTCATCCACGACAGCTTCGGGACCTATGCCGCCGACACGGATCGCCTTTCGATGATCCTGCGCGAGACGTTCGTCGCCATGTACGAAGGCGACCCGTTGGGGCAGTTCAGGGCCGAGCTGGTGGAGCAGTTGAAGCCCCATGACGATGTCGTCGCCGCCCTGCCGCCATTGCCCGTCAAAGGCAGTCTCGACCTAAAGGCCGTGCTGGACGCCTCGTACATGTTCGCTTGAGCGACGTTCGACCATTTGCCCCTTCTCTATAGAGCGATGAGCGCGAACGACGGGATGGGCGGTGGATCGTTGATGGCCGGGGCGCCGCGGGACCTCAATCATTGTGGACCTCCGCAGGTCAGGCCGACCAAGACAAGGACCAAGTCAGCGACGCCCTCCTCCCGCCTCCATGAAATCTTGACCTCGGTCCTGTTCGAGGGGACTGCGATGATCCTCGATATCGAGCTGACCGAAGGTACCTCGATGGCGTGCCCAGGAAGCGGGGGTTATCCTCCTCCTTGATCGACCTTCGACGGGGAGATGGGAGAAGCGGTCTTCGGTGCTCCAGCGTGAAGCGGTTGAACACTAGTCCCGCACCGGCATCATACCGGACATCACGCGGCACCAAGTGGAACCCGATGGTTTTGACGCAAAAATCTCTTCGGCCATAGCGATGGACGCTTGCGGCCGGTGTCCCCCCTAGGGGGTGGCTGTCTGAGACTTGCTCCTGCGTCACGCCGTGGTGTTGACCTTCAGCGTGGAGCCCCCTTGCCGCTTGCGCGAGACCCCGCGATCTTCGTCGTCCCACTGGGGTATACTTGGATCGGACACAGGCATCGAACAGCACATCCGTCCCAATAGGGTTGACATTCGATTTTCGGACACGCATTCAGGCATGGTCTAGAACCTAATGGGACACTTCGATGACCTCTAAGACCTACGGGTACGCTCGCGTCAGCACCGACGATCAGGACTGCAGCATCCAGGAAGCGGCACTCTACGCCGCTGGCTGCGACATCGTTCGCAGTGAGAAGATGAGCGGTACCACAACGGAGGGCCGGAAGGAGTTGGAGACCCTGCTCGACTTCATCCGCTCTGGTGACACCATGATGGTCACGCGCATCGACCGTCTAGCCCGATCAGTGGCGGACCTTGAGAAGATCGTCGGAGTCCTGAAGGAGCGCGGAGCCTTCCTGCGAGCGACCGAACAGCCCATCGACACGTCCACGCCCGCAGGCGTCGCCTTTCTCCAGATGCTCGCGGTGTTCGCGCAGTTCGAGACGGCGATCCGACGCGAACGCCAGATGGAGGGCATCGCAAAGGCCAAGGAGGCGGGGGCCTACAAGGGGCGCAAGCCATCGGTTCCAGTCGAGGAGGTTCGCCGCCTGAGGGCCGAAGGTGTCCGTCCAGCTGACATTGCAAGACGCCTCAAGATCGGCCGAGGGAGTGTCTACCGCGCGCTTGAGGGCGCCGCGTAGGTTTGACCGTCCGTCTTCCTGGGCCTGCTTTTTTGCGAGCTCGCGTTTTGGGTAATCGAGGTGATCATGAGGGGTTTTGAGAAGCGTCAGGCCGAGCGTGAGGCGCAGAAGGAGCGTGAGGCGGAGGAGTGGCGCAGCGTTCGAGCGAAGTTCCGGCAGAAGCTGGAAGGCGCCGGCGCGCAGCTTGATCCTCTGTTCGTTGAGGTACGAGCGCATAGCCCAAGTTCTGACGGCGAGTGGTTCACTTGGTGGCTGCGGGATGATGTTGTCGGCAACACGGTCAAAGTGCAGAATGCCATCGCGGCGAACTTCATCACCCATGTAACACTTCATTCCGGCCGGATAGCTGCGCCCGGCGAGAGTGGAACTGCTCGCATGTGGCTTGATGCGGAAAGGGCGGGCAGCGAAGAACTCGATGCGGCTCTCATGCTCACTGCAATGAGGGCGACCGAGACGGTGCCGGAATTACGTTGGGGCAAAGCGGTCTCTACGTATCGAGAAAAGCTCTTCCGCTGGTCATTGGATACGCTGAAAGCTGCGGCAATTGACCCATACACTCTCTCCAGCAGGCGGTTCCTGCCTCGCCTACTGCAAACGGACCGAGAGGCTCGCGAGGAGGGAGAACTGGTGGATCTCATCGCCGCCAACCTGGCGTCATTTCTTCTTGAATGGACACCAGTTCGCATCGAGGTACTCTATAGCGCTGCGGAGGCGTCTGCAGGGGAATCGTCCTGGCACTGTGCGGGCGTCATCGATTCCGCCTGATCGACAAGCTTGGAGGCGCTTTATCGCCGCCCGGTTACGAGCGTCCGCCCGCCAGTGTGGCGCATATAAGGCCCCTCCTCGAGAATGATCGATGCCTGCGGATGTGGTTAGTCAGCTACGCCCGGATATTTCAGCATAGAGACGATCTGTGCCCGGCGCTGGATCGATACGCCACGCCCGTACACACCAAAGGTGATGCCCTTCTTTTCGTGACCAACGATCTGGGCAACCTCGGTTTCAGGTACGCTCGCCGCCTCCCACTGCGCCACCGCGTTCTTTCTGAAGGAATGAAATGCCGCCTGCCGGTCAGCAAATCCCAGCGACTGCTTGAACCGGGTGAACTCCTTCCCGGCATCAGCACCCGCCTTCTTCCCCGGTCCTTCGAGATTGAAGCCGGGCCAGAGGCGGTCTTCTGGCTTCCCTCGCGTCCGCGAGACCAACCATGATAGGCTCGGGTGAACGGGCACCTGCCGGTTACCCGCAGGCGTCTTCGCGTCCCTCACATCGAATACATCGATGTCGTCGACCTTCTTTAGGTTCGCCCACGTCAGGCTCGCAATCTCATCCAGACGCATTCCACTGAACAGGGCAACCAGCATCACCTCCCGCAAGTCGGATCGCTTTGGACCGGGGTTCAGCAGTCGCTCAAGTTCCTCGGGCTCCCAGGGACGGTAACCCTTAACGTTGACCCCGGCGCGCAGACGGGTGCGATGACCGCTGAAGGGGTTCCGGCCCTCGGCGTAGCCGCGTTCGCTTGCCCATTCCCATAGCGCCTGAAGGGTCGCGGCGTGGCGGTTACGCGTTGCGTCCGACAGGCCTTTGTCCCGGCCGCCAAAGGCGTCCTGAAGGTCGTCCCACGTCATGGCCCGTGCTGCCGAGGAACGTGCCCACGCGCTGTCGAGGTGGCGCAAGGCGTCCATGAACCGCGCCGCGTCCGGGCGGCCAATACCGCGAATGGGCTTGTCCCGCCAATAGCCCGCGAACAGCGCGAAGGTGGCGCGCTTCTGCTGCTCGGTGTTGCTTTCCTTCAGGCCCGTCTGAGTCTTCCACAGCTTCATGTAGTCGCTAGCAAGCTGGCTGAACGACGGTTCGAACTCATGCCGCACGTCAGGCTTGCGGCCAAGGAGGGTCGTTCGTGCGTCATGGAGAGCTGCCAATCTCGCAGCCGCTTCAGGGGACGGCTCCTCCTCATGAGGCGTGGCCTCGGCAATCTTCTCAATCTCGTAATCGATACCCGCATCAACGGGCTCTTGTCCGATGGTGTGAACTTGAAAGCGGCCCGCCGCCGCCGCTTGCAGGGTATCCTCGTACACGCGCCGCAGGGTCGAACGAGCGTCCTGCGCCAGCCCCTCACGCTCTGCCCACTGTACCCTTAAGGCGTTCTGCCATTGGTCAGCCTCGATCTGGGCGAGCTTGCGGCTGGTGGCCTTCAGCGTGCGATACAGAAACTCCCGGTCGTCATGGTGCGGACGGTGAGCCAGGGGAATGCGGACCTTCGCCTCGAAGCGATTGTGACGTGGGCGGATGGCGGCCATGAGGGGTCCTGAAGGAGCGTGTGGGGCAGGTTTGTGGGGCAGCTCTGTGGGGCGCAACCCCGCAGAAAACAATCATTTTCTGCAAATTCAGGTGCTTGAACACCCCTCTGCTCCGCCTCCTGCCGCCCCAGCCATTGAGAAATCATGGTCTTCCTTCCGTCTTGGGGTCAGCAGAAGCGACGTTCTGCAATCTCGCATCGTGGGCTTCGAGTTTCGCAGTCGCAGAGTCGCTGAGCGACGTGGTCGTCGACTGGTAGCCGTCGAGCATCCGGGCCACCGTGGAAGCCCACCAGCCCGGGATCGCGGCGATTTCGCTGGGCGTCGCGCCGGGCTGAGCCAGCATGGTGCAGGTGGTGCCGCGCAGGTCATGGAAGTACAGTTCCTCCCAGCCGGCGGCGACCACCGCCTCCCGCCAGCGATGGTCGAAGTTGACGCTGTCCCAGCGCTTGCCGTTCCGGGTCAGGATCGTCTTTGCTTCGTGGGTTTGCGCGTCAAAGATCACCTTCAGCGCGCGGGTGATCGGCATATCAAGCCGCCGCTTCGACCTGGCCTGGCGGCCGTCTTCGGGCTTGGCAGACGAGGTGCACGGACCCAGGCCCAAGGGGTGGAAAAGATCCGATCGTGTCCCGCGCCGGTCTGCCCCGAAATGCTGTTTGAACGCTTCGGCGCTGGCCGGGTGGACGACGTGGTGCGCCCGAGCCGCGATTGTGCTGGGCGGCGCGGCCCCATGGTCGATGACGAACGCGCGCAACCTGGGCCTGCCGCAATGGTTCCGGCTTGCCGCCGATCCGCAGCCCCGCTGCCTCATGCTGCCAAAACGGCCGATGTCACCGAAACTGTCTCCGTGGTCGCGCGTAGACGTGCTTCTACGTTGATCCTTCGCATGACAATGGAGCTCCTGATGAAGATTTTGATGGCGGCTGCACTCGTGTCCACCGCGGCGGCCGCCCACGCGCAAGCACCCGCCAAGGCCTATCCCAGCTGCAATCTGACCGCGCAGCGCGCGTTGAAGGGCAAAGTCGGCGGTTCGATCACGGATCCGAGGCAAGCGCATATCTCTGTTCGCGCCAACGTCCTGGAAGCGGACCTGAGCAATGCTCGCACGGCCCGTCGTCTGACCCAGGCCATGACCAGCCAGCTCTACAATCGCGTTCAGGCGGTCAGGGCTGGCGCCAATCGCTACACCAAGAGCCAGGGGTTCCTCAGCGCAGATGAACTTGCCTCGTATGACCGCGCGCTCGACGCCGTCGCGACGGTGCTGTGCCGGCGTGTCGCGCCCGACTGGAACGCGAAGATTGAGGGCGACAGCGACTACCTCCAGCACCGGGCCGTGACGCTGAACACCCGCATCGATGCTGCGATCAAGGGACACCGCCTGAGCCGCCAGGACGCGGTGCCGCTGCGTCTCGCGGTTGGCCAGGTGCAGACGGAGGCTGGTCATCTCCAGGCAGTGCACGGGACGATCCACCGCCCCGACGCGGACCGGATGAATCAGCGGCTGACTGATGTCGAGCGCGCCCTGACGCACCAGCCATAAGTTCGATCGAAAACGGGGCCTGCCGAGTAGACGGGCGGATGCCGCACGCTCGCCGCCCGTACATCGGGGTATGGCTGGGGTATCGACAGGCTGATGGGCTTGGATGGACGAGGCGGGTTTTCAAGCGCGGCGGAGTGGTGTCCGCCGCGCTCCATGGCGCGTTTCAAATGTTATGAACGGCATGGATTTCAGTCGGCGCTCATAAAACTGAGGACCTCATCTCCCAAGATATATGGTATAATAGGAACCCATGTTTCCATGACGATTTGTTCATTTGTAGCCTGAAAAGGCACAACAAACATCAAGTTTGGTGACTTCGATGGCTGCGCTTGGCTTCGATCAATGCCCCGGACGTTAACCGCAGCGGACGGCAAAGAGCATGTGGTGACCAGCACCACGACGATCAAATTCGCTGAACGTGTTCTGGCATCATACCGTGTCCTGGCGGTGGGCTTGCCCAGCGAACTACGCTGCCCGTCCCCAATGAGTATGTTGCTCGAGCTTTATGTAGCCGAAGAAGAGGCTTTATATCCAACCGCGGATGGGTTGGGTGTCATCGACGCGATGCACCCGAACGTCAGAAATCATTGGATAAAGGCATTGGTTCAGTCGGGCCACATCGAACAGAAGGGATCACGCTTCGCGCTGTCGGATGTCGGATACAAAGTGGTGAACGATGTCCTCGATTTATTATTCCAGGTGCAACGTTGCTTGGATTAAGGTCGCTACCGGCACCATGATGCTAAACTGACCGTAGTACGACGGCTTGCCGATCGTCGTGCTGGCGAATAGGGCCGATTCTTCCTATGTTCCTTGACGGGGGGGGGGGGGGGCATGGAGGTAATGTGGGGGGAGCGTTCCGCCTTCCACGGTGCGCCGCGGCGCATTGAGGCCCTGGCGTACATCATGGAGTGGATCGACCGCAGCGGCACCAGCCCGAGCTATGGCGAGATCGGCCGGGCGATGCGGCCGCGCATCGCCAGCACCCGGGTGCGCAACCTGGTCGACCAGCTCGTCCGCATCGGCGTGGTCGAGCGCGGCACCGGTGCGCGTCGCGGTATCCGCGACGCGCACCGGTGCCGCGTCCTGATCGCCGATGCGCTTGGGCGGCACGGCTGGGCGCATGCCCACCCGTTGGGCAACCTTATTGTGCACCCGTGCACAAATGAGCACCTGCCGATTATCCCGCTCATCCTGGTAGATCGCGAGGTGAAATGGGTGGAACCGGCGATGCGATACGACACCAGGACGATGCAGGTCATGGTCGGCACCACCCCAGGCGAGACGGTCGCGATGGGCAAGGTCGATCTAGGCAATCTCCTATCCGGTGGCGCGAGGGCAGCGCGCCGAGGATGATCTCGCCACGAGGCGGCGTGTCCTGATCGGCGCGGGGACGATGGCAGTCGCGGCATGAGCCGGCCGACGCACCCCGATGCGATCGCGTTCGGCGGCGAACTGTATCTGCGCGACGCCAAGGCGACCCTCGTCCCGCCCGCCATGGTGAAGCCGATCGACCTGCTGATGGACGAGCTGGTCGCCGGCATCATCGCGGAGGCGGAGCAGGTCAGCGGGCTGATCGCGACGTCTCCATCCGCGGACCGGCGCCGTCCCGAATTTGATCCGAACGCTCGGGCGGCATCACATGCCGGTCGTGGCCTACAGCCCGGTCGAACAGGGCCGTCCGCTGGCCCATCCCGGTCTCGCCGCGATGGCTGCGGACCGCGGCGTCACCTCCGCGCCACTCGCCCTCGCCTGGCTGCTGGCTCGGGACGGCGTGCTCGGCATTCCCAGGGCCGGGTCGATCGCGCATGTGCGCGACAACCAGGCTGCCTTGAACCTCACCTTGTCCGAAGCCGAGCAACGCCACCTCGACGCTCGCTTCCCAGCGCCATGCGGTCCGCAGCCGCTCGCGATGCTCTAGCCGCGGATGAAGTCGAGCAACGCGCGCAGCGGCGGCGGAACGAGGCGGCGGCCGGAATAATAGAGGAAAGGTCCCGAGAAGGATTGCCACCAGTCCGGCAGCACCGGCTCCAGCGCACCGCGGTCCAGCGCCGGCCGGAGCCAATCCTCGAACAGATGGATGATCCCGCCACCCGCCACCGCGACATCGACCAGCAGGTCCACCGCGCCGGCGACGCTGGCGACCAGCGGTCCCTTCGGCTCGATCCGGACGATCTCGCCGTCCCGCTCGAACTCCCATGGGCTGGTGATCGCGCCGCTGGTGAAGCGGCCGCGCAGGCAGCCATGGTCCAGCAGGTCGCGCGGATGGGTCGGCCGCCCCCGCGCGTCGAGATAGGCCGGCGCCGCCGCCGTCGCGAACCGCTGGATGCGCGGGCCGATCGGCACGGCGATCATGTCCTGCTCCAGCCGCTCGTCATAGCGGATGCCCGCGTCGCAGCCTGACGCCACCATGTCGACAAAACCGTCCTCTGCGACGATCTCGACCTGGATGTCGGGATAGGCGGCGAGAAAGCCGGGCAGGATCGCCGGCAGCACCAGGCGGGCGGCGCTGACCGGTACGTTGAGGCGCAGCGTGCCCGCTGGGGTGTCGCGATACAGATGGACCACGTCGAGCGCCGCTTCCACCTCGCCCAAGGCCGGCGCCAGCCGCTCGATCAGGCGGGCCCCCGCCTCGGTGGGCACGACGCTGCGCGTGGTGCGATGGAGCAGCCGGACCCCGAGCCGTACCTCCAGCCGCCGCACCGCCTCGCTGAGCGTCGAGGCGCTTGCCCCGACCGTGCGGGCCGCGTCGCGAAATCCGCGCGCCTGCGCGACTGCAAGGAATGCGTTGAGATCGGCAAGGTCCGCCTTCATCGTTCGGTTTTCCGTACGGCCCGTGCGGATCATTCCGGCTTATCGCGATGATCCGCAAGCCATATCTCGGTGCCAGCACAGGAGAACGACGATGACGATCGATCAGGCAGGCACCTATTCCTTCGCCGGGCGCGACGTGAAGCGGCTCGGTTACGGCGCGATGCAACTGGCAGGACCCGGCGTGTTCGGACCGCCGCGCGACCATGACGCCGCGCTCGCCGTCCTGCGCGCGGCCGTCGAAGCCGGTGTCGACCATATCGACACCAGCGACTTCTACGGCCCCCACGTCACCAACCGGTTGATCCGCGAAGCGCTGTCTCCCTATCCGGACGACCTGCTGATCGTGACCAAGATCGGCGCGCGGCGCGGTGACGATGCCTCGTGGCTGCCCGCGTTCGCACCGGAGGAATTGACCCGCGCCGTCGAGGACAACCTGACGAACCTCGGATTGGAGACGCTCGACGTCGTCAACCTGCGCCTGATGTTCGACGTCCACGGCCCGGCGGAAGGATCGCTCGCCGCGCCGCTCGAGGCGGTGGCAGACCTGCAGCGTCAGGGGCTCGTGCGCCACATCGGCCTCAGCAACGTGACGCCGGCGCAATTCGAGGAAGCCCGCGACATCGCCGAGATCGTCTGCGTCCAGAACCAATATAATCTGGCGCACCGCGACGACGATGCCTTCATCGACGCACTGACGGTGGAGGGCGTCGCCTATGTCCCCTTCTTCCCGCTGGGTGGCTTCAGCCCGCTCCAGTCGGCGGCCCTCTCGGACACGGCGGCGCGGCTGAAGGCGACGCCGATGCAGGTGGCGCTCGCCTGGCTGCTCCAGCGCTCGCCCAACATCCTGTTGATCCCCGGCACCTCGTCGGTCGCGCACCTGCACGAGAACCTCGCTGCGGCTTCGCTGACGCTGCCGGAGGACGCGGTAGCCGAACTGGATGCGATCGGTCGCTGATCAGGCCGACCGGTTCGCAAGCACCGCGTCGAGCAGACCGGGAAAACGCCGGTCGAATTCGGCGCGGCGCAGCGTGTTGATCATTTCCCGCCCCGCCTGCGTCGTCTCGATCAGCCCCGCTGCGCGCAGCAGTTTCAGGTGATTGGACAGCGTGCTCTTTGGAATGGCGTCGCACGGCGCGGCGTCCGTGCAGCTCAGACGCTCGGTCGCGGCAAGCCGCGCCACCATGGTCAGCCGATTGGAGTCGGCCAGCGCGTGCAGGGCCAGGTCGAGCGGAACGTCCTCCAGTCGCGGATGAGTAAAGCGAGGCATGTCGTCGATATAGGGCACCACGATCAATTTAATAGTTCGGCATTATTGAACTATCGAACCATAACCCCATCTTCCGCCTGCCGACAGCGCACGACGCCGTGACCGCGGGCGCAAATTTCTGGAGAATGCATATGTCAGTTCAAGGCAAGACAGCGCTCGTCACTGGTGGATCGCGCGGTATCGGCTCGGCGATCGCCAAGCGGCTGGCGGCGGATGGCGCGATCGTGGCGATCACCTATGCCGGCAACACGGCCGCGGCCGATGCCACCGTTGCGGCGATCGAGAGCGCGGGCGGCACCGCATTCGCCTTCCAGGCCGATGCCGCCGACCCTGCGTCGCAGCGCGCCGGCGTCGAACAGGCCGCTGCCGCGCTGGGCGGGATCGACATCCTGGTCCACAATGCCGGCGTGGCCGAATTCTCCTCGATCGCCGAGGACACCGACGAAACCTACGACCGCCAGTTCGGCGTCAATGTGAAAGGCCTGCACGTCGGCACCCGTGCGGCCCTGCCGCATCTCCGCAACGGCGGCCGCATCATCCTGATCGGCAGCATCTCGGGCGAGATGGCCTTCCCGGCGACCACGGTCTACAGCGCGACCAAGGCCGCCGTGGCGGCGCTGGCGCGCGGCTGGGCCAAGGACCTCGCGTTCCGCAACATCCTGGTCAACACCGTGCAGCCCGGACCGATCGACACCGACATGAACCCCGCCGACAGCGACTTCGCCGGGCAGGTGCTGCAAGCGATCCCGCTCGGCCGCTATGGCAAGGTCGAGGAGATCGCGGGAGCGGTGGCGTTCCTCGCCGGCCCGGATGCGAGCTACATCACCGGCACCACGCTCAACATCGATGGCGGCGCGACGGCCTGAGCATCGCGAGGGCGTGCCGGCCGCACCAGCCGGCACGCCGACGCCGTCACATGTCCGCCGCGGTCGGGCGGACGATCACCTCGTTGATGTCGACGCCCTCGGGCTGCTCCAACGCATAGCGGACCGCCCGCGCGATCGCATCCGGGGTCAGCGCCTTCTTCCGCCACCCCGTCAACGCCGTGGCCACCGCCGGATCGGTGATGTCGTGGCCCAGTTCGGTGGCGACGACGCCGGGCGAGACCAAGGTCGCGCGCAGGTCGTCATGCTCCTGCCGCAGCCCCTCGGTAATGGCCCACACCGCATGCTTGGTGGCGCAATAAACGGCGGCGGTCGGCATCACCATGTGCGCGGCGACCGAGGCGACGTTGACGACATGGCCGCGCTTCTGCGCCACGAAGCGGGGCAACACGGCGGCGATGCCGTTGAGGACGCCGTGGATGTTGACGTCGACCATCCGCTTCCACTCGTCCCGCTTCAGCGCGGCGAGCGGCGACAGCGGCATCACCCCGGCATTGTTGACCAGCACGTCGACCCGCCCGAACCGCGCTTCGGCGGCCTCCACGAACGCGTCAAAGTCGGCGCCGTCCGTCACGTCGAGCGTGCGCCATGCCACCGTGTCGCCCAGTTCCTCGGCCAGTGCCTGCAACCGTTCCGCGCGACGTGCGCCGATGAACAGCCGTGCGCCGGCCGCCGCCAGTTCACGCGCCGTCGCCTCGCCGATCCCGCTCGAAGCGCCGGTGATGAGGACGATCTTGTCCATGCTGCCTGTCATGATGCGTTCCTTGCCTTGGCTTGAATTGACCGGCGGCAACATGGCGCCCCGGGGCCCGTGGGCGGTAGAGCGATCGTCCGAACACTTTGCACGATCCTCCAGAACTGGCTCGGCTCGCTTGCGCAGGCCGACGGGCTGATGGATGACGACGGGCATGGACCGGATCACCGAACTTGCTGCCGTCATCGATCGTCATGTCGTCGGATCAGGGGTTTGCACGACCGCGATGCCACATGTGTCGCTGATCCGGGCCGATCAACCAAGCACTCCGACGCCCGCCGTCTACGAGGCATCGCTTTGCCTGATCGCGCAAGGGTCCAAGCGAGTGTCGATCGGCGACCACAGCGTCGTCTATGATCCGGCCCATTACCTGCTCGTGTCGGTCGACCTGCCGCTCGTCGGCCATGTCACGGATGCCAGCCCCGATCGGCCCTATCTCTGCTGCAAGATCGACCTCGACCCGGCGGTGCTCGCCGACCTGATGGTGGACGAAGGTGGCGGGGTGCCGCGCACCGACCTGCCGGTCCTGGGCGTCTATCCCAGCGATCCTGCCCTGATCGACGCGGCATGTCGGCTGGTCGGACTACTCGACCGGCCGGAGACGATCCGGGTCCTGGCGCCGCTGATCGAGCGCGAAATCCTGTACCGGTTGCTCAGCGGGCCGCATGGGCCGATGCTCCGCCATGTCGCGACCGCCGGCAGCCACCTCAACCAGGTCAGCCGCGCCATCGCGGCGATCCGCCGTCGGTTCGACGCACCGATCCGCATCGACGAGGTCGCCGCCGAGGCGGGCATGAGCCCCTCCTCGCTCCATGCGCATTTCAAGGCGATCACCCGCATGACGCCGCTGGAATATCAGAAGCAACTGCGGTTGCAGGAGGCGCGTCGGCTGATGCTGGCGGGTGGGGCCACCGCGGGCACCGCTGGCTTCGCGGTGGGCTATGAAAGCCCGTCGCAGTTCAGCCGCGAGTATCGCCGCCTGTTCGGCGCGCCGCCACGCCAGGATATCGAACGCCTTCACGCCGCCCCGGCTGCCGGCATGGCGCTGTAGCAGAGGCCATGCCGGGTGCGGTGGCGCGCCGCCATCGGCTATGTGAGTGACGGTCCCTAGGAGCCACGACCATAAACGACCGGAAGATCAGCGCCACCGGCCCTGCCCCTTCCGGCCGACACGGTGTCCATGTCGAGCGTCCCTACCTTTGACCGCCCCGCCGCCGCCACGCCTGACGGCCGGCGGCTCTTTGAGGACCTGATTTTGGCGGGGGCGTTCCTCCTGGTCAGCCACGACGCACGCTTCCTGGGCGCGATCGGCATCCAGCGTACCGGGCGGGTCGCCGGCATCGATGACGCTGCCATGCCGCGCCGGCTCGCTCGGACCGGGGAGATGCGGCATCCGATGTGCTGGCGAAGGGCCGCCGGCGGCGGATCACCCCTGAATGCCGTGATCCTGCTCCCGGACCTGTCGCCGTGGCGCGATTGCGGCGCCGCCGAGCGCGACAAGGCCGCCGATCAGCGTGGCGGTCAGCCGGTCCCCATCGACGCCCAGCAGATCGCTGCCCGCCACGGCGATCATCAGCACGACCGTCGCGGTGATGGCGGTCGCTAGCACCGCGTAGCGCGCCTGCTGGAGGCCGAAGGCGCAAGTCGCGAACACGGTCGCGGCGATCACCCGCAGCATCGGTGACCCGGTTGCGAGGATGATCCCGGTCGCGATCACAATGCCCAGGATGGTTCCCCCGATCCGTTCGACGCCGCGCAGCGCGGTATCGCGCAGACCCGGCTTCAGCACGATCATCGCTGTCATCGGCGCCCAATATTGATGGACGAGATGGGCGGCGCGGCTCGCCAGCAAGGCCGCGCCGATGCAGATCGCCGCGCGCAAGGCGTGGAGCGCCATGTCCTTGGCCCGGACGTCGTCCTCGGGCGGGGACACGGTCGCGGGCGCGTCGATCCGGCGCTTCATCAGCCAGACCGTACCGATCTGGACGCCGGTGCCCAAAGTGACCAGGGCAGCGCGGTGCAATCCGTCAGCCAGACCGCCGGGGTAGTTCGCGGCGAGCAGGAACGCGATGATCACCTGCAACCACACCCACCACAGCGCGGTGTCCCAGCGGATGAGCGCTCCGCATAACCCGCCCATGATCATCGTCACCATCAGTTCGAGCAACGGGTCCCGTCCGGCCAGCGTGCCCAGGATGCTGACGACCATCATCCCGACGCCCGTCAGCAGCATCGCATCCAGATGGCGGTGCCGCACCCGCTTGGTCGCGCCGAAACCGACCGCGAACGCCGCACCGGCCGCGATCGAGGCGGCGACATGCGCCCCACCCAGCACCCCAGCCAACAGCAGCATGAAGAGGGCCGGCATCGCGACGACGGCCCCCCGCCAGTCGAAGCGGAACGCCTGTCGCAACGCGTCGCGTGTCTCCATCCGAATGGCAGCGGCCTCCTTCCTCCGCTTTTGTGACCAGATCCGGCATCACCTACACATAGGATACGCAAACCCAATGATGTATTTATAGAATGAACGTGATCCCATACTGCGATCGCGCTGCCTCCTTGCCCGGCCCTGCGCGGGTGGTCAGGCGTTCCAGCTTCCGCCCAGTGCGCGGAACAGGTCGATCTGCTGACGCGCGATCTGCGCATCGGCCAGCGCCAGGGCGGCTTGCGTGTCGGCGAAGGTCCGCTCGGCATCCAGTTGCGCCAGGCTGTCGATCTGTCCCTCCCGCTGCTGGGCCCGGGTGATGCGCGCCGCGACCGCCGCCTGGTCGCGCGCCGCCTGGAGCGCGGCGCGGCGCTCCAGCGCCCGGGCATAGTTGGACAGCGCGGTTTCGGTCTCCTCCACCGCGGTCAGGACGGTGCCGTCGAAGGTCGCCAGCGCGGCCCGGCTATCGGCTTCCGCCCCGGCGATCCGGGCCCGCGCGCGGGTCGGGTTGACGCTCCAATTGAGGAGCGGCCCCAGCACCCAGTTGAGCGGCCCCGCGCCGAACAGGTCGCCCACCCCCGTGCCCGTCGACCCGATCGAGCCGCCCAGGCTGATGCGCGGATAGAGATCGGCCGTCGCCACGCCGATCCGCGCGGTGGCGGCGGCGAGACGGCGTTCCGCGGCGCGCACATCGGGACGGCGCGCCAGCAGCGTGAAGCCGTCTCCGACCGGGATCGGCTGGTCGAGCCGCAAGGTGGTGGTCCGCCCGGCGGCGATCGGTGGCAGGTCCGCTGGCAGCCGTCCGGTGAGCGTCGCCAGCCGGAACAGCGCCGCCTGGCGCTCGGCCGCAAGCGCCGGCACGTCTGCCTGGCGCTGGTTGCGCAACGCCGCGATCCGGGCGGTGTCGAGCCCGGTGGTCAGGCCGGCGCGGGCCCGTCCTTGCGTGACCCGCAGCGAACGATCGATGAGCGCGACGATCCGCTCGGCGACCGCCAGCCGCTCGGCGGCCGACGCGGCATCGGCATAGGCGCGGGTCGTGTCGGCGACTACCGCGACGCGCACCGCATCGGCATCGGCCTGCGCCGCGCCGACCTCGCCGCGCGCCGCCTCGATATTGCGCGACACGCGGCCGAACAGGTCGACCTCATAGGCGACGTCCAGGCCGGTATCGATCGTCCAGTCCTGCTGCCGGACGCCGGGCGGGCGCTGGATCGCGGAGTAGCGGCCATAAGTGGCGCTGGCGCCGGCGGTCGCCTGAGGCTGCCGATCGCCGCGCACCTCGCGCAGGGAGGCCCGCGCTCGGGCCAGCCGCGCGACCGCGACCCGGATGTCGGTATTGGCGGCCAGCGCATCGGCGATCAGCCCGTCGAGCACCGGATCGCGGTACAGCTGCCACCAGCGGTCATTGTCCGTGGCGGCCGTGCTGGTCGCCGGACTGGCGGTCAGGAACGGGCTGTCCTTCGCCAGCAGCGGCGCCGGGGGCCGGTAATCAGGCCCGACGGCGCAAGCCGCAAGGGAGAGCGCCGAGGCGGACGCCAGGATGATGCGGATCATGGAGAGTCTCCTCATTCGGCCGGCTGCAGCTGGACGGCGGGCGCGGCGGGGCGGCGGCGCAGCCGGTCGCTCAGCGCGCGGCAGACGACGTAGAAGGTGGGGGTGAAGATCAGGCCGAAACCGGTGACGCCGAGCATCCCGAAGAACACCGCGGTGCCGAGCGCCTGGCGCAGCTCCGCCCCGGCCCCGCTTGCCACGAGCAGCGGCACCGCGCCCAGTACGAAGGCGAAGCTGGTCATCAGGATCGGCCGCAGCCGGTCGCCCGCGGCGCGCACCGCCGCCTCGACCGGCGACAGGCCGTCCTGCAACTCCGCCTGGCGCGCGAACTCGACGACGAGGATCGCGTTCTTGGCGGCGAGGGCGATCAGCACGACCAGGCCGATCTGGGTCAGCACGTTGTTGTCCATGCCGCGCAGGTTGACGCCGATCATCGCCGCCAACAGGCACATTGGCACGATCATGATGATCGACAGCGGCAGCACCAGGCTTTCATATTGCGCCGCCAGCACCAGGAAGACGAAGACGACCGCGAGCGCGAAGATGACCGCCGCCGTGTTCCCCGCCAGCCGCTGCTGGAAGGCGATGTCGGTCCATTCCGTGCTGTAGCCGGCGGGCAGCGTCTCGGCCGCCAGCTTCTCCATCGTCACCAGCGACTGGCCGGAAGAGAAACCGGGTGCAGTATTGCCGTCCAGCTCGACCGCCGGGAACATGTTGTAGCGGACGACGCGATACGGGCCGGTCTTGTCGCGGAAGGTCGCGACCGAGCCGATCGGCACCATCGCGCCTGCGTTCGAGCGGGTCTTGAGGTTGGCGATGTCCGCCTCGGTCGCGCGGAACGGCGCGTCCGCCTGGGCGGTGACGCGGTAGGTCCGGCCGAGCAGGTTGAAGTCGTTGACGAAGGCCGAGCCCAGATAGACGTTCAGCGCCTCGAACACCCGCTCCGGCGGCACGCCGAGCAGATCGGCCTTGGCGCGGTCGATATCGGCGAAGACGCGCGGCGTGGCGGTGTCGAAGAAGGTATAGGCGCCGGCCAGACCTTTTGCCTGATTGGCCTTGCCGATCAGCGCATAGGCCTCCTGCCCCAGCGCCTGATAGCCATGGCCGCCGCGATCCTGCACCATCATGCGGAAGCCGCCGGCCGCGCCGATGCCCTGGATGACCGGCGGCGGCACGATCATCAACCGCGCCTCGGTGATGTCGGCGGTCGCCTTTTGCGCCTCGGCCATGATCTGGCTGACGTGGATGCCCTTGCGGTCCTTGAAGTCCTTGAGCGGGATGTAGGCGGCGGCGGCATTGGGCGCGAGCGTCTGCGACGGGCCGTCGAAGCCGGCGAGCATCACCGCGCCCTTCACCCCCGCCAGCGGCAGGATGCGCGCGGCGACCTTGCGCATCACCGCATCGGTGCGCTCCACCGACGAGCCCGGCGGCAGCTGGATGACGGTCAGGAAATAACCCTGGTCCTGCTGGGGGATGAACCCGGTCGGCGTCGTCCACAGCATCCCTATGGTCGCCGCGATCAGCCCGGCATAGGTCACCATCACCCGCTTCGGGCGGGTGACGAGCGTCCGGGTCAGGCGGCTGTATCGCTCGCTCATCGCCTCGAAGGCGCGATTGAACGCATCGCCGGCGGCCCGCACCCGCCGCATCACCAGGCCCTGGCTGCCGTGATCCTCGGCATGATCCTTCAGCAGGATCGCGGCAAGCGCCGGCGACAGGGTCAGCGAGACGATCAGCGAGATGATCGTGGCCGTGGAGATGGTCGCGGCGAACTGCTGGTAGAAGGCGCCGGAGATGCCGTTCATGAACAGGGTCGGGATGAACACCGCGCACAGCACCGCGACGATCGCGACCAGCGCGCCGGCCACCTCGTCCATCGAGGTGAAGGCGGCCTGGAGCGGCGTCATGCCCTGGGCCAGGTTCCGCTCGACATTCTCGACCACGACGATCGCGTCGTCGACGACGATGCCGATCGCCAGCACCAGCCCGAACAAGGACAGGTTGTTGAGCGAATAGCCGACCAGCAGCAGCACCGCGAAGGTGCCGATCAGCGACACGGGGATGGCGACGACCGGGATGATCGCGGCGCGCCAGCGCTGGAGGAAGACGATGATGACCAGGACGACCAGGACGATGGCCTCCAGCAGCGTATGCATCACCTCGTCGATCGACTGGGCGATGAACTCGGTCGGGTTGTAGATGACGCGGTAGGCCAGCCCCTTGGGGAAGGTCTGCTGCACCCGGTCCATCTCGGCGGTGATCGCCTTGGCGGCGGCGAGCGCGTTGGAGCCCGGGCGCTGGAACACGCCGAGCAGCACCGTCGGCTCGCCGGACAGATAGGTGTTGGTGGAATAGTCGGCGGCGCCCAACTCGACCCGGCCGACATCGCGTACCCGAACCTGGCGGCCGTCGGCATCGGTGCGGATGACGATATCGGCGAATTGCTGCGGCTCGGTCAGCCGGCCCTGCGTCTCGACGTTGAGCTGGAAGGCATTGCCCTGATTGTAGGGCGGCTGGCCCAGCGTGCCGGCGGCGACCTGCACGTTCTGCGCGCGCAGCGCCCCGACGATGTCGCCGGCGGTCAGGCCGAGCGCGGCGGCGCGGCCGGGATCGATCCACACCCGCATCGCATAATCGCGGGCGCCGAAGAGCTGGACGTCGCCCACGCCCTCGATCCGCGCCAGCCGATCCTTCACCTGGGTCAGTGCATAGTTGGACAGATACTGGGTGTCGAGCGAACGATCGGGCGAGACCAGGTTCACGACCATCAGGAAGTCGGGCGAGGTCTTCTTGGTGACGATGCCCAGCCGCTGCACCTCCTGGGGCAGGCGCGGGGTGGCGATGGCCACGCGGTTCTGGACCAGCACCTGCGCGGCGTCGAGGTCGGTGCCCGGCTTGAAGGTGACGGTGATCGTCGCGCGGCCGTCGCCGGTCGATTGCGACGACTGGTAGATCATGCCGTCGACGCCGTTGATCTCCTGCTCGATCGGCGCGGCGACGGTCTCCGCCACCGTCTCGGCCGAGGCGCCGGGATAGGTCGCGGCGACGGTCACGGTCGGCGGCACGATGTTCGGATATTGCGAAACGGGCAGCCCCAGATAGGCGAGCGCCCCGACGATCGTGATGACGACCGCGATGACCGCGGCGAAGATCGGCCGCGTGATGAAGAAGCGCGACAGGCGCATGGATAGCCTCCCCGCCCGTGCGGGCGACGATATGAGGAACACGAGAGCGTACGGGTGGCCGCCGGGCGGCGACGGCCGGCTAGCGGGCCAGCGTCGCCTCGCCGACCATCGGCGCGGCCGGCGGCGCGGCGGCATCCTGGGCCGCCGCGATCCGACCCGGCCGCACCGTCACCTTGGCGCCCGGCATCGCCATCTGCGTGCCGCTGACGACGACGCGGTCGCCGGCCGCCAGCCCGCTGCGCACGATGCGCAGCCCGTCCACGACCGGACCCAGCACCACCGGCTTGGCCGCGACGGTGCCGTCGCGAGCCACGGTCAGCACCGTCCTGCGCGCCTGGTCGGTCTGGATTGCGGCATCGGGGACCAGCAGGGCGCGCACCGACGCGCCGCTGGCCAGGCGCATGTTGCCGAACATGCCCGGGGTCAGGAACAGGTCGGGATTGGACAGCACCGCCCGACCCCGCACCGTGCCGGAGCGCGGGTCGAGGCCGTTGTCGGTGAAATCCAGCCGACCGGACCGGGTATAGCGAGTCTCGTCCTGCAGGCGGACCTCGACCGTCGACCCTTCCGCGGCGGCGCGCTTGGACTTGAGGAACAGTCCCTCCGAGGCATCGAAGGCGAAGTAGATCGGGTCCAGCGCGTTGATCGTCGTCAGCAGCGTGCCGCTGGTGTCCCCCGCCGTCACCAGATTGCCGGCATCGATCCGGCGATCCGAGATGCGGCCGGCGATCGGCGCGCGGACCTGGGTGAACTCGACATCCAGCGCGCGCGCGCCGACCCGCGCCTGCGCCGCGACCAGCGCGGCCTGGGCGGCGCGGACGCGGGCGGCGAGCTGGTCGAGATCGCTCTTCGACACCGCGTCGTCGGCGACCAGCCGATTGGCGCGGTCCAGATTGGCGCGCGCCAGCGCCAGGTCGCTCGCCGCGCCCGCGACGCTCGCCCGCGCCTCGGCCAGGCTCGCCGCGAACGGCCGCGGGTCGATCGTGAACAGCAACTGCCCCTTGCGGACGATCGCGCCGTCGGTGAAGTGCACGGCGGTGATCGCCCCCGACACGCGCGGGCGGACCTCGACCGACTTGGAAGCTTCGAAGCGGCCGACATAATCGTCCCATTCGGTCACCTGCCGGACCAGCGGCTGCGCAACCTCGACGGCGGGCGGCGGCATCGCCGCCACGGCGGGCCCATCGCGATGGAACGCCGCCCAGGCGCTGCCCAGGGCGACGACCGGCAGGGCGATCCAGCCCACGCGCCGCCACTGGCGTCGGCGCGGCTCGGATCGCGCGTCGCCGGCGGGCGCGTCGATCGTGGCGATCATGTTCATGCGGCCGCCTCCAACGAGGGGTTGCCGAGGCGGGGCCGTTCGGCCCGGCTGGCCGAATTGGGATCGGCCGAGAGATCGACATTGGCCATGAGATGTCCTTCCGTCATGGTCATGGGCGCGCCGTTTCCGCCCGTGACAGGGCGGCCGCCACGCCCCGTGCTCCGGGTCGTGACGCTGGCGCGCAGATGTGGACCGTCATCGCCGTGACGCAGCGCGTCCGACGGATCGGGTCGATGGGCGAATGAGATACGCTTGCCGGGGCCGCCGATTACGGGGCGAGCACCGCCGGAAGTACAGGATGGAGCATAGCGGCGTCCTTGCGAGCCGAGACGCCTTGGGTAGCGCCCTCTTCTATACTGACTGGTATATTAACGGCGGACCGTCACGTCAACGGCTTTCATACCGACCGGTAGAGATTTTTCGAACGGCGATCACACCTTGCGCCAGTCGCGATAGCCGATCACCGCCAGGCCGATCATCACCGCATAAAGCCCGGCGGTGAGCACCAGGCCCTTGGCGACGAACATCCCCACATAGACGATGTCGACCGCGATCCAGAGCAGCCAGCTTTCGCGGTGACGCCGGGCCGTCCAATATTGCGCGACGAGGCTGAAGCTGCTGAGCGTCGCGTCCGTCCACGGCAGAGCCGCATCGGTATGGCGGCTGGTGAACCACCCGATCGCGGCCGCGCTCAGCGCGCCGACCGCCAGCCCCGCCAAAGCCCCTAACGCCGACAGCGGCACGACGGCCACGTGACCCGTGCCGCGTCGGCCACGGCTCCAGACGATCCAGCCATACAGGATGCCGACCCCGAACAGCGCCTGCAGCACCATGTCCGCATAAAGGCGCACGTCGAGGAACAGCTTGAAATACAAGGCACAGGCAACAAGGTTCAGCGGCCAGCACAACAGGTTGCGCCGCGCGGTCAGCCCGATCGCCAGGAAACTGGTCGCGACCGCCGCGATCTCCAAAGGCGACATCAGCCGCGCCGTCCCGCCGCGCAATGCTCGAGAAAGGTCTGTCCGCTCGGCGACAGGAACCATTCGGCATGTCCGAAGAGATAGGTTTCCCAGGCCAGCGCCGCCGCAGCGCGATCCCCGACCACGCCGGCGAAATAATCGATTTCGGAAAGCGCGAATTCGACATGGACCAGCGGCAGCAGGCGGACGGCCGTGGCGACGAGGGCGCGATCCGCAGGCGCGACCGATTCATAGCCCGCGACCAGCGCCTGCGCCGCCACCGGGTCGCCGATGGCCTCGTCCCGTCCCTGCCCCAGCTCCAGCCAGGCGATGGCGCTCCGCTCGATCGCGGTCGCCAGGTCGTGCGCCGCGCAGCTCCGGTCGGACAGGCCGAAATCAAGCACGGTCTGGACGCCGCCGTCCGCCGACCATAGCAGGTTGGAGGGATGCCAATCGTTGTGGGTCCATAGCCGCGCCTGGCGCGCGACGATCGGGGCCAGCCCCTGGCCCAGCGTTGCGAACAGCGACGCCAGCCGGCGCCGCCACGGCCGCCCCGCCAGCCACGCGGCCAGGGCCGGGCGGGCTGCGACATAGGCGTCGAGCGCCGCCATGGGATCCGCAGCGGCCAGGACCGTGAGGCTGGCGACCAGGGGCTGGACGCGACGCGGCGGCGCGTCGAAGCCCTGCGCCGCGCGGTGCAGCCGCGCCAGCGCGCGCCCGGCCGCATGGGCATGATCCAGGGTCAGGAACGGCGTCCAGGAGGGCCTGTCACGATACAGGTCGTCGCCGCTCGCCTGCCGCTGAAGCTCATAGGTCCATGGCCCGATCGCAACCGCGCTCGTTCCGTCCGCCGTGCGGAGCAGCGCGGGCACTGGCGCGCCCGCCGCGGCGAGATGCGCGACGAAGCGATGTTCCTCCGCCACGCCCGCGACATCGCGGACGCGGCGGTCGTGCCGCTTCAGCAGCAAGCCGCCACCGCGCGTCTCTATCAGCGTCGCGGCGGAAAAGGGCCGTGGCGAATGCCAGAGCAGCGCCCTCATCTCCCCGGCAGCCGGATAGCGGGCGAGCACCGCCGCCGCCTCACCGGGCGTGATCGCGGGCCAGGTCGGCACTGCCATGGCGGTACCCATGCCATGGACCCGGTGCTCCGCCGCCGGATCGGACGCGGGCACGATCAGAAGCTGCGCGACACGGTGGCGGTGACCGCCGCGCCGCCGGCGATGTAATAGGCGGGCGCCTGGCCCGGCACGATCGTCCCGCCCCGCCCCACGGCCTCCCGCGCATTGGCGGTCACCGCCTGCACGCCCGCCAGCACATGCGGGTCGGTGACGTTGATAGCATTCAGACGCAGGTCGGTCCGCTTGCCCCCGAACCAGTCGGCGAGATGGACGCCGATCGCCAGGTCGACCGTCGCATAGCCCGGGATGCTCTCGTCGTTCAGGAAGGTCGCATATTGGCGACCAACATATTTGCCGGCGACGCTGCCGAACAGCCGACCATCGTCGTAGGTGCCGCCGCCGCCGATCTGGAGCGTCGGGCTGGATACCGCATGCTTGCCGCGCGTCGGCAACGTGTCGTCGCCGACCGGCAGGTCGTCGTCAAGCCGCGCGCGCAGATACTCGCCCGAGACATAGACGCTGACGCCCCTGGCGGGGCGGTAGTCGATCTCGGCGTCGATGCCGTAGGAATGCTGGCCGCCGGCATTCAGCGTCGTGTTCACCTGCGCGCCGCCATTGTCGACGACGGTCGCCAGTTGCCGGTTGCGGAAGTCATAGTGAAAACCGGTGATCGAAGCCGACAGGCTGGGCCCTATATAGCGATAGCCCAGTTCCTGAGACACCGAATATTCGTTCTTCAGCGCGGCGGTGCCACGGGTCGAAACGACGCCGCCATCATAGCTGTCGTACAGCGTGAACTCGTTGGGCGGGCGGAAATTGGTGGTGATGTTGGCGAAGACCTGCTGGCGGTCGTCGATCGCATAGCGAAGCGCGGCGCGCGGCAGGACAGTGAAGCTGTCGCGGCGGACGCGGGTCTGTGGTCCCGGCAGATAGTTGCGGCCGTTGCGCAGCAGACCGACGCCCTTGACGCCGATATCGATGGTCAGGCGCTCTCCAAGCGCGATGCTGTCGGCCAGGAAAGCGCTCTTCGTCACCGTGACGGTGCGCTGGTTCTCATAGGCGAGGAGGCGACCATCTGCGGTGCGGATCGCCTTGCTGCGATAGCCCCATCGATCGGCCGGGCGCCCCTCGGCATCGACCGCGGTATAGGTCTGGGTGACGCGGTCCGTGCCATAGTCGAACCACAGCCCCGCCATGATCCGGTGCGCGCCCGCCTGCCAGCGCAGCGTGCCGACCTGGCCGACGCGCATCTGATCGCCGGTATAATTGCCCATCACCGTCGCGACGCCGTCGCGCGCGCCGGGCAGCGCGATGGGGTCGGCCAGCTCCTCCACGCCCAGGAAATTGCCGGTCGTCGAGAGCTGGGTGCCATAGGGCGAATTGCCGTAGCCGAACTGGAGATAGCTGGTGCCGTCGAACGACCACCGATCGCCCAGCACCAGATGCACCGGAGCGGAGGCATAGAGGTTGCGGAATGGGGCACGGTACAGCCGCCAGTAGGTGGTGGCCCCTGCCTGATAGCGCGCATCGTAGTTGAACCCGCGCCCCTGCGCCTGCCACTCGGCCAGGGTCGGGCTGGGATAGCTGGAGGAATTGGCGTCGTTGTACGACAAAGCGAGGCTGGCGCGATTGCCGTTTCCCCATTCGGCGAGCAGCTTGGCGTCGACATGCTGGCGCGTGTCATAGCCGGCGCCCCGCCAATTGTCGGCGCGGGTGTTGGAATAGGACAGGAAGGCCTTCACCGCGCTGCCCGCGATGGGTCCCGTATCGGCGCGGACGAAGACGCGGCGCAGGCCGTGCGAGCCGAGCGAGAGATCGGCGGACCCCTGTCGCGTCGACCTGGGGTCATCGAGCGTCAGCGCCATCAGGCCACCGGCGCCCACCACCGTGGGCGCGTCAATATCCGTCGATCCCTGCGCGAGCGCGATCTGCCGGACATTGGCCGGATCGGCGAATTGCGACGGGTAGGCGTAGAAATAGCCGATATCGTTCTGCGGCGCGCCCTCCAGCAGCACGGCAATCTCGTCCTGCCCGAGACCGCGCAGCGTCAGGCTCGAACTGGTCGACAGGCCATAGGGATCGCTCGACGCGACATTCGCGCCGGGCAGCAGGCCGACGAGCTGGAAGGCGTTGAGGGTC
This sequence comes from Sphingomonas abaci, assembly GCF_014199625.1. Lineage (GTDB taxonomy): Bacteria > Pseudomonadota > Alphaproteobacteria > Sphingomonadales > Sphingomonadaceae > Sphingomonas > Sphingomonas abaci. The sequence continues at coordinate 219,157 of NZ_JACHNY010000005.1, forward strand.
GGGGCCTGCTTGCCGATGAAGTCGGCGGAGATCGCACTGACCGCCCTGGGCTCGGTCTGGTCGGGCAGCAGCCCCTCGGGATCGCGGTGGCCGATGACGCGGATGTCGGCCGGAACGTCGGTCGTCGCCTGTTGCGCCAGGGCGGCGGCGGGCAGCATCAGCCCGGCCACCGAACAGAGCAGGGCTGCGGGGCGGATCGTCACTCGATCGCGTGCATGGGGTACCGGCATCGTCTCGCGTCCACTTCACATGGAGGGACGACGGAGGACACCGCCAACCCTCCCTACGCCGGTATCATCCGGATCAGGTTCGACGGGTCATGGGCTCGCGGCCCAACTCTCAGCCGCGCACCAGCGGCCCCCCGGGGATGGCGTCCTCTAGCCCGGTTTGCGGCGCAGGTGAACCGTTGTCGTCATCGGGCGGGCCGGGGTGCGACCTCCGGATCCGTCGGGTGGGGCCTCAGCCGCCGCGCTCCTTGACGGACGCCATCCATTCCAGCCGCGCCGTGTGCATGGCCGGCAGGGTGAAGCGGGTGGCGAGATCCGCGATCGCGCTGCTCAGCTCCTGACGGAGCACGGGATCGGACAGGGCGACCAGTCGCTCGCTCAGCGCCGTCACGTCGCCCTGCCGGTACAACAGGCGCGGATCGAGACCAAGCGCGCGATAGGGCAACGTGTCAGGACAGACGGGAATGCACCCCCGGCTGATCGCATCGAAGATCAGGCGCGGCTGTTCGTCGTTGAGATTGGTCAGGAGGACGACGTCATAGCCGTCCAGGAAGCGGAAGAAGGGTTCGGGATAACCGACCGGGGCCAGCAGATGGAAATTGTCCAGCCCCGCCTCGCGCGCCTGACGTTCCAACCGCTCCTGCTCCGCACCCTTGCCGATGATCGTCAGTCGGTCGAACCGGTTCGCACCAGCCCGGGCGAAAGCCTGGATGCCGAGATGGAAGCCCTTCATGGGCTCCAGCCGCCCGGCCATGCAGACCCGCAGCGGCTGGTCGCGCTGCGGCCGCGGCGGGACGATGTCCGCGACCTGGATCCAACTCGCCACGCCGACATGGACCGAGCGCGCCACCGGCTCCACCAGCGCCCGCACTCCCTCGCCGACCACGAACACGCCCGCACAGCGCCGCGCGAGCCAATTCTGCGCCAGCCGGACATCGGCATAGCGCAGCAGGCCCTGGATGCGGCGCGGCCACGACCCACCCCGCGAATTCAGGATGGCGGTGCGAGCACGGTTGCTGGTGATGCCCAGAAACACCGCCGTCCCACGGGCGGCGGCGATCCGCAGCAGCGGCCGGAACCGCCGCGCCATCCGCAGGCCACCATTGCCGGGCAGCTGGATCGCCGTCGACCAGTCAACCTTCTGCTCAAGCGTTTCGCCACCGGACAGATGGCGTTCGTCGACGACCGCGATCGCCGGATCGAGCGGCGCTCCATCCTCGATGGGATCGGTGACGATCGGACACAGCAGCACGATCTCCGCTTGGTCCGCCTGGGCATTGACGTCCCGCGCCCAGAGGTCGATCGTCCGCCATCCCCCTTCATGCCGGGTGACCGGGATGGGAGAGCATAAAAGGATGCGGGGCTTGGCGGTGGTCATCGTCGTCGAACGCTCCCTGAAATGCCGGCGATCGTGATCCGGCAGGGCAATTCGCCCATGATGATGGGGGATCAGCCGCGCGCCGCCGCTGCCATCTCCGCATTGCGGCGCTCGGAGGCGGACAGCGTCGCGGTCAACAGGCGGATTAGCGCGTCGTCCGCATCCAGCACGTCGAGCCCCTTGCGCGTCGAACCGCCTGGACTAGCGACCCGGTCGGCCAGCGTTGCAGGCGGGACATCGGCCTGCAACGCCATCGCCCCCGCCCCCGCCAGCGTCGCCACCGCGAGCCGCCGCGCCTGCTCGGGCGGCAGGCCAAGCGCCGTTCCCGCCGCCGCCAGCGCATCGGCGAAGCGGAAGACGAAGCCCGGACCACAGCCGGCCAGCGCCGTCACCGCGTCGAACGACCGCTCGTCGGCGATCCATTCGGCCAGCCCGAGCGGCCGGGCCAGCGCTTCGGCCGCCCGGCGCACCTCGAGGGCTTCGCTCGTGCTGAACAGCGCCGTCACACCCTGACGAATTGCGACCGGCAGATTGGGCATCGCGCGCACCACCGCGCGCGCCGGGATGCGCCTCGCCAGCACATCGGCCTCCACCCCTGCCAGGATCGACACGAGCAATTCGGGCTCCAGTCCGGCGAGCAGCGGCGCGACCGTGTCGAGTTGCTGCGGCTTGACCGCCAGCACCAGAGTCGCGGGCCGCTCGTCCGGCGGCAATTCCGTCACCGAGCGGACGCCGCCCGGCGCGCCCAGCCCGCTGCGCGTCACCACCGTGACGGACGCCGGGTCGAGCCCGGCGGCCATCCAGCCGCGCAGCATCGCACCGCCCATATTGCCGCAGCCGATCATCCAGAGCGGCTGCGGGAGCGCCGCCATGTCGGTGACGGACGCGTGGTCGGTCATGCCTCGCCCTGGGTTTCGACCAGCGCCGCCGCCAGCGCCTCGCGCGGGGACTTGCCGCCCCAGAGCACGAACTGGAACACCGGGTAGAAGCGTTCGCACTCCTCGATCGCGGATTCCACCAGCAGTTCGGCGGCGGACAGCGACAGGACGCTGTCGTCGCCGCCATCGATCATCGCGGCGTGGCGGAACAGCAGGATGCCGCTCGACGACCAGAGTTCGAAATGGCCGATCCACAGCTGTTCGTTGACCAGCCCGATCGCCTCGTAGATCGTCGCGCGGCGATCGTCGGTGACCTTGATGTCGGGGAAGCACAGGAACTGGAGGACGCTGTCCTCCTCGCGCCACAACGCCCGCAGCTCGTAGCTGGCCCAGCTGCCCTTGACCGTGGCGATGATCTCGTCGTCATGCCGCTCATGCTCCCAGCCATGGGCGGCATAATAGGCCTCGAGCATGTCGATGGGCGCGGCGTCGTCGGCCTGGTCGTCGTGGTCGAGCATCAGCACCCTGTCGCACCGATCGCCACGCGACGGAAGAGACCTCCGGTCGCGTCCGCGCCCGGTTTCGACGCGCAAACGAACACGATCATGCGGTCGGCAGCGGATCGGCCGCCTTGGCCTCAAGCGCGTCGAGTCGGGCGCGCAGCGCATCGGCTTCCTCGCGCGCGGCGATGGCGATCGCCTTCACCGTTTCGAACTCGTCGCGGCTGACGAAGTCCAGCCCGCCGATCCAGTCGCGGGCGCGGGCGCGGGCGGTCGATTCCGCTTCGCGGCCCATGCCGGCGATAGTGCCGGCTGCGCCGTTCACCAGCTTGGCGAGATCGTCGAAGATGCGGTTGTCGGATTGCATGTCGAATTCCAATCGGCGGGATTGCGGGAACGGGGCGATTACAAGAGTTGGGAGCTGCGCGCCGCCGGCGCAACCGTCTCGGCATCGGGATTGCGCTGGTCGATGCTCCAGGTCAGCACCGTAGCGAAGCTGATCCACACCAGATAGGGCACCAGCAGCCATGCGGCCACCGGCCGGATGCGACCGAAGGCGAAGGCGGTGGCGATGCCGACCACCACCATGGCCGAGATCAGCACCGCCGCCGCGAAGATCCGGTGCGCGCCGAAGAACAACGGCATCCAGATCAGCGCCGCGACCACGCCGATCGCGAACAGGGCTACCGCGCCCATCCGGCCGCGGGCGCCGCGCGCGTTCAGGATCATCGCCAAGGCCAGTCCCTGGCATATATAGATGATCGTCCAGGCGACCGGGAACATCCAGCCCGGCGGCGTCAGCTCCGGCTTGGCGAGCGCGACATACCAGCCATTGTCCGATCCCGCCGGCACCGACCGTCCGGACGCGAAGCCCAGCAGCAGCATCAGCGGCACGGTGACCACCGCCCATCTCAGATAGGATGCCCGCAACTGCCCCTTCGACGCGATACCGTTCACATTCGCTCCTGAGATGTCCGCATGGCCCGTGTCCTGCCGCAGGATGAAGAACCAGTAAACCGCTCGTCCCGTTTTTCATGGGCTTGATCGCCGACCATCACGGCAGATCCACCCGATTCCGTCCCGAAATGAGAAATTCGACATTGCCTTCAGGCCCGGTGATCGGACTGGGAACGATGCCCTCGACCGACCAGTTCCGGCTGCGCAGCCAGGCCGCGACTTCGTCGCACACCCGCGCATGGACCGTCGGGTCGCGCACCACCCCGCCCTTGCCAACCTCGTCGCGCCCCGCTTCGAACTGCGGCTTGATGAGCGCGATCAGGCGCGCGCCCGGCCTGGCGAAGCCGAGTGGCCGATCCAGCACCTTGGCCAGGCCGATGAAGCTGGCGTCGCACACGATCAGGTCGACAGGTTCCGGGATATGGTCCTCGGTCAGGATGCGGGCGCTGGTCTGTTCATGGACGATGACGCGCTCGTCTTGCCGCAGCTTCCAGGCGAGCTGGTTGGTGCCGCTGTCGACCGCGTAGACGCGCGCCGCCCCGCCCTGCAGCAGCACGTCGGTGAAGCCGCCCGTCGAGGAGCCGACGTCGATCGCCACCAGCCCGGTCACGTCCAGCCCGAAATGGCTGAGCGCATGGGCCAGCTTGATCCCGCCGCGCGACACCCAGGGATGGTCGCGCCCGCGCACGTCGAGCACCACGTCCGCCGGCAGCGCCTGGCCTGGCTTGTCGACCTTGCGATCCCCCGCGAACACCAGCCCCGCCATGATCAGCGCCTGGGCGCGGGCGCGTGACTCCACCAGTCCCCGATCGACCAGCATCTGGTCCGCGCGCTGCTTGGCCATCTTGTTCATCCGCCGGCCATGACAAGCGCAACGCCCTGCCGCAACCCGCCATCGCTCCGGCGCGACGGCTATTGCCTATCAGCTTGGTAGGAATATGCTGAAGCCATAGGGTGTGGCGTGACGGCGGACCCTGGACCGCCGAGTCGCTCTGTCCCCTTGCCCTGTCGTCGGGGCCTTTATGTCGGGAGAAGCGCCATGGGTTCGTTCGCACCGTTCGAGACCGTCCAGCCAACGGTCGTCACCGTCCCCGGACTTGGTGGCTCGGGACCGTCGCACTGGCAGACGCTTTGGGAAAGCAGCCGAGTCGATACGATCCGTGCCGAACTGGGCATGTGGCACACGCCGCATCGCAACAGCTGGGTGAACCGGCTGGACGAGGCGATCCGCCACGCCCATGCGCCGGTGATCCTGGTCGCGCATTCGCTGGGGTGCCAGGCGGTGGCCTGGTGGGCGCAGCTCAGCCCGCAACCCTATGGCTGGCCCGTGGCCGGCGCGCTGCTGGTCGCGCCCGCCGATGTCGACCGCCGCGATGCGCCGGTCGAGCTGACCGGCTTCGCGCCCGCGCCGCGTATTTCGCTGCCCTTCCCGTCGATCCTGGTCGCGTCCACCGACGATCCCTGGGTATCGATCGAGCGGGCGCACAGCATGGCGGCTGATTGGGGCAGCCATTTTCTGGATATTGGCGCGCACGGCCATATCAACGCGGCAAGCGGGCTGGGCCTGTGGCGCGAGGGACAGGAACTGCTCGAACGCGTGATCGCGGCGGCGACCGACGGCCATGGCCATCGCCGCACCCCCGGCGACGCCCGCGCCGTCCTGACCGCCCGGCGCGAGGATCATGGGTCGGGGGTGTCGCGGCAGTGAGGTTGGGGCGATGGGCTTCGTCTCTCTCTTTGTTCCCTGGCGATGGCCGGGGCCTGTTGGGGGACCCTGATGAAGATGCACAGCGCTCCTTCACTATAGCCTTTCCAACTGGGCCCCGGCCATCGCCGGGGAACAGAAGGAGCAAGAGATCAGAGGTCGCGCCCCCTCCCCCTCAATAGCCCGCATAGTCCGAGAAGCGGGTGATCGTCGGATCGAACTTCAGCACCACCTTGCCGGTCGCGCCGTGGCGCTGCTTGGCCACGATCAGCTCGGCGAGGCCATAGACCCGCTCCATGTCGCTGGCCCAGGCGGCGTGATCCTCGAAGACCTTGGCATTGTCGCCCTCGACCGGCCGCTTCGGCTCGCGCGCGGCGGTGTAGTAATCCTCCCGGAACACGAACCAGACCATGTCGGCGTCCTGCTCGATCGAGCCCGATTCGCGCAGGTCCGACAGCATCGGCCGCTTGTCCTCGCGGCTTTCCACCGCGCGGCTGAGCTGCGACAGCGCCAGCACCGGCACGTTCATGTCCTTGGCCAGCGTCTTCAACCCGCGCGAAATCTCGGAGATTTCCTGCACTCGGTTGCCGTCGCCCTTGCCGCCGGCGGTCAGGAGCTGGAGATAGTCGACCACCACCAACCCCAGTTCGTTGTTGTGCCGGCGCTGGAGGCGGCGGACGCGGGTGTGGAGCGCGGAGATCGACAGGCCGCCGGTATCGTCGATGAACAGCGGCAGGTTCTCCAGCTCCGCCGCCGCCTGGGCGAGCTGCCCGAACTCGGCGCGGCTGATCTTGCCCATGCGCAAGCTTTCGGAACTGATCCGCGACTGTTCGGCGAGAATACGCGTGGCGAGCTGGTCGGCGCTCATCTCCAGGCTGAAGAAGGCGACCTTGGCGCCGACCGATTCGGAGGGCGGGATGCCGTCGGCCATGTCGCGCATCCAGCGCCGCGCCGCGTTGAAGGCGATGTTGGTCGCCAGCGAGGTCTTGCCCATGCCGGGCCGGCCCGCCAGGATCATGAGGTCGGAGCGGTGCATGCCGCCGATCTTGGAATTGACCGAATCGAGGCCGGTGGTGATGCCCGAGACATGGCCGCCGCTGTTCAGCGCGCGCTCGGCATTCTTCACCGCCATGGTCGTCGCCTGAGCGAAGGTCTTGATCGAGCTTTCCGCGCCACCGTCGCCGGCGACCTTGTACAATTCCTCCTCGGCGAGTTCGATCTGCGCGCGCGGGTTCACCTCCTCGGACGTATCCATCGCCCGGTCGACCAGGGTGCGGCCGACCGTCACCAGCGCACGCAGCATCGCCAGGTCGTAGATCTGCTGCGCGAACTGGCGCGCGCCGATCAGGCCCGCGCCCGATCCCGTCAGGCTGGCGAGATAAGCGGGGCCGCCCAGTTCGCGCATCCCCTCGTCCGCCTCGAACATCGGGCGCAGCGTCACCGGGGTGGCGAGCATGTCGTTGCCGCGCAACGTCTTGATCGCGGCGAAGATACGGCCGTGGACGGGTTCAAAGAAATGCGCCGGCTCCAGCCGGTCGACCAGGTCGTCCGCCAGGCGGTTGTCGATCATCATCGCGCCCAGCATCGCGGCCTCGGCCTCGACGTTGCGGGGAAGCTGCTGCGGCTCGGCGGCGGCAGCGGGGGGAGTCGGGAATGCAAGCGTGGCCATCGCCCCGCGTTAGACCCGGCCGCCCCCCGGCCTCAAGCATCCTGCGGCGAACCGTCCCGCCCGCGGCAAAGATTGTCGTTCCGCCTCCGACCCTCTATCGCGGGCGGATGGCCGATCCCCGGATCATCGATATCGAACTGGACGAACGCAGCCTGGGCTGGCGTTCGGCCGATGTCGAGCAGGAGCGGCGGATCGCCATCTTCGACCTGCTGGAGGACAATCACTTCGCCCCCCAGCGCGAGCAGGCCGACGGCTATGCCGGGCCATACCGCATCAAGCTGGAGCAGGAGGAGGGCCGGCTGGGCATCCACATGCACCGCGAGGATGGGACGCACCTGGAGACGCTGGTGCTGGCGCTCGGGCGCTTCCGCCGGCCGATCAAGGACTATTTCGCGATCTGCGACAGCTATTACGAGGCGATCCGCAAGGCGAGCCCGGCGCAGATCGAGACGATCGACATGGCCCGGCGCGGCCTCCACAACGACGCAGCAGAGATGCTGAAGGAGCGGCTGGCGGGGAAGATCGACGTCGATTTCGACACCGCCCGCCGGCTCTTCACGCTGATCTGCGTGTTGCATATCCGCGGAAACCTATGACCGAAGAACACCTGATCCAGGCCGCCCGCGCCGCGGCCCTTCACGCCCATGCTCCCTATTCGCGTTTCGCCGTCGGCGCGGCGCTGTTGATGGAGGGCGGCGACATCGTCACCGGCGCGAATGTCGAAAATGCCAGCTACGGCCTGTCGCTCTGCGCCGAGACGGTGGCGATCGCCACCGCCAGCGCCAGCGGGCGGCTGCGCGAGATCGTCGCGGTGGCGGTGATCGGCGGCGCGATGGACGCCGAGGGGCGGCCGACCGGGACCCAGCCCGTCTCGCCCTGCGGCCGCTGCCGCCAGGTGATCAACGAGGCCGCGCAGCTGGGCGGGCGCGACTTGCCGGTGCTGTGCGGCGCGGCGGAGGGCAACGCGATCGCCCGCTATCGCCTGTCGGAGCTGCTGCCCGCCGCCTTCGGCCCCGGCGATCTCGGCATTTCCTGACCGCCTGGCGTGTAGAGCGCCGCTATACACATGCCTTGCCTTTCGCGGTTCCCCCGCTTAAGTGCATGGTCTATCCGACAGCGAGGATGGCGCCCCGCGCCGGTTTCCACCAGGAAAGCGGCGAGCGGTTCCATGTCTCCCGATCGTGCAATTTCATGGGCTGAACCAAGTGGCGAAGACGACCCCTGTCGAGTTCATCAACCAGGTGAAGGTGGAGACCAAGAAGGTCTCGTGGCCGAGCTGGAAGGAAACGTGGATGACCGGCCTGATGGTCGTGATCATGACCACGATCCTGGCGCTGTTCTTCCTGGGCGTGGACTCGTTCTTCAACGCGGTGGTCACCGCCCTGCTCAAGCTCGCGCAGTAAGGACTGAATGACGATGGCGCGCTGGTACATCATCCACGCCTATTCCGGCTTCGAGGGCAAGGTCCGCGACGCGATCATGGCCGAGGCGACCCGGCTCGGCCTTGACCGGCTGGTCGAGCAGATCGAGGTGCCGACCGAAACCGTGACCGAGGCCCGGCGCGGCAAGAAGATCGCCGTCGAACGCAAGTTCATGCCCGGCTATGTGCTCGCCAAGCTCGACATGAACGACCAGGTCTACCACCTCGTCAAGAACACGCCGAAGGTGACCGGCTTCCTGGGTTCGATGGGCAAGCCCCAGGCGATCAGCGAGGCCGAGGCCGCGCGGATGCTCAACTCCAAGGAGGAAGCCGCCGCCGCACCGAAGACCAAGGTCAAGGTCGACTACGAGATCGGCGACGCGGTCAAGGTGCTGGAAGGCCCCTTCGCGACCTTCAACGGTGTCGTCGAGGCGTTGGACTTCGACAAGTCGAAGGTGTCGGTCTCGGTGTCGATCTTCGGCCGCGCCACCCCGGTGGAGCTGAACTTCGAACAGGTCGAGCGGAGCAAGTAAGCGCCGCACGGCGGGGCTTACTTGCTCCGCCGGCCGGCGGGTCGACCCAGCCGGACCCGTCCGAAGACGCGGGATTTACTCCCGGGTCGGCCGCCGAGAGGACACGCGCCAAGGCTTTACGCCGCGCCGCATCCCCGCTAAAGGCCCCGCTTTCCCAATCCCGGCCGCGCCCCCGCGGCCTGGCGCTTTCGTTCGCGGAGGCGATCATTCGGGGGCAAGTGACCGCGGGAGGCCGGTACCGGCCGCCAACACCGCTAAACTGAGAGAGACACATGGCAAAGAAGATCACAGGTTACATCAACCTGCAGGTTCCGGCCGGCGACGCCAAGCCCGCGCCGCCGATCGGCCCGGCGCTGGGTCAGCGCGGCGTCAACATCATGGAGTTCTGCAAGGCGTTCAACGCCGCGACGACCGACATGGCCAAGGGGACGCCGATCCCCACCAAGATCACCGTCTATGCGGACCGCTCCTTCTCGTTCGAGACGAAGACGCCGCCCGCGACCTTCCTGATCAAGCAGGCCGCCAACCTGAAGTCGGGCTCGAAGGAGCCGGGCAAGGTGTCGGCGGGCAAGATCGCCCGGTCGAAGCTGTCGGAGATCGCCCAGGTCAAGATGAAGGACCTGAACGCGAACGACATCGAAGCGGCGACGAAGATCATCGAAGGCTCCGCGCGCGCGATGGGCCTCGAAGTGGTGGAGGGTTGAGATCATGGCCAAGCTGACCAAGAAGCAGAAGGCGATCAGCATCAACCCCGAGCAGCTGCACGGCGTTGACGAGGCGATCGCGCTCGCGAAGACCAATGCGACCAGCAAGTTCGACGAGACCATCGAGGTCGCGCTGAACCTGGGCGTCGATCCGCGCCACGCCGACCAGATGGTCCGCGGCGTCGTCAACCTGCCCAAGGGCACCGGCAAGACCGTACGCGTCGGCGTGTTCGCCCGCGGCGCCAAGGCGGACGAGGCCCGGGAGGCCGGCGCCGACGTCGTCGGAGCCGAGGACCTGATGGAGCAGATCCAGGGTGGCAAGATCGACTTCGACCGCTGCATCGCGACCCCGGACATGATGGGCGTCGTCGGCCGCCTCGGCAAGGTGCTGGGCCCCAAGGGCCTGATGCCGAACCCGAAGCTGGGCACCGTGACGATGAACGTCGCGCAGGCCGTCAAGGACGCCAAGTCGGGCCAGGTCGAGTACCGGGTCGAGAAGGCCGGCATCATCCACAGCGGCATCGGCAAGGCATCGTTCCCGGCCGAGGACCTGCGCGCGAACTTCGACGCGCTGGTCGACGCGGTGGTGAAGGCGAAGCCCGCCGGCGCCAAGGGCAAGTATGTCCGCAAGGTCGCGATCTCCTCGACCATGGGCCCGGGCATCAAGGTCGACACGACGGAAGTCGCCGGCGCCTGATCGCGCTCGCGGTCCGGATGGATCGACACGATGAAGGCCGGGGGCGACCCCGGCCTTTTTTGTTACCCGGTCGCCTCGGCTCGAACCTGACGTGCCTGTCATCAACACGTCATCACAGTGACATGGATGAGACATTGCGCTGCAATCACAGCGACATGCTTTGCCCTCAATGACCTCCCCGCAGGCCGGGCGACACCGGCCGATCCCGGGGGACGTTTCGTGAAATCACCGTTCAGCACCATCGCCGGCTATGACGATGGCGATATCGACACCAACCGCAGCGCCAATCCGCACCTGGGCGACCTGATCGAGCAGCGCTACTCGCGCCGACAGGCGCTGATGGGCGGCCTGTCGGCGGCGGGCGCGGCCGTGTTCGGCGGCATGTTGCTGAGCGCGTGCGGCGATGACGCGGACACGCCGGTGGCGGTCAGCGCCGGCGATGCGACGACCGCGAGCGCCGGCCGCACCGTCGTGCTGACCGGCCAGTCCGAGCGCGGCGGTCGTTCGGCGGCATGGCGGCAGGTCAGTGGCCCCGCCGTGACGATGGCCGTGACCGGCGTCAACACCGCCACCTTCACCGCACCCGGCGTGGCAAGCGCGACGCCGCTGGTCTTCGCCTTCGGAGTGACCAGCGACTCGGGCGTGAAGAGCGAGGCGCAGACCACGGTCACCGTCACGCCAGCCGTGTTGGGTTTCACCGCCGTGCCCAAGGGGTTGGGCGATACGGTGGTGGTGCCGAGCGGCCATGACGTCACCGTCCTCTACCGGCTGGGCGATCCGCTCGCCGCGGGCGTGGCGGCCTATGCCAATGATGGGACCGACACCAATTTCGCCCAGCGCGCGGGCGATCATCACGACGGCATGAGCTATTTCGGCCTGGCATCGTCCGGCAGCAGCCCCGATCCCAGCAACAGTAGCCGCGGCGTACTGGTGCTCAACCACGAGAACATCACTGCCGCCTATCTCCATCCCAACGGCCCGACCAGCAGCAACGGCGTGCGTCCCGAGGCGGAAGCGATCAAGGAGATCGAGGCGCATGGCGTCTCGGTGGTCGAAGTGTCCCGGGCCAGCGGCGGCGCCTGGACCTATGTCCAGTCCTCGAGCCTCAACCGCCGCATCACGCCGAACACGCCGATGCGCTTCAGCGGTCCGGCGGCGGGCAGCGCGCTGCTCCGCACCGCCTATTCGCCGGACGGCACCAGCGGTCGCGGCACCATCAACAATTGCGCCAACGGCACCATGCCCTGGCACACCTATCTGACCAACGAGGAGAATTGGGCCGGCTATTTCCGCCGCAACGCCGGGGACGCCGCCGTGCGCACGACCGCCGGCCTGGCGAAGGAGAATGTTTCGCTCGCGCGCTACGGCATCTCGGAGGGGCGCACCGGCAATAATGGCTGGACCACCGTCACCCCCGCCACCGCCGGCAACACCGTTTTCTCGCGCTGGAACGCCACCGCCGACGCCACCCAGGCCGCGGACGGCAGCGGCGACTTCCGCCACGAACCCTTTCAGTTCGGCTGGGTGGTCGAGATCGACCCCTTCGATCCCAGCGCGACCCCGCGCAAGCGGACCGCGCTCGGCCGCATGAACCACGAGGGCTGCCAGGTCGGCCGCACCATCGCCGGGGTCCGCCCAGCCTTCTACATGGGCGACGATGCGCAGAACGAATATATCTACAAGTTCGTGTCGGCCACGCCCTGGTCGGCGGCGGACGCCAGTGCCAGCGACCGTCTTGCGGTCGGCGACAAATATCTGAACGCCGGCACGCTCCATGTCGCGCGTTTCAATGCCGACGGCACCGGCCAGTGGCTGCCCCTGGTGTTCGGGCAGAACGGCCTGACGAGCAGCAACGCCACCTATCCCTTCGCCGACCAGGCCGATGTGCTGGTCAACACCCGCCTCGCCGCCGACGTGCTGGGCGCGACCAAGATGGACCGGCCGGAATGGACCGCCGTCAACCCGGCGACCGGCGAGATGTATTGCACACTGACCAACAACAGCTCGCGCCGCCCGGTCGCCAGCGGGTCGCAGACCGGCGTCGATGCCGCCAATCCGCGCGCCTATGTCGATCCCAAGACGACCGGCGGATCGACCACCGGCAACGCCAACGGCCATGTCATCCGCCTGCGCGAGACCGGTGACACGTCGGAGGCGTCGACCTTCGCCTGGGACATCTATGCCTTTGGCGCAGGTTCGGACCTTGACGCGACCAACATCAACCTGTCCGGCCTGGACGCGACCAACGACTTCTCCTCGCCGGATGGGATGTGGTTCGGCCTGCCGAGCAACGTCTCGGGTCAGGGCACACCGCTGCTCTGGCTCCAGACCGATGACGGTGCCTTCACCGACCAGACCAACTGCATGATGCTGGCGGCGATCCCCGGCACGGTCGGCGATGGCGGCACCCGATCGGTGACCAGCACCGTCGGCGGCGGCAGCGCGACCGTCTCCACCCGCATCGGCAAGACGCCGGGTACGACGCTGCGCCGTTTCCTGGTCGGCCCGAAACAGTGCGAGATCACCGGCATCCACTCGACGCCGGACGGAACCGCGCTGTTCGTCAATATCCAGCATCCAGGCGAGGACGGCAACGCCCGCGCGATCAGCAGCAACTGGCCGGCCAGCCAGACCGGCGCCGCCAGCGGCAGCCGCCCGCGCTCCGCCACGATCGTCATCACCCGCAGCGATGGCGGCATCGTCGGCCTGTAGGGCTGAGGTCGGGAGGGCGGTGCATCCGCCCTCCCCTCGTTCCCGCGCTTAGTCCGGGAAGTCGGTCGCGACCGCGGCTTCGCGCCGCGCTTCGATCTCGTGCAGGCGGCGGCGCAGGCGATCGGTGACCTGGTCGATCCCCCAGGCGCCCAGCACCATGTGACGCGGCGGGTCGGCCTCGTCCGCCAGCGCGACGATTGCGGCGGCGGCCCGCTCCGGATCGCCCGCCTGGCGGCCGCTGACCGAACGCGTGCTTTCCAGCCGCTGCCCGGCGGTCGCCTGATAGGCCTCGATCCCGACCGGCGTCTGGCGCAGCGAGCGGCCCGCCCAGTCGGTGCGGAACGGCCCCGGCTCGATGCAGGTCACCCGGATGCCCAGCGGCGCGCCCTCGGCGGCGAGCGAATCGGACCAGCCCTCCACCGCGTGCTTGGACGCGGCGTAATAGCCCGAGCCCGGAAACCCGACCAAGCCGGCGACCGAGGTGATGTTGACGACATGCCCGCCCCCTTGCGCGCGCATCATCGGCAGCACGGAGCGGGTCAGCGCGAACAGGCCGAAGACATTGGCGTCGAACTGGGCGCGGATCTCCGCTTCCTCGCCCTCCTCGATGCTCGCCTGATAGCCATAGCCGGCATTGTTCACGAGGACGTCGATCCGTCCGAACCGTTCGCGCGCCGCCTCCACGGCGGCGGTGATCTGCGCGAGGTCGGTGACGTCGAGCGCCAGCGGCAGCAACCGGTCGGACGCGCCATCCAGATTCGCGACTCGCGCCACATCCTTGGCGGTCGCGACCACCCGCTGCCCCCGCGCCAGCACCGCCTGTGCCAGCGATCGGCCGAAACCGGTCGAGCAGCCGGTGATGAACCAAACGGCATCCTGCGCCAACGCCATGTTCTCTCTCCACTTTTTTTCGAAAGGACACGGCGCGAATGCGCCACGCCTGTCGCGGTTCCGGGCCGCTATCCGCCGCCGCCGCCGCGCGCTATGAGCGGGCATGACCAGCAGAACCGGCGGCCGCCTCCTCGTCGACCAGCTCCTCGCACAAGGCTGCGAGCGGATTTTCACCGTGCCGGGCGAGAGCTTCCTCGCCGTGCTCGACGCGCTCCACGACACGCCCGAGATCGACCTCGTCGTCTGCCGGCAGGAGGGGGGCGCGGCGTTCATGGCCTGCGCCGACGGCACGCTGGCCGGGCGGCCCGGCATCGCCTTCGTCACCCGTGGGCCGGGCGCGACCAACGCCTCGATCGGCGTCCATGTCGCGATGCAGGACTCGCAGCCGATGATCCTGTTCATCGGCGATGTCGACCGCGCGACCCGCGACCGCGAGGCATTCCAGGAGGTCGATTTCCAGGCGATGTTCGCCCCCTTGTGCAAATGGGCGGCGCGGATCGACGATGCGGCGCGCATCCCCGAATATGTCGCCCGCGCCTATGCCACCGCGATGAACGGCCGCCCCGGCCCCGTGGTACTGGCGCTGCCCGAGGACATGCTGCTCGACCAGGTCGAGGCACTCGACCGGCCATGGATCGAGCGCCCGGCCCAGGACGCCGTCATTCAGGACATACTGACCGTGGGCGACATGATCGCCGAGGCCGAACGGCCGCTCGCGATCATCGGCGGCGCGCACTGGGACCAGGAGACGGTGGCGCTCGTCGAGCGATGGGGAGAAGCGGCGGGCGTACCGCTGGTGGCGGCGTTCCGGCGGCAGGATGCCGTGTCCGCGACCTGTCCGGTCTATGCGGGCAATTTGGGCTACGGTCCGAACCCGAAGCTGCTGGACCGCGTGCGCAACGCCGATCTGCTGGTCGTGCTGGGCGCCCGGCTCGGAGAGGCGACCACCGATGGCTATCACCTCGTCACCCCGGACCATCCGGGCCAGACGCTGATCCACATCCATCCCGATCCCGAGGAACTGCACCGCGTCTATCGGACCGACCTCGCCTTGTGCTGTGACGTCCACTGCGCGATCGGCATGCTGGAAACGCAGGCCAGCGACGCCGCCAGGCCCCATCCTTCCGGACGGGAGGCTCATGCCGACTATCTGGCCTGGTCGGAGCCGGCACCGCGTGCAGGCGTGGCGCTCGACTTGGGCCTCTGTGTCGCAGCGATGCGCGAGCGACTTCCGGCCGATACGATCATCTGCAACGGCGCCGGCAATTATTCGGGATGGTGGCATCGCTACTGGCGATATGAGCCGGGATGCCAGCTTGCCCCGACCTGCGGCGCGATGGGCTATGGCCTTCCGGCGGCCGTCGCCGCTGCTCTGCGCCGCCCCGATTCCTTCGTCGTCGCGCTGGCGGGCGACGGCTGCTTCCTGATGAACGGGCAGGAGCTGGCGACCGCCGTGCAGACCGGCGCATCGATGCTGGTGATCGTCGTCGACAATGGCGCCTATGGCACGATCCGGATGCATCAGGAGCGCGAGTTCCCCGGCCGGATCAGCGCCACCCGCCTCGCCAATCCGGATTTCGCCGCGCTCGCCCGCGCTTACGGCGCCTGGGCGGAGACGGTGGAGACGACCGAGGCCTTCGCCCCTGCCCTCGCCCGCGCGCAGGCGGAGACGGGCGTCCGTCTGCTCCACCTCAAGACCCAGGTCGAGGTCATCACCCCGGCGGCGATGCTGAGCGACGTCGCGCGACGATGATCCGCATCCTGGTCGATGCCGATGCCTGCCCGGTGAAGGACGAGATCTACCGGGTGGCGCTGCGCCACGGCGCGGCCGTGGTCGTCGTCAGCAACAGCCGGCTGCGCATGCCCGACCATCCGCTGATCACCCGCCAGGTGGTGAACGACGGGTTCGACGCGGCGGACGACTGGATCGCCGAACAGGCGAACGCCGCCGCCATCGTCGTCACCGCCGACATTTTGCTGGCGGATCGGGCCTTGAAGGCGGGTGCGACGGTGATCGCCCCTAATGGCCGTCCCTTCACCACCGCCTCGATCGGCGGCGCGATTGCGACGCGGGCGATCATGGCCGATCTGCGCGCCGGCGGCGACGTGATCGGCGGACCCCCGCCGTTCCAGAAGAGCGACCGCTCGCGCTTCCTGTCCACGCTGGACGAAGCGCTGGTGCGGCTTGCCCGAACCATCCGCCGCGCCTAAACTTTCCCTCCGTTCGGGAGTCTTCGACATGAACCAGCATCGCCGCTGAGGCGGACCGAAGCACTATCGGCGGGCACGCACCGTGGGCTGGCCGTCATGGACAGGGCGAACATCATGCAAAGACTGACGGGCAAGACCTGCGTCATCACCGGCGCGGCGCGCGGAATCGGCCGCGCGATCGCCGAGCGCTTCCAGGCCGAGGGCGGCATCGTCATCCTGACCGACCAGGATGTGGAGGCGGGCACGGCCGCCGCCGATGCGATCGACGCCCGGTTCCTGCCCCTCGACGTCGGCGAGGAAGAGGACTGGCTGCGACTGGCAGACGCCGTGCCGGTGGCGGATGTGGTGGTGAACAATGCCGGCATCACCGGCTTCGAACAGGGCGTGGTGCCGCACGATCCCGAACATGCCAGCCTGGCCGACTGGCGCGCGGTGCACCGGGTCAATCTCGACGGGACATTTCTGGGCTGCCGCTATGCGATTTGCGCGATGAAGGCGACGGGAACCGGTTCGATCATCAACATATCGTCACGCTCCGGCATGGTCGGCATCCCCGGCGCGGCCGCCTATGCCGCGTCCAAGGCGGCGATCCGCAACCACAGCAAGACCGTGGCGCTCTACTGCGCGCAGCAGGGCTGGCGCATCCGCTGCAACTCGATCCACCCCGCCGCGATCCTGACGCCGATGTGGGAGCCGATGCTGGGCGATGGCCCCGGCCGCGCCGAGCGGATGGCCGCGCTGGTCGCCGATACGCCGCTCAGGCGGTTCGGCACGGCCGAGGAAGTCGCGGCGGTGGCGGCGATGCTCGCCGCGGACGAAGCCGCCTATGTGACGGGAACGGAAGTGACGATCGACGGCGGCCTGCTCGCCGGATCGGCCGCCACGCCGGGATAGCCCCGTCGCTTACACCTCTAGAGCGTGTAGCAGGATGCACCGGCGCGCATGGGATTGCCTAGGCACGTGTGACAGGGTGAAACTGCCTGCCATAGGACCGGACAGATTCGGGATCGCATGGACGGGGATGGCAGTCCTCGCCACGCGCCGCCCCTCAGGCGATCTTGCGCCCGAAACCGCCGCCGCCCAGCGGCCGCCGCGGGGCCGGGGGATTCGCCTCACGTTCGAGCAGCGCCAGCGTCTGCTCGAACAGCGGCCGCAATCGCGTGACGGCGGTCAGCGCCGCCTCGCACGTCTCCTGCGCCTCGACGCAGTCGCGGCCGATCACCTCGATCTCCTCGGCCAGCGTCGCCAGCGGCAGCGCGCCGAACTGGCGGGCCTCGCCCTTCAGCGTATGCGCTGGGATGACCAGCCCGGCCGCGTTCAGCCCACGCATCGCCAATTCGATCGCGGCGACCGATTTCACCCCATCCTCGCGGAAATAGCCCAGGATGCGGACGAAGCCGGTCCCCAGCTCCGCCCGCGTCGCGAAAAAAGCGGGCCAGTCGACCAGCGTGCTACCCTCGAACGACAATGTCTTGGCTCCACCGGCAAATCTTGCCGGGTCATAGCCCATCAAGGGTAAACAGCCTGTTGCCAAGCGACCCGTCAGTCGTCCTTGCGATCGAACGGGTTTTTCGGCGCGCGCAGCGTCAGCCGCACCGGCACCGCGCCGAAGCCCAGCTCGCGCCGCATCGAATTGACCAGATAGCGTTCGTAGCTGGCCGGCAACTGGTCGACCCGCGTGCCGAAGATGACGAAGCTCGGCGGGCGCGATTTGATCTGGGTGACGTAGCGCATCTTGATCCGCTTGCCGCCGGGTGCGGGGGGCGGATTGGCCTCGATCGCGCGTTCGAACCAGCGATTGAGTTCGCCGGTGCCGACACGTTTCGACCAGGCCTCGCGCACCTCGAACGCCGCGCCGACGAGCTGGTCGATGCCCTTGCCCGTCGCGGCCGAGACGGTGATGACCGTGACGCCCTTCACCTGGCTCAGCCCATCCTCCAGCGCCTTCTTCACGCCATTGAACAAGGACGAGGCGTTTTCGGCGATGTCCCATTTGTTGAGCGCGATGATCAGCGCGCGCCCCTCTTCCAGCACGCGGTCGGCGATGCGCAGGTCCTGCGCCTCAAGTCCCAGCGTCGCGTCGAGCAGCAGCACCACCACTTCGGCGAAATCGACGGCGTGGAGCGCGTCGGCGACCGACAATTTCTCCAGCTTGTCCTGCACCTTGGCGCGCTTGCGCATGCCCGCCGTGTCGATCAGCCGCACCGGGCGCGGCGCGCCCTTGGGATCGTGCCACATCCAGTCGACCGCGATCGAATCGCGCGTGATGCCGGCCTCCGGTCCGGTGATCAGCCGGTCCTCGCCCAGCATCCGGTTGATCAGCGTCGACTTGCCCGCATTCGGGCGGCCGACGATCGCCAGCTTGAGCGGCGCGTCGGGACGGTCGTCCCCTTCCTCTTCGGCCTCGCCCTCCGCCTCGGCGCGCTCCAGATGCGGCAGCAGCGCCTCGAACAGGTCACCCATGCCCTCGCCATGTTCGGCGGAGAGCTGGACCGGATCGCCGAAGCCGAGCGCCAGCGACTCGAGGATGCCCTGTTCGCCCTGCCGTCCTTCGGCCTTGTTGGCGGCGAGCACGACCGGCGTGGTCGAGGAGCGGAGCCAGCGTGCGATCTCCTCGTCCAGCGGCACGATGCCGGCGCGCGAGTCGAACAGGAACAGCGCCACATCGGCCTGTTTCAGCGCCGCCTCGGTTTGCAGGCGCATCCGGCCGGGCAGCGTCTGCGCGTCGTGATCCTCGTAGCCGGCAGTGTCGATGACGCGGAAATCGAGGCCGATCAGATGCGCGTCACCTTCGCGGCGGTCGCGGGTGACGCCGGGCCGGTCGTCGACCAGCGCGAGCTTCTTGCCGACCAGACGATTGAACAAGGTGGATTTGCCGACATTCGGCCGGCCGACGATCGCGACCACAGGGAGTTTGGGCATGGTCCGCCCTTAGCCGTTGTCGAGCGAGGCGTCACCCCGCTTGGCGACCGATCGGCCGGCGTTCGCGCGCCGCCCGATCGGTGAGCCGGGATCAGCGAAAGGCGGTCAGCCGCCCGCGCTCGTCGATCGTGTAGAGCGTCGACAGCGCGACGACCGGCGGCAGGGAGAACGGCGTCCTGGTCTCGATCGTCGAAACGATCTGGCCGTCGCCTACCCCGGCCGAGACGATCTGGCCGTCGCTGTTGGTCAGCACCAGCCGGCCGCCGGCCAGCACCGGCCCGAACCAGGTGATCGGGCCCTTGCGCTTCTTGACGTTCCGATAGCGGGGCAACTGCGCGATCCAGCGCGCCTTGCCGCTGGCCCGCGACAGGCAGGCGAGACGTGCGTCGTCGGTGACGACGAACAACCAGTCGCCCGCGATCCAGGGGGTCGAGATGCCCGCCAGATTTTGCTCCCACAGCCGCTGCCCGGTCGACAGATCGAGCGAGACCATGCGGCCGCCCTGCCCGACCGCGAAGACGCGGCCATTGTCGATCACCGGATCGGCGTCGATATCGGCCAGGCTGGACACCGACATGGTGACCGCGGTGCGCGACAGCGCATCCTGCCACAGCACGCGGCCATTCTCGTAGCGATAGGCGGACAGCTCGCCGGACGAATAGCCGGTCACCACCGTGCCCTGGCTGGCGGCGGGCGCGGCGACGCCGAACACGCCCTGCGTCTCCAGCGTGCCCGACTGCGCCCATTGCACCTTGCCGTCGGCCTGGGCGAGCGCGAACAGCTGATTGTCCTGGCTCAGCACATAGACATTGCCATTGGCGATGGTCGGCGACCCGCGCAGTGGACCGCCCGGCTTGGCGCGCCACAGCGGCGCGCCGTCCGCCGCCGTCATCGCCACCACGTCGCCCAGGCCGTCAGTGGCATAGAGCTTGCCGTCGTCGAAGCTGACGCCGCCGCCGAAGCGGGCGGCGCGCGACCGTTCGCCGTCGTTGATGCTCTTGGTCCACAGCACCGCGCCGGTCCGGGCGTCAAAGGCATGAACGGTGGCGTCCACGTCGATGATGAACAGCTTGCCGTCGGCGATCACCGGCGCCGCGGCCAGCCGCTCGCGATCCGATCCGCCATTGATCGTCGCCTGCCAGGCCCGGCCCGGCGCCTCGGCGAGGGCGAGCTGACCCATCGACTTGGCGGCGTTACCGCCCGGCTGCGCCCAGGCGTCATTGGCGAAGGGTGCGGGCAACGTCACCTGCACCTGCGCCATCGCCGGATCCGTCGCCACCTCGTTTTCCGAAGCGAGGATCGGCACGCGCTGGCCGACCGTCGGCGTCTTCTTCGGGCCACCGCCCTTGAAGACGCCGCAGGAACTGAGCGCGATGAGCGCGGCGACCATCACGGGCGCGCGGAAAGTCTTGTTCATGGCTGGACCTTGCGAACGGTGGCGGCGGCGGCGGAAGGCAACGCGGCCTCAACGCCCATGGCGCTGGCCATCTGAACCGCGCGTTGACGGAGCGAGGCGGGCACGCCCTCGTCCTCGGCGATGCGCGCGAAGAGCTGGCCGGCCTGCTGAGTCTGGCCCATGCGGATCTGCGCCACCGCCATCATCTCGCCGGCGCTGCCCAGCCAGGGATTGCCCGGCACCGCCAGCGGCCGCATCCGCTCGACCACCACCTGCGGTTGCAGGCTGTCGAACTCGATCGCGGTCTGACGCACCAGCGCCAGGTCGCGGAACGGCTTGGCGATCGAGTCGTCCCTGGCCACCTCGGCGAACTTGGCCGCCGCGCCCTTGGGGTCGTTCTTCTGGAGCAGCAGGTCGGCCTGGGTGTATTTGGCCAGCGCCTGGTAGGACGGGCCGCCCTCCGCCGCGAGCTGCTTCAACGGCGCTTCCGCCTTGGCATAGTCGCCGGCCGCGACCGAATCATAGGCGGCCTGCAATTCCTCGCCCTGAACACCCGCCGCCTCTTCCTGGCGGTTCTGCCAGAACAGATAGGCGGCGAACAGCGCGAGGCCGACGACGATGGCGGCGATCAGCAGCTTGCCCCAGCGCGTCCAGAAGGCGGTGAGCTGGTCGCGGCGGACCTCGTCGTCCACCTCGCGCATGAAGACTTCAGCATTGGCGTCGGGCGGCAAGGCCAAGGAGCGGCTCCGGATTACGGGGAAACGATCAGCGCCCATAGCCGCGCCGCGACCGAAACGGAAGCCGCGTCACGCCTTGGGCGCATAGACCTGCTCCGCGCCCGGGAAGGCGCGCGTACGGACTTCGGCGGCATAGGCCTCGGCCGCCGCGCCGATCCGGCCGGCCATGTCGTCATAGCGCTTCACGAAACGGGCGGTGCGCTCGAACAGGCCGAGCATGTCCTCCGCCACTAGCACCTGGCCGTCGCACTCGGCCGACGCGCCGATGCCGATCGTCGGGCAGGCGATGGTCCGCGTGATCTCGATCGCGATTGGCTCGACCACGCCCTCGATGACCACGGAAAAGGCGCCCGCCGCCGCCACCGCCTGCGCATCGCCGACGATCTTGGCGGCCTCCTCCGCGCTGCGCCCGCGCGCGCCATAGCCGCCGAGCAGGTTCACCGCCTGGGGCGTCAGGCCGACATGGCCCATCACCGGAATGCCGCGCTCGGTCAGGAAGCGGACGGTCGGGGCCATCGCCGCGCCGCCCTCCAGCTTGACGGCCGCCGCACCGCTATCCTTCATCAGCCGTGCAGCGCTCAGAAACGCCTGTTCGGGGCTGGCCTCGTAGCTGCCGAACGGCATGTCGACCACGACCAGCGACTGATAGCTGCCGCGCACCACCGCAGCGGCATGGGCGGCCATCATCTCCAGCGTCACCGGCACGGTCGAGGGCAGGCCGTAGATCACCTGGCCCAGGCTGTCGCCGACCAGCAGCATGTCGCAATGCGGATCGAGCAGTTGCGCGGTGCGGACGGTATAGGCGGTCAGCATCACCAGCGGCTCGCCGCCTTTTCGCGCGCGGATCGCCGGCACGGTCAGCCGCTTGCGAGGTGCTGGCGTGGGATTGGCGCGGCTGGTGGCGCTGTCGATGGTGAAGGTGGTGGACATGGCTTACCTCCCGAAAACCGCCGCATAGCGATCGGGCGCAAAACCCGCCAGCAAGCTGTCGCCGGCCTCCAGCATCGGCCGCTTGATCATCGAGGGCTGGGCGAGCATCAGCGCCACGGCCTTGTCGGCGTCGAGGTCGGCCCGCTCCGCCTCGGGCAGCTTGCGGAAGGTGGTGCCGGCGCGGTTCAGCACGACTTCCCAGCCCAGCCGCTCGATCCAGCGGCGCAGGTCGGCTTCGGCGACACCGGCCTTCTTATAGTCGTGGAAGCGATAGGCGACGCCGGCCTGGTCAAGCCAGGCGCGCGCCTTCTTCATCGTGTCGCAATTGGGGATGCCGTAGAGGGTGACGTCCATCGCGCGCCTTTCATGCGGTTCGGTGGCGCTATGCGCCGCAGCGCGCGAGGTGGGCAAGCGGGTCAGCATGCGACGGGAACCGATACCATGACAACAGCGGCAACGGAGCGGCCATCACCGCCGATGCCCAGACCCTGCCCGGAAGCGGCGTCTTCCAAGGTATCGTCACGAGCGATGCGCGTCTGCGCGCCGGATCTTCCCTGGAAGTGAAGGGCATAATCGGCGGCGACCTGATCGTCGAGGACGGCGCAGAGGTGGTGGTCAGCGGCATGGTTGACGGGCGCGTCCGTTTCGCTGATGCCAAGGTCTAGACCACCAGAATCGTCGGCGGCTAGCATACCGGCTCCATAACGACGCCCGTCCGTCGCGCGCAGTGCGCAAACCTGTCACCTCGGGAAACCCTGCATGGTCGCCAACGATCAGATCGAACCGGTCGCCGCAAGTCACGGCCGCAGACCCGGCGTCGACGCTCCATTGCTGCACGCCTGGCTCTCTGGCCGCTCGATCGCACGTGGCGTTCCGCCACCGGTGCCGGACCATGGCGGCTTCCGTGTAGATACGAACAGCCCGACCGAACGGAGCCGCTGGGTCTTCCCCTAGATCATGCCGGAAATCGCTCAATTGGCTCGGACGATCCACGCACCCCGGCTGTTCGTGAAGCTGTGCGGGACCGATGCCGATCTGCGATCGCAACTGCCCGGTGGATGGCATCTGCACGCGCCGGCCTTCTTCATGCAGTCCGGCGGCGCACCAGTCGCTGACAGGACGCCACCAGGCTATCGGGTCGAATGCGAGTCGGCGGGCGCGCAATTCAAGGTGCGCGTTCTCACGATGGACGACGGGCTGGCGGCGAGCGGCTATGGCGGGGAGACAGACGACGCCTTCGTCTATGACCGCATCGTCACCGCGCCCGATCATCGTCGCCGGGGACTCGGCCGGATTGTGATGGCCACGCTCCAGTCCATGCGGCGCAACGCCGGCGCGGCCGAATTGCTGGTCGCGACACCGGAAGGACGAGCGCTTTACGAGCGGCTCGGCTGGCGGGTGCTGTCACCCTATGCGACGGCCTCACGCGCGCCGGCCTGATCGGCCGGCGCACCCGCCAGCCGATTTACGCGGATCAGTATCCATCCCCGTCGTCACGCGGTATCGCGAGCGGCATGACCCAGCATCCCTTCTTCGCGCTGCACCGTCACCGCATGATCCGCGTCGCCGCCGCGACGCCGCGTGCGACCGTCGGCGACACGGTCGCCAATGCCGAGGCGGCGATCGCCATGGCCGTCCGGGCCCATGAGGAGGGCTGCGACCTGGTCGTCTATCCGGAGCTGAACCTCACCAGCTACGCGATCGACGATCTCCACCTGCAAAGCGCGCAGCAACAGGCGACGCTCGCCGCCATCGCCGCCGTCCGCGACGCCAGCCGCACGCTGAAGCCGCTGCTGCTACTGGGTGCGGCGATCGAGCGGAACGGGCGGCTCTATAACTGCGCCGTCGTGGTGCATCGCGGCCGGGTGCTGGGCGTGGTGCCCAAGAGCTTCTTCCCCAATTATCGCGAATATTACGAGAAGCGGTGGTTCGCCTCCCCCCTCGGCCTTTCGGGGCAGATGATGACGATCGGCGAGGAGGAAGTGCCGTTCGGCGCCGATCTGATCTTCACCGCGAGCGACCTGCCCTTCTTCACCGTCCATGCCGAGATCTGCGAGGATTATTGGGCGCCCGCCCCGCCCTCCACGGCGGGCGCGCTGGCGGGGGCGCTGATCTGCTGCAACCTGTCCGCCTCCAATATCGTCATCGGCAAGGCGCGCGAGCGCGGGATGCTCGCCGCCGCGCAGAGCGCGCGCGCGGTCTGCGCCTATGTCTATTCCGCCGCGGGGCCGGGCGAGAGCACCACCGACCTCGCCTGGGACGGCCAGGGGTTGGTCTATGAACTGGGCGAGCTGATCGCCGGGTCGGAGCGCTTCGCCACCGAGCCGCAGTTGCTGGTCGCGGATGTCGATTGCGAGCGTCTGATCCAGGAGCGGCTGCGCTTCGGCACGTTCAACGACGCCGCCGCCGCGCTCGACCATCCCGAGCAGCGCTTCCGCCGCATCGGCTTCACGCACGGCGAGGATGTGCGCGACCTGGGCTTGCGTCGCGATATCCGCCGCTTCCCCTTCGTCCCCAACGACCCGGCGCGGCGCGACGAAGATTGCTACGAGGCGTTCAACATCCAGGTCGAGGCGCTGGCGAAGCGCCTGGCGGCCGCCCATGCCGAGACGCTGGTGATCGGTGTGTCGGGCGGGCTCGACTCGACTCATGCGCTGATCGTCGCCGCCAAGGCGATGGACCGGATCGGTCGGCCGCGCTCGGCGATCCTGGGCTTCACCATGCCCGGATTCGCCACCGGCGAAGGCAGCAAGGCGCATGCCTGGGATCTGATGCGCGCGCTCGGCATCACCGCCGACGAGATCGACATCCGCCCCGCCGCGCGCCAGATGCTCGCCGATATGGGCCATCCTTTCGCCGAAGGGCAGCCGGTCTATGATGTGACGTTCGAAAATGTTCAGGCGGGCCTGCGCACCGACTATCTCTTCCGCCTCGCCAACCAGCGCGGCGGGCTGGTGCTGGGCACCGGCGACCTCAGCGAATTGGCGCTGGGCTGGTGCACCTATGGCGTCGGCGACCAGATGAGTCATTATGCCGTCAACGCCGGCGTGCCGAAGACGCTGATCCAGTTCCTGATCCGCTGGTGCATCCGCACGAACCAATATGACGCCGAGACCGACCGCGTGCTCGCCGGCATCCTGGCGCAGGAGATCTCGCCCGAGCTGGTGCCGGCGGGCGCGGACGGTGCGATGCAGTCGACCGAGGAGCGCGTCGGCCCATACGCACTCAACGACTTCTTCGCGCATTACGTGCTGCGCCACGGCTTGGCGCCGTCGAAGATCGCGTTCCTCGCCTGGCATGCCTGGCGCGACGTGGAGGCGGGCCGCTGGCCGGAGGACTTCCTAGCCGATGCGCGCATCGCCTATGACCTGCCGACCATCCGGCTGTGGCTGAAGCGCTTCCTTCACCGCTTCTTTCAGACCAGCCAGTTCAAGCGTTCCGCGCTGCCCAACGGCCCCAAGGTGTCGGCGGGCGGCGCGGTGAGTCCGCGCGGCGACTGGCGCGCGCCGTCCGATGGCACCGCCCGTATCTGGCTGGACGAGCTGGAAAACAACGTACCGTGACGTTTCTGCCATCTTGCCAACCGCGCGGACGGGGAGCAATGTGACTCCCCTATGACAGTCCCTCCACCGGATGGATCGCGCGATCGCCGGATCGAGGATCCATCCAATCTCTTTGTGATTCATCCGCTTGGCCGGCGGCTGCTGCCTCATGCGCTGCGCATGGGCGTGTCCGCCAACGCCGTGTCGGTGACGGGATTGTCACTCGGGCTCGGCGCGGCGATCGCCTATTCGCGGTACGAATCCCCGACGCTGGCAATGCTCGGATTGCTGTTGTCGGTAATGTGGCTGGTCGCAGACGGGCTGGACGGGATGGTCGCCCGCGCGACCGGCACGTCGAGCGCGCTCGGCCGGCTGCTCGATGGGGTGTGCGACCATGGCGTCTTCATCCTCATCTATGTCGCGCTGGCGCTGCGCGTCGGCACGGCCGGCGGCTGGGCGCTGGCGATCGCGGCGGGCGCGGCGCACGCGGTGCAGTCCAGCCTCTACGAGGGCGAGCGCACCCGCTTCCACCGCCGGGTCAAGGGCATCGCGGAGGGCGAAACCGCGCCCGGCGGCGGCTGGCTGGTGCGGCAGTACGACCGGCTCGCCGGCCTGCCCGGCCGCCTTGCCCGTCCGTTCGAGCGCAAGCTCGCCTCCAGCGCCGATCCGAGCGCGCTGGCGCAGGTGTACGGCGCGCGCGCGACCGCGCCGATGAAGCTCCTGTCGCTGGAGACCGCCAATGTCCGCGTGGCGGCGATCTTCCTCGCCTGCCTTGTCGGCGATCCCCGGCTTTTCTGGTGGTTCGAAATTGGACCGCTCACGCTCGTCGTCCTCGCCGGTCTTGTCTGGCATCGCCGGGTCGAGCGCGGGCTGCTGCAATTTTCCACACATAATCCAACGTCGCCGGCAGAACCGGCGCGTTTCTTCGTCAAGGAACAAGGTCAGTAATGGGTAGCATCCGTATCGCCATCATCGGCATCGGCAATTGCGCAAGCTCGCTGGTGCAGGGTCTGGAGCATTACCGCGAGGGCGCGAACGACCTGGTCGGGCTGATGCACTGGGAGATGGGCGGCTATCGTCCCTCCGACATCAAGGTGGTCGCGGCCTGGGACGTGGACAGCCGCAAGGTCGGCAAGGACGTGGCCGAGGCGATCTTCGCCAAGCCGAACTGCACCGCCGTGTTCGCCGCTAACATCCCCGCCACCGGCACGGTCGTGAAGATGGGCGCGGTGCTGGACGGCGTGGCCGACCATATGGGCGATTACAAGGATGACCGCACCTTCGTGGTCGCCAACGACACCCAGCCGAGCAAGGCCGATGTGGTCGCCGAGCTGAAGGCGTCGGGCGCCGAGGTGCTGATGAACTATCTGCCCGTCGGCAGCCAGCAGGCGACCGAATTCTATGCCGAATGCGCGCTGGAGGCGGGCGTTGCCTTCGTCAACAACATCCCGGTCTTCATCGCCTCCAACCCCGAATGGGCGGCGAAGTTCGAGACGGCGGGCGTCCCGATCATCGGCGACGACATCAAGGCGCAGCTCGGCGCGACGATCGTCCACCGCGTGCTGACCGACCTGTTCGCCAAGCGCGGCGTCAAGCTGGACCGCACCTACCAGCTCAACACCGGCGGCAATACCGACTTCCTCAACATGTCGAACCATCGCCGGCTCGAGTCGAAGAAGATTTCCAAGACCGAGGCGGTGCAGTCGGTCGCGGCGGAGCGGCTGGAGGAGGACAATGTTCATATCGGCCCGTCCGACTATGTGCCGTGGCAGAACGACAACAAGGTGTGCTTCCTGCGCATGGAGGGCCAGCTGTTCGGCGGTGTGCCGATGAACCTGGAGCTGCGCCTGTCGGTCGAGGATTCGCCCAATTCGGCGGGCGTCGCGATCGACATGATCCGATGCGCCAAGATCGCGAAGGATCGCGGCCTGAAGGGCGTGATCGATCCGGCCAGCGCCTATTTCTGCAAGCATCCGCGCACCCAGATGACGGACGACATCGCCCAGGTCGAGGTCGAGAAGTTCATCGCCGCCGCCTGAAGGCCTAAAACGCATGATCGACACCGCCGTCCTGCTCGCCGCCGGCCATGGCAGCCGGTTGCGCGCGCAGGCGCCCTATAAGCCGCTCTGCCCGGTGGCGGGGCGGCCGTTGATCGACCATGCCCTGGCCGGGCTAGCGCGGGCGGGACTGTCGCGCGCGATCGTCGTGCTGGGCTACGGCGCGGCGGCGATCGAGGAGCATCTGGCGGCGCGCCACTGGCCGCTGGCGGTCGAGACGGTGCTGACCCGCGACCATCACCAGCCGAACGGCGTGTCGGTGCTCGCCGCCGCGCCGCGCTTGGCGGGCCGTCCGGCCGTGCTGGCGATGTGCGACCATCTGGTCACGCCCGCTTTGTACGCCCGGATGGCGGCGGTGGACGTCGGCGACGGCGCGACGCTAGGCATCGACCGGCGGATCGGTCATCCCTGGGTCGATCCGGACGACGTCACCTGGGTCCGCACGCAGGGCGGCCGCATCGTCGCGATCGGCAAGGGGCTGGCGCCGGCGGATTCCTATGACACCGGCGTCTTTGCGATCGGACCCGGCCTGTTCGCCGCGCTCGCCGACCTCGACGCACCGTCGCTGACCGAGGGCATGCGGCGGCTCGCCGAGACGGGTCGCGCCGGGGTGGTCGATTGCAGCGACCTCGACTGGATCGACGTCGACGACGCCGCCGCCCTCGCCAAGGCGGAAGCCTGGCAACTCGCCCTTGCGGCGTAGCGGCGCTACTTCTCCAGCCGCAACGCCGTGCCGACCGGCGCATCCAACCCGGGCACCGCGATGCGCTGCCCCGCGATCAGCACGACGCCCGGCGCCACCACCTCGCCCAGCCGCGTCGGCGCCGGCAGCAGGTCGGCGGGCGTCCCCTGCGCCGTCACCTGCCCCGCATCGAGCAACACGCAATGATCGCCCAG
Organism: Sphingomonas abaci; assembly: GCF_014199625.1. Lineage (GTDB taxonomy): Bacteria > Pseudomonadota > Alphaproteobacteria > Sphingomonadales > Sphingomonadaceae > Sphingomonas > Sphingomonas abaci. Next base: position 248,120 of record NZ_JACHNY010000005.1, read on the forward strand.
GGTGCGCGCTTCCTCGACGCTGTGCGTGACGTAGAGCATCGGCAGCGCGAAACGCCGCTTCAGCGCCAGGACGAAGGTCATCACCTCCCCGCGCCGCGCCGCGTCGAGCGCCGACAGGGGCTCGTCGAGCAGCAGCAGGTCCGGCTGGCTCAGCATCGCGCGGCCGAGCGCCACGCGCTGCCGTTCGCCGCCGGACAGGTCGCGTGGCGCACGGTCGAGCAACGACCGGATCGCCAGCACGTCGACCACCGCCTCCGCCGCGATCCGGTCACGCCCCCCCGCCCGTCGCTGACCGTACGTCAGGTTGCGCGCCACACTCATGTGCGGGAACAGCCGCGCATCCTGGTGGACGATGCCGATCCGCCGCCGCTCCGGCGGCACGCACCGGCCGGTGGCGGTATCCGTCAGCACCCGGTCGCCAATCGCGACCAGCGCCCGCTCGGCCTGCGCCAGCCCCGCGACCACCGCCAGCGTCGCCGACTTGCCGGCGCCTGACGGACCGAACAGGATCGTCGCGCCATCCTCCGGCCCGGCGAAGGCGACCGACAGGCGGAAATCGCCCAGCCGCCGCTCGGCCAGCACGCGCATCACCGCCCGGCCCGCCGCCGGCCATGGCGCAGCAGCACTTCGGACAGCAGCAATCCGGCCAGCGCCGCCGCGAAGGACAAGAGCGAAAGGCGCAAGGCCGCCCCTTCCTCGCCCGGCACCTGCAAGGCCGAGTAGATGGCGAGCGGCAGAGTCTGCGTCTCGCCGGGGATATTGGCGGCGAAGGTGATGACCGCGCCGAACTCGCCCAGCGCCGCCGCGAAGCCGATCACCCCGCCTGCGACCAGTCCGGGCAGCGCCAGCGGCAGGACGATGGTGACGGCGCGGTCCCATGGCCCCGCGCCCAGGCTGCGCGCCGCCTCCTCCAGCCGCGGGTCGACCGCCTCGATCGCCTGTCGCACCGCGCGCAGCATCAGCGGAAAGGCGGACACGCCCGCCGCCAGCGCCGCACCCGCCGGCGTGAAGGCCAGCCGCACGCCCCAATGCGCGTCCAGCCACTGCCCGATCGGGCCCTGCGCGCCGAACAGCATGAGCAGCACGAAGCCGATCACCACCGGCGGCAGGATCAACGGCGCGTGAAGCAGCGCGTCGAGCAACACACGCCCCGGAAAGCGATGCCGCGCCAGCAGCCAGGCGAAGCCGGTCGCGGCGATCATCCCCCAGAAGGTCGCCCATCCCGCGATGCGCAGGCTGAGCAGCAGCGCCTGCCCCTCCTCGGGCGTCAGCAGCATCGCTCAGCCAAGCGGACGGAAGCGGTAGCGCGCGAAGATCGCCCGCGCCGGACCGCTGCTGAGGAACCGGTAGAAGTCGCTCGCCCCGGCCGAGGCGCCGCGCAGGACCGCAACCGGATAGACGATCGGCGGATGGCTGGCGGCCGGGAACAGCGACACCAGCCGAACGGCCCGGTCGGCATAGGCGTCGCTCTCATAGACGATGCCGAGCGGCGCGGCGCCCCGCGCCACATAGGCCAGCGCCGCGCGCACGTCCTGCGCCGGAGCCAGCCGCTGCTCGACCGTGGACCACAAGCCGAGCCGGGTCAGCGCCGCCTGCGCATAGCGACCCGCCGGCACCGAACGGGGATCGCCGACTGCCAGCCGGCCGTCCGGCCCCAGGGCCGTGGCCAGCGGTGCCCCCGGCTGCAGCCGCAGCCGGATGTTACTACCCGCGCGGGCGACCAGCGCCAGCCGGCCGCCGAGCAGGTCGCGCCGCGCCGCCAGCAGGTTGCGCCCGGCCAGATCGTCCATCCACCGGCTGTCGGCGGAGACGAACAGATCGGCGCGCGCGCCCGCCGCGATCTGGCGCGCCGCGGTGCCGCTGCTCTCGAACGAGAAACGGACCGGCTGGCCGGTGCGCGCGGTATAGGCCTTGGCCACCACCTGAAGCGCATCGGTCAGCGAGGCGGCGGCGAAGACCGTCAAGGGCGGCCGCGCCGGCGCGGCATCCACGGCCGCAGGCAGCAGCAGGGCGGCGGCGGCAAGGCCGGTGACGAAGTGGCGGCGGGTCGGCACGGGCGGCATCCTTCTTTATTCCGGCGGCTATAGCCGCTTGGGTCCGGCCCGCAACCCGCTGGACAGCGACGCCGCGCCGCGCGATGCCCCGGCGATGACGCGCACCGCATCCGATCGCCCCGTGCCCGAACTTGGCATCATCGAAGGTTATTTCGGCCCCGCCTGGTCTTGGGACGCACGACGCGCGGTGGTCGCGCGGCTGGCGCCGGCAGGGTACGGACTTTTCCATTATGCCCCCAAGGCGGATGCGCATCTGCGTCGCGACTGGCAACGCGAGCATCCGCTCGCCCAGGCCGAGGCGCTGGCCCGCTTCGCCGCCGAGACGCGCGCGGCGGGGATGCGGTTCGGGATCGGGCTGACCCCTTACCACCTGCATCTCCACTTCGAAGGCGAAGGCCGGGCGGCCCTGGCGCGGCGGCTGGCGCAACTGGACGCGATCGGCATCGACGACCTCGCCATCCTGTTCGACGACATGCGCGGCGACCTGCCCGATCTCGCAGAGCGACAGGCTGCGATCATCGCCTTCTGCGCCGAACGCACGCGCGCCACCCGCCTCTTCACCTGTCCCAGCTATTATAGCGACGACCGGGTGCTCGACCGCGTGTTCGGTGCGCGTCCGCTCCGCTATCTGGAGGATCTCGGCCGCCGCCTCGATTCCGCCGTGCAGGTCTATTGGACGGGTGAGGAGGTCTGCGCACGCGCGATCGACCCGGGCCACCTCGCCGATGTCGCCGGCCGGCTCGGCCGCAAGCCGTGGCTGTGGGACAATTGGCCAGTCAATGACGGTCCGCGCATGTCGACGCATCTCCACCTGCGCGGCTTCACCGGACGGCCGGCGGCAAATGCCCGCTGGCTGGCCGGCCATGCGATCAACCCGGCGCTCCAGCCCCGGCTCGGCTGCATCCCGGCTCTCACCTTGCCGCGCCTCTATGCGGATGCCGATTATCGCTACATGGCCGCGTTCCGCATCGCGGCGACGGCGGTGGCGGGCGAGCCGCTCGCCGCGATGCTCGAAGCCGACCTGTTGAGCTTCGAGGATAGTGGTTTGGAGCGGCTTTCGCCCGAGCGCCGCGCCGCCGCCCGCGCCCGCTATGCCGCGGTCGATCACCCGGTCGCCGCCGAGGTCGTGCACTGGCTGGACGGCGGCTATGCGGTATCCGCGGAGGATGTGCAGACGCAGTGACTTGCCCCCCTGTGGCATCCATGTCGCAGCGTGGCCGCCATAGCGCATGGAGACGCATCGAAGAATCTGTACGCTCGTTCAGCTTGGCGTAGTAATGGGCCGGGCACAGGGGCCGGCATGACAGGCAGGGACTTTCAGACCATGACGATTTGGGATGGCCGGGCGCGTTCGTCCGTCCGCCGCCAGGGGGCACGCGCCATCGGCTTCGGCGCGCTGCTCGCGACCAGCTGGACCTCTGCCGTCGCGCAGATCGTGCCGCCCGTCATGCCGGCGCCGGCTCCGGCCACTACGCCGCAGATCGTCCCGCCGCCGGTTGTGCCGACGGTGATGCAGCCCGTCGCCCCGCCGGTCATGCCGCCGGCGCTGCCGACGCTGACCTCGGCGCAGGCGCGCCAGCTGGCCCAGTTGATCGCCCGTGACGAGATCGCGCAAGGCCTGCGCCAGGGCGCGCCGCGCGACCTGAGCGCGTCGTCGCCCGAGGCCTTGGTCCGCATCGCTCTGGACCATGCCCATGCCGTCCATGTCGGCCGGCTCGATCCCGGCGACTTCCAGCGCGACTGGGGTATCCGTCCGCAGAGCTACGACCCGCTGCCCGCCTTCGCCGACGCGGTGAAGCGCGACAAGCTGGCGGCCTGGATCGCGTCGCTGCCGCCGCCCTATGCCGGCTATGACGCGCTCGTCGCCGGGCTTGCCCGCTACCGCGCGATGGCGGCCGCCGGCGGCTGGCAGCCGCTCGTCGCCACCGCCGACATGGCCTATGGCAAAAGTGGCCCCGGTGTCGCCGCGCTCCGCCAGCGGCTGGCGATGGAGGACCCCGCCGTCACCGCCACCGGCAACCGGTTCGACGCGGCCTTGCTGGAGGCGGTACGCCGTGCCCAGCGCCGCTATGGCCTGAACCCGGTCGGCACGGTCGGGACACAGACGATCGCCGCGCTCAACGTGCCGGTGACGACGCGGATGCGCGAAATCGCCGCCAACATGGAACGGTGGCGCTGGCTGCCCGACCATCTGGAGCAGAAGCGCGTGCAGGTGAACATCGCCGCCGCCGTGCTGACCGTATTCGACGGCGACGCGCCCACGCTGTCGATGAAGGCGGTGACGGGCCGGCCCGGCAACGAGACGCCGATGCTGGTCTCCTCGATCCACAGCGTCGTGCTCAATCCGCCTTGGAACGTACCCGAGTCGATCGCCACCAAGGAGCTGTGGCCGAAGGAGAAGGCCAATCCCGGCTATCTGAAGCGCAACGGCTTCCGCATCATCGACACCGGCAATGGCGGCAAGCGGCTCCAGCAGAATTCGGAGAAGAGCGCGCTCGGCCGGTTCAAGTTCGACTTCCCCAACGACTTCGCCGTGTATCTCCACGACACGCCGGCGCAGTCGGGCTTTTCCCGCTTCGACCGGCTGGCGAGCCATGGCTGCGTCCGGCTGGAGAAGCCGGCCGACCTCGCCGCGCTGATGCTCAAGACTTCGCCCGACTGGCAGCCGGCGGCGGTCGATGGCGTGCTGGCCTCGGGCAAGACGGTGCGGGCGACGATGGCGGAGCCGGTCGCGGTCTATCTGCTCTACTGGACCGCTTTCGCCAATGCGGACGGCGTGGTCGGCTTCCGCGACGATCCCTATGGCTGGGACGCGACGCTGGCGAGCAAGATCGAGGCGCGGTCCGCCGCGCGCCAGTCGCTGGCGGCGCGATAAGGCGCTCGCCTATCCCCGGACATGCCGTGTAGGACCGTTTCCATGCGCAAGACCTTTCATCGCCTATCGCTGCCGGTCGCGGCCGCCAGCCTCCTCGCCCTCGGCCTGTCCGGCTGTTCCCGCTCCGAGCCGGAGCCGGCCCCGACCGAAAATTATGCCGACGCGCCGGTCGAGGAACCGACGCCCGAGCCGACCGCCGAAGCGGCCAACATCGCCGAGCCGGACACCAACATGGCCGAAGCCGAGCCGGCCCCGCCGCCGCCCCCCGAACCGAGCGTCGACCAGCAGATGCTGGACGATGCATCGGCCACGGGCATGACCGCTCGCGCCAAGCGCGGCGACGATGCCGCGCCGCCCCTGCCCGAGACGGGCAATCAGTCCGAAGCGGAATAATCCTTGCACCCCGCGCCGCTTTCCGCATGATCGCGCTACCAGGCCGAAGCATCGGCTGGAACCGGGATAAGGAGAGCGGTGTGGGGGATACCGATCGGGCGGCGCGGATCGCCGCCGACCCGCGCTACGGCGCGCTGTTGCAACGACGGGGGCGGTTCACGCTCGGGCTGACCGCGGTGATGCTGGTCGCCTATTTCGGTTTCATCCTGCTGGTCGCATTCGACAAGGCCTTGCTGGCGCGGCCGATCCGGTCCGGCGGCGTCACCTCGCTCGGCATCGTGCTCGGCTTTGCGCTGATCCTGCTCGCGATCGCGTTGACCGGCATCTATGTCCGCCGCGCCAATCGCGACTTCGACGCGGCGGTGGCCGCGCTGGTGCGGGATCATCGGGCGTGATCCGACTCGTCGTCACGCTCCTCGCCCTATCCCTGCCCGGCATTGCCCGCGCCGATGCCCTGACCGGGCCGACGGTGCAGCAGGCAACCAACTGGACGGCGATCGGCATGTTCGCCGCCTTCGCCGCCCTGACCCTGGCGATCACCCGCTGGGCGGCGCGGCGGACGCGCACCGCCGCCGACTTCTATACGGCGGGCGGGGGCATCACCGGCTTCCAGAACGGGCTGGCGATCGCGGGCGACTTCATGTCGGCCGCCTCCTTCCTTGGCATTTCGGCGCAGATCTTCAAGGACGGCTTCGACGGGCTGATCTATTCGATCGGCTTCCTGGTCGGCTGGCCGATCATCCTGTTCCTGATGGCGGAGCGGGTGCGGAACCTGGGCCGATACACTTTCGCCGATGTCGCCTCGTTCCGCTTCGCGCAGACCCCGGTACGCAGCTTCGCGGCGGTCAGCACCCTGGTCGTCGTGCTTTTCTACCTGATCGCGCAGATGGTCGGCGCGGGCCAGCTCATCAAATTGCTGTTCGGCCTCCGCTATGAATATGCGGTGGTGATCGTCGGCGTGCTGATGACCCTCTATGTCCTGTTCGGCGGCATGACGGCCACCACTTGGGTCCAGATCATCAAGGCGGTGCTGCTGCTGGGCAGCGCCAGCTTCATGGCGGCGATGGTGCTGGCCCGCTACGGCTTCTCGCCCGAGGCGATGTTCGCGGACGCGGTCGCGGTAAAGACGATGCTCGCCACCCGCGCCGGTGAGACCGCCGCCGTCGCCCAAGCCGCCGGCCGGTCGATCATGGGTCCGGGCAATTTCATCAAGGACCCGGTCAGCGCCCTGTCGTTCGGCATGGCGCTGATGTTCGGCACCGCCGGCCTGCCGCACATCCTGATGCGCTTCTTCACCGTGCCCGATGCCGGCGCGGCGCGCAGCTCGGTGCTGTGGGCGACGGGGTGGATCGGCTATTTCTACCTGCTCACCTTCATCATCGGCTTTGGCGCGATCGTGATGGTGGCGACCGACCCGCGCTATCTGGACGGCGCAGGCGCCTTGATCGGCGGCGGCAACATGGCGGCGATCCACCTGGCCCATGCGGTCGGCGGCAACCTGTTCCTCGGCTTCATCTCGGCGGTCGCCTTCGCGACGATCCTGGCGGTCGTCGCGGGGCTGACGCTGTCGGGCGCGTCGGCGGTGTCGCACGACCTCTACGCCACCGTGGTCCGCAAGGGACAGGCGGACAGCGCCGCCGAACTGCGTGTGTCGCGGCGCACCGTGCTGGTCCTGGCCGTCGCGGCGATCGCGCTCGGCATCCTGTTCGAGAAGCAGAATGTCGCCTTCATGGTCAGCCTGGCCTTTGCCGTCGCGGCATCGGGCAATTTCCCGGTGCTGCTCCTGTCGCTGCTGTGGCGGGGGGCGACGACGCGCGGCCTGGTCGCGGGCGGTTGCCTGGGGCTGGGTCTGGCGCTGGTGCTCACCATCCTGTCGCCGGCCGTTTGGGTCGCGGTGCTGAGCCATGCCGAGCCGGTGTTCCCCTTCTCCTCGCCGACGATCTTCTCGATGCCGCTCGCCTTCCTGACGATCTGGCTGGTCTCGGTCACCGATCGCAGCGCGCGGGGCATCGTCGACCGGTCGGGCTATGACGCGCAGCGGGTGCGGGCGGAAACGGGGATCGGCGCAGACCAGGCGAGCAGCCACTAATTCTGCTGGTCTGCAAGGGGCTTGAAGCCGCCGTCGCCTGCCCTCACTTCGCTCCCCTGTCCCCGATCGCTGCCCTGGAGCATCCTGCCATGATCCGCCTACCCCTGCTGCTCGCCGCCGCGACCCTGGCCGCCCCCGTGCTCGCGGCACCGACCCTGATCTCCGCCACGCCAGCCGCTGACGCCAAGGTCACCGCTCCGAGCCGGATCGACCTGCGCTTCAGCGAGCGGGTGATGCCGCGCCTGTCGACCGCGACCATCGCGATGACCGGCATGGGCGGCATGGCCCATGCGCCGATGCCGGTGACGGGCGCGAAGGCCAGCGTCACGCCGACCGGCAACGGCTTGGGGGTAACGCTGGCCAGGCCGCTGGCGCCGGGCACGTACCGCGTCGACTGGCATGTCCTGTCGGGCAAGGGCGACCATGCGACGGGCAGCTACGCTTTCACCGTCGACTGAGCCGCGCGGTCAGGGCCGCTCGATCAGCTCCCGGATCCGCGCGGCCAGCGCCTCCATGGCGAAAGGCTTGGTCATGACGTGCATCCCGGCGTCGAGCTGGCCATTGCCGATCACCGCATTCTCCGCATAGCCGGTGATGAACAGGACCTTCAGGTCGGGGCGCCCCTCCCGGCCCGCATCGGCCATCTGCCTGCCGTTCATTCCGCCCGGCAAGCCGACATCCGACACGAGCAGATCGATGCGCTGATCGGAGCGCAGGATCTTGAGCCCTGACGCGCCGTCCGCCGCCTCGATCGCGGCATAGCCCAGCTCCTCCAGCACCTCGATCACCAGCATTCGGACGGTCGGCTCGTCATCGACCACCAGCACCGTCTCGCCGGCCGCCGCGCGCGGGGCGTCGGTCAGGTCGGGCATGTCCGCCACCGTCTCCGCCGCGCCGAGATGGCGGGGCAGGTAGACGCAGACCATCGATCCCTCGCCGATCTCCGAATAGATGCGCACCTGACCGCCCGACTGGCGGGCGAAGCCATAGATCATCGACAGGCCAAGACCGGTGCCGACGCCCAGCGGCTTGGTGGTGAAGAAGGGGTCGAACGCCTTGGCGATCACCTCCGGCGTCATGCCGGTGCCGGTGTCGGTGACGCAGAGCGAGACATATTGGCCCGGCTCCATGTCGCGCTCTTTCGCGGTGCGCATGTCGAGCCAGCGATTGCCGGTCTCGATCGTCAGCCGGCCGCCATCGGGCATCGCGTCTCGCGCGTTGATGCACAGGTTGAGCAGCGCATTCTCAAGCTGGTTCGGATCGACGAGCGTCGGCCACAGCCCCGCAGCGGTCACCGCCTCCACCTCGATCTCGGGGCCGACGGTGCGGCGGACCAGGTCCTCCATGCCCGACACCAGCCGGTTGATGTCGGTCGGCTTGGGGTCCAGCGTCTGTCGACGCGAAAAGGCGAGCAACCGGTGGGTCAGCGCCGCCGCCCGTTTGGCCGCGCCCTGCGCCGCCAGCGAATACCGGTCGACATCGGCCATCCGCCCCTGCGCGATGCGAATCGACAGCATCTCCAGGCTGCCGATGATGCCGGTCAGCAGGTTGTTGAAGTCATGAGCCAGACCGCCGGTCAACTGGCCGACCGCCTCCATCTTCTGACTCTGGCGGAGCGCCTCCTCGGCCTGCATCAGCTCGCGCGTGCGCACGGCGACCTGCTCCTCCAGCGTCTCGGTCAGCCGGGCGCGTTCCGCCTCGGCGCGGGCGCGTTCGGTGGCGACGCGGACGCGTTCGGCGGTGTCGCGCATCAACGCCAGATCGTCCTCGCTCCAGTGCCGCGGCTCGGCATGGTTGGCGAAGAACAGCGCGACGAACCGCCCCTGCTCGACGATCGGCATGTTGACGAAGCTGGTCGCCTGGATCGCGGCGAGCGCCTGCGCGGTGTCGCGGGTGCGGGGATCCGTCCGCGCGTCATGGACGATCGCCGTCTCGCCACGCTTCAGATCGTCGATATAGCTGCCGAAGTCGCGGAAGCGCAGCATGCCGGCGATGCTGCCGACCCCGTCGGCATTCCAGTCCTGCTCGATCAGGATGGTTTCGGCCAGCGTGTCGATGATGCCATAGCCGGCGCGACTGACGTCCAGCGTCCGCGCCAGGATCTCCGCGCCGCAGGCGGCGATCCGCGCCGGATCGGACAAGTCGCGGATATGGTCGCCCAGCGACAGGAGTGCGGCCTGGCGGATCGCATCATGCTTGGACCGGGTAATGTCGAAGGTGACGCCGGGGAAGCGGAGCGGCCGGCCGTCGATCCCCAGCCGGCACTGGCCCTGCGCCGCCGCCCAGCGGATCGATCCGTCCGGCTGCATCAGCCGATATTGGCTGACAAAGGTGCCGCCGCTCGCCAGCACCGCGGCGATCTCCGCCTCGACGCGGGCCCGGTCGTGCGGATGGATGCCGTGGAAGAACTCACCGACCGGCGCGCCCGCCCGCGCCAGGTCCGGGTCGACGCCATACAGCGTCGCGAAGCGTTCGTCGGCATAGACCCGGTCGTTGGGCACGTCCCAGTCCCAGGTGCCGATGCCGCCACCGGCGGACAGCGCCTGCTCCAACCGCTCCTCGCTCTCGCGCAGCGCCCGTTCGCTCAGTCGCCGTTCGGTGACGTCGGTGAAAAGGATGCCGACCAGATGCCGCTCCGGCTCGCCGACCGGAAAGGCATGGACCTCGAACCACCGGCCCATCGCCTCGGAGGCGTTGTCGAATCGGGTCGGCTCGCGCGTGGTGGCGACGCGGCCATAGGTGTCGAACCACACCTGCTCCAACCCCGGGACCAGCTCGCGCGCCGTTCGGCCGAGCACGTCTCGCAGCCCAGTCTGTCGCTCATAGGCAGCGTTCACTTCGAGAAAGCGGTAATCGCACGGGCGGCCGTCGTCGAAGAGCACTTCGATGATGCAGAAACCAGCATCGATCGTGTCGAACAACGCGTGATACCGTTCGGCGGGCAGTACGCGATGCACTGGGTCTAAATTCATGGATACGGGCGATCGAAGATTATGCACACTATAAATGCCAGGGGAGACAGATGCATGTAGCCCTCAGGTCTCCCCCGCGCCTTCATCTGTATTAGCCTGTCACTTCTGGCAGGCGACGATCGCGGCGATCACGCTGAGCGTTTCGTCGGGATCGCGAACCTTGACCGTATCCAGCCCGAGTTCCTTGGCCGGATAGTCGTTGCCGCCGGGGAAGATCGCGTCACCGATGAACATCATCGCATCCAGCGGGATGCCGCTCTCATCGCGCAGCCGCTTGAGGCCATAAGCCTTGTCGACGCCCTTCTGCGTGATGTCGATCGAGGTCGCGCCGCCCATGTTGATCGACAGATCGGGCAGGCGCTGGCGCAGATCGGCCTGGATCACCTTGCGCTTGGCGAAATCCGGGTCCCAATGCTCCTTCGCCTCCAGCGGCGCCTGCTGACCGAGCGCGGAAAAGGTGATCTGGCTGCCGCGATCCTCGATCCGCTCGCCCCAGGTCTGTTCGGGGACGAAGCCGGTCGCCTCCAGCGAGGCGTGGAACGCGTCGATGATCGCAGCCTTCTGCGCGTCGGAGAAGAGCTGCGCATAGACGGTGTTCCACCGGCCATCGCCATAAGTGTAAAGCTTGGTGCCGGTGGTCGGCATCAGCCACAGCTTCGACCGGTCGGCGCGCTCGGGCAGGCGGCTGGCGACCTGCTTGTCGAATTGCGGCCAGTCGCCACCCGAGATGACCGCGACATGCGCGACCGTCAGCAGGTCGGCCAAGGCCTCGCCCATGCTGTCCTTCAGGGGCTGCTTGCTCTCGGCCAGCGTGCCGTCCAGGTCGAAGGCGACCAGTTGCTTCATCGATTATTGCCCTTTTTCGAGTATGAAGTGATCGATCGCATACGCCACGCCGTCCTGGTCGTTGCCGAGGCTGACCTGGTCGGCCTTGGCCTTCACCGCGTCCGGCGCATTGCCCATGACGATGGCCAGCCCGGCTTTCTCCAGCATCGCCAGGTCGTTGGCCTGGTCCCCGATCGCCGCCGTCTCGGTCAGCGTGATCCCGAACGCCTCGGCTAGCTGCGTGATGCCGGCGCCCTTGTTCGCTTCCGGCGCGGTGATGTCGAGATAATAGGTCTGGCTCTGCACCACGGTCGCCCGCGCGCCATATTCGGGCACGACCCGCTCGGTCAGCGCGCGCAGCAGCGGCTGGTCGTCGCTTACGAAAGTGATCTTGTCGGCGCGACTGAGCAGCGCATCGAAATCCTGCGTGACGACCGGCTCCTGCGCGGAGGCACGGCGCTCATGCTCGACATGCACGCCCTGGTCGGTCGAGGCGTACCAGCGGTCGTCGGCGAAGACCCAGCGGTCGACCGGCGCGTCCCCGATCATGTCCCAGATGCCCCGCGCCACATCGGCCGCGACGCGGTGATGCGCCATCACCTCGCCCGACCGGCGGAAGACGATGCCGCCGTTGAACGCACCGATCGGCTCGTCGAGCGACAGCGCCTCGGCGATCGGCATCAAGCCGGAGCGCGGTCGCGCGGAGATGATGGTGAAGCCCACGCCGGCCGCGCGCAGCCGGCCGACGGCGGCGATCACGCCATCGGTCAACTGCTTCTGCGGATCGACCAGCGTTCCATCGACATCGGACACCAGCAACCGGATGGCCATGCGCCTGTACTTCCTTTTCCGGCGGTCGCCCGCATCTTCGAACCAAGAGGATTATTGTGGGATTTCGACGTGTCCGCCAAAGCCGAAGCGCATCGCCGAAAGCACCTGGTCGCCGAAGGTATGCTCGACCCGGCTGCGATAGCGCGCAAAGAGCGAGGCGGTCAGCACATTGGCCGGCACCTTTTCCTCCATCGCCGCGTCGATCGTCCATTGGCCCTCGCCGGAGTCGGCTACATGGCCACTGAACTGCGCCAACATCTCGTCCTTGGCCAGTGCGATGGCGGTGAGATCGAGCAGCCAGGAGGAGATGACCGATCCGCGCCGCCAGACTTCGGCGATGTCGGTCAGGTTGAGATCGAAGCGCTCGTCCTCGGGCAGCTTGTCGCTGTTCTTCGACTTCAGGATATCGAAACCCTCGGCATAGGCCTGCATGAGGCCATATTCGATGCCGTTGTGGATCATCTTGACAAAATGACCCGCACCGGCCGGTCCGGCATGGATATATCCCTTCTCGGCGCGCTGATCGACCTTCTCCGCAATGCGGCCGGGCGTGCGGGGGATGGTGCCGGCGCCAGGCGCCAGCGTCTCGAATATCGGATCAAGATGCTCCATGATCCCCGGCTCCGCGCCGATCATCATGCAATAGCCGCGCTCCTTGCCCCAGACGCCGCCCGACGTACCGACATCGACATACTCGATACCCTTGTCGCGCAGCATCTTCGCACGGCGGATATCGTCCTTGTAGAAGCTGTTGCCGCCATCGATGATGATGTCGCCGGCCTTCGCCTTCTCGGCGATCTGCGCGATCGTGCCCTCGGTGATCTCGCCGGCGGGCAGCATCACCCACCAGATGGCCGGGGTGTCGAGCTTGTCGCGCACCGCGTCGAGCGAGCCGACGCCTTCCGCGCCATCGGCGGTCAGCTTGGCGACCGCATCCGCGTCGCGGTCATAGGCGACGACCTGGTGTCCGCCCGCCATCAGCCGGCGCGCCATGTTGCCGCCCATACGACCGAGGCCGATCATTCCGATCTTCATGTACATCAATCCTGTCCGCATCCGCCGTGGTGAAACCCGGCGGTGGGCCGATGGTTGCGCGGGACCCAGCCGATCAATGCGCGTCATCGCCCGATGATCGAAAAGGGAGGGTTGCCCGACCGGCCACCCTCCCACCCGTTCAGGCCGTCGCCGGCTGCTTCTTGGCGATCGCGCCCAGCAGGTCGTCGAACGCGCCCGCAAAGGATGCGACGCCCGCCTCGACCAGCCGGCCGGTGACGCCGTTCAGGTCCAGGCCGAGCCGCTCGACCTCCGCGATGACGTGGCGCGCCCCCTCGACATCCTGGGTCAGCGTCTCCGCGACCGTGCCATGATCGCGGAACGCATCCATGGTCTTGGGCGGCATCGTGTTGACCGTTTCCGGCCCGATCAGCGTGTCGACGTAGAGCGTGTCGGGATAGTCGGGGTTCTTGGTGCCTGTCGACGCCCAGAGCAGCCGCTGCGGCTGCGCGCCCTTCGCCGCCAGCGCCTGCCAGCGGTCCGAGGCGATGAAGTCCTGATACCAGGCATAGGCGAGCTTGGCGTTGGCGATCGCCACCTTGCCCTTGATCGCCGTCAGCGCCTCGGCCTCCGCGTCGCCGGCGGCAAGCCGCTTGTCGATCGCGCCGTCGATCTCGGCGTCGATGCGGCTGATGAAGAAGCTGGCGACGCTCGCGATCCGGTCGATCGGCTGGCCCTGGCGGACGCGCTCCTCCAGACCGGTGGCATAGGCCTCGGCGACGCGCTGGTAGTCCTCCTGCGAGAAGAGCAGCGTGACGTTCACGTTGATCCCCTTGGCGATCGTCGCGGCGATGGCGGGCGCGCCGGCCGGCGTGCCGGGAATCTTGATCATCAGGTTGGGCCGGTCGACCGCATGCCACAGCTTCTCGGCCTCGGCGATCGTCGCGTCGGTATCGTCGGCGATATAGGGCGACACTTCCAGGCTGACATAGCCGTCCTTGGCGTCGAGCCGGTCATAGACGGGCTTCAGCGTCTCCGCCGCGGCCTTGATGTCCTGGATCGCCAGATGTTCGTAGCGGTCGATCGTCGCCGCGCCGGGATGCTCCTTGTCGAAGGCGGCGAGCGTCTCGTCATAGGCGTCGCCATGCCCCATCGCCTTTTCGAAGATCGACGGGTTAGAGGTGACGCCGGTCAGGCCGTCCTCGTCGACCAGCGTCTGGAGGCCACCAGCCTCCAGGAACTTGCGATCGACGAAATCCAGCCACACGGCGGTGCCGGCGGCGCTGAGGTCGTTGAGCTTGCCCATGATTACTTCTCCTCGCCCGCCTTGGCGATCGCCTCGCGGGCCACTTTGACGACATTGTCGACGGTGAAGCCGTATTTGTCCTGCAGCTTTGCGATCGGTGCCGAGGCGCCGAAGGTGGACATGGTGATCGTCCGCCCCTTGCGCCCGACATAGCGGTCCCAGCCGATCGAACCGGCCATCTCGACCGCGACGCGGGCATCGACCGCGTCGGGCAGCACGCTTTCCTTGTACGCCTCGTCCTGCAGCTCGAAGCGGAACCAGCTCGGCATCGAGACGACGCGGCTGCGCACGCCCTGCGCCTTCAGCTTTTCGTGCGCCTCGACGACCATCGACAATTCGGTGCCGGTGCCGATCAGGATCACTTCCGGGTTCTCGTCACCGTCGAGAACATAGGCACCCTTCATCACCCCCTCGGCCGCGGCATATTTGCTCCGGTCGAGGGTCGGCATCGCCTGGCGCGACAGGACCAGGGCGGTCGGGCGATCGGCATGTTCCATCGCCGCCCGCCACGCCCAGGCGACCTCGTTGGCGTCGCCGGGGCGGATGGTGTCGAGGCCGGGGATCGCGCGCATCGTCGCCAGATGCTCGATCGGCTGGTGCGTCGGGCCGTCCTCGCCCACGCCGATCGAGTCGTGCGTGAACACCCAGACCGTGCCCAGCTCCATGATTGCCGACAGGCGCACAGGCGCGCGCATATAATCGAGGAAAACCAGGAAGGTGGAGCCATAGGCGCGGAAGTGCGACAGCGCCATGCCGTTCACCACGCCGCCCATGCCGTGCTCGCGCACGCCGAAATGGAAATTGGTGCCGCCGTAATTGTCCGCCTCGAAGGACGGTGCCCCCTTGATGTCGGTCTTGGTCGAGGGAGCCAGATCGGCCGAGCCGCCGAGCAGCCAGGGCACGCGCTTGGCGATCGCGTTCAGCACCTTGCCGCCCGAATCACGGCTCGCCAATCCCTTGGCGTCGGCCGGGAAGTCCGGAATGTCGGCATCCCACCCGTCGGGCAGCTTGTCGGCGAGCATATGGTCCAGCTCGGCCGCCAGCTCGGGATGGTCGCCCCGATAGCGCTCGACCATCTCGACCCAGGCGTCGCGCAGCGGCTTGCCGCGGTCGGCGACCGCAGACTGGAACGCCTGCTGCACGCCGTCGGGCACGTAGAACTGCTCGTCCTCGGGCCAGCCATAGGCGCGCTTGGTGGCGCGGATGTTATCCTCGCCCAACGGCTCGCCATGCGCCTTCTCGCTGCCTGCCTTGGGGCTGCCCCAGCCGATGACCGAGTGGACGACGATCAGCGTCGGCTTGTCGTCGGTCCGGCGGAACGTGTCCAACGCGGCGGTCAGCGCGCCGATGTCATTGGCGTCGTCAACATGGATGACGTTCCAGCCATAGGCCTGGAAGCGCAGGCCGACATCCTCGTCGAACGCCAGGTCGGTGCCGCCCTCGATCGAGATATGGTTGCTGTCGTAGATCCAGCACAGGTTCGACAGCTTCAGATGGCCGGCCAGGCTCGCCGCCTCGGACGCCACGCCCTCCATCATGTCGCCGTCGCCGCAGACGGTGTACACGTCATGGTCGAACAGCGTATAGCCGTCCTTGTTGTACCGCGCCGCCAGCCAGCGCTCGGCGATCGCCATGCCGACCGAGTTGCTGCACCCGGCACCCAGCGGCCCCGTGGTCGTCTCGACCCCGGTGGTGTGGCGATACTCAGGGTGGCCTGGCGTACGCGAGGCGAGCTGCCGGAAACCCTTCAGGTCATCGAGCGTCAGCGCGGGACGGCCGGTCTTGTTGCCCTCCGCGTCGATCTCCTCGATCCCGGCAAGGTGGATCAGCGAGTAGAGCAGCATCGACGCATGGCCGACAGACAGCACGAACCGGTCGCGATTGGGCCAGTCGGCATGGGCGGGATCGTAGCGCAGATACTTGGCCCAGATCGTCCAGCCGACCGGCGCCAGCGCCATCGGCGTGCCGGGATGGCCAGAATTGGCCTTCTGCACCGCATCCATCGACAGGGTGCGGATGGTGTCGATCGCCAGCCGCTCGGGCGAACCGTCTTCGTGCAACGACGCTCCCGCCGTCGGGGTCGGGGCGGTCTGGGTATCGGACATGGAATAGGCCTCGCTTGGCAATTGAGGTGAACCGGTCGGTTGGCGGAACGCCCGTCCGCCGCACGGGTTGCGATGTAGCGCCGCTGTTAGCCCGTGACCAGCCGCCGTTCCATTCGCGTAACGACACCGCCGTCCGCGATATAGGCGGCATCGACCTCATTGAGGAACAGGCCGTGCCCAGCCACGCCCGGCACGCTGCCCAGCCAGGCGGCGATCCGGTCCCAGTCGGTAGAGGCCGCCCCGTCGCAGTCGATCACGATATTGCCGTTGTCGGTGGTATAGAGCCCGCCCTGTCCTTCCCGCGCGACGACCTCGGCGAACATCGGCCGCAACGCCGCCTCGACATAGCGGCGCGCGAAGGGCAGCACCTCGACCGGCAGCTTGGCGCCGGCGATCGTCTCGACCCGCTTGCGGCCGTCCGCGATCACCACCATCCGGTCGCTTGCGGCCGCGACCACCTTCTCGCGCAGCATCGCGCCGCCCGCGCCCTTCATCGCCCGGAACTGCGGATCGATCGCATCCGCCCCGTCGATCGTCAGGTCGACCCGCGCCACCTCCGCGAAGTCGCGCACAAGGATACCGACCGAGCGGGCGAGCGCCGCGCTAGCCTCCGACGTCGCCACCGCCTCGATCGCCAGCCTGGCGGCGCCGATCAGCCGGATCGCCTCCGCCGCCGTCGAGCCGGTGCCGAGGCCGACCAGCATGCCGGCTTGCACCTCGCATACTGCCGCCGCGGCTGCCACGCGCTTATCCTGCTCCGCCCGGGCGGGGTCGGCGAAAACTTTGTCACACATTGTCGCAAACAACCCCCCAGGGGTTGATCGGTATCCCCGACCTGCGCAAAATATGGCAGCCAAGGCAACCTTTTCAAAACCAGATGGTTTCCCGCCCGTTCCGGGCAGATCCATCCGGCCAACGAACGAAAGCGCACATCTTGCAGTCACAGGCAATGCGGCCTCGCGTCGCGGTCATCGCTCTGGCCATGGGTTTGGCGGCGTGCGGGGGCGGCGGAGAGTCTCAGCAGAAGGGCAAGGGCAAGAACGGCGGCCAACCCGGCCAGGGCACGCCCCAGGTCGGCTATGTCGTCGTCCAGCCCACCGATGCCGCGCTGGTGACCGAACTGGCAGGACGCACGACCGCCTTCGAGAGTTCCGACGTGCGCCCGCAGGTAACCGGCATCATCCGCCGCCGCCTGTTCAAGGAGGGCTCGATCGTGCAGCGCGGCCAGCCGCTCTACGAAATCGATCCGCGCCTGTACCGCGCCGCCGCCAATCAGGCCGCCGCCAACCTGCAAAGCGCGCAGGCCAACCGCGAAGCGGCTACGATCCTGGCGCAACGCTACAAGCCGCTCGCCGAAATCGAGGCGATCTCCAAGCAGGATTATACCAACGCGCTCGCCCAGGCGCGCCAAGCCGCCGCCTCCGTCGCCCAGACCCAGGCCGCGCTGGAGACTGCACGCATCAACCTGCAATTCACCACGGTGCCCGCGCCGATCAGCGGCCGGATCGGTCGTTCGCTGTTCACGGTCGGCGCGCTCGTCTCCTCGACCCAGACCGATCCGCTGGCGCAGATCCAGCGTCTCGACCCGATCTTCGTCGATATCCAGCAATCGGCCGGCGACATCCTGTCGCTGCGCCGGAGCTTGGCGAGCGGCGGCGTCGCGCCGACCCGTGCGCAGGTGCGCCTCAAGCTGCCCGACGGCAGCGATTATGGGCAGACCGGCACGATCGAGTTCGCCGAGGCGCTGGTCGACCCGACCACCGGCACCACGACGCTGCGCGCCCGCTTCCCGAATGCGCAGGGGCTGCTGACGCCGGGCATGTTCGTGCGCGCCAGCTTCGCCCAGGCGATTGATCGCCGCGCCTTCCTGGTCCCGCAGGCGGGCGTCAGCCGCGATCCGCAGGGCAACGCCACCGTCATCGTGGTCGGCCCCAACAACAAGGCGACGCAGAAGACTGTCACCGCCGAACGGACGCAAGGACCGAACTGGGTCGTCACCAAGGGCCTGTCCGAGGGCGACAAGATCATCGTCCAGGGCCTTGGCAAGCTACGCCCGGGCCAGACGGTGAAGCCGGTTCCCGCCAACACGCCGCAGAACGTCCAGGCCCCGCCCCAGGGTGAAGGCGGCGGCGGTGGCGCCGGCCAGCAGAAGGGCCGCTGATGCTCAGCCGCATCTTCATCGACCGTCCGATCTTCGCATGGGTGCTCGCGATCATCGTGATGCTCGCGGGCGTCGGCGGCATCCTGGGCCTACCGATCGCGCAATATCCCGACGTCGCTCCGCCCCAGGTGTCGATTCGCGCCACCTATCCGGGCGCGAACGCGCAGACGATCCAGAACAGCGTCACCCAAGTCGTCGAACAGACGCTGACCGGCATCGACGGACTGCTCTACTTCCAGTCCGCCTCGTCCAGTCGCGGTCAGGTGACGATCACCGTCACCTTCGCGAAGGGCACCGATCCGGACATCGCCCAGGTGCAGGTCCAGAACCAGGTGCAGCAGGCGCTGCCCCGCCTGCCCCAGCAGGTGCAGCAACAGGGCCTGATCGTCCGCAAGTCGAACCCCGACTTCCTGCTCGTCGCCGCCGTCTACGATACCACCGACCGAACCACCAATCGCGACGTGTCGGATTACCTGACCTCCTCGCTGCAGGACCCGCTCGGCCGGACGCCCGGCGTCGGCGACACCAATGTGTTCGGCTCGCAATATGCGATGCGGATCTGGCTCGATCCCAACAAGCTGAACGCCTACCAGCTCATCCCGTCGGACGTGGTCCAGGCGATCCAGACCCAGAACACCGAAGTCGCGGCGGGCGAACTGGGTGGCCAGCCCTCCGGCCCCAACCAGTATCTGAACGCGGTCGTCACCGCCCAGTCACGCCTCCAGACGCCCGAGCAGTTCCGCAATATCCTCCTCAAGACCACCAATGACGGCGCGGCCGTGCGCATCAAGGATGTGGGATGGGTCGAGCTGGGCGCGGAAAGCTACGCCGCGCTCAGCCGCGTCAACGCGCATCCGGGCGCCGGCATCGCCGTGCTGCTGGCGCCGGGCGCCGACGCGCTGAAGACCGCCGAGCTGGTCAAGGCGCAGGTGGCCGAGAGCGCCAAGTCCTTCCCGGCGGGCTACGAATATACCTTCGTCAACGACTCGACCGAGTTCATCAAGCTGTCGATCGAGGAGGTGGTGAAGACGCTGATCGAAGCGATCATCCTGGTCGTCATCGTCATGTTCGTCTTCCTGCAAAGCTGGCGCGCGACGCTGGTGCCGGCGATCGCGGTGCCAGTGGTGTTGCTCGGCACCTTCGCGGTCTTCTATCTCGCCGGCTTCTCGATCAATACGCTGACCCTGTTCGGCCTGGTGCTCGCCATCGGCCTGCTGGTCGACGACGCGATCGTCGTGGTTGAGAATGTCGAGCGGCTGCTGGAGGAGAATCCGGGCATGTCGCCGCGCGAGGCGACGATCCAGTCGATGGACGAGATCACCGTCGCGCTGATCGCGATCGCGCTGGTGCTGTCGGCGGTGTTCCTGCCCATGGCGTTCTTCGGCGGCTCGACGGGCGTGATCTACCGCCAGTTCTCGCTGACCATCGTTTCGGCGATGATCCTGTCGGTGCTGGTCGCGCTGATCCTGTCGCCGGCCCTCACCGCGACGCTGCTCAAGCAGAAGAAGCACGACGAGAGCGGCGATCCGATCGACGACAGCTTCCTCGGCCGCCGCTTCCCCAGGATCGCACATGGCCTGGAGCGCGCCCGCGACGGGTTCAACCACGGCTTCGACCGGGCGAGCGATCGCTATGTCGGCGCGGTCAAGACGATCGTCGCGCGCAAATGGCTGTGGCTGGGCATCTATGTCGTGGTCGTCGCGGTGCTGGCGCTGCTGTTCCTGCGCCTGCCGACCGGCTTCCTGCCGACCGAGGATCAGGGTATCGGCATCGTCCAGTTCCAGCTTCCCCCCGGCTCGACCCAGAACCGCACGTTCGAGGTGCAGAAGGAGGTCGAGAAATATTTCCTGACCAACGAGAGCAAGAACATCGCGACCGCCTTTTCGGTCAGCGGCATCGGTGGCGGCGGCGCGCCGGGCGGTCAGAATACCGGCCTGGGGTTCGTCGCCCTGAAGAACTGGTCGGAGCGCGAGGGCAAGGAGAACAGCGCCGACGCGATCACCGGCCGGGCCTCGGCCGCGTTCAGCAACCTGCGCGACGCTCAGGTCTATGCGCTGGTGCCGCCGGCGGTGCGTGGTCTTGGCCAGTCCAACGGCTTCACCATCGAGCTGCAGAACACCAGCGGCATGAGCATCGAGAAGTTCGAGGCCGCGCGCGACAAGCTGCTCGCCGCCGCCGCCGCCGAGCCGTCGCTGGTCGGCGTCCGCCTGACCGAGCTGCCCGACGTGCCGACGCTGCACGTCGATGTCGACCCGCAGAAGCTCGCCAGCTTCGGCCTGACCCAGGCGAACGTCAACGCGACGCTGTCGGCCGCCTGGGGCGGTCAATATGTCAACGACTTTCTCGATCGCGGCCGCGTGAAGCGCGTGTTCGTGCAGGGCGACGCGCCGTTCCGGTCCAAGCCGTCCGACCTGGACCAGTGGTTCGTGCGGGGCACGCAGGGTCAGATGGTGCCCTTCTCGTCTTTCGCCACCACCGGCTGGCAGAAGGCGCCCGTGTCGCTGTCGCGGTTCAACGGCATCCAGTCCTATGAATTCCAGGGATCGGCCGCACCGGGGCAGAGCTCGGGCCAGGCGCTGGAGACGATGCGGCGGCTGGCCGGACAGATCCCCGGCACCTCGGTGGCGCTCGCTGGCCTGTCCTATCAGGAGGATGTTTCCTCGGGCCAGGCGCCGATCCTCTACGGCCTGTCGATCCTGGTCGTCTTTCTGTGCCTGGCGGCGCTGTATGAGAGCTGGTCGATCCCGTTTGCGGTGCTGCTCATCATCCCGCTGGGGCTGATCGGCGCGATCGCCTTCGTCACGCTGCGTGGCCTCACCAACGACGTCTATCTCCAGATCGGTCTGCTGACGACGATGGGGCTGGCGGCCAAGAACGCGATCCTGATGATCGAGTTCGCCGAACAGGCCGAGCGGCAGGGCAAGCGGGTGCTGGATGCGGCGCTGGAGGCGGCGAAGATCCGGCTGCGGCCCATCCTGATGACCAGCTTCGCCTTCATCTTCGGCGTGCTGCCGCTGGCCATTTCGACCGGTGCGGGCGCCAACAGCCGCATCGCGATCGGTACGGCGGTCATCGGGGGCATGTTGTCCGCGACCTTCCTGGCGATCTTCTACATCCCCTTGTTCTTCGTGCTGGTCCGGCGCGGCGTGCGCGACGGCCTGGCCAGGCTGCGCGGGCGTCCCACCGGCCACCAGGGCAAGGACGATGACCATGGCGATGGCGACACGCCCTATGGCCCGCCCCGGCCGCAAGGGCCGCAAGGGCCGCATCAGCCCCATCAGACCCGACCGGAACCCGCATGATGCGCAACGTCCCCCTGCTGCTCGCGACCGTCGCGCTGTCGGCATGCAGCCTGGCCCCCAAATATGAGCGCGCGGAACTGCCGGTGCCGCCGAGCTGGCCGGTGGGCGACGCCTATCTGCGCCAGCAGGAGGCGTCGCTGCCCGCGATCACCTATCCGCAGGTGTTCACCGATCAGCGGCTCCAGACCCTGATCGGGCAGGCCCTGGCCAATAATCGCGACCTGCGCATCGCGGTCGCCAATATCGAGGCGGCGCGCGCGCAATATCGGGTGCAGCGCGCCAGCCTGTTGCCGCAGGTCGCGGCGACCGGCCGCTACAGCTATCAGGGCGGCGGCAATGGTGCGACCAATCTTGCGGGCGGCGGCACGGGCACCGGCGGCACCGGGACGGGTGGAACGGGCACGGGCGGCACCGGCGATCCGACCGGGGGCGGCACCGGCGGAACGGGCGGAGGCAATAATGGCGGCACGATCGCCACCACCTCGCGCTCGGGCAGCGCCTGGTCGGTGGGGCTCGGCACCACCGCTTTCGAACTCGACCTGTTCGGCCGCGTCCGCAGCCTGAGCCGCGCCGCGCTGGATCGATATTTCGCGACCGAGGCCGGCGCGCGCGCGACCCGGCTGACGCTGGTCGGCGACATCGCCGATGCGTGGCTGACCTATGCCGCCGACCAGAGCCTCTATCGGATCGCCAACGACACCGCCGTCAATGCGCGGCGCATCGTCCAGCTCACACAGGCGCGGCTGGAGGGCGGCATCGCGCCGCGCACCGACCTGACCCAGGCACAGCAGGTGCTCGCCACCGCCGAGGCCGACCTTGCCCAGCAACGCACGCTGGTGGCGCAGGACGTCAACGCGCTGCAACTGCTGGTCGGCGCGCCCTTCGACGAGAGGCTGCTGCCTGGCCCGATCGAGGAGGTCGCGGGCAGCATCGCCGCCCTGCCGGCCGGGCTGGACAGTTCGATCCTGCTCCGCCGCCCGGACGTGGTGCAGGCTGAATATCAGCTTCGCGCCTACAATGCGGAGATCGGCGCGGCGCGCGCGGCGCTGTTCCCGCGCATCTCGCTGACCGGGCTGGTCGGATTCGCGTCCACCGCGTTGTCGTCGCTCTTCACCGGCGACGCGTTCAACTATTCGGTCGCGCCCAACGTCAGCTATCCGATCTTCCAGGCCGGGGCGGGCCGCGCGAACGTCCGCTATACCGAGGCGCAGCGCGACGCGGCGCTCGCCAGCTACGAGCGGACGATCCAGTCCGCCTTCCGCGACACCGCCGATGCGCTGGCCCGGCAGGGCACGATCGCCGACCAGCTCGCCGCGAACCGTCGGCTGGTGAACGCCAATGCCGAAACGCTGCGGCTGACCGCCGCCGCCTATCGCGGTGGCGTGACGCCGTTCCTCAACACGCTGGACGCGCAGCGGACGCTCTACACGGCGCAGCGCTCGCTGATCTCGACCTTGTTCACCAGCGCGTCGAACCGGGTGGCGATCTATCGCGCGATCGGGGGCGATTCCTCGCTGGAGGCGACGGCGGACGGCCCCCGACCGGTCACGCCGTCTGGTGCGCCGCGGGCGGGCTAAGGGTTGGGTTCACGCGAAGAAGCCGCTTTTTGCACGCGGAGGCGCGGAGGCGAGGACTAGTATTTCGGCGCAACCGCTTCTCTCATCACTCGCTCGCGGGCGTGAAGCGGCGCTTGCGCGCAGGATGAGCTTCTCTGCCCCTCCGTGCCTCGGCGTGGACGAAACTCAGCGGAATGCCCGCCCCGCCACCGCGCCCAGCTTCGCGATCATCGCCGCCGCGCGCGCGTGCGGCGGCGTGATGATCGCCTGGTCCAGCACCGTGTCGATCGGTGAAGCCGGCCGCGCCTGGGGCAGCGCCAAGAGCAGGCGACGCACCGTCTCACGCGCCAGCGCGGTGTTCGCCCCGACCTGCGCCAGCACCTGCGTCACGTCGACCGCCGCCTCCTCCTCGCGCCAGGCGTCATAATCGGTGACCATCGCGATCAGCGCATAGGGCAGCTCCGCCTCGCGGGCGAGCTTGGCCTCGGGCATCGCGGTCATGCCGATCACGTCCGCGCCCCATTGCCGGTAGAGCCGGCTCTCGGCGCGGGTGGAGAAGGCCGGCCCCTCCATCGCCAGATAGGTCCCGCCGTCCATCACCGCCGCGCCTACCCCGCGTGCCGCCGCCGCCGCCAGGGCGGACAGGCGGGGGCAGACCGGATCGGCCATGGAGACGTGCGCGACCAGCCCGGTGCCGAAGAAGCTTTCCGCCCGCCCCCGGGTCCGATCGATGAACTGGTCGACGATCGTGAAACTGCCGGGCGCGCGATCCTCTCGCAGCGACCCGACCGAGGAAATGGCGAGCAGGTCGGTGACCCCCAGCCGCTTCAGCGCGTCGATATTGGCGCGCGCGTTGATCTCGCCCGGCGCGATGCGATGGCCCCGGCCGTGGCGCGGCAGGAAGGCGATACGGGCATGGCCGATCCGCCCGGTCAGGATGGCGGCGGACGGCTGGCCCCAGGGGCTCTCGACCTGCTGCCAGCGCGCCTCCTCCAGCCCGTCGATCTGGTACAGGCCGGAGCCGCCCAGGATGCCGATCGTCCAGCCGCTCAAGCGACGCGCCGCCGCGCATAGAGGAAATAGACCGCCAGCCCGACCAGGTTCCAGCCCAGGAACCAGAGCTGCGTCCGCGTCGGCAGGCTGACGAATAGATAGAGGCAGCCCAGGATCGCGCCCGCGCCGACCAGCCAGGCGGCCGGCGTGCGGAACGGCCGCGCCATGTCGGGCGCGCGGCGGCGCATCACCAGCATGCAGACGGCCACCGCGACGAAGGCGGTCAGCGTGCCGGCATTGGCGAGCGCGGCGATGGCGTCGATCGGCAGGACGCCGGCGAAGATCATGACCAGCAGCGCGGTGAAGACGGTGATCCGCACCGGCGTGCCGCGCCGCGACACCTTGGCTAGGCCTTCTGGCAACAACCGGTCGCGCGCCATGACGAAGAAGATGCGGCTCTGCCCATAGAGGAAGGCGAGGATCACGGTCGGCAGCGCGATCACCGCCGAGCCCGCCAAAAAGGCCGCGACGCCCGGTCGGCCAAGCTCGCGCAGGATCAGCGCCAGCGGCTCCGGGCTCGATCCGAAGCGGGTGAAGGGCAGCGCCCCGACCGCCGCGATCGCCACGACCATATAGATGACGATGCAGGCGAGCATCGACCCGACGATGCCGATCGCCAGGTCGCGGCCCGGATTCTTCGCCTCCTCCGCCGCCGTCGAGATCGCATCGAAGCCGTAAAAGGCGAAGAAGATGATCGCGGCCGCCGCCATCACCCCCCGCTCGACGCCGTCCGGTGACATCGCCTTGGCGAAGCCGAAGGGCGAGAAGGGCGTGAGGTTGGCAGTGTCGAAATAGGGCAAGGCCACGACGACGAACACGGCCAGCGCGATCATCTTGACCACCACCAGCACCGCGTTGATCGTGGCGCTTTCGCGCGTGCCGAGCGTTAGCAAGCCGGCGACCAGCGCGACGATGACCAGCGCGGGCACGTTGATGCCCCACTGGCTGATGTGGCCGTCGACCAGCGCCGGACCGTGGGTCAGCGCCTCGGGCAGATGCACGCCTAGGCCAAGCAGGAAGCCATTGGCATAACCTGACCAGCCGACCGCGACGGTCGCGACCACCAGCGTATATTCGGCCAGCAGGCTCCACCCCACGACCCAGGCGATCACCTCGCCAAGCACGGCATAGCTATAGGTATAGGCGCTGCCCGACACCGGCATCATCGTCGCCATCTCGGCATAGGCGAGCGCGGCGCAGGCGCAAATCCCGCCGGCGATGGCGAAGGACAGGATCACCGCCGGCCCGGCTCTGTCGGCACCGACGCCGATCAGCGTCAGGATGCCGGTGCCGACGATCGCGCCGACGCCCAGCGCCACCAGGTGCGGCCAGGACAAGGTCCGGGCCAATTGCTGCTTCGCTTCCGGCAGCGCGATCGCCTTGCGCCGGAAAATGCCAGACCCCGCCATCATGCTCCCCATATCGATCTATGCTGTCCGCTACACGCGGATCGGCACGACGGAAAGCGGGCGCGGCGTCGACACGTCCCTCGGGCCATCATTGCAATCGATTGTTGCAATGTGCCGCGTGGGTTGCCATGATGCCCGAAGAGCCGCCGACAAGCGGCCGAGAGGATCATCGGATGCACGCCCCCGCCGCCAAGCCCCATCTGTCCCTGCCGCGTATCCTGGAAATGAACCTGGGGTTCCTGGGACTGCAATTTTCCTTCGGCCTGCAACAGGGCAACATGGCGCCGATCTACAGCTATCTCGGCGCGTCGGAGGCGTCGCTGCCGGTGCTGCAGCTTGCGGGACCGATCACCGGGCTGCTCGTCCAGCCGCTGATCGGGGCGCTGAGCGATCGGACCTACAGTCGCTGGGGCCGGCGCACCCCCTATTTCTTGTTCGGCGCGGTGCTGTGCGCGATCGGCCTGTTCTTCATGCCGCTGAGCAGTTCGCTGCTGATGGCGGTCTCGATGCTGTGGATCCTCGACGCCGGCAACAACATCACGATGGAGCCGTACCGCGCCTATGTCTCCGACCGGTTGAACGCCGACCAGCACCAGATCGGCTTCCTGACGCAGTCCGCCTTCACCGGATTGGCTCAGATGCTCGCTTTCCTGACGCCGTCGCTGCTCGTCCTGTTCGGCATGAACCAGGACTGGGTCGACGCGCATAACATTCCCTATACGGCGCGCTTCACGTTCATGGCCGGAGCGGTGCTGAGCTTCGCGACGATCCTCTGGTCGATCCGGCGCGTGCCCGAACTGCCGCTGACCCCGGACGAGCGGGCGCATATCGCCGCCCAGCCCAAGGGGCTGGCTCCGGCGGTGGCGGAAATTGGCCGCGCGATCCGCGACATGCCGGTGGCGATGCGCAAGCTGGCGCTGATGAGCCTGTTCCAATGGTATGCCATGGCGGCCTATTGGGCATATGTCATCTACGTCATCGGCCGCTCGGTCTATGGCACCGATGTGCCGACATCGTCCGGTTTCCATTCCGCCGTGCTGACCAATGGCGAGATGGCCGCCTTCTACAATGGCGTGGCCTTCGTCGCGGCCTTCGCGATGGTGCCCCTCGCCCGGCGGCTGGGCGCGGCGACGCTGCACGCACTGTGTCTGGTTGTCGCGGGGGCGGGCATGTTGTGGCTGCCGCATGTCACGACCAAGGCGATGCTGTTCCTGCCCGCGATCGGCATCGGCCTGGGCTGGGCGAGCATCATGGGCAATCCCTATGTCATCCTCGCCGGCTCGATCCCGCCCGAGCGGACCGGCGTGTACATGGGCATCTTCAACATGATGATCGTCATTCCCATGCTGCTGCTCGCGGCCACCCTGCCCTTCGTCTACCAGCCGCTGCTCGCGGGCGACCCGCGCAACGTGCTGAGCCTGTGCGGCGTGCTGATGTTCGCGGCCGCCGCCGCCGTCTGGTCGGTGCGCAGCCGCGATGCGCAAGGCTTGCCGCTTCGCGCGACGCCCTGACCACCCGCCGCCCTTCCTGTCCTTCCTGTCCTTCCTGTCCTTCCTCCGTCATTGGATGTCGCATGTCTTCACTGCCTGCCCATTGGTCCGCCGAGTGCGCGGCGCTGGCCGCCGATCAACCGAGCGCCGCCCTGCCCGTCATTCGCGCCGCGGACCTGATCCCGGTGCTGCCCGACCGCGACGTCTGGGACATGTGGCCGATCGCCTATGCCGATGGCCGCACCGCCTGTATCGAGGGGCGAAGCTGGTGGTTCTTCCTCGACGCGCCACGCTGCGACGATCCCGACGACCGGCACGACCTGGCGCGCATCCGCCTGACCAGCCTGGGCGCGGATGGCTGGCGCGACCATGGCGACGCCTTTCCGGACGGCTTTTCCCCCGGCAATCGCGAATGGTCGGGCTCGGCGGTGCTGGCCGGGGACGATCGCACCCTCACCCTCTATTTCACCGCCGCCGGACGGCGCGGGGGGGGCCCTCGGTTCGAGCAGCGGCTGTTCGAGGCGCAAGGATTGTTCGCCGATGGCGCCCTGCGCGACTGGACCGCGCCGCAGGAGTCGGTCGCCGCGGACGGCGTGGACTATGTCGTCGCCGACGAGGCGGACGCGCCTGCCCATGGCATCAAGGGGTTCCGCGATCCCGGCTTCTTCCGCGACCCCGCCGACGGCCGCGACTATCTGCTGTTCGTCGGCTCGGCCGGCTGGACCAGCGAGCGGATCGACGGCGTCATCGGCCTCGCCCGGCGCGACGGCGGCGCGTGGCGGCTGCAGCGACCGCTGGTCGATGCGGTCGGGGTCAACAGCGAGCTGGAGCGGCCGCATATCGTCGTGCGGGACGGCCTCTATTATCTGTTCTGGTCGACCCAGGCGAAGCGCTTCGCCCCCGGCCTGGGCGCGCCGACCGGGTTGTACGGCATGGTCGGGGACTCGCTGGCGGGACCGTGGCGGCCGCTCAACGGCAGCGGGCTGGTCGCGGCCAATCCGGCCGTCGAACCGTTCCAGGCCTATTGCTGGTGGGTCACGGGCGAGCTGGACGTGATCAGCTTCGCCGATGTCTGGGGCCTGGAGGGTCGCGCGCCCGACGACGCCGCCACCCGCCGCGCCCGGTTCGGCGGCACCGTCGCGCCCTGGTTCCGGCTGGCGCTGGCGGGCGAGACGGCGACGATCGTGCCGGTCAGCTCAGATCATGCAGGTCCTTGTTCAGCGGCGGCGTCAGCGACCAGTCGCTGAACCGCACCGCCAGCCCGGCGCGCTCCGGCGTGCAGGCCATCGGCCCGACCCGGTAGTGGGCGGCGTCGGGGAACGGCGCCAGCCGCACCAGCGGCCAATGCCGCCCGCCCGACGATACCTGGAGCCGCAACACGCCCTTCGCCACCGTGGCGCGCATCCAGAAGTCGCGCGCGTCGCCCGCATAGGGGCCAGTCGCCCAGTCCGACCGGCCGTCGGTCAGCACGCTGCTCAGCATCGCGCGGCCATCGGACAATTCGATCCCCGCCTTGACCCAGCGCTGCGCGTCCAACCGCACCATGATGCCGGCCTGGTCATAGAGCGTCTGATAATCGCCCCGGATGCGGAGCTGCGCGGTGAAGGCGTCGCCCGTCTCGAAGCCCAGGAAATGGCCGCTGTCGCGCGTGAAGCCATAATGGGTTTCGCGCCAGAAATCGCCGCCCTTGTCCGTGACGATGGCCAGCATGTCACCGCTGGCGGCCACCCGCCCCGGCCGGTTGAGCCACACCCCCGATGCCCAGGGACCATCGGCCGCATCGGCTTGGCCCGCACCGGCCACGCCCAGCACCGCCCCCGTGGCCAGCGTGCCGCCGATCATCCCCCGTCTCGTCATCGCGTCCATAGATCCCTTTCCCGGATGGCCGGATCGCCATCCTGCGCTATGCTGGGGAAAATATGTACATTTGTACACATCGTGCAATCGGGATCGCGCCTTCGTCATGACCAATCCGCCGCCCCGCCGCCGGGTCGATCCCGATCGTCGCCGCCGGATCATCGACGCGACGATCGCGGTGATCGAGGCAGAGGGCGTCGCGGCGACCACCCATCGTCGCATCGCCGCTGCCGCCGGGGTGCCGCTGGGCTCCCTCACCTATCATTTCGCCGGGCTGGACGCGCTGCTCCGCGCTGCCTTCGAGCAGGTGGCGGCGGCGAGTTCGGACGGCGTGCTGGCGCGGCTGGAACAGGCGGAGACGCGCGAACAGGCGATCGCCGCGACGGTCGACGTCATCGCCGGCAATCTCTGGTCGACGCCGCAGACGCTGCTGCTCAGCTACGAGCTCTATGCCTATGCCGCGCGACATCCGGCCATCGCGGCGATCATGCGCGGCTGGATGGCGCGGAGCCGGGCGGCGCTCGGCCGACATTTCGATCCACTCACCGCACGCGCGATCGATGCCTTGATCGAGGGGATCGGCATCCACAATTCGGTCGATCCCGAGCCGCTGACGCCCGAACAGATCGAGGTGGTGATCCGCCGGGTCGCCGGATGACGCCCTATCGGTAGAAATACCAGCCGACAGCCGCCAGCAGCGCGATCGCGCACCAGCCGCCCTGGGCGCGCACCAGATAGACGAAACCGACCAGCCCGCTCGCCGCCAGCGCCGCCAGGGCAAAGGGCGGCTCGACGATCCGCTCCAGCAGCAGCGCGCCGCCGACCAGGTTCGCCGCCGCATTCACCGCGATCCAACCATAGGAGGGCCAAATTCCGATCGATCCCCCCAGTGGCAGCTTGATCGTCGCATAGCCGCGCATCGAACCCGGAAACAGATCGGCGGAGAGGTGGAGGCCGATACCCAGCCCCAGCCCCGCCGCCACCGGCCAGGTCCGAAGGTCGAGCAGCGCCACAGCCGCCGGCAGGACGCTGTGGACCAGCGCGCTGCGATGGCCGAGCCTCAGCGGGGTGTCCAGGTCGGGCAGCCGCGTCCCGGCTGCCGCCGCCAGCACCACCGTCGCCGCCATCACCCAGGGACCGTCACCGCCGGCAAAGGCCAGGATCACCGCGAGCAGAAGATAAAGGGATGCCGCCATGCCGCGCGGCTAATCCTTCGTACCCGCTTTGTCCAATCCGGGGAACAAAAGCGGCCCATTTTGGTCCGCCTTTCAGGCGGTGTCGCGCTCCACCAGCAGCGGTCGCATCTCCACAGAGGGTGCGTCGCGGCCGTCGATGCGAGCGAACAGGGCCTCGACCATCGCCTTGGCCCCGGTCGGCAGGTCCTGCCGCACGGTGGTGATGCGCGGCACCATATATTCGGCGAAGGGCAGATCGTCGAAACCGGTGATCGCCAGGTCGTCGGGCACGCGCAGGCCCCGGTCGGTCAGGTCGCGCACCGCCCGCATCGCGATCAGGTCCGACGCGGCGGCGATGCCGTCGACCTGCCCCGCGATCCGGTCGAGATGCGCGGCGATTTCGCCCGCCATGCCGTCCGAGGCCAGATGCGTGTCGAGCTGCAGGGGTGGCGCCAGCCCTGCGACGGCCGCCGCCGCGCACAGGCCGCGATGCCGCTCGGCGATTTCCGGCGAGCGGAGCTCGCCGAGAAAGGCGAGCCGCCGGCAACCGCGTGCGATCAGCCGTGCGCCGACCAGCCGGCCGCCCTCGAAATTGTCGACGCCGACCGCGCAGTGATGCTGACCGGGCAAGGTGCTGCCCCAGACCACCAGGGGCCGATAGCGTGCGGCGACGCGCTCGATCGCGTCGAACTGGTCCGACTGGCCGATCACCAGCACGCCGTCGAGCATCCCCGAGGTGACGATCCGCTCTAGCCAGTCGTCCGCATCCGGAATGACGCGCGACAGCATCAGATCGTACCCGCGCTCGGTGAGCGCATCGGCCAGCGGCCCGAGCAGGCTCATGAAAAACGGGTCGGACAGATGCTGGCGGCGCTCATGCCCGAGCGGCACGACGACGCCGATCAGCCCGGTCTGCTGGGTGCGAAGCCGCCGCGCCATCTGGTTGGGGCGGAACTGGTGCTGCGCTGCCAGTTCCTCGATCCGGCGGCGCGTGTCGTCGTTGACGACGGACTTGCCCGCGAGCGCGCGCGACACGGTGCCGGCGGACACGCCCGCCAGCCGGGCGAGGTCGTTGATCGTACGGACCGGTCCGGTCGCGGGCGGGCTGTCAGTCTGTTCCATGGCGATGGCGCCCTTGTTCCACGATCGCCGCGCAAAGGGAAGACACGGACAGGGCTACTGTCGCATAACGAGAAAATCGGCTCGCCGGTGCTTACAGCCCGAAGGCGTGGGCAAGGCTCAACAGCGCGCAGTAGAGCGTCCCCGACAGCAGCATCGCCGCCGGCAGCGTCAGCACCCAGGCCAGTACCATGTTGCGCACCGTGCGCGCCTGCAACCCCGCGCCGTTCGCCACCGAGGCGCCAGCGACGCCCGACGACAGGATGTGCGTGGTCGATACCGGCATCCCGAACCGGACCGCCAAGAGGATCGTCGAGGCCGCGACCAGCTCCGCCGCCGCGCCCATGCCATAGGTCAGATGCGTCTTGCCGATCCGCTCGCCCACCGTGACGACGATCCGCCGCCAGCCGACCATCGTGCCCAGCCCCAGCGCCAGCGCCACCGACACCTTCACCCAACCGGGGATGTAGCGGGTGCCGTCCTGCAGCTTCTTGCCATAGGCGTCCACGGCATCCAGCTCGGCGGCGGTCATCACCGCGCGGGTCCGCGGCGCCTGCTTGGCGAGGGCCGAGGCGTCGAGCACCAGATACATGTCGTTGCGCAGGTTGGGCGTCTCCGCCGCCGGCACCTGCCCGAGCGATCCGAACGCGGCGATCCGCTGGCTGACATCGTCGGACAAGGCCGCCAGCGCCGCGAAGGTGCGGGCACCCTCGACATGGCGAAGGCGCAGCGCGTCGGTCAGCGCGATCCGCGCCGCCGCCGGATCGGGCGACAGACCCTGCGCCTGGCGACGGAACGCCAGTTCGGCCGCGTCGGCGGCGCGGAGGAAGGCGGGGGTCTCCTGCGCCGGCAGCGTGCGGTTCAGCGCATAGGCAGTGGGCGCGCAGCCGATCAGGATCAGCATGATCAGCCCCATGCCCTTCTGACCGTCATTGTTGCCATGCGCGAAGCTGACCGCGGTGCAGGTGAAGATCAACAGCGCGCGGATTCCCCGGGGCGGCGGCCGGTCGCCCTGGGGCTCGGCATAAAGCGTCGGGTCCGGCGCAAGCCGCTTCATCACCAGGAGCAGCATGAACGCCGCGACGAAGCCGATCAGGGGGCTGACCAGCAGGGCCGACATGACCTTGCGCACCTGCTCCCAGTCGAGCCCCGCGGTACCGCTGCCGCCCGCCAGCATCTGGTTAGCGACGCCGACGCCCAGGATGGAGCCGATCAGCGCGTGGCTCGACGAATTGGGCAACCCCACTGCCCAGGTGGCGAGGTTCCAGCCGACCGCCGCGAGCAGCAGCGCGAAGATCATCGCATAGCCGCCGGCACTGCCGACATGCAGCACCAGGTCGACCGGCAGCAGCGTGATGATCGAGTAGGCGACCGCGCCCGAGGAGACGAGCACCCCCAGGAAGTTGAAGACACCGGACCAGACGACCGCGAGCGGCGCGGGCATGGCATGCGTATAGATGACGGTCGCCACCGCATTGGCGGTGTCGTGGAAGCCGTTCACGAACTCGAACCCGAGCGCGATGACCAGCGCCAGCCCCAGGAACAGCAGCGCGCCCATTGCCAAGCGCTCGCCGACCATGGCGGTATCGTCGACGATGCTGATCCCCGCATAGGCCAGGCCGCCGATCACCAGCGCGGCGAAGATCCAGCGGCCCGCCGGATGCAGGCTGGCGTCGAGATGCGGACCGCGAACCCGGGATTCGGTTTCGCCGCCGGTCAGTACGGAAGTGGCCATCCCCCGCCTATCGCGAGGTCGTGCGACAGTTTGATGACGTTTCCGTGACGTGCGAGTGCGTTATCCGAAAATTAACGGCGATCAGCCAAGCACCTGATTGCCGTTGGCCCCGCGCACCATAGGCATTCCATGCGGGCGGGCGGCGATCTGGTCATAGCTGCGCGCGGGCTGGTCGAGCCAGATCGGCGCGAGCTTGGCCGAGTCGACCCGCTCCACGCCGACGGCGAAGGCCTGGATCAGATGGTGCTCCCCGCGTGCATCCCGCCAACCGACCCGGACCGCGACGAGCGGCACGAACAGCGGTCGCCCCGCCGCCTCCAATCCGCCGGTGGCCTCGCGGGCGAGCACGCCGATCCCGCGCACCGTGCGCGCACCGCCGGGCGGAAGCGCGAAGGCGGGCACGACCGTACGGCCGATGGCGGCGTCGTGCAGCGCGGCGATCGCCTGCCCCTCGCTCTTCGAGGCCGCCATCAGGTGGAGGCTGACCCGGACATCCTCGATCCCCAACTCGCTCGCCAGGCCGATCTCGCCTTCGAACGTGGCGGTCAGCATGTTGAGGCCGATCCGCAGGGGACGCAGGGTGACGGACGGCGGCACCGGCGCGGCCGGCAAGGGCGCGGGTTCCGCCGGCCGAGCCGCATTCGGCGCGTCCTCGCCTGCGTCGAGCACCCCGTCCTCCCGTCCGTCCGCCGCCCCCACCGGCCGGCGGCGGCGCAGGACCAGCCATCCGCCGGCGACCAGGGCGAGCAGGGGAAGGATCGGCCACCAGGCCACGCTTTCTCCCCCAGCCGCGGTGACCGGCAAAGCGGTGGGAACCGCGGTCGGCGGCACCGGAGACGGTGTCGACGCCGTCACCGAGGGCGACGGCGCCGTGGCCGTCGCCCGGGCGACCGGCGTGGCGGCGGGTGACGGCTGGGTCGCCGGGCGGCCCGCCGGCGTCGGTGTCGGTGATGGCCCGGCGACCGGCGTCGCGCGCGGCGTGGCACGCGGGGTTGGCGACGGCCGCGCTGGCGAAGGCACAATCGCCGCCGACGCGGATGGCGTCGCCGCCGGGGTCGGGATTTCGGCTGGAGTCGGGGTCGGCGAAGGGGCGGATGGCAGCACCAGCGGCGCGGTGATCGGATCCTCGCGGGCCGGTGGAACCTGCTGCGCGACGACC
Source organism: Sphingomonas abaci (assembly GCF_014199625.1). GTDB lineage: Bacteria > Pseudomonadota > Alphaproteobacteria > Sphingomonadales > Sphingomonadaceae > Sphingomonas > Sphingomonas abaci. The sequence goes on from NZ_JACHNY010000005.1 coordinate 282,579, forward strand.
GGGGTGGCGAGCGGAAGAAGAGCAAGGGCGGTAGCACGGATACGCATCGCCCAGCCGGTCCAGCCTTTCCGCCGCCACGCAAGCTATGCTGCGACGAAGCGCGCCGCGCCGGCGACCGGCCGCCGCCCCCGGCCCAGCCCCCCGCCCCCGCCCGATCGCCCCCCCTTTGACAACGCCCGACGCGGCGCCTATATCGGCATCCTCACCACAGCTTTCCGGGATAGGACATGCCGTCGCGCAGCGTGTCGTTACGAATAGGAGACTGCTGGTTCTTGGACGCTGAAGCCGACGCATCACCATGCGATCGGCTTTTTTCCGTCCAAGGCAACCGCGCCCGCATTTCTGGCTGACGAGGCACGAACGAGACATGGCAACCAAGGCGATCGACGGCGGCTCCGCCCGGCGCGAGCACAAGGGCGGCACCGCCAAGCGGCGCATCCGCAAGGTTTTCGGCAACATCCATGAAGTGGTGCAGATGCCGAACCTGATCGAGGTGCAGCGCGAGAGCTACGAGCAGTTCCTGCGCTCGGACAAGGCCACCGGCCACGTCTCGGGCCTGGAGAAGACGCTGCGCAGCGTGTTCCCGATCCAGGACTTCGCCGGCACCGCCTATCTCGATTTCGACGATTATGTCCTCGAGCCGCCGAAGTTCGACGTTGAGGAATGCCGCCAGCGGGGCATCACCTATGCCGCGCCGATGCGCGTCACGCTGCGCCTGACCGCGTTCGAGGTCGATCCCGACACCGAGGCCAAGTCGGTCATCGATATCAAGGAGCAGGACGTCTACATGGGCGACATGCCCCTGATGACGGAGAACGGCACCTTCTTCATCAACGGCACCGAGCGCGTCATCGTCAGCCAGATGCACCGCAGCCCGGGCGTGCTGTTCGACCATGACCGGGGCAAGACCCATGCCTCGGGCAAGTACCTGTTCGCCGCGCGCGTCATCCCCTATCGGGGCTCGTGGCTCGACTTCGAGTTCGACGCCAAGGACATCGTCAACGTGCGTATCGACCGCAAGCGCAAGCTGCCGGTCACGGCGCTGCTCTATGCGCTGGGGATGAACTCGGAAGAGATCCTCAACTATTTCTACAACCGCCTCACCTTCGTGCGCGGCGACGGCGGCTGGAAGATCCCCTTCCAGGTCGAGAACTGGCGCGGCGCCAAGCCGATGTTCGACATCGTCGATGCGAACTCGGGCGAGGTGGTGTTCGCCGCCGGCCAGAAGATCAGCCCTCGCGCCGCGAACAAGGCGGCCAAGGACGGTCTGTCCGAGCTGCTGATCCCGACCGAGGAGATCTTCGGCCGCTATTCCGCCTATGACCTCATCAACGAGACCACGGGTGAGATCTACGTCGAGGCCGGCGACGAAATCTCCGCCGAGAATCTCGAAAAGCTGGACCAGGCGGGCGTCGACACGATCGAGCTGCTCGACATCGACCATGTCGCCACCGGTCCCTGGATCCGCAATACACTGAAGGCCGACAAGGCCGAGGAGCGCGAGCAGGCGCTGTCCGACATCTATCGCGTGATGCGCCCCGGCGAGCCGCCGACGCTGGAGACGGCCGAGGCGCTGTTCGCCGGCCTGTTCTTCGATCCCGACCGCTACGATCTGTCGGCCGTGGGTCGCGTGAAGCTGAACATGCGCCTCGACCTCGACTGCCCGGACACGGTGACGACGCTGCGTACCGAGGACATCCTGGCGGTGGTCAAGACGCTGGTCGACCTGAAGGACGGCAAGGGCGAGATCGACGACATCGACAATCTCGGCAACCGCCGCGTGCGGTCGGTGGGCGAGCTGCTGGAGAACCAGTACCGGGTTGGCCTGCTGCGCATGGAGCGTGCGGTCAAGGAGCGCATGTCATCGGTCGACGTGTCGACGGTAATGCCGAACGACCTGATCAACGCCAAGCCGGCGGTCGCCGCGGTGCGCGAGTTCTTCGGTTCGTCGCAGCTGTCGCAGTTCATGGACCAGACCAACCCGCTCTCCGAAGTGACGCACAAGCGTCGCGTGTCGGCGCTCGGGCCGGGCGGCCTGACGCGCGAGCGCGCGGGCTTCGAAGTTCGCGACGTTCACCCGACCCATTATGGCCGCATCTGCCCGATCGAGACGCCGGAAGGCCCGAACATCGGTCTGATCAACTCGCTGGCCTCGTTCAGCCGGGTGAACAAGTACGGCTTCATCGAGACGCCGTACCGCAAGATCATCGACGGCAAGGTGACCAACGAGGTCGTCTACCTGTCGGCGATGGAAGAGGCCAAGCACACGATCGCTCAGGCGTCGGCGGCGCTGACCGAGGAAGGCGCGTTCGCCGAGGATCTGGTGTCGGCCCGTCAGGGCGGCGAGTTCCTGATGGCGCTGCCCGACCAGATCACGCTGATGGACGTGTCGCCGAAGCAGCTTGTGTCGGTCGCGGCCTCGCTCATCCCCTTCCTGGAGAATGACGACGCCAACCGCGCGCTGATGGGCTCGAACATGCAGCGCCAGGCGGTGCCGCTGGTCCGCGCCGAAGCGCCGTTCGTCGGCACCGGCATGGAAGAGACGGTGGCGCGCGATTCGGGCGCGGCGATCTCGGCCAAGCGCGCCGGCATTGTCGACCAGGTCGATGCGTCGCGCATCGTCGTCCGCGCGACCGGCGAGGTCGATGCCGGCAAGTCGGGCGTCGACATCTACACGCTGATGAAGTTCCAGCGCTCGAACCAGTCGACCTGCATCAACCAGCGTCCGCTGGTGAAGGTGGGCGACGTGGTCAACGCCGGTGACGTGATCGCCGACGGCCCGTCGACCGAGTTCGGCGAGTTGGCGCTGGGCCGCAACGCGCTGGTCGCGTTCATGCCCTGGAACGGCTACAACTATGAGGACTCGATCCTCATCAGCGAGCGGATCGTGAAGGACGACGTGTTCACGTCGATCCATATCGACGAGTTCGAGGTGATGGCCCGCGACACCAAGCTGGGGCCGGAGGACATCACCCGCGACATCCCCAACGTCGGCGAGGAAGCGCTGCGCAACCTCGACGAGGCGGGCATCGTCTATGTCGGTGCCGAGGTGGAGCCGGGCGACATCCTGGTCGGCAAGATCACGCCGAAGGGCGAAAGCCCGATGACGCCGGAAGAGAAGCTGCTCCGCGCCATCTTCGGCGAGAAAGCGTCCGACGTGCGCGACACGTCGCTGCGTCTGCCGCCGGGCGTGGCCGGCACGATCGTCGACGTCCGCGTCTTCAATCGTCACGGCATCGACAAGGACGAGCGCGCGATGGCGATCGAGCGCGAGGAGATCGAGCGCCTGAAGAAGGACTCGGACGACGAGCGTACCATCCTCAACCGGGCGACCTGGAGCCGCCTGCGCGAGATGCTGCTCGACCAGGTCGCGACCGCCGTGCCGAAGGGCCTGAAGAAGGGCTCGGTCATCGACATGGACATGCTGGACAGCGTCGACCGTCATGAGTGGTGGAAGTTCGCGGTGCAGGACGACGCGCGCCAGAGCGACCTGGAAGCGGTCAAGCAGCAGTATGACGAAGCCGCCAAGCTGATCACCGACAAGTTCCACGACCGTCGCGAGAAGCTGGAGCGGGGCGACGAGCTGCCGCCGGGCGTGCTCAAGATGGTCAAGGTCTTCGTCGCGGTGAAGCGCAAGCTGCAGCCGGGCGACAAGATGGCCGGCCGTCACGGCAACAAGGGCGTCATCAGCCGCATCCTGCCGCAGGAGGACATGCCGTTCCTCGCCGACGGGACGCCAGTCGATCTGGTACTGAACCCGCTGGGCGTGCCGTCGCGCATGAACGTCGGTCAGATTTTCGAGACGCATCTCGGCTGGGCGGCCCGCAACCTGGGTATGCAGGTCGCGGCGCAGCTCGAGGAGTGGCGCGAAGCCAATCCGGACGCCAAGGCGGGCGAGATGCCCGACGCCGTCAAGGGTCGCCTGCTCGAAGTGTATGGCGAGCATTATGCCGACGACATCGCGTCGCGCGAGCCCGAGGAGCTGGCCGAGCTGGTCCAGAACGTCCGTACCGGCGTGCCGATGGGCACCCCCGTGTTCGACGGCGCGGTCGAGAAGGACGTCACCGACATGCTGGCGCTGGCGGGTCTCGACCAGTCGGGCCAGTCGGAGCTGTTCGACGGGCGCACCGGCGACAAGTTCGATCGCAAGGTCACGGTGGGCATCATCTACATGCTGAAGCTGCACCACCTGGTCGACGACAAGATCCACGCACGGTCGATCGGGCCGTACTCGCTCGTCACCCAGCAGCCGCTGGGCGGCAAGGCGCAGTTCGGCGGCCAGCGCTTCGGCGAGATGGAGGTCTGGGCGCTCCAGGCCTACGGCGCGGCCTACACGCTGCAGGAGATGCTGACCGTGAAGTCGGACGACGTGGTCGGCCGCACCAAGGTCTACGAGGCGATCGTCAAGGGCGACGACACGTTCGAGGCCGGCATCCCCGAAAGCTTCAACGTGCTGGTCAAGGAAATGCGCTCGCTCGGCCTCAACGTCGACCTCAAGTCGATGGAAGACGCGCAGGACGACGGGCTGGCCGAGGCGGCGGAATAAGGATCGTGGGCGCTGCCGCCTTGGCAGCGCCCCGCCCTCCCCGCCCGGAAAGCTACCCCTAGAGGGACTGAAATCATGAACGAACTGACCAATTTCGCCAATCCGCTCGCGAAGCCGGAAACCTTCGACCAGATCCAGATCGGTATCGCGTCGCCCGACAAGATCCGTTCCTGGTCGTTCGGCGAGATCAAGAAGCCGGAGACGATCAACTACCGCACGTTCAAGCCCGAGCGTGACGGCCTGTTCTGCGCGCGCATCTTTGGCCCGATCAAGGACTATGAGTGCTTGTGCGGCAAGTACAAGCGCATGAAGTACAAGGGCATCGTCTGCGAGAAGTGCGGTGTCGAAGTCACGGTGTCGAAGGTCCGCCGCGAGCGGATGGGCCATATCGAGCTCGCCGCGCCGGTCGCGCACATCTGGTTCCTGAAGTCGCTGCCGAGCCGCATCGGCCTGCTGCTCGACATGCAGTTGAAGCAGCTCGAGCGCGTGCTCTACTTCGAAGCCTATATCGTCATCGAGCCGGGCCTGACGCCGCTGGAGAAATACTCGCTCCTCACCGAGGACGAGCTGCTCGATGCGCAGGACCAGTATGGCGAGGACGCCTTCTCGGCCGGCATCGGCGCCGAGGCCGTCCGCATCATGCTCGAGAACCTCGACCTGGAGGGCGAGAAGCGTGACCTGCTGGAAGAGCTGGCGACGACCAAGTCCGAGCTGAAGCCCAAGAAGATCATCAAGCGCCTGAAGGTCGTCGAGTCCTTCCTGGAGTCGGGCAACCGTCCGGAGTGGATGATCCTCGAGGTCGTGCCGGTCATCCCGCCCGAGCTGCGCCCGCTGGTGCCGCTGGACGGCGGCCGCTTCGCGACGTCGGACCTGAACGACCTGTACCGCCGCGTCATCAACCGCAACAACCGCCTGAAGCGGTTGATGGAGCTGCGCGCGCCGGACATCATCGTCCGCAACGAGAAGCGCATGTTGCAGGAGGCGGTCGACGCGCTGTTCGACAACGGCCGTCGCGGCCGCACGATCACCGGCGCCAACAAGCGTCCGCTGAAGTCGCTGTCCGACATGCTGAAGGGCAAGCAGGGTCGCTTCCGCCAGAACCTGCTCGGCAAGCGCGTCGACTATTCGGGCCGTTCGGTCATCGTGACCGGTCCGGAGCTGAAGCTGCACCAGTGCGGCCTGCCCAAGAAGATGGCGCTCGAGCTGTTCAAGCCGTTCATCTACGCGCGCCTCGACGCCAAGGGTCTGTCGATGACCCTGAAGCAGGCGAAGAAGTGGGTCGAGAAGGAGCGCAAGGAAGTCTGGGACATCCTGGACGAGGTGATCCGCGAGCATCCGGTCATGCTGAACCGCGCGCCGACGCTTCACCGTCTGGGCATCCAGGCGTTCGAGCCGGTGCTGATCGAGGGCAAGGCGATCCAGCTCCACCCGCTGGTCTGCTCCGCGTTCAACGCCGACTTCGACGGCGACCAGATGGCCGTGCACGTCCCGCTGTCGCTGGAAGCGCAGCTGGAAGCGCGCGTCCTGATGATGTCGACCAACAACATCCTGTCACCCGCCAACGGCAAGCCGATCATCGTGCCGTCGCAGGACATGGTGCTCGGCCTCTATTATCTGTCGATGATGAAGGAAGGCGAGCCCGGCGAAGGCATGATGCTCGCCGACATGGAGGAAGTGCACCAGGCGCTGTTCGCCGGCGCGGTGACGCTGCACACCAAGGTCGTCAGCCGCGTTCCGCAGACCGACGAGCAGGGTAACCAGTACCTCAAGCGCTACGAGACGACGCCGGGTCGCATGCTGCTCGGCGAGTGCCTGCCCAAGAGCCACAAGGTGCCGTTCGACACCGTCAACCGCCTGCTGACCAAGAAGGACGTGGGCGACGTGATCGACGAGGTCTATCGTCACACCGGCCAGAAGGAGACGGTGCTGTTCGCCGACGCGATCATGGCGCTGGGCTTCCGCCACGCGTTCCGCGCCGGCATCTCGTTCGGCAAGGACGACATGATCATCGCGCCCGACAAGGACGCGCTGGTCGACGAGACGCGCGAGCAGGTGAAGGACTTCGAGCAGCAGTATCAGGACGGCCTGATCACGCAGCAGGAGAAGTACAACAAGGTGATCGACGCCTGGAGCCGCTGCGGCGACCAGGTCGCCAACTCGATGATGAACGAGATCAAGGCGGTGCGCCGACACGAGGACGGCCCGCTGGCCGGCCGCGAGAAGGACATCAACTCGATCTACATGATGGCGCACTCCGGCGCCCGTGGTTCGCAGGCGCAGATCAAGCAGCTCGCGGGTATGCGCGGCCTGATGGCCAAGCCGTCGGGCGAGATCATCGAGACGCCGATCATCTCGAACTTCAAGGAAGGCCTGACCGTCCTTGAATATTTCAACTCGACCCACGGCGCCCGCAAGGGCCTGGCGGACACGGCGCTCAAGACGGCGAACTCGGGCTACCTGACCCGCCGCCTGGTCGATGTGTCGCAGGATTGCGTCATCATCGAGGAGGATTGCGGCACCGAGCGTGCGCTCGAGATGAAGGCGATCGTCCAGGGCGGCTCGACCATCGCGTCGCTCGGCGAGCGCATCCTGGGCCGCACCACGGCCGAGGACGTGGTCGATCCGAAGACCGGTGCGGTCGTCATCCCGACGGGCACGCTGCTCGACGAGGCGATGATCGTGCAGATCGAGAAGATCGGCATCCAGGGCATGAAGATCCGCTCGCCGTTGGTCTGCGAGAGCAAGATCGGCGTCTGCGGCAAGTGCTATGGCCGCGACCTGGCGCGCGGTACGCCGGTGAACATCGGCGAAGCGGTGGGCGTCATCGCGGCGCAGTCGATCGGTGAGCCGGGCACGCAGCTGACGATGCGCACCTTCCACATCGGTGGCGCGGCGCAGCTCAACGAGCAGTCGAACCTGGAGGCGCCGGTCGACGGCACCGCCCAGTTCCGCGACTTGCGCCTGATCACCGACCAGCGTGGCCGCCGCGTGACGCTGAGCCGCTCGGGCGAGATCGCGATCGTCGACATGGACGGCCGCGAGCTGTCGACGCACCGGATCCCTTACGGCGCCTATGTGCTGTTCGACGACGGTCACATGCTGACCAAGGGCGATCGCATGGCCGAATGGGATCCGTTCACCATGCCGGTGATCACCGAGAATTCGGGCGTCGTGAAGTATCAGGACCTGATCGAAGGCAAGACGCTGACCGAGCAGACCGACGAAGCGACAGGCATCGCCCAGCGCGTCGTCATCGAGTACCGCACCTCCACCAAGTCGAAGGAGGATCTGCGTCCCCGCCTGACTCTGACGGGCGCGGACGAGAGCGAGGCGGCCCGCTACATGCTGGCGCCGGGCGCGGTGCTGTCGGTCGAGGACAATGCCCAGGTCCAGGCCGGCGACGTGCTTGCCCGTGTCAGCCGCGAGTCCGCCAAGACCCGCGACATCACCGGCGGTCTGCCGCGCGTCGCCGAGCTGTTCGAGGCACGCATCCCCAAGGAAGCGGCGATCATCGCCAAGGTTTCCGGCCGGGTCGTGTTCGGCAAGGACTATAAGGCGAAGCGCAAGATCGGCATCCAGCCCGAGGATGGCGGCGAGGTCGTCGAGTATCTGGTGCCCAAGTCGAAGGTGATCGACGTCCAGGAAGGCGATTACGTCAAGCGCGGCGACAACCTGATTGGGGGTTCGCCGAACCCGCACGACATTCTGGAGACGCTCGGGATCGAGCCGCTGGCCGAGTACCTGGTGGCGGAAATCCAGGAAGTGTATCGTCTCCAGGGCGTGAAGATCAACGACAAGCACATCGAGACGATCGTTCGTCAGATGCTGCAGAAGGTCGAGATCACCGATGGTGGCGACACCACGCTGCTGAAGGGCGAGCAGGTCGATCGCGAGGAGATGGACGCGACCAACGACAAGCTGGAGCCGGGCCAGGCGCGGGCGCAGGGCAAGCCGGTCCTGCTCGGCATCACCAAGGCGAGCTTGCAGACCCGCAGCTTCATCTCGGCGGCGTCGTTCCAGGAGACCACCCGCGTCCTCACCGAGGCGGCGGTCCAGGGCAAGCAGGACACGCTGATGGGCCTGAAGGAGAATGTCATCGTCGGCCGCCTGATCCCGGCGGGTACCGGTGCGGGCATGAACCGCCTGCGCGTGGCGGCGTCGAGCCGCGACGCGGCGCTCCGGGCGCAGCAGCGCGCGCTATCGGCGGCGATCGTCGCGCCGGTCTCGGCCGCGGAGCTTCGCGCCGCTGAGGAGAAGCGCAGCCGTCGCGACGACACCGGCACGGGTCCCGACCCGCTCGCCGAGGTCGTGCCCTCTGGCAGCGGCACCGACGCGGATGCCGGCGAGTATCTGAACGACTGATCCTGATCCGGGATCGGGAACGGAATGGGGCGTCTCCTGCGAAGGAGGCGCCCTTTTTCTTGGCCCCATCTCCACCCCTTTCCCCACTTTTGCCGGTCCGCACCACTGGACCGACCACCCCTTGCCCACCCGCACCCGACGCGGCAGGAGGCGGCCATCTTCCATGGCAGGAGCGACAGGCATGTCCGGCACCGAACCCCAATGGCTGGCCTGGGCGCGCGAGATCCAGGCGACGGCGCAGACCGGCCTCACCTTCACCCGCGACCCCTATGATCGTGAGCGCTACGAGGCGCTGCGCCACCTCGCGGCGCGGATCATGGCGACGGGCAGCGATACGCCCGTCGACGCGATCGCCGCGCTGTTCGACGGCGAGACGGGTTATGCCACGCCCAAGCTCGACGTGCGCGGCGCGGTATTCGATGCGGACGGCCGGCTGCTGCTGGTGCGCGAGACCGCCGATCATGGCCGATGGACGCTGCCCGGTGGCTGGGCGGACGTGAACCTGACCCCGGCCGAAAATGTCGTGAAGGAAGTGTACGAGGAAAGCGGCTACCGGGTCCGGACGCGCAAGCTGGTCGCCCTGTGGGACCGGACGCGGCAGGGTCACGGCCCTGCCGTCTTCTCCTGCGCCAAGGCCTTCTTCCTCTGCGACCTGCTGGGCGGCGCGGCGACGCCATCGATCGAGACGTCCGAAATCGGTTGGTTCGAAGAGAACGCGCTGCCGGACGATCTGTCGACGGGTCGGGTTCTGCCGGCACAATTGCGCCTGATGTTCGCCCACCACCGCGACCCTGCGCTGCCGACCGCCTTCGACTGAGCCCATGGCTGGCCCGACGCCCCGCGCGCGGCTATGCAACCCGGCGAAAGGGCGACGACCGGGGATATGCGCAGGCGCGGGGTGACATGGGGGGCACGCGCCGGCCTGGCGATCATGGCCGCTTGTGCCGCGCCCGCCAGCGCGCAGACCGTCGCGATCGACATCCCCGCCGCGCCTTTGTCCGCCGCGATCAAGGTGCTGGCGGAACAATCCGGCGCGGCGATCGGCGCGCCGGGGTCGCTGGCCATGGTGCGGGTCCGGCCCGTGCGGGGGACGCTGTCGGTCGCGGCGGCGCTGCGCCACATGTTGCACGGCACCGGCCTGCGCGCCAAACCGGCCGGACCGGGTGCCTGGCGGATCGAAGCCGGTCGCAAAGCGCCGCCGGTGACGGTCGACCAGTCGATCGATCCTCCGCCCGGTCCCGATATCATCGTCACCGCCACCAAGCAGTCGGAACCCGTCAGCCGCGCCGCGCTGGCGCTGTCGGTGGCCGATACCCGCACCCTGGCGGCGATCGGCGACGCGCCCGATGCGGGCGGCGTCGCGACGATCCTGAACGGCCTGTCGAGCACCAATCTGGGCTCGGGGCGCGACCGGTTGTTCCTGCGCGGCATCGGCGATAGCCCGTTCGACGGCTTCGGCCAGTCGAGCGTCAGCGTTCAGCTGGACGAGGCGCGTCTGACCTATGACGCGCCGGACCCGGACCTGCGGCTGATCGACATGGCGCAGGTCGAATTGCTGAAGGGACCACAGGGACCACTCTACGGCACCGGCGCGCTGGGCGGCGTCTATCGACTGGTGCCCGAAAAGCCGGCGCTGGACCAGATAGACGGCGCGATCCGCCTCGGGATCGGCAGCACCGCGCATGGCGGGATGCAGGGTGCCGCGGACGTGATGGCCAATGTTCCCGTCCTCTCCGACCGGCTGGCGGTGCGGCTGGTCGCCTATCGCGTCGGGCAGTCGGGCTGGATCGACGAGGTCGGGCGCGGGCCCAACGTCAATCGCGGCGAAAGCAGCGGCGGTCGCATCGCGATCCGGGCGCGGCCGGCCGGCGACTGGACGGTCGACCTGGTCGGCGTCGCCCAGGGGTCGCGCATCGCCGACAGCCAATATGTGGAGCGGCGTGGGCAATTGTCGCGTGGTCTCCGCCTGCCCGAGCCGCAGGACACCAATATCCGCATCGCCAGCCTGACCGCCACCGGCCCGCTCGCCGGGTTCAAGGTCACAGGCGTGGTCAGCACCGCGCGCCAGGAACTGGACGTGCGCTACGACGCCTCGGCGCGCGCCACGCTGCTCGGCGGCACCGCACCGGCCACCTATCGCGACGATCGCCGCTACGAGGTGACCAACGCCGAACTGCGCGCCGCGCGAACCGATGGACCGGTCGACTGGCTGGCCGGCGCCTCGCTGCTGGTCGCCGATACCGACGCGGCGGGCGACCTGATCGCGCCGGGCGCGGACACGCTGCGCATCCTGCGCTTCCGCCGCAGCGTCATCGAGGCGGCCCTGTTCGGCGAGGCGACCTACCGGATCAGCCACGACCTGCGCGGCACGCTGGGCGTGCGGCTGTTCCGCTCGGCGGTGGCCGATGAACGGCGCGAAGTGGCGAGCGACGCCGCCGCCGATCGCGCATCACTGCGCGCCAGCCCCAGCGCGGCGCTGGCCTGGCAGGCCAACGACCGGCTGCTGCTCTTCGCGCGCATTGCCTCCGCCCTCCGGCCCGGCGGCATCCAGGCGGCGGTGCGGCCGACCGATCAGCCGACCCGGTACCGGGCCGATACGTTGCGCGCGATCGATCTGGGCCTGCGCTGGCAGCATCCCGCCACCGGGCTGTCGCTCGACCTGGGACTGTTCACCACGCGCTGGTCGAACGTGCAGGCGGACTTCCTGCGCAGCGATGGGCTGGTGATCACGCGCAATGCCGGTTTCGCCAACAATACCGGCATCGACACGACCCTGGGCTGGCGGCCGGACCGGCGCTGGACGATCGCCACCGGCCTGCTGCTCCAGCGTGCGCGGATCGGCTCGGGCGTGGTGACGGTGGAGAATCCGGACCGCCGACTGCCGGTCGTGCCCGATGTCAGCGCGCATGGCGAGGTCGCCTATGGCTTCGACCAGGGCGACTGGGCGATCGAGCTGGGCGCGCGCGCCAGCTTCGTCGGCAATGCACGGCTGAGCTTCGACCCCGGCCTCGACCGTCAAAGCCAGGCGGTGACGCTGACCGCCGCCAGCCTCACCGCGACGCGTGGGCACTGGACGCTCCGGCTGGGAATCGACAATCTCTTCGATACGCGCGCCAACAGCTTCGCCTTCGGCAATCCCTTCTCGATCGCGCTCGGCGAGCAGATCACGCCGGTGCGCCCGCGCACCAGTGCGCTATCGGTCCGCCGCCGGTTCTGACCGCGGGGCTACGCGGCGGATCACCTCGTCCAGCACCGCTACGGTCAGCCCGAATTTCCGCACCACCATGCGGTTGTGCGCCACTTGCCCGCCGGGTTCGAGGAACAGCCACTGCTCCGTATCGAGCCCGCCCCGCGCGCGGAACCGCAGATGCAGCCGGTTGCCCTCCACGTCGCCGGTGACCGGACCCTCGGCATCGGTCAGGCTGCCGGTATAGTGCCCCGGCCCGTCAGGCCGGATGCGCCAGCGCCGCGCACGCACCGCTGCGTCGCCCTGACGGATGCGCTGGTCGAGACGCAGCACGCCGTCCGGCCCGATCCGTCCGACGCTGTCGACGATCACCTGCTGCGGGGGCCGGAACAGGATCTTCAGCCGCGCCTCGCCATGGCTGACGCCCGCGAAGAAGCGTGCGGGCTCGAACGGCGGGGCGGGCGCGGCGAACCGCTCCGTCCCGCCCAGTCCCGCACATCCGCCGAGCAGCAGGGCGGCCGTCACGCACCATCGCATCATCATCCGGCGGCAACGACCCAGAATGCACCTCGGGCCCGGTCAACCGCGCCGTTTCGCCTCGGCGCGGAAGCGGTGGAGCAGCGGCTCGGTATAGCCATTCGGCTGCGCGCATCCCTCGAACACCAGCGCGCGCGCCGCCTGGAACGCGATGCTCTCCTCCGCCCGCCCCGCCATCGGCCGGTAGAGCGGGTCGCCTGCATTCTGGACATCGACCGTCGCCGCCATCCGCGCCAGCGCCGCATCGACCTGCTCCGGGGTGACGATGCCGTGGAGCAGCCAGTTGGCGATATGCTGCGACGAAATGCGCAGCGTCGCGCGATCTTCCATCAAACCCACGTCATGGATGTCGGGCACCTTGGAGCAGCCGATCCCCTGGTCGATCCAGCGCACGACATAGCCGAGCAGCCCTTGCGCGTTGTTGTCCAGTTCCTCGGCGATCGCCGCCGCGTCCCAGTCGCGGTCGACCGCGACCGGCGGCGTCAGCAACTGGTCCAGCGCGGCCACCGGCTCGGCCGACCGCGCCGCCTGGCGCGCGGCGACATCGACCCGGTGGTAGTGGGTCGCGTGCAGCGTCGCGGCGGTCGGGCTAGGCACCCAGGCGGTGGTGGCGCCGGCGCGGGGATGCGCGACCTTCTGCTCCAGCATCTCGGCCATCCGGTCGGGGGCGGCCCACATGCCCTTGCCGATCTGCGCGCGCCCGGCGAACCCGCTGGCCAGCCCGATCTGCACGTTGCGATCCTCATAGGCGGCAATCCAGGCGGCCGACTTCATCGCGCCCTTCCGGATCATCGGGCCGGCGTGCATGGCGGAATGGATCTCATCGCCGGTGCGGTCGAGGAAGCCGGTGTTGATGAAGACGATCCGGTGCCGCACCGCATGGATGCACGCCGCCAGATTGGCGGAGGTGCGGCGCTCCTCGTCCATCAGGCCGATCTTGATCGTGTGGCGGTCCAGCCCCAGCAGATCCTCGACCGCGTCGAACAGCCGGTCGCTGAACGCCGCCTCGGCGGGCCCGTGCATCTTCGGCTTGACGATATAGATCGATCCCTCGCGGCTGTTCGCGCGCGCGCCGTTGCGGTCGTGGAGCGCGATGAGGCTGGTGACGACCGCATCGACGATCCCCTCCGGCGCCGCCCCGCCATCGGCCAGCCGCACCGCGGGCGTGGTCATCAGATGGCCGACATTGCGGACGAACAGCAGGCTGCGGCCCTTCAGCGTAAAGGGCCGCCCGTCCACGTCCCGATAGGCGCGATCCGCGGCCAGCCGGCGGGTCAACTGCCGCCCCTGTTTCTCGAACGTCTCGACCAGGTCGCCGCGCATCAGGCCCAGCCAATTGGCGTAGGCCTGCACCTTGTCCGCCGCATCGACCGCCGCGACCGAGTCCTCCAGGTCGCAGATCGTGGTCAGCGCCGATTCCAGCAGGATATCGGCCAGCCCCGCCGGATCGTCGCGGCCGATCGGATGGTCGCGGTCGATCACCAATTCGATATGCAGGCCGTGGTGGCGGAGCAGCCAGTTGTCGCCGGATCGCCCGACCAGCTGCCCCGGGTCCGCCAGCCCGGGCGCGTCGCCCGTCCAGTCGGCCCAGGACCCCTCCGACAGCGGCGCCGCCGTGTCGAGCAACGCCCTGGCCCAGGCGATCACCTGCCCGCCGCGCGCCGGATCGTATCCGCCGCCGGTCGGAACGGGGGCGATCGCGTCGCTGCCGTAGAGCGCGTCGTACAGGCTGCCCCAGCGGGCATTGGCGGCGTTGAGCAAGAAGCGCGCGTTGAGGATCGGCACGACCAGTTGCGGCCCGGCGATCCGCGCCACCTCAGCGTCGACACCGTGCGGATCGATCGTGAAGCGCTCCGGCGCGTCGACCAGATAGCCGATGTCGCGCAGGAATCGCTGATACGCGGCCTGGTCGATCGGGGCGCCGGCATGGGCACCGTGCCAGTCATCGAGCGCCGCCTGCATGCGGTCGCGCTCGGCGAGCAACGCCCTGTTTTCGGGTGCGAACCGATCCAGGATCGCGGCGAAGCCCGACCAGAAGCGGGCGGGATCGATGCCGCTGCCGGGCAGCGCGTGCTCCTCCAGGAACGTCGCCAGCGGCAAATCGATGGACAGTCCGCCGTGTCGTGTCTGCATATCGCTCATTGTCTGCTCCTCGCCGCCCGGTATACGGATCGTCGCACCTTTTCAGTAGACGCCAATATGTCGATGCAGTCGTTCGTCTGGGGAATGAATGATGATGGATCCGGACTATGATCTGTTCGTCGCGGCGGCCCGGCACGGCAGCCTGTCGGCGGGCGGCCGTACGCTGGGGGTTTCGGCCACCATGGCGTCGCGGCGGATCGGCAAGCTGGAACAGCGGCTGGGCGCGCAACTGATCCATCGCAGCACGCGCCGGTTCGCATTGACCGAGGCGGGCGAGCGCTTCCACATCGCCTTGCAGCATATCCAGGCTCAGCTCCACGAAGCGGAGGTTCGGGTCAGCGGCCGGCTCGATACGCCATCCGGGCCCTTTCGCATCTCCGCGCCGACATCGTTCGGCCGTCTCTATATCGCGCCGCTGCTGCCCGCGTTCCTTCGACGCTATCCGCAGTTGAGCCTGTCGGTCGACCTGTCCGACGGCTTTGTCGACCTGGTGGCGGCGCGGGTCGACTGCGCGATCCGCATCGCGTCGGACATTCCCGCCAGCCTTGAGTCCTATCGGCTGGGCGACAGCCGCCGCGTGTTGTGCGCCGCGCCTGGCTATCTGGCGAGCGCGGGCACGCCCGCCACGATCGACGATCTCGCCGCGCATCGCCTGCTGGCGGCGGAGGGCCAGCTGCCCTGGCGGCTGCTGAACGGCCATCGCTACGGTGTCGTCGACCGGCAAAGCCATGTCGGCACCAACAGCAGCGAGCTGGTCCGCGAATTGACTCTGTCGGGCATGGGCATCGCGCTGCGGTCGCTCTGGGACGTGGGCGATGCGCTGCACGACGGCCGGCTGGTCCGGGTGCTGCCCGACTGGGAGGGATCGAGCCGGGTCGGCATCCATGCCGTCCACACCCGCCAGACGATGGTGCCGCCGACGGTGCCCGCCTTCATCGCCTTCCTGCGCGAGCGGCTCGACCCGGCCGCCTGGGACCGTGCCGATTGAGGTCCGGACCAGCGAAGCCGGATCAGCGCGGCAGCACCGCCTTGGGGAAGTCCCCCCAGACCGCGTCGTAATCGAGTTGGCTGTGGGCCAGCGCAAAGTCGGTGGGGTGATAGGGCCAGCAGCTTTCCAGCATGAAGGCCATGGTGCCGCCGATCCTCTGCGGCTTCAGCTCCGCGTTCGACGCGCCCTGCCAGCTCGCCAGGTCGGGGCCGTGCCCGGCCATCAGATTGTGCAGCGACAGGCCGCCCGGCTGGAATCCCTCGGCCTTGGCGTCATAGGCACCGGTGATCAGGCCCATCGCCTCCGACATGACGTTGCGGTGGAACCAGGGCGGCCGGAACGTGTCCTCCGCCACCGTCCAGCGCGGCGGAAATATGACGAAGTCGGCATTCGCGCGGCCAGGAACGTCGCTGGGCGAGGTCAGCACGGTGAAGATCGACGGATCGGGATGGTCGAAGCTGACCGTGTTGATGGTGTTGAACCGCGACAGGTCATAGCGCCACGGCGCCAGATTGCCGTGCCACGCGACCACGTCGAGCGGACTGTGGTCGAGCGTCATGGTCCAGAGCGAACCCATGAACTTCTGCACCACCTGGGTCGGCGTGTCGCGGTCCTCGAACCAGGCGACCGGCGTCTCGAAGTCGCGCGGGTTGGCGAGGCCATTGGCGCCGATCGGCCCCAGATCGGGCAGCCGGAACAGCGCGCCATGATTCTCCGCGACATAGCCGCGTGCGGCGCCATCGGGCAGCAGGGCGCGGAAGCGTATGCCGCGCGGCACCAGCGCGATCTGCCCCGGCGCGACGATCAGCCGGCCAAGCTCGGTCCGCAATTCCAGTCGCCCGTCCTGCGGGATGAACAGCAGTTCGCCGTCCGCATCGACGAACACGCGGTCGGTCATATCCCTGCCGGCCGCATAGACGTGCAGCGCCACGCCCTCCAAATCCTCGGGCGGGCGGTTGACCAGCATCGTCGTCATGCCGTCGATCAGGTCGACCGGCGCGCCGGTCGCGACGATCGGGTCCCAGCGCAGCCGGTTGGGGGCGAGCGGCGTGGCGCCGCTGTCCCGCACGAATCGCATCGCACCCGGATAGGGACGATAGGCGGGATGCTCGGCGGTCGGCCGCATCCGGTAGAGCCAGGAGCGCCGGTTCTCGTGACGCGGCGCGGTGAAGGCGGTGCCCGACACTTGCTCGGCATAGAGGCCGAAGGGCGGCCGCTGCGGCGAATTGCGCCCGATCGGCAGCGCCCCCGCCATCGCTTCCGTCGCGACATGATTGCCGAAGCCGGCAATATAGCCCTCGTCCGTCCGGTATCCGGTCATCGCATCCTCCTGTCCCTGCGCGACGACTGAGGGAAAGCGGTCGCCGCCAAGGTCTGCATCCGATTCGCTCCACCTACCACCCCGGCAAAGACCGGGGTCGTAGGTGGGTTCCGCAACGATCCCTTTGTGAGGACGATGGAAGCGCCGCGATCAGGCGTCCACCGTCACCACGCCGCGGCGGATCTGGTCCAGCTCGATGCTCTCGTAGAGCGCCTGGAAATTGCCGTTGCCGAAGCCTTCATTGCCCTTGCGCTGGATGATCTCGAAGAAGATCGGGCCGAACATGTTCTCGGTGAATATCTGGAGCAGGATGCCCTCTTCCTGCACGTCGCCGTCGATCAGGATGCGGTTCCTCTTCAGCCGATCCAGGTCCTCGCCATGCCCGGGCACGCGCTTGTCCACCAGCTCGTAATAGGTCTCGATCGTGTCCTGCAACCGCACGCCGCGGTCGCGCAGCTTCTCGACGGTCGCATAGATGTCGTCGGTGGTCAGGGCCAGGTGCTGGATGCCCTCGCCATTATAGTCGCGGATGAACTCCTCGATCTGGCTCTTGTCGTCCTGGCTCTCGTTCAGCGGGATGCGGATCGCCTTGTCTGGCGCGATCATCGCCTGGCTGAACAGGCCGGTCGCCTTGCCCTTGATGTCGAAGTACTTCTGCTCCTCGAAGCCGAAAATCTGATTGTAGAAGGCGGACCAGGTCCGCATCTGCCCGCGCCGGACGTTGTGCGTCAGGTGGTCGAGCAGGTCGAGCCCGACCGAATTGGCCGCCTCCGCCTCGGCCGCGCCGGGTTCCGCCTGCCAGTCGTCGTAGAGCGTGCCGGCCGCGCCGTGCCGGTCGACCAGATAGAGGAGCGAGCCGCCGATGCCCTGGAGCACATAGGCTCCCGCGCCCAGCGCGCTGGCCGACGCGTCGGCGGCCTTCGCCCCGCGCGCCAGAGCCGCGTCGAACGCCCCCTTGGCGTCGGCGACGCGGAACGCCATGCCGTTCGCCGACGGGCCATGATCGCGACGGAAATCGGCGGCCTGGCCCTCGGCCATGCGGTTGAGCAGCAGGTTGATGCGGCCCTGCTTGTAGCGGACCACGTCGCGGGTCGGATGACGCGATGCGACGACGAAGCCGAGCTGCTCGAACTGGGCGGCCATGCGGTCGGGATCAGGCGACGTGAACTCGCAGAACTCGAATCCGTCCAGCCCCATCGGGTTGACGTCCATATGGTCCATCGTCGCTATCCTCTCGCACCCAAACTGGTATCCGTTGATACCAACATCCGTCTTTGCGCGGGGGATGTCAACGGTTACGCTTCGGCCATGACCACGCCGCTTCTCGTCCTGGACGACTTCCTCCCCTATCGTCTGTCCTTCACCTCGAACCTGGTCAGCGACACGATCGCACGCGCCTATGAGTCGCTGTTCGGGCTCTCGATCCCGGAATGGCGGCTGGTGACGGTCGTGGCGGAAACGGGCGGTATCACCCAGGCCGCGATCGGCGTGCGGACGCGGATGGACAAGGTGACCGTCAGCCGCGCCGCGATCGCGCTGGTCGAGCGCGGGTTGATGGCGCGGACGCCCAACGCGGAGGATCGCCGGTCGCACCTGTTGCGACTGACGCCCGAGGGCGAGTCGCTCTACGCGGCGGTCGCGCCCAAGGCGATCGAGCTGGAGCGTCGGATCTTCTCCGCCTTCCAGCCGGAGGAACTCGCGCAATTCGCGGCGATGCTCCGGCGGATCGACGAACGGGCGGTGTCGGCGGCGGGGTAAGGATCGCTCCGCGTGAGGGGGGCGAGTTTGCCCCTTCTTACCCTACACTGTTCCCCGGCGAAGGCCGGGGCCCAGATGGGAAGCTTGTAGTGACGGAGCGCTGCCCGTCACCATCATCGTCCCCCGACTGGGCCCAGGCCTTCGCCGGGGAACGGGATATGTGGAACGCTTGGGGCTAGCCCAGCCGCGTCAGCGCCGCCTGCAACCGGGTCGCCTCGGCATCCTTGTCGGCGTGATCGGCGCGCGCCTTCTCCACCGCTTCCGGCTTGGCGCGCTCGACGAAGCTGGCATTGCTCAGGCGGCCGGCCAGCGCGTCGCGCTCCTTCGCCGCTGCGGCGATCGCCTTGGTCAGGCGGGCGCGCTCGGCCTCCAGGTCGATGACGCCGGCGAGCGGCAGGACGAAGGTCGCCTCGTCGACCACCACCTGCGCGGCGCCGCCGCTCGGCTCCTCCGCGCCGCCCGCGATCAGGTCGACGCGCGCCAGTCGCGCCAGCACCGCCGCCTGCCGCGCGAGGCGCGCCTGCGTCTCCTCGCCCGCGTCGCGGACGTGGAGCGGCAGGCGCGCGCCCGGCGGCACGTTCAGCTCGGTCCGCGCGGCGCGGATCTCCGAGACCAAGCGGATCAGCCAGTCGATCTCGCGGCTCGCCTCCGGGTTCAGGCTGCGCGCATCGGGCTGCGGCCAGTGGCCGACGATCAGGTCATGCTCGCGCTCGGCCAGGCCATGCCACAATTCCTCGGTGATGAAGGGCATGAACGGGTGGAGCAGCGCCAGGATCTGGTCGAGCGTCCAGCCCGCGACCGCCTTGGTCTCGTCGTCGATCTGGCCCTTGATCAGCTCCAGATACCAGTCGCAGAAGCGACTCCAGACGAACTGGTAGATTGCGTTCGCCGCCGCGTCGAAGCGCAGTTCGGCGAGCGCCAGGTCGACCGCCTGCACCGTCGCGACGCATTCGGCGATGATCCACTGGTTCACCGCATGGGTCGCGGCCGGCGGCTCCAGCGTCGACGAACCGCCGATGCCATTGCCCTGCGCGAAGCGGGCGGCGTTCCACAATTTGGTGGCGAAGTTGCGATAGCCCTCGACCCGGCGCTCATCCATCTTGATGTCGCGGCCCTGGCTTTCCATCGCCGCCATGAAGAAGCGCAGCGCGTCGGCGCCATAGGTGTCGATCAGGCCGAGCGGATCGACCGTGTTGCCCTTGGACTTGGACATCTTGGCGCCGTCGGCGGCGCGGACCAGCCCGTGCAGATAGAGTTTGCGGAACGGCACCTCCTTCAGGAAATGCATCCCCTGCATCATCATCCGCGCATTCCAGAAGAACAGGATGTCGAAGCCGGAGATCAGCACGTCATTGGGGTAGCGACCGCCCAGCGTCGGGTCCGCGTCGTTCGGCCAGCCGAGCGTCGCGAACGGCCACAACGCCGAGGAGAACCAGGTGTCGAGCACGTCCGGATCGCGGATCAGCGCCACGCCCTCGCCCGCCTGCGCCTGCGCCTCCTCCTCGGTCTCGGCGACATAGGCCCTGCCCTCGCCGTCGAACCAGGCGGGGATCTGGTGGCCCCACCAGAGCTGGCGGCTGACGCACCAGGGCTGGATATTCTCCATCCAGTTGAAGAAGGTCTTCTCCCAGCTCTTCGGGACAAGCTGGATATCGCCATCGCGCACCGCCGCGATCGCCGGCTGCGCCAGCGTCTGGGCGTCGACATACCATTGATCGGTCAGCCAGGGTTCGATCACCACGCCCGAGCGGTCGCCATAGGGGGTCTGGATCACCCGATCCTCGACCCGCTCCAGCGCGCCGGCTTCCTCCAGCAGCGCGACGATCCGCTTGCGCGCGTCCGCCCGATCCAGGCCGATCAGTTCGTCGGGGACCAGCTTGTCGGCGGTCTGCACGATCTCGCCGCGCGCGCCGAGCATGTTGAGCATGTCGCGCGCTTCGATCCCGGCGCGGCGGCCGACCTCGAAATCGTTGAAGTCATGACCCGGCGTAATCTTCACCGCGCCCGAACCCAGCGCCGGGTCGGCATGTTCGTCCGCCACGATCGGGATCAGCCGGCCGGTGATCGGCAGGCGCACCTGTCGGCCGACCAGCGCGGTGTACCGCGTGTCCTCCGGGTTCACCGCCACCGCCATGTCGGCCAGCATCGTCTCCGGCCGGGTGGTGGCGACCGAGATGGTGCCGCTGCCGTCCGCCAGGGGATAGGTCAGGTGCCAGAACTTGCCCTGGATTTCGCGCGTTTCGACCTCCAGGTCGCTGATCGCGGTGCCCAGGCCCGGGTCCCAATTGACCAGCCGCTTGTCACGATAGAGCAGGCCCTGGCGGTGCAGCTCGACGAACACCTTGATCACGGCGGCCGAGAAGCCCTCGTCCATCGTGAACCGCTCGTTCGCCCAGTCCATCGAACAGCCCAGGCGACGGAGCTGGCGGGTGATGGCGCCGCCGCTCTCCGCCTTCCATTCCCACACCTTCTCGACGAAGCGCTGGCGGCCCATCGCGGTGCGCTTCTGCCCGTCCTTGGCCAGGTTGCGCTCGACGACCATCTGCGTCGCGATGCCGGCATGGTCGGTGCCGACCACCCACATCGCATCCCGGCCCTTCAGTCGGGCATGGCGGGTCAGAATGTCCTGGAGCGTGTTGTCGAGCGCGTGGCCGATATGCAGGCTGCCGGTGACGTTGGGCGGCGGGTTGACGATCGTCCAGGGCTCCGCGCCCGGCCGGTCGGGGCGGAACAGGCCATTCTCCTCCCAATGCCGATACCAGCGGGATTCCATGTCGGCGGGGTCGAAGGTCTTGGGAAGCTCGGTCATGCCGCCGCTTTAGACGGAGGCGAGCGGGTTCGTCACCTCCCCTCTTGACCGTCCAGCGGAACGCCGCACGGGGGCGGGCGGTTGGACCGTCTGAAGGAGCCAGGCGATGGACGACCCGATCAAGCCGACCCAAGACACGAAGGACCCCAACCTCTCCACCGAGCATCAGCGCGACGGCGATGCCCGGCGACCCTCCGACACGCTCGACAAGGGCCAGCCGGACCAGGAGACGATCCCGCGCAAATCCTCGCTGACCTGACCGATCAGCCCAGCGCCTCGGCAAGGGTCAGGATCGAATCGACGTGCCGGCGCGCGATCGCCAGCACGTCGTCGCCATAGCCGCCGCCGACCGTCGTCGCGAGCGGCACGCCCCGCCGCTTCGCCAGGCCGGCGACCAGTCGCTCGCGCGCCGCCAGTCCATCCAGCGACAGGGCCAGCCGCCCCAGCCGATCCCCGGCGAACGGATCGACGCCTGCCTGGTAGAGGATGAGATCCGGCCCATGATCGTCGAGCAGCGGCGACAGCGTCCGCTCCAGCGTCGCCAGATATTCGTCGTCCCCCACGCCGTCGGGCAGGCCCACGTCCAGCGTCGAGCGCGCCTTGCGGGCCGGGAAGTTCTTCTCGGCATGGATCGAATAGGTCGCGATCTCCGGCCGTCCGGCAGTGAGCGCGGCGGTGCCGTCGCCCTGATGGACGTCGACATCGACGATCAGGAGACGCCGGACGGCGCGTTCCTCGACCAGCCGGATCGCCGCCACCGCCAGGTCGTTGAACACGCAATAGCCCGCACCCGTATCGTGCAACGCGTGATGGCTGCCCCCAGCCGTGTTGGCGGCGAAGCCCCGGGCCAGCGCCAGCGTCGCCGCGGCCCAGGTCCCGCCTGGCACCATCGCCGCGCGCCGCGCCACCACCTCCGTCACCGGGAAGCCGATCCGCCGCGTCTTGGCCGCCGGCACGCGCGCCTCCAGCACCTCGGCGACATAATCGGGATCGTGCGTCGCCTCCAGCCAGCGGACCGGCATCGCCTCGGGCTGATGCCATTCGACCCGCCCGCCCTCCGCCAGCAGCAGATCGCGGATCGCACCGTTCTTGCCCCAGCGATAGGTGGAGCGGGCCGGCGCCTCGGTGACATAGGCGGGATGATGGACGACGGGGATCACGCCCCCTAATTAGGGTGCCGATCGCCTGGCCCAAGCCCCTTCGGAGGATCATGACCGAGACGCCCTTCGTCCGACCCGACGTCGCCAAGTTCCTGGAGTATCTGGAATCCACCCCCAGTCCCCGGCTCCACCAGCTCGCCCCGGCCGAAGCGCGGGGACTGGTGCGAGCGATGCAGGGCGTCGCCGACCTGCCCGCCCCGCCGCTGGCGACGGTGCGGGACTTCGCCATTCCCGGCCCCGGCGGGCCGATCCCCGCCCGACTCTACGACGCGCAGGAGACGCGCGGGCCCGGCCCCGTGCTGTTGTTCCTGCACGGCGGCGGCTGGGTGGTCGGCGACATCGCCAGCTACAACAGCCCGTGCGCGGAACTGGCGCGCCTGCTCCACCTGCCGGTGGTCGCGATCGACTATCGCCTCGCCCCCGAACATGCCTGGCCCGCCGCGCCCGAGGATTGCGAGGCGGCTGCCCGCTGGATCGCCGGCAGCCCCGACGCACTCGGCCTCGCCGTCACCGGCCTGGTGCTGTGCGGCGACAGCGCGGGTGGCAATCTGACCATTGTCACCGCGCTGGCGCTGCGCGACGCACCGGCGGCGGTGCCGGTGCTGGTCCAGGCGCCGCTCTATCCGGCGACCGACATGGTCGGCGATTATCCCTCCGCCGACCTGTTCGCCGACGGCTATCTGCTGACCCGCGACACGATGCGCTGGTTCGGCCAGTCCTATGCACCCGATCCGGCCGACCGCCGCGCCTCGCCGCTGCTCCACGACCTGGCGGGCCTGCCGCCGGCGGTGATCGTCACCGCCGGGCTCGACCCGATCCGCGACCAGGGCCGCGCCTATGCCGCGGCGCTGGCCGTGGCGGGCGTCCCCGTCACCTATCGCGAAGCGGCAGGCACCCTCCACGGCTTCCTCCAGCTCCGCCGCGCCATCCCGTCGAGCGTCGCCGACGTTGCCGGGTATGTCGACGCCTTGAGAGCCGCCATCGTCGAAGCGGAAGGAGCACGGGCATGACCGCCCTGCCCTATCGCCCCTGTGCCGGCATCATGCTGATCGACCGCCACGGCCGCGCCTTTGTCGGACAGCGGATGGATTCGACGCTGGAGGCCTGGCAGATGCCGCAAGGCGGGATCGATCCCGGCGAGGACCCGCTCGCCGCCGCGACCCGCGAACTCTGGGAGGAGACCGGCGTCGCCAGCGACATGGTGGAATTCATCGCCGCGCCCGACCAGGAGTTCTTCTACGACCTGCCGGAGGACTTGATCGGCAAGGTGTGGAAGGGCAAGTGGCGTGGGCAGCGGCAACGCTGGTTCCTGTTCCGCTTCCTGGGCGAGGACGGCGATATCGACATCGCCACGCCGCATCCCGAATTCCGTAGCTGGCGCTGGATCGATCCGGCGGAGCTGCCGCGCCTGGTGGTGCCGTTCAAGCGCGCCTTGTACGAAGCGGTGCTCGCCGCTTTCCGACCGTATCTCAATACGCAAATTGGTATCGAAGCGGTTTCCCAGTCGGATCGCCCGCGCTAGGAACGGGTCGTGTTTGCTGTCCTGTTTTCCGCCCTGGCGTCGGTGACCGTGCCGGCGGCCCCCGTGCCGGCTGTCGCCGCGCCCGCCCCGCCCTCACCCGCTCCCGCCCAGGCCGATGGCGGCCTGTCGGCGGGCGGGCAGATGATCCCGGAGAATATCCGGGCGATGCTGGATGCCGCGATCGAATCGGGCAACGACGGCGAAGTGTCGACCATCGTCAAATATGCCCGCGCCGCCGATCCGATGAGCGGCGACGCGGTGCTGGCGATCGCGCAGAAATGGCGCGACGATCGTGAGGCGCAGCGACGGCAGGTCATCCGCCAGGCCGGCTTTCTCAACCTGTGGAAGGGCCGCGCCGAGCTGGGCGGCTTCATCACCACCGGCAATTCGGAAACCAAGGGCGGGAGCATCATCCTCGACGCCTCGCGCGAGGGGCTGCAATGGCGTCACAAGTTTCGCGCTCAAGCCGATTTCCAGGAGAGCCTGGGCGTCACCACGCGCGAACACTATCTTCTGTCCTACGAACCCAACTACAAGTTCGGCGAGCGTGCCTATGTCTATGGCGCCTCACAATATGAGAGCGACCGGTTCCTGGGCTATTACAACCGTCTCTCCGCTTCGACGGGCCTGGGGTACAGTGCGATCAAGCGCAGCAACCTGCAACTCGACGTCGAGCTCGGACCGGGTTTCCGCCATACCGAGTTCACCGACGACAAGGTCGAGTCGAGTCTCGCCGGCCGTGGCTCGGTCGATTTCCGCTGGCGCATCCTGAGCGGCCTGTCGCTGACCCAAAATGCCTCGGCCTATGTCCAGAAGTACAACAGCACGGTGAACGGCACCACGGCGGTCAACGCCAAGCTGATGGGGCCGTTGTCCGCCGCGCTTTCCTATAATTTCCAGTATGAAAGCCAGCCGCCCGCCGGCCGCCAGACCACCGATACGATCACCCGCGCCTCGCTGGTCTACGCCTTCTGATCCGACGCCGGGCGCGGGATTTGCGCGCGCACCCCGGTTACGGCTACACCGGCGGGATGAGGGGACATGGGGGCCGGGAACGGTCGATAGTGGAACGCGCGGGCGACGCGCCGATGCTGGCGCAGGTGGAACACTGGGCGTCGGTCAACAGCGGTACGCGCAATCTCGCCGGGCTCGCGACCATGGCGGACTTGCTTGCCGACGCCTTCGCCGTGCTGCCCGGCGACATCGCGCTGGTCGCGCCGGAGCCGGTGGAGACGGTGGGCGGGGACGGCGTCGCCACTCCGATCGATCATGGCCGTCACCTGCTGCTCTCCGTCCGCCCCGCGGCGGACCGGCGGCTGCTGTTCACCGGCCATATGGACACGGTCTATCCGGTCGACCATCCCTTCCAGGCGCTGTCATGGCGCGCGCCCGGCGAGCTGGTCGGTCCCGGCGTTGCCGATATGAAGGGCGGGCTTGCTGTGCTGCTCGCCGCGCTGACCGCCGTCGAGGCGGCCGGGGTGGCGATCGGCTACGACGTGCTGATCAACTCCGACGAGGAAACCGGGTCGCTTGCCTCGCGTGCGCTGATCGAGCGATGCGCGCGCGGCAAGCTCGCCGCGCTCACCTATGAACCCGCCCTGCCCGACGGCACCCTGGCCGGGGCGCGCGGCGGCACCGGCAATTTCTCGATCGTGGTGCGCGGACGCAGCGCCCATGCCGGCCGCAATCCCGAGGAGGGTCGCAACGCGCTGGTCGCCGCCGCCGCCCTGGCAGTGCGGCTGGCGGCGGCGGCGGTGCCGGGGCTGACCGTCAATCCGGCGCGGATCGATGGCGGCGGCCCGAACAATGTCGTGCCCGACCTCGCCATCCTGCGCGTGAATTTCCGCCCGCGCCATGCCGGCGCGATCGCCGCCGCCCAGGCCGCGCTCGACGGGGCCGCTGCCGCTATCCGCGCCGATCACGACGTGCAGGTCGCCGTGCATGGCAGCTTCAACCGCCCGCCCAAGCCGGTGGATGATGGCGCCGCCCGGCTGTTCGCGCTGGTCGAGCGCTGCGGCGCCGATCTGGGCCTCGCTATCGCCCGGCGCGACACCGGCGGCGTGTGCGATGGCAACAATATCGCGGCGGCCGGCGTGCCGGTGATCGATACGATGGGCGTGCGCGGCGGCGCGATCCATTCGCCGGACGAATATCTGCTGGTCGACAGCCTGGCCGAACGCGCCGGCCTGTCGGCGCTCACCATCCTGCGGCTCGCAGAGGAAGGACTGGCGTGACGTTTCGTATCCGGGCGGCGACCGACGACGATCTCCAGCATCTCTATGAAATGGCCAAGCTGACCGGCGGCGGCTTCACCAACCTGCCGCCCGACCGCCGGGCGCTGCGCGCCAAGCTGGACCGCAGCCATGCCGCCTTCGGCCGCGACGAGGACAGCCTGTCCGATGAGGCGTTCGTGCTGATGCTGGAGAATGTCGAGACGGGCGAGGTGCGCGGCACTAGCCAGCTCTTCACCCAGGTAGGCCAGCACCATCCCTTCTACAGCTATCGCCTGGGCACGCTGACCCAGCACAGTCGCGAACTGGGCCGCACCTTCCGCGCCGAGATGCTGTCGCTCGCCACCGACCTGGAGGGGTCGAGTGAGGTCGGCGGCCTGTTCCTCCATCCCGGCGAGCGCGCCGGCGGGCTGGGGCTGCTGCTGGCCCGGTCGCGCTATCTCTTCATCGCCAGCCACCGTCCCCGCTTCGCCGATCGCATCCTCGCCGAGCTGCGCGGGATCATCGACGAGGCGGGCGGGTCGCCCTTCTGGGACGGGCTGGCCGGGCGATTCTTCGGGATGAATTTCCAGGATGCCGATCAGTTCAATGCGATCAACGGCCACCAGTTCATCGCCGACCTGATGCCCAAACACCCGATCTACACTGCCATGCTGTCCGAGGGCGCGCGCGCCGCGATCGGCCTGCCGCATCCCAATGGCCGGGCGGCGATGCGGATGCTGGAGCATGAAGGCTTCGCCTACGAGAATTACCTCGACATCTTCGACGGCGGCCCGACCATGACCGCCCGAACCGACCATGTCCGCTCGATCCGCGAGGCACGCACGGCCCGGATCGTCGCGATCGACCGCGACGGCGGAGTCGAGAGCCTGGTGTCGGTCGGTCGGCTGGGCGACTTCCGTTGCGCGTTCGGCCTGGTGCGCGAGGCGGCGGACGGCATCGTCCTGTCCGCCGATTGCGCCCGCGCCCTGGGCGTCGGCGAGGACGAGCAGGTCCGGCATGTGGGGCGGTGGTGATGTTGCGCGAGATCAATTTCGACGGGCTCATCGGTCCCAGCCATAATTATGCCGGTCTCAGCCCCGGCAATCTGGCCGCCACCCGCAATGCCGGCGCGACCGCCCATCCCCGCGCCGCCGCGCTCCAGGGCATCGCGAAGATGCGTGCCAACCTGGCGCTGGGGCTGGCCCAGGGCATCCTGCCGCCCCATCCCCGCCCCGATCACCCGTGGCTGGCATCGCTGTCGACCAATTATGCCGGCGCCGCGCCGCATCTGCGTGCGCAGGCGCTGTCCGCCTCGGCGATGTGGGCCGCCAATGCCGCCACCGTCTCGCCCGCGCCCGATACGCGGGACGGCCGCTGTCACCTGACCGTTGCCAATCTGGTGACGATGCCGCATCGCAGCCATGAATGGCCGGCGACGCTGGCGCAGCTCCGCCTGGCCTTTGCCGACCCGACCTTCGCAGTCCACGGTCCCGTCCCCGCCCCGTTCGGCGACGAGGGCGCGGCCAACCATATGCGGCTCTGCGCCGGGCATGATGCGCCGGGGCTCGAAATCTTCGTCTATGGCCGCAGCGGCGGCGGCTTTCCCGCCCGCCAGCATCGCACCGCGAGCGAAGCCATCGCCCGCGCGCACGGCCTCGATCCCGCCCGTACGCTCTTCGTCGAACAGTCGGAGGACGCGATCGCCGCCGGCGCCTTCCACAACGACGTGGTCGCGGTCGCCAACGAACGCGTCCTCTTCACCCATGAACAGGCCTTCGCCGATCCCGCCGGCACCTATGCGCAGGTGCGCGCGGCCATGCCCGAGGTCGAGATCGTCGAGGTGCCCGCCGCCGCGGTCAGTCTCGCCGAGGCCATTTCCTCCTATCTGTTCAACGCGCAGCTCGTCTCCACCGCCGATGGCCCGACGCTGATCCTGCCCGGAGAGGCACGCGCCACGCTTTCGGTCTGGCGCTGGTTGCAGGATCATGTCGCCGGCAACGGCCCGATCCGCCGCCTGGAGGTGGTCGATGTCCGCGAATCCATGGCCAACGGGGGCGGCCCCGCCTGTCTGCGCCTGCGCGTCGTCGCCGATCCGGCGACGATCGACCCGCGCTTCCTGGTCGACGACGCGCGGCTTGACCGCATCGCTTCGGTCGTCGAGCGCCACTGGCCCGAACGGATCGCCGCCGACGCGATCGGCGATCCGGCCTTGGTCACGCAGGTCGAAGGCGCCCGCGTCGCCCTGCTGGAGATGCTCGATCTTGTCGAATTAATTGACAGTTAAGTCGAACATAAGGTTTTCTGCCATTTCTAGCCTCCGTTTTCCACTGTTTTGTATGGGCGCGTTGCGTTCTCCCACCGATATACGGCGGCATCGGCAAGCTGCGCCTGGTCGCGACGGCGGGCGTAGTGCTCGACCATCTGCAGGCTCTGCTTCGAAATTGCGGCGGTCTGGGCGACGGTGCAGCCGGCTTCCAGAAGCGCGTTGATGGCGTTCTTGCGCAGCCCGTGCGGAACCGTCTTGGTGCCCAGCTTGGCGGTGAAGTTCTGCAGGATCGTGCGCGCTGTGGCCTCATCGAGCGGCTTGCCCTCGAGCGTGCAAACCACGACGCTGGTCCGCGGCGTCGCTGCCAGGATCTCGCGCAACGCTGCAGGCTGCGGCATGTCGAGCAGCGCCTTGGTCTTGCCGGTCTTGATCCGCACCCGGCCGCCTTCAAGGTCGGTCCAGGTCATCCGGACCACGTCGCCGATCCGCTGCGCCGTGTAGTAGAGCATGTGGGTCAGCAGCCGCACCGTGACATCGTCGGCCGATAATGCTGCCTGCAGGACCGAGATTGGCCATGGCTCGTGCTCGCCCATCTTCAGGGTCGGGATGGCATCGCAGGGGTTGGCGGGGATCAGCTCATTCGCCTTAGCCCACGAAAACATTGCCCCGCACGCGCGCAGCATGGCGTTGTACGCGCCAGGCGTGGCGGCCATCTTGTCGAGCAGCCGCATCATGTCGCCGCGGCGCACGTCCCCTGCAGGTGCGGTGGGCAGCCCCTTCGCCAATCGCTGCAGGTAGATGCCGTAGACCTTGTGCGTCGCTTCGGAGAGCTCGGCATACTTGGGCGACCGTTGATACCGCTCGATCAGCGCCGGGACGCGCAGCAGGTCAGGCGTTCGCCCGCGGTTCCGATGGCCCATCAGGGCCGCGTAGCTGCCGCCAAAGCCGGCGTCACGCAGATCGGGCAGGCGCGTATAGACCTTCTTGCCGTCCACCGTCTTGCCGGTGTCGAAATAGTAGTAGGTCCTGCCTTTGGAGCGGACGCGCTTGACGTACTTAGGCAGCAAGGCCCGGCTGATCCTTTCGCCAGTCAGACGCATGGCCGGACAGCCGGCTGATGTCGTCGTCGATCGCGGCCCGGTCCCAGTGATCCTCGCCGCCAATACGAACCGGCAGCGGCAGGCGACCTGCAGCAACCTCCGCCAGGAACTTTGCCGGCGCCAGGTCGCAGTACCGCGAGGCGGTCGACCGCTTCATGAGCCGGGGCCAGTCTGGTGCGATGCTACCCACGCTGGGCCTCCTTCATCTTCTGCAGAACTTCGGCCTCGACCTCAGGCCCTGCCCCGATTGAGTGGATCCAATGGCTTCCGGAGACGAGCAGGCGCGTCATGCCGAAGAACTCGCCGTTGGGCGGGTCGTTCTTCCATACGAGCTCCCCCTGCGTCGGCTGCACCATCTCACTGTTCGACATGGGCGGTTCCTTGGTGGGCGCGGGCGAGAGCGAGCAACCGTTTACCCGCTTCAGTCGGAATCCAGACGATGTCGCCATCGTCGGCATCTATCCCCTCATCAGTCTCTGGGTCGTAAGGGCGCTCGTAAGTCAGGCCGGCTTTCTTGCAGGCTACCTGCAAGTCATGGCCGTCCCAATCGTAGCCCTCGCTCATATGCTCGATCGCAGCTGCAAACAGCTTGGCGGCTGCGGTTATGTCCCCCGCCTCCACGCGCGAGGCCAGCTCCATCAGATCAGTCATGGTGGTTTCCTTTGATGAAGTTGCGGACGAGGCAGCCAATTGGGCTGAGGCGACACGTTGCTACCCAACCGTGGAAGCCCATGTAGCCGGATCGAAAAAGCAGATCGGCAGGGATGCTTTCGTTGTCGATCACCCACGCAAACGGATCAACGCTAGCGATCCACTCCCGCTGCGCCTTGCTCAAGCGCCCCGCGATCTCGGCTACCTGCTGGGGGTCTGGCGGGGTCATGCGGCGGCCCTCCGACGTTGCTCGCCAAGGGCAAATCGGGCGTCACCAATGCTCGGGCGGCGGTCGTAGACGGCCATCGCGAAACAACAGGGCTGACACCAGCGGAAGGTCTCAAGCCCATCATCGCCGCGCTCGGTCAGCACGCGATTGCGGGTGCCCGGCTCGCATG
The DNA here is from genome assembly GCF_014199625.1 of Sphingomonas abaci. Taxonomy (GTDB): domain Bacteria; phylum Pseudomonadota; class Alphaproteobacteria; order Sphingomonadales; family Sphingomonadaceae; genus Sphingomonas; species Sphingomonas abaci. The sequence continues at coordinate 313,539 of NZ_JACHNY010000005.1, forward strand.
GGCCTGCACAGGTATGGCAGGTGCCGCCCCCACGGTTCGTGACCATCTTGTCAGACAGCGCGACCTCGCCGTTGCCAAAGTCACCGGCGAACGGATCGTCAGCGAGGCAGTCAGCCTCCCAGCGGAACGGCTTCATGCTTCAGCCTCCCCCGTAGCTGGGATGGTCGGGGCGGCTGCGAGGGCTAGGATGCTGCGAGCATCGTCCTGAAACACCGTCCAAAGCTGCCCCTCCCAGCAATCATGTTCCTCTGTTGCGGTGGCCTCTGGATCAGCACCGTGTTGCTGACAGAGTAGACGCGCGATCCGCTCCACCATCGCGGGGTCAGTCGCGGGCGGGAGGGAGGCGAGGGCCTGACTGGTGTCCAACGCTCGCCCGGCCACAACTGCGATGTCGTTGAACGCCTTGCGCACCTCGACGTGATCCGCGAACTGCATCGCGTCCAGTTGCGGGCGAATAGCGTCCTTCAAAGCGCCAGCGGCATCCGCCATTGCCTCGTAGTGGCCGCGCCACTCCCGCTCCCCCGCCCCGCTCGCGGCTTCGGCGGTGGCGAGACGGTCGGCAATCACGACGCGCGCCATGTCGGCAAAGTTGGCGATATACGATGTCGGGTGCAGGGCGACGCCGCTGCTCGGGTCGACCCGCTTCCATTCGTTCAGTAGCAACGTCCCGATGCGATCAATCTCTCGCACCTCCCGCGCCCGCGCCTCTGCGGCATCGGTGGTCGTGTCGGTCATGCGGGCCTCCGAAGGTCAGCGAGCGCACGCGTCAGGTCCATGCTGGCCCGGCGGATCGCGCCCCGCTCGCGAGGGAAATTGTCGTGGGTGAAGCTATGACCATGACGCTCGTATGGCTGCGCGTCCGGCAGAGCCTTGGCGCGGGCAATGAAGCGCTCGGCCTCGGCGACAGCGGCTGCAAGTTTGTCCCGCTTCATGCGAAGCCTCCACGATAGAGAGAGGCGGCCACCCGCCAGATCATCGCGATTGCGGCGGCGACTTTGCGACGGCTGCTGTCGAAGCGCGCACGGTAGACGTTGATGGACGAGCGCATCAGCGGAGCGATGGCGACTGCGATTTGCGCGCGCCGCGGCTCGATGGTGCTCCAAATGGCGTAGAAGCCGGCTCCGGCCATGAATGCCAGGCAAGCGACGCCAGTGACGTGCATGAGGATATGCATCACAGGGCTCCCCGATAGGGCTTGGGATGGGGTGGATTGGCCCAACCGTCAGGCTGGACGTCGCGAGGCTTGCCGTTAGGACCGATGACCCGGACCTTGCCGGCCGCGCCCTTCCCGATCACCGGGCAGTCGAAGGCATAGACCGGGCGAGGTTGACCAATGCGCAGGACGCCCCCGGCTTCGTCGGCATAGAGGTCGATCTCGCGGACCACCTCCATTGCCGGTGCCGTTACCGGGTCGCGGCCCAGGGCGATCAGCGCCTGTTCCTGCTGCGCAGTGAAGCGGCGACCTTCCTCCCAGATGGCAGCCCACCAGGGGAGAGGCTTGGACGGCGTCCAGCGGATGGTGTCCGGCCGGCGACCGAGGTACACGCGGCCATGGATTAGGCGATCCTCGGCGATGAATGCGGCAGCCTGGGTCACCGGCAGGCCTCCAGGTAGGCGACCGCGCCCCTACCGGCCTCAAGGCGACGACGCGCCTCCAACTCGACATAGCGGGCTGCGATCAGATCAACCTCTGCTTCCGTGGCATGACGCTCAGCAGCGTCGGCGATCGCGCGCAGGCCGAGCAGCACCTGCGCCAAGGTCGGCTTGCGCTTACCGCGGTTCAGACGCGAAAGCCGATCAGCTTCCTCGACCATCAGGAGCAACGCCCTGCCCGGCTTCTCTCCAGGCAGGTTGAGCTTCGCGGCCTTCTCTTCGAACATCGCGAATAGGTCTGACCGCTCAGCGATCATCGCCGACCGCTGGCTATAGCGCTGCTCGGGCAGCCTGATGATGCTTTCCAACTGACGGATGCGCCCGGCGGCGTAGGCCAGTTCCGGCAGCACGGCTTCCAGATCGGGATCGACCGGGCCGGAGACGATGCGGGGGGCAGCGGCGACCATCAGCGCACCGCCTCGCCGCGCGAAGCAAGATCACGCTCCCACGCGCCGCGCTCCGGCCATTTCGACCAAAATGTTTCTGAGATTGCCACAGCATCATGCCCCGGCAGCCCCTGTTCGAAACTCCGCCACCCAAGCGCGTGCTGCTGCTTGTGGCAGCTATCGCACAGAGGGATGCAGTAGCGGTCGGCGACTTTGGTCGAGGTGCCTTTCCCGCCCGCATGGTCGACGTGAGCCGCCACGGTCGGGTTTGCCTGGTCGCCGATATGCCCGCAGCGGATGCACGGCAGCTTACGAAGCCAGCGCCTAAAATCGCCGGCGCATTTCCATGCCGGACGGCCGGCGCGCGGCGGCTTGCGGGTCTGGAATGCCGACCGGGGCAGCGACGCGGCGCGCATCACAGACGCACCCGGCCGGCGGCAATCGCGAACAGCAGTTCCGTCTTCTCAGACGGCGACATAGCCTGAAATGCGCGGCGCTTCTCGGCTGCCGCCTGCAATGCGCTGTGGAGATGCTGGAGCATCGGTGTGAGCCTCCATGCCGCTTCGTGCGGCTATGGAGGTTTTATGTAGGGTGCGCCCTACTACGTCAACCTAAAAGTAGGGCGTGCCCTATTTTATTCTCCTCCGCACCCTACCCCGAGTTCATTCATCAAGGCGAATTTCTCGGGAGAGTCGGGTCGATCGCAAACGGGCACCTCATCCTCGTATGACTGCGGCCCGCTCTTCAGGCTTGGCGATGAATTTTTGGACTTAGCGTTTCGCACAGCCGGCTTATCAATCGGAGGTACGGGCTGCTCTATGCCCACATTGTCTGGGGCCACCCCGACCCCAGCGTCCGCACTTTTAGCGGTTCCAGTATGCAAATCGTAGATGCACCAAAACCTCTCCCGGAGAGGCGCATTATAGCTGTTCACGGCGTCATAGGTGATAAAGACGTCTTGTGTTCCGTTTGACTTGGCTGAGCCTACCAGGCTTTCCACCAAATGATAGCTAGCGGGAGCTTTGAGCATGGCCTTGAGAACGCCTTCACACTGCACCACAGGTTTATCCCTTGGATTGCAGCCAGCTAAGACGAGCAGAGGCAAGCACACTGTAAACTGGCCAGCATAAAACCATCTCATGCCCCCCACTCTCCTCCAAGGTCGTCTGGCCAAAAGCCGCAGTCATCAGCAATCGTTGCTCGTTGAGTTGGTGCCGGTAAAGCCGGTTCCTCACCATCAAACGCGACTCGCACCCACCCCACTGTCTGAGTGAGGCCTTGGAAGATGGCTTTAACGGTATGCCCCTGGCGGGTCAGGGTTCCGATGAAGACGGCGCGCTCTGAGGGCAGGTAGCCGAGCTGCACACCACGGCAGGAGAACACGGCGATCGCGTGTTCGTCGTAAGGGTTCTTGGGTTCAGGTCTCAGCTCGACCACCTCGCCGGGAGCGCATAATTGCAACTCAAAGCGGCGTGTTGGTCCGCTCTTGTTGGGATAGGTGATGCCCACTATTGCAAGCGACCGCGACCTCATCAACCATGACACAAGGTTAGGTTAGACACCTTTTCGAATACCCATATTCTGATATGGCTGCTTAGCTGCTTGCTACCAAGGTAGTTTTACTTAATGAATGAGAATAGGATGTTTCACATCCTGCCGCAGCGTATTGTCTAAATTCCTAATTTTAGACGTGATCCATGAGCGACATGTTCAGGCTACTTCTCTCAATTACTCGTCTTGCCTAATTTCCCGGGATAGAATTAATGTTCTTTCATACCCGTCACTTGTTAGGTAGAAACCAAATTGACCCGGCTCCCCAAACTTGAAGGTGCCATGAGGGACCACCCCAACTACTGCTGTAGAATAGGGTCCAATTTGAGCGCCTTCTAACGGCATGACCCCAACGACAACTCCGTCAACCTCAACTTCGACTCTAGTCGGGGGCAGCTCTGCGGGACCCTTTATCATTATCTCGAAATATACCGACACACTCAAATCGCAAGGAAATCCAGCAACACCAATATTACCAGACATCACATTGACAAGGGTATGCTGATTGTCTCGCGATTCTGTTACATACTCACAAAGAACGGCATTGCCGATTTTGAACATGCTTAGCATTTCACTTCAACTTTCTTGTCCAGCATGCCAGTAAGGGTGCCGTTAGCCACCTTAACCGCGCCAGCTTTTCGCATTTTCACAAGTCTTATCGGTTTCTCTGAAAAGGCGTCTGAATAGTAGTTCGCTTTTACAACTTTGTTTAAGTCAATAAAATTCATTTCTGGCCTAAAGTTTATCGCGCGCGCAAGATTGTGCATTACTCGTATACTAACAGCACTTTCCCCGGAAAGAATATTATTAACCTGCTCTACATCTATACCAAGCCTTTCGGCGATGTATTGCTCATCAAGTCCCCGGCTTTTCGCTCCTTCGATAATCTTCTGAAGCTGCCTCCAAGTTTTTAGTTGAAAAGCATGCCAGCGATCTAGCAACTCGTCGTCGGGAATTTTAATTTCCGTGCCCGTCATTGCTCTAACCTCACATTGCTGATGCAATGGAAAAGTGAATGCCCGCTATGAGGCCTGCTGTCTTTGAACAGGAAATTCCATCGATCAACCGCTCTATCACGCGCTTCGTCATAGGCATCACCTTCCAGTTCGTGCCTAAACTTCCTCTCAAGCCCAATGAATTTATCGTAATCCACAAAAAAGCCAATTATTCTTGCGTGTGGTGTAAAGGTTATTTTGTAAACCCAAACGTCAAGACCAGGCGGTTGTAGTTTTTTTAAGGTTTGATTATTATCTAGAACGGCCTCACCTTTAACATACTCTCCAATAGCCGCCCTTACTCTTGATCTATAAACCCTGCTCTTCGTAGTGCCTTCAGGAGATGTTAACCAACGCATATGCTTTGCCGACATCAGGAAGACTCTTTTGGCCGCCTCATCAGGATCCATATGAGGTATATAGCGCAATAGCCTATTTTGAGACTCTAACGCCGCCAATTTTTTTAGAATGGTCATGAATTTTAACCGGCGTGAGCGAGGCGGATATGGACGGGTGCAAGGATTGCATCGCAAAGCATTTTAGTGCCTTTTTATAGAGCCGATTACCCGCCCGTGAATCAGGATGTCAGTGCGACTGACTTCCTGATTATCGACATCCGGGTTATCGCTGATCACCAGCACTCGGTCCGGCCCTACGGCGCGCAACCGCTTCACCGCGCCTAGTCCAAACAGCCAGATAGCCCAGATACGATCCTGGGCGTTCAGGTCGCGCTGGTTGACGTCGATGAAGAGCAGGTCGCGATCGTGCAGGGTGGGCTGCATTGAGTCCCCGATGCCGTCTACGATCCTTATGCGATCAGGCGGCGTGACGGTCATGCTGCGAAGGAAGCCGATGTCGAACTCGAACGCCTCGCCGTCGACATAGCTGGAGTCGAGATCTGCGCCTGGCCCCATGGAGTAGGACAGGTCTAGGCGCGTCACCGGTGCGGTTTCTCCGCTGTCTACGGACTTCATTCGAGGCTGATCGGACTGTTCAGGCCGCTGCCTTGGCGCGCCTTGTCGCGGTTGCTCTATTTTTACTGGCGGGCTGCCGCCCTCGCGCGGGTGCACCATCTCGACCAACGTCTCGTCTGGAAAGGCTAGAACGGTTTCCATAGCCCGCAGCACCTTGGGGCTCGGTCGCTTCACCTTGCCGCGCTCGACATCCCAGAGCGGCTTACCAGTGGTGCCGAGTATTTTCTGAAGATCGCTATCAAAAGAGTCGCGCGTCCGATTAGAGGCAGCGATAGCATTGGCCAGCGCAATTTGAAGCGGGGAACGGTCGTCATCGGCCATGTAGGTCGTGTCCCACACGTCGCTCAGGACTGAAAGGCTAGGGTTTGCCCTACTTTTCGCGCTTGACCGTAGGGCGCACCCTACGATATTGCACTCTTCATGACGAAAGCCTTGCTCACCGACATCGACGCTTTCCTCGAAAAGCATGGGGTAACTCCAGTGTCGTTTGGGCGGCAGGCGATGCGTGATCCGCACTTCGTCCGTGATCTAAGAGCAGGCCGGCGGGTGTGGCCTGAGACTGAACAGCGAGTGCGCTCGTTCATGACCGCGTTCCGCAGCCAGCCTGATCAGGTGGCGGCATGACCACCTGCGCCCGCTGCGGCGCTGGTCGCTGGCATCCTGAGATCTTCCAATGCCTTGCTGATGACTGCGAGCTTCGCGGGCTGACCTCCCGCGCAAGCGCCGATGTGCTTTCTCCCGACGCATCGGCGGTCCTCCCTTTGGTCCCCTTCGCCGGCCACGTTGCAGCCGTGGCCGGCGAGTTTTTCGACGATCGCTCGCGCGACGGCGAGACGTACAGCTTTGGGAGCGAGATGCAGGTCGGCGGTGTCCATGCTCATAGAGGTACGCTGTGACGAACCCGCACATCCACCCAAGCTACCGCACCGTTCCCGCGAGTTTGCTGCTTGAGACGCTCGGCGAGAGCCTGGCTGCAATCAAGGAAGCCGATGGGGCGACCTGGTCGGACATGGGCCGGGTTCTCGGCAAGAGTTCCGACCGGGCGGCGGCTTACGCGGGCGGCATGGGTGACATGGGCGCGGTGTCGTTTCTGTTTGGCTGCCGTGAATGGGACGGCCGCTTCGCCAATGAGGCGTTGGCTCTAGTGGGTATGCGCCTTGCGCCCCTGAGCGCCCCTTCTCAGCCCGAGGATCGCAGCTCCCTGCGGGTGCTCGGTGCACTGATCGCAAAGAAGGCCGCTGCTCTGGAAGACGGCGTCGTCGACGATGCCGAGCTGGAAGACATGTGGCCCGAAATCGAAGCTCTTTCCAACCACATCGACCGCTTGCGGATGCGTCGCCGGGCCGACGCTCTGCGGCTACCCGACCACACCTGAGATAACCGCAGGTCTGACCCGCATCGGAGTATGATCAATGCAACTGATAGGCACTGGGCCTGCGGAGAAGGCCGTAGGACCGAAGGCAGACTCGCGCCCGGCTTACCCGGTTATCATTCCAGCGCTCGGTCCCGCGTGGAACGACGCTGTGGCTCGGCTGATGTCCCGTGGCTGACGCGGTCGACGTGGCGCAGGAGGTCAATGACCTGCACCTGCGCGCCAGCCTTGCCGCTGCCCGCCAGCCGGTTGCGATCGGTACACCTGGCGAGTGCCAGAAGTGCGGTGACGACATGCCCCGCTTGGTCGGTGGCCTGTGCGGCTTCTGCCGCGATGGGCGGCGCCGGTGAACCGGGCGTGCTCCGATTGCGGTTGCTCGATCACCGCGAAGAACCGCTCCGGGCGGTGCCGCCCTTGCTGCGTCCGTCGCTTTAGCACCGATCCCGCCCTCAATGAAAAGAGGCGGGAGCGCTTGGCGGCAAAAGTCCAGGATGAAGGATACAAGGCCCGGCATCGCGCTGGCTCGAAGCGTGGAGCGGCCAACCGGGTCGCCAATCCCCTTCATCTGGAGCGCCTTCAGGAGATCGGCCGAACGTACGGACGGGCCAATCTCGCACTGGGACAGACCGAGGAGGCGCGTCAGAAGATCGGGGATACGTTGCGTCGCCGGCATCTGGCTTGGTGCCCGGAGGAATACTGGCCGATGAACCAGCTTTTGAAGCGAGCCGGCTATTGCCTTCCCGAGCGCAAGGAGATGATTGCCGCTGAGGTCGCGCGAGCCAAGAAGGCCGCAGCTCCGCAGGCCGCAGTGAAGCAGGCTGAACCTTTGACGTTCGAACAGCAGATGGAGCGGGTTCGCAACGGCGCAAAGCTCACCACTGTTCCCGACACCCGCCCCACCGGCCCGGCCTACAGCCTCGTCGGCAACGCAACGGGGATGCTGTGACCCCCTACGACGCACCCATGATCCGCGCGGTCATTCGGCAGTTGCAATCCGACCAGTTCGCGCGGGTGCGTCCCTCTGACTTTCACCGGTGGCCGGTGACCGCGATCACCCCGACCGCCGTCATCGAAGAGCTGATCGCGAATGAACAGACGCGTCGCGCTGCTCTCAAGCAGGGAGAATGACCGTGAACATGGTACTCCGCTTCCTTCCCCGTGCCGAGATTGGCCGCATCAGCGGTCAGTCGATGACGGTGGGTCGTCCAGGCGATGGCTGGTACATTGCGTTCGAATGGCTGGGCTGGGCCACGATCTTAGAGCTCATGCGGTCGGTGCGTAATGACTGAGGCGGCGACCTGCGCCGCAAAAGCGGCTCATTCTTCCACATTCAGCGTCGCGCGAATGATGGGTCTCACCACTGCAGCGACGATGCTCGGCGGTCAGTCGGAGTTGGCGGAGGCACTTGGCATTCAGCCTCGCAGCCTGCGCGCGAAGTTCTCCGCAGAGCGCGGCGTCAGCGATGACGATCTGCGCTCGGCGGCTGATGCTCTCGACCGGCAGGCCAAGCGCATCATGGCGCACGCTGAGAAGCTGCGTACCGAGGCTGCTGCTGCGTGACCTTCTCCGCGCTCATCAGGAACATGGCGGCGGCTGGGGCGACCATCGATGCGATCGCGTTGGCGGTCGAAGCGATCGAGCGCGCCCAGGCGGTGGCCGATGCTCCACGGGCGGCGGCACGCGAGCGCAAGCGCCGGCAGCGGGAACGTGACCGTGAGCGTGACATGTCACGCGACAGTCACGCGACGGTCACGGGACAAGGGCGTGACGTACCCGCCCCCGCCCCCTCTCCCCTTTCTTCCCCCCAGACCCCCCAACAAACCCCACACCCCCACCCCCACCCGGAAGGGACCGACGCACGTACGCGTAAGGCCCGCTCGACCGCCTGGCCCTGCCCCCAGGGGGTCGATCCGGCTCACTGGACGGACATGCTGGCCAACCGGAAGTCGAAGCGATTGGCGAACACGGCAACGGCTCATGCTGGGGTGCTTCGCGACTTGGCCAAGTTCTCGGACGAGGAGTGGCCGCCCGGTCGGATCGTCCAACACGCCGCTGAGCGCGGCTGGGGAGCAATCTTCGACCCTCGACCCAAGCAATCGACTGGAAGCAGCAATGGCCACCGAGATTATTCAGCACGACGCAGCGGCAACGGGATGCTCGATGCCATCATTGACCTCGAACGTGCAGACCGTGCTGGCGCGGGCTTTCGAGGCTGACGCGGTCTTCACTGCTCGCGAGATCGCACTAATCGAACCGGTGGCAAAGGCTGTTGCGGTGCCGCAGCCTGCCGATGAGAAGTTCCTGCGTCAGTCCCTAGGCGGGTTGTCCGCAGCTCTCCCCAGCCAGTCGACCGATGTGGTTTCCGGCAACCTCAAGCTCCGGGCGTACATGTCAATGCTAGAGGGCTGCGACGAACGGGCGCTCGCCTATGCGTGCCGCCGCTGCCTGGACGAACTCGACTGGATGCCGACCGTGCACCAGATCAAGGAGCGCATGGCCAAATGGGTCAGCCCGGAGGAGGCCGCCATCCGCCGTGCCCGCGCAATCATCCGTGCTGGGCGCCGCGCGCCGGAACAGAACGACGTTGCCGCCATCCCGCCGGAGGAGGTCGATCGGGTCAACGCCTTCCTACGGACCCGAGGCATTGCAACGCAGTTCGCCCCAGACGGCACCACCTTTCAGGCCCAAGCGGCCTGACCACCACAGAGAATAGAGCAGGGAGCAAGAGGGTGCAGCAGCAGGCAATTGGGCCGATCGCCAAGTGGGCGGCGGAGAAGGTGGTGGAGGCAGCAGCGGATGTTGCAGCCCGACAAATTCAGAAACGAGTGAAGCAGATGGCGATGCGGAAGGTCGCTTCTATCAGGCGGAGGGCACGGTAATGGGACGGCCGAAGGGCAAGCTGAGCAAGGGACAGCCACGCGGGGCGCGATCGGCATCGGGGCGCAAGCGTGATCGCACGCCGCAGGAAGCGGGGCCCTGTGAGGGGGTGCAGCGTCGGCGCGAGCTCTACAGGCTGCCCGCCAATGACGTCGGCGAGCCCGACGCCAAGGCGCGGGAGGCGCGGAAGGGCAAGCAGGAGACGGACACCTGTGATGCGCTGGGCCGGGCTTATTGCGCTGGCCTTCTGGGGTCAGGGCGCCAAGCTGAGGACCGCCTAAACGCGGGTCGTGGTCTCGCGTCATCATATTGGCGTTCGTATGGCTTCAGCACGCCGGACAGCCTCGCCCGATTCCAGCCGCAGCAGGGATCAGCCAAGGAAGACCCGGCACGTGATCAGCGCCGCGAAGAAAGCCTGAATCGATGCCTGAACCTGATCAACTCGGCAGGCCGTCACGTCCGGTTCGCCTTCGATCAGCTGGTAGTGGACCCCAATCCCGATATGGGGCCTGTATGGCTCGACGCGATCGTAGCGGCGCACCGTTCAAGCCCGCCTCGACCTGCTCCAGCATCGGCTCTGCGTCAGCTGGAGCATGCCCTTGATGGCCTTGATTTGATCGCTTGACGTTCCTGTTTATTTCTGGCAGGTAGTCACAGTGCACGATGTGCGCTTGGAGCCGCGCCCGCGAGGGTTGCGGCTCTTGTGCATTCTGGTGGGTGGCCCGCTTCGTCAGATTGCGATTGGGAAGTCCGGCCGCTGAGCGAGATCGGCCATATCGTTAAAGCCCAACGTCATCGAGCTATCAGCAAACTGGATAATCAGCCTGGCTCGCTTGCTCACGTCACATGAGAGAGCCTGATTGACCATGTCGCTCAACCGGCCCCGATCAAGCCTTACGTATCTGGAACCACCATCTTCTTGTATAAAGAGCGCACTCTCTGCCCTCCAGTCCACCGCGTCCACAATCCGTCTCCAAAAGCGTCGGCAGCCAATCGGTGGCAGCCTGTCGGCGTTCCCGCTTTCGCCTTGGATCAAAGTGATTTCACCCCGCTGTCATCTCATCTGAAGCCGATCCGGTCCGGATTGGCGACGAGCGGGGAACGACGGTAGCTACGATAATGTTCGTGAGCGCCTGGCCCATGCCATTCTCGATATCGAGCTGCCAATGCCCCTCGGTGGCAAACTCAGGGTGCTCGGACAGGTATCGGCCGAGGTGCCGCACCGCTGCGCTACGGGCTTCGTCGAGACTCTCGCATTCGTGGCTGATTGGCGCTTCTGAGGAATTTTTCAGTCGGAACACGTAGCGGGTCATGCGGCTGCCACACAGGGGCCATCCCTGCGCTCCATAAGGGATCGGGTGACGCGCCTAGCACGCCACCCGCTCAGCGCCTTGATGTAGATGCGCCTGCAGGGCGCTTTGCGACGAACCGCATCGTATGAGCAAGGGATAGGCAGCTTACTCCGTGCCGGTCTCGCGAGCATCGCCCTTCAAATCCTCGGCAGTCAAATCCTCCTGCCGTTTGCCTTGGATGTCACGGTCCTCACCGTTTTCACCGGGGTTGAATTGGCCGCCGTCACCTTCGGCATGGGTTTCGCGCTCTGGATCTATCATGGCTCTCTCCTTCGTGGGCAGCGTAAACGGAGATCTTGGCGAACCGGTCCATAAAGTAGGGTGAGCGTCTGCAATCAGCTTACGTGGCCGCACCCCATTCCGGCAGGCCCATCGCGATCGCCGCGCACGCATAGCCAATATGTTTGGGCGCGCCGTCGCGCTGGTAGCGCGGCACCGTGTTGCGGCCGATGCCAAGCCGTTCGGCCGCCTCGCCGATGCCCAGGTTCATATGCTTCATCCATGCGGTGAACTGGTCAGCGGTCATTGTCGTCTGCCCTCCAATCGACTATAAAGCAGGGAGTGCCCCGGCCCTTTCAGACCGGGACACCCCTTCAGGTTAACCCTTTCGGCGTAGCGCAATGATCAGTGTTCCCGCACTGATCGCTACGCCGAGGGCCTGAAGAAGAAGGGCGGCTATTTCCACCTTGCTTCTCCTTCGTGCCGGGTCGGCGGTATTGCCTTCCCTTCCGGCCTATTTTCTATGCACCAAACGGTGCGTGGTGGCAATGGGTAGAAGCACTGATTGGTGCAAAAAAGCGCGGTGACTATGCCCAATGTTGAGCGGCTGCGCGGGCGCGCCGGTCAGGCGCAACGCACGCGCCGCCTCGCTCGCACCGATGGCCTATGCGAGCGCTGCGACGGCAAGGGGCGCGTGACGCTGGCGACGGTGGTCGACCATATCGTGCCGCTGGCCAATGGCGGGACCGATGAGGACGACAACACGCGCAACCTCTGCGATCCCTGCCATCTTGAGGTCGGGGTGGAACAGTTCGGGCATCAGGTGACGCGGGAGGGTCGAGGGGTCGGCCGGAACGGTCGGCCGACCAGCCCCGATCACCCGTGGAACCAACCGCATCGGACTTAACGCGAGGGCATCAATTGGTCGCGTCGGCGCAACATTATGTCGCGCAACAAAATAACGCCCCCTGGTCAAAAGTTTCAGAGCCGAGGGGCCGGACACCGACGGCCTCCTGCGTACGCAGCGAGATCAATTTTTTAGGGGGGAGGGTTTCGCCCTGGTCGCCCCGGAGGCTTCCGCATGGCCGATGTCATCGCAATAGACGGCGGCGACGGCACGCCGCCCGAGCCAAATTGGCGCTCCATCTTCGGCCGTGCAGCGGATCGCGCAGCGGCATCCGCCTACTGGCGCGAGGTGATAAGCGAGTTGCGCACCGCCGAGAAGCTGGCAGTCGCCAACTCGCACAGCATCAAGCGCTTGGTCGTGGCTTATGTCTCCTATGACCGCTGCGCCAAGGAGGTGGCCAAATCGGGCCCGGTGATGAAGGCGCCCAAGACAGGCGTGCCGACCTATTCGCCGTGGTGGTCGACCATGAACGCCGCCGACAGCCAGGCAAGCGCGCTCGAGAAGGCGCTCTGCATCACGCCGCGCGATCGTGGCACCGGTGCGAAGGTGGCGAAGAAGGCCCGACAGCAGGCCGGCGGCGGGTACTTGAAGAGCCGTGGCTAACCGCTTCTGGGGAGAACCCGATCCGACCACCGCCTGGGCAAGGGCGGCGGTCGACGGCAAGCTGTTTACCTGCGGCGAGCTGGTCCGCCATGCCGCCGAGCGTCACCTACGCGACATTCGCGACGGCGAGCGGAGGGGCATCTATTGGCGGCCGGAAAAGGCGGCGCACTTCCTCAACTTCCTACCGTCGGTGTTCCAGGTCACCGACGGGCCCGCGGCGGGTGAGCCGTTCTATCCGCTCGAATACCACACGTTTGTTGGCGGCAGCCTGTTCGGTTGGCGCACTGCAACGGATCGGTGGCGGTTTCGGACCGGCTGGCTGGAGACTGGCAAGGGACAGGCCAAATCACCGCTAATGGGCGCGATCGGCGTCTACATCATGGGCTGGTGCGACATCCCGCGTGCGCAATGCTACGCCATCGGAGAGGACAAGGCGACCGCCAATGTCCTGTTCCGCGATGCTGTCGCCATGTGCCGGGCCGACATCCCCGGCGCGCAGGAGGAAGGCGACAGTCTGGAGGGCCTAGGCGAAGTCATCATTCGTGGCGAGTTGGAGAATGCCTGGAAGATCGAGCACCCCGATAGCGGCTCGTTCTTCATGCCGATCGCTAGCGGTGAGTCTCAATCGGGCCCACGTCCATCACTTGTGGCGGCCGATGAAATTCACGAATTGAAGTCAGAGGCGGCACTCCTGACGTGGAAGGCCGCCATCGACAAGGTGGCCGGCAACGCCCTGATGCTGCTCGGCACGAACACGCCCGCGCGATCCACCCAGCATGTCGGCACGTCGTATTCGGACATGTACCAGTCGGTCGTGAAGGGCGAAAGCAAGGACGATACTGCGTTTGCCTTCATCGCCCGGATCGACAAGGGCGACCGGGACAAGGTGCTCGAGAATGAGGCGTGCTGGCAGAAGTCGTTGCCCGCTTTAGGCGAGACATTCCCGATCGAAAACATTCGCGAGACGGTCAATTCCGCGAAGCTGCGGCCCTCGACAAAGTCGAGCGTCAAGCGCCTGTATTTTGGCATCGACAGCGCGGCCGCTGACTTCTGGATCAGCGAAGAGAAATGGTCCTCCGCATAGGGCACCGTCGACGCGCGCGGTATGCGGGGGCGCAAGTCCTGGCTGTCGCTCGACTTGTCGCAGAAGAATGACCTTACCGCGCTGTCGCAGGCCTGGGAGCTTCCCGACGATGCGGTCGCGGTCAAGACTTGGTACTGGACCACCAGAGAGGGGCTAGAAGAGCGGGCCGACGCTGACAAAGCGCCTTATCTCGACTGGGTTGAGGATAAGTACCTGACCGCCACTCCCGGCGCGACGATCGATTACACCTTCGTGGCAGCGCAGGTGCAGCAGCAAGTCGCCGAGCATGAGGTTGAGGCGCTGGTGGTCGACCCAGCCTTTCTGACGTCGTTCACCGATGCCTGTGACCAGGTGGGATTGGAATGGTGGCTGTGGAGCGGCCCCGGCAAGCCCGAGGGTCGAGGCCTGAAAATCATCAAGCATGCGCAGGGCCAGCGCATCATGTTCGAGGATCAGCAGCTTTGCATGCCGCATTCGATCACTCGGACCGAGGATCACCTGCTCGACGGCAAGCTCCTGATCGATGATTCTCCGGTGACCTATTCGTGCGCCGCCAATGCCGTGATCGAGTCCGACGGCCTGAACAACCGCATGTTCAACAAGAAGAAATCGCGCGGGCGGATCGACGGCATGGTGACGATCGCGATGGCCGTTGGCGCCGCCACGGCGACCGCCAGGCCAAAGAAGAAGTCGGTCTATGAGACCCGCGGCGTCCGCCGCGTTTAAGGAGGCGATTGCCTATGTCGTCTCCGGATGATTACCGGCGCGCAGCCGGGTACCGCCGTTCAGTTTCTCCTGAACGGATGGGCCTTGCGGGAAAGCCCAAGCTGAGCGGTCCCATTGTCGCCTATGATGCCTACGATTTGACCGATCCCGGGTTGCTGGAAATGATGCGGGCGGGCGGGAGCCGAGTTGGCGTCGCCGGCATCAGTGTCAGCGACAAGATGGCGCTGCGCAACAGCACCTTCTTTCGTGCCGTCTCGTTGATCGCCGGCAGCATGGGGATGTTGCCGCTCCACCTCATGCGGTTGAAGGCGGATGGGTCACGGGAGAAGGCTCGTGACCACCCGTTGTTCAACGTCCTGCACCGCAAGGCGAACGACTTTCAGACCGCTAGCCAGTTCAAGTCGTACATGCAGACGTGCGCGCTGCTGGACGGCAATGCCTACGCCTTGAAGGTGCGATCGCGCGGGGCGGTTCGTCAGCTCGTGCCCCTGCCCCGCCGATGTGTGCGCCCTCAGCTGTCGGACACCTTCGAACTGACGTTTCGTTATGACCGGCCGTCGGGCGGATCGGTCATTTTGTCCAAGGATGACGTCTTCCACTTCCGTGCACCGATCTCACTCGACGGCCTCACGGGGGTGTCGTTGCTGGATATCGCTGCCGACACCTTGAGTATCTCGCATCGCGCGCTTGCTGCTACCGGTCGGGTGCTCGCCAAGGGCACGATGGTCCGCGGCGCGCTAGAGACAGACAAGGATCTGGGAGATGAGGCCTACGGGCGGCTTCGCGAGAGCTTGCGCGATAGTTTCAGCGGTGCCGACGCGGATGAGGATTTCCTGATCCTTGAGGAGGGCCTCAAAGCCAAGGTGCTGACCGGCACCACAAAGGACAATCAGCTTGTCGAGATGCGCCGGCTGGAAGCGGAAGAGGTGAGCCGGTTCACCGGCGCGCCGCGCCCACTCCTCATGTTCGATGAGACGAGCTGGGGTAGCGGGATCCAGCAGCTAGGCTTGTTCTTCGTCACCTACTGTCTGCTGCAATGGTTCGTCATCTGGGAAGAAGCCATCTGGTTCTGTCTACTCAGCCCGGTCGAGCAGGAGACGATGTACGCCAAGTTCAACGACGGCGCATTGCTGCGCGGGTCGCTGAAAGAGCAGGCCGAATTCCTCAAGGCTGCCTTGGGGCCGAACACCGGCTTTTTCACCCCCAACGAAGCGCGTGAATACATGGACAAGAACCCGCTGGCAGGCGGTGACGAACTGCCGCGCCCTGGCACGACGGCCGCGACGATCGCGGCGGACGACTGACCCGCAATATCTGAAAGAGAGATGCTGTATGGCCGACGAAGGTAAGGCAGCCGGGAAGCCGCGCGCCGTTAAAACGCTGAATGGCGTGAAGCTTCCGGGCAAGCCGGCGGTCACGCTGCCGGATCGCGGCATGCCCCGGGCCATCCGCGGCGTTAACAACCGCTCGCGCCCTTCCGCCCTCCCCGTCCCCGCCGACCGAGCCGTGTCGGCGCTCGCCGGACCGCACGTGCTGGACAAATGGGCAGCCGATGCCGCCGGCATTCGTGCTGTCGAGGCCGGCGACAACGTCATCACGATGTTTGGGTCGATCGGCGAGGATTACTGGTCCGGCGGCGGCATCACCGCCAAGTCGGTAACGGCCCAGCTTCGCGCGATTGGCGACCGGCCGATCGAGGTGCAGGTCAACAGCCCAGGCGGAGACATGTTCGAGGGCATCGCGATCTACAACGTGCTGCGCGAGCACTCGCAGCCGGTGACGATCAAGATCATGGGCATGGCGGCTTCCGCTGCATCGGTGATCACCATGGCAGGCGACACGGTCGAGATCGGCGCCGCCAGCTTCCTGATGATCCATAATTGCTGGGTCGTGGCCGTTGGCAACCGACACGACATGACCGAGACTGCTGAGTATCTGGCCCCATTCGATCAGGCGATGGCCGATGTCTATGCTCACCGAAGCGGGCGCACCGCCGCTGAGTGCGCCGCGTGGATGGATGCCGAGACCTACATGTCCGGGTCCGTCGCAATCGAGCGCGGCTTCGCCGACAGCCTGCTTCCGGCGGACAAGACGACGCGCGATGAGAATGCGAAGGCGGCCGACCGTGAGCGGACCGCTATCACCACGCTCGAACTCAAGCTCGTGGCCGGCGGCGACACCCGCGCCCAGGCGCGCGAGCATATCACCAAGATCAAGGGCACGCCTGGCGCTGCCCCTGAAGCCGACACGCCAGGCGCTGGCGGCGACACAGAGATGGTCGGCCTGATGGCCGGCCTGCTCACCACCCTCCAGAGCTAGGAGCTCCACCATGCGACTGATGAACATGGCCGCCCTCGCGGCGGTGGCGACGGTGCTCGCCTCCCCCTTCCGCGCGCTCGGCGCGGCCTCCCCCCGCCCGATCGATCAAGACGAGGTGGTCGAACGGCCTTCGATGCGGCTCACCGCGCCGGCCATGCCTCGCGCGATCGCCGGGACCGTGCGCGCCGACGTCAGCGACCCCAAGACGCTGATCACGAAGCTGCAGGGCGCATTCGAGGCGTTCAAGGAAACGCACGCCCGCGAGCAGCAGGAGATCAAGGCCGGTCTGGCGGACGTCGTCACCACCGACAAGCTGACGGCGATCAATGCGACGCTCACTGAGTTGCAGACCGCGGTCGATGAGCAGGCGCGCATCCAGGCCGCCGCGAAGCTCGGCAACGGCGCGGTCATCGGCGATATCAAGGGCGATCCGGAATATGCCGCCGCGTTCAAGGCGCACATGCGCCGCGGCGATAGCGCACCGGGTGAGGTGAAGGCCGCCATGCAGAAGGGCACCGACACCGACGGCGGCTACCTGGCGCCCATCGAATGGGACCGGACCATCGGCGAGAAGCTGAAGCGGATCAGCCCGATGCGCGCCGAGAGCCGCGTGATCACGATCAGCGTCGCTGGCTTCAAGAAGTATTTCTCGGACCGCAATGTCGGATCCGGCTGGGTCGGCGAGACCGCCAGCCGCCCGGCCACCACGACGCCGCAGATCGGCGTGCTCGACTTCACCCCGGGCGAGCTCTACGCCAACCCGGCGATCAGCCAGCAGCTGCTGGACGACGCCGCAGTCGACCTGGAGCAGTGGCTGGGCAGCGAGGTCGACACCGAGTTCGCACGGCAGGAGGGTATCGGCTTCCTCTCCGGCGACGGTGCCAACAAGCCCTATGGCATCCTCACCTACGTCGCCGGTGCCGCCAATGCGGCGCGCCATCCCTATGGCGCGATCGCGACCGTTGCATCGGGTGCCGCGGCAGCCTTCACGGGCGATGGTTTCATCGAACTGATGTACGACCTCCCCAGCGAGTTCGCCGGCAACGCGAAGCTGTTCATCAACCGCCAGTCGCTCGGCTCGGCGCGCAAGCTGAAGGATGGTCAGGGCAACTTCCTGTGGCAGCCCAGCTATGCCCTTGGGCAGCCGCAGACGCTGAACGGCGCCCCGATCGTGGAGATGCCCGACATGCCGACGGTTGCCGCCGGCAACATCGCGGCGCTCTACGGGGACATGGAAGCGACCTACCTGGTGGTGGATCGGATCGGCATCCGGGTCCTTCGCGACCCGTTCACCAACAAGCCGTTCGTCCACTTCTACACCACGAAGCGTGTCGGCGGCGGCGTTCACAATCCGCAGCCCATGCGCGCGCTCAAGATCGGCGCAGCGGGCTAATCTCCACCGGGGCGGCACGGCCGCCCCGGTTCTTCGAAGCCGCGGTGCGCCACGGTTTCGGTGAACCCAGGAGACGATCATGGACAAAAACACCACCACGCGCCGGAATGGTGCCGCACCTGCGACGGAGATCGATACGTCCGGCGCCCCGCAGCAGATCGTCGCAGACGTCGACATGTCGCATCCCGCGGTCGACAGCGATCCGCGCGCTCATACCACGGCCGATCAGAACCGTATCGACTTCAACGACCCAACCATCAGCGGTTCGGAAGCGGTCGAGCAGAACCTGAAGGCCGCCGACGCCGCCTGAACGAGATAGCGCGCGGGCCGCCGCGCGCTTGGCGGGCTGGTTTCTTCCCCCTGGGCCAGCCCGCCTCCCCCTTACCATAACGAGGTGAGCGCATGACGGTCGACATGATGCGCGCCGCCCTGGGGCTTGGCGCTGACGTGCCCGATAGCGATGTGCGCGCCGCCTACGAGAACCTTGCCGCCGGCTGGTCGCAGGCCGATGCGGCCACGTCTCCAGATCCTCTCATCGACCTTGTCACCGCGCGCCGGCACCTGCGGCTGGACGAGGATGACACCAGCCAGGACGAAGAACTCGGCGATCAGATCGCGGATGCTATCGGATGGGTAGAGACCTATACCGGGCAGATCCTGTCGCCTCGCAACGTGACGGAGCAATTCCGCGGTTTCGGCCCTGTCGAGCTGCGATCCTGGCCGGTCGCGTCGGATGCGGTGACCGCGATCGCTTACGTGGATGCCGCGGGCATCCCGGCCACACTCCCGGCAAAGCTCGACACGACGAAGCGACCGGCAAGATTGCGTCCGGCGGCAGGCGCGTTCTGGCCCTTCCGAAACGCGGACCAAATGTTCACGGTCACCCTGACCGCCGGCTATGGCTCCCCGTCGCTGGTGCCGCGCAATCTGCGGCGGGCTGCCTTGGTCATGCTGACCGCCTATCACGATGATCGCGAGGGTGGTGAGGTGTTTAGCAAGGCGGAGGCTAGTGCCCGCAGCCTATGCCGTTTCCTTCGCCTGACGCGCGTCTGATGCCCCTCCGCACCCTCTCCAGCCGCCTCAAGGATCGCGTGACGATCCAAGAGAAAGACCTGATCGACAACGGCAAAGGTGGCCGCAGGCCGCGTGATCCGGCCGCGCCGTGGAAGGACTTGGCGCGTGGTGTCGCTGCCGAGGTGATCGCTCTGCGCGGCGATGAGGCGCTCCGCGAGGGGGTGGAGCGCTCCACCCGCCTGTGGCGCGTCACCATCCGCGCCCGCCGTGGCCTGTCACCCGCCATGCAGATCGTCTGGGATGACCCGGTGATGGGCGCGACGGCGATGAACATCCGGACCATGGCCCCGAACGAGGCCCGGGACGGCATCGTCATGACCTGCGAAAGCGGAGTGACCTCCTGATGGCCCGGCGGCCAGTCAAGGGCATCGGAAGGGTCCGCAAGCTGCTCCGCCGGCTGCCGGACGCCGTCGCCGGCGAGATCGTGGTCGAGCTGAACGTCACCGGCCGGCAGATGAACCAGGCCGTGCTCGCCAAAGCGCCGCGCAAGTCGGGGGCATTGAGGGCCGGCATCTCCTACAAGGTGCTGCCCAAGTCCCTCCGGCTGCAAGTCGGCCTGCTCGGCACGCGAAAAGGGCAGTCCAAGCTCTTCTATGGGCGCATTCAGGACCTGGGACGCAAGGCGCAGGTCGTGTCGGTCCAACGGTTCAAGGCGGGCGTCAAACGCGAGTATGATCGCGCTGGGCGCAAGTCGGGCGGCGGGCTGACCAGGCGATACCTCATGAAGGTCCGCGCTATGGCCCCCAAGCGGTTCGTGACCGGGCGTTATCCAGACCTCCGCCGCGCCTTGCGGGAAAACCTGCGGGGCACCTTCGCCCGCTCGCTGCAATCCATATCGGGAGCCGGTGATGAGTAGCGCGAAATCGGTCGTGGAGGCGGCGGTGTTCGCTGCCCTGGTCGAAAAGATCACCGGCGCGACGGTCTATCAGGACGCCCCGGAGAACGCGGAGGGCGACCTCGTCATCATCGGTGACATGAAGAGCGCGCGCCTGCCCGGCAAGGACGCGAGCGCCGATCGCAGCGTCACGCTTTCGGTGGTCGCGATCGTCAACGCGGAAGAGCGCGCACCGCTCTTGGCGCTGCAAGAGCAGTGCGACGAGGCGCTCGATGGAACCGACCTCAATGTGCCTGGCTGGGTGATCCGAGGCCAGTTCGATGACGACGACGCCGTTCTTTCCGACGACGGGGCCTCCTACACGGGCGTCTCTTCCTACACCTTCCTCGCGCTCGCGGACTGAGCGCCACCACCTTTCCATAACCCCGCCGCGCCTCGCCAGCGCGGCTTTTCGCATGGGAGAAGACGCATGGCGAAGAAGCTCGGCAATGATTACCGACTGTTCCTGCGCGCATCGGACGGCACGACGTTCTCGCAGCCGGCGGGCCAGGGCAACCTGACCAAGAGCGGCGGCAAGAACTTCACCTCAAACGCGACCAAGGACACTGAAGGCTACGACACCCAGCAGCCCGGCCTGAAGACGCTGACGCTGAAGCAGGACCTCATCCCGTCGCTGCCCGATCCGACCGGCTACACGCGCATGGAGACGCTCGACAAGTCGAACGCGACCGAGATCTATCAGATCCGCAAGAAGCCGTTCGCGGCGACCGACGTGGTGTTCGAGGCGGCCATGTATACCGGCCTCGATGACACCGGCTTCAACCAGGGCGCGAGCGTCACCGTCGGCGTGACGCTGACCCTGGCGGAAGCCCCCACGGTCGACGCGCTCGCCTGATCCGGCGCGCGCCCCTCTCACCCGGAGAACACCCATGAAGATCGCAGGCAAGGACGTGAAGATCACGTCGCCGAAGGACCTGAATGACCAGCTCGTCGCCGCGACCGGCTGCGGCGCACACGAAATCGAGACGGTGCTGGCGGCCGGTCCCGACCGGGCAGCGCGCGCGCTCCGCCCGTTTCTGGAGCCCGACTTCCTGCCGGGTCCGGAACTCGCGCGCGCGATCGCGGCCGATCCGGCGCTGATCGACGGCATCCGCGCGCTCTATGCCAAGGCTGGCGCGCCGCAGCCGGCGGCGGGGGGCGAGGCCAAGTGAGCGACGCCCGGCAGCCTGTTGCCGATCGGGGTGAGGCGTCCCTCACCCTCGCCGGCACCGTGATGGGCCTCCGCCCCAGCTTCGAAGCGCTCGACGCCATCGAAAAGGCGCTCGGGCGCGGCCTAGTCGACCTCGCCGGCGCAGCCATTCGCAAAGAACTGCGCATGTCGGAGACGGGACAGATCGCGTGCGAGCTGATCCGCGCTTTCGGCCGCGATGCGGACGATGCCGGCGCGAGCAAGTCGACCGCGCCGCGAGTGACCGAACTCATCATGGCCAGCGAGGGTGGCCTGCTCGCCGCCATGCAGACGATCAGCGGCGTCCTCGCGATTGCGGTGAACGGTGGATACGACACCCAGGGAAACCTGAAGCCGCCGACGACGACGATGACGACGGACGAAGCCCCCGTCGGCGGCTGATGGGCGCGGCGGCTGCCGCGCTCGGGTGGCGGCCGCGTGAGTTCTGGGCGGCAACTCCGCCAGAGTTCTGGGATGCGATGAACGGGTACGAGCGGATGCACCGCGTACCGGAGGAATAGGGGGCGGCCTTTGGCGGACAATACCGAACGGCTGCTCCTTCAGGTGGACGCCGCGACCGAGCTTCTGCGGCGTCATCTCGCCGAGGGCGAGCAGCCGCTGTCGCGTTTCGAGCAGCGCGCCGCGAAGATGTCGGAGAACGTCGACAAGTCGATCGCCGACATGAGCAAGCGGTTCGGTCCGCTGGCCCAACTGGCGGAGGACTCGGCGAAGCGCGCGCAGCGGGCCTTCGAGGATAGTTTCAGCGACATCCAGAAGATTGCGGCAAAGGCGATCGAGGCCCCCACCATTCGGGGCGGCGTCAACATCGGCGCAGCCGATGCGCGCGCGGCGGCCGAGAATGCCCAGCGGCAGGCCACCGCGACACGCCTGGTCGCCGAGGCGGCGGAGCGGGCGGCGGCCGGCGAAGGTGTCCTGACCGAGCGCACGCGCCTCTATGTGCAGGCGGCGCGCGCGGCGGCGCTGGAGGCCGAGCACCATGCGGTCGAGTTGGCGCGGGAAGCCGGCGCGCTGGAGCGGGTCGAGATCGAGCTTAACCAGGCGGGCGCGGGAGCGCAGTTGCTGGCGCTCCGGCAGCGCGGGGCGACCAACAGCACCGGCGCGCTTCGGGCGGCGATGCAGGGTGCGTCCTATCAGGTGCAGGACACCTTCACCCAGCTAAGCATGGGTGCGAACGTCCTGCAGGTGGTGGCGATCCAAGGCGGGCAGATGGCCGGTCAGTTCGCCAACATCGAGGGCAAGGCGGGCAACCTCGCACGTTTCATGATCGGCCCGTGGGGGCTGGCGCTCACCGCCGCGCTGCTGGTGCTCGGGCCGCTCACCAAAGGCGTGTTCGAGCTCGGCGATGCCACCGACGAGGCCGTCGACAAGCTGAAGCAAGACGCGATCGATACGGACGTTGCCGCCCGCGCCAAGGCGCGCTTCGCCGGCAGCATCGAGGGACTGAACGCCGCGCTGCGCGACCAGAGCAAGGCGCTGACGGAAACCGCCGACAGCGAGCGGAGCGCGGCAGAGCGGGCCAACATCAACGCCAAGGCCAAGCGCGACGAGGCATTGGCGATCCGGCAGGCGACCGCTGCCCGGCTCGCGGCGGCGGAAGCGGCGCTCGGCGACTTCTCGCAGATCGGTGCCACCACCGGCGCGGCGGCGTTGCAGAACGCGGCCCGCAGCGCCCGCGTCTACGAACTACGCCAGCAGCGCAGCGCCGCTGATGCGGCGG
>NZ_JACHNY010000006.1 GCF_014199625.1 Sphingomonas abaci
CTGGCTCAGATTGCATGCCGCGCCGATGATTGTCGGCGCATGGATATCTGCTGGCCAAAACCCGCCGCTGCTTCCCGACATAGGACGTTGTCGCTGACAATCAGGAGCGGCTTGCCACGCTCACCAAGCAGCGCCGTCAGCTCGCGTGCGACACGGGCGCCGGACAGCGACGTGTCCGCCACCAAGGCCAGGCACTCCCGGCTGAAGTCATCGACCACTGCCAGGATGCGGAAGCGCCGCCCGCAGACGAAGGCGTCTGATACGAAGTCGAGGCTCCAGCGCTGGTTCGGCTCCTGCGGCACCGTCATCGGTGCGCGCGTGCCGAGCGCCCGCTTGCGTCCGCCACGCCGGCGCACCTTCAGCCCTTCCTCGCGGTAAATCCGCAGCAGCTTCTTGTGGTTGGGCGCCAGCCCCTCCCGGGCGAGGAGGTAGCCTAGTCGCCGATAGCCGAACCGGCGACGTTCCGTCGCCAGTTCCCGCAGGCGCTGGCGCAGGGTGCCGTCGTCGGACCGCACCGGCTCGTACCGGACGACCCGACGCGCTACGCCGACGATGTCGCAGGCGCGCCGCTCGCTCAGGTTCAGCTTCTCGCGGATGAGATGGACCGCCCGCCGCTCCGCGTCGGGCGTCACCAGTTTTTTCCCGCGATCTCCTTGAGTGCCGCGTTGTCGAGCATGGCGTCCGCCAGCAGCCGCTTCAGGCGCGCATTCTCGTCCTCCAGCGCCTTCAACCGTCGAGCTTCAGATATCTCCAGGCCGCCATATTTGGCCTTCCACTTGTAAAAGGTCGCGTCGCTAATCCCGTGCGTGCGGCACACGTCTGCCGTCTTCGCGCCGGCCTCCTGCTCCTTCACAATCGCGATGATCTGCTCGTCCGAAAACCTGCTCCGCTTCATCTGTCCTTCTCCTGTCGAGGCGGACTCTACCTCATCGCGGTCACATTCCAGGGGAGCACGTCACCCCCCCCACAGCAACCCACCACTCCCCTTGATCCATGGCTGTTTAGGCTAGGGCGAGAAGGATCGGGGTCATGGGGTTACTGTATGCGGCGTTGCAGGTTGTCCAAGGAATGCTGGCAGCCTGATGACAGGTCTTGGCCGAACACCCGTTTCACCGTAAAGGAACAAGGGTCAAATCTTTCAAATGGTTTATAGATCGTGCATAATGGCAATGCTGAAAAAGAAGCACCAAATTGGCTGTTTCCCGTCATTGGAATTATTATTTCTATAGCGTTAGCTGCAGGATTAGGGGTGGTTTGGGGCAAATCGTCAAAGGTTTCGCAGGCACTTTTTCCTTCATATTACGCCAGCAACCAAACCAACTCAGAGGGTGTGCACGCCCCATGTATAACGCCTCATAGCCGAGAAGAGTCTGATCTTTGCGCTCAGTGGAAGGCGGCATCTGCGGCAGAGACCAGTTCTAACTGGGCAAAATGGGCTAGCATTAGCGGTATACTTAGCACCATTGCTGTTGTTGCTGCCCTTTACATGGCATTAGATGCAAACCGGATCGCTCGACGAACTGCATCTCAGCAACTTAGAGCTTACGTTTCGATAGATTCGATTGGCTTTGAAAATATATTGGTTGGCGCTTATGTTCGATGCAACGTAAAGATGCGTAACTTTGGTCAGACGCCAGCTTACAAATTTGATATTGTAACCTATGCGACGTTTGATCAAACTTTTGACCAAGATATAAATCTTACTGCTCAAAACACAAACCCTACGCCCTCGACGTTGTCGCCAGGGGCATCGGGCCACGCGTACCCGCGTCTTGGAACGCTCTGGACGCCATTTCTCGACCATCTTTATAGAACAGGTAAACTTAGATTGGTAGTTTTCGGCTACGCTGAATATACCGACATATTTGGCGTTAATCATCGAACAGATATTAAGGTCTACAATGATGCATCAACGCCGGTTGGAACAACCATTCAATACCCGACAGGCAATCGAGCCACCTAAACCGTGCAGGAACGGCCTGCGCACTTGTCCATCCTGGGTAGTGTCCGGGATACCTGCGGTGGTCATGCTGCGGCCCTCACAGCAGACTGCCCTGCGCTGGCGGTGCGATCGTCAGCAGCTCGGAAAGAGCCTCCCGCTGCCTCGTCAGCCAGCAGTCCATGCAGCCGCACCCAAGCGAGGGCTGCGGCGAGTGGCACGACGCCGTTCCCGCAGTGTCGAAGCCGCTCAATCCTTCCGGCCACCCCATGAGCCACTCCACAAACAGCGGGTTCAAGCGACGGAGCGTCTCGGATGATTTTTCCCCAGATGGGGTCGGACGGTCCGGGAGCGAAAGGTCGGTCATAGCGAGGGCGCGGATGCCCGCCGCCAGTTCCATCGCCTTGCGGCTGAAGTCGCTGTTGCCGGCTGCGTTGTAGGTGTCCGTGCCGGCCGAGCCCGCCATCGGCGTTGGCCAGTGCGACGACACCGCCACTGCCTGCCCGCTGAGCAGCAACTCCGACGATCGATCCCCGCTTCGCGTCAGCCTGGTTCCGGCGGTCACTGCTACGCTCGGCGTCTCCCAAGTGGCAGTAGCCGTGCGAAGATCCATGCCCCCGTCTCCGTGCACTCCCGCCCCGTTGGTGTCGGAGGTGCGAACGATCGGCCAAGATAAAGAACCGTTCGCGTCGGTGGCTCGCTCCGGCCTCGGCCGCGCTGAATATTCCAGCCGCAACGCGACAGCCCAATCGCTCCAGTGCGGGGATAGCGACGGCGAGTTGCCCGGCGAGATTCCCCGGTACGTTCTCGCGGAAGAAGGCGTGAGCCCCGCTTTGGTCGAAGACCTCAATGGCGCGGTCGAGCAGCCATCGGTCATCGTCGGCACCGAGGCGCTTTCCGGCGACGCTGTTGCCTTGGCAGGGATCGCCCGACAGGACGCAATCCACCGCGCCACACCACTCGCCAGCGTCGAAGGTTCGCAGGTCAGACCAGATAGCAGCCGGATGAAGCCGCCCCGCTTCCATGCTCGCGACCAGGCTTGCGGCGGCTGATGCTTCCCTCTCCACGAAAGCGACGCAGCGCGCGTCGGGTCGAGCGATGCGGACTCCGAGGTCAAGTCCTCCGACACCGGCACAGATGCTGAGGGTACGTAGAGCCATGTCACGCCGCCCTCCCCTGACGCGCATACTCGCCCGTCAGCCAACGCATCTTTTCACGAGCGGCGCTGTCTGACTTGTGCGCGGAGATGAAGCCGAACTGGACCGTGTCAGGGTCGTCGCGATCACCGTCGTTGATCCGCCAGTAGAGACAGAAGCGCGCCTTCATCGGTGCGACGAAGAAGTCGATCCATTCGCCGGCACGCGGCACTGGCAGCTTTAGGGTGGGGTACACCTCGCTCACGCCGCCCTCCCCTGGGGGTATGCGGGGACGATGGCGGTTTTCCAATCCACCGCGCTCCCGAGGCGATTTTGAGCCCCGTTTTCCCGAACAAGCGGGGAACAACGGCGGATTTCTGCGCTGTCGGGTTTATTGACAGTTAACCCTGTGCGTTAAACCGGGATCGACGGTTTTCCGCCACTGGCGCGCGTCTTGCGTAACCATCGGGCATGTTCCAGAAGCTGCTCCGCCTGTTCGTCATCAAGACCAAGTTCGAGGCCTTTCTGGTCATCTACGGCCTGGCGGTCGGGGCGACGCAGCGCGGCGTCCAGTACCTGCATCAATATCCCGGCTATGCCGGCTGGCTGCTGTTCGCCTGCTGCCCGGTCGCGGTGTTCATGGCCGGCGCGCGCATCCTCGACTCGATCGAGCGGGAGCGACTTGAGCGCGTGACAGGATAACTTCGTCGCCACGGCGCGTGCGATCATTACATCGGCACCGTCATGAGCGGGCTCACCCATCTTCAACGGCTCGAAGCCGAAAGCATCCACATCCTGCGCGAGGTCGTCGCCGAGGCGGCCAACCCGGTGATGCTCTATTCGATCGGCAAGGATTCGGTGGTGATGCTGCACCTGGCCAAGAAGGCATTCGCGCCCGGCCGACCGCCCTTCCCACTGCTCCATGTCGACACGACGTGGAAGTTTCGCGCCATGTACGCCCTGCGCGACCGGGCTGCGGAGAACGCGGGGATGCGGCTGATCGTCCACCGCAATCCGGAAGCCGAGGCGCTGGGCATCAATCCCTTCGATCATGGCGGCCGCCATACCGACATGTGGAAGACCGAGGGGCTGAAACAGGCGCTGAGCCTCCACGGCTTCGACGCGGCATTCGGCGGCGCGCGGCGCGACGAGGAGAAGAGCCGCGCCAAGGAGCGCATCTTCTCCTTCCGCTCCGCCTCGCACGGCTGGGATCCCAAGGCGCAGCGGCCCGAGCTCTGGCACCTCTACAATGCCCGGCTGCACAAGGGCGAGAGCCTGCGCGTCTTCCCGCTGTCGAACTGGACCGAGCTCGACATCTGGCAATATATCGTGGCCGAGGGGATCGAGATCGTGCCGCTCTATTTCGCCGCGCCGCGCCCCACCGTGGAGCGCGACGGTATGCTGCTGATGGTCGATGACGAGCGCTTCCGCCTGCGCCCCGGCGAGGTGCCGGTCGAACGCTCGATCCGCTTCCGTACGCTCGGCTGCTATCCGCTGACCGGCGCGGTGGAGAGCGAGGCGGACACGCTGTCGGCGGTGATCCAGGAGATGCTGCTCACCACAACCTCCGAACGCCAGGGCCGCGCCATCGACCACGACCAGGCCGCCAGCATGGAGAAGAAAAAGCGCGAGGGGTATTTCTGATGTCCGGTGCCGTGTCCGACCTCGCCTATCGCCCCGACGACCTGATCGCCGAGGATATCGACGCCTATCTTGCCGGCCATGCCGCCAAGTCGATGCTGCGCTTCATCACCTGCGGCTCGGTCGACGACGGCAAGTCGACGCTGATCGGCCGGCTTCTCTATGACAGTCGCGCGATCTTCGCCGACCAGCTCGCCGCCCTGGAGGCGGATTCGGCGCGCGTCGGCACGCAAGGGTCGAACATCGACTTCGCGCTGCTGGTCGATGGCCTCGCCGCCGAGCGCGAGCAGGGCATCACCATCGATGTCGCCTATCGCTTCTTCTCGACCGAAAAACGCAAGTTCATTGTCGCCGACACGCCCGGCCACGAGCAATATACCCGCAACATGGTCACCGGCGCCTCGACCGCCGACGCCGCCGTGATCCTGATCGACGCGCGAAAGGGCATCCTGACCCAGACGCGCCGCCACTCCTATCTCGCCCATCTGGTCGGCATCCGCCATATCGTGCTGGCGGTGAACAAGATGGACCTGGTCGACCACGACCAGGGCGTGTTCGCGCAGATCGTCGCCGATTATGCCGGCTTCGCCAGCACGATCGGGATCGACGAATTCACCGCCATCCCGCTGTCCGGCCTGACCGGCGCGAACGTCACCGGCCCGTCGGACGCCATGGACTGGTATACGGGACCAAGCCTGCTCGCGCATCTGGAGGCGCTGCCGGTCGACGATGCGCGTCAGGCGTCGTGGCCATTCCGGATGTCGGTGCAGTGGGTCAACCGGCCCGATCTCGATTTCCGGGGATTCGCCGGACAGATCGCCGCCGGCACCGTGTCGGTCGGCGAGCGGGTGCGCGTCGTCCCCTCGGGCCGGATCACCACCATCGCCACGATCCTGGGGCCGGACGGCGTGCGGCAGACCGCCACCGCGGGCGAATCGGTGACGTTGACGCTGGCGGACGAGGTGGATTGCTCGCGCGGCGACGTGCTGGCCGCCGCCGGCGATCCGCCGCAAGTCGCCGACCAGTTCGTGGCCACCATCGTATGGATGGCGGACCAGCCGCTGGCGCCGGGACGCGGCTATTGGCTGAAACTCGGCACGCAGACGGTCAACGCGACCGTCCAGCCGCCGCGCCATGTCGTCGACGTCAATACCCAGGGCCATCTCGCCGCGCCGACGCTGGCGCTGAACGATATCGGCGTCGCGGAGGTCTATTGCGACCGGCCGATCGTGTTCGAACCCTATCGGGATAGCACGGACCTGGGCGGATTCATCCTGATCGACCGCGCGACCAACGCGACCGTGGCCGCCGGCATGATCGACCAGCCGCTGCGCCGCGCCGGCAACGTCCATTGGCAGTCGATCGACGTGACGCGCGAGGCCCATGCCGCACAGAAGGGCCAGTCGCCCCGCGTGCTGTGGTTCACCGGCCTGTCCGGCTCGGGCAAGTCGACCATCGCCAATCTGGTCGAAAAGAAGCTGCACGCGCTCGGCCGCCACAGCTTCCTGCTCGACGGCGACAATATCCGCCACGGCCTGAACCGCGACCTCGACTTTTCCGAGGCGGGGCGGATCGAGAATATCCGCCGCATCGGCGAAGTGGCGCGGCTGATGGCCGATGCCGGCTTGATCGTGCTGACCGCCTTCATCTCGCCGTTCCGCGCCGAGCGCGACATGGTGCGCGGGCTGCTGCCGCCTGGCGAGTTCGTCGAGATCTTCATCGACACGCCGCTCGACGTGGCCGAGCGCCGCGACGTGAAAGGCCTTTATGCCAAGGCGCGGGCGGGCGAGATTGCAGACTTCACCGGCATCTCCAGTCCCTATGAAGCACCCGACCGGCCGGAGATCCGCGTCGACACGCTGCGGGAGACGCCGGAAGCGGCCGCCGAGCGGATCGTCGAACATGTCATCGGCGTGTGGAGCCACGAACTGTGAACGATACCCGATTGGCCGCCGACATCGCGCGCGACGCCGGTGCGCTGCTGCTCGCCATTCGGGCCGAGGCGCGCGAGGATGGCAAGGCGCTGGGCGATCGCGGCGACCGAGAGGCCAATGCGCTGATCCTGCGGCGGCTGGCCGCGGCGCGGCCTGACGACTTCATCCTGTCGGAGGAGTCGCTGGACGATCGCCGCCGCTGCGCCGCCAGCCGCGTCTGGATCGTCGACCCCCTGGACGGCACGCGCGAATATGCCGGCGGGCTGGACGAATGGGCGGTGCATATCGGGCTCGCGGTCGATGGCCGACCGGCGTTCGGCGCGGTGGCGGTGCCGGCGCTGGACCGCGTCTGGTGCACCGACCATGCCCGCGCCGCCACCGAGCCCGCGCCGCCCCGTCCGCGCGTGGTGGTCAGCCGCAGCCGCTGCCCCGACATCGCGCTGGCGGTCGGCCGGGCGCTGGATGCCGAATTGGTGCCGATGGGTTCGGCCGGGGCCAAGGCCATGGCGGTGATCGATGGCCGCGCCGACATCTACCTGCATGACGGCGGCCAATATGAATGGGACAATTGCGCCCCTGCCGCCGTCGCTCTGGCGGCCGGCCTCCACGCGTCGCGAATCGATGGCAGCCCGCTGGTCTATAATTGCGCCGACCCGCTGCTGCCCGACCTCCTGATCTGCCGGCCGGAATGGGTCGGACGCGTGCTGGCCGCCATTTCGGACCTTCGTTGATCACGCGAATGTCTCATGTCGGTATGTGACAAATATGATTGACGTGTATCAGCCATGTCATAGGCGGTAGGCCCACTGCGTCGGCCGATCCGGGCGTGACGCGGTGAAATATCATGAAGATCCATCACATCCTGTCCATCGCTTCGGCGGTGGTGTTCAGTGCTGCCCCGGCTATGCCGGCGCAGGCCGCGCTCTTCACCAATGGCGATTTCAGCAACGGCCTGACTGGCTGGACGGCCAGCGGCAATGTGCACGTCGCGGCGCTGCCCTATTACGGCATAACGTCCGGAACGAACGGCACGAAAGTCGCCGTCTTCAACGGTGGCGACAGCCGGCCGAAAGGCGACCTGTGGCAGACCATCGCCACCCTGGCGGGCGGCGCCTATCGACTGACCTTCAGCTATGCGGTCATCTCGAACGGCAACCAGTCGATCGCCGCCAGTGCGGCGGATGCCGGCTCGGCGCTGGTGCTGGCCACGAACAGCTTCGCGACGACCAGCACCGCGCTGCGCATGGCGATGCTCGACTTCGTCGTCCGGTCGACCAGCACGGTCATCAGGTTCGCGAATATCGCGACCAACAATACGATCAGCCAGGACCTGGGTTTCACCAACGTCGCGGTGGCCGCCATTCCCGAGCCCGCGACCTGGGCGCTGATGCTGGTCGGCTTCGGCCTGGTCGGCGCGGCGACCCGCTATCGCCGCCGCAGCGTCGCGGCGCGTTTCGCCTGATCAAGCCACCGGGGGCGTGCGGAACGCTCCGCCCGCACCCGCCTAGCCGCGCAGCCGCCAGGCCAGCCACAGCCAGCCGCCGATCAGCATCGCCCCGCCGATCGGCGTCACCGCTCCCAGCCAGCGCGGCGCGCCCAGCGCCATGGCGTAGAGCGTCAACGCGAAGATCGCTCCGCCCGCCACGAACAGCCAGCCCGGCCCCCGCGCCTCCAGCCGCAGCGCGACGAGCGCGGCGACGGCGTGGATCAGCTGATACTGCCCACCGGTGCGCAGCCATTCCGCCGCCTGGCCCTGCGCTCCATGCGCGCCGAACGCGCCCGCCGCCACCGCCAGCGCGCCCGCCAGCCCTGCGAACAGTCCCAGCATCAGTCCCTCGCCTTCTGAGTCACGATCCGGTCAAGCGCCGCGCGCAAGTCGCCGGTGGCGCGCTGCTCGCGCAGCCGTTCCCGGTCGCGGTGGCGATATTCCTCCTCCGCCCGATCGATCGCCGCACCATCGACGCGCAGCGACTTCAGCGCGCGGCGGCCCATCTCGATGGCCGAACCCATCACCTCGCGCACCACATATTCGACCGGCGCGTCGCGCAGCTTGATGAGCGCGCGCCGATCATAGGCACGGACGAACAGAGTGGCCTGCGGGAAGGCGGCATGGACGCCCTCCAGCATGTCCGGCTCGAGCTGGTCGCCGTCGATGCAGAATAGAATCAGCTCCGCCTCCGCCGCGCCGGCCTGGCGCAGCAGGTCAAGCCGGGTGCCGTCGCCATAATAGACGGTCGCGCCGAAGCTGCCGGCGATCTCGATCATCTCGATGTCGCGATCGATCAGCGTCACCGGGATGTCCTGCAGGATCAGCATCTGCGCGACCGTCTGCCCGAACCGGCCATAGCCGACGACGATGGCGTTGGCGCCGTCGGTCTTCGGGCCGTCGGGCGCCTGGCGCGGCTGGACAGGGGCCTCGCGGAACCGCTTGGTCGCGCCTATCAGGAACGGCGTGGTCGCCATGGACAGGGTGACGATCGCGCCGAACAGGCTTGCCGCCTCGGGCGCGACGAGCAATCCGTCCTGCGCCTGGGCGAACAGCACGAAGCCGAACTCCCCACCCTGGCTGAGCAGCAGGCCGAGCGCCAACGCGTTGCGCCACGTCATGCCAAAGGCCATGCCGATGCCGACGATCACCACCGCCTTGGTCGCGATCAGCGCCGCCGCCATCGCGAAGACGAAGGCCGGTCGCTCGGCGATCGCGCCCAGGTCCAGCATCATCCCCACCGCCAGGAAGAACAGGCCGAGCAGGATCGAGCGGAACGGATCGACATCCGCCTCCAGCTCGTGGCGATAGGGGCTGTCCGCCAGCATCACGCCCGCGACGAACGCGCCAAGCGCGGTCGACAGCCCGAAATACTCCATCACCGCCGCCGAGGCGATCACCGTGAACAGCGCCGCGAACACGAACATCTCGCGCTCGCCCAGATTGCCGATGAGCCGGAACAGCGGCCGCAACAGGAAACGCCCGGCCAGGATCAGACCCACGACCGCGACCAACGTATAGACGCCGAGCAGCCAGCCCGGCGGTGCATGGGCGTCGGCGGGATTGCGGCTGAGCGCGGCGACGATGGTAATCAGCGGGACGATCGACAGGTCCTGGAACAGCAGGATGGCGAAGGTCCGCTCACCGAACGGCGTGCGCAGCCGCCCCGCCGATTGCAGCATCGGCAGCACCTGCGCGGTGGAGGACAGGGCCAGCGGCAGGCCGAGCGCCAGCGCGGCCGGGCCGCTGAATCCGGCCAGCCACACCACGCCCGTCACCGCCAGCCCGCAGGCCAGCACCTGGAGCAGGCCCAGCCCGAAGATCTCGTGCTTCATCCGCCAGAGCCGCGACGGGTTCAGCTCCAGCCCGACGATGAACAGCAGCAGGGTGATGCCAAGCTCGGCGATCCCCATCTTCGATTCCGCGCCGTCGACCAGCCCCAGCACATGCGGGCCGACGACCGCCCCCGCGACCAGATAGCCGAGCGTCGCACCCAGCCCCAGGCGGCGGAACACCAGCACGAAGGCGAGGCCGACCCCAAGCAGGATCGCGCCATCGCGCAGCAGCGACACGTCGTTATGCATCGACCGCCGTGGCCTTGGCCTGCGCCTGCGCCGCCGCCTCCGCCGCCGCCTCGAAGGCGAGGCGGATCGAGGGATGGCGCGCGCTATAGGCCAGGGCGGGCGTGAACAGCGCCAGGCCCGGCCAGGCGGGCGGATCGCCCTGCCCCGCCGCCAGCCAGTCGGTCAGGGCGTCGCGCGCCGCCGCCAGTTCGGCGGGCGTGCGGCCGATCACCGCGCGGGCGAGCAGCGCGGTCGAGGCCTGCCCCAACGCGCAGGCGCGCGCCAGCACACCGATCGCGGCGACTCGGCCGTCCGGGCCCAAGTCGATGTCGACCGTCACCCGGCTGCCGCAGATCGGCGAGCGGCGTTCGGCCGACCCTTGCGGGTCGGCGAGCCGCACGTGATGGGGGATGGAGGCGGCGAGCCGCAGGATCTCGGTATTGTACAGCGTCTCGGTCATGGATCGGTACTCGTTCGCTCGGCGGCGGCGGGCTTGGGTCGCGCGCCGAACACTGGCAAGCCACGGCGACGGCGGTCGACGAAATCGGCGATGCCGGCGCTGGTCGCGTTGAGCAGCGGATAGGTGCGGCTCTGCGTCATCCAGAGCGGCCGGCGCGACGGCCCGCCGCTGACCGTGTCGACCACCAGGGCGGCAAGCAGGAAGACGAGGCTGGCGAGGATAAGCCCCTTGAGCGCGCCGAAACCGAAGCCCAGCGCGCGGTCGACCGGTCCCAGGATCGACGTCCGGGTGCGCGCCCCGATCGCCCGGGCGACCAACTTGCCGCCAAAATAGGTCACCCCCGCGATGATCGCGAAGGCCAGCACCGCCGCGCCCGACACGGTGCCAATCACCCCGGTCAGCGATTGCGCCAGCGGGATGTGGAACAGCTTCAGCGCCGCGACGATCGCCACCCAGGCGAACAGCGACAGCACCTCGGTGACGAAGCCCCGGATGCCGCCCAGCACCGCCGCGCCGCCGACCGCGAGCAGCACGATCACGTCCAGCGAGGTCAGCGCCATGCGCCTGGCCCCTCGCCTTCTAGGATCAGGACGGCTGGCTGGGTCACGCTGTCTCCGCTGAACGATCGAGCGCCGCGCCCGCGCGGCTTCGCCCTTCGACTAGCCCCGGCCCAGCATATGGTCAACGAACTGGCCCAGCGTGCGGAACCCCGACAGGCGCAGCGGCCCCTCGTCCTTCGCCATGGCGATCGGCACCATCGCACGCTCGAACCCCAGCTTGCCCGCCTCCTTCAGCCGGAGCGGGCCATGCGCGACCGGCCGCACCTCGCCGGACAGCGCCACCTCGCCGAACGCCACCGCATCCGCCGGCACCGGCCGTTCGGACAGGGCCGAGATCAGCGCCGCCGCCACCGCTAGGTCCGCCGCTGGGTCCTGCACGCGGTAGCCGCCGGCGATGTTCAGATAGACTTCCGCCGTCGAGAAGCTGAGGCCGCACCGCGCCTCCAGCACCGCCAGGATCATCGCCAGCCGCCCGCTGTCCCAGCCGACCACCGCACGGCGGGGCGTCGCCCCGCTCGCCAGCCGCACGACCAGCGCCTGGATCTCGACCAGCACCGGCCGCGTCCCCTCCAGCGCCGGGAAGACGGTCGCGCCCGTCACCCCCTCGTCGCGCTGGGTCAGGAACAGGGCGGACGGATTGCCGACCTCGGTCAGCCCCTCGCTCTGCATCGAGAAGACGCCGATCTCGTCCGTCCCGCCGAACCGGTTCTTGATCGCGCGCAGGATGCGATACTGATGGCTGCGCTCGCCCTCGAAGGCCAGCACCGTGTCGACCATATGCTCCAGTACGCGGGGACCGGCGATGCTGCCATCCTTGGTGACATGGCCGACCAGCACCAACGCGGTGCCGCGCTCCTTGGCGAAGCGGATCAGTTCCTGCGAGGAAGCCCGTACCTGGCTGACAGTGCCGGGCGCGCCCTCGATCAGATCGCTGTGCATGGTCTGGATCGAGTCGATGATGAGCAGGTCGGGCGGCGTGCCGGACGACAGGGTGGTCAGGATGTCGCGAGTCGAGGTGGCCGACGCAAGCTGCACCGGCGCGGACCCCAGCCCCAGCCGCTGCGCGCGCAGCCGTACCTGATCCGCCGCCTCCTCGCCCGAGACATAGGCGACCGACTTGCCCTGCATCGCCATCTGCGCCGCCGCCTGGAGCAGCAGGGTCGACTTGCCGATGCCGGGATCGCCGCCGATCAGCGTCGCCGACGCCTCGACGAAACCGCCGCCCAGCGCCCGGTCGAGCTCGGCGATGCCGGTCGTCATCCGCTCGGGCAGCGCGACCTCGGCGTCGAGGCCGCTCATCAGGATCATCCGCCCCCCGCCCTGCAGGTTGTGCTTGGCGGCGAACGGCGTGGCGCTTGTCCCGGCTTCCTCGACCAGCGTGTTCCAGGAGGAGCAATCGACGCATTGCCCCTGCCAGCGGTGCGACACCGATCCGCAGGACTGGCAGACATAGCGTTTCTGGATCTTGGCCATGGGTGCGACATAAGGGAACAGGACAGGAACGCCAAGCCCTGCGCCACGGCTTATGGTCATTCGCCGCCCACGCGGCTATGGCCCCCGGTCCATGCAGGCCACCGATCTTCGCGTCGCCCTTTTCAGCGGCAACTACAACTATACGCGCGACGGGGCCAACCAGTCGCTGAACCTTTTGGTCGGCTATCTGCTGGCGGCGGGCGTCGCGGTGCGCGTCTATTCGCCGACCCTGCCCAAGCCGGCCTTCGCGCCGACCGGTGACCTGGTCGACGTGCCCGCCATCCCGATGCCGTTCGGGCGCGCCGAATATCGGATCGCACGCGGCCTGCCCCGGCGGGTCGCGCAGGATCTGGAGGCGTTCGTGCCGAACATCGTCCATGTCTCCGCGCCCGAACTGCTCGGCCATGCGGCGGTGCGCTGGGCCAAGCGGCGCGGCATCGCCACCGTGGCCTCCTTCCACACACGCTTCGAGACCTATCCGCGCTATTATGGCCTCGGTGCGCTCGAGCCGCTGTTCGTGCGGCTGATGACGCGCTTCTACGACAAGTTCGACCGGGTATTGGTGCCCAGCCCCAGCATGATCGACTTGCTGCACCAATGGGGCGTCGCCGCGCCGATCGGCATCTGGTCGCGCGGGATCGACCATGACCGGTTCCGCCCCGACCGGCGCAGCCTGGCATGGCGGCGGTCGCTTGGCATCGCGGATGGCGACGTGGCGGTCGGGTTCCTGGGGCGGCTGGTCAAGGAAAAGGGGCTGGACGTGTTCGCCGACGTGATCGCCGCGCTCCGCCAGCGCGGGGTGCCGCACAAGGTGCTGGTGGTCGGCAAGGGGCCGGCGAAGGACTGGTTTGCCGAACAGGCGCCCGAAGCGATCTTCGCCGGCTTCCAGAGCGGCGACGATCTGGGCCGCGCGGTCGCGTCGATGGACGTGTTCTTCAACCCCTCCGTCACCGAGACGTTCGGCAACGTCACCACCGAGGCGATGGCGGCGGGCGTTCCCGTGGTCGCCGCACGCGCGACCGGCGCGGTCGACCTGGTCGTGCCGGGCGAGACGGGCTATCTGGTCGAGCCGCGCGACATCGCCGGCTATGCCGATGCCATCACCGCGATCGTCGCCGATCCGGCCAGGCGCGCCGCGATGGGCCGGGCCGGCCATGCCCGCGCCGCCGCGTATCGCTGGGACACCGCCAACCAGGCGGTGCTCGATACCTACCGCGCGCTGACCGGCGGCTGATCGGTGCAAGCCCGGCAACGCGGCGTTTCCCGACACGGCGCTTGATCCGGCGGCCGGCGCGCGCCACATGCCGCCCATGCTGATCGAAACCGAAGCCACGCCGAACCCGGCGACGCTCAAGTTCCTGCCCGGCCGCGTCGTGATGGACGCCGGCACGCGCGATTTCGCCACCCCCGAGGAAGCGGAGGCGAGCCCGCTGGCCGAGGCGCTGTTCGGCCTGGGCGACGTCACCGGCGTCTTCTTCGGCCGCGACTTCGTCTCGGTGACGATCGCGCCGGGCGCGGACTGGCGCGACGCCAAGCCCGACATATTGTCGATCCTGCTCGACCATTTCTCCGCGCACATGCCGCTGTTCCGCAGCGCCAGCGCCGACTTCGCGGTGCCGGCCGAGGCGGAGAGCTTCGCCGATGACCCCGCCGACGCGGAGATCGTCGCGCAGATCCGCGAGCTGATCGACACGCGCGTCCGCCCGGCGGTGGCCAATGACGGCGGCGACATCGTCTATCGCGGCTTCGACAAGGGCAAGGTCTATCTGCGGATGCAGGGCGCCTGCGCCGGTTGCCCCTCCTCCTCGGCGACGCTCAAGAACGGCATCGAGCAGCTCCTGCGCCACTATGTCCCCGAAGTGACCGAAGTGAGGGCGGTCTGATGGCGACGCTCGACCAGGCCGCGCTCGACCAGCTCTTCCTCGAAGCGCGCAGCTACAATCACTATACCGATCAGCCAGTGTCGGATGACGACCTTCGCGCGTTGTGGGACCTGCTCAAGATGGGCCCGACCTCTGCCAACCAGTTGCCGGCCCGCTTCGTCTGGTGCACGTCGGAGGCGGCCAAGGCAAAGCTGGCCGCCTGCTGTTCGGAGGGCAATCGCGACAAGGTGCTGAAGGCACCGGTGACGGTGATCGTGGCGATGGACACGGAGTTCCACGAGCATCTGCCCGTGCTGTTCCCGCATACCGACGCGAAGAGCTGGTTCGACGGCAACGCCGAGCTGCGCCAGGCGTCCGCCTTCCGCAACTCGACCCTGCAGGGCGCGTATCTGATCATGGCGGCGCGCGCGTTGGGGCTGGACACCGGCCCGATGTCGGGCTTCGACGCCGGCGCGGTGGACAAGGCGTTCTTCGCCGACCAGCCCGCGGTGAAGACCAATTTCATCACGACGCTGGGGCATGGCGACCCCGCCACATTGCACGGCCGGTCGCCGCGCCCGGCCTTCGAGACATTCAACCGGATCGCATGAGCGGACCGGTCTGAACCGATGCGGACGCTGGTGATCGAGACCGCGACCCAAAGCTGTTCGGTCGCGCTGGTCGCGGACGGGCGGCTGGTGGCGGCGCGTCATGCGGTGGTCGGGCGCGGCCATGCCGAGCGGCTGGTGCCGATGATCGCCGAGCTGCCCGAGGGCGGCCGGGCCGAGCGGGTGCTGGTCGATGTGGGGCCGGGCAGCTTCACCGGCGTGCGCGTGGGCATCGCCGCGGCGCGCGGGCTGAAGCTGGGCTGGGGCGCCAGCGTCGGGGGCTTCTCCTCGCTGGCGCTGGTCGCGGCGGCCGCTTTGAGAGACCGCCCCCTGCCGGCCGGCGGGGCGTTCATCGCCGCCGTGCTGGAAGCGGGTCATGGTGAAGTGTTCCTTCAGCGCTTCGACGCCATGCTGTCGCCGCTCGACGAGGTCCGGTCCCTGCCACCGGACCAGGCAGCGGCGCTGATCGGCGACGCGCCGGCGGTCGGCAACGGCGTCCACCGGCTGGAGGGGCTCGTTGGCGATCGGCGCGCGGCGCTGCCCGATGCGGCGGACGTGCTGTTGCTGCCGACCGCGCTTGCCGACCTGCCGCCCCGCCCCTTGTACGGGCGGGCGCCAGACGCCAAGCTGCCGCAATGATGGCGACCCGGATGCTCACCCTGCGGCCTGGCGACACGCGCGACGCCTGGATCGTCGACGAGCTGATGGCGGCCGCCTTCGATCCCCGTTTCGGCGAGGCCTGGACGCGCAGCCAGTGCCTGGGCGTATTGGCGATGCCGGGCGTGTCGCTGATGATCGCCTGTGTCGACGACCAGCCGGCCGGATTCGCCATGACCCGGATCGTCGCCGACGAGGCGGAATTGCTGTTGCTGGCAGTCGCGCCGGCGCATCAGCGCCACGGCATTGGCGGCACGTTGCTAGGCGCGGTGATCGCCGAGTGCGAGCGGGCGGGCGTCAGGACGCTGCACCTGGAGGTGCGGGCCGGCAATCCGGCGCTGGCGCTCTACGGCCAGTCGGGCTTCGCCAAAGTAGGCGAACGCCGCGCCTATTATCGTGGCCGGGACGGCGAGGCATTCGACGCGCACACCTATTCGCGCGCCATCTGATTCGTACATCTAGCTTATTGCGAGTCGGTATCCTCTTTTCGCAACAAGCGAACGCGCCTAATGCGTCCTCATCAAGGAGTGACAAGATGGCGCGCAAGATCGACCTGGAAGCCCTGTGCCAGCAAAAAGGGCTGCGCATCACCGAACAGCGCCGGATCATCGCCCGCGTCCTGTCCGAGGCGGAGGACCATCCGGATGTCGAGAAGGTGTATGAGCGCGCCTCCGCCATCGACAAGGGCATCTCGATCGCCACCGTCTATCGCACGGTGCGGCTGTTCGAGGAGGCCGGCATCCTTGACCGCCACGATTTCGGCGACGGGCGCGCGCGCTACGAACCGTCGCCCGAGGCGCATCATGACCACCTGATCGATGTCGAGACCGGCAACGTCCTGGAATTCGTCGATCCCGAGCTGGAACTGCTGCAAAAGGCCATCGCCGAGCGGATGGGCTTCCGCCTGGTCGACCATCGCATGGAACTCTACGGGGTCCGCCTCGACCGTAAGCCGTGATCCGGACGGGGCGGCGCGCGTGATCGCCGATCTCCGGCTCGCGACGCGCGTCGCCGGGATGGCTGGCGCCTTGCTGGTCGCGCTGCCGCTCCACGGTCTGTGGCGACTGGCGGGCCGCCCTTCGCCCTGGCCGCGTCGCTTCCTGCGGCGCTGCGCGCGGATCATCGGGGCGAGTCCGGTCGTGATCGGCACGCCGGCCGGCGCGCAGACGGTGATGCTGGCCAACCACCTGAGCTGGATCGACATCTTGCTGCTCGCGGGCGAGACCGGGGCGGCCTTCGTCGCCAAGGCCGAGTTGCAGGCCACGCCGCTGGTCGGCTGGCTGGCGAGCCTCAACCACACGCTCTTCGTCGACCGGGCCGACCGGCTGGGCGTCGCCGACCAGGTCGAGCGGCTGCGCGGAGCGCTCGCCCGCCCCTGGCCGATCGTGATCTTCCCGGAGGGGACGACGGGCGACGGCATCACGCTGCTGCCGTTCAAGCCCGCCTTGCTCGGCGCGCTCGCCCCGCCGCCGCGGGGGCTGTGCGTGCAGCCGGTGCGGATCGACTATGGCGCGGCGCGCGACCTGATCTGGGGTGACGAAACCGGCCTGACCCATGCGCTGCGCGTGCTGCGCCGGCCCGGCCGCTTCCGCCCGACCCTGCGCTTCGGCGCGCCCTTTCTGCCACAGGGCCATCGCAAGACCATCGCCGCTGAGGCCCAGGCGGCGGTCGCGGCGCTGAGGGCGGCGGACGACATGGCGGCCCCCTCCCCTTTCGCGCCGGCTTCTGGTAACGGCGCGGGATGACCGCGCCCAGCAAAGACCTCCCCCACTCCCTCCCGAAGACCTTCCACGTCAAGTCGTTCGGCTGCCAGATGAACGTCTATGACGGCGAGCGCATGGCCGAACTCATGGCCGCGCAGGGGCTGACCGCCGCCGATGCGGACAGCGCCGATCTGGTCGTGCTCAACACCTGCCACATCCGCGAGAAGGCGACGGAGAAGGTCTATTCGGACATCGGCCGCCTGCGCAAGCACGGCCGCAAGCCGATGATCGCGGTCGCCGGCTGCGTCGCCCAGGCCGAGGGCGAGGAGATCGTCGCGCGCGCCAAGGTCGATGTGGTGGTCGGGCCGCAAGCCTATCACAACCTGCCCGACCTGGTCGCCAGGGCGGCGGCGGGCGCGCCCGCGCTCGACACCGACATGCCGCTCGCCTCCAAGTTCGGCAAGCTGCCCGCGCGGCGGAAGGTCGGCCCCTCGGCCTTCCTGACCGTGCAGGAGGGCTGCGACAAGTTCTGCACCTATTGCGTCGTGCCCTACACCCGCGGCGCCGAGGTCTCGCGCGGCTTCGACGATCTGGTCGTCGAGGCGCGGGCGCTGGTCGAGGCGGGTGCGCGCGAGATCACGCTGCTCGGCCAGAACGTCAACGCCTGGGACGATGATGGTCGTGGGCTCCACGACCTGATCCGCACGCTCGACCGCATCCCCGGCCTGGCCCGGATCCGCTACACCACCAGCCATCCCAACGACATGCGACAGGGCCTGATCGACGCGCATGGCGATGTGGAGAGCCTGATGCCCTACCTGCACCTGCCCGTGCAATCCGGCGCGACCCGCATCCTGAAGGCGATGAACCGCAGCCATGGCCGCGACGACTATCTCCGCCTGCTCGACCGGGTGCGCGCGGTGCGGCCCGACATTGCGCTGTCGGGCGACTTCATCGTCGGTTTTCCAGGGGAGACCGAGGCGGATTTCCGGGACACGCTGAGCCTGGTCGGCGAGGTCGGCTATGCCCAGGCCTTCTCGTTCAAATACAGCCCGCGCCCCGGCACCCCCGCCGCGGGCCTGACCGACGAGGTGCCGGCGGCGGTGATGGACGATCGGCTCCAGCGCCTCCAGGCCGCGCTCGGCCGCGACCAGCAGGCGTTCAACGCCGCGACCGTCGGCCGCCGCTGCCAGGTGCTGGTCGAGCGGCGCGGCAAGCTGCCCGGGCAGATGCTCGGCAAGTCGCCCTGGCTGCAATCGGTCCATTTCATGGGCGACCATGCGATCGGCGACCTGGTCGAGGTGACGCTTACCGCCGCCGGCCCGGTCTCCCTGTCCGGCGTGGTGCAAATGG
Organism: Sphingomonas abaci; assembly: GCF_014199625.1. Taxonomy (GTDB): domain Bacteria; phylum Pseudomonadota; class Alphaproteobacteria; order Sphingomonadales; family Sphingomonadaceae; genus Sphingomonas; species Sphingomonas abaci. The sequence continues at coordinate 18,876 of NZ_JACHNY010000006.1, forward strand.
CCGAGGCCGCATGACATCTTTCCTTTCGGGCGTCGGCGTCCCACATTCACCCTCGACTCGCTGACACTGAAAGGACCGCATGAGCCGCAAGCCCGTCCCCGCCCGCCTGGGCGAGCGTTCCCGCACCGAATTGGTGTTCGACCGCCCACAGGCGTTGGCGTTGCTGTTCGGCCAGTACGACCAGAATCTGGTCGCGCTGGAGAACAGGCTGGGAGTGTACATCACCGCGCGGGGCAACCGCATCGGGCTGGAGGGCACCGCCGAGCAGGTGGCGCTGGCCCGTGACGTGCTCCAAGATCTCTATAACCGGGTCGAGCGCGGCGAGCCGGTGGATACCGGGCTGGTCGACGCCGCGATCGCGATGGCGGCCGAGCCGACGCTCGACGGCATCGTCTCAGCCGAGGGACAGCGCGGCCCCGGCGTGATGATCCGCACGCGCAAGAAGACGATCGTGCCGCGCACCCCGGCCCAGGCGCATTACATGCGGGAACTGGTCGCCAACGACATGATCTTTGCGCTGGGGCCGGCGGGCACCGGCAAGACCTATTTGGCGGTGGCCCAGGCGGTGGCGCAGCTGATCACCGGGTCGGTGCAGCGGCTGATCCTGTCGCGCCCGGCGGTCGAGGCGGGCGAGCGGCTGGGCTTCCTGCCCGGCGACATGAAGGAGAAGGTGGATCCCTACCTTCGCCCGCTCTACGACGCGCTCTACGACTGCCTGCCGGCCGAACAGGTCGAGCGGCGGATCGCCAGCGGCGAGATCGAGATCGCGCCGATCGCCTTCATGCGCGGCCGGACGCTGGGCGACGCCTTCGTCATCCTGGACGAGGCGCAGAACACCACGCCGGCGCAGATGAAGATGTTCCTGACCCGCTTCGGCCAGAACAGCCGGATGGTGATCTGTGGCGATCCCAACCAGGTCGATCTGCCCGGCGGCGTCGCCGCTTCCGGCCTGGCGGACGCGGTGCGCCGTCTGGAAGGGCTGGAGGGGATCGCGATGAGCCGATTCACCGCCGCCGATGTCGTCCGCCATCCGATCGTCGGCCGCATCGTCGAGGCCTATGAGGGCCCGAACGCCTGACGCGCGGCACGCCCGGTCACCACGGGCGTGCTGTTCCCCCCTCCCCATCTCGGCTAAGGACCGGGCATGATCCAGATCGAACTTTCCCGCGAAGAGCCATGGCCGGACGGCGACTGGCAGGCGATCGCCGAGCGCGCCGCCCGCGCCGCGATCGAGCGGACGCCGCAGGGGCCGCTCATCACCACGCCCGCGCTGGTCGAGATCAGCGTCCGGCTGACCGACGATGCCGAGGTCCAGGCGCTCAACCGCCAGTACCGGCAGAAGGACAAGCCGACCAACGTCCTGTCCTTCCCGATGGTGCAGCCCGACCTGATCGACACGGTCAGCCAGAACAGCGACGATGGCGAGCTGCTGCTGGGCGACATCGTGCTGGCGCATGGCGTGTGCGCGGCCGAGGCGGCGGAGCGCGGCATCCCGGTGACCGACCATGCCACCCATCTCATGGTGCACGGCGTGCTCCATCTGCTAGGCTATGACCATGTCGACGACGACGAGGCGGCCGAGGCGATGGAGGAACTGGAGCGCCAGGCGCTCGCCACGCTCGGCATCGCCGATCCCTATCTGATACGTGAGGACTGACCGTGGCCGACGACCGAAGTAGCGCCGCGCACGATGAAAGCATCTGGCGCGGCCTGAAAAGCCTCATCTTCGGCAACGGGGCCGAGGAATCGCTGCGCGAGCAGCTGGAAGAGGCGATCGACCGGCACGAGGACGATCCCGCGCCGGACGCCAAGGGGGATCTGTCGCCGCTGGAGCGGCAGATGGTGCGCAACCTGCTGCATTTCGGCGAGCGCGACGCCGGCGATGTCGGCGTACCGCGCGCCGATATCGTCGCCGTGGAGGAGCGGACCAGCTTCGCGCATCTGGTCCAGATCTTCGCGGAGGCCGGCCACAGCCGCCTGCCCGTCTATCGCGAGAAGCTCGATACGATCATCGGCATGGTCCATATCAAGGACGTGTTCGCGATCCTGGCGCGGGGCGGGCCGCAGCCCGCCTCGATCGCGTCGCTGATCCGCGAACCGCTCTATGTACCGATGAGCCGCGGCGCACTCGACGTGCTCGCCGACATGCGCTCGAAGCGCGTTCATCTGGCGATCGTGCTCGACGAATATTCGGGCACCGAGGGCCTGGTGACGATCGAGGACCTGGTCGAGGAGATCGTCGGCGAGATCGAGGACGAGCATGACGAGGCGCCCCAGGCGCTGCTGATCCCGCTCGACAATGGCGGATGGGACGCCGACGCGCGCGCCGAACTGGAGGACGCCGCCGAGGCGATCGACGAACGGCTGGGCGAGGCGGACAGCGATGTCGATACGCTGGGCGGCCTCGCGGCGGTGCTGGCCGGCCATGTCCCGGCGATCGGCGAATGCGTCGTCCACCCCTCGGGCTGGACGTTCGAGATCATCGACGCCGACGAACGCCGCATCCACCGGCTGCGCCTCCACCCGCCCGCCGAACAGGCGACGCTGGAAGAGGCCTGAGGGTCCGGATGGGTCGATGGCCATGCCATCGGCCCTTCCGTTCGGCGAGCGGAGCGCCTAACTTGCCGGCATGTTGAAGCACGTCCTGCGCGTCCTCGCGCTTGTCCTCGTCGTGGCGATCGGGTTCGTCGTCTATATTGCCTGGCCCGACGAGGCGAAGCTGTCGGTCGATCAGGTGGCGGGGGCCCGCCCCGACATCACCGCGCCGCGCGTCCAGACCATCCCGACCGTCAAGGTCGCCGACGCGGTCGGCTGGCCCAAGGGCGTGACGCCGAAGCCCGCGCCCGGACTGGCGGTGGCGGCCTTCGCCACCGGGCTCGATCATCCGCGCTGGCTCTATCGCCTGCCCAATGGCGACGTGCTGGTCGCCGAGACCAACTCGCCGCCGCGCTCGGGCGGCGGCCTCCAGGGCTGGGTGATGCGCCACCTGTTCGGCAAGGTCGGCGCGGGCGTGCCCTCGGCCAACCGGATCACGCTGCTGCGCGACGCCAATGGCGACGGGATCGCGGAGGAGCGTCACGTCTTCATGCAGGGGCTCAACTCGCCCTTCGGCATGGCGCTGCTGAACGGGCAGCTCTATGTCGCCAACACCGATGCGTTGGTCCGCGTCCCCTATCGCGACGGCGAGACGCGGATCACCGCCCGACCCGTGAAGGTCATGGCGCTGTCGGGCGGCGGCAATCACTGGGCGCGCAACGTGATCGTGTCGGGCGACGGCAAGACGCTGTTCGTCTCGGTCGGATCGCGCACCAACATCGCCGACGAGGGGATCGAGCGCGAGAAGTACCGCGCCAACATCCTCCAGGTCTGGCCGAACGGCAACTGGCGCATCTATGCCGCCGGCCTGCGCAACCCCAACGGCATGGCGATCAACCCGATCAACAAGCAGCTCTGGACCGTGGTCAACGAGCGCGACATGCTCGGCTCCGACCTCGCGCCCGATTACCTGACCCAGGTCGAATTCGGCGATCAGTTCGGCTGGCCCTGGTATTATTGGGGCGGCTATCCCGACAACCGGGTCGAGCCCAAGAACCCGCAATTGCAGGAATATTCCAAGCGTCCCGATTATGCGCTGGGACCGCATGTCGCCGCGCTCGGCCTGACCTTCGCCGACAGCGCCCGGCTGGGCGACGCCTGGGCGAACGGCGCGTTCGTCGGCGAGCATGGCTCGTGGAACCGCAAGCCGGTGTCGGGCTACAAGGTCGTCTATGTCCCGTTCGGCCCGACCGGCTATCCGGTGAAAGGGGCCAAGCCGGTCGACGTGCTGACCGGCTTCCTCGACGCCAAGGGCGACGCGATGGGCCGGCCGGTCGGCGTCATCACCGATCGCAGCGGCGCGCTGCTGGTGGCGGACGATGTCGGCAACGCGATCTGGCGGGTGTCGGCGGCGCGGTGATTCTCCAGCCAATCGGCCTCGCTCCAATCCCCTCCTACACGGAGCGGTAGCAGGCCGACGGTGCGGCACAGGGGTGTACCGGTCGCGGGGGCGCGGCTTGGCACGGCCCATTGCATTCCTCGATCCGCTCCACGCGCTTCGCCGGCCGCGCCAGGTAGGCGTGTGCACGATCGGGGCGAGGTCTTCCCTCCTGTAAGCGCGGCTGGCGCAGCCGTTGCCCGCCCCTTCCCCGAAGCGACGTCGACCGCTGCGACTTTGGTCGTAGATGCCCGGCGCGCCCGGTTGGCGTAAAAGGATCGCCACCGACCAGGGGACCGGTCCGATCGAACGGGCGGCCCCAACGACCAAGGGGATGGATGATGACGAAGGGCAGTCGCGGGCGGACACGAGGTTCGCGGGTTTATGATAACGCTACCAGCCTGATCGTGCTGGCCGCCGCGCTGATCGCCAGCCCGGCCTTGGCGCAGGAGGCGGCACCGGCCGCGCCGCAGAACCAGGCCGGCGTTCCGGACTCGACCCGCTCCGCCGATCCTGCCGCGCCGGACCAGCTGATCGCGCCCGAGACCACCACCGACGGCACCGCCGAGCCGCAACAGGCGCCGACCACCGGCGCGGACATCGTCGTCACGGGCACGCGCATCACCGCCACCGGCTTCAACGCGCCGACGCCGACCACGGTGATCGGCGAGGACCAGATCCTCAAGAACGCGCAGCCCAACATCTTCAACACGGTCGCGCAGCTGCCATCGCTCCAGGGCTCGACCGGCGCGCAGACCGGCACGTTCAGCACGTCGAGCGGCACCCAGGGCCTCAGCTCCTTCTCGCTGCGCGGCCTGGGCACGATCCGCACCCTGACGCTGCTCGACGGGCAACGCGTGGTCGGCGCGAATGTGACCGGCGTGCCCGACATCAGCCAGTTCCCGCAGCTGCTGATCAAGCGGGTCGACATCGTCACCGGCGGCGCTTCCGCCTCCTATGGATCGGACGCGGTCGGCGGCGTCATCAACTTCATCACCGATACGCGCTTCACCGGGTTCAAGGGGAACCTCCAGACCGGCGTCACCAATTACGGCGATGGCGGGCAGGTGCTGGCCCAAGCCGCGGTCGGCAAGGCATTCGCCGACGACAAGCTGCACGTCATCCTGAGCGGCGAATATGCCAAGGACCAGGGCGTCGGCCCGGGCTTTTTCGGCGAGGACCTGGCCGGCAGCCGCGACTGGTATCGCGCCAGCACGTTGGTCGACACCGGCATCCGCAACAACGGATCGCCCCAGTTCAACTACCGCGACCATGCGCAGGCGTATCAATACACCCGCTACGGCCTGATCAGCAACGGACCGTTGCAGGGCACCGCGTTCGACGTGAACGGCGTCCCCTTCCAGTTCAACTACGGCTCGAACGGCGTGCCCGCCAAGAACGCCGGCGGCAGCGTGATCGGCTGCTATGTCGGCTTCTGCGTCGGCGGCGACCAGTCGGGCCATGTCGGCTCGGGCACCTCGCTGCAATCCGCGCTCCAGCGGCTGAACGGCTATACGCGGATCGGCTATGACATCGCGCCCGACACCGAGATCTACGCCACCGTCAACGTCGCGCAGGTCAAGTCGAGCAACCAGCCCAATCCGGGCGCGGCACGCAGCGGCCTGACCATCCAATGCGCCAATCCCTATCTGCCCGAGTCGATCACCGCGGCCTGCGCGGCGAACGGCATCACCTCGTTCCAATATGGCCTGAGCAGCGCGATCCTGCCCAACATCAAGGTCCATACCGATCGTCGCCAGTATCGCTTCGTCGGCGGGCTGAAGGGCAAGGCCGATCTGGGCGGGACCAACTGGTCCTATGACGCCTATTACGAACATGGCATCAACATCACCGACATCAATGTCGACAACATCCTGCTGACCCGCCGCTACGACCAGGCGATCAATGCGACCCGGATCAACGGCCAGATCGTCTGCGCCGACGCCGTCGCGCGGGCGAATGGCTGCCAACCGATCAACATCTTCGGCGGCTTCACGCCGTCGGCCGGCGCACTGTCGTATATCGTTCCGGAGAACGGTCCCTTCCAGCATACTAAGCAGACCCAGGACGCCGCCGCGATCAGCGTGTCGGGAACGCCGCTGGAGCTGTGGGCCGGGCCGCTCGCGGTCGCCTTCGGTGCGGAATATCGCCGTGAATTCTACCGCGTGAACGCCGACCCTTACGGTGCGGGCGTCTCCGCGATCAGCCCGAATTCGGACCTGTACCCGGTCGACCCGATCCTCAATTCGGCGACCGGCAGCAATTGGTACGCCGGCAACTACAAGAACGGGTCGGGCAAGTACCACGTCCTGGAAAGCTTCCTGGAACTCAACCTGCCGGTGCTCGACTCGGAAGTCCTGGGCAAGGCCAACGTCAATCTCGCCGGCCGCGCCACCCGCTATTCGACCTCGGGCCTGATCTATGCCTGGAAGGTCGGCGGCACCTGGGAGACGCCGCTCGACGGGCTGCGCCTGCGCGCCGTCACCTCGCGCGACGTGCGCGCACCCAACCTGTCGGAGCTGTTCGCCGCGCCGACCACCACCACCGTGCCCAACTTCACCGATCCGCGCACCTCGGCGCAGTTCCCCAATGGGCGGCAGGTGCTGATCATCCAGAACACGATCGGCAATTCGCAGCTCCGCCCGGAAACTGCGCGCAGCACCGAGGCGGGCGTGGTCTATGCGCGGCCGTCCTGGCTGCCCGGGCTCAGCCTGTCGTTCGACTATTACAACATCAAGGTGAAGGACGTCGTCTCCAGCCTGTCGGCGCAGCAGATCGTCAATCTGTGCGTGGTCCAAAACATCCCGGCCACCTGCGGCGCGTTCGACCTCGACAGCGACTTCAAGTTCGTCAACGTTCAGTCGTTCAACCTCGCCTCGATCCGGACCCGCGGCTTCGACATCGAGGCCAGCTACCAGTGGCGCAACCCGCTGGGCCTGGACGGCAACTTCACGCTGCGCGGTCTCGGCACGCACGTGATCGACTTCATCACCGATCCCGGCCTGCCCGGCACCATCCCGGTCGACTCGGCCGGCGCCAATTCGGGCGCCACGCCCGACTGGAAGTGGCTGGCCATCCAGACCTATGACAATGACCGGTTCAGCCTGCTGGTCCAGGAGCGCTGGTTCAGCGACGGCGTGTTCGGCAACCAATATGTCGTCTGCTCGGCCGGCAACTGCCCGGTCTCGACCGCCAACAACCCGACGATCGACTATAACCGGATGAAGGGCGCCTTCTATGTCGATATCGGCGGGTCGGTGAATGTGACCAAGGAAGTGGCGATGTTCTTCAAGGTCGATAATCTGTTCGACCGCGACCCGACCCCGTCGCCGCAGACCAACACCGGGCTCGACGTCAATCCGGCGCTCTACGACACGCTGGGCCGCTTCTACCGCGTCGGCGTGCGCGCGCGCTTCTGACCCTTTTCCCAGGTTGCCCCGGACCCCTTCCGGGGTGGCATTCCCCTGCCCTGGCGGCGTCGGTCGATCCTCTCGACCGACGCCGTTTTTTGCTGGCTGTCAGGTGAGTTCCAGCATCATGCCGGCCGGAGTCGCGTTCGCCGCGCCCGGCCGCTGCGGCATCTCGACAGCGAAGCTCTCCGCCTGCCGCGCCAGCCCTTCCACTTCGTGCGAGAGGGTCCGCGCGGCGGCCGACGTCTGCTCGACCATCGCCGCATTCTGCTGCGTCGCGCCGTCCATCGCCGTGACGTTGCGCGCGATCTGGCCGATCGCGGTGGCCTGCGCCTGATTGTCCGCCGCCATCCGGCCGACCAGACCATGCACCAGACCGACATCGCCGGCGATGTCGGACAACGCGCCGTCGACCCGCTGCACCAGATCGACGGCGGATACGATCTCGCTCTGGGTGACGGAGAGCTGCGAGCGCGCCCGCTTCGCCTCTTCTTCGGCGCGCATCGCCAGGGCGGAGACGAGGTCGGCGACCACGGCGAAACCCCGCCCCGCCTCGCCGGCGCGCCCCGCCTCGACCGCGGCGTTCATCGCCAGCACGCGGGTCTGGAAGGCGATCTTGTCGAGCCCCTCGATCACCATGTCGATGCCGCGCGCGCTGGCCGAAACCCGCTGCATCGCCGCAACCGCCTCGTCGGCGACGGCGCGGCCATTGCCGACGGTTGCGATCGCGTCGCCGGCCTTGGTCACCATCTCCTCGGCCGACCGTTCGGACGCGACGACGCGCGCCTCGATCCGGCCGATCTCGGCGGCGGTCGATTCCAGGTTCGCGGCACTCTGCTCGGTGCGACGCGCCAGGTCCTCGGAGGCGAGCGCGATCTCGCTCGATCCGGTCCGGATCGAGGCTGCGCTCATCCGCACCGATCCGATCAGCCCGCGCAGATGCGCCAGCCCGGCGTTGAAGTCGCGCCCGACCGCGGCATAGTCGGCGGGGAAGTCGGGCGGGATCTCGCAGGTCAGGTCGCCCTCCGACACCGCGGCGATCGTCCGCTGCAGGTCGTGCGTCACTCGTGCCTGCGTCGCCGCCTGGACCTGGTCCGCCGCGATCCGCGCCGCGCCGCGAGCCCGGAACACCTCGCAGGCGCGCGCCATGCGGCCCAGCTCGTCCGCATCCTCGACACCAGGAATGTCGACGGGACGCTCGGCCGCCAGATCCTCCATGGTCCCGGCGAGCCGGTCGATGCGGTGAACAACGCCGCGCTGCGTCACGCGCTGCGACACCAGCCAGACGATCGCGGCGGCCGCCGCCAGCACCCAGGCGGTGACCGCAGCGCCCCGGTCCACCGTGCTGATCCACGCGACCTGCACATCGGCCTGCCGGATCTGCTCGTCGATCAGGTCGCTCATCGCCGCCGAGACGGGGTCGATCGTTCCGTACAGCGTGTCGGTGACGAACCGGTCGAGCGCCGGCCGGTCGCCCCGGCCAAGGATCGCCTCCAGCGTCGCGACATGACGGTCCGCCGCCCGCATCCGCCGCTCGGCGATCGCCGCCAGGATCGCCTCATGCCCGCTCGGCCGGGTCGCGGCATAGGCGCGCCAATGCGCGGCGAGCTCGGCCCGGCCATCGCGCACGTGCGCCAGCGACTGGGCCATGGTGACGTTGCCGTTGCGCGCCTTGTGCGCCGCGTCGACGATATCGACCGCATATTTATCGGCGACCACCTTCAAGTCGCGCAGGGGCGCGATCCGTCCGGTCATCAAGCGTCCGAGCGCCTGCCGGTTGGCGTGAAGCGACAGATGCAGCGTCAGCGTCAATCCGGCGAAGGCCAGCGCCAGCAACGACAGACACACAATCAGCTTGGCCCGGATCGTCATCTATACTGGTCCGCCGCATCTTGAGGAGAATGGATGCATCATAGGCGGCGACCAGCGCGACGCGAGCACTGGAGAGAGGAATATTATACGATCTCCGGCTATCCGGCTGATTATGTTTGCGTCTATATTTTCGCCTGCCGCCGCCGGAATGGTTAGGGCGATGCATGGCGCACCATCGCCCGCGCGAGGCGCAAACCCGCTATGATGAAGACCATCGTCACCGGGCGGCCCGAGGGAGAATCCCCGCGCCGCCCCCTTTCCCCCCAGCCGGTGCGCTGCTATCGCGCGCCACACCCCTGCCCTTCGCGCCCCCTGCGGTCCTTGCGCCCGCGTCCCCGGCGCGCTGGGGCATAGACAGGCAGAAGGATCCTTATGACCGCCATCGGCCAGGACACGCTCAACACCCGCACGACCCTGTCGGTCGGTGGCAAGAGCTATGACTATTACTCGCTCGCCAAGGCGGCGGAGCAGCTGGGCGACGTGTCGCGCCTGCCCTTCTCGATGAAGGTGCTGCTGGAGAACCTGCTGCGCTTCGAGGACGGCGTCACCGTCACGCGCGACGACATCCAGGCGATCGTCGACTGGCAGAAGGACGCGCGCTCCAACCGCGAGATCCAGTATCGCCCCGCGCGTGTGCTGATGCAGGATTTCACCGGCGTGCCCTGCGTCGTCGACCTCGCCGCGATGCGCGACGCGATGACCAAGCTGGGCGGCGACGCCGAGAAGATCAATCCGCAGGTCCCCGTCCACCTCGTCATCGACCATTCGGTCATGGTCGACGAGTTCGGCACGCCCCAGGCGTTCCAGGACAATGTCGACCTGGAATATCAGCGCAACGGCGAGCGCTACGAGTTCCTGAAATGGGGCAGCAAGGCGCTGGATAACTTCCAGGTCGTGCCGCCGGGCACCGGCATCTGCCACCAGGTGAACCTGGAATATATCGGCCAGGCGGTCTGGTCGTCCAAGGAGATCGGCGAGCATGCCAAGGGCGAGGCGGCGATCGCCTATCCCGACACGCTGGTCGGCACCGACAGCCACACCACGATGATCAACGGTCTGGGCGTGCTGGGCTGGGGCGTCGGCGGCATCGAGGCGGAGGCGGCGATGCTCGGCCAGCCGGTGTCGATGCTGATCCCCGAGGTCGTCGGCTTCAAGCTGACCGGCGCGCTGAACGAGGGCATCACCGCCACCGACCTGGTGCTGACCGTCACCCAGATGCTGCGCGCCAAGGGCGTGGTCGGCCGCTTCGTCGAGTTCTTCGGCCCCGGCCTCGCCAGCATGACGCTGGCTGACCGGGCGACGATCGCCAACATGGCGCCGGAATATGGCGCGACCTGCGGCTTCTTCCCGATCGACGAGCGCACCATCGACTATATGCGCCTGACCGCGCGGTCGGAGGAAAATATCGCGCTGGTCGAGGCCTATGCCAAGGAGAACGGCTTCTGGCGTCATGCCGACAGCCCGGACCCGATCTTCACCGACACGCTGGAGCTCGACATGGGCACCGTTACCGCGTCGCTCGCCGGGCCGAAGCGTCCGCAGGACCGCGTGTCGCTGGGCAAGGTGGACGAGGTGTTCAACGGCGACCTGTTCAAGGTGTACCACAAGGAGCGCCCGGTCCGTGCGCCGGTCGCCGAGCGCGACCATGACATCGGCGACGGCGACGTGGTGATCGCGGCGATCACCTCCTGCACCAACACCTCCAACCCGTCGGTGCTGGTCGCCGCCGGTCTGGTCGCGCGCAAGGCGCGGGCGCTCGGCCTGACCCCCAAGCCCTGGGTGAAGACCTCGCTCGCTCCCGGATCGCAGGTGGTCACCGACTATCTCGACAAGGCGGGCTTGACCGAGGACCTTGATGCCATGGGCTTCAACCTGGTCGGCTATGGCTGCACCACCTGCATCGGCAATTCGGGCCCGCTGCCCGCGCCGATCAGCGCCGCGATCAACGAGAACGACCTGGTTGCCGCCTCGGTCCTGTCGGGCAACCGCAACTTCGAGGGCCGCGTGTCGCCCGACGTGCGCGCCAACTTCCTCGCCTCGCCGCCGCTGGTCGTCGCCTATGCGCTGAAGGGCACGGTCACCACCGACATGAACACGACGCCGATCGGCCAGGGGTCGGATGGTCAGGACGTGTATCTGAAGGACATCTGGCCGACCAACGACGAAGTCACCTCGCTGATGAACGCGAACATCGACGATGCGATGTTCCGCAACCGCTATGGCAATGTCTACCAGGGCGACGCGAAATGGTCGGGCATCGACGTGACCGGCTCGGACACCTATCAGTGGCGCGCCGGTTCGACCTATGTCGCCAACCCGCCCTATTTCGACGGGCTGGAGATGACTCCGGCGCCGGTGTCGGACATCATCGAGGCGAAGCCGCTGGCGATCCTGGGCGACTCGATCACCACCGACCACATCTCGCCGGCCGGCTCGATCAAGGCGGACAGCCCGGCGGGCAAGTACCTGCAGGAGCATCAGGTCAGCCGCGCCGACTTCAACAGCTATGGCGCGCGCCGCGGTCACCACGAGGTGATGATGCGCGGCACCTTCGCCAACATCCGCATCAAGAACGAGATGGTGCCGGGCGTCGAGGGCGGCATGTCCAAGTATGACGGCGAGGTGATGCCGATCTACGACGCGGCGATGCGCTACAAGGCCGACGGCACGCCGCTGGTCGTGGTCGCGGGCAAGGAATATGGCACTGGCTCGTCGCGCGACTGGGCGGCGAAGGGCACCAACCTGCTCGGCGTGCGCGCGGTGATCGCCGAGAGCTTCGAGCGCATCCACCGCTCGAACCTGGTCGGCATGGGCGTGCTGCCGCTCCAGTTCGCGGCCGGGATCGATCGCAAGTCGCTGAAGCTGGACGGGTCCGAGACCTTCACCATCCATAATGTCGCTGGCCTGCGCCCGCGCCAGGAGGTCGAGGTGACGCTGACCCGCGCCGATGGCAGCAGCGAGACGTTCCAGACCCGGTGCCGGATCGACACCGTCAACGAGCTGGAATATTTCCTGAACGGCGGCATCCTCCAGTACGTGCTGCGCAAGCTGGCGGCGTAAGGGGATCATTTCGGGCGTTTCGACGCCCGAGGTAGCAAGCGAAAGGCCGCGATCCTGTGAAGGGTTGCGGCCTTTTCGGTATCGGAATCGACGTTGGTTCAGCGAAGGCGCGAAGAGGTCGCGTTTCACGTCTCCGTTCCCCGGCGAAGGCCAGGCCCCAGTTGGGGACGCTGGTGATGAAGGGCATCGCTCCGTTACATCGACCTTCCCAACTGGGCCCCGGCCTTCGCCGGGGAACAGCTACGTTCGAAACCGCTCAAGGCATCTGGAACCGCCACCGCCCGGCATCGCTACGCGGATCGAACGCCGCGAGCGACACGGTACTGGTACCGATCGCCATCAAGGCGCTGTCCTGCCCCTTGGCGCGAACCTTGGGCGTGATCCGATAGCTGCCATCGGTCAGCTGGTCGATCCGCCACAGCTGCGCATCCGCCCCCGTATAGCCCGGTGCCGCCTCCACCTCGCCCGCCGGGGTCGTGGCCAGCACGCGCTGGGTGCCGGTGATGCCGATCCGATAATAAGGCGCGCCGAACCAGCCGCCCTTGTCGGGCATCGGCGTCACCGTCCAGCGCTGGTTCGGACGGTTCATATGCGCCGCCAGCTCGACCCGCGTCGCCCCCGCCGGCCACTGGCCCTCGACGTCCGCCAGCCGCTGATCGGGCAACGGGCTGGTCGGGTCGGTCGGCTTGGCCATGAAACTGGCGCGCACGTCGAAGGGGATGCGGACGAAATCGACCTTGAGCTGCAGCGCATTGCCGCTCCGCTCGGACTGGATCTCGTAATCGCCGGCGCGCACGTTGCTGCCCGCCACCGGCCAGCCGTCGCGCCAGAGCAGGGGCTCGATCGCCAGGACGCTGCGGCCACCGCGGTCGAGGTCGGATTCGTAATGCATCGAGAATTTCTGGGTGTCGCCGCCCAGGTCGATCAGCCCGAAATGGCCCGGCCCCTGCACCCGGCCATAGGCACCGGCGACCAGCTTGCCGCCGCCCTTCAGCAACGGCTGGCCCATTGCATCGACATAGGGCCCGAGCACGTTCCGTGACCGGCCGACCCGGATATTGTAGGTCGAATTCGGCCCGTCGCAGCAGGTGCCGTGCGTGCCGAGCAGATAATACCAGCCGTCGCGGTGCATCAACGCGGTCGCCTCCATGTCGATGGCGATGTCGACCGGCTGGTTGCCCGCGACGCGCAGGCCCGTCTTGGGGTCGAGCTCGATGATGCGGATCGAGCCGAAATAGGTGCCGTAGCTCAGCCACAGCCGGCCATCGACATAGAGGAAGGCGGGGTCGATCGCGTCCTGGTTCTCCACCCCGTCGCTCGCCGCGACGACGCCGACATCGTGATAGCCGAAGTCGCGCGACTGGGGATCGAGCGACTTGGTCCACATGATCTTGACCTGGCTGGCATGGCCGCCCGACATGCCGCCGCCGCCGACCGCATAGGCGACATAATAGCGGTCGCCGATATGGATGATGTCGGGCGCGACGCCGCCGCCGGGCCGCTCCGCGCCGCCCCGCCAGGTCCAGCCGTCGTCTGAGATCAGCCCGCCGCCGCGCGTGCCGAAGGTGAACCACTTGCCGTCCGACTCGGTGACGGTTGAGGGATCGTGGATGAAGACGTTGCCGGCGAGCTGCGCGGGCGCGGGCGCGGGCGACACGGCGACGAGCGCGGCGGCGCCGGCCGCCAGCAGGGCAAGGGTCCTGGTCATGACGAGCTTCCTCACTTCACGTCGTTGGTGATGTCGCGGATCGGCTGGCCGGCCGCATCGACGAAGCGGATCGCGAAATCGCTGAGGCCAGGCCCGTTGATCACCGCGCCGCGCAGCACGTTGCGTCCCTTCTTCAGGGTGATGCGGTCGGACAGGACATCGTCCATCACCATCCGCCGGTCGTCGAACGCCTCGACCGCGAGATCGCCGTTCAGCCACCAGCGCGACGCCGAGTTGGAGCCGACCGCAAGGCGCACGTCGCGCATCTCGCGCGGGCTGTTCACCACCGTCACCGCCCAGAAGATCACGCCATATTTGGGTTGGCCGAGCGCCTGGGCGAAGTTGAACAGCTTGACGTCCCAGAGCCGCGAGTCGAGCGCATGCCAGCGCAGCGGCCGGTCGACCCGCACCATCTGCCCGTCACGCGGCACGGCGGCGAAGCGACCGGGATAGGTTTGCGGCGACAATGCCTGACGGACATAGGTGCCGGTGAAGACGGCATTGGTGGGATTGGGTTTGGCGATCGGCTCGAGCAGCAGCCAGCGCCGGAGAAAGCCGTCCTCGTCCGTCGCGACCGCGCCGCCGGTGGCGGGCTGGAAGAAATCGGCGAGCGGCGGCACCGCCGTGGGGCCGGCCGCCGGCGCCTGCGCGGTCGCCGCGACCGGGGTCAGGGCCATGATCAGGCCCGGTAACAAGGCGCGTCGCTTCATCCTGCTGCTCCCGAGGATTGGCCGGTTGGGGCCGAGGGGGTGATGCCGCTGACCGTCAGCCAGCGGGTGAAGGCGTCGAACCAGCCGGGGCTGGTGGTGCCGGGCTTGCCCAGACCGAAGCCATGGCCGCCGCCCTGGTAGAGGTGGAATTCGACCGGCCGCCCGGCCTGCTGCCAGGAATCGATCAGGCCCAGGCCTTTGCGCGCGAACAGCGGATCGTCGGCGGCGAGCACCGCGAACAGCGGCGGCGCGGCCTTCGGCACCATCACCGCTTCCATCGAACCATAGATGGGCGCGATGAAGGCCAGCTTGGTGTCGGGGGCCGACAGGGCCGTGACCATCGTCGTCATCGCGCCGACCGAAAAGCCGATCATGCCAATCCGGTTGGGGGCGACCTGCCATTCGGCGGCGCGGGCCCGCACCAGCCGGACGGCGGCCCGCGCATCGGCGACCTGGTCGGCCAGTCCCGCCGCCGCCGCGTCCGGGCCGAGCCGGGTGCGTGGGCGGCCGACGCTGGCGAACATCGCATTCACCGCGCGTTCGAAGCCGGGCAGGTCGGCCGGGGTCGGCTTCAACCGGTATTTGAGGACGAAGGCGGCGATGCCGCGATCGGCGAGCGCGCGGGCGACCCGCCAGCCCTCATTCTCCATCGACAGCATCAGGAAGCCGCCGCCGGGCGCGACGATCGCCGCCGCGCCCGTCGCCTTCGCTGGATCGGGTAGCACCGGGGTCAGCGTCGCAACCGACACGTTGCGCGTCATCGCCACGCCATACTGGCGGAACCAGCTTTCCGCCGGTGCCGTAGCGCTCTGGCCGGGGCCGGTGCCGAGCGGGATCGCCGCCGGCTCGGCGGGCGGGGCCATCACCGTCATCCGCGCGTCCTGCGCCGCCGCCGGAACGGTCATCGCCGCCAGCACCGCGCCTCCAATCAGGATCCTGGCCATCCTCTCATCCTCCCTGTGCCAGGCCGACGCTGTCCCGCGCCGGTCCTGAGCCGTGGTAGCGCAACCTAGGCATGGTCGCGGCTCGCCGTCAACTTGTCCAACAACAGATGACCCCCGGCCGCCATCCGCATCCGGGGCGCGCATGGCCGATTGATCGCAATTACCCGTTACCCCGTTGATCCTGAACAGCTTCTCATGCAGGATCAGCCTCAAGGGAGCAGCATAATGCTCCGACAATAAATATGGGAGGGGGCGGATGGCACGTTCCGGCATGACGATCCTGACAGGCGTGTCGCTCTTCGTGAGCGCTACCATGACCATGGCGGCCTACACGCCGATCGAGCGAGGCAGCGGCCCCCTCCCCGCGCTCTTCGAGGAGCGCGCCACGCTTCCCGATCATGTCGTCTATCGCCCCGCCAAGCCGGGTCCCGCGGCCCTGCCCGTCTACATCTTCGGCAATGGCGGATGCAGCGCCGACGGCACCAGCTCGCGCAACCACCTGCTCGAGATCGCCTCGCACGGCTATCTGGTGATCGCCTCGGGCACCATCCCCAAGGCCCAGCCGAAGGCCGGCGCGGCCGGCGGCCCACTCCAGGCGCAGACCGCGACGCATCTGTTGACCGACGCGATCGACTGGGCGGCGCGGGAGAATGTCCGGCCGGGCAGCCCCTTGCGGGGCCGCATCGCCACGGACCGCATCGCGGTGTCCGGCTGGAGCTGCGGCGGCCTCCAGGCGCTGGCGGTCGGGTCCGACCCGCGCGTCCGCACGGTGGTGGCGATGAACACCGGCTTCTTCAATGACGGCCAGAGTCCGATCCCCGGCATCGTCTCCGACAAGGCGCTGCTCGGCCGGCTCCACACGCCGGTCCTCTACGTACTGGGCGGGCCGGACGACATCGCCCATGCCAATGGCAGCGACGATTTTCGCCGGCTGCGGAGCGTGCCCGCCGCCCTGGTCGACATCCCGGTCGGCCATGGCGGCACGTACATGCAGCCGCATGGCGGGCTGGCGGCGGAGGTCGTGACCCAGTGGCTCGACTGGCAGTTGAAGGGCGACGCCAGCGCCCGCGCCCGCTTCGCCGGCCCGGACTGCGGCTGGTGCGGCGACCGGCGCCTGACGATCACCCGCAACGCCGCGCTGTGACCCGCCCTCCCCATCTTCGCGCCTTCAGGAGAATGTCCATGTCCCCTCGCCGCAGCATCCTGCTCGCCGCGCTGCTCGGCAGCCTGCCGCTCCCCGCTGCGGCGCAGACGCCCCTCCGCCTCGATCGCGCCGATTATTTCGAGGCGCCGGGCGTCGACTGGCTGATCTTCTCCAATGTCAACGAAGGGCTGTTCGCCGATGCCAAGATCAGCGGCGTCGAGCTGATCCAGCAGGGCCTGCGCACCGCCACCAATGGCGATGTGCGCCTGTCCGCGACGCCAGGCCAGTGGGACCCGGCGGCGCAGTTCGTCAGCCGCCGCGTCGACAAGGCGGCCGGGGTGATCGAGGCGGTGATGGAATATCCCGGTTTCCGCTACACCGTCCGCGCCGAGCGGCGGGGCAGCGCGGTGGTGCTGTCGGTGCTGCTCGACCAACCGCTGCCTGCGGAGCTGGTGGGCAAGGCGGGGCTGAACCTGGAATTCGTGCCGTCGGCCTATTTCCACCGGTCCTTCACCAGCGACGGCAAGCCCGGCCTGTTCCCGCGTCACCCCGCCGACGCGATGACGCTGACGCCCGAGCGCAATGCCGCCAGCGGCCGCAGCGACGGGCCCGGCGCCGAGCCGCTGCCCTTCGCCAGCGGCCAGCGGCTGGTGCTCTCGCCCGAGGATGCGTCGCGCCGCGTCGGCATCGCCACGGCGAGCGGCAGCCTGTCGCTCTATGACGGCCGCAACCAGGCGCAGAATGGCTGGTATGTCGTCCGCCAGCTCCTGCCCGGCGGGCGGACCGGAAAGGTGGTCGAGTGGACGCTGGAGGCGGCGAGCGTGCCCGGCTGGCTCCGGCCGCCGGTCATCGGCCACTCGCAGCTCGGCTATGCGCCGGACGCGCCCAAGCTGGCGACGATCGAGCTGGACCGCGACGATCGCCGCAGCCAGCAGCCGCGCCTGCTGCGGGTCGGCGGGGATGGCCGGATGACGCCCGTCGCCACGCCGGCCGCGCGCGACTGGGGTCGCTACCTGCGCTATCGCTATGTCCGCTTCGACTTCAGCGGGGTGAAGACGCCCGGCACCTATGTGCTGCAATATGGCGACACGCGCACCGCCCCCTTCCCGATCGCCGCCGGGCTGACCGACACCTCGTGGCATCTGAGCAGCGACGTCTACCTGCCGATCGCGATGGACCATATGGCGGTCAACGAGGGCTATCGCACCTGGCATGGCGACCCCCATCGCGACGATGCGCGTCAGGCCCCGATCAACCACGAGCATATCGACCTCTATCGCCAGGGGCCGACCACCGACACCCGGTTCAAGCCCGGCGAGCATATCCCCGGCCTGGCGGTCGGCGGCTGGCTGGACGCGGGCGATTTCGACATCCGCACCCAGACCCAATATCAGGTCGTGCGCGAACTGGTCGACATCTGGGAACAGTATAGGCCGGAACGCGATACGGTGGCGGTCGACTGGACGACGCGGCGCGTCGAGATCCATGTGCCCGACGGCACCCCCGACATCCTCCAGCAGATCCGCCACGGCAGCGTGCAGTTGCTGGCGCAATATGACGCGGTCGGCCATGCCATCCATGGCATCGTCGAGCCCGATGTCGGCCAGTACACGCATCTGGGCGACGCGGCGAGCAAGACCGACGGGCTGGTCTACGACCCAAGCCTCAAGCCCTATGCGCGCGCCTATGACCGGGATGGCGGGCGCAGCGGCACGCCGGACGATCGCTGGGCCTTCACCAGCAAGGCGACGGCGCTGGACTATGGCTCGGCCGCGGCGCTGGCGGCGACCTACCGGGCATGGAAAGGCCGCGACGACGCCTTCGCGAAGCTGTGCCTCGACCGGGCGGTGAAGGTCTGGAAGGACGAGCACAGCCACGCCCCCGACCTGTTCCGCCACGGCAACACCACCGGCGGCCCGCTGGAGGCGGAGGAGTTCGGCGCCGCGGTCGAGCTGCTGCTCGCGACCGGCGACCGCCAATATGCCGAACGCGTCACGGCGCTGACCCCGGCGATGCTGAAAGGCTTCGCATTCAGCGCCACCACCATGGTCAAGGCGCTGCCGGCGATGCCGCCCGAATATCGCGCGGCGCTGGTCCCGGCGGTGCGGGCCTGGGTGGCGGAAGCCGCCGCGACCGAGAAGGCTAATCCCTTCGGCGTGCCGATCACCACCGGCGGCTGGGCGGGCAATGGCGCGGTGCTGAACTTCGGCCTGACCGGCTATGCGCTGCACCGCGCCTTTCCGGAACTGGTCGACGGAGCGGCCGTCGGCCGCGCGCTCGACTATCTGCACGGCCATCATCCCGCCTCGGACCGGTCCTTCGTCTCCGGGGTCGGCGCGCTGTCGAAGGAGGTCGCCTATGGCAACAACCGGGCCGACTTCACCTTCATCCCCGGCGGCGTGGTCCCTGGCGTGCTGCTGCTGAAGCCCGACTATCCCGAGAACCGCGACGACTGGCCCTTCTTCTGGGGCGAGAATGAATATGTCGTGCCGGAAGGGGCGATGTACATCGCCCTCGCCAATGCGGGCGCGGCGCTGGAGCGTGAGGAGGGACGCCAAGCGGTCGCCGCGCGCTGACCGGGTCGGGGGGCATTGCGGGGGCGCGGCTTTTTCCGCAGAGACGCGCCATGGATTCCGATACGCCCCATGACGCGATGCCCGAACAGCTCGCCCAGACGCTGGTCGCCCTGCTCGATATCGAGCGGATCGACACCGACCTGTTCCGGGGCGCGCGCCAGCCCGGCGGCGAGGGCCGCGTCTTCGGCGGACAGGTGATCGCCCAAGCGTTGCAGGCGGCGCAGCGCTCGACCGACGCACCCAAGGTCGCGCACTCGCTCCATGCCTATTTCATGCGGCCGGGCGACGAGGCGCATCCGATCATCTACCGCGTGGTGCGCGATTTCGAGGGGCGCAGCTTCGCCACCCGCCGGGTGATCGCGATGCAGCAGGGCCAGCCGATCCTCAACATGGCCTGCTCCTTCCAGACGCCGGAGGACGGACTGGCGCATCAGGATGCGATGCCCGACGTGCCGGCGCCCGAAACGCTGGTCAGCGAACGCGACCTGCGCCACGCGATGGCGGCGCAGGTGCCGGAGCGGCATCGCGCCTGGCTGCTCCGGCCCCGCCCGATCGACATCCGCCCGGTCGGCCCGCGCAGCTGGATCAAGCCGGGCCACGACGCGCCGGTCCAGCATCTGTGGTTCCGCATCTGCGCGCCGATCGCCGACGATCCGGCGCTGCACCGCGCGGTGCTGGCCTATGCGTCGGACATGGCGCTGCTCGGCACGGCGATGCTGCCGCACGGCGTCGGCTTCATGACGCCCGGGATGCAGACCGCCAGCCTCGACCACGCGCTCTGGCTGCACGAACCGTTCCGTGCCGACGAATGGCTGCTCTACACGATGGACAGCCCCTGGGCCGGCCATGCGCGCGGCTTCAACCGGGGGCGGGTGTTCACGCGAGCCGGGCGGCTGGTCGCCAGCTCCGCGCAGGAGGGGCTGATCCGGCGTCGCGAGTGACCGCGTCATGCATCCCCGCGCGACGCTTCCTCAGCCGCCACGCGACCCACAGGACCAGCAGCACCTACCGTCCCGCCATCATCTTGCGCGCCATATTGGTCGCCGCGCGCGTCCC
Organism: Sphingomonas abaci; assembly: GCF_014199625.1. GTDB lineage: Bacteria > Pseudomonadota > Alphaproteobacteria > Sphingomonadales > Sphingomonadaceae > Sphingomonas > Sphingomonas abaci. The sequence goes on from NZ_JACHNY010000006.1 coordinate 39,329, forward strand.
GTCCGCCAGCTTCTTCACCTCCGCGGCGACCACGCCGAAGCCGCGGCCGGCGTCGCCCGCCCGCGCCGCCTCGATCGTGGCGTTGAGCGCCAGCATGTTGGTCTGCGAGGCGATGCCGGCGATCGTCTCGACGATCTCGCCCAGCCGCAGGACAAGCTGGTCCGCCTCCGCCCGCCGCGCCGCCGCCTCCTCGCTGAAGGCGCGGGTTTCGGCCAGGCGCAGCCGCACCTCCTCCTGCAGATGCACTTCGTCGGTCACGTCGCTGGCGAACTTCACCACCTTCCACGGCCGCTTCTGGTCGTCGAGGATCGGCGTATAGGTCGCCTGGAGCCAGACCGGCGTGCCATCGCGCGCGACACGGCGGAAGCGGCCGGCGCTGTGCAGCCCGTTGCGCAGCTTCGCCCACAGATCGGCATAGCCGTCCGACGCGACGAAGTCCGCATCGCAGAAGCGGTGATGCGGCAGGCCGATCGCCTCGCTGCGCGCATAGCCCATGCGTTCGAGGAACAGGTCGTTGGCATCGCGAACCCGTCCGTCCAGGTCGAACTCGACCACCAGATGCGTCAGCTCGATCGCCGCCATGCGCCGGTCGGCTTCCTCGGCGGCGAGCGTGGCAGCGGTGATGTCCGAGCCGACCAGCAGCACCCCCTCCGCCGTGCCGTCCTCGCCCAGGATCGGCTGGAAGGAGGCGCGCACCCAGACGTTGCGGCCATCGCCGCCGACGCCGCGATGCACGCCGCTCAGCGCCCGGCCGGCCAGCACCGACTGCCACATGCGCAGGAAGCCTGGGCTGCCGACCTCCAGGTCGGGCGACAAATGTCCGCAATGCCGGCCGACCAGCTGCTCCGGCGTGACGTGCAGCAATGCACATGCCTGTTGATTGACGGAGACGATGGTGCCGTCGGTGGCGAAACGGATCACAACCTGGGCGACGTCGACCGCCCGCCACAAGGCAGCGAGATCGGCATGGGTCGAGGAGTGGCGGAACAGGCTGGCGGACATGAGAAACGTTTGAGCTTCGTCCGCTAAGATTCGGTGAACGTTTAGCTAATCATATCCTCACGCGGCAGTGGTTCCATAAGCCTGCCGGGTCACCGGATGGCTGGACGACAGGCCGCCATCGACCGCCAACGCCTGTCCGTTGACATAGCTGGCATCGTCCGACGCCAGGAACAGCACCGCCGCCGCCAGTTCCGCCGGCTGGGCGGCACGCTGCAACGGGTTGAGCCGGCCGATCCGGTCGAGCTTGTCGACGGCGCGGGCGTGGTCGAACACCGGCTGTGTCATGCCGGTCTCGGTCAGGCCGGGCAACACCGCGTTGACCCGCACCTTCGATCCGGTGAGCTGCTGCGCGGCGACCTGCGCCAGGTTGATCACGCCGGCCTTGGACGCCGAATAGGCCGGCGACCCCGCGCCCGAACGTAGCCCTGCGACGCTGGCGGTCAGCACGATCGCGCCGCCGCCGCGCGCGGCGATGCGCGGCGCGGCATGGCGGATCGCCAGGAACGGGCCGATCAGGTTGACGCGCAGCACCTCCGCGAACAGCCCGGGATCGGTGTCGAAAATATTGGCCATGCCACCCGAGATGCCGGCATTGGCGAACACCACGTCGATCCCGCCATGCGCTTCCTCCGCCAGCGCGACCATGCGCGCGACATCGGGTTCGTGGCCGGCATCGACGCGGATCGCCCGCGCGGCCGGGCCGATCGCCGCCGCTGTTTCCTCCTCCGCGCCGCTGATATCGGCGACGATCACGCGCGCGCCTTCGCCTGCGAAGGCGATGGCGGCGGCGCGGCCGATGCCCGACCCCGCGCCGGTCACGATCACCGACTTGTCCCGGAACCGCTGCTCCATCATCCCGCTCCTTTCAGATCGTCACGCCGCCATCGATCACCATCGCCTGCCCCGTCATGAAGGCCGACGCGCGGCTGGCGAGATAGACGACCGCGCCGGCGATCTCCTCCGGCTCGCCGATGCGGCGCAGCGGCACCATCTGGTTCGCACGGCGGATCTGCTCCGGATCTTCCCAGAGCGCGCGGGCGAAATCGGTCTTGATCAGGCCCGGCGCGATACAGTTCACCCGCACCCCGTCCGGCCCATATTCGACCGCATAGTTGCGCGCGAGCTGGAAGTCGGCGGCCTTGGACACGTTGTACGCGCCGATCGTCGGCGAGCCGCGCAGGCCGCCGATCGAGGAGACGATGATGATCGAGCCCTGCTTGCGCTCGCGCATCTCGGGCGCGACGAGCTGGATCAGCCAGTGGTTGGACAGGACATTGTTGTCCAAGATCTTGCGGAACTGGTCGTCGGCGATGCCGGCGAGCGGCCCGTAATAGGGATTGGAGGCGGCGTTGCAGACCAATATGTCGATCCGTCCGAACGCATCGCGCGTCCGCGCGACCAAGGCTTCGAGCTGCGCCTTGTCGGAGATGGAGGCGGCGATGGCGATCGCGCGGCCTTCGCCGAACTGCCCGTTGATCTCCGCCGCCACCGTGTCGCAGGCCTCCTGCTTTCGGCTGGAGATGACGACGCGGGCGCCGTGCCGGGCCAGTTCGATCGCCGAGGCGCGGCCGATGCCGCGCGACGATCCGGTGACGATCGCCACCTTGTCCGTGAGGTCGAAGAGGTCGGTCATGCTCCTGCCCTTTCCGCAAAGGCCCAGGCGGCGTCCGCCAGGCCGTGGACGCGCGCCGCCGTCTCCGCCGCGCGTGCGCTCGACGCGTTGCCGTCGATGATCCGCTTCTTGATGCCCTGGACGATGCCGGTCAGTCGGAAGAGGTTATAGGCGAAATACCAGTCGAGCTGCGGCACCCCGTCACGGCCCGTCGCCGTGCAATAGCGGGTCACCACCTCCTCGATCGTCGGAATTCCCGTCTCGGGCCCGGTCAGGCCCCGGACGCCCGACCGCCCCTCCGGCTCCGTCACCCAGTTCATCAGGAAATAGGAGAAATCGGCCAGCGGATCGCCCAGCGTCGACAGCTCCCAGTCGAGCACCGCCACCACCCGCGCCTCGCCGCCAGCGAAGATCATGTTGTCGATCCGGTAGTCGCCATGCACGATCGACGTGCGCGTCTGCTCGGGCAGGGTCCGGGGCAGCCAGTCGATCAGGCGATCGACCGCCGGCATCACCTCCGTCTCCGACGCGCGATATTGCTTCGTCCAGCGCGCGACCTGCCGCTCGAAATAATTGCCCGGCCTGCCATAGTCGGACAGGCCGGCCGCGGCGTAATCGACCTGGTGGAGGCGAGCGAGCGTGTCGATCATCGCGTCATAATGGGCGCGGCGCTCAACCGGCGACGCGCCCGGCATCGCGCCGTCCCAGATCGTCCGGCCCTCCACCATCTCCATGACGTAGAAGGGCGCGCCGATCACTCCGGCGTCCTCGCACAGACCATAGGGTCGCGGCACGGGGAAGCCGGTGGGATGCAAGCCGGCGATCACGCGATACTCGCGCTCCACCGCATGGGCGGAAGGCAGGATCGGCCCGAACGGCTTGCGCCGGAGCACATAGGCGCGATCCGGCGTATCCAGGCGATAGGTCGGGTTGGACTGCCCTCCCGCGAACTTGTCGTACCGGATCGGCCCGGCAAAGCCCGGCACCGCGCCGGCCATCCAATCGCCGAGCCGGTCGAGATCAAGCCGATCCTTCTCCGCCACGGTCATCCGAAGGTCACCACGCTACGCGTCGTCTCGCCCCGGCGGAGTTCGTCGAACGCCTCGTTGATCCGGTCGAGCGGCAGCCGGTCCGCGATGATCGTGTCGAGGTCGAGCAGCCCGCGCAGGTAGAAATCGACCAGGCGGGGGATATCGACCGGAAAACGATTCGACCCCATCAGCCCGCCCTGCAAGCGCTTGCCCGCCAGCAGGTCCATCGCCGACAGGCCAACCTTCTCGCCCAGCGGCATCATGCCCAGGATCGTCGCGGTGCCGCCGCGCCGCAACACCTTGACCGCGGTGGCGGCGGATTGCGGCCGGCCGACCGCCTCGATCGCATGATGCACTCCGCCCCGGGTCAGCGCGACCACTTCATCGGCCACCGTCTCCGCCGCGCTGTCGAAACTGTGCGTCGCGCCCAGCTTCTCCGCCATCGCGCGCTTCTCGGGGACGGGATCGAGCGCGATGATGCGGCCCGCCCCCGCGATCTTCGCGGCATTGACCGCCGCCAGCCCGATGCCCCCGCAGCCGACGACGCACACCGTCTCGCCGGGCGTCACGTCGGTGGTGTTGAACACCGCGCCCGCCCCGGTCGTCACCGCGCACCCCAGCAGGGCCGCGCGGTCCAGCGGCATGTCCCGGTCGATCGCGACGCAGGCATGTTCATGAACCAGCATCAGCTCGGCATAGGCGGACAGGTTGAGCATCTGCGCGACCGGCACGTCACCCAGCATCAGGCGCGGCGGCGCCCCCTTGGGCCGGCGGACAGCGGCGTCGATGCACAGCGACATGCGGCCGGTGACGCAATATTCACACTGCCCGCAATAAGCGGACAGGCAGGTGACGACATGGTCACCCACCTTCACGCAGCGCACCTCCTCGCCCACCGCCTCGACCACGCCGGCCGCCTCGTGACCAGGGATGGTCGGCATGGCGTGCGGATAAGCGCCGTCGACGAAATGCAGGTCCGACCGGCACACCCCGACCGCGACGGTGCGGATCAGCACCTCGTGCGCGGCGGGCTTGGCGATGGTCACCTCCTCGATGCTCAGCGGTTGCTTGGCTTCGAACAGAACGGCGGCCTTCATGGGGTTCTCCTTGGGAATACGGGATCAGCGCGCGGGCAGCTCGGCTTTCCAGTCGCCATATTTGCCGAACTCGGCGCGGGCGATGGCGCGGTTGTGGACCTCGTCGGGCCCGTCGGCGAAGCGCAACGTGCGCAAGCTCGCCCAGTCATGCGCCAGGGCGAAATCCGCGCTGACGCCGCCGCCGCCATGCGCCTGGATCGCGTCGTCCAGCACCTGGAGCGCCATGGTCGGCGCGGCGACCTTGATCATCGCGATCTCCAGCTGCGCCGCCTTGTTGCCCGCCTTGTCCATCATGTCGGCGGCCTTCAGGCAGAGCAGGCGCGTCATCTCGATATCGATCCGCGCCCTGGCGATCCGCTGTTCCCAGACGCTGTGGTCGGCGATCCGCTTGCCGAAGGCGACTCGCGACAGCAGCCGCTTGGCCATGGCCTCGATCCCCGCCTCGGCCACGCCGATGGTGCGCATACAGTGGTGGATACGCCCCGGCCCGAGCCGCCCCTGGGCGATCTCGAACCCGCGTCCCTCACCCAGCAGCATGTTCTCCACGGGCACGCGGACATTGGTCAGCGTCACCTCGCCATGGCCATGCGGCGCATGATCATAGCCATAGACCGACAGCATCCGCTCGATCGTCACGCCGGGCGTGTCCATGTCGAGGATCATCATCGACTGCTGGCGGTGCCGCTCCGCGCCGAAATCGGTCTTGCCCATCAGGATCGCGACCTTGCAGCGCGGATCGCCGACGCCCGACGACCACCATTTGCGACCGTTGACGACATAATGGTCGCCGTCGCGCACCATCGCGGTCTGGATGTTGGTCGCATCCGACGAGGCGACCTGCGGCTCGGTCATCAGGAAGGCGGAGCGGATTTCGCCGTTCATCAGCGGCCGCAGCCAGCGTTCCTTCTGCTCGACGGTGCCATAGCGTTCGAACACCTCCATGTTGCCGGTGTCGGGCGCGGAGCAGTTGAAACATTCCGACGCCCAGCCGATCCGCCCCATCTCCTCGGCGCACAGGGCATACTCCAGATTGGAAAGTTGCTCGCCCTCGAACCGGAAGCTGTCGTCGACATGGGCGCGGCCGGCGCGCGGCGGCATGAAGAAGTTCCACAGCCCTTGCGCCTTGGCGATCGCCTTCACCTCCTCAATCACCGGCAGCACCTTCCATCGTTCGCCGGTGTGGCTCTGCGCGAGGTACTCGGGGTGTCGGGGCAGGATCTCGGCCGCGATGAAGGCGCGGACGCGGTCGCGGAAGTGCGCCTGGCGATCGGTCAGCGTGAAGTCCATGGCACCTCTCCATCCCGTGATTCGACGGGAGAGGTATACCGTACCGTATCTTCGGTAAAGCCGTCATCGCCTGATTGAACAAAGCGACTGGTTCTTCGAATTCAAGCTGCTACACAGATCGCGATGGAGCAGGACACCCCCCCGACCCCGGCCGCCGAGGAGAGCGGCACCCGCCGTTTCCGCGCCAAGCGCGACGCGATCCTGGCGGCGGCGGCGGAGGCGATCAACGAGCAGTCGGCCAAGGGCATGACCTTCGCCGACGTGGCGCGCCGCGTCGGGCTGAACACGACCAGCGTCACCTATTACTTCAAACGCAAGGAGGATCTGGCCGCCGCCGCGTTCGAGAACACGCTCGACCGGCTGGGCGAGATGCTGGCGGAGGCGATGCGTGAACCGACGCCGCAAGCGCGCGTCGCCCGCTACCTGCGGCTCAACATGGCGCGGCTGGCGCGGATCGCGGCAGGCGAGGAGAAGGCCTTCGCCGTCCTGTCCGACCTGCGCGCCACCGAGGACCCGATCCGCACCCGGCTGATGACCGGATGGCAGCGCGTGTTCCGCGACACCCGCGCACTTTGGGGCCCGCCCGCCAGCCGCGCGCACAAGGACCTCGCCGGCGCCCGCGCGCATGTGCTGCTGGAGAACACCTTCTGGCTGCCGATCTGGCTCCAGCGCTACGATCTCGACCAATATGACCGGGTCGAGGCGCGGCTGATGGACGTGTTCGCGCACGGCATCGCTGCGCCGGGCGCGCCGTGGAGCCCGGTGATGCTCGACCTGGCGCATGACGAGGCCGAACCGGGCCGCGCCGCCTTCCTGCTCGCCGCCACCCGGCTGATCAACGAGCTCGGCTATCGCGGCGCGTCGGTGCAGCGGATCGCATCCGAGCTGAACGTGACCAAGGGCAGTTTCTACCACCATCTCGACGCCAAGGACGAGCTGGTGCTGGCCTGCTATCGCCGCAGCTTCGACACCATCGCGCAAGGACAGGCGCGCGCCGATGCGCTGGGCGGCAGCCACTGGCAGCGGCTGTCGAGCAGCATCGCCACGCTGCTCGACGTGCAGTTCGCCGAGGCCGCGCCCTTGCTGCGCACCACGGCGCTCAGCGGCCTGCCGGCGGGCGAGCGCGAGGCGATGGTGGATCGCTCCAACCGGATCGCGCGCCGCTATGCCGGCATGATGATGGACGGCGTAGCGGAAGGATCGTGCCGCCCGGTCGACGCGCTGGTCGCGGCGCAGGCGCTCACCTCGCTCCAGAACGCGGCGTTCGACATGCGCAAATGGGCCACCACCATGCCCCGCGCCACCGCCATCGCCATGTATGCCTCGACCTTGCTCTACGGCATGTTCGACGACCGGATGGCCGTCACGCCACCGGGCTGACGGCGGTTCGACCCGGCGCCACCATGGTCCTGCCTCCACACGATCGCGACAGCGCGTCGTCCCGGCGGCGTTGCGGTGGCGGCCCACGCTCCTACATCGCGGGCGGACGCTGACAAGGACCCCTTCCGATGATCGACCTCTATTACTGGCCCACCCCGAACGGCCACAAGATCACGCTGTTCCTGGAGGAGGCCGGACTCGATTACCGCATCGTACCGGTCGATATCGGCAAGGGCGACCAGTTCGCGCCCGATTTCCTGAAGATCGCGCCCAACAACCGCATGCCGGCGATCGTCGACCATGAACCGGCCGATGGCGGTGCGCCGATCAGCCTGTTCGAATCGGGTGCGATCCTGCTCTACCTGGCCGAGAAGACCGGGCGGTTCCTGCCCGCCGACACGCGCGGCCGGGCCGAGGTGGTGCAGTGGTTGATGTGGCAGATGGGCGGGCTGGGTCCGATGCTGGGCCAGAACCATCATTTCAACATCTATGCGCCGGAGAAGATTCCCTATGCGCAGGATCGCTACCGGCGCGAGACGGCGCGGCTTTACGGCGTGCTGAACAGCCGGCTGGCCGACCGGGACTATGTGGCGGGCGATTATTCGATCGCCGACATGGCCTGCTATCCCTGGATCGTGCCGCATGAGGCGCAGGGTCAGGCGCTGACGGATTTCCCGCATCTGCACCGCTGGTTCGACCGGATCGCCGCGCGTCCGGCGACGGCCGCCGCCTATGCGCGGGCCGAGGGACTGAAGACGCGCAACCTCGCCACCGACGAGGAAGCGCGCAAGATGCTGTTCGGGCAGAACGCGCGATAGGCTGCACCGGCCGGGCGGCGATTGTTACGCTTTGCGACAGTTTCGCCGCCCGCCGACATAGCTGCGCGACAGGGGCGCGCGATAGGAATCGGACCTTGGACGGGGATCGCCCCCACCGACCGGAGATGCGCCGATGGAACCCTTCGCCCTGATCCTCGCCGCCGTGCTGGCCCAGACCAGCGCGGATGCTCCGCCCCCGCCCCCGCCGCCATCCGCGCCGCCGCTCCAGCAGATGATGCGCGCCGATGCCGATGGCGACGGCATCGTCACCCGCCAGGAAGCGTTGACCGCCGCCGATCTCGACTTTGCGAAGATGGACGCCGATCATGACGGGCAGGTCATCCCTGCCGAGCGCCGCGCCTATGTCGCGCAGGCCCGCGATCCACAGGGGCTTGGCCGGCGCGGCCCGCCCCGCCGCCAGGAGGAAAGTCAGCCGATGACGCCGGAGCAGTTCCGCGCCCGCGCCGCCGCCCGGTTCGACCGGATGGACAGCGATCATGACGGCCGGCTCGACAATGCCGAGATTGCGAAGCTGCGCGTCGCGCGGCGCGCGTGGAAGCGCGACCTGCCGCCGACCGAGGCGCGCACCCCGCCGGCCGATCGCTGACGCTGGCCCCTTCCCCGCGCCGCCTGCCATGCTAGAAGCCGAGCCGATGGGAGACGTGCCGCACCTGCTGCTGGTCGATGACGAGCGATCGATCCGCGAGCCGCTGGCGCAATATCTGGTCCGCCAGGGCTTTCGCGTCACCCAGGTCGGCGACGCCGCTTCCGCGCGGACGCGGCTGGCCGCCTATGCGATCGACCTGGCGATCGTCGACATCATGATGCCCGGCGAGGACGGGCTGTCGCTCTGCCGACACATCGCCGCGACCAGCGACGTGCCCGTGATCCTGCTCACCGCCAAGGCGGAGGAGACCGATCGCATCGTCGGGCTGGAGATGGGCGCGGACGATTATGTCGTGAAGCCCTTCTCACCGCGCGAACTGGCGACGCGGGCCAAGGTGGTGCTCCGGCGCCTGCGCGGCGGTGGCGCGCGTCATCATGCACCGGATGGCGGGTCCTACGCCTTTGCCGGCTGGGTGCTGCGCGCGGGCGAGCGGGCGCTGGTCGACCGCGACGGCGTGTCGGTCGCCCTGTCGAGCGGCGAGTTCAACCTGCTCCAGGCGCTGGTCGCCCGGCCCCGCCAGGTGCTGACCCGCGATCAGCTGCTCGACCTGACGCAAGGGCGCGAGGCCGCCGCCTTCGACCGGGCGATCGACAACCAGATCAGCCGGCTGCGCAAGAAGATCGAGGCCGATCCCAAGGCGCCCGAGATCATCAAGACCGTGTGGGGCGGCGGCTATACGCTGGCGGCGGAGGTCACGCGGCTTTGACGCGGATCTGGCCGCGCCGCTTCGCCGGACAGATGGCGTTGCTGATCGCTCTGGCGCTGTTCGTCGCCCAGGCGATCAATTTCGGGCTGGTGCTGCGCGACCGGGCGCAGTTCCGCCTCGAGCAGGCGACCCGGCCGGTCGCGGTGCGGATCGCCGACGCGCTCGACCGCGAGGTGCAGGGCAAGCGTGCGCTCGCCCCGGATCGCGGCCGGGTGCGCCGCCTGCCCGTCGACCCGATCGCCGCCACCCCGGCGGAACGCCATCCCGAGGTCGCGACCGAACTGCGCCGCCAGCTCGCCGAACTGGGCATCCGGGTCGGCCGGATCGATACGGGCCTGCGAACCGGCGACCTGGATGCGCCGCCCGGCCCCAGGCCCGAACGGTTCCGTGATCCGCCGAGCTTTGAGACCTTGCTGATCGCGATCGAGCAGCCCGGGCGCGGCTGGCTGACCATCGTCGCGCCGTGGCCCCGGCCGGAGAAGCGCATCTTCTGGGCGCTCGTGGGGCAGACGCTCATCCTCTACATCGTCGTGCTGCTGCCGGTGCTCTGGGCGGTGCGGCGGATGCTGCGGCCGTTGCGTGACCTGACCCGCGCCGCCGAGCAATTCCGGCCGGGCGCACAGCCGGTGCCGCTGTCGGCGGAGGGGCCGGAGGATGTCGCGGCGCTGATCACCGCTTTCCACCGGCTCAGCCTGCGCGTGTCGGGGATGCTCGACGAAAAGGACCGGATGCTCGGCGCGATCGGCCACGACCTGCGCACCCCGCTGGCGGCCCTGCGCGTCCGCATCGAGTCGGTCGAGGACGAGACGGACCGCCAGCGCATGGCGGAGACGATCGCCGAGATGAACCGGACGCTGGACGACATCCTGTCGCTGGCGCGGCTGGGCCGGCCCTCCGAACCGCGGATCGAGGTCGATCTGGGCGCGCTGGTCGATGCGGTGGTGGAGGATTTCCGCGACCTGGGCGCACCGGTCGATTATGTCGAGGGGAACCGGGTCACGCTGAGGCTCCGGCCTTCGCTGATGCGGCGGGCGGTGCGGAACCTGATCGAGAACGCGGTGAAGTACGGCGTGTCGGCAACGGTGCGGATTGCGCCCGCGGGCGGGCAGGTCGCCATCCTGGTCGAGGATAGGGGCCCCGGCATCCCGGCGGATCGGCTGGAGGATGTGTTCGACCCCTTCACCCGGCTGGAGCATTCCCGCAACCGCGACACCGGCGGCATCGGCCTTGGCCTGGCGCTGGCGCGCGCGATCGCGAACGAGGCGGGCGGCGAGGTGACGCTGGCGAACCGGCCGGACGGCGGGCTGGTCGCGACCATCATCCTGCCACGCTGACTCCCTCGCCCCCGTCGCCTTCCCGCACGCGCAGCATCGACAGCGCCGCAAGCAGCATCACCGCGGCGGCGAAGGCCATGGTCCAGATCGGCTCGGTCGGGAAAAAGTGGCGGACGATCGTACCCATCACGGTCGCCACCAGGAGCTGCGGCACGACGATGAAGATGTTGAACAGGCCCATATAGATGCCCAGCTTCCGCTGCGGCAGGCTGGAGGCCAGGATCGCATAGGGCATGGCCAGGATCGACGCCCAGGCGATGCCGATCGCCACCTCCGCCAGCAGCAGCGCATAGGGATCGCGCAAGCCGAAGAAGGACAGGAAGCCGATCGCCCCGATCACCAGCGCGCCGGCATGGGTCCGCCCCTTGCCGAATCGTCGCGCCATCGGCTGGAGGAGGAAAGCGGCGGTCAGCGCTGCGACCAGATTGTACATGGCGAACAGGATGCCGACCCAGTTGCCGCCGGCGTTATAGGCCGCGCTCGCCGGATCGGCCGAGCCGAAGGCATATTGGGCCACGACGGGGGTCGTGTAGATCCACATGATGAACAAGGCCGACCAGGTGAAGAACTGGGTCAGCGCCAACCGCTTCATGATCGGCGGCATCCCGGCGAAGTCGCCGACGATATGGGTCAGGACATTGTCGCTCGCCCCCCGTGCATGGAGCCACCCCGCCGCCAGCCGCGCCACGCCATAGAGGGCGACCAGGGCGCCGAGCAGCGCCAGCTCCTTCTCCAGCCGCAGCAGCAGCACGAGCAGCGCGATGCCCCCGCCCGCCCCGATCCAGGCCAGCCCGCCCAGCGTCGAGGCGGGCGGCGCCGGCGGCGGGTCGTGCGGCGCGGCCGCCAGGCCGTCGAACGCCGCGAGTTCGGCCGGACTGTATTCGCGCGTCGTCAGCACCGTCCAGGCGACCGCCGCGAACAGCACCGCGCCGCCGAGATAGAAGGAATAGCGCACCGTGTCCGGCACCCCGCCGCCGCCGGCCACATTGGCGATGCCCAGCCGGTCGAGGAGGAAGGGGGTCGCCGACCCGATCACCGCGCCCGCGCCGATGAACGCGGTCTGGAGTGCATAGCCGGCGGTATGCTGGTCGCGGCGCAGCATGTCGCCGACGAAGGCGCGGAACGGCTCCATCGCGATATTGAGCGAGGCGTCGAGCATCCACAGCAGCATGGCCGCCGCGAACAGGCCCGGCGCATTGGGCATGCCGAACAGCGCCAGCGTCGCCAGCACCGCGCCGCCGAAGAAATAAGGCCGCCGCCGCCCGAACCGGCCCCAGGTCCGGTCGGAGAAATAGCCGATCACCGGCTGCACCAGGAGGCCGGTCAGCGGCGCCGCGATCCACAAGATGGCGAGGTCGTCGACCCGCTCGCCCAGCGACTGGAAGATGCGGCTCATATTGGCATTCTGGAGCGCGAAGCCAATCTGGATGCCGAAGAAGCCGAAGGAGATGTTCCACAGTCCGGCGAAATTCTGACGGGGCTTGTCCCGCATCCCTTATCCTCTCTCGCCCGCATGTCGTTGATTTCGGGCCTGTCGCGGGTCAGACCGAGGAGCGACGTACCACCAAACGGGTGGGCAGGACCACGCTTTGCGTCGGCTCGCCGCGAATCCGCGCCAGCAGCGTGTCGATCAGGCGACGCCCCGCCGCGCCGGCATCCTGCACCACGGTGGTCAGCGGCGGGTTGGCGAGGCTGGCGGCCGGAATGTCGTCGAAGCCGACGATGGCGACGTCCTCGGGCACGCGCAGGCCGACATTGACCAAGACGCGCATCGCCGCCAGCGCGATCAGGTCGCTGGCGGCGACGATGGCGTCGAACGGATCACCCCGGTCGAGCAGATCCTCCGCCGCGCGCGTCCCCGCCTCCTCGGTCGAGATCGCCGGCACCTGCAGGCGCGGTTCGATCGCGAGGCCCGCTGCCTCCAGCGCCGCGACATAGCCACGGTAACGGTCGTGGAACTCCGGATAATGATCGGTCGCATCGCCCAGGAACGCGATGCGTCGCCGCCCTTGCGCGACCAGATGCTCCGCCGCCGACCGGCCGCCCGCGACATTGTCGCAGCCGATCGTCAGGCCCGGCTGGCCGGCCTGGACATGGCCCCAGCGGACGAAATGGGTGCCGCGATCGACCATGTCGACCAGCCGCTGGCGATAATCGGCATAGTCACCATAGCCGAGCAGGATCAGCCCATCGGCGCGGTGGCTCTTCTCGTAATCGGTCTGCCAGTCGGATGACGGCTGCTGGAAGGAGACGAGCAGGTCGTAGCCGGCCTCGGCGCAGGCGCTCATCATCGAGCCCAGCATCGCCAGGAAGAAGGGGTTGATCAGCGTGTCGTCCGGACTGGGATCGCGGAACAGCAGCAGGGCCAGCGTGCGGGTCTGCCCGGAGCGCAAGCCGGAGGCGGCACGGTCGACCGTATAGTTGAGCTGCTTGGCGATCGCCTCGATCCGCTGGCGCGTCGCCGGGCTGACCGTCGGGCTGCCGCGCAGCGCGCGCGACACGGTCGGCTGCGACACGCCGGCGAGATGGGCGATATCAAACGAAGTCGCCTTGCGCTGCCCCGCCACGTGCCACCACTCTCCCGCCGCCCACGCCACCATGGCGGATGCCTGGAAACGACAAACTCCAATCCTCCGCCAGCGTCAACGGCGGTGGTGCGGGCGCGGCGATTGTCACCGGAAAGCCACAATCGGTTTGTTCACGATTTGAATACGTATGTCGATCGATTGGCGTGGCGCGCAATTGATTTCATTACGCAAACAGAAATCCGGCCCACGGCGCGGCAGACGCAAACGGGGCTTTTTGGGGAGAGATTCATGTACGGTTCCGACCGTGCGCCGGCCGTGTCGGCGCGCACCATCCTGAAGCTGTCGGCCAGCGGCGCGGCGCTGGGCGCAGGCCTGTTGCTGATCGGCACCACCGGCGCGATGGCGCAGACCAGCGTGCCCGATGCGGCTCAGGTGTCCGCCGGCAGCAAGGTGCCCGATCCCGCCGCCAGCTCCTCCACCGCCGCCAACCCGAATGAGGCCGGCAGCGCCGAGGATGCCAAGGCGAGCAACGCCGCCCAGACCGGCGACATCACGCCCGCCGCCAACGAAGCGGTTGCCCAGTCCGCCGGCGCCGCCGCGCAGGATGCGGGCGCATCGCCCGAACAGGCCGACATCGTCGTCACCGGCTTCCGCCGCAGCCTGGAAAATGCCGTCGCCGAGAAGAAGAACCGCGACCAGATCGTGGAGTCGGTTTCGGCAGAGGACATCGGCAAGCTGCCCGACGCCTCGATCGCGGAATCGATCGCGCGCCTGCCCGGCCTGACCTCGCAGCGGATCCAGGGCCGCTCCAACTCGATCTCAATCCGCGGTTTCGCGCCCGATTTCTCGACCACCCTGCTCAACGGCCGCGAGCAGACCTCGACCGGCGACAATCGCGCGGTCGAATATGACCAGTATCCGTCCGAGGTCGTGAACCAGGTCGTGGTGTACAAGACGGGCACGGCCTCGGTGATCGGCCAGGGTCTGTCGGGCACGGTCGACCTGCGCACCATCCGCCCGCTGGAATTCGGCCGCCGCGTCATCTCGGTCGGCGCGCGGGGCGTGGACGCCGATATCGGCAAGCTGAACGCCGATTCCAAGCAATATGGTTATCGCGTCAACGGCACCTATGTGGACCAGTTCCTCGACAAGCGGTTGGGCGTGGCGTTGTCCGCCAGCTATACCGACGAGCCGTACCAGACGCAGGAGTTCAACGCCTGGGGCTATGCCAATGCCGGTCCCAGCAACGCCGCGCTGATCGGCGGGTCGAAGTCGTACATCACCTCCAACTCGCTGCGCCGGCTGGGCGTGACCGGCACGGTCGAGTTCCGCCCGGTAGAGAATTTCACCACGACGTTCGACGGCTTCTATTCCGACTTCAAGGATCACGCGATCAAGCGCGGCATCGAGCTGCCGCTCGGCTTCGACGGGCAGAACGGCCTCAGCGTCACCGATCCGGCGAACAACGGCGCGCGCTTCAACCCCGCCGCCGGGCAGATCGCAAACGGCACCTATGTGTCGGGCACCTTCACCAACGTGCAGGGCGTGATCCGCAACAACAGCGAGCGTCGCGACGCCAAGCTCTACGCCTTTGGCTGGAACAACCAGTATAAGGGCGATGACGGCTGGAACGCGACCTTCGACCTCAGCTATTCCAAGACGAAGCGGAACGAGACGATCTTCGAGACCTATGCCGGCACCGGTTATGGCCGGGCGCTGGGGGTCACCGATACGATCGGCTTCGTCTCCTCGTCCAAGGGCACGGTGTTCAGCCCGACGCTCAACTATTCCGACCCGGGCCTGATCCAGCTCACCGACCCGCTCGGCTGGGGCGGATCGAACGTGCAGGCCGGCTATTTCAACGACCGCGCCATCTCTGACCGGATCTGGCAGTACCGCGCCGAGGTGGAGAAGGAGATCGAGGACAGCGTCTTCTCCAGCGTACAGGCGGGCGTGAACTACACCAACCACGACAAGTCGCTGACCCCGAACGAGGCGCTCGTCCAGCTCGCCAGCGGCAAGGTGATCGAGCCGGTGCCCAGCCAGTATCTGAAGACGCCGAGCGACCAGACCTATCTGGGGCTGGGTCCGGTCATCAGCTACGATCCCTATGACCTGCTGAACGGCGGCGTCTATCGGCTGTCGTCGAACAACGCGAACAACGATGTCCGCGCCAAGGCCTATGCGATCAGCGAAGACCTGATGACGATGTACCTGCAGACGAACATTCGTCAGGACATCGGCAGCGCGCAGTTGACCGGCAATATCGGCGTGCAGGCCGTCAACACCTCGCAGCATACCAGCGGCTATTACATCAATCCGACCAACAGCGGGATCGTACCGATCCGGCAGGGTGCGGATTACTGGGACGTGATGCCGTCGCTCAACCTGTCGCTGCGCACCGCCAACGACTTCGTCATCCGCGCCGCCCTGGCGCGGCAGGTGATGCGGCCGCGCATGGACTCGATGCGGCTCGGCCTGTCCTACGGCGTCGACCAGACCCGCGGCATCATCGCGGGCAGCAGCGGCAACCCCTTCCTGCGGCCGTTCCGCGCCAACGCCGCCGACCTGACGTTCGAAAAGTATTTCGGCAACAAGGGCTATCTGGCGGCGCAGTTCTTCTACAAGAAGCTGATCAACTATGTCGTGGACCGCAATCTCCAGGACCAGGTCTATGACTATACCGGCCTGCCGCTGAGCGGCGGGTTCCAGACCAGCAACCCGAACGCGGCCAATTACGTCTCGCCGATCGGCGTCATCACCCAGCCCTACAACGTCAAGGGCGGGCAGCTCTACGGCGTCGAGCTGGCCGGCACGCTGCCGCTCGGCGAGGTGGTCGGTTTCCTCGACGGCTTCGGCCTGACGGGTGGCGGCTCCTACACCAAGTCGGAGATCGTGGCCTATCCGGGCGCGACCGCCACCGACCTGCCGGGCTATTCGCGCTGGGTGGCGAACGGCACCGCCTTCTTCGAGAAATGGGGCTTCTCGGCGCGCGGCTCGGTCCGCTACCGGTCGAGCTTCGTGGGCGAGGTGTCGGGGCTTGCCGCCAACCGGGTCAACCGCAATGCGCGCGGCGAGCTGATCGTCGATGGTCAGATCGGCTATGACTTCACCAACGGCTTCCTCCAGGGCCTGTCCGTCTACCTCCAGGGACAGAACCTGACCAACACGCCGTTCGTGACGCAGAACCCCGGACAGGATCTCCAGATCATCGACTATCAGCGCTACGGCCGCCGCTATCTGGCCGGCTTCACGATGAAGTTCTGATCCATGCCGGCCGCCCGTCCTCGTCTGCGGGCGGCCCGGTTGCGGAGCGCATCATGACCGCCGCCGCCATCCGGAGCGTCGTCATCGTCGGCGGCGGCAGCGCCGGCTGGATGGCGGCGGCGGCGCTGTCGCGCTTCCTGCCGCCGGGCACCGCGATCCGGCTGATCGAGTCCGACGCGATCGGCACGGTCGGCGTCGGGGAGGCGACGATCCCCCAGCTCCGCCTGTTCAACCAGTCGTTGGGGATCGACGAGGCCGCCTTCGTCCGCGCGACGGGCGGCAGCTTCAAGCTGGGCATCCGCTTCGACGGCTGGTCCGGGCCGGGCAGCCGCTACATTCACGCCTTCGGCACGATCGGCCGGGCTGCAGGGCTGCTCCCCTTCCATCATTACTGGCTCGCGCATCATCAAAGCGGCGGCACGACCGACCTCTGGGAGTGTTCGGCAAGCGCGCGCGCGGCGCGGGCGGACCGGTTCGCCCCCGATCCCGGCCGCCCCAACCTGCCGAGCGGCCTCGCCTGGGCCTATCATTTCGACGCGGGCCTCTATGCGGCCTTTCTGCGCCGCCACGCCGAGGCGCGCGGGGTCGAACGGATCGAGGGGCGCGTCGTCGGCGTCGAGCGCGACGGCGAAACCGGCCATGTCGCCGCCGTCCGGCTGGCGGGCGAGCGAGCGGTCGCAGGCGACCTCTTCATCGACTGTTCCGGCTTTCGCGGCCTCCTGATCGAGGAGACGTTGGGCAGCGGCTTCGACAACTGGTCGGCGCACCTGCCCTGCGACCGGGCGCTGGCGGTGCCGACCGAACGCACCGCACCGCTCCATCCCTTCACCTGCGCCACCGCCCGCGAGGCCGGCTGGCAATGGCGCATCCCGCTCCAGCATCGCACCGGCAACGGACTGGTCTATGCATCCAACCATCTGTCCGACGATGCCGCGGCCGCGCTGCTGCTCGCGCATCTGGACGGCCGGCCGCTCGCCGATCCCCGACCGCTACGCTTCACCACCGGCCGGCGCCGCCGAGCCTGGATGGGCAATTGCGTCGCCCTGGGGCTCGCCGCCGGCTTCATGGAGCCGCTGGAATCGACCAGCATCCATCTGGTCCAGTCGGGCATCGCGCGGCTGCTGGAATTCTGGCCCGACCGCCGCTTCGCGCCGCAGGGCATCGCCGCCTTCAACCAGCGCAGCGAAGCCGAATGGCTGGCGATCCGCGACGCGCTGATCCTCCACTACCACGCCAATGCGCGCGACGAAGCCTTTTGGCGCGAACGCCGCGCAGCCGCGATCCCCGACAGCCTGGCCGAGCGGATCGCGCTGTTCCGCGAGTCCGGCCGCATCCTGCGCCATGGCGACGAGCTGTTCACCGAAATCGGCTGGCTCCAGATCCTGATCGGGCAAGGCGTGGTGCCGCAGGCCCATTCGCCGCTGGTCGCCGCCCTGCCCCTGGCCGAGCGCGAGGCGCTGGTCGCGATCGCCGCCCGCCATGCCGAGGCGGTCGCCGCCCGCCTGCCCGACCATGCCGACTTCGTGGCGCGCCACTGCGCCGCCCCGCCCCCTACCGAAAGCCGAACCGCATGAAGACCGCCCTGCTCGCCGCCGCCGCTGCCCTTGCAAGCTGGGTCGCTCCCGCCATCGCGCAGGAGTATCGCCAGCGCCTGCCGCAGGACGAGGTCATCTATTTCGTGCTGCCCGACCGGTTCGACAATGGCGATCCCGGCAACGATCGCGGCGGCCTGTCCGGCGACCGGCTGGCGACCGGCTTCGATCCGACCGCCAAGGGCTTCTACCATGGCGGCGACCTGAAGGGGCTGATCCGCCGGCTCGACTATATCCAGGGCCTGGGCGCGACCGCGCTCTGGGTCGGGCCGATCTTCCGGAACAAGCCGGTGCAAGGCGCCAAGGGGCAGGAATCCGCCGGCTATCATGGCTATTGGATCACCGACTTCACCCGCGTCGACCCGCATTTCGGTACCGAGGCCGATTTCCGCGCGCTGGTCGATGCGGCCCATGCGCGGGGGATGAAGGTCTATATGGACATCATCGCCAACCACACCGCCGACGTGATCCAGTATCGCGAGTGCGGTGAGGGCAAGCCGTGCCCGTACCGGGACCGCGCCACCTATCCCTATCAACGGAAAGGCGGCGTGGCCGGCCGGCCGATCAACCCCGGCTTCCGGGGTGACGATGTGCAGACGCCGGAGAATTTCGCGCGGCTGACCGATCCGACCTGGGCCTACACCCCCTACGTCCCCGCCGCCGAGCGGCAGGTGAAGGTGCCGGCCTGGCTCAACGACCCGATCTATTATCATAATCGCGGCGACTCGCTGTTCCGCACCGAAAGCTCGCAAAGCGGCGATTTCTCTGGGCTGGACGACCTGATGACCGAGAATCCGCGCGTCATCGCGGGGATGATCGACATCTATGGCGGGTGGATCGACCGGTTCGGCATCGACGGCTTCCGCATCGACACCGCCAAGCATGTGAACCCCGAATTCTGGCGGAGCTTCGTGCCAGCGATGCAGGCGCGCGCTGCCGCGCGCGGCATTCCCCACTTCCACATCTTCGGCGAGGTCACGGCGGGGATGGAGCCGGGCTATCTGGCCCGCTGGACGAAGATCGCCGGCTATCCGGCGGTGCTCGACTTCGCCTTCCAGAATGCGGTCATGCAGGTCGTGGCGGAGAACAAGCCGACCAGCGTCATGGCCGACCTGTTCGAGGGCGACGTGCTCTACGCCAAGGGCGAGGCGACCGCCGAGATCCTGCCGACCTTCCTCGGCAACCACGACCAGGGTCGCTTCGCGCGCTGGGTACGGCTGGCCAATCCCGCCGCGTCGGACGCGGAGGTGCTGAAGCGCGTCGAACTGGGCCATGCCATGCTGCTGACCTTGCGTGGCGTGCCGACGCTCTATTCGGGCGACGAACAGGGGTTCGCCGGCGACGGCAACGACCAGGATGCGCGCGAGGACCTGTTCGCCAGCCGGGTCGCCAGCTACAACGACAATCGCCTGGTCGGCACGACGCGCACGACCGCCGAGGACAATTTCCACCCCGACCATCCGCTCTACCGGGCCATTGCGATCCTTGCGCGCCTCCGCACCGCCACCCCGGCGCTGACCCGCGGCCGCCAGGTGACGCGCCAGCGCGGCGACGGCCCCGGCCTGTTCGCCGTCTCACGCTTCGATCCACGCGACGGGCACGAGGTGGTGATCGCCTTCAACACCGCCCCCACGCCGATCAGCCAGGCGGTGCAGATCGAGACGGCCTCCACCCGCTTCGCGACGCTGGCCGGCGCATGCCCGGCGACGGCAGCCGCGCCGGGCAGTCTGACCGTGACGTTGCCGGCCTTCGGTTATGCAATGTGTTCGGCGCGATAAGGAGGCCACAGCGAATGCCGCCTTTGGCAGCAAGCGAAAATATTTTTGCTTTTCCGCCCGTATATCTTCTCTTTCGATATCAGGATCATGGGCAATTCGTCTACGACAGCTATCGACCGCAACCTACGACTTCGCGAACAATCACAGTGGCAAATGGAGGCATCTGCGGGGTTGTACGTATAGTCGGCCTTTGATTAACCAAATATTGGTCGCCCTATCAATCACCGGAGATATAGGTAGCGATCATGAAGAGATTAATCTATGCCGTCGCAATTGCATTGACTGTCATGGGCATCAGCAGCGACGCCACGGCCGCATCTTCACTCCGCCTTGCGCGCTATACGAACATCCCAGACAACGATTATTTTCCAAGTTCGGATACCATCACGCGAGAGCGTGCTTTGATCGCCGCGATGCGACCGGCATCCGTCAGCGAAATCATCGTACCCGCCAGTGGCTTCAGTACAAACCTGAACCTTTTCGAGGCCGCAATTTACTCCGGTAAGATTAATATCGATCAATCCGGCACATATACCTTCGCGGTTCGCGGCGACGATGCGGCCCGGATCAGCATCGATGGCCGCGCCATTGTCGAAGCGACCTTCCATAACTACCCAACCATCCGCCTGCCTTCCACCGCCTCGCTCTACCTCGCGGCCGGCAGCTATGACTTCGAGGCCTTCACCTACCAGTTGACGGGCAATCAATGGTTCACCACCTCGGTGACCGGCGGGCCGACCGCCGTCAGCTTCTCGGCCGCCGCCGTGCCGGAGCCGGCGACCTGGGCGATGATGCTGGTCGGCTTCGCCATGGTGGCGAGCGCGGGCCGCTATCGTCGTCGCGCGACCAGCGTCGCCTTCGCCTGATCCAAGCCGGGAGCGTCCGCAGCGAGCGACGCCCCCTCGTCCATCAGTTCGCCGTGAAGCCGCGCTTGGCCAGCAGGGCCTCGATCGCCGGATCGCGGCCCCGGAAGGCGCGATACGCCTCGGCCCGGTCGGTTTCGTTGCCGGTCGACAGCAGGATGCGCGCGAAGCGGTCCGCCGTTGCCTTGTCCCAGGGGCTGCCCGCCTCCTCGAACGCGGCGAAGGTGTCCGCGTCCATCGTCTCCGACCACAGGTAGCTGTAGTAGCCGGCCGAATAGGAGTCGGAGGAGAAGAGGTGATTGAACTGCGGCAGGCGGTGCCGCATCACCAGCTCAGTCGGCATGCCGATGTCCTTCAGCGTGGTCGACTCGAACTTGGCCGGGTCGACGATGCCGTCGGGCAGCGTGTGCAGCTTCATGTCGACGATCGCCGAGGACAGATATTCGGTCGTGGCGAAGCCCTGGTTGAAGGTCTTCGACGCCTCGATCTTGTCGAGCAAGGCCTGCGGCATCGGCTGCTTGGTCTGATAGTGGCGCGCGTACTTGTCCAGCACGTCGCGGGTCAGCAGCCAATGCTCGTTCACCTGGCTGGGATATTCCACGAAGTCGCGCGGCGTGCCGGCCAGACCGGGATAATAGACGTTCTGCAACATCGCATGGATGGCATGGCCGAACTCGTGAAACAGCGTCTGCGCATCGTCCAGGCTGATCAGGATCGGCTCGCCGGGCGCGCCCTTGGCGAAATTGTTGTTGTTGGACGACAGCACCATCTGCGCCGGCGCCAGCCCGCGCTGGCCGCGATAGGTATTCGCCCATGCGCCGGACCGCTTGCCGGTGCGCGCGAAATCGTCGCGGTAGAACAGGCCGACCTCCTGCCCGTTCCGCGTGACGTGCCAGACGCGCATGTTCGGCTCGAACACCGGCACCGTCCCGGTGATCTCCTTGAACTCCAACCCATAGAGCCGGTTGGCGGCGTAGAGCGATCCCTGGATGATGTTGTTGAGCTCGAAATACGGTTTCAACTGCGCCTGATCGAGGTCGTAGCGCGCCTTGCGCACCTTCTCCTGGTAGAAGCGATAGTCCCAGGGTTCGATGCGGATCCCGGCCCCCTTCTTGCCCGCAGCTTCCCTGTCGGCGATCGCCTGCATGTCGCGGACCTCCTCGGCGACGCGCGCCTTGGCATAGGGCCAGACGCGCATCATCAGCGCCATGGCGGCGGCGGGCGACTTGGCCATCGTGTCCTGCATCCGCCAGTCGGCATGGGTCTTGAAGCCGAGCAGATGGGCACGGTCGGCGCGCAGCCGGACGATGCGCGCGATCGTCGCCTTGGTATCGTTCGAGTCGCCATTGTCGCCGCGCTTCACGAAGGCGCGCCACACCTGCTCGCGCAAGGTCCGATCCTGCGCGAAGGTCAGCACCGGATCGACCGCCGAACGGGTGTTGACGATCGCCCACCCCTGCTGCCCGCGCTCCTGCGCCGCGGCGCGGGCCACTGCCCGGACACTATCGGGCAAGCCGGCCAGCCGTGCCTCGTCGGTGACGATTGTCGCCGTGCCCTCGTCCGCCAGCAGGCGCCGCGAGAATTCGGAGAAGGCGACCGCCAGATCCTGGTTGAAGGCGGAAAGCGCCGTCTTCTGCGCGGCGTTCAGCTTCGCACCCTGGCGGACGAAGCTGTCATAGGTGCGGGTGACCAGCCGCTGCTGCTGCGCGTCCAGGCCGCTGGTCGCCCGCGCCTTCCAGATCGTCTCGATCCGCGCGAACAGCTTGGGGTTGAAGGTGATCTCGTCCGACGCGGCCGCCAGCTTGGGCGACCACTCCCGATCCAGCGCCTGATAGGCGGGATTGTTCATGTTGCCGGTCATCACGCCGAACAGCGTCATGACCCGGCTCAGCCGCTGCCCGGCGAGTTGCATCGGCACGAAGGTGTTGGCGAAGGTCGGCGCGGCCGGGTCGTCGGCGATGCGGCGATATTCCGCGCGCCGCTCGGCCAGCGCCGCGGTGAAGGCGCCGGGGAACAACTCCGGCTTCACCTTGTCCCAGGGCGGCACCCCGCCATAGGGGCCGGTCCAGTCGGCGAGCAGCGGATTGGCGGCGGCATCGGCACGAGCGTTGGGTGGGGCATCGGCCGGGGCCGGGGCGGTTCGGGCTCCCGGCGCCTGGGCCAGGGCGGAAGAGGCCATCAGGGTGGCGGCACCTGCCACCGTCAGAAAATTACGCATCGTCGGTCAGACACTCCCGGACTGTACACGCCGCCAGCATAGGGACGGAAACGCGCCGGGAAAGCCTCTTACGCCGCTCCGGCCAGCGCCTCCGCCACCTTTTCCGGATGATTGCCATAGAGATAGCCCGGCTCGAACTCGCCGAGCACGCGAAGCTGGGGACGATTGAGGATCGTCACCCGGCCATCCCTGAACGTCATCAGCTCCTGTTCGCGCAAGGCGCGCAGCACGCGATTGACATGGACGTTGGTCAGCCCGCACGCCTCCGCCAGATCGGCCTGGATCAACGGCAGCCCATAGGTGCCGCCGCGGCTCAGCCCGACCATCGCAAGACGCTCCTCCAACTCGCAGATCAGGTGCGCGACGCGGCCATCGGCCCCCAGCCGCCCCAATCGGAAGATCCACTCGCGGTGCATCGCCGCGTCGAGCAGGGTGGAAAACCAGAGCATCCGTTGCAGCTTCGGACGGGGCGCGAGGATGTCCTCCAGCGCGCCGTGCTTCCACACCGCCACCTTGACGGGGCCGATCGTCGCGATGTCATGATCCAGCCGTCCCATGGGGAAGCCGTGCAAATCGACGAAGTCGCCGGGCACGTGGATGGCGACGAGTTGCCGATGCCCGGCGCGGTCGTCCATGTAGCGGCACAATATACCTTCGAGCAGCAAGGTGCTTTCGACGACCGGTTCGCCGGCGCGGATCAGCGTCCGCCGGGTCGGCAAGTCGCGAATGGCGCTGACCGAGCGTTCGAGCGCTGCGATATCGTCGGGGTCCATCTGGTCCCGGCGTCGGCCGAGAAGGAATTTCGCCGTTACCTGCCCGTCCACCAACGCCGTCACGCCTCCGCTGCTCCGACATGGCAAACGGCGAAGTGCCCGCTTCTGTTCCGCTGGGGTAACGACCGCCGTGGCGGCCGCGCCAAGCCGGTTGATTTCACCTCCCGGCGGGCCTAATCCGAGCGCCGTCCGGCACGGATCCCGTAGCTCAGCAGGATAGAGCGTCCGCCTCCTAAGCGGAAGGCCCCCGGTTCGAATCCGGGCGGGATCACCAGCGGCTGGCGCGACCTGACGGCCGGTGTGGCTGATCGTTTGTGAGACTTGGCCAACGATCGGGCAACCGGGCCGAGGGGGTCGCCCGCCGGGTGCTTCGCCTCGCCACAGGCCAGGGTGGATGGCGCTTTCTAGACGACAGACGCGATCGCCGGCGACGTCATCCAAACGGCGAGATTAGTCCTGCGCCGCCGGGCCGTCAGTCGACACCGGGATTTGATGCACGCTCGCCGATTGCGAGGCCAGCAGATAGTCGGCGGTGGTCAGGAACGGGATCGGGTTGACCGCATGCCCGTCGATGCGGACCTCGTAATGGAGGTGTGGGCCGGTCGAACGACCGGTCGAGCCCATCAGCGCGATCAGCTGGCCGCGGTGGACGCGGGCACCGTTCTGCACGATGATTTTCGAGAGATGGCCATAGCGGGTGGCGATGCCCTTGCCATGGTTGATCTCGACCATGTTGCCGTACCCGCCCAGCCGGTCGGCATGATCGACGATGCCGTCGGCGGTGGCGTAGATCGGGGTGCCGGTCGGGCCCGGAATGTCGACGCCGGCATGCATCGCCGCAGTACCCCGGAACGGATCGCTGCGGATGCCGAAATTGCTGGTGAACTTCAGGCTGCTGACCGGCTGGACCGAGGGGATGGCGATGACGCCGTTGCCACCCTGGTCCAGCTTCTTCCAGGTCTGGAACAACGACTTGAACTGGGCGTCCGCCTTGAGGTCGGCGAGGGCCTCGGCACTGGCGGCGGGGATGAAGGTGCCGCCCGACGGCGGCGGCGGCGCGGCGGGCGCTTCGGCGGCGCGGGCGGCGCCGGTAGCAGAGACGCCGAACAGCGCCGCGATCATCATCGAACGACGGACACCGGCGCGAAGAACGGCGGCCGACATAAACGAATTGGTCATCGAACCCCAATGCGAAGCGCCGCGTCCGCGTCTTCCCGCGAACCGGCTCGGAACACCTGATCGACTTGCAGCCCCACCGCTCGCCGAACGCCCGCCTTGTGACCCGATGTGTCAGCTCGCGGCAATAGGGCCGTAGAAGTCCCGCGTCAGACCGGCAGACTGGCGCGCCGAGTCGTTGAACGGCGGCTTAATCACGCCGCGGAAAAATCTGCCGACCAGCCTTTGCCATTCCGGCGCGGGAAGAATCCCGGCATTCGCGCAGAGATAGCCGAACCACTTGGCCCCGAATCCGACATGGCGGATCTCGTCCGTATAGATGCGGTGAAGGATCCGGGCCGAGGCAACGTCGCCCGCCATCTCGAATCGCGCGACCGTCTCGGGCGTGACATCGAGTCCACGCGCCTCCAGCACCATCGGCACCACCGCCAGCCGCGCCGCCGGGTCGTGCGCCGTCTCCGCCGCCGACTCCCACAGCCCGGCATGGGCGGGCAGCGCGCCATAATGGCTGCCCAGCACCTTCAGCCGACGGTCCAGGATCGCGAAATGCATCGCCTCGTCGGCGCCGACCGACAGCCAGTCATCGATATAGCGGCGTGGGAACTGCGCACCGAACCGCCCCGCCGCGTCGAAGGCGAGATCGATCGCCGAGAATTCGATATGGGCCAGCGCGTGGAGCAGCGCGATCCGCCCCCGCTCCGACCCGCCGCGCCCGCGCTTGGGCATCCGGTTGGGCGGCAGCAGTTCAGGGCGCTCGGGCCGCGCCGGCTGGTCGGGCATCGCCACGTCGAACCGCGCGGCCAGCTCGCCCCGCTTCCACGCCCGCGCCGCCGCGCGCGCCAGCCGCACCTTCTCGCGCGGCTCGGCCGCGTCTAGCACCTGGCGGCAGGCGGCGGCGATCGTCGTCATGCCGACGCGTCCTGCTCGCGCGCCGCGGCCAGCACCGCCTCGGCATGGCCCAACACCTTCACCTTGCGCCATTCGCGCACCAGATCGCCATTTGCATCGAACAGGAAGGTCGCGCGCTCGATCCCTATATAGGTCTTGCCGTACAGCTTCTTCTCGCCCCAGACGCCGAATGCCTCGCACGCCGCGCCGTCGGGATCGCTGGCCAGCTCTACCGCCAGGCCGTGCTTGGCGGTGAACTTCGCATGCGCCGCCAGACTGTCCTTCGACACGCCGATTACGCGGACGCCCGCCTCGACGAACTCGGCCGCCAGCGCCGTGAAGTCCAGCGCCTCGCGCGTGCAGCCGGACGTATCGTCCTTGGGGTAGAAATAGACGACGAGCGGCGCGCCGATCCGGTCGAGCGCGATCGGCCCGTCCTGCCCCTCCACCGTCAGCGCCGGAATCTTGGTCATGCGATCGTCTCCCACCAGGTCGCGACCTCCTGCCGCGCGACCGTCAGCTCCGCAACTACCGCCGCCCAATCCGCGCAGCCGACCGCCCGGGCGATGAGCGCGCGCGTCGCCTCCGCTGGCTCCGCCGCGTCGGAGGCGACCAGTCGCATCGCGATCAGCAGCCGCGCGAGCAGGCGATAGGCGGCCGGCAATCCCGGCGGCGCCAGGCCGGCCGGCACCAGCCGCTCCACCGCGCGACCGAGATTGGGGTCGAGTCCGGCGTGATGGACGAGCTGGCGGACATGGAGGGCGAATTCCAGGTCGACCAGCCCACCCGGCAGCAGCTTGACGTCGAGCGGCCCGGCGGCCGGCTTGTGCCGCGTCATCTCCGCCCGCATCGCGCGGGCATCGCCGATCACGTCGCGCGGCCGCCGGTCCCCCGCCAGCACCGCGTCGATGATGGCTTGCGTCGCGGCGCACGCCGCCTCCGAGCCGAAGACCGGCCGGGCGCGGGTCAGCGCCATATGCTCCCAGGTCCAGGCATCCTCGCGCTGGTAGCGGGCGAAGCTGTCGAGCGAGACCGCGAGCGGCCCCTGCCCGCCCGAAGGCCGCAGCCGCGTATCGACCGGATAGAGCGGTCCCGCCGCCGTCGGCACCGACAGCGCCGCCGTCATCCGGCTGGCCAGGCGATTATAATAAAGCGTCGCGCCGAGCGGCTTCGGTCCATCGGACTCGGCATGGAAATCGCCGGTGAACAGATAGACCAGGTCGAGGTCCGAGGCATGGGTCAGCACGCCGCCGCCCAGCCGGCCGAGCGCCAGCACCACGAATTCGCTGTTCGGCACGGTCCCGTGCGCGCGTGCGAACTCGGCGATCGTCGCCTCCGCGAGCACCCGCACCGCCGCCTCCGCGACGCGCGCATAACCGGCGCCGACGGCCAGCGGATCGGCCGCGCCCGCGACGATCTGCGCGCCCAGGGCGAAGCGCGTCTCGCCGACCACCCGGCGGACATGGTCCAGGCGCTGCTGGTAATCGCCGACGTCGCCGCCGCGCATCGCCGCCACCAGCGCCTCGCCATCGCCGACATCGTCCAGCGCGGAGGCGTCGATCAGCCCGTCGATCAAGGCCGGGCGGCGCGCCAGCTCGTCCGCCAGCGGCGGCGCATGGGCGAGGATGCGGGCGAGCAGGTCGGCAAGACCGGGCCGCGCCTCCAGCAGGCGGAAGATGTTGATCGCGCTCGGCATATGTTCGAACATGCCGTCCAGCCTGGTGATCGCGGCCTGCGGATCGGGGGCATGGCCGATCGCCTCGACCAGGGTCGGCAGCACCGCCTCCAGGGCGTCGCGCGCGGGGGCGCTGCGCAGCGCGGGGTAGAGGCCGGCGCGCCAGGCCGCGATCCGTTGCGCCGCCGCCACCGCGCCGTCGCCGAAGCCGCGCGCCGCCAGCGCTTCGCCCAGGGCCAGCGGATCGCGCGACAGGCCGGCGCGCTTGCTGTCGTCCAGCGCGTCATAGACCCGGCCCACCCGCTCCACCGCCGGGCGCAGCCGGTCGAGCAGCGCCGCGCCGTCCACCAGCCCGTGCAGCCGCGCGACCGCGTCCAACCCCTCGCCCATGGGCAGGCGATGGGTCTGGCGATCGTCGATCATCTGGACGCGGTGTTCGATCGTGCGCAGCAGCGTATAGGCCTCGGTCAGGGCCTCGGCATCGGTCACCTCGATCCAGCCGGCGATCGCCAGTTCGGTCAGCGCATCGCGCGTCGCGGGCGCGCGCAGCACGGGATCGCGGCCGCCATGGATGAGCTGGTGGATCTGCGCGAAGAACTCGATCTCGCGGATGCCGCCGCGCCCGCGCTTGAGGTCATAGCCGGGGCCGAACGCCTGTCCCTGCGCATGGTGGTCGCGGATGCGATGCGACAGCGCTCGGATTTCCCCCACCGCGCCGAAGTCGAGCGTCCGCCGCCAGACGAAAGGCCGGATCGCGTCGAGGAAGCGCCGGCCCAGCGCGATATCCCCCGCCGCCGCCCGGGCGCGGATGAAGGCGGCGCGTTCCCAGGTCAGCGCCTGGCTTTCATAATAGGCGATCGCGCCGCCGACCGGCAACGCGATCGGCGTCACCTCCGGCGAGGGCCGAAGCCGCAGGTCGACGCGCAGGACATAGCCATCGCCGTCGCGCGCTTGGAGCAGCTCGACCGCGCGCCGCGCAATCCGCACCGCAGCCTCCTCCGGCTCCTCGCGCGCCCGGCGCGGCAGCGTGGCAGGATCGAAAATCAGGATCGGATCGATATCGGACGAATAGTTCAGCTCGCCGCTCCCCTGCTTGCCGAGCGCGATGGCGGCGAAGCCGGCGGGTTCGGCATCCGGATAGCGTTCCGCGATCGCAGCGCGAATCGCGCGGTCGAGCGCGGCATCGGCGAAAGCGGTCAGCGCCGCGGTGACAGCGGTGAGGTCCAGCACGCCCGCCAGGTCGCCCAGCGCCACGTGCAGGGCCAGCGCCCGCCGTTGGCGTCGCAGCGCCTGCGCCACCGGAGCGTCCGGATCATAGACCAGCAGCGCCGGATCGAGCCGACCGGCCGAGGCGGCCTCCGCAATCGCAGGCTCCCGGTCGGCGAGCAGTGCGAGGAAGGGTGAGTGACGGCGCGCCCGCGCCAGGGCGAGCGGCAGGCGGGGATCGTCGAGGACCGGCGGCAGCGATTCGAACATCGCACCCGACCTGACACAGATCGCAACGAAGACCCACTCCGCACGTTATGACGCCATGATGTCCACCAGTTCCTTGCTCGCGGAGACCAGCGGCGGCGAACAGATCGTTCGCCGGCCACGTCCGGCCGATGCGATCGGCGCGGCGCTGCGCGACGCCTATGGCGGAACGGTCGCGACGCCCGAGGACATGTTGCGGCTGCTGCGACGAATGAACGGCGTGCGGCTCAATAGCTGAAATCAGGTTGCGGATGCCGATCGTGTTGGGCGTTGCATCTTAATCGATGACGTCCAGGACCGTGGATAGCCTCGGGCAGCCTTAAGCCCTTCGGGAAGATGACCGCACACCGCTCAACCGGAGCCACAGACTTACAATAGTCAGCCTTGCATCGTCAGCGCGCGCCGCCAGGGGCAGGCCACGCCGGGGTCTTGGAACATCCGGCGCGACATGCCGGCGCTATTGAACTTGCACCAAGTGCCGGAATGCAAGGACGATCGCTGCGGTGATCGCCACTCTATTGAGGTGGCCTAGAGCCGACGGCGCTTGTTCAGGGTGTCCTTTGTTGGTGCGAACGTAAGGGGAATGGAGCTTCAAGAGTCCCACCCGACCGACCCATGCCAGGTGGACGGCACGGGTCGGGCGCCGCTTATCGCCCGCGGCTGAGATGGTCCACATCGCCCATGATCGAATCGAGCGCCGTCTTGTTCGGATCGCTGTCATGATCGCGCCGCGACGGCAGGGCGCCCTCGCTGAGCAGGGCTTCCAGGGCGACGCGGCCGCGCGCCACGCGGCTCTTGATCGTGCCGACCGCGACCTGGCAGATTTCCGCTGCCTCTTCATAGGCGAAGCCGCCCGCGCCGACGAGGATCAGCGCCTCGCGCTGGGGCTGCGGCAGATGCATCAGCGCACGCTGCATGTCGCCCAGTTCGACATGGCGATCCTGGCTGGCGGGCGCGGCGAGGATGCGGTCGGCGACCAGATCGTCCCACTCGCCCTTGAAGCGCGCACGCCGCATCTGCGACAGATAGAGGTTGCGCAGGATGATGAAGGTCCAGGCGCGCATGTTGGTGCCGGCCTGGAACCGCTTGCGGGCCGCCCAGGCCTTCAGCAGCGTTTCCTGCACCAGGTCGTCGGCGAGATCGCGACTACCCGACAGCGATCGTCCAAAGGCGCGAAGGTGCGGGATGACCTGCGCCAACTGCGTCTTGAACTCGGGGTCGGACAACGAAACATGCTCGACCGGCGCCTCGACCGGCTCATGGGCATCGTCATCGCGCAGCATCGCTTGAGTCATTCGTATCCGATCTTAAAGCTCGGCACGGTTCACCGCCCCGGCAGAAAATAGTCACCATGATCCGACTTTACCAGCCGGCATCCGTGTTTAGCGGAAGACGATCACCGCGAAGATCACGATCACCAAGGCCAGCGAAATCGGCAGGATGAAGCGCGTCATATGCGGGGTGGACCCGGCGCGCGCCTCTTCGGTGGTTACGTGGATGCGGTCTTCGGGATCGGCCATGATGATAAAACCCCTCGATATCGTTTTGGCTCCGTAACCCTTTCACCTTTTCCATGGGGCCGGGGGCGGACTTCATCGCCCGCCCCCGGCCGACAGGAGTCAGGCCGGCACCGTCGACTGGTCGAAGAACAGCGCCTGGCTGATCGCCGCCTTGACGGTCGAACGCTGGAACGGCTTGGTGATGAGGAAGGTCGGCTCCGGCCGCTCGCCCGTGAGCAGGCGCTCTGGGAAGGCGGTGATGAAGATCACCGGCACCTCGAACTCGGCCAGGATGTCCTTGACCGCATCGATGCCCGAACTGTCGTCGGCCAGCTGGATGTCGGCCAGCACCAGGCCGGGTCGATCCTCCATCGCCAGACCGACCGCTTCGTCGCGGGTCACCGCGACGCCGGTCACGTCATGGCCGAGATCGCGGACGATCGTCTCGATATCCATGGCGATGATCGGCTCGTCCTCGATGATCAGGACGCGGGCGCGGGTCTGCTGCTCGATCTCGGCCAGTGCCTCGGACACCAGCCGCTCGACCTCGTCGGTCTCGACATCGATCAGATAGGCCGCGTCCTCGGGCGTGAAGCCCTCCATGGCGGTCAGCAGCAGCGCCTGACGCGACAGCGGCGTCATCCGGGCGAGACGCGCGCGCGTCACCGCCTCGGCGCCGATCGCCTCTGGCTCGTCACCCAACTCGTCATAATTGGCGGAGGACCAGATGCCCTGGAACATGCGATAGAGGCCCAGGCGCGGATCAACGTCGCGCGGAAACTGGTCGGGCGCAGCGACGATGGCCTCCAGCGTGGCGCGGACATATTGGTCGCCATGGGTCTGGCTGCCGGTCAGCGCCCGGCCGTAGCGCCGCAGGAAAGGAAGATGCGGTGCGAGTTGCTGTCCAAGCGACATGAGCGGTAAAAACTCCCTGGAGACTGGTCGGCCCTTCTGTGCATGAAGGATATGCCGTGGCAATGGGTCTGCGAACGTCCGACTTTTTCGGAACGCTGTTGGAACCATCGAGACCATGTTTGGTTTCACGGCGATATCGGACCATTGCCGACATTTCGGCACGTCGCTGCATGCCCCTCGGTCAGAGCGGGCCAAGGGGGAAGTTTTCGGTTTGGGTCAGGATAGCGAGAAACCGGCTGAGATGCGCGAAGCCAGCCAGCGACAGGATGGGCGGGATAGGACTGCCGATGCGCCTGGAACCGGTCGGACGACGGGCCGGATCGCGCAGTCGGACGATACCAAGGATCGCGAGATGGGCACGGCACTGCGCTCCGTCTACCAGCAGACCGTGGAGGAACAGATTCCAGACGACCTGCTCGACCTGCTCGGCAAGCTGTCCTAACGCCGGGCGATGCCCGACCAGATACTTACGGCCCCTTCCCTGACGGCGCCCCAGTCCGATACGCCCCCGATCGTCGCAGCCGAGCCCGGCGCGACCGGGGAAGGCCATTGGCTGGGTCGATTGCCGACCGGGGCCAAGCTGTTCCTGATCCTCAGCGGCGCGCTCCTGCCGTTGGTGCTGATCGCGATCGTGGCGACCCTTCAGATCACGCGGGTGACGGATGCCGAGGCGCGCTCGCGCCTGCGCATCGCCGCCAACGAGAGCGCGCGGGCGATCGCGATCGAGTTGGTCGGCGACATGAACGCTCTGCGGGTGGCGGTGAACGCGCTGGGCACCGACCCGGCCGACGCGCCGAGCTGCGCCCGCGCCCAGGGCGTCTTCGCGCAACAGGCATCCGCCGGCGCGCGCTTCGAGATCGCCGATCGACAGGGTCGCCTGCTTTGCGGCGTCCGTATGCCGCAACCGGTCGACATGGAGGCCGACGACCCGGTCAACGCCGCCGTCCTGCCCGGGAAGGGGCTGATCCTGTCGCTGACGGGCGGCCGGTCGGACATCACCGCGCGCGCCTTCTTCCCGCAAAGCTTTCTGCGCCGGCTCGGCCGCCCGACCAGCCGCGCAACCATCTTCTCGAGCGAGCTGCTGCTCGACGACCAGACTCTGTCGCTGGAGCCGGCGTCCGGCATCGGCGCGCTTCATCGGCGGGAAGAGCTGCGCACACCGCTCGGCATCGCCGACTTGCAGTTGCACACCGAAATGCCCAGCGCTCCAGTCACCTCGTCGCTGATCGTCGCCCTGCTGCTGCCGTTGCTGATGTGGGCGGCGGCGGCGGGTATCGCGTGGCTGGTCGTCGACCGGCTGCTGCTGCGTCCGCTGCGCCAGCTACGCGCCAGCGTCGCCGCCTACGTGCCCGGCGAGGTGATAGATTCGCGTGCGACCAGCCTGCCCGCGCCGGAAATCCGCGAGCTTGGCGAGACCTTCCGCTCGATCAGCCAGACCGTGGCCGATCACGAGGCCGGGCTGGAGGAGGGATTGCGCCGCCAGACCAAGCTGACGCGCGAGGTTCATCACCGGGTGAAGAACAACCTCCAGGTGATCTCCAGCCTGATCGCCTTCCATGCGCGGGGCGCGCGCAGCCCGGACGCCACCGCCGCCTATGCGTCGATCCAGCGCCGGGTCGACGCGCTGGCCGTGGTCCACCGCCACCATTTCGCGGAGATGGAGGTCAATCGCGGCCTCAATTTACGCACCATGGTCGGCGAGCTGGCGTCCAATATCCGCGCCACCGCCTCGGAACGCGCGCATGCGATCGGCATCACGCTGGATGTCGACGCCTTTCTGGTCAACCAGGACGTGGCGGTGGCGCTTGCCTTCCTCATCACCGAGACGATCGAGTTGGCGACCAGCTGCGATCCGGCGGCGCAGATTCGCGTCTCGATCAAGCCCGACGAACAGCCCGAGCGCGCGGTGCTGCGCGTGGTGTCTCGGGCGCTGGTGGATGGCGACCAGCTCCGCGAGCTGGCGGGCACCCGCTATGGTCGGGTGATGGAGGGCCTGTCGCGCCAGCTCCGCTCCAAGCTGCATCACGATCCACTGACCGGCGCTTATGAGATCGCCTTCCCAGTGACCGGACGGGACTGAAAAAAACTTCGCGACGTAGCGGAACCACCCGCAGCGAGGCGGGTTCTACAGTCCGGATCGCGACCTTATGCCCCCCCCGCTCTCGCGGTCCACGACATAGGCCCGAAGGCATCACCCCTCCCCCCCCCGGTGATGCCTTCGGGCCTTTAACGTTTGGGCAGCCCTCCAAATCCTTCGCAAAGCCTCGTCGCACCGTATTGCCCATATCGGCTGCGGAACGAAATTGTCGGCGGATCATTGCGTTACTGGCATCTACATACTGGAGGTTCTTATGCGTAAACTGGTTGGTCTCGCTTTCGTCGCCAGCGCCCTGCTCGTCTCGGCCTGCAACACGATTGAGGGCGCAGGCAAGGATGTGAGCTCGGCGGGCCGCACCGTTGCCAAGACGGCCGACGACGCCAAGTAAGCGCCCAAGCGCCACGACCGGAGCCTCCGTGCCCGTAGGGGTCCGGAGGCTCCTTGCGTTTCCGGGCCAGATTGCCGACGCCCGCAAATCCTATTGGAAAGGCCCTGCCGAATGACCACCGACGGACGCCGGATCGAACATGGCGGACTGATCCTCTTCCTGGTGCTAGCCAGCATCGGGTTGCTGCTGATCGTCTCCAGCTTCATCGGCGCGCTGCTCTGGGCGGCGCTGGCGGCCCTGCTCTTCCAGCCCCTTTTCCAGCGCCTGCTGCGCCGCTGGCCGGATCGGCGGACGCTGGCGGCGGCGGTGACGCTGCTCGTCATCACCGTGGCGGTCGTCATCCCGGCGATCATCGTCGCCAGCCTGGTCGTCGACCAGTCGGTCGGCGTCTATGCGCAGATGCGTACGGGCAATATCGACTTCGCGCGCTACTTCCACCAGGTCCATGACGGGCTGCCCAACCGCATCCAGCAACTGGTCGACCGGTCGGGCTTCGACAGCTTCGAACGCGTCCAGGCCAAGCTGACCCAGGCGGTGAGCAGCAGCGTCAGCACGATCGCGCGCCAGGCGCTGTCGATCGGTGCCAATGCCGCCTCCTTCCTGCTGGCGTTCGGCGTCGGTCTCTATGTCACCTTCTTCCTGCTCCGCGACGGCGAGTCGATCGGGCCGGCCGTCGTCCGCGCCCTGCCGCTCCGCCGCGACATCGCGGAGCGGCTGAGCGACAAGTTCGTCGCCGTCGTCCGCGCCACGATCAAGGGTTCGGGCGTCGTCGCGCTGGTGCAGGGTGCATTGGGCGCGGCGACCTTCTGGATCGTCGGCGTGCCGGCTGCCTTGCTGTGGGGCGTGCTAATGGCGATCGCGGCGCTGCTGCCGGCGGTGGGTCCGGCGATCATCTGGACCCCCGTCGCCATCTATCTGCTCGCCACCGGCGCGGTCTGGCAGGCGGTGGTGGTCGTGCTGTCGGGCGTGTTCGTGATCGGCCTGGCCGATAATATCCTGCGCCCGATGCTGGTCGGGCGCGATACCGGCCTGCCCGACTGGCTGGTGCTGGTAACGACGCTGGGCGGCATTGACCTGATCGGGCTGAGCGGCATCGTGGTCGGGCCGCTGGCCGGCGCGCTGTTCCTGACGGGCTGGCAGATTCTGACCGAGGAACGCCGCGCCGAACCGGTGCGGGTCGACAGCCAGGCGGGCGGCTGACCGGCGCACCCGACGGCAGGCCGTTCGGGGACCCACCGTTCCTGGTCGTTCACGGGTTCGTTGGGCGAGCGTCCCGCTGGCCCGGTCGTCCGCCAGCCTTCTGCGACGGATATCCGACACGAGGGAGGTCCACCCATCCGCATCGGATATCGACCCGTCTCAGTCCTCCGCCAGCTCCGTTCCGCTTTCCCGGGCGCGGCGACGTTCGGTAAACCAGATGCCGATTATCGCCAGCTCGTAGAGCAGGATGAGGGGCACCGCGAGCAGCACCTGGCTCATCAGGTCGGGCGGGGTCAGCACCGCCGCGATCGCGGTCGCGCCGACGATCGCATAGCGCCGCGCCTTGATCAGGCCCTGGCGCGTGACGATCCCGGCCCGCTCCAGCAGCATCAGCAGCACCGGCAACAGGAAGGACAGGCCGAAGCCGAACAGGAACTGCATGATGAACGACAGGTAGTTGCCGATCGCCGGCAGCGCCTCGCGCTTCACCCCCCCGACCACGCCGTCGAACCCCAGCAGAAAATGCAGCGCCATCGGGATGGCGACGTAATAGGCCAGCGCTGCGCCCAGCGCGAACAGCACCGGCGTCGCGAACAGGAAAGGCAGCAGCGCCCGCCGTTCTTTGCGGTAGAGGCCGGGCGCGACGAATTGCCAGAGCTGGTTGGCGATGATCGGGAAGGCGATCATCATCGCCGCGAAGAAGGCGACCTTCACCTGGACGAAGAACGCCTCGAAGATCTCCGTATAGATCACCGTCCCCTGCCCGGCGCGCAGCAGCGGCTGGACCAGGAAGGCGAAGATGCGGTCGGCGAAATAGAAGGAGATGGCAAAGGCCACCGCCAGCGCAGCGATGCAATAGAGCAGGCGGCGGCGCAGCTCGATTAGATGGTCGAGCAGGGGGGCGCGGCTGGCGTCGATCTCGTCGAGATGGTCGCTCACGACGCCGCCCCCTCGGACTTGCCGGGCACGGACGTTTCGGCCGGCGCGACCTCGGGCTTCTCGACCATCACCGGTGCGGGGTGGCCGGACCCATCGTCGTGCGGAACGGCGCCATGCCCCGGCTCGGGCGACACGGGGTCGGCGGCGGGCGGCGCGGGATGTTCGCGCATGATCCGCTCATTCTCCGCCGCCCAGCGCTTCTCCATTTCCTCCAGCTCGGCCTCGCGGACCATCTGGTCGAAACCGGAGCGGAACTGGCGGGCGACGCCGCGCGCGCGGCCGACCCAATAGCCGACCACGCGCATCGCCTTGGGCAGGTCCTTGGGACCGATCACCACCAGCGCCACGATGGCCACGAGCATCAGCTCGGTCGGCGCGATATCGAACATTCAGCCGCGCCCCAGCGGAGAGGACAATATCAGCGGTCGTCGCGCAGCGTATCGCGGGTGCGATTGCCGTCGGGATCGAAGGCGGGCTCCGCCTTGCTCTGCGCCTCGATGCGCTTGCTCGGCTTGGCGGGTTCGTCCTCCTCGGCCATGCCTTTCTTGAAATTCTTCACACCCTTGGCGACGTCGCCCATCAGGTTCGAGAATCGCCCGCCGCCCAAGAGCAGGATGGCAACGACGGCAAGGACGAGCAGATGGATCGGGCTGAAGCTGCCCATTGGCGTGACTCCTGAAGACGCAATGCATCTACGCGCTATCGCCGGGCTTTTCCAGCCGCTCCGACGAAAGATCGACCGGATCGAGCAGGCCGGCGGCGCGCAGGTCGTCGATCCCCGGCAGGTCGCGCCGGCTGGCGAGGCCGAAATGGGTCAGGAAGCCGGGCGTGGTGGCATAGGTGAGCGGCCGGCCCGGCACCTCGCGGCGACCGGCCGGCCGGATCCAGCCCGCCTCCAGCAGCACGTCGAGCGTGCCCCGGGAGATCTGGACGCCGCGGATCGCCTCGATCTCGGCGCGGGTCACGGGCTCGTGATAGGCGATGATCGCCAGCGTCTCGACGGCCGCGCGCGACAGCGACCGCCGCTCCTCGCTGGTGCGGCGGAGCAGATGCGCGAGGTCGGCGGCGGTCTGGAACAGCCAGCGATCGCCGCGCCGGACGAGCTGGACGCCGCGCCCGGCATAATCCGCCTGCAACCGGGCCAATGCCGGGCGCGGGTCCGCCCCGACATGCGCGCGGATCGCGTCGACCGTCAGCGGCGCTTCGGCCGCGAACAGCACCGCCTCGACCGCGCGGACCAGATCATCGGGCGGGGTCATGCCGGCCGGCGGAGATAGAGCGGCGCGAACGGCCCCGCCTGGCGCAGCTCGACCCGCCCCTGCCGCGCCAGTTCCAGCGCCGCCAGGAAGCTGGAGGCGACCGCCGACCGCCGCAGCGCCCCGGCCGATGGCGGCAGGAACTGGTCCAGCGCGCGCCAGTCGAGCGTCACGCCGAGCAGCGTCGACACCCGCGCCAGCGCCGCCTCCAGCGTCATCACCTGCCGGTCGGCAACGACATGGAAGACCGGGCACGTGCGGACCGAGACCTCGCCATAGGCGGCGATCAGTTGGTAGAGGCCGACCTGCCAGTCGGCGCGGCGATCGGCGCGCAGCCCCTCCGGCATCCCGCGCGGGAAGACGTCGCGGCCCAGCCGGTCCCGCGCGACCAGCCGAGCGCCCGCTTCGCGCATCGCGTCCAGCCGTTCGAGCCGCAGCTGGAGTTGCAGGGCCAGCAACTCGGGATCGGGGTCCGGCTCGGCCTCGCGCGGCAGCAGCAGCGCCGACTTGAGATAGGCGAGCCACGCCGCCATCACGAGGTAATCGGCCGCCAGCTCCAGCCGCAGCGCCGCCGCACGCGCGACGAAGGCGAGATATTGCTCCACCAGCGCCAGGATCGAGATGCGGCGCAGATCGACCTTCTGCGACCGGGCAAGATTGAGCAGCAGGTCGAGCGGCCCCTCCCATCCATCCAGGTCGAGGGTCAGTTGCTCGGGTTCGGCCACGGCCCGGTCACGCCGCCGCGAGAAGCGCGTCGCGTTCGGCGATCAGCGCCGCCACCTCGCCCTGCCCCGCCGGCGGCATGGCCGCCGCGAGGCGGCGCATCGTCGCAGAGCCGACGGGCGGCAGGCGCTCCGCCAGCATCGTCCATTGCTCCGGCGTCGCCGCGCAGCACAGCGCCAGGTCGCAACCCGCGGCGACCGCTCCCTGGGCCCGAGCCGGGAGATTCCCGTCGAGCGCGCCCATGTGCAGGTCGTCCGACAGCAACAGGCCGTCGAATCCCAGCCGCTCACGGATCACCCGCTGCACGATCAGCGGCGACAGCGTCGCCGGCCGCGCGATATCCCAGACCGGATAGAGGACGTGGGCGGTCATCCCGGCTTTCGCCGATCCGGCCAGCGTGTGGAAGGGCGACAGGTCGGCGGCCAGTGCCCCTTCGTCGGCGTCGACGACCGGCAACGCCTGATGCGGGTCCGACGTCGCGCGGCCATGGCCCGGCCAGTGCTTGACGATGCCGGTCACGCCACCCGCCGCCAGCCCCTCCAGCATCGCGCGACCGAGCGCCGCCACTGCCATCGGCGTCGCGCCCAGGCATCGCTGCGCCAACGCCGGCGTCGCACCGGGCCAAGCGAGGTCGAGCACCGGCGCGGCGTTCATGGTGATGCCCCCCGCCGCCAGCATCCGTCCTACCGCCTGTCCCTGGGCGCGCATCGCGCGGATCGCAGTCATCGGCGCACGATCATAGGCGGCGGCGAAGCGGGCGGCCGCCAGCGTCGCCGGCCAGTGCGGCGGCCGGAGCCGCGCGACCGCCCCCCCCTCCTGGTCGGTCAGGATCGGCAGGTCATCGCGCCCGCTCGCGTCACGCAGATCGTCGGTCAGCGCGCGAAGCTGCACGGGATCGACAATATTGCGTGCAAACAGGATGAACCCGGCCGGCGCGACCCGCTGGAGGGCCGCGCGCTCGTCAGGCGTCACCTGCGAGCCGGACAGGCCGACGATGATCGGCGTCATCGAACCGGCCGGATCAGCTCGCCACGAAGCAGCTTTCGCCCGCGACCTTCAACCGGCCGCAGAGCTGCGCCGCCTGGTTCGCGCTGCCGGCATTGACCCGCAGGCGGTAGAGCGTCTTGCCGTCCTTCGCCACCGGCTGCACCACCTTGCCCATCTGCGCCAGATAGCCGAACCGCTTGGTGAACCGGTCCCAGGCGGCGTTGGTCAGGCTCTCCGACGGATAGGCGCCGAGCTGGACCAGCGATCCGCCGGGCGCGGGGCCGGCGGGAGCGGGACGCTCGCTCATCGGCGTGGCGGCGACCAGCTTGCCGGCGGGCGCGGGGATCGCGGCGCTGGCGCTGCGGCCGGCCGTCACCCCGGACGCCGGGCTGGCCTGCGCGGCGGGGGTCGCGGTGACCGGCGCCTCCGGGATCGCGCTCAGGTCGATCGCGCCGGTGCCCGCGGCCTTGCCGTCGCTGGTCGCGACCGCTGCATCGCCCTCGCCCTCCACCTTCAGGCCGCCGGGTTCGACCGGCTTGACCTTATAGGGGTTGGGATCGGCCGCGATCAGCTCGCCATTGCCGCCCGCCGTGCGGTGCCAGATATTGAGCGCCGCGAAGGCGATGCCGGCGACCACCACCAGCACCAGCACCACATAGGCGACGAAGCGCAAGATCGACGATCCCTCCTCCTCGTCGGGATCGACGGTCTCCAGCCAGGGCAGCCGGTCCTCGTCGCGCAGCGATAGGTGGTCGACCATAAGTCAGTTCATCTCCGAGACGGCCTCGACGCCCATGATCGCCAGGCCATTGCGGATGATCTGCCCGATTCCGGCCGCCAGGAAAAGCCGCGCGCGCGTCGCCTCGGCATCCTCCACCACCAGGAAGCGGCGGTCCGGCCGGTCGTTGCCGACATTCCAGGCCGCATGGAAGGCGGCGGCCAGGTCGTAGAGGTAGAAGGCGATGCGATGCGGCTCGCGCGTCGCCGCCGCCGTCTCGACGGTGCGCGGGAATTGCGCCGCGAGCTTGACCAGCGCCAGTTCCTCCGCGTCCAGCCGGGCGAGATCGGGCTCGCCCTCGCCGATCCCCGCCTCGGCGGCGCGACGATGCAGCGAGGCGATGCGCGCATGGGCATAATGGACGTAGAAGACCGGATTGTCCTTCGACGCCTCGACCACCTTGGCGAAGTCGAAATCCATCTGGGCGTCGGCGCGGCGGGTCAGCATGGTGAAGCGCACCACGTCCTTGCCGACCTCGCGCACTACATCCGCCAGCGTGACGAAATTGCCGGCGCGCTTGGACATCTTGACCGGCTCGCCGCCGCGCAGCAGCCGCACCATCTGGATCAGCTTGACGTCGAAGCGCGTCTTGCCGCCGGTCAGCGCCGCGACCGCCGCTTGGATGCGCTTGACCGTGCCGGCATGGTCCGCGCCCCAGATGTCGATGAGCTGGTCGGCACCCTGCGCCTTCTGGTAGTGATAGGCCAGGTCGGCGCCGAAATAGGTCCAGCTGCCGTTCGACTTCTTGATCGGCC
Organism: Sphingomonas abaci; assembly: GCF_014199625.1. Lineage (GTDB taxonomy): Bacteria > Pseudomonadota > Alphaproteobacteria > Sphingomonadales > Sphingomonadaceae > Sphingomonas > Sphingomonas abaci. Next base: position 80,032 of record NZ_JACHNY010000006.1, read on the forward strand.
GGTCCTGATCGTCGCCAAAGGCGGTGGAACGGAACAACGGCAGCTCCACCGGCTCCCAATCCTCGGGCGTCTCGCCCTTGGGGGCCTCCAGCACGCCGTCATAGACCAGGTCGCGCGCGCGCAGTTCGGCCTCGGCCGCCTCGGGCTTGCCGGCCGCCTGCAACTCGGCCTCGGACGAGAAGAGGTCGTGATGGATTCCGAGCAAGGCCAGATCGGCCTTGATCAGGTCCATCATCGCCGCGACCGCGCGGGTGCGGAACAGCGCCAGCCATTCGCCCTCGGGCGCAGCGGCGTAGCGCTCGCCATATTCGGCGGCCAGCGCCTGCCCCACGGGCACCAGATAGTCGCCGGGATACAGGCCCTCCGGGATGGTCACCGTCTCACCCAGCGCCTCGCGGTAGCGGCAATGGACCGAACGGGCGAGCACATCGACCTGGCCGCCGGCATCGTTGACGTAATATTCGCGGATCACCCTGTGTCCGGCGAACTCCAGCAGGCTGGCGAGCGCATCGCCCACCACCGCGCCCCGGCAATGGCCCATATGCATCGGCCCGGTCGGATTGGCGGAGACATATTCGATGTTGACGGTGATGCCGTTGCCCGTCGTCGAACGGCCATAATCGGCCCCAGCCGCATGCACCGCCGCCAGTTCGCCGCGCCAGCTGTCGTCGGTCAGCACCATGTTGATGAAGCCGGGACCGGCGATGTCGACGCGCGCCACCTCGGGCAGCTTGGCCAGCTCGGCCGCCAGCGCCTCCGCCAGCGCGCGCGGCTTGGCGCCCGCCGCCTTGGCCAGCACCATCGCCGCATTGGTCGCGAGATCGCCGTGCGACGCGTCGCGCGGCGGCTCCACCGTCACGTTGCGGCGGTCGATCCCGCCGGGCAGCACGCCACCATCGGTCAGGGTGTCGAGCGCGGCATCGATATGGGCGGCGAAGCGGGTGTAGAGCGTCATGGTCGTCCGATACTGGGTGGAAGCCTGGCCCCTTAGCGCCAAAGCGGCGGCGGCTCAAACGCGCTTGCGTTTCCTGCAATCTTGCTCGGACCCTTTGCAGTTGCGCGATTGCTGCGGTGCAATATTCATGGCCGCAACGGTCACGAGGCGGGCAGCCACTCCTTCCCGCTTCTCTTCATGGGGACAGACATCATGCGCAAGATCAGCATCGTCGCCGCGGTTGCGGCCACCTTCACCGCCACGGTCGCGACGGCCGCGCCGCTGGAGCACCGCTTCACGCATGAAGGTCAGACCTATGTGTACACCGCCGACGAAGCGCATGGCGCCAAGGTGATCTCGGGCCACCGCGTCGAGGACGGCAAGTCGTTCCGCCTCGTCGTCCGCAACGGCCGCGTGACCGGCCGGTCGGGCGAGGCCCCGGTCGCCTTCCGCGTCGCCGACGCCGCCGGTGCCGCCAAGGATGCGACCTCGGCGCTCTGAGGTCGACCTTCTCCCATCGCAGGCCGCCGGCGCACCCGGCGGCTTGATCACAAGGGGCTGCCGGGTGACTGGCCGCCCCTTCTTCGTCCCGTTGACGTGCTATCCAGCGTCGGGTCGCGACGCAGACGGGGGATGGCGCGCATACCGGCGCACATCACGAGTAGAAGTCAGGCGCGCTCGCGCCGGATCGTCTTCCAGGCCGGCCCGATGGTGCCGCCGTGCCGCCGGATGGCTCCCTGCGCGGCCTCTGCACGGTTCCGATGCTTTTCACGTCGTCGCGCCTTCCCGCGACCACAAGCAGCGCGTCGCTCAGAAACCCTCCGGCAGGTCGATCGGCCCGACCAGCGCACGATAGCGGGTGATCGCGTAACGGTCGGTCATACCGGCTATGAAGTCGGCGATATGGCGGCTGCGCGCCGGCTCCTCGACCGGCAGACGTTCGCGCCATTCGGGCGGCATGGCGGCGGGATCGGCCGAATAGGTCGCGAACAACCCGCTCACCACCGCCCGCGCCGCGTCCGCCGCGGCGAGCTGGACCGGATGGTGATAAAGATTGGCATACATGAAGCGCTTCAGGTCGCGCTCCGCCGTCCGCATCGCCTCGGAGAAGCCGACCAGCGTCCGGCCCGCCGCGCGCACGTCCGCCACGTCGCCGACGCCGCTATCGGCGATCCGCGCCTGGGTCTCGGCGAGCAGGTCGGTGACCATCGCGCCGATCTGCGTACGGACCAGCTCGCGCGCCAGACGCACCGGATGCCCGTCCGGAAAACGCCGCCGCACCCCGTCCCAGGTCTGCGCCACCACCGGCACCGCCAGCAATTGATCCAGCGTCAACAGGCCGGCGCGCAGGCCGTCGTCAATGTCGTGATTGTCATAGGCGATGTCGTCGGCGATCGCCGCGACCTGTGCCTCCAGCGAGGCATGCTGCGCCAGTTCGAGCGGGAAGTCCGCATCCGCCTGCGCCAGCGCCCAGCCGGGATGGCGGACCGGGCCATTGTGCTTGGCCAGCCCCTCCAGCGTCTCCCAACTGAGATTGAGCCCGTTCCACAAGGGATAGGGGCTTTCCAGCTCGGTCAGGACCCGCAGCACATGGCCATTATGGTCGAAGCCGCCCGCACCCGACATCGCTTCCTTCAGCGCGTCCTCGCCGGCATGGCCGAATGGCGGGTGACCGATATCATGCGCGAGGCACAAGGCCTCGGTCAGATCCTCGTTCAGGCCCAGCGCGCGCGCGATGGTGCGGCCGATCTGCGCCACCTCGATGCTGTGGGTCAGGCGGACGCGGAAATGATCGCCGTCCGGCGCCATGAAGACCTGGGTCTTGTGGCGCAGCCGGCGAAAGCTGATCGAATGGATGATCCGGTCGCGGTCGCGCTGGAATGCATCGCGGGGGCCCCGCACCTGGCCGTCGCGCTGCTCGTCATGCCGCCGCCCCCGGCTCCGCGCCGGGTCCGACGCCCAAGGTGCGATCGTCACGCTTGCAGTCCCCCGTTGATGCCGGCGCTTACTTCGCCGGCAGCTTGGTCACCGGCTGGCCGGCATCGCTGGTGAAGGAAAAGGCCGAGACACCCTGCTTGGCAAGCTGATTCACGAAGGCGCGCGCCTCCGCCTCGGTCTTGAAGGGGCCGGTCAAAACGCGATTGCTGGCGCGGTTCCTGGTCGCATAAGCCGTCCGGCTCTTCAGCGCCGACGCCTTGCCCTGCGCGCCCTTCCACGCCTTGGGCAGATCGTCGGCATTCGCGCCGCCGGCCACCTGCACCCAGATGCGCGACGGGTTGGCGCGCGCCGCCTTCTTCTCGGCGGCCTCCTTGTCGGCAAGCGCCTTCTTTTCAGCCGCCGCCTTCTTCTCCGCTTCCGCCTTGCGTGCTGCGGCGCGGCGCTCGGCCGGCGTCCTGGGCGCGGGCTCCGCCTCTGCATCCGCGTCCGCCTTGGCGAGGCGCGCGGCGGCCCGACGTTCCGCCGGGGTCTTCGCGGCCTCCGCCCTGGCCAGCCGTTCCGCCGCCCGCCGTTCCGCCGCCGTGCGCGGCTTGGCGGGGGCCGCATCATCGGCGGCGGCGTCGCCGGTCAGCCGTGCCGCGACCACGCGGCGGACGGCGGTATCGCGCGCCTCCTTGGCGACCGCTTCGGTGACCACGCGGTGACCGATCGCCGAGGCCGGCGCCTTCGCCAGGTTGACGGGCTCTTCCGGCCGGGGCGTCTGGGTGACGGCCCGGACCGGCTCCTCCACCCCCAGCTCCGATGCGGGGATCGACAGGCTTGCGACGATCCGCGCAAGCACCGCATCGGTCCGCCGCGTCGACGCGCTCGATTCGACCGGCGCGACCCGCGTGGGCGGCGTGGCGGCGGTCTCGACGGGGTCCGGCTGAACCGGCACGGGCTGTACGACCGGCGACCGTGGCGCGAAGCTCGGCCGGGGCGGCGCGACCGGCTGCACCGCCGCGACCGTGACGGGGGCGGACCGGACGACGGGCGGCACGATCGGCTGCACGACAGGCTGGGCTGGCACCGGCTGCACGACCTCGCGCGCCGGCGCCATCGTCACCACCGGCGCCGCGGCGACCGAGACGGGACGGCTGGCGGTGGTCCGGCCTGCCACCGGTTCGCGACGGCGGGTCTGGCGGCGGCTGCTCTCGACCGGCTGGACCGTGCTGGTCGCGGCGACCTGCACCGGGGCGCTGGTGTCGCGCGGCATCGGCGGCAATGGCGGAACCAGGCGAGCATCCGCGACCCGCTCCGGCGTCGCGAAGATCTCGCCGAAATGCACCGCGAACGCGCGGTCGGCGGCGGGCAAGGTCGGCAGCCGCTGGAAGAACGCCCCAAGGCCTTGCGCCATCGTCGCCGGCATCATCGTCGTCGCGATCTTGTTCGCGCCGCCCGTATCGCCGCTCATCGCCATTACGAACGCCCGTGCGCGCCAAGCGGCGCGATCCTGGCGGCGGACGAGCGGGTCGAGTTGCTCCAACGCCTGCGCCTGCTGGCCCGAGATGCCGAGCGACAGCGCATAGCGGCGTAGCGTCTCGTCGTCGCGCTCCTGGGCCAGGGCCAGCCGATAATCCGCCTGGGCGCGCGCCTGCTCGCCGATCAGGTCATAGGCGAGACCGCGATCGGCCGCGAAGCGCGACGGCGACACGCCGAAGCTTTCGGCCTGCTGGAAGAAGCGCAGCGCCTCGCCCGGCCGTTCCGACCGGACCAGCACCGAACCCATGCCGGCCTTCACCCGGCCGTCGCGTGGGGCGATCTTGTCGGCCCGGGCGAACAGCGAGGCGGCGGCGGACAGGTCGCCCATGCGGATCGACAGGTCCCCCGCCTCGATCAGCGCGTTCAGGTCGCGCGGGTTGCTGGCGAGCCGGCGCATCACGTCGCCGAGATCGTCGGCCAGCGTTCGGTGCAGCGGCTGCACCACCGCCTGCGCGGCCAGGGGAAGGGGCGCGAGGGCGGCAGCAAGCGCAAGCGCGGCGGTGGAGAGGAAAAGCGGCTTCATGGGATCGATCCGGCTACAGCCCAGCCGGGATGAACCGGCAATGTCGATGGGCCCGCCGGCGCGACGAAACGGGCCGGGATGACGACCAGGCGGGCGACGCCTTTTGCAGGCGCACGTCGCCCGGCCACGGACCTGGCCGGGCGGCGGGCCTGTCCGACGGGCGGGAGGACGGACGGGAAGAGGATCATGCCCTCCCCGCCCAATGTCCTTACTGGTTGTTCTGGCGGTGCAGGAAACGCGGGATGTCGAGCGGATCGGCCGGCTTCGCCTCTTCCTCGCGCGGCGTGCCGCGCGCGGCGTTGGACATGCGCTCGAACAAGGTGCCGCCCAGCTTCACGCGCGGTGCGGGGGCTGGCGGCTCGACCGCGCCGGTATCGCTGCCTGGTGCCAGCCAGCGACGCCGCGCGCCGCCCTCGTCCGCCGCCGGCGCGGGGGCGGGAGTCGGCGCCGCATAGCCGGTCGCGGGCGCGGCATAGGGGGCCGGCTGGGCCGGCGCGCGCGGGGTGACCGGCGGGCTCACCATCGTGTCGGCGCCGAGGACCAGCTCGTCATCGGCGGCGGGCGTCGCGGGAGCCGGCGGCACCGCCGCCTGGGGAGCGGCCGGCGCGGACGCGGCCGGCTGGGCCGCCGGCTGCGGGGCGGCATAATGCGGCGTGGCGGCCTGGGGCGCAGGCGCCGGCGCGGCCTGTTGCGGGGCGGGCGCAGGTGCAGGCTGCGACGCGGCCGGCGTTTCGGTCGGGCGGAAGGAGGTGGTCTCGTCGGTCTTGCGGCCCAGGCCGAAGGAGAAGGAGCGCGCCGAGTCGCCGCCCTGCGACGGGCTGGGCACCACGCGCTCGACCGCCTCTATGCCGGTGGCGACCACCGACACGCGGATGCGGCCTTCCAGTTCCGGGTTGAACGCCGAGCCCCAGATGATGTTGGCGTCGGGATCGACCAGGTCGCGGATGTGGTTCGCCGCCTCGTCCACCTCCAGCAGGCGCATGTCGTCGCCGCCGGTGATCGAAATGATGACGCCCTTGGCGCCCTGCATCGACACGCCGTCGAGCAGCGGGTTGGCGATCGCCTTCTGCGCCGCTTCCAGCGCGCGATTGTCGCCCGACGCTTCGCCGGTGCCCATCATCGCCTTGCCCATCTCCTGCATCACCGAACGGACGTCGGCGAAGTCGAGGTTGATGAGGCCGGGCATGACCATCAGGTCAGTGATGCCGCGCACACCCTGCTGCAGCACCTCGTCCGCCATCGCGAACGCTTCCTTGAAGGTGGTGTTGGCATTGGCGATCAGAAACAGGTTCTGGTTCGGGATCACGATCAGCGTGTCGACGAACTTCTGCAGTTCCTCGATGCCGCCATCGGCCGCCTTGGAGCGGCGATTGCCCTCGAACGCGAACGGCTTGGTGACGACGCCGACGGTCAGGATGCCCATGTCGCGTGCGGCCTTGGCGATGACGGGCGCGGCGCCGGTGCCGGTGCCGCCGCCCATGCCGGCGGCGATGAAGACCATGTGGCAGCCCTCGAGCTGCTTGGCGAGGCTCTCGATCGTCTCCTCGGCGGCGGCGCGACCGATCTCCGGCCGGGCGCCCGCGCCCAGCCCTTGCGTGATCTTCGCGCCGAGCTGGATGCGGTTGGGCGCGGTCGACTGCTTCAGCGCCTGCGCGTCGGTGTTGGCGACCAGGAAGTCGACGCCCTGCACATCGGCCCGCATCATGTTGGCGATGGCGTTGCCGCCGGCGCCGCCCACGCCGATCACCGCGATTCGCGGGGTCAGCTCATCCACCTCGGGTGCCAGAAATTCGATGCTCATCGCCAATGTTACTCCGCCGCACCCGAGCCTTGTGACCGCCCGCCCAGGTATCGATTATTGCTATGTACGCGACGATCCGCCGACCGCCACCGAAAAACGTCAGTAATTTGCCCGCGCCGCTTGAAGAAGCTTGCGAAACAGCCCCAGACCGCTCGGCCGGTGGACCGTCTGCCCGCTGGGGGCGACGGCGCGCAGGTCGATCGGATCGGTCGCGGCGTAGAAGGCCAGGCCCGCCAGCGTCGCGAACGCCGGTCCGGCATGCGCCTCGGGCAAACCCGTCAACCCGCGCGGCCTTCCCAGTCGTACCGAACGCCCTAGAGCCTGCTGCGCATAGTCTGCAATCCCCTTCAACTCGGCCCCGCCGCCTGTGAGCACGACCTGTCGCCCGACCGGACCTTCAAACTTCAACTGGGTCAAGGCCTTACGGACCTCGTTCATTTGATGTTCCAGTCTTTGGCGAATCACCGCGATCAATTGGGCCTTGGTGATCTGGGTGCCGCCATGGACATCATCTTCCGCGCCGACCGGCGTGACCGGGATCATGTCGTGATTGTCGCGAGGGCTCGCATTGGCCGATCCGTGGAAGCACTTCATCCGCTCGGCCAGCGCCCGGCGCGTGCCGAAGGCGGAGGCGATGTCGTCGGTGATGTCCTGCGCGCCCACCGGGATCGAGCACAGGCCGACCAGCATCCCGCCCGCGAAGAGCGAGACATTGGTGATGCCCGCGCCGATCTCGACCAGCGCGACGCCGAGCTCGCGCTCTTCCTCGGACAGGCAGGCGAGCCCCGTCGCGACCGGTGCCGCGATGATCGACTTCACCTCCAGGTGCGCCGAGCGGACGCACAGGTCCAGGTTGCGCACCGGCGATCCGTCGGCCGCGACGACATGGATGTGCACGCCCAGCTTGTCGGCGTGAAGGCCGAGCGGCTTCTTGACGCCGGTCAGCCCATCCAGCGTGTAGAGCGCCGGCTGCGCGTGCAGGACCATCCGCCCCTGCGGGTCGATCGACTGGCGGCCCGCCGCCAGCAGCGCGTCGATGTCCTGCTGCTCGACCTGGTGCCCGCCCAGCTCGAACTCGACTTCGGCCACGTCGGACACCAGCCCGCCGGCCGAGAAGCCGACCCAGACATTCTCGATGTTCAACCCGGCGATCCGCTCGGCCTGCTCCACCGCCTCGCGCACCGCCGCCTCGGTTGCCCCCATGTCGGCGATATAGCCGCGCTTCACGCCACGGCTCTCGCGCTGGCCGGTTCCCAGCACGATCAGCTCGCCGCCATCGCCCTTCTGCGCGATCATCGCCGACACCTTGGACGACCCGATGTCGAGCGCGGTGATCAGACCTTCCGGTGCCACTTTCGCCATTACTTCACCCCTCGCCCCCGCCCGGCGCAGCGTCGGCTGCCGCCCCGGACTCCGGGCCGCCATCGCCTGCGACCGCGTTCGCCGCGCCGTCGGTCTCGGGCGCGACGGCCGCCCCCATTTGCGCGGGATCGGCCAGCGCATGGTTCTGGTTCATGCCGGGCTTGCGCGCAACCAGCTTCGCAGGGTCGCGCATGTCGAACCGCATCCAGCCCCGGCCCAGGAGCGGCCGGTTGCCGTCCAGCTCCGCGAAGCGCGCCAGCGCCCGCCCCGCCCCGTCCTCGGGCAGCGCCAGCACCTCGCCGGTCGCGAAGGTCAGGTCCCAGCGACGATTGCCGATCCAGGTCGCCGCCTTGATCTTGGGGCGAAGCTGGGGGGCGGCGGCGAGCAGCGCCTGATAGCCCGCCTCCTGCCGGTCCGCGCCGGGCCCGATCACCAGCGGCAGATTGGGGATCGCATTGGGCTGCACCGGCTCCAGCAGCACGCCGTCCTTGTCGATCAACGTCAGCTCGCCGCGATCCTGCCACACCGCCGCCGGCGTGCGCTCGACGATGTCGATCAGCAACGTGTCGGGCAGCCGGCGCGAGACATGCGCATCCGCGATCCAGCCGTAGCGGAGCAGCCGGTCGCGGATCGCGGGGAGGTCGACCGCCAGCATCGAGGTGCGGTTCTGCTTGTCCTCTAGCGCGATCGCATAGACCGTCATCCGGTCCATCCGCTTCAGCCCGGTGATCTCGACCTGCTCGACGCGCAGGCCAGCCTGGCCGGCGGTGCTGGCCACCGCCGCGCCGATCATGCCGGGCACGCCGATCCAGGTGGCGATGCCGATGATCGCCCCGCCCGCCAGCCCGGTGATCGACCAGGTGACAGCCTTCTTCACCGTCGCCTCGCTGACCGGCAGGCGCGCGACCAGCTTCTCGCCGATCGATACCTTCTTCACCGGCTGGCGGCGGCGCGGGGCCGGCCGCTTGGGCGGCGGCCCGCGCTTGATCGTGCGACTCATCCCGGCCGCTCCCCGTGCGGACGCCGCAACGCCTCGTCGACGATCGCCTGGACCAGTTCGGCATAGCCCATGCCGATGTGGCGCGCCTGTTCCGGCACCAGGCTGAGCGGGGTCATGCCCGGCTGGGTGTTGACCTCCAGCAGGAACAGCCCGTCGACGCCGCGCTCGTCGTCCCAGCGGAAGTCGGAGCGACTGGTGCCCTGGCATCCGAGCAGTCGATGCGCCTCCAGCGCCAGCGCCTTGCACGCTTCGGCGATCTCGTCCGGAATGCGCGCCGGGCAGACATGCTCGGTCAGCCCGTCGGTGTACTTGGCGTCGAAATCATACCAGCCGTTCTTCGGGATCAGCTCGGTCACGCCCAGCGCCCGGTCGCCCAGCACCGCCGTGGTCAGTTCGCGCCCGCGGATATATGGCTCGGCGAGCAGTTCCTCGAATTCCTGCCACGGGCCCTTGGCATCGGGCGCGATCGGATTGCCGTAATTGCCCTCCTCGGTGATGATCGCGACGCCGACCGACGACCCCTCGTTGACCGGCTTCAGCACATAGGGGCGCGCCAGCGGGTCGGCCTGGTGGATGTCGGCGGAGCGCACGATGCGACCACCGGGCATCGGCACGCCGTGCGGCACCAGCGCCTGCTTGGTCAGCACCTTGTCGATCGCGATGACCGAGGTGGCGAGGCCGCTATGCGTGTAGCGCAGCCCCATCAGGTCCATCAGCCCCTGCACCGTGCCATCCTCCCCGGGCGAGCCGTGCAGGGCGTTGAACACCAGGTCGGGCCGCGCCTCGGCCAGCCGCGCGGCGACGTCGCGGTCCATGTCGATCCGGGTCACCCGATGGCCGAGCGACTCGAGCGCCTGGGCGACGCCCGCGCCCGACATCAGCGACACCGGTCGCTCCGCCGACCAGCCGCCCATCAGCACCGCGACATGGAGAGGGGTCGTGCCATCCGTCATTTCGCCACTCCCACGCGCTGGATCTCCCATTCCAGGCTCACGCCCGACTGCGCCTTCACTCTCGCCCTCACCTCTTCGCCCAACGCCTCGATCTCGGCGCTGCTGGCCTGCCCCAGGTTGAGCAGGAAATTGCAATGCTTCTCCGACACCTGCGCGTCGCCCCGGGTCAGGCCGCGACAGCCCGCCGCATCGACCAGCGCCCACGCCTTGTGCCCTTCCGGGTTCTTGAAGGTCGAACCGCCGGTGCGGCTGCGCAAGGGTTGCGACGCCTCGCGCTCGGCGGCGATCCGGTCCATCTCCGCGCCGATCGCGGCGGGTTCGCCCGGATGCCCGCGGAACAGCGCCTCGACCACGACCACCCCCTCGGGCAGGTCGGAATGTCGGTAGCGGTAGTGGAGCCGCGCGGCGGGCCAGACCTCGACCGCGCCGTCGCGCCGCACCACCGTCGCCTCGACCAGGATGTCCGACACCTCCCGGCCATAGGCCCCGCCGTTCATCCGTACGAAGCCGCCGACCGTGCCGGGGATCGAGCGGAGGAATTCGGTGCCGGCGATCCCCGCGTCGCGCGCGGTGGACGAGACCAGGATGCCGCTCGCCCCGCCGCCGCAGCGCAGCGTCACCGCATCCGCCCGCTCGACCCGGGCGAAGGGCTTGCCCAGCCGGATCACCACGCCCGGCATGCCGCCGTCGCGCACGATCAGGTTGGAGCCGAGACCCAAGGGATAAACGGGCATGGCGGGATCGAGCGCCGCCAGAAAGGCGGACAGGTCGTCGCGGTCGGCCGGCTCGAACAGCCAGTCCGCCGCGCCGCCACTCTTGAACCAGACGAGCGGGGCCAGCGGCGCGGCCGGGGTAAGCCGGCCGCGCACCGCCGGCAGGTCGGCCGCGGCCGCCGCCGTCACCACGGACCGACGCCCCAAATCCGCATCCAGGCCTGCCACGCCTCGGCATTGGCCTGCGCGGCCTTGATCGAGGCATCCTGCGCCTTGGCCAAGGCCTCGCCCGAATCGACCATCTTCTGGCCGACGCCGAGCGCCTGACGCTGCGCGTCGAGCATCTGCTTCTGTAGGTCGATCGAGGATTTGAACCAATCGGTCACGTCACGTCTCCGATGGCGCTGGCCAGGCCGGCGGCCCATTTGGTGATGTCGCCCGCGCCCAAGCAGACCACCATGTCGTCCGGCCGCAGGTCGCCGGCCAGCTCCCGCGCCAACGCCCCGGCATCGGCGACCGTTGCCGCATGGCGATGGCCGCGCCGCTTGAGACCGGCGACCAGCGCATCCGCATCGACCCCCTCGACCGGCGCCTCGCCGGCCGCATAGACCGGCGTGACCAGCACCCGGTCGGCATCGTTGAAGGCGGTCTGGAAATCCTCCATCAGATTGCCCAGCCGCGAATAACGGTGCGGCTGAACGACCGCGATCACCCGCCCGCGCGCACCTTCGCGCGCCGCCGCCAGCACGGCGCGGATCTCGACCGGATGATGGCCGTAATCGTCGATGATCGTCGCCGCGCCGCCATCGACCGGCACCGCGCCGACCTTGGTGAAGCGCCGCTTGACGCCGCCGAACGCCTCGAACCCCTTCTGGATCGTGGCATCCGGGATGCCCATTTCCAGCGCCACGCCGATCGCGGCCAGCGCGTTCTGGACATTGTGGCGGCCGGGCATCGGCAATTCGATCCCCTCGATCGAGCGGGTCGATCCATCGCGCTGGCGAACGATGCATTCGAACCGGTTGCCGCCGGGGATCGGGGTGACGTTGACGCCGCGCACATCGGCTTGGGCCGAAAAGCCATAGGTGACGACGCGCCGGTCGCGAACGCGTGGCAGGACGTTCTGCACTTCCGGATGGTCGAGGCAGAGCAGGGCCGCGCCGTAGAAGGGCACGTTCTCGACGAACTCGACGAACGCGTCCTTCACCGCCTCGAACGATCCATAATGGTCGAGATGCTCGGGATCGATATTCGTGACGACCGCGATCGTGCCGTCCAGCCGCAGGAAGCTGCCGTCGCTCTCGTCCGCTTCCACCACCATCCAGTCGCTCGCGCCGAGACGCGCGTTGGAGCCGTAGCTGTTGATGATGCCGCCATTGATCACGGTGGGGTCGACGCCGCCGGCATCCAGCAACGCCGCGACCATCGAGGTCGTCGTTGTCTTGCCATGCGTGCCGGCGACCGCGACGGTCGATTTGAGCCGCATCAGCTCGGCCAGCATCTCGGCCCGGCGCACCACCGGCACGCGCCGTTCCAGCGCCGCCTCGACCTCCGGGTTGGTGCGGGTGATTGCGGTCGAGACGACCACCACCGCCGCGTCGCCGATATTGGCGGCGGCATGGCCGATCGCGACCGGGATCCCCTTGTCGCGCAACCCCTGCACGACATAGCCCTCCGCCACGTCGGACCCCTGCACCCGGTAGCCCAGATTCTTCATCACCTCGGCGATGCCCGACATGCCGATCCCGCCGATGCCGACGAAATGGATCGTGCCGATATCGGTGGCGACACCCTTCATGCCTGATACTTCCTCATCATCGTCATGCGAATGCCGGTTTGGACGCCTTCTGCACCTTGGGCAGGCGGACGCGCGGCGCATCCAGGCTCTCGACCAGGTCGGCGAGATCGCTGACCGCATTGGGGCGACCCACGCTGCGCGCGCGACCCGCCGCATTCTCCATCGCCGCCGGGTCCAGCCCCAGCTTCTGCATCTGCTTGGCCAGTTCGACCGCGGTGAAATCGCCTTGCGCGATCGTCCGCGCGCCGCCCGCCTTCGTCATCTCGCGCGCGTTCGCGGTCTGGTGATCGTCGGTGGCGCTGGGCAGCGGCACCAGGATCGCGGGGCGGCCGGCGGCGGTCAGCTCGGCGATGGTCGAGGCCCCCGCCCGTCCGATCACCAGATGCGCCCAGGCGAGCTGTTCGGGCATGTCGGGCAGATAGGTGGCGAGTTCGGCGGGGATGTCGTGCGCGGCATATTGCGCGCGCGCCGCATCGATATCCTCGACCCGCGCCTGATGCGTCACCTGCAGACGGCGGCGGAAATTGGGCGGCAGCATCGCCAGCCCGTCGGGCACCACCCGGCTCAGGATGTTGGCGCCCTGGCTGCCGCCGGTCACCAGCACGCGGAAGATGCCGTCCTCCTCCAGCAGCGGATAGGGTCGCGCCCGCAGCGCCAGCACCGCCTCGCGCACCGGATTGCCGACCAAGTGCGTCTTGTCGGCATGGCGCGGCGACAGGCGCGCCGTTTCCTCATAGGAGGTGGCGATCGCATCGACCCGCCGCGCGACGACGCGGTTGACCCGGCCGAGCACCGCATTCTGCTCGTGCACGGCGGTCGGAATCCCGTCGGCGAAGGCGGCAAGCAACGCCGGAAAGGCCGGATAGCCGCCGAAACCGATCACCGCCGCCGGCTTGAAGGTTTGATAGAGCTGCCGCGCCATCGCCCGGCCGCGCCACATCTCGCGCACCGCCGAGGCCCAGCCCTGCGGCTTCTTCACCTGGAAGCGGCCGGCCGGCAGGACATGCGTCTGCACCCCGTCGAACAGGCCGGGAAAGCGCACGCCGCGCGCGTCGGACACCAACGCCACCCGGTGGCCGCGCCGCATCAGCTCGGCCGCCAGCGCGGCGGCGGGCACCATGTGGCCGCCGGTGCCGCCGGCCGCCAGGACGTAATGTTTCATCACTCACCGCTCCAGCGGACGACGTAAGGGCTCCGCGTCAGGAACGGATTGCGCCGCGTGAACGCCAGGAGCAAGCCCATGCCGATCGAGAGCGCGATCATCGACGACCCGCCATAGCTGATGAACGGCAGCGTCATGCCCTTGGAGGGAGCCAGGCCGGTATTCACCGCCATCGACACCAGCGCCTGCGCGCCGAACTGCACCGCCAGGCCGGAGGCGGCGAGCAGCTTGAACTCGTCCTGCTCGTCCAGCAGCTTGACGAACACCCGCACCACGATCGCCAGGAAGACGAGCGCGATGATCATGCACGCGATCAGCCCGAACTCCTCGCCGATCACCGAGAAGATGTAATCGGTATGCGCTTCGGGCAGGCCGAACTTGGCCGAGCCGCCACCGGGGCCGGTGCCGGTCCAGCCGCCGGCGGTCAGCGTGCGGTGCGCGGCGTCGACCTGGAAATGGTCTGCCGCCCCCTCGCCCTCGACATCGGGAAACAGGAAGGCATCGATCCGCGCCCGCGCCGTGCCATAGAACAGATAGGCGGCGACCAGCCCCACCGGCACCATGCCGACGATCGCGCCCAGCACGCGCATCGGCGTGCCCGCGATCATCAGCAGCGCCATCCACACGGTGCAGAAGATCACCGTCTGCCCGAAATCCGGCTGGAGCATCAGCAGCACCGCGATCCCGCCGGTCAGCGCGCCGGTGATGAGCACGGTCGGCAGGCTCTCGTCCTTGCCCTTCAGCGACAGGAGCCAGGCGACGGTCACGATGAACATCGGCTTCAGGAACTCGGAGGGCTGGAACTGCGCGAAGCCGTAGCCGATCCAGCGCTTCGCGCCGTTGACGTTCACGCCGATCAGCGGGGTCAGCGCCAGCAGCACGACCAGCACGCCCGCCCCGGTCAGCGCCAGCCGCCTGGCGACCGGCACCGGCAACATCGACACGCCGAACAGCACGGGCAGCGAAACGCCGACCCACATCACCTGCCGCCAGAAATAATAGAGCGGGGTCAGCTTGTGATGCTCGCCCGAATAGCGGACCGCGGTCGCCGGGCTCGCCGCCGCGACCGCGATCAGCCCGATTGCGATCAGGCACAGCGTCAGCAGCAGCAGCATCCGGTCAATGTCCCAGAACCAGGTGCCCAGCGGCGACCGGTCGCCGCGGCCGCCGCGCTTCTTCATCTGCGCGATCAGCCGGGCGGAGCGTTTCGCTTCCACCGCGTCGGTCGCCCGTGCGTCGGTCATGCCAGCGCCTCCACCGCGCGGCGGAACGCCCGGCCGCGATCCTCATAGTCGCGGAACTGGTCGAAGCTGGCGCAGGCGGGCGACAACAGGACCACCTCGCCGGGCCCGGCCGCCGCCGCCGCGCGCGCGACCGCCACCTCCAGCGTACCGGCTTCCTCGACCGGCACCTTGCCGGACAGCACCGCGGCGAAGCGGGCTCCCGCTTCGCCGATCGTATAGGCGCGGACGACATGGCCGAACCAGGGCGCGCAGGCGTCCAGATCGTCGCCCTTGGCCCGTCCCCCGACGATCCAGTGGATGCGCGCGAACGCCCCCAGCGCCGGCGCGGCGCTTTCGGGATTGGTCGCCTTGCTGTCGTCGACAAAGGCGACGCCGTTCCGCTCCGCCACCCGCTCCATGCGGTGCGGCAGACCGGTGAAGCTTTCCAGCCCGCGACCGATATCGGCTTCGCTCAGTCCGAGCGCCCGCGCCACGGCGATCGCCGCCAGCGCGTTCTGCGCATTGTGCGGGCCTTGCAGCGACGGCCAGCGCGATTGGTCCATGCAGACGCCCGGCGCGATCTTGGTCAGATGTTCGCCCTTCGCGGACAGGCCGCGCGCGATCGCCGCCGAGGGCGCGTCGCCGATGCCGATCACCGCGTCATGGCCGGCCGACTGCATCGCGAACAGCCGCGCCTTGGAGGCGGCATAGGCGTCGAACCCGTCATAGCGGTCGAGATGGTCGGGCGTGACGTTGAGCAGCACCGCCACGTCGCAGTCCAGGCTGTGCGTCAGGTCGATCTGGTAGCTGGACAGCTCCAGCACATAGACCCCGCCCTCCGGCAAGGGGTCCTGCCCCAGGATCGGCAAGCCGATATTGCCACCCATGAGGTTCGGCCGCCCCGCCGTCTCGCACAGGTGGCGGACCAGCGCGGTGGTGGTCGACTTGCCGTTGGTGCCGGTGATGCCGACGACGTGGTGCGGCGGCAGCTCGGCGCGGGCCTCGGCGAACAGCTCGATATCGCCGATCACCGGCACCTTCGCCTCACGCGCGCGGGCGACCAGCGGATGCGTGTTCAGCGGCACGCCCGGCGACACGACCAGCCCGGCCGCGCCCGTCAGGTCGAGCAGCATCGGATCATGGACGATCACGCCATCGATCGCGTCGGCGGCGTCCCGCGCCGCTTCGTCACTATCCCATGCGACGACATGAGCACCGGCCGCCGCCAGCGCCTTGACGGTCGCCAGGCCCGACCGCGCCAGCCCCAGCACCGCATAGCGTTTCCCGCCCCAGGCGCGCGCGACGATCATCGCAGCTTCAACGTCGACAGGCCGGCGAGCGCCAGCACGAAGGCGATGATCCAGAAGCGGATCACGACGGTCGGCTCCGACCAGCCGAGCTGCTCGAAATGATGATGGATGGGGGCCATGCGAAACACCCGCTTGCCGGTGCGCTTGTAGAAGAACACCTGGATGATGACCGACATCGCCTCGACCACGAACAGGCCGCCGATGATGCCCAGCACGATCTCGTGATGCGCGACCACCGCGATGGTGCCGAGCGCGCCGCCCAGCGCCAGGCTGCCGGTATCGCCCATGAACACCGCTGCCGGCGGCGCGTTGAACCACAGGAAGGCAAGCCCCGCCCCGACCACCGCGCCGCAGAAGATCGCCAGCTCGCCCGCGCCCGGCACATGCGCGATGCCCAGATATTCGGCGAATTTGAAATTGCCGACCAGGTAGACGATCACCATGAACGCCACGCTGGCGATGATCACCGGCATCGTCGCGAGGCCATCCAGCCCGTCGGTCAGGTTCACGGCGTTGCCGAAGGCGACGATCGTGAAGGCGGCGAACACGGGATAGAAATAGCCCAGGTCGATATACATGCGCGAAGTGAAGGGCAGGTAGAGGTGCGGCCCGTTCTGCCCCATGATGATCCAGGCGGCGACGCCCGCGATGGCGAATTCCAGCAGCAGCCGGGTGCGCCCGGAGACGCCCGCGGTCGAGGCCTTCCGCACCTTGTCGTAATCGTCGAGGAAGCCGATCGCGCCGAACCCCAGCGTCACGAACAGGCACGCCCAGACATAAGGGTTGAAGACGTTCATCCAGACGATCACCGCCAGCACCATGCTGGTCAGGATCATCAGCCCGCCCATGGTCGGGGTGCCGCGCTTGGCCAAGTGCGTCTGCGGCCCGTCGGCACGGATCGGCTGCCCCTTGCCCTGGCGGACGCGCAGCCAGCCGATGAAGCGCGGGCCGATCAGCAGGCCGATGAACAGCGCCGTCGCCACCGTCGCGCCCGTCCGGAACGACTGATAACGGATAAGATTGAGCAGCCCGGGAAATCCAAGCTGCTCCGCAAGCCAGTATAGCATTCAGCCGCCCCTGAGCGCCGCGACCAGTCGCGACAGCCCTACGCCGTTGGAACCCTTGACCAGCACCACATCGCCCGGCGCGATCGTCGCGCGCAGCGTGTCGAGGGCCGTCGAAGCGTCGGGCACATGGACGATGTCCACCTGTGCGGCAAGAGCCTCGGCCAGCGGCCGCATCGCTTCGCCGACCAATATGGCCGTTTCGACCTTCGCCGCCCGCACCGGCTCGGCCAGCCCGGCATGATAGCCGGCCGATCCCTCGCCCAGCTCGCGCATCTCGCCCAGCACCGCCAGGTGCCGGCCCGGCTCCTGCGCCAGCACCGCCAGGGTCGCGCGCATCGAGGCCGGATTGGCGTTGTAGCTCTCGTCGATCACCGTCGCCTGGCCCTCGCCCGCCGCGACCGTGAACCGCGCGCCGCGTCCGGCGAGGCCGCCCAGGTCGGCGAGCGCCAGGCCAGCGAGCCCCAGGTCGCCGCCGACGGCGTCCACCGCCGCCAGCACGCCCAGCGCGTTCGAGACCCAGTGCAGACCCGGCTGCGACAGGGTGAAGCTCAGCTCGCGGCCGCCGAGCCGCGCCGTCACATAGGTGCCGGCGGCGACGCGCATCATCTCCAGCGCATGGACGTCCGCCGCCTTGTCGAGCCCGAAGGTGACGATCCGCTCCGCATGGGGGCGCGCCGCCGCGATCAGTCGGTCGCGATGCGGGCTGTCGAAGGGCACGATCGCCACGCCGCCCGGCTCCAGCCCCTGGAAGATCTCGCCCTTGGCATCGGCGATCGCCGACTCGTCGGGGAAGAATTCGGTATGCGCGGGCGCGATGGCGGTGATGAGGGCGACGTGCGGGCGGACCAGCGTGGTCAGATGCGCCAGTTCGCCCGGATGGTTCATCCCCATCTCGAACACGCCGGCCCGCACCTCGGCCGGCATCCGCGCGAGACTGAGCGGGACGCCGGTATGGTTGTTGTAGCTCTTGACCGAACGATGCACCGCGCCGCGCCAGCCGCGTTCCAGACAGGCGTAGAGCGCCTCCTTGGCGCTGGTCTTGCCGACCGAACCGGTAATGCCGACGATCCGCGCGGCGGTGCGCGCGCGGGCGGCGCGGCCGAGATCCTCCAGCGCCGCGAAGGTGTCGGCGACGCGGACATGGGACCGCTCCTCGGCCTGCGACACCAGCGCGCCGGCGGCGCCCTGTGCATAGGCCTGATCGAGGAAGCGATGGCCGTCGGTCGCCTCGCCCGACAGCGCGACGAACAGGTCGCCAGCGCCCACCTCGCGGCTGTCGAAGGCGACGCCGGAGACGGCGAAGCCGGCGCTGGCGGCGCCGCCGGTCGCGGCGGCGATCGCCTCGGCGGTCCAGAGGCTCACGACACATGCTCCCCGGCCGGCGCGTCGCCGCCATATTTCAGCCCCAGCTTGCGCCGCTCGCGCGGCTGGGGATCGGCGCCGGCGGCGGGTGCGACCGGCCGCTTCTCGGGCGGAACGACGATCCGGCGCTTCATGCGGCGCATTCCCGCGCCACGGTGACGTCGTCGAACGGCAGCTCCAGCGTGCCGACGATCTGGCCCTGTTCATGGCCCTTGCCGGCGATCAGCACGATATCCTCCGGCCCCGCCTCGGCGATGGCGGCGGCGATCGCGGCGCGGCGGTCGCCGATCTCGATCGCATTGGGCGCGCCGGCCAGCACCGCGCGACGGATCGCCGCCGGGTCCTCGCTGCGCGGATTGTCGTCGGTCACGATCACCCGGTCGGCATAGAGTTGCGCGACCTGGCCCATCGGCTCGCGCTTGCCCGCGTCGCGGTCGCCGCCCGCGCCGAACACCACGATCAGCCGCCCGCCCGCATGCGGCTTGAGCGCGGCGATCGCCGCTTCCAGCGCGTCGGGCGTATGGGCATAGTCGACATAGACGGGCGCGCCGCTGCGCGCGATCACCGCCCGTTCCAGCCGTCCGCGCACGGGTTGCAGCCGTGCCAGCGCCTGAAGCGTCGGCGCGACGGGCGCCCCCGTGGCGATCACCAGACCAGCCGCGACCAGCGCGTTCGCCGCCTGATATCCGCCGATCAGCGGCAGCTGGACGCGGTGGACCTGTCCCTCCGCCTCGATCGCCAGCCCCTGGCCCAGCAGCGTCGGGTCCCGCCCGACCAACCTCAGCGTCGCGCCGCGCTCGCCGACCGTGATCAGCGCATTGCCGCGCGCCCGCGCCAGGTCGATCACCCGCGCGCTCTCGGCATCGTCGGCCCAGACCACCGCCGTGCCGTCCGGCGCCAGCACCTCGGAGAAGAGGCGCATCTTGGCGGTTAGATACGCGCCCATGTCCCCGTGATAGTCGAGATGGTCGCGCGACAGGTTGGTGAAGGCCGCCGCCGCCACCCGCAGCCCCTCGGTCCGATACTGCGTCAGTCCGTGGCTCGACGCCTCGAACGCGACATGGGTCACCCCCTCGCGCGCCAGCCCGGCGACATTCGACAGGAAGGTGACGACATCGGGCGTGGTCAGTCCGGTATAGGTGCGGTCGTCGGCGGTGGTGACGCCCAGCGTGCCGATCGAGGCGGCATGTTCGCCCGCCATCCGCCAGAGCTGACGGGTCATCTCGACCGTCGAGGTCTTGCCATTGGTGCCGGTGACGGCGACCGCGACAGGCGGGAACGGTCCGAAGAAGCGGGCCGCAAGCCGGGCGAAGCAGGCGCGCGGCTCGTCATGGACGATATGCACCGCGCCCTCGACCGCGACTCCCGGCCGGGTGACGACCGCGACTGCGCCCGACCGGATCGCGTCGGCGATATAATCCTCGCCATTCACCCGCGCCCCCTGGAATGCGCCGAACACCGTGCCCGGCGCCACCTTGCGATGATCGATCGCGAAGCCGGTGACGCTCGCCTCCTCCGTCCCGCCGGTCAACTGGCCCAGCTTCATCGGCCGGTCCTCAATGTCCGCCGCTCGCGGTCTTCACGGATGGGTCCTGCCACAAGGTTGGCGTGATGTCGGACACATCGATGTCCCGATGCTCGTCGGGCACCACGCCCAGCATCGACCCGACGCGCGCGATCGTACGGCCGACGACCGGGGCAGTGTTCCAGGCAGCGGTCTTCCAACCGTAGGTCTCCTTGGTACCGAGCGGCGAATCGAGCATCGCCAGGACGACATAGCGCGGCGCATCCATCGGGAAGGCCGCGGCGAAGGTGGCGACGTTGCGACTATGGTCATAGCCGCCCGCGACCGCCGCTTCCGCCGTACCCGTCTTGCCGCCGACGCGATAGCCCGGCGCATCGCCCTTGCGGCCCGTGCCGCGCAGCACGATCAATCGCAGCATCTGGCGCATCCGCGCGCTCGTCGCCTCGCTGATGACGCGACGGCCGACCGCGGCATGGCCGGGCTCGACCTTGAGCAGGGTCGCCGGGCGCCAGATGCCGCCATTGACCAGCGCGGCATAGGCGCTGGCCAGATGCAGCGGCGTCACCGCGATGCCATGGCCATAGGCGGTGGTCATCGTCGTGGTCCGCGCCCAATAGGTCGGCAGCAGTGGCCGGCCCTTCTCGCGCAGCTCGATATCCGGCTTGGTGTCGAAGCCGAGCTTCTTGAACATCGCCTGCATCCGCTGCGGCCCGACTTCGTCGGCGACGCGGGCGGTGGCGATGTTGGAGGAATAGATCAGCGTCTCGGCCATGTTGAGCCAGCGCTTCGGGTCGCCGCGCTCGTCATGGATCGTATAGCCGCCGACCTTCAGCGGGTGCGTCGCGTCGAACCGGCGGTTCATCGAGGTGACGACGCCCGTGTCGATCGCCGTCGCCATGGTGATCGGCTTGAAGGTCGAGCCCAGCTCGAACACGCTTTGCGTGGTGATGTTGCGCAGCTCCTCGCTGCCCGCCATGCCGACCCGATTGGGGTTGAAGGTGGGCAGCGACACCATCGCGATCACCTCGCCGGTCGCGACGTCGAGCACGATGCCGCCGCCGCCGCGCGCGGAGAAGGTGGTCATTGCGCGGCCCAGTTCACTTTCCATCGCCGCCTGGACGCGGGCGTCGATCGACAAGGCGACCGGCGTCTTGGCCAGCGTCGGGTCGGTCAGGCGTGCGTCGAGCACGCGCTCCATGCCGCTCATCCCGCGCCCGTCGGTCGACAGGAAGCCGAGCGCATGCGCGGCCATGGTCGATTGCGGATAGAGGCGCTGCGTCTCGCGTGCGAAGACCAGCGCCGGCTCGCCGATGGCATTGACCTGCTCGACCAGCGCCGGCGAGGCGCGGCGTTGCAGATAGGCGAAGGAGGCGTTCTTGGTCAGCTGCGCGTAGAACCAGGCCTGGTCGCCGCGATCGGGCATCAGCGCGGCAAGGCGCGCGGCGATCTCCATCCGGTCGCCCATGATCTTCTTCGGATGGACGCCGATCGTCCAAGCGTCGATCGTGCGGGCGAGCGGCGCGCCGTTGCGGTCGACGATGTCGCCGCGCGCCGCCAGCGATGCGACGGCGGCGCGCGCCTCGCTGCCCGAAAAGGCGGCCAGCATCCCCAGCCGGCCGATCACCAGCAGCACCGCCGCGCCGAACAGGAACAGCAGCATCATCAACCGCGTATGCGCGGTCGCCACGAGCTGGTGGCGCTGCTTGGCGCTGCGGCGCTGCGCCGTCGTCCGGGCGACCAGGGCGGTCACCGTTTGCCGCTCGCCTCGGTGCGCGCGCGCGACAGGATGTCGCCCAGCGTCCGCTCGGAGAGCAGCTTGCGGTCGAGCAGCGCCACCGCGTCCGGCTTGACCTTGGCGGCGGCCGTCGTGGCGGCTGCCACCGCGGCGGTGCGCACCAGGCCGACGTCAAGGCCCTTGCCGGCGGTCGCGGCGCGGACGGTGCCGCGAACCGGCGCCGCGGCGGCCGGCGCGACCGGGGCGGGCGCATTGGCGGCGACCAGCGTCATCGCCGGCTGCGGCGGCACGCCCGATGGGACGAGCAGCGCGGCGGTGCGGACCGGCGCGCCGTCCCCGCCCGGCGCCGGCGCGGCATGGACGTCGATCGCGGCGAGCGCGGCCTCGTCGCCGACGAACTGCTGCGCGGTCGGCGCCGACAGGGCCAGCGTATCGCCGTTCCAGCGTTCGAGCTGCGCCAGATTGGCGCGCGTGTCGAACTCGGTCTCCAACGCGCGGATGTCGCGCTCGGCCGTGGCGATGCGGCGGTTCACCTGCTCCAGCTTCTTGCGCTCGTTCGCCACCTGCAGCGACACGAGGTAGAAGCCCAGGACCACGGCGACCGAGACCCCGAACCAGGCGAAGCCCTTCAACCGATAGGCCGCCGTCATACGCTCATCTCCTCATTCCAGGCGGGCGCCGCCGTCCGCCTGGCTATCCGCAATGTTGCCGACCGAGCGCGCGGGTTGCGCGCCAGTTCTTCGTCGCCCGCACGCACCGCGCGGCCGACCGCCTCGAAACTGGGTGCCGCGCCCGCCGCCGCTTGCGGCAAGTGCCGCGACCCCGCTGGCGCGCCGCCCGACCGGTCGCGCAGGAAGCGCTTGACCAGCCGATCCTCCAGGCTGTGGAAGGTCACGACGGCCAGCCGGCCGCCGGGCTTCAGAAGCCGCTCCGCCGCCGCCAGTCCCTCGACCAGCTCGTGCAGCTCGCGATTCACATGGATGCGGATCGCCTGGAAGGTCCGGGTGGCCGGGTCCTTCTTGTCGTGGGGCTTGTGGCCCAGCGCGCGGCGCACGACCGCTGCCAGCTCCGCGGTGCGCGACAAGGGCCGCGCCGCGACGATCGCGCGCGCCACCCGGCGCGACTTGGGCTCGTCGCCATAGCGATAGATGACGTCGGCGATCGCCTCTTCCTCGGCGGTGTTGAGGAAGTCGGCCGCGCTCATCCCGTCCTGGCTCATCCGCATGTCGAGTGGGCCATCCGCCTGGAAGGAGAAGCCGCGCCCCGCCTGGTCGAGCTGCATCGACGACACGCCGATATCCATGGTCACGCCGTCGACCGGCGCGGCGATCGCCCGCTCCATGGTCGAGAAATCGGCGTGGACGAGCGTCAGCCCGTCGATCGCGGCGGCGCGGCCGGCGGTGATCGCGTCGGGATCGCGGTCGAAGGCGATGACGCTCGCGCCCCGTGCCAGCAGCGCCCGCGTATAGCCGCCGGCGCCGAAGGTCGCGTCGACCATGGTCTCGCCGGGTGCCGGGGCCAGCGCCGCGATCACCTCGTCGAGCAAAACGGGGACGTGCGGGGCGTCGCTCACAGCGTCACTCCCTTCTGCATCATGTAGAAACGCGCCATCTCCTTGACGACGGGTGGCATGTCCTCGGTCTCGATCAGCGTCTTAGGGTCCCAGATCTCGACATAGTCGAGCACGCCGTAGAAGAAGGCATGCTCGCCGATCCCGGCATAGAAGCGCGGAAAGGCCGGCATGATGAAGCGGCCGGAGCCGTCGAACGGCACCGCCTCGCCGGCGGCGGCGCGGCGCTTGATGTTATAGTCATATTCGCCGTCGGGGCCGGTGTTCGCCGCCTCGCGCGCGTCGAGGCGCGCGGCCAGGATGTCGACATAGCCAGGGTCGTAGGCGACCAGGCAGCGATTCTTCTGATGGGCGCCGATGATGACGGTGCCGCCGGTCTTGCCGTCGGCCTTGGGCGCGTTGGCGGCGAGCGTGGCGCGGAGCGCGGCAGGTATGGCTACCCGCCCCTTGTCATCGACAAGGCCGATGCCATCGCCCTGATAACGCCCCCTGTCCAACACGCCAACTCCGCACTTCTGGCGCGCACGACCCCGCCGCGCCGGAAAGGGGAATCACCACCCCTCTCCAGTGCTTCCGCATCGGCGGTGAGCATGCCCCTGAATGAGACTCGACGTACCAAGCCGGTCGCGGGGCCGCAACGGGATTTTTGGGGAAATCCGGGGAAGCTACCCGCATATCGTTGAAATAAGACGAACTACGGGAAAATGCGTAGGTCCCGGCTTGGCAGCCGAGCCCATGCGAAAACGCCCGCCCCAGACTGGCTGGAGCGGACGTTCCCGTGAAATCCCCGGATCGACCCGGACCGGGTCGCCCAGCCGCGGCTATTGCGCGGCGGCCTGGCTGTTGGCGGTGGAGGGAGCGACGCCCATCTCGGCGAGCGGTTCGCCGGTCGCGGGCGCTGCGGCGACGCTGTTGCCGGCGGCGATCTCGGCGACCAGATTGGCCTGGGCCGCGCCGGGCACCGGCCGCTCGCGCGTCACCGAGCCGATGATCGCACTGGCCAGCGCGATGAGCAGGACGACCGCCGCCAGGCCGATCATGCCGACCTTGACGCGCTGCACCGTCTGCGAGGGTTCGGGAGCACCATTCATCGTATCAGTGCAACCTAGTGTCTCAGGCGGCGATTCTCAACCCGCCGCGACCGGATGGCTCAATTCCGTCCTAAGCCAATCCCTTGATCGCGCGCCATTCGGGATTGTGAAGGGTCGACAGATAGCGGAACCCGGTGTCGCACAGGATCGTCGCGACTCGCGCCCCCGGCCCGATCTGCCTGGCCAGCAGGATGGCGCCAGCCACGTTGATGCCCGAGGACAGGCCCAGGCACAGCCCCTCCTCGTCCAGCAACCGGCGCACCCAGTGATACCCCTCGGCGTCCGAGACGCGGAACTGCGTGTCGACCGGCGCGCCTTCGAGATTGGCGGTGATCCGGCCCTGCCCGATCCCCTCCGCCACCGACGAGCCTTCCGCCTTCAGCTCGCCACAGGCATAATATTCGTAGAGCGCCGCGCCGTGAGGGTCGGTCAGCGCGATCCGGATGCCCTCGTCATGCGCCTTCAGCCCCATGCCGACCCCGGCGAGCGTGCCGCCGGTGCCCGCCGCGCAGGTGAAGCCATCGATGCGGCCATCCATCTGCGCCCAGATCTCCTCGGCGGTGCCGGTGATGTGCGCACGCCGGTTGGCGATGTTGTCGAACTGGTTGGCCCAGACCGCGCCGGGCGTCTCCTCCGCCAGCCGGCGCGAGGTATGAACGAAATGGCACGGCGACGAATAGGGCGCGGCCGGGACCAGCACCAGCTCCGCCCCGAGCGCGCGCAGCGTGTCCATCTTCTCGCGGCTCTGCGTTTCGGGCATGACGATGACGGTGCGATAGCCCTTGGCATTGGCGACCAGCGCCAGGCCGATGCCGGTATTGCCCGCCGTGCCCTCCACAATGGTCCCGCCGGGTAGCAGGGCGCCGCGCTCCTCGGCATCCTCGATGATCGCCAGCGCGGCGCGATCCTTCACCGACGCGCCGGGATTGGCATATTCGCACTTGCCGAAGATCTCGCCGCCGGCCGCCTCGCTCGGGCCCTTCAGCCGGACGAGCGGGGTATTGCCGATAAGGGACAGCGTGTCAGGAATAATGGCCATGCCGCGCCATAGGCTCCCCACGTGACCGGGCCAAGCGAGGGCGGCTTTGTCGCGGACAAGCAAGGCTAATGCCGCACGCCCACCGCCGCCGCACCGAGTCGTATCCCGTACGAAACAGCGACTCGGGCCCGGCCGCCCAGCTTCGGGAGGGAATAACGATTGCCGACGCAACAATACTTGACGCGTCGTGCTGCATTGGCGAAGCGCAGGCCGCTATGAAAAGCTTCCTTCCCCTTCTCGCCGCCCCGCTGATGGCTCTCGCCGCCTGCAACTCGCAGCCGACCAAGCCGGAAGTGATCGATGCCAACCCCGATCCCATGGCGAACCAGATCGCCAACGCCGCGCCGGTCGAGCTGCCGCCCGCGATCCGCGCCGACAAGACCTTCCGCTGCTCGGACGGCTCGCTCGTCGGCGTCACCTTCTTCCAGGGCGACAAGCAGGTGCTGGTCCGCGCACCGTCGACCGCGACGGCCACCCGCCTGACCGCGCCGGAAGCCGGCAAGCCCTACACCGCCGAGGGCGGCTGGACGCTGAGCGGCGACGAGAAGACCGTCACGCTGACCGCGCCGGGCAAGAAGGGTCTGTCCTGCCACGTCTGAGGACGGCCTAGAGTCGATCCTGTCCGGGCCGGCGGTGCGAACCGCCGGCCTTTTGCCACTCGTGCTTTGCGTCTCCGGCGGGTGCTATCCGGTTCGAATGCTTGAAAGAGCGGGTCGATAGCGCCACCATGGACCGAACCATGGACCGCCTCGACCCGCTTCTCGTGCTCAGCGCCTACGCGGTGGGCGTTTTCCCGATGGCGGACGATCGCGAGGCGGACCAATGCTATTGGGTCGAGCCCAAGCGGCGTGCGATCCTGCCGCTGGACGGCTTCCATCTGTCCCGCTCGCTGCGCAAGACGATCGCGCAGGACCGGTTTCGCGTTACCGCCGACACTGTGTTCGAGCGGATGATCCGGCTCTGCGCCGAAAGCGCGGCGGATCGCCCGGAGACCTGGATCAGCCATCCGATCGAGCAGGTGTTCCTGGACCTGCACCAGCGTGGGCTGGCGCATTCGATCGAATGCTGGCTTGACGACCGGCTGGTTGGCGGCCTGTACGGCCTGGCGCTGGGTCGCGCCTTTTTCGGCGAAAGCATGGTCAGCCGCGCGACCGACGCGTCCAAGGTCGCGCTCGCCTGGCTGGTCGCGCGGCTGCGCGTCGGCGGCTTCACCCTGCTCGACTGCCAGTTCCAGACCACCCACCTCGCCTCAATGGGCGCGGTGGAGATCGACCGCGCCGACTATATGGCGTTGCTGGGCACCGCGCTGGGCGACGTGCCACGATCCTCGCCGGCCGATTCGTCCGGCTCGGCAGCCGGCGGTGGCGATTTCGGCGCGCTCGACCGCTTGTCCGGCGCCGACGGGGTATCGGTCTCCGCGCCCGTCTCGGGGAAGGACATCGTGCAACTCTTGACCCAGACATCGTAGACGGGGTGCTGGACGACGTTGAGCGCCGGCCGTTCCTTGAACAGCCAGCCGGAGAAATGCCGCCGCCAGACCTTGTCGGCGCCGCGCACATCCACCTGCATGAACGCGCCGGTGAGCTGGTCCTGCTCCCAAGGCGCGGTGCGCTCGCAGGCTCGCAGACGCAGCACCACGTCACCGGTCCGCTTGGCGTCGCCCGGCCGCATCGTCACGTCGCGGCTCTCGCCGTTGCGCTTGTTGAGCAGGCCGATCACCGCCACCCGCTGCGCCATCGGCGTGACGCCCGACGCGGCGGCATCCTTGCCGGCGGCGTCGACCGTCTCGATGTCGCTACGGGTTGATTCGGGCAGGATCTGCTCGATCCGGTGACCGCCAGGCAGGGGCGTGCGACGGTCCTGATAGGCGCGCCAGCCGAACCAGCCGCCAATCGCCAGCGCCACAGCCACCAGGGCCGCGGCGATCCAGCGAATCATCCCTCCGGCGTCCAAGCTTCATAGTCGCCGGTGGCAGCGGCGCGAACGCCGCCCTTTTCCAGCGCGCCCGACGGACGATAGGCGAGCGGCGTCCCGGTCAGGTTCGGCAGCGCCGGCTTCTGCCACGGGCGGATCGGCGGCAGCGCCTTGGACGGCACGTCGTCAATCTGGTGGTGCAGCCAGCTGAACCAGTCGGGCGGCACCCGGCTGGCATCGTTGGAGCCCTGGTAGATCACCCAGCGGCGCGGATTGCCGGCGGTGTCCGTGCCGCCTTCGTAATAGACGTTGCCCAGCTCGTCCTCGCCGACGCGCGCCTTGCCGCGCAGGCCGTAAAGCATGGTGCCCCAGGAGGCGCCGTTCCACCAGGTGAAGGGATTGAGGTTGATGCCCATGCCACGCGCTTACCGCGCCCAGCCCGCCGCTTCAACCACCAGCATGCGCCGAAGCCGGCAGCGTCCACTCCACCCGGTCGCCTTCACCCAGGCCGAGCTCGCCCATGCGACCGCCGCGCACTTCCAGCACCGCCGCCACCGGCTCGCCCGACGAGATCGGCGCTTCGCTGAGCGGCACGGTGTTCTCCGCGATTCTGGCGATGGTGCCGTCGGGCCGGATGAACACGATGTCCAGCGACGATGGCGTGTTCTTCATCCAAAAGCTGGTCGGAACCGGCGGGCCGCCATCCGGCGGATAGGGCGAGAACAGCATCGCGAAGTCCGGGCCGAGGCCGGTGCGGTACATCAGCCCCTGCTCCTGCTGCGCCGCCGTGCGCGCGAGTTCGGCCCGGAAGACATGACGGCCGCCCGAACCCGTGATGGTGACGGGGATCGTCGCGAGCGTGGCGTCCTCCTGCGCGCCCGCCTCCTGCGCGCCCGTAGTCCCGCGACAGGCCGACGGGCCGAGCAGCGCCGCCGCCAGCGCCAGCCCCACGTGGCGTGGATGCCGACGAGGTCGGATCACGCCTCGACCGGTTCGACCAGCACGGCGAGCGGTCCCTTGCGGCCATCGACCACGCGCGCGCGCAGCGGCTGGTCCGGCTCCACCATCATCACGCCGCCGCGCCGCAACGTCTCCATGTGCACGAAGACATCCGCGCCGTCGCTGGCCCGGACAAGAAAGCCGTAGCCCTTCAACCGGTTGAACCATTTGACTATTGTAGCCTCGAACGGCCCGGCGCGGTCGATCAGCCCGACCGGATCGACCCGGTCCGTGCCCGCGCGCGGCCGCGGCGCGGCGGGCTCCTCCACCGCCTCGGACAGGTCGATCGCCAGCACCTCCCGCGCCTGATAGCCGCGCCCGCGCTGCACCGCCCGCGCCTCGACCCGCGCCCCCTCGGGCAGGCTGCGGCGGCCATGCGCCTGCAGGACGCTGAAATGGACCAGCACGTCTCCGATCGACGGATCGTCGGACACGGCGAAGCCGAACCCGCGCGTCACGTCGAACCATTTGATGACGCCGCTGATCGCGACCCCGTCATCCTCGACCGGAGCGCTGGCCGATCCGTCACTCGCTACGTTGCCCCTGTCGGGCACGCTCCCACCTTGCGTGTCCAATTGCATAAGTCACCCCTGACGGTGCCTTGCTACCATGGTTCGCCTTCGTCGCAATGCACAAGCGTTGCGAGATCGTTAATTTCCGGCAGCGCGCCGGGCGGCGTCTCGACGATCCGGCGGGCAAGCGCGAAGCCGTGGCCTGCCCGCACCATTGCGGCGATCTGCTTCTGCCGGCGGGCGGGGTCGGGGGGTTCGGCGGCGAAGGGACCGATCCGCTTGCGCCGCGCGAAGGCCAGCGCACTTGCCCCCTCCCCTTCGGCGGCGATGCTCCGGGCGGGAGCGGCATCGGCTTCGTCGACCCGCGCCTGGCGCAGCGCATCGGCGACGCGATTCGCGCCGAACCCCCGTCGGGTCAGCGCCGCCGCCTTGCTCTCGGCGTAGAGGCGATCGTCGACATAGCCCAGCCCCGCCATCCGCTCGGCCACCGCCGCCGGGTCGACCGGATCGCCCTGCCAGCCCCGCTCGCGAATCTTGCGGCGCAGATAATCGGCCAGTTTCCCGCGGGTCGTGGCGAACCGCTCGACATAGCGGAGCGCCAGGCGATCGAGCGCCGCCGCGTCGAGCGGCGGCGGTGGCGTACGCGTTCGGGACCCTCTTGGCGGCATTCGCCTTGATTGTGCCACATAGCCTAAGGAAGAGATAGCGTGACGAATTGCCCCCGAAGGACCTTGGCCTAGATGACGACCGCTCCCAACCCCCAGTCCGCGCCGATTGCGACGCCGACCGAGGACGCGCTGCCGCGTCGCTATGCGAATTTCGCGACGCTGGGCGAGGCGCTCGACTATGCCGCCACGGGCGTGCGCGGACTGAACTTCCACGACGCGCGGGGCACGCTGGTCCGCCCCTATCCTTTTGCAGAATTGCGTGACGACGCGATGACCATGGCGCGCCGGCTGATCGCGGCGGGCGTCGCTCCCCAGGACCGGATCGCGCTCGTCGCCGAGACCTCGGCCGAGTTCGCCGCGCTGTTCTTCGGCGTGGTCTATGCCGGCGCCTGGCCGGTTCCGCTGCCGCTGCCGACCTCGTTCGGCGGCCGCGACTCGTACATCGACCAGTTGCGCGTCCAGCTCGGCAGCTGCAACCCCAAGATGCTGATCTACCCGCCCGAGCTCGCCGATATGGCGAAGGCGGCGGCCGAGGCCTGCGGCGTCGCGGGAACCGACTGGACCAGCTTCGCCGAACAGCCCGCGCCCAACGTCGCGCTTCCGCAAGCGACGGCGGACGAGATCGCCTATCTGCAATATTCCAGCGGCTCGACCCGCTTCCCGCACGGCGTCGCGATCACGCACGAGGCGCTGCTCAACAACCTGGCGGCGCACAGCCATGGCATGGCGATCGGTCCGACCGACCGCTGCGTGTCCTGGCTGCCCTGGTATCACGACATGGGGCTGGTCGGCTGCTTCCTGTCGCCGGTCGCCAACCAGGTCTCGACCGATTATCTGAAGACCGAGGATTTCGCGCGCCGGCCGCTCGCCTGGCTCGACCTGATCAGCCGCAACCAGGGGACCACCCTCTCCTATTCGCCGACCTTCGGCTATGACATTTGCGCGCGCCGCATGTCGTCGCAGACCAAGGCGTCGGAGCGCTTCGATCTGTCGCGCTGGCGCGTCGCCGGCAATGGCGCGGACATGATCCGCCCCGACGTCATGCAGAAGTTCGTCGACGCCTTCGCCGATGCCGGCTTCCAGGCCAGCGCCTTCCTGCCCTCCTATGGCCTGGCCGAGGCGACGCTGGCGGTATCGCTGATGCCGCCGGGCGAGGGCATCCGCGTCGAACTGGTCGAGGAGACCGAATTGTCGGGCGCCGACCGCGACGGCAACCGGCCCCAGCGTTTCCGCGCGATCGTCAACTGCGGCAAGCCGGTGCGCGACATGACCGTCGAGATCCGCGAGGAGGACGGCACGCCGCTGCCCGAGCGCGCGATCGGCAAGGTCTGGTGCAAGGGCCCGTCGGTGATGGTCGGCTATTTCCGCGATCCCGCCGCGACCGAGGCGTGCATGGCCGATGGTTGGCTGGATACCGGCGACATGGGCTATATGTCGGACGGCTACATCTACATCGTCGGCCGCGCCAAGGACATGATCATCGTCAACGGCAAGAACCACTGGCCGCAGGACATCGAATGGGCGGTGGAGCAGCTGCCCGGGTTCAAGGCCGGCGACATCGCCGCCTTCGCGATCACCACGCCGGGCGGCGAGGAGACGCCAGCGGTGCTGGTCCAGTGCCGGAGCAGCGACGATGCCGAGCGGGGCCGGCTGCGCGACGCGATCCGGGAGCGGGTGCGCTCGGTCACCGGCATGAACTGCGTGATCGAACTGATCCCGCCGCGCACGCTGCCGCGCACTTCCTCGGGCAAGCTGAGCCGCGCCAAGGCGCGCAACCTCTACCTCGCCGGCGAGATCAA
The DNA here is from genome assembly GCF_014199625.1 of Sphingomonas abaci. Classification (GTDB taxonomy): domain Bacteria; phylum Pseudomonadota; class Alphaproteobacteria; order Sphingomonadales; family Sphingomonadaceae; genus Sphingomonas; species Sphingomonas abaci. Next base: position 111,551 of record NZ_JACHNY010000006.1, read on the forward strand.
GCCCTACGACATCGCCGCCTGAGGGCGATCGCCATCCCCCCGCCCCGGCATCGACCGGGGCGGAAGCCCGCCTATTTCAGCGGGTCATGCCCCCAATTCATCAGTGAATAGCGCCAGGCGGACTGCGCCTTGTCCTCGTCCGGCCCACCCTGGGCGAGGTGGCGATGCACATAGCCGACCACCTTTTTCATATGTGCATAGTCGTCGTCGGTCAGCTCTGCCTTCTTCTTGTGCTTGATCGCGACGATGCGTTCGCCCGAGTCATGGCCGACGCCCGTTCCGGACTCCTTGCTCTCGTCGGTCTTGAGCCACTTCTCCAGCTCGAACGGGGTCATGTTGACCGCCTCGCTGAATTCTTTCCAGACCTGATCATGCTCGGCATCGGCCATACGCTGCTCCTCTTTCCGCCGCCGCCAACGTCCCGGCCGGGCGACGGTTGCGGTCAGGCGGCGAGCAGCGCCGCGATCGCCCGCTGGTAGACGAGCGCCGCCCGGACGAAGTCGACCAAGAAACCGATCCACATCGCCGCGACGATGGCGAGCGACGCCAGGTCGAGCCGCCAGACGCGGCGCCCATCGCCCTCGCGCAGCCAGGCCAGCGCATGGCCGACGCGCAGGCACACGAGGATCCAGGCCAGCAGCACCTGCGCCACACCGGCCTGGCGTGCCAGCATCAGCAGCGGGATCAGCGCCAGCACCAGCAGCGGCGGCAGGAACGCGCCCGGCGCCTCGAACCCGCCCATTCCCCGCGTCCGCCGCACGAGCAGCGCGGACCAGAGCCCCAGCATCAGCGCGACGAGCGCAAAACCTGGCCAGAGGATGTGCAACAGGACCATGAACCCAACCCCTCCAGCGACGCCCTGATAGTGATCGGGATCGGCGCAGGTTCCAGCCCGCTATTCCCCCGGTCGCAACGGATTGACGGCCATCACCGCCCCCGACAGCAGGAAGAAACCGAGCGGCACCAGCGCCACGGTCCAGCGCATGTCGGCCAGCGTCTCCGACGACTGGGCCACATTGGCGACATAGCCGGCCTTGCCGAAGCTCAACCCCAGGATCGCCGTCGCCAGCCCGATCGCCACGCGTTGCAGCAGCGCGGCCAGCCCGAACACGATGCCCTCGACCCGGACGCCGGTGGTGCGCTCGCCATAGTCGATCGTGTCGGGCAGCAGCGCCCAATAGGCGAAGTGCAGCCCCACGGTCGCCGCCTGCATGAAGATCAGGAAGCCCTGCATCGGCGCGATCCGGTCGATGCCCAGGATCGCGAAACCGGTCAGCGCCGCGACGCACAGGCCGATCGCGACGAACCAGGCCCGCCTGGTGCCGGTGGCGCGCGCCAGCACCATCCACACCGGCACCGCCGCCGCGCTGACCGCCAGCATCGCCGCCAGCGCGACCTGCCCCGCGCCCTCGCTGCCGAAGACATATTTGAAGTAATAGAGGACGGACTTGTTGAGGATGGTGGTCGCCGCGATCATCGCCATCATCGCCGCCGACAAGGTGACGAAGGCACGGTTGCGCGCCAGGCTGGCCAGACACCGCCCGATCGATGGCCGCATCCCCGGCGCCGGCTCCGGCACCGCCAGCCGGGTCGTCGCCCCCACCGCCAGCAGGATCGCGGTCGCCAGCACCGCGAAAAGCAGCGCCGCGCCGAAATAGGCGCGGGGCCCGGCGCCCAGCAACCAGGTGCCGAGCCAGCTCGTCCCCAGCGCCACCGTCACCGCCGCGGCCGTCCCCGCCAGCATCCGCAGGCCGGCGACAAAGGCCCGGTCGTCACTGTCCGGGCTGACGCGCGCCGACAGCGCCAGATAGGGCACGTTGACGGCCGCATAGGCGGTGCGGAACAGCAGATGCCCGGCCAGGATGAACAGGCTTGCCCCGCCGCCCGCGACCGGGGGCGGGGCATAGGCGAGCACGAAGCTCAGCCCCAGCGGCAGCGCGCCAGCCATGATCGCGAACCGGCAGCGTTGACCGTCGCCATAGCGGTCGACCAGCACGCCAACCGCAAAGTTGGCGACCCCGTCCCAGATCGACGCCAAGAGATAGAGCGCGGCGGCGCGCTCCACCCCCAGGCCCAGCGCTTCGGTATAGTAGAAGAGCAGGTAGAGGAGCGCGCTCTGCCAGTAGAGGTTGAACGCGAAGTCACCGAAGGCGAACAGCGCCAGGCGCGGCTTGGACGGCCGCGCGCCCTGCCCCGCCCCGGTCACCGCGTCACGATCAGCCGGCCGCCGCCCGGCTGGTCGGGCAGCGTCACCGCCACCGTGCCGCTGCCCGGATCGAAGCGCGCGGCCTGCACCCGACCGCCCAGCGTCGCCCGCCCCTCGCGCACCCGGTCATGGACGATGACGGTCATCGCCGTCCACCAGGGAGCGTAGCGCCCTTCGCGCGGGGCGAAATCGATCGTTACCCGGCCGTCGCCCGACACGCGGCAACTGACATGCTGGCGCAGGTAGTCGCCGCTGGCGAATCCCATCGAGTGGCCATCGTCGAAATACAGGTCCCCGGCGCAGTCCGGCCCCGGATAAACATGCAGCTCCAGCGGCCCCTGCGGCGTCTCCGTCGTGCTCTGCACCAGCGGCTGACGCGGCAGGATGGTGCCGGCACGCACGAAGACGGGCATCCGGTCGAGCCTCGGCGTCTCCATCAGCGTCAGGCTGGCGGTGCGCGCCGCGCCGGTCGCCTGGCTGGCCGACTGGACCGGCCCGTCGCCGCCCTGCACCTGGCCCTGCACCGGCCGCCCCGACCAATAGTCATACCAGCCGCCCGCCGGCAGGCAGATGTTGTAGCTTTGCAGGCTCTCCGGCCGGGGATTGCCGGCGACCAGCAGCTTGCCGCCCAGCGTCCAGGCCATGCTCTGGTCGCAACTGGCCGAGGCGGCAGCCGGATAGTCGTAGAAGACCGGCCGCATGATCGGGTCGCCGCTGCGCGCGTTCAATTCCGCCAACCCATAGAGATAGGGCATCAGCCGATAGCGTTCCTCGACATAGCGACGGCGGATCGCCAGATGCTCCGGCCCATCGACCCAGGGTTCGGCGCGCGGCGTGTTCTTGGCGCTATGGTCCCGGAAAACGGGGGTGAAGGCGGCGACCTCGAACCATTTGGTCAGCAGGTCGGCGCTGGGGCCGCCGGTGAAGCCGCCGACATCCGCCGCGCTATAGGCGAAGCCGGACAGACCCAGATTGAGGAGCTGCTGCACCGACAGTTTCAGATGGTCCCAGCTCGACACATTGTCGCCGGTCCAGGTGACCGCATATTTCTGCCCGCCGGCATAGCTGGCGCGGGTCATCACGAAGGCGCGCTCGTTCGGCCGCAGCGACCGCAACCCGTCATAGGTCGCGCGCGTGTTCTGCATCCCGTAGACATTGTGCACCTCGGCATGGGTCGCGGTGCGGGGCGCGAAGCCGTCGCTGTCGATGCGGTGGACAGTGTCGAGCGGCATGGTCTTGGTCGGCGTCTCGAAGATCGCCGGCTCGTTCATGTCGTTCCACACCCCTGCGATGCCCCAGTCCACCTGCTGGCGGAACAGCCCGCCATACCAGTCGCGCGTCGACTTGCGGGTGAAGTCGGGGAAGACCGAGGGGCCTGGCCAGACCGGCGCGACATAGGTCTTGCCGTCGGCGGCATGGACGAACTGGTCGCCCGCCACGCCGCTGTCATAGGGGGCATAGCCCTGGTCGGGCGCGCGGGCGACGTGCAGGTCGGTAATCGTCACCAGCTTGATCCCCTGCGTACCCAGGTCGCGCACCAGCCCGGCAATGTCGGGAAACGCCTTGGTATCGACGGTGAAGGGCCGGTTGCGATCCTGCCAGTCGATGTCGAGCCAGATCACGTCGGTCGGCACGCGCTCCTGCCGCAACCGGTCGGCGACGGCGCGCGTCTCCGTTGCGGTCATGTAGCTGTAGCGCGACTGCTGATAGCCGAGCGCCCATTGCGGCATCAACGGCGAGCGGCCGGTCAGGTCGCCGTACCGGCGCACCACTTCGGCGGTGGTTGGCCCGGCGATGACATAATAGTCGACCGGCCCGTCGGGTGCGCCCATCGCCAGCACATCGTCGTCGCGGTGGCCGAAGTCGAACCAGCTCCGCCAGCTATTGTCGAGGAACAGGCCGTAACTGCCCCCCGCCCCGCCGGTGGCGACGAAGAAGGGGATCGACTTGTAGATCGGATCGGTGGCGACGCCGAAGCCATAGGAATCGGTGTTCCAGTCGACGAAGCTGCCACCGCGCCGGTCGAGCGGGCCGGTCTTGTCGCCAAGGCCGTAATAATGCTCGGCCTGGGGCATCGCCTTTCTCAGCGTGAAGCCCTTGCCGTCGAACGCGACCGGCTGCGCCGCGTCGGCGACGATCACCTTGCCGGCCCGATCGGTGACGGTCAGCGCCAGCGTCCGCGGATCGACCACGACACGCAGCGCGCTGGTCGAGAAGCCGTTTGCACCCGGCTTGACGGCGGCGCGCAGCTTGCGCGTCTCGCTGTCGACCGCCCAGCTCGCATCCTCGGGGAAGCGGCCGTCGCGGGCGATGCGGACGCGCAGCGTCTCCGGGGTGAGCGCCACCACCTGCATGGCGGCGGTGGCGCCTCGCACCTCGACGCCACCCGCGATGGGCGTCACCTGCGCCATGGCCGGGGCTGCAACGACCATGGCCGGCAGCAGCCAATATCCCTTTTTCATACCCTCTCCCGTCGCTTGTCCCGCGAATCATCCGGGATCGGGCTATAGCCGCAGGGCGTCCGGGCCGTGAGGTTCGTGAAATCGTATGCATGGCAACGGTCGCCAATTCCCCCCTGCACGGGACGGGGGACCGCCGCGTCAGCGGTGGTGGAGGGGCGTCACCGGTGGCGACGATGCGCAGACGCTGCGGCATCGACACCCCTCCGTCAGGCCTTCGGCCTGCATTCCCCTGCGAGGGGCGGGTTTCAACCCCTCACTTCGCCCCGCAACGCACCGGGCCCGGCGGGGCGCTGGCAATGCGGATCGACGACAGGTCGATGGTCAGCGCGGCGCTGCTGGACAGGGCGAAGGGCACAGACACCTTGGTCATGTCCACCCCGCCCTGCGCGAAGCAGCTGAGCGGCACGGAGAAGGTTCCCCATTCGCCCGTCCCCGCCTCGAACAGGCCATTCACCGGCACGCTCGCCGTCTTGCCGCCAGTCATCGCCAGCGTCACCGCGCCCGCCGGCTTCGCCACCACGCGATACTCGACCACCAGGCTGAGCTGCCCGTTCGCCTCGCGCGTCAGGTCCATCGGGGCGGTCGCCTCGATCCGCGTCGTGCCGGCGTCCGCAAAGGCGAGGCGCAGGCTGTCCTCCTGCGCCGCCCGGTCGGTACGGGTCTGGTTGACCCGGCCCGCGCTGACCAGCCGGTCGCCCGCCGCGACCCGGCCTCGCACGAACAGCGCGTTGCGGTCGCCCGCCGCCGCCGCCGGGCGACTCTCGTCCAGCCGGCCGAGCGGCGCGGTCTTTTGCGCATAGGTCAGGCCGTAGCCGATCGGGAACAACGGGTCGTAATTCGCGTCGCGCTTGTTGAGCACATATTGATCCAGCCGTCTGGGCCAGGAGAAGCTCAGCCGCCCGCGGAAATCCTGCGTCGGCCGGCCGTCCTTGCCCGCCAGCAGCATGTCGGCGACGCCCCCGCCCTCGGTGCCGGGCAGGAAGGCGGCGACGAAGGCGTCGGCCGCGTTCAGCTCCGGATTGACCCATAACGGCCGGCCTGACAGGAACACCGCCACGACGGGGATGCCCGCCGCCTTCAGCCGCTTGAGCAGCGCCAGGTCGCTCTTGTCCTCGGGGCTGTACTCCAGGGTCGGCCGGTCGCCGGTGAATTCGGCATAGGGCGTCTCGCCGAACACGACGATCGCCGCATCGGGCTTGGCGGCGTAGCGGCCATCGACCGACAGGGTCGCCTTGCCGCCCGCCGCGCGGGTCGCCTGGTCGATGCCGGACCAGATCGACTGGCCGTTGGGGAAGGCGGAATTGGGCACGTCGGCGCCCTGCCAGGTGATCGACCAGCCACCCGACTGCTGCGCGATGGCGTCAGCGCCGCGCCCGGCGACCAGGATGTTGGCGCTGGCCTTCAGCGGCAGGACGGCGCCGTCGTTCTTCAGCAGCACCAGCGACTCGCGCACCGCCTGCCGGGCGATCGCACGATGTTCGGGCGAGCCGAGCAGCTCGAACCGGCCGGCCATCGGCCGCGACGAGGGGCGACCCGCCTCGAACGTGCCGGCCAGCATCTTCACGCGCAGGATGCGGCGCACCGCATCGTCCAGCCGCGCGGCCGGGATGCGCCCGTCCTTCGCCTCGGCGAGCGTGTTGGCGTAGAGCTGCTTCCAGTTCGGCCCCGAATACATGAACATGTCGAGCCCGGCATTGATCGCCGCCGGGCAATCCTCGTTGGTGCAGCCGGGCACCTGGCCATGCGCGTTCCAGTCGCCGATGGTGAAGCCGTCAAAGCCCCAGCGCTCCTTCAGCACGCCGGTCAGCAGGCTTTTGTTGCCGGTCATCTTCTGCCCGTTCCAGCTCGAGAAGCTGGGCATTACCGTCAGCGCGCCGGCGGGCAGCGCGGTGGTGTAGCCGGCCGCGTGGATGTCGCGCAGCACCTCCTCCGACACGCGCGTGTCGCCCTGGTCACGGCCGCCGGTGCCGCCATCGCCCAGGAAATGCTTCACCGAGGAGATGACATGGCCCTTGCCCATGAAATCCTGGCCCGGCCGCCCCTGAATGCCCTGCACCATTCGCCCGGCATAGGAGGCGACGATCGCCGGGTCCTCCGAATAGCTTTCATAGGTGCGGCCCCAGCGGTCGTCCTGCACCACCGCCACGGTCGGCGCGAAACTCCAGTCGATGCCGGTCGCCGCCGTTTCCAGCGCGGTGGCGCGGCCTATCTTCTCGACCAGATCGGGGTCGCGCATCGCGCCCAGGCCGATATTGTGCGGGAACAGCGTCGCGCCGACGATATTGTTGTCGCCGTGCACCGCGTCGGTGCCCCAGATCACCGGGACGGCGGGCCGGCCGTCCGACCGCTTCATCGACGCGTCATAGAACTGGTCGAACAGCGCCAGCCACTTGGCCGCCGGCGCATATTCGTCGCCACCGGGCGCGGAATTGCCGCCGTTCAGCACCGAACCGAGCTTGTACGTCTCCAGATCCTTGGGCGTGATGCTGGCGATATCGACCTGGAGGAGCTGGCCGACCTTGTCCTCGATCGACATGCGCTGCAGCAAGGCGTCGATCCGCGCCTCCAGCTTCGGATCGCGCTGGCGCGGCGGGGCGAGCATGGGCCAGCTCGCCGGATGCGCTGTGCTGACGACGGCGGGCGCAGGCGTCCGCTGCGCCGCCCCGGCTCCCGATACCGCTATCAGCGCCAATGCCGCCGCTGTCGTTCCAAGCCCCTTGCCACGCATCACGCTCTCCCGCTTCCGACCGTTCGTTCGGTCTTCGAGGTCTTCATAGGTGCCTGATCCGAAAATGCATATTCGGCTTTTGCCTTTTCCGGGGGCGGCGGGCACCATCCCGATCATGCGCCTGTCCCCCATATTGATGATCGCCGCTACCATGATCGCCCAGCCCTTCGCCGCCTCCGCCCAGACCGACCAGGAACGCGAACGGCGGCTGCATGAGGACTGGGCGTGGCTCGGCCGCTACCAGGCCGAAAATGACGCGCTGCCCGCCCCCAAGGCCGGCACGCCGCGCATCGTCTTTCTGGGCGACTCGATCACCCAGGGCTGGGTGGAGAAGGCCGGTGGCTTCTTCACGCCCGGCCGGATCGGGCGCGGGATCAGCGGGCAGACGACCCCGCAGATGCTGCTGCGCTTCCGCCAGGACGTGATCGACCTGCATCCGGCGGTGGTGCAGATCATGGCCGGCACCAACGACATCGCCGGCAATACCGGCCGGATGACGGCGGCGCAGAGCCAGGCCAATATCCGCTCGATGACCGAGCTGGCGCAGGCGCATGGCATCCGCGTGGTCCTGGCCTCGGTCCCGCCGGCCGATCACTTCCCATGGCGGCCGGGCATCGCCCCCGCGCCCGCCATCGCGGCGATGAACGCCTGGCTGCGCGACTATGCGCGATCGACCGGCGCGACCTACGCCGATTACTGGAGCGTGCTGCACGATGGCGATGCAATGCGCGCCGCCTTCACGACGGACGGCGTACATCCCAACGCGGCCGGCTATGCGGCGATGGCGCCGGTGGCGGAGGCGGCGCTGGCCCATGCGCTCGCCACGCCCCCGCGGATCACGACCCGGCGCTAGCCGCTTCCTCGCGCGACCAGAGGCGCGCGGCGCCGCGCACGCCCGAGGAATCGCCCCAGCGGGCGGGCACGATGGTCGCCTGCCAGTCGCCGCCAAAGGCATGGGCCGCCACGACAGCCGGCAGGCGGTCGTAGAGTTCGCCGACATTCGACATTCCGCCGCCCAGCACGAACACGTCGGGATCGATCATGGTGGCGACCATCGCCATGGCCCGGCCCAGCCGGTCGATATAGGCGTCGAGCGTCGCGGTGGCCTGCGGCTCGCCGGTGCGAGCGGCAGCGACGATCGCCTCGCCGCCCAGCCGGTCGCCGGTGCGCCGCCGATAGTCGGCGGCCAGGCCCGTGCCCGACACCAGCATATCGAGACAGCCGTTGCGTCCGCACCAGCAGAGCGGGCCGGGCGCCTCCGCCCCGGTCATCCAAGGCAGCGGCACATGGCCCCATTCACCGCCCATGCCGTTCGCGCCCTCGACGATCCGGCCATCGACGACCAGCCCGCCGCCGACCCCGGTGCCGACGATCACCGCGAAGGCGGAAGGAGCGCCCGCCGCAGCGCCGTCGACCACCTCGGACAGCGCCAGGCAATTGGCATCGTTGGCCAGCCGTACCGGCCGTCCCAGCGCCTCGGCGACATCCTCGCGGAAGCGGCGGCCGTTGAGCCAGGTGGCATTGGCGTTGCGCATCAGCCCGTCGCGCGGGCTGACCGAACCGGGTGCGCCGATGCCGATCGTGCCGCGCGCGCCCAGTTCCGCCTCGACCCGGCCGACCAGCGAGGCGATGGTGGCGATCGCATCCTCATAGCCGCCGGGATTGGGCGCCCGCATCCGCGCCAGGAACGCCCCGTCCGCGTCCAGCGCCGCCGCCTCGATCTTCGTGCCGCCGAAATCGATCCCGATCTGGATCATGCACCGTCTCCCCTATCGGCCCGGCTGTCCGCCCGGCCGTCTGCCCGCTCGTTTGACCGCCCGTCCGTCCGACGGCGGAACGACCGCCCCTGCCCCGCCTCATGGGAATAAGTCAAATTGGATTATTTAAGGTCGGATGCTTGACCCCGTCCGGCGATCGCAAGGATAATCGGTCAAAATCGCCGCATCCACAGGCGGCCGGGAGCATGGGAGAGCGTGGTGGTTTTCGGCAGGACGGCCTCGCGCCGCCGCGACACGGACGGCACCGCCGCACGCGCGGCGCGACTGTCGTGCAGCCTGTCGGGCACCAATCTGGCGCGCGCCGGCGATTATAACCTGCGCACCGTCCTGCAGGCGATTCGGCTCAATCCCGGCACCACCCGCGTCGCCATCGCCGCGCAGACGGGACTGACCGCCCCCACCATCGCCAACATCACCGGGCGGCTGGCGGCGATGGGTCTGGTCCATACCACCGGTCGACGCCAGGGCAGTCGCGGCCAGCCCGCGCTGCAACTGGAGGCGAATGCCGACGGGGCCTTTGCGATCGGCCTCGCCATCGACCGCGATCACCTGACGCTGGTCACGCTGGACCTGATCGGGGCGGTGCGCAGCCGCATCACGCGCGAGATCGCCTTCGCCTCGCCCGACGACGTGAGCGGCTTCGTCACCGAAAGCCTCGACCCGCTGATCGCTGCGGCGCGCGTCGACCGCGACCGGGTGCTGGGCGTCGGGATCGCCATGCCGGACGATCTGGGCGGCATTGCCCTGCCGCATCGTCCGTCCGACTATGATCGCTGGTCGCGGCTCGACATCGGCGCGCATCTCGCCCCGCTGCTGCCCTGGCCGATCCATGTCGACAACGATGCCGCCGCCGCCGCTTTAGGCGAGGCGCAGCATGGCGCGGCCTTCGCTGCGCCGAGCTTCTTCTACCTGCTGGTCAGCGCCGGGCTGGGCGGCGGGCTGGTGATCGACCGCACTTATCACCGGGGGGCCCATGCCCGCTCGGGCGAGATCGGCCTGATGCCCGACCTGGCCGCGGATCGCGCGCCGGCGGTGGTGCAGGACACGGTGTCGCTGTCCGCGCTGTTCGCCCGGCTGGAGGCGGCCGGCCTGGCGCCGACGCTGGCGACGCTGGCGGAAAGCGCCGCCGGGGTCGTGATCGACCGGTGGCTGGCGGACTCGGTGGAAGCCCTGGTCCAGCCGATGATCGCCATCTCCTGCCTGCTCGATCCCGATGCGGTCCTGATCGGCGGCCGCCTGCCGATGCCGCTGATCGAGCGGCTGGCGGCGGGCTTGACCGCACGGCTGGCCGCCACGCGACTGCCGGTCCGCGCGCCGGTGCTGCCCGCCGCCATGGCGCAGGACGCACCCGCCGTGGGAGCCGCGATCCTGCCCTTTCTCGCCCATCTGCTGCCGTCCGACGCGATCCTGATCCAGGCCGGCCGATAAGGACATCCATGCGCCCGCTGCTCTTCCTGCCCCTTCTCGCCCTGGTCGCCGCCGCCCCGCCAGCCGCCGAACCGCCTGCCGACACACCGCCCGCCGTCGAACCGGCCGCCGCGCCGATCCGGCTCGACCAACTCGGCTTCGAACCCCTGGGCCGCAAGCTGGCGGTCGTGCCGCTCACCGATGCGGCGGCTCGCGACTGGACGTTGCGCGATGCCGCCGGCCGGATCGTCGCCAGCGGACGCACCCTGGCCTTCGGTCCCGACGCCGCCTCGGGCGAAACGCTCCAGCGCATCGACTTCAGCCGGTTCCGGGGTCAGGGCGACGGCTTCGTCCTGGCGGTCGGCGACCGGCGCAGCCATGCTTTCGCGATCCACCCGCACCGGTTCCGGCGACTGGCGACCGATGCCATGAGCTTCTTCTACCAGCAGCGCAGCGGGGTGCCGATCCTGGCCGCTTACGTGCAGCGCCCCGATCTCGCCCGCGCCGCCGGCCACCCGCGCGAGGTCATGACCTGCTTCGCCGGCAAGGACGAACGCGGCGCGGACTGGCCCGGCTGCAGCTACAGCCTCGACGTCACCGGCGGCTGGTACGACGCTGGCGACCACGGCAAATATGTCGTCAATGGCGGGATCAGCGCCTGGACATTGCTCGACCTGCACCAGCGGCTCGGGCCTTGGGGCGCGGGCCAGGCCTTCGCCGATGGCCGGCTGGCGCTGCCCGAACGGGGCAATGGCGGCGACGACCTGCTCGACGAGGCGCGGGTCGAGGTCGAGTTCCTGCTCCGGATGCAGGTGCCGGACGGGCAAAGGCTGACCGTCGCGATGCGCACCGGCGGCGGCCGGCCGGCGAGCGATTTCCACCGGATCGATGCCGGCGGCATGGCGCACAGCAAGGTCGCGGACATCGCCTGGACCGGGTTGCCGACCGCGCCCGCCGATGACCCGATGGCGCGCCGTCTCTATCCGCCGACGACGGGCGCGACGCTCAACCTGGCGGCGGTGTCGGCCCAGGCGGCCAGGGCGTGGAAAAGCAGCGATCCGGCCTTCGCCGCCCGCGCCCGTGCGGCGGCGCTCCGCGCCTGGGCCGCGGCGGAGCGCAACCCCGCCATCCTCGCCAGTTCCGACTTCGCCGGCAGCGGCGGCTATGGCGATCCGGACCTGTCGGATGAACGCTTCTGGGCCGCCGCCGAACTGCTCGCCACCACCGGCGACCCGCGCTTCGCCGCGATCGTCGCCGCCTCGCCCTATCTGGACCGGCCGAGCGGCGACCTGAGCTGGGGCAGGCTGGATCAGGCCGGACTCATGACGCTCGCGACGAGCGGCGATCCCGTGCCCACGTCGATCCGCGACCGCGCCCGCACCGCCATCCGCACGCTGGCGGCCGGCTATCAGGCGGAACGGGCGCGCAGCGGCTATGCCCTGCCCTTTGCCGGCACCGCCTATCAATGGGGGTCGAACTCGACCCTGCTCAACCGGGCGATGCTGCTCGGCGTCGCCTGGCAGATCGACCGTCGCCCGGCGGATCGCGAAGCGGCGATCGATGTGGTGGATTATCTACTGGGCCGCAATCCGCTCGATCGCGCCTATGTCACCGGCTTCGGACAGCGCACGATGCACCAGCCGCATCATCGCTTCTGGGCGCGGGCGGCGGACCCCCGCTACCCCGCGCCGCCGCCCGGCGTGGTGTCCGGCGGGCCCAATTCCACGGCGATGAGCGATCCGGTCGCGTCGCGGATGAAGGGCCGGTGCGTCGGCCAGACCTGCTGGGTCGACGACTGGCGGGCCTTCACGATGAACGAGGTCGCGATCAACTGGAACGCGCCACTGGTCTGGGTCGCCGCATTCCTGGATGCCACTGAGGCTTGACGATCGCGGCCGGGCCGTCGCCGGCCCGCCCCCTTTTGCCGGCTCAGCGACAGCGGAACTGATTGCGCTCGATTGCGCGCCCCGCCAGCGCGCCGCCGGCCGCTCCGAGCAGCGTGCCGATCGTTTGCGAGCCACCGGAGGCGATCAGGTTGCCCAGGATGCCGCCTGCCGCCGCGCCGACGATCAGTCCGGTCGTGCCGTCCGGGCGGCGGCAGTAATAACGGCCATCCTGACCGCGATAGACGCGGTCGTTGGCGCTCAGTTGCCGCTCGCGGTAGCGCGGCGAATCGACGTAATAACGATCGGCATAATAGCCATTATAGGAGGGGTCGGGCCGGTCGTAATCGTACGCGCCGTAGCTTCGGTACTGCGGATCCATGCCGATACCGCCATATTCCGAACAGCCACCCAGCAGGCTGGCGGCGGCGGCAACAGCGAGGATCATGCGCATCGAGGCTCTCCTTGGTGATGATAGCCGCTCAATGCACAAGACCCCCGCCGGGTTGCTTTAGATCAAGGTCGCGTCCAATGAAATCTCGGCATTCAGCAGCTTCGAGATCGGGCAGTTGGCCTTGGCCTCCTGGGCGATACGGTCGAATTCGGCGGGGTCGATGTCCGGCACCGAGGCGCGCAACGTCAGCGCCGACTTCGTCACCTTGAAACCGTCGCCATCCTTTTCCAGTGTGACGGCGGCATCGGTGTCGAGCGTGCCGTCGGCATGGCCGGCACCCGCCAGCGCGAAACTCAACGCCATGGTGAAGCAGCTCGCATGGGCCGCCGCGATCAGTTCCTCCGGGTTGGTGCCCGGCTCGTTCTCGAACCGCGTGTTGAAGCCGTAGGGCTGGTTGTCGAGCACGCCGGAGCCCAGGCTGACATGGCCCTTGCCCGACTTGCCCAAGCCTTCATATTTCGCGGACGCCTTGCGCACGGTCATTGATGCTTCCTTCTCTATAAAAAAACTCAAAAGCGGGATCAGCCGATCGACGACCCGCGATCCGCCGCGAAACCGGGCGCTGGGCCGGTGGCCGGGCGCAGCGACTCGCGCTCCTCGGCCGTCGGGATGGCGGTCGGGTCGGGTCGGAAGGCCTCGGGCGCACGGTGGGTGCCGGGCTCGGGCGCGTCGGGGGCCAGGTCGGGCGCGGCGTGTTCGGCCGGGTTGGGCTTTGGCCGGCGCGCCAGCAAGGTCGCCGCGACCAACGATCCCACCGCCGCGACACCCGCCGCCGCCAACGCGATCACGCGGGTGCGGTCGTGCTCGGATGCCTTGGCCGGCCGGGACTTGCCCTTGGGCGGGTGCGGCTTGCCCGGCTTGGCGTCGCCATGCTTGGCGGACGGGCCCTTCTTGGGCGGGGTCTTGGCTGCCATGAACACACCTTTTCATATCGTTCGGGGGCCGATAACGGCCCGGCCGACGCGCCTGTTCCCGCCAGCCGGTCAGGCGATGCCGAACGGCACCACATGGTTGGCCTGGCTATGTCCCACCGCCGCGCGGCCCAGATAGGGCACGCCGAGCGTGGCGGCGGTGCGCGCGATCATCACCTCCAGCGGCTCGGTCCAGGCCGGCTCGTTCGCCTGGATGTCGTTGACCACGCCCAGCCGCACCCCCGCCAGTCCGCGCAGTTGCGTGGCATGGCCGACCGTCCACAACATCCGGTCGATCCGGTACATCGGCTCCGACACCTCCTCGATCACCAGCACATGGTCGGTCAGGTCGGGCAGCCAGGGCGTACCGATCAGCGCAGCGAGGATCGACAGGTTGAACGCCGCCGCCGGCCGGCCGTCCAGCCCCGGCTCCAGACCCTGCCGGTCGCCGCGCGCCAGCCAGCCAAGCGTGCGCGCCACCGTTTCGTCGCCCTTGGCCCGGTTGATGTCGGTCGCCATTGGCGCATGGATCGGCCGGCCGATCCGCCGGGCATAGAGCGCCGCCAGCACGAAGCCCATGTCCGAATAGCCGGCGTAGGTCTTGCGCGCGGCCGCCGCATTCAGCTGCGGCATCACCGCGTCCAGGATGCGGTTCGAGCCATAGCCACCGCGCGCGAACCAAATCGCGTCGAAAGCCGGATCGTTGGCGACCTGGAGAAAGGCGGCGGCGCGCACCGCATCCGAGCCGGCGAAATGCCCGTCATGCTCGAAACATTGCGGGTGGAAGACCAGATCGACCTCCGGATAGGCGATCGCGGCGAACGCCCCGGCGCGCGCGGCGACGACCGGATCGATCGGCCGGGCGGGAGCGACGACACCGATACGCATGAACTGGTTCCCCCTCTTCGCCCACCCGGCTCGCTTGCCCGGACGCGCAAAGGCCGATAGCGCGCGGGGATGGAGATCGGCAAACCCCTATTCTTCGTCGGCATCGGCGGCTCCGGCATGATGCCGCTGGCGATGATCGTCCGCGCACGCGGCGGCACCGTCGCCGGGTCGGATCGCGGGCTGGACCAGGGCCGCGCCCCCGCCCGCTTCGACGCGCTGCGCGCCCTGGGCATCGCGCTGTATCCGCAGGATGGCAGCGGCGTGACCGGGCCCGACCAGCGCATCGTCGCCTCGGCGG
The DNA here is from genome assembly GCF_014199625.1 of Sphingomonas abaci. Classification (GTDB taxonomy): domain Bacteria; phylum Pseudomonadota; class Alphaproteobacteria; order Sphingomonadales; family Sphingomonadaceae; genus Sphingomonas; species Sphingomonas abaci. The sequence continues at coordinate 126,566 of NZ_JACHNY010000006.1, forward strand.
CGATCGAAGCGAGCGTGCCCGATATCGTCGCCGCCGACCGGCTGGGCTGCGAGCGTTCGACCCGTGCCGAACTGCTGGCCGAACTGTTCAACGCCGCGCCGCTGCCGATCGGCGTCGCCGGCACCAGCGGCAAGTCGACCGTGACCGGGATGATCGGCTGGATCTTCCACGCCACGGGTCGCCGGCCCACCGTGATGAACGGCGCGGTGATGACGAATTTCGCAAGCCCCGACGCGCCCTTCGCCAGCGCCCTGATCGGCGACGGCGACGCCTTTGTCAGCGAAGTCGACGAAAGCGACGGATCGATCGCGCTTTATCGCCCGCGCATCGCCGTGCTCAACAACGTCACGCTCGATCACAAGGGGCTGGACGAACTGCGCCAGTTGTTCGGCGCCTTCGCCCGCGCCGCCGATCATGTCGTCGCCAATGCCGGGGACGCGGAAACGGCGGCGCTGATCGCCACCCTGCCCCAGGCCCGCAGCTTCGGGATCGAGGTGCCGGCCGACTTCACGGCCGAGAACCTCGCCCCCGAACCCTGGGCGATCGGCTTCGACCTGGTCGCCATGGGCGAGCGCCACCGCGTCCGGCTGGCGGTGCCCGGTCGCCACAATGTCTCCAACGCGCTCGCCGCGATCGCGGCGGCGGTGGCGGCGGGCGTCACGCTGGCGGAGGCTGCGCGGGCGGTCGAGGGCTTCACCGGCCTGCGCCGTCGCTTCGACCGGATCGGCGCAGCCGGCGGCGTCACCGTGATCGACGATTTCGGGCACAATCCCGACAAGATCGCCGCGACCCTCGACACGCTCCATGCCCATCCGGGCCGGCTGCTGCTGCTGTTCCAGCCGCATGGCTATGGCCCCTTGCGGATGATGGGGCGCGAGCTGGCCCAGGTCTTCGCCGAGCGGCTGCGGCCGGACGACGTTCTGACCATCCCAGATCCCGTCTATCAGGGCGGCACCGTGGCGCGCGAGGTCGGCAGCGCCGATCTGGTCGACTGGATCGTGGCGGCCGGCGGCCACGCGCATCACGATGGCGACCGCGCCGTCGGGACCCGGCGCCTGCTCGCCGAAGCGCGCGATGGCGACCGCATCGTCGTGATGGGCGCGCGCGACGACACGCTGAGCCTGCTCGCCGCCGACATTCTCGCGCGACTGGAGGCGCGTACAGCATGACCGACCGACCCCGCCTCGCCTTCCACCATTCGCCGGGCGAAGGCCCGACCATCCTCTTCCTGTCCGGCTATGCCAGCGACATGCAGGGCAGCAAGGCGCTCGCGCTCGAAGCCTGGGCGCGGGCCACGGGCCGCGCCTTTCTGCGCTTCGATTATGCCGGCTGCGGGCAGAGCGAGGGCGACTTCGCCGACCAGACGCTGGCCGGCTGGCGCGACGACGTGCTGGCGATGATCGACCATGCCGTGGAGGGACCGGTGGTGCTGGTCGGCTCGTCGATGGGCGGCTGGCTGATGCTGCTGGCGGCGCGCGCCCGGCCCGACCGGGTCGCGGGCATGCTGGGCATCGCCGCCGCGCCCGACTTCACCGATTGGGGCTTCACCACCGAGGAGAAGATGGCGATCCTTCAGACCGGCAAGCTGGAGCGCGCCAACCCCTACGGTCCGCAGCCGACGCTCTACACCCGCGCCTTCTGGTCGTCGGGCGAGGCGAACCGGCTGATGTTCGGCGCCTTCCCCTTTGCCGGTCCGGTGCGGCTGCTTCATGGACAGGCCGACCCGGACGTGCCCTGGGCGCGGTCGATGCGGCTGGCGGAGCTGATCACCTCGCCCGACGTGCATGTCACGCTGGTCAAGGACGGCGATCACCGCCTGTCGCGCGACGGCGATATCACGCTGCTGATCGGCACCCTGGCGCAATTGCTGGGTGCGATCGCCGATGCCGCGGAGCAAGAGGCGGCCTGACGGGTTGATACGGCGAGCCAAGGAGTTTCCATGCGTTACCTGCACACCATGATCCGCGTCACCGATCCGGATGCGACGATCGCCTTTTTCGAGCTGCTGGGTCTGAAGGAGGTCCGCCGGATAGAGAACGAAGCGGGCCGCTTCACGCTGATCTTTCTCGCCACGCCGGAAGAGATGCGCGGCCCCGGCGAGCGTGCCCAGGCCGAGGTCGAGCTGACCTATAACTGGGACCCGGAAAGCTATTCGGGCGGCCGGAATTTCGGCCATCTCGCCTATGAGGTCGACGATATCTATGCGACGTGCCAGCGGTTGATGGACGGCGGCGTCACGATCAACCGCCCGCCGCGTGACGGCAACATGGCCTTCATCAAGACGCCCGACAACATCTCGATCGAATTGCTCCAGCGGGGCGACCGGCTGGCGCCGGCCGAGCCCTGGTCGTCCATGCCCAACACCGGAACCTGGTGATGGCCGCTCCCGCGCTGGAGATTGTCCGCGTACCCGTCCTTTCGGACAATTACGCTTGGCTGGTGTTCGATCCCGTCACGCACGAGTGCGCGGCGGTCGATCCCGGCGAGGCGGAGCCGGTGCTGGCGGCAGCGAAGGCGCGGGGCTGGAACGTGTCGCAGGTCTGGACGACGCACTGGCATCCCGACCATACCGGCGGCAACGCGGCGATGAAGGCCAAGGGCGCGACGATCACCGGTCCGCGCGCCGAGCGGGACCGTATCCCGACGCTCGACACGCTGGTGGCGGAGGGCGACGTGGTGCGGATCGGCAGCCATACCGGCCATGTCCTGGCAGTGCCGGGCCACACCGCCGGCCACATCGCTTTCCACTTCGCCGAAGACCAGGCGGTTTTCACCGGCGACACGCTGTTCGCCATGGGCTGCGGCCGGCTGTTCGAGGGGACGGCGGCGGAGATGTGGGCGAACATGGAACGCTATGCCGCGATGGCCGACGACACGCGCGTCTATTGCGGGCACGAATATACCGCCGCCAACGCCGCCTTTGCCGTCACTGCCGAGCCCGACAATGAGGCGATCGCCAGCCGCCGCGCCGAGGTCGAGCGATTGCGCGCGGACGGCGCGGCGACAGTGCCGACCAGCATCGGGCAGGAGCGCGCCACCAATCCCTTCCTGCGCGCCGGATCGGCCGAGGCACTTGCCCAACTGCGTCAAGCCAAGGATAATTTCCGCGCCTAGGCCGTTGATGCCGGTGCGTGCAGGAATGGAGTGAAGCGATGCGTCGTTCGATCCCTCTGGCCCTAGTCCTCGGCATCGCCAGTGCCAGCGCCGCCGTGTTCGCGGCCGAACAGTCGGACGGCAATCAGCGATCCTACAACAGCAAGCGGACGCTGAACCAGGCGCTGGCCGGCCTGACCCCCGGCAAGCCGGTGGATTGCCTGCCCTTCACCCGCACGCCGTCGAGCGACAGCTTCGGTCAGACGGTGGTCTATCGCTACAGCAGCAGCACCAAATATGTCACCAATGTCGGGCCGGGCTGCGAAGGTCTGGCGCGCGGCGACATCATGATCTCGCGCACCAGTTATGGCCGGTTCTGCCGGGGCGACATCATCCAGCTGGTCAATCCGGTCTCGCGCTTCCCGACCGGCAGCTGCGCCTATGGCGAGTTCACCCCCTATACCAAGCCGGGCAAGGCCAAGTGACGGCGCGGGCGCTGGTGGCCGCCTTGCTGGCGCTGCCACTGACCGCCGCCGCCGCCGACAAGAGCCCGCTCGCCGGCCGGGTCGCGGGTTCGCCGCAACGCTGCATCACGCTGCGCCAGACCGAGGGCCTGACCATCGCCGAGCGCGATCTGATCCTGTTCCGCGAGTCCGGCCGGCGCATCTACCGCGCCACGCCGATCGGCCATTGCGGGCAGTTGCAGCCGTTCAACACGCTGATCCTCGATCTCTATTCAGGCAACACCGTCTGCGAGAACGACCGGTTCCGCGTGCTCACCCCCGGGACGAGCATCCCGGGGCCCTATTGCCGGTTCGGCAAGTTCGTGCCTTATGATCGCCCGGCGAAGGTCGGTTCATAGCGGGAGCGATCGCGACGACGTGTCGGACGATCAGGACGCACGTCCCGGTCAGCGGCGGATCACCGCCTCGACCTCGGGGGGCGACCACCCGCCCCCCATCGCCTGGTAAAGCGTGACATAGGCGGTGAGCCGATCGGCCCGCGCCTGGATCAGCGTCAATTCGGCGTTGAGCAGGCCACGTTGCGCGTCGAGCTGGTCCAGATAGCCCGAATATCCCGCGCGGTAGCGGTTCGACGCGTTGCGCAGCGCCGCCGCCAGCGCATCGCGTTGCGCCGCCAGCGCTTGGGCCTGCTCGCCCGAGCGGTGCACCCCGACCAGGCTGTCGTCCACTTCGCGGAATGCGACCAGCGCCGCACGGCGATAGGCGAAGGCGGCCTGATCGCGCCGGGCGATCGCGACGTCGCTCTGCGCCCCCAGCCGCCCGCCATCGAAGATCGGCGACAGGATGCTGGCCCCGATGGAGAAGACGCCGATCGGGTTGGCGAGCGCGGTCGACAGCACCACGCCCGCCGATCCGGTCAACGCCAGGTTAGGCAGCATCGCCGCGCGCGCGCTGTCGAGCGTACGGTCGGCAGCGACCAGAGTCTGTTCGGCCTGGAACAGGTCAGGCCGGCGGCGGAGCAGGTCGGCGGGCAGGCCGTCGGGAATGACCGGCGCGAGCAGGCGTTCGAGCGTTGCGCCGCGCGGGATCGGCCCCGGCGCCGTGCCGAGCAGCAGACTGAGGCCATTTTCCTGCCGCGCCACAGCCAGCTCCGCGGCGGGCACCAGTTGCTCGGTGGCGTGATACTCGCCCTCAGCCTGATGGAGTTCGAGGTTCGATGTATAGCCCGTCTCCGCCCGCCGCCGCGCGATGCGCAGCGCCTCGGCACGCGACGCGAGGGTCTCGCGCGCCACCGCCAGTCGCCGGTCGAGCGCGCGCAGGCTGATATAGCCGGTTGCCACGCTGCTCGCGACCGACAACCGCACCGCATCGCGCGCACCATCGCTGGCGAGCAGTTGCGCCTGGGCGGCCCGACTCGCCTGGCGCAGCCGGCCGAACAGATCGAGATCATAGCTGATCTGCACCGCCGGCTGCGCGCCCAGCGCGTCGCTCGCGGTCCCGAAAGGGCTGACGCTCTGCCCGGCCGTGCCCGGCGACGCGCCGCCGACCTGCGGGATCCGTTGCGCGCGCGCCAACCGGAACTGACCGCGCGCCTCCTCGACCCGCGCCGCCGCGATCGCGAGATCGACATTGTTGGCCAGCGCCCGTTCCACCAACCCGGTCAGCACCGGGTCGCCGAACCCCTGCCACCAATCGGTCCGCACCGGCGCCGCCGACCCCAATGTGGTCCGCCAGCCGGGTGGCGGCGCGACCGTGGCGGAGGGGGGGGCTTCCGGGCGCGGGCCGATGCAGGCCGCTAGCGACAGCGTGATGGAGACGCCAAGGACGCTGCGCTGCCTCACTTCAACGACGGCCCCGTGCTGGTATCGACCCGCGCCTGCACCGACATGCCGGGACGCAGCCGCGCCGCCAGCGCCTGGCCCGGATCAATGCGGATGCGCACCGCGATCCGCTGCGGCACCTTGGTGAAGTTGCCGGTGGCATTGTCGGCCTTCAGCACCGCGAACTCGCTGCCCGCCGCCGGCGAGATGCGCTCGACCCGGCCGGTCAGCCGGGCATTGGCGAGCGCGTCGACCGTGAAGCTGGCGGGCTGGCCGACCATCATCCGCGCAGTCTGCGCCTCCTTGAAATTGGCTATGACCCAGGTCTCGGGCGGGACCAGGAACATCAGTTGCGACCCGGCGGTGACATACTGGCCGACGCGCACGCCGACTTCAGACAGCCGCCCGGCCTCCGGCGCGCGGATCAGCGTATTGCTGAGATCGATCTGCGCCAGCCGCCGCGCCGCCTCCGCGCCCGAAACCCCCGCCTGCTGGCCACCGCGACCGACCTCGACCGTGCGGACATCCTGCCGCGCGATCTCGCGCGCGGCGCGGGCCTGCTTCACCCCGGCCTGGGCCTGGCGCAGCGCCGCCAGCGTCTGGTCGCGCTCGCGCAGCGACACCGAGCCGTCGCGGACCAGATCGTCGACCCGGTTCATGTCGGCCTGCGCGCGCATCAACTGCGCCTCGGCATTGGCGACGGCGGCGTCCTGGGCGGCGAGACTGGCGGCGCGGCTGCGCTCGGCCTGGGCGCTGTTGGCGAGCGTCGCCGATTGCGCCGCGACCTGCGCCTCCGCCTGCTCGACCCGCTGGCGATAGATGCGGTCGTCGATCGTCACCAACGGCTGGCCGGCGCGCACCGTCTCGAAGTCGCGGACCAGCACGCGCGTGACATAGCCCGATACCTGTGGCGCGATGACCGTGGTGCGGCCGCGCACATAGGCATTGTCGGTCGACTCATAGGCGGTGGCGAAGGGCGGAAGCCGCCAGGCCGCCAGCACCGCCAGCACGCCCGCGATCGCCAGCAGGGCAAGCACGAGCGTCGCCGTCCCGCTCGGCCGTTGCGGCTTCCAGCCCGACCCGGCAGCGGGTGTGGCGGACGGCGGCATGGCCTCCGCCGCGCGTTCCTCGGTCACCGGCTCGGCAGCGACCGGCGTGCGGCTATCGGTCATGCGCCCTGCTCCATCGCCTGCCGCGCCGCTTGTCGCGCCCGCCAGGTGCGGCGCAGCAACAGGAACAGGAGGTAGAGGAAGGTCGCCGCCGCCAGCACCGCGACCAGGCGGAACACGTCGTCATAAGCCAGCACGTTCGCCTCCCGGGTCGCCGCCTGCGACAGCAATGCGCCGCCCTCCGCGCTGCGCAGGCCGGGGTCGCCGATCACCCGGCCGACCGCCGCGCCGCCGGCCTGGAGGCGCTGCGTGACCAGCGGATTGGTCGGGTCGACCGCATCGACGATGGCGGCGCTGTTCGCCTTCTCGCGCACCACTTGGTAGGTGCCGAGCAACGCGGTCCCGGCCAGGCTGCCGACCGAGTTGATGATGCCGAACAAGGCAATGAAGCTGATGATGTGCCCGGCCCCTTCCTTCAATGCGCGCGTCATCCCGAACAACAACGCCGGTCCCAGGAAAAAGGTGGCGGAGAAGGCGATTAGCGCCTGGGTGACATAGAGCTCGGGGGCGCGCGTCAGGCTGGTCGACTGCGCATCCATCCAGGCCGCCACCGCGACCAGCCCGACCGCCAGCATTACCGGATGCGCCAGCCGCTCGACGTCCAGCGTCACCGCGCTCAGCACCACGCCGACGACCGACGCGATGAAGATAATGGTGAAGAACGGCCCCAACTGGTCGTTGTTCTGGCCCAGCGTGGTCAGCAGACCGACCGCCGCATAGCTCTGCTCCGCCAGCACGATCCTGGCCATCAGGGTGACGATGGCGAAGCGTACGATGTCGGCGCTCGCCAGCCAGCGCGTGTTGATCAGCGGGTTGACGCGGTGATGCTCGATCCACAGCGCCGCCGCCAGCAGCGGGATCGCGCCGATCAGCGACCAGCCGATCCAGGCGGCATTGGTCCACCAGACGATCCGCCCCAACCCCAGCACCGCCGAGAACAGCGCCATGGCCCCGGCATAAAGGGTGAAGGTGACGAAATCGAGCGGCTCGAACGCGCGTTGCCGCGTGGTGGGCGGCAGGCGCAGCGCGGCCACCGCGGCGAAGGACAGCAGCGCCAGCCCCAGTTCGAACAAGTACAGCGTCCGCCATTGCGACATGGCGAGCAGCTCCGGCGAGAAGAGCCGCGCCAGCGGTGTCGCGCATTGCGGCACCCCGATGCCGACCACCACCGCCTTCAGCCGCCACTTCGCCGGCAGCGCCTGCATCATGTAATAGAGGCCCAGGCTCGACAGCGCCGCCGCCGCCATGCCGCTCGACGCCCGCACGACGATCGCCGACCAGAAGTCGTGAACGAACAGGTGCGCGCAGGTCAGCGCCACATAGAGGCCGACGAACAGCAGCGCGAAGGGCCGCAACCCGAATTGCTGGCGGAACTTGATCAGCAGCAGGTTGATGCTGACATTGCTCATCACATAGACGGTCGGCAGCCAGGCGATCTCCGCCGGGTCGAGGCCCAGCGCCCCCTGCAACGTATAGGTGTTGGCGGAAACCAGCGCATTGCCCAGTCCGGCGGTGAGCCCGACCAGGATCGAGATCGCGCCGTAGGCGATCCGGCGCCGCGTCGGATGGTCGGGCGATCCGGGCGAGCCCGGCATGGCCGGCCGCTCGTGCGGCGCGAAGGTCCAGTCCTCCTCCGTCAGGAACCGGCGCGCGCGCCCGAACAGGGCGGCGGCGGTCACAGCGCCACGCCCTCGCGACCGGCGACGTCCACGATGTAATGCCAGGCGACGCGGCCCGATCGGCTGCCACGCTGCGTGGCCCAGCGCACCGCGAGTTCGGGGTCGTAGGACAGGCCGTACGCCGCAGCATAGCCGGCGACGATCGCCAGATACTGGTCCTGGTCGATCGCGTGGAAGCCCAGGCTCAGCCCGAACCGGTCGGCGAGCGCGAGATGGTCGTCGATCGAGTCGCGCGGGTTGATCGCGCTGTCCTGTTCGGCGATGTCGCGCGCGGCGATGTGGCGGCGATTGGCGGTGACCAGCAGCCGGACATTCGCCGGCCGCGCCTCCGCGCCGCCCTCCAGCATCGAGCGGAGCAGCCGGGCGTCGGCCGGATCGTCGACCCCCAGATCGTCGACGAACAGGGCGAAGGCGCGCGGCACCGGGGCAAGCACCGCGAACAGGGCGGGCAGTTGGTGCAGCGTCGCCACCTCGACCAGCGCCAAGTCGCCGCCCGCCGCCTGCACCGCGCCGACCGCGCTCTTGACCAGCGCCGACTTGCCGGTGCCGCGCGCGCCCCAGAGCAGCACGTCCTGCGCCGCACGGCCGCTGGCGAGCCGATCGAGATTCCCGACCAGCGCCGCCTTCTGCCGGTCGATGCCCAGCAGGCGGTCCAGCGGCTGCGGCACGAAGGCGCGGGTCGCCGCCAGCACGCCGTCCCGCCAGACATAGGCGGGATGGGCGCGCGGGTCCGCCGCGGGCGGCGGCGGCGGCGACAGGCGTTCGAGGGCGGCGGCGATCCGGTCGAGAGCATCCATGCGCCCGGCCTAGTGAAAAGATCGCCGAATGACAGCCCCCGATCGCTGCAAGGATCGCAGGGACTTACTTGGTCCAGCGATCCATCCAGCCCAGCACCTCGCCATACCATTGGCGCGAGTTGCGCGGCTTCAGCACCCAGTGGTTCTCATCGGGGAAGACGACCAGCCGCGACGGGATGTCCCGCCGCTGAAGCGCGGTGAACGCCGCCAGTCCCTGGGTATAGGGAATGCGGAAGTCCTTCTCGCCGGTGATGACCAGCATCGGCGTCTTCCAGTTCTGGACGTAGTTGACCGGGTTCCACTTCTCGAAGGCGGCGGGGTCTTCGTAATAGGTCTTGCCGCCATGCTCCCATTCGTCGAACCACAGCTCCTCGGTCTCATAGGCCATGGCGCGGGCGTCGAACACGCCGTCGTGCTGGACGATGCACTTGAACCGGTCGGGCCACTTCCCCTCGATCCAGTTCATCATATAGCCGCCGTACGACGCGCCGAGCGCGCAGGCGCGGTTGCTGTCGAGCCAGTCGAATTTGGCGGTCGCCGCTGCGAGCCCCTTTTGCAGGTCCTCCAGCGGCCAGCCGCCCCAATTGTTGCTGATCGAGTCGGTGAAGCGCTGGCCATATCCGGTCGATCCGTGGAAATCGACCGCCACCGTCGCATAGCCGCCGCCCGCGAACACCGCCGGGTTCCAGCGATAGGACCAGCTGTTGTTGCTCGACCCTTGCGGCCCGCCATGGACCATGAAGGCGATCGGCGCGGGCGTGGTCGCGCCGGCGGGCTTCACTGCATAGCCCCAGACCGTGTCGCCATTCGCGCCGGTGAAGCTGAAGCGCGACACGGTCGGCATGTCGATGCCGGCCAGCTTCTCTGCATTGACGCTGGTCAGGCGCAGCGGCGTGCCGCCCTTGGATGGAACCATGAAATAGTCGTCGGGCGCGACCAGGCTGTTCATCGCCACCACGGCGCCCCTGGGCACCACCGCGACGGCCGAGACATGGCCCTGCCCGGTCAGGCGCGTCACCTTGCCGCTGGTCGCGTCGACGCGGAACAGCGGCGTCTCCTGCGTGTCGTCGGCGGTGACGTAGAGCGACTTGCCATCGGGCGCCCAGGCGATCGAGCCGACCGAACGGTCCCATGCCTCTGTCAGCGGCCGCACCTGGCCGGTCGCCAGGTCGCGGATCATCAGCACCTGCCGATCCGCTTCGAAGCCGGGTCGCTTCATCGCGAAATAGGCGAGCGTCCGGCCATCGGGCGAAACGGTCGGCAGGTTGTCGGTCGCCTGATTGTCCTTGGTCAGGTCGACCGGGGCGGACGACCCATCGGCGGGAGCGGCGAAGATGTCGAGATTGGTCGAGGTCGCCTCGATCCGCCCCGCCTCGCGCATGGCGAAATAGACGGTGCGGCTATCGGAGCTCCACGCCACCTCCTCAGCCCCGCCGAACGGCTTGGACGGCGTGTCGCCGATCAGCGCGCCGACGATCGGCGTACCCTCGCCGGTCGCGCCGGCCGCGGTCAGCGGCAGCACGAACAGCTGCGAGCGGTTGCCGTCGGCCCATGTGTCCCAGTGGCGCACGAAGAGCTGGTCATAGGTGCGACCCGACCCGGCATCCTCCGCCTTCTTCTCGGCGGCGGGCGCCAGGCTGGGCGCACCGGGCTTGCGATCGGCCCAGACCAGCAGCTTGCTGGCATCGGGCGACACCTTGAAGCCGTTGAAGCCACCGGCGAACCGGGTGACCTGGCGGGCGGGGCCGCCGGTGACCGGCATCGCCCAGACCGCGCCGTCGCCGCCACCCTTGTCCGAAGTGAAGTAGACGGTGTCGCCGACGATTTGCGGGTCGTTCTCGTTGACGCCGGGCTCAGCCGCCAGCGTCTCGGGCCGGGCGCCGCGCTTGGTCAGGTCCAGCCGCCACAGGTCGTAGCGCCCCTTGTTGGCGGCGATGTCGGTCTCGCGCTGCGCCCAGACCAGCCAATGCCCGTCCTTCGACGCGGCCGGCGCGCCGATGCGGCTGAGCATGGTCAAGTCCTGGATGGTGAACGGCCGGGCGGCAGCCGGCGCGGCGACGGAAGCGAGCGCGACGCCCGCGAACAGGAGTGTCTTCATGGCCGTTAGGGTAGAGCAGATCAGGCCGCGGCTTCAACCGTCCCACGCATGGATGGGGGAGGCCACCTTGTTCAGTAGGAGCGTTGCTTGATCCCCCAGCGTCCGCCGTCGAAGGTGACAATCCAAAGGTTGAGATGACGGCTGATGACAGAGCCATTCGCACGGTTACGCGTATAGTCCAGTATCAGATGAACTTTCCGAGGGCTGGCCAACACCGCATCATGACGCAGGTAATGCGTCTTCGCCCATCCGGTCTGTCGGTGAAGGTCATCAAAAAAGGAGAGCGGCATCTGCCCGCCCTCTGGCCATATCAGCATCGTCTCCCCGGAGAGAATGATATGCGGGAAGTGCAACTGTGCATCCATTCCGGCGAAATCATGGGCGTTGAAGCACGCCGTGAAGGCTTCGACACAATCGATCGCCGCTGCCACCGCCTCTGTGTCAACGGCACCGCGATGCCCTGGCTGGAACAGGGTATCCACCCCTGCCATCGCCCCACTCCCAATCTTTATCCGCTGTTTGGGTGACCGTCAGGCGGCCGGACCAGCCGGACCGCCCGCCGCCCTTACAGGCCGCTCCCGGTGATCCGCTTGATCTCGCTCTGGACCATCGCCTCGACCATGCCGGGCAGGTTCGCGTCCAGCCATTCGCGCAGGACCGGGCGCAGCATCTCGCGGACCAGGCCCTCGAGCGTGCCGTCGCTGCCTGGTTCCGGCTTCACCATCAGGCGCGCGAGCTGGTCGAGCGCACCGCGGCTGGCCGCGACGGTCTGGCTGGAGACGATGGCGCCCGAGTCGAGCGACGGCGCCGCCGGCGTGACCGGGTCCTGTGCAGGGGCCGAAGCGGGCTCGGCCGCGACCTGCGGTGCTTCGGGCGTCACGGCCGCCGGCTCGGGCTGGCGCGCCGGCTGCACCGGAGGCTGGGCCGTAGCCTGGGACTCAGCGCCTTCGACCGGCTGGGAGAGTTCGAGCACTTCATCCTCATCCTCCTCGTCTGGGACCGGCGCCTGGACGACGCGGCCCATGCGGCGACCCCGCGTCGGCCCGCTTTCCTCCTCCGCGATAATCCGCTTGATCGAGGAGAGGATCTCTTCCATCGACGGCTCGGCGCTCATGTCCCCCATCACCGCAATTCCCTGTTCGGCCACCGTCATTGGCGGCTCGGTGCCGACGCACCTGTGGTCAGAGCGGGGCTTCTGTCAACGCCCGACTCCAGCACAGGGTCCAGCGGCCGTCGCACCGTGGCGTCCTGCGCCGGCGTGCCAGCGGTGCTGGTCGCCACCGCGTCGGGCTCGCCATCCCCGCCGAAGTCGTTGAAGCGATTGCGCACGCGCTTGTAGTTCAGCGTCGGATCATAGAGCGACGCTCCCTCCAGGTTGAGGTCGCGCGCCTCCGCATCGCCCATCGCGGCGAGCAGCGCGAAGCCGGCGACATAGGCGTCGCGCCGCGCCGTCACCAGCGTCACCTGGCTGTTGAGCAGCTCCTGCTCGGCGTTGAGGATGTCGAGGATCGTGCGCGTGCCGACGCTGTTCTCGGCCCGTACGCCCTCCAGGCTGAGCTTGTTGGCGCTGACCGCCGTCTCGGCCGAGGCGATCACCTGTTGCGACGAGCGATAGACCGCAAAGGCCGAACGGGTCTGCGCGATCACCTGACGCTCAGCGGCGGTGACGTTCTCGATCGCCTGACTACGCAGCGCCTCCGCCTGGCGGACCTGCGCGGCGGGGCGACCGCCCTGGAACAGCGGCACGGTCAGCGCCAGGCCGACATTGGCGGACTGGCCCGACTGACCCGGCTTGATATTGGTGCCGGCGCCCAACGCACCCAGATAGTTGAAGTAGTTGCCGCCCACGACGACGTTTAGTCGCGGCAGCCGGCTGGCGCGCGCGACATCGATGTCGAACCGCGTCGCGTCACGCTGCTTGCCGGCCGCGAGCAGGGTCGGATTTTCGCGCAACGCCTCGGCCACCGCGTCGGCGGGCGACTTGGGCAGGTTCGGCAAGGGCGGCGGCGGCTGGAGGTCGGTCGGCGCGTCGCCGACGAAGCGGATGTAGTTCTCGCGGCTGGAGATGAGCTGCGCCTCGGCCGACTGGAGCTGCGCGCGCGCCTGGGCCAGCCGCGCCTCGGACTGGGCCACGTCGGTGCGGGTGAGGTCGCCGACCTGGAACCGGTCGCGGCTGGCGTTCAGGTTGACTTCGAGCACCCGGACGTTCTGGCCGTTCAGCCCGACGATCGCCTCGTCGCGGATCACGTCCATATAGGCGCCCACGACGCTGGTGAACAATTGCGCCTCGGTGCCGCGCAGCTGCGCCTGCCCGGCCTCGACCCGCGTCTCCGCGCCGCGCACTGCGTTTCGCACCGCGCCGCCCTGGAAGACGGGTACGGACAGCTGGGTGGTGCCCTGGGCCAACCGCGCCGGGTTGCTCAGCGTGTTGCTGGTCGACGGATTGGGGACCAGCACGTTTTCGGTATAGCCGCCCGTCGCCGAAACGCTGGGCAAGCCGTTGGCGCGGGCGATCGGCACATTCTCGTCCACCGCGCGCAGGTTGGCGCGCTGTCCCGTGATCGTCGGGTTGGTCTCATAAGCCTTGAGCAGCGCGTCGCGCAGCGTGTCCGCCGACACGGGCGCAGCCAGGACTAGGCCGGCGAACGCAGCGCCGGCGACACGGGACGGGCGCATCGGATCAGAACCGGAAGGCGGCTGGCTTGGCGAAGCCGGGCAGCACGACGCATTCGGCATCGACGAACGGCACGACACCGACGCCGCCCTCGGTCCGGCGACCGCTGCACAGGCGAGTGACGCCCTTGTCGACGATGCCGGCGGCGATGCGACCCTCGACGCGCAGCTGCGCGATCAGCGCGGCGGGCAGTTCCTCGACCGATCCGTCGACCAGCAGCACGTCATAGGGCGCACCCGCCGCATGACCGTCCGCCATCGGCCCCTCGACCCAGTGGATGCCGACGGCCCCGGGCAGCGCCGCGCGCGCGGTGGCGAGCAGCCCGGCGTCGCTCTCCACCGCCGTCACCGTCGCGCCCAGCTCGACCAGCACCGCCGCGGTGTAACCGGTCGCCGCGCCGACCAGCAGCACCCGGTCCTCGGGCAGGATCGCGGCCTCGGTCAGCAGTCGACCGGTCGCCATCGGATTGTTGAGATACCGGCCCCGGCCGAGCGGGATGGGCGTGTCGCGATAGGCGAGCGTGCGGGACTCGGCCGGCACGAACTCCTCGCGCGGAACGCTGGCCATCGCCGCGACCACTCGCACATCGTCCACGCCCGTGGTGCGAAGCTGGCTCGCCACCATCGCATGACGCATCGCCGCCGTATCGATCATCCCCGTGCCCACCCCAAATTCGCTACCCATGGTCATCCCTTCGCACAGGTGTCGTACCCATGCAATACACTTGTTGCGTTCGCTTTCTACCGCGCGGGGCTTTCGTCGCCAAGCGTAGAGAGGGACGCGGCTTTCCGCCGGCGCGGCACGGCCGGGCGCGCGATCGACCATGCGAAAATCGCACATGGCTGGTTGACGCGGGCGAAAAACATGCCCATTGCGCCGCCTCCACCGCATCGAGGCGCGATGGCGGAGTGGTGACGCAGAGGACTGCAAATCCTTGCACCCGGGTTCGATTCCCGGTCGCGCCTCCAGAACATGCGGACGCGGGACAGGCCTTGGTCGGCGCATGGTCCCCGAACGTTTTGCTATCCCAAGGCCCGACAATCCGACACGGCGTGACTGTCCGTGCCGAAGCGCCAGATCGTGGTCTGGCGATAGAGCTGTCCCGGCCGCAGGATCGTGGTCGGGAAGCGCGGCTGGTTCGGCGAGTCCGAGACATGCTGAGACTCCAGCGCGACGCCGTCGCCGGGCTGATAGACGTGACCGCCCGGCCCCGAATCCTGCCCGTCGATATAGCCGCCGGTATAGACCTGCATCGATGGTTCGGTCGTCTCCACCGTCAGCGTCCGCCCTGACACCGGATCGACCAGCCGCGCGACCGGCGCGAGCCGGCCCACCGGTTTGTCGAATAGCCAGCCATGATTATAGCCGCGCGCGGTCACCGGCGGCCGGGGATCGGCGAGCGCCGCGCCGATCGGGCGCGGGCAGCGGAAGTCTAGCGGCGTCCCGGCCACCGAGGCCAGCGCCCCGGTCGGAATGCCAGCCGGATCGGTGACGATCGCGCGCGTCGCCGCCAGTTGCAGCCACTGGCGATAGACGGAGCCGCTCGCCTCCCCCGCCAGGTTGAAATAGCTGTGATTGGTCAGGTTGAGCGCCGTCGGCCGGGTCGTTCGCGCGCGATAGTCGATATGGAGCGCATTGTCGGCCGCCAGTCGATAGGTGACGGTGACGGTCAGCCGTCCGGGGAAATGCTGGAAACCGTCTGGGCTGACCAGCGTGAAGGTCGCCGCCCGGCCATCGGCAGTTCGCGACACCTGCCAGTCGACCGTGTCGAAGCCTTGGGCACCGCCGCCATGCAGCGCATTGCGGCCGTCATTGGCGACGAGCGCCACCCGCTTGCCGTCGATGGTGAATTCCGCGCCCGCGATCCGGCCGGCATAGCGGCCGATCGTCGCGCCGAACCCGTTCTTCCGGACCTTGGCGCGATAGTCGGCGGCGCGGGGATAGCCGAGCACGACATTCGCCATCCGCCCCTGCCGGTCGGGGGCCTCGATCGCCATGACGATCGCACCCTGGCGGAGCAGGCGCACGGTCATGCCGTTCGCGTTGCGGAGCGTAACGATGTCGCCGGCGGGCGGAGACGCCGGGGCCGGCGTGGAAACGGCAGCGGCCAGGATCAGGAGGTTATGCACCCCCCGATCCTAGCCCGCCCGCCCCGCCCTTGCGAGCGTGTTCAGACCAGACCGATCAGAAGTTGATCGTCGTGCCGATCGCGATGTTGCGGCCCAGCGAATCGTAGCGCTGGGGGATGGTGTTGCTGCGCGCCAGGCTGATATTGTACGAATCCGGCACGATCGGCGGCGTCTTGTCGAACAGGTTGTTCGCGATCAGGCGCAGCGAGAACTGCTTGGCGATCGCGAAGTTGAGCGCCAGGTCGAAATAGCTGGTCGGCGCGATGCGGTAGAAGCTGGTCCGAACCCGGTCCGGGGTGCCGCCGATCGCCGCGTCGCCCGAATTGTCGGCATTGGTCAGCGACCCGATATAGCGCCAGTTGAACGACGCGCTGAACCCCTTGTCGGCGGTCGTGTACGTCGTGCGCAGGCCGTGGCTCCACTTGGGGATGAGCTGGCCGCAGCCATTGCCGTAATAGCCCGCGCAGTTGCGCTGCGGCTGCACCGGCGAGTCCTGCCCGCCGATGAAGTCGGTGATGGAGCCGTTGAAGCCCAGGTCGATCCGCCCGGCCGCCTCCAGGTTCAGTGCGTATTGCGCCTGGAAGTCCCAGCCGCGCGCGATCGAGGTGTAGTAGTTGGTCGTGCCCTGGCGGATGAAGCCGGTGGTCGGGTTGGCGCCCGCGTTCGAATAGAGCGTCCCGGTGCCTGGATTGCGGACCAGCCCCTGACAGAAGAACTCGTCACCGTTCGAGCGGAGGCAGCCATCGGTGTAGTAGCTATAGTCGTTATAGCCGAGCGAGTTGTCGATCTTGATCCGGTACCGGTCGACCGAGAAGATCAGGCCGCGCACGAAGCGGGGCTTCACCACCAGGCCATAGGTCTGGGTATAGGCGGTCTCCGGATCGGCGACGAAGCCGCCCGAGCGGACCGTGCAGCCGGTCGCCCCGGTCGCCGCATCGCCCGGACAGATCAGCGACGGGCTGCCATAGAGCGAGTCCGCCAGCCCCGTGGCCCGGCACACCTCGCGCGAGGCGATCGGCGCACCGTAGGTCACGCCGCCGTTCGGATTGGTCGTGACGGTGGGGGCGCAGAAGTCGTTGAACGTGCCGCTGCCACCGCGCGCGAACTCGATATTGGTGGCCTGGCGGATCTCGATCACGGTCGGCGCGCGCTGCGCCTTGTTGAACGAGGCGCGGAAGGTCAGATCGGGGATCGGCGCATAGACGCCCTCCGCCTTCCAGGTGTTGAACGACTTCGGGTTGCTGCTGTATTTCGAGACGCGATAACCGCCATTGGCCTGGAGCAGCTCGACGAACGGCTTGTGCTCGACCAGCGGCACCTGCACCTCGACGTTCGCTTCCCAGACATCCTGGCTGAGGTTGGTGTCGCTGCCGCCCAGCGCCGCGCGATAGGCGCTGTCGGCGAAGGATTGGAGCGTGTCCTTGCGATATTCGGTGCCGAGTGCGATCGCCACGCCCTGCTCGGCGAAGGGGGAAGTGATGCCGTACTTGCCCAGGTCGCCACTGACATTGGCCAGCACGTCGTACAGCGTGCCGCGCGTCGCCGAGGTGCCGGTGCCGAACAGATAGTTGATGAGCGCGGGGTCGGTGTTGCCGGCGCTGAACGCGTCGAAGGGGACGCAGGCCGGATCGCTCGTCGTCGCGCAGGTCGGCGCGGCGCGGGTGCCGCCGACGTTGATCGCGTTCTGCAGGCGGCCGGGAATGCCGAAGCTGGGCGTATAGTCCTGACGGTTGCGCGCATAGACGCCACCGACATCATAGGTCCAGGCGTCGCCCACCTTGCCGCGCACGCCAGCGGTCAGGCGGACGCCGGTGTTGAGAAAGCGGTCGGGCCGGTCCGAGTTCTCGCCCAGGCGATAGCGCAGGTCGATCGGCGCCAGCGCCGCGGTGCCGGCCGCCGCGCCGCAGATCGCGGTGGCCTGGCTCGCCGACAGGAAGGGGTTGTTGCAGTTGACCTGCACCGTCCCGCCCGCGATCGTCGGATAGTTGTTGTACGACTTGTCGCGGAACCAGATGCCCGAGCCATAGATTTCGGCCTCCGGCGCGAGCTTCAGCGTGACGAAGCCGCCGGCATTCACCCGCTCGGACGGCCGCTGATAGGCATAGCCGCTGAAATAGTTGGAGGCATTGCCCGCGCCCGCGCCAAACGGCACGAAGTTGCGCGAGCCGTCCGGATTGTTGACGTACTGCGCGCCCTGATTGGCCCCGCTCTGCGGCGTGATGAGGCCGCTGGTCGAGCTGCTCGGCGTCAGGCCGCAGGACAGCGGTCCGTTGCGTTGCAACTGGGTCAGGTAGCAGCCCGAATTCGACCGGTCGGTCAGCCCGACCTCCTCGGTCTTGCGATAGTTGACGAAGCCGTTGACGCTGAGCGCGCCGTCGAACAATTTCTTGCCGGCAGTCAGCGTGATGTCGGCGCGGCCGCCATCATTGGTCCAGCCACGCTGGCTGCCGAAGCCGGCGGCACGCGCCAGCGGCGACACGATCGTGTCCTTGTTGTCGTGATTGTAGAAATTGTAGTTGGCGTCGAGCTGGAGCCCTTCGAAATCCTTGCGCAGGACGAAGTTGACCACGCCAGCGATCGCGTCCGAGCCGTAGACCGACGAGGCGCCGCCGGTCAGCACGTCGACCCGCTCGAGGAGCGAGGTCGGGATGATGCCGACGTCCTGGCCGTTCTGCGTGCCCAGCCGCTTGCCGTCGATCAGCACCAGCGTGCGCTCGAAGCCAAGGCTGCGCAGCTTGATGCGCTGGCGGCCATCGGAATCGTTATAGGTCTGCTGGTTGTCGGGCGCGATCTGCGGCAGGCGGTTCAGCACGTCCTCGACATTGACCGCCGCCTGCGCCTGGATGTCCTGCCGCGTGACCGAGGTGATCGGCGCCGCGGAGGTGACGTTGGGGCGGTTGATGCGCGTGCCCGTCACCACGATGTCGCCGCCGGGGCTGGCGCCCGGCTGGCCCGCGATCGCCGCGGCGCGCTGTTCGGACGCGACCTCGGCCTGTGCGGTAGGATCAGCGGCGACGGACGGATCGGCCTGGGCCGGCGCGGCGGTGGCGGAGTTCTGCATCGCCGGCATGTCCTGCGCGGCGGCCGGCACGGCGAGGACGCCCAGCGCACCGAGCAGTGCGATACGCGATACCGAGTGAACGAGCATCATGTTCCCCTCTTCTCCCGGCGTGTCGGTCCGCCGGTCAAGCCATAGGACCAATATGTCCTAATTGCTGACCGGGTTAATACCTAAGTATCCACCACGCAACGACTTTTGTGGCGAGTCTGTGAAATACCTTTTCAGTACCAACAGGAGGACAGGATAGGCTGGACCATCAGTGACCGTGGGCAACCAGGCCGGGCGCGTCGGCGACGAACCGGTCGAGCACGCCGTCCGCGATCCGGATCGGACCGTCGAACCGAGTCGCGCCGGGAATGGACTGGACCGCCGCCGCCTCGGCTGCCAGCCGCCGGGCCTCGGCGAAATAGCCGGTCGCGGCAGCGCTACCCTGTTCAGCCGCCGACAGCCCGGCAGCGCTCAGCCGCAGCGTCCGCCCCCAAAGGCGCATCGCCTCGAGCCAGGGCGCGGACTGCGCGGCGAAGGCCGGATCGCCGACGCCCGAGCGGATGATGTCGGGCGCATCCGTCAATTCGTCCGCCACCCTCGCCAGCATGGCCAGCGCCGAGCGGCGTTCCGCCGCGTCGCCATGCGCCAGCGCATCGCGCACCGCGTCCAGTTCCGCCTTCAGCCGCGGCGCCTGGGGCTGCCATGGCTGGCTGCCGAACGTCGGGGCCATATGCTGCGTGTCGAAGAAGCGTAGCAGCGCCTCAGTCGCGCGTTCGTCGTTTCCGGCAAGCGCGCGCGCGGCGGCCAGCCAGATGCGGTCCGGATCATAGCCGCGATCGTTCCAGGCGAAGGCCGCCACACCCGTCACCGCGACCCGGCTGGGGGCCTCCTGGTTCATCGGGTTGGACAGGATGCCGCTCAACTCGCCCGATAGCCCCGCCTCGCGCCGGGCATAGGGGGCGAGCAGCAGCCGACCGGTCGTCTGGGCGTAGTCGTTGACGGGATAATTGTCCCACAACAACGTCTTGCGCCCGAACGCCTTGGTCGCAGCCTTGGCGTCCGGGATCGAGATGGCTGGCGGCACGACATCCGTGCCCGTCCATTGCACGACGACGCGCGGGTCGAGATTCGCACGCAGCGCCGCCTTGTAGGGCGTCTCCTTGGCATCGTAATATTCGGTCGGGACCATGATCAGTGGCCGCGCCGACGGATCGCGCGCCGCCAGGTTCGCCTGCACGGCATTCAGGAAGCGCGACTGCGCCACTCCCGCCGCCTGTGCGCCCGAAGGTCCGAAGGCCGCCTTGTCCGCGTCGCAATTCCACTTGGTATATTCGATGTCGTCGAGCGCGACATAGAAGCTGTGGACGCCGATGCCGCGCAAGGCATCGAACTTCCGCTCCAGCGCCTGGATGTCGGCCGGACTGGAGAAGCAGACGGTCGGCCCCGGCGACAGGGCATAGACGAAATCGACATGGTCGGCGCGCGCCCGCGCTGCCAGCGTGCCCAACTCGGCCAGCGTCGTGGCCGGATAGGGCTCGCGCCACCGCGCCCGGGCATAGGGGTCGTCCTTGGGACTGTAGACATAGGTGTTCGCCTTGACCGTGGCGAGGAAATCGAGATGCCGGACCCGGTCGTCATGCGTCCAGGGCTTGCCGTAGAAACCCTCGATCGTCCCGCGGATCGGCATCGCGGGATGATCGCCGATGGTCAGCGCCGGGATCGTTCCCGTCCGCGCGAGCTGGCGAAAGGTCTGCACGGCATGGAACAGCCCATCCGCGTCATGCCCGGCCAGCACGACCGTGCCGGCCGTGCCGGCCGTGCCGGTCGCCCGGACGGCAATCGCGTAACCCTCGGCATGATCGTCCGATGCCGCCCGCGCCCGCGCCAGCGCGTCGCGCACCACGGCGCTGTCGTCGCGGCCGAGCACGATGATGGTGCTCCCAGGCGTCACGGGTGGACGCTTCGCCTCCGCGATGGTGCTCACGCCGGCGTCGCTCAGGACCTGGCGGACCAGGGCGACGGTCCCCGGCTCGGTGCCGGGCGCCACGACCAGCGTCACCGACGGGCCGAGCGCGACCTGGCCGCGCGCCAGGTCGAGGGCGACCGGCTCCGGAAACAGGGCCGGGCGAGCGACCATCTCCGCGCCGGCCGTGACCGCCGGCGAAAGGACGGTCGCCATGCCCAGGCCCAGCGCCCGCAATTTCCAGCCCTGTCGCATCGCTCGACCTCCCCGGTCCTTAATTGGTCCTATCGATGGAGGGCTAAGGCATTGCAGGGGGTATGACAAGCTTCCTGCCGGAACGGGCCGGTCTGGGCGCTGGTCAGATGGCGGGCAAGCCCTGGTCCGCCACGCCCCAGCCGTCCAGCGCCGGCCCTTGCGCCCGCGCGATCAGCGTGGCGGCATCCGCGATGCTCCACGGGGCGGCGGTATCGATGGCGCGCAACTCGGTCCAGGACACGGGCGCGGCGACCGGCGCGCCGGACCGCGCGCGGGCGGAATAGGGCATCACCGCCGTGCTGCCGCGCTGGTTGCGCAGCCAGTCGATGAAAATCCGGCCGGCGCGCCGCGACTTGCTCATGGTCGCGACGAACCGGTCCGGCTCCATCGTCGCCAGCGCGCGGGCGAAGCGTTCGGCGAAATGTTTGACGGTCGCCCAGTCCGCGTCCGGCCGCAGCGGCACCACGACATGCACCCCCTTGCCCCCCGACAGCAGCGGAAAGCTGGTCAGCCCCAGTTCCGCCAGTTGTTCCTTCAGATGTTCGGCCGCCTTGCGGGTGTCCGCGAAGGCGAGGCCCTCGTCCGGGTCCAGGTCGAACACCATGCGGTCGGGCCTCTCGATCGCGGCGACCGACGATCCCCAGCCGTGAAACTCGATTCCCCCCATCTGCACGCACGCGACCAGCCCGTCCGCATCGTCGACATAGAGGTAATCGTCGCTCACCCCCGCCTTGTCCCGGATCGCCACGCGGTGGACATGTTCGCCAAAGCTGCCGGCATCGTGTTTCTGGAAGAAGCAGCGCCGCCCCCGGCCCTGCGGACAGCGAACCAGGCTGACGGGGCGGTTGCCGGCGAAGGGCAGCATCAGCGGCGCAAGGGTGGCATAATAATCGGCCAGGTCGCCCTTGGTCCGGTCGCTGTCGGGGAAGATCGGCCGGCTGCGATGCGTAACGTTCACGCTCACGGCGCCGGCCGGCGCGGCCGGCGCGGCCGCGGGCGCGGCATCGGCCAGCCCAAGGAAGCTGGCATGGCGCAGCAGCCCGTCCGGCGTCGCCTCCGCATAGGCGACCTCCACCGAGAGGCTGGGGGTAACCCAATGCGCGTCGCGGACCATGGCGCGCGGCGCCGCGACGGTCGGCGTCGTCCGCGCCAGCCGGTCCAGCGTCGCCCGAACCGCCTCCATCGTCGATGCATCGAAACCGGTGCCGACCTTGCCGGCATAGACGAGACCGTCCGCCCCCTCCTGCCCCAGCAGCAGCGAGCGGAAGCCGCGCCGCTTGTCCGATGCCAGCCAGCCGACGACCCGAAACCGGCCCCGCTGGATGCATTTCACCTTGATCCACGCGCGCGTCCGGCCCGAGCGGTAGGGCGCGTCGGCGCGTTTGGAGACCACGCCCTCCAGCCCGTCGCGGCACATCTGCTCCAGCAACGCCTCGCCCTGCCCGACGACATGTTCGGAGAAGCGGATCGCATCCGGCCCCTGATCCAACACGGCGCGAAGGCGCGCCTTGCGGTCCAGCGTCGGCCGCTCGGTCAAGTCCTCACCGTCCTGCTCGATCAGGTCGAACGCCATCAGCGCCATGTCGCCACCGTCCGCGATCGCGGTCTTGAGCGTGGAGAAGTCAGGCCGGCCGTCGCGGAACGCCACCACCTCGCCATCGATCAGCACGCTGCCGGGCAAGGCCGCCGCCGCCCGGGCGATGGCCGGGAAGCGGTCCGTCCAGTCCAGGCCCGTGCGCGTGAAGACCCTGGCCTTGCCGCCACCGGTCGAGACCAGCACGCGGTAGCCGTCGAACTTGATCTCGTGCAGCCAGCCCCCGCCGCTCGGCACGACGTCCTGCAAGGTGCAGAGCTGCGGCGCGTGGAAGTCGGGCATCGCGCCACTGCGCCGCCGGGTGGGGGCGGCGTTGCGCTTCGCCGGCGCGGCACGGGTCGGACCAGGCTTTCCCTCGGCGATCTCGGCCATGGTCCGGCCGGTCGCGACGCTGGTCAGCGCCTGTTCGACCAGCGCGTCGGTCGCGCCCGCCGAGTCGTCGCGAACCTTGCGCAGCAGCCAGTTCTCGCGCGACTCGCGACCTCGGGGCTTCAGGCGGATCAGCATCCACTCGCCGCGCATTCGCTCGCCGTCGAGCCGGAAATGGAGATGCCCCTGCTCCAGGTCGGCCGCCGACTTGCCCGCAACCGGCGACCACGTCCCCCGGTCCCATAGCATCACCGTGCCGCCGCCATATTCGCCCTTCGGGATGACGCCCTCAAACGTCGCATAGGAGAGCGGATGGTCCTCGGTCCGCACCGCCAGCCGCTTCTCGTCCGGGTCGAGGCTGGGGCCCCGCGTCACCGCCCAGCTCTTCAGCACGCCGTCCACCTCCAGCCGGAGATCCCAGTGGAGGCGCGTGGCGTCATGCTTCTGGACCAGAAAGCGGTCGGCCCGGCCCGCCCCCGGCGTTCCGGCCGGCTCCGGCGTGCGCGTGAAATCGCGTTTGGCGTTGTAGGTCGCCAGCGGATCGCCATCGGGCGCGCCCTTGCGACGGCGCCGGTCAGGCACGTTTCTTGGTCGCGGGCTTGCGTGCCGGGGTCTTGCGCGCCGGCGTCTTGCGCGCGGGCGGCGTCTCGTCGGGGACCGCCTTGTCCTTGCCGCCCATCGACTGGCGCAGCGCCGCCATCAGGTCGACGACGTTGGACGGCTTGGCGGCGTCCTCCACTCCGTCATCCTCGACCAGCTTTCTGCCGCGCGACTTGCGCTTGCGTTCGATCAGGTCCTTCAGCGCGTCGACATACCGGTCGTGGAACTCCTGCGGATGGAACGGGCCGCTCTTCCGGTCGATCAGCGCCTCGGCCAGGTCGAGCAGTTCGCCCTCGGGCTCAGCGTCCGGAATCTCGCGGAAATAGCCCTGCGCCTTCTCCATCTCGTCGGCGTAGCGCAGCGTCTCCAGCACCATGCCGCGCCCCGAGGGCTTGAGACTGACGACATATTCGCGGCCGCGCAACGCGAGCTGGCCCAACCCCACCTTCTTCGTCCGCTTCAACGCCTCGCGCAGCACGATGAACGCTTCGTTCGCCAGATCGTCCGCGGGCACCACGAAATAGGGTTTCTCGTAATACAGGACATCGATCGCATCGGCATCGACGAATTGGGTCAGTTCCAGCGTCTTCTTCGACTCCAGCTTAACTGCATCGATCTCGTCCTGTTCGAGCAGGACATATTCGCCCTTCTTCACCTCATAGCCCTTCATGATCTCGTCCTTGTCGACGGGACCGATGCCGGTGACCACTTTCTCGTAATGGATCGGCTTGCCGCTGGGCTCGTGGATCTGCTTGAACGCGATCGTCGCGCCCGAACGGGTGGCGGAGTAGATCTCCACCGGGATGCTCACCAGCGCGAGCTTGATCTGTCCCTGCCAATAGGCGCGCGCGGCCATGAAGCGTTCTCCCTTTTGGCTCAGCAACGTACGAGCCCCGTGGGCAGTTCACGCACGGGAGGCGCAGATGGCGAAACTGAAGGTATTCACTACCCCGATCGGCTTTCACGATGCCTATGTCGCGGCTCCCAGCCGCGCGGCGGCGCTGCGCGCCTGGGGCAGCGAGCGCGATCTCTTCGCGCGCGGACTGGCGCATGAGGTGACCGACCCGGCGCTGACCCGCGATCCGCTGGCTCAGCCCGGCACGGTGATCCGGCGGTCCCGTGGCTCGGCGGCGGAGCAATTCGCCGCGCTGTCGGAGGCGGAAGGACCGGCCAGGAGCAAGCGTCGGCACGGCGATGCGCCCGCGCCCGCCGCTCCGCCGCCGCCACGCCCGTCGCGAAACGCGCTCGATCAGGCGAAGGCGGCGCTGGAATCGGCCGTGGCGCGTCACCGCCAGGAGGATGAAGCCGCCCAGGCGCGCGTGGCGGAAGCACAGCGCCAGCAACGCGACCTGCGGCGCAGAAACGCGCGCGAGGCCAAGGATCTCCAGACCGCGCTGGACGATGCGCGGGACCGGTATGATCGCGCCATGCACCGGTGGCGCGCCGACATCGGCGCGTGATCCAAGAGGCCGGCGCATGAAAAAGCCGCCGGCGAAACGCCGGCGGCTGATCCGGACGTGCCGGGCGGCCCCTGCCCGCGAACGCTTGCCGCGTCCCCGGACAGATGGCCGAACGGGCGTCGCCTTAGGCGAAGACGACCTTGGTCGAGCGACGACGGAAGCGCGCGGTCGCACCGACCATCGCGAAGCCGACGAGCATCAGCGCCCAGGTGGCCGGCTCCGGCACCGCCGACGGGATGAACGACGCCTGGCCGCCATAGGCACCGTTGCCGCGCGACAGGCCGGTGACGGTGATGGTGTTCAGGCGGCCAGCGACGATCGGAACCATGTTGGCGAACGCGAACTCGAACGCGCCGTTGCCCAGGCGGGTGATCGTCGCCGCGGTGTCGTTGATCAGCACCGAGGTGAAGTCCAGGTCGTTCGGCGCGCCGACGAAGTTGGTGCTGGTGGTCACCGTGCCGCTGCCAACGCCGTTGAACGGGAGCGTGAAGGTGAAGGTGTCGGTGAACGTGCCGGCCGCGATGCCCGTGTTGTAGAACGCGCCCGAGACGGTGCCGTTCGGACCCTGCGTGGCGGTGAAGTTGGCGCTGCCGACCGGGAAGGTGGCGGCCTGAGCGGCCGGAGCCACCGCGATCGCTGCCATGCCGGTCAGAGCCGAGAAGATAATGCGCTTCATCTGAAATTCCTTAAGGAGGCCCCCGCCCCGAGAAAGTGCCCATAACCGGTTAAAACGAAACAAATAAGGCAATTTAACCACGTTTTCGTGTCTGTCACATTTTGGGACAGTAAGCGCGATCTGGATAACGAACGGCGGTAAGGCCTCCTTTGGAGCCATCCCTCAAGCGGTTGGATTCTCTGGAAAGGTGGCAGGAGCAACGATCAGATGCTCCGACATGTGGGCTTGCACCCGTACCGGTTCGCCGCGTTGCACCGTCCCGAATATGGACTCCGTGAGGAAGCGCCGCCAAAAGACTGATTAGAAAGCCGGAACCGCAAGGACGGTCAGCGAACGAGGCATCAGGGCGAGAAAGGGGTCCGACACCGGCATGCCGCCGGGCGACAGGCGTGGTCACGCTTTGTCAATTCAATGACTTAACCCGATGATAAGCTGGATGATGGCATAAATGTCCATCGCCCGGCAACCGGTGCCTCGTGCATCGAACTCTGGACTAGGCAGCTATGTATCACGCACATCCGAATAGCTTTTTGCCGCAATCCCGCTCCCTGTTCGATCCAGGGTGCATCAGCCAGCCCACCGCTTGCCGTACAAAGGGCGATGGAGACCTTTGTTCCACGCACCAGTCCGACGCTTCGATCCGGATCGCCGCGACCGACGAGCATCGCCAGGCCGCCAGCGATCTTCTCAACCGCATGTATGCCTGGCGCGGCTATGGCAGCGACCATGTCATTCCGGCCTCGCCCGATCATGTCACCTTCAATGCGCTGTTTTGCTGCCAAGCCGCGGGCACGATCACGCTGGCGGTTGACACGCATGGCCGCCTCGCGGCCGACACGCTGTTTCGCGACCAGCTCGATATCTATCGCGCCCGAAAGGGGGCGCGGATTTGCGAACTGACGAAACTGGCGTTCGACGTGCCCGACTCTTCGAAGGCGCTGCTCGCCGCCCTGTTCCACAGCGTCTTCATCTATGGCTATCGGCGCTATCTCTGCACCGATCTGTTCATCGAGGTGAACCCGCGGCACCGCCGGTTCTACCAGGCGATGCTCGGCTTCGAGACGGTGGGGGAGATACGGCACCATCACGGCGTCGACGCCCCGGCGCAGCTGATGCACCTGCCGATCAGCGCCATCCGCCGCGCGATCGATGCGATGGCGCATGAGGAGTCGCCGCACTCGGTCCGCTCGCTCTACCCCTTCTTCTTCCGCCCCCAGGAAGAGGACGACATCTATATCAAGCTCGACCGCGCTGAGCTTCGCCTGGGTGCGGAACGGACGGCTGCTGCGCGCCATGCCCCGGCTCCTCGTCTTGAACGTGGCTCGGCCGCCCGTCTCGCCGCCTTGCAGCGCGGAGTGGCCGAACGGCCATCGGGAGGCTGAAACCGGTTACCGACAAAATTCGTATTAACATAGGATTAACGTTAGAACCTCCTGAGAAATCCGGCGTTTCGCGCTCACCATCATGACGGCAGCAACCGTCAACAGGGAGGTCAGTATGAAGAACGCTTTTCTCGCCGCCGGGGTCGCGGCCCTCGGTTTCGTTGTCGCTCCGTCGGCTCAGGCCGCCACCTTCCCGGTGGGCAGCCCGAATTTCACCGCCACGCCCGGCCCGAACGGCACGTTCGCTGGCGCGTTCTTCAACACCGGCATCGCCGCGGGTGCGTTCACCGACACCTTCACCTTCACGCTGCCCGCCGACGGCTTCGGTAGCGGCACTGTGACGACCAGCGCGAACTTCCTCGGCAGCGCGAACGATCTCGACTTCACCTCGGTCCTGATCAACGGCGTCGAGGCGGAACTGTTCACGGCCGGGGGCGGCGTGTTCGAATCGGCCTATGCGAACCTGATCCCGATTGTCGCGGGCCAGCTCAACACCATCACCGTGACCGGCGTCTCGCGCGGCAACGGCGCCTATGGCGGCCAGGCCAGCTTCGTGCCCTCGGCGATCCCGGAGCCGGCGACCTGGGCGATGATGCTGCTCGGTTTCGCGATGGTCGGCGCCGCCGCCCGTTATCGCAAGCGTTCGACCAACGTCCGCTACGCCTGATCGCACCCGCCGGATCAGTAACCGAAGGCCGCCAGGACACTGGCGGCCTTTTTTTCACCGTGATCCTTAATGATCGGCGGCATTGAACCAGATTGATCTTCGGCCGTTTTTCCTAACGCAGATGCAGGGACTTGGCTCTCGTGGGTCCGTCCGACCCACGCCCGCGCATCAAGGATGAACGCATGGCGGAGGTCGACCTGCACACGCTGTCCAAGAAGATGGCCAAGCTGGATTTCGCCATGCTGGCGACCCGAGCCGCGGATGGCGGCATGACCAGCCGCCCGATGAGCAACAATGGCGATGTCGAGTATCGCGGCGACAGCTATTTCTTCGCCTATCGCGCATCGCGCAAGATCGCGGATATCACCGCCCATCCACAGGTCGTGCTGAGCTATACCGGCGCAGCGGGAATGCTGGGCGGTCCGCCGCTGTTCGTCGCGGTCGAGGGGCAAGCGACGCTGATCGACGACAAGGCGCAGTTCGAGGCGCATTGGACCAAGGATCTCGACCGCTATTTCCCGGATGGCATCGACACGCCTGGCGTGGTGATGATCAAAGTGGCGGCCGAGCGGATCCGCTATTGGGACGGTGGCGACGAAGGCGAGATCCGCGCTTGACCTCTCACCCGGGCGTCGGCGGCGATCCGTCGACGATCGCGATCTGCGTTCCCGCCCGCGACGAAGCTGATCGGTTGCCCAGGCTGTTCGAGGCGATCGATGCGCTTGTCGCCCCACCCGGCATATCGATCTCGCTTTGCCTGCTGCTGGACGGCTGCACCGACGAGAGCGCGGCGGTGGCATCGACTCACGCCCGCCGCGCCGCCTATCCGGTTCATGTCGCCGCCGTTGCGCGGGCCGACGCCAATGCGGGTGTCGCCCGGCATCGCGCCATGCGGCTCGGCATGTCGGCGCTCGCGGCGGGAGGCGGCGTGCTGCTGACCACCGATGCCGATAGCTGGCCCGATCGCGACTGGCTGGTCGCGACTATGGGGGCCTTGCGCCATGCCGACCTGGTGGTCGGCGACGTGGTGCGCGCCGGTCCTCGGGCCGACGCCGCCCAGAACCGGATCGAACTCTATTACGCGCGCCTTTTCACGTTGCGGCGGCGCACCGATCCGGTGCCCTGGGAGGCGGCGCGAACCCATCATCACGCCAGCGGTGCGAACATGGCGATGCGAGCCGCGCTCTACACGCGGCTCGGGGGCTTTCCGCCGCTGCGCCAGGGCGAGGATGCGCGGCTGGTCGACGATGCGTCGCGCGCCGGGTTCCGGGTCCGCCGCGATGCGGCCAGCATCGTCCACACATCGGGTCGTCGCGACGGCCGCGCACAGGGTGGGCTGGCCTCTGCCCTGCGCGCCCTTGATCGCGACGGGCTCGACGCCGTTCGGGTCGCGCACCCGGCGGATCAGGCCTGGCAATACCGGGCTCATGCCCTAGCCCGCCGCGCCTTCGACAGCGCCACGCTGGCGGACCTGTCCACCGCGATCGGGCTGACGACCGATCATCTGACCGGCGTCGCCCGCGACGCGCCCAATGCCGAGGCCTTCGCCATGCGCGTCGTCCCGGCGCCGCCAGGGGGGATGCGCCACGTCCCGCTGACGGTCGCCGAGACCGCCCTGGCGACGCTGGAGGCGGCCGTCGTGCCGGCGAAGGCCGCATGACCGACCTGCGCGCGCGGATCGCCGCGCTCGGCCGCGATCTTCCCGATCTCGCCGATCCGGGCGACGGCGAGTCGCTGCTTGCATTGCTGCGCCTGTTGTACCGGGTCGGTCGCGAGGACCTGCCATTGGGTCGCCTGTTCGAGGGGCATGTCGATGCCGCCCAGATCGTCAGCCGCTACGGCACCGCGACGCAGCGGGCCTGGCTCGCCGACGCGGTTCGCCATGGCGCGGCGCTCGGCATGTGGAATGCGGATTTGCCGGGCGAGCCGTTGCATCTGGTCGACGGAGGTCTGTGCGGCGGCAAGAGCTTCGCCTCCGGGGCTGGACTGATCAGCCACGCGCTCGTCACCGTCGACCGGCCGGGCGGCCGCCAGCTCCTCCTGGTCGACCTCGCGGCGGCACCGCCGACGATCGACCGGAGCGTTTGGCGGGTCGTCGGCATGCAACGATCCGAGACGCATGTTGTGCGCTGGCGCGACGCCCCGCTCGGCCCGGACGCGGCGGTCGGGCTGCCCGGCGACTATGTGCGCGAACCCTGGTTCAGCGGCGGCGCGCTGCGGTTCGCCAGCGTGCAGGCCGGCGGGATCGCGCGCCTGGTCGACGGGACCCGCGACCATCTGGTCGCCACGGGGCGGGCCGGTGACCCCCATCAGGCGGGGCGGCTGGCGCGGCTCCATGCGGTGGCGGAGGCGGCCACGGCGGCGGTGCGCGCCGCCGCCCAGGGTTGGTTCACCGATGCACCCGCCCGGTTGCCGCGCGTCGCCGCGGCGCGCGCCACCGTCTACGCCGCCGGGGGCGAGGCGCTGACGCTCGCGCAGGAGGCGATCGGCGTCCAGTCGCTGTTCCTCGATCACCCGCTCGCCGCCACGGTCACCGATCTGGCCATGTACCTGCGCCAGCCCGGCCCCGATGCCCAGCGCATGCAGGTCGGTGCCGCGGTGGCGGCCGGCATCCTGCGCGTGTCGCTGTGATCGGGCGCATTGCTCGGCCCGGGGCGCCCCGTCCCCGCTCGCTGCTGGTCGTGGCGCCGCACCCCGATGACGAGACGATCGCAGCGCACATGCTGATGACGCGGCTGCGGCGGCGCGGTGTCGTGGTCCGGGTGATCGTGGTCAGCGACGGGGCCGCCTCGCATCCGAACAGCCGTCGCTGGCCGCGACACCGGCTGGTGCGCGAACGTCGGCGCGAAACTCGGCATGTCCTGCGCCGCATCGGGGTGGATGCACGTGCCATTGCCTTTCTCGACCTGCCCGACGGCCGGCTGGCCGACCATGCCAACCAGGTGCGCCGGCCCATCGCCCGTGCCGCGCGCGCCCTCCCCGCGCCGGTGCTGGCGCTCGCGCCGTCGCCGGACGACGCCCATCCCGACCATCGCGTCGTCGCGGGCGCGGCGCGGCGGCAGGCGGGGCTCGACTGGCTCGCCTATCCGATATGGCCGGCCGGCCAGCGCCTGCGCGGGGCCCGCCCGCTGCCGCTCACCGCGCAGCAACGCCTCGCCAAGCGGCACGCGCTGCGTGGCTACCGCACCCAATGTGGCTGCATCACCGACGATCCGACCGGCTTCGCCATGTCCGCCCGGCAGATCGCCGCCTTCACCGGCCCGCAGGAGGTGTTCGCCGCCATGGGGGGACAATGAGGCCGATCACGCTCGACGGGTTCGAAAAGACCTTCGCCGCCGATCCCGATCCGTGGAACACCTTCGCCGACCGGGACGAAGCCTGCAAGCGCCAGGCGATCCGCCACGCCATCGGATCCGCGCGGCGCGGCCGCGTGCTGGAGATCGCCGCCGGCAACGGTTCCAACAGCCGCATGCTCGCGACACGGTCGCTGCGCCTCGACGCCACCGAGGCGACCGCGACCGGCACCCGGCTGGTGGCGGCCGCCCTGCCCGCCTCGCGTCGCGCCCGCGCGATCCGGCTGGCGGTGCCTGGGCGCTTCCCCCGGCCCGGCTATGACGCCATCGTCATCGCGGAACTGCTCTACTATCTATCGCCCGCCGCGATGCGTCGCACCGCCCGCGACAGCGCGCGGGCGGTGCGACGCGGCGGCCTGCTTGTCCTCGCCCACCACCGCATCGACTTCCACGATTTCGCGCAACACGCCGCCGACCTGCACCGCACGTTCCTGGCGCAAACAGGCCGGGCCTGGAGTGTCCGGGCGGTCCGGCGAACCGGCCGCTGGACCGTCCACGCCTGCTTGCGCCGCTGACGGCAGGAGCGGCCGATATGCGACAAGCTCGCCTTCACCCCAGCGACCGGGATCATGTTTTCGAGCGTGGAGCGGGTGAAGGGAATCGAACCCTCGTATTCAGCTTGGGAAGCTGCTGCTCTACCATTGAGCTACACCCGCGGACACCAGGATCGCTGCCGTTTCCGGCCACATGGCGCGCCATCGTCGAGCGCCGGGTTCATCCGGCTCCGTGATGTGGAGGCCGATTGCCACAGGTTCGGCATGGTCGTCAACGGCGATCGTGCGGCATCCCGGCCGCCAGCCAGCGCGCCAGCGCCGCCGCCAGCGGATAGTCGGCCGGCGGCATCGGCAGGGCCGCCAGCGCCTCGGGCCGGTCCCAGTGCAGCGCCGTCGCCTCCAGCGCCGCCGGTTCGCCCTGCCAATCGCGGCACGCATGGAGCAGCAACAGCATCGGCCGCTCGGGCGTGCCGGCCTGCACGAAGCCGATCGGTTCCAGCGCGCCCGGTTCGACGAAAAGGCCCAGTTCCTCCGCGAGTTCGCGGGCAAGCGCCGCGTCCGGCCGCTCGCCCGGTTCGACCTTGCCGCCAGGAAATTCCCACAGGCCGGCATGCGCCTTGCCGGGCGGCCGCTGCTGGACCAGCGTCCGCCCGGCGGAATCGATCAAGGCCGCTGCGACTACGATGATGATAGTATTGGTCATTCTTTAAACACTCCCGGCCTATCCCGCCTGATCATGACCCAGCTCCGCTCCCTGCTCAGCGCCGGCCGGCGCCTGTTCGCCGATCGCCGTGGCGCCACCGCCGTGGAATATGGCCTGATCGTCGCGCTCATCGTCCTGGCGATGGTCGGCGCGCTCGGCGGCGTGGCGGACACGACCATCACCATGTGGAACAATGTCAGCACCAGGGTCGTCAGCGCCCGCTGACTGGCCAAGCTCCTGCCACCGCACGAAACAATGATGGTTATCAATATCTTACGGACGGCTCGCTTAAGTGTTTCTCAACCTACCGCCGATAGAGATGCGGATGTCGATCCGGTCTCTTCCCCGGCTCGGCCGGGTAACTGAAGCTTCGTGACCATGGAGATCGCAATGCAGAACATGCGCAAGATTTTTAAGAATTCCAAGGGCGCCACCGCCATCGAGTACGGCCTGATCGCCGCGCTGATCGCCGTCGCCGCCATCTCGGCGATGTCGACCCTGGGCAAGAACCTGGGCGCGACCTTCAACTCGGTCTCGGGCAACATGACCAAGGCGCAGTAATTCGCGCGCCTTCGCTCCGGCTATAGCGCCGAGGCGACGCAAGGGGCGGCGGACCGACGGGTCCGCCGCCCTTTTCGCATTTAAAGCCGGCCCATCGCCAGGAACTTGGCGCGGCGCTCGCGGGTGAGCTGTTCGGGCGAGAGCGGCGCGAGCTGGTCGAGCGCCGATTCGATCGCGTCGCCAAGCTTCGCGATCGCGCGGCCATGGTCGCGGTGCGCGCCACCCAACGGCTCGGGCACGATCGTGTCGATGATGCCGAGCTGCTTCAGGTCCTGCGCGGTGACGCGCATCGCCTCGGCCGCGTCGGGTGCCTTGTCGGCGGTGCGCCACAGGATCGAGGCGCAGCCTTCGGGACTGATCACCGAATAGACGGCATGTTCGAACATCAGCACGCGGTTGCCCGCCGCCAGCGCGATCGCGCCGCCCGATCCGCCCTCGCCGACGATCGCGGAGATCACCGGTACGCCCGCGTTCAGGCACGCCTCGGTCGAGCGGGCGATCGCCTCGGCCTGGCCACGCTCCTCCGCCTGGATGCCGGGAAAGGCGCCGGACGTGTCGACCAGCGTCACCACCGGCAGGCCGAATCGGCTGGCCAGTTCGACCAGGCGGATCGCCTTGCGATAGCCCTCGGGCTTGCCCATCCCGAAATTATGCTTGAGCCGGCTGGCGGTGTCGTCGCCCTTCTCATGGCCGATCGCCAGCACCTTGCGCCCACGGAAGGTCGCGAAGCCGCCCAGGATCGCCTGGTCGTCGGCAAAGGCGCGGTCGCCCGCCAGCGGCATCCATTCCTCGAAAAGCCCCGCGGCATAATGTTTGAAGTGCGGACGTTCGGGGTGCCGCGCCACCTGCGTCTTCTGCCAGGGGGTCAGCCGGGCGAAGGTGTCGCGCAGCAGCTTGTCGGATTTCGCCTGCAGCCGCGCCACGTCCGCGGCGATGTCGACGCCGCCATTCGCACCGCTTTCGCGCAGTTCGTCGATTCGGCCCTGCAATTCGGCGATCGGCTTTTCGAAGTCGAGGAAAGTGAACATGGCCGGCGGTTAGGACCGGGTCGTGTCGAGGTCAACGAGCGGATGGTTCGACTGGACCAGTTCGACCAGCCGTGCGGTCTCGACATGCGTGTAGATTTCGGTGGTGGCGATGTCGGCATGGCCCAGCATCGTCTGGAGCGCGCGCAGGTCCGCGCCCCCCGCCAGCAGATGGGTGGCGAAGGCGTGGCGCAGCACGTGCGGGCTGATCCGGTCGGGCGCGATCCCCGCCTCCGCCGCCAGTTCGCGCACCAGTTGGTAGAGGCGGACGCGCGACAGATGGCCACGGCCGGAGGGGAAGAGGAATGGTTGGTCGTCCGGCACATGCGCGCGCCACGCCGCCACCGCCGCGCGCGCGCGGTCGGACAGCGGCACCAGCCGTTCCTTGTCGCCTTTGCCCTTCACGAACAGATAAGGGCGGTCTGGGCGCACCGCCGCCAGCGGCAGCGACACGAGTTCGGTCGCGCGCAGGCCGGACCCGTAGAGCAGCTCGAACAGCGCCGCCAATCGCCGGTCGGCGGGACGGGGGTCGGCAAGGCGATCCGCGATCGTAGCGAACAGCCGATCGATATCGCCATGGCTGAGCGTGCGGGGCAGGCCGCGCGCGGCGCCGGGCCGGGGCAGCGCCGCGCCGGCATCGTCCGCGCGGTGCCCCTCCTCGTGCAGGAAGGCGAAGAAGCGCCGAAGCGCCGCCGATTTGCGCGCCACGGTCGACCGCGACAGCGCCCGCCAGTCCCGCGCCAGCGTCGTCAAGGCCTCCGCATCGGCCATGGCCAGCCGCCCGCCGAGCACTGCCGAAGCGAGCGTCAGGTCGCTGCGATACGCGGCGAGCGTATTGGCGGCGGCGCCCGATTCGGCGGCCAGCATCTCCAGGAATCGGTCGATCAGTCCGCGATCGGCGAGGTCGAGCATCGGGATCAGCCCCGCGCCAGCGCCTCGGCCGCGATCATCCGCGCCTCGCCATCCAGCCCGACGCCGCGCAGGGCCGCCACGATCCGATAGAGCGTGACCGGCGACACGGCGCGCCAATCGGCCGCGTTCATCCCCACCGCCGACAGCAGCACCACCGTGCCCGGCTCGTCGGCGCGCACCGCCCGGTCGAGCGCACGCGTCCAGTTTGTCACCGCGCCCAGCGGCACGCCGAGCGACTCGGCGGCGCGCTGCGCCTGGTCGGGCGCGATCCGGCCGAGCCCGGCCAGCCCCGCCAGGAACAATTGCCGCTTGCGCGCGGCATCGCCGCTGCCGGCATAGCCCTGCACATCGCCCTCGCCGAAGCGGGTCGTCGAGTCGGGGTCGGTCAGCGCGATCATCGCCCAGCCGTCGCCCCCGGTCTTCACCGCCTGGGCCCAGCGCGCCGCCGTGCGGTCATGCCCGGCCGACAGCAGCGCGGCGACGATCCGGTCGGCCTCCGCCAGATCGGCGCGCACCGGCTGGCGCGCGGCGGCATGGGCGGTCAGCACCAGCCGGCCATAGCCAGGATCCGCGCCCCACAGGTCGCGAAGCGCGCCCAGCCGCGCATCGGCGGTGCGGCCGGCATAGGCGGTGCCCAGGTCCTGCGCCGCCGCCGCCGCCGCCGAGGGCGCGTCATCGTCGGCCGCGACCATGCCGTAAAGATCGACCAGCGCCGCGCTGGACATCACCCCCTGCGCCGCCGCCGCCTCCACGAGCGGCAGGCGGGCGGCGGGCGACAGCATCGGCGACAGCGCTTGCCAGTAGCGGACCTGCGCGCCGGTCGTCGCGAACATCGTCTCGGGGATCGCCACGCCGGTCGCATTGGCCAGGCCGAAACGCCACGGCGTCAGCCGGTCGACGCCGTCCCATTCGATCGTCACCGCACGGCGGCCCTGTCCGCCGGCGCCCATCGCCTTTTCGGCCAGCAGCACGTCGATGCCGCCGGCCAGCCGGCGACGCCGCGCCGCCTGGAACTGCGCCCGCGCCGCCTCGCCCTGTCCGGTCAGCCCGGCGCAGATCGGCTGGGCGAAGACCCAGCCCACCTCGCCGGTGGCGCGCAGGCCGGCCTCCGCCAGCGGGCAGAGTCCGCCCGGATCGCCGGTCGCCAGCATCGCGTTCATCGCGACCTGGTAGAGCTTGGGCGTATAGTCGCGATTGTCGACGCGCTCGACCACCCCGCGCGCCACCACCGATTCGCCCATGCGGAGCAGCAGCCAGGCGCGCTCGGCCGCATAGTCCGCGCCGTTCAGCCCGGCCGGCGTGTCGAGTTCGGCCGCCAGCGTCCGCCGCAACAGCATCGACAGCCAGCGTGACGGCAGCGGCGCGGGCGTCCGTCGCATCAACGTCTCGATGAAGCCGCCATCGGCCGCGCCGAACGCATCGGCCGGCATGTCCCGCGACAGGCCGACGCTCGCGATTGAACGCCGGGCATAGACGGGCATCTCGTAGCGGGCGAGCAGGCGCGGATCGATCGGCGACGGCGTCGCGCCGGGGGTCGGGCCTGGCGACGGGCCGGATGTCGGGGCCGCCAGCGGCTGCACCACCGCCCCGGCCGGATCACCGGGCAGGACCGCGCCGCGCTGCGCCGGCGGCGTCGGGGCCGCGCCGGGCCGGGCGGCGGCGGCAGTCGGCGTCGCGCTGGGCCGGGCGGCGGGCCGGGCCGCGGGCTCGCCGAAGCCGGGCGGCAGAATCGATTCGGGCCGGTCCTGCGCCACCGCCATCGCAGCGAGCGTGACCGCGCCGAACCCGGCGGCGGCGACCTTACTGGAGATTCGCAAGCGAGACCTGCTGCTCGATCTGCGTGGTCGGGCGATCCTTGGCGCGGCCGGCGAGCAGCATCATGCCACCCCCGACCACGACCAGGATCACCAGGAGCGAGACGAGAAGGCGGGACATAGGCAAACCTTGGAAAACGGATACGCGGGGTCACAGCGCTTTTGCGCCGCGCGATTGCGGCTGTATAGCCCCGCTCGCGATGTTGCAAAGCCACTCCCCCTGGACCGGCCGGCCGCTCGTGCTCGTCGGGTTGATGGGTGTCGGCAAATCCACCGTTGGTCGCCGTCTGGCGACGCGGTTGAAGCTGCCCTTCGTCGATGCCGATAACGCCATCGAGGACGCGGCCGGCATGACCATCACTGAGATTTTCGCCCGATTCGGCGAACCCTATTTCCGTGCCGGCGAACGCCGCGTGATCGGCCGCCTCATGGACGGCACGCCCAAGGTCATCGCGACCGGCGGCGGCGCCTTCATCGACCCGGCGACGCGCAAGCTGATCCTGGACCAGGCGACCGCCATCTGGCTGAGCGCGCATCCGGACGTGCTGGTCGAACGCGTCAAGCGTCGCGACACCCGGCCGCTGCTGCGCGGCAAAGACGCGCGGCAGGTGCTGAGCGATCTCGCCGCGGTGCGCGACCCGATCTATGCCCAGGCGCATATCCATGTCTCCAGCCAGAAAGGTCCGCACGAAGTGACCGTCAACGCCATCCTGAAGGCGATCGGCCGATGAGGACGATTTCCGTCGAACTGGGCGACCGCCGCTACCCGATCCTGATCGAGGCGGGGCTGATCGATCGTGCGGCCGAGGCGTTGCGGCCGCTGGCGCGGGGTCGCCCGATGGCCATCGTCACCGATTCGCACCTTCGGTCGCATC
The DNA here is from genome assembly GCF_014199625.1 of Sphingomonas abaci. Lineage (GTDB taxonomy): Bacteria > Pseudomonadota > Alphaproteobacteria > Sphingomonadales > Sphingomonadaceae > Sphingomonas > Sphingomonas abaci. Next base: position 164,241 of record NZ_JACHNY010000006.1, read on the forward strand.
TGGCGAAGTTGCAGGGGTCGCTGGACGCGGCGGGCATCGCCAGCGAGGCGCTGGTCCTGCCGCCGGGCGAGGCGAGCAAGAGCTGGGCGGTGCTGGCGCAGGTGTGCGACTGGCTGATGGCGCGCGGGATCGAGCGCAGCGACCATGTGCTGGCGCTGGGCGGCGGCGTGATGGGCGACCTGATCGGCTTCGCCTGCGCGATCCTGAAGCGCGGCTGTCCGTTCGTGCAGATCCCCACGACGCTGCTCGCCCAGGTCGACAGCTCGGTCGGCGGCAAGACCGCGATCAACACGGCGGCGGGCAAGAACCTGATCGGCGCGTTCCACCAGCCCGCCATGGTGCTGATCGACCCGGCGGTGCTCGATACGCTGCCGCCGCGCGAGCTGGCGGCCGGCTATGCCGAGGTGGTGAAATACGGCCTGATCGACGATGCCGACTTCTTTGGCTGGTGCGAGGCGAACGGCGCAGGCCTGCTCGCCGGCGACGCGGCGGCGCGCGAACAGGCCATCGCTCATTCGGTCGCCGCCAAGGCGCGGATCGTCGCCGCCGACGAGCACGAGACCAACGGCACCCGCGCCCTCCTCAACCTGGGCCACACGTTCGGCCATGCGCTGGAAGCGGAGGCCGGGTTCGACGGCAGCCTGATCCATGGCGAGGCGGTGGCGGCGGGCATCGCGCTCGCCTTCCGCTTCTCGGTTGCGCGCGGCCTCTGCCCGCCAGCGGATGCCGAGCGGGTCTCGGCGCATTTCCGGGCGGTCGGTCTGCCCGACGGGCTGGCGGCGGCGGGCATCTCCGCCAGCGGCGCGCGGCTGGTCGACCATATGCGCCACGACAAGAAGATGGCGGCGGGCACCCTGCCCTTCCTGCTCGCGCGCGGGATCGGCCGGACCTATCTCGACCGCTCGGTCGATCTGGACGAGGTGGCCGTGTTCCTCGACCGCGAGCCGCGCTGATGCCCAATGGCGTCGACAAGCGCGACCTGCCGACCAAGATTTGCGTCGCCTGCGGCCGCCCCTTCACCTGGCGCAAGAAATGGGCGCGCGACTGGGACCAGGTGCAATATTGCTCGGACGCCTGCCGACGGAAACGCTGATCCCGCTCAGTCGATCGCGATGCAATGCTGGCCGCCGCGCGCGACGATCAGGTGATCGTGCAGGCGCAGGCCCAGCGTCTCCGCCGCCACCGCCAGCTTGCGGGTGAAGCGCCGGTCGAGGTCGCTCGGCGCCGGATCGCCGCTCGGATGGTTATGCACCAGCACCATCCCGCAGGCGCCGATCTCGAGCGCCCGCGCGAGGATCTGGCGCGGCCGGACGGTCACCCCCTCCGGCCCGCCCCGCGCGATCACCTCCTCGGCGAGCAGCTCGCGCCGCCCGTTCAGGAAGAAGACGCGCACCTGCTCGTCGCGTTCGTGCGCCATGAGCTGGCGGCAATAATCGATCAGCTCGTGCCGCGTCGCGACGATCGGGCCCGCCGCCACCTTCTCCCGCAGCAGGAACAGCGCCGCCCGGCGGTGCGCCGCTAGCATCGCCACCGCTTTGGCTTCGCCATCGACCAGCGGCAGCAACGTCGCCTCGCGCGCGACCAGCGCCGCGTTCAGGCTGGCATGATGGTCGAGGATCGACCCAGCCCAACGCGGCGCCCGGTCGGGATCGACGATCGCCAGCAACGCGACCAGCACCTCCTGCGCTTCGTCGTCCCGGACCGCCATCGCTGGCGCGAGCGACCGGGAAAGATGGAGGCGGAGGCCGGCGAACCGGTGGGACATCGCGGGAGCTCGCAGGGAACGGGCGATCTCCCTATCCCGTCCTGCACCGATGCGGGGTCGCCTAAACCTCCATCACGGAGCGGTTCACCCCTCAATCATATCCGATCCGGAGCGATCGCAACCTGGATCAGTTAAGCTGCTTCGGCGGCACGACGGGCAGCGGCAGCGGCGCGACCGGCACGCCTTCAGCCACCAGCGCCTTGGCCTCGGCGATGCTTGCCTGCCCATGGATGGCGGTGGTCGGCGCCTCGCCCATATGCATGGCGCGGGCGCGCGCGGCGAATGCGCCGCCGACCCATTCGGAGGATTCCAGCGCCTTGGCCTGGGCCGCCGCCAAGGCCGCCATCGCCTGCTTCATCGCGGCGGCCGGCGGCGGATCGGCGCGGTTGCCCTTGGCTGCGACCGCCGGGGCCATCACCGCCTTCTCAATCGCGGTCGCGCCGCACATCGGACAGACGAGCTGCCCGGCCGCACGCTGTTCGTCATAGGCGCGGCTGGAGCCGAACCAGGCCTCGAACACATGGCCATCGGGACAACGCAGGTCAAAGACGATCACGCGCCGGCGATTCCGACCGGCGGGATGGGCCGACGATGATCCAGCACCGGCAGGCGCTGGCGCACCTCCATCGTCCGCGCCGGATCGATCGTGGCGACCGCCAGGCCCGCCGCCTCGCCCATGTCCAGCACCGCCTCACCCCAGGGATCGACGACCATCGAATGGCCATAGGTGGTGCGGCCATCCGCATGCTGCCCGGTCTGCGCCGCCGCCACCACCCAGGCCCCGGCCTCGACCGCCCGCGCCCGCAGCAGCAGCGACCAATGCGCCGCCCCGGTCGGCAGGGTGAAGGCGGCCGGCACCGCCAGCACGGTCGCACCCGCATCGGTCAGCGCGCGGAACAGGTCCGGAAAACGCAAGTCGTAGCAGATCGCGAGCCCCAGTCGCCCGACCGGCGTATCGACCACCATCGCCATATCACCAGGCGCATAGCTCGCCGACTCGCGCCAGCTCTCCCCCGTCGGCAGGTCGACATCGAACAGGTGCAGCTTGTCGTAGCGTGCCCGGACCGCGCCTGCGCCGTCGATCACGAACCCGCGATTGGCCAACCGGCCATCGGGCCGCCGCACCGCCAGCGAGCCGAGATGGACCCACAGACCCGCCCGCGCCGCCGCATGACGCACGGCATCCAGCACCGGATCGTCCGCTTCCGCCACGATCGCCCGCGCCGCGCGCTCTCCGTCGCGATCGATCAGGCCGGACATTTCCGGAGTGAACAGCATCGTCGCGCCCCGCGCCGCGGCCTGCGCCACCGCGTTGGTCAGCGTGGCGGCATTGACGGCGGGCTCGATCCCGCTCGTCATCTGGAGCAGCGCGATCGTCACGCCGCGAGCAGCGGGTCCAGCTTGCCGGCGCGCTCGAGCGCCGCCAGGTCGTCCGACCCGCCGACGTGACGACCGTCGATGAAGATCTGCGGCACGGTGGTGCGGCCATTGGCCCGCTCCAACATCTCCGCGCGGCGCGGACCGCCCATGGTGATATCGAACTCCTCCGGCGCGACGCCCTTGGAGGCGAGCAGCTTCAGCGCCCGGGTGCAATAGGGGCAGAATGCCTTGGTGTAGATTTCAACTTTGGCCATGCTCCTCAGGTGTGGGCGGCGCCGGCGCTTGTCAATCGTCGCTCGCCACGACGCGCGCCCAGCACAGGATCGTGACCGACCGAGCACCCGCCGCCAGCAGCGCGCGGGTGCAGCCATCCGCCGTCGCCCCCGTGGTATGGACGTCGTCGACCAGCACCACCGCACGGCCCCGCACCCGGTCGCGATCCGCCGGCCGAACCGCGAAGACGCCGCGCACCGCCCGAGCCCGCGCGCGCCGGCCCAACCCCCGCAGCAGCCGGGTCGCGCGCAGCCTTCGCAGCACGAAGGGATCATGCCGCACGCCGCTCCGGCGGGCGAGCGCGGCCGCGATCAATGCCGACTGGTTAAAGCCGCGCCGCCACAAGCGCCAGCGGTGAAGCGGCACCGGCACCAGCAGGTCGGCCCCCTCCGGCATCAGCCGCGCCATCGCCCGCGCCATCGTCTCCGCCAGCGCGATCTGCCCGCCATGTTTCAGCCGCACCGCCAGCGCCCCCGCTACCGGGCCATAGGCGACCGCGGCGCGGATGCCGGCATGGCGCGGCGGCCGGGCCAGGCAGGCGGCGCAGCGCGCCCCCGCCCCGCGATCATAGTCGAACGGCGCATGGCAGCATGCGCACCAGGGCGGCGCCAGGAACCGCAGTCCGGTCCAGCAGGTCGCGCAGAAGCGATGGTCCGCGCCCACCGGCTCGCCGCAGCCGGGGCAGCGTGGTGGCAGCAGCAGGGCGATGATCGTGCGGACAACACCCGCGATCGGACGAAGCGGCATGGCGCGCTTGTCGCGCCGGGCGCGACGGGGCACAAGCGCGGGCGTGGATACCCCCGACATCTTCGACCGCGCCGCCCGCCGCCATCGCCGCGACCGTGCCGCCAACCGCTTCGCCGAGCACGATTTCCTCCGCGCCGCCATGCTCGACGGCATCGCCGAACGGTTGCTGGCGGTGAAGCGCGGGTTCAGCGACATCCTCGACCTCGGCTGTTTCGACGGTGCGTTCGAGCCGCCACCGGGCGCGCGAGTCGCGCGGGTCGATGCCGGCTTCCGCTTCGCCGAGCGGGCCGGCGGCGTGCAGGCCGACGAGGACCGCCTGCCCTTCGCCGATGGCAGTTTCGACCTGGTGGTGAGCGCGGGCGTGCTCGACCAGATCGGCGACCTGCCGGGCGCCTTGACGCTGGCCCGCCGCGCGCTGCGGCCGGACGGCTTGTTCCTGGCCGCATTCGTCGGGGCCACCTCCTTTCCCGCGCTGCGCCGTGCCTTCGCGGCGGCCGAGCGGCAGCGACCGGTCGCGCGGCTGCATCCGCAGATCGACGTGCGCTCGGCCGGCGACCTGCTGGTCCGCGCCGGCTTCGCGCTGCCGGTCGCGGACATCGAGACGCTCGACATCGGCTATCCGGATCTCTGGCGACTGCTGGAGGATCTGCGCGGCATGGCCGGCACCAATGTGCTGAGCGAACGCCATTCCCTGTCTCGCGCGGCGCTCGCCGCCGCCGCCGCCGCGTTCGCCGAGGCCGGCGGTCCGGATGGCCGCACGCGCGAGCGGATCGACCTGATCTTCCTGACCGGCTGGTCGCCCGATGCCTCGCAACCGCAGCCGGCGAAGCGCGGCAGCGCGACCGCATCGCTGGCGCAGGCGTTGAAGCGGCCGCCGCAGACGGAGTGATTCCTCGCCGTTTCGCGGCGGCGCGGACGGGTGCCGCAGCCGGGACGTGCATCACGTCATAATGCCGGTTCGATCGGTCCGCCGCCTAGGGCGGCTCAGCCCACCTCTGGGCGCTTGAGCGGGAGCCCGACCTCGGTTGGCGGGGCAAGGCGGTGCCGGCGATTTATCGTCCCCGTCCCCCAACGGCGCCCCGGCCTTCGCCGGAGAACAGGTCTGGGACGGGTACGGCGTTCGTCCCGCGACTGGCGCCACCGCGTGAACCAAATAAAACGCGCGGCACGACCCACCGGTCGTGCCGCGCGCGTCGAAGGATCAGCCCTTGTAGCAGACCTTCTTGACCGTCTTCACGACCTTCGCCGAGTCGATCAGCGCCAGCTTCTCGAGATTGGCGGCATAGGGCAGCGGCACGTCCTCGTTGGCGACGCGCAGCACCGGCGCGTCGAGGTCGTCGAAGCCCTGCTCCATTACCACCGCGGTCAGTTCCGACGCGATCGAGCAGGTCGGCCAGCCTTCCTCGACCACGACCATGCGGTTGGTCTTGGCCAGCGACTTCAGCACCGTCGCAGTGTCGAGCGGGCGCAGCGTGCGCAGGTCGATGACCTCCGCGTCGATGCCCTCGCCGGCCAGCGTCTCGGCGGCTTCCAGCGCAACGCCGACGCCGATCGAATAGGAAACGATCGTCACGTCCTTGCCCTCGCGCATGATCCGGGCCTTGCCGATCGGCAGCACGAAATCGTCCAGCTTGGGCACGTCGAACGAGCGGCCGTACATCAGCTCGTTTTCGAGGAAGACGACCGGGTCTTCCGAACGGATCGCCGCCTTCAGCAGGCCCTTGGCGTCGGCCGCGTCATAGGGCGCGATCACGATCAGGCCGGGCACGCTGGCGTACCAGGGGCCGTAATTCTGCGAATGCTGCGCGCCAACGCGGCTGGCCGCGCCGTTGGGCCCGCGGAACACGATCGGGCAGCGCATCTGGCCGCCCGACATGTAGTTGGTCTTGGCCGCCGAGTTGATGATGTGGTCGATCGCCTGCATGGCGAAGTTGAACGTCATGAACTCGATGATCGGACGCAGGCCGCCCATCGCGGCTCCGGTGCCGACGCCGGCGAAGCCATATTCGGTGATCGGCGTGTCGATGACGCGGCGGTCGCCGAACTCGTCGAGCAGCCCCTGCGTCACCTTGTACGCGCCCTGGTACTGCGCGACCTCCTCGCCCATCACGAAGACGCGGTCGTCGGCGCGCATCTCCTCGGCCATCGCGTCGCGCAGCGCCTCGCGGACGGTGAGCTTGACCATCTCGGTGCCTTCCGGGATCTCCGGCGTGGCGGGGGCGTGCGCCTCGGCGGCGGCGACGAGCTGCTGGGTGCCGCTCTCCTGCTCGGCGGCGGCGGCGCCTTCCGGCATCGGCGGCGAGGCGGTGTCGGTCGCCTGGTTCTTCGGCGCCGCGTTGGCGTCTTCGCCGCTGCGCGTCTCGGTCACCGCGGAGGCGTCCTCGCCCTCTTCGGCCAGCACGGCGATGGCGGTGCCGACCTTCACGTTATCCGTGCCCTCGGCGACCAGGATCTTGGCGATCACGCCCTCGTCGACCGCCTCGAACTCCATCGTCGCCTTGTCGGTCTCGATCTCGGCCATGATGTCGCCGGACTTGACGCTGTCGCCTTCCTTGACGAGCCACTTGGCGAGCGTGCCCTCCTCCATCGTTGGGGACAGGGCCGGCATCTTGATCTCGATCGCCATCTCAGTAACGCTCCACCAGCACTTCAGTGTACAGTTCGGCCGCATCCGGCTCGGGGGTCTGCTCGGCGAAATCGGCGGCCGCGTTCACCGTCTTGCGGATGTCCTGCTCCAGCACCTTCAGATCGGCCTCGGTCACGCCCTGCGCTTCCAGCAGCTTCTTGACGTGATCGATCGGGTCCGACTTGTCGCGCACGCTCTGCACTTCCTCGCGGCTGCGATACTTGGCAGGATCGGACATGGAGTGGCCGCGATAGCGATAGGTCTTCATCTCCAGGATGACCGGACCCTTGCCCGCCCGGACCCAGGCCAGCGCTTCCTCGGCGGCGCCGCGGCAGGCCAGCACGTCCATGCCGTCCACCTGGATGCCGGGGATGCGGAAGCTCTCGCCGCGGCGATAGAGCTGGTCCTCCGACGAGGCGCGGTTGACGCTGGTGCCCATGGCGTACTGGTTGTTCTCGATCACGAAGATGATCGGGAGCTTCCACAGCTCCGCCATGTTGAAGCTTTCGTACACCTGGCCCTGATTGGCCGCGCCGTCGCCGAAATAGGCCAGGCAGACGCCGCCGTCATTGCTGTACTTGTGGCCGAAGGCGAGCCCGGTGCCGAGCGACACCTGCGCGCCGACGATGCCGTGGCCGCCAAAGAATTTATGCTCGGTCGAGAACATGTGCATCGACCCGCCCTTGCCCTTGGAGATGCCGGCGGCACGCCCCGTCAGCTCGGCCATGATGACCTTGGGATCGATGCCATAGGCAAGCATGTGGCCATGGTCGCGGTAACCGGTGATGACCGAATCCTTGTCGCCGTCGAGCGCCGACTGCAGGCCGACCGCGACCGCTTCCTGACCGATATAGAGGTGGCAGAAACCGCCGATCAGGCCCAGGCCGTAGAGCTGCCCGGCCTTCTCCTCGAACCGGCGGATCAGCAGCATCTGCTTGTAGAAGTCGAGCAGCTGTTCCTTGGTCGCTTCGAACGGCTTCGGCTCGGCGGGACGCTCGCGATTGGGAATCGGCGGATCGGCGAAGGCGCGGGGGGCTTTGGCCACTGTCAAAAGACCTCGTTTCCGTAGGGTAGTTGGCGGTGCCTATAGGCCGGGTCCGGCGAAAGAGGCAATCATGCGATGCAACGGCTTTCGCTGGGTTATCCGGTCCGCCTTCCGCCAAGCCCCCCTTTCAGGGCGCAAAGGCCAGCACCATTGCCCTGGCCCCCGCCCCCCGCCTAAAGCCATGGTCGAATGGCCGACCATATCCACCCCTTCCGCATCGCGAACTTCCGCAGCTACTGGCTGTCGCGGTTCAGCGGCACGATCGCCGTCTCGGCGATGTCGATCGTCATCGGCTGGCAGGTCTATAATCTCGCGCGCGAGACGATGGACGTGCGGCAGGCCGCGTTCATGCTCGGCATGATCGGCTTTGCGCAGTTCGTGCCCCTGTTCCTTCTGACCCCGATCACCGGCCTGGTCGCCGACAGCGTCGACCGGCGCTGGATCGTGCGCGGCACCACCACGCTCCTGGTGCTGACGGCGGGCGCCTTGTGGCTGCTCACCTGGTCGGGGCACCTGACGCTCGGCGCGCTGTTCGCGGCGGCGGTGGCGTTCGGGGTCGCGCGCGCCTTTTCCGGGCCGGCCTATTCGGCGCTCGCGCCCAATCTGGTTCCGCGCGAGAGCCTGCCGACGGCGATCGCGGTCAGCTCGATCGCCTGGCAAGTCGGCACGATTGCCGGCCCCAGCGTCGGCGGGCTACTCTATGCCATCCACCCCGAGGTGGCCTATGGCGTCGCGACCCTGTTGTTCGTGGTCGCGCTCGGCTTCATGTTCCTGATCGGTCCGGTGCCGCAGCCGGCGGCGCAGGCCGATCACCGGCCGCTCGCCCGCATCGCCGAGGGGTTCCGCTATGTCCGGCGCAACCGGCTGGTGCAGGCGGCGATCACGCTCGATCTGTTCGCGGTGCTGCTGGCCGGTGCGACCTCGCTGCTGCCGGTCTATGCGCGCGACATCCTGCACGTCGGGTCGCAGGGGCTGGGCGTGCTGGCGGCGGGCATGGGCATCGGCGCGGCGAGCACCGCGATCTGGTTCTCGTTCCGGCCGATGAGCCGCAATGTCGGCGTGAAGATGCTCGCCGCCGTGGTCGTGTTCGGCCTGTCGATCCTGACCTTCGGCATCGCCGCGCATATCACCGGGGCGCTGGGTCTACGCAGCAGCACGGTGCGGCTCGGCACGATGGCGGTGTTCATCCACCCCGCCTTCCTGCTCAGCCTCCTGGCCTTGATCGTCGCGGGCGGGGCGGACATGGTCTCGGTCTATGTGCGCCAGTCGCTCATCCAGCTCCACACCCCCGATGCGATGCGCGGCCGGGTGAGCGCGGTGTCGCAGCTCACCATCTCCGCCTCCAACGAACTGGGCGAGTTCGAGAGCGGCGTGATGGCGTCGCTGCTCGGACCCGTCGGCGCGGTGGTGTTCGGCGGCGTCGGCGCGATCGGCGTGACGCTGCTCTGGTCGCGCCTGTTCCCGGAACTCCGCCGCGCGCGAACCTTTGATCCGCCCGAGATCCTCGAAACCGAACCTGAGCACGGAGAAGCCAAGCCATGAAGGCCAATACGATCCTGGAGACGATCGGCGGCACGCCGCATGTCCGCATCCAGCGGCTGTTCCCGAACAGCGAGGTGTGGATCAAGTCGGAGCGCTCGAACCCCGGCGGCTCGATCAAGGACCGCATCGCCCTCGCCATGGTCGAGGCGGCTGAAGCCTCTGGCGCGCTCCGACCCGGCGGCACGATCATCGAGCCGACCAGCGGCAACACCGGCATCGGCCTGGCGCTGGTCGCGGCGGTCAAGGGCTACAAGCTGACGCTGGTGATGCCGGAGAGCATGTCGCTGGAACGCCGCCGGCTGATGCTGGCCTACGGCGCGACCTTCGATCTGACGCCGCGCGAGAAGGGCATGAAGGGCGCGATCGAACGCGCCCTGGAGCTGGTCGAGCAGACGCCCGGCGCATGGATGCCGCAGCAGTTCGAGAACCCGGCCAATGTCGACGTGCATGTCCGCACCACCGCGCAGGAGATCCTGAACGACTTCCGCGACACGCCGATCGACGTGATCATCACCGGCGTCGGCACCGGCGGCCACATCACCGGCGTCGCCGAGGCGCTGAAGAAGGAATGGCCGGACCTCAAGGTCTACGCGGTCGAGCCCCAAGCCTCCCCCGTCATCGCCGGCGGCCAGCCGGGGCCGCACCCGATCCAGGGCATCGGCGCCGGCTTCATCCCCGCCAATCTCCACACCCAGGTGCTGGACGGCGTGATCGCGGTCGACGCCGCCGTCGCCAAGGACATGGCGCGCCGCTCCGCCAGCGAGGAAGGGATGCTGGTCGGCATCTCGTCGGGCGCGACGCTCGCCGCGATCCTCCAGAAGCTGCCCGACCTGCCCGACGGCGTGCGCGTGCTCGGCTTCAACTACGATACGGGCGAGCGCTACCTGTCGGTGCCGGACTTCCTGCCCGAAGCGTGACCATGCCATCCCGCCCCGGACCCGTATTCCGGGGCCTGCTCCTCCTGCTCGCCCTGATGGCGGTCGTCGTCCCCGCGCTGCTCGTGCGGTGGACGCCGGCCATCACCGCCAATCCTGCGCGCGTCGCCCGGCGCGCAGGGCTGCCGCCGCGCAAGGTCGTGCCACCGACCGTGGTGCCGGACGTCGAGCCGGTCGAGCTGGTCGATCTGACGCCGCAGGACGCGCGCGCGTTCAACGCCGGCGTGCCCTTCGCCAAGGGACCGAACCCCGCCGCGCGACCTTTCCGCCTGCGCGACACGCCCGACAATCTGGCCCGCGCCACCGATTGCCTCGCCACCGCCCTGGTCTATGAGGCAGGGAACGATCCGGCTGGGCAGCGCGCCGTGGCGCAGGTGGTGCTCAACCGCGTCCGCCATCCCGCCTTTCCGAAGACGGTCTGCGGCGTCGTGTTCGAGGGCCAGGACCGCACCACCGGCTGCCAGTTCACCTTCAGCTGCGACGGTGCGCTGACCCGTTGGACGCCCTCGCCCGCGCTCTGGACCGCGGCGCGCAAGATCGCGACGGCGGCGCTGGCCGGCGCGGTCTATCGTCCGGTCGGCTATGCCACCCATTATCATACCGACTGGGTCGTGCCCTATTGGCAATCCAGCCTGGACAAGATCGCCGCCGTGCACAGCCACCTGTTCTTCCGCTGGGCCGGCTGGTGGGGCACGCCGGCGGCCTTCAACCGCCAGGTCTCGGCCGAGGAACCGGTGATCGCGAAGATCGCCGTGCTGTCCGACGCGCACCGGCTGGGCGGCGCGCTGGCCGAGCTCGCCGCCGCGACCAGCGAGGCCGCCTCCGCGATCGCCTCGGTGGACCCGGCCGCGCCGACGCTGGTCACCGATCCCGATGTCGGTGACACCCAGGCGATCATGGTCGCGCTGCCCGCCGGCCTGTCGGCGGACGGCTATCCCGCCCTGGCGCTCAAGGCCTGCGGCACCCGGCCGCGCTGCAAATATCTGGGCTGGACCGATGCCAAGTCGGTGCCCCGGTCCGGTGATCCCAATCCCGGCCAGGTGGCGGCGATGGCGTTCAGCTATCTGCGCGATCGGCCGGTCGGCCTGGAGCGGACCTTGTGGAACTGCACGCAGTTCCCGCATACCCGGCCCGGCGGCTGCATGCGGCGCGATCCGGGCGCGGCGGTGAACGCGGCGCTGCCGGCGGCCAGCACGCTTCCGTCCACGCCGCGTGGCCCGGACGCACTGGGCGGTATTCGCCGACGGCCGCCCGTGCCGATGCCGACGGCTACGCCCGCCGCCGCTGATCGAGACCCGACCACCTAGTCTTCGCGAGCGCGCGCGACGAACGGACCGTCGTTAATTCGACGAAGTCCGACCGTCGGCGCGCCACAACGCATAGAATGGGATGTGGTTCCAGGTGCCATATGCACTTGGTCACATGGGGTGAGGATTCCCATTCATATGACCTTTCGTAATTGGCCCATCGCACGGAAACTGTCCGCAGCCTTCGCCGTCCTCATCGTCATTCTGACCTTGCAGGCGCTGTTCGTGTTGCAGAACTTCGGTGCGGTGCAGACCGCCATCGGCCAGCGCGGGCGCGGCTTCGCGGTGATGGCGCTGGTGCTGAAGATCGAAAATGCCCTGTTGATCCAGGCGAGCGATATGCGCGGCGCCCTACTCGCCAACGATCCTCGCTTCCGCGCCGGCTATGATCGCGATGGCCGCGCACTGGATGCGTTGATCGACAGCGCGATTGCGACCACGGTGCGGCCGGTCACCAAGCAGCGATTGGACGACACGCGCACGGCGATCCGCGAGTGGCGCAGCACGGTCGCGGAACCGTTGCTGGCGATGACGATGCATCCCCAAACGCGATACGAAGCTCAGCGCTTGGGTGGCGTGGACCGGCTGGGGCCCGTCCGCGCCCGTGTCCGGGTGCTGGTGCAGGGACAGGAGGCGCGGCTCAACGAATTGACAACCGATATCGCCGGAGCGACGCTCCGGATGAAGGCGGCGCTTTGGACCGGCGCCGGCACGGCGGTGATCGCCGCGCTGGTCCTCGCCTGGATCCTGACGATCGCGATCGCGCGCCCGGTCCAGGTCCTGACTGGCACAGTCAAGCGGCTGTCGCAGGGCGATTTCGACGCGGATTGCCGCGCCGAGGATCGTTCCGATGAGATCGGCGACCTGCAACGGGCGCTGGTCGTGTTCCGCGAGGCCGGTCTCGCCAAGCAGCAGGCCGAGCGGGCCGCGGCGGAGAACGACGCCGCACAGAAACAGGTGGTCGACACGATCTCCGCCAACCTCTCGCAGCTCGCGCGCGGTGACCTCACCAGCTCGATCACCGCCCATTTCCCGCCCGCCTATGCGGCGCTGAAGGCGCATTACAACGACGCGGTGGCGCGTCTGCGCGGTCTGATCGGCTCGGTGTCGGACAGCGCCATGGCGATCCGCACCGGCTCGGACGAAATCGCTCAGGCGTCCGAGGACCTAGCCCGCCGCACCGAGAGCAACGCCGCCTCGCTGGAGGAGACCTCCAACTCGATCAGCCGGATGGACGAGCGCATCCGCGCGACCGCCGAAGCCTCGTCGCGCACCGTCACCCGCGCCGATCAGGCGATCGCCACCGTCAATGGCGGCCGCGCCGTGGCGGACGAGGCGGTGCAGGCGATGGGCCGCGTTTCCGAAAGCGCGAAAGGCATCGACTCGGTGATCGAAGGACTGGACAAGATCGCCTTCCAGACCCGCGTCCTCGCCATGAACGCTGCCGTCGAAGCGGGCCGGGCCGGCGATGCGGGTCGGGGCTTCGCGGTGGTCGCCGACCTGGTCTCGGCCCTGGCGATGCGCTCCGAGGAGGAGGCGAAGCGCGCGCGCGAGCAGCTGACCGCGACGCAAAGCGACATCATCACCGCGGTCGGAGCGGTGCAGAAGGTCGATGGCGCGCTGTCCAACATCTCGGGCGACGTGGCGCAGGTGCACGACCTGCTCGCGACCATGGCCGCCGACAACCAGGCCCAGGCCAGCGCGATCAGCCAGGTGACGACCGCAATCGGCAGCATGGACCGCGCGACGCAGCAAAATGCGGCGATGGTCGAGGAGACCTCGGCCGCCGCGCGCAACCTGGCCAGCGAGGTCGGCAGCCTCGCCGACAAGGCGGCGCAGTTCAACACCGGCGCGCCCATGGGCAGGTCGACGTCCCGCCCCTCAGCCCGCCCGCCCCTGGTGCCGGCCGACTTCGACCGGCCGGTCCGCCCCCTGCCCGCCGCCGCCGTCCCGGCCCTGTCGCCCGCCGCCGGCGATGACGGCGACTGGACGGAATTCTAAGCTCCTCCTGCAGGGGATCGTTGCGGCATCACGGAGCCTGACGTGGCGCCGATCATGTTCCTGCCTGCCCGGGAACATGGGACGGCGTTCTGCAACGATCCCGAAAGGCTCAGGCCGCCAGGAACATCGACTCGGGCAGCGCCATCACCGCATCAGCCCCGCCTTCGATCTTGCGGCGCAGCGCCCCGGCATCGGGCAGGATACGCTCGGCGAAGAAGCGAGCGGTCACCAGCTTGGCGTCGAGGAAGGCGGCGTCGCCCTCGCCCGCCGCCTGCATCCGCGCCGCGGCAGTGGCCATGCGCAGCCACATCAGCCCGGTCGCGACCAGCCCCATCAGGTGCATGTAGCTGACCGCGCCCGCGCCGACATGGTCCGGGTTCTTCATGCCATTGGCCATGAACCACATAGTCGCCGCCTGAAGGTCGCCCAGCGCCCGCTCCAGCCTTGCGGCGAAATCGGCGGTCGACGGCACCGTCTTGGCGAGCGCCAGCTCCTCGGTCACGATCTGGAAGAAGGCCTGCACCGCGCGGCCGCCATTCTGCGCCAGCTTGCGACCGACCAGGTCCATCGCCTGCACGCCGTTGGTGCCTTCGTAGATCATCGCGATCCGGGCATCGCGGACATATTGCTCCATCCCCCATTCCTGGATGTAGCCGTGACCGCCATAGACCTGCTGCGCGTTGGTCGCGACCTCATAGCCCTTGTCGGTGCCGACGCCCTTGATCACCGGGGTCAGCAGGCCGATCAGGTCGCCGGCCATCTGCCGCTCCACTTCGGTGCCGGCCTTGTGCTCCAGATCGACCTGCAGCGCGCCCCACAGGCACAGCGCGCGGAGCCCCTCGGTCCAGGCCTTGGCCTCCATCAGCATGCGGCGGACATCGGGATGGACCATCAGCGTGTCGGCCTTCTCGCCCGGCTCGGCAGGGCCGGTCAGGGCGCGGCCCTGCCGCCGGTCGCGGGCATAATGGACCGCATTCTGATAGGCGGTCTCCGCCACCGCCAGTCCCTGCAGGCCGACGCCCAGGCGCGCCGCGTTCATCATGATGAACATCGCCGCCAGCCCCTTCATCTCCTCGCCGACCAGCCAGCCGGTCGCGCCGTCGTAATTGAGCACGCAGGTCGAGTTGCCGTGGATGCCCATCTTGTGCTCGATCGAGCCACAGGTGACGGCGTTGCGCGCGCCCAGCGAGCCGTCCGCGTTGACCAGCACCTTGGGCACCACGAACAGCGAGATGCCCCGGGAGCTGTCCGGCGCGCCCGGCGTCTTGGCCAGCACCAGATGGATGATGTTGTCGGTCAGGTCGTGCTCGCCGGCCGAGATGAAGATCTTGGTGCCGGTGATCCGGTAGCTGCCATCCGCCTGCGGCTCCGCCTTGGTGCGGATCAGGCCCAGGTCGGTCCCGCATTGCGGCTCGGTCAGGTTCATGGTGCCGCCCCATTCGCCCGACACCATCTTAGGCAGATAGGTGGCCTGCTGCTCCGGATTCCCCTTGGCGACCAGCGCGGCGATCGCGCCGTGCGCCAGCCCCGGATACATGGCGAAGGCCATGTTGGCGGAGATCATGAATTCCTGGAACGCGGTCGAGACGACATGCGGCATCCCCTGTCCGCCAAAGGCCTCCGGCGCAGCGAGCGTGCCCCAGCCCGATTCGACGAACTGGCGATACGCCTCCTTGAAGCCTGGCGGCGTCGTCACCGACCCGTCCTCGGCGCGGGTGCAGCCATGCTGGTCGCCGACCTGGTTGAGCGGGAACAGCACCTCCGCGACGAAGCGGCCGCCTTCCTCCAGCACGGCGTCGACCGTGTCGGGCGTGGCATTGGCGAAGCCCTCGACCTGCGCGTGGGCGGACAGGCCGACGACCTGCTCCAGCACGAAGCGGACATCGCGGACGGGGGGCGTATAGCTCGGCATCTCTCTCTAATCCTTGTCGTTATCATGTTGGTGCGTGGCCGCCCCATGGTCGTGCCGATGCGTTTCCCGCACGTCGGCGACGAAGCGGATCAGTTCGGCGATCGCGGCATCGATGTCGCGTTTCTGCGCTTCCAACGCGGCGATCCGCGCCTCGCACCGGTCGATCGTCACCTGCCGCTGGATGCGGCGGCCGTCGCCGATGTCGTAGAGGTCGATCATCTCGCGGATTTCGCCCAGCGAAAAGCCGACCCGCTTGCCCCGCAGGATCCAGGCGAGCCGTGCCCGGTCGCGCTGCGTGTAGATGCGGGTGGTGCCGCGCCGCTCGGGTGCGATCAGCCCTTCGTCCTCGTAGAAGCGCAAGGCGCGGGCGGTGACCCCGAACTCCTCCGACAGGTCGGAAATGGAGAAGCTGTCCCGATCGACGCGCGGGACGATCGCGGCATAGGTTGCTGCATCGGCCATAGGGGGACGGTACTTCCCCTTACGTAAACGTCAAGATGCCTTGCACAGGAATCGACCGCCGCGCCCGCGCAGGGTCGCGGCCTCGGCCTGTGAGCCGCTCTGCTGTTCGACACTCAGCGCGGCGAGCGACGCCCGGCCCAGGCACAGGCGCTCACACTCGGCGGGGAGCGTCGTCGGGAAGCTGATCCGCTCGCCATCGAACTGTGCATCGAACCGGCAATCCTGGCCGAGAACGACCTTCAACACGTCGCCATCGCGCCGCACCGTGCCGCTGGCGGAGCAGCTCTGCCCCTCGCCATAGTCGATCGCGACGCCGATGCGCTGGCCGACGATGCACAGCCGATCGGTGTCGAGCGCCCAGGCTCCCTCGATCGCACGACGCCGCGGATCGGGCACCAGCCCCGCCTGAGTCGCCGCCGCCTCCAGCTTGGCGCCGTCGCTGCGGTCGATCACCGAGGCGGCCCGGTCGCATCCGGCGAGCAGCAGCAGCAGCAGCGCGACCGCGCGCGCCCTCATGCCAGCGGCACCAGCGCCCCGCCATCCACCCGGCGATAGAAGCAGGAACGCGCGCCGGTGTGGCAGGCCGGGCCAGCCGGATCGGCGATCACCCAAAGCGCGTCCTGGTCGCAATCCACCCGCAGCTCGACCACGCGCAGGACGTTGCCCGAGCTCTCCCCCTTCTTCCACAGGCGCTGGCGGCTGCGCGACCAGAAGGTCGCCTCGCCGCTCGCCTGGGTGGCGGCGATCGCCTCGGCGTTCATGTGCGCGACCATCAACAGCGCGCCGGTCCGGTCGGTGACGACCGCCGTGACCAGGCCGTTGGCGTCGAAGGCCGGGTCGAAGCGGAGCGTGGTGTCTTTGTCGGTCATGCCGCCGCTCTAGGGGGCGGGGCGACGGATTTGAAGCGTCAGGGCCATGCCGCGACAGGCGCCCTCAATAATCCCGCGACACCCGGACGTTGACGCTCTGCCGCCCCAGGGTCGAGATGCTCGACAGGATCGACAGCCAGCGCGTCACCTGGAACTCGACCTGCGTTGCCGAATAGCCCTGCCCGTCGGTGATGATCTCCGCATAGAGCCGCCGGGTCACGAACTTGCCCGCCGCGACCGAGGTGCCCTGCCCGGTCTGCGGATCGGCGGGCAGGATGCGCAGGCGGTCCAGGCCCGCCGCGCGGCGCACCGCGTTGATCGGGTTCAGTCCGTTACCGCCATCCTGCAACGCCGCCACCGCCGCCGCGAGCTGCAACGCCTCCGGCGCGGACAGGTTGGTGATCGAGGTGCCGAACAGCAGCCGCGACAGCAATTCGTCCTCCGGCAGTGCGGGCACGCTGGTGAAGCCGATCTCCGGCTTCAGCGCGGTGCCGGTGACGCGGATCGTCGCGTTCAGCCCGGTGGTGTCGGCATTGGCGGCGATGTCGAGCGCGGGATTGGCGGGGGTCTGCCCGTCGAACCGGATCACGCCGCGCGCCAGCTCGAAATCGCGACCCGCGAACTCGACATCGCCGCGGATCAGATTGGCGCGACCGGTGATCGACGGATTGGTCGGCTGGCCGCCGATCTTCAGGTCGGCGGACCATTCGCTGGTCAGGCCCAGGCCGCTGACCATCACGCCGTTCTTCGCGCGTGCGGTCAATGCCAGCGTCCAGGGCGCGGGCGGCGCGTCGTCGGTCACGTCGCCGCCTGGCAGGTTGATCTCGCGGACGTTGAGCTGCGGTGCGGCAGTGGCGGCGCTCGCCTGGCCCAGGCGGTAGCGACTGCGGTTCAGCACCACATCGCCCGAGATGGTGCCACCCGCCCCATCCGATTGGAAGCGCAAGGGGCCGGTCACGGTCGCGCCAATATCGTCGCGCGCGATCATCACCGCATGGTCGGCATCGAGCCGCAGGTCGAGCCCCAGGCCCTTGGGCGCGGCGAAGTCGAACAGGCCGCTACCCGTCACCCGCCCGTCCTTGCCGGCGGCGGCGGCGAAGCGGTCGATCACCAGCCGCGATCCTCCGAACCGACCGGTGGCCTGGACGTCGGTCAGCAGCGTGCCGGTGGTCGCGCTCTCAATCCGCGCGCCGTTCGCGCGCACCACGCCGCGGATTACCGGCGCCGCCAGCCGTCCGGTCACGTCCGCGCCGATCGAAACCGGGCCGGACAGGTCGAACAGCTCGACGCCGGTCAGCCGCCACAGCGTGTCCGCCGGCCCCGCATAGCGAAGCTGCGCGAACAGGGCGGCATTGCCGATCCGGCTGGCGAGATCGCCGGTGCCGAGCGGCGCCAGCTGCGCCTGCGCCCGCCCGATCGTCCGGCCGCCCGACGCCACCACCGCGCGCAGCCCCGCCCGATCGGCGCGCAGCACGCCCGCCACCCCGATGTCGATCGGCGCGGAGGTCAGCACCAGCCCTGATCGCGACACGCCGCGCAAGCTCAGATCCACCGCCCCGGTCGGCGGCCCGCCCGGCGCCGCCGCATAGCGCAGCGTGCCCGACGCGCTGCCCGACAGGCCGAGCCCCGGAAAGCCGATATCAAGGATCGACAGCGGCAAGCGCGTCACCACCGCCTGCGCTTCCAGGCCGGCATCGCCGAACCGGCCCGACAGCATTGCCTCGCCGCCGGCGAAGGCCAGACCGGTCGGCTGCAACCGCCAACCCTCGCCCTCGCGCACCAGCGTGGCGGGGGTGGTGAGCTGGATCGGCCGCTTGTCGAGCGTGCCCTGCATCCGCACCACATAGCGGTCGCGCGCGATCTGCGTCACGGTCTGAAGGTCGAAGACCCGACCGCGCGAACCCGCGACACCCGCGCGCACCTCGCCCAGGCCATCGGTCAGCGCGGCAGTGCCGGTGACGCGGGCGAGCGACAGCGCGCCGTAGCGCAGGCCCATGCCGCTGGCGCTGCCCTGGATGCTGGTGCCGGCGGGATCGAGCAGCGCCATCGCGTCCAGCCGGCCCTGGCGCACGCTGCCGCCCGCGAGGTGCGCGTCGCGCGCGGTCAGATGCGCCTCGATCCGCTGGATGCCGTTCGCCGGCGCGAAGCCGATCGTGCCGGACAGGCCGCCGCCCGCCACCGTCAGCCGGCCGTCGAATCCGCCGTCGACGATGCCCAGCGTTCCGCTGGCGCGCGTACCCGACACGTCGAGCGCGCCGATCACGATGCGCGCCGCGCCGCCGCTCGGCAGCAGGATCGCGCCGGTCGCGCGGAACGGCCCCAGTCGCGAGCCGCCGCTCGCCGTGAAGCCATAGCCTTGCGGCGTCGGGTCGAGATGCGCGACGACGGTCGAGAGGCCGAGCGCCGCGTTGGGCCGCTGGAAGCGCAGGTCGAGCGTCGGGCGCGCGATGTCGCCGTCAAGCACCAGCGTCACCGGGCCATAGCTCGCCTGACGCCCGCCGCCCTCGAAATGGAAACGACCGTCGCGTCGGCGATAGCCCTCGCCCGCCAGCGTCAGGCCGGGCGAGACCAGCCGCAGGTCGTGGAAGTGGAGGATGCCGTCCGGCCCCCGCTCCAGCGCGGCGGTCAGGCGCGGCAGGCCACCGGTCAGTGAGCGGAAGAACGCGTTGTCCAGCCGCCGCACCACCGCCTGGCCGCGTCCGACCAGCCGCACGCCGTGCCCGTTCGCGCCGGGCACCAGCGTCAATTGCGACTGGACGTCGACCACGCCCAGGCCGGGAATCAGGTAGCGGCCCAGCCCACCGGTCACCGCCACTTCGTAGCGACCGGTGCGCAAATCCAGCACCAGGCCGATGCGACCGCCGAGCTTGTCGGAGCGGACCTGGAGCGGGTCGCCGATCAGCTGCGTGCGCGTGACCTTCAGCGTTCCATCGACGCGCAGGTTGCGCAGGATGCCGCCCGCCACCGTGCCGACGCCGGTCACTCGCGCCGCCGCCAGCCGGATCGGCACCGTGACCGGCGCAGGCGACAACCGCCCGCTGCCCGCCGCCCGCACCTGTTCGAAACCGGTCTCGTCGAAGGCCAGCCGCTCCGCGGCCAGGCGATAGTCGAAGCGAGCGGTGTCGAACGGCCCATCGAGCACCGCGCGCAGGGCGATGCCGCGCCCCGACATGTTGGGGAACAGCGCCGCCGGGCGCAGCAACCGGCCGATGATCTTCAGATTGCCCCAGCGATTGGCGCCCAGGTCCGCCACGCCCTCCACGCCCAGCGCCAGCGCCGCCGAGCGCAGCGACAGCCGCCCGTCCAGCCGTCGGTCCGCCAGCGTCGCCGTGCCGTTCACCAGCAGGCGCGGTGCGGTCAGCCGCTGCGCCTTGCCGGTCAGCAGCGGCGATGGCGCGACCGAGCCCGACAGGGTGTAGCGCCCCGCCTCCGCCGCCAACGCCAGGTCCAGCAGCCGCGTCGCGCCCGCTCTGGCGGTCGCGATCCCGCGCCAGCGCTGCCAGCGGCCGTCGCCGCCGACCGTCAGCCGCACCGGCGCGCGCGCGCCGATCGCCCGCGCCAGCACGCCGCCGGTCGCGCCGGCCGCTTCGACGTCGATGTCGAACCGGTCGCGGTCGGGCTCGGCATCGATGCGCAGGCGCAGCCGGTCGCTGCCCTGGACCACCCCGTCCAGCCGAACCAGCGCGCGGCCGGACCGGATATCGGCTTGTCCCCGCAACGCTCCGACCCGCGCGCGGCCCAGCACCGGTCGCGCCAGCACCAGCCGGTCGATGGCGAGCGCCCCGATCCGGATGTCGAAACCCGGCAGGATGGACCCGCGCCGGCCGGTCGGCCGAGTGCGAGGAACATGGTGCAGCATCGCCTGCGGGATCGCGAGCCGCCGGATGACGAGCGCATTCACGAACCAGCGCGCGGGCGACCAGTCGAGCGCGACCTCGGGCGCGTCGAACACCAGCCCGTCCAGGTCGTAGACGCGCAGATCCCTGATCCGCGTCGCCGAATAGAGCGAACCGTCGATCCGCCCGACCGTGAAGCGCAGGCCGTTGGCGGTGCGGATCGCGCCGATCCGCTCGGCGACCTGGGCATGGCCCCAGGGCGTGTCGACCAGCACCAGGGCCGCCAGCACGATCGCCAGCAGCGCGCAGGCCAGCCAGCCGATCCAGCGCGCGACGCGCCTCAAAAGGCCTGCCCCAGCGAGACATAGACGGCGATGCGCGAGTCGCCCGGCTGCGGGTTGAGCGGCGTGCCCACATCCAGGCGGATCGGCCCGAAATTGGAATAGTAGCGCACGCCCAGCCCCGCGCCATATTGCAGGCCGGTGAAGCGCGGCAGCGGGCTGGTATAGATGTTGCCCGCGTCGAGGAACGGCACCACGCCGAAATTGCCGAACGCCTTGACCCGCGCCTCCACCGAGAATTCGGTCAGGCTGCGACCGCCGATCGGCGCGTTGTTCGGATCGCGCGGACCGATATCCTGATAGCCATAGCCACGCACCGACGCGCCGCCGCCGGCATAGAAGCGCCGGGACGGCGCGACGGCGTCGCGCGGCGCGCCGGTGATGGTGCCCAGCCGCGTCCGCGCCGCCAGCACCACGCCAGGTCGCACGGTCCGATAGACGCTGGCGTCGATCTGCGTCCGGGCATAGCCGAACACCGACCCCTGCAGCGACGCCTCCGGACTGAACCGCCCGCCCAGGCGGAAGCCGCGGCTGGGATTGAGCAGGTCGTCGGTGCCGTCATAGACCAGGCTGGTCGGCAGCGCGCCGATCAGGAAGGTGCGCCGGCGCGGCTGGCCGGTCGCCACGATCACGTCCCGCTCGTCCGAGGCAAGCAGTTCCGCGCCCAGCGACCAGGTCCAGGTCTTCTGGAAGAAGATGTTGGTCTGCCGCTCCAGCGCGCCCGACAGCGAATAGGTGCGTGCCTCATAGGCGCTGCGGTTCTGGTGAGCGAGCGCGATCTGGAGGGTCAGCACCCGGTCGCGGGCCTTGTAGTTGTTGCGGCGATAGACCAGCGACGACAATTGCTCCTGCGTGCCGAGCACGCTGCGGATGGTCAACGCGCCTTCCGGCGGGAACAGGTTGCGGTGCGTCCAGCTGCTCTCCAGTCGCGCGCCCTCGCCCGTGCCATAGCCCAGTTCGGCGGCCACGGTGCGCGGCGGCGCAGGGTCGAGCTTGACGGTGAGGTCGACGGTGCCGGGCGAACGCCCCTCGACCGGCTTCAGCTCGACCGCCGAGACCAGCCCGGTCTGGATCAGCGCGCGGCGCAGGTCGTCGACGCGGGTCTGGTCGAACGGCTCGCCCCGGTGGAAACGGGCGATCTCCGCGACATGGTCCGGCCCGAACACACGGTTGCCGGGCAGCGCGACGATGTCGCCGAAGCGTCGCTCGCCGCCGGGCCGCACCGACAGGTCGAGCGTCGCGGTGCGGGTCGCATGATCGACCACGATCTCCGGCGCGCCGACCGCGGCGAAGGGAAAGCCCTCGCGACCGATCGCGCCGGTCAGCCGGGTGTCGGCGGCGACCACCGCGTCGGCATCGACCGGATCGCCCGGCGCGATGCCGAAGGCCCGGGTCAGCCCCTCGGCTTTGTCCCCGGCGTGGTCGACGCCGGCCAGCGTCACCCGGTCGAATCGGTACAGGCCGCCCGGATCGGCCGACAACACCACCTCCGGACGCGGGCCGGGCTCCACCGCGACATTGACGCGGGCGTCATAATAGCCCTCGGCACGGAGCAAGGTGACCAGCAGCGCCGAATCCTCGGCCGCGCGCCGATCGAGCTGCGCGGCGTTGGCGGGCTGGCCGGCATGGGCCTTGAGCGTCGAATTCTGGTCGAAGCGCTGGCGGAGCAGTGGCGAGCCGACCCCGTCGATCCCCTCGACCCGCCAGCCATAACGGCGTTCGGCGGCGCCGTCGGTCGTGGCGACCGCGCTGCTCGGCGCGTCTGGCGCGGTGGCGAGGTCGGGCCAGGCGACGCCGATATCGGGCAACGGCGCCAGCGGCGAATTGGGATCGAGCTCGTCCTCCTGCACCGGCGCCGACGGGCTCGCGGCGGCGGCCGGCGTCGACGCGCTCTGGCCCCAGGCGACGGACGGGATCAGGCAGAGACACGCGGCGGCCGCCCCGCGACCCGCCCGCCCGGCGCGGAACGACATGCGCCGTTCCTAGCCGCGACCGGGGCGGAGCGACAGTCCCGAAAACCGCCGGAGCGACCGGTGATCAGCGCTTAGTGGACGGTCCCCATCGGCGACGGGTCGTTGAGCAGCCGCGCCAGCCGCTCGACCTGCCGCCAGCGGCAAAAGTGCAGATGATTGCCCAGATCGCGGCTGCGATTGGCGCGAACCCGCGCCTCGCGCGCGGCGTCCATGCCGAGCTGCTCGATCAGGTCGGTGGCCAGCGCCAGCTCGGCACGATCGGCGATATAGGGAAGAAGGTCGGCGGCGGGCACGGGCATGTCGGTCATCGCGTCCACTCACTCATCTTCCGCGCCAGACGGCCGGATAGCGCCTCAGCCGCGACAGGCAATGGTAAATCACCGCATCGCAGCGGCAATCACCCTGTCCCGCCTGTGCCGCCCTGGCACGGCTTTCCCCCTCTGGTGTCCCGCGCCGGGACATGGCAGGAGAAGCCATGGCCAGCCCGACCCCCTCTCGCGCCGGTGGCGGCATCCTGATCGTCGCCGGGATCTTCCTGGGCGCGATCATCGGATTTCTCTATGGCCAGGCGACGCCCGGCGTGCTGATCGGCCTCGCCATCGGCATCGCCGCTGCCCTGCTGCTCTTGCTGCGCGACCGCCGCTGAAGAAGGCTGGCACTACGGCAGCGATCAGACAGGCCGAGCTTCAAGCACGTCTCGGCCAAGCGACGGCAAGCACTTAATCCCGGCTGTCCGTTGATTGTCATCCTGCAATCGAAATCTCCATTATGCCCAGTATCTCTGTCCGCTTCGGACCAAGAACAGTCATGCGCCCTCGCCCTAATCCAAGACTCTACTCACCGCTGCTTCTAAACAAGTCCACGTCGCATCAGCGACTCGCCAGGAGCACATCATGACGGACTACGCAGCATTCAGTGAAGACGCGGTCGCCGAAGCGATCAAGCTCGGCTCCGCAAATTATCAAGCGGTCGCCGCATCCTTCAGCGGCGGCAACATCGACAGCTTTGCTATGACTGAGGCCTCCTACACTGCCGAGTGCATCAGCGTCACCGTGACGAACAGCCAGATTTGCCTGGCCTTGCCAGCGCCGATCAGCAAGCAGTTCTGCGTTTCAGTTCCGTCCTGGGTTCCCAACGGCACGGCGGCGGAAGCCTGCATCAGCATCGGCACCAAATTGGGTATTCCTAGCGGCGCGAAGCTGACCGTTTCCGCGTTGGGCAAGGTCATCTTCCAGAAAACCTTCGGCCTGTGCTGATCCGGCACCCGCATCGCCGCTCCTGATGAGCGTCGATGCGGGTCATCGCCACGCGCGCATCTGCCATACGACCCGGCCGATCACGCCAACCTCACCGTCCGGCACCGGCGGCGCATCGGGATGGTCGCTCCGGATAACCAGTCGCCCGCCCTCCAGCGACACCCGCTTCACCATCAGCGTCTCGCCGATGCGAATGACGAAGATCGCGGGCTGTCGCGCGGGTTGCCGGTCGTGACGATCGATGACGATATGGTCGCCGTCGTATAAAGCGGGCTCCATCGACGTGCCGCGCACGCGCAGGATCGATCCCGCCCCGGGAGCCAGGCGCAGCCGGCGCGCCAGGTGCGGGTCGAGCGTCTCGACGCCCGACGCGACCTCGGCATCCACATAAGCCCCCGGTCCCGCCGACGCGGCGAGATCGAGCCGGGGCAGCCGGTAGCGCGGCTCGGCGCTCGGCTCCGCGCCGCCCAGCACCGTCTCCGCCACGCCGAAGAAGTCCGCCAACCGGCGCCGGTCGCCCTCCGCCAGCGTGCGGGGTGAGCCGCGGCGGATATATTGCTGGAGATAGGCCGGATTGCGCCCGAGCATCTGCGACAGCGCGGACAGGCTGACACCGTCCCGCGCCGCCAGCGCCTCGAGCGCGGAGCGGGCATTCTGTACGATCACCGTCCCAAGATAGTCTAGGAAAAATCCTAGACAAGAACGAAGGACGGGAACAGAACGGGAACCCACCACCGGAATCAGGAGGTCCGCATCCGTGTCGCTGCTCATCAAGATCGATCATTTCCTGCGCATCACGCGGATGGCGGTCAGCACCTTCGGCCGGCGCGCGGTGGGCGATCCCCGGCTGGTGCGGGACCTGCGGCGCGGTCGGCGGCCGGGACCCGCGATGCGCCGCCGCCTCGAGCGGTTCATGAGGGAGCATCGGGCATGACCGGCGATCGCGACACGACCGCCCGGCTCCAGCGACTGCTGCGCGTCGACGCCGCGGCCGCCGGCTGTACGATCCGGGCACTGGACGAGGACAGCCATGCCGTTCCCTGGCGCAGCGCCTGGTTCGACGGAACCCGTCATCACCTCCACTTCCAGGCTCGTGTCGACGGCAGGCTGGACGCTTGGCTCGGCACGCTCGATGCGCGCGAATGGCGGGTGCCGGGGCAGTTGGTCATCGACTGGGCGGTGGCGCGGCACGGCGACCGGCTGATCCTGACCGCGCTGGCGCTGGACCCCGACAGCGCATGAGCGTGGGGGCAAGGCTGTGGCCGAATGGACACGGTCCGCAGGCCTGTCCTATCCGGCCGCCAAATGGGATTTGATATGTTGTAACATGGTCGGTAGGCAGCAGCGCATTCTTCCAGCGGAGCCTTTGTCCATGTCCCACCACCGCTTGCTGCTCGGCGTCGCCACGCTCGCCCTCGTCCTGCCGGCCGTTCCGGTCCAGGCGCGCGGTCCGGCCGAGACGGCCGCGCCGGCCGCGCCGGCCGAGGCGCGGCCGCTCGATGCGGCCGATGACGATCGGGCAGCGCCGGGCCGCGACATCGTGGTCACCGCTCCCTTCCGCCAGAGCGAGGCCGATGTGCTCGCCGGCACCACCATCGTCTCGGGCGAGGAGCTGGAACGCGCGCTCCGCCCGACGATCGGCGAGACGCTGGTCCGGCAGCCGGGCGTGTCGGCGACTTCCTTCGGTCCCAACGCCTCGCGCCCGGTGCTGCGCGGCTTCCAGGGCGAGCGGATCCGCGTCCTGACCGATGGCATCGGCTCGATCGACGTTTCCAACACCTCGGTCGACCATGCGGTCGCGATCAATTCGTTGATCGCCGAACGGGTCGAAGTGCTGCGCGGCCCCTCCGCCCTGCTGTTCGGCTCCTCGGCGGTCGGCGGCGTGGTCAACGTCATCGACACGCGCATCCCGCGCACCATCCCAGACAAGGGCTACCGCCTCGCCGGCAACGCCACCTACGGCTCGGCGGCGACCGAGCGCTCCGGCTCGGCCGCGACTGACGTCGCGATCGGCGACCAGTTCGTCGTTCATGCCGATGGCTCGTACCTCAAGACCGACGACCTGAAGATCGGCGGCTATGCCCTGTCGCGCGAGCAGCGCGCCCGCGCGCTGGCCAGCGCCGCCCTGCCGCCCGAACCGGCCGAGGAACCGATCGACTTCGCCGCCAATGCCGCGATCCGGGGCCGCCTGCCCAACACCGCGTCGGAGACCTGGAATGTCGGGGTCGGCGGCGCGCTGATCACCCAGGGCGGGTCGCTCGGCGTTTCGTACAGCCACTATGACAGCCTCTATGGCGTGCCCGTCCGCTACGCGACCGAGCCGGGGCAGGAGCAGGAGGCGCCGCGCATCAAGTTGAAGCAGGACCGGGTCGACCTGCGCGCCGAGGTGAGCATGGGCGGCGCGGTATTCGACAAACTCCGCCTGCGCGCCGCCATGGCCGATTACCAGCATGGCGAGCTGGAGGAGAATGGCGAGGTGGGCACGCAATTCTTCAACCAGGGGCTGGAGGGCCGGCTGGAACTGGTTCAGGCCGAGCGCGGCGGCTGGCTGGGTGCCTCGGGCGTGCAGTTCTTCAACCGCCGCTTCGACGTGGAGGGCGAAGAGGCCTTCCTGCCCAGGAACGAGACGAGCCAGGTCGGCCTGTTCACGCTGCAGCAGTTCAACCTAGGCGATTTCCGCGCCGAGGCAGGCGGACGTTACGAGACGACCAATGTCGATGCGCGCACCCAGGACGGGGACGCCCGCTTCTTTCGCGGCGGCCGGCATTTCGAGGCGGTATCCGCGTCGCTCGGGGCGTCCTACGCGCTGGCGGACGGCATCCGCCTTGGCCTGAACGGCTCGCGCACCGAGCGCGCGCCCTCGGCCGAGGAACTGTTCGCCAACGGCGCCCATGCCGGCACCCAGGCCTATGAGCTTGGCAATCCCGACTTCCGGCTGGAAAAGAGCTGGGGGCTGGAGGCGACGCTGCACGCGCACCGGCCGGACTGGAGCTTCGACGCCTCGGCCTATTACAACTGGTTCAGCAACTATATCTATGACAGCCAGGTCGCGCCCGAGGCCTGCGCGGCGGCGGCGGCGCCATCGGGCCGCACCGTCGACCTGCCCTGTTTCCAGTATAACCAGGCCGATGCCCGCTATTACGGGCTGGAGGCGCAGGGGTCGGCGACGCTGGCGCGGATCGGCGGCACGCGGATCAACGCCGATCTGCTCGGCGACTGGGTTCATGCCACGGTGGTCGACACCGGCCCGGTGCC
The DNA here is from genome assembly GCF_014199625.1 of Sphingomonas abaci. Classification (GTDB taxonomy): domain Bacteria; phylum Pseudomonadota; class Alphaproteobacteria; order Sphingomonadales; family Sphingomonadaceae; genus Sphingomonas; species Sphingomonas abaci. The sequence goes on from NZ_JACHNY010000006.1 coordinate 191,766, forward strand.
GCGCATCCCGCCGCTGCGCCTGCTCGGTGGCCTCGAAGCACAGAGCGACCGCATCACCGCCCGCGCCGAGGTCGAGCACAGCTTCCAGCAGGACCGCGTCGCGCCGTTCGAGACCCCGACGCGCGGCTTCACGCTGGTCAACGCCAGCGTCGCGTTCAAGCCGTTCGGGACCGACAACGCCACGGCGCTGATCCTGTCGGCGAACAACATCTTCGACGTCAACGCGCGCCGCCACGCCAGCGTCCTCAAGGACTTCGCCCCGCTCGCCGGGCGCGACCTGCGCGCGACGCTCAGCTTCAAGCTGTAATCGTCCGCCGCACGGGGGCGGACTGCCGCCCCCGCCCCCTTGCGGCGGCGGGGCCAAGCCCGTACCGCGATTTCGAAGACGACGACACAGCAGGAGCGGGACATGGCAGGCATGGGCAAGTTCGACTGGGCGGATCCGTTCCTGCTCGACGACCAGCTGACCGAGGACGAGCGGATGATCCGCGACACGGCCCAAGCCTATGCGCAGGACCGGCTCGCCCCCCGCATCGTCGAGGCGTTCCAGCACGAGCATACCGATCCCGCGATCTTCCGGGAGATGGGCGAACTCGGGTTGCTCGGGCCGACGGTCTCCGAGGACTATGGCGGCGTCGGCGCGAGTTACGTCGCCTATGGTCTGGTCGCGCGCGAGGTGGAGCGGATCGACAGCGGCTATCGCTCGATGATGAGCGTCCAGTCCAGCCTGGTGATGTACCCCATCTTTGCGTACGGCTCGGAGGCGCAGAAGCGCGAATTCCTGCCCAAGCTGGCGTCGGGCGAATATATCGGCTGTTTCGGCCTGACCGAGCCGGATGCCGGCTCCGACCCCGGCGGCATGACGACGCGCGCGAGGAAGGTCGATGGCGGCTATGTGCTTTCGGGCGCCAAGACCTGGATCAGCAATGCGCCGATCGCCGATGTCTTCGTCATCTGGGCCAAATCCGACGCGCATGACGGCAAGATCCGCGGCTTCATCCTGACCAAGGGACTGAAGGGGCTGGAGACGCCGAAGATCGAGGGCAAGCTGTCGCTGCGCGCGTCGATCACCGGCATGGTGATGATGGACGAGGTCGAGGTCGGCGAGGATGCGCTGCTGCCGGATGTCGAGGGGCTGAAGGGTCCGTTCGGCTGTCTGAACCGCGCGCGCTACGGCATCTCGTGGGGGGCGCTGGGCGCGGCGGAATTCTGTTTCCACGCCGCGCGCCAATATGGCTTGGACCGCAAGCAGTTCGGCACCCCGCTTGCCGGGCGGCAGCTCTATCAGAAGAAGCTGGCCGACATGGAGACGGAGATCGCCCTCGGCCTGCAGGCGTCCTTGCGCGTTGGCCGGCTGATGGACGAAGGGCGGTTCGCGCCCGAGATGGTCTCGATCGTCAAGCGCAACAATGTCGGCAAGGCGCTGGATATCGCCCGCACTGCGCGCGACATGCATGGCGGCAACGGCATTTCGGGCGAATATCAGGTGATGCGCCACCTGATGAACCTGGAGACGGTCAACACCTATGAGGGCGCGCATGACGTCCATGCCCTGATCCTGGGCCGCGCGATCACCGGCATCGCCGCCTTCTGATGACGCCCCCCGCCGACGCGGCCCGCCCCGCCCCGCTCGCCGGCCTTAAGGTGGTCGAACTGGCGCGCATCCTCGCCGGACCCTGGGCGGGGCAGACGCTCGCAGACCTGGGCGCGGAGGTGGTGAAGGTCGAGGCGCCGGCGGGCGACGACACGCGCGGCTGGGGTCCGCCCTTCATCGCCAATCCGGACGGCACGCGGGATGCGGCCTATTTCCACGCCTGCAACCGGGGCAAGCGATCGATCGTCGCCGACTTCGCCGACCCGGCCGATCTGGCGCGGGTCAAGGCGCTGATCGCCGATGCCGATGTGGTGATCGAGAATTTCAAGGTCGGCGGCCTCGCCCGCTTCGGGCTCGACCACGCCAGCCTCGCCGCCGATCATCCCCGGCTGATCTACTGCTCGATCACCGGATTCGGGCAGGACGGCCCCTATGCGCCGCGCGCCGGATACGACTTCATCGTCCAGGGGATGAGCGGGATCATGGACCTGACCGGCGAGCCGGACGGCGCGCCGCAGAAGATCGGCGTCGCCTTCGCCGACATCATGACCGGCCTCTATGCCGTCATCGCCATCCAGTCGGCGCTGCTGATGCGCGCGCGGACGGGGCTCGGCCAGGCAATCGACCTGGCATTGCTCGACACGATGACCGGGGTGCTCGCCAACCAGGCGATGAACTGGTTCGCCAGCGGACAGGTGCCGACGCGGGTCGGCAACGCGCATCTGAACGTCTGCCCCTATGCCGTCTTTCCGTGCGCGGATGGCTGGTTCATCCTGGCGGTCGGCAATGACGGGCAATATCGTCGCTTCTGCGTGGCGGTCGGCCTGCCCTCGGACGACCCGCGCTATGCCACCAACGCGCTGCGCCTGGCGAACCGCGAACCGCTGTTCGCCGCGATCGAGGCGGCGACTCGAAAGTTCGTCCAGGCCGATCTGCTCGCCCGGCTGGAGGCCGTCGGGGTGCCCGCCGGGCCGATCAACACGGTGGCGCAGGCCTTTGCCGACCCGCAGGTGATCGCGCGCGGCATGCGGATCGATGCGGCCCGCCCGGACGGTTCGACCGTGCCCGGCGTCCGCACCCCGATCCGCTTTTCGGAGGCGGCGCTGGTCACCGACCGCGCCGCCCCGATGCTGGGATCAGGCAGCGACGACTGACCGTCGCGCGTAGAGGCCGTAGGCCGCGATCAGCAGATAGCAGACCGCCGGCAGCGCCAGCGCGAAATGCAGCGAATCGCTGGCATCGGCCAGGCTGCCGGTCAGGTACGGGATCACCGCGCCGCCGACGATCGCGGTGGCGATCACGCCCGATCCTTCCGCCGCGCGCTTGCCTAGCCCCTCGCTCGCCAGGCTGAAAATGGTCGGAAACATGATCGAGTTCATCAGCCCGATCGCCAGCAGCGACCAGCCGCTGACCAGCCCTTGCGTATTGGCGGAGAGCAGCAGCAGCGCGATCGCGCCCGAGGCCGCACCGGCCAGCACCTTGCCCGGCGACACGCGCGTCAGGATGTAGGCGCCGATGAACCGGCCGACCAACGCGCCGCCCCAGTAGAAGGGCACATGGTCACCCGCGGCCTTGTCGCTGATCCCGAACACGCCCGGCTGCATCAGGTAGTTGACGATCAGCGATCCGATCGCGACCTCCGCACCGACATAGAGGAAGATGCACGCCGTCCCCATCGCGAAGCGCGGGCGCTTCAGCAGCGTAAAGGCGTGGAACATGCCCCCCTGATGCTCCTGCTCCTCGTTCAGCCGGTTGCGTCGCGTCCAGACGACGCCCGCGATCACCAGCAGCGCGATGGCCAGGCCGATATAGGTGTGGACCACCGTGCGGGAGCTTTCCGCACGATAGGCATCGAGCGCCGCGCCCGAAAGCGTCGCCGGGTCGACCGTCGCCAGGCCGCCCAGGATGATCGCCGAGCCGACCAGCGGGAAGAGCGTGGTGCCGAGCGAGTTGAAGCCTTGCGCGAAGGTCAGCCGCCCCGCCGCCGATTCCGGCTTGCCGAGCAGCGAGATGAGCGGGTTGGCGACGACCTGGACGATGGTGATCCCCGCCCCCAGGATGAACAGCGCGCCCAGGAACAGCGGGAAGCTGGCGTTGGCCGAGGCCGGGATGAAGGCCAGGCAGCCCAGCGTCATCGTGACCAGCCCGATCGAAGCGGTGCGCATATAGCCCGCCTTGCGCACGATCGCGGCGGCCGGGATCGAGAACAGCGCATAGGCGAAGAAGAAGGCCGACTGGACCAGCATCGCGGTCGCATGGTCGAGCGTGAACAGTTCCTTCAGCTTAGGGATGATGATGTCGTTCAGGCTGGTGATGCCGCCGAAGATGAAGAACAGCGCGAAGACGAAGACGCGCAGGTCCGGCGCGTCATAGCCGGCCTGCGCGTCGCCGTGCGCAGCCGTGGATTGGGTGTCGATATGCATGGCCATTTGGGCCGGTCCCCTCTTGATCTGGGCCGCCTATGACGGGCGGCGGTGATGCTGGCAATGGCGGGCGGTTCGTGCGAAGCTGCCGGCAAAACAGGAGAGAGAGCCATGGCTACCGCCGTTTCGCCTGCCGCGCGTTGCACCGCCGCCGAGTGGGAGGCGCGCCAGCAGCTCGCCGCCTGCTACCGCGTCTTCGACCTGCTCGGCTGGTCGGAGATGATCTACAACCACATCACGGTGAAGGTGCCCGACGAGGAGGGCGCGTTCCTGATCAATCCCTTCGGGCTGCATTTCTCGGAAGTGACGGCATCGAGCCTGGTCAAGATCGATATCGACGGCAACACGCTGGATGACAGCCCCTATCCGGTCAATCGCGCCGGCTTCGTCCAGCACGCGCTCTTTCACCGGCACCTGCCCGACGCGCACTGCATCATGCATACCCACACCACGGCGGGCATGGCGGTCAGTTCGCTGGAAGGTGGGTTGCAGCCGGTCAACTTCTACGCCTGCAACTTTGCCGGGCAGATCGCCTATCACGACTTCGAAGGCGTGACGGTGCGCGACGAGGAGGGCGCGCGCCTGCTGGAAAATCTCGGCAGCAAGCGGGCGATGCTGCTGCGCAACCATGGCATCCTGGTGATGGGCCGGACCCTGCCCGAGGCGTTCATCCGCCACTGGTCGCTGCAACGCGCCTGCGAGATCCAGCTCGCCACGCTGTCGATGGGCACGCCGCTGACCGTGCCGGCAGAGGTGATCGCCACGCACCAGCGCGACCTGCACCAGGCCCAGGCCCCCGGCGGCCCCGGCGCCGCCGACTTCGCGGCGATGGTGCGGCTGGTCGACCGCCGCGACCGAAGCTGGCGGGATTGAGCGTTCAACTGCTGACGATCCTCCCATAAAGAGAGAGCGGGACCGCCCGCAGAGTGGTGGAGGGGGGGCCCGCTGGTGAGGTGAGGACCACTCGCCAGCGGCGACGCCCATTCGTCAGGCCGGCGGCCTGCCGCCTCCCGTTGCAGGGGGGCGCGAAGTGAAATACGCCTCACATCCGCACGATCTTCGACAGCTTCGACACGCCCGACTGGTCGAACGCCTCGACCGCGACAGAATAGCCCTGCCCCCTGGTCAGCGCGCGCAGGTCGAGCGCCCCGCCTTTTGCCAGACGCGGATCGTCGGCGAAGAGCTGATAGGTGAGCGCCAGCCGGTCCGGCCGGATGCCCCAACGGACATTGTAGCCGACCGCCCCCGGCACCAGCGCCCAGGTCACGCGGGCGTCGCGCGGGTCGGGGCTGCGCACTGCCGCGACCCTGCCCGGCGCGGCGGGCATGCGGCCCCCGGCGCTGCCGAACACGCGCAGGTCGCTGATCGCCAGATGCGCACCGCCGACATGACCATGGACATAGCGGACATAGCGGGCCCGCACCGGCGTGGGCAGTTCGAAATAGGCATTGGGCCGGTCACGCCGCCCCTGTCCCGTCTCGGTTTCCGCCAGCGGCGACCAATGGGTGCCGTCGCTCGACGATTCCAGCCGGAACTGGGTGTAGATGTCCGGCGCATCGGCGTAGCGGCCCGCCTTATAGTCCGCGAAATTGACCTGCACCGCGCGCACCGTCTTCACTGCGCCCAGATCGAGCGTCAGCGTCTGGCCCGGCTTGGCATCGGCGGCGACCCAGAAGCTGCGTGGATTCTCGTCCGTCACCCGGTCGGCGGTGAAGTCGCCCAGCGTCGAGGAGGCGGTGGCGCGCGCACGATAGGAGAGCAGCATCCAGCCGGTGAACAGCGACTCCGGATCGCCGACGCGGTGGTCGGGGACGTAATGCGGGAAATCGCCGAACCGGGTCGACACCATCATCTGGCCGTCGGAGGCGAAGGCGGCGGGCCACAGGCCGACGCGACGCTCGAAGGTCCAGTTGGCCCCTATCCAGGGTGTGCCGGTATTCCACCAATTGCCCTGCGCATCCTGGAAGGTGGAGCCGTGCCCTGCCCCCTGCACGAAGCCGCCGGGCTTGTAGCCGACCGGATTATAGGGCGCGTAGGTGAACGGCCCCAGCGGCTTGTCGGACACGTACACGCCGGTGGCATAGGCGTTATATTCGGTGCCCGGCGCGCCATATTGCAGATAGTAGCGGCCGCCGACCTTGTTCATCCACGCCCCCTCCATGAAGGGCGCGATCGGCGTGCCATTGGGCAAGGTGCCGCTATGGTCCTGCCCGAACCGCTCCCAGCCATGCACGTCGGGATGCAGCGTCAGCAGCGCTCGCGTGTCGCCCCGATAGGCGAAGCGGTTCTCCGCATCGAGCGTCATGCCATAGAGCGGGAAGACGTTGGACGAATTCCAATAGAGATAATGGCCGCCATCATCGTCGACGAACACCGCCGGGTCCCAGGGACCGGCGGGGACCTGCCCCGGCTTGATCTTGTCCTCCGAGCCGGAGGGCACCGCGTTCGGCAGGGGCGGGGTGCGGCGGAGCAGATAGCGCATCGTGCCGCTCGCCGGATCGTCGGAGACGAGGATCGGCTGCTGGTGCGTCATCGACGGCCAGACATACAGGTCCTTGCCCTCGGACCAGACCGCTGGGGCGACCACGCCCTCGGCCGGCCACAGGCTGGCGGGGATGAAGCGCCAGCGGATCAGGTCGGTCGAGCGCCAATAGCCGTCCGCCAGGGTCTGGAAGAGATAATAGGCGCCCTGGTGCCGCACGATGACCGGATCGGCCCCGGTGCGATAGGACACGCCCTCATATTCCTGTTCGAAGTTGAACTTGTAATCGACATCGATCGGATTGGCATAGCTGTGCTGGGCGGTCGCCGCCCGGGCCATCGGCGCCGCGGCAGCGAGGCCGAGCAGGATCAGCGAACGAAGCATGGCGACGGCCCCCGGATGGCATGAACGAGCCGGGCGGGCGCTGTGGCAGCACCCGCCCGAAGGAGGTCAGAAGGAGAAGCCCGCCGACAGCTTGATCGTGCGCGGCGGATTGCCGCCGATCGCATTGGTCGAGCGCTGCGCGAAATTCGGCTCGGCCGGGTTGTCGAAGAAGTCGACATAGTTGCGATCGTTCATGACGTTCAGGATGTCGACGCGGAAACGCAGCTTGGCCTGGTCGTTGATAAAGCCGATCGGCACATATTTGGTGAAGGCGAAGTCGAGCTGACGCCGGCCCCAGCGGTCGCCCAGGCCGTACGCCTCGCGGCCGATCAGCACGCGCTGGAATGGATCGGAGGAGTCGAGGAAGTTCTTGATGAAGGTCGGCGATTCGATCTGGAACTTCGCCGACATGGTGACGCCGATCGGCGTGTCGACGCTGCCCGCCGCAACGAAGCGGTGTCGCGGCACCCCCGACGAGCGCATGATCGGATAGTCGGCGATCTGCGCGAAATCGAGCGAATAGACCTCGCCGAACTTCCGGTTCTCGGTCGCCTGGGTGTAGGTGTAGGTGGCGTCCAGGCTCCAGGGCGAAGACCGCGACCAGCTCTTGGTCAGCTTGAAATAAGCCGAGTCCGCATCGGTCCGCAGGCCATTGTCGCCGAGGATGATCGAGCCATAGCCGTTCGGCGCGAAGTTGAACGGCGACTGCGGCACGTCGGTGCTGCTGGTCGGATCGTTGAAGAAGAAGCTGCCGTCCGGCCGGCGATTGCCCAGCAGGAAGACGAAGCCGTCGCGGCTCTTGACGTGCGAATAGCCGACCTCCAGCTCGACCGGCGCGAAGCGGCCGCGCAGGCCCAGGCTGAACTGGTCCGAATAGGGCACCTTGAGGTCGTTCTTCAGGAAGCGAAACTCGCGTCCCCCGCCGACCGCCGCGTTCTGCAGGATCTGGCGGCCCTCGGGCGTCAGGTAGATCGGGTTCCAGGCGATGCAGGTCTGCGGATTGGCGACCGGGTCGCAGGGGTTGAGCGAGTCGTTGCCGATAAAGTTGAACGTGCGCGTCTGGAAGACGCCTTGGGTCAACTCCTGCTGGAGGAAGTCGAACTGGTTGCGGTCATAGGACCGGCCATAGCCGCCGAACACCGAGAAGCGCCCCGCCTCGTCCAGGCGATAGGTGAAGCCCAGCCGCGGCTGCCACGCGCCCTTGAACGTCTTCCGGTTGTTGCCGGTCGAGATATAGTCGTTGATGTTGTAATCGGCGTTGTTGAGGTTCGGATAATTGGCCGGCGACACGGCGGCGATGTTCTCCGCCGGCGTCACGAAGTCCAGATAGGCGGGCGTCCGCTCATAGTCCCAGCGCAGGCCGATGTTCAGCGTCAGCCGGCTGGTGACATCCCAATCATCCTGCGCATAGAGGCCGAGCTGGAAGTTGTTGGAACGGATCTGGGGATCGGCGCCGCCGACCGCCGCGCCGAACTGGACGCGATAGGGCAGCGTGTCGTTGAAGCCGGTCTGGCTGAACGCGTTGACGTCATAGCTATATTGCGGGTTGATCAGGTTCTGCTCGATCGAGCGGAGCTGCACCCACTTGCCCTTGCCGCCGACCTTGATCGTATGGCCCTCGAACCCGGTCCAGGTGAAATCATCCTGGAAGGTCCAGCCCTTCTGCCCCTTGTTCTGGAAGCTGCTGCCGGCGCCGTAGCGCAGCAGGTCGATGCGCTGCGCCGAACTGCCGGTGCGCTGCGTCGCCTGGAGGAAATAGGTGGTGCCGTCCGTCGCCGGGGTCGGCGACCAGCGCACATCCTCGTACGACAGACGCGCGTCGTTGACCCAGTCGTCGGCGGTATGCTGCCAGCGCAACATCCCGCGCTTGTCGATCACCTTGTTCAGCGTGGCGGTGTCGGGCGCGTTGATGCCGATCGAAATCTGGTTGCCCGACTCGTTACGATACTTGCCGGTCAGCTCGATCAGGTCGCGATCGGTCGGGACGATGTCGATCTTGCCGAAATACAAATCCTCATTGAACCGCTGCGAGAAGCTGCCGAAATATTGCTGATATTGCTGCGGCAGGGTGCTGATCGGCACGCCATTGTCAGGCCGCACGTCATAGGGGCTGTCGATCCGCTTCCCTTCATAGGTGAAAAAAAAGTGCGCCTTGTCCTTGATGATCGGGCCGCCCAACGCCGCGCCGAACTGCTTGTTGCTGGTCTTCACCTTGGGGATCGTGGTCGGAAAAATCTCGGTCGGGCGACGGTCGCGCAAATTCTGGTTGGTGAAGTCGAAAAAGCCCTCGCCATGGAACTCGTTGGTGCCCGACTTGGTGACGGCCGTAATCGCCACCGAACTCACCTGGTCGAACTCCGCCTTGTAGTTGGACGACAGGACCTGATATTCGCCAATGCCGAGCTGCGGGAACGGATTGCCGGGCGAGCTGTCCTGCCCGGTGATGCCGCTCTTCAGGACGTAGTCCTTCTGGCTGACGCCGTCGATGAAGACGTTGACGGTGCGGCTGTCCTGCGCGCCGCCCTGGATGCGCGACTCTCCATTGGCGCCCTCGATGAAGCGCACGCCCGGCGCCAGATCGGCGAAGGCCAGGAAGTTGCGGTTGTTCTGCGGCAGTTGCTCGATCAGCCGCTGGGTGATGTTGATGCCGACCTGCCCGCCCGACAGCGAGCGGATGCGCGAACCGGTGACGATGATGTCGCCGGCCGGCGCGGCCTGCCCCGCCTCGGTCGCGCCCGGCGCGCCCTCCGCCGTCTCGCCCGTGCCGGCCTGGCCGGTCGCACCCTGCCCGCCCGCCGCGGCGGGGGCGGCGGCGGGCGCGCTCAGGTCGATGTCGAGCCCGGCATTCTGGCCGACGCGCAAGGTGAAGTCGTCGGAGTTGCGGGTGCCGTTCTGCGACCGCACCTCCAGCCGGTACGTGCCCGCGCGTAGCGAGGGGAAGTTGTAGGTGCCGTCGGCGGCGAGCGGCACGGTGCGGCGATAGCCGGTACCGACCTCGACGATCGTCACATCCTGCACCGGATTGCCGGCGGCCGCCGTGATGCGACCGCGCAGCGCCGCCTGGCCGACCTGGGCCGTGGCGGCGACCGGCAGCAGAACCGCGCCGGTCGCCAGCGTCGTGGCGGCGATCAGCGCGGCGCGAAACATGGTCTTGCTCATGTCGAAGATTCCCCTGTCCGGCCCGAGGCCGTTCTGTTCTGTCGTGCGGGCCGTAGCGGCGACCGACGCGCGAGCGGACGGGATGCGCGTCGATCGGCGACGCCAAGCGAAGGCCATCATGCTGTCCCTCATCATCCTCTCCCACGCGGCCGAGGCGGTGCGCCCCTGACCCTTGAGGCATGTAACCGCTTACATGCTCGCGGAAACCGGTTACATCCGGCGCGGGCGCGGTTCAATCACTCTGATGACGGGATTGTTAAACAAGCCAGAATGTGGCCGACATGCAACAGTTTAGGCAGGCCGCCGCTCAGCCGAGCCAACCGCCACCGAACCCCGCGCGCGTCAGGCCCCGGCGCAGATGCGGCGACCGGCGCATCACCGACCAGATGAAGTCGCTGCGGTAATTGGCCAGCGCGCCGAGAATCGGGCCCTGGTCGATGCCCAGCCAGTCCGACGCGAACCAGCCCTGCGCCGGATCGACCCGCCCGCTGGTCACCGTGACGTCGGCATAGCGGAAGCTGGGGTTGAAGCTGTCGCGGAAGCCGTAGCGGCCATAGAGGTTGCCGCCGTAGCGGCGATGCATGGCGAGTGCGGCCGGGATGCAGATCTCCGGTGCGAAGGCAAGCGAGCCGAGCGCAGCGGTCGGCGCGATCGTGCCGTCGTCCAGCCCGTCCGGCTGCCCGAGCGGGCCGCGCGCCGAATAGCCGTGGAACTGGCGCATCTCGCCCTTGAACTCCAGGCGAAAGTCGCCGGGCCCGTCGCAGGCGGTCAGCCCCCAGATATCGCGGCCATAGCCGTCCCACTGCATCGGATTGCGGATGCAATAGGCCCGGTCCGCATAGGTGGCACGACGGCTGTTCTCGAAATAGTCGAACCCCTCGCGCCGCATCGTCGCGTCCCGGATGCCGCGGAAGTCGATCCACATCTGGCTGTACTGGTGGCCGAACATCGGCGCGAAGGCGAGGTGTCGCGTGTCACCGGAGCCGCGCCAGAATGCCGGATAGGGCTTGGTCCACGCCTCCCACGCGCCGTCGCGCGCCGGATGCCCACCCGAGCCGAGCGCGAGCAGATGCACCATCATCCCCTCGTTATACCCGTCCCAGGACCGCTCGATGAAGCCCTTGCCGGGATGCCAGCCCATCGAGAAAGAGCCGCTGGCGGTCTGGAACCAGGGCCAATCGGCGCGGTCGACGATGCGGGTGGCCAGTCGCCGGATCTCCGCCTCCGCCGGATCGGCGCGATCGTACCACAGGCCGGCGAACAGGATGCCGAGGAACAACAGGCTGGAATCGACGCTGGACAGCTCGACGTCGCGATAGCGCAGGCCGCTGTCCATGTGCAGGAAATGGTAGAAGAAGCCCTTGTACCCGGCGGTGCCGCTCGCCGCTTCGCCCTGGCGCGCGCGGTCGAAGAAGCGCAACGTCGTCAGCGTCAGGTCGCGCGCGGCGTCCCGCGTACACCAGCCGCGAGCCACGCCGATCGGATAGGCGGTCAGCGCAAAGCCGACCGAGGCGATGCTGGCGAAGGGCGGGTCGGGCCAGCGATCGGGCACCAGGCCATTGTCGCGGTTCGCCGTCTCCCAGAAGAACTCGAAGGTCCGCTTCTCCAGGTCGGCGAACCACGGGTCGAGCGCTGGCCGGGGCGCGGCCGGCAGGCGCGTCGCCGCCGCCATCAGCGGAAGCCCGGCGAGGACCTGGCGGCGATCGAGCGCGATCATGCGTGCGGCTCGCCGGCGGCGCCGGTGGTGGCCCGGACGATCAGCCGGGGGGTGATCATGTCGATCATCATGTCGGACGCCTTGCCCTCTATGTCGTCGAACAGCCGCGTCATCGCACGGCCGCCGATCTCGTCGATGCCGACCTGCACCGTGGTCAGCGACAGGAAGCGGGCGAGCGGCACGTCATCGAACCCCGCCACCGCGACGCGGCCGGGCACGTCGACGCCCGCCTCGCGCAGCACGTGCAGCGCGCCCAGCGCCACCATGTCGTTGGCGGCGACGATTGCGTCGAACCTCTCGCCCGAGGCCAGCAGGTCGCGCGCCGCGCCCTCCCCCGCTTCCTGGAAGAAGCTGCCCGGAATGATCCGGGGCGGGCGGCCGGGCAGATGCTGGGCGAGTGCTTCGACGAACGCCTCGCGCCGTTCGGTGGCGTCGATATTGCCCTCCGGCCCCGCGACATGGACGAGCGCGCGGCGGCCGGTGGCGACCAGATGCGCGACCACCGCCTCGACGCCAGCGCGATTGTCGATCGCCACCGCCGCGCGCGTGCCGGCATTGGGGCTGGCGATCAGCACGGCCGGGATGCCGACCGGCAGCACCGCCTCCACCGCCGCCGGGTCGAGGCCGGGGGCCATCACGATCATGCCGTCGACGCGCCCCCGCATGCTGCGCATCGCCTGCGCCGCCTGCTCCGCATCGGCATGCATGTTGGACAGCAGCAGATGATAGCCGCGCCGCCCCGCCTCGCGATCCATGCCGCGCACGATCTCCGAGAAGAACTCGCCATGCAGGTCGGGGATGACGACGCCTACCGCATGGGTGCGCGCCATGCTGAGGCTGCGCGCGCCGGCATGGGGGACATAGCCCAGCGCCTCGGCGGCGGCGAGCACCCGCTCCCGCGCGTCGGGATGGACATTGGCATGGCCGTTGAACACGCGCGACACCGACGCCACCGACAATTCGGCCCGCGCCGCCACATCGCGGATCGTCGCCCCAGCCTTGCGCATCATCCCTCCTCATGTCCGAACCGTCCAGGCCGGATCATGGCGTAAAAACCCTGACCCGGCGATTGCCAGATCGGGCCATTGGCGTCTAGGTAACCGGTTACACGGGGCGGTCAAATGTAAAATGCGCCGCGTCCGACGACCGACTTGGGAGAGAGTTTGAGATGGGCGACACGACGATCACGCGGCGCGGCGCGCTGCTCGGCGCGGGCGCGATCGCCGCCTGGGCGACCAGCCCGGCGCGCGCGCTGCTCGCCGCCACCGATACGATGGCGATGCCCGCGCAGGTGGCGGCGCTGGTCGGCCGGATGACGCTGGAGGAGAAAGCGGGGCAACTGACGCTGAACGCGGCGGCCTGGAGCGGCGGCATCGCCACCGGGCTCAACCCGCCCGCGGCCGGCGGCGTCAGCTTCGACCAGCAGCTCGCCGATGCGGTGGCGGGCAGGCTGACCGGCGTGTTCAACGGCAATGGCGCGGAAATGGCGCGGCGGATGCAGGGCGCGGTGATGCGGGGTTCGCGGCTGAAGATCCCGCTGATCTTCGCCGCCGACGTGATCCACGGCCATCGCACCATCTTCCCGGTGCCGGTCGCCGAGGCGGCCAGCTTCGAGCCGTCGCTCGCCGAGCGGACCGCGCGCGTCGCGGCGTACGAGGCCGCCGCCGCCGGCATCGACTGGACCTTCTTCCCGATGGTCGACATCGCCCGCGACCAGCGCTGGGGCCGGACCATGGAGGGCGCGGGCGAGGATGTGCTGGTCGGCAACCTGTTCGCGGCCGCCCGCGTGCGCGGCTTCCAGGGCCAGGACCTCAAGGCGAACGACGCGATGATGGCCTGCGTCAAGCATTTCGCCGCGTACGGCGCGGTGGCGGCAGGGCTCGATTACAACGAAGTCGATATGTCCGAGCGCACGCTGCGCGAGGTCTATCTGCCGCCCTATAAATCCGGCTTCGATGCCGGTGCCCTGTCGGGCATGGCCTCGTTCAACGAAATCTCCGGCATCCCCTCGCATGGCAATCCCTGGCTGATGCAGACGGTGCTGCGCGACGAGTGGAAGTTCCCCGGCATCATCGTGTCCGACTATACCGGCGACGAGGAGATGATCGCCGCCGGCTTCGCCAAGGACGGGCGCGACGCGGCGCGGATCGCGTTCCTGGCGGGGGTCGATATGTGCATGCAGAGCAACCTCTACATGCTGCATCTGCCCGGGCTGGTCCGCGACGGCCTGGTGCCACAGGAGGTGCTCGACCGCTCGGTGCGACGCGTGCTGATGGTCAAGCATCGATTGGGGCTGTTCGACGATCCGTTCCGCCGCATCGACGTGAAGCGGGAAAAGGCGCGGTCGCGCACGAAGGCCAGCCTGGCGCTGGCCCGCGAGGCCGGCCGCAAGTCGATCGTCCTGCTCAAGAATGACGGCGACCTGCTGCCCCTGCCCAAGGCCGGCCGCCGCCTGGCGCTGATCGGCCCCTTCGCCAGCGGCCAGCACGACCTGAACGGCCCGTGGGTGGTCTATGGCGACAATGGGCAGGCGGTGGACCTCGCCACCGGGCTGCGCGCCGCGATGGCCGATCCGGCGCTGCTCAGCGTCACCGCCGGATCGGGCGTCGAGGCGGCGCTGCCCGGCGGCATCGACGCCGCCGTGGCGGCGGCGCAGGCGGCGGATATCGTACTGCTGGCGATCGGCGAGAGCGAGACGATGTCGGGCGAGGCGCAGTCGCGCACCGAGATCGTCGTGCCCGCACCGCAACAGGCGCTCGCCGAGGCGGTGGCGGCGACCGGCAAGCCCGTGGTGGTGATCCTGAAGAACGGGCGCGGCCTGGCGCTGCACGGCGCGGTGCGCGACGCGCCCGCCATCCTGATGACCTGGTTCCTCGGCTCGGAAAGCGGCCATGCCACCGCCGACGTGCTCTTCGGCGACTATTCGCCCTCGGCCCGCCTGCCGATCAGCCTGCCCTTCGAGAGCGGACAGGAACCCTATCATTACGACCACAAGGCCACCGGTCGCCCCGCGCCGGCGGGACCACGCCAGCCGTACAAGACGCAATATCGCGAAGCGCCCAACGCGGCGCTCTATCCGTTCGGCCATGGCCTGACCTATGGCCGGCCCGACTATGCCGGCCTGACATTGGGCAGCCCCACCTTGCCCTGGGACGGCGCGATCGAAATCGCCGCCACCGTCCGCAACGGCGGCACGCGCGCGATCGAGGAGGTGGTGCAGCTCTATATCCGCGACCGCGTCGCCAGCATCACCCGCCCGGTCCGCCAGCTCAAGGGCTTCCGCAAGGTGGCGCTGGCTCCGGGCGCGAGCGAGACGGTACGCTTCACGCTGCGCCGCGCCGACCTGCTGTTCTACGGCGTCGACAATCAGCCGACGGTCGAGCCGGGAACGTTCGACGTCTGGATTGCCCCCTCGGCCCAGGCGGAGGGCGTGCATGGGACGTTTGACCTGACCCAGGCGTAACGGTTGGCGGCGGTGACGCCGCCGCCAAAGTCCCGACACCGCCTTGAACACTACACCACCCCGGCGGAGGCCGGGGTCCAGTCGCGGATCGTGTCGAGCGACCGACAAACGTCTGCCGAATGGTCCCCGGGCTTCGCCGGGATGATCGGACAGGAGTAGCGAAGCTCCCGCCCTTGCATGGATGCAGGTTTGAGTGCTTTGCGGCTTCGGAAAGGGCCGCGGCACTTTCTGCGCGAAGCCGCGAAGTGGTTTCGCACGCGGACGCGCAGAGCGGGTGCCGCTGCCGCGACAGCGGCTTATACTTCCTGTCTCTGGATTGATGCGGCGCGCTTCCGCGCACGCCTGAGGTCTTTGCCTCCTCCGCGCCTCGGCAACTCCGCGTGCAATCCTCTTGGCGCTTTCTCTTGGACCAAGCGCCCCCCGCTCCCCTCGAAAAACAAGGGCGCCGGATCGTGCCCGATCCGACGCCCTCCCCAACGCACATCACCCGAAGGATCAGGCGGCGTCGCCGGCCTTCTTCTTCTCGGCATAGACGCGGATCGGCTCCTTGCGGCCGTCGACCACGTCCTTGTCGATCATCACCTCGTCGACGCCCGTCATCGACGGCAGGTCGAACATGGTGTCGAGCAGGATTGCCTCCAGGATCGAACGAAGTCCGCGCGCGCCGGTCTTGCGCTCGATCGCCTTCTTGGCGACCGTGACCAGCGCCTCGTCGGTG
This sequence comes from Sphingomonas abaci, assembly GCF_014199625.1. GTDB lineage: Bacteria > Pseudomonadota > Alphaproteobacteria > Sphingomonadales > Sphingomonadaceae > Sphingomonas > Sphingomonas abaci. The sequence continues at coordinate 207,706 of NZ_JACHNY010000006.1, forward strand.
AAGTTCAGCTCGACCTGCTCCATGTCGAACAGCTTCTGATACTGCTTCACCAGCGCATTCTTCGGCTCCGCCAGGATCTTCACCAGCGCGGTGACGTCCAGATCCTCCAGCGTCGCGATCACCGGCAGACGACCGACGAATTCGGGGATCAGGCCGAACTTCAGCAGATCCTCCGGCTCGGTCTGGCGCAGCACCTCGCCGGTGCGCTTCTCCTCTGGCGCGGCGACATAAGCGCCGAAGCCGATCGACTTGCCTTGCAGACGGTCGCCAATGATCTTCTCGAGGCCCGAGAACGCGCCGCCGCAGATGAACAGGATGTTGGTCGTGTCGACCTGCAGGAACTCCTGCTGCGGATGCTTGCGTCCGCCCTGGGGCGGCACGCTGGCGGTGGTGCCCTCCATCAGCTTGAGCAGCGCCTGCTGCACGCCCTCGCCCGACACGTCGCGGGTGATCGACGGATTCTCGGCCTTGCGGCTGATCTTGTCGATCTCGTCGATATAGACGATGCCGCGCTGCGCCCGCTCGACATTATAGTCGGACGCCTGGAGCAGCTTGAGGATGATGTTCTCGACATCCTCGCCGACATAGCCGGCCTCGGTCAGCGTCGTCGCATCGGCCATGGTGAAGGGCACGTCGAGGATGCGCGCCAGCGTCTGCGCCAGCAGCGTCTTGCCGCAGCCGGTCGGACCGACGAGCAGGATGTTCGACTTGGCCAGCTCGACATCGGCCCCCTTGGCGCCGTGGTTCAGCCGCTTGTAATGGTTGTGCACCGCCACCGACAGAACACGCTTTGCCTGCTTCTGCCCGATGACATAGTCGTCGAGCACGTTGCAGATTTCCTGCGGAGTGGGAACGCCGCCATCCTTCTTGGACACCAGCGCCGACTTCGTCTCCTCGCGGATGATGTCGTTGCACAGTTCCACGCACTCATCGCAGATGAAGACCGTCGGTCCGGCGATCAGCTTGCGCACCTCGTGCTGCGATTTCCCGCAGAACGAGCAATAGAGGGTGCTCTTGGAGTCGCCACCGCTCAGTTTCGTCATTCAAACCATCCTTCGCGAGGAAGCTCGTTCCTCGAATGTCGGGCCGGGCATGGTAACCCGGCCGTCAGGGGCGCGGCAATGTCCAATCGTCCTAAACGACATCGATTTGTCACGATGGCGACAGGACGACCGGATGCCACGTCAGGCCGCCGGCGCGGTCGGCGCGGCCACGTCGTCGGCCGGGGTCGGGCGCTTGTCGAACACCTGGTCGATCAAGCCGAATTCCTTGGCCTCCTCGGCGCTCATGAACTTGTCGCGGTCCATGGCGCGCTCGATCTCCTCCAGCGGCTTGCCGGTGTACTTGGCATAGAGCGTGTTGAGGAAATGGCGCATGCGCAGGATCTCGCGCGCCTGGATTTCAATGTCCGACGCCATGCCCTGCGCACCGCCCGAGGGCTGGTGGATCATGATCCGGCTGTTGGTCAGCGCGACTCGCATCGACGGCTCGCCGGACGCCAGCAGGAAACTTCCCATCGACGCCGCCTGCCCGATGCATACCGTGCCGACACGCGGCCGGATATATTGCATCGTGTCGTGGATCGCCATGCCCGCCGTGACGACGCCGCCCGGCGAATTGATGTACATGAAGATGTCCTTCTTCGGGTTCTCGGACTCGAGGAAGAGCAGCTGCGCGGTGATGAGGCTGGCCATGCCGTCCTCGACCCCGCCGGTCACGAACACGATCCGCTCGCGCAGCAGGCGCGAGAAGATGTCGAACGACCGCTCGCCGCGGTTCGACTGTTCGATCACGATCGGGACGAGACCCGCCTGGGTCTGCCGCAGGCCGAGCCCGGCGCTCATCAGCGGGGTCGCGAAGTCACCGGTCTCGAACGGATTGTGCATGGATCACTCTCTTATGCCCTGTAAGGCCCCCTATGTCGCGTGGGCGGCCGGGGAGTTCAAGCCCCGGCAAAAGGTGCCGGGTGCGCGAGATAGGCCAGTCGCCGCACCTCGCGCCGGCCGCGCACCACCGTATCCAGAATCAGCCCCGCGAACAGGCTGAGCGCGGCGAGGATCACCAGGCCGGTCGCCAGCACCGCGGTCGGCATCCGCGGCACCAGCCCGGTATGGAGATAGGTGACGACCAGCGGCGCGGCCAGCACCAGCGCCAGCACCAGCAGCGCTGCCCCCGCGAGACCGAAGAACAGCAGCGGTCGCTCGATCCGGTAGAGCGTCAGGATCGTCGATAGGATGCGCCAGCCATCGCCATAGGTGGACAGTTTGGAGGTCGATCCTTCCGGCCGCGCGAAATAGGGCGTCTCGATCTCGGCGCAGGGCATCTTCAGCTCCAGCGCGTGGACGGAGATTTCGGTCTCGATTTCGAACCCCGCCGACAGCGACGGGAAGCTCTTGACGAACCGGCGCGAGAAGACGCGGTAGCCGGACAGGATATCGGTGAAGCTGCGCCCGAACAGCCGCGCCAGCATCCCCGTGAGCAGCGCATTGCCGAAGCGGTGGCCACGCCGATAGCTTTCCTGGACCTGGCTGATCCGGCTGCCCACGATCATGTCGAGCTGCTCGTCCAGCAACGCTGCGATCAGCCGTGGCGCGGAGGCGGCGTCATAGGTCGCATCGCCATCCGCCATCACATAGACGTCGGCGTCGACATCGGCGAACATCCGCCGCACCACCGCGCCCTTGCCCTGGATCCGCTCGCGGCGGACGATCGCCCCCGCGCGTCGCGCGACGGCGACCGTGCCGTCGCTGCTGTTGTTGTCATAGACATAGATGGCAGCGCCGGGCAGCGCCGCGCGGAACCCGGCGACCGTCTGCGCGATCGCCGCCTCCTCGTTATAGCAAGGCAACAGGACGGCAATCGTCGGTTCGGTCATCGCCAGCCTTGTGGGTTACCCTGATATCGTCGACGCCCCGACCCCTGACGGGCCGGGGCGCCGCGTCGCCGATCACTCGGCGGTTTCGGCCTTGACCTTCTTCGCGCGCGGCTTCTTCGCCGGCGCGGCGTCGGCCGCCTCGGTGCCTTCCGCCGCTTCGGCCGCCTCGGGCGCGGACTCGACGATCTGGGTCTCCTCGCTCACCGGTGCAGCCTTCTTGGCGCGCGGCTTCTTGGCGGCGGCCTTCTTCGGCGCGTCCTCGCCGGCCGGCTCGGCCTGCGCCGCGTCGTCATGCGCATGGTCATGGCCGTGGTCGTGGCCGTGATGGTCATGATCGTGATCATGGTTGTGGACGTGCGTGCCGGTCGCGAAGCCGTCCTCGCTCTCGATCGCGGCCTCCAGCTCCTCGCGGGTGGTCTCGCGATCGGTCACGGTCGCCTTCTCGAACAGGAAGTCGACGACCTTGTCCTCATAGAGCGGGGCGCGCAGCTGGGCGGCGGCCATCGGCTCCTGCTGGACATATTGGATGAAGCGCTGGCGATCCTCTGGGCCGTACTGCTGCGCGGCCTGCGCGATCAGGCGGTTCATCTCCTGGTTGCTGACCTCGACGCCATTGGCCTGGCCGATCTCCGACAGCAGCAGGCCCAGGCGGACGCGGCGCTCGGCGATCTTGCGGTAATCGTCGCGCTCCTTCTCCATCTCGGCCTTGGCGGCCTCCGGATCGGCCTCGTGGGTCGCCTCATGCTCCAGCTGCGCCCAGATCTGGCCGAACTCGGCCTCGACCATCGACGGCGGCACTTCGAAGTCATGACCCTCGGCGAGCTGGTCGAGCAGCTTGCGCTTCATATGGGTGCGGGTCAGGCCGTTATGCTCCTGCTCGATCTGCCCCTTGATCAGGCCGCGCAGCTGCTCCAGGCTTTCCAGGCCCAGACCCTTGGCCATCTCGTCGTCGATCACGCTTTCGCCGGCGGTCTTCACCGACTTGACGACGATGTCGAAGGTGGCGGGCTGGCCCGCCAGGTTCGCCGCGCCGTAATCCTCGGGGAAGGTGACCTGGAGCTGCTTCTCCTCGCCGACCTTCACGCCGACCAGCTGGTCCTCGAAGCCGGGGATCAGGCGGCCGGCGCCCAGTTCGACCGGCATGTCGCTGCCGGTGCCGCCCTCAAAGGCGACGCCGTCCGCGGTCTTGCCGACGAAATCGACGGTGACCTGGTCGCCCATCTCGGCGGCCTTGTCGCCCGCGTCGTTCCAGCGCTTCTGCGAATCGGCGAAGGTCTTGAGCTGCGCATCGACCGCCGAATCGGCGACCGGCACGGTCAGTCGCTCCAGCGTCAGGCCATCGATCGCCGGGGACGGCACCTGCGGCAGCACTTCCATCTCGACCGTCACGACCGCGTCCTGGCCGGCCTCATAGCCGTCCTTCAGCGCAACCGAGGGCTGCATTGCGGGGCGCAGGCCATTGTCACCGATCAGCTGCTGGATGCCCTGCTGGATCGCGGCGTTCAGCGCGTCCTGCGCCAGCGATTCGCCGTGCATCTTGCGGACCAGATTGGCCGGCACCTTGCCGGGACGGAAACCGGGCATCCGCACCTGCGGCGCGACGCGCTTCACCTCGGCCTCGACCTTCTGGTCGATATCCTGGGCGGTGATGGTCAGCGTGTAGGCGCGCTTCAGCCCCTCGTTGAGCGTCTCGACAGTCTGCATTGGGTGCCTTCGATCTGGAGAAAATTGTGTGCGACCCGCCATGCTCCGGGCGGGACTGGTGCGGGCGAAGGGACTCGAACCCCCACATCTTGCGATACTGGAACCTAAATCCAGCGCGTCTACCAGTTCCGCCACGCCCGCATGTCCGGACCCGCCGTAGGGCGCGCGTCTATACCAGTCCAGCCTTACCTAGCAAGCGGGGACGCAACCTGTGCGCGAGACAGCGCGTTCGAGGGGCTGAAGGAGACGATCATGGCGACCCAACCACCCCCCGAACAGCCGACGCCGTCCAGCCAGCCGGTGCAGCCCGACGCCCCACCGCCCGAGATCGCGCCGCCGGGCCCCGATATCGATCAGCCCTCACCCGGCACGCCGGCAGGCGATCCCGGCACGCAGCAGCCGGCGGAGATCTGAGGTGGCAAACACCCCCAGCAGCGATGCGACCGGCGAGGGCCGGCCCGAGGATCATGTCGGCACCGATCCCAATACGCCGATCGAGCGGCGCGACGACGACGCGCGCAGCGATCTGGAACAGGCGGTCGCCTCCCGCGCCGATGCGGTCGAACGCGGCGAAGGCGGCCCGGAGCCGGAGACCTTCACCGATCCCGGCCGCTTCGACGGACCGTCGGGCACCGGCGGGACGGTCCGGAACCAGGATCTGACGCAGCAGTGACGCAAGCGGCGGGGCCCGGCCCCGCCGCCCTCCCGACTTCGCGCGGTCAGGCGCCCAGGCGCGCCGAGGCAACCAGGTCCCGCACCCGGCCAATGTCCCGACCGAAGAAGTGGATGCTCGGCGCCTCGAAGGTGATCATGTACAGGCGGCCGCCAACGATCGCGGCGACGGCCTCGCCCTGCCGTTTGACTTCCTCGCCCTGCCGAGTGAAGCCGTAGCGGAAACGTACGGCCTTTTCTCCCAGGAAGGATGCCGGCTCGCTGGCGTCGATCGTGACCAGCGGCGTGTCCAGGGCGATGCGATAGCTTTGTTCGAACAGCGCCGGCAGGTCCGTCAGCAACATGGTCGAGGAGAAATGCGGCAGCGGCTTGGTGCGCTTGGCCACCTCGCGGAACAGCGGCCGTCCGGTCTCGATCCCGCCATAGAAGGTCAGGTCGTTCAGCGGGTCGCCGTCAAGCGTCCATGTCTCGGTCTGGCGGCCCGGTCGTGCGCCCAGCCGGTTCCACTCGGAGGCCGGCGCCACCGTCAGCGCCGATTTGGCCACCGCCACGCGCTGCCCGGCGGCGACCAGCGTATTGCCGGCCCAGGCGGCGGCCGCCCCCGTCAGCACCAGCAGCGCCGCCGCCACGCGGCCGATCATCGGTCCCATCATCTCCCCTCTCCTCACGTCAGCAGCGCCGCGAGCATCGATGCGTCCGCCGCATCGGGTCGCGCCGCCAGATAGTGGCGCAGCGCCTGCCGCCCCTCGTCCACCTGCCCGCCGCGCAGCAGCGCCAGGCCCAACCCCCGCCAGCTTTCCGGATGACCCGCGTTCAGGCCGATCGCCTGGCGGTACAGGTCGGCGGCGGCCACCAGATCGCGCGGATGGCCCCGACCACGGTACAGTTCGGCGCGGGCGAACAGCAGATCCTCGCTCCAGCCCGCCTCCGCGATCTGCCGCAGCAGAACGTCCGTTCCCTCGAAATCGTTGAGCTTCAACTGGTCTTCAAGGAAGGCCGATCGCCAGGGCGCGATCGCTCCGACCAGCCGCTGGTCTCCGGACTCGCCGCCGGGCGGCAGCGCGGCCGCCGCCGCGCGGAGGTCGGCGGCGCGCTGCGCACTGGTGGGATGGCTGGCGAAGAAGCTGACGCGGTCGTAGCGATGGCTGCGCTGGCGGCGTCCCAGCGCGGTCGCATCCGCCTCGTCCATCAGCCGCATCCAGATCGCAGGCAGCGCCCGCGCGTCATAGCCGGCGGCGGCGCCATAGCGCGCGCCGAGCAGGTCGGCCTCGCTCTCGTCCGCGCGGCTATGCGTGAAGATCGAGCCGATCGCCTGGGTCTGCACGACCAGGCCGGACACGCCGCCCAGCACGCCGGCCCAACTGGCGATGTCGGTCATCACGCGACCGTGGCGCAATCGGCCTAGCCCGTGCCGCCGCTCGAAATGCGCGAACTCATGGCCCAGGATACCGGCCAACTCGGCTTCGCTGCGGACCCGCAGCAACAGCCCGCTCCAGATCTGGAGCGCACCATTGGGCATCATCGTCGCATTGAACTGCGGCACGCGCATCACATAGAGCCGCACCGCCGCGCAGCGATCGGGCCCGACCGTGCGGCAGAAAACGCCCCGCACATAGGCATTGAGGGCCGCATCGCGGATCACGAAGGCCGAGTCGCGCAACTGCCGTTCGTACTCGTCGGCCTTCATCCACAGCCCGCGCTCGTCCACGGTGCTGGGCTGGTAGAGCCCGGCATAAGGCGGCAGCGCGCCCGCCCCGGACGCTGCGCCGGCCCGGACGGGCGCACCGGCAAGCGCCAGTCCCGCCAGCAGCGCCGCGATGCCGGCGCGGATCACTGGCCCGAACCGGCCGGGACTGGAACAGCGCCGGGAAAGCCCTCCAGCAATTGCGCGACCCGCTTGGCGGCGCCGTCGGCGGTGCGGACATCGCCGCCCATCTGGCGATCGGCGTTGAGCCAGATCAGCTCGCCGGTGCGCAAGTCGACCAGCCCCGCATAGCCCTTGTGGACGCCCGAAGTGACCGGCACCCGCGCCATCAGGGCGACGATCTGGAGCATCTTCCGCCCGGTCGAGCCGAATTGGTCCTCGGTCAGCAGGAACAGGCCATAGCCGCAGCCGCTGCCCTGGCCGAGCGCCGCGACGCCCGGCCCCATGGTCCAGTCGAACTGGCCGGCGCGCTTCTTGGTCGGCAGGCGATTGCCGGGGAAGAATTGATATTCGATCACCGAATCGGCGACCACGGAGAAGAGCGCGCGATAGGCGGCGAGCGCCGCGGCCGCCTCGCCCACGGGCGCCGCCGCCGTGACGATGGGGTGTCCCATCCCCTGTTGCGCGCGCCCCAGCGCCGCGTCGAGATGCTCGCGCGCCTCCTGCGTCCAGTCGGCATTGGGCTCTGCGATGCCGCCGGTGGACTGGGCGCCGACCGATATGTCCGGGCGGAACAGCAGGATGCAGGCGCCCGGCGCCATGGCGAAACCGGGCCGGCTGGCCGATTTCTCCTGCGCGAAGGCGGCGACCGGCGACAGGATGCACGACATGGCACCCAGCCACGCCGCGAGACGATGCATCATTGCGTTTCCCCCGGACCGCCCCCCGCGATCCCGGACTCGAGCTTAGATCAACCCGAAATCATGACGCAACGGTCATGATCGCCTTGCATCGGAAACCGATCAATCTCCCGAGGCGAAGCGCAGCTCCACCGCCTGGCCGAACGTGGCGCGCGCATCGGCGAAGACCTGTTCGGCGCGGCGCACATAGGCCGCCTCTCCGGCCGGCATCGCGTCGACCCGATGCACGATCACCAGAAAGGGCGGCGCGAGCGACAGGATGCCGCCACCCAAACAGTCGAACAGCGCGTCGAGATTGCCGCCCACCCAGTCCGGCGCGCCGAGTCGGGGCAGCAGGGCCGCGTAGAAGTCGGCGCGCGTCCGCCAGCGACTGGCGTCGAGGTCGATCCGGGTCACCGCCCCGCCCGCGCCGATCCCGCCGTCCGCAGGAGCGATCAGGCCAGCGCCTTCTTCAGCAGTTCGTTGACCACCGCCGGATTCGCCTTGCCGCCCATCGCCTTCATCGTCTGGCCGACGAAGAATCCGAACAGCGCCTCCTTGCCGCCCTTGAACTGCTCATATTGTTTCGGGTTCTTGGCGATCACGTCGGCGATCACCGCCTCGATCGCGCCGGTGTCGCTGGTCTGCTTCAACCCGCGATCCTCGACCACCTTGGCCGCACCGTCGCCGGTCTCCAGCATGATCTCGAAGACCTGCTTGGCGAGGCTGCCGGACAGCGTGCCGTCCGCGACCAGCGCCAGCAGCTCCGCCGCCTGGGTCGGCGAGACCGGGCTGTCGTCGATGCTCCGCCCCAGCCGGTTGAGCGCGCCGAACAGTTCCGAGGTCACCCAATTGGCGGCGGCGACCGGCTTGGCGTCGGTTTCCAGCAGCGCATCGAACCAGCGCGCCGCCTCGACCTCGGCGGTCAGCACATTGGCGGCATAGGGGCTGATCCCCAGCCCCTCGTACCGGTGCCGCTTGGCGTCGGGCAGTTCAGGCAACGAAGCGCGGCATTCGGCCAGGAACGCCTCGTCCAGCTCCAGCGGCAGCAGGTCGGGGTCGGGGAAGTAGCGATAGTCGTGCGCATCCTCCTTCGACCGCATCGAACGGGTCACGCCCTTGTCCGGATCGAACAGCCGGGTCTCCTGGACGATCGTGCCGCCCTCCTCCAGCACGTCGATCTGGCGCTTCACCTCATAGTCGATCGCCGCCATCACGAAGCGGACGGAATTGACGTTCTTGGTTTCGGTGCGCGTGCCCAGCGGGTCGCCGGGGCGACGCACGCTGACATTCACGTCGGCGCGCATCGAGCCCTCTTCCATGTTGCCGTCGCACGAGCCGACATAGCGCAGGATCGCGCGCAGTTTGCGCAGATAGGCCCCCGCTTCCGCCGGCGAAGCCATGTCGGGGCGGCTGACGATCTCCATCAGCGCGACGCCCGATCGGTTCAGGTCGACATAGGAGCGGGTCGGATGCTGGTCGTGCATCAGCTTGCCGGCATCCTGCTCGACATGGATCCGCTCGACGCCGATGCGCTTCACCGCGCCCTCCGGGTCCTTCTCGTCCAGGCTGATCTCAATCGCGCCCTCGCCGACCAGCGGGTGGTAGAGCTGGCTGATCTGATAGCCCTGGGGCAGATCGGCGTAGAAATAATTCTTGCGGTCGAACCGCGACCAGCGGTTGATCTGCGCGTCGATCGCCATGCCGGTGCGCACCGCCTGGCGGATGCACTCCATGTTCGGCACCGGCAACATGCCGGGCATGGCCGCGTCGACCAGGCTGACTTGGGTATTGGGCTCCGCGCCGAAGGCGGTCGCCGCGCCCGAGAAGAGCTTGGCGTTGGACGTGACCTGGGCGTGCACCTCCAGGCCGATCACGACCTCCCACTCGCCCGTGGCGCCCTGGACCCGATAGTTGCTCATCACATCGTCCGCTTGTCTGGAATAAAGAGATCGCCGGCGGGCATGACCCGTTGCCCGGCGTAATTCAAGCCGTCAGGGCCTCGGCACCGGCCGCTTGTCGGGGATGATCCGCGCCGGGATGCCGACCGCGGTCGCCCCCGCCGGCACGTCCTGCATCACCACCGCGTTGGCGCCGATCCGCGCATAGTCGCCGATATGGATGCCACCGAGCAGCTTGGCGCCCGCGCCGATGTCGACATGCGCCCCCAGGGTCGGCGAGCCATTGACCATCCGCGCGAGCGTCACCTGTTGCAGGATCAGGCAGTTGGGCCCGATCGTCGAGGCCGGATGGATCACGATCCCGTTGGGATGCGGGATCATCAACCCACCGCCAATCGGCGAGTTGATCGGGATTTCCGCCCCCGTCACCGCCGACCAGAAGCGATGGCGCAGCACCGCCCAGCGCCGGAGGACCGCCGCGATCGGTCCGCCGCGCGCCCGGTGCCGCTGATAGTCGCGGATCGTCTTCAGCAGCGACCGGTCGGGCGACCACTGGCCGCGGGCGCGATGCTCGCGCGACCAGTCCGGCGCGATGACGCCGTCGGTTACCACCAGCGCTCCGGCCGCGCCGTGAAGCCCGCACGCTCCTCGATCGCCAGCCCGGCGTTGAGCACGGACTGCTCGTCCAGCGCCTTGCCGATGATCTGGAGGCCCAGCGGCAGCCCGGCCGCGTCCAGCCCGCCCGGTACGCTCATCGCCGGCAGTCCGGCGAGCGACGAGGGCACGGTGAACACGTCGTTGAGATACATGGCGATCGGATCGGCCGACTTCTCGCCCAGCGCGAAGGCGGCCGAGGGCGCGGTCGGCGCGAGCAGCAGGTCGCATTGCTCCCAGGCGCGCTCGAAGTCGCGCGCGATCAGCGCCCGCACCTTCTGCGCCTGGGTGTAATAGGCGTCGTAGAAGCCGGCCGACAGCACATAGGTGCCGATCATGATGCGGCGCTTGACCTCCGGTCCGAAGCCGGCGGCGCGGGTCGCGGCATACATCTGCTGAAGGTTGGCGCCGTCCGGCAGGTCGCGCAGGCCGTAGCGGACGCCGTCATAGCGGGCGAGGTTGGACGACGCCTCGGCCGGCGCGATGATGTAATAGGCGGGCAGCGCATATTGGGTGTGCGGCAGCGAGACCTCGACGATCTCCGCGCCCGCATCGCGCAGCCAGGCGATGCCCTGCTGCCACAGGGCCTCGATCTCGGCGGGCATGCCGTCGACGCGATACTCCTTCGGGATGCCGACGCGCTTGCCGCGCAGGTCGCCCGACAGGCCCGCTTCCCATGCCGGCACGTCGAGCTGGAGCGAGGTCGAGTCCTTGGCGTCGAAGCCGGCCATCGCCTCCAGCATGATCGCGCAGTCGCGCACCGTGCGCGCCATTGGCCCGGCCTGGTCGAGCGACGAGGCGAAGGCGATCGTGCCCCAGCGCGAGCAGCGGCCATAGGTCGGCTTGATGCCCGAGATGCCGGTGAAGGCGGCCGGCTGGCGGATCGAGCCGCCGGTGTCGGTGCCGGTCGCGCCCGGGCACAGCCGCGCCGCGACCGCCGAGGACGAGCCGCCCGACGATCCGCCGGGAGCGAGCGCCGCATTGCCGCCGTCGCGCCGCCGCCAGGGCGAGATGACGTTGCCGAAATAGCTGGTCTCGTTCGACGAGCCCATGGCGAACTGGTCGAGGTTGAGCTTGCCCAGCATCCCCGCGCCGGCATTCCAGAGATTCTGCGACACGGTCGACTCATAGGTCGGCGTGAAGTCCTCCAGGATGTGGCTGGCGGCGGTGGTCCGCACGCCCGCGGTGCAGAACAGGTCCTTCATGCCGATCGGCACGCCGGCCATCGGCTTCAGCGTCTCGCCGGCGGCCCGCGCCGCGTCGGCGGCGTCCGCGGCGGCGAGCGCATGATCGGGCGTCGCTACCAGAAAAGCGTTGAGCGCGCTCGCCTCGGCGACGCGGGCGTTGAACGCCTCGGCCACTTCGCGCGCCGTAAAGGCGCCGTCGCGCACGCCGTCGCGGATGGCGGCGATCGTCAGGTCGGCTAGTTCGGTCATTATTCGATCACCTTGGGAACCGCGAAGAAGCCGTGCTCGGCCTGCGGCGCGTTCGTCATCAACTGGTCGCGGATGCCGCCATCGGTCACCACATCGTCGCGCAGGCGCAGGTGATTGGGGATGACCGCGGTCATCGGCTCGACGCCGGCGGTGTCGACCTCGCCTAGCTGTTCGATCCAGTGCAGGATATTGTCGAGCTCGGGCGCGATGCGCGCCGCCTCGTCGTCGGTGATCGCGAGCCGGGCGAGGCTGGCGATCTTCTTCACGGTGTTGGTGTCCACGGCCATGGGCAGCCCGCTACCACTCGCGCTCCGCCCGGTGCAAGCGCTTGCGTACGGTACGCCTTGCGCGCACCGTGCCGTCCTGTAGCAGAGGCCTTCCTTGAAGGGGGACGAGGAGACCCTTTTGGCGCGCAAGTTCCTGTACATCTTCGCCGCACTCATCGTGCTGGTGATCGCGGCGGCGCTCGCCTACCGGCTGTTCGGCACCGACCTGATGCGAATGGCGCTGACGCCGGGCGAGTCCTTCCGCCGCCAAGCCTCGGTCCAGGCCAGCGCCTATGACGATCCGGCGATGTGGCTCGCCCGCCCGGAGCTGGCCGGCAATCCCGCGCTCTGGAGGCCGCAGGGCTACGCCCCGCGCGCGGTGGACGCCACGGGGCGCAAGGCGGCGATCTTCTTCATCCATCCCACCTCCTATGTCAGCCGCGACCATTGGAACGCGCCGCTCGACGACGCGGAGACCAACGACCGGAGTGCGTTGTTCCTGCGGGGACAGGCCAGCGCCTTCAACGCGGTCGGCGAGGTCTGGGCGCCGCGCTATCGCCAGGCGACGTTCGGCGCGTTCCTGACCAGCGTCGCCGATTCGGAACAGGCACTGCACCTCGCGTACGGCGACGTCTCCGCCGCCTTCGACAGCTTCCTGCGCCAGATCGGGCCGCGGACGCCGATCATCCTGGCGGGACACAGCCAGGGCGCGCTGCACCTGACCCGGCTGCTGCGCGACCGCGTCGCCACCGACCCGGCCCTGCGCCGCCGGATCGTCGCCGCCTATGTCGTCGGCTGGCCAGTGTCGCGGACCACCGATCTGCCGCGCCTAGGCCTGCCCGAATGCGCGACCGCCGACCAGGCCGGTTGCCTGTTGTCGTGGCAGAGCTTCGCCGCGCCGGCCGATCCGTCGCTGGTGATCGACACCTATGACAAGACGACCGGGTTCAACGGCCAGCCGCGCAAGGACACGCCGATGGTCTGCACCAATCCGCTCACCGGCACGCCCGACGCCACCGCCCCGGCCAGCGCCAATCTCGGCACGCTCTACCCCGCCGCCGATCTCGCCACCGCGACCATCGCGCCGGGCCGGGTGCCGGCGGCCTGTGGTCCGCGCGGCTTGCTGATGATCGGCGCCCCGCCCGAGGTCGGCCCCTATGTGCTGCCCGGCAACAACTATCACGTCTACGACTACAGCCTGTTCTGGGCCAATGTCCGCGCCGATGCGGCGCGTCGCCTGCAAGGATATCGCCGATGACCCTCGTCACCACCGACGCCGCCGCCTTCCGCGCCGCGCTGCCGGCGGGCGGCCGGCTGATCGGGCTGGACGTCGGCACCAAGACGATCGGCACCGCGCTGTGCGACGCCGGCTGGTCCTTCGCCAGCCCCGCGACGCTGATCCGCCGCACCAAGTTCACCGCCGACAAGGCCGCGCTGGTCGCCCTGATCGGCCCGCAATCGGTGCGCGGGCTGGTGATCGGCCTGCCGCTCAACCTGGACGGCACGGAGAGCCCGCGCAGCCAGTCGACCCGCGCCTTCGCCCGCAACGTCGCTGATCTCGGCCCCGTGCTGCTCTGGGACGAGCGCTGGTCGACGGTCGCGGTCGAACGCGCGATGATCGAACAGGATATCAGCCGCGCCAAGCGCGCCGAGCGGATCGACAATCACGCCGCCGCCCATATCCTGCAAGGAGCGATCGATGCGCTGACCATGACCAAGGAATGACAGCCCGGTGACAGCGATGTTGCAAGTTGTTCACGACCGTTACACCAGCATTTAACCTATCCCGGATTAGGATATCTCGCTATACGAGATGCGGGACATTTTCCGGCGCCACCTGTGGCCGCATGGAGGATGTGGGGAGTAGGTAGGAAATGCTGACCGAGCTTGAGCGCATCGATGATCGGCGGGCCATTGAGGACATGCTGTCCCCGCGCAGCTTCGTCGCGAACGGTGCGACGCCGCTTTCGTCACCAGCCACGCCAGCGACCGGCCGGTCGGCCTGGCAATTGCCCAGCTTCTATGTCGGAGCGGTGCTGATGGTGCTGATCCTGGCCGCGACATGGCTTGTCCGGCTGGCGATGGCGCTCCGTGGAACCAGGCCCAGCCGATTCAGCGCGTGATCGTCCGCGCCGGGTCCAAGCCGGCATAGGCGGCGAACAGCGTTTCGAAATGATCCGCCATCGAGCGGGTCCGGCCGGGATCGCGCGGGGCCTGCGGCGACTCCGCGAACTGGCGCAGCGTCATGCTCAGGCTGCGCGCGCTGGCGGACTTGTACGTCCACCCTTCATTGGCGCGGGCGCAGTCCGCCGCGCCGCCCAGGTCGGGGGCGATCACCGTCAGGCCCGACGCCACCGCTTCCGCCGCGACGAAGCAGAAGGTCTCCGCCTCGCAGCCATGGACCAGCGCGTCGGCGCTCGCCATCAGCGTCGCCAGTTGTGGCCGGTCGCGGATCGGCGCGACCAGCCGGATATGCGGATTGCCGCCGACCGCGCGGATCACCGAGCGCCGGTCATGTCCGTCGCCGACGATCACCAGCCCCATCGGGCGGCTGGCCGCGGCGGCGGTGACGGCGCGCGCGACCATACCCCAGCGCTTCTCCGGCGAATGCCGCCCCACCCCGAGCAGCAGAAGCGCGTCGGCCCCCAGCCCGCATTCGGCGAGCAACCGCGCACGCAAGGCCGGATCGCGCCGGGCGGGAGAGAAATGCCCCGGCTCGATCCCCATCGGATTGGTCGTCACCTTGCCCAGGCCGCCCTCGATCAGCCGGCGGGATAGGCTGTCGCTGGCGCTGACCACCAGGTCGAAGCGTGCGTCGAGCCGGCGGAGGTGGCGCCAATACCAGTCGAAGCCGCGATCGATCGCCGCCCGGTCGGCGATGCCGCCGAACCAGCGATAGGCATAGGCGGACAGCGGATCGGCATGGGCGACCAGCACGCGCCGCGCCTCTCCCGCCCAGTCGGCGACCATCGAGGCGCTGCGCCAGGGCGACGACACCTCGACCACGGCCGGCGCTTCCTCGTCCAGCGCGCGGTGGAGCGCCGCGCGGTCGGAGAAATAGCGATAGGCGCGGTCCAGCGGGAAGAGCGGCGCGCGCATCCAGCGGATGCGGCCCCCGCCCTCGCGCATCTCGACGCGGTCCTCGTCGCCCGGCGCGATCACCACCAGGTCGTGCCCCATCGCGGCCGCCGCGATCAGCTTCTGGTCGACATAGGTGCGCACGCCGCCGCCCTTGGGCGCGTAGAAGGCGCAGACATCGACGATCTTCATGCCGCCTTCCGGCCCTTCCCCCTACCCACCCCATGATCGAGGTCGGCATAGCGCACGACCTGGCGCACCTCGGCGAGCGCGCGGACGGTGCGGGCGATGCTGGCGACGATGGAGGTCTTGGTCATGTCGCCCGGATGCACCGCCAGCCGCACCACCGGCACCATGCGCCGCGCGGTCCGCGCCACGCCCGCGACCGCCAGCGAACTGGCGGTGCGCGCGGTGCTGCGGCTGGCCCAGGTGATGACCGGCCCGCGCGCCACCGTCTCGCCGCCTTGCGGCCGCCATACGCGCCAGTGATCCTCCGCCAGCGCGAAGCCGGTCGCCGCCAGCGCCTGGTGCGCGCCTTCGCCGTACAGCCAGGCCGGGGCGATGAAGCCCGCCACCGGCCGGCCGATCGCCTGTTCGACGATGTCGCGGCCGTCGCGCAGCCGACGCTCCGCCTCGGCCGCGCTCAGCCCCAGGAACTCGCCCTCGCCGGCCGTCATGTGCCGCGCCTTGAACGCGGCGGCGGCGCCGTCGTGCCGGCTGTCGTCGCGGTGCAGCCAGCCGTGCAGGAACATCTCGATCCCCTCATCGGCCCAGCCGCGCAGCCGCCGCGCAAAGGCGGCATCGCCCGCGATCGGCGCACGGCCCCAGTGGTTGGGCACCACCAGCATCGCGAAGCGCGGACCACCGAGCAGGACGCGCAACCGGGCCGCCAGCGCCTCCACCGGCGCGGTGAAGGCGGGCGAGACGTCGTGGATCGACACCAGCAGACGACGATCCGCCGCGGGGGGGATCAGCGCGGCGGGGCGGAAGGGAAGCGAAGGCAAGGGCATGTCACTGGCGATGACGGCGCCGCCAGCCGGCTTCCGCACCGGGCGGGAAAAAAATCCGGCGCCGGCCCTGCGGGTCGAGCGGCGCGGCGTCGTCCTGTCGTCGTGACCCAGCCCGAAACCCCGCCCGCGCGCTCGCGCCGACCGGTCCGCTAGAGCCCGTCCATGCCCGAGTCCGCCCTGTTCGCCCCCGCCCCCGTGGAGCTGCGCCCGCTGATCGAGCGTGGCAGCGGCCTGCGTCGCTGGATCGCGCCCGTCCTGTCGCTCGCGATTCTGGCGGCGGCCTTGTGGCAACTCCGCCATCTCGATCTGGCCGGCGTCCTGCACGACCTGCCCGCCTCGCCCGCCTTCTGGCTGGTCTTCGCCGCCGGCTACATGGCGCTGCCGATCGGCGAGTGGCTGATCTATCGCCGCCTGTGGCAATTGCCGGTGACCGGCCTCGGCGCGCTGCTGCGCAAGCGGATCGCCAACGAGATCGTGCTCGGCTATTCCGGCGAGGTCTATTTCTATGGCTGGGCGCGTCGCCATGCCCGGCTCGCCGCCGCGCCGTTCGGCGTCATCAAGGACGTGACGATCCTGTCGGCGACCGTCGCCAACGGCATCACCGTCGCGCTGATGCTCGCCTGCTGGCCGCTGCTGTCGGCGCTCAACCTGGGCCTGACCGAATGGGTGGTGGCGCTGGCGACCGCGATCATCGCCCTGCCCTCGCTGGTCGCGCTCCTGATGGGACGGCGTCTCTTCTCCTGCACCTCGCGTGAGTTGTGGGGGATCGCCGGCGTGCATTTCGGCCGCATTGCCGTCGTCATCCTGCTCACCGCGCTGCTGTGGCGGCTGGCGATGCCGGGGGTGCCGATCCTGTGGTGGCTGGTGCTGGCGACGCTCCGCATGCTGGTCTCGCGCCTGCCGCTGCTGCCCAATCGCGACATCGTGTTCGCCGGGCTGGTCGCCTTCATGATCGGCGACGCGCCGTCGATGACCGCGATGCTGGTGATGGTCGCCGGACTGACGCTCGCCACCCATATCTTCCTGGGCGCTGCACTGGGCGTCGCCGACCTGGTCCGCTCGGAGAATCGCGCATGATCGCCGCGCTGCTGCTCGCCGCCGCCGAGCCCGCCCTCCGTTCCAGCCCGGAACTGGGCGTCGCCGCCGCCCGCTGTCGGCCCGATGAGAGCGGCCCGGCGCTGATCGTCGACGTGACCGGGCTGAAGGTGCGAAGGGGTCGGGTCCGCGCCGAACTCTATCCGGCGCGCGACGGCGATTTCCTGGGCGACGACAATGTGCTGGTCGCCGCTGGCAAGACCTTCCGCCGCGCCAGCGTCGACGTGCCCGCCAGTGGTCCGGTTCGGATCTGCCTGCGCGTGCCCGGCCCCGGCACCTATTCGCTGGCGGTGATCCACAATGTCGATGGCGGTCACAAGTTCAGCCTGTCGCGCGACGGTGCCGGGTTCGGCGGCAACCCGAAGATCGGCCTGTCCAAACCCTCCGCCCAGGCCGCCAGCGTGACGGTCGGTGCCGGCCCGACCGAGATGCGCGTGGTGATGAACTATCGCCGCGGCCTGTTCAGCTTCGGTCCCGTCGCCGCGCCGTGATCAGGCGCCAGCCCGCTTGCCCTCGATCAGCGTGCGGGCGGTGCGGTAGCAATCGTCGATATGCGCGTTGCCGGCCAGCTTCATCGCGCCGAAGCTGATCGTCGCTGCCACCGCCTGACCCAGGAACGGCACGAAGCGGGCCGCCGACCCCGCCGCGATCCGCACCCCCATCCGCCGCAGGATCGCGATCACCAGCTTGCGCGTCACCACCCGGCCGATCGCGTTGTTGCCCAGGCTGGTCGCCATCACCAGCACTTGCTGCGCCATGTTCGGGTCCATCTTCTCGACCTGCGCGTGGTCGAGCTGGAACTTGGCGCTGATCGCCGGCAGCAAATTGGTCAGCAGGCCGACATCGGCGACCAGGTCGGCGCCCGGGATCGGCACCACCGCCGCCCCCGCGGACAGCAGCGAACGCTGCGTCACCATCTTGCGGCATTCGTCGCGCACCCGGTCCAGCTCTGCCAGCGTAGCAATCATATCAGCTCCTTCCCATGGAACCGTCCGCTCGTCGGGACGGGTCAGTCCAGCGTCAATACCACCTTGCCGCGCGGGTGCGCGTGGCGGGCGCAGTCATAAGCGGCGGCGAAATCCTCCATCGCGAAGCACTTGGCGACCTCGACCCGGATCGTGCCGTTCGCCAGCAGGTCCGCCACTTCGCCGAGCTGCGCCGCATTGGGCGTGGCGTGATAGCGCGGCGCGATCCGCACGCCGCGCGCGGCCGCCTCGCTCTCCAGCGGCTCCAGGGTCGAGACCAGGAGGCCGCCCGGCTTGAGGCAGTCGAACGAACGCCGCTGCACCGCGCCGCCCTGCGTATCGAACACCAGGTCGCAGTCCGTCGCGATCGTCTCGAACCGTTCGGCGGCATAGTCGATCACCGTGTCCGCCCCGATCGAGCGTACGAAGTCGCGATCCTGGGCGGAGGCGGTGGCGAAGACGGTCGCTCCCTTCCACCGGGCCATCTGCACCGCCAGATGGCCGACGCCGCCGGCCCCGCCATGGATCAGCACGCGCTGTCCGGCCGCCAGTCCGCCATGATCGAACAATCCCTGCCACGCCGTCATCGAAGCCAGCCCCGCGCCCGCCGCCTGGGCGAAGTCGAGACCGGCCGGCATCGCGACCAGCTCCACCGCCTTGACCACGACATAGGCGCTCTGGCCGCCGCGCTCCTGGCCGATAAAGGCGAAAACCCGGTCGCCGTGGCTGAGCATGTAATGCGCGCGCGTGCCGACCGCCTCGATCGTCCCGGCCACGTCGCGGCCCAGCACCAGCGGCAAGCGGTCTGCGCCGACCGGAGGATAGTCCCCCTGTGCGATCTTCCAGTCGACCGGATTGATGCTGGCGGCGCGCACGCGGACCAGCACCTCGTCATCGACCGGTTGCGGGATCGGGACCTGGGCCCGCTCGATCACCTCGGCGGGATCGCCGAAGCGGGTGATCTGAATCGCGCTTGCTGTCTCGGTCATCACCGGTCCTCGAACAAAGGTCGAGGCACAAACCCGCAGGAAGCCATCCGGCTCCCGCGACCCTCACGAACCGTGCGGGACGATCAGTGCTGGGCGATCTGGTCCGCCGGCCGATCCTCGCCCGCCGGCAAGCGCACGGTGAGCCGCCCCGGCAGGATATCCAGCGCGCCGCCCAGCTCGACGGCAAGGTTGCGCACCAGCCGCAGCGTAAAGCCCGCCCCCAGCAACGGCACGCCCGGCTCGTCCTCGCCGACGCGGCCGTCCAGCGTGAACAGCGCATCGCCGGTCAGGTCGGCCAGCGCATCAGGCCGGTCGGCGACGATCTGGACCCGAGCGCCGTCGCTCTCAACGCTGACGCCGATCCGTTCGCCGGGCCGCGCCGCCGACAGCAGTGCCGCCAACATCCGGGCCAGCAGTCGCTCAACCGCCCGGTCGTCGGCGGACACCGACCCCTCGCCCACGATCACCAATGTCGCGCCGCGCTCGGCGGCGAGCGGCGTCAGGTCGCGCACCACCCGCTCCAGCAGCGGACGGATCGGCACGATCGTCGCTCGCAGGTCGAGCGCGCAGCCATCGATCCGGGCAGCGGTGTCGAGATCGTCGATCGCCGACAACAGCCCCGCCGCCTGCGAGCGGATCGCCGCCGCGCGGGCGCGATAGACGTCGGGCACCGGGCCCAGCAACTGTGACTCGATCAGCTCGGCGAAGCCCGCAACCGCATTGGCGGGGGTGCGCAGTTCATGCACCAGCTGACGCAGTTGGTCCGACGCGCTCGACCGCGCGGCCGTCTCGTGCCGATAAGGCAGGCGCGCGACGCCGCGATAGCCGGTGAAGCGACCGCTGGCGGGATCGAACATCGGCACGCCGGTGACGCGCCAGGAGCCGGCCGCGTCGGACAGGCCGTCGACCTCCAATCGCCCCTCGGTGAAGCGCGAGCGGCCCCGCACCGCCGCCGCGACCGAGGCATCGACCTGCGCACAACCCTGGCGGCTGGCATGGGCCAGCGTCACGCCCACCAGCGCCGCACGCGATACGCCATCGACCCAGCGGATCAGGCCGTTGGCATCGGTTTCGAAACGGAAGCCCGGCTCCGCCCGCTCCGCCGCCTCGACCAGAAGCTCGGGTCCGGCCGGCAGCGGTTCGGCGGGGTCCTCGTCGCGCTGGCGCTGGAAGGCATCGATCCGCGCGACTAGGTCGGCGATCTCGAACCGCGGCACCACGCCATCCGATGCCGCCGATGCCACGGCCGGTTCCGGTTCCGGCTCGGCCACCGTCGGCGCGACCGCGACGGCGGGGGCCGGTGTGTCGACCATCGGACGTTGCGGCTCGGCGGCGGCGGCCGGATCGGCCGCCTCGACCGCGACGACCGGCCGCGCATCGGTGATGACGAAATCCACCGCGCCGAAGCTTTCCAGCCCGCGCTCGACTTCGGCCGGCAGATCGCGGCGCTGGCGCAGCACCGCGCGGCAGGCGGGCGTCAGGCGACCGAGCAGGTCGAGCCAGGCATCCACCGGCAGCGTCACCATGCGCAGCACCGGCGCGGCGACCGCCAGATCATCCTGCGCGAAGAACTCGACCAGGGCCGCATCGGGCCGCGCGAAGGCGAGCGCCCGCGCGCTGGCGGAGCGCACCGCGACCGGCACGATCGCGCGCAGCCTGGCCAATCGCTCCAGCGTCGTGTCGTTGGTCGGCGCACGGCCGCGCCCCATCAGGTCGACAAGCTGCCGCCACGCCGTCTGGGCACCCATGCCGGGCGCCATGTCAGCCGATAGAACGGTGGTCAGGCTGTCATCGAACCGCACTGGGAATCAGTCTCCGCGCGCACCGCCGAATGGCGCACATCGCCCCATAGCCGGTCGGGCGGTAGGGAGAAACCATCAATTCCGCACCGTTACATTGTGGGACAATTGCGTTTGTCGGCAATTATATTATGTGACGGCGCAGCCGGTTGGCCAAAATGAAAAGTGAAAAGGTTCCGCGTAATGACTTTCGACCGGATCGATCGGCAGATTCTGGGTCTGCTGCAGGCCGATGGACGGATGACGAATGTCGATCTCGCCGAACGCGTCGGACTGACCGCCCCGCCCTGCCTGCGCCGTGTTCGTGCGCTGGAGGAAGCCGGCGCGATCCGCGGCTATCATGCCGAACTGGACGCGGGCAAGCTGGGCTATCCCATCACCGTCTTCGCGATGGTCAGCCTGCGCAGCCAGGCCGAGCACGATCTCAACGCCTTCGAGGAGCATGTCGCCCGCATACCGGAGGTGCGCGAGGTGCACATGTTGAACGGCGAGATCGACTTCATCCTGAAGATTGTCGCCACCGACCTGAAGAGCTTCCAGGAAATTTTGACCACGCATCTGACGCCCGCCCCCAATGTTGCGAGCGTCAAGACCTCGCTGACGATCCGGACCGCCAAGTCGCAGACCGGCGTGCCCGTGGGGGATTGAAGCGAGGCCGCGCGACAGTTCGCCTAGCCCGTAAAACGCCTTCCGCCGCGCCTCACCCCGTGATCGGCAGCTTCACCCGGCCGTCCGCGTCCCGCTCGAGCGCGCCATAGGCGACCACCGTCTCCAGCAGCAGCGGGCCATAGAGGTGCGGGAAGAGCTGGCCGCCCCGGCTCTCCTCCCATTTCAGCGAATCGCCGAAGCTGCCAAGGTCGACGGCCGCGACGTGCAGGTCGGATTGCCCGGCGAAATGCTTGTCCACCGTCTCGGTCAGCTGGTCGGCGGTCGACAGATGGACATAGCCGTCGGCCAGATCGACCGGTGCCCCCTGGAAGCAGCCGTCGCGCTCCAGCGTCGCCATCTGCTCGGCCGTCAGCACCTTATAGGCGGTCAGGGGGCGCTCGGTCATCATTCGTCTCCGCTCTCGTCGACCTGCTCGTCCATCGTCTGCGGACCGGTGCCGTCATCGACGGTGAGCGTGTCGGCGGCATCAACGGGCGGGGCCGCGCCAAGCTCCGTCGCGACCAGCGCCTCGGCCTCGTTCTCCGGCGCGTCCTCCTCGTCGATTCGTGCGGCGGAGACGACATGCTCGCCCCTGGCCACGTCGAACAGGCGCACGCCCGCCGACCCGCGCCCGATCACGCGCAGGCTTTCCAGCGGCATCCGGATCAGCTTGGCCTGGTCGGTGACCAGCATCAGCTGGTCCGCCTTGCTCGCCGGGAAGCTCGCGACGACCGGCCCGTTGCGGCCGATATTGTCGATATTGGTGATGCCCTGGCCGCCGCGTCCGGTGCGGCGATACTCATAGGCGCTCGACAGCTTGCCATAGCCGTTGGCGCAGATCGTCAGGATGAACTGCTCGCGCTCGCGCAGATACGCATAGCGGATATCGTCCATACGGCGCGGCTGGCGATCGGCATCCTCGCCCTTCCACGGCGCGTGACGCAGATAGTCGTCACGCTCGTCCTGATCGTTGACGCCGACCTTGTGCAGGATCGACAGCGAGATCACCTCGTCGCCATCGGCCAGCCGCATGCCGCGCACCCCGGTCGAGTTGCGGCTCTGGAACTCGCGCACCTCCTCGCCGGCGAAGCGGATCGCCTTGCCCTGTCGGGTGGCGAGCAGCACGTCGTCGCCCTCCTCCAGCAGCTTGACGCCGATCAGCCGATCATCGGCATCCTCGCCCTCGAACTTCATCGCGATCTTGCCGTTGGTCGGCACGTTGGTGAAGGCGTCCATCGCGTTGCGGCGGACATTGCCACGCGCGGTCGCGAACATGACGTGCAGGTCGCCCCAGCGCAGTTCGTCCTCCGGCAGGGGCAGCACGGTCGAGATCGTCTCGCCCGGCGCCAGCGGCAGCAAATTGACCATCGGTCGCCCGCGCGTCGCCGGCCCCCCCTCCGGCAGGCGCCAGACCTTCATGCGATAGACCTTGCCGGCGGTGGAGAAGAACAAGACCGGCGTGTGCGTGCTGGTCACGAACAGGCTGGTGATCGCGTCCTCGTCCTTGGTCGCCATGCCGGCGCGACCCTTGCCGCCGCGCTTCTGCGCACGGAAGGCGTCGAGCGGCGTGCGCTTGATGTAGCCCTCGACCGTTACGGTTACGACCATGTCCTCGCGCTCGATCAGGTCCTCGTCGTCGATCCCGTCGGCGGCGGCGGCGATTTCGGTGCGGCGCGGCGTCGCGAACTGGTCGCGGATGGCGCGCAGCTCGCCGCGCATCACCTCATAGAGCTTGGCGCGGTTGGCCAGGATCTCGAGCAACTCCGCGATCGAATCCGCCAGCGCCTTCAGCTCGTCGCCGATCTCATCGCGGCCAAGGGCGGTCAGGCGATGCAGGCGCAGGTCGAGGATCGCGCGCACCTGCGCATCGGACAGACGATAGGTATCGCCCACCACCTCGGTCTCGACCGCTTCGACCAGCCGCAGATAGGGCGCGATCTCGGCCACCGGCCATTCGCGCGCGAGCAGCGCGGCGCGGGCGGCGGCGGGGCTGGCGGAGCCACGGATGATCCGCACCACCTCGTCCAGGTTGGTGACCGCGATCACCAGGCCGAGCAACAGATGCGCCCGTTCGCGCGCCTTGTTCAGCTCGAACTTGGAGCGGCGGGTGATAACCTGCTCGCGGAACTGGATGAACGCCTGGATGATGTCGCGCAGGTTGAGCAGTTCGGGCCGGCCGCCGCGGATCGCCAGCATGTTCGCCGGGAACGAGCCTTGCGCGGGCGTGTGCCGCCAGAGCTGGTTCAGCACCACCTCGGCCGTCGCGTCCCGCTTCAGGTCGATGACGATGCGGACGCCCTCGCGGTTCGACTCGTCGCGGATGTCGCTGATCCCCTCGATCCGCTTTTCCTTGGCGGCATCGGCGATCTTCTCGACCAGCGCGTTCTTGCCCTGCTGGTACGGGATCTCGGTCAGCACGATCGACTGGCGGTCGCCGCGATGGTTCTCGATCGTGTGGCGCGATCGGACAATGATCGATCCACGCCCGGTGCTGTAGGCGGACCTGGCACCGGCCCGGCCCAGGATGATCGCGCCGGTCGGGAAGTCGGGACCGGGGACGATCTCGGTCAGTTCCTCGGACGTGATCGCGCCATTGTCCAGATAGGCGAAACAGGCGTCGATCACTTCGCCCAGGTTGTGCGGCGGGATGTTGGTCGCCATGCCGACCGCGATGCCGCCCGCACCGTTGACCAGCAGGTTCGGGAACTGCGCCGGCAGCACCGAGGGCTCACGCTCCGACCCGTCATAGTTCGGCGTGAAGTCGACCGTGTCCTTGTCCAGCCCGTCGAGCAGCGAATTGGCGACCTTGGCCAACCGCGCCTCGGTATAGCGCATCGCGGCCGGCGGATCGGGGTCCATCGAGCCGAAATTGCCCTGACCATCGATCAGCGGCACGCGCATCGACCAGTCCTGGGCCATGCGGGCCAAGGCGTCGTAGATCGCGCTGTCGCCATGCGGGTGGTATTTACCCATCACGTCGCCGACGATGCGGGCGGACTTGCGATAGGGCCGGCCGGCGACGAAGCCGCTTTCATAGGCCGAATAGAGGATGCGGCGATGCACCGGCTTCAACCCGTCGCGCACGTCGGGCAGCGCGCGGGCGACGATCACGCTCATCGCATAGTCGAGATAGCTCGACTTCATCTCATCGACGATGGAGATCGTCGAAATGTCGGAGGGTTCGGCGAGGCTGGTCTCGTCGGCCAAGGTCTCTGTCTTCCAGGTGGTTTCGGGAGTGTCACACTCCTGTAGGACGTCCGGCCGCCATTGTCACGCGCACGCGCGCACGCGAGGGACCAGGGTCGGCACCGCCGCCGGAAGCGAGCGACGGCGCCGACGAATGCGCTTACTTCTTGCAGGCGGCCTTGGTGGCGTTGCCCGCCTTGGAGCAGTCATAGGTCACGGTCTTGCCGGTGCTGGTCTTGGTGGTGACCATCCGGGGCGCGGCACCGCGACGCGTGGTGGTGGTGCGCGTCGTCTTGACCATATGGGTGGCGGTGGTCGCCTTGGTGGCGGAGGGCTGCCCGGCCATCTGCGGCGCGGCGATGGCGGCGGTGGCCGACAGCAGCGATCCGGCGGCGAGCAACGCGAAGGGGAGCGACTTTGTCATGGACAGCATCCTCGATACGGGGCGACGTCGGAAGCGCCGCCATCCATGATCGATCTGCGCCCACCGGCCTGTACGACATGTCGCGAAGGGATGAAATTTCCTTCATCCCCAGCAGCTTCAGCCGATCAGGGCTGGATCTCCGCGCCGTCCCAGGCGAACAGCCTGCCGCTGTCGGTCACCTTCAGCCCGTCGATCACGTCGAGCAACTGCACCGCCGCGCGGTCCGGCGCGAAGAGCTGGTCCGCCGCCACCCCGGTCTGGAACGGCGCGGACAAGGCGGTGCGCACCGTGCCGGGGTGCAGGCCGACCACGATCGTGCGATCGTTGCGCCGCCGCTCCTCGATCGCCAGCGTGCGCACCAGCTGGTTCGCCGCCGCCTTGGCCATCCGGTATCCGTACCAGCCGCCCAGTCGATTGTCGGAGATGCTGCCGATCCGCGCCGACAGGATCGCGAACACCGCACGGCCGCTTTTCGGCATCCGTGGCAGGAAGTGCTTGGCGACCAGCGCCGGCAGGATCGCGTTCACCGCATATTGGCGCGCCAGCCAGCCTGCATCGAGCACGGCCATGCTCTTTTCCGGCATCTGTCCGTCCTCATGGAGGAGACCGGTGGCGACGACCACCAGGGTCGGCGGCGCGACCAGGCTGGCGGCGGCGGCGGCGATGCTCGACTCGTCGTCCAGGTCGAGCCGGTCGGCCCCCGCGAAGCGCCGCGCGAAGCCGCGCACCGGCACGTCCTCCTCGCGCAAGGCCGCGACCAGCGCCGCGCCGATCCCGCCCGACGCGCCGATGACGACCGCGCTCATCGCGCGAACCGCCACTGGGTGTCGGTGCTTTCCGCCGCATCGAAGCGATAGCCGTCGGTGTCGAAGCCCTTCAAGCCGTCGGTGTCGGCGATCTGATGCTCGACCAGCCAGCGCGCCATCATCCCGCGCGCCTTCTTGGCATGGAAGCTGACGAAGCGGCCGCCGTCGCGGAAATCGACGCCGATCACGCGGATCGAGGCGGGCAGCCGCCCCTCGACCGCCGCCCAATATTCCTGGCTGGCGAGGTTCAGGATCGTGCCCGACCCCTCCTGCCCGATATCGGCGAGCAGCCGATCGGCGATGCGGCCCTGCCACCAATCGGTCAGCTTCTCGCCGCGCGGGGCCCAGCGCGTGCCCATTTCCAGCCGATAGGGCCGCATCGCATCAAGCGGGCGGAGCAGACCATAGAGGCCCGACAGGATGCGAAGGTGATCCTGCGCGAAGGCGACTGCCGGCACCTCCAGCGTCTTGGCATCCAGCCCGGTATAGACGTCGCCGGCGAAGGCGAACAGCGCGGGACGCTCCGGCGCATCGGCGAAGTCGCGGAACCGCGCCGCGTTCAGCTTGGCGAGCGCAGGCGAGATGCGCATCAGTTCGGACAGCCGCTTCTGCGACAGGCGCGCGGCGGCGCGGGCCAGGGCACCCGCCTCATCCTCGAAACGTGGCCGCGTCGGGGTCAGGATCGGCAGCGGGCTGTCATAGTCGAGCGTCTTGGCGGGCGAGATCACGGCAATCATCCGCTCGCCCTAGGCCCGCGCCGATCGTCATTCAATCGCGGTTCAGCCCGGTGCCGGCATGGAACCAAGCTGTTGCGCCTCGCTTGATGGCGCGCGTCCGCCCCTATAGACGGCCGTCATGGGCGTCGATGCCCAACAGGAGAGATCCATTGAAGACTTTCTCGAAGCTTGCGCTGGCCCTGGCGCTGACGACCGGTGTGTCGGGGCTGGCACTGACCCCGCCCGCGATCGCCAAGAAGAAGGAAGAGCCTGCCGGTCCCAAGCTGAGCCCGGACTTCCTGAAGGCGGCCAAGCCGGCGCAGGACGCGATCAAGGCCAAGGATTATGCAACGGCCGAGACCAACCTGGCCGCCGCCACCGCTGCCGCGAAGAACGACGACGAGAAGTATATCGTCGCCGCGCTGAACTACGACCTGGCCAATCAGAAGCTTGCCGACCAGCAGGCGGCTAATCCCAATGCGCCGCTCAACGAGACGTCGCTGGCGCCCGCCCTCGACGCGCTGATCGCCAACCCGGCGACCCCGGCCGCCGACCGCGGCAAGTACGCCTACCGCCGCGGCGCGCTGGCTTATAACGGCAAGCAGTGGCCGGTCGCGATCCAGTATTTCAACCAGGCCAAGCAGCTTGGTTATGCGCCGCCGGAGGTGAACCTCCAGATCGCGCAGGCCAAGGTGGCCAGCGGCGACGTCAATGGCGGCCTGTCCGACCTGGAAGCTCAGGTCGCAGCCGACACGGCGGCGGGCAAGCCGGTGTCGGAGGATTACTACCGCTACGGCATCGCGCGCGCCAATGCTGCGAAGCTGGGGCCGCAGACGGTGAACTGGATCGCCAAGTACGTCACCGCCTACCCCACGCCCAAGAACTGGCGTGACGCGATCGTGACGTACGGCATGGCCGGCAATTCGGTCGCCAAGCTGGACGAGGCGCAGAAGATCGACCTGTTCCGCCTGATGCGCGCGACCCGTTCGCTGGCCGACCAGACCGACTATCTGGAATATGCCGACGACGTCTCGCGCAAGGGCCTGCCGGCGGAAGCGGCGGCTGTGCTGAAGGAAGGCATGGCCGCCGGCAAAATCCCGGCCGGCAATGCGATGGCCAAGGCGCTGCTCGCCGACTCCACCACCAAGGCCAAGCAGGAAGGCTCGCTGGCGCCGATCGAGGCGAAGGCAAGTGCCGCCGCCAATGGCCGCCTGGCGGCGAGCACGGCCGAGGCCTATCTGGGGATGGACAATTTCCCCAAGGCGATCGCGCTCTATCGTCTCGCGCTGCAGAAGGGTGGCGTCGATGCGGGCGAGGTGAACACCCGCCTCGGCATCGCGCTGGCTCGGTCGGGCGACAAGGCTGGCGCCAAGGCCGCCTTCGCCGAGGTGAAGGGCGCACCGCGCTCCGGCATCGCGGCGCTGTGGACCGCCTATGTGGACGCGCCCGCAACCGCGGCGTGATCCCATGATGTTCGGGGACGGCCGGCCGGTCGTCCCCGGATTGCCCGGTCTCAGCGGTTACTAGGGCCGCAACGCGACATCGTCCGCGTCGCTCAGGTCCTCGTCTTCGTCGATCGAGCCATCGTCCAATTCTTCTTGAACGTCGTCTTCGGCGATGTCCGCCTCGTCCGGCTCCGCATCGGGATCCGCCTCGCCGACCTCTTCGGAATCCATGTCGAGATCGTCGATCGCCTCGTCCTCGGCATCGTCGTCGCCCAGATCCGGATCGATATCGGTCAGCACCAGGCCATCGGTGGGGCCGTCGCGCGTCGCCTCCAGGATCTCCGCGCGCTGGCTCTCGTCATAGCCTTCTTCGTCCCAGCCGTCGTCGCCGCTGCCCTGCCCCGGAATCTGATGTCCGCCCATCTCGCTCTCCATCATCAATGACGGTGGATCGAACGGTGCGGGCGGCGGACGGGTTCCGTCAGGCCCCGAACAGCCGGCCGCGTTCGGTCAGCGCGACGCAGGCGAGCGCGATCATGCCCGTCACCACGAAACCCGCCACCATCGGCGCGGTGGAGCCGTCGAACGCCTGGCCGATCACCGCCCCGATCAGCACCCCGCCGGTGATCATGATGAAGCCCTGCACGCTCGACGCGGTGCCGGCGATCGCGCCCATATTCTCCATCGCCATTGCCGAGAAGTTCGAATTGGCGAGACCGAAGCTCGCCATGGTCAGCGCCTGCAGCACCGCGAAGGTCAGGATCGCCTCATGGCCCAGCTCGACCAGCAGCAGGTGCAGGCCCGACAGCAAAATCAGCGCGACCGTCGCCGAATGGGCGATGCGCCGCGTGCCCAGCCGCATCACGATGCGCGCGTTGAGCAGGTTCGCGGCCGCCATCGTCGCCGCCGTCCCCGCGAACACCGCGGCCAGCAGCGAGGGGTGGTGGAACACGTCGAACATGATCTGCTGAACCGAATTCAGGTAGCCATAGAGGCTGCCGGTCAGCATCGTCGCCGCCAGCGTATAGCCGATCGAGGCCCGATCGGTCAGTGCCTGTGCCCAGCCCGACAGAATGCGGCGCGGATGGATCGGCAGGGTCGCCTCGGCCGTCAGCGTCTCGGGCAGGCGGAACGCGATCCAGGCGAGCAGCAGCGCGGCCGTGCCCGCGATCACCCAGAAGATCGTCCGCCAGCTGCCGAACAGCAGGACGAGCTGCCCGACCGTCGGCGCCAGGATGGGCACCACCATGAACACCATGAAGGCGATCGACATCACCCGCGCCATCGCCCGGCCATGGTAGCAGTCGCGCACCAGCGCCACGGTCGCGATGCGCGTCGCCGCCACCGTCGCGCCGCCCGCCAGCCGCGCCGCGATCAGCAGCGGATAGCTCGCCGACACCGCGGCCAGCGCATTGGCGACGATATAGGCGGCGATCGCCCAGAGCAGCACGCGCCGCCGACCATAGCGATCGACCAGCGGGCCGTGCACCAGATGCGCCACGCCGAACCCGCCCAGGAAGGCGGCCACCACGAACTGCCGGTCATTCTCGCTCGCCACGTGCAGCGCCTCGCCGATCGCCGGCAGCGCGGGCAGCATCGCGTCGGTGCCGAGCGCGCCAAGCGCCATGAGCGCGGCGACAAGCGCGACGAACTCGACGAAGCCGATCGGTGCGCCCGGCAGGGCGGGTGCGGGCTGGTCCTGTGCGGTCATGATCCCGGCCCCTAGCCGCTTCGGCGCGGGCGCGCCATTACCGGCCTTGCCCTTTCGCCGGCCCCGCCGAGGCGATATGTTGCCGGAATAGAAGAGGACATTTGCATGCTGGATACCCCCTCCACCGCCGGTCCGGCGGCGGTGCCGACGCTCAGCCTCGCCGATCAGGCGCGCGACCCGCAGGGCTTCGCGACCGCGTTCGGCGACTCGTTCAAGCGCTTCGGCTTCGCGATCGTCGCCGATCACGGCGTGCCGCAGCCGCTGATCGACCGTGCCTGGGCGGAGACCGAGGCGCTGTTCGCGCTGCCCGACGACGAGAAGCGCGACTATCACCAGCTGGGCGGCGGCGGCGCGCGCGGTTACACCCCGTTCAAGACCGAGATCGCCAAGGACGCGCGCCATGTCGACCTGAAGGAATTCTGGCATGTCGGCCGCGAACTGCCCGCTGGGCACCGCTATGCCGACGTCATGGCCCCCAATATCTGGCCGAGCCGACCCGAGGGGTTCCGCGACACGTTCGTCGAGCTGTTCGCCGCCTTCGATCAGGCCGGCGACCGACTGTTGTCGGCGATCGCGCGCTATCTGGGTCTGGCGCCCGACTGGTTCGACCCGGCGGTGAAGGACGGCAACAGCGTGTTGCGCCTGCTCCATTATCCTCCCATTCCAGCCGACGCGGAAGGGGTGCGGGCCGGTGCGCATGAGGATATCAACCTCATCACCCTGCTGCTCGGCGCCGAAGAGGCTGGACTGGAACTGCTCGACCGCGACACCGGCCGCTGGCTGGCGATCAAGCCGCCCGAGGGCGCGATGGTCGTCAATGTCGGTGACATGCTGCAACGGCTGACCAATCATGTCCTGCCTTCGACCACGCACCGCGTCGTCAATCCCCCGCCGGAGCGGCGCGGCCATTCGCGCTATTCCATGCCCTTCTTCCTCCATCCCGCGCCCGATTTTCTGATCGAGACGCTGCCGCAGACGATCACGGCGGCGAACCCGAACCGCTATCCGACTCCGATCACCGCGCATGACTATCTGTATGAGCGGCTGGTCGAGATCGGGCTGATCAAGAAGTGACCCGGTTCGTCGGTCGGGCGCGGCTCGCCGTGTTGCCGCTCCTGACCGGCGGCTGCGCAGCGATCGACCTGTCGCAGGTGCCGCGCAGCGACCATTTCAACGGGCAGCGCTTCGTCAATCCCGACGGGGTCCATGGCAAGGTCGGCGAGCGCAACCAAGGGCCGCTGGCGCTGCTCGAACATCTGCTGGAGCCGCCCTATCACAGCTGGCCCAAGGTCGTGCCGGTGACCCCTGCCGTGCCCGCGCGCCGCGTCGAGGGGCAGGCGATGCAGGTCACCTGGGTCGGCCATGCCAGCGTGCTGGTGCAGACCCAGGGCCTCAACATCCTGACCGACCCGGTCTGGGCCGAGCGCGCCTCGCCGGTGCGGTTCGCCGGGGTCAAGCGGGTCCGCGCGCCAGGCATCCGGTTGGCCGACCTGCCGCCTATCGACCTCATTCTGCTCAGCCACGATCATTTCGACCATCTCGACATCGGCACGCTGGGCCGGCTCTGGCGGCGCGACCGGCCGCTGATCGTGACCGGGCTCGGCAACGACCAGATCCTGCGGCGCTACGGCATCCGCTCGACCGCGCGCGACTGGGGCGGGCGGGTCGCGGTACGGCCGGGGATCGACGTGCTGCTCGACCGCGCCCATCATTGGAGCCAATATCGTCCCGGCGACCGCAACAAGACGCTGTGGACCGGCTTCACCGTGACGCTGCCCGGCGGCAATCTCTATTATGCCGGCGACACCGGTGAGGGCGACATGCGCTGGGCGGTCGAGGCGCGGGCGCACGGCCCCGTCCGGTTGGCGCTGCTGCCGATCGGTGCCTACCATTTCACC
This sequence comes from Sphingomonas abaci, assembly GCF_014199625.1. GTDB lineage: Bacteria > Pseudomonadota > Alphaproteobacteria > Sphingomonadales > Sphingomonadaceae > Sphingomonas > Sphingomonas abaci. Next base: position 239,528 of record NZ_JACHNY010000006.1, read on the forward strand.
GGCGGCGCGACCGACAACCATATCGGCCCGGTTCAGGCGGTCACCGCCTTCCAGCAGCTCGGCGCCGCTTGGGCGTTGGGCGTGCATTGGGGCACGTTCGAGCTGACCTCCGAGGGAATCGACCAGCCCCGCGACGTGCTGCGCCAGACGCTCGCCGAGCGGCGGATCGGCGCCGATCGATTCCGGGCGACCGAGGCGGGGGCCATCTGGACGGTGGGTGACATGTCCGTCACCGATCGGGCCGCCATGGCACCAAATCGCAATCGGTTCGTTCCTGCACCGCAACAGCCTTCCGTTCCGAAGGCGCTATCAGGAGCGTGAGCATGAACACCACCACCTTCTCCGGTCAGGCCCAGGACCTCGGCGGCAACGTCAAGGAAGCGATCGGCACCGCCACCGGTGACCAGTCGCTGAAGAATGAAGGTTTGGCGGATCAGCTCGCCGGCAACGCCAAGCAGCTCGCGGGTTCGGCGAAGGACGCGATCGCCAATCCCGGCCCGCTCGTCGACAAGGCCAAGGGCTTCGCGCAGGCGCGCCCCTGGGCGACCGCAGCGCTGGCCGGCGTGGTCGGCCTGGCGGTGCTGAACACCCTGCGCGGCAAGTAAGCGGCTGTTGGCAAAGGCTTCGGCCGAGTCGATGCCTGGCGACGCCGGTCGGTTCCCACGGGAGCCGGCCGGCGTTGCCTATGTGCGGGGCGCGTGCTTCCGTCGCTCCCGATTTCGACAATGGATAGGCCGCCGCGCTGGTCGGTCGCCGCTCCATGATCCACCTCGGCGAAGGCAGCACCTATGAGAGGGGCGGCAGTCCACTTCCACTAGCCTTCACCCTGGCGGAGGCGGCGTTCAGTGACGAACCGGCCTTCCTCTCTGACCAGTCGCCTGCGCCGGGACGGTCAGCGGAAGGGCGAAAACCTCCCTTTCCGGTCATGAGCTCGAGACAAGCGTCCGCTCGGCGTCACGACCCCGCATGCACCCACGCCCTTAATCGAACCCCCGCTCCAGGAACCGCGTCGCCGTCGCGCAGTGCATCGCGACGCCGCGCGCCATCACCCGCTCGTCCAGCGTCATGCGCGTGTTGTGGAGCGGTGGGTTGGTCATGGGGTCGCTGCCCTCCGGCGCCGCGCCGATAAAGGCGAAGGCGCCCGGCACCGCGCGCAGCACATAGGAGAAATCCTCCGCGCCCATCATCGGCTTGGGCATGGTCTGCCAGCCGCCCTCGCCAAACAGACCGGTCGCCACGGCCTCTTGCAGCGCGCTTGCGCGCGGGTCGTTGGCGGTGACCGGATAGCCGGCGTCGATCCACGCCTCGGCGGTGCAGCCATGCGCGGCGGCGATGTGCTCGACGATCCGCTTGAACGCAGCCTGGCATTGCATTCGCGTCGCCTCCGACAAGGTGCGCAGCGTTCCGAGCAAGGTCGCCTCGCCCGGCACGACGTTATGCGCGGTGCCCGCCTGGATCTTGGTGATCGACAGCACCGCCGGGTCGGTGACCGCCACCTGCCGCGCGACATAGACCTGGAGCGCAGTGACGATCTCGCAGGCCACGGGGATCGGATCGAGACCTTCATGCGGCATGGCGGCATGGCCGCCGCGACCGATGATCCGCGCATGGAGCGTATCCGCCGAGGCCATGATCGTCCCCGGCCGCCCGACCACAAGGCCGGAGGGCGCGTTGGGCGAGATGTGAAGCGCGAAAGCGGCATCGGGCGCGGGATCGACGAGCAGCCCGTCCTCGATCATGAAGCGCGCGCCGTGATAGCCCTCCTCGCCCGGCTGGAACATGAAGACGACCGTGCCGGCAAGCGCATCGCGCCGCGCCGACAACGCCTTGGCCGCGCCGACCAGCATTGCGGTGTGCGTGTCGTGGCCGCAGGCATGCATCCGCCCGTCGATCGTGCTGGCGAAGGGCAGCCCGGTCTCCTCGGTCATTGGCAGCGCGTCCATGTCGCCGCGGAGCAGCACGGTGCGCGCGTTACTGCCCGGCCCCGTGCCCGCCGCCCCGCCACGCAGGATCGCGACGAACCCGGTGGTCGAACTGCCCTCGCGAATTTCCAGCGGCAGGCCGGCGAGCGCCGCCTTGATCTTGGCGCTGGTCAACGGGCAGTGGAGGCCGATTTCCGGTTCGGCATGGATGGCGCGGCGCAGCGCGACGACCTCGTCGAACACCGCCTCCGCCGCCGCGTCCCAGCTTAGGCTGTCTCCGTCCAACATCTTCGCCTCCATGCTTATCCGCGGAACAATCCGCCCAATACACCGCGTGCGATCTGTCCGATCAAGCCGCCCGAATCACTTTTCCGGCCGCCCCGGGTGCCGAACACCTGTCGGCCGATCTCGTTCGCCACCTGCCGGCCGATCGAGGACGAAGCGGAGCGCATCGCCGAATTGGCTGCCTTGGCCCAGGGGGAAGCCGCCGACTCCCGCTCCGCCGCGCGCCGCGCCTGCACCGCCTCGCGCGCGGCGCGCGCGGCATCGCGTTGGCGCACGGCGTCCGCCTTGGCCTCCTCCCCTTGCGCCTTGGCGGCGGCGGCGGAGGCGGCGGCTTCCTCGGTCTTGGCCGCCAGCATCTCCTCGGCGGATTCGCGATCGACCGCCACATCATAGCGGTCGCCGATCGCATCGGTTCCGATCAACACCTTGCGCTCATCGGGCGTCACCGGCCCGACCCGGCTGGAGGGCGGACGGATCAGCGTGCGCTCGACCGGAGAGGGCGAGCCGTCCGCCTGGAGCAGCGACACCAGCGCCTCGCCGACCTTCAGCTCGGTGATCGCGTTCGCCACGTCGACGCCCGGATTGGCGCGAAAGGTGGTGGCCGCCGCGCGCACCGCCGCCTGATCGCGCGGGGTGAAGGCGCGCAGGGCATGCTGCACGCGGTTGCCGAGCTGGCCTGCGACGCTGTCGGGAATGTCGATCGGATTCTGGGTGATGAAATAGAGGCCGACGCCCTTGGAGCGGATCAGCCGCACCACCTGCTCGATCTTGTCGAGCAGCGCCTTGGGCGCATCGTCGAACAGCAGGTGCGCCTCGTCGAAGAAGAAGGCGAGCACCGGCTTGTCGGGGTCGCCCACCTCCGGCAACTGCTCGAACAGCTCGCTCATCAGCCATAGCAGAAAGGTGGAGTAGAGTTTCGGACTGGCCATCAGCCTGTCTGCCGCCAGGATGTTGACCACACCCTGCCCCCGATCGTCCAAGGCGATCAGGTCGGTCAGCGCCAGCGCCGGCTCGCCGAAGAAATGCTCCGCCCCCTGGCTGCGCAACTGGAGCAACGCGCGCTGGATCGCGCCGATCGACTGTTTGCTGACATTGCCGTAGCGGGTCGACAGTTCCGCCGCCCGTTCGGCGCAATGCGCCAGCATCGCCTGGAGGTCGTCCAGGTCGAGCAGCAGCAGCCCCTCCTCGTCGGCGACATGGAAGGCGATGGTCATCACCCCCTCCTGCACGTCGTTCAGGTCCATCAGCCGCGACAGCAGCAGCGGCCCCATCTCGCTGACGGTGGTGCGGACCGGATGGCCCTGTTGCCCGAACAGATCCCAGAACTGCACCGGCATGGCGCGATAGGCCCAATCGGTGAAGCCGATCTCCGCCGCCCGCGCCGCGAACGCCTCATGCGTCCGGGCGGTGGCGGACCCGGCCATGGCAAGGCCGGATAAGTCGCCCTTCACATCCGCGACGAAGCACGGCACGCCCGCCGCCGAGAAGCCCTCGACGATGCCTTGAAGGGTCACGGTCTTGCCGGTGCCGGTCGCGCCCGCGATCAGCCCGTGGCGATTGGCACGCTTCAAGTCGAGCCGCTGCGACTGGCCGCCGCCCAGGCCGATGAAGATGCCGTCCGTCATGCCTGTCTTCCTGTCACGGGCGTTGGTGGGAGGTGATCCTAGAACGTCCGCCGGACAAGTTGAAGCATCACAAACACCAAACGGGGCCGCCGTCCCGATCGGACGACGGCCCCGCCATGGTCGCTTTGGAGCGGGATATCAGCCCTTCAGCTTGACCGGGATGAAGTTGCTGACCCGCTGGCGCGTGATCTGCAACAGAACGGTGTCGCGCCCCGCCGACTTGGCCGCCGTGACCGCCGCGGCGACTTCGGCGACGGTGCGGACCGGCGTGCCGTTGATCGACTGGATCACGTCACCGCGCTTCAGCTTCTGCCCGGCATCGCTCGACGGATCGACCGCCGCCACGACCACGCCTTGAACGGTCGCATCGACGCCAACCGCGCGGGCGATCCCCGGGGTCAGCGGCTGCACCGCCAGGCCGAGCGGATTGCCGCTCGCGGGTGCCGTAGTGGCGGCATCGTCGTCGCCGTCATCGTCACCGCCAAAGCCGTCCGCGCCACCGTTGATCTCGGCGGCGAGCTGCTCCTGGGTCGGCCGTGCGGCGACCGCGACATTAACGGTTGTCGGCTTGCCGCCGCGGATCACCCCCAGGCGTGCGGTCTGGCCGGGATCGATATTGGCGACCAGATAGGATAGCGTCTGGTCGGGCGTCACCGCCTGGCCGTTGACCTCGGTCACCACGTCGCCGGCGCGCAGGCCGCCCTTGGCCGCCGGCCCGCCGGCGGTCACGCCCGCGATCACCTGGCCCCGGTTCTTGGGCAGGCCGAGCGCCGAGGCGACATCGCCGTTCACCTCCGGCCCGAGCTGCACGCCCAGATAGCCGCGCTTGATCGGCTCGCCCTTCATCAGCGTGGCGATGATCGGCTTGGCCTCTTCCGCCGGGATGGCGAAGCCGATGCCGATATTGCCGCCGCCCTGCGAGCCCAGGATCTGCGAGTTGATGCCGATGACGTTGCCGTTCAGATCGAACATCGGGCCGCCGCTATTGCCTTGATTGATCGCGGCATCGGTCTGGATGAAGCGGTCGTTGGCGCCGCCCTGCCCGGTCACGCGGTGCACGGCGGAGACGATGCCGGCGGTCACGGTGCCGCCCAGGCCAAACGGGTTGCCAATCGCCACCACCCAGTCGCCGACGCGGGTGCGCGAGCTGTCGCCCCATTTCACGAAGGGCAGGTTGGTCGCGTTGATCTTCAGCAGCGCCAGGTCCGAATCCGGATCGCGGCCGATCAGCTTGGCGGTATATTCCTTGCGGTCCGGCAGGATGACCGTGATCGACTCCACCTGTGCGCCGCGCGCGCCCGGCGCCACCACGTGATTGTTGGTCACGATATAGCCATCGGGCGAGATGATGAAGCCCGAACCCAGCGACTGGCCCTCGCGCTTCACCGGCGCGCCGCCACCGCCGCCGCCACCGAACAGGTCGGCGAAGGGTGTGCCCGCGAAGGGATTGGCCTGGGTCTGCTGGACGATCGTCTGCTTGGTCGAGATGTTGACCACCGCCGGCTGCAGCTTCGCGACCATGTCCGCGAAGCTCATCGGCGCGCCCGCGCGCGGCGCCGCGGCCTGGATCGCGCCCGGCTCGTTCTGCGCGGTCTGCGCAACGGTCGGCTGCAAGGCCAGGGTGGCGGTCGCGCCGCCGAGGAGAAGCGCACTGGTAATGGCGTAGGCGTAGCGCACTGAAGCTAGTTCCTCTCGTTCGTCGTTCGAACCGGGCAATCTATCGCCCAAGATGGCTGAACGACGGTTGAATATGAACGGACCGCAAGATCATGGTCGCCCTGCCGTCAGCGGCCTCGCCCCTCGAACTCCCGAAGATAGGAATTGTTCGGCGACAGGATGAAGTTGGTCGAACCCTTCTGATCCGGGGTGCCATCGGCGCCGAAGGTCCGGCGGTACGACTGCATCGCGCGATAGAAGTCATAGAAATCAGCGTCCTGACCGAAGCTTTGCGCATAGATGCGCGACGCCTGGGCGTCCGCGTCCGCGCGCACGACCTGGGCCTGGCGCTGGCCCTCGGCGGCGATGGTGATCGCCTCCTGCTGGCGCGCGGTGCGCATCCGGTCGAGCGCGCTCTGCAACGGCGTGCCGTCCGGCAGCTCGGCCTGCTTGATGCGGACGTCGACGATCTCAACGCCATATTGGCGGGCGCGGCGGTCCAGCCCGGTCTGAATCGCGTCCATCAGCTCGGTGCGCTCGGGCGTGAGCAGCGAGGCGAACGACACCTTGCCCAGCTCGTTGCGCAGCGTCGAGGCGAAAAGCGGGCGAAGCTGGTTCTCCACGCCCTCCTCGTCACCGGCGGTCGCCAGCATCAGGCGCGGATCGACCACGCGGTAGCGCGCATAGGCGTCGACGTTGAGCCGGCGCTGGTCGGTGGACAGGACCTGCGAATTCTCCAGGTCCAGGTTGCGCACCCGCTTGTCGACGCGGACGATCCGGTCGAGGAACGGCACGCGCACGATCAGCCCCGCCTCGTCCGTCCTCGGCTGGCCGGGCAACGCCGCGCGGTTCACGACACGGATCGGCTGGGCAAGGCGATAGACCACCGCCTGCTGCGTCTCCGGCACGATCGCGAAGGTCGCCGCGGCCAGGATCACCAACACCAGGGCGGCGATGCCGAGCGCGATCGGGTTCTTCCAGACGGGACCGGTCACTGGCCACCTCCCGACTGGGTCTGCGCCGACGCAGCGGGCTGGGCCGGCGCAGCCTCGGTCAGGCGGCGCGCATTGGGGATCGGCAGGTAGGGCATGACCCCGGGAGCCTCGATGATCGTCTTGTCGGACTTGGCCAGCACGGCCTCCATGGTCTCGTAATACATGCGGCGACGCGTCACCTCGGGCGCCAGGCGATACTGGCTGTAGACGCGGTCGAACTGCGCGGCCTCGCCCTGGGCGCGGGCGATGACCTGCTGCGCATAGGATTTGGCGCGGTTGACCTCCGCCACCGCCTCCTGCTGCGCCACCGTCACCTTGTTGAAGTCGTCGACGATCTGCGCCGGCGGGGTGACGCGGTTGAGCGACACGCTCTGGATGCGGACGCCCGAGTGATAGCTGTTGAGGATCGCCTGGGTCAGCTCCGCCACCCGTTGCTCGATGCGGGTACGGCCGCCGCCCAGCGCCTGGTCCAGCGTCGTGGTGGCGATCACCGCGCGCATCGCGCTCTCCGCCGCGGCGCGCACCGTCTCCTCGGGCTGGGCGAGCTGGAACACGTAGTCGCGCGGATTGGCGACGTTCCAGCGCACCGAATAGGTCAGGTCGACGATGTTCTGGTCGCCGGTCAGCGCCAGGTTGACGCCATCGCCCCGCGGAAAGTTCTCGGTGCGGAAACGCTGCACATCGACATCCTGCACGCGCGCGAACGGCGCGGGCGGCGTGATCTGCACGCCGGGCGACAACGTGCCGGCATACCGGCCGAGATAGGTGACGACGCCGCGCTGCTGCGGCCCGACCTGATGGATGCAGGTGAAGAGCAGCCACAGCACGACCAGGATTCCCGCGCCGATCGCCCACAGCACCCGTGCATTGGCACCGGGCGGCAGGCCGGGAAAGCCCCCGCCCCCGCCGCCATGGCCGCCACCGCCGCCCCGCGCGCGCTTCAGGAAATCGTCCAGTGCGGTCGGACGTGCCGGGCCGCCGGCCGGCTTGCGGCCGCCGGGGGGCACCGACCAGGGATTGCGCGGGCCGCCGCCGGGGGTTCCGCCATCGCCTCCCCACGGTCCCTTGGAGTTGTCGGCAGCAAGGATAATCGGACGCTTGGGCCAGCGCGGGAGGATGCTCATGCCTTCTCTATAGGAAGGCCTTTCGACGAAAAACAGTGCCAAGGCGGGGATGCCGGCTTAAGGCCGCCGGCATGAGCAGTGAAGCAATGAGGGCGGCGGTGCTTTCCGTCGCCGGTTCGCGGGCGACGATCCGCATGGATGGCGAGCGGATGGGCGTGGTGCTCGACGCCACCGGCCTGCCCCCCGCCGAACGCGAACGGCTGGAGGCGGAGGTTCGCGCCGCCGCGCCCGCAGCCCGGGTGATCGTCACCGCCGAGCGCGTCAACCGCGCCCTGATCGCGGTCGCCAGCGGCAAGGGCGGGGTCGGCAAGTCGACCGTGTCCGCCAATCTCGCCATCGCCCTCGCCCGCGCCGGTCACCGCGTCGGCCTGATCGACGCCGACATCTATGGCCCGTCGCAGCCCCGCCTGATGGCGGCCGAGGGCATTCGACCCGAAGCGATCGAGAAGCAGCTGATCCCGGTTCCCACCCCATATGGCGTGCCGCTCCTGTCGATGGGGCAATTGGTCGAGCCGGGCCGCGCCATCGCCTGGCGCGGGCCGATGGCGGCGGGGGCGCTGGGACAATTGGTCGAAGGCGCCTGGGGCGCGGCGGACACGCTGGTGATGGACCTGCCGCCCGGCACCGGCGACGTGCAACTGACCATGGTGCAGAAGTACCGGCCGGCCGGCGCGGTGATCGTGTCGACGCCGCAGGACCTGGCCCTGATCGACGCGACCCGCGCGATCGACTTCTTCAACAAGGCGGGCGTGCCGATCATCGGTCTGATCGAGAACATGGCCGGCTATGCCTGCCCGCATTGCGGCACCGTGTCGGACCCGTTCGGACGCGGCGGCGCGGAGTCGACGGCGGCGGCGCTCGGCCTGCCCTTCCTCGGCCGGGTGCCGCTTGCGATCGACATCCGCCAGGCGTCGGACGCAGGCCGGCCACCGGCGGCGGCGGCGGACGACCGCATCTTCGCGCCGCTCGCCGCGCAGGTGGCGGAGTGGTTGGGGCAGCGCAACCGGGGCTGACGGACGGGCGTTGTCCGGGTTCCAACCGGAGAGACGCCATGCCCCTGACCAGCGACGACGATATTGCCGACCTGCTCCGTTCGGCGCGCACCATCGCGCTGGTCGGCGCGTCGGACCGGCCGGACCGGCCCTCCTATCGGGTGATGGCCGCGCTCCAGCACCATGGCTACCGCGTCATCCCGGTCAATCCCCAGATCACCGGCGAGCATGTCCATGGCGAGTTCGTGTTCCGCGAGCTGGCGCAGCTCGGCGATCCGATCGACATCGTCGACATCTTCCGTAACTCGGCCGCCGCCGGCGCGGTGGTCGACGAGGCGATCGCGATCGGCGCCAAGGCGGTGTGGATGCAGCTCGGCGTGATCGACCAGAAAGCCGCCGCCCGCGCCGAGGCGGCCGGGCTGAAGGTGGTGATGGACCGCTGCCCGGCGATGGACATCCCGCGCCTCGGCCTGTCGCCTATCGCGGCAACATCTTGACCCGAACCGCGTTATCCATGCCCTCGACAGGAGGGACGGATGCTCGCCTTGTTTCTCATGACCGCCGCGCCCCAGGATACGGCGCACCTGATCCAGGCGGCCAGGGGGCGGCTCAGCCCCGGTTGCGCCACCGCCACTTGCGGCGAGCCGCCGCGCCGATCCCGTTTCCGCATCGATTCCGAGCCCATGGCGGAGGTCGACATGAAGGCCCGCGCTTTCGGCGACACCGGCATCGACTGCCGTACGGTCGGTGGCAAGCTCTGCACCAGCCGGCCGCGCACGATCCTGCGAACAGACTTCACCGACTGGCCCTGATCGACTAACGTCACCGCCGTCATCCTCCGCCAGGAGACCCGGATGCTGTTCGTACTGCTCTTGTTCGCCCAGGCCGACGACACGCTGTTGCGCACTGCTCTGGAGCGCACCGCCGCCGAACAGCGATGTACCGAAGCCGCGACGGCAAGGACGATCACCGTCTGTGGTCGTCGCACCGCCGATCGCTATCGCGTTCCCCTCGTCGAGATCGTACCCGGTGACCCCGCGCATCGTTCGGTGAGCGAAGAGCGGCAGGCGCTGCTCCACCGCACCACCCCCATCCAGGACCAGAGCCTGTTCCTGGTCGGCGGCGGGATGGCCGGGGCGACGGTGACGGCCGGCGGCCGCGACGGTGACACCAGCCTGCGACCCCTGGCGGAATGATCCCCGCCTTCTTCCTGGCGCTGCAGGCTGCACCGAACGTGCCGCAACGTTTCTCGATCCTGGCTGATGATTGCTCGTCGCAGACTTTGTCGACCGACCAGATTGTCGTCTGCGGTCGCAACGGCTCACCTCTGCCACGTCTGCCGCTCCCCGACGAACGCCCGCCGCCCGATATTCCACGTCAGCGGACCGGGGACCCTAGGGCCGGACTGGAGAATGCTCAAAACGGCGCTTGCGCCTTTCAGGGCTGTCAGGTCGGCGTGATGTTGCCGATCATCCCGGTCGCAAAGGCGGGAATCGCCGCGATCCGCCGCGCTTTGGCCCCGAGGATCGACACGTCGGAGCGGGTCGCGATCGATCTCGACTCGCCGCCACCGCCCTTGGAGGGCAGGCTGAGTCCGTAAGGCGGAACCGCCTCAGCCTTGCGCCGCCACCCGCATCAGGTCGCGAAGCTGCCGGGTCAAGCTGCCGCCAGAAATCTGCGCGTGCACGCTGTCATAGCCCTCGCGAATCAGGGTTCGACGCAAATCGCCCAAGGTACGGCACTGGCCGGCGCGCGCGACCTGGAAAGCCCGCTCCATCGTCGTGGCGGCCATCAGGCGAAATCCCCTATCTGATCGGGCTCGGCGACATTGTCGGACGATCCGGCGCTCTTCTCATCCTTCATCGCCTTGTCATAGGCGGCACTCTCATCCGCGATCCCGGCCTCGACGCTGCGCTCCGCCACGTCGTCGAACGCTTCGGGAACCTGACTTTTCTTCTGCTCGTCCGACATCACTCGCTCCTCGCTGAACTCGTTCAACGCATGAGTGCGCCGTTCGGGCCAACGCGACCCGGACGATCGCGCAAAGGGACGGGAGGGGGCCACGCCCCACCCCCGTCCTGTCAACGCTGGAGGAAGCGTTCGTAATCGGAAGGATCGAGCCGTACCTCGACATGGCTCTCCAGCCCGTCCGTCTCCTGCCGCACCACTTCGCCATGCGCATGCAGCCAGGCGAGGCCGGCGCCGTCGCCAGCGTCGAGCGTCAGATGGTAACGACGATGGCCGGCGGTCAGCTTGGCCGCGACCGCGACCGACAGCTCCTCCACCCCCTCGCCGGTCAGCGCGGAGATGGCGAGCACGTCGCTCCGTCGCCCGGCATCGGCGAGCAGTTCGGCCCGGCGCTCGTCATCGAGCAGGTCGAGCTTGTTCCACGCCTCGAAGCGGGGCGTGGCGGGATCGACCCCGATCTCTTCCAGAACCGACTCGACGTCGGCGCGCTGCGCTTCGGTGTCGGGATGGGCGACATCGCGGACGTGGACGAGCAGGTCGGCGGACACCACCTCCTCCAGCGTCGCCTTGAACGCGGCGACAAGCTGGGTCGGAAGGTCGGAGACGAACCCTACCGTGTCGGACAGGATCGCCTTGTCCAGACCCGGCAGCGAAATCTGCCTGAGTGTCGGATCGAGCGTCGCGAACAGCAGATCCTCCGCCATGACCTGCGCACCGGTCAGCCGGTTGAACAGCGTCGACTTGCCGGCATTGGTATAGCCGACCAGCGCGATCACCGGCCAAGGCGCGCGCTGCCGCCGCTCGCGGTGGAGGCCGCGCGTGCGGGACACCTGGTCCAGCTCGCGCCGCAACCGCGCCATGCGGTCGCGGATCATGCGCCGGTCCGCCTCGATCTGGGTCTCGCCGGGGCCGCCCAGGAAGCCGAAACCACCGCGCTGCCGCTCCAGATGGGTCCAACTGCGCACCAGGCGGCCGGCCTGGTAGTCGAGATGCGCGAGCTCGACCTGCAATCGTCCCTCGGCGGTCGCCGCGCGTTCGCCGAAGATTTCCAGGATCAGGCCGGTGCGGTCGATCACCTTGGCACCCAGGCCGGTTTCCAGGTTGCGCTGCTGCACCGGGGTGAGCGCGGCGTCGACGATCACCAGCGACGCCTCCTCCATGCGGACACGGGTGGCCAGTTCCTCAACCTGGCCGCTGCCGATCAGCGTCGCCGGGCGTGGCTGTCGCACCTTGAGCGCGACCCGGTCGACCACGTCCAGTCCGATCGCGGCGGCCAAGCCGGCGCTCTCCTCCAGCCGCGCCTCGGCGTCGCGCGACGAGTCGCCCCGGTCGGGCAGCAGCACGACGGCCCGGGCCCCACGCGCGAACTCATCGCGATCGCGATCGAAGCCGTTACTCAATCTTCCTGCGCCTCGGCCTGTTCCTCGGCCAGGTTCAGCGGCTTGGCCGGCTGGATGGTCGAGACGGCGTGCTTGTAGACGAGCTGCACCATGCCCTCGCGCTGGAGCAGCATGCAGAACAGGTCGAAGCCGGCGATCTGGCCCTGCAGCATCACGCCGTTGATCAGGAACATCGTCACGCTGTCTTCGGACTTGCGCACCGCGCTCAGGAACAGCTCCTGGAGCAGCGGCGACTTGCGCTGGCTCTCGCCGACTGCCTCGATGATCGGATCAACGTCGAACGCGCCGCCGGGCATGATCGTCGAGATGGCATGCTTGTAGATCAGCTGCGACTGGCCATCCCGGCGCAGCAGCACGGAGAAATTGTCGAACCAGGTGACGATGCCCTGCAGCTTCACGCCCTTGACCAGGAACATCGTGACCGGGGTCTTGGAGCGGCGCAGCGCGTTGAGGAAGAGGTCCTGCAGCGAGGATTGCTTTTCGGCCATGAACAAGCCCTTCTTGTTGGCGGGCCGTGGCCCGCGAGATTGCGCCGTTGCCCGGCGTCGGACGCCCGGCCTGGCGGCCGGACCGTTCTCCTTAGCGCCGTCGCGGCCGGATCGTCCAGCCGGTCACTCGTCGCGCGTATCGGTGATGCCGAGCAGCTTGAGCTTCCGGTGGAGCGCCGACCGCTCCATGCCGATGAAGCTCGCGGTGCGCGAAATGTTCCCCGAAAAGCGGCGGATCTGGACGCGCAGATATTCGCGCTCGAAACTTTCGCGCGCCTCGCGCAGTGGCGCGCCCATGATCGCGGACGTGCCATGGTCGCCGCCCCGGTCGCTGCCGAGCACCTCGGCGGGCAGCAGGTCCAGGTCGATGCGGCCGATCCGGTCGCCCGGCGCCATGATGATCGTGCGCTCGACCACGTTTCGGAGCTGGCGGACATTGCCCGGCCATTCATAGGATTGCAGCGCCACCATCGCGTCGGGCGCGACCTCCGGAGTCGGCACGCGGCGCTCGCCGGCATAATGGGTCAGGAAATGATGGACCAGCGCGGGGATGTCCTCACGCCGGTCGGCGAGCGGCGGGATGACCACCGGCACCACGTTCAGGCGGTAGTACAGGTCCTCGCGGAACCGGCCGCCGGCGATCTCCTCGGTCAGGTCGCGCGACGTGGCGGAGACGACGCGGACGTCGACCTTCACCACCCGGCTGCCGCCGACCCGGGTGAAGCTCTGGTCGGTCAGCACGCGCAGGATGCGCGCCTGGGTGGTGATCGGCATGTCGGCGATCTCGTCCAGGAACAGCGTGCCGCCATGCGCCTGTTCGAGCAGGCCGGGGCGGACCAGGTCGCCGCCCTCCTCCACGCCGAACAATTCCTCCTCGACCCGCTCCGGGGTCATGTTGGCGGCGCTGACGATGACGAAGGGCCCGGTCGCCCGCTGGCTCCAGCCATGCAGCAGCCGCGCCGCCACTTCCTTGCCGACGCCGGCGGGTCCCATGATCAGCACCCGGCTGCCGGTGCCGGCGACCCGCTTCAGGGTCGCGCGGACGCCGTTGATCGCGCCCGAGCTGCCGGTCAGGTCGGTGTCGCGCGCCGCCAGGCTGCGCAACGAGGCGACCTCGCGTCGCAGGCGCTCGGTCTCGGTCGCGCGCGCGACCATCAGCAGCAACCGCTCCGCTTCGAATGGCTTTTCAATGAAATCGGCCGCGCCTTTGCGAATCGCCGCCACCGCCGTGTCCAGGCTGCCATGGCCCGAGATGACCAGCACCGGGATCGATGCGTCGCGCCGCTTGATCTCGTCCAGCAGCTCCAGCCCGTCGAGCCGCGACCCCTGCAACCACACGTCGAGCAGCACCAGCGACGGCCGCCGCTGCGCGATCGCCTCCAGCGCGGAGTCGCTGTCGCCGGCGCCGCGCGTGCCATATCCCTCGTCCTCCAGCACGCCGGCGACCAGTTCGCGAATGTCCAGTTCGTCGTCGACGACGAGAATATCGATCGGCATCACATCATGTCCGGTTGGTGGTCAAGGCGGCGAGCGGGCCCTCGCCGGTCGGTTCGGGCGCGGCATCGCCCTGGTCGAGTATCGCCAGATGCCCGGCGTCGAACATCAGCGTCACGACCGTGCCGCCACCCTCGCGCTCGGCGAAGCCGATCGTGCCCATATGCTCCTCAACGATCTTCTTGACGATCGCCAGGCCCAGGCCGGTGCCCCGCGCCCGCGTCGTCATGTACGGTTCGACGATCCGCTCGCGCGCGGCCGGCAGACCGACGCCATTGTCGGAGACGGTCAGGCTGATCTCGCCGCGCGGCTCGCGCCGGATCGCCAGCGTCACCGTGCCGTCGGTGACATCGCCGCGCCCCTCGATCGCCTCGACCGCGTTCTTGACGATGTTGGTCAGCGCCTGGCCGATCTGGCGGCGGTCGCATACCAGCATCACCGGGTCGTCCGCATCGTGCAGCAGCGTGAAGCGGATGGCGGGATGCGCGACCTCGTGCAGGAACATGACCTCCTGCGCGGCGGCGAGCAGCGATTCCTCGCGGAACACGGGCTTGGGCATCCGTGCGAAGGAGGAAAACTCATCGACCATCCGCCGCAGGTCGCCGACCTGGCGGACGATCGTCTGGGTCAGCCGTTCGAACGTGCCGTCATCCGCCTCGATCCGGCTGCCATAGCGGCGCTGGAGCCGCTCGGCGGCAAGCTGGATGGGGGTGAGCGGGTTCTTGATCTCGTGCGCGATCCGTCGCGCCACGTCCGACCAGGCGGCCCGGCGCTGGTCGACCAGCTGCTGGGTCACGTCGTCGAAGGTCAGGATCGGACCGGTCGCGGTGCGCGCGATGCGGACCGCCAGGGTGCGCGGCGGCCCGTCCTGCCCGACCTGCACCACCGCCTCGCGCACGCCGCCATCGACCAGCGCGTCGAGCTCGGGCGCGACGTCGCGCAACGGGCGCCCGAGCACCCCGTCCGCATCGGTGCCGAGCAGCGCGATCGCAGAGGCATTGGCGATGCGGATCACCCGGTCGGCCCCGGTCGACACCACGCCCGCCGACACGCCCGCCATCACCGCCTCGATCAGCGAGCGGCGCGATTCGAGCTGGTCGTTGGCGGTGCGGAGCTCGGTATTCTGCTCCTCCAGTCGCCCGGTCATCTGATTGAAGGCGCTGGCCAGCGTGCCGACCTCGTCGCGATCGTGCGGGCCGGGCACGCGGGCGCTGAGGTCGCCTCCCTCCACCCGCCGCGCCGCGTCGACCAGCGCGCCGACTGGCCGCACCAGCCGATCGGCGATGTTGAGCGCGATCCACACCGCCAAACCGACGATCAGAAGCGACAGGATCAGCAGCGCCGCGTTGAAGCGCAGCTGCAGCGCGCGCGACCGGGATTGCAGCGCCTGGTAATCCGCGACGATCGCGTCACCGCGCCGCAACTGGGTGGCCAGTTGCTGGTCGAAGACGCGCGCCGCGTAGAGATAGGTGTGCTTGCCATAGTCGATCGGCACCAGCGCGGCGGCGCGGTCGGCGAACTGCTCGGTCGCGACCGGTGCGCCGTGGTCGATCTGCTGCATCATCGCCGGGGTGACGATATTCTCCATCGGCCGGCCATAGGGGTTGAGGACGATCAGCGGGTCCTTCTCGTCGCGGCGGACGATCATCGCCTCGGACAGTTCGCGCTGGAAGGTCTGCACCGCCAGCCCCTCGGAGAAGCGCTTGCTGTCGATCGGCATCTGGCGGAGGTAGAGCGCGAGGTCGAGGCTCATCGCCCGCGTCTCGTCGGCGACGCGCTGGATCTCCTTCTCGTAATTTTCACGGACCAGGCTGGCGGCGTTGTTCAGCATCGACTGGGCGCGCTGCGACGACCAGAATTCGACGCCATATTGGAAAAGCAAGGAGGCGACGATCGTCACCAGCAGCATCGGGATGGCGGCGGCCGCAGAGAAGAGTGCGACCAGCCGGACGTGGAGTTGCCCCGCGCCGCCGATCGGCGAGCGCGCGGCCCGCCGCCTGGCGATCCGCCGGCCGATCAGCATCAAGATGCCGATGCCGGGCACCAGATTGGCGACGAGCAGCAGCGCCAGCAGGGGCGGCGCGATGAAGCGCTGCGAAGCGCCCGCGCGCGCGACGACGAAATAGCTGGCGATGCCGATCGCGACCGCTACCGCCAGCACCGCGAGTTCGATCGCGGGCGTGACCGTGAACCGCCGCGTGGGCGCTTCGTCGGTCAGGTCTGGCGTCGCGGCAGCGATCATCCCGGCCGCCCTACAACGTCAGATGTTGCATGAAAACCACATAATTGCCGGTGGTCATGATTTGGGTAAATCGATGCCCCAATCGTCCAGCCGCTTGCGCAAGGTATTGCGGTTGATGCCGAGCGCGCGGGCGGCGCGCAGTTGGTTGCCGCCATGGCGCGCCAGCATCGCCGCGATCAGCGGCCGCTCCACCTCGGCGATCACCCGGTCGTAGAGCGTGCCGTCGTCCAGCCCCGCCGGCGCCTCGCGACCCAGCCGGTCGAGCAAGGCGCGCACCGCCTGGTCGAACCCGGCCTCCGCCGGCTCGCTGGGCGTACGGGGCGCGCCCATCAGCCCGCGGATCGCCTCCGCATCGATCACCGCGTCGCGCGCCAGCACCGCCAGCCGGCGCATCAGATTCTCCATCTCGCGGACATTGCCGGGCCAGTCATGCGCCATCAGCAACGCCACCGCATCCGTCGACAATTGCCGGCGCGGCAGGCCCTGCACCGCCGCCTGGTCGAGGAAATGCCGGGCCAGCAGCGCGACATCCTCGCCCCGTTCGCGCAGCGAGGGGAGTTCGAGCGGCACGACGTTGAGGCGATAGAACAGATCCTCGCGGAACAGTCCGGCCGCGACCTGCGCCTCCAAGTCGCGATTGGTGGCGGCGACGATCCGGACGTCGGCGCGGATCGTGCGCGCTCCGCCGACCGTGGTGAACTCGCCGGTCTGGAGCACCCGCAGCAGCCGGGTCTGCGCGTCGATCGGCATATCGCCGATCTCGTCGAGGAACAGCGTGCCGCCCGCCGCCTGTTCGAACCGTCCGGCATTGCGCTGGCCCGCGCCGGTGAACGCGCCGCGCTCATGGCCGAACAATTCCGCCTCGATCAGGTCGCGCGGGATGGCGGCCATGTTGATCGCGACGAAAGGCGCGGCGCGGCGGCCGCTCAAGTCGTGGATGGCGCGCGCGACCAGTTCCTTGCCGGTTCCCGATTCGCCCGACACCAGCACGGTCAGATCGGTGGACACGACGCGCGCGATCACGCGGTAGACATGCTGCATCGCCGGCGAGCGGCCGATCAGCGGCAGCGTCTGATCCTGGGCCAAGTCCTCGGGGGGCTGGCTGCTCTCCGCCGCCGTCCCACCCCGTGCCAGCGCCCCCGCCACCGCGCGGGCCAGCACGTCCAGGTCGAAGGGCTTGGGCAGATATTCATAGGCGCCCAGTTCCGCCGCGCGCACCGCCGTGGTCAGCGTGTTGCGCGCCGACAGCACGATGATCGGCAGGGCGGGCAGCCGCGCCGCCACCTCCTTCATCCGGTCGATGCCGTCGCCGTCCGGCAGCACGACGTCGGTCAGCAGCACGTCGGGCGTGCCGCGCGCCAGCGCCCGGTCGAGCTGGGTGAGGCTGTCGACCGTCGAGACGACATGCCCGTCGCGGCGCAGCGCCTGCGCGATCACGGTGCGGATCGCGGCGTCGTCGTCGCAGACCAGGACATGGCTCATCGCACGGCTCTCGGCAGCAGGAGGCGGAATACGGTGGCGGCAGGCGCCCCCTCGCGCGCATATTGGACAATGCCGCCCATGTCGCGCACCAGCTTGTCGACCAGCGCCAGGCCCAACCCCTGCCCCTCCGGCCGGCTGGAGACGAACGGGTCGAACAGATGCTCCACGATGTCGGCGGGCGCGCCGGGGCCGTTGTCGATCACGCAGATCTCGATCGGCAGCGGCACGCGCGGCTGCCCCGGCACGCCTGCGCGAGTGACGCCGTGGCGATAGGCGGTGGTCATGGTCAGGCAGGGTGTCCGCACCTCGCGCACCGCTTCACGCGCGTTCTTCAGCAGGTTGATCAAGATCTGGGTCAGCGCGTCGCGATTGATCGCGGCCGGCGGTAGCGACGGATCGTAGCGTTCCTCGATCCGCACCCCGCGCGCGAAGCCCGCCTGCGCCAGCCCGCGCGCATGGGCGAGCAGCGGGTAGATGTTCTCGCCCGCGATCGGCAGCGGGCGGGTGTCGCTGAAATCCTGCATCCGGTCGATCAGCCCGGCGATCCGGTCGACCTCGGTCGTGATGAGCTGGGTCAGCTCGCCCGCGCCCAGCAGCTGCGCCGCGCCGCGGATGCCCGACAGCGGGTTCTTGATCTCATGCGCCAGCATCGCCGCCGCGCCGACCGCGGCGCGCGCGCCCGCCCCGCGATCGCCGGCGGTCGCAAAGCGGCGCGCGCCGGCCGCATTGTGCAGCGTCACGGTGCGCCAGCCGGCATGGTCGGGGACTTTCGCCTCGACGAAATCGACGCGCATCCGCACGCCGCGCGCGGTCGCGATCTCGGTGTCGTAGACCGCGAAGCCGTGCCCGTCATGGGCCTGCGCCGCCTCGGGCGGGGGCAGGATCGCGGCGAGCGGCTGACCGCGCATCACCCGTTCGGACAGGTTGAGCAACTGCTCCGCCAGCGCATTGGCATGGGCGATCCGGTCGTCGGGATCGACCACCAGCACCGCGACCGGCAGCGCGGCGAACAGTTCGGCGAATCCGGGACGGCCCCGGACGCCCGGTTCAGGCGGCTTCACGCCGCCGCCACGGCGCGTAGAACTCGGCCAGCATCCGCTTCACCACCTCTGCGTCCGGCTGCTGATTGACGGTGTTGCGGAACTCGGCCGAACCGGTCAGTCCCTTGGTGTACCAGCCGATATGCTTGCGCGCCATGTTGACGCCGGTCACCGTGCCATAGTGCGAGAGCATCGCGTCATAATGCTCCGCCACCACGTCATATTGCTCGTCCAGATCGGGGTCCGGCCGGCGCTCGCCGGTCGACAGGAAATGCATCACCTGCCCCAGCAGCCAGGGCCGGCCATAGGCGCCGCGCCCGATCATCACGCCGTCCGCGCCCGACTGTTCGAGCGCCGCGATCGAATCGTCGATGGTCAGGATATCGCCATTGACCAACACCGGCAAGTCGATCGCCTGCTTCACCTTCGACACGAAGCGCCAGTCGGCCTGGCCCTTGTACATCTGGTTGCGGGTGCGGCCATGGACCGTGATCATCTTCGCGCCCAGATCCTGGGCGATGCGCGCCAGTTCGGGGGCGTTCAGGCTGTCATGGCACCAGCCCATCCGCATCTTCAACGTGACCGGCGCGGACACCGCCTTGACCACCGCGTCGATCAGCTGCGCCGCCAGCTTCAGGTCGCGCATCAGGGCCGAGCCGGCATCGCCGTTCGTCACCTTGCGCACCGGGCAGCCCATGTTGATGTCGATGATCGCCGCGCCGCGATCCTCGGCCAGCTTCGCCGCCTCGCCCATCTCATAGGGCGTGCAGCCGACCAGCTGCATCGACACCGGCTCCTCGGACAGATGCCAGGCCGCCTTCTGGATCGACTGGCGCGTCTCGCGGATCGCGGCCTGCGACGCGATCATCTCGGTGACGTTGAGGCCCGAGCCGTAGCGGCGGACCAGGGTGCGGAACGGCATGTCGGTGACCCCCGTCATCGGCGCGAGCACGACGGGGCAATCGATCCGGACGGGGCCGATCTGGATGGGCTTGAAATGGTGCATAAGGCTGAAAACCGCCGGCTCCTTAGCGCAAAACCGGGCTTGCAACAAGCTATGGCCCCGGCCGCCCCGGTCCGCTAACCGGCGCGCCATGGCACCGCCCCGCACCCTGGCCCTGATCCTCGCCGCCGGCAGCGGCAGCCGCGCCGGCGGCCGCTGGCCCAAGCAGTTCGCCACCGTCGCCGGCAAGCCGATGCTGCTCCATGCGGTCGAGCTGCTCGGCCGCCACCCGGCGATCGACGGCGTGGTCGTGGTCGCCGCGCCCGAGCGCATGGCGCAGGTCCGCGCGCTGATCGGCGACGCCGCGCTGGTCGAAGGTGGCGCGACCCGGCGCGAGTCGGTGGCCGCCGGCCTCGCCGCCCTGCCCGAGGACGCCGAGCGGGTCCTGGTGCACGACGCCGCCCGCCCCTTCGTCCCCTATGCGGTGATCGACCGGGTGGTGGCGGCGCTGGACGACCATGACGGCGCGACGCCGGTGCTGGCGGTCGCCGACACGCTGGTGCGGGGGCACGACTCGATGCTGGGCGACGTGGTGCCGCGCGCCGGGCTGCACCGCGTGCAGACGCCCCAGGGCTTCCGCCTCGCGGCCCTGCGCGCCGCCCATGCCGCCTGGCCCGAGGGGGACGAGGCGACCGACGATACGCAGATGGTGCGGCGGCTTGGCGGCAGCGTCGCATTGGTGCAGGGCGATCCCATGCTGGAAAAAGTCACCTACCCCGAGGATTTCGCTGCCGCGGAGTCGCGTGTGCAATGGGAAAGCCGCTCGGCCAGCGGTTTCGACGTGCATCGGCTGGAGGCCGGTGAGGAATTGTGGCTGGGCGGCGTTCGGATCCCGCACGACAAGGGGCTGTCGGGTCATTCCGATGCCGATGTCGCACTCCATGCGCTGACCGATGCGCTGCTCGGCACGATCGCCGCGGGCGACATCGGCACGCATTTCCCGCCCAGCGACCCGCAATGGCGCGGCGCTGCCTCCGACCAGTTCCTGGCCCATGCCGCCAAGCTGATCGCCGACAAGGGCGGGCGAATCGATTTCGTCGACCTGACGATCATCTGCGAAGCGCCCAAAATCGGCCCGCACCGCGCCGCCATGGTCGCGCGGATCGGCGAGATTCTGGACCTGCCCGCCGACCGCATCAGCCTGAAGGCGACGACTACGGAGCGGCTGGGCTTCACCGGCCGGGGCGAGGGCATCGCGACCCAGGCGATGGCGACCGTCAGCCTGCCCCGGACGCCGCGCTGATGCGCGTCCGCTTCCGTCTCGCCGCCCTGTTCGTCGCGCCGGCGCTGCTCGCCAGCCCGGCCGCGGCGCAGCGTCCCTGCCTGACCAGCGCGGAGGCCGAGTCGCTCGCCACCGTTGCCCTGCCCGACGTGATCCGCGAGACCGGCCGCGTCTGTGCGCAGCGCCTGCCCGCGACCAGCCTGATCCGAAGCGGCAGCGGCCCGCTGATCGCCAAATACCAGGCCGCCGCCGACCGGGCCTGGCCGGCGGCGCAGGGCGCGATCGTCAAGCTCAGCGACCCGGCGGTCACACTGCTGCTGCAGTCCGAATACGCCCGACCGGTGCTGACCAGCCTGATCGCGCCCCTGGTGGTCGGCCGCGTCGCGATCGAGGATTGCGGCACGGTGGATCGGCTGGTCACGCTGCTCGAACCGCTGCCGCCCGCCAACACGGCCGGCGTGATCGTCACCGTCCTGCGCTATCTGAAGGCGGACAAGACCAAATCCGTGGCTAAATCGGGCAAGACCGGCCTTCCCGAAATCCCGCTTTGCCCGCAGCCGTGACGAGACCATGATGACCGATACCCTTCTCCCCCATTCGCTGGTCGAGGCCGCGCGCCGCGTGATCGACGCCAACCGCGCCGCCGGCCGCACCATCGCGGTCGCCGAAAGCTGCACCGGCGGGCTGGTCGCGGCGGCGCTGACCGAAATCCCCGGCTCGTCCGATGTGTTCGTCGCCTCCTTCGTCACCTATGCCGACCAGGCCAAGCGCAACCTGCTGAAGGTCGGCGGCGACATATTGGAGACGTTCGGCGCGGTGTCGGTCGCCGTCGCGTGGAGCATGGCGCGCGGCGCGCTGGAAAAGAGCGGCGCGGACATCGCCGTGTCGATCACCGGCATCGCCGGCCCCGGCGGCGGTTCGGAGCGCAAACCCGTCGGCACCGTGGTCTTCGCCCGCGCCGACAAGGGCGGCGACGCATCGGAAATTCATGCCGATCGCAAACTGTTCCCCGACACTGGTCGGGGCGGCATCCGGCTTCAAGCGGCGCTGTGCGCGCTCGAGCTGCTGCTGCCGTCGGAAGTGCCGCCGGTCGTCGAGGTCGAGGCCGATCCCGCGCCGTAGAGCGCGGCGGCGCGCGTCTCGAACGCGCCGATCATGCGGCGGAGCGCGGTGCCGAACACCTGCCCTGCCAGCATCTCGAACACCCGGTTCTTAAAAGCGAAGTCGACCGAGAAGTCGACCGCGCAGCCGCCCGGCTCGGGCCGGAAGCGCCAGTCGTTGCGCAGATACTTTAGCGGCCCGTCGACATAATCGACGCTGATCCGCTCGGGTCGGCTCTTTTCGACGCGACTGGTGAAGGTCTCGCGCAACCCCTTGAAGCCGACGATCATGTCGGCCACCGTCTCCGTCTCGCTATCCTGGCGCACCCGCATCGCGCTGACCCAGGGCAGGAATTCGGGATAGCGCCGCACATCGGCGACCAGGTCGAACATCTGTTCGGCCGTATAGGGCAGATGGCGGGTTTCGCTATGCTTGGGCATCGGGTCCTAGGCCTCTCAGGCGCCGATCGCGATCCGTCCGGCTTTCGCCGCGAGCTGCGCGTCCCGCGCCGCCTTCATCTTCGCGAAGTCGTCGCCGGCATGATAGCTGGACCGGGTCAGCGGCGACGAGGCGACCAGCAGAAAGCCCTTGGCCCGCGCGATCGCAGCATAGGCGTCGAACGCCTTGGGCGGCACGAACTCCGCCACCTTCGCATGGCGCGGCGTCGGCTGGAGATATTGCCCCATGGTCAGGAAATCGATGCCGGCCGAGCGCATGTCGTCCATGACCTGATGGACTTCCAGTCGCTCCTCGCCCAGGCCCAGCATGATGCCCGACTTGGTGAAGATCGACGGATCGAGCTTCTTCACGCTCTCCAGCAGGCGGATCGACGCGTAGTAGCGCGCGCCCGGTCGGATCGTCGGATAGAGCCTGGGCACCGTCTCCAGATTATGGTTGTAGACGTCGGGCCGGGCGGCGACGATCGCCTCCACTGCCGCTTCGTGCTTGTTGCGAAAATCCGGGGTCAGGATTTCGATCGTGGTGACCGGGTTCGACTTGCGGATCGCCTCAATCACCTTGACGAACTGCTTGGCGCCGCCGTCCGGCAGGTCGTCGCGGTCGACCGAGGTGATGACGATGTGCTGCAGGCCCATCTGCGCGGCGGCGTCGGCGACGTTCTGCGGCTCCATCGGATCGACCGCGCGCGGCATCCCCGTCTTCACGTTGCAGAAGGCGCAGGCGCGCGTGCAGGTGTCGCCCAGGATCATGACGGTCGCATGCTTCTTCGACCAGCACTCGCCGATATTGGGGCAGGCCGCCTCTTCGCAGACGGTGGTCAGGCTTTTCGAGCGCATCAGCTCGCGCGTCGCGGCGAAGCCGGCCGAGGTCGGCGCCTTCACCCGGATCCAGTCGGGCTTGCGGACCCGTTCCGGACGGGCGAGCGGTGTCATCTCGTTCATCCCCGCCAGATAGGCGCGGCGCACGCGATTGTCATCCACCCGCGTCATGCCGACGCCGCCTTTCGTGCAGGACGCGTGACGTGCGGCGGCACACATCCTACATCACGCGGATGGCCGACCTGTTCGCCGGTATCGATCCGCCCCCCGCCCCGCCCGCCGACCCCGCCCCCGACGCGCCGCTGGCCGACCGGCTACGCCCGCGCACGCTCGCCGAGGTGGTCGGACAGACGCACCTGACCGGCCCCGATGGCGCGATCGGGCGCATGGTCGCGGCGGGGCGGCTGTCGTCGATGATCCTGTGGGGCCCGCCCGGCACCGGCAAGACCACGACGGCGCGGCTGCTCGCCGATGCGGTGGCCTTGCGCTTCGTCGCCATCTCCGCCGTCTTCTCCGGCGTCGCCGACCTGAAAAAGGCGTTCGCGGAAGCGCGCGACCATGCCCGGCTCGGCAAGCGCACGCTGTTGTTCGTGGACGAGATCCACCGCTTCAACCGCGCGCAGCAGGACGGCTTCCTGCCATATGTCGAGGACGGCACCGTCACCCTGGTCGGGGCGACAACCGAAAACCCGTCCTTCGAACTCAACGCCGCCTTGCTCAGCCGCGCCCAGGTGCTGATCCTCCACCGGCTCGACCGGGATGCGCTGGAATTGCTGCTCGCCCGCGCCGAGGCGGTGATGGAGCGCCCCCTGCCGGTGACCGAGGCGGCGCGCGACGCGCTGGTCGCCAGTGCCGATGGCGACGGCCGCTTCCTGCTCAACCAGGCGGAGACGCTCTTTTCGGTCGACCTGGCCGCGCCGCTCGACCCGGCGGGCCTCTCAGCCTTCCTGCAACGCCGCGTCGCCGTCTATGACAAGGACCGCGAGGGGCATTACAATCTCATCTCCGCGCTCCACAAATCGATCCGGGGTTCGGACCCGCAAGCCGCGCTCTACTATCTCGCCCGGATGCTGACCGCCGGCGAAGACCCGCTGTTCCTGCTGCGCCGCCTCACCCGCGCGGCGGTGGAGGATATCGGCCTGGCCGACCCGCAGGCGCTGACCCAGTGCATCGCCGCCAAGGACACGTACGACTTCCTCGGCTCGCCCGAGGGCGAACTGGCGATCGCCCAGGCCTGTGTCTATCTGGCGACCGCGCCGAAATCCAACGCGGTCTACAAGGCGCAGAAGGCGGCGTGGAAGACCGCGCGCGAGACCGGCTCGCTGATGCCACCCGACAACATCCTGAACGCGCCGACCAAGCTGATGAAGCAGATCGGCTATGGCCAGGGGTACGAGTACGACCATGACGCCGAGGACGGCTTCTCCGGCGCCAATTACTGGCCCGAGGCGCTGGGGCCGCAGCGCTTCTACGAGCCGACCGAACGCGGCTTCGAGAAGCGGATCGGCGAGCGGCTGGCCTGGTGGGACGAGCGTCGCCGGCGCTGAGCCCGCTTGCGGTCGGGCGCGGGGGACGGCAGGACGGCCGCATGCCTCGTCAGATCACCGCCTATTCCAATCCGCTGGTCAAAAGCGTCCGGGACCTGCGCGACAAGCGCCACCGCCGCGAACAGCGCCGCTTTCTGGCCGAGGGCCTGCGCATCCTGACCGAGGCGCGCGAGGGCGGCCGCCTGCCCTCGCTGCTGTTCTTCGCCGCCGCCAGCGCGCAGCATCCGCTGGTCATGCGCCTGATCGACGCGGTCGAGGCGGCGGGCGGCGAGGCGATCGAGACAGTGCCCGACATCCTCTCCAAATTGTCCGGCAAGGACAATCCCCAGGCTGTGGTCGGTGTGTTCGAGGAATTCGAGACGTCGCTCGGCGAACTCGACCGGTCGCGCGCCGGCCTCTGGCTGGTCGCGGAGCGGCTGCGCGATCCGGGCAATCTCGGTACGATCCTGCGCACCGGCGACGCGGTCGGGGCCGGCGGGCTGATCCTGGTCGGCGAATGCGTCGACCCCTTTTCCGTGGAGGCGGTGCGCGCCAGCATGGGCGCGCTGTTCACCGTGCCGGTGGTCCGGACCGAATGGCAGCCCTTTCTCGCCTGGCTGCGCCAGGGGCCGGGCCAGCTCGTTGGCCTTAGCCTCGACACGGAGCATGATTATCGCGCCGCACGCTACGCCGCGCCGACCTTCCTCCTCACCGGCAACGAGGCGCAGGGGATGCCGGCCGATTACGCGGCCGCGTGCGACCTGCTGGTCAAGATCCCGATGCTGGGCAAGGCGGACAGCCTGAACGCGGCGGTGGCGACGGCGGTGATGGCCTATGAAGTGCTGGCGCAACAGCGCGGTTGAGCAAGGGCGGCTGGCCCGGGGAGAGCGACGATGCGGATGATGGTGGTGATGATGGGAATGGCGATGCTGGCGGCCTGTTCGGGCGCACCCGAGGCGCCGCCGCCCGCCGATCCGGTCGCGCTGGCCAAGGCGTCCGCCGCTCAGATCCTGGCTTCCGCACCCAAGTCGCTGGGTGGCGGCGTGAGGATCACCGGCGCGGCGGCGGAGGGGCGGACGCTGACCATCGCGCTCGACGGCATGGACGACTGGCGCGGGCAATATAGCGACGCCTCCATGGCGACGACGATGAAGCGCGGCATCTGCTTCGAGCCGGGCGTCGAGGCGCTGACCAAGGCTAAGGGGCTGGTCCGCCTGCAAAGCCGCGACGCCAAGGGGGTGGCGCTGCCGCCCCTGCTGATCGACGCGTGCTGATCGGCATAGGGTAGGATCCGCGCGAGGAGGTGGAGAGGGTTTTGCATCGGGAAGCCTCTCCTCCTCCCCTTCCTGTTCCCCGGCGAAGGCCGGGGCTCGGTGGGGGACAAAGGTGATGGAGCGCAACGCCCCGTTACCACCGCCTTTCCAACTGGGCCGGGGCCTTTGCCGGAAATCGAGGGGTTAGCAAACGAGCCCCCCCTCGATCATGCGACCTTCTCGCGTATCTGCGTGACCACGCCTCGCTCGCTCACTCCGCGGCCGTCACCAACTTGGTCAGCGGCCGCGCGGACTGTTCGCCGACGGGCAGCGGCTCGATCGTCTTGCCGGCGGTGTCGATCTTGAGCTGTTCGAAACGTCGCGCCTGGGTCAGCACCTGGCTCTCCAGCGAGCCGACGAACTGGTTGTAGGCGGTCATCGCCGTGTCGAGATTGCGACCGAGCTTCGACACATGCCCGCCCATCGTCGCCAGGCGGGCATAGAGGTCCTTGCCCAGCATCCCGATCTCGCGCGCCTGCTCGGCCAGCATCTCCTGCCGCCACACCGCCGCGACCGTACGCGCGATCGCGATCAGGTTGGTCGGGGTCGCCAGCAGCACGCGCTTGTCGAACGCATAGTCCCACAGGGTCGAGTCCTGCTCCAGCGCGGCGGAGAGGAAATGCTCGCCCGGCACGAACATCACGACATAATCCGGCGTATCGTCGAACTGCGTCCAATAGCTCTTCGCGCCTAGGCCATTCACATGCGCGCGCATCGAGGCAGCATGGCGGGCCAGGCCGATCTGCCGCGCCTCGTCGTCGATCGCGCCGAACGCGTCCTGATAGTCGTTGAGCGATACCTTCGCGTCGATGACCAGCGACTTGCCACCCGGGACGCGGACGATCGCGTCGGGGCGCAGCCGCCCGCCCTCGCCATCCGACACGCTGACCTCGGTCGCGAAATCGGTATGTTCGGACAGGCCGCAATTCTCCAGCACGTTGCGCAGCTGCTGCTCGCCCCACCGCCCGCGCGCCTTCGGCGCGTTGCGCAGCGCGTTGACCAGCTTTGCCGCCTCGCTGCGCACCGTCTCCTGGCCGACGCGCATCGACTCCATCAGTCCCTGCAGGTTGCCGAACGCGTCGCGCCGCTCCTTCTCGACCTGGGCGACGCCCTCCTCATAACGCTGAAGCCGATCGTTGACCGGCTGGAGCAGCGCGCTGAGCTTCGCGCCCTGCGCCGCCTCGGATGCGGCGAAGCGGGCATTGGCCTGTTCGAGGAACTGGGTTTGCGCCGACTCGAGCGCCCTGGCCGCCGCCGCGCCGAACTGCGCGGTCATCGTCTCGCGCGCCTCGTGCAACTGACGCAGCGTCTGCTGGTGCGCCGCCTCGCGTTCCGCCGATTGCGCGCGCAAGGCCGCCAGCTCCTGCGCCGCCGATCGCAGGGCGTGCAGCTCGGCGGTCAGCGCCTGATAGGCGGCGTGCCGTTCCTCGCCCTGCGCGCGGAGCATCGCCACGTCCTGCATCGCCTGGTTGCGCTCGCGCTCGACCGAGTCGCGGGCCTGCCGCACCAGATCGGCGTCGGCCGCACGCTGCCGGGCCAGCGCCAGGTCCGCCGCCAATCCGGCCGCCTTGCGCCCCGCGAGCAGCCAGCCGATCGCAAGGCCGGCCATCAGCGCGAACAGCGCGGCGATCACCAGTTCGGCCGTCATCGGCCGCCTCCGAGCGATCGGGCGACGGAACGGGCGGCAGGCTTGGACGCATCAGACATGAGCGGGAACGTACAGCGAACGCATCCAGCCGCAAAGGGGCTTTCGCCAGCTGCCCCCATCCGGGCGATCGCGGGGGTCAGGCCCGGCGCTGCTTGGCCAGCTTCTTCATCAGCATGTCGCGCTTCAGCCGCGACACATGGTCGATGAACAGCACGCCGTTCAGATGGTCGATCTCATGCTGCATGCAGGTGGCGAGCAGACCGTCCAATTCCTCTTCCTGCGACGCGCCGGTCTCGTCCAGCCAGCGGACGCGGCAGCGCGCCGGGCGGCGCACCTCGGCATATTGGTCGGGTATCGACAGGCAGCCTTCGTTATAGGTCGACAACTCCTCGGACACCGACAGAATCTCGGGATTGATATAGGCCTTGGGCGCGCGGATCGGCTTGCCCTCTCCATCCTCCTCGGCCTGGAGGTCGATGACCAGGATACGCTGGTCGACGCCGACCTGGATGGCGGCGAGGCCGATGCCGTTGGCGGCATACATGGTGTCGAACATGTCGGCGACGAACTGGCGGACCGCGTCGTCCACCGCGGCCACGGGCTTGGAGACGAGGCGGAGGCGTGGGTCGGGGATTTCGACGATGGGAAGTACGGACATGGCGGCGGCGCTAAGTCCCCCCGCCCGCAGCGTCAAGCGGCGACGCCGCCCCGCCCCAGCCGCGCCAGCAGATCATGCTGCATCGCGCGCACCGGGCTGGCCGCTCCCGCGGCCGCGGCCATCTCCGCGTCTCCGGCCAGCGCCCGGTCGAGCGCGGCGGCGCGGCGGAACAGCGCCTGGCTTGCCTCGACCAGATGCCGCGCCTCGTCGGGCAGGCCGGACAGCACCGCGTCCTCGCTGGCGATCTCGTCGCTCAGCCGGCGGTTGGGGGTCAGCGCCTCCATCGGGGTCAGTTCGCCCGCGGCGACCGCCCGGCGCACCAGCAGCCAGGCGATGACGTGCATCAATCGCGTCGTCACTTTCAGCGACTCGCAGCTGAACGCGACGCGAGCGACCGGCGGCAACGTATCGCGATCCTGGCGACTGCGATCGTCGAAATAGCTGCGCGCCTCGTCGGCCAGCAACATGGCGTCGGTGTAGAGCGCGTTCACGAGACGCGTCTGGATTCCGGCGGGCGTCATCGAGCCGATCATGCCGCGCTGCATGGCACACGCCACCCCGCCTGCCCAGCGCCAATGCCGCGCGCCTGCGTCCCGAATCGGGGCGCGGCGGGCGCGTCAGGCGATGATGTCGGGCAGCAACTGGTCCTCGAGCACGGAAATCTCGTCGCGCAGCCGCAGCTTGCGTTTCTTCAAACGGGCGAGTTGCAACTGGTCCGGCGCCCCTTGCGCCTGGAGCGCCGCCAGCGCCGTGTCCAAGTCGCGATGCTCGGTTCGCAGCGCCTGCAGCCGGGCGTTGATCTCGCTGTCGTCCATCTTGTCCCCCGCGCGCCTCTTGCCCATGCCGCCGCGCCGTCGATTCCCCCGACGACGGACGCCCCGCCGTACAGGACGCCGCCGCAAAAGTGCAACGGACGGTCGCAGTGGCGCTTTTTAACCGGCGACAAGCGCCGCGTCCTATGTTCTATTCATTCTCGCTAGCTGAAGGAGAATCTGCCCATGCAGTCCACCGCTCACCAGTCCGCACTGGAGGCCAAGCACGCCTCGATCGACCGTCGCCTCGCCGAGGAGAGCCACCGGCCGCTCCCCGATACCGCGCTGATCGCGGAACTGAAGAAGCAGAAGCTACGACTGAAGGACGAGATCGTCAGCCACTGAGCGTCGCCATCGACGTCCATGGTCGACGCCGGCCCCGCCACCATGGCAGGGCCGGCGTTTTGTTTTCAGGCATCACGACAGATGGATCAGCGCCGCGGTGCGCCAAGCAGCGACTTCGCATAGGTCGGCGTGCTGGTGCCACCGCCCACCGGCAACCGCGCCTTTTTCGGGTCGATCGGCGAA
Organism: Sphingomonas abaci; assembly: GCF_014199625.1. GTDB lineage: Bacteria > Pseudomonadota > Alphaproteobacteria > Sphingomonadales > Sphingomonadaceae > Sphingomonas > Sphingomonas abaci. Next base: position 269,329 of record NZ_JACHNY010000006.1, read on the forward strand.
TCGAGCGCGATGCCGATCCGGCCCTCCGCGCACCAGGCGACGCGACCCGGACATTCGCCGATGTTGCGCAGGTCCACCGTCACCCGCGCGCCGATACCGACGATGCGCGGATATTCCGCCATCATCCCGCCTTCGGACAGGTTGCGGATGCGAACGTCATAGGTCTTGTCGACGCCGTCGAACCGAAGCTGCGCGGTCAGGAACAGGCTGTCGCGGCGATTGCTGCGCTTGCCGGCGCCATCGGCATCGTTCCTGCTGTCATCGCCGGTTGCGCCGTCCATATCCGATCCCGCTTCGTCCACTATTCGACCCACCTGCGCTTGGGGCTGAATTTCTGAACAAAGCCCTAATGGAAAGCCCGCCGCCCGTCCATGCTTCCCGCGATGGGACAGGTCGAGCCGAGCCGCCCGGCACGTCGTTGCACCGATAAAGCAAGGGCGGCGAAGCGCATGCGCCCGCCGCCCCATTATGGGAGAGGATAACCGACGGCCCGAGATCGCCGCCGTTTCGGTCTCAATCTTCCCGCGACACCTTCTCGTGCCGCTCGTGACGCTCCTGCGCCTCGACGGTCATGGTCGCGATCGGCCGGGCTTCCAGCCGCGCCAGGCTGATCGGTTCGCCCGTCACTTCGCAATAGCCATATTCGCCTTCGTCGATCCGGCGCAGCGCCGCCTCGATCTTGCTGATCAGCTTGCGTTGCCGGTCGCGGGTGCGCAGCTCGATCGACCAGTCCGTCTCGCTCGACGCGCGGTCGGTCAGATCGGATTCGCGCAGCGAGTCGAGCTGAAGCTGCGACAGCGTTCCCTGCGACTCCATCAGGATCGCCTCTTTCCACTGGTTCAGCTTGTTGCGGAAATAGGCCTGCTGTCGGGGATTCATGAACGGCTCGTCCGCCGTCGGACGATAGCCGTCGTCATTGGCCACCCTGTGGCCGGTGGAATGGTCGTCAACGCGATTCAACACCGTCGCCATACCGATCTCCCTACAGCCCTGTCGCGGAGCGGATTGACACCGTCTCTTTTCCGCCGGGCCACCCCCAGATGATGCGGCCTATAGCTTCGTGAAGGTCGTGTCACAAGCAACCGTTCCACTGTCCCCGATATGGTTTTGACAGGATAGTTGCGCAGAAAGCACGTTTTACCGGTTCGATCCGCTCGGCCTGGCCAGCTTTGGCACAGATCGCTCCGCAATGGATCGAAGCGCGTCTCTCAGGTTATTGATCCTGATCGAAACGGCAGGGGCGGAGGGATGCGCGAACCCTTTGCGCCATGCGGCCACGTCATCATGACGCCAGCCGGACCGCCGGGGCGAAATCAGCCCCGGCGGTCCGTCATGACCGGTGCGGAGACCGTGAGGTCAGGCGTTCAGCAACGCCTGTTCGATCTGATCGACCGGATGGCCGGTCAGGTCCTTGGCCAGCTCACCGACCAGTCGGCCGCTGACTTCCTTATGATAATGCTTGCGGAGTTCGCCCAGCGTCCGCGGCGGCGCGACGACGATCAGCGATTCGAACTTGTTGGCGAGCGCCCGGCGACGCAGCATCTCGGCGGTTTCGGCAGCGAACCGGTCCTCTTCCTGCTGATGGTAATCGGTTTCCTCGAACGATCCGCGCGACGGGGCGAACTGGGCGCCCTGCCCGCCGCCACCGGCCTGATTCGATCCCCCCTGCGCGATCGGCGGCGCCCCGGCGCCGCTCTGGGTCGAGCGGGCGCTGCCGGCTGCGTCGGTCTTCTGGTCGCCGTCACGCGGATTGGCCTGCTCCTCGGCATGCTCGACCTTCAGGTTCGGATGTTCGGCATCGCCCTCGTTGCGAAAGAACAGGCTTTTGCGACCATCCACCACCAGCACGAACGCATTATGGGGAACCTGCATCGCTATCTCCTCTATCGGCTTCTATCGGGTCGGGTAACGCGCGCGCGGCGGCACGGGTTGCGCGGCCCGGTCGCGCCCGCCATAGCCCGGCCATGCACGACATCCGCCTGATCCGCGACGACCCCGCCGCCTTCGACGCCGCGCTGGCGCGCCGCGCGCTCGCCCCCGTCGCCGCCGAGCTGCTGGCGCTCGACGAGCGCCGCCGCGCCACCATCGCCGCCGCGCAGGAGGCGCAGACCCGCCGCAACGACCTGTCCAAGCAGATCGGTCAGGCCAAGGCGCAGAAGGACGAAGCGCGGGCGCAGGGCCTGATGGCCGAGGTCGCGGCGCTCAAGGAACGCCTGCCGCAACTGGAGGAGGAAGAGCGCGCCACCGCCGCCGAACTGGACGCGCGCCTGGCCGCCATCCCCAACCTGCCCGCCGCAGACGTGCCCGAGGGCGCGGACGAGGACGGCAATGTCGAGGAGAAGAGTTGGGGCACCCCGCGCACGTTCGATTTCCCGGTGCGCGAACATGACGCGATCGGCCCGGCCCTGGGCATGGATTTCGATACCGGCGTCGCGCTCGCCGGCGCGCGCTTCACGCTGCTGCGCGGGCCCGTGGCGCGGCTCAGCCGGGCGCTCGGCCAGTTCATGCTCGACCGGCTGGTCAACGACTTCGGCTTCGAGGAGGTCGCGCCGCCGCTGCTGGTGCGCGACGAGGTGGCGTTCGGCACCGGGCAATTACCGAAATTCGCCGAGGACCTGTTCCGCACCACCGACGGCCGCTGGCTGATCTCCACCGCCGAGATGTCGCTGACCAACATCGTCCGCGAGCAGATTCTGAGCGAGGCGGAGCTGCCGTTGCGCTTCGCCGCGCTCACCGCCTGTTTCCGCTCGGAAGCGGGTGCGGCGGGCCGCGATACGCGCGGGCTGATCCGCCAGCATCAATTCGAGAAGGTCGAGATGGTGTCGATCACCCCGCCCGACGCGTCGGACGCGGAGCATGAGCGCATGACCCGCGCCGCCGAGGGCGTGCTTGAGGCGCTGGACCTGCCCTATCGCCGGATGAAGCTGTGCACCGGCGACATGGGCTTCACCTCGCTGCGCACCTTCGACCTGGAGGTCTGGCTGCCCGGGCAGCAGCGCTACCGCGAGATTTCGAGCTGTTCGACCTGCGGCGACTTCCAAGCGCGGCGGATGAACGCGCGCTTCCGGGCGGAGGGCGAGAAGGCGCCGCGCTTCGTCCACACGCTGAACGGCTCCGGCCTTGCGGTCGGCCGCACCCTGGTCGCCGTGGTCGAGAACTATCAGCAGGCCGATGGCTCGGTCGTCGTGCCCGCCGCCCTACGACCCTATATCGGCAACCTCGAACTGCTGGAGCCGGCCCGCTGATGCGCATCCTGCTGACCAATGACGACGGCATCCATGCGCCCGGCATGACGGTGCTGGAGGCGATCGCCGCCACCCTGTCCGACGACGTGACGGTGGTCGCGCCGATCGAGGAACAGTCGGGCACCGGCCGCTCGCTGACGCTGACCCGGCCGATGCGGTTGAAGCGGTTCGGCGAAAAGCGCTTCGCGGTGACCGGCACGCCCACCGACGCGGTGATGATGGCCCTGACCGAGGTAATGAAGGACGGTAAGCCCGACCTGATCCTGTCGGGCGTCAATCGCGGCGCCAATCTGGGCGAGGACGTGCATTATTCCGGCACCGTCTCCGCCGCGATGGAGGGCGCGCTGGCCGGCATCCGCTCGGTCGCGCTCAGCCAGCGTTATCCCGACCATGCGCCGGGCGAGCGCGTATCCTTCGCCACGGCCGAGGCCTGGGGCGAGCGGGTGCTCCGGCCGCTGCTTGACAGCCAATGGTCGCCCCGGACGATGGTCAACGTCAATTTCCCGCCGGTCGCCCCCGATCAGGTCCGGGGCGTGCGCGTCGTGCCACAGGGTCTGCGCGATTACGGGCGCGCGCGGATGGAGAAACGCAGCGATCCGCGCGGCTTTCCCTATTACTGGCTGGCGATGGACCGGGTGCCGCTGAGCGTGACCGGCGAGACCGACCTGGACGCCTCGGCGGAGGGTTATGTGTCGGTGACGCCGTTGCAGGTGGACATGACGCACCGGTCCTCGCTCGATATGCTGCGCGCCGTGTACGCGTAGGAGGATGGCGATGCGGGGAGCGGTGGTGGCGGCGACGGCGCTGATGCTGGGCGGCTGCATCCCGCGCATGGAGCCGCCCACCGATTATGGCCGGCCCGCCCCGCCGCCGCCACCGCTCGATCACGGTCCCCCGACGACCGACTTCACCCCGCATGACGAGGCCGTGGCGGCGCAGGGCACCGCGCCGACCCGGCCCGTCACCCGCGTCGCGGTGCCGGGAGCAGCCGCCCGGCCCTTGTGGGAGGCACGACCGGTCGAGGCGGATGCGCGCAGCGTCGAAGCCTCCACCTATGTCGTCCGGCCGGGAGACACGCTGCGCGGCATCGCCGAGCGGACCGGCGCCGGCGTGGACGCGATCGCGCGCGCCAACGGCATCGCCGCACCCGCCTATGTCGTCCGCATCGGGCAGCGACTGACGATTCCCGCCGGTCGCTATCATCTGGTCCGCACCGGGCAGACCGGCATCGCCATCGCCCGCGCGTACGGCGTCGAGTGGTCGCGCATCGTCGCCGCCAACGGGCTGGAGGAACCCTATGTCCTGCGTGCGGGCCAGCGCATCCTGATCCCGGAGGCGGCCGTCGCGCCGGGCAGTCGCGCCGCCGAGCGTGCCGCCGCCTTCCGGCTCGATGTCGACGACATCCTGACCGGCGGCGAGCCGGCGCTGGCCAAGAACGCGGCGCCCGTCAGGCCCGTCGCCCGGCCGAAACGGCCTTTGCCCGCCACGGTGCCGGTCGCGCCACCCAGGCAATTGGCGGGCGGCGGCTTCCTCTGGCCGGTCGATGGCCGCGTCGTCCGCCGCTTCGGGCCGGGGCGCAGCGGCGAGCGCAACGACGGCATCAAGATCGCAGTGCCGCTGAACACCCCGATCCGCGCCACCTCGGCCGGCGTCGTCGCCTATGCCGGCGACGGCATCGCGGCGCTGGGCGGCCTGATCATCATCAAGCATGGCGATGGCTGGACCAGCGTCTATGGCCATGCCGCCAAGCTGCTGGTCACGCGCGGGCAAAGCGTGACGCGTGGCCAGGTGATCGGCCTGTCGGGGGATACGGGCTTCGCCGACCAGCCCGAGCTGCACTTCGAACTGCGCAAGGGCCGCACGCCGGTCGACCCGCAAGGCCAGCTTCGCCGCTGACCCGAGCCTATTGGCGCTTCGTCTCCGGCATCGCCACCAGATAGAGGATGAGACCGGACCCGGCGATCGCGGCGAGCGTCAGGAAGCTGGCGGTATAGCCCGCCGCGACGATGATCCAGCCCGCCAGCGACGCCGACAGCGCCGCGCCCAGCCCCTGCGTCGTCGCCACCGCGCCCTGCGCGACGTTGAAACGGCCCGACCCCTTGGTCAGGTCGGCGATCACCACCGGGAACAACGCGCCGAAGATGCCCGCGCCGACGCCGTCCAGCGCCTGCACCCCGACCAGCCACCAGGCGTCGTTCGACACGGTGTACAGCGCGCCACGCGCGGCCAGGAAAGCGAATCCGGTGAGGAAGATGGGCTTGGTCCCCCAGCGTTCGGCATGGCGGCCGACCAGGATCGCGACCGGCACCATCACCGCCTGCGCCGCGACGATGCAGGCGGCGGTCAGCGAGGTGGCCTGGTCCTTGCCGACGGTGCGCGACAGGAGCTGGCTGACCGAGGTCAGCATCGCCGCGTTGGCGAGGTGGAACAGGAAGGCAATGACCGCGAAGATCAGGAGCGGCCGGTTCTCCAGCACGACCCGCCAGCCGCTGGGCTCCTCGCACCCATGCTCCGGCTCGCAGTCCAGGCCGCGCGCGACCGCGTTGTCGATATCCCCATTGCGCAGCCGCATCGCGCTGAACACGCTCGCCACGGTCAGCGCCGCCATCAGCCAGAAGACGACGACTGGTCCGAACTTCCAGGCGAGCACGCCGGCCAGCGCCGCCGACACGGCGTTGCCGGCATGGTTGAACGCCTCGTTGCGGCCGACCCGCTTGGCGAACATCCTGGGCCCGACCAGCCCCAATGTGATGGCGGAGATGGCGGGTGCGAACACCGCCCCTGCGATGGCGGCGACCGACTGGCCGATAGTGACGGCGGTGAAGCCAGATACGACCGGCAACGACAGGCTGCTGAGCGTGACCAGCAGCGCGGCGGCGATGACGATGCGCGGCTTGTTGCGGCTGCGATCGATCAGCCCGCCGGCCGGCGTCTGCGCGACCAGCCCGACCAGCCCGGCGATGGTCAGCACCATGCCGACCGTCGCCTCGTTCCAGCCATGTGCGGGACCCCGCACCGCAAGCAGGTAGATGGCGAGATAGGGCCCCAGCCCATCGCGCACGTCCGCCAGGAAAAAGTTGAGGGCGTCGAGCGTGCGGCCCGGCGGCGCCGGATGCGGGGCCGCGCCGCCGGGACGGAGCGTTGCGGAAGCGGTCGCCATCACAGATCCTTAAGCCAGGAGGAGAATGGAATATTCGTCAGCCGGTCAACAGCCGCGCGGCGAAGGCGGCGGCGAGCGCGGGGATCATCGTCACCGCACCGACCTTGAGAAAGCGGAGGAAGTTGACATCCTCCCCCTCGCGCCGGATCGCCTGGAGCCACAGGATGGTGGCCAGTGATCCGGTGATCGACAGGTTCGGCCCCAGGTCGACCGCAATCAGCAGCATGTCGACGACCAGTCGCGGCGGATGCGCCTGCGCCACCGCCGTGCTGGCGATCAGCCCGGCGGGCAGGTTGTTGACCAGGTTCGACCCGAAGGCGAGGATCGTGCCCGAGGTGACCGCCGCTCGCTGGGGGTCGGAGGTCGCGGCATCGCGCAGGGCGGCGGCGATCATGCCGATCACCCCGGTCCGGTCGAGCGCCTCGACCAGCACGAACAGACCGGCGACCAGCGGCAGCACGCTCCACGACACGTCGCGCACCACGCCGACCGGCGAGCGGCGCGCGAGCAGCGCCACCGCCAAGGTCGTCGCCACGCCCGCCAGCGCCGTCGGCAAGCCGAGCGGCCGGTCGACCGCCGACACCAGCAGCAGCAGCACGGCCGTGCCCACGATTCCCGCCAGCGCCGCTCGTCCGCCGCCGGTCAGCGGCGCCCGCTCGACATCCGAAGTGCAGGTGCCCGCGATCCGCGACCGCTCCGTCCAGCGCAACGCCAGGAACGTCACCCCGATCGCCGCCACCGACGGCAGGGCGAACGAGCCGAACCAGGCGCCGAGCGCCGGCATATGGCCGCCATAGAGCACCAGGTTCGCCGGGTTGGAGATGGGCAGCACGAAGCTGGCGGCGTTGGCGATCAGCGCGCAGGCGAACAGCAGCGGCAGCGGGTCGGCCCTGGCCTTGCGCGCGGCGGCATAGACGGCGGGCGTCAGCACCACCGCGGTCGCGTCGTTGGACAGGAAGCTGGTGGTGACGATGCCGGTCGCATAGACCAACAGGAACAGGCGCGGCGTCGAACCGCGCGCATGGATCGCCGCCGTCGCCGCCACCCAGTCGAACAGCCCCTGTTGCCGGGCGGTCTCGCTCAGCAGCATCATGCCGATCAGGAAGAGATAGACGTCCATCCCCTCGCCCACCGCATGAAGCGCGGCGGCTGGCGGCATCAGGCCGAGCAGCAGCAGCGCCCCCGCCCCCGCCACCGCCCAGATCGCCTCCGGCCAGCGGAACGGACGCGCGATCACCCCCGCTGTCGACAAAGCACAGATGCCCCAGGTCGCACCGGTCGCCAGGATCATGCGACGGCCACGCCTGGCAGCGGGGATCGAACATGGGGAAAGCGAGAGGCAGGAATGGCGGAGTCCTCCGTTCGGGTCGACCGGGCGATGGCACCGATCGCCGGCTCCTTGCCCGACCGGGCGCGCCAAGCCAATGCCGGCACCCAGAAAGGGGCCAGGCGATGCAGCGGTTACAGCAAGCAGGCAGGAGCATCGGCACAGTCGTCCCATCGGGTCCGTGCAGAACCCGATGCTGGCGACATGGCTCCCCTCATTTAAATGAAGAATCCGTCATGTCGCGGGAACATCGACGATTCTTGTTCACGCGATCCGGAAGTACGTCACTATTACTGACTATACTATCCGTTCAGCCGCGACCACTCATCTCCGCACCCGCGTCGGGCGCGAACCGGCGATTGACGAAGAAGGCGAACAGCGAGATCGCCGTCACCACGAAGAAGGCGGTGGTGAAATCGGGAAAGGCCGGCCGCGTATGGCCACGCGCCAGCATCGACAGATGCAGCACCAGTGCCGCGATGCAGATGCCCAGCGACAGCATCAATTGCTGGAAGGTGGCGTAGAAGCTCGTCGCCACGCTCATCCGCCGTTTGTCGATCTCGTCATAGGCGATGGTGTTGTAGGCGGTGAACTGGAAGGACATGAGAAAGCCGGACACCACCAGCACCGCGAACATCCCAGCGACCGGCCAGCCCGGCCGGAACAGCCCGCACAACGCGTAGCTGCATGCCGAGGATATGCCGATCACGATCAGGCTGGACCGGAAGCCGAAGCGCCGCAGGATCCGGCGCGCCACGCCCTTCATCCCGAACGATCCGATCGCGGTCGCCACCGTGATCAATCCGCTCTGCGCCGCGCTCATGCCGAAGCCAATCTGCATCATCAGCGGCAGGAGGAAGGGTTGCGCCCCCTGGGTGATGCGCGTCAGCGACCCGCCCATCACCGACAGGCGGAAGGTCGGCACGCGGAGCAGCGACAGGTCGAGGATGGGGTGCGCGGCGTGGCGGGCGTGACGCAGGTAGAAGGCGCCCGCGACCAGCCCGATCGCGACCAGCGGCGCGGCCACCGTGCCGCCGCCCGATCGGCTCGCCATCTCGAACCCGAACAGGAGGCAGCCGAGCGCGATGCCCGACAGGACGAAGCCCATCGGATCAAACGGATGCGCCTCGGTTTCGCGCACATCGGCGATGAAGCGGCCGACCAGGATCACGCCCAGCACGCCGATCGGCAGGTTGAGCCAGAAGATCCAGCGCCAGTCGAGGTAGGTGACGATGAAGCCGCCCACCGGCGGCCCGACGATCGGCCCGATCAGGGCCGGCATGATCAGCCAGGACATGGCCGACACCATGTCGCGCTTGGCCACCGATCGCAGCAGCACCAGCCGCCCGACCGGCATCATCATCGCCCCGCCGATCCCCTGGAGGAAGCGCGCCGCCGCCATCATCGGCAGCGTCGGCGACAGGCCGCAGGCGAGCGATCCACACATGAACAGCACGATCGCCAGGCGGAACACCCGCTTCGCGCCGAACCGGTCCGCCATCGTGCCCGAAGCCGGAATGAACACCGCCAGCGCCAGCAGATAGGAGGTGAGCGCGATGCTCATCTCCGGTGCGCGCACGCCGAAATCGCGCGCCATGGTCGGCAGCGCCGTCGCCAGCACGGTGGCGTCCAGATTTTCCATGAACATCGCGCAGGCGATGATCAGCGCCACGGTGCGGTAATTACGGCTTGGCGGCTCGACCGGGTCCTGTTCGGGCGTCTGCGCGACGCCGTTGGCGGCGGGTACGATGCCGTCGCGCATCTCGGCATGGACGGAGGCTATGCCGCGACGGCGCGGGCGCAGATGGTCGATCAGGTTCAGGGCCTGGACTCCTCGGTCGGTTGGTGGTCGCTCATGGCCGCTCCACCGCGTCGAGCGCCGACTGCAGCCGCTCGATCACCTGGATCGCGGCGTCGAGCGCTGCATCGTCGATCCCGGCGAACAGCCGAGCGCGCACCGCGGCCGATCGTTCCTCGGCCCGCTCCGCCAAGTCGCGCCCGGCCGGCGTCAGATGCAGCGTCTTGGCCCGGCGATCCGCCGGATCGCCCCGCCGCTCGATCAGTCCGGCCCGCGCGATTCGATCGACGAGCGGCACCAAGGTTGGCCCCTCCACACCCAGCCGCTCGGCCAGTTCGCCCTGGCGCACGCCGTCCGCCATCCGGCCGAGCAGCATCACCGCCAGCGCGCTCGAATGCGATAGCGACAGGCCCGCCAATTCGCGGTCGAGATGCAGCCGGTACGCTCGCGCCACCGGCACCAGTCCGGCCGCGAGCCGCCGCTCCCTGGCTGATCGCCTCACGGTCATCGATGAAAGATAGGGGCCTAAGCAATGCGCGGCAAGCGTCGCTATGTCGGCGAGCGGCAAGGGCTTTGCCCCAACTTGCTAATCCCGCTCAGCGAGTTTGAGCGGACACGAGGACAGCCGGCGGACGTTCGATGCGCAGGATCGCAAGGAGCTGGGCGTGCATATCCACCACCTGAATTGCGGCACCGACTGCCCGCTGGGCGGCGCGCTGTTCGACGGGCGCAGCGCCGGGCCGCTCGGGCGCATCGTCTGCCACTGCCTGCTGATCGAGACGCCCGCGCACGGACTGGTGCTGGTGGATACCGGCTATGGCCTGCGCGACGTGGCGCATCCGCACCGCCATCCCGACCCGCGCATCTCGCTGCCCTGGCGACTGATGCTCAACATCCGCCTGCGCGAGCAGGAGACGGCGATCCGCCAGGTGGAGGCGCTCGGCTACCGGGCCGGCGACGTCCGCCACATCATCGCCACGCACCTCGATTTTGATCATGCCGGCGGCCTGGAGGATTTTCCCAATGCGACCGTCCATGTCATGCAGCGCGAATATGACGACGCCACCGGTCCGCGCCGTGGCATCGTCGCGCGGAACCGCTGGCGCACGCGGCAACTGGACGACGTCGGCGCGTGGCGGCGGTACGGCGCGCGCGGCGAGGCCTGGTTCGGCTTCGACGCGGTGCGCGACCTGGACGGCTTGCCGCCCGAGATCCTGATGGTGCCGCTGCCGGGTCACACCTGGGGCCATGCCGGGGTGGCGATCCGGCAGGCCGATGGCTGGCTGCTCCATGCGGGCGACGCCTATTTTTACCGGGGCGAGATGCGCCAGGCGCGGCGTCGCTGCACGCCCGGCCTGCGCGCCTATCAGCGGCTGATGGAGGTGGATGCCACGCAGCGGCTGCGCAACCAGGACCGGCTGCGCCGTCTGTCGGTCGAGCGACGCGGCGAGGTGACGGTCACCTGCACCCATGATCCGGTCGAGCTGGAGCGCTGCCAGGCGGGCGATCCGCTCTGACGGGGCGGGGCGGTCAGGCGGCGGCGAATTGCTGGCGGAGGTCGGTCAGGGTCGCGGCGATATGCTGGGCCAGCATCGCCTCCAGACCCGCCGCATCGCGCGCCAGCCATAGGTCGAGCAACGCGCGATGTTCCTGATGCGCGCGCGACTCGCGCCCGGCGGGCTGGAGGTGGGCGATGACATAGCGTTCGGCCAGGATCGACAGGCGCTCGACCATTTGCGTGGTGAGCGGTCGTTTGCCGGGTCGCACCATTGCTGTGTGGAAGTCGCGGTTTCGCACCGCCATCTCGCCCAGGTCCGACCCGAAGGCCCGGTCGAGCCGGTCGAGCGCCGCCTCCGCCTCGGCGCGGTCGGCATCGTCGGCGACCAGTGCGGCATGGGCGGCGGCGGCCGGCTCGATCGCCAGACGCATGGCGTAGATCTCGTCCGCCTGGTCGGCCGACATGGGATGAATGAAATAGCCGCGATTGGCCTGGCTGACGAGCAGGCCCTCCTGCTCCAACCGCCCCAGCGCCTCGCGCAACGGAATCTTGCTGACGCCAAGCTGCGCCGCCAGCGCATCCTGCCGGATCGGCAGGTCCGTCGCCAGCCGTCCGGTCACGATCTGCTCGCGGACGATCTCGAACACCCGCTCGGACAGGGTGCGCACGACGATACTGGACATCAAAAGGCTACTCCGAAGACGATGGGGACGGCAGGCCGGAGAGCGCCGTCCCGCGACACATCGCCGCGGAACCTTTTCAGAATGATGCCGTGCAATCAATCCGAATATCGGATTTTTGGTAGCGATAGCATCGACTTACCGTATACGATCGCGCCGGCAGGGCAGGCGGCGGACCGCCCTGCCCCGCCGGCCTCGGATCAGAAGCGGAAGCCGTAGCTCGCCACCACCTGATGACGATCCGTATCGACGTCGAATGCACCGCTGGTGCCGCCATCCGAATAATTGACGCGGCCGCGGCCATAGTTCGAGTAACGATACTCGACCTTGGCATAGCTGTTGCTGCTCAGCGCATGTTCCGCGCCGGCACCCACGCGCCAGCCGTCGAGCTTGAAGCTGGTGTCGGTGGTCGTGTCGGTATTGCCGGCGAGCACGTTCAGCTTGGCATTGGTGTAGCCGCCCTTCACGTAGACCAGCGTCGTCGGCGAGGCGAGGATACCGACGCGGACGCCCGCATACAGGTCACGGCCCGCCTTCACCCGGCCATAGCCGAAGTCCTGGGTATAGTCGTAGCGATCGCTCTTCGCGGTCGAACCGGTGATCTCGCCCTCCGCGCCCAGAACCACGCCGCCCGCGGTTGCGATGTCGTAGCCGATGCCGCCACCATAGACGAGCCCGTCGATGTTGCGGTGCGAGCGACCGGTGCCCTGCGCGTTGCTGCCCGCATTGACATGATCCCAACCCAGCGTCGCTTCGACGCGCGGACCCGTGAAGGTCGGATTGACCTCCTGAGCGAACGCCGGGGCAGCCACGAGAACGCCGGCGACACAGACCACGGCAAGACGCTTACGCATAATAGAACTCCATATTCCTCGAGGCCCGCTGTCGGCCTCGCGGAGCTCAATGGCCGAGATCGCAAGACGCTGCATGAACCTCAGATAAACGTCGGCAAGTGTTGCAGGACGGCAACAATAAAAGGCCCTACCTCGTCCTCTTTATGGCGAGTGAATGATTTGCGGCAAGATCATGGCGCAGGGCGCTGCGGAGCGACGATGAGGACCGGATGACGATAAAGCCTCTCGAACAACTTTATGACATCCGCGTCATGCCGGAACTAGAGCGGTTTCCGGTCCTTTTGAATCGTTGGGGATTCACACTGGCGCAGTTTTGTGATTCAGGCTTTGAGCCGGGTCAGGAGGCCGGCACAGA
>NZ_JACHNY010000007.1 GCF_014199625.1 Sphingomonas abaci
ATGAAACGTGCGAGGTTGCCCGCCTTGCCCTCGATGTTGGCGAACTGACCGGCCATCTGCCCGCCTTGGATCGCCACCACCTGCAGGACGTTCGCGCCCATGCTTAGCTGGGTGAAGGTATCCTGCACCTGGTACGACGCGCCCTGCATCGCCGCCCGCAGCGCGCCGGTGCTGTTCGTCGCCCCGCGCTGCCGGAGCGCCAGCAACTGCGCCCCCGCGCCGGCCTGGTTGAGCTCGATCTCGACCCGCTCCAGCGCGCCGGCTTCCCGCGCCAGCTCGACCGCATGGTGCTCGGCCTCCAGCGCTGCCGCCCGCGCCGCCTGCACATACAGGCGCGTGCGCTCGGTCAGGACACCCTCGCCGGCCGCCGCCCGCTCCGCCGCCTCGGCGACCAGGCGGGTTGCGGTGGCCTGTCGCTGGGCATTCTCGGCCGCCGCGCGCGCATCGGCCGCGCCGATGTTGACCCCGCCCCGGATGGTGGGGGCCTCGATCGCCTTTGCCGCGATCTTCTGGATGTCGCTGAAGCTGTCCTCGAACGCCCGCTGCGCGCGCTTCGCCGAGTCCTCCGCCAGTTGGGCCAGCGGACCGAACCGCTTGCCCATGTCGGCGATCGACTTGTCGACGTTCTCCGACATCTTCGCGGCGCGCTGCTCGAAACGCGACAGCGGCTGCTCGCCCTCGGCGAGATGACGCCGCAGAAGCTCGGTCGCGGCGTCCACCTGAAGGAGCAGCCGTTCGGTATTGTCCGCCACAGGCCGCCCCCTATTCGTCCGGTACGCGGTTCATCCGCTCGTACCCGTTCATCGCATCCCAGAACTCTGGCGGCGTGGCCGCCCAGAACTCACGCGGCCGCCACCCGAGCGCGGCAGCCGCCGCGCCCATCAGCCGCCGACGGGGGCTTCGTCCGTCGTCATCGTCGTCGTCGGCGGCTTCAGGTTTCCCTGGGTGTCGTATCCACCGTTCACCGCGATCGCGAGAACGCCGCCGATCGTCTGCATGGCGGCGAGCAGGCCACCCTCGCTCGCCATGATGAGTTCGGTCACGCGCGGCGCGGTCGACTTGCTCGCGCCGGCATCGTCTGCATCGCGGCCGAAAGCACGGATCAGCTCGCACGCGATCTGGCCCGTCTCCGACATCCGCAACTGCTTATGGATGGCTGCGGTGGCAAGGTCGACCAGGCCGCGCCCGAGCGTCTTCTCGATGGCGTCGAGCGCTTCGAAGCTGGGGCGGAGGCCCATCACGGTGCCGGCGAGGGTGAGAGACGCCTCACCCCGATCGGCCACCGGCTGCCGGGCGTCGCTCACTTGGCCTCGCCCCCCGCCGCCGGCTGCTGCGCGCTCGGCTTGGCATAGAGCGCGCGGATGTCGTCGATCAGCGCCGGATCGGCCGCGATCGCGCGCGCGAGTTCCGGACCCGGCAGGAAGTCGGGCTCCAGAAACGGGCGGAGAGCGCGCGCCGCCCGGTCGGGACCGGCCGCCAGCACCGTCTCGATTTCGTGTGCGCCGCAGCCGGTCGCGGCGACGAGCTGGTCATTCAGGTCCTTGGGCGGCGTGATCTTCACGTCCTTGCCTGCGATCTTCATGGGTGTTCTCCGGGTGAGAGGGGGCGCGCCGGATCAGGCGAGCGCGTCGACCGTGGGCGCTTCCGCCAGGGTCAGGGTCACGCCGACGGTGACGCTCGCGCCCTGGTTGAAGCCGGTGTCATCGAGGCCGGTGTACATGGCCGCCTCGAACACCACGTCGGTCGCCGCAAACGGCTTCTTGCGGATTTGATAGACCTCGACCGCGTTCGACTTGTCGAGCGTCTCCATGCGCGTGTAGCCGGTCGGATCGGGCAGCGACGGGATGAGGTCCTGCTTGAGCGTCAGCGTCTTCAGGCCGGGCTGCTGGGTGTCGTAGCCCTCGGTGTCCTTGGTCGCGTTCGAGGTGAAGTTCTTGCCACCGCTCTTGGTCAGGTTGCCCTGCCCCGCCGGCTGCGAAAACGTCGTTCCGTCCGATCCGCGCAGGAACAGCCGATAATCATTCGCGAGCTTCTTCGCCATGCGTCTTCTCCCATGCGAAAAGCCGCGCTGGCGAGGCGCGGCAGGGTTGTGGAAAGGTGGTGGCGCTCAGTCCGCGAGCGCGAGGAAGGTGTAGGAAGAGACGCCCGTGTAGGAGGCCCCGTCATCGGAAAGAACGGCGTCGTCGTCATCGAACTGGCCTCGGATCACCCATCCGGGCACGTCGAGTTCGGTTCCATCGAGCGCCTCGTCGCACTGCTCTTGCAGCGCCAGGAGCGGTGCGCGCTCTTCGGCGTTGACGATCGCGACCACTGAGAGCGTAACGCTACGATCGGCGCTCGCTTCCTTGCCGGGCAGGCGCGCGCTCTTCATGTCACCGATGATGACGAGGTCGCCCTCGGCGTTCTCCGGGGCGTCCTGATAGACCGTCGCGCCGGTGACCTTTGCGACCAGGGCGGCGAACACCGCCGCCTCCACGACCGATTTCGCGCTACTCATCACCGGCTCCCGATATGGATTGCAGCGAGCGGGCGAAGATGCCCCGCAGGTTTTCCCGCAAGGCGCGGCGGAGGTCTGGATAACGCCCGGTCACGAACCGCTTGGGGGCCATAGCGCGGACCTTCATGAGGTATCGCCTGGTCAGGCCGCCGCCCGACTTGCGCCCAGCGCGATCATACTCGCGTTTGACGCCCGCCTTGAACCGTTGGACCGACACGACCTGCGCCTTGCGTCCCAGGTCCTGAATGCGCCCATAGAAGAGCTTGGACTGCCCTTTTCGCGTGCCGAGCAGGCCGACTTGCAGCCGGAGGGACTTGGGCAGCACCTTGTAGGAGATGCCGGCCCTCAATGCCCCCGACTTGCGCGGCGCTTTGGCGAGCACGGCCTGGTTCATCTGCCGGCCGGTGACGTTCAGCTCGACCACGATCTCGCCGGCGACGGCGTCCGGCAGCCGGCGAAGCAGCTTGCGGACCCTTCCGATGCCCTTGACTGGCCGCCGGGCCATCAGGAGGTCACCCCGCTTTCGCAGGTCATGACGATGCCGTCCCGGGCCTCATTCGGGGCCATGGTCCGGATGTTCATCGCCGTCGCGCCCATCACCGGGTCATCCCAGACGATCTGCATGGCGGGTGACAGGCCACGGCGGGCGCGGATGGTGACGCGCCACAGGCGGGTGGAGCGCTCCACCCCCTCGCGGAGCGCCTCATCGCCGCGCAGAGCGATGACCTCGGCCGCGACACCGCGCGCCAGGTCCTTCCACGGCGCGGCGGGATCGCGCGGCCTGCGGCCACCCTTGCCGTTGTCGATCAGGTCTTTCTCTTGGATCGTCACGCGATCCTTGAGGCGGCTGGAAAGGGTGCGGAGCGGCATTAGATCGCCATCACCCTGCAGCTATCGCATAGCCGCCCAGCGCTCGCCTCAGCCTTCGCCAGCACGTCGCCGCCTTCCCGATCGTCATGGTAGGCGGTCAGCAGCACAAGGGCCGCGCGGCGCATGTTGCGGGGGCTGTCGACGGTCAGAAGCAATCCCGTGCGACGCTCAACCCAGCCAATGGCATCAGCGAGCAGTTCGCTTAGGTGTTCGTCCTGGCTGGTATCATCCTCGTCAAATTGAAGCTGCCGGCGCGCCGACTCCATGCTGATCGCGGGCTCGGCAGCGCTCGCCTCGGCCTGCGACCAACTGGCCACAAGGCTCGCGTAGCGGGCCTGCACCTCAGCATCGGAGACATCCGCGCCAAGACCAAGGGCGGCGCGCATCTGATCGATGGTCATCACCGCACCTCATCATTGTGGTTTCGGGACCGGCCCAGGGGGAAGAAACCGGCCCCGAACTCGTCAGGCTTCCGCCTTAGCTCGCCGCACCGGCTTGGCGGCCGGGGTGTCGCGGTTCAGGCTGACACCGTCGCCGGTGGCGACCGTATAGCCCTCGGTGTTCAGCTTGCTCGGCTCGGTGCCGAAGGTGTGGCGCATGGCCGGTTCGCGGGCGGCCGGTTCTTCGCCTTCCAAAGACAGGGCACCGAGCTTGACCAGCTCGGCCGCATCGGCCTCGGCCATCAGGCGGGTGTCGCCGGCTTCGTAGTCCTTCCCGTCGCCATGCATCGAACGGTGGACGGTGTAGCGCTTCTGCTCGGCCATTCATCGGACCTCCAGTGCTTGGGGAGGGCGAATTGCCCTCCCCTTGGTCATCAGGCGTTGGCGAACTTGCCGTCCACGAACGCTTCGGGGCGGTACGTGGTGAGCGCCAGGCGCTCTTCGGCGAGGATCGTGACCATGTTCCGGCGGAAGTTGTCGCCGTCCTCGGTCGACACCAGCACGCCCGACTGTTCACGATCGAACAATTGCGCGCCCATGCTCCACGCGCCGACCGTGAACTCGCCGACAGTCTGCGCCATCGTCGGCACCACCGGCAGGCCCCACAGGGTCGGTGCCAGCGTCCCTTGTGGGTTGCCGATCAGATAGCGGCCATCGCCGTCCTTCATCATTTCGATGATGGCCCAATCGATCGGGTGCAGCACCTGACCGTCGGCGGGATAGAGCGCGAGCGCCGCCTGAAGCTGGGCGATGCGCAGCTTGTCGATCATGGTCGGCGCGGCGAAGCCGGTCAGGCCGGTCGGCACGGCATAGGGCGTCGCCTGGGGCTTGATGCCGAGCAGGTTCTGCCCGGTGCCGTCGCCCTTGAGCAACTGCACGTCCTCCACGAACGCGAGGCCATAGCGCAGCCGGTTGTCGATGATCGACCGCAGCCCGGGCGCGTCGGACAGGATTTCCGACGATGCCAGGAACCAGTGCGCGATCTTGCGCACGGGGGCGGTCTTGAGGTCGAACTTCAGGGTCGACTCGGGTTTGAGCGTTCCTTCCGCCACCATCCCGGCGTTGTTGGTGAAGCCCGTCTCCTGCACGTATTCGACCGAGCTGGAGGCGGTCTGACCGGGCGCGATCAGGTTGCGGATGGTCAGCCGGCGGTTCGGCAGCATCTGCATAGGCGACTGGATGCGATCGGAGCGGACCAGGTCGCCCGCCGAGCCATTGGCATCGGTCGTCAGCGACGTGATGGCCTTGACCTCGATGCCTGCGTTGCGGCCGGCGCGGACGCCGTTGGCGAAAGCCGACTTGTACTCGTCGCTCTCGACATACTGCTGCCCGATGGACTTGGTTTCGACATCGCCCGCGCCGCCGTTCCGCGCCGCCTTCTGCTCGAGGTCGTCCAGGCGGGACTTGACCTCGTTCATGCCCGTCAGCGCCTGATCGGCGAGTTCCTTGGCGGTTTCCGACATGGGAATGCCGCGCTGCGCCTCGGCAAGCGCCTGCTCGGCGATGCCCTTGACCTCGTTGTGCTTGGTTTCGAACAGCGCTTTGGTTTCGGCGGCCATCTCGGCCACCGACTTCGTGTCAGTCGTCATTGGGTTGCCCTTTCGGCAGAGATGAAGATCAGCCGCGCAGGGCCGTCAGGAACTCGCGCAGCTCGTCTATCGCCTTCGCCTCGGGCTCCCCCCGAAGATGCGGCGCACAGGCGGCGGCCATCGCCGTCGCCTTGGAACGAGAAAAACCGGCATCCCGCAGGTGATCCTCGAAATCGCGGACGGTGGGCAGTTCGCCGCCGCCCAGGATGTCCTTGAAACCGGTGATCCGGGTCCGATTGTTCATCGGCACGGTTACCAGCGAGATTTCGTGTAGCCCGACCTGCAACAGGTGACGGGACTTGCCCTCCAACCGGCGTTTGAGGGTGACGAACCCCATCGACAGGCCGGTGATGATGCCTTGGCGCACGTCCTCGCGCGCCTCGCGAGCAGCAGCGGACGTGCCGAACCGGCCCTTGACGTGCAAGCCATCCGCGCGGTCGTCAAAAGTGGTCCAGACGCCGACCGGGCGCTTGCGATCGTGGTGCAGCAGCATCGGCAGGCTCTTCCGGCCTTCCAACAGCACCGCGCCAGGGGCGACGATGTCGCCGCCATGGTCGGTATCGCCGTATCCGACGGCAAGGCCCTCGATATTGCCGTCGTCGTCAATCGACTTGGCGTCGAGTGCGATGTCCAGTTCGTCCAACATGGTCGCTACCTCGCGTGGGGATCGACCACGTCGACGGTTCCATCGTCTTCGTGGTCCTTGAGGAAGGAGGGGCGGGGAATGCCCGCCTGCGTGCCGGCAAGGATTTCCTCGGCCGTCATGGGAATGACCCCCGCCGCGTTCAGCTTGGCGATACGGTCGGCTTCGTTCTGCTGGTCGGTCATGATGTCCCCTGGGTTCCACGAATGGCCCGCGACAAAGGCACGTCCTGCATCTGCGCCATCAACACGTCGCCGCCATCAATCGGCGGCAAGCCCTCCAGTGCGCGGATTTCGTTCTTGGTCATGAACTGCTGCATGATGTCGTAATAGTCGGCGCGGCCGGCGCTATCCGCGCGCAGGAACGCCTCGGCATTGAACTTGATCGACACCCCCGCCGCGCGATCAGCCGGGGTTAGCAGTTGCTTCCACAGTGCGCCCTCGATGCGCTTCAACCGCTTGCGCATCTTGAACACCATGACGGACCGGGTCTGGTCTTTGATGCTCGAACCAAGCGCGGTGTTGCCGACCGTCTGCCCGACCAGATGCGGGTCCACCTCGAAAACGCGGCAGATTTCCTCGACGCTGAACCGCCGGCTTTCCAGCATCTCCGCGTCGCTGGGGTCGATGGTGAGCTGTTCCCATTTCAGCCCGTTATCGAGCAGCATCGGCCGCCCGGCATTGACCGCGCCGACAAATTTCTCTTGCAGAAGGGCCTCAAGGGTCGGCCGCTGGTCGCCGGTCAGAACCTTGTCGGTCGACATGACGCCTGACGGGCGGACACCGTTTGCGAACATCGTGGAAGCGGCGCGATCGGTCGCCACCGCCGCCGCGAATGCCTGCCGGCACGCACTCAACGGCGATACGCCGCCAAGCGGAGTTCCGCCGAACCCGCGAATATGCAGCACCTTGTCCTGAAGCTCCACGCGCGGGCCGGTCAGGTCCGTCCAGCGGTATTCCAATGCCCCATCCTGCCGGCGGGCGACCATCATGACATCGGCCGAGATAGGTGTCAGCGAAACGATGGAGCCGTTGGAGCGCCGCACGATTTCCGCATAGGCATTGCCGCGCAACTCGATGCTGCCGACCATGTATTCCCAGAAATCGAATGCCGACTGGTCGTAATTCGGGCTGTCGTGCAACAAGCCATAGAGCGGGTGCGACGTATCATCGACCGGGACACCGCCAGGGCCGCGCCGCTGCGGCGCAGCCGGCAGCGAGGCGATGTTACCGGCCCAGAAACTGACACAGGCCCAGGTGGCAGACAGCCCCGTCGCCTCGCCACGCGCGCCGCCCGCGTCGCTATAGCGCTCCGTGGTGACGAGGCCGGCGCGAAGGTTGTTGCCGTCCTGCTGCCCAGGCTCCAGGCCACTGGCCAGGGACAGGATGGCTTTCGCCTCGATCGGCAGCCCACGGCTGGCGGCGCTGCGCACCTCCGCCTCGGCCGCCCGGCGCGACAGCTTATAGCCGTTCACGACGCAAGACTCCTGATCCATTCATCGACGGTATCCTCTTGCGTAGCGAGCGCCGCCGTGCCGCGCGCCATGACCAGGCCGACCATGCCGTCAATCCGGCCCGTCGACTTGCTCTTGTCGAGCTTGCGATTGCCGGCCTCGTCCCGCTTCACCACGGCATTCGCAGCGCACATGGTCAGGACCGGGTTGTTTCCGTGGCGAACCTTCGCGTTCAGGAAGTCGATCTCGGTAACGTCCATGGCGGGAGCCATCGAAACGAACCCCTGCCCGAAGGGCTGGAACGGCAACTCGACGCCGATCTTCTGGAACTGCGCCTCCAGCGTCTTGAAGCGGTGTCGATCGTAGCCGATGCCGAGGACATTATAGGGCCGGCAGATGCTCGCCATCTTGTGGCCGACATAGGCGTAGTCGATCGCGACACCTGGCGGCGTCTCGATCAGCCCCATATCAGCCCATTTGTCGTAGGGACGACGGTCACGCTTGGCGTGATCCTTCAAGGTGTCGGCCGGCTTCCAGAACCAAGCCCGGTAGTGCCAAATTTCCTGCCACTCAGCGCCCAGCACGAAGGCGGCAAGGTCGGTAGTCTCGGCAAGGTCGAGGCCGCCGAATACACGCCCTTTCAGGAACGCCTCTTCCTCCGCCTCGCCGCCTGTCGCACCCCAGATGCTGGGCGAGATAAACGGCGAGAACCGGTTGACACGCTGGTTCAGGTAGAGGTTGCGAAAGCCATTCTCGAAACTCGGCATCCGCGACGCCTTCTGCGCGGCAGCGTCCAATTCCACCTGCGATCGGAACGCACCCAGAGCCGGATTAGCGGCTCGGTGCGCCTTCGCGTCCAGCACCTCGCATTTTTCAGGCGCTTCGTAGACGTGGGCAACGATTTTCGGATCATTCGACCGGCGCGCGTCGTCAATCTTGATCGACAGCATGTCGGCATCGGTCGGTGCCTGGGTCGAAATGATGAGGCGCAAGGCGTCGTCATACGCGCCCGATGCCGTCTCGATCGCCTCGACAAAGTCGTCTTGCTCGCCGCGAACCTGCCCCAGCTCGTCAAGGATCGCCAGCACCGGCGACAAGCCGTGCGCGGTATGGCCGTCGGCCGCCAGCGCGCGAAATTCGACGTTCATCGTCAGGCCGATCAGCGTCTTGCCCGACGGCACGATGCGAACCAGCTTTTTCAGCGCCGGGTTGAGCAGGACCATCTTGCTCGCCAGCTTGAACACCAGCGCGGCCTGATCGCGTGACCGCGCGCCGGACACGATCTGGCTGTTCAACCGGGCTTCTGGCCCGACCAGATGCGCCAATAGGATGCAGGCGATAAGCGCCGACTTGCCGTTCTTCCGCGCGATCGACAGGATGCCCTCGGTCGTGCCGGCAGGGTTGTCGTAAACGTCGAGGATGAACTGGCGTTGGAAGTCGATCAGCTCGACCGGCTTGCCGACCAGCTTACCCTCTGGGACGACGCAATATTTGTGGATGAACGCGATGACCCGTTCGCCGCGCGTCAACGGCTTGGGCTTCACTGGATGGTGGGCGGCCTTGCAAGCAGGCCGTCCTCATCATCGGCAAGCGGGTTGTGCCCGCCCTCGATCTCCATCGCCTGGGCTCGGCGCTTGTCCACGTCACGCTGTTCGCCGTGCTTCGCTCGACTGTCGATCTGGAGCGCGCGGCGTAGCGTGACGATCCGGCGCGCCAGCTTGTCCGACGCGGCAATGCTGTTCATCAGCGTCTGGATTTTCACCGCGCCATTGCGGCCTGTCGTCATCTCCGCGATGCGCTCGGCATCCGCCATGGCGCGGGCCAGGTTGGCGGCCACCACAAGGTCCGCCTCCGACCACTCGCCCTTGGCGCGTTCCTTGATGATGGCATCCCAAAAGGGCCAGTCAGCGGTTCGAAACTTGACGTGCGCGGGCGGAGATAGGTCGCGCGTCGCTGCCGCCATGGCCTCCACCGCCCCGGCCGCGCTGTCGATGCGCGTTCGTCGGGCCATACCGGGGCGCTCCTGTTCGGTCGTAAAGCAAAAACTGTATTAGCAATGAAATTCGTGAGTGCGTCGGTGTCCGGCCGGTCAGCCCCCCGACTTTTTGCCTCCCCCCACCCCGAGGGGGTCGCCCGACGATGCGTTCCAGGGGTGCCGGGGATCGGTCGGCCAGCCGTTCACGTCGCAAGCGCCGAGCGCGACTTGCCTGGCGTGCCCGAACTGTTCAGCGGTTACCTCCCTGTGGCAAGGGTCGCAGAGGTTGCGCGTGTTGTCGTCCTCGTCGGTCCCGCCCTTCGCCAGCGGCACAATATGATCGACCACCGTCGCCAGCGTCACGCGGTCGTCGGCATCGCACCGCTCACATAAGCCATCGGTGCGGGCGAGGCGGCGGGCGCGTTGGGCTTGGCCCGCCCGACCTCTCAGGCGCTGCACCATTACATGGCCGCCTCCATAAACGGAAAAGCCCGGCAACCTCTCGGCACCGGGCAAATCTCTAACGGTGATCCTCATGACCCATTTCGTGCCCCGAGGCAAGCCCCATCATCACTCCGTGGCGGTTGCGTCCTCAAGGTCAGCGCCACGCAAGATGGCCGCGATGTCAGCATAGGGGCGCATATGCCCCTTTTCATCGAGAAAGGCCGGGTCGACGGTCACATGCCGGACCGGCTGACCTCCCACCTCTAGTATCATCAGGTCGTCCATCGCCTCTTGCCTAGCCGTGGCGACGCGGCGGGCCACGGCATAGGTGAGCTGGTCGACGGCGAGCATGAAATGATCTTTGACCAGCTCGCGCCGCCGACCAGTCGCATTGCCCCAACGCGCCTCCGCGATCGTCTTAAAGTCGAGGTCGTCCAGCGCGACCGCCCGCAGCACGCCGAGCAGGTCCGGCGATACGAGGCCTTCAATCTGCCGCAGCGCCTGCCCCGCCGACGCCAGCACTTCAAGGCGCGTGAGCACCCCTTCCACGCCGCCGCCATCGCCACCCTGCCCGATGTCTAGCGCGCTCTTTACGGGAGACACCTCCGACACGTCGAAAGCGCGCCTATAGCGCCGCAGGGCGTGGATTTGCGGCGGCGTCAGGCCGTCGATCGTCTCGAACCGGGCCTGGCGCTGGAACGCCCGGCCGATGCGAACCTTCGTCACGAACGGCTTGCCGTCCTCGTCATAGCCGAGCGAATGCTCGTTGATGTCCGTTTCGATGAACGGCACCCGCTTCATCTGCTCCGGCGGCGGCGCGATCTCTGCCCGGCGCGCGCGACTCCGCGCCGCGTCGATCCGCGCCACCTTCCCGTTATAGGCCGGGACCGGCGATGCGGCATGACGCGCCGCCAGCGCCCGCCGGGCCGCCGCTAGAAGTTGCTGCTGCGCCTTGTCCTTACGCTTCGTCATTCGTGCCCCATCCCGGTATATGTTGTCTGCTGGTCAGGTGGCCTGCTGGCCAGCCAGCGCCGCTTCGATCTGCGCCTCGCCATCCTGTGTCTGGGGGTGGGTCATGGGCGGGGTTCCTCCGGCATGATGGCGACAAGGCCATTCAGCACAGCGGCGAACATGAGCACCGGCAGGAGCCAGATTAGGTCCGTTGGCATTGATGCTGCCATCGCCGCGAGACTTGCCGCAGTTGCGCTGACCACCGCGTGACGAAACCGGCCGCTCACGCCTCCTTCTCCCCGGCAAGGGCGAGGGCACGGCCGTATCTGACAGCCTCGCGGATAGCGTCTTCGGTTGTCTCCAACTCGTTGGCGTTCCAGCTAGCCAAAATCGACTGCACCGCCTCTTCGTCAGGGTCCGCCGGCTCGGGTAGCGCAAAGCCCCAATCGATCAACGTGGCGATGATCGTCGCCTCGTCGTGAGCCAGCATCTCACGCACCTCGGCAACCGTCATGGCGTTCTTGCGCGCCGTCAGGTCAGGCTTGGTGTCTGCCTGGGGGGTGGGCTGGGGGACGTTGCGGATGCGCCAAGGGCAGTGGCGGGTAATATGCTTTCCGTCACTGTCGAAGGCAAACCAACCGCCCTCAAGGTGGGGGCCTACATGATACGTGCCCGGCGGAGAAAAAAGACGGCGGACAGCGACAACCCGCCCATCCTCATGCAGAGCCTCGATGGGCTTGCTCCAGTCGATCGTGGCGGGCTGACGGTAATGCGGATGGTCGGAGGGGAGGCGGATGCGATCTACAGCATTCCAGTTTGGCTCGCGATTTGGCGACTGGTTCCAAATGTGCGGAGTTCCGTTCGACAGGTTGCCATACCAGTCGAAGCCACCCCCACCCGCTTGGAAAATGTCATCATCCCGCACAAACCCCGGCCGCTTGCCATCCACGGCGATCGCAGGGCCCCATTCGATGTCGGTCATATCGGTTGCTCCAGTCACGCGGCTTGCGCCTGAAAGGTGGTGCCGTCGGGGCTGAATTGCGTGGCGATGCCGCGCGTGCGCAGGAAGGCGTTGACCCGGTCAACCTCCTCCGGCGGAATGGCGGCGACATCGCCTTCCTCGGGAGCCCGGCGGCCGGCGCGTATGATGGCGCGCGCCCGGCGGATCGCGGCCTCTTCCGGGCTGACCCATTTCGCCATGCGATCCTTGATCTGGTGGATGGTCGGCATCCAGTCGAGTTCGTCCAGGCAACGGCGGCAGGCATATGCCAGCGCCCGCTCGTCGCACCCCGCCAGCATGGCCATATAGGTGTTGAGCTTGAGGGTGCCGGCCACGGTGTCGGTCGCCTGGCTCGGCAGGGCCACCGACAGGCCGCCCAGCGACTGCCGGATGTACCGCTCGCCGGCCGGCTGCGGCGTGGCGACAGCCCGCGCGATCGGCTCAATCAGCGCGATCTCGCGCGCCGTGAACACCGCGTCAGGCTCGAAAGCCCGGTCCAGCACGTTCCGCGCGCTCTGCGTCAACGACGGCATCGAACATCCCGTTGCCGCTGCGTCGTGGTGTGTAATCTCGGTGGCCATTGGTGCTTCCAGTCGATTGCTTGGGTCGAGGGTCGAAGATTGCTCCCCAGCCGCGCTCTGCGGCGTGCTGGACGATCCGGCCGGGCGGCCACTCGTCGTCCGACAGCTTGGCCAGATCGCGCAGCAGGCCGGCATGAGCGGTGGCCGTGTTCGCCAGCCGCTTCGACTTCCGGTTGGTGAGCAGGTCCGCCCAGTGCGCCGGGTCCACCCCCTCGGGGCAGGGCCACGGCGCGGACCGGGCCTTACGCGTACGTGCGTCAGACCCTTCCGGGTGGGGGTGGGGGTGTGGGGTTTGTTGGGGGGTCTGGGGGGAAGAAAGGGGAGAGGGGGCGGGGGCGGGGTTGGCGTCACCAAGCGTCACTTGTGCGTCACTATCGTCACATGTGACGGTGACGGCGTCACATGTGACGCTTTGTGACGCTGCGTGACGCTTACGGTGCCGCCGCATCCGCAGCGCGCCCTTGCTCGGCTGGTGCGCGGCCTCGATCGCGTCGGCGACGCGCTTGTCGGCATCGGCGGCGCGCGCGGCGAGCATCGCAACCTCGGCGATCAGTTCGGCAGGGGTTCCGGCGGCGATCAGGCGCGCCAACAGGTCAGTGCTCACCGCCACCCCCATGAGCGCAGCGCCACCGCGCCGCCGTCGGGCGTGTTCACCAGCGCCCAGGGAAAGCCCAGGCGTTGCAGCTCGTCCCGCCACCAAACCTGATCGGGGTCGAGGTCGACCCGCCCTTCCCGCTTCACCTCCATGAAGCCGACACGCGGCTGACGCTGGTCAAGCACCGTCAGGTCGGGGAAGCCCGGCCGCACGCCGTCGCCCTTCAACGCCGCCGTCTGCTTGGCGCGCGCGACCGCGTCGCCGGCCAGGTGTGACCCGTTGGGCGTATGAACGGCGTGGCACCCCATCATGGCGAGCAACTGGATGTTGGCACGCTGGATCGGGCGCTCGGCGAGCTTCGGAGGCGACTGGCGGCGGATGCGGGTCACCGATTGCGGCCCTTGCCCATCAACCTGCCGCCGCCTCGGCGCGCAGCTTCTCGGCGTGCGCCATGATGCGCTTGGCCTGCCGGTCGAGAGCGTCCGCCGCCGAGCGAAGGTCGGCGCTGCTGACCCCTCGTTCGGCGGAGAACTTTGCGCGCAGGCTGCGCGGCTGGATGCCCAGCGCCTCGGCAAGCTCCCCCTGCCCGCCCAGCATGGTCGCGGCGGTGGTGAGCCCCATCATTCGCGCGACGCTGAACGATGTTGCCGAGTGAGCCGCTTTAGCGGTGCAGGCGACAGGATTTGTCGTGGAGGCGGAGGCGCTCATCAGTCCACCCGCATCGGCATGAGAATTGCCGACCAAGCCGTGTCCGCCGGGTTGCGCACCACCGCTGGCGCGGCTTCGTCGTTCATGCCGAACACGATCTCGTCGCCACGGCTCGCCGCTAAGAGCGACGCCAGGTAGCCGCCGTTGAAGCCAATGGAGAACCCCTCGGCAGTGTGCTGGCAAGGCACCACGACCTTCGCGCACAGTTCCAAGCTGAGGTAGGCGGCGGTTAGAGTTGCCGTGCTGTCGGCATTGAAAGTGATTTTGACTGCCCGGTCGAATTTGCTGTGGCCGGTGATGCCGGCGATCGCCCGGCGCAGGTCGGCAACGTTGAAAAGCGCCTGCTTGTCGCTGTGGGTCGGAATGACCTTCGTTACATCAGGATAGGTGCCGTCGATGAGCTGCGAGCAAAAGCGCAGGTCCGCGCCGCCGCTGCGGGTAGTGAAACCGAAGCGTAGCGCACCAGGGCGTGCCGGTGCGATGCCTTCCATCTTGTTGGCAGGTGCGACCGAGCCGAGAATTAGGCGGACGCCTTCCTCCGCGCCCTTGGCCAGATCGATAAGCACCCCGACCGCTTTGCGCGGTATGATGACGCTGTCCGGCAGCGCGCCAACAGCGTCCGGGGCCTCGATGTCCACCATGTACAAGCGGTGTCCGTCGGTCGCCTCCGCGCGGATCGTGGTCGGCCCCATTGGGCGCAAGCGGACGCCATTGAGATAGTAGCGCGTCGCCTCTGTCGAGATAGCGTCCTTGACACGCGCGATTGCCGCGATGTCCGCCTTCGACAACGTCGCTGCGAAGGTTTCAGTCAGCGGGCGGGCCAAATCCAGAGGGAAGTCGTCCGTCGGCATCGTGCCCACTGTGACGTCGAGTGAGCCGCTTTTCAGGAGCAGCTTGCCGTCATCGATATGGGCAGCGACCATCTTGTCGCCGGAGACGCCGACAGCGGTCGCAACCATCGCCGGGTGCTGCATGACGAAGTCAGCATCAGGGCCCGGCGTGCGCGGCACGGCAGCAACGAGCGCCATATCTAGGTCGGTGCCGGTGACCTCGAATGCACCGTTGGCATGACAATGCACCATGCCCACGATCGGTATGGTGTTGCGGCGCTCGATGACCTTGCTGGCCAGGTTCACGGCGCGCCGAAAGTCGGCAGAGGCGATTTCCATATTCACAGTCATTCTCCCTGCTTGAGAGCAGCGCGACGCGTCTGCTCATTCGCGATCAATTCTTCGATGACGGGGGTCGGCGTGATCGCAGTCACCGGCCACCGATAGAAATCGGAGGGACGCACCCGCGCCAGCCGCTCGACCGGCATCTGCCGAATGAGCGTGCGGATCATGGGGGCGTCGTATGGGATCACGCGAGCAGGCCGACGCTGGCGCAGGCCGCCGCGAAGTCGCGCGGATCGCGCAGCCAATGCGCGCCGGCCTTCAACTGCGCACGGAGCAACGCGCGACATCCATCGGTCGCAGCTTTGCGCTCGGCGGTGACGATCTTGCCGTCATCCACCGGCGTTGCCGCCGGGCTCAGGGTCGTCGGCGCAATACGGTGCGCGGGACGCGGATTTACGCTCGCGGAAGCGGTGGTCGCCGCTGCCGCGCCAGTCTTGGCGGCCATAGTGTCACTCCTTGCGGGCGAGCCCGCGTTCAGGTCCTCAAAGGGCGGGGGTGGCTGCCCCCTTGGCGATGCATTCGAGCTGGTGGCGGAGCCGCGCGCTGGCGCGATCCAGGTCGGCGAGATGGTCGAGCACGACGGACGCCTCGGCCGCCGTCACGTCCGCCCCGCCCGCGCTGCCGCCGCTGATGGCATCCGACACGGCGCGCGACACGTCGCCCAGCTCGCTCGACAGTTCGAGAACGGTCAACTGCAATTGACGATCGTCGGTCACCGCCTCGGGAAGCATGATGAACACGCCGCCGAGCATCCGCGCCATGGCGTTGATGATGTGCGGGTGGCCGCTCTCGCCGTGGCCGATCGTCTCGATCTTCACCGCGTCGCGCACGGTGATGCTGTCGCGGTGGTTCGGCGAGCAGCAGCGCGACAGTTGGCTATCGGACGTGCCCGTCTCGTCCTCGCAGACCTTGAGGCCGCCGGCCGCTTGGATCGCGCGCTTGGTGGCGGCGGCGAGGCGCTGCTCGTCGCTGGGGAGCTTATTGTCCATCGTTCGAACCCTGTTCTGCGGGCTGGGAAACATGAGTTTCCTTTCCCGCTGCGGCGGCGGTGATCCGCCGGTTAAAACCTGCGCCATGATGACGCTCACTCTCCGCCGAAAAGCCGCCGGCAGCGCGCGCCTTGAGAACAGCGCTGCCGGCGTAGTCAGCAGGGAGGTTGCCATGCTGGTCGGCCTGAAAGGCCGGCACGGCGTCTCCGCGGGCGAGAGGAAAAAGCCCGCGAAGCTGGGGAAAGGGGGTGGCGGCGATCACGCGGCGGCGGCCTGGGTCACGCCGCTGACGATCGCGTCGATGTCGATGGACGGTTTGGCGACTGCGACGGCCAGCTTGAGATGCGCGAGCCGCGATGCCGGGATGCCGTTCTTCCGCCAGCTATGGACGGTAGAAACGGGCGTCGTCGCCAACCGCGCAACAGCCGTGGTGCCGCCCAGGGCATCGATCACATGATTTGCCAAACGATCCATGACCGTCATCTTGCGATATCCGCAAGTCAGACGCAAGCACATTCTTGCGATTTCAGCGATTGCGATATTCGCAGCGACCGGCTTGATACGCTGATGCAGCCGGATGACATCAAGCGCGAATTACGACTCAGGGGCATGAGCCAGCGCGACCTCGCCGACGCGGTTGGGATGGATGAAACACATCTATCGAAGTCGCTCGCCGGTAAGCGGCAATTCAAGATCGCAGAAATGGACGCGATAAGGTCCGAGCTGGCCCCCGAACCCGGTTCAGAGGATAGACTGGCCCTTCGCTCTATCCCATTGCTAGGTGAGGTCCCGGCGGGCGCATTTGATGCCAGGAGCCAAAGGAGCGGCGGGCGGATCATCGTGACCGACCCCGATGTACCTCCGCGAGCCTATGGACTGACCATTAAAGGCGACTCCATGGACCTGATAGTTCCAGACGGCTCGCAGGTCATCGTTGATCCAGACGAGCGGAAGCTTTGGCCAGGCTTCCGGTACATCGTTCGATCAGCCGACGGCGAGACCACATTCAAAGAATATCAGGACGGTCCAGCGCGCCTGGTTCCCTGCTCAAGCAATCCCGCTCATCGAGAAATCTTGCTCGGGTCGGAACCTGTGACGATCGAAGGGCGCGTTTTCTCGTACATGATGAGAGACGTTCCTAGGCGGTCTGTCTGATGCTTTCGTCGTGCGCCCACTCGATGCGCACCGGGGCGTCGAGATAGAGCTGACCCCATTCGTCACGCTCTGCCAAACCGAGTAGAACGGCGTCTTGAAGGGCGTGCTGCTTCTTTGTCCGCCAGGGTGCGCGCGCCTCTCCGAACGCTGTTACCCGGTACACAATCGCCACGCCGCATCTCCGATAGACCTAACCTAGGGAAACATAATGGGAACAAAACGGAGGCGCTGTCTACCCACTTGCTGATATCGCAAATATTTTGATTGACGTGGAGTTTGCGATAACCGCATAACAGGCCCATCGCCGCATCACGCGGCATGGAGCCCCGCCGATGTCTACGGCACCCAACTACGACCCCGACCTGGCCCAGGCGATTGACGACCTCGCCCCGATTGCCGCCGAACTGCTGGCGGCCGAGAAGCGCCGCGACGACCTGCCGCCGCAGACTGCCGACTCTGTCCGTGATCAGCTCAACGAGCAGATTGAGGACCTGCTCGCCATCTTCGACGTGCGCGCCGGCCGGCTGGCTATGGAGCCCGATGCGCTCCGCCTGATCGTCACCGAGGCCGCCCGCCTGGTCGGGCGCGGCCCGAAGCCGTCGCCGCACGATTTGGAGCGCGCGCTGTCGGACATGGTGCATGTCGCCACCGCCGACGATCGCATCGCGCACCTGCGCCGCAGCCGTGCCCAGGCGGCAGTCGAGCGGACCACGCGCGCCCGCGTCGCCGCCAACAACGCGCTGATCGCATTCCAGGCGCTGCGCGCATGAGGGCCGATCCTCTGATCGTCGCCGAGATGGTGGCCGCCGGTATGGGGCAAGACGAGGCTTGCGCCGCCGTCGACCGCGTGTTTGCCGCCATCCCGGCCGTGCTGCGCACGGGCAAGGGCGTGACGCTCCCCGGCGTCGGCCGGCTGGTCGCGCCGCGCAAGCCCGTGTGGCTGCCCGGCACCGTCAAGACGCACGCCCGCGAGCAGCGCAAGGTCGGCCTGCAGCGCGGCGAGATCATCGAGAAGGGCGAGCCCTATGCGGTGACGGGCAACCTCAAGGGTCCGTCGCTGTGAGCGGCCCATTCGCCGCCTGGGCGCTCGGTGTCGCCTGCATCGCCTTCATGGGCGGCTATGCCGTCTATGCCCTGTGGGTCACGATCGCGCCCAACCGCGCGAAGATCGCCGCCGCGATCGCGCCGGTCCTGCCCCGCTTCCTCCGTTCTCCAGCCGCCTCGGGCACGCCCCACGTGCCGGCACCCCTCCCCCAGCTCCGCCGCGTCGAGGCCGCTGCCGAGCCAGCCATTCAGGTGCGCCCATGACTGGCGAGGCCGCATGATGGCGCTGGTCTATCACGGCACGCCGCTGACGCCGCGCGCCGCCCTGATGGCCGTTTCCGGCCGGGCATTCTGCGTCAGCTATTTCCGCCCCGACAGCGTGCAGGACGTGGAGGCGATCAGCCCCTTCATCATGTTCGACAACGGCGCTTTCTCGTTCTGGATGCAGTCGCTGCGCGCCGGCGTCGACCCCATGGATGCGGGCCGGTCGGAGTGGTCGGTCTATTTCGAATGGCTGGAAGCGCGGCTGTTCGAACCGGGCCGCTGGGCGGTCATTCCTGACAAGCCCGCCGCGCCGTCGCAGATGAATGATGGCTTGGTGAACGAGTGGCCGTTCGGTCCGGCCCGAGGCGCGCCCGTCTGGCACATGGACGGGCCGATTGATCGCCTGGGCCGCCTCTGCGACCGGTTCGACCGTGTATGCCTGGGCTGGATCGGCGACCCGAAGCGCGAGCCGGTCGGCTGTGACGCCTTTCGCCGACGGATGGATGAGGTCGACGCGCTGTTCGGAAACCGGTGGCCCGTCACGCATATGCTGCGCGGCGTCTTGGTAGGCGGCGATTATCCATTCGCGAGCTGCGACAGCACTAGCTTGGCGCAGAACCACCACCGCTACCGGCAGCCGCTCTTCGCGGGGCTCCCCGACGAATGGTCAGGGGTGCGCGCCTACGCCGAAAAACTCGAAAGGATGGCAGCATGATCTCGTTCGAAACCGCCCGGGACATCGCTTTCGCCTATCGCGAAGTCGAAACTGGCGAGAAGCTGCTCGCCGACTTGGACAAGGCGAAGGAGCGCTACACCGCGCCCGACATTCGCGACGCCTTTGGCCGCCGTCAGGATGGCCTGACGCTCGGCGTCCCGTCCGGTGACAGCAGCCGCACCATGTACCAGGTATCATGGTCGTTGGCGGTGCCGGTGGTCGAGGCGCACATTGCCAACGCACGTGCGCGCATCGCTGCCCTGTGTGAGAAGGCCGCAGCCGAGATGACACATCCGGACACTGTCGGAGGTCCGGCGGCATGACTGCGCATCTAGCCTTCCCGCGCCCGCCGAAGGCGAGCAAGCACTGCCGGCACTATTCCTACAAGCTGCCGATCACCCTGCCTGACAGCGGGCCGCACTGCGCAGCCGGGCACGACATGAGCGCGCCGGGCGCGGCGATGCCCTGTATGCCCGAGCCTCGGGGAGCGTGCTGCGATCGGGCGGAATATACCGACCAAGAGCGGGCCGCATGGCGCGCCGCCGTCGAAGCGTCGCAATCCCGCCTGGCGGCTGCTCTTCGCGCGCTGCCCTCGCCGATCCCGCTGCGCACGTCCGGCACAGTCAAATGCCCGAACTGCGGCGGCGCGCTGCGATATGCCCGCTGGCGTCGGGGCGCGGAGGTCGGGTGCGACACGGACGGCTGCTGCGGCGCGCGGTTCAGTATCGCCGCCGATGCCGACTGGCCCGTTTTTGCTCAAGCCAAGGAAGAGGATCGCTCATGAACGCGATCGCGACGAAGCCGCTCAAGGCCTACGCCGTCAACGAGCACGATGAGCAGAGCGGAGCCATCTACTTCGCCCGCCACGCCATCACGGCCCGTAAGGCCGGGGCGAACGAGTATGGTGACGGCGAACTCAGCTATGTGAGTTGCAAGCGAGCACCCTGGGCTGACCGCTTTGCGGACACCGGCATCGTGCCCGCGTCCGTCATGGTCGAGCAGGGTTGGCATTTCGAATGCACCTGCTGCGGCGTGCGGATTGATGAGGACTTGAGCGATCGTTGGCAGGAAGGCCAACACGATTGCCTGTCCGACATGCTGCGCCAGGCACGCCGCCGCCGCAAATGGACGCCTTCGATGATCGTCGGCACTCAGCATAGCGCAGTTTTCTGCGATGCGGCCTGTGAGGCAGCATGGCAGATAGTGCGGGCGGAGACGCGTCGCATCGAAGCGCGCATTGCCGCCCGGTTCAAGGCCATTGTGCTGCGCCGCTTCCCTGATGCGGAGATCGTTGACGGCGGTGACCGGTTCCAGCGCCCTCATGTCTATGTCACCCGCAACGCCGCCGGCCGGTTGGTGCCTCGGCAAGCTGTGGTCGCCTTCCGCTTCCCCGGGATGAAAAGCGCGCCCGCTACCCTGCGCTGGGACCACCGGTCGACGTATCACGGTGGCAAGCCCCATTGGAGCTGCTGCGTAGGCGATCAGGCGGCGTTTGAGGCCTGGGCACGTGGCCAGGCAGTCCCCAGCGACCTGCCGCCCGTCCCGGAGGAAGCGGCATAATGCGCCAGATCGATCCCATTTCGGTCGCCGAAGAGCATAAGCGGATCACCCAGCAGGCCGACGCGCTCAAGCGGCGCGGCAGCGCGGCACTCGCGCTGGGCTGGTTCAGTGACCACGCGCTCAGCAAGTCCGGTAGCGGACCGCGCGTCCCGATCACGAGCGGCGTGCTGCCCGACCAGCTTCGGCCGATCGCCGACGCCACCGCAAACGTCGAGCACGTCCGCCCCTACCTCACCCGAGCCTTTCGAGAGGCTCACCGCAGCATCATCGAGCGCGCCATCGAATTGGCGCAGGCTGATTTCGAGCAGAAGGAACCCCAAGCATGACCGCCCGCGAACAGCACCTCGCCGCCCTGGCGGCGCTGCCGCCGGCCACCGCCGCCGACGACCGGCTCATCCCGATCGCGCGCGTCGAGCAGATTGCCGGCATCATGCGCAGCCGCATCTATCAGCTCATCCGACAGGGGTCGTTCCCTGCCCCGTACAAGCCGGGCGGGTTTGCCTCGCGCTGGAGCGAGGCTGGGGTTCGCGGCTGGGTCGATTCTCTCAAGGCGAAGGCAGCATGACGACGTTCCGCATTTGATTAGAGGCGTATGACTGATCGTCAAAAATAACGTGCCAGTTGATTGCTGATCAAGGATGGGCATTGTGCATTCAGGCGCCATGCGGCTGAATGCACAATGCTTTCCTACAAATGCCTCTTACAGCATGCCATAAGCGAAGATAAAAGGATGCCCTTGCTATAGCAGCTAAAGGCAGCCTTCTACCAATTAGCGTTCCACTCGCTTCGGAAGCTTTCATCATTGACAATCAGATTGCGCCAAGAAGCATCGCTACAGCTTACAACAAGCAAGCGATCGTTCTTGCTGAGTATTTTATTAAAGTAATCGAAAACGACAGACTTTGAGTCGCTAGTTCCAATGTACCAGACGGTTTCCAGAATGCGACCTCGGGTCCACTTCACATTGGCCGAGATATACGCATCCATCTCCTTATGGGTGGGAGTGGAGCCGTTTAGGTCATACGAAACGATATAATTTGCCATCTAATTGCCTTCAGTTGGCAATCGCCTTGACCCGTCATGCGAAGAGAGTACTCTCCTATCGCTTACCACAGCCGTTCCGCCGACGATTGCATTCGTTTAGCGGATGATCCGGGCCGGAGCCGCCACAGCTCCGGCCCAAATCATGTCGATAGCGATTATTGATAACCACAAATCAGAAGTCGAGCGCATTTCGTACATGCTGATGGCTTGCAGATTTCAATGTGGCAATATTGCAACACCGATAGTAATGTTTGCTTACAGTAATTATTTGTGAACGCGAATATGCCTCTTTCGTCGGAAACCTGAAGTTTCTGGCCCTAAGCATGGGCAATAGAGCGACGCCTCTCATGCTTATACCGCGCCTGCCTCGTCACCGTGGTCAGGCTCCCGCTGAGCGCGTTTCGTGACAAGCGTTGGTTACTCTCGCCTCGGTCCCGTTGCTGCATCGCGGATCGGCTTCCCGAGCTGCTCTGCCGGAGCCCCTAGCCCCTCGCTAATCAGGTCGGCCCACTCACACGCTAGCTCGCGCCGCCGGGGCATATAGGCCGCCCGGTTGTACGCACCCTCGACCTTGTTCTCGGGGATATGCGCCAGCATGAGGTCGATGATCGCTCGGTCGGGTGACGCATCCTTGTGCCCCGCCTCGCGCCATAGCCGGTCGGCGCGCTCGTTCATGCAGATCGAGAAGGCCGCGCGGAAACCATGTGGAACATGGCGCTGGTAATCACCGGCTCGGATCAGCAGCGCACGCAGCGTGTTTTCGCTGATCGGCTTATGCGTGTGGCGCTCGCTCGGGAAAAGGCACGGCAGGCCGCCGGACAGCAGCCGCACCGTGCGCAGCACCTCGCCACCCTGGGGACGCTTCCGTCGACGACCGGCTCATCCCGATCGCGCGCGTCGAGCAGATCGCCGGCCTCATGCGCAGCCGCACCTACCAGCTCATCCGACAGGGGTTATTCCCTGCCCCGTACAAGCCGGGCGGGTTCGCCTCGCGCTGGAGTGAGGCCGGGGTGCGGTGTTGGGTGGATGCGATCAGGGCCAAGGCGGCTTAACCAGCAACCTTCCGAAGGCATCGCTCAGCAATGCAGCTAGACGAAAATAGCTAATCGGCTGAAGGAAGCAACTATAAGGCACATGTCTGTCCGCACGGGCAAACTCAGAATTTCTTCTTCAGCCCCGCGTCGGTAAGTGTGCCATTTGCAGTGTGTCGAGATTTAATATTACCATCTACGGTGACGTGGCGTTTGACGGAAGGGCAGTACCATATTTCATGGTCGCCCTTCCCTTCTCGCTCGTAGTGGCAGCCGGCTTCAGCAAGAAGCCTTCTGACCTCCTTGGTATAGCCAACCATTAACAGGCTGGCAGAGCGCCGCCTAAGCGAACCGGGCTGTCAAAAACGAGCTTCACACTCTTTTCTTCCAAGCGATTGCGATGAGCCCGCAAAATCTCACTCCTATTCAGAGCCAGCATTTCTGGCGCGCATTCCTCAATGCGCCGGACAAGATCAGCCGGATCGTCTGCTTCCAGACGCAAGCCGGGAATGTCAGATTGCGCCACGTACCAGACACTCGCCTCGTCATCGAAAGCAAGGTGGATTTTTAGCTCAATCTCCATTTCGCCGCGCCGGAGCATACGCCACATGCTGCGCAGAGCACTCCTGTCGAAAAACATGGTACCTTTCCCTGTAGCCCATCGCACGCTGTACGCGTCCCGGGCTAACGCCTCATTTGTAGGTTCCAGCCCACATGGCAATAGCTGTGACCCTAAATTATGCGCCCCCGCGCATAATTGCAAAGGTGGTGATTTGTCAAGCAGCGCTCTCGCAATTCGACGTTGCAACTCGTTGCAATTTTTTATCGCTGTTGCGATATGCAACGTTGTGGCAGACGAGATAACGCTATCCACCAAGCTGCGCCTTGAGGCTGCTCTTCGGAAAAAAAACCGAGAACGGCGCTTGCTCGATCGCGAGATCGAGGCTCTCAGCAAGCAGCTCAATGAGCTACGAAGGCTGGAAAATGCTGCCGAGCCCATTGCTAGGGTTTCGAGCATCGGAAGGGTGCGCGCTGAATGGGCTATCCTTGAGAGGCTCAGGCGCGCCCACCCGACGGAAGTAACTTCTGGCTCCTTATGGCTTGCAGCAAAAGCGGCAGGCATCACCTCCCCTGATACTTTCAGATCACACCTTCACCGAATGAAAGAAAAGGGTATAATAAAGTCAGAGTCTAGAGGGCGATGGAGTATAGTATCTGGGATACCAGCCACCCCTTACATCCCTGAAGCTACTATGAAAAAGCTTAACAACATTGACAAGATGGTGAATAATGCCCAAGATTATATTAGGATTGTCGTTCATAAAAAGCCATCTGATGAATGATCACTCTCGCCCTGGTCCGGTTGCGGCATAGCGGATTGGCTTCCCGAGCTGCTCCGCCGGAGCCTCCAGCCCCTCACTTATGAGGTCGGCCCACTCGCACGCCAGTTCACGCCGCCGGGGCATATATGCAGCCCGATTGTATGCCCCCTCGACCTTGTTCTCGGGTACGTGCGCCAGCATGAGGTCGATGATCGCGCGATCGGGCGAGGCGTCCTTGTGCCCAGCCTCGCGCCACAGCCGGTCCGCGCGCTCGTTCATGTAGGTGGAGAAGGCGGCGCGGAACCCGTGCGGGACGTGGCGCTGGTAATAGCCCGCCCGGATCAGCAGCGCGCGCAGCGTGTTCTCGCTAATCGGCTTATGCGTGTGGCGCTCGCTCGGGAACAGGTACGGCAGGCCGCCGGACAGCAGCCGCACCGTGCGCAGCACCTCCACCGTCTGGGGCGCGAGCGGCACCAGATGGTCGCCACCCTCCTCCGCCTTGCGATCCTCGTCGCCCTTCATGCGCGCCGCCGGGATGCGCCAGAGCGCCGCCGGGGCGGCCTTCTCCGGCTTCGACCAGTCGATGCCCTCGAACTCGCCCCAGGCGGCGAACCGGATTTCGCCCGGGCGAACGGCGGTCAGCGCGAGGAAGCGCAGCGCCAGCTTGGTCCCAGCGCGGCACCGCTCCGCGTCGCAGTCCGCCAGCAGCTTGCGGATAACCGCGAGCCGCTCTTCCTGACTGTCGACGCGGTCGATGATCGATGGCTGTTTCTTCGATCGCGGCTTGTCGCGCAGCGCCTTGCCCAGGCTCGCCGCCGGGTCGGCCTCGCAGATGCCGGCCGCGATACCATAGACGAATATGGCACTGGCGCGCTGGCGCAGCCGCTGC
This sequence comes from Sphingomonas abaci, assembly GCF_014199625.1. Taxonomy (GTDB): domain Bacteria; phylum Pseudomonadota; class Alphaproteobacteria; order Sphingomonadales; family Sphingomonadaceae; genus Sphingomonas; species Sphingomonas abaci. The sequence goes on from NZ_JACHNY010000007.1 coordinate 24,935, forward strand.
GCCGTCTCGATCGCGCCGCGCCGCTCCACCACCTGCAGGACCTCCAGCAGGCGCGGGGCCTTGATGGCGGTGATCGGCAGGTCGCCGATGGCCGGGAACAGGTCGCGCTCCATGCTGTCCATCACGTCGGCGGCATGGACCTTGGACCAGCCTGGCTTGCGCAGGTCGTACCAGCGCCGGGCGACCACCTCGAACGTGTTGGCATCGGTCTGGGCGCGGGCCCTGACGGCGACCCTCTTCTCGATCGCGGGGTCGCGCCCTTCCGTCAGCAGCCGCTTGGCCTCGTCGCGTTTCGCGCGCGCCTCGACCAGGGTGACCGCAGGGTATGAGCCGAACGTCAGCGTCTTCTGCGCCGGCTTTCCGGCGGCGTTGACGCCGTAGGTATAGTTCATCCGCCAGTGTTTGCCGCCGGCCGTCGTGACGTGGAGATAGAGCTGGCCAGAGTCGCCCAGCTTATAGGCGCTCTCCCTGGCTTTCGCGGCCTTGGCCTTCGCGTCTGTCAGCACCTGCCAACCTCATACCATGGACCTGCGCGGCCCGTACCATGTGAAATGCCATGGCGACCGGTGGACGCCAATGCACGGGTATGGACAACCCGCGCCGCAGCGATGCAAGGTTTTCCGGGGGTTTGGAAGCCCGACTGTACGAGAAAATACCATGGCGCATGGTATGATGGCGGAGACGGAGGGATTCGAACCCTCGGTACGGTTTCCCGTACGACGCTTTAGCAAAGCGTTGGTTTCAGCCACTCACCCACGTCTCCGGATGCGGCAGGCGGCGGCTATAGCCAGCGTTTCGCCTGGGATCAACCGCCTTTCCATGCGACGGAACGCATAATCGTTCATTGCGTGGCAAGGCGCAGATTGGTTAACCGGGCCCGGTCCTCGACAGGGGCGGTTCTGGCTAAGGGGCGATGATGGTGAAGTGGCTGACAACATGGGCGGCGGTGACCGCCATCGGCGCGATGCCCGTCGCGGCGCAGGTGCGGACCATCGATCCCAACCGCGCCGTCGATGGCGATCTTGCCGGCCCGCCCCCCGCCGCCGCCACATCCTCCCCGGCCCAGCGCCCCTATTCCCCGCCCGCCGAGCAGACGGAGCCCGTCGTCCAGACGCCGCTGCCGCAAGGGTCGACGCCGCCGGCGCAACAGGCGCGCGCCGACGCCACTACCCAGGCCGCCGACACCTATGAACGCGACGACCTGATGGCGGCGGGCGAGGGCGTGTTCGGCAAGGGCGCGGAAGGGCTGGCCGGGATCATCGAGAAGATTCTGAAGGATCAGGGCCGCCCCAACGCCTATATCGCCGGGCGCGAGGCATCGGGCGCGTTCGTGGTCGGGCTGCGCTACGGCTCGGGCGTGATGACCCACAAGGTCGAAGGGCAGATGCCGGTCTACTGGACCGGCCCCTCGGTCGGTTTCGACGTCGGCGGCGACGCCAACAAGGTGTTCGTGCTGGTCTATAACCTCTACGACACCGAGGAGCTGTTCCACCGCTTCCCCGGCGCGGAAGGGCGTCTCTATGCGGTCGGCGGCTTCGCCGCGACCTATTTGCGGCGCGGCAATGTCGTGCTGATCCCGATCCGGCTGGGCGTCGGTTGGCGCGCGGGCGTCAATGTCGGCTATATGAACTTCACCCACAAGACGCGCTGGCTGCCCTTCTGACCGCAATACATCCACCCGTGCGGGCGATCAGACACCCCCCTGTCGCACATGGGTAATCCGGGCGGACCCTGCTGAGAGTATCGGATCGCGCGGCTGGCGGCTCTGGCGGTGGCCCCGCCCCCGCGCTAGCCTGTCCGCCATGGCCACGATCGCAGTCTACAGCCTGAAGGGGGGCGTCGGCAAAACCACCCTGGCGGTGAACCTGGCATGGTGCGCGGCGACCCTGTCGGCCCGCCGCACCCTGTTATGGGATCTCGATCCGCAGGGCGGCGCGACCTTCCTGCTCGGCGCGGAGCGGATCGGGCTGGGCCAGGCCCATGCGATCTTCGCCCGCGACATCCCGCCCGAGAAGCTGATCCGGCCGACCGGCATTGACCGGCTCGACCTGCTGCCCGCCGACCAGTCGCTGCGGGGGATCGATCATTTTTTCCGCGGCTTGGGCAAGAAGCGGCGATTGCAGAAACTGGTCGAGGCGCTGGTCCACCGCTACGACCGCATCGTCCTGGACTGCCCGCCCGGCCTGACCGAGACGACCGAGCAGGTGATGCGGGCCGCGACGCTGATCCTGGCACCGGTCATTCCTTCGCCACTGTCGCAGCGCGCGTTCGACGAGGTGGCGCGTCACCTGGCCTCGGCCGGCGGACGCCGTGCGGCGATCCTGCCGGTGTTCAGCATGGTCGACCGACGCCGCGCGCTGCACAATGCCGCGCTCGCCGCCGCGCCCGACTGGCCGGTGATCCCGATGGCGAGCGCGGTCGAGGCGATGGCGGTCCACCGCCGACCATTGGGCGGCTTCGCCGCGAACAGCCCGGCGGCCGAGGCGACGGCCCGGCTATGGACCGGCGTGGAACGGCGGTTGGCGCAGGGCTGACAGGGTGTCTGGGGGAACGGCGCCGTTCCCCTCCCATATCCTGCCGGCGGGGCCGGAACCCGTGCGAAGGTCCCGGCTTCTGCCGAGTCGGTATGTGGGTCGCTGAATCTCCCGCTCTAGTCCGCCCCTAGAGCACGAACCGGCTAAGGTCGGTGTTCCGCGCGATGCCCGCGAGCTGCCGGTCAACATAGGCCGCGTCGATCGTCAGCGTCTCGCCCTTGCGGTCCTCGGCATCGAAGCTGACTTCCTCCAGCAGCTTCTCCATCACCGTCTGCAAGCGACGCGCGCCGATATTCTCGACCTGCCCGTTCACCTCGGCGGCGATGCGCGCCACCGCGGCGATGCCGTCCTCGGTGAAGGCGATGTCGACCTGCTCGGTCGCCAGCAGCGCCTTGTACTGCGCGGGCAGCGAGGCCTTGGTGTCCGACAGGATCGCGACGAAGTCCGCCTCGGTCAGCCCCTTCAGCTCCACCCGGATCGGCAGCCGGCCCTGCAGCTCGGGCAGCAGGTCGGACGGCTTGGCGACGTGGAACGCGCCCGATGCGATGAACAGCACATGGTCGGTCTTCATCGGCCCGTATTTGGTCGAGACGGTCGTCCCTTCGATCAGCGGCAGCAGGTCACGCTGCACGCCCTCGCGGCTGACCGAGCCGCCGCGCACGTCGCTGACCGCGATCTTGTCGATCTCGTCGAGGAAGACGATGCCGTTCTCCTCCGCGTTCGACAGCGCAACCCGGTTGACGTCATCCTGGTCGAGCCGCTTGTCCGCTTCCTCCTCGACCAGCTTCTCCCAGGCGGCACGGACGTTGAGCTTGCGCTTCTTGAGCGGCGCGCCGCCGAACGCCTTGCCCATCATCTCCGACAGGTTGATCATGCCGACATTGCCGCCGCCGCCGGGCATCTCGAACGGCATCTGCGGCGCCTGCTCGATTTCGATCTCCACCTCGGTCTGGTCGAGATGGCCGTCGCGGAACCGCTGTTCGAAGGCGGCGCGCGTCGCCTGGCTCGAGTCCTTGCCGACCAGCGCGTCGAGCAGCCGGGCGAGCGCCGCCTCCTCCGCCTTGTCCTTGACGGCGGCCCGGCGGCGGTCCTTCTCCAGCCGGATCGCTTCCTCGACCAGGTCGCGGGCGATCTGCTCCACGTCGCGGCCGACATAACCGACCTCGGTGAACTTGGTCGCCTCCACCTTCACGAAGGGCGCGTCGGCCAGCTTGGCGAGGCGGCGGCTGATCTCGGTCTTGCCGCAGCCGGTCGGCCCGATCATCAGGATGTTCTTGGGCGTCACCTCGTCGCGCAGGTCGGCGTCGAGGTGCTGGCGGCGCCAGCGATTGCGCAGCGCCACCGCCACCGCGCGCTTGGCATCGGCCTGGCCGATGATGTGCGAGTCGAGTGCGGCGACGATCGTCTTGGGCGTCAGTTGGTCGTTCATAGAATCAGAGGGCCTTGATCGGCGGATGGGGAAGGTCGGAGACGAAGGACCGGGTCAGCTCGCGCTGTCGAGCGACTCCAGCGTCAGCCGGTCGTTGGTGTAGACGCAGATTTCGGCGGCAATCTTCATCGCCTTGCGCGCCAGCGTCTCGGCATCGGGTTCGTAATCGGCCAGCGCCCGCGCCGCCGACAGCGCGTAATTGCCGCCCGATCCGATCGCAGCGATGCCCGCCTCCGGCTCCAGCACATCGCCATTGCCGGTCAGGATCAGCGTCACATCCTTGTCGGCGACGATCATCATCGCTTCCAGGTTGCGCAGGTACTTGTCGGTTCGCCAGTCCTTGGCCAGCTCGACCGCCGCGCGCATCAGCTGCCCGCCATGCCGCTCCAGCTTCGCCTCCAGCCGTTCGAACAAGGTGAAGGCATCGGCCGTCGCGCCCGCGAAGCCGCCGATCACGCCGCCGCCATCCTTGTCCGTCGCGCCCAGCCGACGGACCTTGCGCGCATTGGGCTTCATCACCGTCTGGCCCATCGACACCTGGCCGTCGCCGACCACCACGACCTTGCCGCCGCGACGGACCGACAAAATGGTGGTGCCGTGCCAGGCCGGCGCAGCACCACCGCGTTCATTCATGTTCCCGCTCATCGCCCGCATGTAGGCGCGCGGGGCGACGGTTCAACGTGGGCGTCGACGCTGTATCACGAACCGAGCCGGTCGACCTTCGCCTTCAGGTCCGCCAATTCCGACTTGAGCGCGGCGATCTGGTCGTCCTTGGCGCTGGCGGATGCGGCGGCGCCCGGCGCCGGGGCGGGCGACGCGGCGGCGGGTTCCGCGCCGGGCTTGAACGCCTGGGTCGCCACGTCGAACATCGCCATGTTGCGCTTGGCGATCTCCTCGAACGGCGAGCCGGCGAACGCCCCTTCCAACGCGGAGCGGAACTGCATCTGGTTGCGGCGGAAACTGTCCATCGACGCCTCCAGATAGCTGGGCACCATCGACTGCATCGAGTCGCCGTACATGGAGATCAGCTGGCGCAGGAAACTGACCGGTAGCATCGTCTGGCCCCGGCTTTCCTCCTCCATGATGATCTGGGTGAGGACGTTGTGGGTGATGTCCTCCTCGGTCTTGGCGTCGACGACCTTGAACTCGCGGCCCTCGCGGGTCATCGCCGCCAGATGCTCCAGCGTGATGTAGGAGGAGGTCTCGGTATTGTAGAGGCGGCGGTTGGCGTATTTCTTGATGATGACCACACCGCCCGGATTCGGCTTCTTCACGGCACTGCCCCCCTCTCGCTGTTTGCGCGGAGACTAGGGCCATGGTTGACGCGCCGCAACACGCCAGCCGTGATACGCATCATTTTTCCGTGCTGCGCAGCAATTTGACCGAGGCGGCACGGCTAAAGACGAATATCGGGGGGATAGTGCCGAAAGCATGGCCGGGCCGCTGGATCGGGGCGGGGCGAACGCCTAGATAAGCCGCGCCTATCACCAGGGGATTTTCCAACGTGACCGCACCCACCGACATCGTCATCACCGCCGCCAAGCGCACGCCCGTCGGCGCGTTCCTGGGCGCCTTCGCGGCGACGCCCGCGCATGAACTGGGCCGGGTGGCGATCACCGCCGCGCTCGAGCAGGCCGGCGTGGCCGGCGAGGAGGTTTCCGAGGTCATCATGGGCCAGGTGCTGACCGCTGCCCAGGGGCAGAACCCCGCCCGCCAGGCATCGATGGCGGCCGGCGTGCCGAAGGAAGTGCCCGCCTGGGGCGTCAACCAGGTCTGCGGCTCGGGACTGCGCGCCGTTGCGCTGGCGGCGCAGGCGGTAGCGACCGGCGACGCCACGATCGTGGTCGCGGGCGGTCAGGAATCCATGTCGCTCTCTCCCCATGCGCAGACGATGCGCGGCGGCACCAAGATGGGCCCGGTCAGCCTGGTCGACACCATGGTGCATGACGGCCTGGCCGATGTGTTTAACGGCTATCACATGGGCATCACCGCCGAGAATCTCGCCGAACAATATCAGGTGACCCGCGCCGAACAGGACCAGTTCTCGGTCCGCTCGCAGAATCTGGCGGAGGCGGCGCGCGCGTCGGGACGGTTCAAGGACGAGATCGCGCCGGTGACCGTCAAGGGCCGCAAGGGCGACACCGTGGTCGAGCAGGACGAATATATCCGCGCCGGCGCGACGATCGACAGCGTGTCGGGCGTGCGCCCCGCCTTCAAGAAGGACGGCACGGTGACGGCGGCGAACGCGTCCGGCCTCAATGACGGCGCGGCGGCGATCGTCGTCATGACCCGCGCCGAGGCGGAGAAGCGCGGCAGTCCGATCCTGGCGACGATCCGCAGCTGGGCCTCGGCCGGCGTGGACCCGTCGGTGATGGGCATCGGCCCCGTCCCCGCCACCAAGCGGGCGCTGGAGAAGGCCGGCTGGACCGTGGCCGATCTCGACCTGATCGAGGCGAACGAGGCGTTCGCGGCCCAGGCGCTGTCGGTCGGCAAGGAACTCGGCTTCGATGCGGACAAGGTGAACGTCAATGGCGGCGCAATCGCGCTCGGCCATCCGATCGGCGCCAGTGGCGCCCGCGTGCTGACCACGCTGATCTACGAGATGCAGAAGCGCGACGCTGCCAGGGGCCTCGCCACCCTGTGCATCGGCGGCGGCATGGGCATCGCCATGTGCCTCGAACGCGACTGACTTAGGACCGGAACGGATGTTGCAGTCTTGCAACATCCGTTCATCAAATTGTAATCTTTGACGTAGGTTTATTGCCTAACCCCCTGATTGACGTTCTTTTGTGTCGCACGGCACGAACGTCGGCTTACCCGGCATCATAGCCGGTTCAGGGGGAATACCTTGCACATCACCCGTTTCTTGGGCGCCACGGCGCTCGCCTCGACTCTGCTTGTCTCGACCATGGCGTGGGCGCAAACCACGCCGTCGGGGTCGCCGGGCGACATCGTCAATCCCGGGCAGACCGCAGCGGATTCGGCGCAGGCGCGCTCGACCGACGAGCAGCCCGTCGAAATCACCGTCACCGGATCGCGTCTGGCCCGGCCGAACGAGATCGCCGGCGCGCCGATCACCACGGTCACCGCGGCCGAACTGGGCGTCACCGCCCGCACGTCCGTCGGCGACGTGCTGAACGACCTGCCGCAGCTGACCAGCACCTTCAGCCAGCAGAACTCGACCCGCTTCCTGGGCACGGCCGGTCTGAACCTGCTCAACCTGCGCGGTCTCGGTACGCAGCGCACGCTGGTGCTGGTCAACGGCCGCCGCCATGTCGGTGCCGACATCCTCAACAACGCCGTGTCGCCCGACACCAACACCTTTCCGACCGATCTGATCGAGCGCGTCGACCTGCTGACCGGCGCCAGCTCGGCCGTCTATGGTTCGGACGCACTGGCGGGTGTCGTCAACTTCGTCCTCAAGCAGGATTTCGAAGGTGTGCAGCTGCGTGGTCAGGGTGCGGTCAGCCAATATGGCGATGCCGGATCCTATTATACCAGCGTCCTCGCGGGCAAGAACTTCGCCGAAGGCCGCGGCAATATCGCCGTCGACCTGGAATATGCCCGCCAGAACAGCGTCTATGCGTCCGATCGCGACTACCTGCGCCAGAACAACACCTTCGTCACGGTCGACACGGACACGGCCGGCATCGCTGCGGGCCAGACGCTGATCAACTATGACGGCATTCCCGACAACCAGTTCCTGCGCGACATCCGTTCGGCGACGCTCTCGGCCGGCGGCCTGGTGACGATCGCCGGTGCCACCCGTACCGCCAGCGGCTCGGCCTTCTCCAACAGCCTGTGCGCCGCGGGCGCGCGCGACGTGGTCGGTCGCGCCTTCACCTGCAACTATTTGTTCCAGTCCAACGGCAGCCTGGCGGCGCAGACCGGGCAGCGCGTCGGCCTCGCGGCAGGCACGGCGGCCAATCCCGTCGGCACGGCGGCCGGATCGTTCCTGGGCGGCAATGGCGATACGCGTCGCGAGGGCCAGCTGATCCAGCTCCAGCCGCAACTCGACCGCTACTCGGCCAACCTGATCGGCCATTTCGAATTCTCGCCCGCCTTCGTGCCCTTCGTCGAGGCGAAATATGTCCGCACCGACACGTTCGGCCAAGGCACGTCGGGTCCGGCCTTCTTCACCGGCTCGACGCTCGACGCGTTCTACGAGCGCCCGCGCCTCGACAATCCCTATCTCAGCGCCGATGCGCGCACCACGATCGCCAACGCGATCCTGGCCAGCGGCATCAATCCCAATTCGACCTCGGGCGCGCTGCTGACCGACGCCGACCGTACCGCGATCGCCAACGGGTCTTATCGCTTCATCCTGCGCAAGAACCTGACCGACCTGGGCATCCGCTCGGAAAAAGCGCGTCGCGAGACCTATCGCGCCGTGGTCGGTGCCCGCGGTACGTTCAACGACGACTGGAACTATGAACTGTCGGCCAACTACGGCGAGTTCAAGGAGAAGACCAAGGTCCTGGGCAATCTGAACCAGCAGCGGATGTTGCTGGCGCTGGACGCGGTGCGCAATCCCGCGACCGGCCAGATCGTCTGCGGCGCGCAGCTCGACGCGACCCGCGCCAACCGGATCGCCTCGACGCTGGGCATCGACAATCCGTCGGTCCTTGCCGCCGATATCGCCGCCTGCCAGCCGCTCAATCCGTTCGGCGTCGGCAACATCTCCGATGCGGCCCGCAACTACGTCCTGTCGGATACGGTATCGAGCGGCAAGATCACGCAGCTCGACATCTCCGGCTTCGTTGCGGGCGACACCAGCGGCTTCTTCAACCTGCCGGGCGGTCCGCTGGCGATCTCCATCGGCGGCGAATATCGTCGCGAGACCGCTTTCTACGAGCAGGATCCGCTCGTGTCGGCAGGCTATACCTTCTACAACGCCATCGCGCGCTTCGACCCAACCTCGTTCGAGGTCAAGGAAGCGTTCGGCGAACTCAAGGTGCCGCTGTTGAAGGACGTCACGCTCATCAAGGAGCTGACGGTGAGCGGCGCGGGCCGCGTCTCTGACTATAAGGGTTCGGCCGGTACGGTCTGGGCGTACAATGCCGATGCCGTCTACTCGCCATTCGAAGGCGTCCGCTTCCGCGCCGCCTATGGCCGGTCGGTGCGCGCGCCCAACCTGTCGGACCTCTACTCGCCGCAGTCGCAGAACTTCGCGTCGGTGGTCGACCCCTGCTCCGCGATCAACATCGCCAGCGGCACCCAGTTCCGGGCCGCGAACTGCGCGGCGGCGGGCATTCCGACCAGCTATGACTATCGCTATACGCAGACGCTGGAAATCGTCAGCGGCGGCAATCCCGACCTGTCCGTCGAGAAGTCCGACTCCTACACCTATGGCGTCGTGATCCAGCCGGTGCAGACCCCCGGCTTGTCGCTGTCGGTCGATTACTTCAACATCAAGGTCAACAACGTCATCACCGCCCCGTCGGCGCAGCAGATCATCAACAGCTGCTACGACACGCCGCAGCCCAGCCAGCAGTTCTGCGGCCTGTTCCAGCGCGTCGGTGCCGGCCAGACCGGTCCGAACGGCGAGCAGGAATATCGTATCGTCGAAGGTACGCTGCAGCAGACCTTGCTCAACTACGCCAAGCTGCAGGTCCGCGGCATCGACGCCAACCTCGCCTATACGCGCCGGGTCGGCGATGTGCGCCTGTCGACGCAGATCATCTACACCCATCAGTTCCAGAACGACCAGTTCCTGGATCCGACCCAGCCGGGCTTCGCCGACACGATCCGCGGCGAGATCGGCCAGCCGATCGACGCGGTGAACTGGAACATCGGCGCGGACTTCGGCCAGTTCTACACCAACGTGCAGATGCGGTACCTGTCCAAAATGTCGGTCGGCGCGATCGAGAACCTGGTAACCTTCCAGGGCCGCCCGCCCCAGAACGCCGACATCTACGACATCAACTACTATCCCGAAGTGTTCTATCTCGACCTGAAGTTCGGCGTAAACATCAACGAGCGGTCGAACTTCTACTTCGGCATCGATAACGTCACGAACCGCACGCCGCCGCTCTTCTCGACCGGCACGGGCGCTGGCACCGGCATCTACGATGCCATCGGCCGTCGTTTCTATGCGGGTGTGACGGCGCGCTTCTAAGAGCGGGTCATCGACAGCAGGCGGGCCGGTGGTTTCCACCGGCCCGTTTCGTTACGACTGGGGACGCCCAAAGCGCCGCCCCAGCAGCGTCAGCAGCTCATATTGCGACATCCCGCTTGCCGCAGACTGCGTGGCGAGGTCATAGTCGATCGCGATCCAGTCGCCCTCGGCCAGATCGGGCGCGGCGGTTATGTCGAGCGCGACCAGGTCCATCGACACCCGGCCGATCACCGGCAGCACCGCTCCGCCCGCCCGCGCGCGGCCGGTGTTGGAGAAGGCGCGGACATAGCCGTCGGCATAGCCCAAATTGACGATCGCCACCGCGCAGTCGTGCGGCGCGGTCCAGGTCGCGTTGTAGCCGACCGGGTCGCCTGCCCGCACCAGCCGGCGCTGCAGCACCTGCGCCTCGGGCGTCGCCACCTGTCGGACCAGCCCGGCATAGTCGCCGCGCGGCACCCCGCCATACAGCGCCAGTCCCGGCCGGGTCAGGTCGAAATGATACGCCGCGCCCAACGCGATGCCGGCCGAGTTGGCGAGGCTCAACCGCCGCGCCGTCGTCCGCCCGGCGAGCGCGGCGAAGCGCGTGCGCTGATCGGCGTTCATCGCGCTGTCCTCGTCCGCGCAGGCGAGATGGCTCATCAGCGTCTCGATCGCGAGGCCGTCCAGCGCACCGTCGGCGATGTCGGATGGCGCGATGCCCAGCCGGTTCATGCCGGTGTCGACCATCACGTCGCACGCGCCCCCCCCGCCCTCGCGCCAGCGGGCGATCTGCGGCAGGCTGTTCAGCACCGGCCGGGCGAAACCGGCGCGCGCCGCCGCCATGTCCTCGGCGCGCAGGCCGTGCAGCACCGACAGGGTCAGGCCGAGCGGCGCCAGCGCCTGCGCCTCGGACCAGGTGGCGACGAAGAAATCGCGGCAACCGGCCCCGGCCAGGCGCGCGGCGACGCCATGGGCTCCCAGGCCATAGCCGTCCGCCTTGACCGCCGCGCCGCAAGCGGCCGGGCCACTCATCCGGTCGAGCAGCCGCCAGTTGGCGATCAGCGCATCGCCATCCAGGCGCAGGCGCAGCGGGGCAGGAATATCGATCACGCGCGCGGGCATAGGCCGGTGCGCGGCGTCCGTCGACCCGCCCCCGCTAGCGCGTCGCGGCGCGGCGCAGGCGGTCGTGGATCGCCTCGCCGATGCCGGTCGCCGGCAGCGGGGCGACGGCGATACGGGCCCGGTCGCTGGCATCGGCGCGGTGCAGCGCATCGAACAGCCGCGCCGCCGCCTCGGTCAGATCGCCGGACACGGACAGCGTGTCGTCGCCCTCCACCCCGTCGAAGCCGATCAGCCATTCGTCCGGCTCGGCCCAGCCTGCACCCAGCCGCAGCGGCTTGGCGGGCGCATAATGGGTGGCGAGCTGGCCCGGCGCGGTGATCGTGCCGCCCGCCGGCTGGCCCCCGCCCGACACCAGCCGGCCGAGCACCCGGCCGATCGCCTCGGCGGTGACCGGGCCCGGCCGCAACAGGGTCGCGCCCGCCACGATGGTCGATTCCAGACCGGCGGCGCAGGGGCCGTCGTCGATCACCAACTCCGCCGCCGCGCCCAGGCTGGCGACGACATGCGCGGCGCGGGTCGGGCTGATCCCGTTGCTGCGATTGGCGGAAGGCGCGGCGAGCGGCCGGCCGGCCGCTTCGATCAGCGCGCGCATCGCCCGGTGTGCGGGCACGCGGATCGCCACCGTGTCCAGTCCCGCCGTCACCAGCGAGGCGACCGGCGCGCCCGCCCGCAGCGGCAGCACCAGCGTCAGCGGCCCCGGCCAGAACGCGGCGGCCAGCGCATCGGCGGCCCGGTCGAACACCGCCAGCCGTTCCGCCTCCGCCCGGTCGCGGACATGGACGATCAGCGGGTTGAAGCTCGGCCGCCCCTTCGCGGCATAGATGCGCGCCACCGCCGCCGAATCGCCGGCGTCGGCGGCCAGGCCGTAGACCGTTTCTGTCGGGATCGCGACGAGTCGCCCGGCGCGGATCGCCGCCGCCGCCTCGGCGATGGCGGCGGTGCCGTAGCGTCGGACAAGCGGGTGTGGTTCGGCCATCATGTTGCGTCTATATCAGGGCAAAACCCCGGAGAGAAACGTGCCCTTCACGCCCCCCGTCGCCGAACAGCGCCTTGTCCTCGACACCATCGTCGGCCTGCCCGATCTCGCCGCAAGCGACCGTTTCGCTGCCGCCGATGGCGACACGGTCGATGCGGTGCTGGAGGGGGTGGGCCAGTTCGCGGCGGGCGAATGGGCGCCGCTTGCCCGGATCGGCGACACGGTCGGCGCGCAATGGACGGCGGACGGCGTGGTGATGCCGGACGGCTATGCCGCCGCCTACCGCGCTTATGTCGAGGGCGGCTGGGGCACGATCGGCGCGCCGGCCGACTGGGGCGGCCAGGGCCTGCCCTTCGCGCTCCAGACGGCGGTGCTGGAGACGCTGGGCACCGCCAACATGGGCTTCGCGCTCTGCCCCACCCTCACGATTGGCGCGATCGAGGCCTTGCAGCATCATGGCTCGCCCGAGCAGCAGGCCGCGTACCTGCCGCATCTGTCGACCGGCGAGTGGACCGGCACGATGAACCTGACCGAGCCGCAGGCGGGCAGCGATGTCGGCGCGCTGCGCGCCACCGCCACGCCGCGCGGCGACGGAACCTGGAGCATCAAGGGAACGAAGATCTTCATCTCTTTTGGCGACCATGACATGGCCCCGAACATCGTCCATCTCGTGCTGGCCCGCACCCCGGATGCGCCGGTCGGCACACGCGGGATCAGCCTGTTCCTGGTGCCCAAATACCGGCTGGATGCGGACGGCCGGCCCGGCGCCCTCAACGACGTGCGCGTGGTGTCGATCGAGCACAAGATGGGCCTGCACGCCTCGCCCACCTGCGTGCTGTCGTTCGGCGACCATGACGATTGCGTCGGCGAGCTGATCGGCCCCGAACATGGCGGGATGCGCGCGATGTTCACGATGATGAACAATGCGCGGCTCAATGTCGGCCTCCAGGGCGTGCAGGTGGCGGAGGGCGCGACCCAGGCGGCGGTCGCCTATGCGCTGGACCGGGTCCAGTCGGCGCGAGCGGGCGGCGCGGACCGGTCGTCGGTGCGGATCGTCGAACATCCCGATGTCCGCCGCATGCTGCTGCGCATGAAGGCGCAGACCCAGGCGGCGCGTGCGCTGGTCTATTACGCCGCCGGCCAGGTCGATCGCGCGGCGCTGGGCGATGCCGCCGCGAAGGCCCGGCTGGAGATGGTGACCCCGCTGGCCAAGGCGCACGCCACCGATCTGGGCAACGAGGTCGCCTCGCTCGGCATCCAGGTCCATGGCGGCATGGGCTATGTCGAGGAAACGGGCGCGGCGCAGTTCTTTCGCGATGCGCGCATCACCCCGATCTATGAGGGAACGAACGGCATCCAGGCCGCCGACCTGGTCGGGCGCAAGCTGGGGCTGGACAATGGCGGCGCCTTCGCCGCGCTGATCGAAGACCTGCGGCGCGAGGCGGAGGCGGAAGACCTGGTCGCCCTGGTCGCGGCGTGCGACGCGGTCGGCCGTCGCCTCGCCACCGCGGATGCCGACGACCGGCTGGCGGCGAGCTATCCGTTCCTGACCATGCTGTCGGTCGCGCTGTGCGGCGTGCTGCTGGAACGCGAGTCGCGGGCGCTGACCGGGGAAGGCGATTTCGAGTCGATGAAGCGGGCCAGTATCCGCTTCTACCTGGAGCAGATCGTCCCCGAGGCGCTGGGCCTGCGCGCCGCCGCCACCGCCCCCGCCACCACGCTCTACGCGCTGCCGGCGGCGGCGTTCGCGGCCTGACCGCTCAGATGTCGACCACCGCCGCCGCCTCGTGATCGGGGCGGCGGCGGGTCCGCCGCCACAGGATCAGGCCGGTGACCGCCATGGCGGCGTCGAGCAGGCCGGTCAGCACCAGCACGCCGCGCCACGCCGGCCCCGCGCCGCCATGCCAGTCCCGCATCCCCCGGTATGCGGCGGCCGGCGGCCGGGCGGGCACGGCGGTCGCGTTGCCCGTGTCGTCCGCCACCTTGACCGGCGCGACATGCGGATCGGCGAAGCGTAGCGTCCAGTCGGGATCGCGCTCGGTCGGCCAAATGATCGTCCGGACGGCGGCGTTTGGGTGCAGATCGGCGGCGCGGCCGAGCACCACGGCAAGCGGCTGGGCGGGGCGCGCCATCGGTCGCGCCGCGCGTGGTTCCGACCATGACGGCAGCGGCCCGCCGGCCAGCCGTGCGGCCAGCGCGGGGAAGGCCAGCCCCGTTCCAGTCAGGGCCAGCAGGAACAGCGGGACGATCGTGACCCCTCCCAGCAGATGATGAGCCAGGATTAGTCCGTCGCGCCGCCGCCGCATGCGCATCACCTGCCGCCAGCCGCCCCCGTGCGGCCATCCGATATGGACGCCGGTCAGACAGCTCAGCATCAGTGCCAGGCCGAGCAGACCGGCGATCGCCCGCCCCGCATTCTCCATCCCCAAATTCTGGTGGAAAAGACGAAGCGCATAGAACAGGTCGCTGCCAGGTCCCGCCACCCCGAGCCGATGGCCGGTCACCGGATCGACGTAATAACCGGTGCTCGCCGCTCCCGTCGCCAAGCCCGATGGCGTCACCATGACCATCGCCGCCTCGTTCGGCCCGGGCAGCGTGAGGGCGGCGACACGCGCGCCCGGCGGCAGTCCGCGTCGCACCAGCTCGACCAGATGGTCGGCGGGCGGCACCCCGCGCGCGCCGAGCGCCTGACGAACGGGCGCCGGCGGCCGGTCGACGGCGGCGGCGCCGGTCAGCACCACGCCCGACAGGACGATCGGCACGATCAGCCAGGCCAGGACCAGCCCGGTCCAGCCCAGCGGCGTGGCGCCCCTGCCCGTCATCATGCCGCTGCCCTTTCCATGATGACGACGCGCTGCCCCATGGCCCCCGCCCCGTCAATCGTGGCGCGGAGCCGTCAGGCGTCGGCCCAGCGCCGCAGCAGATTGTGATAGACCCCGGTCAGCGACACCGTCGCCGGTTCGCCTTGGCCTTGAGCGGCGGCGACCATCTGTACGCCCTGATCCAGCTCGAACAGGATGCGCCGCGCGCCGTCGTCGCGCACCATCGACTGCACCCAGAAGAAGCTGGCGACCCGCTCGCCGCGCGTCACCGGCGTCACCCGGTGCAGGCTGGACGCCGGATAGAGCACCATATGCCCGGCCGGCAGCTTCACCACCTGCGGCCCGAACTGGTCCTCGATCACCAGCTCGCCGCCATCATAGGCTTCGGGGTCTTCTAAAAAGAGCGTCGCCGACAAGTCGCTGCGGATGCGGAAATCGCTGCCCCGCTGCAAGCGGATGGCATTGTCGACGTGCAGGCCGAAATCCTGGCCGCCGGCATAGCGGTTGAACAGCGGTGGAAACACCTTGAGCGGCAGGGCCGCGGCCACGAACAGGGGCGATCGGCCCAGCGCATCCAGAATCAGCCCGCCCGCCTCGCGGGCCGCTGGCTGGTCCTCCACCAGCTGCGCGTTGCGCTTGGCGAGCGCCGCCTGTGGGCCGGAGGTGACGTTGCCGTCCACCCATTCGCCTGCGTCGATCAGCGCCCGCACCCGTGCGACGCCGGCGGGATCGAGCATATCGGGGATCGCGATCAACATGGCCCACTCCGTCGCCGCCCCGACCGGGGGCCGGGGCGGCGTAGCATATCAGAAGCTGTAGAACAGGCTCAGCACCGCTTGCCGCCGGTCGCCGGGCATCGCCCAGCCGCCGGTCACCGCGCCGGTCGTCGCGTTGACGTTGCTGCGCACGGTGGTGAAATACTTGGCATCGGTGAAGTTCTGCACGTTGAGCTGCGCGGTCAGTCCGCCGCCGAAGCTGTAGGCCAGATAGGCGCGGTGGATCAGGTAATCGTCCACCATGGGCTGGCTGGCATTGGGAAGCACCGGGGCGAAGGTGGTGAACTTGCCCTGATAAGTCAGGCCATAGCCCAGTTCCAGGCCGAACGGCAGCGTATAGGTGGTGAACAGGCTGCCCGAATGACGCGGCGTCTGCGGGATCATTGCCCCCCGCTGCGGATCGGGATCCGCCACCGAATTGCCGCACCCGCTGAGGCCCGGCGTCGCCAGGCACCGGTCGGACACGGATTGCAGCACCTCGCTGTCGAGATAGGTATAGTTGGCGAAGATCGTCCAGTGCCGCGTCAGGCTGCCCGTCGCGCCCAGCGCGATGCCGTCGACCCGGCTGCGCCCATCGAGCACCTGCACCTGCGGCGCGGCGGGATCGTTGCTGGCGACGCGGTAATTGGTCCGCGCGTTGCGGAACAGCGCCGCGGTCAGTTCCAGCCGCCGGTCGAACAGCCCCGCCTTCACCCCCACTTCATAGTTGCGCGCGGTCTCCGGCGCGACATCGCAGGGCTGGAAGATCGTGGTCCCGGTCGCCGTCGCCACGCCGCAGCCCAGCCGCACCGTCGCCGAGGACGGCGTCCTGGCATTGCCATAGCCGGCATAAAGGCTGACATTCGCGACCGGGTGGAACACCGCGCCGATCCGGTAGGAGAAGAGCCGCTCATGGCTGCGCTGCGGCGCCTGTTGCAGCGCGGTCAGCGGCGCGGTGCCGGGCGGCACCACCGCCAGCGGCAATTGCCGGAAGGACGCGTCCTGCACTTCCCAGCGGACGCCGCCGTTCAACTCGAAATACCGGCCCATCTCCAGCGTGTCGAAGGCATAGACCGCCAGGTTGCGCGTCGTCGATTTCGACTGGGCGGTAAGCGTATAATGGGTCGGACCGGCATAGTCGGTCGCAGGGTTCGCCAAGCTGATCGGCGGCAGCAGGATCGGTGCGCCCGCCGCGTTGCGCAACAGGCTGGCGGTGCCGATCCGGTAATCCTCGATCGCGCCCGACAGGCCGATATTGGCGACGTTGCGCAGGCCGCCCTTCGCGCCGCGTTCCCAGCGCAGGTCGGTCTGGTTGTAGAGAAGCTGGTTCTCCTGGTCGCGGACCAGCCCGCGCGGACCGCTCGGCTGGAAGAAGCCGGGCGCGACCGTCACCGCCACCGTGCCCAGGCTGGTGGCCGTGCCGTCCGGACCGCCGGCCGCGACGCTGCTGACCGTGCCCGTGCAGGGCAGCCCGACCGTCGCCGATCCGGTCGCGCCGACCGGCTGGCGACCGGTGGTGGCGAGGCAGAAGATGCCCTGCGGCGCGCTGGTGACGCTATACTGACCGACCCGCTGCCACCGCGTCAGATTGCGCAGCGACAGCCCGTCGCCGGCATCGTGGCGGAAGGTCGCGGTGAAGCGGTCGACCGTCACCTCCTGCCGGTCGAGATTGGCGATGCCGAAATAATCGGCGCGGCTGACCCCCGGCAGCGGCCCGTCGTTCACGCCGCTGCGGAAATAGGGGACGCCATAGATGGGCGTGTTGTCGTCGCGCTGGTGGACATAGGCGAGGGTCAGGCTGGTCGGCCCGTCGATGCCGATCGTGACCGAGGGGGCAATGCCCCAGCGCTCGTACCGCTCGACCTTGCGGCCGGGCACGCCATTGCGGTGGACCACGGCGTTCAGGCGCACCGCGCTGTCCGCCCCGATCCGGCGATTGGCATCGACCGTGCCGCGCCAGTAATCGTCCGTGCCGACCGATGCTTGCACGATCGTCAGGTCCTCGGCACGCGGCTCCTTGGTGACGAGGTTGATCGTGCCGCCGACCGAACCCGATCCGTTGAAGACCGAGTTGGCGCCGTTGTACACCTCGATCTGCTGGAGGTTGAACGGATCGGTGCGGCTATATTGCGCCGAGTCGCGGACGCCGTCGACGGTGATGTCGTTGTTCGCCGAGAAGCCACGCAGATTGATGCTGTCGCCATAGCCGCCGCCCCCCTCGCCGGCGCCGAAGGTGATGCCGGGGATGGTCTGGAGCGCATCGCGCAACGTCAGCAGGTTCTGCTTGCGCAACGTCTGGTCGGAGATGACCGTGATCGTCTGCGGCGTATCCAGCAGTGCCGACGTCGCCTTGGGGCTCTCCACCATGGCGGGGGCGGCATCCACATGGCCGTTGACGACGATCTCGTCGCGCGCCGTCTCGCGCCGCGCGTCCTGGCCACGAACCTGTCCGTCGGCATCCCGCGCGGCCGGCGGCGACGCAGCGGCCCGATCCGCCGCCAGGGCCGGAGCGCTTGCGATGAACCCGACGCAGGACAGCGCCAGAAACGGCGCGGTGGCTTTCGACATGACGGCAATCCCCATTTTCTTCGGGACGCCCGTTATTGCGAATGAATATCACAGTCAACGCAATTGCGACTTATTTTCATGTTCACGCGCTAGGCACTGGGCCAGCAACCAGCTGCGCAGCGCGCTGGCGAGGTTGGGCGCATCCTCCGCCAGAATTCGAACGGCGTCGACCTCGGCGACCAGCGCCGACAGCGGCAGCGCCCGGTCCGCCGCGCACCGTTCCAGCAGCGACCAGAACAGCGGCTCCAGGCTGATCGAAGTCTGATGGCCGGCGATGGTGATCGACCGCTTGACCGGGCCGACGAATCCGCCCGGCGGTGGGGCTAGGGTGGGAGCGGGCATGGCGCCAGCATCCCGGATCGGGGCGGGACTGGCAACCGGACTTGGCACCACCCCATCATGCCGTCACGGCGCAGCCGCTTCACGCCGCTGTGGAGGATAGCTGGCGCAAGGCTTGAGCGCCCGCGCCCGGACGAGCAGGGTCCGGCGATCGCGGAGGTCCCGCGCCGGGCCGCAGCCTCAATACAGCGTGTCAGCCAAACGCCCGGGCAAGGCCGCATCATAGGCGGGACCGTCGATCGCCTCGGCGGACAGGGTGCGCAGGATCGTGCCCGTGCTCGGCAAGGTAGCCCGGTCGACCTGGCGGTCGGCCGCCCATAGCCCGGCGCGAAGCACCGCCCGACTGCACTGGAAGAAGACGCTGTCCACCTGGATGCGGAGCAGCGACCGCGGCGACCGGCCGTCATGCGCATGGCGGGCGAGCAGGGCCGGATCGGCGAGGATCTCCGCCACCCCCTGGACCCGCAGCGTCTCGCCGATGCCAGGCACCAGGAACAGCAACGCGACGCGGGGGTCGGCCAGGATGTTGCGCAGGCTGTCGATCCGGTTGTAGGCGCGGCGGTCGGGCAGGATCAGCGTACGCGCGTCTTCGATCACGACGAAGCCCGGCGGATCGCCGCGCGGACTGACGTCCAGGCCAGCCGGGCCCGCCGTCGCGAGCAGCACGAACGGCGCGGCCTCGATGAACGGGCGGTAGAGCGGATGGATGTGATCGGCCTGCTTGACGATCGAGGCCTGCGCCACCGGACCGTACAGCGCCTCGAGCGCCTCGAGCGCCTCCAACGACTCGATCCGGCCATCGTCTCGTGCGTCCACCACTCCCCCCCCCCCCCGCACCATCGCGCGTCCCGCCGGCCGATCATCGCCGGTCGCCGTGCGACCGGCCATGCGTATCAGGCCCTAGCAGGGAAAGCGGCGCGACAGCACGCGGGCATAGCCGTCCTTCAATGGCCGGCGCTGGTCGGCGGCAGGCAGGCGGGCGAGCTCGTCGAGCATCTCCTCGATGCCGATCGTCTCGCCATCGGGCACGCAGGCGATCGGGCGCTTGCCGGCCTTGACGCGCGCGTCGTTCTCCGCCCGCAACTGCTGGCGGGCCACGCGCGCCTCGTCCTTCAGGACCTGGAAGTCCGGCGACAGCAACGCCGCGAAGCCTTGCGCGCGAAGCGTGTTGGCGCGCGCGACGAACTGGCCGGTGGACATCGCCGCACCGGCGGGGAACGCGCTCAGTGCCGTGGCAAAAAGCGCTGCAAGAACATGAGCTTTACGCAACATGGGCCGACCTTCCTATGGAAGGCCGGCCCATGGACGATCCGTCCTTGCACCGTCATGAACGACGATGCCGGTCGAGAGGTCAGGCGCCCAGCGGCGTCGGGCTGCCGAACGGACCCGGCGTACGGCGGGTCTTGGGAATCGAAGTCCCCGCCGCCTTCACCACCGGCGTCTTCGGCCCCTGATCGGCGCGGCCGATCTCCTCGCCCGCGATCAGCTTCTTGATCTCGTCGCCCGACAGCGTCTCATATTCGAGCAGCGCGCCGGCGAGCAGATGAAGCTGGTCGAGATGCTCGGTCAGCACATGCTTGGCGCGGTGCAGGCCGCCCTCGACGATCGACTTGATCTCGTCGTCGATCAGCTGCGCGGTCTGGTTCGACATGCGCACCGGCTGCGACGAGGAATAGCCGAGGAAGCTTTCGCCCTCGGGCTGGGCATATTCGACCGGCCCGACCTTGTCCGACATGCCCCACTTCGTGACCATGTCGCGCGCCAGACCGGTGGCGTACTGGATGTCGCCCGAGGCGCCCGACGACACCTTGTCATAGCCGAAGATCACCTCTTCCGCGACGCGACCGCCCATCGACACCGCCAGATTGGCGTACATCTTGTCGCGGTGATAGCTGTAGCTGTCCCGCTCGGGCAGGCGCATCACCATGCCCAGCGCGCGGCCGCGCGGGATGATCGTCGCCTTGTGGATCGGGTCCGACGCCGGCTCGTGCAGCGCGACGATGGCATGGCCCGCCTCGTGATAGGCGGTCATCCGCTTCTCGTCCTCGGTCATCACCATCGAACGCCGCTCGGCGCCCATCATCACCTTGTCCTTGGCTTCCTCGAACTCGGCCATGGCGACCAGGCGCTTGCCCTTGCGCGCCGCCATCAGCGCCGCCTCGTTGACCAGATTGGCGAGGTCCGCGCCCGAGAAGCCGGGCGTGCCGCGCGCGATGGTGCGCGAGTCCACATCGGGCGCCAGCGGCACCTTCTTCATATGGACTTCGAGGATCTTGACGCGACCCTCGATGTCGGGGCGGGGCACCACGACCTGGCGGTCGAAGCGGCCCGGACGCAGCAGCGCGGGGTCGAGCACGTCCGGGCGATTGGTCGCCGCGACGATGATGATCCCCTCATTGGCCTCGAAGCCGTCCATCTCGACCAGCAGCTGGTTCAGCGTCTGCTCGCGCTCGTCATTGCCATTGCCCAGGCCCGCACCGCGATGGCGGCCGACCGCGTCGATCTCGTCGATGAAGACGATGCAGGGCGCCGACTTCTTGGCCTGTTCGAACATGTCGCGCACACGGCTGGCGCCGACGCCGACGAACATCTCGACGAAGTCCGAGCCGGAGATGGTGAAAAACGGCACGCCCGCCTCGCCCGCGATCGCGCGCGCCAGCAGCGTCTTGCCGGTGCCGGGCGAGCCGACTAGCAGCGCGCCCTTAGGGATCTTGCCGCCCAGCCGCGCGAACTTGGTCGGGTCCTTCAGGAAGTCGACGATCTCGGTCAGCTCGGCACGCGCCTCGTCGATGCCGGCGACATCGTCGAAGGTGACCTTGCCTTCCTTCTGGGTCAGCATCCGGGCGCGGCTCTTGCCGAAGCCCATCGCGCCATTGGCACCGCCGCCCTTCTGCATCTGGCGCAGCACGAAGAAGGCGATGCCCAGGAACAGCAGGAAGGGGAGCGACTGGTAGAGCAGCACCATCCACACCGACGGACCGTCATCGGTCTTGGCGGTGAAGCTGACGCCCTTCTCGCGCAGGCGCGGAATCAGCGTCGAGTCCTGCACGGGCGAGGTGCGATACGCCTCGCCGTTCGACAGCTGACCGGTGATCGCATCACGCGAGATGACCGCGTTCTTCACCGTGCCTTCGTCGACCTTGTCGAGGAACGCCGAATAATCGATGGCGGTGCCGCGCGGCGTGGCGCTGCGGCCGTCGACCATCGTCACGAACAGCGCGAGGCCCAGCAGAATCGCCACCCAGATGAGGAGGCTCTTCATCCAGGGATTGCCACCGCCGCCGCCAGGCTGCTTGTCGTTGTCGTTCATGGGCTACCTTTCAGCGGACAAGATAAGCGCAGCGGGGTTAATGACAATGGAACAAAGCGGCGCAATCGTGCCGATCAGCCCGTCTTGCGCGGCGGAGCCGGCATAAATATCCAGATATCCGTGATCGGTTTTACGATCAGGCCCGCCTGGCTCGCGATTTTGCCGCGTTCGAGGGCGTCGAGCAACGACTCGATATTGGTGGCGGCGTCGAAGACGGGCGTGGCGATCGCGCATGATTCGCGACAGGCCAGGATCGCCCGCCGGGCGAGGTCGCGGCGCATGCCGCGCGGCAGCCCGGCGACGGAGACGTGGAGCCGGTCCGCCTCCTGCCACGTGCTCCGCTCGGTCCACAGCCGCTCGGCGACCAGCCGCCAGTCCGCTTCCGCCTCCGCCAGCCAGTTCGCCGAACGCGCCAGTTGCGCCGGATCGAGCACGTCCTGGTCCCGCAACAGCATGCGCACGCGTACCCGGTCGTAGCGGGGATCGGCGTTGGAGGGATCGTCGACGAACGGCAGGTCCGCCGCCCGCACGACCGCGCGCAGCTCCGCCCGCCGCCAGCCGAGCAACGGACGCAGCAACGTGACCTGCCGGCCGTCAGCCAGCGTCTCGACCCGACGCGGACGAACACCTGCCAGCCCGTTCAGCCCGCTGCCGCGACCGGCGCGCATCAGGAAGGTCTCGGCCTGATCGTCGGCCTGATGCGCCGTGGCCAGCATCGACGCCCCCGCCCCCGCCCCCGCCGCCCAATCGAGCAAGGCGGCATAGCGCGCACGCCGCGCGGTCGCCTGGAGATTGGCGCGGGGCAGCGGCGTGGCGGGATGCAAGATGCGGTGTGGCACCGCGTGCGCGCCGCACCAGTCCGCCACCATCGCCGCCTCTGCGGCGGACCCCGCGCGCAGGCCATGATCGAAGGTCGCGGCCGCGATCTGGCCGGGAAAGGCCGCCGCCGCCAGCGCCAGCATCGCCATGCTGTCCGCCCCGCCCGACACCGCCAGCACGATCCGCTCGTCCGCCGCGACCGGCCGGCCGAGCGCCGCCGCCCAGTCGGCGGCGAACCGCGTTACTTGCACTTGGCGGCGGCGCGCCCCTTGGCGATATCCGCCTTCATGCTGGCGAT
Source organism: Sphingomonas abaci (assembly GCF_014199625.1). Classification (GTDB taxonomy): domain Bacteria; phylum Pseudomonadota; class Alphaproteobacteria; order Sphingomonadales; family Sphingomonadaceae; genus Sphingomonas; species Sphingomonas abaci. The sequence continues at coordinate 48,004 of NZ_JACHNY010000007.1, forward strand.
CTTGCCGGCATAGACATCGGACAATTCGTCATAGACCTTGCAGGCATCGGCCGGCTTGTCGAGCCGGGTCAGCGCCTCGCCCAGATAGAGCAGGCTGTCCGGCGCGCGGTCGCCGTCCGGCATCTTCTTGTAATTCTCGTAGAAGGCGATCGAGGCGAGGCTGGGCTTGCCATCGTCGAGATAGGCGCGGCCGAGCAGGTTCTGCGCATAGCTGGCGCGCTTGCTCTTGGGATAGTCGTTGACCGTCTTCTTGAGCTGCGCTTGCGCCTCGGGATAGAATTTCGCCTCCCACAGGCGATAGCCATAGAGATAGGCGTCTTCGGCCGGATCGGCGCTCTTGGGCCGCGGCACCGCCGCCACGCGCGCGGCGCGGCCGGGATCGCTGGCCTTGGCGACCGGCGCCTCGGCCGCGCCCCTGGGGGGCGGGCCCGAGGACTTGGCGGGCGCGATCGGCGCGGGCTCGTCGCCACCGCCGCCGCCGCCGCCGCCGGCCGGCGTGGATGCCGCGGCGGGCGGCGGGCCCATCGCCGCCAGCTTCGCGTCGGTGGCGCGCTGATAGGCCTCGAACTGCTCGCGCAACTGGCGGAGCTGATAGCCATTCTGCTCGGCCTGGCCGGTCAGCGTGGCGATCTGCTCCTCCAGCGAGGTGACACGCGCGGTCAGGTCGACCAGCGCCCCCGCCGCCGGCGTGCCCGGCGCCTCGACCGGCCGGGTCGGCGCCACCACCTCGGGCTGGAGCAGCTGGCCGCCGCCATTGGGGAAGACCTTGCGCTGCACCGCGCGCATCTCGCTTTCGAGCCGGTTGACCCGACCGTCCAGATTGGTCGACTGGGCCGCGACGGGCGCGGGCGCGAGGCCGGGCAGCGTCAGCATCGCGACGCCGAGCAGAAGGACGGGGATACGCATCGACAAGGGCCCTTGTGTCCGGATCGAGTTATTCGGTGACGTTGCCGGTGGCGGCGGTGGCGGCCGGTACGCTCGGCTCCGGCGCGGCGCGCGACGGCGCGGCCCGCGAAGCGGCGGCCGGCGTCGTCGCGGGAGACGTCGCGGGCACGGGGGCGGTCGCGGACGCGCCGTTCAGTCGCGCCGCCAGTGAGGCGGCATCGACCGGCACGTCCTTGATCGGCCGCTTGCCGTCGCCCAGCCGCGGGATGGCGGTGCCGTTGACGGTGATCTGCAACTGGTCGGGCCGGCCGACATTGATCCTGGGCCCCCGTGCGTCGCGCGGCACGTCGAAGCTCGCGCCCGGCGCCAGCGTGCCGAGATACAGCGTCTTGTTGTCGGCGTCATAGACGCGCAGCCATACCTTGCTGGCCCCGGCGGCCAGTCGCACCTGCCCCTCGGCGAGCGACGGCGTCGGAGCGGGCGTGGGCGCGACCGCGCGCGGCGGCACCGCGACGCTGGCGGACGGGCCAGGCGACACCATGGTCTCGCCGCCGCCCCGAAACAGATCGGTGCCGAACCACAGACCGGCCAGGATCACGATCGCCAGCGCGCAGCCGAGCGTCACGATCGCCAGCCCGCGCGCCGGCACCCGCGCCGGATCGGCGGTCTCGTAGGGGCGATATTCGGGCGGCCGGTCGACCTTGGCCAGCTCGGTGCGCACGGCCTGGGCGACCTGCACCTCGTCGGCGCCGACCGCGCGCGCATAGGCGCGGCTGAACCCGACCGCATAGGTCGGCGAAGGCAGGGCGGCGAAGTCGGTCGCCTCGATCGCCTCCAGATGGCGGAGCGGCACGCGAGTGCGCTGCCCCACCTCGGCCAGCGACAGCCCCTGCGCCTCGCGAAGGGCGCGCAAACGGTCACCGACCCGATCGGCCCCCATGGCCGTCCCGGTCTCGCCGTGCTGGGGCTCGTTCATCCATTCACTCCGCTGCGGGGCACCACCCTTGCCCGCCGACCCATCTTCCAGACCGTCCGGCCAGTGTCAACGCGGGGTTGGCGCGCTTTACCGGGCCTTCGCCACGCCTGGCTCGGCCGGCCGCAGCTTCACCACGGCCCGGCCGTATACGATCAGTTCAGCTCGACCCCGTGCGCCACCGCCCATTCGGTCAGGACGGCGCGCATGTCGCGCGGCGGCCGGGCCAGCAGCCCGGTGACGAACGTGCCAAGTTCCGCCCTGTCGAGCGAGCGGATCATCGCCTTGACCGGGCCGACCGCCGCCGGCGTGATCGACAGACGGTCGATGCCCAGGCCGATCAGCGCCATCGCCTCCAGCGGCCGGCCGCCCATCTCGCCGCACACCGCCACCGGCACGCCCGCCGGCCGCGCCGCCTGGACGACGCGGCGGAGGAAGCGCAGGATCGCGGCGGACAGCCAGTCGTACCGCTCCGCCAGCTTCGGGTTGGCGCGGTCGGCGGCGAACAGGAACTGGGTCAGGTCGTTGGTGCCGACCGACAGGAACTGCACCTCGGGCAGCAGCAGATCGAGCTGTTCGGCGAGCGCCGGCACCTCCAGCATCGCGCCATAGCGGATCTCGGTGGGCAACCGCTTGCCCCGCCCCGCCAGGAACACGCGCTGCGCCTCGAACAGCGCCTTGGCCTCGCTGAATTCCCAGGGTTCGGACACCATCGGGAACATGACGTTGAGCGTCCGCCCGGCGGCCGCCTCCAGCAGCGCGCGCGCCTGCGCCTTCATCAGCCCGTCGCGCTCCAGCGCCAGGCGCAGCGCGCGCCAGCCCATCGCCGGATTCTCTTCGGTCCCCGCCTCGACGTTCAGATACGGCAGCGCCTTGTCGCCGCCGATGTCGATCGTGCGGAACACCACCGGCCGCTCGCCCGCCTGCTCCAGCACCTCGCGATAGAGCCGCTGCTGGCGCTCGCGCTGCGGCAGCGTCGCGGACACCAGGAACTGGAATTCGGTGCGGAACAGGCCGATCCCGTCGGCGCCGGTCAGATCGAGCGCCGCAACGTCGTCACGAAGCCCGGCATTGACCATCAACGTGACACGGTGCCCGTCCCGCGTCTCGGGCGGCAGGTCGCGCAGCGCCGCGAAGGCGGCGCGCCGCTTCTGCCGGACCGCCAGCTTCGCCTCGAATGCCTCCTCCATCGCCGCCGAGGGGCGGACGAAGACATTGCCCTCGGTCACGTCGAGCAGCAGCACGTCGCCCTCCGCGATCAGCCGGCGCACGTCGCGCACCCGGCCCAGCACCGGCACCCCCATCGCCCGCGCGACGATGGTGACGTGCGCGGTCAGCGAGCCCTCCTCCAGCACCACGCCCTTCAGCCGGCGGCGGTCATATTCCAGCAGCTCGGCGGGGCCCAGGTTGCGCGCGATCAGGATCGTGTCCTGGCGCAGGCCCAGTTGCGCGGCGGTGCCCATCTGGCCCGACACGATGCGCAACAGCCGGTTGGACAGGTCCTCCAGGTCGTGCATCCGGTCGGCGAGCAGCGGATCGTCGATCTGGCGCATCCGCTGGCGCGTGCGCTGCTGCACCCGCTCGATCGCCGCCTCGGCGGTCAGGCCGCTGTCGATCGCCTCGTTGATCCGACGGCTCCACCCCTCGTCATAGGCGAACATCTTGTAGGTCTCGAGCACCTCCATATGCTCGCCGCCCACGCCGAACTCCGCCTCGCGCGTCATCCGCTCGATCTGCTCGCGCATCTTGTCGAAGGCGGCATAGACGCGGTGGCGCTCCGCATCCGTGTCCTCCGCGACGGTATGTTCGACGACGATGCGCGGCTGGTGGAACACCGCGCAGCCCTGGCCCATGCCGTCGACCAGCTTGAGGCCGGGGATGCGGACCGAGGCGGTCGATTGCGGCCGGTGCGCGCCGGTGGTGGCGACGTCGATCAGCCCGGCATTGGCGATCAGTTCGGACAGCACCATCGCCACCGTCTGCAACGCCTCGATCTCGATATCCTGGTAGCGGCGCTGGTCGACATGCTGCACCGCCAGCACGCCCACCACCCGCTCCCGCCGGATGATCGGCACGCCGGCGAAGCTGTGGAACCGCTCCTCGCCCGTCTCCGGCATGTAGCGGAAATCGGGATGGCTCGCCGCCTCGTCCAAATTCAGGATCTCGGCGCGCTCCGCCAGGGTGCCGACCAGCCCCTCGCCCAGCGCCAGCTTGGTGACGTGCACCGCCTCCTGCGCCAGACCGCGCGTGGCGAACAGCTCCAGCACGCCCTCGCGCAGCAGGTAGATCGAACAGACCTCGCTGTCCGTCTCCTCGCCGATAATGTTGACGACCTGGTTGAGCTTCGCCTGCGCCGGCATCCGCGATGCCATCACGTCATGCAGTCGGACCAGGATCTCTCGGGCGGAGGCGGCGGCGGTGGCGAGCATGGCCGCATGGGCTATCAGAACGGTGGCACGGAGGCCACGGTGCAAATGGTCGAAGATGGTGCGGTCACCCCGGCCCCGGCAGCGGCCGCGACGTCAGTCGAACAGTCCGTCCTGCGACCCGACCGGCGGATTGAGGCCCAGATGCTTCCACCCCCCGGCATTCAGCACGCGTCCCCGCGCGGTGCGCGCGACCAGGCCGAGCTGGATCAGATAGGGCTCGATCACTTCCTCGATCGTGTCGCGCGGCTCGGACAGGCCGGCGGCCAGCGTCTCCACCCCAACCGGACCGCCGCGATAGATGTCGGCGATCATGTGCAGATAGCGCCGGTCCATTGCGTCCAGCCCCAGCGAATCGACCTCCAGCCGGGTGAGCGCGGCATCGGCGATCCGCGCGTCGACCACCGCCGCGCCCGCCACGTCGGCGAAGTCGCGTACCCGGCGCAGCAGCCGGCCGGCGATGCGCGGCGTCCCCCGCGCGCGCCGCGCGATCTCGGTCGCGCCGTCGGCGGCGATGCCCAGGTCGAGCAGCCCGGCGGCCCGAGTCACCACGCGCATCAGTTCCTCGACGGTGTAGAATTGCAGTCGCACCGGAATGCCGAACCGGTCGCGAAGCGGCGTGGTCAGCAGCCCCTGCCGGGTCGTGGCGCCGACCAGCGTGAAGCGCGGCAGGTCGATCCGCACGCTGCGCGCCGACGGTCCCTCGCCGATCATCAGGTCGAGCGCACGGTCCTCCATCGCCGGATAGAGCACTTCCTCGACGGCCGGCTGGAGCCGGTGGATCTCGTCAATGAACAGCACGTCGCCATCCTCGAGATTGGTGAGCAGGGCGGCCAGATCGCCCGACTTGGCGATCACCGGGCCGGAGGTGGCGCGGAAGCCGACGCCCATCTCACGCGCGATGATCTGCGCCAGCGTCGTCTTGCCGAGACCGGGCGGCCCGAAGAACAGCACATGGTCCAACGCGTCGCCGCGTCCGCGCGCCGCCTGGATGAAGATGCGCAGATTCTCGCGCGCCGCCTTCTGTCCGACGAAATCGTCCAGGCTCTTGGGGCGCAGCGCGGCATCCACATCCTCGGGGCGGCGGCTGGCGGAGAGAATACGGTCGTCGGTCACGCTTCGTTCCGTAGCCGCGCACGCCGCTCAGGTCGAGAGAGGAACAAGGCGCACGACCTCACGTTGCCGATCCATGGCAGAGGATCCGCGCAGCGTCAGCGACATCTTGGACAAGCTCGAACGGCTGGCGGACCAACAGTCGCGGGTGTCACTGGAGGATGCCGTCGCGGCGTTCGGCAACCGATCCTATGGTCCCTTCCTCCTCGTGCCCGCCCTGATCGAAATCTCGCCGATCGGCGGCATTCCCGGCCTGCCGACGGTCCTGGCGGCGATCATCATCCTCTTCGCCGTACAGATGCTGATCGGCCGCCAGCATCTCTGGCTGCCGCACGTCATCGGCAAGCGGGCTGCCGCCGCCAGGACGGTGCATCGTGCCACCGCCAAGCTGCGCGGCGTGGCGAGCATGGCGGATCAATGGTTCCATGGCCGCCTGCCGGCACTGACCCAAGGCCCGTTCGTCCGCCTCGCCGCGCTTGCCACGATCGCACTGGCGCTCACCGTGCCGCCGCTCGAACTCTTGCCCTTCGCCAGCACCGCGCCGATGGCGGCGATCGCGGCGTTCGGCCTGGCGCTGCTGGTCCGCGACGGTGCGCTGATGATCGCCGCGATCCTCCTCGCCGGGGTCGCGGTGGCGGTGGGGATCGGCCTGATCAGCAGCCGCTGACGCCGCTATTTCGCCGCCTTGCGCAACGCCAGCCGAACCAGCGCGTCGAGGCTGGCGGCGCCGCCCAGCTCCTCGTCCGCCGCGGCCACCGCCGCCGTCGCATCGGCCGGGCGGAAGCCCAGGTTGAGCAGCGCCGACACCGCATCGGCGGACGCGCCGACCGGCGCGGCCTGACCGATCGCGGCGGGGCCGAGCGGGATCGCGCCCACCTTGTCCTTCAGCTCGCGGACGATCCGCTCGGCCAGCTTGGGGCCGACGCCGTTGGCCCGCGCGACCATCGCCTTGTCCTGCGCGCCCACCGCGCGCGCCAGCTCGCCCGGCTCCAGCGCCGACAGAATCGCCAGCGCCACCCGCGCCCCCACACCCTGCACGCCGGTCAGCAGCCGGAACCAGTCGCGCTCGCCGGCCGTGGCGAAACCGACCAGCCGGATCGAATCCTCCGACACCAGCATCTCGGTGAACAGGGTCGCCGCCTCGCCCACCGGCCCGATCGCCGCCAGGGTCCGCGACGAGGCGCCGATCAGATAACCGACGCCGCCGACATCGATCACCGCATGGTCGATGCCGGTCGAGTCGAGACGTCCCTTGAGATGTGCGATCATCCCCGGCTGGTAGAAGAGCGAAGCCGCGTCGTCACCCTCCGCCCAAGCCGCTTTTGCTCGGCGCCAAGCTTTTCTTGTTATCCCTACTATTTTGATGGGATATTGTCGGGGCGAAAGGAGCCGCCGCGATGACCCCCGCCATCCCCATCCACTCCGACATCCCGGCCGGCGGCTCCGCGATCGACGAGGCGGTGCGCGGCCTCGCCGCGGCCCGCCAGGCCTGGCGCGGCCGGCATCCGGTCGCGGTCGGCCGCTTCCCCGATCGGGGCGCGATCGACCGGGCGGTGGAACTGCTCGCCGCCGCGCTCTACCCGCAGCGGATCGGCGGCTATCGCGGCCGCCCCGAGGATGAGGATCGGTTCGTCGCCGCCAAGCTGATGGCCGCGCTGGTCGAGCTGGAGCGCGAGATCGGGCACGAACTCGCCTATTGGCAGGACGAATCGCACGCGCGGTTCGACCCCGACCAGGCCAGCCTGATCGTCCGCCTGTTCGCCGCGACCCTGGGCGAGGTGCGCCGGCTGATCGACAGCGATGTCGAGGCGGCCTTTCTGGGCGACCCCGCCGCGCGCAGCGTCGACGAGATCCTGATCTGCTATCCAGGCGCAATCGCCAGCCTGCACCACCGCATCGCGCATCCGCTCTACACGCTCGGCGCGCCGATCGTGGCGCGGATCATATCCGAGCTGGCCAATGGCCGCACCGGCATCGACATCCATCCCGGCGCGACGATCGGCGGGCATTTCTTCATCGACCACGGCACCGGCGTCGTGATCGGCGAGACCGCGATCGTCGGCGAGCGGGTACGGCTCTACCAGCATGTGACGCTCGGCGCGCGGACCCCCGCCGGCACCACCGATCTCGGCCCGCGCGACCGCTATGCCCGCCATCCGATCGTCGAGGACGATGTCGTCATCTATGCCGGCGCGACGATCCTGGGCCGCGTGGCGATCGGACGCGGCGCGACCATCGGCGGCAATGTCTGGCTGCTGTCCGACGTGCCGCCCGACAGCATCGTCACCCAGCCCGAAGCGATCCGGCTGAGCCGCGCCGACAGCGAGCGGCTGCGCGAGGCGCTGACCTGACCCGTTCATTGTTCAACAGGAGGAATTCGATGAAGACACTGGCCATTCTACCGCTGTTCGCCGCCGCCGCGCTCGGCCTGTCGGCCTGCGGCCCCAAGGCGGAGACGACCGACGCCAATGCCGCGCTGAACGACACGGATGCCGGCCTCGCCGACAATCTCACCGCGACCGACGAACCGCTGGCCGCCGACAATGCTACGCTGGGCAACGACCTGCTCGGCAACGACACGCTCGGGAACGAGGCCGCGACCGGCAACGGCCTCTGATCCTTTCGGCGGGCGACCGCTTCACCCTCTCGCCTGGAATGCTCCCTAGGCGTAGCCTCCTGGCCCGGCGCTCCCCAGCACCGGGCCGCTTTGTGTCTAGATCATGCCGCATAGGCCCGGATGAACGGCTCCAGATGGCGGCGATAAGGGTCCGCCACGCCCAGCCCATCGCGGTTGATCGGCCGGCGGACCTGAAGGCTGCTCGCGGTCGCCACCACCCGGTCGGTCTGGTGGAAGTCATAGACGGCGCGCTCCTCCGCCAGCCCGCAATGGCGCAGCAGCCGGCCGATCCACGGCGTCGGATCGGTGACGAAGTCGGTGAACGGCACCACCAGCAACCGCTTGCCGAGCCGTTCCTGCCAATAGCCGAGCAACTGGTCCTCCAGCCGGAAATGATGCGCGATGTCGCCCAGGTCGTGGCTCCAGCCGACGCCGTGGATGAAGAAGGTGCGGAAGCACGACCAGGCGCTGTCGAGCGGATCGCGCCGCATCCAGACCAGCGGCGCATCGGGCAGCATCGTCGCGATCAGCCCCAGGAAACGGCTGTTGTCGATCGTCTTGTCGACGATCCGCCCCTCCGTCCCGAACCGTTCCGACAGGAGGTGGAGATAGAGGTCCGCCATCGCCGCCAGCGACCCGCCCGCCGCCAGGTGCCGCTCGATCGCGGGTGCCGACACGCCGCCGGTGGCGACCGCGACCTGATGCGCGACGCTGATCTCCGCGCCGTCGGCGACCGCGCTGTGGCTGGTTAGGATCTGTTCGATCAGGGTCGTGCCCGATCGCGGCAGGCCGGTGACGATGATCGGCCGATCGGTGGCGATCGACTGGCGGTCGCGCATCCGCTCGAACCAGTCGCCGTCGAAACCCTGTTGCGCGGCGGCGGCGTTGGCCGCGTTGCCGGCCCGGCTGTACGGCCGCTCCGCCTTGAGCAGCGCCGCGCCGCGCGCATAGGCGGCGAAGGCTGCGTCCGTCTCGCCGCGATCGGCGTGGAGCTTGCCCAGCGCATAGCAGAACCGCGCATGGTCCCCCGGCGCCTGTCCCTCCGCCGCCTTCACCTCGGCCAGCATCCGCTCGCCCAAAGGGTGGTCGCGCAGGTTGACGGTTGCGGCCAGCGACAGCCAGGCGGGCCCCCAGCCGGGACGCGCCCGCAGCACTTGCTCGAGCTGCGCGCGCCCCTCCTCGACCAGCCCCAGCGTCACCGCCGTATTGCCGCGCACATAGGCATGGCCGGCGCGGTCGGGCACGTCGACGGGCAAGCGCGCGATCAGCGCGTGCGCGTCGCGCAGCCGGTTGGTCTGGGTCAGCAGCACCACCTTGGCGAACTGCGCCTGGGGGGAACCGCCAGCCGCGGCGACGAAGGCGTCCATCGCCCGGTGCGCCAGCCCGAACTCGCCGCTGACCCGCATCAGTTCGGCCAGCGCCCGCCATTGCGCCCCCAGCGGCGCGCCCGCCTGGAGCAGCGCCGCCACCGCCGCGTTGGTGGCGGCCCTATCCTTCGCCGCCGTGGCGGCTTTCAGGGCGGCGATCGTCGGCAGGAAGGAAGCGATTTGGTTCGTCATAGCAAGACGATAACCGAAGCGTTCGCCGGTGCATCAGGAAATCCGCAGGGCCGACGCGCGCTGCACCGCAGGGCGGCCCGCGCCGACGGGGCGCGAATGGCCAGTCCCGCCGCATCGGGCAAAATTACAGCCAAATCGGTTCGAGATGCGTCCTAACGCCCGGTTGATCGATAGGTTCCATTAGCGTCCGAACCTGTCATCTTTCATTAGGAGTGAGACCCAAGTTACGGGGCACCAAACCTTTACTCATGACAATTTTGTTCGAAACGCATTGACAGCGTCCCTGACCCAATGGTTAATCTCGGATTAACGAAACCTCCCAGGGATGGGGGTTCGTCAACCAAAGGGGTTCCCATGAAGCTGAAGCATCTGTTCTGCTGCGGCGTCGCCTTGTGCGTCGCGTCCACCGGCGCCCAGGCCGCCACCTTCAACCTGATCGACACCGGTGGCGTGAAGGGTTCGGCGGCGGAGGCCGGCTTCAACATCGCCGCAGCCTATTGGGGCTCGGTGCTGACCAACGACGTGACGATCAACCTGAACGTCCGCTTCGCCCCGCTCGCCCCCAATGTCATCGGCTCGACCGGCAGCGCCCGCACCGACGTCTCGGTCGCGCAGTGGGAGCGCGGCGTCCGCGCCACCAAGAGCGACTCGCTGCTCGACCGCTCGATCGTCCTGCCCAGCCTCAACAGCCAGGGCGGCGTGAAGCTGGTGTCGAACGGCGTCGACGCCGACGGCAATGACGACCTGTCCTACACCCAGTTCATCGACGGCTCGACCACCAGCAGCAAGACGCTGTACCTGAACACCGCCGTCGCCAAGGCGACCGGCGTGATCGGGGCCAACAACCCGGTGATCGACGGCAGCATCACCTTCAGCAGCACCTTCGGCTTCGACTTCGACCCGACCGACGGCATCTCGGCCAACACCTTCGACTTCATCGGCGTCGCGATCCACGAGATCGGCCATGCGCTGGGCTTCGTGTCGGGCGTCGATTTCCTTGACGTGTACGGCGGCGAGGGCCCGGGCGCCGGCACGCTTGGCTACAGCCTGAACGACACGTCGATCTACAGCGCGCTGGACATGTTCCGCTACAGCGACGCCTCGACCCGCGCGGTGCGCGGCAAGCCCGACGTGCTCGACCTCAGCGTCGGCAGCGACGCCTATTTCTCGATCGACGGCGGCAAGACGGCGCTGTTCGGCAACAAGCTGTCGACCGGCCGCTACAATGGCGATGGCGACCAGGCTTCGCACTGGAAGGACGCGGTCGGCTGCACCGGGCAGATCGGCATCCTCGACCCGACCTTCTGCTTCGGCCAGGCGGGCGAAGTGACCGCGCTCGACCTCGCCGCCTATGACGCGATGGGCTGGAACACCAGCGTCGACGTGCTCCGCAACCCCGGCTATGTCGCGACCACCGCCAGCATCTATCGCCAGTTCGCCTCGCTCGTCCCCGAGCCCGGCAGCTGGGCGCTGATGCTGACCGGCTTCGCGATGATGGGCGCGACGCTGCGCGGCCGTCGCACCCGCACCCGGGTCACCTTCGCGGCCTGACCCCTTCGGCTGGTTGAAGCGAACGCCGCCGGTCCCAGCGGACCGGCGGCGTTCTGCTGCCGGATGTGGTGCAAGGCGCAGCATCAGCCCCTGCCGTGCTGTTCCCCGGCGGAGGCCGGGACCCGGTTGGGGGAGGCTGGCGAAGAAGCGCAGCGCTCCGTTACATCAGCCTCCCCAACTGGGCCCCGGCCCTTGCCGGGGAACAGAAGGGCTATTCGTCCGGCGGACTACGCCGTGACCCGCGCCCGCCTGGCCATGCCGGCGGCGCTGGCGACGTGGTGGGCATGGGTGATCGCCACAGCCAGCGCGTCCGCCGCGTCGGGCCCGGCCAGCTTCGCGCCGGGCAGCAGATGCGCCATCATCGCCTGGATCTGGCGCTTGTCGGCGCCGCCGGTCCCGACCACCGCCTTCTTGACGACGCTGGGATGATATTCGCCGATCGCCAGCCCCGCCCCCGCCGCCGCCAGCAGCACGACGCCGCGCGCCTGGCCCAGCTTCAGCGTCGACTGGGCGTTGGTGTTGCCCAGCACCTCCTCCACCGCCGCGCCCTCCGGCCGCTCGGCGCGGATCACGTCGATCAGCGCGGCGTAGAGATTGGTCAGCCGGCGCGGCAGCGGCATCGATGGCTCGGTTTTGATCTGGCCGTTGGCGATATGCGACAGGCGATTGCCCTCGGCCCGGATCACGCCCCAGCCGGTCGTGCCCAGGCCCGGGTCCAGGCCGAGGATGATCATCGCGCTGTCCTCACCCCAACTTCGCCATCACCTCGTCGGAGACCTCGTAATTGCCCCAGACGGTCTGGACGTCGTCGTCGTCGTCCAGCGTGTCGATGAGCTTGAACAGGGTCGCCGCCTCGTCCTCGCTCACCGCCACCATGGTCTGCGGCCGCCAGGCCAGCTTCGCGCCCTCCGGCTCGCCCAGCACCGGCTCCAGCGCCTTGGCGACCTCGTGCAGGTCGCCGGTCGCGGTCCAGATCTCATGCCCGTCCTCGGACGAGCTGACATCCTCCGCGCCGGCCTCCAGCGCCGCCTCGAACACCTTCTCGGCGTCGCCGACCGTCGCCGGATAGGAGATCAGGCCCATCCGGTCGAAGCCATGGCTGACCGAACCCGATGCGCCGAGATTGCCGCCATTCTTCGCCACGGCGGTGCGGACGTTGGTCGCGGTGCGGTTGCGATTGTCGGTCAGCGCCTCGATGATCAACGACACGCCGCCGGGGCCGAAGCCCTCGTAGCGGATCTCCTCATAGCTTTCCGTGTCGCCCTTGGCCGCCTTGTCGATCGAGCGCTGGATATTGTCCTTGGGCATCGACTGCGCCTTGGCGGCGTTGATCGCCGCGCGCAGGCGCGGGTTCATGTCCGGATCGGGCAGCCCCATCTTCGCCGCCACGGTGATCTCGCGGGAGAGCTTGGAGAACATGCTCGACCGCTTCTTGTCCTGCGCACCCTTGCGATGCATGATATTCTTGAACTTGCTGTGACCTGCCATGATACGCCTCTGCGATGATGGCATGCCCTTAAACCGTCAAAGGGGCTTTCGCCAACCGGCCGCTTGGGCCAAATGGGCGCACTCATGACGGTACGCGTGGACATGGGGCTGGACGAGCGTGGCAGCGCCGTCGGGCTCGACCTGGAAGAATTGCTCGCCACCCGCCTGCTCGTGCAGGGCAATTCGGGGTCGGGAAAGTCGCATCTGCTGCGCCGGTTGCTCGAACGCTCGGCCGGGCAGGTGCAGCAGGTGGTGGTCGATCCGGAGGGCGATTTCGTCACGCTCGGGCCGGCGTACGGCCATGTCGTGATCGAGGCGTCGGATTATTCCATCCCCGAGGTATCGCGGCTGGCGACGCGGCTGCGCGAACACCGCGCCTCGGTTGTCCTCAGCCTCGAGGGACTAGAGGCGGAGGGGCAGATGCGCTGCGCCGCCGCTTTCCTCCAGGCGCTGTTCGATGCGCCGCGCGAGCACTGGTATCCGGCGCTGGTCGTGGTCGACGAGGCGCAGCTCTTCGCCCCGACCACCGGGGGCGAGGTCGCCGAGGAGGTGCGCCGCGCGTCCCTGTCGGCGATGACCAACCTGATGTGCCGGGGACGCAAGCGCGGTCTCGCCGGTGTGATCGCGACCCAGCGACTCGCCAAGCTGGCCAAGAACGTCGCGGCCGAGGCATCCAACTTCCTGATGGGCCGCACCTTCCTCGACATCGACATGGCGCGCGCCGCCGACCTGCTGGGCATGGAGCGGCGCCAGGCGGAGGCGATTCGCGATCTCGCGCGCGGCCAGTTCATGGCGCTCGGCCCCGCCGTGTCGCGCCGGCCGATCAACGTTCGGATCGGCGCGGTCGAGACGTCGGCGCGCTCGGGCAGTCCCAAGCTGACCCCGTTGCCCGAGGCCAAGCCGGTGGAGCTCGCCGACCTGCTCGCCGAGCCGGACGCGCCCGAGCTGCCCATGAGCTTCGAGGCGCGGCCCCGGCTCGTGCCGGTCGGCGAACTGATGGCCGACATCGCCCGCCCGCCCGCGCCACCCCCCACCCCGCTGCCGGAGAAGGACGCGTCGGAAGTCGAAGCCATCTATGCCGAGGCGCTGCGCGCGATCGTTGCCGATCCCGATGCCTCGCTGCGGCCGGGACCGACGCTGTTCCAGGACTTCCAGGTGCGCTGCCGCATGGCCGGGCTGGCGCGCCCGCCGCTCGACCTGCCGGGCTTCACCCGCCGCCTCGCCTGCGCGCGCGCGGGCATCTTCGACCCCGAGGACCCCGAATGGGTCGACGCCATCGCGTTGGGCGGCACCCTGCCCGACGACATGCTGGGCGCATTCCTGCTGGTGGCGCGCGCGGCGAAGGAGGGGAAGCCCTGCCCGTCCGACTCGGCGCTGGCGGCGACCTACGGCACCAGCTCGCTCGGCCGGGTGCGCCGTCTGATCGGCTATATCGAAAGCCGCGACCTGTTCGTGACGCGCACGGACCTATCGGGCAAGCGCTCGATCACCATCCCGCATCTGGGCTGGACCACGGAGGCGGCGGAGGCGGGCTGATCGCGCCCTATCTCATGCCGCTGCCACACGTAGTGACCGTCAAATGGCGGCCTCAGCGCAATGTCATGCGGCCACCGAGACGGCCGGTCCCCGGTCGGAGCGCCGTCGCGGCTGACCACGGGGCCTCTTACTGGGCCCCGGCCTTCGCCGGGGCGGACCATGACCGCGATCAGATCATCCCCAGCGCCTGCATGTACACTTCCAGGATCGACTGCTCTTCCTGATATTCTTCCCGTTTCTTCTTGCGGATCGACATGATCTTGCGGATCGCCTTGGGGTCGTAGCCCCGGCCCTTGGCCTCCGCCATGACATCCTTGATGTCGTCCGAGATGCCCTTCTTCTCTTCTTCCAGTCGCTCGGCGCGCTCGATCAGCAGGCGCAGCTCGTCCGCTGCCACCTGACCGCCGCCCATGCCTTCGCCCCGCTCGTCGCCCATGATCCGTCCTTATCGAAATGACACCGCCTCCCCTCGCGATGGCACGAGGGGGGCGGGCCGGTTAACCCTGTAGGGTGCGGCGGCGCGTCTACGGGATCGCGCCGCTTCGCTCAAGGCTTTGGCGGCGTGCCGCTCGACCGGCGGGCGTTAGGCCGCGTTGCGGCGGACGCTCTCCTCCATGCGCGCCAGTTGTTCGGGCGTCGCCTCCAGCTGGTGATCGCGCTTCCATTCGGCATAAGGCATGCCGTAGATGGCCTCGCGCGCCTGGTCCTTCGACAGGCCGCCCGCCTCCGCCGTCCAGTCGGACAGGCAGTTGCGGCAGAAGCCCGCCAGGCCCATCAGGTCGACGTTCTGCGCGTCGCTGCGATGGCGCAAGTGCCGGATGAGGCGGCGAAAAGCGGCGGCCGCCGCCGAGTCGTCGAGTGCGTCAAGAGGGTCCATACGTATGCTCCGCGGTTGATCGGACTTATTTAGGCATTAGGACGCGGCGTGCACCCCAGGAAGGTAATCGAATGACCATCGCCATCGCTCCCCGCTCGCGCAAGGTGCGCGTGCTCGCGACTTTGGGCCCCGCCAGTAACAGCCGCGAGATGATCGCCAAGCTGTTCGAGGCCGGCGCCGACGCCTTTCGGGTGAATATGAGCCATGGTGACCAGGCGTCCAAGGTCGGCGTGATCCAGGCGATCCGCAGCCTGGAGGCCGAATATCGTCGCCCGACCACGATCCTGGCCGATCTGCAGGGGCCCAAGCTGCGCGTCGGCAAGTTCGAGGGCGGCCGGGTCGAGCTGGCCACCGGCTCCACCTTCGTGCTCGACCGCGACCCGACGCCGGGCGACGCGACCCGCGTCGAGCTGCCGCATCGCGAGATCTTCGCCGCGATCGAGCCGGGCGCGCGCCTGCTGCTGGACGACGGCAAGCTGGTGCTGCGCGTCACCGAGCATGACGTCGACCGGATCACCACCATGGTCGAGGTCGGCGGGCCGCTGTCGAACAACAAGGGGCTGAACGTGCCCGACGTGGTGCTGCCGATGGCGGCGCTGACCGACAAGGACCGCAGCGATCTGGCCTTCGCGGTCGAGCAGGGCGTCGACTGGATCGCGCTGAGCTTCGTGCAGCGGCCCGAGGACCTGATGGAGGCGCGCGGCCTGATCAAGGGCAAGGCGGCCCTGCTCGCCAAGATCGAGAAGCCGGCGGCGATCGAGCGGCTGGAGGAGATCGTCGAGCAGTGCGACGGCGTGATGGTGGCGCGCGGCGACCTGGGCGTCGAGCTGCCGCCCGAGCAGGTGCCGCCGCTACAGAAGCGGATCGTCGAGGTGTCGCGCCGGCTCGGCCGGCCGGTGGTGGTCGCCACCCAGATGCTCGAATCGATGATCCAGTCGCCCTCGCCGACCCGCGCCGAGGTGTCGGACGTCGCCACCGCAATCTACGACGGCGCGGACGCGATCATGCTGTCGGCCGAGTCGGCGGCGGGCGCATGGCCGGTCGAATCGGTCGCGATGATGAACGCGATCGGCAACGCCGTGGAGCGAGATCCCGCGCATGGCGACCGTGTCCATTTCACCGTGATGAAGCCCGACCCCACCACCGCCGACGCGATGGCCGAGGCGGCGAAGGGGATCGCGCGCACCGTGTCGGCGGTGGCGATCATCTGCTTCACCACCAGCGGCTCGACCGCGCGTCGCGTGGCGCGCGAGCGCCCCTCGGTGCCGATCTTGGTGCTGACCCCGCAGGCGGAGACGGCGCGGCGGCTGGGCCTGCTCTGGGGCACGCACGCGGTCCACACCCGCGACGTCGAGAGCTTCGAGGAAATGGTCGCCAAGGCCAAGCGCATGGCATTGCGCCACGGCATCGCCAAGGCGGGCGAGCAGGTGGTGGTGATGGCCGGCGTGCCGTTCCGCACCCCCGGTTCGACCAACGTGATCCATGTGGTGCGGATCGCCGGCGACGAATTGAAGGATTACGGCGCGGCCGGGTGAGCGTACCCCCCCATGCTCCGGTCACTGTCGGAGCATGGGGATCGGATCATCTTATCGACCCCATCCCTTGCACGGGATCCCTGCGAAACTGTCGAGCTGCCTCCCCTATCCTGCCACCCCCGCCTTCGCCGGGGTGGCGCGATGGCTTCCCCCCTTTGCGCGGCAAAGTTTTCCACCAGCAGCCAAGCGGGGCGGTCCGACGTCGAACGTCGTGACAGGACCGCCCGCTCGCCCTAGCCTCGCGCAACCTCGCGCCAGCCGATGTCGCGGCGGCAGAAGCCGTCGGCATAGTCGATCGCGTCGACCGCATGATAGGCCAGCGCCTGCGCCCCGGCGATCGAGGGCGAGCGGGCGGTGACCGCCAGCACGCGCCCGCCGCTGGCGACCAGCGTGTCGGCATCCATCCGCGTGCCGGCCTGGAAGACGATCGCGCCCGCCGCCTCCGCCGCGTCCAGCGCGCGGATCGCGCCGCCCGCCGCCGGGGTGCCGGGATAGCCGCGCGCCGCCACCACCACGGTCAGCGCCACATCGTCGGAGAAGACCGGCGCGGGGGCGGAGGCCAGCCGCCCTTCCGCCACCGCCAGCATCAGCGCGACCAGGTCCCCCTGGAAACGGGGCATCAGCACCTGGGTCTCCGGATCGCCGAAGCGGGCGTTGTACTCGATCAGCTTCGGCCCCGTCGCGGTCAGCATCAGCCCGGCATAGAGCACGCCGATGAAGGGCGTGCCCTCCGCCGCCAGCGCGGCGACGGTCGGGCGGATGATCTCGTCGATGGCGCGCGCCTCCAGCGCGGGGGTCAGCACGCGCGCCGGACTGTAGGCGCCCATGCCGCCGGTGTTCGGTCCGGTGTCGCCGTCGCCGACGCGCTTGTGGTCCTGGGCGGTGCCGAACGCCATGATGTCGGCGCCGTCGGTCAGCACGAACAGGCTGGCCTCCTCGCCGTCCAGGAACTCCTCGATCACCGCCTCCGCGCCCGGCGTGGCGAAGAGATCGCGCACCGCCGCCAGCGCCTCGTCCCGGGTCATGGCGACGGTCACTCCCTTGCCCGCCGCCAGGCCATCCGCCTTCACCACCACCGGCAGGCCGAAGGTGCCGGTCAGCGCGGCTTCCGCGGTGGCGAGGTCGGTGACGCGCAGGTAACCGGCGGTGGGGATGCCGGCGCGCGCGCACAGATCCTTGGTGAAGCCCTTCGACCCTTCGAGCTGCGCCGCCGCGCGGCCGGGGCCGAACACCGGCACGCCGGCCGCCCGCAGGCTGTCCGCCAGGCCGTCGACCAGCGGCGCTTCCGGCCCGATCACCACCAGGCCGATCGCCTGCGCCTTCGCGAAGGCGACGACGGCGGCGTGATCGGTCGCGTCGAGCGGCACGATCGTCGCGACCTGTGCGATGCCGGGGTTGCCGGGCGCGGCGAAGAGCGTATCGAGAAGCGGCGATTGCGCCAGCTTCCATGCCAGCGCGTGTTCGCGGCCCCCGGAGCCGAGTAGCAGGACGTTCATGCCCGATCCCTTTTCATCTGAGCCGCGGCTGGTAGCCGAGCCGGCGCCCGGCGACAACGCACTCGCTCTGTCGGTCGGCGAGCTGTCGTCCAGGCTGAAGCGCATGGTGGAGGGCGAGTTCGGCCATGTCCGCCTGCGCGGCGAGATTTCCGGGTTCAAGCGCGCCGCCTCCGGCCATGTCTACCTGGCGCTGAAGGATGAATCGGCGGTCATCGACGGGGTGATGTGGAAGGGGGTCGCCAACGGCCTGGCCTTCAGCCCGCAGGACGGGGTGGAGGTGATCGCCACCGGCAAGCTGACCATCTATCCCGGCCGCTCCAAATACCAGATCGTGATCGAGCGGATGGAGCTGGCCGGGGCGGGCGCGCTGATGGCGCTGCTGGAGAAGCTGCGCGCGCAGCTCGCCGGCGAGGGGCTGTTCGACCGTGCGCGCAAACGCGCCCTGCCCTATCTGCCGCGCGTGATCGGGGTCGTCACCTCGCCGACCGGCGCGGTGATCCGCGACATCCTCCACCGGCTGGAGGACCGTTGCCCGACGCATGTGATCGTCTGGCCCGTCAAGGTGCAGGGCGAGGGCGCGGCGGCCGAGGTGGCGGCGGCGGTGCGCGGCCTCGACGCCTTACCGGCGGACGGCCCGGTGCCGCGTCCCGATCTGGTCATCGTCGCGCGCGGTGGCGGCTCGATCGAGGATCTCTGGGCGTTCAACGAGGAGGCGGTGGTGCGCGCCGTCGCGGCCTGTTCGATCCCGATCATCTCGGCAGTCGGGCACGAGACGGACACGACATTGTGCGACCATGCCGCCGACCTGCGCGCGCCGACGCCGACCGCCGCCGCCGAGATCGCGGTGCCGGTGCTCGCCGACCTGCGGCTGACCCTTGATTCGCATCGCCAGCGCACCGAACGCTGCGCGCGCCGCTATGTCGAGCGCGGGCGCGAACGGCTGACCGCGCTCGCCCGGCTGCTGCCCAGGCGCGACGCGCTGCTGGGGCCGCAGCGGCAGCGCGCCGACGATGCGGGCGCGCGGCTGGATCGCGGGCTGGAGCGGCGGGTGACGGTGGCGCGCGGCCAGCTCGACCGCGCGACCGGCGCGCTGCGCCCGGCGGTGTTGCAACGGCAGGTGGACTCCGCCCGCCATCGGCTGGAATCGACGTGGCGGCTGGTCCAGACGCTCAACCCCGACAATGTGCTGGAGCGCGGCTATGCCCGGGTCACCGGCCGCGACGGCGCGACGCTGATGTCCAGCGCGGCGGTGGCGGCGGCGGGGGCGGTGACGCTCCATTTTCGCGACGGCAATGTCGATGTGGCGGTCGATCCGGGCGATGGCCCGACCCTCGACCGGCCCCGCCGGGTTGAGCGGTCCGCGCCCAGGGCCTATGCGGCCCCCAGTCCCGAGCAGCCGACGCTGCTCTAGCCGCGAAGAAAGCTCTCCATGCTGATGTCCAACGCCGATCGCCCTGCCCGCCTCCATTATATGGCGAACGGCTTTCGCGTGCTGGTGCCGGGCGATCATGTCGTCTGCGGCGTGACGGGCGCGCGCATCGCGCTGGAGGACCTGCGCTACTGGAGCGTGCGCGACCAGCAGCCCTATGCCACGGCCCAGGTGTCGAGCGAGGCGCTGGCGCCGCGATGAAGGCGGGGTGCGCACTGGCGCTGCTGCTCTCCGCCGCGCCCGTCGCGGCGGCGACGCGCGACGCCATCGCGCAGGACACGCTGCCGCCCGCCACCGCCGCCGTTGCGCCGTTCCGCTGGTCGGGCGACGCGATCCAGGGCGGGCTGATCCGGGGGGAGGCGCCCGAGGGCGCGGTGCTGGCGACGCTCGACGGCCAGCCGCTACCGATCGCGGCGGACGGGGCGTTCATCATCGGCTTCGACCGCGACGCTGGCCCCGCCGCGCGGGTCGAGGTGACGATGGCGGACGGCCGTACGCTCAGCCAGACGCTGGCGGTCGCGCCGCGCGACTGGCGGATCGAGCGGGTCGACGCACCCTATCGCGCCGGCAAGACCGATGCGGAGTTCGCCGCCGCCCGCCCGGCCGAGCTGGCGCGGATCGTCGCGGCGCGTGCGGTCGCCACCGACGCGACCGGCTGGCAGCAGAGTTTCCGCTGGCCGGCGGCGGGGCGGCAATCGGGCTGGTTCGGCTCGCAGCGCGTCTATCAGGGCAAGCCCGGCGGCTATCACAGCGGCGCGGACGTGGCGGTGCCGACCGGCACGCCGATCATCGCCCCCGCCGATGGCGTGGTGATCCTGGCCGCGCAAACGCCGTTCACGCTGGAGGGGCATCTGCTGATGCTCGACCATGGCATGGGGCTCAACAGCGCCTTCCTGCACCTGTCGCGGATCGACGTCGCCCCCGGCGACCACGTCCGCCAGGGTCAAGTGATCGGTCGCTCGGGCGCGACCGGCCGAGCGACCGGCCCGCACCTCCACTGGAGCCTCCAATGGCGCGGTGCGAAGCTCGACCCTCTGCTGGTCGCGGGGCCGGTGCCGGCGCGGTAAGATCGTGCTTGCCCGGGAGCACGGGGACGCGTGCTCGATGGTCGCACCGTTGACGTGCGCCGCATCCGCGCCCACGTCGCGGCGATGGTGATCGAACCCGTTCCGTCCGACCTGCGCGCCTTCCTCGTCAAGGACTTCACCGAAGCCGAGCTCGCGGAGGGCTATAGCGGCGCGCTCTATGCGCTGTGCGCGACGCGGCCCTATATGCTGGCGCGCGAGGCGGATCTCGCCTTCTCGATCGACCGGGCGCGCTGGGAGCGCGAACGGATCATCCAGCTCCGCTTCGACACGATCGCCGATGCGGTCCGCTTCTTCGGCTGGATCGGCTGAGGACAGCAAAAACCCCCGCCGCTCGCGCGACGGGGGCCGGCCGGCTCAGCGGAACTTGCCGCCGAGCGAGACGCCGATGATGCGCGGGTCGTTGAACACCGCCGCGTTGTAGTTCTCGATCACGCCCTTCAGGTTCTTCTCGTTGGTGACGTTGCGCGCGAACACCGCCAGTTCGAGATTGTCGTCCGGGGTGCGGTAGCCGACCTTCACGCCACCTTCGAAATTGCCGTTCGCATAGAACTCCTTCGTCCGGTACAGCACGAAGTTGGTGTAGCCCTGGATGTTCCAGTCGGTCGCGGCAAACAGGGTGCCGCCATTGGCCAGCGGCTGGTCCCAGCGGACGGTCGCGTCGAGATTATACTTCGGCGCATTGGGCAGCGGGTTGCCGTCGATCTTCGCCAGATAGACCGGGCCGAAGGCGGTGGCGACGCGACGCACCGGGTTCAGGACGGTGCAGGTCATCTGCCCGTTGAGGGCGCAAACCTGCGCCTCGGCATTGCGATCCTTGATCTCGGAATGCAGCGCGCTGGCCCCCAGCGAGACCGTCAGCTCGCGGCGCGGCTGCCAGGCGAGCTCCGCCTCCATGCCGTACGCGCGCGCCTTGTTCGCGTTGAACAGTACGCCATTGCCGTCGGTGTCATTGCCGTTCAGCTGGATGTCGTCGACCGTATAGGTGAACAGCGCCGTGTTGAAGCGCAGCGTGTTGCCGATCAAATTCGACTTGGTGCCGACCTCATAGGAAACGATCGTCTCCGAATCGGCGGTCGAGAAGTCGGAGTTGAACACCGCCGAGCGGCCCTGGATGGTCGGGCCCCGGAAGCCGCGCGCGACGCGGGCATAGACGCTGTTCGCCGGATTGACCTGCCACAGCGCGCTGACGTCCCAGCTGGGCTGCGTGTCCGACAGGCGGACATCGGTGCGGCCCCGATAGGTGACGGCGTTGGTGGCGCTGTTCGCCGTCTTCAGCAGGCGGGTGCGCTTGGTGTCCTCGGTCACCCGGCCGCCGGCGGTGATCGTGAGGGAGTCGAGCAGCTTGTAGCTCGCCTGGGCGAAGCCTGCCCAGGAGGTGTTGGTGTTGCGCAGGCGGACCCAGTTGTTGGGGTTGGCGCCGATCAGGAAGGCGCGCTGGTAGAAGTCGGTCAGGTCGGCCGAGTTGAAGTAGAAGCCGCCGAGCTGCCAGGTGAAGCGACCGCCGCTTGGCGAGGCGAGGCGCAGCTCCTGGGTGTATTGGTCGAGGTCGCGCACCTGGCCCTGGCTGAGGCCGAAGCCGTTGGCCACCCCGTTCACCGGATAGAGCGCGCCCGCGCCGCCATCGGTGTCGCCCCGGCTATAGCCCTTGGTCGTCTCATAGCCGCTGATCGCGGTCAGGATCGCCGGACCGAAGTCGTAGGACGCGTTCACCGACCAGCCGCGCGTCTGATAGGACTGCGGGTTGTCCTGTCCCTCGTCATAGGCGACGACGCCGCGCGGCTCGGCCGACACGTCGTTGCTGCCCAGCTTCAGCGCGCCGCGATGGAACAGCGTCGAGGTGCCGTCATACCAGCGCGCATGGCCGGAGACGAGGACCGAGGCGCGGTCGGTCGGGGTGAGCAGCAGTTGCAGGCGCACGTCGCGCTCGTCGAACCCGCCCATGGCGTCCTTGCGCGGCGTGTTGGTGCGGTCGGCGCTGACCCCGGCGAAGCGATTGTCGACCCAATTGTCGCGGTGCTGGATCAGCGCCGACAGACGGAACGCCACCAGGTCGCGCGCGATCGGGCCGCCGACGCCCATGTCGAAGCTGTTGCTGCCATAGCTGCCGACCGAGGCCTGGCCGCGGCCCTGGAAGGTCTGGCTGGGACGGATCGTGTCGAACTTGATGATGCCGGCGGTGGTGTTGCGGCCGAACAGCGAACCCTGCGGGCCGCGCAGCACCTCGATCTGGTTGACGTCGAACACCGGGTTCGACTTCAGCACGACATGCTCCAGCACGATGTCGTCCTGGATGATCGACACGGGCTGCGACGCGCCCAAGTAGAAATCGACGTTGCCCAGGCCGCGAATGTAGAAGCGCGGGAAGATGCGGCCGGTGGTCGTCTCCGCATAGAGGCCGGGCACGCGGCCCGACAGCGCCAGGATATCCTCGCCGCCCGCCATATAGTCGCGCATCGACTGGCCGCTGACCGCGGTGACCGACAGCGGCACGCGCTGGAGGTTCTCGCTGCGGCGCTCGGCGGTGACGGTGATCTCCTGCAGCCCGTCCTCGTTGCCGGCGGGGGCGGCCGACTGGGTGGCGGCGGGATCGGGCGCGCCGGCGGGGCCGGTCTGCGCGGCGGCGACGCCGCCCATGGACAGCGCGGCGATCCCCGCGCCCAGGCGCAGGGCAGGCTTCAAGCAGATACGAAACACGGATACTTCCCTTTTTTGGTCAAACCAGGGACCGGCCGATGTTTCTCGCCGTCGCGCGCCGCCGGACTCTGCCGGTCCGGACGGGGCGACGGACGCCTCCCGCAAACGGTCGGCCCGGTCCCAGGCCCGGCGCGGTAAAGCCTATATATGTCGGTATGATGGCACCGGTGTTCCGCCGGTCGCCGCGCTCAGCGCAGACCGGCCTCGTCGGGCAGCCAGTCGGTGGCGATGCTGGCATAACGGTCGACGAAGCCGGTGAAGGCGATCAACGCCGCATCGTCGAGCAGCGTCACCCGCTTGCCCGCGCGCGCGATCATGCCGCGCTTTTCCATTTCGCGGAAGGTGCGGTTGACATGGACCTTGGTCAGGCCCAGCGCATCGCCGATATCGGTCTGGGTCAGCGGCAGCTCGATCGTGTCGACCACGCCGCCCGCCGTGCTGCGCAGCCGCGCGCGGATGTCGAGCAGCAGGGTCGCCAGCCGGTGGAGCGCATCGGTCCGCCCGACCGACGTCAACCGGTCGCCCATCGCCACCGCTTCCGCCGCCGCCATCGCATAGAGGAAGCCGCCGATCCGGCCGTGCCGCGCGAACAGCCGCCCCAGATCGCCTTTGCGGACCGGCGTGACGATACAGTCGCTAACCGCGGTCAGCGTTGCGCCGGCATGGTGCCAGGGGATGGAGGAGGTGCCGATCAGGTCACCGGGATAATGGAAGCGCAGGATCTGCCGCGTGCCGTCGGGCAGGCGGTTGGACAGGTGCAGCCAGCCCTGCTGCACCACGAACAGCGACACCGCCGGTTCGCCCGCGGTCAGCAGCGGCTCGCCCGGCGTCAGCTTCTGTGGCGCGCCCTCCAGCAGGTCCAGCGCCGCTTCCTCGTCCCGGTCGAGCGACAGGTGGCGGGCGATGCGGATCGCCAATGCGCTCTTGCGGGGGAAAATCGGTCCGGCGCGGTTCATGACGGTGACATGCCATGCCCCCCGCGCCCCCGCAACGGGGCCCCACAATTATCGGCCTTGCGGGAACCCTTCGCGCGATCAGGACGGCCGGGCGGGGCGCGCCAGCGTCGCCGACACCGCCCAGATCGCGAGGCCGCCCAGCGCCAGGCCGGCCCCGACCCAGCCGGTCGAGGTCCAGCCCAGCCCGGCAGCGATCGCCAGCCCGCCCGCCCAGGGGCCGATGGCATTGGCGGTGTTGAACGCGCTGTGGTTGAGCGCCGCGGCCAGCGCCTGCGCGTCGCCCGCCACGTCCATCAGACGGGTCTGGAGCACGGTGCCCAGCGCCCCGCCCAGGCCGATCGCCAGCACGTCGACCAGCAGCCAGGACAGGCGCGACGCGGCGAAGGGGAACAGCGCCAGCGCCGCCGCCGAGAAGACCAGCAGCGCCCCCGCCGTCGGCATCAGCGCCCGGTCGGCGAAGCGCGGCACGATCAGATTGCCCAGCGTCATGCCGATGCCGAACACCGCGAACACCAGCGGCATCCACGCGGCGGACACCCGCGTCACCTCGTGCAGCGTGGTCGCCAGATAGGTGTAGACGCAGAACAACCCGCCAAAGCCGATCGCGCCGGTGGCGAGCGTCAGCCATACCTGCGGCCGGCGGAGCGCGCCCAGTTCGCGCAAGGGGCTAGCATCGCGGTCGGGCGCGTCGCGCGCGACGAACAGCGCCACCAGAGCCGCCGTGGTCAGCGCCAGCAGCGCGACCGTGGCGAAGGCCCAGCGCCAACTCGCGATCTGACCCAGCGCATTGGCCAGCGGCACGCCCACGACGGTCGCCGCGGTCAGCCCCAGCATCACCCGCCCGACCGCGCGGGTGCGCTGCCCGGCCGGGACCAGCGAGGCCGCGACCAGCGCGGCGATGCCGAAATAGGCCCCGTGCGGCAGGCCGGACAGGAAGCGCACGCCCAGCATCGTCGCATAATCCGGAGCGAGGGCGGAAAGAGCGTTGCCGACCCCGAACATCAGCATCAGCGCGATCAGCAGCGTGCGCCGCGACCAGCGCGCCGCCGCCACCGCGATGGTCGGCGCGCCGACCACCACGCCCAGCGCATAGGCGCTGATGACATGACCGGCGGTCGGCTCATCAATGCCCAGGTCGCGGGCCATCATCGGCAACAGGCTCATGGTCGCGAACTCGGTCGTGCCGATCGCGAAGCCACCCACCGCCAGGGCGAGATGGACGATGGCGGGGCGCGCGGGCGCGCGTCCGCCTGGGGACAGGGCGAGGCTGGTCATACCGTGCAGGTCGGTGCGCGAGCGCGCAAGGTCAACCGCATGAAATGCCATCGGAATTGCAGCGGATGCACGTGGGATGCCGACCCGTGCCCCTGCTCTCGCAGGAGCACGGCGAAGGATCGGGCACACGCCGCGCCCGCGCCAGGATGGTGCATGGGACAGGGAACACCCCTGCCCCCACCGCCCGGATCAGCCAAATTCGACCGCCTCGAATCGGATCGGCTCGCCCTGCGCCTGCTCGCCGAGCTGATCCTCCCACATCGCGACATGGCCGCGCACGATCGTGCCGATCGGCTTGCCGGTCAGCGTCATGCCGGTGAAGGGTGACCAGCCGGCGCGGCTCGCCAGCCATGCCTCGTCCACGGTCCACTGCTTGCGCCGGTCGACGATCGTGAAGTCGGCATCGTAGCCGCGCACGATCCGCCCCTTGCCGACGATGCCGAACACGCGTTGCGCGCCGGCGCTGGTCAGCTCGATCAGCCGCTGCATCGACAGCCGTCCCTGCGCGACATGGTCGAGCAGCAACGGCAGCAGCGTCTGCACGCCGGGCATCCCGCTGGGGCTGTCGGGATAGGGCTTGCCCTTCTCCTCCAGCGTGTGCGGCGCGTGGTCGGAACCGATCACGTCGGGCACGCCCTGGTTCAGCCAGTGCCACAGGCCGTCGCGATGCGCGCCGCTGCGGATCGGCGGGTTCATCTGCGCCAGCGTGCCGAGCCGCGGATAGGCCTCCTCGCCCGCCAGCGTCAGGTGCTGCGGCGTCACCTCGCAGGTGGCGATGTCCTTGTTCCGGCCGAGCAGCTCCAGCTCGGCCGGGGTGGTGACGTGCAGGACGTGGATGCGCCGCTTCGCCGCGCGGGCCAGCGCCAGGATGCGCTTGGTCGCCAGCAGGGCGCTCTCGTCGTCGCGCCACACCGGGTGCGAGGTCGGGTCGCCCGCGATCCGCTCGCCCATGCGGGCCTGCATCCGCGCCTCGTCCTCGGCATGGATGGCGACGCGGCGATGGCCGGATGCCAGCACATCGGCCAGCGACGAGTCCTCCGACACCAGCAGATCGCCGGTCGAGGCGCCCATGAAGATCTTCACCCCCGCCGTGCCCGGCCGCCGCTCCAGCGTGGCCAGTTCGGCGGCATTGGCGTTGGTCGCGCCGACATAGAAGGCATGGTCGCACCACATGCGGTGATGGGCGCGCGCCAGCTTGTCGTCGATCGCCGCCGCGCTGTCGGTATTGGGCTTGGTGTTCGGCATCTCGAACACCGCGGTCACGCCGCCCATCACGGCGGCGCGGCTGCCGGTCTCCAGATCCTCCTTGTGGGTCAGGCCGGGCTCGCGGAAATGGACCTGGGTGTCGATCACGCCGGGCAGGATGTCGAGCCCGGTGCAGTCGATCCGCCGCCCCGCATCCGCCGGGCTGCCCGGCGCGACCAGGGCGACGATGCGGCCGTCGGTCACGCCCACCGAGGCCTCGACGGGGCCACCGGGCGTATGGACCGTACCGCCGGAGAGGAGCAGGTCGAACGTCATGGGGCCATCCTTTCGTTGCATTCGGGCATCTCAACGAGCCTTTCGCCGGGTGCGTCGCCCTCCTACCTTGGCGACATGAACGAGACTAGTCCGGGAATGCTCGCCGATCGCGCCGTGCTGCGCGTCGCGGGCGACGATGTGCGCGGCTTCCTCCAGGGGCTGGTGACCAACGACTGCCTGGCCCTCGCGCCCGACGCGCCGCGCTGGGCGGCGCTGCTCAGTCCGCAAGGCAAGGCGCTGTTCGACTTCATCCTCTGGGCCGAGGGCGACGACGTGCTGATCGATGCCGAGGCGGCGCAGGTCGAGGCGCTGGCGAAGCGGCTGACGCTCTATCGCCTGCGCCGCGCGATCACGATCGCCCCGACCGACCTCAAGGTCCACTGGTCGCCGGACGGCAGCCGGGGCGTGGTCGACCCCCGGCTGGCGGCGCTGGGCGGCCGCTGGCTCGCCCCCGCCGGACCGGAGGCGGCGGTGGCGCGGGGCTGGACCGCGCATCGCCTGGGACTGGGCGTGACCGAGGGGGTCGGCGAGCTGGGCTCGGCCGAGACGCTCTGGCTGGAATGCAACGCGCGCGAGCTGAACGGCGTCAGCTTCACCAAGGGCTGCTATGTCGGGCAGGAGAATACCGCCCGGATGCATCATCGCAGCAAGGTGAACCGCCGGCTGGTGGTCGCGCCGCTGGGCGTGCCCGGCGACCGGACGCGCGCCACTTATCCGGAGCTCGGTCTGATGGTCGAGCACGCCCGCGTCGATGCGCTCGGCGACGCGCTGCGCCCGGCCTGGCTGGCGGCGGCGCTGGCGGAAGCTTAGGGCGCGCGCCGCACCGGCGGCAGCGCGGCGCAGATCTCCGCCCCGCCCGCCGGCACGGTGAAGAACGGCCCCGCGCGGTTCTCGCGCGAGGCGACCCAGGCGCGGAACCGCGCATTGTCGGTGCGGCGATACTGGAAATGCGGCCGCTCGGCCGCGGGCAGCTCGCTCGCCAGCCGGGCCGAGACGATCGGCAGCCGCTCGCCCTCCGTCTTGTAGAAGCCCAGCTCGCCGGTGCCGCGTGGCAGGACGGAGAGCCGCTCGATCCCGTCGACCACGCGGCCGACGATCGCAATGTTGCGGTCGAGCGCGCGCGGCGCATGGCCGATCACCGTATAGAGCTCGGCGCCGCTGCCGGTGTCCGGGGCCAGGTCCCGGGCCACGCCCACCATCGCATAGCAATGCGGCACCCATTGGCGCGCGCCGCTGCCCGCCAGCGGCCAGCCGTCGCGGCTATAGCCGGCCCCTTCGGCATAGGGGTCGCGCCGCGCCAGCCGCGCCGCCACGCCCGCACCCGTGGCCGGTTGGTCGTATTCGGCGGGCGGCGGCGTGACCAGGCCAGCGGGCAGCGGCTTCTTCTCGGTCGCATCGCCCCATTGCGCGACATAATTGTCCTGCACCCGGTAGACGCTGGCCCCCTGGTCCCACCAGCGCGCCGCCGCCAGGCGCCGGATATTGGCGACATGCACCGGCGCATAGGGCGCCGCCAGCCGCACCGTTACCGTGCCGCCGCCCCGCAGGGTGAAGACCAGCAGCTCGTCGTCGGGGATCGTCACCCAATCCTCCGGCAGCGCATCGCCGGCTGCCGGTGCGGCGCTTGCGGGTGCCGGCGCGGGCGCAGGCGCAGGAGCAGCGGGCGATGCCGCCTGGAGCGACGCGGCGAGAAGCAGGATCGACATGGAAGCGAACCTGCCCGAGCCGCTTTCGTTGCGCAATCGACTTGCGCGACGCGCCATGGCGCTCTAGGGCACCGCTTCCGGGTAATGCGGAGCGGTGGCCGAGTGGTCGAAGGCGCTCGCCTGGAAAGTGAGTATACGTCAAAAGCGTATCGAGGGTTCGAATCCCTCCCGCTCCGCCACCATCTCCCCATCGCCATGATTGATTGGTCACCACCGGTGCGGCTTCGTTCGTGCTGGGTTCGCCCCATTCGCGACAAGCTCCTGCAAATATGGCGTTAACGTCCTGATTGTCATGGCACGGAAATATGCCCGAAACGGTCGCGTAACAGGACCAATCTAGGGCCACTCCCGAACCGGCACATAGGCCGGCAAGGGGAAATCACATGTCATCCGAAAAGGAAGGGCGCGGCCTGGGTCGCGTGGCCGACCGTCGTGCACTGTTGCGCAGCGTCGCCGGCCTCACCACGCTGCCGATCGGCGCGGCGCTGTTGTCGGGCTGCGGCGAGGGCGGCAGCGGCGAGGCCGCGGCCGCCAGCACCGGCATCGATACGGTCGCCCTGGGCAGCAGCCGCGCGCCCGCCGCGACCACCAGCTTCGCGCTCGCGGTGCTGCCCGACACGCAATTCTATTCGCGCTACGCGACCACCGACGAAAGTCAGCAGTTCCAGCGCAAGTACGGCAGCACGCCGTTCGACGCGCAGACGCGCTGGATCGCGGACAATGCCGCCGCCTACAACATCCCCTTCGTCGTGCATCTGGGCGATGTGGTCGACCAGGTCGGCAAGCCCAACCAGTGGGCGATCGCCGACGCGGCGATGAAGAACCTGGAAGTCGCCAAGGTCCCCTATTCGATCCTGGCCGGCAATCACGACGTGCTCGTCGACTATGACTATCGCGGCGCCTGGGACCAGACCAGCGGCACCGACGCGCAGCGCAACCTGGCCGCCGAACCCTATCTCAAGACCTTCCCGGCTGGCCGCGCCGCGCAGCAGGCGACGTTCCGGGAGCGGGATGCGTCGGGCTTCCACGAATATCACGTGTTCGAGGCGTTCGGCGTCACCTTCATGGTGCTGTCGCTGTCGTGGCGCATCTCGGACGCGGGGCTAGCCTGGGCGCGCGACGTGATCCGCCGCAATCCGACGCTGCCCGTCATCCTGTCCAACCACCAGCTGCTCAACATCGACAGCGACGGCATCAGCCCGCTGGAGACCGACTATGGCAAGATGCTGTGGGAGAAGCTGATCCGCGACACCGACCAGATCTTCATGACGCTGAACGGCCATCATCATGGCGGCGCGCGGCTGAGCAAGACCAACGACTTCGGCAATGTCGTCGAGCAGATGGTGGTCGATTACCAGATGGCCTATCAGGGCGGCAACGGCCTGATGCGGCTCTATGAGTTCGACTTCGGCGCCAACACGATCGACGTGATGTCCTTCTCGCCCTGGGTGGTGCAGAAGCCCAAGGCCACGCTCAACCAGTTCGACCGCGCGATCCTGCCCGAGGCGAACCACCGCTTCACGATCGCGATGAACTTCAAAAAGCGGTTCGCCGGCTTCCTGCGGTTCAAGCCGGTTCTGTCGACCACCGGCACGCCGATCCTGGCGCGTGTCCGGGCGAAGCTGCTGGAGAATTATGTCGAGCCGGTCGTGCCGGTGCCCGCCGCGCCGAAGGACGCGAACGACTATCCGGTGGTGCCCGACACCTATGCCCATTGGCGGCCCACGCCCGGCCGCGACGGGCAGATCGTGCAGGTCGGCGACACGGTAACCGATGCCGCCAACGGCTTCACCATGGCGCGCGTGCCGCTGGTGTCGCCGGCGCTGGCCGAGGACGTGGTCTGGTCGGACGACCATCATGCGCTGTCCTCGGCCGGGGCCAGCATCCTGTTCCGCAACACCGACAAGCGGGTCGGGCGCAACAGTTCCTTTTCCACGGCGATGGACGCCGGAGTGAACGGCCGCAGCTTCTGGAACGGCTATACGGTCGAAAGCTTCATCAAGATTCCGGCGGACTGGGACCCGGCGCTGCATCGCTGGGGCAACATGCTGGGCCGGTGCGGCAATCGCGGCCTGCTGCCCGGCTTCCGCGGCGGCGACGCCCAGGCCTCGTCGGTGCTGTTCGCCATCTCGTCGCTGCGCGAGGTGCAATGGGAGGTCGTGCCCGCCAGCAACTCCACCTACCCGCAGACCAACTGGTCGGGCGAGATCATCCGCAACAGCTGGTATCACGTCGCCATGGTGTGCACGCCGATCAGCGGCACCAGCACGTCCGAGACGATCATGTATGTCGAGGGCGCGCCGGTGATGCGCAACGTGACCGGCGCCACCGGCCTGCGCTCCGCCACCAATCCGGGGCCGCAGCCCTGGATCCTGGGCGCTGGCTGGTGGGACGGCGCGCGCAAGGACGGCTTCTATGGCTGGCTGGGCGAAACCCGGCTGGTCGGTCGGCCGCTGACCCCCGACCAATGGCTGACCGCGCGCCGCGCCTGACGCCTGCCCTGACATCCCCCGCCGATCCCGGCGCGATCTTCGCGGCCGCCCGCATCGGCGCACTATTCGGAGATTTTCGATGACCCTCGTCAAGGCGGCATGGCTCGCCGCGCTCGCCCTTCCCGCCGCCGCTCAGGCCACGCCGTTCCAGGCCAGCCCCGACATCTTCACCGGCAGCGGTTTCGCCGGCCGCTATGTCGGCCTGGGCGGCCAGGTCCAGCCGAGCGGCCAGTGGCTGGGTGGCGTGCAGGGCGGCGGCGCCGACACGTTCGACAATTTCGGCTTCTACAATCGCGGCGTCGGCGCATTGACCCAGACCCGCCAGGTCGAGCTGCTGAGCGGCAACCTGTTTCGCTTCCTCGACACCTTCACCAACACTACGGGTGCGCGCATCCGCACCACCGTCAATTTCTTCGGCAATCTGGGGTCGGACGGCGACGAGCTGGTCAGCACCGATGCCAATGGCCTGATCGTGTCGTGCCAGGACGATGGCGACGGCCAGTGCGCCGAGGATGCGGTGGTCGCGCTGATCGCCGGCGACAACGGGCTGGCGCGGCAGTCCATCACGCCCGATCGCTACAATGTCAGCTTCGACCTGGACGTGGCGGCCGGGCAGAGCGTCAGCCTGCTCAACTACGCCTTCCTGGCGCGCGACGTGGATGGCCCGACCGCCGCGGACGTGACGCTGGCGACCGACACCGGCCGCGCCCTTCTCCGGGCGGCGCGGGTGGAGGGGCTGAGCGAGGCGCAGCGGGCCAGCATCGTCAACTTCTCCGCCAGCGCGCTGCCCGAGCCGGCGAGCTGGGTGATGATGATCCTGGGCTTCGGCCTGGCAGGCGGGAGGCTGCGCCGCCGCCGCGTCCAGCCCGCGCTCGCCGCCTGATCCGTACCGATACCTGATCCGGGGCGTCGCCGATCCGGTGGCGCCCCTTTCCGTTTCCTGTCGAAAACGAGTGTTCCCATGTTCCTGAAGACCAAGCTGCTGCTGTCCGGCGCGGCGGCCTCCACCCTGTTCGTCGCGCCCCTCGCCCAGGCGCAGGACGCAACGCCCCCCGCCGACCAGGGTGCCGCCGACCAGAGCGCCACCCAATCGCTGGTCAGCGACATCGTCGTCAACGGCCGTCGCCAGCAGAGCGCGATCGCCGAGGAGAAGGCGGCGGTCGGCGTCGTCGACATCGTCACCGTCGGCGACGTCGCGATCCACTCGCAGACCAGCATCGCCGACCTCGCCAAGCAGCTGCCCGGCGTGTCGGTCAGCCGCGACCAGGGCCGCAACCAGAGCGCGACCGGCGAGGCGCAGTTCGTGACGATCCGCGGCTTCGACGCCAGCTACAATGCCTATACGCTGGACGGGCTGCGCCTGCCGCAGACGGCGGGCAGCTCGCGCGCGATCTCGCTCAACCTCTTCTCGCCCTTCGCGATCGGCAACATCGTCGTCGACAAGACGCCGGGCGCGAACAGGGATTCGGATTCGATCGCGGGCATCATCGACCTGCGCACCCCGACCGCCTTCGACTTCGCGCAGCATTTCCTGCGCGCGCGCGTGCTGGCGCAGGGCGCCGAGCAGGCGATCGCGCAGAAGCAGGAGGGGTTCGGCGGCGCGATCGGCCTGGACACCGCACAGCGTTTCGGCGCGTCGAACCAGTTCGGCCTCTATCTGGCCGGCTATTACGAGGAGCGCGGCAACACCGCCGAATCGACCGCCGTCCAGAACGACTATCGCACCACCATGGCGGGTGTCGGCACAGCGCGCGCCAATCCGACCGCGTTGTCGGCGGACGGCGTGCAGTGGAATTTCTACAACAACAGGATCAAGCGGTACGGCGCGACCGGTTCGCTCGACTATCGCAGCGAGTCCGTAGACCTGTTCGCGCGGGTCAACTACGCGACCTATTTCAACACCAACACGATGAATCAGACGGGTCTGCGCAACGAACTGACCAGCGGCCAGACCAACCCCAATCCGGGCGGCGGCCGCTACAACGCGGCCGGCGTCTTCACCCCTTATGGCGTCAACCCGGCCAGCTATTTCCGCACCGAGGATATCGAGCAGGAACTGCTGTCCGCGCAGATCGGCGCACACGCCCATGCCGGCGCCTTCACCGCCGCCCTGGAGGGCGGCTATGCCGATGGCCGGTTCGACCAGCCGCAGCGGATCGAGGCGGCGTTCCGCGGCATCGCCTATAATGGCGCGGCCGGGAATACCGGCGTCGCGACCGAGGGGCTGGTCGTCGACCTCAGCGATCCGCGCTCGCCGCGCCCGGTGCTGTCCGCGGGCGCGCAGGCCTATGTCGGCTCGCTCGACCGACCGAGCCAGCTCTATATCCAGCAGGGCTATGATTACCTGACCGAGCGCAAGACGACGCTGAAGGGCAGCATCGGCTGGACCGGCACGGGCGTGCTGGCCGCGTTCGAGGTCGGCGGCCTGTACGAGGATTCGCATCGCGACGGGCGCAGTCTGGCCCCCGACGAAACGCGCTACCGCTTCAGGACGCCGCTCCAGAACGGCACCGTCGTCGGCCCCACGATCAATCAGTATCTGGGCCAGGTGCTGACCCGCTTCCTGGATTATTATCCGGCACGGCCGATCAAGGTGCTGTCACGCGACCAACTCGATGCGCAGCAGAGCCAATATGTGCCCGCGCGCCTCGCCGCCGTGTCGCAGACCACGATCAACAGCGGACTGCGCGACGGCGACGAGACGCGCAAGACCGCCTATGCGATGGCGAAGCTGCAGACGGGCACGCTGGAGGTGACGCCGGGCCTCCGCTACGAGGCCAACGACTTTTCCGGCCGCTTCTATCTCCGCAATGCCGATGGCAGCTACACCTTCGCCACCGCGGGTCGGAAGTACGACCATGTCGACCCCAGCGTGCTGGCGGCGTGGCGGCCCGACGACCGGATCGTGGTGCGCGGCGCGGTGCGCTCCAGCTATGCGCGTCCCGGTTTCGACCTGATCGCGGGGCCGACCGCGATCTCGACCAGCAACGGCCAGACCGTCATCACCCGCCCCAACCCGGACCTGAAGCCGGTCAGCGGCTGGAGCTATGATGCGGGGATCGAATATTATGGCGGCGTCGGCCGCTACGTGCAGGTCGCGGCCTATTACAAGGATCTGAGCAACTTCATCGTCTCGACCGCCGCGCGCTCGGCGGCGAGCCAGCCGGGGGCGGACAATATCGTCTATGTCCAGCCGATCAACGGCGGCAGCGGCAACGCCAAGGGGATCGAGGCGTCGGGCCGCTTCACGCTGGGCGACCTGGTGGGATCGTCGATGCTCGGCAATGTCGGCGTCGGCGGCAACGTCACCTATCAGCGGACGCGCGCCACGTACCTGGTCTCGACCAGCGACACGCGCACGACCAGCCTGCCCCAGGCGCCTGACCTGATCTTCAACGCCGAACTTTTCTATGCCAGCGACGTGCTGCGCACCAACCTGTGGTACAACCGCACCGGCCGCTTCCTGGCGACCGTGCAGGACTCGCAGCCCGATATCTATGTCCAGGCGGCGGGGGAGCTGAACTTCGGCTTGGCGTTCAAGGTGACGCCGAACCTGGAACTGGGCGGCTCGGTGCGCAACCTGCTGAACGAGCACACCTATTGGGCGACCACCGGCGCGGCGAAGACCTATATCTCGCCCGATCGCAATGGCGGCTATCTGAAGACGGGTCGAGTCTTCCAGTTCAGCCTGACCATGTCGCGCTGAGCGTCGCGGGGGCCGGGCAGCGTCCCGGCTCCCCTCCCGCCGGCCACCCTGTGGATACGATCAGTCCATCCCGGCGCGGATCGCCGCGCCTGCCACGAACGGACTGCCGGCGACGAGCAACAGGCTGGTCGCGGCGAGCAGCTTGAACGCCCCCACTCCCCCGCCCGCCAGTGCGCCCGCGCCGAAGATCAGCAGCGGCACCGCCAGGGGCAGCATCAGCAGCCCCGCCAGCGCACCCGCGCCGCGGAAACCGGCGGTCAACGCCGCCACCGCCACCGCCAGCGCGGCGAGCGCCGGCGTGCCGATCAGCAAGCCCAGCTCCACCCGCCACAGCAGCGCGCCCGGCAGGCCGAGCAACCCCGCGGCCGCCACCGCCGCCGCCATCAGCGGCGGCGCGAAGCAGAGCCAGTGCGCCACCGTCCGCCCGGCGGCGACCAACGCCATCGACAGGCCGCGCGTCGCGAGCTGGTCGAACACGCCCTGTTCCAGGTCCGGCGCAACCAGCCGCTCGACCGGCAGGAGCGCCGCGAGCAGGGCCGCCGCCCAGATCACCCCGCCGCCGATCCGCGCCAGCAGGGCCGCATCCGGCCCGATCGCGAAGGGAAACAGCGTCGCCACCAGCAGGAAGAAGATGACGACCAAGGTCGCGCCGCCGCCCGCATAGCCGCGGCGCACGTCGCGGGCGACCAGCGCGATCAACATGACGCCGCCGCCGGCCCCCGGAGCGTCACGGCCTGCGCGTCCGGCAGCGCCAGCGGCACATGCGTCGCGATCAGCACCGCGCCGCCCCCGGACCGATGCGCGGCGACCAGCGCCTCCAGCCGCGCGACCGCCGCCACGTCCAGCCCGTTGGCCGGTTCGTCGAGCAGCCAAAGCGCCGCGCCGCTCGCCACCACCCGCGCCAGCGCGGCGCGGCGGCGTTGCCCGGTGGACAGCATCGTCACCGGCACGTCGCCGAGCACCGCCAGGTCGACCGCGGCCAGCGCCGCCGCCACCCGGTCGCGCGCCGCGTCGCGCGCGCCGTCCAGCCGCGCCCAGAACAGCAGCGCCCGGCCGAGCGACAGGTCGGCATCGAGCGCCGCCGCCTCGCCCAGCAGGCTGCGCGACGGTGCGACGACCCGTCCCGCCACCGGGGCCAGCAGCCCGGCGCACAGCCGCAACAGGCTCGACTTGCCGACGCCGTTGGGACCCGTCACCACCGCGGCTTCGCCCGCCGCCAGCCGCAGGTCGAACCCTTCGAACAGCAATCGCCCGCCCCGCATGCAGG
Organism: Sphingomonas abaci; assembly: GCF_014199625.1. Classification (GTDB taxonomy): domain Bacteria; phylum Pseudomonadota; class Alphaproteobacteria; order Sphingomonadales; family Sphingomonadaceae; genus Sphingomonas; species Sphingomonas abaci. Next base: position 84,194 of record NZ_JACHNY010000007.1, read on the forward strand.
CGACGCCGTCCAGCGTCAGCGGCGCGCTCAATCCTCCACCGAGTCTTCCAGCGCGTGCATGTCCGCGTCCGACAGGCCGAAATGATGGCCGATCTCATGCACGGTGACATGGGCGACCAGATCGTCCAGCCGCACGCCGGTTTCGATCCACTCCTCCAGGATCGCCCGGCGATAGAGATGGATGCGATCCGGCATCGCGCCCGAATCCATCGCCGACTTCTCGCCCACGGGGCGGCCGTTATAGAGACCGGTCAGCTCGAACGGATCATCCAGCCCCAGCGCGGCCAGTGTCTCGTCGTCGGCGAAATCCTCGACCAGCAGCACGACATCGCCCAGATGCGCGGCGAAAGCGGGCGGCAGCCGGTCGATCGTCGCGCGCGCGACCGACTCGATCCAGGCCGCGTCGGGCGCTTCCGCGAAGTTCGGGCGGGCGGGGTCTTGCCGATCCATGTCGACCGCCATACTCGCAGGCGACCGGAACGGGCAATACGGGGAGCGGATGATGGTCGAGGCACTGAGCGAAGTGGAACGGGCGGAAGCGCTCGACGGCCTGCCCGAATGGGATCATGACGAGGCGCGCGACGCGATCACCCGGACCATCGTCTTCGCCGATTTCATTGAGGCGTTCGGCTTCATGACGCAGGTGGCGCTGATCGCCGAGCGGATGAACCATCATCCCGAATGGTCCAACGTCTACAACCGCGTTGACATCCTGCTCACCACCCATGACGCGGGCGGCCTGTCGCCGCGCGACATCGACATGGCCCAGGCGATCGACGCGATCGTCGAGGAGTAATGTAAACCCTCCGCCGGGAATCGTCGCAATCTTCCTCCTACCACCCCGGCGCAGGCCGGGGTCCAGTTGGAGGACGCTGGTAAGCGGCTATCATCGCTGCGTCACTGGACCCCGGCCTTCGCCGGGGTGGAGCGTGATGGAGAGGGCAGCCAACCATTGGCGACGATTCCCCGGCGGGGAAGCGTCAGGCGATCAGAACGACAGGCCCATGGCGGTCTTCACGCCCGGCAGCGCCTTGACCTTGCCGAGCAGTTCGACGGTCACCGGCTCGTCGACCGACAGCAGCAGCACCGCCTCGCCGCCCGCCGAGCGGCGGCCGAGATGGAAGGTGCCGATATTGACGCCCGCCTCGCCCAAGGTGGTGCCGAGCCGGCCGATGAAACCCGGCGCGTCCTCGTTGACGACATAGAGCATCGAGCCGACCAGGTCGGCCTCGACCTTGATGCCGAACAGCTCGACCAGGCGCGGCGCCTGGTCGCCGAACAGCGTGCCGGCCACCGAGCGCTCGCCATCGGCGGTGCGCACCGCGACGCGGACCAGCGTGTGATAGTCGCCCTCGCGCTCCGAGCGGATCTCGCGCACCTCGATGCCGCGGTCGCGGGCGAGGAGCGGCGCGTTCACCATGTTGACGGTCGCGGTCTGCGTGCCCAGGAAGCCGGCGAGCACCGCGCTGGTGATCGGCTTCTGGTTCAGCTCGGCCGCCGCGCCCTCGACATGCACCGAGATGCGGTCGATCGCGCCGGTCGACAGCTGGCCGACCAGCGCGCCCAGCTTCTCCGCCAGCGCCATGTACGGCTTCAGCTTGGGCGCTTCCTCGGCCGACAGGCTGGGCATGTTGAGCGCGTTGGTGACGCCGCCCGACACCAGGAAATCGGCCATCTGCTCGGCGACCTGGATCGCGACATTGACCTGCGCCTCGGTGGTCGACGCGCCCAAATGCGGGGTGGAGATGAAGTTGGGCGTCCCGAACAGCGGCGATTCCTTCGCCGGCTCGGTCACGAACACGTCGAGCGCCGCGCCCGCGACATGGCCCGAATCGAGCGCCGCCTTCAACGCCGCCTCGTCGATCAGGCCGCCGCGCGCGCAGTTGATGATGCGCACGCCCTTCTTGGTCTTCGCAATGTTCTCCGCCGACAGGATGTTGCGCGTCTGGTCGGTCAGCGGCGTGTGCAGCGTGATGAAGTCGGCGCGCGCCAGCAGCTCGTCCAGCGTCACCTTCTCCACGCCCATCTCCAGCGCGCGCTCGGGCGTCAGGAAGGGATCGAAGGCGACGACCTTCATCTTCAGCCCGCGAGCGCGGTCGGCGACGATCGAGCCGATATTGCCCGCGCCGATCAGGCCCAGCGTCTTCGACGTCAGCTCGACGCCCATGAAGCGGTTCTTCTCCCACTTGCCGGCCTGGGTCGAAGCGTCGGCCTCGGGCAGCTGGCGGGCGAGCGCGAACATCAGCGCGATGGCGTGTTCGGCGGTGGTGATCGAGTTGCCGAACGGGGTGTTCATCACCACCACGCCCCGGGCGCTGGCGGCGGGGATGTCGACATTGTCGACGCCAATGCCGGCGCGGCCGACGACCTTCAGCTTGGTCGCGTGCTCCAGGATCTCCTTGGTCACCTTGGTCGAGCTGCGGATCGCCAGGCCGTCATAGTCGCCGATGATCGCCATCAGCTCGGCCGGGGTCTTGCCGGTGATCTCGTCCACCTCGACGCCACGCTCGCGGAAAATCTGCGCGGCCTTCGGGTCCATCTTGTCGGAAATGAGAACTTTGACCATGATTCGCTACTCCGTTCCCCGGCGAAGGCCGGGGCCCAGTTGGGAAGGTTGAAGTCGCAGCGTGCGACGCTTCGTCACGCACTGCCGGAACTGGACCCCGGCCTCCGCCGGGGTGGATGGTGGTTCAGCCCGCCTTGGCGGTCGCGTAGGCCCAGTCGAGCCAGGGCCCGAGCGCCTCGAGATCGGCGGTGTCGACGGTCGCGCCGCACCAGATGCGCAGGCCGGCCGGAGCATCGCGATAGCCGGCGACATCGTATGCCGCGCCTTCCTTCTCGAGCAGCCCCGCCATCTTCTTGATGAACGCCTCGTCCGCGCCCTCGACGGTCAGGCAGACGCTGGTCTTCGACCGGGTCGCCGGATCGGCCGCGAGATGGCTCAGCCAGTCGCGCGCCTCGACGATCCGGTCGAGCGCGGCGGCATTGGCGTCGGAGCGCGCGATCAATCCGCCCTCGCCCAGACCCTTGGCCCATTCCAGCGCGAAGATCGCGTCCTCCACCGCCAGCATCGACGGCGTGTTGATCGTCTCGCCCTTGAACACGCCCTCGGCCAGCTTGCCCTTGGACACCAGGCGGAACACCTTGGGCAGCGGCCAGGCCGGAGTATAGCTCTCCAGCCGCTCCACCGCCCGCGGGCCCAGGATCAGCACGCCATGCGCGCCCTCGCCGCCCAGCACCTTCTGCCACGAGAAGGTGGCGACATCGATCTTGGTCCAGTCGATGTCATAGGCGAACACGCCCGAGGTCGCGTCGGCGAAGGACAGACCCTCGCGGTCCGCCGGAATGAAGTCGGCGTTCGGCACGCGCACGCCGCTGGTGGTGCCGTTCCAGGTGAACAGCACGTCGGTCGACCAGTCGATCTGGGTCAGGTCGGGAAGCTGGCCGTAATCGGCGCGGATCACGGTGGGGTCGATCTTGAGCTGCTTGACGGCATCCGTCACCCAACCCTCGCCGAAGCTTTCCCAGGCGAGCGCGGTGACGCCGCGCGCGCCCAGCATCGTCCACATCGCCATTTCGAACGCGCCCGTGTCCGAACCGGGGACGATGCCGATGCGATGCGTGTCGGGGAGCTTCAGCACGTCGCGCATCAGGTCGATGCAATATTGCAGCCGCTGCTTGCCGAGCTTCGAGCGGTGCGAACGGCCGAGGCTGTCCGTCGCGAGCTTGGCGGCATCCCAGCCGGGCGGCTTGGCGCAGGGACCGGAGCTGAAAAAGGGGCGGGCCGGCGTGGTGCCGGGCTTCGCGGGCGCAAGAGTGGCGTCGGCGGCAATCGTATCAGTCATATAGACTCTCCTCACAGAGAGCACGCGCGGCGTTGGGACCGCGTGGCCCGTCGACGGCCCTAGGCGAAAGCACGGCGCTTGCCAACCTGGATTTGGTTCGGTTGGACGATTAGGGCGCGCGAGTGGCGGCGGGATGCGGCAGGGTGACGTCAATAACCAGGGCAAGCCCTCGCGAAGCCTTCACGCCTCCCCTTGCGGGGGAAGTGGCAACCGCAGGCTGACGGAGGGGTGACACCGGTGGCGATGACGTCCACCATCACGACCCACGATATCCCTCCACCATCCTTGGGGTGGTGCCGCTTCCCTTGCAGGGGAGGACTTCGAGACGAATCGCACGGGAGAATCAGTTTGCGGTCAAAGTCGATCATTTTGACCGGCGCCATCGCCCTCGCTCTCGCCGGCTGCGGTCGCGTCGACCGGCCGACCCGCCAGGCCGCGCGCCCCGAACCCTATCGCCCCTCCGCGCGTGAGACCGCGCAGTGCGAGGCCGATCTGCGGCACGAGGGCGTGGACTATCGCCGCTTGCCGGACAAGGAACTGGGGCCGGGCTGCGGCCTGTACGGCGCGGTGCAGCTGACCGATATCGGCGTGCCCGTCACCGGCGTCACCGCGATGCGCTGCGGCAATGCCCGCGCCTTTGCCGGCTGGGTCCGCAACGCGGTCGCCCCCGCCGCCTGGCAGATCCTCGGATCGGAGCTGGTCCAGGTGGAGGGCATGGGCACCTATGCCTGCCGCAACATCGTCGGCACCAAGCGGATCGGCGACCGGCGCTCCGGCCATGCGCTGGCCAATGCGGTCGATGTCGGCGGCTTCGTCTTGAAGGACGGGCGGCGGATCACGCTGCTGAACGACTGGACCTCGACCGACCCGCGCGTGCGGCAGTTCTGGACGACGATCCGCGCCTCCGCCTGTCGGCGGTTCGGCACCGTCCTGTCCCCGGATTACAATGCCGCGCATCGCAATCATCTGCATCTGGAGGATGATAGTGCGCGCTTCTGTCGCTGATCGGGCTTTGCGCAGGGCCGCGATTGTGGCTACCACCCCCGGATGACCGATACCCGCGTACCCAGCCGCGTCTTTCCGCGCGCCAGCCAGGATGCCGAAAGCGCCAAGACCGTCGTCTCGACGCCGCAGACCGAAAACCCGGCCTATCGCCTCGCCTTCCAGGACATGGACTTCCTGCTGCGCGAGGACCTTCGGCCCGTCCGCTTCCAGCTCGAGCTGCTGAAGGCGCAGCTGACGCTGGACGAGGCGCGGATCGCCTCGACCTTCGTCTTCTACGGTTCCGCTCGCATTCCCGAGCCCGCCAAGGCCCATGCGCTGCTCGAGATGGCCAGCGACGACAAGAGCCGCCGCATCGCCGAGCGGCTGGTCGAGAAGAGCCGCTATTACGAAGTCGCGCGCGAGCTGGCGCAGATCACCAGCCGCCTGCCCCGCGACGAGGCCGGGCGGCGGCACTTCGTCGTCTGTTCGGGCGGCGGACCCTCGATCATGGAGGCGGCGAATCGCGGCGCGGCGGATGTCGGGGCCGAGTCGATCGGGTTGAACATCGTGCTGCCGCATGAACAGGCGCCCAACCCCTATGTCACGCCGTCGCTGTCGCTCCAGTTCCATTACTTCGCGCTGCGCAAGATGCACTTCCTGCTCCACGCGCGCGCGCTGGCAGCCTTTCCCGGCGGCTTCGGCACGTTCGATGAGCTGTTCGAGCTGCTGACGCTGATCCAGACCGGCAAGATCGAGCCGATCCCGGTCCTGCTCGTCGGCCGCGCCTTCTGGGAGCGGGTGATCAATTTCGAGGCGCTCGTCGAGGAAGGCGTGGTGTCCGAACGCGACCTCGGCATCTTCACCTATGTCGAGACGGCCGAGGAGGCGTGGGACGTGGTGCGCCGCTTCTATGACGACCGCGCGGCGCGCGCCGAGGCCTAAAGAAGATCAGCGACAAATTCCCGGACGCGGGGGTGGAAACACCCCCGCGGCATAGCCATTCATGACAAATAGTTCATGTTACCGGCCGAGACAGGCCGGGGCTGTGCAGGAGACGCTATCATGATCCGCTTCCCCCTCCCCGCAATTCTGCTCGGCGGCCTGGCCGCCGGCACCGCCTTCGCCGCGCCGGCCCAGCCGAGCGTCGAGCACCGCACCCGGATCGCGCATAGCAGCGGCCCGGTGGAGGCGGCCTATCGCGGCCGCGTCGACATCGCCCATCGCCAGGTCGGCGCGGTGACGCCGGGTGGCCGCCCCTCGACGCTGCGCTGCCTGTGGAGCGCGAACGTCACCGTCGACCGCGCCGCGACCAGCGCCGCGGGCATGACGCTGTCCCGATCGGTCGATGGCGGCGCGGCCATTCAGGGCCACCGGGCCGGTTGGTGCGACACGCACCGCGCATCGATCGCGCAGGAAGTGGCCCGTCGCGCCGACCAGCTTCGCGGCTATGTCGAGGTGCTGGCGGCCGAGGATCATGACGTGCTCCGCGCCGAACTCGACCAGGCGGCGACGCGCACCGGATGATGCGCTGGACGATGATCGCCGGGGTGGCTCTGCTGGCGCTGCCCCGCATGGCGGCGGCGCAGGGCGCCATCACCGATCCGCCCCACGCCGGGCCCCGGCTCCAGGCGGGCGTGGCGGTCGCGACCGACGAGCGGCGGCGCGGCCTGAGCTGGAGCGGCGGTCGCGCGGTGATCGCCGGCGAGGCGGCGGCGACGATCGGCGCGGTGACCGGCGCCGCGCGCATCACCGCGCTTCGCGGCGGTGCACGGGCGGACGGGGCGGATGCGGTCGCCGACCTGTCGCTCACCGGCGGGATCGACGCGGGCGGCTTCCGGATCGAGGCGGGCGGCGTCGCGCATCTGTTCGGCGGCGCGCGCACACGGATGGATTATGGCGAGCTGACCCTGGCGGCACGCTATGCCTTCGGCCCCGCGCAGTTCGAGGCGGGCATCGACTATGCCCCCGACCAGGCGGCGATCGGCGGCGACAACGCCTATGTCCATGCGGGCGCCACCGCCGGCATTCCCGGCACGCCCTGGACGGTGCTGGCCGGGGCCGGCCGGTCGTTCGGGGGCAGCGGCGACCCGCGCGCCGACCGCCTGCGGCCGGGCGGCGACTATGGCGACTGGCGGATCGGCGTGGAGCATGTCCGGGGGCCGCTGGTGCTGGGCCTGACCTATACGGGCACCGACCTTTCCGACGATCGCCTGCCCAGCCGCTTCGCCGATCGTGCGAACAGCGGCGACCGCCTGACGGCCTCGGCGCGGCTGGGGTTCTGACGCCGGTTCTGACGGAACCTTCGCACAGGTGCCTGTCGTGCTCCTGCGGTCGCAGGCGCACGACAGGACGTCCTCCCCGTCACCCGATGATGGGACCACGCTGACGCGACAGGCGGGACCCCTTCGCGGCATCGCGGTGCCGCGTGACCCGCGACGCTTATTGCGACCGCGCGCCCTTGCGCGCCGCTTCCGGATCGACCGACGGCGCGCCAGAGGCGGGCGTGCCGGTATTGGCGATGTCGCCCGTCTCGCCGCGCCGGTCGGTCTCGACCTTCTCGGCTGCCGCCGCCGTGTTGCCGCCGGTATCGGCCGCCGCCTTCTCCGCGCCGGGCGCGGGCGCGGCGGGAAGCGGCAGGTTCGACCCTTGCGCGTTCAGATAGGCGATGACGTTGGCGCGGTCCTGCGGGTTGGACAGGCCGGCGAACGTCATCTTGGTTCCGGGCGCGAACTTGCGCGGGCTGGTCAGCCACGCGTTCATGTTCTCGAAGTTCCAGGTGCCGCCGACCGACTTGAGCGCGTCGGAGAAGGCGAAGCCGCCCTTGCCTTGCGCGATCGCCTCGCCCAGCGTCGCATAGAGGTTCGGGCCGACGCCGTTCGCGCCACCCTGGTTGATCGTGTGGCAGGCGGCGCATTTCTTGAAGACCTCGGCACCCTTGGCCACGTCCGCGGTGGGCAGGAGCGAGGCGATCGGCACCTCGGCCGCGCCGCCGCCGGCCCCGGCCTCTTCGACGCCCTCGATGGGATAGCCCATCTTGTCCGGGCGATGCCCCTCGAAGATCATGCCGCTGGCGATCGCGGTGCCGAGCGCGACGGCCGCCGCGCCGAGCGCCCAACCAGCGATCGTGTTGGTCTTCAGGTCCATATCCGCCCCAGTTTTTATTTGCGGCGACTGTAGGAAAGCATCGCCGACACCGCAAGCGGCGCTTGATCCCCGCCGCGGCGGCGGTCAAACGCGGGCGATCATGCAGAATTTCGCCGCCCCCGCCCAGGCGCTCGTCGCCGCCATGTACGACGCCGCGGCCGCCGCGCCCGAACGCGCCGTCGCCTTTCAGGGCGCGCCCGGCGCCAACAGCCATGCCGCCGCGCGCGCCGCCTTCCCGGATGGGCTGCCTCTGCCCTGTTTCGACTTCGCCGACGCGCTGGACGCGGTGAAGGAGGGCCGCGCCGACTGCGCCGTGATCCCGATCGAGAATTCGCTGCACGGGCGCGTCGCCGACATGCACTTCCTCTTGCCCGAATCGGGGCTGGTCATCACCGGCGAGCATTTCCTGCCGATCCGCCACACGCTGCTGGGCCTGGGGCCGATGGCGGGCGTGCGCCAGGCGATGAGCCATCCACAGGCCCTGGGCCAGTGCCGCCACTGGCTGCGCGCGCACGGCATCGAACCGGTCGCCTATCCCGACACGGCCGGCGCGGCGGCCATGGTCAGGGAACTGGGCGATCCGGCGGTCGCCGCGCTCGCCCCGCCGGGCGCGGCCGAACTCTATGGGCTGGCGGTGCTGGCCGGCGACATCGCCGATGCCGATCACAACACCACCCGCTTCGTGACCCTGGCGCGCGGCGGGCGGCCGCCGGTCGGCGACGGCCCGTGGATGACGACGCTGATCTTCGAAGTGAAGAACGTGCCGGCCGCGCTCTACAAGGCGATGGGCGGTTTCGCGACCAACGGCGTCAATATGACCAAGCTGGAAAGCTACCAGCGCGGCGGCAATTTCGTCGCCACCGAATTCTATGCCGATATCGAGGGCAAGCCGGGTGATGCCGGCGTCGACCGCGCCATCGAGGAACTGGGCTTCCATTCCAAATGGGTGCGGCTGCTCGGCACCTATCGCCAGGCGCGCGCGCGCGGCTGATCGACCGGGACCCGCTCGACGGCAACGGGCCTCGGCCCGTCCTCGAACAGGCTCTCAGAACAGCGTCCAGTCGACCGCCGCGCGCAGCACCACCACGAGCGCGTCCGGCCGGTCGCGCACCCCGCCCGGCCGGCGGACATATTGTACGTCAGGCTGGAGCCGCAGGAACGGCGCGACCCGGTCGGCATAGGTCAGCTCGATCGTCGACTCCGCCGTGGCGAGCCTTGAGGCGTCCGGTGGATTGCCCCGCCGATAGTGGCTGCTGAGTGCGCCACTGGACGCGCCGAGCGACACGAGGCTGTCCGGTCGACCGGCCACCACGCCCTGCCCGGTCACGCCCAATTGCCAGCCACCGGCAAAAGGCGTGGTCCGCCCGTCCGACAGGCCCATGCGCGCAAACGCCCGCCAGTGGCGCGGCGCCCCCGCCTTCCCCGCCACGTCGCGTTCCAGCAGCATGTAGACGCCGTGCGACGTCGCGCGGCCATCACCGATGGTGACACCGGGCGGGGTGATCCGGGGCTGCGGCCGCGTATAGCTCCAGCCGCCGATCGCCACCGCGCTGCGCCCCTGCCAGCCCGCTTCCGCGACCAGCAGCGCGGTGCGCGGACCATCGTCGGCGACGCCCCGCGGCGCGCGCACCACCGCCGCCTGCGCATAGGCCTGGCCACCACCGGCCCGCACCGGACCGGTGGCGCGCAGCCGGACCGCCAGCTCGGTCTGCGGGAAGATCGACGGGCCGTTGGGCCCGGTCGACGCCAGTTCCGAGCCGATGCCGAAAGCCGGGGCGATCAGCGCGCCGGCCGCGTCATTATGGTAGAATTCGCTGTTCAGGTCATAGCGGCCGATCAGCAGCGACAGCCGGTCGCCGGCGAAGCGCTGCTGCACCCACGCCTGGAACAACCGGGTCTGGCTGCCCGACACTTCCGAATTGTCGACGCCCTGCAAGGTGTTGGCGAGATCGTTGGCCCGCCCGCCCTTGGCATTGAGGATGTCGACCAGGGCGGTCATCCCGCGCCATCCCGCCACCCGCTCCAGGTCCGCCGCGACGACCAGATCGACGATGTCCATGTAGCGGACGCCGCGCCGCTGCCGCTCGCGTCCCGCCGCCACCGCGACCACGTCGCCCTTATAGGCGATGCTTGCTGTGACGGGCGGCGGCGCGGGCGGCGCCGCGTCGGCGACGGCCGGGTCCGGTCCGGGCATCGCCTGCGCCGGACAGGACAGACCGGCGATGATGCCGCAGGCGGCCCGGCGTATCAGGCGGGTGAAGCGCATCGCTCGCGCCTGCCTCAGGCCGCGCGGAGCCACGGAGCGGGAGTCGATCCTCGCGCCGCGGGCATCCCGTGCAGGTCGCGCGCCTGATCGGCTTCGGGCCTATGGACGGCCCGATCGCGCATGGCGTCGGCGAAGAGCGGCCGGTCGCGATCGGTGACCCTGGCGACCGCCGAGGTGGTGGCGTCGTCGAGTTGCCGCATCCGTTCGGGATGGCAGGCCGGACCGTCGACCATGGCCCCCGCCGCGCCGTTCAGCCTCGCCAGGCGCGATAGCCCGCAGCCGACGATCACCGGCACCGACCGCAAGACCGCGGAGGCCGCCACCCGTTTCATCGTGAAGCTTGCCCGCATGATTCTCGTCGCTCCGTCGCACTGAAGAGGATTCCGTCGAACGAAACGGCACGGACGCGACCGGTCATCGCCGCAGCCGCCCCGCCCAACCCATGCCGCACGCCCTATCGTCCAGAAAATGCCGCCGATCCGCCGTCACCACCATCGTCAGCCATGATGACGGCCGGATGATGCACACTGCATTCACATTCTTATACGCGTCGCCATCAGATCATGATCCTACCGACTCTTCCGGCGCGACGGGCGCCCCGCCGCGATTTCGTGTAGGTGCTTCTACGACGCTCGAGTTAATGGATGTTTTCGGCCATGGATACTTGCGCATAACCATTTTTATCCATTGCCATATGGCTGATACTGGCCGCCTTGCCTTGCGACCGGGCAGGAATGACCTGGTCGAGCGGCATATATTTCCCGCCGTAGGGCGGTCGCTGCCGCTCCCCGCCCCGGCAAGCGTCCGCGCTCGGCGGAAAAGCCCTGGGACGACGCCACCTTGCCGGGCGTCGCGCGTTGCGGCAGGGTTCATGCCCATGTCCCCTTCCACCGCGCCGATGCCGCGCGCCACGCATGCCCGCTCGCTGGGCGACAGCCACCGGACCATCCGCGTACCGCAAGGCGCTGGATTCTGGCGGCGTTTCCTAGCCTTCGCCGGCCCCGGCTATCTGGTCGCGGTCGGCTATATGGACCCCGGCAACTGGGCGACGGACATCGCGGGCGGGTCCGCCTTCGGCTATGCGCTGCTGTCGGTCGTGCTGCTGTCGAACCTGATGGCGATCGTGCTGCAGGCACTCTCGGCGCGACTCGGCATCGGCGCGGGCCTCGACCTGGCGCAGGCCTGTCGCGCCCATTATGCCCGGCCGGTCACCATCGCGCTGTGGCTGCTCTGCGAGGTGGCGATCATCGCCTGCGACCTGGCGGAAGTGCTGGGCACCGCCATCGCGCTGAAACTGCTGTTCGGCCTGCCCCTGGTGTGGGGCGTCTTGGTGACGGCGGCGGACGTGTTCCTGATCCTGGCGCTGCAACGCTTCGGCTTTCGCAAGCTGGAAGCGTTCATCATCGCGCTGCTCGGCATCATCGCCGGCTGCTTCGTCTACGAACTGATGCTGGCCCGGCCCGACATGGGCGGCATCCTGACCGGGCTGGTCCCGACCAGCGACATCGTCACCAACCCGGCGATGTTGTATCTGGCGATCGGCATCCTGGGCGCGACGGTGATGCCGCACAATCTCTACCTCCATTCCTCGATCGTGCAGACCCGCGCGCATGGCGAGGATGCGGCCGGGCGGCGCGAGGCGGCGACCATGGCGACAATCGACGGCACGGTCGCGCTGGGCCTGGCCTTCTTCATCAACGCCGCGATCCTGATCCTGGCGGCCGCCACCTTCCACGGCGCGGGCCGCACCGACGTGGCGGAGATCGACGAGGCCTATCGCCTGCTCGCCCCCTCGCTCGGCGTCGGCGCCGCCAGCGTGGTGTTCGCGGTGGCGCTGCTCGCCTCGGGCCAGAACAGCACGATCACCGGCACGCTGGCCGGCCAGATCGTGATGGAGGGGTTCCTCGACCTGCGTCTGCCCGCCTGGCTGCGCCGGCTGGTGACGCGCGCGCTGGCGATCGTGCCGGCGGTAATCGTGGTCGCGACGGCCGGCGATGCGGGCGCGACCAAATTGCTGGTGCTCAGCCAGGTGATCCTCAGCTTGCAACTACCCTTCGCGGTGGTGCCGCTGGTGCGCTTCACCGGCAGCCGGACGATCATGGGCGAACTGGCCAGCCCCGCCTGGCTGCGGGTGCTGGCCTGGGGCATCGCGGGGATCATCATCGCGCTCAACGTGACGTTGCTTTACGGAATGTTGTGATCCGGCCGCATACGTAACAAGGGATGCGTATTGTCCCGATCCGGGATAGATACGGACACGAAACCACGATTGGGGTATCGCATTGGCCACTTCGCTCGACGCTTCGCTCACGCCTGCCGCGCCCACCAACCCGCTGGCGGCGGCGATCGTCGCCACCCTGGTCCAGCGCATCGGCAAGGACGAGAAGGCCGCCCGTCCGCATGACTGGCTGGCCGCGACGATCCTGACCGTCCGCAACGACATCATCCAGCGCTGGATGGAATCGACCCGCGACGCCCATGCCAAGGGGGCCAAGCGCGTCTATTATCTCAGCCTGGAATTCCTGATCGGCCGGCTGCTGCGCGACGCGCTGGCCAATCTGGGCCAGACCGGCGAGATCGCCGAGGCGCTGAAGACACTGGGCGTCGACCTGGCCGAGATCGAGGAGATCGAGCCCGACGCGGCGCTCGGCAATGGCGGCCTGGGCCGGCTGGCGGCCTGCTTCATGGAGAGTCTGGCGAGCCTCGACCTGCCCGCCTATGGCTATGGCATCCGCTATGTGAACGGCATGTTCCGCCAGCGGATCGACGATGGCTATCAGGTCGAGCTGCCCGAGAACTGGCTGCAACACGGCAACCCCTGGGAGTTCGAGCGGCGCGAGAGCGCCTATTTCGTCGGCTTTGGCGGCGAGGTGGTCGGCACCGAGACCGGCCATGTCCACTGGAAGGCCGGCGAGGCGGTGGAGGCGATCGCGGTCGACACGCCGATGGTCGGCTGGCGCGGCAAGCGGGTCAATACGCTGCGCCTCTGGACCGCGCGCGCGATCGACCCCTTGCGGCTCGACCGATTCAACGACGGCGACTTCGAGGGCGCTCTGGCCGGGCAGCTCCGCGCCGAGACGCTGACCCGCGTGCTTTATCCCAATGATTCGACGGCGGCGGGGCAGGAATTGCGGCTGCGGCAGGAATATTTCTTCTCCTCCGCCTCGATCCAGGACATCGTCCGCCGCCACGTCCAATATACCGGCGACATCCGCCTGCTGCCCGACAAGGCGGCGATCCAGCTCAACGACACCCATCCGGCGGTGGCGGTGGCGGAGCTGATGCGGCTGCTGATCGACTTCCACGACCTGGGCTTCGACGAGGCGTGGGACGTGACCCGCCGCACCTTCGGCTATACCAACCACACGCTGCTGCCCGAGGCGCTGGAAAGCTGGCCCTTGCCGCTGTTCGAGCGGCTGCTGCCGCGCCACATGCAATTGGTCTATGCGATCAACGCCAAGCTGCTGCGCGAGGCGCGGTCGCTGGGGTCGGACGACAACGCCATCAAGGCGATCAGCCTGATCGACGAGGCCGGCGAGCGACGCGTGCGCATGGCCAATCTGGCCTTTGCCGGCAGCCATTCGGTCAATGGCGTGGCCGCGTTGCACACCGACCTGATGAAGCAGACGGTGTTCGCCGACCTGCATCGTCTCTATCCGGACCGGATCAACAACAAGACCAACGGCATAACCCCGCGCCGCTGGCTGTTCGAGGCCAATCCGGGGCTGACCGGGCTGATCCGCGATGCGATCGGGCCCGATTTCTGCAACGATGTCGACCGGCTGTCGGGGCTGGAGACGCTGGCCGACGACAGCGCCTTCCAGTCCAAGTTCCAGGCGGTGAAACGCTCGAACAAGGTGGTGCTGTCGCAATGGCTGAAGGCGCAGATGGGCCTGCGCATCGATCCCGACGCACTGTTCGACGTGCAGATCAAGCGCATTCACGAATATAAGCGCCAGTTGCTCAACATCATCGAGACGGTGGCGCTGTACGACCAGATCCGCAGCCATCCCGAACGCGACTGGACGCCGCGCGTCAAGCTGTTCGGCGGCAAGGCGGCATCGAGCTACCACAATGCCAAGATGATCATCAAATTGGCCAATGACGTGGCGCGGCGGATCAATGCCGATCCGGCGATCGGCGGCCTGCTGAAGGTGGCGTTCGTCCCCAATTACAACGTGTCCGTCGCCGAGAAGATGATCCCCGCCGCGGACCTGTCCGAACAGATCTCCACCGCCGGCATGGAGGCGTCGGGCACCGGCAACATGAAGTTCGCGCTGAATGGCGCGCTGACCATCGGCACGCTGGACGGCGCCAATGTCGAGATTCGAGATCATGTCGGCGCGGAGAACATCGTGATCTTCGGCCTGACCGCCGACCAGGTCGCCGAGAAGCGCGCGCAGGGCTACAACCCGCGTGACTATATCGAGCGTTCGCCCGAACTGGGCCAGGCGCTGTCGGCGATCGCCTCGGGCGTCTTCTCGCCCGATGATCCCGACCGGTACAAGGGGCTGATCGGCGGCCTGTACGATGGCGACTGGTTCATGCTCTGCGCCGATTTCGACGCCTATGCCGCCGCCCAGCGCGAGGTCGACCGGCGCTGGAACGACCGCAAGGCCTGGAACCAATCCACCATCCGCAACGTTGCCCGGGTCGGTTGGTTCTCCTCTGATCGTACCATCCGCGAATATGCCAAGGATATCTGGGGAGTCCTGTGACACCACCAAGTGACGCCATCACCGCCCTGGTCGAGGGGCGTCACGACGATCCCTTTTCGCTTCTGGGTGTCTTTCCCGGTCCGGACGGCGCGTTCGCCCGGACCTGGATTCCAGGCGCGGAGACGGTCGAGGCGATCGGCCCGGACGGCCGGTCGCTCGGGACATTGAAACCGGTGCATGACGCCGGCATCTTCGAAGGCGCGATCGCCGGCGAACCCGGCCCCACCACCTACCATGCGGCCCGCGGCGAGGCGGAATGGCGGGTCGTCGATCCCTACAGCTTCGGCCCCGTGCTGGGGCCGATGGACGAATATCTGTTCGCCGAGGGCACGCACCAGCGGCTGTGGGACCGGATGGGCGCGCATCTGATCCGGCATCAGGACGCCGACGGCATGCATTTCGCGGTCTGGGCGCCCAATGCCAGCCGCGTGTCGCTGGTCGGCGGCTTCAACCATTGGGACGGCCGCCGCCATGTCATGCGCCGGCGCGGCAGCGTCGGGGTGTGGGAAATCTTCATCCCGGGCCTCGGCGCGGGCGAGCCGTACAAGTTCGAGATCGTGTCGCAGGGCGGTGCGCTGCTGCCGCAAAAGGCCGACCCCTTCGCCTTCGCCGCCGAGCTGCGGCCGCGTACCGCGTCGCTGACCACCGGTCCGTTCCAGCATCAGTGGCAGGACGACGGGCACCGCGAACATTGGGCCTCGGTCGATCCGCGCCGCGTGCCGATCAGCATCTACGAGGTCCATGCCGGCTCCTGGGACAAGGACGAGAATGGCTGGTTCCTAAGCTGGGATCAGCTCGCCGAGCGGCTGATCCCCTATGTCGTCGACATGGGCTTCACCCATATCGAGTTCCTGCCGATCACCGAACACCCCTATGACCCGTCCTGGGGGTACCAGACGACCGGCCTCTATGCCCCGTCGGCACGGTTCGGCGATCATGAAGGCTTCGCCCGCTTCGTCGACGCCGCGCACCAGGCCGGGGTCGGCGTGCTGCTGGACTGGGTGCCGGCGCACTTCCCGCTCGACGCGCACGGCTTGGCCCGGTTCGACGGCACCGCGCTCTACGAGCATGACGATCCGCGGCTCGGCTACCATCCCGACTGGAACACCGCGATCTACAATTTCGGCCGGCGCGAGGTGTCGAGCTATCTCGTCAACAACGCGCTGTTCTGGGCCGAACGCTATCATATCGACGGGCTTCGCGTCGATGCGGTCGCCTCGATGCTCTACCGCGACTATAGCCGCAAGGCCGGCGAGTGGATCCCCAACGAGCAGGGCGGACGCGAGAATTGGGAGGCGGTGGAATTCCTGCGCGCCACCAACCGCGCCGTCTATGGCCAGCATCCCGGCATCTTCACCGTCGCCGAGGAATCGACCAGCTGGCCGGGCGTCTCCCATCCCGCGCCGCCGCCGGGCGAGCGGAACGGAGGACTGGGCTTCGGCTTCAAATGGAACATGGGCTGGATGCACGATACGCTCCAGTACATGGCGCGCGAGCCGATCTATCGCCAGCATCATCACGGCGAGATCACCTTCGGCCTCGTCTACAGCTTCAGCGAGAATTTCGTGCTGCCGCTCAGCCATGACGAGGTGGTGCATGGCAAGGGATCGATCCTGGCCAAGATGCCGGGCGACGACTGGCAGCAATTCGCCAACCTTCGGCTCTACTACGCCTTCATGTGGGGCTATCCCGGCAAGAAGCTGTTGTTCATGGGCCAGGAATTCGCCCAGCGCGCCGAATGGTCGGAGGAGCGCGCGCTCGATTGGGGCCTCCGGTGCAGTCACGCGCATGAGGGCGTGCGCAACCTGGTCCGCGACCTCAACCGCCTCTATCGCGAGACGCCCGCGCTCCACGCGCGCGACTGCGAGGGCGAGGGATTCGAATGGCTGGTCGCCGACGATTCCGCCAATTCGGTCTTCGCCTGGCTGCGCAAGGCACCGGGCGAGAAGCCGGTCGCGGTCATCACCAACATGACGCCGATCGCGCGCGCGCCCTATCGCTTGCCGCTGCCCGAGGACGGCCGCTGGACCGAAGTGCTGAACTCGGACGCCGGCGAATATTGGGGATCGGGCCTGGGCAATATGGGCGGGATCGAGGCCAAGGACGGGGTCGGCTGGGTCACGCTGCCGCCGCTCGCCACGATCATGCTGCGCTTCGACGGCTGATCCCGGCCGGGGCTCGCTCACGCCGCCCCCACCGCGCCCCCTGTTCCTCGATCGATGTCCGCCGCCATGACCTAGCCACCCCGACCTGCCGAATACCGGAACCGACGCAAAAACATCGAAGAACAGGGCGGCCATCCCTCGACAGTTTCCATTCCGGGTGGAACAGTGCCGCCGAGACAGGAGGGACGAGGATGGATCATCGCAGGGGGCAGCCGCTGGCACGCGACGCCATGGCCTATGTGCTGGCCGGGGGCCGCGGCAGCCGGTTGTACGAGATGACCGACACGCGCGCCAAACCCGCCGTCTATTTCGGCGGCAAGTCGCGCATCATCGACTTCGCGCTGTCGAACGCGATCAATTCGGGCATCCGCCGCATCGGCGTGGCGACCCAGTACAAGGCGCACTCGCTGATCCGCCATCTGCAGCGCGGCTGGAACTTCCTGCGGCCGGAGCGCAACGAGAGCTTCGACATCCTCCCCGCCTCGCAGCGCGTGTCCGAGTTCCAATGGTACGAGGGCACCGCCGACGCGGTGTTCCAGAACATCGACATCATCGAAAGCTATGGTCCGGAGTTCATGGTCATCCTGGCGGGCGACCATATCTACAAGATGGACTATGAGATCATGCTCCAGCAGCATTGCGACAGTGGCGCCGACGTCACCGTCGCCTGCATGGAGGTGCCGCGCATGGAGGCCACCGGCTTCGGCGTGATGCATGTCGACGAGCGCGACCGGATCGTCGATTTCGTCGAGAAACCCGCCGATCCGCCCGCCATCCCCGGCCAACCCGACGTGGCGCTGGCCAGTCTGGGCATCTATGTCTTCGCCACCAAGTTCCTGATCGAGGAATTGCGCCGCGACGCAGCCACCCCCGGCTCCAGCCGCGATTTCGGCAAGGACATCATTCCCTATCTGGTGAAGCACGGCACCGCCCAGGCGCACCGCTTCGGCGCCTCCTGCGTGCGGTCCGAGTCGGAGGTCAGCGCCTATTGGCGCGACGTCGGCACCGTCGACGCCTATTGGGAGGCGAATATCGACCTGACCGACGTAGTCCCCGCGCTCGATCTCTACGAGAAGAGCTGGCCGCTCTGGACCTATTCGGAGATCACGCCGCCCGCCAAGTTCGTCCACGACATCGACGGCCGGCGCGGCAGCGCGGTGGCCAGCCTGGTGTCGGGCAACTGCATCGTGTCGGGCGCGTCGATCAACCGCTCGCTGCTGTCGACCGGCACGCGCGCGCACAGCTTCTCGATGCTGGACGAGGCCGTGGTGCTGCCCAACTGCCATATCGGCCGCGGCGCGCGGCTGCGCCGGGTGGTGATCGATGCCGGCGTTCAGATCCCCAATGGCCTGGTGGTGGGCGACGATCCCGACCTGGACGCCAGCCGCTTCCGCCGCACCGACAAGGGCATCTGCCTCATCACCCAGCCGATGATCGACCGGCTGACGGCGTGAGGGGTGGTGACACCGCCCGTACGCTGATGATCGACAATGCCCCGCAACGGTTCGCAGCGCCCGCCCCTTTTGCAACCCCGGCGAAGGCCGGGGTCCCCTTGGGGGCGGCTTCTTTTCTCCCAAGCACGGTCCATGACTGTACCCCGGCCTTTGCGGGGGTGCTTGCGTATTCTGTGGTGGCTTCGCTTCCGCCAAGACGTGCGATGCTAACCAGACACAAAGCCCCATGACAGGCCCAACCATGACCCCCGTCCTCTCCGTCGCCTCCGAATGCTATCCGCTGGTCAAGACAGGCGGGCTGGCCGACGTGGTCGGCGCGCTGCCCGCCGCGCTCGCGCCGCATGGCTTTGCCGTCTCGACGCTGGTCCCCGGCTATCCGGCGCTCGCCGAGCAAATCCGCACTGGCACGGTGGTGCATCACTGGCCGCATCTGCTGGGGGTCGAGGCGCGGCTGGTCGAGGCGCGGCTGGGCGAGCAGCCGCTGCTGATCCTCGACGCGCCCGCCCTGTTCGCGCGCGACGGCGGCCTCTACACCGACCGGGGCGGCAAGGACTGGCCCGACAATTGGCGGCGCTTCGCCGCGCTCGCCCGCGCCGCCGCCGATCTGGGCAGCGGCGCGGTGCCGGGCGGCGAATTCGCCATCGTCCATGCGCATGACTGGCAGGCGGCGATGGTCCCCGCCTATCTGCGCTTCGCCCCCGGCCCCGGCCCGGCGGCGCGAACCGTGGTGACGATCCACAACATGGCGTTCCAGGGCTGGTTCGACGCCTCGGTGTTCCACGATCTGGGCCTGCCGCACCATGCCTTCCGGCTGGACGGGGTGGAATATTATGGCGGCGTCGGCTTCCTGAAGGCCGGGCTCGAATCCGCCGATGCGATCACCACCGTCTCGCCCACCTATGCGCGCGAGATCCGCCACGGCGATTTCGGCATGGGGCTGGAGGGGCTGATCGCCGCGCGCGCCGACAGCGTCAGCGGCATCGTCAACGGCATCGATCCCGCGGTGTGGAACCCGGCGACCGATCCGCTTCTCGCCGCGCGCTACGATGTCGACAGCCTGGATCAGCGCGCCGCGAACCGCGCCGCGATCGAACAGGCGTTCGGCCTTGCTCCGACGGAGGGACCGATCTTCACCGTCGTCAGCCGACTGACCTGGCAGAAGGGCATGGACGTGCTGGTCGAGGTGCTGGACGATCTGGTCGCGCTGGGCGGCCGGCTGGCGCTGCTCGGCTCGGGCGATGCCGGGCTGGAGCAAGCGTTCCGGGACGCAGCGAACCGCCATCCCGGCCGCATCGGCCTTCGCATCGGCTATGACGAGCCCTTGTCGCACCGCTTGCAGGGTGGGGCCGACGCGATCCTGATCCCGTCGCGGTTCGAGCCATGCGGTCTGACCCAGCTCTATGGCCTCGCCTATGGCTGCGTGCCGGTCGTCGCGCGCACCGGCGGCCTCGCCGACACGGTGATCGACGCCAACGAGGCCGCGCGCGCCGCGGGCGTCGCGACCGGCATCGTCCATGACGGTGTCACGCGCGAGTCCCTGATCCACGCCATCACCCGCGCCACCGCGCTGTTCGCCGATCGGGCGGCATGGCGACGGGTGCAATCCAATGGGATGCGGGCCGATTTCTCCTGGACGGAGAGCGGCCGCCGCTATGCCCGACTCTATCACAGCCTGGGGGCCGCATGATCCGTACCATAGAATCGACGCCGTACACCGACCAGAAGCCGGGCACCTCGGGCCTGCGCAAGAAAGTGCGCGTCTTCCAGCAGCCCAATTATGCCGAGAACTTCATCCAGTCGGTGTTCGACGCGATCGCTGACAAGGATGGCGCGACGTTGGTGATCGGCGGCGACGGCCGCTTCCTCAATCGCGAGGTGATCCAGGTCGCGATCCGAATCGCCGCCGCCAACGGCTTCGGCCGGGTGCTGGTCGGCCGGGGCGGCCTGCTCTCGACCCCGGCGGCGAGCCATCTGATCCGCAAGCGCAGTGCGCTGGGCGGGCTGGTGCTGTCGGCCAGCCACAATCCCGGCGGGCCGGACGAGGATTTCGGCATCAAGTACAATGTCGCCAATGGCGGCCCCGCGCCGGAGAAGGTGACCGACGCCATCCATGCGCGCACCCTGACGATCGACCGCTGGCTGACCGTCGAGGGCGGAGATATCGACCTCGATACGCTGGGCGAGGTGACGGTGGGCGACATGACGGTCGAGATCGTCGATCCGGTCGCAGACTATGCCGCGCTGATGGAGACGCTGTTCGACTTCGCCGCGATCCGCGCCGCGGGTCTCACCATGGCGTTCGACGCGATGAGTGCGATCACCGGTCCCTACGCGACCGAGATCCTGGAGAACCGCCTGGGCTTCGCGCCGGGAACGGTGCGCAACGGCACGCCGCTGCCCGATTTCGGCGGCCATCACCCAGACCCGAACCTGGTCCACGCCCATGCGCTCTACGAGACGATGATGGGCCCGGACGCGCCCGATTTCGGCGCGGCCTCGGACGGGGACGGCGACCGCAATCTGATCATCGGACGCGGCCGGTTCGTCACCCCGTCGGACAGCCTGGCGATGCTCGCCGCCAACGCCCATCTCGCCCCCGGCTACCGCGACGGGCTGAAGGGCATCGCCCGCTCGATGCCGACCAGCGCCGCCGCCGACCGCGTCGCCGCCAAGCTCGGCATCCCCGCCTTCGAGACGCCGACAGGCTGGAAGTTCTTCGGCAATCTGCTCGACGCCGGCATGGCGACGATCTGCGGCGAGGAAAGCGCCGGCACCGGATCGGACCATGTCCGCGAGAAGGACGGGCTGTGGGCGGTGCTGCTGTGGCTCAACATCCTGGCCGCGACCGGCAAGTCGGTCGACGCGATCGCGCGTGACCATTGGGCGACCTATGGCCGCAACTACTACGCCCGCCACGATTACGAGGGCGTGGAGAGCGAGCGCGCCGATGCGCTGATGGCCGATCTGCGCGGACGGCTGGCCATGCTGCCCGGCACTGCGATCGGCGACCTGACGATCGAGACGGCGGACGATTTCGCCTATCACGACCCGACCGACGGCTCG
Organism: Sphingomonas abaci; assembly: GCF_014199625.1. GTDB lineage: Bacteria > Pseudomonadota > Alphaproteobacteria > Sphingomonadales > Sphingomonadaceae > Sphingomonas > Sphingomonas abaci. The sequence continues at coordinate 105,833 of NZ_JACHNY010000007.1, forward strand.
GTCAGCCGCAACCAGGGCGTGCGGATCCTGTTCGCGGGTGGCAGCCGCGTCGTGTTTCGCCTGTCGGGCACCGGCACCAGCGGCGCGACGCTGCGCGTCTATCTGGAACGCTATGAAGCGGCGCGGATCGACGAGGACACCGGGGCGATGCTCGCGGACATCGTCGCGGCCGCGGATGAAGTCGCCGGCATCGTCCGCCACACCGGCCGCACCGAACCCGATGTGGTGACGTGAGCGACGGCCGGGGGCTGCTCGGCCGGCTGGGACGGCGGGTCGGCGCTTTCCTCTGGCCGCCCGCCCCAGCGGCCGGCACGCTCGGCGCGCATCCGGTCGAGGGCCGCACTCGTTTCGCGGTGCGCGCGCCGGATGCGTCGACGGTGACGCTCTGCCTGTTCGGCGCCGGCGGCGAGCGGCGTGTGGCGATGATACGCCATGACGACCAGTGGCGCGCCGACGTGCCGGACGTCGGCCCCGGCGACCTCTATGGCTACCGCGCGGATGGTCCCGCGGCGCTGGGCTTCGACCCCGCGAAGCTGCTGGTCGATCCCTATGCGCTCGAACTCGACCGCCCCTTCGCCTATCATCCACGGCTCGGTCAGCGCGGCGTCGACACCGCCGACCTGGTGCCGCGTGCGATCGTGCCGGTCCCCTGGACCGACGATCCGCTGCCGCCGCGTCGCTTCCAGCCGGGCGGGTTCATCTATGAACTGAACGTGCGCGGCTTCACCATGCGCCATCCCGACGTACCGGCCGAACAGCGCGGCACGATCGCGGCGCTGGCGCACCCCGCCGTCATCGCGCATCTGCGCCGGATCGGCGTCGACGCGGTCGAATTGATGCCGATCGTCGCCTGGATCGACGAGCGGCACCTGGGACCGCTCGGCCTGACCAACGCCTGGGGCTATAACCCGGTCGCGATGATGGCGCTCGACCCGCGCCTGGCGCCGGGGGGCATGGACGAGTTGCGCGCGACGATCGCCGCCTTGCGCGCGGCGGGGATCGGCATGATCCTGGACGTCGTGTTCAACCATAGCGGCGAGAGCGACCTGGCCGGACCGACCCTGTCGCTGCGCGGCCTCGACCCGCTGTCCTATGCCCATGCGCCCGACGGCAGCCTGATCAACGATGCCGGCACCGGCAACACGCTCGACTTCGGGCGACCGCATGTCCGGGCGCTGGCGCTGGATGCCTTGCGCCATTTCGCGCGCATGGGGGTGGAGGGCTTCCGCTTCGATCTCGCCCCCGTGCTCGCCCGTTCGCCCGCCTTCGATCCCGCCGCGCCGATCTTCGCCGCCATCGCCGAGGACCCGGTGCTCTCGACCCGGATCATGATCGCCGAGCCCTGGGACATCGGCCCCGGCGGCTATCAATTGGGCGCGTTCCCGGACGGATGGCTGGAATGGAACGACCGCTACCGCGACGACGTCCGCCGCTTCTGGCGCGGCGACCTGGGCGCGGGCGCGCTCGCCACGCGGGTCGCGGGATCGTCCGACCTGTTCGGCCGCGCCGCGCGCACCCGCAGCGTCAACTTCGTCAGCGCGCATGACGGCTTCGCGCTGGCCGACGTGGTAAGTTACGCCGGCCGCCACAACCACTCCAATGGCGAGGACAATCGCGACGGCCATGCCGAGGAGGTCTCCTGGAACAACGGGGTCGAGGGGCCGAGCGACGATCCCGACATCCGCCGCCGCCGCGACGATGATGTCCGCGCGCTCCTCGCCACCTTGTTCGCCTCGCGCGGCACGGTGATGCTGACCGCCGGCGACGAGTTCGGCCGCACCCAGGACGGCAACAACAACGCCTATGCGCAGGACGAACTGTCCTGGCTCGACTGGGCGGGACGCGACACCGCGCTGGAAGATTTCGTCGCGCGCCTCGCCGCGCTGCGCCGCGCCGGGCCGCTGACCGACCAGCTTTGGCTGGCCCAGGCCGACTGGCGCGACCTGAGCGACCGCCCGATGACGCCCGAACGCTGGCAGGCGGCGAACGGCTTCGTCCTGCGCCTGCCGATGGGGGCGGAGATGCTGACCCTGCGCATCGACCGCGACGAGCGTCGCGTGACGCTGGCGCGCTGCACCCTGTTGGAGAGCCGAGCTTGACGCGTCGCCTGACCCTCGCCACCGCCGCCGGCCTGCTGACCCTGTCCCCCGCCGCCGCCCAGACCAGCCCGGGCGCCATGCCCCCCTCGCCCGCGCAAGTCTTCGGCCCGCTCTACCACGCGGTGGAAATGCGGCGGATCTTCCCCGACTCGAAGACCTTCGCCGATGCGGTGCCGAAGCGACCGGCGGCGGCGATCCTGGCCGCCTATCGCGCCTGTCGGTGCGACGACGATGCCGCCTTGCGCCGCTTCGTCGCGGCGCATTTCGCGCTGGCCCCGGACGCCGCGCCGCGTCCGCAGGAAAAGCTGCCGCTGGTCGACCATATCGACCGGCTCTGGCCGCAACTGACCCGCACCAGCATGACGGTGCCGCCCGGCGCCTCCGCCCTGCCGCTCCCGCGTCCCTATGTCGTGCCGGGCGGGCGGTTCCGCGAGATGTATTATTGGGACAGCTGGTTCACCATGCTGGGCCTGCAAGCCTCCAGGCAGCAGCGGCTGGTCGAGGACATGATCGTCGATTTCGGCAGCCTGATCGACCGCTACGGCCATATCCCCAACGGCACCCGCAGCTATTATCTCAGCCGCTCGCAGCCGCCCTTCTTCTACCTGATCGCGGCCATGTCGCGCGACCCCGCGACGCTCGCCACCCGGACGCGCCAACTGCGCGCCGAGCATGACTGGTGGATGCGCGGGAGCCAGGACCTGGCTCCCGGCGGTGAGCAGGCCCGCGTGGTGCGGCTGGCCGACGGCACGCTGCTCAACCGCTATTGGGACGATCGCGACGACCCGCGCGACGAGAGCTACCGCGAGGATGCCGAACTCGCCGCCGCGACGCCCGGGCGCGACCCGCGCCAGCTCTACCGCGACCTGCGCGCCGCGGCGGAGAGCGGCTGGGACTTCTCGTCGCGCTGGCTGGGCGACCGGCGCACGCTGGCGACGATCCGGACGACGCGGTTGCTGCCGGTCGACCTCAACAGCCTGATGGTCGGCATGGAACGCGCGCTCGCCGACCAGTATCGGAAGCTGGGCGACGCCGCCACGGCCGATGCCTTTGCGCGCCAGGCCGAGACGCGCGCCACCGCGATCCGCCGGCTGATGTGGAACGGCCGCTTCTTCGCCGATTACGATCTGGACGCGAAGGCGGTTTCCGACCAGCCGACCGCCGCCATGACCGTGCCCCTGTTCGCCGGCATCGCCACCCCCGACCAGGCCCGCGCCACAGCGGCGGCGCTGGCCCCGTTGATCGGCGAGGGCGGGGTACGCACCACCCTGATCGCCTCGGGCCAGCAATGGGACGATCCGAACGGCTGGGCGCCGCTGCAGTGGACCGCGATCACCGGCCTGCGCCGCTACGGCCTCGCCGCTCCGGCCGCGCGGATCAAGGCGGCCTGGCTGGCCACGGTCGCCCGCGAATATGCCGCGTCCGGCAAGCTGCTGGAGAAATACGACGTCACCGAGCGCAAGCCCGGCGGCGGCGGCGAATATCCGACGCAGGACGGATTCGGCTGGACCAATGGCGTGACGCGAGCGCTGCTGGCGGAGCGATAGGCCGTTAGCGCAACCGGCGCACGCGCACCGCGCGTCGTCCCGGCGCGGAGGCGACATAGCTACCCAGCGTGCCTGCCTTGATCGTCACCGCGTCGCCCTTGCGCAGCGGCACCATCGCCGCCTCGGTCGACTCCCACGATCCGCCCCCCTCGACGCGGAACCGGAACAGGCCGCCGGGCAAGCCGCTGACATCCTCGACGCGACCGACGAGCTGACGCAGCGGTTCGTCGTCCTCGCCCTGCCCGAACAGGCGGATCGACGGCAGCGAGAAGCCGAACAGCGACCGTTTGGCCTGCCGGACCTCGGCCCGGTCCAGCACCACCACGTCCTTCCTGCGGCGCGCATCGTCGAGCGCCGCCGCCGCTTGGTCGAAACAGGCCAGCCGCTCCGCATCGGCGGCGATCCGCCGACACGCCGTCAGTCGCTCGAATGCGCGATCCGCCGGTGGCGGCGTTGCTCCTTGCGCGACCAGAGCGGCCGCCATGACCATGTTCAGCATGCGCATCCTGTTGCCACTGCCCGAACGGCGAGTGTGACAAAATTATTGACTGATTACCCCGTTATCGTCGCATCATTCGATTTTCGACGCAAATAGAATTAGGTCAGCCCCAATGACTTAGTTGCCAGAAAACAACACAAATCTGCTTTTTTGCTATCTGCATCGAATGAAAATTCGACAAGATTTCGGCCATGCGTATGTTTTCCGAATCCTAGCGACGAAAGTTCGCAGGTGATCGTCCGTTCCAGGTCGATGGCAAAAAGGGACCCAGATTTGATGCGCAATCCATTCCGCTCGCGCCTGCTGCACACGACGCTGCTCGTCGGTTCCGCAGCGTTCGCCTCGCCCCTCATGGCGCAGACCGCGCCTGCGACCCAGGAAACGCAGCAGCAGGCGACTGACGCCAACACGCCCGCCCCGGCTGACCAGGGCGGCGACATCGTCGTCACCGGCACCCTGATCACCAACCCGAACCTCGTATCGTCGAGCCCGGTCAACACCGTCTCCGAAAACGAGCTGACGCTGCGCAACATCACCAATGTCGAGCAGATCGTGCGCGAACTGCCGGGCGCGGTGCCGGGCATCGGCGCGGCCGTGAACAACGGCAATGGCGGCTTTTCGACCGTCAACCTGCGCAACCTGGGCGCCAATCGCAACCTCGTGCTGCTCGACGGCAATCGGCTGGTGCCCGCGGCCGCCGGCGGCACGGTCGACCTGAACAACATCCCGGCCGCGCTCGTCCAGCGCGTCGACATCCTGACCGGCGGCGCGTCGACCTCCTATGGTGCCGACGCGGTGTCGGGCGTTGTCAACTTCATCACCAAGCGTGATTTCGCCGGCGTGCAGGCCACTGCCAGCCAGCAGATCACCGAGCGTGGCGACGGCAACATCTTCAATTCCGACCTGACGATCGGCGCGAACTTCGACGATGGCCGCGGCAATGCGGTCCTCAGCCTCGGCTATCAGGAAGCCGACGCCCTCTATCAGGGCGACCGCGACGTCTCGGTCTATACGATCGGTTCGACCAGCGGCGTCGCATCGGGCGCCTCGCCCACCTCGGTTCCGACCGGCATCGATTTCGGCACCGGCCAGCTTCAGCTCAACCCCGGCAACACCGCGCTGGTCGCGGCCTATGCGCCGTTCAACTTCAGCCCGTACAACATCTTCCAGACGCCGTTCAAACGCTACAACATGTACGGCGCGGCACATTACGAGGTGTCGGACAACCTCGAAGTCTACACCCGCGGCCTCTTCTCGAAGAACACGGTCGACACCATCATCGCGCCGTCCGGCATCTTCGGCGAGTCGCTGACCATTCCGGCGAACAACCCCTATCTGTCGGCGGGCTTGCGGGACCAGATCTGCTCGCTGAACAACATCGCCCTGGGCGCGACCTGCAACAATAGCACCGCGTTGTCGCTGCCCGCCGTGTATCGCCGCACGGTCGAGATCGGTCCGCGCATCTCGCGCTACACCACGCAGATGTTCGACTATAAGGCCGGTCTGCGCCTGAAGTTCTCCGAACATGCCAAGCTAGACGTGTCGGGGGCTTACGGCGAAAGCGACCTGAACCAGACCCAGTCGGGTTACGTGCTGAAGTCGCGCGTGCAGCAGGCGCTGAACGCCAACAACACCACGACCTGCACCGTCACCACCAACAACTGCGTGCCGCTCAACCTGTTCGGCCAGGCGGGTTCAATCACGCCGGAGCAGGCAGCGTTCCTGAACGGCCAGAGCACGATCCAGATCCAGACCGCCCTGTCGCAGGCGCGCGCGGTGCTGAACGGCGACTTCGGCACGACCTTGCCCTGGGCGAGCGAGCCGATCGCCTTCGCGGCCGGTGGCGAATATCGCAAGTACACCTATCGCCGCATCCCCGACGCCTATGCGCTGTCGCCGGGCGAGCTGGGCGGCGCTGGTGGCGCCATCCTGCCCTTCTCGGGCGGCTATGACGTGCGCGAGGCCTATGGCGAGATCATCGCCCCGCTGGTCGCCGACAAGCCCTTCTTCCGTGCCCTGACGCTGGAAGCCGGCGTGCGCTATTCGGACTATAAGGTCCAGGCCGCCAACAACCCCAGCTTCAACGCAACCACCTGGAAGGCCGGCGCGAGCTGGGAGCCGTTCCCGGAGCTGAAGTTCCGCGGCAACTACCAGCGGGCGGTCCGTGCGCCGAACATCGCCGAGTTGTTCACGCCCAGCGTCACCAGCCTCGACAACCTGCTGGTCGATCCGTGCGCAGGCGCGGCGCCGGTCGGCAACGCCAACCTGACGCTCGCCTGCCGCAACCAGGGCGCGCCCGCCGGGGCGATCGGCCTGATCCAGAACCCGGCCAGCGGCCAGGTGAACGTGACCGGCGGCGGCAATCCGAACATCCGTCCCGAGACCGCCGACACCTATACGCTGGGCGTCATCATCCAGCCGCGCGGCCTGGTGCCGGGCCTGAGCGTCGCGGTCGATTACTTCAACATCAAGGTCAACGACGCGATCACCCAGGCCACGCCGAACGACATCCTGGGTGCGTGCTTCGGCAACAACCCGGCGACGATCACCGCCGCGCAGGCCGCGTCGAGCGCCTGCACCTCGATCCGCCGCAGCACGGTCAACGGCCGCCTGAGCGGTTCGTCGGCCACGGTGCCGGGCCTGCCCCAGCCGCTGACCAACAACGGCCGCCTGGCAACCGACGGCATCGACCTGAACGCCAATTACGCGCGCAACTTCGGCGAAATGGGGCTCAACCTGAGCTTCCAGGGCACCTGGACGAACAAGAACACCTTCCAGGCGTCCAGCACGTCCTATTCGCGCGACTGCGTCGGCTATTACAGCGTCAACTGCCAGTCGATCCAGCCGGAATGGGCGTGGAACCAGCGCACCAGCCTGACCTTCGGGCCGGGCACGCTGTCGCTGCTGTGGCGGCACATCGGCGCGGTCCAGTATGAGGGCCAGGCATCGGACTTCGCGGCGCGTGGCTTCACCACCGCCAACCGCAACCTGTTCAATGGCGTGATCACCGGCCCCAGCCCGCTCGCGGGCCAGAGCTATAATTTCAACCGGATCGGCGCCTATAACTACTTCGACCTGTCGGTGCAGTTCGACGTCACGGACAACTTCACCTTCACGGTGACCGGCCGCAACATCGGCGACCGCAAGCCGCCGGTGGTGGGCTCGTCGGCCGGCGCCACCGCCTACAACAGCGGCAATACCTATCCGTCGTCCTACGACGTGCTGGGTCGTTCGTTCGCCGTTGCCGGCAAGCTGCGCTTCTAAACGCGGCGCCAGCGATGGTATCGAGGAAGGGCGGCCCGTCGGGTCGCCCTTTTTCGTGACCGCCGGCGATCCATCGCCCTCCCTACCCAGGACGGAGTGTCCGAATGCCCCCCCTTCCCGCATCGGTTCAACAGCGTGTCGCCGCCGCCGGGCAGGCCCGGCAGCGCGGCGCGCATGACGAGGAGCGCCGCCTGCTCGACGAAGCGCTCGCCCTGCTGCCCGATCACCCGCAGTTGCTGAATGCTCGCGGCATGCGCGCGCTGGCCGATGCGGACGCGGCCATGGCGGCGCGCTGCTTCGCCACCGCCGCCGCGCAGGATGCCGGGCAGCCGGTCCTGTGGATCAATCTGGCCACCGCCCACCGGCTGGCCGGCGACGATGCCGAAGAACGCAAGGCGCTGGAACAGGCGCTCGCCATCGACCGGCGCAACCTGACCGCGCAATGGCGCCTGGCCGAGCTGCACGAACGCCGCGCCGAGATGGTGGAGGCGATCCGCTACTGGAGCGCGGTGCTGCAGATCGCTGCCCAGCGACCGGAGCGTAGCCCCGCGATCGACGAGGCGGTCGCCCATGGCGAACGCTTCCTGGCGGCGCAGACCCGCGCACTGGGCGACCGCATCGAACGGGCGGTGCCCGGCTTGCATGAAGCCGCCGGCAGGACAGCGGGCGCGCATCGTTTCTCCGCCTGCGTGGACACGCTGCTCGGCCGACGACGCATCTACACCAACCAGTGCGCCGGCATTCATTACCCCTTCCTGCCGGCGGTCGAGTTCTTCGACCGCGCGCTCTTCCCCTGGTTCGAGGCGCTCGAGGCCCGCACCGCCGCGATCCGCGCCGAGGCGACGGCGCTGTTGCGCGAAGGTGTGGCGCATATCCGCCCCTATGTCCGGCAGGAGGCGGGCACACCCGCCAATCCGTGGTCGAAGCTCGACCATGATCTCGCGTGGAGCGCGTGTTTCCTGTGGGAATATGGCGTCCGCAACGATGCGGTGTGCGACCGTTGCCCGGAAACCGCCGCCGCGCTGGCGGCGATCCCGCAGAATGACAGTCCCGGCAAGGCGCCGACCGCCTTCTTCTCGATCCTGCGGCCGGGTGCGCATATCCCGCCGCACACCGGCGTCACCAACACGCGCTCGATCGTTCACCTGCCGCTGGTCGTGCCGGAGCGATGCCGTTTCCGGGTTGGCGGCGAGACGCGCCCATGGCGCGAGGGAGACGCGTTCGCCTTCGACGACACCATCGAGCACGAGGCCTGGAATGACAGCGACGACCTGCGGATCGTGCTGATCTTCGACATCTGGAACCCGTATCTGGAGGCGGACGAGCGATCGATGCTGAAGGCGCTGTTCCAGGCGACCGGTCAGGGCATGATCGCGCCCTGACCGCCGCTCAGGCCCCTGTGTCGAGCAGGTCGCCCAGTTGCTCGCGGAACGCCGCCAGCGGCTTGGCATAATGCCGCCAGCGATCCACCGATCGCTGGTGCAGCGGCTGGCGGACCTGCCAGACGCTGGCGGTCCGCACGACCGCCCTGCCCCGCTCCGCGGCCAGCACCGCAGGATCCCAGGTCAGGCCGACAAAGTCGGTCAGCGCCCGCATCGTCGGCTCGGGATCGGTGACCAGCGCCTCGTAGCGCAGCGCGTGGATATCGCCGGGATAGCTGCGCTGCCAGTGATCCATCAGCCGGCGGCACTGCCGGTGATAATGCGCGGCATCGCCGAGATCATGGCCGTAACGGATATGGTCGTCGAAATAGAGGAACCAGATCGACAGGATGGTGTCCAGCGGCTGCCGCACCGTATGGACGATCCGCGCATCGGGGAACATCTGCTTGATCAGTCCGACATGCAGGATGTTGTCGGGCCGCTTGTCGGTGAGCCGCAGCGTCCCGGCGGGCTGCCGCACCTCTGCCCGGTACCGGTCGCGCAGGGCGCTGAGCCGCTGCCGGTCCAGCGACGGCAGCGTGCGGGGATAGCCCGGAATGGCGTGAGCCAGCGCCGGGATGATTTCCAGTTCGCCAGCGGCATGGACGAGGGGATGGCGGCCCAGCATCTGTTCGGCCAGCGTGGATCCCGACCGGAACATGCCGCAGATGAAGATCGGCGCGGCCGCCGCCTCGGGAAGCGCGCGCGCCTCTCCCGGCGTCGCCGCGATCAGGGCGTCGGTCAGCCGCTCCTGCGCGGCGCGATCGTAGCGGAGGCGCGGATCGCTGGCCCGCGCCGCCGTCCGGTTCGCGACCGTGAAGGCGGCGAAGGCGGCGTCATAGTCCTCCAGCGCGTCCAGCGCCGCGCCCAGCGCAAAGCCGATCTCGGCCGCCGCCACCAGCGGCAGGCCGGGCCGCGCGAGCAGGTGGCGCAACTGGTCCACCGCCGCGGCGGCCCGGCCCTGGTGAACGTCGATCATCGCCAGCCGCGCCCAGGCCCGGCCGTTGGCGGCATCGACCGCCAGCGCCCGCCGATACGCCGCGCGCGCCTCGTCGGCCGCGCCGCGATCCTCGTACAGATTCCCCAGGTTCAGCCAGCCCGGCAACAGATCGGGCGCGGCGGCCAGCGCCAGCCGCAGTTCGGCCTCCGCCGCCTCCGGCCGGCCGCAATGTTCGGACAGGATGACGGCGCGGTTCAGCCGCACCTCCTCGGGGCGATCGATGCCCGCGACGACCGCCCGGTCATAGGCGTCCAGCGCCGCGTCGAAGTCGCGGGCGCATCGCAGCAGATAGCCGAGATTATACCAGTCCTCCGGCACTCCCGGGTCGCTGGCGAGCAGCGTGCGATAGGCCGCGATGGCGGCATCGCCTTGCCCGTCGCGCAAGGCCTGGATCGCGCGGCGGCGCAGGTCTGGATCAGCAGTCATCGACCATGGTCATGCAAGCCGTCGCCCGGTGGATCAAGCCGCCAGCCTTTCCCCGCCTAGCGCTGCATGTCCATCACACTGCTCATCGGCATCAGATTATGGTCCAGGTGGCGCATGATCCACAGGCTGCCGACCAGCACCAGCGCGACGATCAGCACGCCGAACGCCAGCGCCAGGACGTTGTTGGTATTGTCCGGTCCGGTCGTGATGTGGAGGAAGAAGACGAGGTGGACGCCCATCTGCGCCACCGCCAGCGCGATCAGCGCGGCCGGGACGGCCGGGCCGAAGATCGCGTGGCTGCCGGCCGCCCAGAAGGACGCCGCGGTCAGGATCCCCGCCAGCAGCAGGCCGGTGGCGTAGATGCCGACGGCCTTGCCGACATTGGCCTTGGCATCCGCCTCCTGCTCGCCAGGTGCGGCATGGCCATGGCCCTGCCCGGCGCTTCGGGTATCGTCGACATGGCTGTGTTCGTCGCTCATGCGCCGCCGGCTCCCATCAGATAGACTACGGTGAACAGCGCCACCCAGATGATGTCGAGCGCGTGCCAGAACAGGCTGAAGCAGGCGATGCGCCGCAATATGTCGTCGCGGAAGCCCTTGGCCCGCACCTGCGCCATCATCGTCGTCAGCCAGATCAGGCCGATGGTGACATGGACGCCGTGGCACCCGACCAGCGCGAAGAAAGCGGACAGGAAGGCGCTGCGCCCCGGTCCCGCACCCTCGCCGATCAGATGCGTGAACTCATAGAGTTCGCAGGCCAGGAACCCCGCGCCGAGCACGGCGGTCGCCGCCATCGCCACCTGGAACCAGCGGGTCGAGCGCTGCACCGTCGCCACCCCGGCCAGTCCGCACGCGAAGCTGGACAGCAGCAGCAGCACGGTCTCCGCCGCCACCAGCGGCAGCTCGAACACGTCCGCGCCGGTGGGACCGCCGGCGGTCGCGCCGACCAGCACCGCATAGGCCGCGAAGAAGCCCGAGAACATGACGAAATCGGACAGCAGGAAGATCCAGAAGCCATAGGCGACGACGATCCGCTTCGGCGCCGGGCCCTGCTCGCTGATCGGGACCGTGCCATGGCCCAGCCGGTTGGGATCGCCGTGCCGGCCCTCCGGCCGGTCGCCCCGGGTTGGGGCGGACGGGGCGTCGGTCGCGGCGCTCATGCCGGGCGCTCCGCCGGGATGTCGAGCAGCTTGGCCTTGGCGGCGCGGCGGTCGCGGTCGATCGCCTCGGCCTCCTCGGCGGTAACCTCATAGTCCGGCTCGTCGCGCCAGGCGAAGACGACGAAGGTCGCCCAGGCGCCCAGGAACCCGGCGATCACCAGCCACCAGATATGCCAGACCAGGGCGAAGCCCATGCCGGTCGCGAAGAAGGCGGTGACGAAGCCGGTCGGGCTGTTGCGCGGCATCTCGAACCGGTCGTAATCGGGCAGGTCGCTGAGCTGCCGGCGATCGCGGGCGCGCGACTTGACGTCCCAATAGGCCTCCTCGCCCTCGACCCGCGGCAGCGTCGCGAAGTTGAACGGCGGCGGCGGCGAGCTGGTGATCCATTCCAGCGTCCGTCCGTCCCAGGGATCGCCGCTGAGATCGGCGAGCCGGTGGCGATCGCGCACCGACACCCAGATCATCCGGATCTGGCAGGCGATGCCGCACAGGATCAGCAGCGCGCCGACGCCGGCGGTGATCAGCCAGGGCTGCCAGCCGGGCACGTCGTAATGTTGCAGCCGCCGCGTCATCCCCATCAGACCCAGCACGTAGAGCGGCATGAAGGCGACGTAGAAGCCGGTGATCCAGAACCAGAAGGCGCGCTTGCCCCACGTCTCGTCCAGGGTGAAGCCGAACGCCTTGGGCCACCAATAGGTGGTGCCGGCAAACGCGCCGAACAGCACGCCGCCGATGATGACATTGTGGAAATGCGCGACCAGGAACACCGAATTGTGCAGCACGAAATCGGCCGGCGGCACCGCCAGCAGCACGCCGGTCATGCCGCCGATGACGAAGGTGACCATGAAGCCGACCGACCAGAGCATCGGCGTGGTGAAGCGGATGCGCCCGCCATACATGGTGAACAGCCAGTTGAAGACCTTCACGCCCGTCGGCACCGCGATGATCATCGTCGTGATCCCGAAGAAGCCGTTGACGTCGGCGCCCGCGCCCATCGTGAAGAAATGGTGCAGCCAGACCATGAAGGACAACAGGCAGATCACCATCGTCGCCAGGATCATCGAGCGATAGCCGAACAAGGGCTTGCCCGAGAAGGTCGACACCACCTCGCTGAAGATGCCGAAGGCCGGCAGGATGAGGATATAGACTTCGGGGTGGCCCCAGGCCCAGATGAGGTTGACGAACATCATCTGGTTGCCGCCGGCCTCGTTGGTGAAGAAGTGGAAGCCGAGATACCGGTCGAGCGTCAGCATCGCCAGGGTGGCGGTCAGGATCGGGAAGGCGGCGACGATCAGCAGATTGGTGGCCAGCGACGTCCAGCAGAACATCGGCATCCGCGAATAGCCCATGCCGGGCGCGCGCATCTTCAGGATCGTGGTGACCAGATTGACGCCCGACAACAGCGTGCCGACGCCCGAGATCTGGATCGCCCAGAGATAATAGTCGACGCCGACGCCCGGCGAGAAGCGCAGCTCGCTGAGCGGCGGATAGACCACCCAGCCGGTCCGTGCGAACTCGCCGATCACCAGGCTCATATTGACCAGCAGCGCGCCGACCGCGGTGAGCCACAGGCTGACCGAGTTGAGCGTCGGGAAGGCGACGTCGCGGATGCCGAGCTGGAGCGGCAGCACGAAGTTCATCAGCCCGATCATGAACGGCATCGCCACGAAGAAGATCATGATCGTGCCGTGCGCGGAGAAAATCTGGTCGTAGTGGTCCGGCGGCAGATAGCCGGGGCTGTTATAGGCGATCGCCTGTTGCGACCGCATCAGCAGCGCGTCGGAAAAGCCGCGCAGCAGCATGACCGCCGCCAGCGTGCAGTACATGATGCCGATCTTCTTGTGGTCGACGGAGGTGATCCACTCCTTCCACAGATAAGGCATGTAGCCGCGCCGCCATACCCAGGCGAGCAGAGCGACCAGCCCCGCGCCGACCAGGCCGCCCGCCACCAGCGGCAGCGGTTCGGAAAAGGGGATCGCGTCCCAGCTGAGCTTGCCGAACACGGGCGAGCTATGGCCCGTCTCGATCGATCGCAGGCCGGTCAATGCTTCGGCTCCCGGCCATGGAGCGCCACCTCGCGCACCGGTACGCCGTGATTGGCGACCACCCGGTCATATAGACCCGGCATCACCCCGCGATAGCCGGTCGGCCGCGCCGCGCTGTCCGACTGGGCCAGGCGCAGGAAGGCCGGCCCGTCCAGCACCGCGCCCTGCCCGCGCTGGCCCGCGACCCAGCGCTGGAAGGCGGCCGGCGGCACCGCATCGACGAAGAAGGTCATATCGGCGAAATCATTCCCGCTATAATGGGCCGACAGGCCGCGGAACCGGCCGAGGCGATCGGCCTGGAGGTGCAGCTTCGAGTCCATGCCGGACATGGCATAGATCTGGCTGCCGAGCTGTGGCACGAAGAAGCTGTTCATCACCGTCCCGCTGGTGATGCGGAAATTGATCGGCGTACCGACGGGCACGACCAGCCGGTTGACGGTCGCGATCCCCTGTTCGGGATAGATGAACAGCCATTTCCAGTCGAGCGCGATCACCTGCACCGGCAGCGGCCGCACCCGGGAGGCCAGGGGCTTCTCCGGCGCCAGCGCATGGCTGCTGGTCCAGGTCAGGCCGGCCAGGAAGATGATGACCAGCGCGGGCACCGACCAGACCAGCAGCTCGACCTTGCCGGAATAGGTGAAATCGGGGCGGTAGGTCGCGCGCGCGTTGCCGGCGCGGAACCACCACGCGAACAGCAACGTCGCCAGGATCGTCGGCACGACGATGCCCAGCATGATGATCAGCGCATTGGTCAACACGGTCTTGTTGCCGAGCGCGACCGGTCCGGCCGGGTCGAGCACGCCTGACGAACAGCCCTGCAGCCCCAGTATCGCCGTGGCTGCAACCACCGCCGCCAAACCCATGTTAGGCCGTCTTCGTGCTGTCTGCACTTCCGCTAACCCCCTGAACCGACTAAAATGACTTCATGATGTCGATGAAGCGTCGGTTCCGCTCCGCCCTGTTTTTGCCCGCCTCGAACGCGCGGGCGCTGGAAAAGGTCCGCGATCTGCCCTGTGACGTGGTGATTCTCGACCTGGAGGATGCGGTCGCGCCGGAGCACAAGGCGACCGCCCGCGACGCGGCGGTCGCGGCGGCGCGGCGAGGCTTCGGGGCGCGGACGCTGGTGGTGCGCGCCAATGGCGCCGGCACGCCCTGGCATGACGACGATCTCGCCGCGCTGGCCGCCACGCCGGTCGATGCGGTGCTGCTCCCCAAGCTGGACGATGCCGGACAGTGCGGCGCGGCGCGTGCGGTGCTGGGGATGGACGGGCCGGCGCTCTGGGCGATGATCGAGACGGCGCGCGGTCTGCTGGCGCTGCCGTCGCTGGCGACGGGCGCGGCCACATGGCGGCTGGAGGCGCTGGTCGCCGGCACCAACGACCTGGCGCTCGACCTGCGCTGCCGCCCCGACGCGGCGCGCACCCCGCTGATCCCGCACCTGGCGGCGATCGTCGCGGCCGCGCGCGCGGGCGGCCTGGTCGCGCTCGACGGCGTGCTGAACGCGATCCGCGACGAGGCGCGGCTGACGACGGAATGCGCGCAAGGGGCGATGCTGGGGTTCGACGGCAAGACGCTGATCCACCCCAGCCAGATCGCCGCCGCCAATGCTGCCTTCGGCCCGACCGAGGCGGAACGGGCCTGGGCCGCGCGCGTGGTCGCCGCCTTCGCCGATCCCGCCGCGGACGGCCGCGGCGCGATCGCGCTCGACGGCGCGATGGTCGAGCGGCTCCACCTCGCGGAGGCCGAACGGCTGCTGGCCGACCGGTAGGTCCTTCCCCGGCGGGGGGAGCGGTGAAGAAAGCCTCCGCCCCGGATCGAAACCCATTGCCGCCGGGTTCAGGCGATACGACATTCGGAGGATGGGCGATGGGACAGGTGGAGAGCAACTGGCTGACGGGCAGCCTGTGGGTGATCGTGGTGTTCGTCGGCGCGTTCGTGCTCTTCGGCGTGATCCTGTGGGCGCGCGCCAAGAACAAGGCGATCCCGCCCGAGCAGGAGCGGCGCAGCGAACAGGCGACGCGCGATCTGTACCACAAGGACGAGACACCCCGCCGCTGACTGATCTGCCCGACGCCCTGACCGGCTGGTTCTCGGCCCGCGGCTGGCAACCCCGGCGCCACCAGCGCGACATGCTGGCCGAGGCGCGGGCCGGCCGACACGCGCTGCTGGTCGCGACCACCGGCGCGGGCAAGACGCTCGCCGGCTTTCTGCCGACGCTCGCCGAGCTGATCGAGGCCCCGCGCGACGGCCTGCACACGCTCTACGTCTCGCCGCTCAAGGCGCTGGCGGTCGATATCCAGCGCAACCTGGTCAACCCGATCGACGAGATGGGCCTCGATATCCGGGTCGAGACGCGCACCGGTGACACCCCCTCCGACCGCAAGGCGCGACAGCGGGTCAAGCCGCCGCACATCCTGCTGACCACGCCCGAGAGCCTGTCGCTGCTGCTCAGCTATCCCGACAGCGCGACGATGTTCGCGGGCCTGCGCACGATCGTGATCGACGAGGTCCATGCCTTCGCCACCGGCAAGCGCGGCGACCTGCTGGCGCTGGCGATGGCGCGGTTGCAGCGGATCGCGCCCGGCCTGCGCCGCGTCGCGCTGTCGGCGACGGTGGCGGACCCCGACGGCTATCGCGCCTGGCTGGCGCCGGACGGCGACATCGACGCGGTGTCGCTGGTCCGCGGCGAGCCGGGCGCCGCCCCGCGCATCGACATCCTGCTGCCGCAGGACCGGGTGCCCTGGGCCGGCCATTCGGGCCGCTATGCCGCCGAGCAGGTGATGGGCGAGATCGCGGCGCACCGGACCTCGATCGTCTTCTGCAACACGCGCAGTCTCGCGGAGCTGATCTTCCAGGACCTGTGGAAGGCCAACGAGCACGGCCTGCCGATCGGCGTCCATCACGGCAGCCTGGCGCTGGAGGCGCGGCGCAAGGTGGAGGCGGCGATGGCCTCCGGGCGGCTGCGCGCGCTGGTCGCCACCGCCAGCCTCGACCTCGGCGTCGACTGGGGCGATGTCGACTGCGTGATCCAGATGGGCGCGCCCAAGGGATCGTCGCGGCTGCTGCAACGCATCGGCCGCGCCAACCACCGGCTGGACGAGGCGAGCGAGGCGATCCTGGTCCCCGGCAACCGCTTCGAATATCTGGAGGCGCGCGCCGCGCTCGACGCGGTCGAGGCGGGCGAGCTGGACCCCGACCTGTTCCGCCCCGGCGCGCTCGACGTACTGGCGCAGCATGTCATGGCCTGCGCCTGCGCCGGACCGTTCCGGCAGGACGAGATGCTGGACGAGGTCCGCTCCGCCCTTCCCTATTCGGCACTGACCGACGAGACATTCGACCGCGTGCTGGGCTTCATCCGCGACGGCGGCTATTCGCTGCGCGCCTATGACCGGTTCAAGCGGCTGGTGCAGGAGCCGGACGGGACGTGGCGCGTCGCTCATCCGAAGTTCGTCGCGCAACACCGGCTCAATGCGGGCATCATCGTCGAGGCGACGATGCTGACCGTCCGCTTCCGCAACGGCCGCCAGCTCGGCAAGGTCGAGGAGGGTTTCGCCGCGACGCTCAGCCATGGCGACACCTTCTTCTTCGCCGGGCTCAGCCTGGAGGTGGAGACGATCGACACCGAGGATGTGATCGTCCGCGCCACCAGCCGCCCGGCGCGCATCCCCAGCTATGGCGGCAGCCGGATGCCGCTGTCGACCAATCTCGCCGACCGGGTGCGCCGCTTCCTGGCCGATCCCGGCGAATGGCACCGCTTCCCCGACGACGTGCGCGACTGGCTGGCGATGCAGGCGCGCCGCTCGACCCTGCCCGCGCCGGGTCAGCTGCTGGTCGAGACCTTCCCGCGCGAGGGCCGGCACTACATGGTCGCCTACAGCTTCGAGGGCTGGAACGCGCACCAGTCGCTGGGGATGCTCGTCACCAAGCGGATGGAGGCGCGCGGGCTGAAGCCCCTGGGCTTCGTCGCCAACGACTATGCGCTGGCCTGTTACGGGCTGGAGAAGATCGAGGATCCCGCCGCCCTGTTCTCCGCCGACATCCTGGAGGACGAGTTCGTCGACTGGGTGCAGCAGTCGCACCTGCTCAAGCGCGCGTTCCGCGAGGTGGCGGTGATCGGCGGCCTCGTCGACCGCCAGCATCCCGGCAAGCGCAAGACCGGCCGCCAGGTGACCTTCTCGACCGACCTGATCTACGACGTCTTGCGCAAGTACGAGCCGACCCACCTGCTGCTCCAGGCCGCCTGGGACGATGCGCGCGCGCGGATGACCGATGTCGGCCGGCTCGCCCATCTGCTCGACCGGGCGGCGGAGACGATGGTGCATGTCGACCTGGAGCGGGTATCGCCGCTGGCGGTGCCGGTGCTGGTGCTGATCGGGCGCGAGCGGGTGTCGACCAATGCCGGCGACGACGCGCTGCTGATCGAGGCGGAGGCGCTGGCCGCCGAGGCGATGGCGGCGGCGTGAGAGGGCTTGACCGGTCGCGTAGGGGGAGGCACCTCCCGGCCATGACCGACCATATCGCACGCACGCTCGAAGAGCTCGGCCTCGCCCTGCCCGAGGCCGCCGCACCCGTCGCCGCCTATGTCCCCGTCGTCGAGGCGGGCGGGTTGCTCCATGTCTCCGGCCAGCTGCCGTTCCGCGACGGCCAGCTCGTCACCGGCCGGCTGGGCGACACCGTCTCGCTGGAGGATGGCCAGGCGGCGGCGCAGGCGTGCGGCCTGATGATCGTCGCCCAGCTCCGGAAATATCTGAACGGTGACCTGTCGCGCGTCGCGCGCATCGTCAAGCTCGGCGTGTTCGTCAATTCGACCGGCGACTTCACCGACCAGCCCAAGGTCGCCAATGGCGCGTCGGAGCTGATGGTCGCGCTGTTCGGCGACGATGGCCGCCACGCCCGCTCGGCGGTCGGCGTGCCGGTGCTGCCGCTGGGCGCGGCGGTCGAGGTCGACGCGATCGTCCAGATCGGCGAGGCGCTGCCCCTTCCGGCCTGAGCCTGCGCACCCTAAATCAGGCGGCGATGACCAGCATCACCGCCCGCCTGGCCGACGGCGTCCGCCAGATCGCCGCCGCCGATTGGGACGCCTGCGCCGGCAGCGGCAATCCGTTCGTCGGCCATGGATTCCTCGCCGCGCTGGAGGAGTCCGGCGCGGTCGGCGGGCGCAGCGGCTGGCAACCCCTGCCGATCGTCGTCGATGGCGATGACGGCCGCCCCGCCGCCATCGCGCCGGCCTATATCAAGGCGCACAGCCAGGGCGAATATGTGTTCGACCATGGCTGGGCCGATGCCTGGGAACGGGCCGGCGGCGATTACTACCCCAAGCTCCAGATCGCCTCGCCGTTCAGCCCGGTGCCCGGCCCCCGGCTGCTGCTGCGCGATCCGGCCCTCGCGCCGGCCCTGATCGGCGCGGTGCAGGCGGTGGTCGACCAGAACGACCTGTCGTCCGCCCACGCCACCTTCATCGAGGCCGGGGAGGTGCCGGTGTTCGAGGCCGCCGGCTGGCTGATCCGGCAGGGCGTGCAGTTCCACTGGACCAACCGCGGCTATGCCGATTTCGACGGCTTCCTGGACGACCTCGCCAGCCGCAAGCGCAAGGCGATCCGCAAGGAGCGCGCGGCGGCGGTGGAGGGACTGGCGATCCGCCATCTTTCGGGCGACGCGATCCGGCCCGAACATTGGGACGCCTTCTGGACCTTCTACCAGGATACCGGCAGCCGCAAATGGGGAACGCCCTATCTGACCCGCGCGACCTTCCCGCTCCTCGGCGAGACGTTGGGCGACCGGGTGCTGCTGATCCTGGCGGAACGCGACGGGGTGCCGATCGCGGGGGCGCTCAACCTGGTCGGCGACGATGCGCTGTATGGCCGCTATTGGGGCTGCACCGAGGAGGTACCGTTCCTCCATTTCGAACTCTGCTACTATCAGGCGATCGAAGCGGCGATCGCGCGCGGCCTCCAGCGGGTCGAGGCGGGCGCGCAGGGCGAGCACAAGCTGGCGCGCGGCTATGCGCCGGTGCCGACCTGGTCGGCGCATTACATCCCCCACCCCGACTTCCGCCGCGCGGTCGCCGCGTTCCTGGCGCGCGAGCGCGAGGGCGTTGCGGCTGATGCCGACTATCTGGAGACGCTGACCCCGTTCAAGCGGGGTTAGGGCCATCCGTCGCTATTTGGCGGCGGGCTGGGATTGGGGCTTCGGCCGACGCTTGATCAGCGGCGGCGGGGGTGGCGGCTGGGTGCGGTCGTCGACCCGGTAGAGATAGTTGGTGCCGTTCTGCCAGATCAGCGTCAGGCCCTTGAGCTGCTTGTGGTCGAAGGCCGGCGGGCTGATCAGATAGACATAGTCGAACGCGTCGCGGGGGAAGAGCTGAAGCGCATAGCCCAGCGGCCGCCACCATTCGCCCCGGCAATAGCGATCGGTGACGATCTGCGACGGATCATGCGCGAAGCCGCGCGCGGCGGCATAGCGGGTGGTGAGCTGCTGCGCCCCCGCCATCGACCATTGGTCGTTGGCATAGGCCAGGCGGCGCTCCAGGAGCAGGCCGGGGACATGCTCCAGCCGGGTATAGGCCCAGTCGTCGTAGCAATGCCGCCCGATGAAGCTGACCACGCGCGCGCGCGGCGGCAGCACGTCCACCACCGCCAGCGTGCGGTCATAGGCCTGGGCGTAGAGCGCGAAGCTCCACGTCGTGCCGACCAGCCGCGCTGCGTAGAAGACCAGGCCAATCATCGCCAGCATCGCCGCGTCGCGCGGCTGGCTGCCCCGCCTGGGCCGAAGCGCGATCAGCAGGATCGCCAGCACGAACGGGGCAAGCCGCATGTCCGCATAGGCCGAGCCGAACACGATGCGCGGCAGCAGCAGATAGACCAGGAACAGGAACAGCGCCGACAGGCCCAGATTGCGCGAATATTCGATGCGGTCGTCGCGCACCCCCTTGAGCAGGACGACCAACAGCACGGCGGTGGAGGCGATGTCCCACGCCAGCCAGCGATCGCGCAGCACCATCATCATCCACTGGATCTTGGCGCGCCAATTGAAATAATCGGCGGTGACGCCGGTGACATGGTCGCCCGAGCGCCACACCACCATCATGACCAGCGGCAACGCCAGCGGTACGCAGCCCAGGCCGGCGCGGATCCAGCTTTCCAGCCAATGGCCACCCCGCCCGTCCTTGCGCAGGTCGTGCTGGCGGATCATCTCCGCCGAGAAGGCCAGCACGCCCAGCACGCCCCAGCCATAGGTATGGCAGACCCACAGCGCGCAACTGAGCGGCACGAACAGGATCGCGCGCACCATCAGCCGCCCCTGCCGCGCCAGCCGCAGCCACCAGGCGAACAGGTTGAGCGCGATCGCCATCGACAGCGCGAAGTTCACGAAGCCGAACTGGATCGGATAGCAATAGGCCAGCGGCAGCGCGAACAGCGCGGTGGCGGGGATGCGGCCATGCACCTCGCGCGCGATCCAGAGCAGGCCGGTGACGATCAGGAAGGGGATCGCCATCACGATCAGCTTCACCGCCGGCTCCAGCCCCATCAGGGGGGCCAGCGGGATGATGAGCAGGTCGATGCCCAGATTGCCGATCAGCGACCAGCGGAAATCATACCATTGGTTCAGCCACGGATTGTCCGCCATGGCGAGCTGGACGCGGTAGCGCCCCATATGCCCGGGCAGATCGACCAGCGGCGGGATGGTCGGCCACCACAAGGGGATCGTCGCCGCGATCGCCATCGCCAGCACGAACCACCGCGTCTGCCACCAGTTCAGCTTTTCCCCCGACATGAAGGTCAGCATTACGGGCGTGGGTGCGATCAGGCAACCGGTCGGGGGCGGCCCTTTGATGTGGCGAAATGATTCAAGCGCATGAACGACGCGCCTCTGCAAGAATCGCTGGCTCGCCCAACCCAGCCCACCACCCCGGCGGAGGCCGGGGTCCAGTTACGGAACGTTTCGAATAACGTGCAGGCGTCCCCCAACTGGATCCCGGCCTCCGCCGGGATCATCCGCAAGGGGTGTAGGCTCCGCTCGAACCGGAACGGCGGAACAGCGCAGACGCATGGACCTCACCCCCGCTGCGCGGCGATGCGTTCGTCGATGCGACGTTCCAGGATGGTCAGCGGCATCGCGCCTTCCTTCAGCACCTCGTGGAACTGCTTCAGGTCGAACCGGTCGCCGAGCGAAGCCTCCGCCCTGGCGCGGGCACGGGTCCAGGCCATGTGGCCGACCTTGTAGCTGCACGCCTGCCCGGCCTGGGTGCAATAGCGCTCCACCTCGCGCAGCGTGCGGGGCCGGGCGAAGCCGGTGGTCGCGACCATGTAATCGGTCGCCTGCTCGCGGCTCCAGCGCTTGGCGTGGATGCCGGTATCGACCACCAGCCGCGCGGCGCGGAACAGGAAGGATTGCAGATAGCCCGCCCGCTCCAGCGGCGTGGCATAGGCGCCCAGCTCCTCGGCGAGCTGCTCGGCATAGAGCGCCCAGCCCTCCGAATAGGCGGAGAAGAAGCCGATCTTGCGCAAGGTCGGGATGTCGCGCGATTCCTGCGCCAGGCTGATCTGCAGGTGATGGCCGGGCACGCCCTCGTGATAGGTCAGCGCGGGCAGCGTGTATTTCGGCCAGTCGCCGACATCCTTCAGGTTGACGAAATAGATGGCCGGCCGCGACCCGTCGAGCGAGGCGCGGTTGTAATAGCCGTTGGCCGCGCCGTCCTGGATCTCGACCGGCACCGCGCGGATCTCCAGCGGCTGGGTCGGCACGGTGGCGAAGGCCCGGGGCAGCTTCGCGTACATCGCCTTCACCCCGTCGTTCAGCCCGGCGAGCAGGGCGGCGCGGCCGGCTGCGTCATTGGCGTAGAGCTGGTCCGGGCGGACGTTGAGCCTGGCCAGCCGCTCGCCGACGCTGCCGTCGCGCAACCCTTGCGCCTTCAGGATCGTGTCGAGCTGGCCGCTGATCTCCGCCACCTGCGCCAGGCCCAGCCGGTGCACCTCGTCCGGGGTCATGCTGGTGGTGGTCGCCTGGGCCAGCGCCATGGCATAGACCGCATCGCCCTGCGGGATGCGCCAGATGCCGTCGCCCGCGCGCGTCGTCGGCTTCAGTGTCTCGACCAGTGCGATCTGGCGATCGAGCGCGGGATAGACCTTGTCCGCGACGATGGCGCTCGCCCGCGCCTGCCAGTCGCCCGCCAGGCCCTTGGCGGCGGCGCGGCGGACGAGCGATTCGACCATGCTCGCGGTCGCGGCCGGCTGACGGCGCAACGCCCGCATCTGCCCCAGCGTCAGATCGAGCGACCAGCCGGGGGCGAGCAGCCCGCGCCGCGCCTCCTCCGCCTGCATGGCGCTGTCCTGATCGAGCGCGGTGGCGAACTGCTCCAGCCGCGCGAGGTACGCCTCGGCATCGCTCGCCTGGTTGATCGTGTGCGCGGTGTTGAGGAAGTCGGGCACCGAGAAATAGGCGCCCCCCTGCTGGAAGAGGCGATAGGGGCGGATCGCGCTGTCCATGCCGAACCGCTCGGCCGAGGCGATCTGGGTGTTGAGCGAATAGCGGACCACCTCCAGGTTGAGCCTGGCGGCGGGCGACAGACCCTGGCCTTCGAACGCGGCGAGCCGGGTCAGCGCCGCCCTGGTCCGCGCGACGTCCTCGGCCCGGCGCGCGGGCGTGCGCGGCGAGAGCTGGCGCTTCAGCGGCGCGAGCGCACCCTTGTCGAGGCCGAGCGAGGTGGCCATTTCCGGCGCGTGGGCGACCGCATCCTGGAAGATGCGCTCGAATTCCGCGTTCAGCGCCGCGTCGCCGCCCTGGGCGAGCGCCGCGTTCGGGATCAGGCCGCTGCCGATCGCGGCAAGGCCGGTGGTGGCCAGGAACTGACGACGGTCGATCATGATATCCCCCTGAATGGCTTGTCGATTTCGCAAGGGTGTAGCGGCGCGATCGGGGTGAACGCTAGGGGGGAGACGTCTTCTTGTTCCCCGGCGGAGGCCGGGGCCCAGTTGGGGAACGGCCATGACGACGTGCAGCGCTCCGTTACATCCGCTCTCCCAACTGGACCCCGGCCTTCGCCGGGGAACGAATGATTGCTGCGTATAACTCCGTCCAACACCCCGCTTGCCCCACCCCACCCGCTTCCTGTACAGGGCCGGCCATTCGCAAGGACCCGGTGCAAATCCGGGTGGCTCTTCCGGCCGCCGATCCGCCGGACAACCTCAATCGCGCCATTCCATGTCCGGCGACCCCGATGGGGCGCGGCGGGCGCGTGTTGCGGATTCTCTCCATGACCTCTTTCCTATCCCGTTACCGGACCCAGTGGTTCGTCGACCTGGGCGGCGTGCGCCGCGATCTGCTCGCCGGCCTGGTCGTCGCGCTGGCGCTGATCCCGGAGGCGATCGGCTTCTCGATCATCTCCGGCGTCGATCCGCGCGTCGGCCTCTATGCCTCGGTGGCGATCGCGATGGTGATCGCGCTGGTCGGCGGCCGCCCCGGCATGATCTCCGCCGCCACCGCCGCCGTGGCGGTCGTCGTCACGCCTTTGGTGCGCGAGCATGGCGTGTCCTACCTGTTCGCCGCGACGATCCTGATGGGCGTCATCCAGATGGCCGCCGGGCTGCTCCGGCTCGACCTCTTGATGCAGTTCGTGTCGCGCTCCGTCATCACCGGCTTCGTCAACGCGCTCGCCATCCTCATCTTCCTGGCGCAGGTCCCGCAGCTGACCGGCGTGACCTGGCACAGCTATGCGCTGGTCGCCGCCGGGCTCGCGATCATCTACCTGCTGCCGCGCGTCACCACGCTCGCGCCCTCGCCCCTGGTCGCGATCCTGCTGCTGGCGGCGGTCAGCATCGCGTTCGGCCTGCCGGTCCGCACCGTCGGCGACATGGGCCGCCTGCCCGAGGGGCTGCCCAGCCTGGCACTGCCCGACGTGCCGCTGACCTGGGAGACGCTGCGCATCATCCTGCCCTATTCACTGACCATGGCGGCGGTGGGCCTGCTCGAGTCGCTGATGACCGCGCAGATCGTCGACGACATGACCGACACGGACAGCGACAAGCGGCAGGAATGCCTGGGCCAGGGCACCGCCAACATCGCCGCCGCTTTGGTCGGCGGCATGGGCGGCTGCGCGATGATCGGCCAGTCGGTGATCAACGTCACCTCGGGCGGGCGCTTCCGCCTGTCGACCTTCACCGCCGGCGCGGTGCTGCTGGTGCTGCTGACCGGGCTCGGGCCGGTGGTCGGGCGAATCCCGATGCCGGCCTTGGTCGCGGTGATGATCATGGTGTCGATCGGCACGTTCAGCTGGAACTCCATCCCCAATCTGCGCCGCCATCCGCCGACCTCCTCGATCGTCATGCTGGTGACCGTCGCGGTGGTGGTGGCGACGCACGATCTGGCGCGCGGCGTGCTGGCCGGCGTGCTGCTGTCCGGCCTCTTCTTCGCCGGCAAGGTCCGCCGCCTGTTCGCGGTCGAGCGCGGCGAAGACGGCGACACCGCCACTTACCGCGTCACCGGACAGATATTCTTCGCCTCGGTCGACCGCTTCACCCGCGCCTTTCGCAGCGACGAGCCGGCGCGCATGGTCGCGATCGACGTGTCGGGCGCGCATTTCTGGGACATCTCGGCGGTCGGCGCGCTCGACACGATCGTCGCCCGGTTGCGCCGCGACGGCCGGCAGGTGACGGTGACCGGCTATAACGCCGCCAGCGCCGATCTGGTCGACCGCTTCGCCCGCCACGACAAGACCGGTGTCGAACTGGGCCTGGCGCCGCACGGATAGAGGCGCTTTGCATTTCGCGCCCGATCACCGGTAGAGCAGCGGGAAGAAGGCGGCACGACGCGCCCATGGGAGAGTGATATGCAGGTTCCGCCCCTCGGCCTTGGATGGCGCGCGTTCGGCCCGATGTCGCTCGGCGCGCTCGCGACCGCCGCGGCGGCGCAGGTGACGGTGGTGCCGCCCTATCCCGACCAAGGCGGCGCGGCGGAGACGGTGGCGAGCAGCGCCACCGGCACGCCGGGCGCGCGTCGCTTCACCTGGTCGACCAGCCAGGTCCAGCGCGACGACGGTCCCCAGCGTCGCACCGTGACCGAGGGGACCGGCCCCTATGTCGCCAGCGGCAGCGCGCGGTTCGACGCGCTGTTCGCGCTCGCCATCGACGACGCGCGCCAGGCTTCGGTCGAGGCGATCAAGGACGACGCCTATAATGGCGGCCGCCCGATCGCCTGCCATTGTTTCGAGACCGGATCGCAATGGCATTATGTCTGGACGAGGGACCTGTCCTATGCGCTCGACCTGGGGCTGGCAGGGATCGACCCGACCCGTGCGGTCGACAGCCTGATGTTCAAGACCAGCGATATCCGCGCGGGCGTCGCGGTGCCGCAGGAAATCCCCGCCGGTTCGCGCCAGATCGTCCAGGACACCGGATCGGGTGGAAGCTGGCCGATCAGCAGCGACCGCACCGCCTGGGCGCTGGGCGCGGAGCGGACGCTCGCCAATCTCGACGGCGCGGCCCGCGACCGCTTCGCGCGTCAGGCGCTGACCGCGCTCACCGGCACGCTGGAGGCGGACCGGGTCGCCGCCTACGACCCGCGCGACGGGCTCTATGGCGGCGAGCACAGCTTCCTCGACTGGCGCGACCAGACCTACGCGCCGTGGATCCTCGACGACCTGGCGGCGATGGCGCAGATGAAGGGGCTGTCGACCAACATCCTCCACTATCGCGCGCTCCGCCTCACCGCGCGGCTGGCGGGCGAGCAGGGGCAGCCGGCGCTGGCCGCGCGCTATGACGGCTGGGCCAGCGCACTGCGCGGCGCGATCACGCGCGGCTTCTGGGATGCGCAGGCGGGGCTGTTCGCCACCTATGTCAGCGCCGACGTGACGCCTTACCGGATCGCCAAATACGACCTGCTCGGCAACGACCTGGCGATCCTGTCGGGCATCGCCGACGAGCCCCAAGCGCGCACCATCCTGTCGCGCTATCCCTTCGCGCCATTCGGGCCGCCGGTGGTCTGGCCACAGGCACCGGGCCAGTTCGTCTATCACAACCGCGCGCAATGGCCGTTCGTCACCGCCTATACGCTGGCGGCGGCGGCACGGGCCGGCCATGTCGCCGCCGCCGACCGCAGTCTGGACGCGCTGATGCGCGGCGCGGCGCTGCACCTGTCGAACATGGAGAATCTCGAATGGCTGACCGGCCGCTCGCGCTTCGACGACGGGCCGGAGATCAACGCGCGCCGCCAGCTCTGGTCGGTCGGCGGCTATATCGGCGCGGTCGCGTCTACGATCTTCGGCTGGCATCCGGAGGCGGCCGGGGTGCGCGTCGCGCCGTTCCTCACCACCCATATGCGCTCGTTGTTGGGGCCCGGCGACACTACGACGCTGGCGCGGCTCGACTATGCGGGCCACCGGATCGCGATCACGCTCCACCTGCCGCCCCAGGCAGCGGCGGGCGGGTTCTATCCGGTCGCCCGCGTGCTGCTCAACGGCCGCCCCGCCCCCGCCCGGATCACCGCGCGCGACCTGACGCCGGGCGACAACCGGATCGCGGTGACGTTCGGCACGCCGCAGCGCTCCGCCGACCGCGTCGCCGGCGTGGCGGCGATCCCGGCGACCAGCCATGACGACCCGCGCGCCTTCATGCCCGCGACGCCGACCCTGACCGCCACCGCCGGAGCGGGCGGCGTGACGCTGGCGATCGGCGGCCCCGCGCCCGCCGCGCCGGTCCGCTACACGCTGCTGCGCGACGGCCGGCCGGTGGCGCAGCATCTGCGCACGGCGACCTGGACCGACCGGCGCCGCGATGCCGATCGAACCACCTGCTACAGCGCGGTCGCGACCTTCACCGGCAGCGGCCTTGCCTCGCAGCCCTCGGCGGCGACGTGCGTCCGTGCGACGTCGGCGCAGACCATCGCGATCGACGACCCGCGCATGTCCGGCACCGGCCGCCGCCTGCCCGCCGGCATCGACGGCGTGGCGGAGCCGACGCTGCTACTGGGTACGGGCGCGCGGGCGAGCATCGCCGATGTGACGATCCCCAGCGCCGGCACCTATGCGATCAGCCTGCGCTACGACAATCATGTCGGGCCGCTCAACACCGGCATCACCAATGGCGTGAAGCGGCTGACCCTGACCGGCCCCAGGGGCAGCACGGGCGGGATCGTCCAGATGCCGCACATCCGGGCGCAAGGGGAAAGCCACCCATTGCGCGCCTCGACCCGAATCTATGCCACGCTGCCCGCCGGCCGCTACCGGCTGGACCTCGGCGACTTCCTCAACATGAGCGCGCTCGCCGCCAACGCCACCTACAAGGGCCAGGGCGGCCCCGACGGACCGGTCAACGCCGTGCGGATCGCGGCGGTGCTGATCGATCCGGTGTGATCGTCCGTCTCGGCGCGATCAGAAGCTTTCCTCGGCATAGACGCGCGAGACGTCGCCGCCCCAGGCGCCATGATAGCGATCGAGCAGCGACTGCGCCGGCACGACGCCGCTGCGTACGATCTCGCGCAGCGGGTCGAGGAAGCCGGTCTCGTTCTCGCCGGCCGCGTTCAGACGGCCGCGCGCGGCCAGCCCGCGATGCGCGATGTCGAGCACCTCGCCGGCGATGTCGCGCAGCTTGCCCCCGCCCGGCAGCGGTGCGTCGAGCGCCAGCGTCGGCACCGCATCGCGCAGCGCCTGGCGCTCGTCCAGCGTCCAGTGCCGGACCAGGTCCCAGGCGGCGTCCAGCGCCCCCTGGTCGTAGAGCAGCCCGACCCACAGCGCCGGCAGCGCACAGATCCGGTTCCACGGCCCCCCGTCCGCGCCGCGCATCTCCAGGAAGGTCTTGAGCCGCACCTCGGGGAATGCCGTGGACAGATGGTCGGTCCAGTCGTCCAGCGTCGGCTTCTCGCCCGGCAGCACCGACAGCTCGCCCTTCAGGAAGTCGCGGAACGACAGGCCGGCGGCGTCGATATAGCGACCCTCGCGATAGACGAAGTACATCGGCACATCGAGCATATAGTCGGCGTACCGCTCATAGCCGAAGCCGTCCTCGAACACGAAGGGCAGCATGCCGGTGCGCGCCGGATCGGTGTCCGACCAGATATGGCTGCGGTACGACAGCTTGCCGTTGGGCTTGCCCTCGGTGAAGGGCGAGTTGGCGAACAGCGCGGTCGCCAGCGGCTGGAGCGCCAGGCCGACACGGAACTTCTGCGCCATGTCCGCTTCCGACGCATAGTCGAGATTGACCTGGATGGTGCAGGTGCGCAGCATCATGTCGAGGCCCAGGTCGCCGACCCGCGGCATGTGCCGGCGCATGATGTCGTACCGCCCCTTGGGCATCACCGGCAGGTCGGCGCGCGCCTTGTCCGGCCACATGCCCAGCCCCAGGAAGCCCAAGCCCAGTCGCTCGCCCGCTTCCTTGACCTGGGCCAGGTGCCGGCCGGTCTCGGCGCAGGTCTGGTGGAGATTGTCGAGCGGCGCGCCCGACAATTCGAATTGGCCGGCCGGCTCCAGGCTGACGCTGCCGTCGCGGCCGCTGAGCGCGATCACCGTGTCGCCCTCGGTCACCGGCTGCCAGCCATGCCGGGTCAGGTCGGCGAGCAGGTCCCGGATGCCGCCGGGCGACGCATAGTCGGGCGCGCCGTGGTCGGCGGTGCGGTAGACGAACTTCTCGTGCTCGGTGCCAATCCGCCAGCGTTCCGCCGGCTTCTCGCCGCGCGCGAAGCTGGCGATCAACTGGTCGCGCGATTCGATGATCGGCGAGCGCTGGGGGTCGGCGGTCTTGGTGGTCATGGCGCGCCCTTACGCGGGCCCGCGGGCAGACGCCAGCCGGGATTGCGCCGATCCCGGTCAGCCGCCAGCCGGCAGGTGATTTTTCCTATTGCGCCAACAGCTTGTACAGGCCGAGCTTGGCCGCCACGGCACGCAGCCGGAACTTGCGGTCGAACTTCTGGCGGGTGAAGGGCTGATAGGGGCGGACCGGCGTCGGCGCGGTCAGGTCGGCCGGATGGTCGAACAGGCCGGCGCGCTCGGCATCGACCAGCCAGTTCTTGGCGACGCCGCCGGCATGGAGGCATTTCGCCGATTTCAGGTCGAGATCGCGCAGCATCGCCACGCCGTCGCGCCCCATCTTGCGCCGCAGCCGCACCGACACGCTATTGGCGAAGCAATGCCAGGCGGTGGGATCGAAATAGCCGCCCCCCTCCTGCATGGCGAGCGCCGCCCACACGATCGACTCGACATGCATCGACCAGGCGGGCAGCGCCGCGTCGCCCAGCTCGACCAGCAGCGTCTCCAGATAGGCCCAGTCGATGCCACGCACCTGCGCGACGCCGATATCGGTATGGTCGGCCAGCGCCACGCCCTGGTCGAAGGCGGTCTCGACCACGTCCTGCGGCAACAGGCAGTTGGGCCCCTGCCACATCAGCAGCACGCCGCGCGCAGGCGCCGGCTCGAAGGTGAAGCGGTTCGGGAAATAGACGTCGGGATCGATGATGACGACCGGCCGGCCCTCGGCCACGACCAGCGCGGGATCGGTGATCTTGCGCCAGCAGGGATGGCCATTACGGAACCGACGCACCGCCGGCTGCCCGGCGAGCCGTTCCTCGGCGATCGCATCCACCGCCGCCTTGCCGATGACGCTCCAGTCGCTGTGGCGGGGCGCGTCGACCTCCTGGAGCGCGGCGGTGATCGCGGCGACGTCCTTGTCGCCATCGGTGACGACGATCAGCTCGATCGGCTCGGCGACGTTGCGGATCAGGCTGGCCAGGCACGCCTTGGCATAGCGCAGCGAGCCCGCACCCATCACGCAGACCACCGCGCGCCGTTCGCCGGTGCCGGTGCCCGTGGCCGGGCCGCTGTTCGTCGTCGCTGCGGTCATGTCTGTCGTCCTGCCCGTTCCCGTTGCGGG
The DNA here is from genome assembly GCF_014199625.1 of Sphingomonas abaci. Taxonomy (GTDB): domain Bacteria; phylum Pseudomonadota; class Alphaproteobacteria; order Sphingomonadales; family Sphingomonadaceae; genus Sphingomonas; species Sphingomonas abaci. The sequence goes on from NZ_JACHNY010000007.1 coordinate 136,146, forward strand.
GGTGTCTGCCCGGTGCGGCCGCGCCGTGCAAGCACCGGTGAACGATCGGGGATCATGCGCGCCAGTCGCCCGCCGCCGCCATCCACAGCGCCACCGCCGCCGCCGCCGCCGTGTCGGCGCGCAGGATGCGGGGGCCGAGCGCGACGCCGACCGCCGCCGGATGCGCCCGTATCGACGCGCGCTCCTCGGCGTCGAAGCCGCCCTCCGGCCCGATCAGGATCGCCGCCGGGCCGGGCCGGGCCGCCATCGCGTCGAACGCCGGCTCGCCCCCCGTCTCGTCGGCGAAGAACAGCGCGCGCTCCGCCGGCCAGTCGCGCAGGAGCGCCGGCAGCTTCATGGGTTCGGCGAGTTGGGGCAGCGCGGTGCGGTCGCACTGCTCCGCCGCCTCGACCAGATGCGCGCGCAGCCGCTCGCCATTGGGCTTGTCGACCACGGTGCGCCGGGTGACGACCGGGACCAGCCGGGCGACGCCCAGCTCGCACGCCTTCTCCGCCATCCAGTCGACCCGCCCCTTCTTCAGCGGCGCGGCGCACAGCCACAGGTCGGGCACCGGCTCGCGCGGGCGGAGCAACGTGTCGACGGAGAGCGTGACGTCGCGCTTGCCGGCCGCCGCCACGGTGGCGAGCCATTCGCCGGTGCGGTCGTCGAACAGCTTGACCGGCGCGCCCGGCTTCAGCCGCATCACCGACAGCAGGTAATGCGCCGCCGGTCCGTCGAGCCGGCGTGGGCCGGCGGCGAGTTCCTCGTCGACGAACAGCCGCGGCGTCGATTGGGGGGGCCAGGCGGGGGTGGCGGGCATCAGCGTCTCCGGCGGAGCAGGCGGCGACCGATCCACCAGAGCGCCGCCGACGCCACGACCGCCAGGATCGCCGCGCCCGCCACCGCCCCGGCGACGCGGAAGATCGCCCAGAACAGCGCCTCGACGAAGCGCCCGACCGCGACCGAGAGGCCGATCAAGAGGATGCGCGCCGAGGCATGATGCCCGCCGGGATAGCGGCTGATCGGGGGAGCGGCAAATCAGCCCTGGGCGCTCGTGCTGCCGCACAGGCGAGAGCCCGGGACCAAGCAGACCAACGCCTTGGCGGTTCGCGCCATCCCCGGCTCCTGCGTCCGCGGCGGCAGGCCGTTGCGCGTCGCGGAGGCCCCCTTCCGCCCGCATCGGGGCCTGGCGTCTTCGCCTGACCATCCCCCACCTCCGAGGTGACGCCGCCGCCCGCCTGCGATAAGGCCGGGCGATGACCATCGGCATCGTTCCCGACAGCGAGCATCGCGGGCTCGTCGCGCGCCTCCCTGCGACCCTGCGCGGGCTGGCGCTGCTCGCCCGGTTCGACCGGCCGATCGGCTGGTGGCTGCTGTTCTGGCCCGGCGCCTGGGGCGTGGCGCTCGCCGGCGGGGCGGCGACGCGCTGGCCGCTGATCCTGTGGATCCTGGTCGGATCGATCGCGATGCGCGGCGCGGGCTGCGTCTATAACGACATCGTCGACCGCGACCTGGACGCGCGCGTCGCGCGCACCGCGCTGCGTCCCATCCCCAGCGGCCTCGTCTCGCTGCGCACCGCCTGGCTGTGGCTGGTCGCGCTCAGCCTGGTCGGGCTGGTGGTGCTGGTGCAGCTCCGCCCGCTCGCCGCCGCCGTCGCGCTCGCCAGCCTGGCGCCGGTGGCGGCCTATCCGTTCATGAAGCGGATCACCTGGTGGCCGCAGGCCTGGCTGGGGCTGGTCTTCTCCTGGGCGGCGCTGGTCGGGTGGAGCGAGACGGCGGGCGACCTGTCCGCGCCCGTCTGGTGGCTCTACCTGGGCGCGATCCTGTGGGTGATCGGCTACGACACCATCTATGCCTTGCAGGACCGGGAGGACGACGCGCTGATCGGGGTCCGTTCCTCCGCGCTCCGGATGGGCCGCCGGGTGCGCGGCGGCGTCGCGGGCTTCTATGCCGGCGCGCTCCTCGCCTGGGGGCTGGCGATCTGGAGCGTGCGGCCCGACCCGCTGGCGGTCGCCGCGCTGGTCCCGGCGGCGGTCCATCTCGGCTGGCAGGTCGCGACGCTCCGGCCCGACGACGGCGCCGGGGCGCTGGCCCGGTTCCGCAGCAACCGCTTCGCCGGCCTGCTGCTGTTCCTCGCCTTTCTGGTCGTCGGCCTCAGCCGTTAGGTTGCGCGAGGGAAGGCCCGCCCTTAAGTCCGAGGGCATGTTGTCCCCCGACCAGGCGCGCGATCGCGCCCAAGACATCGTCACGCGCGCCACCCGGGCCGGTGCCGATGCCGCCGATGCCGTGTTCGCCGCCGACAGCGCGCTGGAGATTTCGGTGCGGCTCGGCAAGCTGGAGGATGTCGGCCGGTCGGAAAGCGCCGAACTGGGCCTGCGCGTCTTTGTCGGCCGGCGATCCGCCAGCGTGTCCACCTCCGACCTGTCGGATGCGGCGCTGGGCGCGCTGGTCGAGCGCGCCGTCGCGATGGCGCGCGAGGCGCCGGAGGATCGCTGGGCCGGCCTCGCCCCCGCCGAACGGCTGCTGCACGGCGCGCCGCCGCAGCTCGACCTGGACGACCAGGCGAACGGCCAGCCGGAGCCCGCGCCCGAGGCCCTGCGCGACCTGGCGCTGGCGGCCGAGGATGCGGCGCGCGCCGTCCCCGGGGTCACCAACAGCGAGGGCGGCGGGGCCAGCGCTTCGCGCAGCCTGTGGGCGCTGGCCACCTCGACCGGTTTCGCGGGCGCCTATGCCGCGACCGGATACGGCCTGTCGGCGAGCGTGCTGGCCGGCGAGGGCAGCGGGATGCAGCGCGACTATGCGCATCACGGGGCGCGCAAGCGCCAGCATCTCGACAGCCCCGAGGCGATCGGCCGCGAAGCGGGCGAGCGCGCGGTCGCGCGGCTGAACCCGGGCCGCCCGGCCAGCGGCGCGATGCCGGTGGTGTTCGACCCGCGCGTTGGCGGATCGCTGGTCGGCCATCTGGTCGGCGCGATCGGCGGCGCCGCGATCACCCGCCGGACCAGTTTCCTGCTCGATTCGCTCGGGCAACCGGTGCTGTCGCCCGGCCTGTCGGTGCGCGACGATCCGCATCGCCCGCACGGTTTGCGCTCACGCCCGTTCGATGGCGAGGGACTGGCCGTCTCCCCCACCGCGATCGTCGAGGACGGGGTGCTCGAGACCTGGCTGCTCGACTCCGCCGCCGCGCGGCAATTGGGGCTGGAGCCGACCGGCCATGCCAGCCGCGGCGTCGGCGGCGCGCCGGGCGTTTCGACCAGCAACCTCTATCTCGACGGCGGCAAGCTGCCGGTCGGGACGCTGATCGGCGACATCGCCGAGGGCGTCTATGTCACCGAGCTGATCGGCATGGGCGTCAACGGCGTCACCGGCGACTATAGCCGGGGCGCGGCCGGCTTCCTGATCCGGAACGGCGAAATCGCCGGCCCGGTGGCGGAATTCACCATCGCCGGCAATCTCAAGGAGATGTTCCTGGCGATGACCGCCGCGAACGACCTGCGCTTCCGCTACGGCGTCAACGTGCCGACGCTGCGCATCGACGGGATGACGGTCGCGAGTGCCTGACCGCTATCTCCTGGCGGCGGCGGTCGATATCGCACGCGAGGCGGGGCAGATGGCGCTCGCCCGCTGGCGCACCGATTTCCGCCGCTGGGAGAAGGAGCCGGGCAGCCCGGTGTGCGAGGTCGACCTCGACGTCGACCGGATGCTGCGCGCGCGACTCGCCGCGCTGTTGCCGGATGCCGGCTGGCTGTCGGAGGAGACCGCCGACGCGCCCGACCGGCTGGCGCAGCGACGCGTCTGGGTGGTCGATCCGATCGACGGCACACGCGACTATATCCGGGGTCGCGACGGCTGGTGCGTGTCGATCGCCCTGGTCGAGGACGGGCATCCGGTGTTCGCGGTGCTCGATGCCCCCGCCCGACGAGAGAGCTGGGTGGCGGAGGCAGGGCGCGGCGCGTGGCGCAATGGCGTCGCGCTGGCTGTCGGCGACCGGGTGGAACTGGCGGGCACGCGGGTGCCCGCCGATGCGCTGCCCAAGGCGGACCGCGACTTCGTGCTGGTCGACAAGCCCAATTCGATCGCGCTGCGGATCGCCATGGTCGCGGCGGACGAGGCCGATCTGGTCGCGACGCTGCGCTGGGGCAATGAATGGGACATCGCCGCAGCCGTGCTGGTCGCCAGCGAGGCGGGCGCGGGCGTGTCCGACGCGCTGGGCCAGGCGCTGATGTTCAACAAGCCTGATCCGCGCGCCTTCGGCGTGTTGGTCGCCGCGCCCGGCATCCAGCAGGCGGCGATCGCCCGTCTGGAGGAACGCGCCCGCACGCTGTCGGCGGGGTAGCGGGCGCCATCCGTCTTCGCGCCTTCGCGTGACCGTCCTTCCCGATCATTCTTCCGCGAAGCGATAGGGCGACAGGCCGCGTTCGCGGTCCTGCACGATCCGCGCCCGGCCAGCCGGCGGGGCGGAGCGTTGCGGGCAATCGGCGCGCAGGCAGGCGCGGCAGCCCAGCCCGATCGGCGTCGCCGGCCCCGCGGGGTCGATCCCGCGCGCCGCGTGCAGGCCGGCGACATGCTGCGCGGCGACGCCCAGGCCGATCGCATGTTCGGCCGGCACCGCCTCCGCCCCGACCACCGGCGCGCCCGGCGCGGGCGTGCTGCGCGCCAGCGTGATCCAGCGCGCGCCGTCCTCCAGCTCGACCATCTGCACCGCCAGCGTCCCCGGCCGGTCGAAGGCGTGATGCAATCGCCATAACGGACAGCGCCCCGCCGCCTCGACCAGCACGGCGCCGCTCGCCCCGGCCAGCCGCTCGGCCACCTGCCCGGCCCGGTCGATGCGCAGGAGGAAGAAGGGCAGCCCGCGCGCGCCCACCCGTTGCAGGGTGGTCAGCCGCCGCGCCACTTGGTCGAAGCTGGCGCCGAACCGCCGCTCCAGGATCGGCACGTCATAGCCGCTCGCCTCGCAGGCGCGCAGGAAGCGGGCATAGGGCATCATCACCGCGCCGGCGAAATAGCCGAGCAGATGCTGGCGGAACAGGCGCTCCGCCGTCCGCTCGGCGAAGCCCGCGCCGCGCGCCAGCGCGTCGACCTCGCCGCGCGCCTCCAGCCCGCCCAGTTGATGCGCCAGCGCGAAGATCCGCTCGGCCGGGGCCAGCCGCTCGCTGATCTGAAGCTGGCGGGCGTGCAGGTCGAGCCGGCGGAGCAGGTCGGGCATCACCTCGACCGGCAGGATGCGGATCGACAGGCCGTGACGGACGCGCAACCGCTCGACCAGCGCGCCGTACAGGTCCGCCCCGCTCAGCCGCAATTCGTCCGCTAGCGCCTCCGCCATGGCGTCGAGATCGGCGAAATGGTTGCGCCAGCGGTCGATCTCGCGCCGCGCGAGCAGCATCGGATCGTCATCCTCCACCCCGCCCGGCGCACCGCCACCGCCGCCGATCCGGTCGAAGGCGCGCGCGAAGGCCTCCGCCCCGCCCGGCGCCGCCGCCAGCCATTCCTCCACCTCGTGCCGGTCGATCGCCAGGTCGGCGAACAGCGGGTCGGCCAGCCGCCGCCGGATCGCCTCCGCCCCGCCCCCCGGCTCGTCGCCGCCAAGACCGCGCGGGTCGAAGTCGAACCGCTCCGCCATCGCCACCAGCAGGGCGGCGGGCAAGGCGCGCTGGTTGCGCTCGATCAGGTTCAGATAGCTGGGCGAGATCGCCAGCATCTCCGCCATGGCCGCCTGGGTCAGGCCGGTGCGACGGCGCAGGCGGCGGACCGCATGTCCGGCGAAGAGCTTGTCGCGTGCCATCCCGATCCTGTCGATAAGTTTACAACATGACGGATAATAGCGCGAGAATGCCGACCTCGCGACACGAAAGCAGCGCGAAATCGACTGATCAACGGTGATTCGGTGGATTACACCACAATGCATCCGGCGGACTGATCCGCCAGAGCGAAGGAGGTTTTCCGATGCCGAACGAACCGCAACGCAGCCGCGCCGTCTTCTCGACGGAGGATTTCGGCCTGATGAAGGAGGCGGTCGCCGATTATGTCCGCCGCATCGCCGACGATCCGCGCTCGGTTAAGTTCTCCAATCTCTACCACCGGCTCGGCCGGCTCGGCTGACCGCCGCGGCTGTCGCTTCCGCCTGCGTTCCGGCGAAGGCCGGAACCCAGGGTTCCACGAAACCACGCCTCTCCGGTCCGCGTGGCTCCCGTGCTCCTGCCGTTGCAGGAGCATGGTCGGCTCCGTCGCGGACACGCCCCCTCACGACAGGACTCCATCGATGACCTACCAGGAACAGACCAGCCAGATCCGCCGACTGGTCGAGGACCATCAGGGCACCTGGGACGGCATCGACCCGGATGCCGTCGCCCGGATGCGCGCGCAGAACCGGTTCCGCACCGGCCTCGACATCGCGCGCCACACCGCGGCGATCCTGCGGCGCGACATGGCCGCCTATGACAGCGATCCGGCGCGCTACACCCAGTCGCTGGGCTGCTGGCACGGTTTCATCGGACAGCAGAAGATCATCAGCATCAAAAAGCATTTCGGCAGCACTGAAGGCCGCTATCTCTATCTGTCCGGCTGGATGATCGCGGCGCTGCGCAGCCAGTTCGGCCCCCTGCCCGACCAGTCGATGCACGAGAAGACCAGCGTGCCGGCGCTGATCGAGGAACTCTACACCTTCCTCCGCCAGGCCGATGCGCGCGAATTGGGGATGATGTTTCGCGACCTCGACGCGGCGCGCGCCGCCGGCAACGAGATCGAGGCGCAACGGCTGCTCCACGCGATCGACCACCACGAAACGCATGTCGTGCCGATCATCGCCGATATTGATGCCGGCTTCGGCAATGCCGAGGCGACCTATCTGCTCGCCCGCAAAATGATCGAGGCCGGCGCCTGCGCGCTCCAGATCGAGAACCAGGTCAGCGACGAGAAGCAGTGCGGCCATCAGGACGGCAAGGTCACCGTGCCGCACGAGGACTTCCTGGCGAAGATCCGCGCCTGCCGCTACGCCTTCCTGGAGCTGGGCGTCGAGGACGGCATCATCGTCGCGCGCACCGATTCGCTGGGCGCGGGGCTGACCAAGCAGATCGCCTATTCGCGCGCGGCGGGCGACCTGGGCGACCAGTACAACGCCTTCCTCGATTGCGAGCCGGTGACCGACATCGCCACCCTGCGCGGCGATGTGGTGATCGAGCGCGACGGGCAGTTGATGCGGCCCAAGCGGCTGCCCTCCAACCTGTACCAGTTCCGCGCCGGCACCGGCGAGGATCGCTGCGTGCTCGACTGCATCACCGCGCTCCGGAACGGCGCGGACCTGCTGTGGATCGAGACGGAGAAGCCGCATATCGAGCAGATCGCCGCCATGGTCGACCGCATCCGCGCGGTCGTGCCCGACGCCAAGCTGGTCTACAACAACTCGCCCAGCTTCAACTGGACGCTCAACTTCCGCCAGCAGGTCTATGATGCCTGGGACGCGGCGGGGCGCGACCTGTCCGCCTATGACCGGGCGCGGCTGATGAGCGTCGACTATGACGAGACCCCGCTGGCGCAGGAAGCGGACGAGCGCATCCGTACCTTCCAGCGCGACGCCTCGGCGCGGGCGGGCATCTTCCACCACCTCATCACGCTGCCGACCTATCACACCGCCGCCTTGTCGACCGATCATCTGGCGCGCGACTATTTCGGCGAGGCGGGGATGCTGGGCTATGTGCGCGGCGTCCAGCGGGTGGAAATCCGCGAGGGGATCGCCTGTGTCCGCCACCAGAACATGTCCGGCTCCGACATCGGCGACGATCACAAGGAGTATTTCGCGGGCGAGGCGGCGCTGAAGGCGGGCGGCGTCCACAACACGATGAACCAGTTCGCGGCCTGAGGCCTCACCGCTGCGACCACATCCCGCACGCCTTACGCATCACCCCGGCGGCGGCGGGGGTCCCGTTGCGGAACGCTGGTACGAGACCAGGAACGTTCCGTGACGGGACCCCCGCCTCTGCCGGGGTCGATGGTCGTCAGGAAGGCTGACCGTTGAAAGGCCCCGCCTTCGCCGGAACGACAGGATGGGCAAGGAAGGGGCCGGACGCCCTCCTCATGCCGCCGAGATGCTGGCCCAGGCGGCGGCGATCTCGGCCATGCTGTCGGCGGTGGCGCGGAACGGGGCCGGATCGTCGTCCAGCGCGGCCTGGACGATCTGGCTGCGGGTGCCGGCATAAAGCCGCGCCAGCGTCTTCGACACGTCGCCGCCCTGGTCGAAGTCGAGCCCCGTCTCCAACGCGAACAGGATGGCGGTGGCGCGGGTGACGCGGTCGCTCTTCACCCGGTGCTGGCGATGCTCCGCCGCGCAGGCCGCCGCGCGCAGCGCCGCCACCAGCTCGGCATAGAGGAGCTGGACCAGCTTCGGCCCGGTCGCCGCCTGGGCGGTGCGGCCGGCGGCGTCGATCTCGCGATAGGTCGCCCAGGGGTCGCGGAGCAGGGTGGAGGCATAGGCCATCAGTCGTTGCCCTTCGTCCACTGCGCGATCTGCTGGGTCATGAACGCCTGGGTCGCCTTGTACGCCGCGACGCGCGCGTCCATCGCCGCGAACTGGCTGGTGAGCCGCGTCGACAGCATCGTGGCCGCATCGCTCGCCTTGGTCTTGGCGTCGGCCAGATCGCTCTGCTGCTTGGTATAGCGCGCGGTCGAGGCGTCGAGCCCGGCATTCTTGTCGGTCAGCTTGCCCGTCACCGCCGACAAGGCCGCCGACAGGCCGCCGCCGCTCGCGCCCGTGCCATCGGCGAACAGCGCCTCGACCGCCGCCGGATCGGCCGCGATCGCCTTGTTGAAGGTGGCGGTGTTGAACGACAGGGTGCCGTCACGATTGGTCGACACGCCGATATCAGCCAGCGTCTGCGGCCCGCCGCCGGTGGCGGTCGCCAGCTTCGTGGTGGTCAGCGCGCCCAACGCGCGCATCATCGCGGTGGCGGCGCTGTCGGTCTTCAGCACGCCGTCGGTGACGTTGGTCTCCTCGGCGATCACCGCCTTCACCTGGTTGAAGGTGTCGACGAAATCCTGCGCCGCCTGCATCAGGCTGTTGGACGGGCTGGCGGTGCCGATCGTCACCGTGCCGGTCGATTGCAGCTCCAGCTTCACGCCGTCAAACAGGTTGTTGATCGTGTTGCTGCTGCGCGTGAAGCGCGCCCCGTCCAGCATCACCACCGCATCCTGCGCGGCGGTGCCGACCGTGGTGCCGGTCGCGTTCGGCCCGACCGACAGCGTCGACAGGGCCAAGCCTTCGCCGCCGGCATCGCTGCCGGTGATCTCGAACGCCTGGGACGCGCCGGTCGCGCCCTTGATCGTCAGCCGCTGGCCATTGCCGTCGCTGATCACGCTGGCGGACAGGCCGGTCTTCTCCTTGATCTGCGCGGCGATGTCGCTGAGCGTCGCGCCGGCGGCGATGTCGACCGAGACGGTACGGGTCGCCGACAGGCTGGTCGAGCCGTCCGCGCCGGTCACGTAGCTGCCGGTCACGACCGACAGCGTGCCGCCGCGGAACCCCTCCGTCGCGCCGACCGGCATATTGGTGGTCGCGGCCTGCGCGGCGGCAAGCTGGGTCACGTCGATCTTGGCGCTGATCCCGGCGACCTTGGCGCCCGACAGCCGGCTCACCGCCGCGACGGCGGTGTTGGAGCTGGTCGGCTGGGTGGCGAGCGAACCGCCCTTGACCAACTGGCGCAGCGCCGAATCGAAGCCGGTGATGCCGCTCTTCAGCTTGGCGAGCCCGCTGATCTGCGCGGTCAGCGTGTCCTGGCGGGCGGTGAACTGGCTGGTCTTGGCGGCATATTGCGCATCGACCAGCGAGGCGACCAGCGCCTTCAGGTCGATGCCCGACCCCACGCCCAACGACTGGGTGATGGAGGAGGAGCCACTGGTCGCCGAAGTCGTACTGGTCATCACCCGTCCCTTGTCTGACCGGGGAAACGGCCGGCGTGCCGTATCCTTTAGGCTTTATTGCTTCGCGCCATTCTCGTCGAAGCGCGCCGTGTCGGGCACCTCGACGGGCGGCAGCGGCGCGGCGCCGCCGCCGGCCTGCGCGTTCAGCCCGAAGACGAAGGCGAGCACGGTGGCGATCGCCACGTACAGGTCGTCGCGCACCTCCTGCCCCTCGCGGCTGGTGTAGTAGACCGCGCGGGCGAGCGCGGGATATTCCAGGATCGGCACCGCCATCTCGCCGGCGATCTCGCGAATGGCCAGCGCGGTCGCGCCCCGCCCCTTGGCGACCACCACCGGCACCTGGTCGCGACCCCGGTCGTAGCGCAGCGCCACCGCGAAATGGGTCGGGTTGGTCAAGACGACATGCGCCTCCTGCACCGCCTTGCGCGCGCCGCCGGACAGGATCGCCCGCTGGCGCGCGCGGATATGCCCCTTGGCCTCCGGCGAGCCTTCGCTTTCCTTGTGCTCGTCCTTGATCTCCTGCTTCGACATGCGCAGCTTGCGCATCCGCTGCAGCCATTGGACCGGCACGTCGATGCCGGCGATTGCGACCATGCCCAGCGCCATCGCGACCAGGATGCCGGTGAAGGTGCCGCCGACCTCGTTCAGCGCCTGGGGCAGGCTGGACGAGGACAGGCCCAGCGTCGCGCGTGACGCCTTCCACAGCATCCAGCCACCGATGCTGCCGAGCAGCACGACCTTGAGCAGCGACTTGGCCAGCTCGATCCATCCCTGCATCCCGAAGATGCGCTTCAGGCCGGAGACGGGGTTGATGCGGCTGGCCTTGGGCGCGATCAGCCCGCCGTTGAAGCCGAAATGGCCGAGCATCGCGCCCGACGCCAGGGCCGCCGCCAAGCTGATCGCGAGCAGCGAGCCGACCGGTGCGGCCAGCCGCCACCCCGCCTCCGCCAGCGGCCGCCAGGGCGAGAAATCCTCGACATCGCCACGCCCGAACTGGAAGCTGGCCGCCATCACCGCCTTGCACGCCGCGAGCAGCGCCGGCCCCATGAACAGGATCCAGCCGACCCCCGCCAGCATCACCACCGCCGCCGCCAGGTCGCGCGAGCGCCAGACATTGCCGTCCTCGACCGCCTTGTCCTGGCGCTTCTGGGTCGGGGCCTCCGTCTTTTCGCCGAATTCGTCAGCCATGCCTCATCCCAGCACCAGGGTCTGCACCGCGCCCAGGCTCTCGTGGACGATCACCTGCATGTAATCGCCCATCGCCGGGAAGGCGATCGCCAGCGCCACCACGCCGACCGCCAGACTGGCGGGCAGGCCGACCGAGAACAGGTTGAGCGCGGGGGCGGCGCGGCTCATCATGCCGACGACCAGGTTGAGGCAGAGCAGCAGGAAGCCGACCGGCAGCGCCAGCAGAAGGCCGGCGAGGAATGCGTAGCCGCCGAAAAAGGCGATCGCCTTCAGCCGGTCGACGCCCAGCCAGGCTTGGCCCGGCGGCAGCGCGGCATAGCTTTTGACCACCATGTCGACCAGCACCAGATGCCCGTCCATCGACAGGAACAGGAGCGTCAGCATGATGCTGAAGAACTGGCCCAGCGCCGGGCTCGAACGGCCGTTCTGCGGATCGATCGACGAGGCGAAGCCGATCCCCATCGCGCCGCCGATCAGTTCGGAGGCGATGAGCGGCGCGGCGAAGGCGATCTGGAGGATGAAGCCCATCGCGAAGCCGACCAGCGCCTCCGCGGCGATCGACAGGAAGGTGGCGACCGCGAACACGCTGGGCGGCGGCGCGATGCTGTTCGTCGCCAGCACCAGCACGCCGATCGCGCCGGACAGCGAGACGCGGACCAGGAGCGGCAGGCTGACCGAGCCGAACACCGGGGCCGCCACGAACGCCGCGCCGATCCTGACCATCACGAACAGGAGCGCCCAGAGCTGTGGCTCGATCGAGAGGCCGAAGCCCAGCATCCGGCCTTACTTCACCAGGTCCGGGATGCGTTCGAACATCTGCACGGTGAAATCGGACAGAAGGCCCAGGATCAGCCCGCCGAAGATCAGGATCGACAGCGCCACCACGACCAGCTTGGGCACGAAGGTGAGCGTCTGCTCGTTGATCGAGGTCGCCGCCTGCACCATGCCCAGGATCAGCCCGGCGAGCAGCGCCGGCACCAGGATCGGCGCGGCCGCCAGCGCCAGCACCCACATGGTCTGGTTGGCGATGGTCAGGAAGTAATCGGCGTCCATGTCCTCAAGTCCCGCTTCAAAGGGTGAGCCGCGTCGCGCCCGTGCGCCTGCGCAGGCAAGAGCCCAGGGTTCCGCGCACCGTCCGGCATCGTTCCGCTTGGCCCCAAGCTCCCGCCGGCGCAGGAGCATGGCGGCCCTCAGGTCGCGAAGGAGTTGGCGAGGCTGCCCATGGTCAGCGCCCAGCCGTCGACCAGAACGAACAGCAGCAGCTTGAACGGCAGCGAGATGATCGTCGGCGACAGCATCGCCATGCCCAGGCTCATCAGCACCGTCGCCACGATCAGATCGATGACGATGAAGGGCAGGAAGATCAGGAAGCCGATCTGGAACGCGGTCTTCAGCTCCGAGGTGACGAAGGCCGGCAGCAGCACCGCGAACGGGATGTCGTTGGGCGAGGCATAGGGGCCCGACTTGGCCATCTCGGCGAACATCGTCACGTCCTTGACCCGCGTCTGCTTGGTCATGAACTGGTGGAGCGGCGCGGCCGCGGTCTGGATCATCTGCGTGCCGGCCAGTTGCCCGGCGGCATAGGGCTGGATCGCCTGGGCGTTGATCTGGCTGATCGTCGGCGCCATCACGAACAGGCTGAGGAACAGCGACAGGCCGATCAGCACCTGATTGGGCGGCGTCTGCTGCAGGCCGAGCGCCTGGCGCAGCACCGCCAGCACGATGATGATCCGCGTGAAGCTGGTCATCATCAAGAGGATGCCCGGCAGGATCGTCAACAGCCCCATGATGATGAGGACCTGGAGCGACAGGCTGAGCGGCGCGGACTGGCCCTGTTGCTGGCCGCCGAGCTGGCCCAGCGCGCGGTCGACCGCGTCGCCCACGCCCGGCACCGGCGCGCCCGGCGCCCCGACCGGCGCCGCCGCGGGGGCGGCCTGCGCGAAGGCGGGCATCGCGACCAGCAGCGCGACGACCAGCGCCAGCGCGATCCAGACCAGGGTCAGGGCACGCGACCGGGTCCCGTCACGCGCTGGCCGACCGGTGCGGACCAGCGCGGGACCGATGCCGCTGCGCGTCACGGAAATGCTCATGCGTCCACCTTGTCGACCAGCGACACGCCGCCCCGGCCAACCGACACGAGCAGCCGCCGTCCCTCGAACTCCACCACCGCCAGACGCAGGCCCGGCGAGATCATCATGGTCTCCTTCACCGCGATCAGCCGCGTCGCCGGCCGGCCGGGGATCCGGCTCTCCAGCCGCCGCCACAGATAGAGGCAGCCGATCATCAGGCCGCAGACCAGCGGCAAGAGGATGACGAGCTTCAGGATGTACGACCACAGCATCGGATCAGCCCCGCAGCCCGCCGGATTTGTCGGGCGAGACCAGCTCGGTCATCCGCACGCCGAACCGGTCGCCCACCGTCACCACCTCGCCCCGGCCGATCAGCGTGCCGTTGACGAACACGTCGAGCAGCTCGTTGGCCTGGCGGTCCAGCTCGATCACGCTGCCCTCGCCCAGCGCGAGGAGTTCGCGCAGCGACAAATGGGTCGAGCCGATCTCGACGGTCAGCTTGACGTCGACATCCTGCAGCAGCCGGAAATTGGCGGCGACCGCGGCGTCCACCGGGAACTGGCCGGTCATCTGGTTCATGGGTTCAATCCTTCGGGAAGGGCAAGCGCGGTGAGGCGGATGGCGGCATGGCCGTTCGAGACGCCGACGGTGCCGTGACCCAGCCGGTCGCCGCCGACCATCACCGGCACGTCGGCCGCGATCTGGATCGGGATGACGTCGCCGGGCTTCAGGTCCATCAGCAGTTGGAGCGAGACGACCGGCTCGGCGAGCACCGAGCGGACCGGGAAGCGCACCGCCATCGCGGCGCGGGTCAGCTGGGTGCGCCAGACCGGATCGGGCTCGGCCTTGTCCAGCACCTTGCCAGTCAGGGTCGGCGCATGCGGCTTGAGCGGCGCGACCGGGTAGAGCAGGTCGAGCGTCAGCGGCGATGCACTGTCCGCGTCGATCGTGAAGCGGGTCAGGATCACCGCATCCTCGCCGTCCAGGTCGGCGCCCGTCTCCGGCGCGCCGGCGGCGAAGGCCATGCGGGTCAGCGGCTCCCACGCCTGGGCCAGCGGCGCGGCCAGCATCTCGGCGACGCGGCGGCCCATGGCGAGCGCGGCGGGCGAGAATTCGGTCGGCAGCGTCGCCGGCGCGGCGCCGGTGCCGCCGAAGAATTGGTCGAGCAGCTGGAGCAGCGTGGCCCCGTCCAGCACCGCGAAGGCGCGCACCGATCCCGAATCCGCCGCGAAGGGCAGCCAGACCGCGAGCGCGTCGCCGCGTTCCGCCCGATAATCGGCGAAGCGCTGCACCACCAGCGGCTCGGCCGCGCAGCGCAGCTCGCGCCGCAAAAGCCGTTCCCAGATCGGGCGGATGCCGCGCGCCAGCCGCGCCGACAGATGCTGGAGCGTGTGCAGGTCGCCAAAGGGATTGAGGGGCGCCGCCCCCAGCGTCGCCGCTTCCGCATCCGGCGCGGGGGTGCGGCGGCGCGGGCGCTGATCGCTGATCGGTGAGGCGGCGTTAACCATGTCTCACTGAACCACGAAACTGGTAAAATAAACGTTACTGATCCCGCCAAACCCCTCTTTTTGCTGCAAGGTTGCGTTAATCGCCTTGACCAGCCGGTCCTGGAGCTGGCGCTTGCCGGCGGTGGTGAAGACCTGGTCCTCGGTGGTGTCGCCCAGCGCCATTAGGATCGCGGAGCGGACCGCGATGTCGTTGGTCTTCAGGTTCTGGACGACCTTGTCGTCATAGGGCGTCGACACCGCCACGCCGAGCTGGATGAAATGCACCGAGTCCTGCAGGTTGGAGGTGAAATCCTTGTCCATGGCGTAATAGGTGGAGGCATAGCGGTCGCCGCCATGCCCCTCGGGCGTGGGCATCCCCTCGGCCCCGGTCTTGGCCTCGGCCTCCCCTTCGCCGCCGCCATGGCCGCCGCCTTCGCCACCGCCCTCGCCGCCCTCGCCGCCTTCGCCGGGGCGCTTCTGCTCGCTCTTGGGAACGAGATGCGGCTCGTCCTTGGCGGGCTTTTCGGCCGCCTCGTGCTTGCCGCCGACCAGGCCGGACTGGGCGGCATAGACGCCCGCGCCGACGCCGCCCCCGACCAGCACCAGCAGCGCCGCCGCGCCGATGATCAGCTTCTTCTTGCCACCCTTTTTCGCAGGGGCGGCCGCTTCGGTCTTGGTATCGCTCATGTCAGGTCCTTCGGTCAGGCGAGACGCGCATCGTCATCGCCGTCGCGCGCCGATGCGGTTCGAGGGGAAGAGGCCGGGCGCGGGGACGGCGCGGCCTGATGCTGGGGTTGCGAGTGCGGCTGGCGCTGGCCGGCGCCGGCCTCCGCCTGGTTCTGGCCGACCGAGGTCTGGCCCAGCTTCAGCCCGCGCTGTTCGGCGGCTTCGGCCAGGCGGGGCTGCGCCTCCTGCAACAGGCTGCGCGTCTGCGCCTCGGCGGCGGTGAAATGGACGTGGAGCGTCTCGCCCTCCTGGCGGACGCCGATATCGATCGCGCCCAAGGCGTCGGGCACCAGGCGGATGCGCGTGTCGGCGGCATCGGCCGCGTCGCGCAGCCGCTCGATATGCGCGACCATCGCCTGCGGCCAGCGTTCCTGCGTCAGGTCGAGCATCGAGCGCTCGCCGCCGGTGGCGGCGGCCGCGGCGACGACCGGCTGGGCCGCGGCGGCCGGGACGGTGGCGGCCAGCGGATCGGACGGGTCGGCCATGTCGCGGTCCTTGCCGGCCGGTGGCGCAACCGCGCTGATCGCGGCGGCGAGCACCGGGGCGGCGGCCGGATCGGGCGCGGCGGGTGGCAGCATCGGCGATTGCGGCGTGGCGCGCCGGTCGATGGGTGCCGGCAGGACGGGCGGCGTCGCCTCGACCGCCCCCTCGAGTACGGTGGGTGACGCGACCGGCCCGGCCGGCGGAGCGACCGGCAACGGCGCCGCCGCAGCCAGCGGCGCCGGCGCCGCCACCGCGACCACTGGCGCGGCCTCGGCCTGCCAGTTGGCGGGCAGCGCGACGGGCGTCAATGGCAGCACCGGCGCGGCGCGCAGCGGCACGGGATCGATCCGCACGCCCGCGCGCATCGCATCCGTCACCATCGTCCGCGCCGCCGTCACCACCGGGATCGGCGGGGTGACGGACGTCGCGACGGCCGGCGTGGCGGGAACGGGCATGGCGGCGGGCCTGGTGGCGAGGCCCGCATCGGGCGACGCGACGGGCAACGCGGCCTCGCTCTCCGGCGCGGGGGTCCGGCCCGGCGAGAGCGTCGGCGGCGATGCGACCGGCGCGGGGGTGGTGAGCGGCGCGCTTCCCGCGAGCGGCGCGGTGACCGGCGCGGGCAAGGACGGCGTCGTGTCGGCGGCCACCGGCTGCGGCGCGACCGTGGAGATCACCGGCAAGGTCCAGCGCTCGCCCTTCGGTCCCGATCGATCCACGACCGACGCGGCGCCGGCCGCCGGCCGGTCCGGCGTTTCCTGGGGCGCGACCGGCAGGGGAACGCCCGGCAGCAGCGCGGCGAGGAAGCGGAGGTCGTCGGTCGCCGCTTCCGGCAAATCGCTGCCGGGGGCGGCATCGTCCTGCCGTTCGCCGGCCGGCGTTTCCACGCCGGCGACGCCGTCCGGCGCGACGCCCGACGCCGCGCCCGGCAGCAGGAAGGCGAGCAGGCCAGCGCCCGCCGCGACGGGGGCCGGGCGGCCGGTGGCATTGGGAACGGTGGCGAGAGGAGCGGCGATCTGGATCATGGATTTTCCCTGTTCGCCGCTCGCTCAGCAAGGATCGTGCCGTTTTGCGAGCAAGCCGGCGCGGAACACCGGCGCATCCTCCAGCGCGCGCATCGCGCGACGATCCGCCTCGATCCGGGCGCGGTCGATCAGCTTCTCGACGGCGGTCTGGTCGCGCTTGGCATCCTGGCTGGCGGCGGTGGCGGCGGCGGCGCGGACCTCGGCCTGGGCGACGCGCTGGGCGGCGGCGGCGGCTGACTGGTGCAGCCGCTCGCGATAATGGGCGACGGCGGCGAATTGCGCGGCGTCGTGCAGGGCCTGGGTCGGCGCGACCGCATCGACCAGTCCAGCAATACGGCGGGTCAGCGCCTGCTGATCGTCGAGCGCCGCCCGCTGGCGCGCCTCCTCGGCGCGGGCCAGCGTCAGCTGCATCGTCCGCACCCGGTGGATCCGCGCCAGCGTGTCGCGATTCATCAGCCGTCGCCGAACACGCCGGTCAGCTCGGCGATGGCGGTATCGAGACCGACGATCTCGTCATGATCCTGGCGGACATAGTCGGTGATCGCGGGATGATAGGCGATGGCCGCGTCGATCGCGGGGTCGGCCCCGGCGCGATAGGCCCCCATCAACACCAGGTCGCGATTGGCCTCGTAGGTCGCCAGGTGCCGGCGCAACACGCGCGCCGCCTGAAGATGCGGACGCTGGGCGATGTCGGTCATCACGCGGCTGACCGACGGACCCAGGTCGATCGCCGGATAGACGCCGCGCTCCGCCAGTGCGCGCGACAGGACGATATGCCCGTCCAGGATCGAGCGCGCCGAGTCGACGACGGGATCGTTGCCGTCGTCGCCATCGGCCAGCACGGTGTAGATGGCGGTGATCGAGCCCGGACCGTGCGCATCCTGCCCGGCGCGTTCGATCAGATTGGGCAGCATCGCGATGGCGGAGGGCGGATAGCCGCGCGCCGACGCCGGCTCACCCAGCGCCAGGCCGATCTCGCGGCCGGCATGCGCGACGCGGGTCAGCGAATCCATGATCAGCAGCACCGTCTTGCCCTGCGCCCGGAACGCCTCGGCAATGGCATGGGTGCGCAGCGCGCCTCGGATACGCAGCACCGGCGAATGGTTGGCGGGCACCGCGACCACGACGGACCGCGCCCGCGCGTCGCCCGCGACCTTGGTGTCCAGGAAATCCGCGACCTCGCGGCTGCGCTCGCCGATCAGGCCGACGACGACGACATCGGCGCGCGCGGCGCGCACCATCATGCCGAGCAGCACCGACTTTCCGACGCCCGATCCCGCCATGATGCCGATCCGCTGCCCCTGCCCGATCGTCAGCAGCCCGTTGATCGCGCGCACGCCGACATCCAGCGGCGACAGCACGCGGCCGCGGTCGAGCGGGCCCTGCAACTTGCCCGCCAGCGGCCAGCGCTCGGCGCCCCGGATCGGCCCCAGCCCGTCGATCGGCCGGCCCGCGCCGTCGACCACCCGGCCGAGCAGCGCGTCGCCCACCTCCGCCTCGCCCGGCGCGCCGATCGGACGCACCGGCGCGCGCGGCAGGAGCGGCGCGGGGCCGCCCAGGTTCATCAGGATGGTTCGGTCGCCGCGAAAGCCGATCACCTCCGCCTCGACCACGCCCCCCACTTCACAGACGGTGCCGACCGGCACGGTCAGGCCGGTGGCCTCCATCAGCAGCCCGTCGCAGGACAGCAGCCGCCCGGCGACCTTCGGCACGGGGCGGAAATCGGCCTGGGCCAGCGTTTCCAGATAATCGGCGACGAAGCGGTTCAGCATGACGCGGCCTCGCGCAGCGGCAGCGGAGCGCGGTCGATCGCGGCGGACAATTGCTCCAGCCACAGGGCCGGACCATCCTCGACCACCGTCGAGGCGCTCTCCAGCACGAAGCTGCCGCGCGCCAGCTGCGCGTCGCCGACCGCGAAGATCGTCGCGGGCAAGCGCCCCTCCAGCAACGCGACATCGGCCGGATGGACGCGCAGCATCGCCGATTCCTGTGCATCGGCCAGCATCTCCGCCGCCACGCCGACACGCGTGGCGAGCCGCTCCGCATCGATCCCGGCCTCGCCGACCAGGCGCGTGACCAGGGCCAGCACCGTCTGGCGGAGCTGCGCGGCGATCGCGTCGCGGTCGATCCGCGCGCCCAGCGCCCCGGCCACGCCGTCGAGCAGCGCCCGGTCGCGGACCTGCTCGGCCTGCGCGGTCATGGTGGCCGCCGCCTGTCCTTCCGCATAACCGGCGGCATGGGCGGCCTCCAGCGCGTCGATCTGGACCACAGGCTCGACGCAGGGGTCGAGCATGTCCCAACCGGCGGTCGGGTTGACGCTGGGATCGGCGGGGCGGAAATGCTTCGGCCCGGTCGATGCCTCGACCTCCGGGCGCTCGCGCGCGCACGGGTCGACCGCGGCGAAGCCGGTGGGCGGCGCGAAGGCGGCCTGGAGCGCTTCCGCCGCGACCGCATGGCGGACCGCGAACCCTGCGACGAACCCCTCAGACATAATCGTCGTCGCCTCCGCCCATCTGGATCGTGCCGTCCTTGGCCAGCGTCCGCGCGACCGCGATCATCGCCTTCTGCGCTTCCAGCACCTCGGCCAGCTTCATCGGCCCGCGCGATTCCATCTCGTCGCGGATGCCGTCGGCGGCGCGCGCCGACATGCAGCCCAGGAAGCGGGTGCGGACGTCCTCGTCGACACCCTTCAGCGCCTTGACCAGCACCTCGCCATCGACGTTGCGGATCAGCGTGCCCAGATTCTTGTCGTCCATCTCCAGGAGGTTGTCGAAGACGAACAGCGCTTCCTCGATCTGGCGGGCGACGTCCTTGTCGATCTTGAACAGCTTGGGCATCAGCTTCTGCTCGGTGCCGCGCCGCGCGCCCGACAGGATCTTCGCGGCCTCGCGCGTGCCGCCCAGCGTCACCGTCTGCGGCGGACCGCCGGTGCGCGCCGCCAGCATCGCCTTCAGCGTCTCGACCGCCTCGGGCGTGATCGGGCCCAGCTTGGCGATGCGGTGGAGGATGTCGGGCTGCGCCGCCTCGGGCAGCCGCTCCAGCACCTGCCCACCGACCGCCGGGTCGAGATTGGCGATCAGCACCGCCGCGATCTGCGGATGCTCCTTCTCGACCATCGCCGCGATCTCGCTGGCGTCGAGCCAGTCGAGCAGCTCCAGCTCGCACACCGCCTCGGGCGGGGTGATGCGCTTCAGCACGCTTTCCGCCTTTTCCGGTCCCAACGCGCGGGTCATCACCGCCTCGATCTGCGGACGGGGATCGAAGCTGATGCCGGTGCGCTCGCGCGCCTTGCCGACGAAATCGTCCAGCACCTCGGCCACCTCCGCCTCGGACACGTCGGCGACGTTGAACATCGCCGCGCCGAGCTGGCGCACCTCCTCGGGCTCCAGCTTCTGGAGGATGGCGGCGGCCTCCTCCTCGCCGACGATCATCATCAGCACCGCGGCGCGCTCGATGCCGGTATAGCTGCGGGTGGCGAGGCTGCTCATTGTCCGTCGGTCCGGATCATGTCGCGCACCGCCAGCGCCGCGCGCGCCGGATTGTCGCGGGTGAAGCCGCGCACCGCGCTGATCCGCTCGTCATAGCCGCGCGCCGTCTCCAGCTGGTCAAGGCTGACCGGCGGGCTGACCGCGATGCCGTCCGCGCCACCCGCCCCGGCCGCGCCCAAGGCGGGGGCGTTGCCGGGAGCCGGGGCCTCGGCCTCCTCCTTCTTCTTCATCAGCGCCTTGGCCAGCGGCCGGACGCCGAGCAGCAGGACCAGCAGCGCGATGACGATCGCGGTGGCGTTGCGCGCCAGCACGGGCAGCCAGGCGTTGTCGTACCATTTGCTGGTGTCGGCGGCGTCGGTCGCGCCGGCGAACTTGCGGCTGATGACGGTCACCTGGTCCTGGCGGCTGGCGTCGAAGCCGACCGCGCTCTTCACCAGGTCGGTGATCTGGTTGACCTCCATCGCCGTGCGCTTGCCGGTCGCCGGGTCGCGCAGCAGCACCGCGACCGACAGCCGCTTGATCGAGCCCGGCGCGCCGCGCGTCACCGACACTTCGCGACCCAGGTCATAGGCGCGCTGATAGCTGTCCGACTGTTTCGCCGGGTCGGGCGGTGCCGCGCCCGCCTGGGGCTGGGGCGAGCCGGAGGCGCCGACGGCGGGCGTCGGCACCTGCAAGGTCGAGGCGGGCGGCGGCGTGTTGGACAGCGCGCCGGGAATGCCGCCGGGCGCAGCGGCGCCGCCCTGGTTGCCGGTCCACTGGCCCGTCTCGGCGCGCAGCGCACCCTGCTTCTCGTAGCTTTCACGCGTCGCCTGGGTCTCGTCCAGATTCACGTCGGCCTGCACCTCGGCGGAGAAATTGCCGGCGCCGAGCAGCGGGGTCAGCAACTGGGTGAGCTGCTGGCGCACCTTGTCCTCGACCCGGTTCTGCACGTCGAGCCGCTCGTCGCCGGCCTTGCCCAGACCATCGCGGCCGCCCGGACGGGTCAGCAGCGCGCCGGCCTGGTCGACAATCGTCACCGCGTCGGGCTTCATCCCCGGCACCGAGGAGGCGACGAGGTTGACGATCGAGCTGACCTGCGCGTCGCTGAGCGAGCGGCCGGCGTTCAGCTTCACCACCACCGAGGCGGAGGGTTCGGCATGGTCGCGCACGAACACCGTCGCCTCCGGCATCGCCAGATGCACGCGCGCCTCGGCGACCGAGTCGATCTCCTGGATCGAACGGGCCAGTTCGCTTTCGCGGGCCTGGCGCAACCGCTCGCCCTCCACCGCGCGGCTGACGCCCATCGGCAGCTGGTCCAGGATCGCATAGCCGCCGGGCGCCGCCTTGGGCAGGTCCTGGCTGGCGAGCAGCATCCGCGCGCGGCTGTACGCGTCCTCGTCCACCGTCACCGCGCCGGTCGCATCGTCGACATGCGCGCCGATGTTCGCCTGTTGCAGCGAGGCCATGACCGCCGCCTTGTCGGCATCGGCCAGGTTGGTGAACAGCGTCTTCTGCGTCGGCGTCGACAGCGACGCGTAGGCGAGACCGGCCGCGCCGACCAGGCCGACCAGCATCGCCATCGGCGCCGACCGGCGCACCGCCGGCTGGGCCATGACGCCCTTGATCTGGCGCAGCGGGTTGGCGAAACGCTCCGGCACGGCGGGCCCGGTGGCGGGGGTCGTGGTGGTGAGGGCAGTGCTCATCGGATCAGACCGGCATGCTCATGATGTCCTTGTAGGCGGACAGGATCTTGTTGCGGACCTGGAGCGTCGCCTCGAACCCGACCGAGGCGGTCTGGCGCGCCAGCATCACCTTGGCGATGTCGACCGTCTCGCCGCGCTCATAGGCCTCGGAGAGCTTGGCGGCCTGGTTCTGGCCGTCGTTGACGCTCTTCAGCGCGGTGTCGAACGTGTCGGCGAAGCTGCCGACGCCGCCGGCCGGGTTGGTCGCGACCGGTGCGCTGCCTTGCGCGGACGCCGCCTTGGCCAGCGCCTGGTTGCGCTCCAGGATTTGCGCCCGCAGCGCCAGGACGCGATCGATCCCGTTGGCGCCGCCGATGCCGCCGACGCCGCTCACGACGCCACCGCCTGGGACAGATCCTCACCCTGCTCGCGCGCCTTGGCGAGGCGGTAGCGCAGCGTGCGCTCCGAGATGCCCAGCCGGCGCGCGGTTTCGATCCGGCTGCCGCCGCACGCCGCCAGCGTTTCGCGGATCGCCTGGAACTCGCTCATCTGCACGACATTCCCCAACGTGGCGGACCCCGAAGCGGAAGGCTCGGCCGGGGCGACGACGCCGCCGATCGGCACCACGTTGCTCGCCGCCGCGCTGGGCGTGAACTGCATGGTGATCGGCCGGTCGAAGACGATATGCGCTGCCTCGATCGTGTCGCCGCCCGCGAACAGCAGCGCGCGCTGCACGACATTCTCCAGCTCGCGGACATTGCCCGGCCAGTCGTGCCGCATCAGCAGGTCGACCGCCTCCACGGTCGGCCACGGCACCACCGCACGCGTGCCGGCATGGCGCAGCACCATCGTCGCGACCAGCGCGGGGATGTCCTGCGGCCGGTCGGCCAGCGCGCGCGTGGTCAGCGGGAAGACGGCGAGGCGGTAGTAGAGATCGGCGCGGAACCGGCCCGCCGCCACCTCGGCCTGGAGGTCGCGATTGGCGCAGGCGATGACGCGCACGTCGATCGGCTGCGGCACGCTGGCGCCGATCGGCACCACTTCGCGCTCCTGCAGCACGCGCAGCAGCTTGGCCTGGAGCGACAGCGGCATCTCGGCGATCTCGTCGAGCAGGATGGTGCCGCCGTCCGCCGCGCGGAAAAAGCCCTCGCCGCCCGACGACGCGCCGGTGAACGCGCCCTTCTGGTGGCCGAACAGCAGCGCCTCCAGCATCGATTCGGGCAGCGCGGCGCAGTTGATCGCGATGAACGGCTTGGCGGCGCGGGCGGACGCGGCGTGGATCGCGCGCGCCAGCACTTCCTTGCCGGTGCCGGTCGGCCCATTGATCAGGACGGTGATGTCGGCCTGGGCCACCCGCTCGGCCAGCGCGAACAGCGCCAGCGTCTCCGGATCGGCGGCGGTCGGCATGTCGGGGCCGCCGGCGAGCGCGCGGACGAAGCCATGGCCGACCGCGGTGTCGGCGGGGCCATAGCAAATCCGGTGCGGCGCGCCGTCGCGGCCCGGCGCGATCCGCCGGCCCTGGTCACCGACGATCAGGGTGCGGGCCGGGACGGGCGCGGCCTCGCCCTCGGCGATCAGGAACAGGTCGCGCGGGCCGGGCTGGCCCGTTTCGAAACTGCCGATGCCGAGCCCTTGGGCGCGCAACGACGAGACCAGCGCGTAGCGCTGGTTCGCGATGGCTGCCGACGGAAAGATCGATCGCATGTATGCCCCCAAGTGGTCGTGCGGCAAGTTTTGCCGGAATTGGGTAAACACAGTCTTAAACCCCCAGAATGAGGGCAGATTTCTACCGCGCCCGCACGCACGTAGAGGGAAATACCCCGCACCGGTGCGCGCGGACCGGCTTTTCGCGGCCCATTCCGATCGAATCGCCGGCCGAATCGAGTCCCGCGATTTTTTCCGCTTAAGCCCCGCGCCGCCCGGCCGTTCCTTGCTGCGACGGCTCGGCCCTCCGCTCTGGGGGCGGCGGGGAAGCCGTGCAGATGGAGACACATCATGACCGTAATCGCCACCAACACCGCCGCGCTGCGCGCTGCAAATGCCTCGATGAGCGCCTCGAGCGCGCTGTCCACCTCGATGGAGCGCCTGTCGACCGGCAAGCGCATCAACTCCGCCAAGGACGACGCCGCCGGCCTCGCCATCTCGCAGACCATGACCTCGTCGATCCGCGGCATGAGCCAGGCGATCCGCAACGCCAATGACGGCATCAGCTACGCCCAGACGGCGGAAGGCGCGCTGGGCGAAGTCACCAACATGCTGCAGCGCGTCCGCGAGCTGTCGGTCCAGTCGGCCTCGGGCACCTATTCGGACGGTGACCGCACCAACCTGAACGCCGAAGTCTCGCAGCTGAAGGACCAGATCACCAACGTGCTGGCGACGACCGAATTCAACGGCAAGCGCGTCTTCAACAGCAATGCCACGGGCGGCACCTACACCGCGGCGGCCGGCACCACCAAGATCCAGGTCGGCGCGCAGAATGGCGACACGGTCGAGCTGGCCTTCACCGCGCTGTCCGACCTCGCCTCGGCCGACGTGACCACCGACGCCAACGCCAACACGACGCTCGGCACGGTCGACACGATGCTGAAGGATGTCGCCACCACCCGCGCGACGCTGGGTGCGGCGCAGAACCGCCTCGCCTCGGTGGTCAACAACCTGACCAGCAACGTCACCAACCTGTCCGACGCGCGCAGCCGCATCGAGGACGCCGATTTCTCGGCCGAGACGACCGCGCTCGCCAAGGCGCAGATCCTCAGCCAGGCCTCGACCGCGATGCTCGCCCAGGCGAACCAGTCGCAGCAGTCGGTGCTGAAGCTGCTCCAGTAATCCGGGCTTCGGCGCCGGCCCCGGCCCCCGATCATGGGTGCCGGCTTCGAGACGGGCGGTCCTCCCTTCCGGGAGGCCGCCTCACGGGCCCCGGTGGTTCACGCCACCGGGGCCTTCGGCTGTCTGGGGCAGGGTGGCGTCCGCCGTGCTCCCGCGGAAACAGGAGCGCAGGGTCCGGACGGCCGACGCCCCATGATGCGCGCGACCCTGGGCTCCTGCCTGCGAAGGAGCCCAGGGTTGCGACCGGCCCTTACCGCCCCAGCAGCACCCGCGCCTGGCCCGCGACCTGCGCCAGCATCGCGGCGCTCGGCTGCGCGGCGTGGCGGGCGCGGTCGACCACGGCGCGAAACTGGCCCACGCGCGCGTCATTGTCGGCCAGCCACTGCGCGACCAACGGCTCGGGCGCGGACCCGGTGCCGACCCGGCGCTGGAGGAAGTCGAGCCGCAACTGCTCGAACTCGCGCACCAGCCCCGCGACCAGCAGCCGCTCCCACGGATCGCCGGGCGACAGGCGGGCGGCCTGCCCCTGCGCCCAGTCGAGGCCCAACGCCTGGCCGAGCGCCGTATAGGCGCGCGTCAGGTCCGCCTCGTCCACGCCCAGCTCGACGCCCAGCGCCGCCAGCCCGACCGCGCCGTCCAGGTCGAACAGCCCGGCGACCCGGGCCGCCAGACGGTCGGGCGCGCCCCGGTCGCGCAACTGGCCGGCGATCCGGTCGCTGGCCGCCCGCGCCTCGTCGAGCAGCAGCGTGTCGGTGGTGGCGGCCAGCTTGGCGATGCCCGGCCCCAGCCGCTCGATCGCCGCACCCGGCATGGTGCCCGCCGGCACCGCGCGCAGCAGGTCGGCGACATGGCTGCGCACCGCGCGCGCGGTCTCGTCGAACAGGGCGATCCGCGCCGGCTCGCCCATCGGCTCGGTTTCGATCGCCTGCCACAGCGCGGGCAGATCGAACAGGTGCTCGGCCGCCACCGTCATCGCGGCGATATCGGCCATGCCGACGCCCTCCTCCTCGGCCAGTTCGACCGGAGGCAGGATGCCCAGGCGGTTGACGATGCGGTTGGCCAGCTTGGTCGCGACGATCTGGCGACGCAGGCGATGCTGATCGATCGCCTCGGCGAACCGCTCGCGCATCGCCACCGGGAAGGCGGCGTGGAGGTCGGGACGCAGCACCGGGTCCATGCCTAGATCGGTCGCCTCGATCGCATCCTGGAGCGCGAGCTTGGCGGTGGCCAGCAGCACCGCGAGTTCGGGTCGGGTCAGCCCCTGCCCGTCCTGCCCCCGCCGCAGCAGGTCGTCATTGCCCGCCAGCCCCTCGACCCGGCGGTCGAGCCGCCCGGCCGCCTCGAACAGTTCGATCGCGCGGACATAGCTGGGCATCGCCGCCGCGCCGTCCTGCTCGGCGATCGACAGCGCCAGCGTCTGGAGGCGGTTATCCTCCAGCACCAGATGCGCGACATCGTCGGTCATCGCGGCGAGCAGCGTGTTGCGGTCTTCCTCGGCCAGCCGGCCCTCGTTCATCTCGCGGTTGAGCGCGATCTTGATGTTCACTTCATTGTCCGAGCAATCCACGCCGGCGGAATTGTCGATGAAGTCGGTGTTGATCCGCCCGCCCCGCTCGGCAAACGCGATTCGCGCTGCCTGGGTGACACCCAGATTGGCGCCCTCGCCGATTGCGGTGACGCGCAGCGATTCGGCGTCAACGCGCAGCCGGTCGTTGGCGGGATCGCCGACCCCGGCATTGTTCTCCGACGCCGCCTTCACATAGGTGCCGATGCCGCCGAACCAGAGCAGGTCGGCCGGCGCCTTCAGGATGGCGGAGATCAGCGCCGCCGGCTCCAGCAGCGTGTCGGTGATGCCCAGCAGCGCCTGCACCTCGGGCGTGATCGGGATGGTCTTGGCGGCGCGGCTGTGGATGCCGCCGCCGGCCGAGATCGGCGCTGCATAGTCCGCCCAGGACGAACGCGGCAGCGCGAACATCCGCGCGCGCTCCGCATAGGACACCGCCGGATCGGGATCGGGATCAAGGAAGATGTGGCGATGGTCGAACGCCGCGACCAGCTTGATCGAGCGGCTGAGCAGCATGCCGTTGCCGAACACGTCGCCCGACATGTCGCCGCAGCCGACCACGGTGACCGGATCGCGCTGCACGTCGACGCCGCGCTCGGCGAAATGCCGCTGCACCGACACCCAGGCGCCCTTGGCGGTGATGCCCATCGCCTTGTGGTCATAGCCCTGGCTGCCGCCGCTGGCGAAGGCGTCGCCCAGCCAGAAGCCGCGCTCCAGCGCGATCGCATTCGCCACGTCGGAGAAGGTCGCCGTGCCCTTGTCGGCGGCGACGACGAAATAGGGATCGTCGCCGTCCAGCACCGTCACGCCCTCCGGATGCACCACCCGGCCGTCGACGATATTGTCGGTGATCGACAGGAGCGCGCGGATGAAGACGCGGTAGCTCTCCGTCCCCTCGGCCAGCCAGGCGTCACGGTCCTGCGCGGGTGAGGGCAATTGCTTCGGATAGAAGCCGCCCTTGGCTCCGGTCGGCACGATCACCGCGTTCTTGACCCGCTGCGCCTTCATCAGACCCAGGATCTCCGTGCGGAAATCGTCGCGGCGGTCCGACCAGCGCAGGCCGCCGCGCGCGACCGGCCCGGCGCGCAGGTGGATGCCCTCGACGCGCGGGCTGTACACCCAGATCTCGCGCCAGGGCAGCGGCGCCGGCAGCCCCGGGATCCGCGCGCTGTCGAGCTTGAACGCCAGCGCCTCCGCCGATGCGGGCGCAAAGGCGTTGGTGCGCAGGCAGGCGCGGATCAGGCTGGCATAGGCGCGCAGGATGCGGTCGTCGTCGATCGCCGACACCGCGTCCAGCCCGGCGGCGATCGCCTGGTCCTGCGCCTCGACCTGGCCATGATTGGCGGGATCGTGCGCGGCGGCGAAGCGGGCGACCAGCGCGTGGGTGACGGCGGGCGCACGGCGCAGCGCGTCGACCACGGTGGTCAGGCCGTAGGGCAGTCCGGCCTGGCGCAGGTAGCGGAACCAGGCACGCAGCAGCACGACGTCGCGCGGCGCCAGGCCCACCTCGACCAGCAGCCGGTTGAATGCATCATTCTCGGCCGCGCCCTGCAGCACCGCGCCGATCGCCCCCTCCAGCACCGCCGGGTCGGCGATCGCGCCGAAGCTCGACACCACGAAATCATGAACGAAGGCGTCGCCCGCTTCGCGCAGCCGGGTCGGCAGTTCGCCGATCACGCGGAAGCCGAAATTCTCCAGCACCGGCACCGCGTCCGACAAGGCGAGCGCGCCGCCGCTCTTGTAGATCTTGAGCTGGCGGTCCTCGCCCGGCCGCGCATCGCGCGCCTGGGGCAGCAGCCGGACGCCGCGATCCTCGGGACCGTCGAGCTGGCCGAGGCGCAGCACGTCGAGCGCCGCCTCCGACGCACTGGTGACGTTACGGTAGTTCTGCGGGAAGGCGCCGGCCCAGCGCAGCGCCAGCCGCGCGGCGCGGGCGGGCGGCACCAGCTCGGTCAGCGCCGCCTCCACCTCGGGCACCCAGCCGCGCACCATCCGCTCGATCCGGCTGGCGAGCGGCGCGATGTCGGGCAGCGTGCCCGATCCCTTCAGGTCGAGCATGTAGCGCATCAGCGCGACCTGCCCGTCCTCCAGCGCGATCGCCCAGTTGAGCAGCCGCGCGTTCGCCGCTTCCGCCAGCAGGTCGCCGATCGCGACGCGGCGGCTGGTGGTCACGTCGTCGCGTGGCAGCCAGACAAAGGCGAACAGATGGCGGCCGAGCGGCGATCGCACCAGCACCAGCGCCGGACGCGGCCGGTCGGCCAGCGACATGGCGGTCAGCGCCAGATGCTCGAGCGAATCCGCGTCGAAGCCGACCACCAGGTCGTGCGGCAAGGCGGTCAGCGCATGGGTCAGCGCCTTGCCGGTATGGCCCTTGGGATCGAAGCCGAACTTCTCCTCCAGCGCGGCCAGACGGGCGCGCAGCAGCGGCACCTCGCGCGGCGGGCTGGCCAGGGCGGCGCTGGTCCACAGGCCCATATGGATCGACAGGCCGACCACCGCGCCCTGTTCGCGGATCGGCATCACGATGAGGTCGATCGGCACCGAGCGGTGGACGGTGGCGTTCAGGTTGGACTTGAGCAGCAGCGGCGGCTCGCCCCCCTTGTCGAACCAGCCGAGCGCCAGGTCCTTGGACGCGTCGGCCAGGATCGGGCGCGGCTGCGGATTGCGGGCGATGCCCAGCACCTGTCCCTCGCGGCCATCGCGGTACCAGCGCTCATGCCCCAGCAGCGTCAGCTTGCCGTCGAGGAACCAGCGGAGCAGCGCCGCCCCCTCGCCCGACCAGAGCGCGTCGGCATCCTGCGCCATCACCTGGCGCAGCGCCTGCCAGTCGGTGACGGCGGCGCGCACATCGGCCAGCGCGGCGGACAGGTCGTCGATCAGCTCGCGACGGTCGCGCGCGTCGGCGCGCTCCATCTCCAGATAGATCATCGATTCGGGGCGACCGCCCTCGCCCAGGCTCTGCAACCGGCCCTCCCCGTCGCGGGCGACGGGGACGACGGGGTGGATGATCCGGTCGATGGCGATGTCCTGCCCGGTGATCGCGGCGGCGACCGAATCGACCAGGAAGGGCATGTCGTCATTGACGATCGCGACCCGCATCCGCCGGCGGACATCGTCCGCGGCGATCGGCTCCAGCGCGATGGCGGCCTCGCCCGGGCGACGGACCGCGGCGGTCGACGCGACGAAGCGCGCCGCGGCCTCGATCTCGGCCGGGCCGAAATCGCGCAGTTCCCCAGGCAAAGCGCCGACGGTCAGCCGAGCGGCGAGCGCGGCTGTGATGTGATCCTTCTCCATGGCGGGCTCCTATGCGCCCGCGAGCGGGTCTACTCAAGCACTGTAGGACCGTCAGCCGGTCCCCGGTCGCCCGCCCGCCCCTTTCCGCCGCCCCGGTTTCGCCACCAGCAATCGTTCCGCCAGGCGGGCGTCGCTATGGCTGTGCACCACGTCGAGGACCCCGTCCGGACCCATGCGGGCGAGCAGCACGACCGCTTCGCCGGGGGCGGCGTCGACCGACATGGCGACGCGCGCCAGGGCCGGTCGGGTCGCCAGCGTGGCGGCGGCGATCGAGGCGGTCGGGATCGGCCGGCGCGCGTCGCGCTCGGCGGCGACCACCGCCTTGATGCCGCCCTCCGCGCCTTCCAGGAAGGTCGCGAGCCGCCCCTCGCCCACGCCCAGGCGACGGGCATGGCTCAGCACAGCAGCATATTCGGTCAGCCGCGTCTTGTCGTATCCTGCGCCGAAGACCAGCTTGGCGACGGGCGTCAGCGGCGCGCGCGCCTGCGGCTTCAGCCCGGCGGCGGCGAGCAACGCGGCGAGCGCTTGCGGATCCCGCTCCGCCGCCAGTCCGAAATCGTGGGCCCGGCCGAGCGCCCGGTACAGCGCGCCCCGGCTGCGCAGGTCGGCGGTGGCCACGGCGGCCGCGCTGTCCTGCGCCAGCCGCAGCACCTCCGCCAGCGTTTCGGTCGGCCTGACGCTGCCCCGGTCGCGGGCGCCGCCGGCATGGGGACCATCCGCCCAGACGGTCGCATCGGCGCCGCGCAGCCGCTCGCCCGGCGGCGCGGGAGCGGGCGACTCGGTCGCCAGCGCGGCCTGCAACTCGATGTCGAGCGCGGCCTGCACCACCGGGTCGGCGACCTCCTTCCAGTTGATGACGCCGTAGATATAGTCGATCCGCTCCGCGCCCGCGGCGGCGAAGGGCATCAGGATGCCGCGATAGAGCGTCGTGCGCCCGCGCGCGCCGATGAACTCCGCCTCGAAGCCGATCGGCGCGCGATTGGCTAGGATCTGCTGATACTGATCGGTCAGCCGCGACAGCAACGAGCGGGGCGGCACATCGGCGATCCGCGCGATCTCGCCCAGCAGCCCGCATTCCTCGCGCAGCGCCCGGCCCAGATAGGCGATTCGCGGGTCCTCCAGCGCGGGCGCGAAATCGATCAGCACGCTGTGCGCGCCGAAGTCGGCGATCGTCTCCGGCTCCAGATCGGCGATCGACGGAAAGGACCGCCCCTTCAGCAGCGACACCCAATAATTATAGGCCCGGACATGCATGCGCCGCTCGTCGCCGCCCAGGTCGAACATCCGCTCCTCGGGCGCCCCCGCGCCGCGCCGCCCGGCGAGATGCTCGCCGCCGATGCCGTGTTCCGTGTCGCTTTCCAGCGTGCGCGCGCTGTCCATGGTCGTGGCGTCCCCAAACTTCAGCGCGGACGGTGCACCATCCGTGGTAAACGTTCCGTAAATCGGCGGCGACGGGGATGCCGTAGCGAAAGGGGGCTTGCCAGTCCCATCCGCCATTGCTAAGCGCCCGGTCTCCAGCCCGGCGACCGCCGGCCAAGCCGCTTTAGCTCAGCTGGTAGAGCATCGCATTCGTAATGCGGGGGTCACAGGTTCGAGTCCTGTAAGCGGCACCACCTTTTAGTGGCGGTTATCCTGACATTTTCACTCCCCTACGCTCTGCGTTTGGAGAGCTGGCTCCGGTGTCATTCCGGTGCAGGGAGCCCGGAGCCAGCGTCTCGATCTCGGAGATGATGGATTGCAGCGCCGCCTTCGCGGTCGGAAACTCGCCGATCGCATATACCTCGGTCTGGCTGCTGGCGCGGTGGCCCATGAACCCTTCCAAGTCCCACAGCGTCGCGCCGCGATTGCGGGCAAGCGTCGCCAGGCTGTGGCGCAGGACATAGGACCGCCATTCACGGCCGATCGGAAACTGCAGGTTGCGCAGCATGGTGTCCCATGCACGATCCACGTCCTGGACGCCGCGACCGTGATAGTTGACCAGGAAACCGCGTCCTGGTCGCTGCTCGATCGGCAGCGCCAGATAGTCGTCCAGCTCGGCCTGGAGCCACTCACCCAAGAGCGGTAGCACCGGCAGAATGGCGCGATGCTTTTTCGTCTGGGTGCGGCCCTGCGGATTGAGGTCGATCGCCTCCGCCCCCGGCCACCATTGCAACCGCTCCGGGGCAACATTGATGTCGACCACTGCCCCGGGCCGCGCGACCGTGCAGATCGAGGCGACCAGGAAGGCGTGCAGCGACCCGCGCTGCTTGCCCGGCTCCGCTGCGTAGCGGAGCATGGCCGCTAGCTCTGCTACACCGATCCGCGTACGTCGCTTGCGCTGCACCTGCTGAGCAGGCAGCGGCTTGTAGATCGGACGCTTGTCCGATCGCGGCGGCTCCGCGTTGGCGGCATGATTCAGCACCGCAATCAGCTGCGCGATCGATGCCTCAGTTGAGGCGGGCGAGCGCGGCCGAGAGCCGGTGACTTCCTTTTTCCCATTCCGGAATAGCACCGGTTGGGTCCGCGACCAGGCCCGCAGCGCGGTTGCGAAGACGGTGCCACATGCGATCGCGCAAGTGGTTCCCAGCCCAAAGCGGGCTTCCTCCCCCTTGGCGTCTTCCGCCTCCAAAAAGTCGACGACGTGCTTCAGCCGGCCTTCAATCGTGTCGGCCGACGTGCGCGTGCGACCCCACTCCAGATTATAATCGGCGATTGCATCGGTCAGCAGGTAGGATTTCGCCTGAGCCGTCGGGTGCCCGCAGGTTGGGCAAAAGGCCGGCCCTTCGCTGGCGTCCGCCAGATAGCGGCGGTCCAGTGCAATTATGGCCTCGTCTTCGACATCCGTACTCGTCGAGCTGCTACGGATACGTCGCGCGTCTGGGTCGTACCAGAATATGGTGAGGTAGGGACTGCGGCGAGTGCCGTCTGCTCGCTCGTCCCACTCGAGCCAGTATTTCCCCCGGTTATACACCGGCGCTGCGCGTCCCGACATTGACTCTGGTTCCTGAGATATTCAGCGGCCGCGTTGCCGGTCAGTTGAAGAAATCCGATGGAGGCGAGCAGATCGAGATCCGCCGCCTCCAAGCGGACCCCCTTCCCCTGCTCGATCGCGCGACTTAGCTTTCGATCGAGCCTCGATATGGTCAGCGCGTTCATGACGCACCCCTTCCGTCAAAAGCGGCAAAGACCGCCCGATTGATGGCGATCAGCGACGCCGGCAGCTCGTCGCCGACATCGAGGGCGAAGTGCCGGCCGAGCAGCTCGTCAAGCGCGGCCGCCGGCGATCGCGCGGTCGCGCTTGAGGGGCCTACGACGCCGATCGGCTCGGCATCCTCGGCGATCACGGCCGTGGCGCGCCAGCGGCCCTCGTGCAGCTCGATGAGGATGGACGGCACTAGCGCCGCGCGTGGCGGCTGGATTGTGTCATGCTGCAATGCGACTCTCCCGCTTGCTCTTTCTGGCCGCCAGCGATTCAGCAATCGCGTCCTCCAAGTCGATCTGCTCGGGAGCCCACTCGCGCGGCGGATCGATGCGGCCGCGTGGAGGCTTCGCCGGCGTCGCCTGGGCATAGCCTTGGCGCGCGCGATATTCTGCCAGCGCTCGCACCGCGCAGGGGCCGAGCGAGATCAGGCGGCGACGATCATCCTTCGGATCTTTGATTGAGGTCAGCCAGTCGCCAGCGACTAGGCCGTCGATGATACGCAGCCCGGTCGTATGGGACATGCCGGCATTGCGGATTAGCGCGCCCATGACGATCTGCGGCCGGCCGGCGAGCAGCGCGGCTTCCAGCTCCAGCACGATCGACCAACGCGGGTTGGCGGCGTGCAGCCCTGCGAAGATGCCGTCGCGCTCGCGGCGCGCATCGATCTCGGCGCGGACAGCGGCCAGGCGCGCGATCTGGTCAGCTCCGCTCATACCACGCCCCCGACAAGGGAGGCGGTCAAGGCGACGGCGGCCGCGATGACGATCGCCGCGCCGGCTAGGGTTATGGGACGCGGGATCATGCCTGCCTCGTTTCGGCGAGCGTCGGCGCGCGCATGATCCGAATTTCGACGCAGAACCGCGCGGCTTCATAAGCGTCGACGACACGCGCGAGCGTATCGAGGTCGATCGCGAGCGCTGGGATTTTTGCCAGCACCAGAGCCGTAGACAGGCGCGTTGGCACGAGGTCCGCCTCAATCTCCTCGATCAGCGCAGCTCGATCGTGCGCACACAGCGCTGGCACCGTGTCGATGCACAGTGCCAGCCCTAGCGCCGTCAGGCCCGCGGCTTGGCGACGGAATTTCAGATACTGGCCTGGGGTAATGAAGTTGGACACGGGATGCTCCGGGCGCGCAGAAAGCCGCTCCCGCTGACGCTGGTCATCGGGGCGATTGAAGGCTTGTCGATGGTCAAACGGCAGCGGCCGCTTCGCTCAGGCGGGCGGCTCTGGTGGTCGCGCCTTCGTTTCGGCATGATGGCGGATGCGGGCGGTCGCCCGTTCCAGATCGGCAACAAAGGGCAGCAACGCCTCGGCTTCGCGGGCGGTCAGCTCTGCGCCGCCATCGCTCGAACCGCACAGGCTCTCACTCACAGCCCGCGCTACGTCGCCCAATTCGGTCGCCAACTCTATAACGGCACCTTGGAGGCACCGATCATCAGAGACTGGTTCAGGCAGCGTGATGACTACGCAACCGAGAATCGAGGCCATTGCACTCAGGACGTGCGGTACGCCGCGCTCGTCGCCGAGAGCGTCGATCCGGACGGCATCGCGAATGGAGATGCTGTCGCGATGGTTGATCGAGGAACAGCGCGAGAGGTGCGAATCAGAGAGGCCGGTTTCATCGGCACAGATCGCGAGGTTCCCGGCAGCCTTGATGGCGCGCTTGGTAGCTTCAGCAAGACGGCGCTCGTCGATTGGAAGAGTGTTATCGGACATGGCGGCTGCCCAGAGAGGAAATGCCGTCGAAAGATCCCGGTGTCACCGCACCGTTGCGGATGCAGGATAAAAGCGCCGGCCGCTTGGGACGGCTGCCGCTACAAGAGTCCACACGATGAGAGGAAAGCAGACGGGATTCACAAGCCGAGGCCAAGGGGGTTTGGAAGGTCCGGCAAGCGTTCCGGCCGGTCTGCGAGCGGCGCGAAAATGGGGGAAGATGGCGGTGACACGTCATTGCGCGCACTCGGAGGCAGGAGAAGCGGTTTGAATCAATGTTTGTGGAGCGGGACCATATACGTCAGGGCGCAAGTCGTAGCGCGAGATGCCGGTAGCGGCCTCAACGGCAAGGACGTGCTCTGCAGGAAGCGGAAGGCCACGCTTCAGCCAGTCGTGAACGACCGACTGCCGCTTGCCAATGAGGCGGCCAAAAGCGGACTGCGAACCTGCAAGGCGGATTGCCCGTGCTAATTGTGATTCGTGATCGTGCTCCAAAGCCATGCTTCTACCTAACGTCTAGGCGTTAGTATGGTCAAACGGAAAATCGAAATAGGTGCTAACGGTCAGACGTTAGATAGTGAGGCCGTGACGTTAGGGCAGCGCATTGAAGAACGACGTGCAGCGCTTGGAATCTCCCAGGCGGAATTGGCGCGTCGGGTCGGCATCCGTCAGAGCACCCTCAACTCGCTGATAAACGGCGACTCGCGTTCCTCTCGCTCCATCATTGATCTAGCGCGGGAGCTACGCACCACTCCGGAATTTCTCTTAGGTAAGAGCGATGATCCGGCAGGATTTGCCCCAAGCCCAGCCGACCTACCTGCACAGGACAGACAGCTCGTCGACATTTTCGGCTCATTCAAAAGCTCGGAACGGTCGTTTTTAATCGAAATGCTGCAGGCCCTTGCTGAAAACCGGACGAAGCCGATTGAGCATGTCCCTGAGACCAAGCAGATGGTCTGGCCAAGTGAGCATGCGATTGCGGCAATGTTTGAAGCACAGCTTCGGGTCTATGGCTCGCTTGAGGGGGCCGCGCTTGCTCGTGCGCTCGCCAAGCGGCTGCCCAAAGGGATCGCTCGATTGCAAGAAGTGCCATTGTCTGAGGAGCCGGCTGCTCTTCCTGCAGACGCTGTAGACGATCAACCTCCAGCCAGTGATCGTTCCGAACCTCGGCAAGCTCGGCGCAGATAACCTCGCACTTCGAACACGCATACCCGCATCCCGGGATGCTGCGAAATACAAGATACTCACTTACGCACGCCACGTCCGTTCCCTATTCGTTCCAAACGCGCGAAGGCAACCGAAATTGCCAATTTTTAAGTCCGATCTGAATGCACTCTCGCGGATCGTGTGGGGTACAGGAGGGGTATGGTAGTGGGTGGCCCCCTCCTTGCTACGCATGAACCGAGTGTGCGCGGCGGAGGAAATGTCCGCCGCGCGCTATGTCGGAAAGCGCCCAGTAGCGGACATCACCGGAGTCGCCTATCACTCGGCTGCTTGTCGCGAGGAATCACAGATTGGCGAACCGAAGAAGGCCACATCATGGGCGGTTCACTAGTTGGTGTCGGCTCGGCGGCAAACCACTTACTACACTGGCAGGGCTTGTCGAGGAACGGCTAGTGCCGCCACTAATAGAAAAAGGTTTTCAGTGGGCGGAGACCTACTGGACCGATCCCGATCAGCCAGTTGGCGGTGGCGAGATAAATCTAGTCCGCAGGTTCGCCAACGAGATCGACGACGTCCTCTTTAACTTTGACAAGCATCATCGACCCGCTTTCCAGGTCCACCTTATCCGGCGCGAGGCCGCATCCCCTCATACTTGGGTACGCTCGGGCAACCTCGTGCAGCAGTCGAGCGAGTATATACATTCTTGGGGAAAGCCGTGGTGGTTGCCGACGCGCCTCTGGACAGCGCGCGACTCGGAACGGCTGGTAGAACAGCTGATCGGTCCTTTAAACGAGGGGCTCACCTTTCTCGAAAGCGGCGTACGCAACCGGCACATTAGCCGACGAGCCGACGCTCGAAATTAGTTTCCTTCGAAAACAGTGAATGGCAGCGAGCCACCAGCAGCTGACATCGGCGGCGGCACGGCAGGAGGTGTACGCAATCGCCCACTCTTCGCCATTCCTGACTCTCATTACGCTTCTCCGTTGCGGACGAGTGTTCATCAAGGCAGCAGGCTGGATGACGAACATCGCAGGGGCACGATAATGCGCTGGTTAGGGGTAGCTTTGCTTGTCGTTGGCTCGCTCGCGGCGATAGGGATGCTCGGGTTATTAGCGCAGCTTCCTCATGCAGCGGTAGCGCGAGACGATGCTGGGGTCCGCTCGATCGTGTGGATCGGTGGCGCGTCGTTGGTGGTATCTTTCGGGTGTTATATAGGTGGACTAGTTTTGCTTTTCCGTAGGCAATGAAAGCCGCGCAAGACTGAAACCTGCCAGTCTGGTTTCCTCCCAAAATCGGACGCTAACCCCTGGTCGTCTACGATGGGGTATGAGCGGGGTATGCCTCACCTGCGAAAAGACGATTTACGAGGAGGACGCGCTGGCGCGGCGGAGGGCTTCTCCGCCGCACATACCGTGCAGCTACCGCTTCACAGATAATCAAACCGTGGTAGTTTGCTCCCATGGCCCGCCACCGCTTCAGTAAAAGGAATTGGGCGGCCGCGACGATTTGCTACTTCGTCGTTTTCCTAATGGTGCTATATTTCGTAGGCGTAGCTACAACGCACTGTCCTGAGCAGCGCTGCGTAGACCAATTTCGCGCCGAGTGGTGGAGGGGCTGGATTATAGCCACCTCTCTCTATCCCGCATTCTTGTGGAAAAGTCGGCGAAGGATATGGCTATCTGGCATTCGCTAGTGTGTCATTGAACCGGTTAGATTGAGGGGTACCATCGGGGTATGCCGAGATGGAAACCCGCACCAGCCACGATGGGACTTCCTCATTGCGGCGGACGGTCCGTCCGCCGCGAAGTTCGTCGATAAATAGACGGACAGGTATTTGCCGACTCTCAGCGTGTCCGGGCTGGCATCCAGGAGAGGGGCGAGGTCGGTCGATTTCCGGCACCAAACGATGTCATCATGCCAGAAGAGCAGACTTGCCCTTCGTACACCGCACCCTTCGAATATGCCTTCCCGCCATAGTAGCAGAAGTTGACGGGATCAGGGGCTGAGTCAGGCTGACGCTGCGAGCGTTGGGGATCCACGTCAGTGACCATCACAGGATCTGGCCTCTGCGGTGACCCCGCCTGCGCCGAGACCATCGCTGGTACCACAAGCAATCCAAGCGCAAGAATCTTTATCATGATGTGCTGCCTATCGCTGCGATGAAAGGAGCCATCAGCATCGCACTATCTGTCGATAGGTCAATCAATTGATTGTCTATGATCTCACCATCACCACTCAAGTTGGAATACATCCAGTCTGAACGTGTTTGGTCGTCATTTTATTCGGCTCGATCCGGGTATCATCGGGGTATATGGCCAACCTTAATCAGACTCGCATGAGGAGGCAGCTCGCACGCGGCGGAGGGGATGTCCGCCGCAATTTTTTTGGGAAATCGATTCCGAACTTCATGACAGCAGATCGCCGCCAAGGCTGGCGAAAAAAGCTCGCTATCTAATATGGCCAACTTTGCGCGCTTCATCGTCAGTTTTAGTCGATAGGAACATTCGAAACGTCAACCTCTAACCGTACATTTTGATCACTTTGCGCTCGCATTTCCATTTTTCTGCGGCGCTCGGCATCAAACGCGGGAATTTCATCTTTTATCTTTAAGTATGTTTCCAATACCCACTTTTCTATATCCAACAAAGCCGATACCATATCTGCTACAATCAACTCCAATTGGACCGACGCTCCGGCAGTAGTCAGGACGATTTGATAGATATCGTCTCCCGAGTCTATGAGCAACGTGGGCAAAACAACCTCTTTTGTCGACCTGTTTGCTTGGGGCCCAGCCGAAAGCATGTGCGTGACTATTTGTTTATTTTCCAACCTACGTCGGCTATCTACCCAGTATATGCTGCCGTAGACATAGTTCTCTTTCATAGTTTTCATGTAATCGCCATCCGGATGCTGCATAGCATTTCGAATGTCCCGAAGTTCACCTTCCCACTTCTTTACAAATGACGCGGAAGAGGGCAGATTCTTAATACCTGGAGCTTTCCACAATAAGCGATGAAAGCGCCTGACATTATCGACGAGCGCCCAAGCAAAAGAAAATATTTCAAGATGTTTATCCGCTCTTGAGATTGTTGTGGGTAAATCACCCCATTCGGCAAGCGATTTCAAAAGTTTTCTGAAGAAAAAATGAGTGGTTTCAGCGGAGAACCGTATTCCGGTTATGAAACGTCGCTGTTTTATATCAAGCAACAAGGGCTGCGACACTAAGATAGAATCAGATTTTAGAAGCATACACAGTGCTTATCACAATTAATGTGTTAAGCGAGAGCAACTTCGCCGCCATCACGCAACCAACGCTGCTGCGCTTGCGACCGCAGCCGCCATCGCCTTTGTAGCGAATTTTCTGATCAGGAAGGCCCGTACGTGGCCTAACGAGCGTGATGACGATCGATAGATAAAAGGGACTTACCAAGGCGGAACAGAGTCAAATTAGCATGGTCGCTTCGTTGACCACCTCATACTCTGAACTGAGCTGGGGTATGACAGGGGTATATCTATGTCTTTCCGCCTCGGCATAGGAGGGCAGAGGACAGGCGTGGCGGAGGATGTGTCCGCCGCAGATGTGCAGTAGCGGCGTCGCGCGATTCGCCCTATGTTCCATGGCGGGGGTGTCATGGAGGAATTGTGGGGGAGCAATCCGCCGTCGTCGTGCCCCGGCGTGTCGAGGCCTTGGCGTACATTATAGAGCGGATCGAGACGACCGGCACCGCACCGAGCTATGGCGAGATCGCTGCGGCGATGAACCCGCCGATCGAGCGAACCCGCGTGCGCCAGCTCGTCGACCAGCTCGTAGAGCATCGCCTGATCGATCGACCCATATCGTCACGGCGAGGCATCCGCATCCGCGATGTGGCGCGATGCCGACAGATCATCGGCGAGGCGCTCGGGCGCAAGGGCTGGTGCCATGCCCAGCCCATGGGCGAGTTGGCTATGCCCCCCTGCACAATTGAGCAGCTGCCGCTGATCCCGTTGATCCTGTACAAGCGGGATCTCTTTTAGCCGGGATCACCGATGTCGCCTGACACCATCACAATGCGGAGCCTGATCGACAAGGAGAAGGGCGACCGCGTTGCGCTCATGAAGGACGATCTCCGCCGGCTGCTAGATTTCGTCGACATCGGATACCAGGCGGAGCGCAAGCTCGCCGCGATCGGTGGCGTGATCACCGCGCCAATGGTGATGGCATGACCAACAAAATGCACCCGGCTGCGATCGACATCGGCGGCGAGCCGCACCTGCGCGACGCCAAGGGTCGGCTGGTCCCGCTCGCGACGGTGAAGGCGACCGATCTGTTGATGGACGAGCTGGTGCGATCGTTGAACGCCGAGGCGCGAGAGAACGCGAAGCGCAATGCAGATTTCCGCGCGCGGACGTTCACCACCGTGTCGGAGCTTCAGGCGCTGCTGGCGCAGCAGTATGACGCCAAGGTCGGCGGCCAGAAGGGCAACATCCAGCTGCTGACGTTCGACGGCTTGCAGCGTGTTCAGATCGCGGTGTCGGACTTGATCGAGTTCGGACCCGAGCTGCAGGTCGCCAAGGCGCTGATCGACGAATGCCTGACCGAGTGGGCGGTCGACAGCAAGGTGGAGCTGCGCGCGCTGATCAACCGCGTGTTCTCCGTCGACAAAGAAGGCCAGATCAACCGCGCCGAACTGTTCATGCTGCTCCGCGTCGAGATCGCGGACGAGCGTTGGAGGGCGGCCATGGCTGCGATCAAGGACTCGATCCGGGTCATCGGCTCGCGCAGCTATGCGCGCTATTACGAGCGCGACCAGCCGGACGGCCGTTGGACCGCCATCACCGACGCCGCGACGCCGGCCCGGTAAGATGGGTGCCGGTCGCTGGTGCATAGCGCGGACCTCGGCCGCGCAGACGCTGCGCCTGGCGCAGACGCTGGCGGACGCCGGCGTCGTCGCCTGGACGCCACGCCGCACCGTGAAGCGAGCGGCCCCGGGCGCGCGCCGGCGCTATGTCACCGGGCAGCGGCGCGTCATGATCGAGGTGACGCAACCGATCCTGCCCGGGATCGTGTTCGTGCGCGGTGACTTCCTCGACGAGCTGGTCGCGATCGCGGCGCTGACGTTCGGGCCACACCCGGCCTTCACGATCCTGCAGCTCGGGCCGCGCGCCGCCACGGTGCGTGATCAGCAGCTCCAGGGCCTGCGGTCCGCCCAAGACGATGCCGACCAGGCGATCGCGGCTGAGCGCGAGGCCGAGACCCGGGCGGCCGCACGACTGGAGCGGGCCGAGCGGTTCCGTACCGAGCGTGCCCGGCTGAAGGCGCTTAAGCGCGAGCGAAAGGATCTGCCGCCGGCGACCAGGGTCACGGTGGCCGAGATGCCGGCGCTGGACGGTATGGAGGGTGCTGTGGTTAGCAGCGACGGCACGAGTGCAATTGTTAACTTCGGTGGTGCAGTGGATTGGCATATCGAGGCGTGGCGCCTGATGCCGGTCGCTGCCATGGCGGCCTAACCGCCTCACCGATCCTTCGCCGCCTGAGCGGCTACGGGGCTAGTCGATCTGGGGTTTCCCACCCTTGCGCTCCCCACACCAACCCGAGGCACGCGTGCCGGCGGGTTTCCTGTGGTTACCTGAAATCTTGGAGAGGCTGATGCCTGGATCTCGCACGCCTCTCACCGGGGCACAGCAGCTGCGCGCGATCGCGGTTGATATGCTGGTGATGGCGGACATTCTGGACGAACCGCCGGCCGACACCGCCGCAGTCGAGCACCGCGTCGGCGCCATCGAGAAGATGGCGATGCGGACCTGGACGGTTGGGCGTGGCCGCCCGCCCATGGGTTGGAACTGACGCCCATGCTTCAGTCCGCGCCCACCACGCATTTCGAGGTCATCGATGCCCAGGACAACCTCGTCGGCGACCTGAAGCATAGCACCGCTGCACAGGCCGGCCTGCTGCGCGATGCCTTGGTCGGAGGCGGACACAATGGCTTATTGCGTGTCGCCCGGGTGACCGAGCGCATGACGGTGCAGCGCCTGATCGATCCGGTACATGTCGAGCCGCAGAAGGTGCCACGCACCAACGCAAGAAGCTAACTTATTGAATCGACAGATTTGTTTGTGCGCGGCGATCGCCAAGGCTGCGATCGCGTGTCCAAACCAGAATAGCCAAGCTTGCGCGCCCTTCCCTCCACGGCTGCGCGACTTCGATTTAGGTCTGCAGCAAGCCAAGCGATCGACTCTTTCGCTTCAAGGCCTCGAATAAGCCTCTCATCATCTTCCTTCGTCCAAGCCCGCCAATGCATCGCTCAACCTCTATCAGCATCAACGTTGATAACTTCTATTTTGTGAAAGCTGAGCGTCAACCATGCCATGGCAGCCTCCAAGCTTCGGACGCCAATCTCCTCCCCGTAAGAAATGGGCACCGACGACGCACCGCCCTGACAACCGCAAGCGCGGGCGCGCAGGCCAACGCGATCGCCGCCAGGTGCTCGACGAGGAGCCCTTCTGTCGCATCTGCGTGGAGGCAGGCCGCAGCACGCTGAGCGTCGTGGTCGACCACATCAAGCGCCTGGCGGACGGTGGCTCGGACGAGCGGCCCAACAAGCAGGCGCTTTGCAAGCCCTGTCACGACGCCAAGACAGCGTCCGAACTGGAACTCGACCGCCGCGCCCGCCGCGACGCCTGACCGCCCTAGGGGGGTGGGTCGGATCTCTAGGTGCCGTCCTACCGGACACCGCACCCGTGCCAGATTTTCGCACGGCCGAATTCAAACCTAAAATGATCCCCGGAGAGGCGGCCTATGGCGAGTGGTGGACCGCGCTCGGGCGCAGGCCGGAAACGCAAGTCACCGGCGCTGAAAATGACCGCGGCCGAGCGCGCCGCG
Source organism: Sphingomonas abaci (assembly GCF_014199625.1). Taxonomy (GTDB): domain Bacteria; phylum Pseudomonadota; class Alphaproteobacteria; order Sphingomonadales; family Sphingomonadaceae; genus Sphingomonas; species Sphingomonas abaci. Next base: position 178,762 of record NZ_JACHNY010000007.1, read on the forward strand.
GTAGCGCTGCCGGGCACCGTCGCGAAGATGATCCCGCCGCTTCACCTGTCGGATCTGGCGCAGCTCTATTTCGCGCAGATCGCCGAGCAGCTGGAGCAGCAGAACCGCGCCGAGCCGCAGTTCGCCCATGTCGTCGCGCTGCTCGCCCAGCGGTTCGAGCAAATCCAGCGGTTCCAGGCGGTGCTGGAGGTCAGCGGCGATGTCTGCACCAGCACCACCGTGCGCAAGGTCGATGGCAAGGAAGTCGTCACCGAGATGATTCGCGCGCGGCCGCAGGTCGCGATGCTGTCCGACGCAATGCGTCACGCCCACTCGCTCCTCGGCGAGCTGATGCTCAGCCCGTCAGCCGCCATGAAGATCGCCCCCGGCAAGAAGGATGCGCCGGGCGACTTCGACGACTTCTAACCGGTGTCGACAGCACCCGGGCTGCCGAGCCGGGACTATGTGGCGGTGGCGCGGCAGTATGCGGCCGACGTCATCTCGGGTACGATCCCGGCCGGCAAGCAGATCCGCCTCCAGTGCGAGCGCTTCGTGTCCGACCTGGTGCGGAGCGCGTCGGATGATTTCCCGTACCGCTTCGACGAGGCGAAGGCGGCGCGGCCGTGCCGCTTCATCGAGCGGCTGCCGCACACCAAGGGCGAATGGGCGCGCCAGAAAAAGCGGCTGACGCTCGAACCCTGGCAGATCTGGAACCTCGCCTGCGTGTTCGGCTGGCTCCACAAGGCCGGCCCCCAGGCGGTCACCCGGCGGTTCCGGCGCTGGCTCCTGGTCGTGCCGCGCAAGAACGGCAAGTCGGCGATTGCGGCCGGCGTCGCGCTGTTTATGATGTGCGCGGACGGCGAGTTCGGCGCGGAGGTCTATTCGGGCGCGACCAACGAGCGCCAGGCATGGGAGGTGTTCCGGCCGGCGCGGCTGATGGTGCAGCGCCTGAAGCCGCTGAAGGCCAAGTTCGGGATCGAGGTTCTCGCCAAGACCCTGCTGATCCCCGATGACGGCTCCAAGTTCGAGACGATCATCGGCGACCCGGGCGACGGGCAAAGCCCGAGCTGCTCGATCCACGACGAATATCACGAGCATGTCGACGACGCGCAGGTCGACACCATGATCACCGGCATGGGTGCGCGCACCCAGCCCTTGCAGCTCCTGATCACCACCGCCGGCGAGAACCTGGCGGGGCCGTGCTATGCGATGATCCTGGAGCAGCGCGAGCGGCTCAACGGCATCGGCCATGGCGGCGGCCCGCCGATCGACGACGACACGTTCTTTGCCGAGTACACGGTCGACGAGGATGACGACTGGAAGTCCGAGGCCGCGCTCGTCAAGGCCAATCCCAATATCGGGATCTCGGTCAGTCGCGAGTTCCTCCTCGCCCGCCTGCGCGACGCGATCGCCACGCCCCGCAAGCGGGCGATCTACAAGACCAAGCACCTCAATCTGTGGGTCGCGGCCAAGGCGGCGTTCTTCGACATCGAGGCCTGGCGTCGCTGCGCCGACGACACGATCCCGGTGAAGTTCGCCGAGGCCGCGCAGCTGGAGCTGCTCGCCGGCCGGCGCTGCATCCTGAGCCTCGACCTTGCATCCAAGATCGACATCGCGGCGATCGAATATCTCTTCCCGCCGCTCGGCGATCGGCCGACCAAGGATGATCCCTATATCCGGCTCGGCCGGTATTTCCTGTCGACCAAGGCGGTCGAGGATACCAGCTCCTACCAGCCCTGGGACGCGCAGGGCCTCCTCGATGTCAGCTATGGCAACATCACCGATTTTGAGGAGATCGAGCTGGCGATCGACGAGGCGCGCAAGCTCTTCGACGTGGAGACCATCGCCTACGACCCTGCCCAGGCGACCATGCTGGTCAACCGCCTGGTGAAAGAGGGCGCGCCGGTCCTGGAAGTGAAGCCGAACGTCATCAACTTCAGCGACCCGATGAAGATGCTCGATGCCTACATGAAGGCCGAGCAGATCCGCCATGCCGGCTGCCCGGTCATGGAATGGCAGGTCGCCAACGTGGTCGCCCAGCTGGACGCCAAGGACAACGTCTATCCGCGGAAACCCCGGATCGAGGCGAAGATCGACAACCCCGTCGCGCTGATCGCGGCCTTTGCGGTGGCGCTCTCCGGTGAGGAGGCGGACCGCTTCGTTTACAACGGGATCTGAGCATGGGCATGATCACCCGCGCTCGCGCGGCCCTTGCGGCCTGGCGCGAGCCGTCGGCTGGCGTCTCCGCCAGCGCCGGCGCCGATGGCATGAGCGACACCGGCGGCATGACCGTCGTCAACCTGCTCGGCGGCAAGGGCCGGGGCGCGCCGATCGGCGAGCAGCGGGCGCTGAGCGTGCCGGCCGCGCTTCGCGCGCTGGAGGTGCTGTGCGGCCTCTTCGCGATGACGCCGGTTCACTATTACCGGCGCACCGACGAGGGCAAAGAGCGGGTCGACAGCGCTCCCCAAGCGCGGATGTTCTCGATCAGCGCCAACGCGGTGCAGCCGGCCTATCTGCTCAAAGAGCTGATGATGGGCGACCTGCTGATGCGCGGGCAGTTCGCCACCTACATCCACCGCGACACCCTCTACCGGCCAAGCTCGCTCACCCGGCTCGTACCGGATGGCCTGGCTCCACACACCCACTGGAGCAAAGCGGACGGCCTGGAGCTATTCGTCGACGCATCGCTGCCTGATGGTTCGCGCGAGCGGCTGACCAGGAACGACATCTGGTATGTGCCAGGCTTCAGCCGCGACGGCCTGGTCGGCCTCGACCGGCTGAAGATCCTTGCCGACACGTTCGAGGCGGCCGCCTCCATGAACGAGTTTGCGGCGCGCTTCTGGGATAACAACGCGCAGCCCTCGACGGTGCTGACGACCAAGGCGAAGGTCGACCAGACCGAGAAGGTCAAGATCCGCACCGATTGGGCGCAGCGCTTCGCCGGCCCGCGCAACGCCGGCGCGGTCGCCGTCCTCGACCAGGAGATGAAGGCCGAGTTCCTCAGCCACGACAACAAGGCCTCGCAGTTCATCGAGACGCGGACCTTCACCGTGGTCGAGGTCGCCCGCGCCTTTGGCGTGCCGCCGCATATCCTGTTCGAGCTGAGCCGGGCGACCTTCTCGAATATCGAGCAACAGTCGCTCGAAATCGTCCTCTACACGATGCTCCAGCATTTCGAGCGGGCGGCCGCGCACATGACGCACGCCTTTGCCGACAAGGGCCATTTCTTCGAGTTCAATCCGGACGCGCTCCTGAAAGGCGACATCAAGAGCCGGTACGAGGCCTATTCGATCGCGGTCGATAAGGGCCTGCTCAACTCCAACGAGATCCGGCGGATGGAAAACCGCAACGATCGCGAGGGCGGCGACCAGTACCGCATGGGCTCGGGCTCGACCCTGGAAGGCCAGCAGCAGCCCAAGCCGAGCAAGCCGGTCGATCACCGCACGCCGCCACCCCCACCTCCTGCCGAGAAAGATTGATGCATAGCCATGTCCTGGCGGCCATCCGGTCGCAGCCCTGGGCGATCATGCCCGGCCACCTGGAAGCGATCGAGGCGATCGCGCTGCGCGTGTTCGACGATCCGGCCGTGCTGGCGCTGAAGCGCGACGGCCACGAGGAGCGGATCTCGGCGGTAACGCAGATGGGTGCGAAAGCGCCGGCGACGCGCACCTCGATGCTGCGCGACGGTGTCGGCATCCTGCCGGTTATGGGGCCGGTGTTCCCCCGCGCCAACGTCATGACGCAGTATAGCGGCGCGACCTCGCTCGACGTGGCGGCGGCCGACCTGCGCGCACTGGAGGCGACGCCGGACGTGCGCTCGATCCTGCTGGCGGTCGACAGCCCGGGCGGCGCGGTCGCCCAGGTCAACGAGTTCGCCCGCCTGGTCGCCGCCTGCTCCAAGCCGATCGCGGTGCATGTCACCGGCCTCTGCTGCTCGGCCGCCTATTGGATCGCCAGCGCCGCGCCCGGCGGGATCAGCATCGATCCGACCGGCATCGTCGGCTCGATCGGCGTGCTGATCTCGACCTCCTACCAGGAATCGGCCGACCAGAACGGCCGGCGCGACCTCGACATCGCCAGCTCGAACGCGCCGAACAAGCGCCCCGACCTGTCGACGGCCGAGGGCCAGGCGCAGATCCGCCAGATGCTCGACGGCATCGAGGCGGTGTTTCACGCATCAGTCGCCCGCGGCCGCGGCGTCACCGAAGCCACGGTGCGCAACGATTTCGGCCAGGGCGGTACGAAAACCGGAAAGGACGCCAAGGCGGCCGGCATGGTCGACCGCGTGGAGGCCGATGGCCTCGACGGGGCGATCCGCCGCCTCGCCAAGTCCGGTCCGGCTACGCCTCGGCGGACGGCCGCGGCGAACCAACTGGCGCTCGCGAACGCGCGCAGCGCCCTCTAAACCCCCAAGGAGATGTGTCCATGCGCATTACCGCGCTCAAGGCCAGCCTGGCGGCCGTCGTTGCATCGATGGACGGCATTCTGGCGACTGCCGCTGCCGCCGACAATCGTGACCTGACCGCCGAGGAGCAGGCCACCTTCGACGCCCATGCGAAGGAGGCCGAGGGCCTTCAGGCCAAGATCAAGACCGAGGAGAACCTGCTGGCGCTGAAGGCCTCGGCCGCGATGCCGGTTCCGCCGATGCCGGGTGTCACCGGCACCGGCACCGGCACCGGCACCGGCACCGTGCCGGCCGCGCCCGCCGAGAAGCCCGAGCCGGGTGCCATGGTCGGCCGCGTCGCGCTCGCGATCGCCGCGACCGGTGGCAACGATCAGCGCGCCATGGCCGACTATTCGCAGAAGGCCTGGGGCGACGAGACCGGCCAGATCGTCGCCAATATGGAGCAGGCGACCAACACCAAGGGCGGCTATCTCGTCGACACCGCCTATAGCCGCGACTTCATCTCGCTGCTCCGCCCGCGCGTCGTGATCCGTCAGGCCGGTGCCCGCTCGGTGCCGATGCCCGATGGCAACATCACCATGCGCAAGCAGACCGGCTCGACGACCGCCGGCTATGTTGGCGAGCGTTCGCCGGCACCGGTGACCGATCTGACGGTCAGCACGCTCAGCATGAAGGCGAAGACGCTGCGCGCGCTGGTGCCGATCACCAACCAGCTGATCCGCCGCTCGTCGTTCGGCGTCGACACGATGGTGCGTGACGACCTGGTCACCTCGGCCGCGATCAAGGAAGACCAGCAGTTCCTGCGCGGCGTCGCCAGCGACCTGGCACCGGCGGGCCTCCTGTCGATGATCCCGGCCGGCAACAAGCTGACCATGACCGCCAATCCGACGCTTGCGACGGTGCGGTCGGACATGGCCAAGCTGAAGCTGCGTGTCGTCAACGCCAACGTGCCGCTGTCGAAGTGCGCCTACATCATGTCGCCGACCGTCCAGAGCTTCCTGGAGAACATCACCGACGGCAACGGCAACAAGGCGTTCCCCGAGGTCGCGGAGGGCCGGTTCGGCATCTATCCGATCCTCGTCACCACCTCGGTGCCGAACAACCTCGGCGCCGGCGGCAATGAGTCGGAGATCTACTTCGGCGATTTCGAGCAGTTCCTGATCGGTGACACCTATCAGGTGACGCTCGCCGCCTCGGACAGCGCCGCCTATGACGACAACGGCACGTTGCGCTCGGCCTTCTCGAACGACGAGACGCTGATCCGCCTCATCGAGGAGCATGACACGCAGCTGCGCTACGACGCGGCCTTCGCGGTCCTGCAGGGCGTCACCTGGGCGCCGTAATCGCGCCCGCCTTCCACCATCGACAACCGAGCAGGGGGCGCGGCTGTGCGCCCCCTGCGCACCTGGGGAGCCACTATGGCCGTCAAGTTCCTGAAGCCCTGCCAGCAGGGCACGCTCTACAATGAAGGCGAGACCGCCAGCTTCGACAGCGACACGGAGAAGCGCCTGGTCGCGCAGAAGTTCGCCGAGGTCGTGAAGACCCCCGCGAAGTCCGACCAGGCCTGATCGGGACCGGTCGGCGATGACGCCCCAGATCCTCAGCCTCGCCAGCGCGCGGGAGCATTTGCGCGTCGGGAATGAGCTGAGTGACGATAGCCTGCGCGAATATATCGCGGCGGCTGAGACGATCATCGCCGACCACCTCGGGCGCACCCTTATCTGCCAGATCGGCGGATGGGCTGCGCCCGACCTGGTGCCCGCCAATGTCGTTCACGCGATCAAGGTGGTGCTGACCGACATCTACGAGAATCGCGGCGCACCGACGATCGACGACGAGACGCTCGATCGCATGGTCGGCCGCCAGAAGCGGATTGGCTTCGCCTGATGGCCGACAAGACCCTTGCCAGCCGGCTTAATCGTCGCCTCCGCCTGGAGCGTCCGATCGAGGACACCAGCCTGACCGGCGCTGGCTCGGGAACCTGGGAGCTGATCGAGGAAGTCTGGGCCGAGGTCCAGGACATGCTGCCGAGCCGTGCCGAGCGCCTGGCCGCCGGCATGTCGTCGACTTCCAGGCCGGCACGGGTGCGGATGCGCTATCGTAGCGACATCACGCCCGACCTGCGCCTGGTCGAAGGCGACCGGATCATGCAGATCGTCGGGCAACCAGCCGAGCTGGGCCGGCGCGAAGCGATCGAGTTCATGGTCGAGGATTATGCGCCGGCGGGTAACACCGCCTGATGGCGTCGGCGCGCGGCCGGTCCGAGGTCAAACGCTACATTGCCAGCCTTCCCGGGCAGATCGAGACGAAGCTGCTGCGCGGCGCGGCGCGCGCGGCCGCCAACGTCATCCGCGACGAGGCGCAGGCGGAGTGCATCGACGAGGAGGTCGCGGCCGCGCTGAAGGTGCGGACCAAGGTCCAACCTGGACTGATTACCGCGAGAATTAAGATTGATCGACGGATGCCGGGCAGCTCGCGCGCGCTCTGGATCGAGTACGGCACCGACCCTCACCTGATCAGCGTGTCCGACCAGGATCGCGGCGGCATGAGCGTCGGGCGGATCAACCAGCTCAACAAGGAAGGCTCGCTGGTCATCGGCGGCCACTTCGTCGGCCCGGTGGTCGAGCATCCCGGCGCCAAGGCGCACCCCTTCCTGCGGACTGCCCTCGACCGGAAAGAGGTCGACGCGATCGCGGCCGCGCAGAGCTACATCAATGCCCGGGTGTCGCGTGGCAGCATCACCGGTGCGGCAGAACCGGAGGGCGAAGAATGAGCGGCATCCGCATCGTCGGCGCGCTGCTGCGTGCCCATGCCGAGCTGGGCGCGATCGTGCCGCCCGCCCGGGTAAAAGCCGGCGCGCTCCCTGAAAAGGTCGAGCTGCCGGCGCTCCTGGTGCGGTCGATCAGCCTGGTCGAGCAGCAGCCACTGACGATCGGCGAGAAGATCCACACCACCGAGCGGATCTCGGTCGCGGTGCGGGCTGCCTGTTGATTTCCACTGAGAGCTGACCCGGCGAAGGCATAAATTTCCACCGAGAAGTGACCCGTGTCTCAACCTCACCCCGGCGTGCTGTCGGGGGG
>NZ_JACHNY010000008.1 GCF_014199625.1 Sphingomonas abaci
GCGTCGCCATGATGCCGCACCGGTGTCTGCCACAGTGCCGCACCTGTGGCTTGCGCATCACCTCGTCAGCAAGGTGGAGAAGACCGGACGCTTACGGGCTTACGACTTCGTCGAGGAACGCACCCATGACGGACGCAAGTTCCGCATCCTTACCATTATCGACGAGGCGAGCAGGGAGTGCCTGGCACTCGTCGTCGCGCGCCAGCTCAAACACGAAGACGTACTGGCAGCGCTGGCCGAGTTGTTCATCGAGCGTGGTCCGCCCGCGCATATCAGGTCGGACAATGGCAGCGAGTTCATCGCCGCCGCCGTCCAGACCTGGCTCAGGCAGATCGGCGTGAAGACGCTCTACATCGCCCCGGGCTCGCCATGGGAGAACGGCTACAACGAGAGCTTCAACGGCTCGCTGCGGGATGAGCTGCTGAACGGCGAGATCTTCTACACCCTCGCTGAAGCCAGGGTGCTGATCGAGGCGTGGCGGCGTCACTACAACACTGTCCGACCGCACAGCAGCCTCGGCTATCGACCACCCGCCCCGGAAGCGGCGACACCGCCATTGCCGGCCTCCGGTTCCGCTTCGCTCCACCTCCGACCGGCAATGGCGGCGGAGACGACAATGCACTAACTATCAACCCGGACCACCCGGTGGGGGCTGCTCATAATCACCACTCCTCGGCGGTCACCCCCTTTCCCTCAAACGATCGAATTTCGGGAAGCTTGCTACTGCGCTATAAGCATATGCGAGCGGCAAGAGAGCAGGACCAGAATCGCTCGACCCATTCCGTGATGCTGCTATGACGTTCCTAGTAAACGATCTGGCGGCCTATGCCGATTATCTGCCGACGATCGGCGCTACCATCGTGCGCGCCATCCAACAGGTGCCAAACGGGCGTAACATGCTGGTGCAGCACCCCGCGCGTGCGGAACTGGCTGCTCGACAGTGCCACCATGACTGGCAGCACCGTCCTCAGCAGCCATTCCTCCACTTGCCCTTGACCGGATCAGGCGATTGGGCGCAACGGTCGGTGGAAAATTCGGCTGACTTTCGAGCAGTCAGGCGTTGATGATGACCTTGATCGCCTTCTCCCGTGCCGCGTTGCCGAACACCTCATAGGCGTGGAGAATGTCATCCATCGCGAAGCGGTGGGTGACGAGCCTTGCCGGATCGAGTTTTCCGCTACTCAAGGTCTTGAGCAGCATCGGAGTGGTGCTGGTGCAGACTAGACCCATCGATATGTTGATGTTCTTGATCCAGAGTTCCTCGATGTGCAGTTCGACGGGCTTGCCGTGCACTCCGACGTTAGCGATGTTGCCGCCAGCCGACACGATCTTCTGACATATGTCGAACGTGGCCGGAACGCCAACCGCTTCGATCGCAACGTCGACGCCCAGGCTGCCGGTCATTTCCAGAACCCGGGCGACGGCATCCTCCGCGCCCACCTGGATGGTATCGGTCGCGCCGAACTGCCGCGCAAGCGCAAGGCGGGAGGGGTCCATGTCGATCATGATGATCCGCCCCGGTGAATAGAATTGCGCGGTCAGGAGGATCGACATGCCGACCGGCCCGGCGCCGACAATCGCGATGGTGTCGCCCGGCTTCACCCCGCCCGCCTGGACGCCAATCTCCAAACCGGTCGGCATGATGTCGGACAGCATCACCAGCGCCTCCTCGTCGGCCCCCGCAGGCACCGGATACAGCGAGTTGTCGCCATGCGGGATGCGGACATACTCCGCCTGGGTACCGTCGATCAGGTGACCGAGGATCCAGCCGCCGTCGGCGCAATGCGCGTAGAGCTGACGCTTGCAATTGGCGCACTTCCCGCAGGACGTCACGCAGGAGACAAGCACGGTATCGCCCGGTTTGAAGTTCTCCACGGCGGAACCCACCGCCTCGACGACGCCGACACCCTCATGCCCGAGCGTACGACCTTCGGTGACCGCGGGCACGTCGCCCTTGAGGATGTGCAGGTCGGTTCCGCAGATCGTCGTCCTGGTGATCTTGACGATCACGTCGGTCGGCTTCTGCACCTCGGGCTTCGCCTTTTCGATCCAGTCCTTCTTTCCAGGACCCTGATATACGAGTGCTTTCATGGTCTTCCTCTGCCTTGTGCTGATAGCGCACCTGAAATCCGGCCAGCGTGTCGCGCTGTCGGATCATTGCCGCCGGCTGGCACCATGGTTAGCCGGTTTTAGGAAGAATGAGCATTTCACAAGTCACTTTCAACTACTTGTTTTCGGAACAAAGTGGTCGAAACCGGCAGCCAAGTGCAGCGGATCGGAATCCGCCTGTGTCGTTGTGACCGTCAGCGCGAACGTGCGCCGACCAGCGTCTGTGTCGGCGTCTCGCCGAACCGGGCGCGATAGCGCGTCGCCATCACACCCAGATTGACATATCCCCAGGACCGCGCGATCGCCGATGCGCTTTGCCCGGCAGGTGCCTCCAGCAACGCCTGCCGCAAGCCGTCGAGACGCCGGTCACCAAGATACTCATGCGGCCTGACCCCACGGAAGCGTCGGAAGCCTTCGGAAAGGCTGCGCGCGCTGATGCCCAGTCGCCCTGCGATGTCGGCGATCGAGGGAGCCTCCCGTGCATGATCGCTCATCAGCCGTTCGGCTTCGCGCACGTAATAAGGCGCAGCCGCCCGCGCCCCGACTTCGAGCGAGAGTTCGGCTTCCCGCGCCCAGTTGTGCAGCAGTTCAAGGCATAGTGCCTCCTCGATGCGCTGTTCGATCACGGAATGGGCGATACCGTCGTGACGCGCCTCCAGCGAGCGCGTGGCATAGTCTACCAGCGAGAGCCAAGCCGACTGACGCCGCCCAAATACCAGTCGCCGACGCCACAGGCTATCGTCCGGCACGAAACCATACCAGCGCGCGGCGACCGCCTCGATCAGGGCATGTGGAATCGTAAGATTGAGCTGGAGATCATGTCCGTCCGCGATGTTCCAATAGTCGATCCGGCTGCAATCGACCACGTAGCTGTCGCCGGAGCGTGTGTCTGCGACGGCGTTGCCATCGAGCGGATGGCGCAGCCCGCCCCGCAACGTATTGACGACGATGATGTTGCCGGCAGCGGGGTCAAAGTCCTCCGCCCTGGTCGGCGTTCCAAAGCAGAAGCGGCTGAATTTGATGCGGCCGATCCTTAACATCCGGATCGTGGCATCGGGATCAGAGCCTCGAATCAACGGTTTTGCGGACAGGCGCGTATAGGTGTCCTCGCAAAAAGCGTTGACGACGTTCCAGTCGCGCGAACTCGTGACCTTGCCGTTTAAAAGCGGCTTGCCATTCGTGTCTACGAGCAGCGCGGCATCCAGCATGGTCTTCTCCTATGACCTCCTTTATAGCACGATCGATTGCCAGCGAAGGTGTTGTCACAGCGTAGCGCGTGCGGTCACAAAAATGCACCTGGTCGATTGCAACAACCGGGCGGTACGGTCACGTCGTGCATAGCGCTGACCACGGCGTCGATAGCGCCACTGCCCAGCCTCATAAATCGGCCTGTAAGAAACGGAACGCAGTATCGTGCATAGGTGGCTACTTGGCCTCCTCGATTGGGATCGAATTGCGGGAATCGAAATCGCTTCTCGAAACTCGTCGGCTACGAGAATTGGGACAGTGGCGACGGTGATTGACATCGCACGGTGAGCATGGCTGATTAAGCGTATGGGGATGGCGATCTCCCCACGAGGCGTCAGCCAGAGAATCGCGTCCAGCACGAACACGCAAGGGACGCGTCATGCCTGCTCCAAACGCTATAACACCGGACAAACTTGCCCGCCTTGTCGCATCGCCCAGCGCGCCGCGTATCATCGATCTGCGCGACGGACCGACAGAAGCCATTCCGGGATCACTGTTTCCAGTTCTCCTTGATCCGACCCAATGGGGATATGCCTCCGGGTCATCAGCGGTCCTCATCGACACCGATGGTAGTGGTCTGGCAGTTGCAGCGGCCGCCATTCTTCGCAGCGAGGGTGTAGCGGCCGAAGTCTTGGACGGCGGGTTCGCCGCATGGGCGGCAAGCGGGTTGCCTACCGTTTCCCTGGTCCATCTGCCGCCACGACATGACGATGGCCAAACATGGTGGGTCACACGAGCGCGGCCCAAGGTCGATCGCATCGCCTGTCCCTGGCTGATCCGACGGTTCGTCGATCCGCAGGCCCGCTTCTTGTTCGTCGCGCCCGGTGACGTGCTGACCGTCGCCAAGCAACAACAGGCCGAGCCGTTCGACGTCGCGGACGAAGGCGTATTCTGGAGCCATCGCGGCGAGCGTTGCACCTTCGACATCATGGTCGAGGCCTTCGGCCTCGACGCGCACGAACCGCTGGTCCGCCTCGCGACGATCGTGCGGGGCGCCGATACCGATCGGCTCGACCTTGTGCCCGAGGCTGCTGGACTGCTCGCCATCTCGCTTGGCCTGTCGCGTATCCACAGTGACGATCACGCCCAGCTCGAAGCCGGCATGGCGGTATACGATGCGCTCTATCGCTGGTGCCGTGACGCGCAGGGCGAGAAGCACAACTGGTCCTCGCATCAGCCGGCGCGCGGGAAGGTGTCGTCATGACCGCGGTGACAGCCGACGTCGCGACGCCGACGCGCCCGGAACCGGTCACGCTCGGCCAGGCCTTCTGGGTCTGGCTGCGCATCGCGATGCTCTCGTTCGGCGGTCCTGCCGGACAGATCGCGGTAATGCACCGCATCCTCGTCGACGAAAAACGCTGGATCGGGGAGCAGCGGTTCCTGCACGCCCTCAACTATTGCATGTTGCTGCCAGGGCCAGAGGCGCAACAGCTCGCCACATACATCGGCTGGCTGATGCACCGGACGAAGGGCGGCATCGTCGCCGGCGTGCTGTTCGTTATTCCCGGCGCGGTCGCGATCATGGCGCTGAGCTGGGTCTATGTCCTCTACGGTCGCGTCGGTATCGTCTCGGCGCTGTTCTTCGGCCTCAAGTGCGCGGTATTGGCCGTCGTGCTTCAGGCGGTCGTGCGGATCGGCGGACGGGCGCTCAAGTCGACGCCGGCAAGGGCGCTTGCCGCGCTGGCGTTCGTCCTGATCTTCTTCGCCGGCGCGCCGTTTCCGCTGATCGTGCTGGGTGCCGGCCTCATCGGATGGTGGTCGACCCGGCAAGGCAGCACGGCCTTCAGGGGCGGAGGGCACGGCGCGTCCAAGGGCACGATCGTAGCCGACGCGGATACACTACTCGGCGAAGAGCTGCCCGCCCATGCCCGGCCGACATGGGCTGAGACGGTCCGCACAGCGCTGGTCTGGCTGGCTCTCTGGCTCGTGCCGGTCGCGGCGCTGTTGATCGCGCTCGGTCCCGATGACGTGTTCAGCCGCATCGCGACCTTCTTCTCGACGATGGCGATGGTGACGTTCGGCGGGGCCTATGCCGTCCTCGCCTATGTCGCGCAGCAGGCGGTCGAGAATTATGGCTGGCTGGGGCCGAAGGAGATGCTGGACGGTCTTGGCATTGCGGAGACGACGCCTGGGCCGCTCATCATGGTCCTGCAATTCGTCGGCTTCCTCGGCGCCTATCGCGGGTCCACCGGGCTGTCCCCGCTGTTGGCTGGGACGCTCGGCGGGCTGCTCGCGACCTGGGTAACGTTCGTGCCGTGTTTCCTGTGGATCTTCCTCGGTGCGCCCTTCATCGAGCGACTGCGCGGTAACGCTGCCGTCGCGGGCGCGCTGTCGGCGATCACCGCGGCGGTCGTGGGCGTCGTACTCAACCTCGCGGTGTGGTTCGCGCTGCATACGCTGTTTCGCGAAACGACGATGGTGGCAGCAGGGCCGTTCCGCTTCGATGCGCCGGTGCTGACCAGCATCGATCCGGCCGCCTTCGTCCTCTCGCTGGGCGCAGCCTACGCGATCTTCATGACGCGGGCGGGGGTCATCACGACCCTGCTGGCGACGTCGGCTGTGGGGCTGGCGCTTTATGGGCTTGGGGTAATCCGATGAATAGCGGAGAGAAGTCGATGGATGCGATCGATCGTCGTGCGGCGCTGGGTCTGGGGATCGCAGCGGGTGCCGCCTCGTTGGGCGGGCCTGTGGCCGCACAAGCTCCTGCCAACCCGGCGCCAGCCTTCACGCCCCGGCCGCTACCGTTCGATGCAGCAACGCTTCCCGGGCTGTCCGCCAAGCTGCTGACCAGCCACCACGACAACAACTATATTGGTGCGGTCAAGCGCCTCGGAGCGATCAAGGCCGAGTTTGCCAGGCTCGACCCGATGACGGCACCGGGCTTCACGCTCAACGGGCTGAAGCGTGAGGAGCTGATCGCCTGGAACTCGATGATCCTGCACGAAATCTATTTCGCGGGCTTGGGCGGTGCTTCGCGGCCGGGCGCACGGCTTTCGCAGGCGATCGAACGCGACTTCGGCAGCCATGCGCGCTGGGCGGCCGAGTTTACCGGCATGGGCAAGGCGCTGGCTGCCGGGTCGGGATGGGTATTGCTCACCTGGAGCGAACGGGACGGGCGTCTGACGAACCAATGGGCTGCCGATCATACGATGACGCTGGCAGGGGGAACGCCGCTTCTGGCGCTCGACATGTACGAACACGCCTATGCGATCGACTATGGCGCGAAGGCCGGCGATTACGTTGATACGTACATGAAGGTGCTGAGCTGGGATGCTGCCAGTCGCCGGTTCGAGCGACTGGCGGCACCGATCTAGGCAAGGACTGGTTCGGCCACCTTGCGGCGTCGCTGAAAACGCGACGCCCATGCGGTGATCGCCGGCAGCACCAGCAGCGTCAGCGCGGTCGACGTGATGAGGCCGCCGATGACGACCGTGGCGAGCGGGCGCTGCACCTCCGCACCCGTGCCGGTGGCGAGCGCCATCGGTACGAAGCCGAGCGACGCAACCAGCGCCGTCATCAGAACCGGACGAACCCGCTCCATCGCACCATCGGCGATAGCCCGATCATCGTCCTCGCCTTCCTCGCGGTGCTTGCGGATCGCGCCCATCATGACGAGGCCGTTGAGGACCGCGACGCCCGACAACGCGATGAACCCGACTGCGGCAGTGATCGAGAAGGGAATGCCGCGCAGCAGCAGGGCGAAGACGCCGCCCGCGAGCGCCATCGGCACCGCGGAGAAGACGATCAGCGCGGGGATGAAGCCGCCAAGCGCCATGTAGAGCAGCGCATAGATCGCCAAGAAGCAGATCGGCACCACCAGCATCAGGCGAAGCCGCGCCGATTGCAGACTCTCGAAGGTGCCGCCCCAACCGGTATACATGCCGGCAGGAAGCGGCATCGCATCAATGCGGGCTTCGGCTTCCTTGACGAAGCCGCCAAGGTCGCGTCCACGCACATTGACCTGAACGGTCATCATGCGCTTGCCGTTCTCGCGGCTGATCTGATTCAACCCTTGCGTATAATTGAACCGCGCCACCTCGCGCAGCGGGATCGAGCGCGCGGTCTGTCCCTCGGGCGTCGGCAGCATGACCGGGATCGCGCCCAGCGTATCGATGTCGTCACGCTGCGCGTCGGGCAGGCGCACCACCACCGAGAAGCGCCGATCGCCCTCGAATAACAGCCCGGCTTCCCGGCCGCCCAGCGCGGCCGAGACGGTGTTCGCCACCTCCTCGACCGAGAGGCCAAGCCGTCCGGCAGCCTGGCGGTCGATCTGCACGTCGAAGGTGGGGGCGCCGTCCGTCTGCTCGACGCTGACGTCGCCCGCGCCCGGGATGGTGCGCACCGCATTGGCGATCTTCTGGGCCTGTGCGGTCATTGCATCGAGGTCGTCGCCATAGAGCTTGATCGCCACGTCGGCGCGGACGCCGGCGATCAGCTCGTTGAAGCGCATCTGGATCGGCTGCTGGATTTCGGTCCGGTTGCCGATGACCCCCTTCATCCGCTCCTCGATGCGGGCGATGATATCCTCCTTGGTCTTTACCTCCGCCGGCCATTCGCTTTCCGGCTTGGGAATGACATAGGTGTCCGACGAGTTGGGCGGCATGGGATCGGTGCCGAGGTCGGCGTTGCCGTTCTTGGAGAAGACCAGCGCCACCTCCGGCAGCGTCTTCAACGCATCCTCGATCCGCATCTGCATCTGCGTCGACTGGTCGATCGAGGCCGAGGGCACGCGGAAGTTGGTGACGGTGATGTCCTTCTCGTCGAGCTGCGGCATGAACTCCTCGCCGAGGAAGCCGAAGCAGAACACCGCCGCGACGAACACGCCGGCACCGGCCGTGATGAAGGGCAACGGTCGGGCGATCGCCTTGCCCAGCAGCGGCGCATACCGCTCCTTGAACCAGCGGATCGGCTTCACCTCCGTTTCGCTGACCCGGCCCTTGATAAGGATCACGATCATCGCCGGCACGAAGGTCAGCGACAGGACGAAGGCGCAGGCCAGCGCGATCATCAGCGTCGTCGCCATCGGCGAGAACGTCTTTCCCTCGACGCCCTGGAACGTGAGCAGCGGGACGAAGACGAGGAAGATGATAAGCTGGCCGAAGACGGTCGGCCGGATCATCTCCTTCGCCGATGCGGCGGTCGTCTCAAGGCGCTCGTCCAGCGTCAGCAGGCGGTTCTCGGCGTGCTGGCGCTCGGCGAGGTGGCGCAGCGCATTCTCGACGATGATGACCGCCCCGTCGACGATCAGGCCGAAGTCGAGCGCGCCCAGGCTCATCAGATTGCCGGATACGCCCAGCGCATTCATGCCCGATGCCGTCATCAGCATCGTGATCGGAATGACCGCGGCGGTGATGAGCGCGGCGCGGACGTTGCCGAGCAACAGGAACAGGACGACGATGACGAGCAACGCGCCCTCGATCAGGTTTTTCTCGACCGTCGCGATCGTCGCGTTGACCAGCTTCGAGCGGTTATAGACGGGTTCGGCGAATACATCGGGCGGCAGCGTCCGGTTGACCTGTTCCAGCTTCTCTCCGACCGCGGTCGCGACGATGCGGCTGTTCTCGCCTACCAGCATCAGCACGGTCGAGATGACCGCCTCCGATCCCATGCGGCTGCCCGACCCGGTGCGGACCGCACCACCGATCATCACTTGCCCGACGTCCTTGACCCGCACGGGCACGCCGTTGCGGGTGGCGACGACCGCCTCCTGGATGTCCTCGATCGACTTCAGGCGGGCATCGGCGCGAACCAGAAAGCTCTCGCCGGCGCGGCGCACATAGTTCGAGCCTGCCGAGACGTTCGCCCGCTCCATCGCATCGGCCAGCTCGGTGATCGAGATGCCGTAGGAGGCGAGCGCATTGAGGTTGGGTTCGATCAGATACTGTTTGACATAACCGCCATTGGAATCGACCCCGGCAACGCCCTTCACGTTGCGCATCTGCGGCCGGATGATCCAGTCCTGCACCGTGCGCAGATAGGCAGCCTTGGCGAGTTCGGTGGTCAGCCGCTCGCCCTCCGGCGTCAGATAGCTGCCGTCCGACTGCCAGCCCGGCTGACCATCGACCGTCTTCACGCCCTTGCCGTCCGGGTGACGGAAGGCGATCGAGTAGAAGAAGATCTCGCCGAGGCCGGTGCTGAGCGGCGCGAGGTTGGGTTGCACGCCTGCCGGCAGGCTGTCCTTCGCCTGGGCGAGCCGTTCCGTGACCTGCGCCCTCGCGAAGTAGATGCTGGTCGCGTCGGTGAAGACCGCCGTCACCTGGCTGAAGCCGTTGCGCGAGAAGGAGCGCGTCATCTCCAGCCCGGGGATGCCCGCCAATGCCGTCTCGACGGGGAACGTCACCTGCTTTTCGACATCGACCGGGCCGAGCGAGGGGACGAAGGTGCTGATCTGCACCTGACGGTTGGTGACGTCTGGCACCGCGTCGATCGGCAGCTTGGTGATCTGCCATGCCCCGAACGCGACGACGACGAGGGTCAGGAACGCGACCAGCCATCGGAGGCGAACCGATGTCGAAAGGATGCGCTCGATCATTCCTCGCCTCCCACGTTCTTTTCGAGTTCGGCCTTGATGAGGAAGGCGTTGGTCGTGGCGATCTGCGTGCCCGCGCTAATACCTTCGGCAACGGCGACCATGCCGCCAGAGCGGTTGGCAATGCGGATAGGCTGCGCCTTGAACCCCTGCGGCGTCCGGACAAACACCACCGTCCTATCGCCCAGCGTCTGCACGGCATCCTGTGGGACCATGACGCCGCCCTTGGTCGCACCGCCGCTGGCCAGGATGCGCGCCTGGACGAGCTGTCCGGGTGCGAGCGTGCTGGTGCCGGCGGTCGGCGTCACCACGATCGTCGCGGTGCGCGACTGCGGATCAACGACGCCTGTTGCGGCACGGACCCGGCCTTCAATGGTGCGGCCATCACTGGTGCTCAGCTCGACCCGATCGCCGGTGCGGACCCGCATGGCATCGGCCGGGGGCACGTTGGCGGTGATCTGGAATCGACGCGGATCGGCGACCCGGAACAGCTCGGTTTCCGCCGCGACATACTGGCCGAGATTGGCAGCAGCAGCAGTCACACGGCCGGCGATCGGGCTGATGATCGCCACGGAGCGTCCGTCGCCGGTAACACGCGCGGCGCCTGCCGCGGCGCTGGCACGGCGCGCGTCGGCCTGAGCCACCGCGAGGTTGGCCTGTGCGGCCTCGTAGTCGGCACGGGGACTGACGCCCTGTGCGAGCAAGGTCCGTTCGCGCGCGAGCTGGCGCTGGGCGAGCGTCACGCGCGCCGATGCCGATGAACGGTCGGCCGCGATCTGCGAGGCGTCCCGGCTTTCGACCAGGGCGAGTGTCTGGCCTGCCCGGACAGGATCGCCGATCCGCGAGAAGATGCGCGTGATCGTCCCCGGTGCGCGGGCCGTCAGCAACGCTTCCGCGTCCGGTGTGGCCTCAACCGTCGCGGAGGCGATGACAGCAGCATCCAGCTCGCCTGAAGCGGCAGGGGCGACGGTGATCTGCGACGTCGCAATAGCTTGCGGCGTGATGACCAGCCTGTCGTTCGACGCTGCCGGTGTGGCGGCTTCTGTCGGGGCCGGTGTCGGAACAGGTGCCTGGGTGAGGCGTGCGACGCCGAAACCGAGCGCGGCAGCCGCGACCAGCCCGATGGCGGCCCCGGCATAGAGACGATGTTTTCCGGTCATTGGACCGCTTCTCCGGTGATGCTGAGGCCCGACAGGCGGGCAAGGTTGGCGCGGGCGTCGAGACGCGCGATGTCGGCGTCGAGGATGACGCCTCGGGCGGCGCCGAGATTGTGACGGGCGGCAAGCAGTTCGATCAGCGGTGCCTTGCCCGCCTCATAGGCGATACGTGCAAGGCGATACGCCTCCTCGGCGGTCCGCATCGTTCGCTGTGCGGCTACCGCGCGCGTATCGGCGGCCTGCACGAGGACGAAAGCGGCCCGCGCGCCGGTCTCCGCTTCGAGCCGCGCCGCTGCGGCGCGGGCTTCGGCTCCCTGAAGATCGGCACGGGCTGCATCGATATTGCCCCGGTTGCGATCGAAGAACGGCAGCGGCACCGATACCCCGGCGACGACGGCGGGGCCGCTGGCGACGCGAAGCTGGCGAACGCCAAGCTGCGCCGTGATGTTGGGAACAGCAAGCCGTTGCTGTACCGTAACGGCTCTTGCAGCTGCCTCCCGTTCCGCTTCCGCGACCTTGACCGTCGTTGCCTGCATCGGATCGACCGGTCCGCTCGACGGTCGCGCGTTCATCCGATCGAGCAGGGATTCCCCAACCCCGGTGAACGTCGTCGGGGAACCTGCCAAGCCTGAAAGCCGCGCGAGCGCCGCTGTCTTCTGGGCACGCGCGACTTCAAGATCGGCTTCGAGGGTCGCGAGTTCGGTTTCCGCCTGAAGCTGGCGCAACCGTGCTTCCTTGCCGGCACCGACAAGGGCGCGAGCGACCTTCAGGTCGGCGGTCGCCTCCTCCACCTCGTCCTCGGCGAGCGCGATCCGGCGTTCCGCTACCTCGGCACTCGCATAGGCGCGCGCCAGTTCAGTGGCGAAGAGCAGACGGCCATCGCGGTTCCGTGCTTGCGCCGCGGCGATGCCCGCCTCCCCGGCCGCGATCCGGGCGGAACGCTTGCCCCCCAGCTCAATCGGCTGATCGATCTGGAAGGTGGTCTGCTGCTGATTGCGCGCGTTGTTCTGCAAGTCGCCGGCGAAGTTCTCGGCGTAGACGTTGATGAAGGGATTGGGCCGCGCGCGCGCCTGTTCGGCAAGGCCTTGCGCGCGGGCCACGTCCGCATCGAGGGCGGTCACGCGCGGAGCCGTCTGCGCCTGACGCAGGAGCTGGGCGAAGGGTGGTGCCGTCTGCGCACCGGCCGTGCCGATGGGGCACAGCATTACGAGCATACCGGCCAGCGCAAGCCTGCGCTGCCGGCGACTGGGGCCGTTCATGATCTTCTTCCTGCAAAGGTGAGCTTGGTGGCGCGGTTGGCGCCGGTGCCGGCTCAGGCTCGTGGAGGTCGAAGAAACTCTGCGGGGTCGATCCCTCCGGGCAGACGAGCGGTGCCGATCATCCATTGCCGGTCGGCAACGAGGATCATCCGCTCGGACGGGAGCGCCCCGTCAAACGCTACCCAATGCCCTGTCGCGTGCGCCAACACATGGATCGGTGCATCGGGATCGGATTTCTCGGGCGTATCGTGGCTATGCTCGATCACTGACGCATGGATCGCATCGTCGTCATGGACGATCGCATTGTGCCACCCCGACAGGCCGATCAGGCCGAGCATGGCGACGAGCGCCAGCACGGCGCCCAGCAGCGCGGATCGAGGATGACGCATAGGCATTCTGCCGAAACTACGCTGACCGCCTGTAACGGACAAGCGCATCACCGGTTCGGCCACTTCGGATGACGGCGATCGATCACGAAAGCATGATCGCCCTTGGCGTGCTCTGCGTGGTGGGGATCGTCGGCGGGTAGATCGGCATGGTCATGCGGAATGACGTCCGGATCATGCGCCGGCCATAGGCGAAGCGCCGCGACGACGCCGATCGCGGACAGCGCCGCCATGCCGACGAAGGCCGCGCTCATGCTGACGCGAGCGCCCAACTGTCCGACGAGCGGATAGCAGATCAGCCAGCACACATGGCTGAGTGCGAACTGCGCCGCGAACAGGGCGGGCCGGTCCTCGGCATTGGCCGATCGGCGAAGAAGTCGTCCGGACGGCGTGAGGCTTGCGGAGTAGGCGACGCCCATGACCAGCCAGCCCGCCAGCAGGACGTGCCAATAGGCAGCGCCCGGCGTCATCGTCGCGCTGATCGCGGCGAGCGCCGCGAGCGTGATCGTCAGCACGGCAGCGGCGACGATCATCACCGTGCGATCGGCGATCCTGTCCAATACCCGCGGCAGGGTCAGCGCCGCGGTGATCGAGCCGCCTCCGAAGGCGGCGAGCGTCAGTGCGACATCGCGCTGGCTCAGGCCCAGGCCCTTCACGATGACGACGGTGTTGACGATGACCATCGCGCTCGCGGCAGCGGCGCTGAGCGTCAGGGCCAGCAGTCCGCGCAGGCGCGGCGTCCTGAGGTAGATGCGCGTTCCCCGCGTCGTTTTGTCGTAAATGCCGCCCTGATCCTCGACTGGTGCGGGCCGGGGCAGGACCGTCGAGACGACGAGCAGCGCCGAAGCGATGAAGCCGATCGCCGTGCCCGAGAACAACCAGTGATAGCTCATCACCGTCAGCAGGCCGGCCGCAAGGATGGGGCTGGTCAGGCTCTCCATGTCATAGGCGAGACGCGACAGCGACAGGGCGCGGGTATAGTCACGCTCATCCGGCAAAACGTCCGCGATGGTCGCCTGAAACGTCGGCGTGAACGCGGCCGACGCCGATTGCAGGACGAAGATCAGGACATAGACCTGCCAGACCTGGTTCACGAACGGCAGGCAGATCGCCACGGCCGCGCGGATCGCATCCATGCTGACAAGCAACGCCCGCCGGGGTACGCGGTTGGCGAACGCTCCGGCGATCGGGGCGACGCCGATATAGGCGACCATCTTGATCGCGAGCGCCGTGCCCAGCACGGCCCCGGCGCTGCCACCAGCGATGTCATAAGCCAGCAGTCCCAGCGCAACGGTCGCAAGTCCCGTCCCGATCAATGCGATGATCTGGGCGAGAAACAGATGACGGTAAGTCCGGTTTGCCAGGACGCTGAGCATGGACGCCTCATATCCCCCTAGGGGGATGCCGTCTATCCCCCTGGGGGGATACTCGACAACATCGGTGCCGGCATCCTACATTGAGGGCATGTCTCATAACGCGCACTCCAGCCACCCGGCGATCATCAAGCGCCTGAACCGCGCAGCGGGTCATCTGCGCAGCATCGTCGGGATGATCGAGGAAGAGCGGCCATGCGTCGACATCGCCCAGCAGCTCCAGGCCGTCGAAAGCGCGATTGCCAGCGCCAAGCGCGCGCTCATCAACGACCATATTGACCACTGCCTCGTTCATGCCGAGGAAGGTGAAGGGACGAAGGTTGCGGTCGAGCAGTTTCGGGCGATTTCGAAATACTGGTGACGCGGCACTCCGCTTTCCCGATTGGGAAGGTTCAGGGAGACGGCTGACGGTCGCAAGGCGCACCGGACGGTAGGGAAATAGCCGTTTTCCCAAAATATGTTCCCGATTGCTCCTTCCCGAAATGGCCGGTTGGAGACGGAGAAATGGGACGATCCCGCCCGTGCAATGAACCCGCCTTTAGCATCCGCCCGGAGCGGATAATGTGAGCAGCCATGTCCGATTGCGAGCAGCCCCGGATGATGGCGAGCACGCTGGCAGATAATTCGAGCAGGATGCCACCCGCCAGTGGCAGAGAGCGTGAGCAGAAAACCGGCTGTTTGCGAGCAGACGCCGCTACGATTGCAAGCGCCTACAAC
Organism: Sphingomonas abaci; assembly: GCF_014199625.1. Lineage (GTDB taxonomy): Bacteria > Pseudomonadota > Alphaproteobacteria > Sphingomonadales > Sphingomonadaceae > Sphingomonas > Sphingomonas abaci. The sequence continues at coordinate 14,779 of NZ_JACHNY010000008.1, forward strand.
TAGATATCGTCGCCGAGCGCGCCCTTCACCGAGCCCTTGACGTCCTGCCCGGTGCCCTTGGTCTGCTGCGCCTCGCCCTCATCCGCCAGCTGCTCGTTATCGGTCGCGTTGCCGATCGCTTCCTTGGCGCTGCCCACGAGCTTGTTGCCCGCCGCTTTCGCCTTGTCAGTGAACTCGCCCATCGTGTGACTCCTCTTCAACACAACATCAGACAATCGCGCAGAGGCGTCGCCAGGTTCCGGTTTCAGCCACCGGCGCTGCCGGACGGCCCTGGGTGCAATGGAGAGGAGCGAGAGGGGGGAGGCTGAGCTGCCGGACGGGCAGCGATCCTGACGGAGTTTCCTCGATGACCGACCTTCTCGATCTGGCCGCACGGCCTGCCGTCATCCCTGCGCATGTCGCCGCGCACCGGCTGCTCCCCGTCGTCGCGGGCAATGCTCCCGTTACGCGCCGCGACCTCAATAGTGCGATGACGGCCGCATTTGGCGGCAGCGACGCCGAGGGGTGCTGGACCCAGCGCGACAGCTTCGAGATGCTGGAACATGCCGTCGCGCTGCATCTTGCGGCGGCGTCCTGGTCGATGACGTCGCTGATCGATGTCGCCCACGCATCGGCGCTGATGGAGCGGCTGCCCACCCAGACCGTCCGCAGCGAGGAACAGATCGACTTCCAGCAATTCTCGACGCCGGCCGATATCGCTGCGATCGTGGTGTTGCTGGCGGCGATCGACGCCGAAGACGTCGTGCTGGAACCCAGCGCCGGCAACGGCCTCCTCGCGGCGCAGATGCCGGCTTACGCGGCGTTGCAGCTCAATGAGATCGATCCGCGACGCCGCGCGCGGCTTGCCGACATCTTTCCTTCAGCCACCATCACCGGGCATGACGGCGCCGCGCTGGTCAGCCATCATGCGGATCTACCCCAACCCTCGGTCATCGTCATGAACCCGCCCTTTTCCCGCAGCGTCGGGCGGGGCGTCGACGACCTCGCAGCAGTGCGCCACCTCCAGGCCGCGCTGCGCCGCGTCCGCAAAGGCGGCCGCGTCGTCGCGATCATGCCTGACTGGTTCGCACCCTCGGCCAGGATGCAAAAGGCGTTCGATACCGTGCTGACCGGCGTGACGGTCCGCACCTCGATCCGGCTCGAGCATTGCTACAGGAAGCACGGCACCGATATCGCGGTCCGGCTCTACGTCATCGACAAGGCCGCAGGCGGCGCGCCTCCCGTCACCATCCAGCGCGCATCGGTTGCCGACCTGGTGCCGGCGCTGAGCGTGCCGCCACGGCTCGCACTCGCCGATACCCCGAAACTCACCTTTCGCGCGCCGGTCCCCGGCGTCTCGATGTTCGGCGCAGCGCGCGTCACCCGATCCGCGCCGCCACGCCCGGTCCACGCTCCGCGGCGCAACGACGTGCTGCCGGTCGGTTATGCCGCGCTGGACACACCGGCACCGCTTGGCGATCAGGCCGGCGTCTATCTGCCCTACCGCCCAAGCCGGATCGCCTTCACGGCCGCCGGCGAGCATCCGACCGCGCTGGTTGAATCTGTTGCGATGGGATCAATCCCGATGCCGGTCCCGACCCATGTTCCGTCCCTGCCCGAACGCACGGTCACCGAACGGCTGCTATCGGCCTCCCAGCTCGAGACCGTCGTCTATGCCGGCCACGCCTGGACCCGGATGCTGCCCGGCAGATTCCGCCCCGACAAGGAAGGCGTCGGCCTCGCGCTCGATACCGACGACGGCCGCCAGTACCGGCAGGGCTTCTTCCTCGGCGACGGCACCGGCGCCGGCAAGGGGCGGCAGGTCGCGGCGTGCATCCTCGACAATTGGCTGTCGGGCAGACGCCGCCACATCTGGGTCAGTAAGAACGAGCCGCTGCTCGATGACGCGCGGCGTGACTGGACCGCGCTTGGCGGTCTCACCGGCGACGTGCAGCCGCTCTCCAACTGGAAGATCGATCAGCCCATCACGCTCGACGAGGGCGTGTTGTTCGTCAGCTATCCGACGCTGCGCTCCGCTCGAGCCGACAGCACCCGCCTCCAGCAGATCCTCGATTGGGCCGGTCCCGACTTCGACGGGGTGATCGCCTTTGACGAGGCACATGAGATGGGCGGTGTCGCGGGCGGCGAAGGCGCGCTTGGCAAGACCGAAGGGTCGCAGCAGGGCATTTGCGGCGTCCTGCTCCAGAACCACCTACCGCTCGCCCGCGTCCTGTACGCCTCGGCGACGGGCGCGTCCGACGTCAACAACCTCGCCTATGCGGTGCGGCTCGGCCTGTGGGGACCCGAAACCGCCTTTGCCGACCGCACCGCGTTCATCAGCCAGATCCGACAGGGCGGCATCGCCGCGATGGAACTGGTGGCGCGCGACCTGAAGGCGCTCGGCCTCTACATCGCCCGCGCGCTGAGCTTCGCCGGGGTCGAATATGACGTGCTGCGCCATACGCTCACCCCCGAACAGATTGCGATCTACGACCAATATGCTCAGGGTTGGGAGATCATCCATCGGAACATGGAAGAGGCGCTGGCGCTGACCGGGGTGGTCGACAGTCTCGATGGCTCCACCCTCAACAGCGGCGCAAAGGCATCGGCACGCAGCCGTCTGGAATCGACCAAGCAGCGCTTCTTCGGCCAGGTGCTGCTCGCGATGAAGCTGCCGACCGTCATCGCCGCGGTCGAGGAGCATCTGAAGGCCGGTCAGTCGGTCGTTCTCCAACTGGTCACCACGGCCGAAGCCATCCTCGACCGCCGGCTCTCGAGCCTGACGCCGGAAGAACGCGCCGACCTCGACATCTCGCTCAGCCCGGTCGAATATGTCGTCGACTATCTGATGCGCGCTTTCCCGACGCAGCAGCAGGAGAATTATTCCGACGATAGCGGAAATGTCCGGTCGCGGCCGATGCGCGACGAGCATGGCAATCCGGTTCACAACCCAGATGCGGAAGCCGCGCGCGATGCCCTGATCGAGCAATTGTGCGCGCTACCCCCGATCCAGTCGGGCCTCGATGCCGTCATCGACCGCTTCGGCACCGATGCGGTCGCCGAGGTGACCGGACGGACCCGACGGCTCGTGACCGGCGCCGACGGGCGCCAGAAGATCGAGAGCCGCACCGCGCGCTCAGGGCAGGCGGACAGCGCCGCCTTCATGGCCGGGGCCAAGCGCATCCTGATCTTCTCCGATGCCGGCGGCACCGGCCGCTCCTACCATGCAAGTCTCGACGCGGTGAACCGCGAGCAGCGCGTCCACTTCCTGCTGGAGCCGGGCTGGCGCGCCGATCGCGCGATCCAGGGGCTGGGACGCACCCACCGCACGCATCAGGCATCGACCCCGCTGTTCCGCCCCGTCACGACCGACTGCAAGGGCGAGCTGCGGTTCACCTCGACGATAGCGCGGCGGCTCGACAGCCTTGGCGCGCTCACCCGCGGTCAGCGGCAGACAGGTGGCCAGAACCTGTTCGATCCGGCCGACAATCTCGAGAGCGACTATGCCAAGGATGCGCTGGTTACCTGGTTCCACCTCCTGAACCGCGGCAAGCTGACCAGCATCTCGCTCGACGACTTCACCCGCCGCACGGGCCTCGAACTTCACGACAGCGACGGCGTGCTCAAGGATGATCTTCCTCCGATCCCGCGGTGGCTCAACCGCCTGCTGGCGCTGCCGATCGCGTTGCAGAACGCGATCTTTGAGGAGTTCCTGACGCTGGTCGAGACCCGCGTTGCCGCCGCCCGCCAGGCCGGTACGCTCGATGTCGGCGTCGAGACGATCATGGTCGAGCGCGCGGCGCTGATCGATGATGTCGTGCTGCGCACCGATCCGCGCAGCGGCGCGACCTCACACCTCCTCACCATCGAAACCGAGCGAAGGAAGAACCCGCTCACGCTCGAACGCGTTCTCGACTTCGCCCGCTGGGACGACACTGCCCGCTTCGTGCGCAACGCCAAGTCCGAACGCGTCGCGTTGATGAGCAAGGCACGCGCCTGGATGGACGATGACGGGCTGCCGATCGCGCGGCTCGAACTCCAGCGGCCGTGCCGGCGCGAGTATCTGCGCGAGGCCGAACTTGGCGAAACCGCATGGGAAGTGATCGACCACGATACGTTCGCGACGCTCTGGGAAATCGAAGTCACCGAGGCGCTGGTTACCCCTGAGATCGAGACGATCCGGCTCGCAACGGGGCTACTGCTGCCGATCTGGTCGGCGCTGCCCTCCGACCATATGGCGGTCAATCGCATCGTCGATAATGCCGGCAATAGCTGGCTCGGCCGGCTCGTCTTCGACACCCATGTCGCACAACTCTATACCAAGCTGGGACTGGTGACCCCCGATGACCTCCCGGTCGATGCGATCGCGCGCTCGGTGCTGTCGGGTCGCAGCGTCGAGGTGACCCGCCCGTTCGCGATGACGCTCAAACGCTCGCTCGTGAACGGCAATTCGCGTGTCGAGATCGTGGATGCGCCGGCGACCCAGCTTCCCTGGCTGAAGTCGCTTGGCTGCTTCACCGAGATCATCTCGTACAAGACCCGCGTGTTCGTGCCCGCCAACGATGCCGAAACCGTGCTGGCCCGGATCCTCAAGGTTGCTTGAGCGGCACTGCCGGAGTCGTGCTGGGCGCAGGCGGGTGTTCGCCCTGGACCGCTATGATAGGACACCGCCATGGAACGGGAAATCACACACGCCTGCGGTCACGTCGCCACACACCAGGTCTATGGACTATCGACGTTCGACACCGAACGCGAGGCCACCAAACTTGCCCGCCGCAAATGCAAGGCATGCTACACGGAGGTGTCAGCCGCCAGGGCGGAGGCGGCCCTCGCAGGGGTCGCCGACCTTGGTCTCCCCGATCTTATCGGCAGCCAACGCCAAGTGGCATGGGCGACGACCATCCGGGCCGAGAAGCTCGCCGTGCTGCGCACGGCATCGCCGGACAGCATCGAGCGCCTGACAATGATGACGGATGCCAAATGGTGGATCGATCGTCGAGGGGAGAAGCCTGCCGCATTGGCAAAGGACTGACGACAGCCGGTGCCCTGATGCACGGGTTCCCGGGTCAATCCCGGGATCAGGGAGGGAAGGGGGAGGAGTTCTTGTGTCCGGGATTTGGTCCGGGCGCGAGAAGGAGTGTCCTCCATGACCATTCAGAGCGTGAAGCTGGCGAAGCTGGTGCTGTCGCCGATCAACGTCCGCCAGGCGGGCGAGGATTTTATCGAGCAACTGGCCGCTGACATTGCGGCGCGCGGGCTCATCCAGAACCTGATCGTGACGCCGGCGAAAAAGCCGCGCGGCACCTTCGCGGTCATCGCCGGCAGCCGGCGCCTGCGCGCGCTCGAACTGCTGGCACAACGCGGCGACATCGATGCCGCGTCCTATGACGTGCCTGTGCTGGTGTTGTCGGGCAGCGATGCCTTGCTGTCGGAAACCTCGCTTGCCGAGAACTTCCAGAAGCTGGCGATGAACCCGGCCGACGAATGCCGCGCGTTTCAGCATTTCATGGGCACGGGCGGGGATATCGACGGCGTGGCCAGGCGCTTCGGCATCACGCGCCGCTTCGTGGAAGGGCGGCTGCGCCTCGCCGATCTGGCCGAGCCGATCTTCACCGCGCTCGCCGAACGGCGGATCAGCCTCGATATCGCCAAGGCGTATGCCTCGACGGCGAGCCAGGACCGCCAGCTGATGGTGTGGCAGGCCTATGGCAACCAGAGCTACCAGAGCGCGGACTCGATCCGGCGGATTATCGCCAACGAGACGATGAAGTCGAGCGAACCTGTTGCGCGCTACGTCGGCGAGGCTGCCTATGTCGCGGCCGGGGGCAAGGTCGAGAACGATCTGTTCAGCGACGACGGCGATCGCTGGGTCGATCCCGGCATCGCGCAGACACTGGCGGCCGCGAAGCTGGAAGCCGAGGCGCTGCGCCTGGGCGAGGAACAGGGGCTGGCCTGGGTCCGCCCGATCGCCGGCACCAGCACCTGGGAAGCGGCGCGCGACCTGCATCGCATCCACCTCCCGACGCTCCCGCTGACGCTCGAGCAGGCCGAACGGCTCGATACGATCGCGACGCGGCTCGAGGAAATCGAGGACGCGATGCAGGGCGTCGAGGGTGACGAGGACGAGGCGACCTATGCCGCGCTCGAGGAAGAGCATGAGACGCTCTCGGACGAGGCGCAGGAGATCCACGACCGCCCGCAGATCCTGCCCGACGAACTGAAGCAGAAGGTCGGCACCTTCCTGCTGCTCGGCCGCGACGGCACCACCACGCTCGACACGACCTATTATAGCGAAACCCCGATCCGGGTCGTCGCGATCGAGCCCGACGCCGATGGCGATGAAGACAAAGCCGGCGAGGATGGCGGTGAACGCGCACCCCGGGGTTTCCACATCGAGGAGGGTCCGGTGACGACGGGGCGGTCGGCCGCGGCGCCGGTCGCGCCCGAGGCCGAGGCTCCCGGTGGCAAGGCGCTCAGCCAGGTACTGTACGACCAGCTCACGGTGCAGCGGCGCGACGTGCTGGCGGCCTCGATCCTCGCCAATCCCGCGCTGGCGCTCGACTATCTGCTGTTCGCGATGATCGACGGGCGGGTGAACATGCTCTCGCACAGCGGCACCACGATCCGGGCGAGCCACCCGCAGGATCCGATGCTGGCAAAGAGCGTGCCGGCGACCCGTGCGCGCGACTATCTGGCTGAAGCCTATGACGGGCTGGATGCGTCGTGGACGGAGGCTTGCGACAAGTCGAGCAGCGGAGCAGCGACGATCGGGCGGTTCGAGGCGTTCCGGGCACTTGGCGACGAGGCGAAGACCGCGTGGCTGGCGTGGATCGTGGCGGCATCCTTCGAGGCAAAGGACGGCTACACGGCGAAGCAGAACGCGCTGCAGAACCGGCTTGCCACGATCCTCGACATCGATGTGGCAACCTGGTGGCGGCCGACGGCGGAGAACTTCTTCGACCGGGTGTCGAAGGGCGTGCTCCTGTCGCTGCTCGATGAGGTTGGCGGACCGGCGCTGTCGGCTCGCCATGCCAGCCAGAAGAAGCCCGAGATCGCGGCAAGCTGCGAGAAGCTGTTCGCCGGCGAAGCGATCGTCGAGGCCGAGGTGAAGGCTGCGGCGCTTGCCTGGGTGCCGAACGCGATGCGCTTCCTCGACCAGGCCGACGATGCTGACACCGGGAACAACGACGACGCCGATGCGGGCTTTGCCGACCTGATCGTGTCGCAGGATCCCGGCATCGATGACGATGACGATGCCGGTGACGATATCGGGGACGACATCGATATCGCCGACCTCATCGGCAACGATCCCGACGATGACGCGGCGAACATCAACGACGCCGCCAATGACGAGATCGAGATCGTCGCGGCCGAATGACCGGCACACGGCATCGCCGGCAGTGCGCAACTGCCGGCGATGCTGTTTCGACACCTGCGCCCTTCGCAGCCCCCCGCCTTGCGGTGTCATTTCGGCCCGAGCCGGACCGCTGCCCTGCCGCACCCACCGGAGACCTGTCCCATGTCCCGCATCCCGTCCGTCCGCGACATCGCGGGCGAGGTCACCGCTACGATCCTGGCCCGGCTCGAGGCCGGCATCTTGCCATGGGCGCGGAGCTGGTCGCTGACCGGCGAGGGCGGACGGCCGCTGCGCCACGAAGGCACACCGTATTCGGGCATCAATACGCTCTGGTTGTGGGCGACTGCCGACATGCGCGGCTATCGCAGCCGCTACTGGATGACCGCGCGCCAGGCCGGGGAATTGGGAGGGTGCATCCGTCCGGGCGCCTGTCCCTCCATGTCGATCTACGCCTCGGTATTCAGGAAGCCCGGCCAACCCATGCTCACCGGCGAGAGCGCGGCGCGCTTCATCCGCTTCCTGCGCAGCTACGCCGTCTACAATGCAGACGAGATCGACGGCCTGCCGGCCTGGTATTATCCGCGTGACGTTCCCCCGACGCCGGCCCTGCTCTCGCAGCGGCAGGACGCGATCGATGCCTTCTTCACCGCGATCCCGGCCAGGGTACGCCACGGCGGGGACGAAGCATATTACTGCCCCGGCACCGACCGCATCCAGCTGCCGCATCCCGGCAGCTTTGCATCGGGCGACGCCTACGCCTCCACCAGGGGCCATGAGACGGCGCATTGGTCGGGCGCTCCGGCGCGGCTCGCGCGCACCTTCGGCAAACGCTTCGGCGACCGTGCGTACGCGATGGAAGAACTCACCGCCGAACTGACCGCGAGCATGATCTGCGCCGACCTCGGCCTGCCGACCTCGCTCCACGACAGCCACGCGAGCTACGTTTCGCACTGGATGACCGTGATGCGCGCCGACACGTCGGCGATCTTCACCGCCGCTGCCAGGGCCGAACAGGCGTTCGCCTATCTGCGCGGCTTTTCGACGCCCGCAGCAGGCGAGCAGAAAGCCCCCGCCGCAGGCGAACCGGAAATACCGGCCGCGATCGCGGCCTGACCCTTTCCACCCCCAACAAGGAGACCCGTCATGGGATGGTTGTTCATGAGCCGCTACGCGATGGGCGGACACGAGACACCCAAGGCCTATCTCGACGCGCAATTCACCTATGAGCGCGAACAGCCCGAGGGCACCGCCACCGGGCTGCGCATCCTCGACAGCGCGATCGTCGGCATGAACACCTATTACGCCGCGGCGCAGGTCATGACCGACGGCAAGGGTAGCGAGATCTTCGCGGTCGTCTGCCTGATACGCTGGAACCCGCGCAACAAGGATGGAGAACATTTCGGGTACAAGGACATGGAGGAATCGATGGGGCCGTGCGAGGACGATTGCCCCGAACGCATCCTGCGCCTGCTGACTTCGAGCGATAATGAAAACGCGCTCCAGTGGCGACGCCGCTGCCTTGCCAATCTGCGCCTGCGCGCCCGCAAGCTGACCGAGGGCATGCGCATCCGCCTCGCCGTACCGCTTACCTTTACCGATGGCCATCACGGCACCGACTTCACCGTGGTGAAGCACAGGCGCGGGATCGCCTTTCGTCCGGTCGAGGGCTTCGGCCTCTACCACATCCGAGGGGTCCGCACGCTGGCATGGCAGGCGTTGCCGCAAACCCGCGTTCACAAGACGCTGTTCGCGTGAGCGCGCCGTCATGCGACACCTGCACCGAAATCACGAGGTCCGCCATGTCCGAAGCCCTGTCCCCGCTACGCCGCCTGCTGTGCTGCCGTTCCAACGCGGTCCGCGTCGCAGTGCGCCTGACCGAGGCCGGCGAGCACGTCGCCGTCGTCGCCACGTCCGACCCGTTGCAACCCTGGCGGGTCATCGACGTCGCCCATCCCGGCATTGAGCCGCGAAAGCTCGACCGATGCGCCTGACCCTCTTTGGTGCGCTGGCGCTCGCCACCGCCTGTTCGGCAGCCGCCCCGAACGATGCCGCATCGCCTGCCTCTACCATCGCGGCACGCGGCCGCGCGCTCGATGGCGACACCGTCACGATCGATATCCGCCTGTCGGGCGCCGATGCCTTTGAGAGCCGGCAATGGTGCCAAGGCAACACGGGTTGCTGGCAATGCGGCAAGGCAGCGCAGGACCGTGCCGCCCGGATGCTCAAGGGGGGCGAGGCCACGATCCGGCTGACCGGGAGCGCCAGCTACGGTCGCCCGGTCGGCACGGTTACGGTCGATGGCCGCGACCTTGGCGAGACGATGATCGCCGCGGGCCTTGCCCTGCCGGTGACCGGGTATCTCAGGGCCGATCCCGCACGCGCGGCCCGCTACGTCGCCGCCTATGACCGCGCGGTCGCGGCTCGTATCGGCGCGCACGAGGGCAGCTTCATCGAGCCGGCTCGCTGGCGGCGCGGCGAGCGCCTGTCATGCGAGCCACGCGGATCCTCGCGGTAACCGCGAACACCGCGATTACGGCGAACATCGCGATTACCGCGATTACCGGGTCATGGGAGCGGAGGGGGGGGGAGACGGGCGTATCCGATCAAGGGAGCCGACCGCCATGACCCTCTTCGCTTCATCCCCACGTCCCGACCACAGCCCATGGGGACCGTTGCAGACCGCCGACCAGCGCCTTCCCGGCATCTGGCATGTCACCACCGCCAGCCATGGCGGTTTCCTGCTTTCCGACGAGCGCCAATCGGCGATGCCCGCGCTTTTACGGCGTGACGATGCCGCATATGAGGAGGATGTCGACTGGACCCGCGTGATGCTCGCCTTCGAGCCTGAATGGCGCGCTACCCGCGATCCGCTGCGTGATCTCGAACTGCCGCTCGCCCACGACATCGCGCGTAACTGGCTGCCTGACGCCTATGGTGCCTTCACCGGCAAGGCGGTGACCCCGCGCGACAGCAATGTCTCGCGCCGGCGCGCCGCGTATCAAGCCGTCATCGGGGGTTATGTCTCGACCGCCGCCTATGGCGATTGGGCCGACTGGGTGCCTACGGGCAAGGTCGGGGTGGTGTTCCGCCAGCTTGCCGGCGTCGATGCGCTGGGGTTCGCCAACTATACCGGCGAGGTACGCTACGGCCTGGTCGACAAGGCCCGCTATGCCGAGCGCACCGAGGTCGAAACCTTCGAGAGCCTCGGCGCGGTCCAGGTCGAGAGCATGGCTCCCATCACCAAGCAGGTCGCCGCGCTCGCCTGAACGCGTGTCGCCTTGCGCGCGAGCGGACAGTGCCGTCGCGCTTTACCCTGACTGAAAGGATTCCGACGATGAGCGTCTATCTCCACCTCTTCCACGGTCGCGATGCCCTCGAGCAGGACCTCGACACCTGGGGCCGCGAAGGCCCCACCATCGGCCCCCTCAGCTACGTCCACACCACCTATGGTAGTGACGTGAAGCTGCGCGGCGCGCGCGAGGTCATGGAAAAGCATTTTCCCGATGCCCAAATCCATTTCCACGACGGGTATGGTGAGCACGCCATCCAGCTCGACGGCGACTGCCTGCCGCATGGCGGTACACTTTATGGTGACTGGAGCATCTGCGGCGCCGAGCCGCTGCGCGCGCGCGGTACGCCATGCGTGACGCCGGTCTGCGACAAATGCGGCAGCGATGACCTGGTGAAGGATGCCGCCGCGGTGTGGGACCGCGAGACGCAGGCCTGGTCGCTTGCCTCGACCTATGATGCCACCACCTGCCAAGTCTGTCTGCGCCAGGGCGACGACATGGAAAAGTGGGTGCCGGCCGCCTGAGCACGCGAGACTTTGCGCATTCCCGACCGTTCACCCATATGATAGAAAGATCGACGACGATGGCGACCATGTTCAACAGCATCCGCGCTTCACGCGACCTCGAAACCGCCGGTGCGGCCAAGCCGCTCGCCGACGCCATTGCGACCATTCTTGGCGACACCATGGTCACCTCGCGCGAGGATCTGGTCACCAAGGATTATCTCAAGGCCGAGATCGCCACGGTGCATACCGAGATGGCCAAGGTGCGGACCGAGATCGCGTCGGCCAAGAACGATACGATCCGTTGGCTCATCGGCAGCCAGGTCGTACTGATCGCGGCACTTGGCGGCATGATGAGCCTGATGCGCGCCTTCGGCTGACGCCGAACGGCAGGGCGACCGGAGGGGAGAGGGGACGGGAGGGCGAGCGCGATGGTCGCGCTTCCGACCCGGAGACGCCCCCCATGTTCGACGTCGCATTCCGCCACCAGCAGGCGCTCGATCCCAGCGCGCTGACCACCATCCCGACCACGATCCACGCGATCGAAAAGGCGATCGAGGACTGCCGGCATGCCGGGCTCGATGCGAACAGCGATCCCGCGATCGTGCTGCTCGCCCGCCATCTCGCCGCCATCTGCGCCGCCCGCCCCGACGACACCGTGCTGCGCGGCACCTGCGCCGACCGCGTGGCGGCACTGCGACGCTTCCCCCCGCTGCTGTCGCTCGCGATCCGCGGCGTTGCCTATGATGCGGTCGCCAAGGAGCGTTTCCATATCGATGGCCGAAAGGCGCTGCGCCGGCTTGCCGCCGCGCTCGACGTCGCGCCCGATGCCTTCGATATCCATTCGCTGCCCGGCGAGGTCTCGATGGCGGGTGAGATCGTGCTGCGCACGTCCGATCTTCATCTCGAACTGACGATCGGGCGGCTGCGCGAAGGTCGCGAACTGCTCTACCGCCGTGCCGGCGTGACGCGCGATCCGGCGGGTCCGCCCAACCATTATGCCGCGATGCGCGAACTCATCGACCCCGAACGGCTTGCGCGCCGCATCCGCCGCGACCTCGAGCTGACGGCGCCTGTGGCGCTGCCGGCACTGATGACCGCCTGACGGGAGAGCGCCCATGGACATCGATCCCGCCATCGCCGCCGCGCGTGCCGAGGTCGCGCGGCTGACCCGCTACCTCGAGCGACGCAAGGACTTCCTCGACGCGCTCGACTGGCACGCGCTCCCGGACGAGATCGCCCGCCAGTCCGCGATGCTCGACGATCTGCTCGCCGGCGATCTTGCCGATGCCGTCCTTTACCGCGACTGGCTGGAGAAACGCGCGGCCGATGGTCATCACCTCGCCACCGGCATCCTACGCTTTGAGCCAAGGCCGCGTCCGTGGCACCCTGAATGGAACACGCTTGCAGCCTGACCAGGAGGTTATCACCATGAGCCGCCACCAGTTCCCCGGCCTCGATGGCGCGTCCACCGTCTTCATCGGATGGGACAGGCCGATGCAGACCTTCTTCGTACAGGTGCTGCGTCCGCATCCCCACCTCGCCGGCGAGGAAGAGACCGTGGCATGGCACGGCACCGCGATCGGCGAGCTTGCCAACGCCCGCGAGGCGGTGACGATCGCGTCGCGCTGGGCCAGCCTTCCATCCGACCTTGCCATCCGTCTCGAAACCGACCGGCTGAAGACGCTCGGGCAATCGGATGGCGAAGCGCAGCTTGCTGCCAGGCGGTTCATTACCCGCTGATCCAGCCTGCCCCGGGGTAGCGAAGGGGAGGGGGAAGGGATGGTCGATCCGGTACTGGATCGACGGAGAACCCCCCCCATGTCCTACACGATCGACCTTGGTGCCGGTCCGGCCGAAGAAGATTGCGCGCAACTCGGCCGGTCGCCCGACTTCGACACGCTGAATGCGCTCGAGATCGAGGCGTATCGCTGCGCGCTGATCGCGCGCCACGGCGCGCCGCCCGCAGGGTGCCGCTTCAGGACCATCGCCAACCACCACGACTTCGGCTGCTACCGCACGCTTGGGTTGCGCATCACCGATGAGGATGACGCCGCGGTGTCAGCCTATGCCGAAGCCGTTGAGGATGGGCTTGCCACCTGGATCGAGGCGGGTTTCCGCGCGCCGGTCAGCTACGCCGGACCTGTGCCGGTCGTCGATCATATCGACACCGCTGCCATCGTCATCGGCGCGCTGATGACGACGCGTCCTGCCTGCGACGGCACTTTCCCGGTAGCCGACTTCGCCGTCCTTCATGCCAACCTTGCCGCCGCCTTCCCCGCCGAGGCCGCGACTGCCCGCGCACGGCTCGCCGCATCCGCCTGAACGGCAGACTTACGGCGCATGGCGCCGATCCATCCGAAATGGAGAAATCCCCATGGCCAACAGCTACACCAAGGCCGCGTTCGCGCTCACCGTCACTGCCGGGGAGGCGAACATGCTGCGGCTCGCCGAGCGCGCGGTCGACATCCTCGACACCAATGGCGCCGACGAGGATCTCGCGCTCGGCTACGACAGTCTCGGCACCGCCTTCCATGCGCTGTTCCCGCCGAAAGGAACGAGCATGTTCGAGAGCTTCCTCGACCTGTTCGACGATTGGAGCTTCCCTTACCTGGACTGCCGGATCGACCTGTCCGAACCCGACGCGAACGGCCTGGTGCAGGCGCTGTTCTCCGGTGACCAGTTCGGTGTCGAGCCGGTCGCCAAACTGATCCGCATCGCCTGTCCCTCCGCGCTGCCGTGCGGCTTTGCGTGGTCGAGCGACTGCGACCGGCTTCATCCTGGCGAGTTCGGAGGCGGGTGCGTCGTCATCACCGCTGACGGTATCGACTGGCACAGCACGACCGGGATTCTCGAGCACGCGCTGCTGCGTGCCGAAAACCGCCACGACGGCATCGACGGCCATGTCCTCGCGGTGCGCAGTCCCGAGGGCGAGATCGCATTCTGGAACCGGACGGACGGTCTGGTCGGGCTTGACCGCGCCACGGTGTGCCGGGGCGACGAGGCGGCTGAGGTCGATCTGTCGGCGTTCGACGCGGCACAATGGATGGCGCTGCCCGCGCCCTTCCACGGATGAGCGCCGCAGCGCAGCCGGTAGAACCACCGTTCGACCCGGCCGATCCTGCGTGCTGGCTCGAACGCGGCCGCACGCCTGCCCATGCCGATGCCATCGCGCGCGCGTGGCGCGACTTCCCCGATCTGCCGGCACAGGCGCCGGTGGAAGCGCGCATGGCGCGCGGCCGCGAGAGGATCGCCGCGATGCGCGTCGTCAACGACGCGATCGCGGCCGAAACCAGGGCACAGCGCGAGGCGACCAACTTCGCCTTCACGCAGGCCCAGGTCGAGCAGGGACGCGGTGACGATCGCGACATCGCACTCCTGCAGGGGCGCGACGACTATGGCTATGTCTGGGATTGTGCGTGCCGCTATGCCGATGGCTGGTATGCCGCACACGCGGGCTGGCCGCATCATTACCCGGACGGCATCCCCTCGGACGTACCGCTCGGCGAACGCCGTGCCGCCTATGACCGGGGCTTCACCGATGGCGGCGGGGACCGCACCGACCTGTTCGATGCCGCGAGGCGCGCCTTCACCGCCGACCTGCGCCGCCACAATCTGCCGCCCGCGCCGATCGCGACGGTGACCGGCAGGCCGCTTCCAGGAAGCTGGCCCAAGCCGAGCGACGAGCCGCGACCCGCGCGCTGGTCGCGCCGTCTCGTGGTCCTGTCGGCCAACGATATCGGCGGTGATCCGGCATGGGACTTTCTCGACCTGATCCACGCCCATCCCGGCTCCGAGGCCGCGACGATCGTGGTGCTTACCGAGGGCGGGTTCGTCGCGGCGGATCGCCTCGATAGCGGCGTGCACATCCATGCCGATCGCGAACACCTGCACCGGCAGCTCACCGGGCTTGTCGGCGAGCGTGACTATGACGACGTGCTGGTGACGCTACAGGGCCATGACCTCGACCTGCTCGACGGAATCGCCGGCGCGCTGCCGCTGACGCGCACGATGGAACGCACCCGCAACACGCGGCTCCAGCAGCGCAGCCACCTGCGCATCTGGCTGGCTCGCGGGCGCTGCGACCACGAAACGATGGCAGCGGGGCATATCCGCTGGGGCAAGGCGATTACCGGGCTGACCGGGCGGCTTGGCGAGTTCACCGCGCGCCATGTCGGTCCCGCACCGCACAAGGGGCATCTGATCCGCGTCACGACCGGCGACCTGACCGCGACCGGCTACGCCGCACCCGACGGGACACCGCTTGCACCCGAGATCACCGTGTCGAGCAAGGCAAAGCTTCGCCCGGCTATCGCCTCGACGTTGCGCACCTTCGCCGCGGCGACGCCGCTGATGGCGCAGGCGGTGCGCCGGGCCGCTTAATAGCCGGCCCGCCGGCAGGCAGCGGCGAGCTGCGCGACCCTGGGGTTCCGGGCGCCCAGATCGGCGCGTGCCATCGGCAACGAGCGCGTGCAGATCGTGCGTTCGTCATCATATTTCGCGCTGCGCTGCATCTCCCTTGCATGCGCCGACCTCGAGTTCGCCCGCCGTTCCTCGGATTGGGTGACCGCGTCCTGCGAGAGCGTGCCGGTCAGCCCGCCCATGTCAAATACCTGCGCCGCGGCCGGTGTCGCCGCCATCGCGCCGATAACGCTCAGAATTGCCAGTTTCATGCTCGGTCTCCCGTTCTGGTCGACCGGCTTCCTACCAGATTGCGCGGTCCGGGTCGAACGAGGCCCGGACGAGGCTCGCAAGTGCCGCGCCGCTGGCTCGTGTTTCCCAAGCTGAAAGGATCCCCATGGCTGACATCACCGACCTGCCCGTCATGACCCGCGACGATGCCGTCTCGATCGGTTTCGCGGGGTTCAACGACGTGCCCCACAAGCCCGTCGAGATACCCGACGGCGCGTTCACGATCACGGCGAAGACGAGCGAGGGACGCCGCATCACCTTCTCGTTCATGGGCAAGGGCTATGATGGCCCGGCGCGCTTCGTCGACATCCAGTTCCACGATCGCGGCACCGTCATCCCAAACGCCGATAACGGGGTATCACCCACCTTCAACGCCTTCGCGATCACGCGCGGCGGACGGCACATCATCGACAGCCGGCCGCTTGACGAAGACGAAAAGCCCTCGATCGTCGTCGTCCTGATGGACAAGGCGGGAGACGAGCCGTCGCGTCCGAACCGAACGAGCGCTCCCAACAAGGACCGTGTCCTTGCCGACCTGCTGGACCGCGCAGCGACCGTCATCTCCGATCCCCATGACAACATACTCGCCGACCACAGTGATCTGGTCGACACGCTGACCGCCGAGGCCGCACGGCGCCGTCGATGACCGGCCTCCCCTTCTGCACGGGGAGCGGAGGGGGAGGGCAGGGGAGAGCGGATGGAATCGACCGTGCGCTCGAACCCGAAAGCACCGTCCCATGCGCAGCATCCTCGCTTTCTACGAAATCGACCGCGAGTACGGAGGTCCAGAAGAGGGGGGCTGGTGGTACGACAGCGGCACCTTCGTCCGTGCCATCGCCCTCCACTTCGACGATGCCGCCGCGATCGCCGCGCAGCAGCGCGCCAACCGGCTTCTCGAACGCCTCCAGCGGCATCGCCCCACCATCGATTCCTGCCTCTATGCGGGCGGTCGATACCGGGCTTTGACCTTCACCGGCCTGCCGCCGGAGCGCTTCCCGGCCGAGCGCCCACGCTACGCCTGAGCCCGGCCACGGTCATTCACCACAGTCACGAAAGGATCGGTCATGCACCGCGTCCATTATTTCGCCACCAGCGCCGACGCATTCGATGCCTGCTTCGAGACACATCCGGGACTTGCCGAAGGCGATGTCATCGTCGCGCTCGCCGAAGGTGTCGTCGGCCTCGCCTCGGTCTATCCGATCGCGGTGACGCGCCAAGGCGGTGCGCTGCACCACATGCCGGCAATGACGCGCGAGGTGCTGCTCGGCGAGATCGTCCACGATGCCGCGCAAATAACCAACGCCGTCGAAACCGCGCTCGTGCACCGTCTGCCCGTCGAACCTCATTACCTCCCGTTCGCCAGCAGGCGGCATATCCTGCGCGCCGGCGAGGCCGCCGTCGCCTTGCGGCCCGATGACATCCTCGCGGTCGCCGACGCGATCGACCACCGCCTGCGCGCGCTGCGGACACGCCTCGATGGGGCCGTACCCGACAGCTCGCAGGCGCTGTTCCTCGAACGCGGCATCGCGCAGCTCGCCGAGGCTCGCGACCGCCTGGCGGCTTATGCCCGCGATCCGCGCTGACCGCTCGACCAGGGAGCCCGCCATGCTCGATACGCTCGACCCCACCGCGACCCGAACGGGCGAACCGCCGCGCACCGCGACGCGCGTGCCGATCGGCCGTCACGCGACCGGCACGCTCGATCTCGATCTCGACCGGCTGCTTGCCGGGCGGATGTTGCTCCAGGGCGGTTCGGGCGCCGGCAAGAGCCGCACCATGCGGCGCATCGTCGAGGAAGCGTTCGATTACGTCCAGACGATCATCGTCGATCCCGAAGGCGAGTTCGGCAACCTCGCCGCGCACATCGGTGCGACGACCCTGAAAGCGGTCGAGATCGCATCGGACGGTCTGACCGCCGCGGCACTGCGCGCCCGACGTCACCGGATCGCGCTCCACCTCGACCTTACCGACCTCGATCCCGAACAGCGCATCGTCAAGGCTTCGGCCTTCTTCGCCGGACTGATCGGGGCGCCACGCGAGGACTGGACGCATACCGTGCTGGTCGCGATCGACGAGGGGCATCTGCTTGCCCCGCATATCGCGGGCTCGGCGCGCGATGCCGAAACCCGCCGCCTCGGCGTTGCGACCCTCACCGATCTGTGCGCGCGAGGCCGCAAGCGGGGTATCGCGCCGGTGATCGCCACCCAGCGGCTCGCCAAACTGTCGGCCTCGGTCATCTCCGAGCTTCAAAACTTCCTGATCGGCATCAACGTCTTCGACCGCGATATCGCGCGCGCGGCCGACATCCTCGGCTTCGGCGCGCGCGAGGCAGACCGTCTGCGGCTGCTCGAACCAGGTGAGTTCTACGCCTTCGGCCCGGCGCTCACCGCCACGCCGACGCTCGCCCGGATCGATCCGACCATCACCAGCCATCTGGGGCAAACACCCGCCCTGCACGGTGCGGCCGACATCGAAGCGGCCGAGGCGGAACGGCTGCTCGACCTCGATGCCTTGCGCGAAGCACCGGCTCGCCGCGATACCGCGCTCGCCATTCGCGGCACCCGCGCGCTCGATACCTTCCTGCTTGACGATGCCGCGCCGGTCGCGGCCGCGATCTGTCTTGCGCTGCGCCGGATCGCGCCCAACGCGACGACCGCGACCGAGCTTGCCCGCCACCTCGCGCTGGACGCCGAGGCCGTGGATGCCGCGCTCGACCTTCTGGCACTTCTCTCCGCGATCGACACCATGCCGCGCGGCACCGACCGCATGGCGAGGCTTCATGCGCGGCTGCGCGCCCGCCTCGGCGACGTGCCCGTGGTCGGTCTGTCATGACCCGCATCGCCGCCTTTCCCGACGACGCGGAGGCCCACGCTCCCGTCATCGTCGAACTGGTCGCCTGCCCGGCGCCGGTGATACCGGCCGAGGGGACTGCCCTTGCCGAGGTGCCGTTCAGCCAGCACGCCTGGCTCCCGGGCGAGATCGACACGCTGCGCCATCTGTTCGCCGGGGATGCCACTATCCCCGATATCGCCGCTGCAACCAGGCGATCGATATGGGCGGTACGTGAGCGCCTGGCAGTGCTCGGGCTTCGCCGCGCCAGCAGCCGGCCTTGGGGCGAAATGGAGGACGATGAACTGGTCCGGCGCTACGGGCAGGATGCGACCGCGGACATCGCCTCGGACTTCGGGCGAAGCTGCGGGGCGGTCTATGCCCGTGCCGGATCGCTTGGCCTGACCGAGAGCCATCCGCCACCATGGACACCATGGGAAGATGCCCAACTGCGCACCGGGTATCTCGCCGGCGTCGCGCTGGTCGCGATCGGGGAGATCATCGGGCGTTCGACCGGCGCGGTGTCCGCGCGTGCCGGCGCGCTCGGCTGCAAGCATCCCGCGCGCAGTGCGCCGTGGCCGAGCGATGAACTCGCCCATGCCGTCACCCTGATCGTGGCGGGACACCGCTACGAGGCGGTGCGGGGAATGCTCACCGCCGAAGGCTATGCCGAACGATCACTATCCGCGATCAAGCAGCTTGCGGGTCGCCTCGGGATCGGGCGGGGCTGGGGCCGGAACTGGACCCGTGAGGAGGACGATCTGCTGCGCGAGGCGTACAGGGATGCGGCAAGCCTCCCGGCCGTCGCCGCTCGCCTCGGTCGCCCCCCCGGATCGGTGCGCTGGCGTGCCGGTCACCTCGGCCTGCGCGGCACCCATGCGAAGGCTGACGGCTTTCGCGCCGGCCCGGTATGGACCAAGACCGATATCGCCACCCTGCGCGCGCTCTACGGGACGATGCCGATGGATGCGCTCGCGCACCGGATGGGACGGACCAGGGCCGCGCTGTTCACCCGCGCCAACCTCCTTGGACTGGTACACGGTTACCACCGTGCCTTCACGCCTGACGAGCGGGCCGCGGTGCGCATCGCCCATGCCAATGGCATTGCGCTCGCCGACCTCGCGACTGCGCTCGGGCGCAAGGCGGCGACGCTCAGCAAATATACCGGGAGCCACGGGCTGTCGTTCGGTCGGCGGGAACGGCTTGTACCTCCGCCGACGCTTGCGACCATCCTCGCCCTTGGAGCATCGGGCGATCAGGACCCTGGCTCTTGACGCGTGCCGAACTGCATTGCCGCCAGATGTAGCTCCTCGCGCCACTTCTCCTCGTAACCTTCGCTCAGATCCTGTCCCGAAAGCCGTTCGAGGTTCCTCGTGACCTTCGCCGGATCGAAGGTTTCTCCGGTACGGTCGGCGAACACCATCCGCATCGTCTGAAGATGCTGTAGCTGCGCGGCGGTCCGCAACGCGGCGCGTATCGCTTCCTCGCCTGAATCCCGATCCGGCCCGAGCATAGCGTTCAGCCGGCCATAGTCCGACAACGTGAGCGGTTCGGGCATCGGCACCATGTCAAACTCCTTCGGGTTCATCACGACAGCATCAACGATCACGCGCCGTCATCGGTGCACGAGGCAGCAAAGGGGAGCGGGATGGGGAAGGGCGGGCCGAGAGCCCGCCAGAACGGAGCATTCCCATGATCCCAGCCACCATCGCGACCGCGGTCGCCCCCGAGACGATCGCCAAGGTCACGCGCCTGTTCAACAACACCGCGTATGACGTGATCTGCGAGCTGCTCCAGAACGCGCGGCGTGCCGGCGCAAGTGTCGTGGCCATTGCGCTCAACAGTGCCGGCAGCGAGCACTTCCTGCACGTCACCGATGACGGTCACGGCATTGCCGATCCCGCCAGCATCGTGACGCTCGGCCGTTCGGGCTGGTCCGATGAGACTCGCCGCGCCGAAGATCCCGCCGGCATGGGCGTCTTCAGCCT
Organism: Sphingomonas abaci; assembly: GCF_014199625.1. Taxonomy (GTDB): domain Bacteria; phylum Pseudomonadota; class Alphaproteobacteria; order Sphingomonadales; family Sphingomonadaceae; genus Sphingomonas; species Sphingomonas abaci. The sequence goes on from NZ_JACHNY010000008.1 coordinate 35,417, forward strand.
CGCCGGGCGCGATGTCATCATCCGCTCCTTTTCCAAGCCCGACCGGCAAGGCTGGATGGCGCATATTCCGGCCTCCGCCTGGGAAACGAGCCGCCCGATCGCGATCTCGTCCGATCCGATCGCGCGCGGCACCGCCATCACCGTCCGCGTTCCCGACGAATGGCTGAAAACCCTCGAACGCGATGTCGAGAAGGCCGCCAAACACTATCCGGTGCCGGTCACCTGGAACGGCAATGACCTGGTGCAAGAGGACTGGCTGAAGGACGCCAATCATATCGAGGAATGGCAAGGCGTTCGCATCGGCGTGTTCCAGAAACACCCGTCGCATTATTCCTCGCGCGACGGCCGCCTCAATTTCCACGGCCTGACCATCCCATGCGACCTGCCCTACGTCCAGGAGGTCGATCGGGGCGGCCACTGGATCGCGCGGGTCGACATCTTCGACGCCCCGCAGATCCAGCTCGTGCTCCCGGCGCGCAAGGAAGTCGTCGAGAACGACGGCATCGCCCGCCTGCGCGATGCGGTCCGCGTCGCGATCTACCGCGCGATCGAGGCCGCGGGCACGCACCGGCTGTCGGCGCATGACTGGCGCGAGGCGTGCTCGCTCGGCATCGTGCTCCCCGAGGCCGCGGCCTATCTGCTGTCCTGGACGCCGAACGCGGCAGATTCCTCGCGCAACTACGAGAGCGGCCAGCATATCACCGATCCCGGCATGGTGCTGATGCCGGACTTCGACGCCTTGGTCGGCCAGCCCGCCAACGCAGCGATCGCGAAGCACAACCCGTTCGGCGGACCACTGGTCGAAGCGCAGGACGCGTTTCAGGGCTATGGCTGGTACGACATCCTCGCTCAGGTCGAGGATCTGCGCTTCCGCGTGACGCAAGGCGACCGCACCTTCGTCGTCTCCGATACCCAAGAGGCGCCCGCCGAGGCGGAGAGCGGATGGGTTGAGGCGATCACGCTGGAAGCGACGATGCGCCACGCCGGCGCGTTCATCGAGGTGTCGACCGAGGCCGACGTCGCCTTCGCACCCGATCAATGGTCGTGCAACTCGGTCGATGAGACGTCGGTGTTCGTCTTGCGCGGCAGCGACCAGACCGCACTCGGCGTCGTCGACCTCCTCGAAAGCGCGATTTTCTACGCAAGTGACGATAGCGACGCCGATAGCTACAGCACCCAGCTCGAACGCTTCCAGGCCGATGCCGCCGAGCGCATCATCGGCATGCTCGAAGGTGACGACGCCGCGCTGAAGAACCGGGTCCGTGACCTTCTGGCGAGCCACTATTTCGTGGTTCCCGAGGATCGCAGCGTGTCGATCGTGATGACGCGTCGCGGCGTCGAGATCACCGTGTCACCCATCGCCGCGCCCGAGGCCGCGTGACATGGCCCGTTACAACCACGCCTATACGCTCGCGTTCAGCCTGGTCTCGAACGACGACAAGGGGCATGACGTCGATGCCCGCCAGCTGCGCGCCGCGCTGCTGGCGCGCATCATCGATCTCGACAACGAAGGCACCTGGATCGAGGCGACCGGCGCGCCCTTCGACAGCTATCTCGAACCGGAGGAGCCGTCATGATCCTCCCAACAGCCCCGTCGACCGTCCTCCCGCCGCCCCCGGTGGTTCTCGCCTATGGCGTCGGCGTCGACAGCACCGCGCTCCTGATCGAGAAGCACGCCCGCGGCGAAGCGCCCGGCCTCGTGCTCACCGCCGATACCGGCGTCGAGAAGCCGGCGACCTATGAGTATCTCGACGTGATCCGGCCCTGGATGCGCGATCGCGGCATCCGGTTCGAGCTGGTCAGCTATGTGCCCAGGCGCTTCAAGCACTGGCCGCCCTATTTCGGCCTCCTCGAAATGTGCCTGACCAACGCCACGCTGCCGTCCAAGTCGCTTGGCGGCTCGTCGTGCAGCCTCAAATACAAGAAGGCACCACAGGACAGGTTCCTCAGCCTCTGGCAGCCGGCGATCGATGCGTGGGGCAGGGGTCAGCGGGTGACGCGGCTGATCGGTTACGACGCCGGCCCGCGCGACACCGCGCGCGCCAATCACGCCATGAGCATCGACGATCCGCTCTACCATTGCGAATATCCGCTTCGCGAATGGCGCTGGGACCGGCCCGCCTGCGTTACCCGGATCGAGGCCGAAGGCCTCCCCGTACCGCCCAAGTCGGCGTGCTGGATCTGTATCGCCAACCACCCGGACGAGATCCGCGGCCTGCCGCAATGGTGTCTGCGCCTGATCGTCCTGGTCGAGGCGCGCGCTGCGCCACGACTCCATACGGTCGAGGGACTGTGGCGACGCGGCACCCGTGCGCGGCCCGGATCGATGACCGCGTTCATCCGCGCCGAGCATCTCCTCCCCGGTGACGAGATCGACCGCATCATGCGCGACGCGCCGCTCGACCTGATCCGGTTCCAGGACGTCGCCGCTGTGATCCCGGTGACCGAACGGCCGACCATGGCAAGCTGGCTCGACCGCTTTCACGCGGCTTTCCCCGACCGCCGCCCGCGCGATGTGATCTCGCTCGCCGCCTGACCAACACGATCCATCATCGTATCGAACAAGGGAGCATCATCATGATCGCTGTCACCGACGAGACGCGCACCGAGATCATCGGCCGCCTCAACGACCGCTGCCGCCAGGGGCTCGACCGCACCGCCCGCATCGTTGTCACCCGGACCTGTCTCGCCACGCTGGCAGGCGACACGCTCGCCTCGCGGGCAATCGCCCAGGCCCACCTCATGCAGGCGCTACGCCGCTGCACCTTCGATCCGCGCGATACCGAACGCAACCGCGGCAGTTTCACGGTGCGCGACACCGAGGTGTTCTTCGCGATCGACTATTACGATGCCGCGCTCGAATATGGTTCGGAAGATCCCGCCGACGCCGGCGTCACCACCCGCGTCCTCACGCTCATGCTGCGCGAGGATCTGTGATAACCGCCCGCTCACAGCGCTGGCGTGACCGCCGCGCCTCGTTCGTCTCCGACGACACCGTTATCGACCCGCGCCGCTACGCCGTCGATGTCATCGACCATGCGACCGCGCGTGCCTTCATCGCCGACCACCATTATCTGCCCCGCTATCCCGCCGCTCAGCTCGCGGTTGGCCTGTTCGGACCCGGTGCGGGTGAGCGCGCATCGCTGGTCGGGGCTATCGTCTTCGGCGTTCCCGCGACAGGGGCGGTCATCACCCGCCACACCGGCTTCGCCGATCCGGCGCGCGGCTGCGTTCTGCAACGCCTGCTCTGCCTGCCAAGCGTCGCGGCCAACGGGGAAAGTTACTTCGCCTCACGCGCCTTCCGGCTGTTGCGGCAGGCTCGATCCCGCATCGAGGCCGTGGTCAGCTTCTCCGATCCGGGCTTTGGTCACTGCGGCTGTGTCTATGCCGCACTGTCAGGCGCCTATCGTGGTCGGACGCGCGCCCGCAACGTCCTTCGCATCGCCGGCGAGACGATCTCCGAGCGCACGCTGTCGAAGATCCGCAACCTCGAAACCGGCCATGCCGGTGCGATCGACCAGTTGGTCCGCCTCGGCGCCCGCCGGCCCGCGACCGGCGAGCATCCCCGCGCCTGGCTCGATACGCTCAAGGCAAACGGGGTGCTTGCGGCACAGCGCCAAAGCCCGCTGTTCACCTATTGCTTCGAACTTACCCGCCGCGCGCGCACGGCCGGGCAAAGCCTGCCACGGCTCGCCTACCCACGCCGCAGCGACGCCATCGCCCAATATCTTTTAGCGCCGCATCAATCACATCGCTGACCGGGGAGTTATATCACTATGACCCTTTCCACCGTCCCCTATGCCCTCGCCGTCGATGACGATCCCCTGATCCTCATGGATGCCCGCTCCATTCTCGAAGATGCCGGCTATCGCTGCCACGAAGCCGACGACGGCGATGGAGCCATCGATCTGCTTGGCCAGAAGGCCGAACAGATCATGCTCCTCTTCTCCGATGTCGAGATGCCCGGCAGCCTCGACGGCTTCGAGCTTGCCCGGAAGGTTTTCGCCACCTGGCCGTGGATTGATATCGTCATCGCCAGCGGCCGCATCACCCCCGAGCCTGGCGACATGCCCGAGAACGCCACCTTCATCTCCAAGCCGTTCACCGCCCGGCTCGTGCACGACCATCTCCGCCAGACCCTGCCCGACGGCAAGAAGCCCGAACCGCTCAAGGAAAAATCCTGAGCCGCCTTGGCGGCTGTATCAAAACGAAACGGGGCGGCACCCTTGCAGAGATGCCGCCCCGTTCCCGAAGGATCCTCCATCCGGACGGATCAACCACTCGAACGCCACAGCGCCCGTTCCGGTCCCGATCACTCTTATACGATCGCTTCCTGATTTTCCATGAACGAACCCGCTACCCAAGGATTACGCCATGACCGACACCGCTTTTTCCGCCCGCCGGGGTCGCCTAGCCTCGTTCGAGAACGCCTATGCCGTCGCCGTTCAGCGTCGCGAAGACACCGGCGCCGACCAATATGTCATCGCCACCGGCAATCCCGTCCAGCCCTTCCGCGTCTCCCGGCACGAACCAGCCCCGACCGACACCGTCTATGCGATGGTCGCCTGAACATTCGTCGGGCAACCTCGCTGCCGGAATCATGATCTTCGCCGATGCGGCCTCACATCGTCGCCATGAACAACCCGGCCGCCGGCCTATTCTCAAAATGTTCGATCTGAGCGTGCAACGATCCGCACCGTTCGCGTTATGAGACACTTACCCAAACCAGGGAGTATCATGATGCGATTTAGGTCAGGATTGTTGATCGCGTTTCTGGTCAGCAGCGCCGCGATGCCGGCCAATGCTCAAAGCCTGCTCGGCAAGCTTCGGGACGCCGTCAAGGCACCATAAAGTCAGAGCGACGACGACTATGATCCGGTTCGTGCCGACCGGGAGCGTCGCGAGCGCCAGGACGCCCAGTATGAGGCCGACATGCAGCGTCGTCGCGCCAACCCTTGCGTACCGGGCAACATGGCTGCCGATGACACCCGCGAGCTATGTCTCCGCCGCGAGCGCGCCAATGCAGAAACCGACCGCGCCAGCGCGGAATCCGACCGTATCTATCGCGCCAACATGGCCAAGCGTGATCGCGAAGCGGCGGCAGAGCGCGCACGGTACAAACGGCGCAAATAGAACCCGTCGTCATGTGATGACCGTTCGGGTCAGGCCGGTTTCCATGCCTGTATCAAAGGCTGGAAAACCGCCCTGACCCGCATCGGTCGCATCCTCATGTCAGGAGCCGGCATCGGGATCGGTCACAGCCAGACGCTGTTCACCCGATGATCCCGCGCGGTGCGATCCGTACACCCCATGATATCCGCCGCGTTCGGCTCCTCCAGCGCATCCTCATGCGCCCAATGGATCTGCGGCACGCCCGCCTCCCTCAGCGTCACCGACGCCCGGCCACGCGCATATAGCAGCCCCTTGAGCCACCCCAGCATCTCCACCGCCGCCTCGATCGACGTGTCGCTCAGCAGATACCACAACCGCATCTGGAACGGGTTCGCATCGGTGATGATCGCATCCAGCGCCGCATAACCCTCGCCACGCTTCACCCCGCGCGCCACATCACCCTGAAGCGCCTCGAACGCCTCCAGCAACTCGCCCGCCGACAACCACGCAAGGTCGATCTCGACCCCGACCGCCGCACCCGCCAGCACCCGGCGTTCAGGCGCAAGCTCCACGTCGTTCATCACATCGACCAGCGCCAGGTCATAGTCATGCCGCTTGATCGTATCTGTCCAGTGCATCGCCCTCACTCCCTTGCCCGAATATCCTTCAAGGACAACACCTTGAATGAGGCTGCCGTTGCCAGCAAACAAGTCGATGAAAACTTCTCCCCGGCGTCGCGCAGCCGCGCGCGCGCCGGGATCCGCGCAAGCTATCGCGAGGGGACGCCACGGCTCATGAACTGGAACAAGGGCGGCGACAGCCGCGACGAACGCCTCGCTGCCATCGACACCCGCGCGATCCTCGCCGCCGTCGGCGACCTCGAAGACCTTCGTGACCACCTCGCCGACGGTGACGATGACGAGCCGCCCGAAATGCGAACCGACATCCTCAACCTCCACCGCCTCGCCATGGCCGCCGCAAACGGCGCGAGCGACAACGCCGAACTCTTCGACCTCGCCATCGATCTCGCCGATCGCCTCGACGACATGGCCGATATCGTCGATCGGCTCTCCCGAACCGTCAACGCCATCGCCACCCTCGCGCCTGACGACTGAAGCCGCCGCCTACGACCCGAGGTGCGCCTTTGCCGCCGCGATCCCCAGCTTGCGCCCGCGACGCGGCCTCTCCGCCGATCCCTCCGGCCCGCCATCCGACACCTCTGCCGTCCCGACCGCTTCCGCTTCGGCCTGGCGCGGCTTGCGACCCAGCCCGATCTTCTTCGCCATGTCCCGGCGCGCCTCGCTATAATCCGGCGCCACCATCGGATAATCCGCCTTCAGCCCGTACCGCTGGCGATACTGCTCCGGCGTCAGACCATGACCCTTCAAATGACGACGCAGCGTCTTGTACGGCTTCCCGTCGATCATGCTGATGATCGCATCGCTCCGCGCCAGCGACTTGCGCACCGACACCGCCGGCGCATACGCCTGCGGCGCTTCTGTCGCATCGCCCGTTCCCGTCACGCTCCCCGATGCCTCCAGCGCGCTCACCGCCTCGTGCATCCGCTGCAGAAACACCGGCACATCCTCGCTCGACACCCGCGTGTTCGGGTTCGACAACCACGCAATCGTCAATTCCGTCGCCAGCTCGACCGGATCATTCTGCGCAACCATCGACATCTTCTCACCGCTATCGTTCATAAAGCCACCTGCCTTCCCCCGTTGTATGATCGAACGAGAACAGATGTTCCATCGGATTGGACCGGCACTCCCCGACAATCCGTCCCTTGAACCCATGACGTCCATGCTCGAGATCAACAAGATCCCCGCAGATCGGGCAACTCGCCTCATACCCATACAACCGGAACAACGGGCGACCGTCACTCCTTGCCCGGGTATGAATTACGCCAAACTTCCCGTCCCCCCTCACATACGGCCATTCCACTCGCCATGCCTGGTTCACCGGCAGGCTCAACCTGTGGAACACCACCCACACCAGATTGGCGAATATGGCCATTGACAGCACCACCAACCACGCGTTCGCCGTGAACAACCCATGGTAAAACCCATAGAGCGACAGGAAGAACGGCACCGTTACCAACAACGTCGGGTAAACACCCGGGGCCGACCACCGGCTACGCGACGGCAACCGACCGTAAATTAGCCGACCCAGCCACGTCATCTCGACCGGCCTCTCCGTATACACGATCCCACTGGCATCGGGTGCCGGTTCAGGCGGCACCTCGAACGACAGCCATAGCGCTGAGCGCCCGCTATGATGCACCTGCATCACCTGGTCCGCCCCATGCTGCTCCCGCAATCGGCCCGAAATCACCCGTAGCCGCTTCGCCAGATCCGTCATCGACCGAAACTCGGGCACGCCCGGCAACCGGCGGACCTCGTTCCACGAATACGTCCGACCGAAATCCTCCAGCAGATCGTTGAGCACCGCGCCCGCCGCGGCCTCGATCGCCACCACCGCCCTGCTCGACTGGTGATCCCGTACCCATGCCTCGATCGCTGACCGGGTCGCCTCGGACGGCTCGCGCGATGGCGCAACCAGCGCCGCTACGACGCTTCCCGGCTCCTGCATTCTCTCGTTGCAACTGTCGTCAATAGACACGGACCCACCCCCCGGCGCGGCTTCGATGGACCATCAAGCCCTATCGGAACCTGCAATGAAAGCCCTCCCGCAGCGCCAGCTCGCCATCCCCTTCGTGCTCGATCGACACCACCGCCATCACGACGTCGATACCCTCAACCTCCGCGACATCCACGCCTTGCCCGATGGCCGACACGCCTTCCGATGCGCAGCCTGCCTCGAACCCGTCGGCGTGCGCGCCGGCGTCATCCGCCAACCCTTCTTCGCCCACTTCCCCGATGACGACGCCACACCACCCTGCCCCTGGCGGACGAATATCACACCCGCCGCCTTCCACGGCCGCAACCCCACCGGAGACGACGGCAAATGGCACATCGATGCCCAATGCCAGATCATGACCATCCTCGAAGCCATGGGCTGCCACCCCGCTCGCAACGCTTCGGCTCATACACCATCGGGCCTCCGTAAACCCGACATCGCCGTCACCATCGATCGCCAGTTGGTCCACTTCGAGGTCCAGGCCTCTCCCACCAGCGCCTGGTGCGCGGAACGGCGGATCGACCGCGACCATGACCACCGCGCCGTCACGATCTGGATCGTCAGCGCCGATGCCTTCGACACCGCCGTCGATGCCGGTACGCTACCGACATGGGTCGACACCCTCGCCGCCATGGGCAACGGGCAGATCTGGCTCTGGAATGACGACTGCTACAACAAATCACGCAACGCCGGTCGGCTCAACATGCTCCGATCCACCATCGACAAACCCGGGACAATCGAACCCGCGTCGTTCCCGGATGATCTGCCGCGCCTCTTGCCCGTCGCCGTCCGACGATCGCACGCAGGTCGAACCCGCCTGCAATATCCCAACTGTGTCCCGATCGACGATCGCGGTCGCGATAACCTCTCCCATCTCCGTAGAATGCTTGCCGACGAGCTGAAGATAATCGCCGATCGGCTCGGCCAGTCATTCCGATTCAACTATGCGATAGCCTGCATCAACACCCCCGTCCCCTCCTACCGTATCGCCGACGGTGAACGTCATGATGATCTCCGGCGATGGTTCGACCGGCAACCGCGACTTCACCTCGCCACCATCAATGAACCGACAGCCTCGGGGCCACCCCGCCCGATGGGCGGGGCCGGGCTCTAGTCGGCTAAAGCCGACCGGAGCCACGCTGAAGCGCGTCTCCGCCCCTTGCGGGGTCACGATCCCTTGTCCGGGGTTTCCGCCCCCTACGGGCCTCCTGCGCGCCTCCACGGGCATGATGACGCACCAGCCTCTTCCACCCTGAACGTCACACCCAGATCCACGCGCATCGCCAGCAGCCTGCGGCTGTGGAATCATGCGCTGGCGCGCATGATGATTGTTCGTGGGGCCAATGATCTCATCGCACCCTTCGCCGCCTCTCAGTGTCTCCGCGTTGCAGACCCGCCCGCCGGGGTCGGCGTCGCGATGGTATTGCCAGCAAGGCTGGCAATGCTTTTGTTTGTTTGAAGACGCCTCAACAAGAATACCGGACCGCTGATGGATTGTCCGCGATGCGGACAATGCTTTTTGCTGATTGGTCCTACGGTTTCCACCGCTAAAGCGGCGGAGCCTCCGTCATTCATGTTGACCCCGCCGACCGTGCCTGCGCCTTGAGCCCCTGCGAGGACGGCTCCGGGTGCGATGAGATCACAGGCCGGGGCTACGCCCCCCGAACATCGTTCCTGTTCATCTGAATTGCTCGCTACCGCGATCAATGCTTCTTTGTTTGTTTGTTTACGCTTGCTGGACGCAAGCTCTTTAGATGCTCGGACTCACCGTGTACGATAACTTGGTGTCAAGAAATCAATGCGCTTCAATACTTGGGGGGGAGGGGGTAAAAGAAAGATGTCGGGAGGGGAAAGGCCCCAAGCCCTGGCAAAGAGGGGGAACGGCCCCCACGGAGTAAGTCACATGAACATCGGTTCCTTCAAGAGCACCAACGGCCAGCTTCTCGGTTCGATCGCCACCGCGCACATCGACCTTCCCCGCCTTGGCCTTCGCCCGGTCGAGAGCGACAGCGACAAGGCACCCGCGTTCGAAATCATGGCGCTGAACGTCGCGCGCCGCTGGGTGCAGATCGGCGCTTTGTGGGAGCAGACCAGCAATTCGAGCGGCGAGGTTTTCTATCAGGGACGTTTCGACGACCCCAGCCTCACCGCCCCGGTTCAAGTCATGCTTTTCCGCACCGACGACGAAACCGAAACCTACAACGTCGTATGGAACCGCCCGCTGCCCCGCCGCGAGAACCTCAACGGCAGCCGTCAGGGACGCGGACGCCGCACCATCGATGACGGTTTCGGCACCGGCAACGCCGACGCCAACGGCCAGATGGTCGAGGAAGGCGCAACCGACGCCGACGCCATCCCGCCGATGACGCCGACCCGCCGCCGCAAGAGCGAGACGACCGCCGACGAGACGGTCGCCGCCTAAGACCACCGAACGGACGGGGGGAAGCGACTGAAACGCTCCCCCCGGTCCTAAGACGCCAACCCTGCCAGAGAGTATGAACCAATGACCAAGCAAACGCCCTCCCGCCGCTATACCAGCCTTTCGCAGCTTGGCGAAGCCATGGGATCGACCCCGGGGGAAATCGCCGCGCAGGACCGCGCCGACGCCATCCGCGAGGAAATCGCCAACGACACCACCAGCGACAGTTTCAACGCCGCGTTCGGCGACGTCGGCGCATGGTCGATCATGGGTCCGGGCGAGATCGCCCAGCAACTCGACATGCCCGAACCCGCCGAAGCGCAATTCGATTGCCGCGCGATCATGGCGACCCTGTTCGACCTCTTTGCCGATACCCGGCTTGAGACGAGCGCCCAAGCCATCGCATGGGGTTTCGTCAATTCGTTCCACTACGAGGCGCAGAAACTGGCGCGCGAGGAAGACACGCTGGCCCGCGACTTGGGCGAGATGGCCCGCCGCCCCGATCCGTCAGAGATTTACGCCGTCGAACTGGAGGAAATGCAGCTACGCACCCAAACCAAGATGGAGCAGCGCGCCGCCATCGAATGTATGCGCGCCTATGCCGCCGATTGCTACCATGCCCACACCGGGCAACCGTGGAGCAGCGCGCGCGGCTCCGTCGTTTCCAGCGCCACCACCGCCAGCCAGATCGACAGCCTCGACTTTCTCAAGGCGCGCGCCGAGGCGATCCGCGAAAAGCGCAACCCGACCGGCCCCATCGTCGTCTTTTCGGGCGGTCAGGAATGGCACGACTTCCAGATGCTTTACGACCGCCTAGACGCGATCAAGGCGCGCGTTCCCCACATGACGCTTTGCACGTCCGGCCAGCGCAAGGGATGCGACCTTATCGCCGCCTCTTGGGCCGCGAGCCGCAAGGTTCCGCTAGTCGCCTTCGCGCCCAACGTCCGCCGCTACGCGGCAGCCGCAGGCTTTCGCCGCAACGACCAGCTTGTCGCCCTCGCGCCGGTCGAAGCCATCGTGTGTCAGGGAACCGGCATCCAGTCGGGCTTGCTGGACGAACTGAAAAAGGCAGGCGTTCCGACCCAAGCCTATCGCATTTCCGATCAGGGACCGGCCCCCGCCGCAACCAAGCGCGCGGCTTGGGGTTGACCCTCTAGGGACGGCGCACCCCCCCCTGCGTCGTCCCGCCCACCCGTTCCCTTGGCAGGGATGACTAGGCCAGCCCCGGACGCTCCCGCCGGGGCTGGCCGCTTGTCGCCACCGGCGCTTTGTGGGGGGAACCCTACAGGTTCCCCCCACGCCAGGCGAGCGGACGCGCGGCCGCCCTGGCGCGGCCCCGACGGGCCGCGCGCGGACACCCGCACGCCCGCTCGCCTTCCCCCTTCCGGTAATGCGCTGCCGCCGCCTTTCCCGGCCCGCCCGACCAGCTCGCCAGCGCCGGAGAATGCCGCGTGCCGGGAAAGCGCGGTCGCGGGCATCGAGCCCGCGCCCGCGCTGCTGCCGCGCGACTGTCCGATGCGGTATCGAGTACCGCTGAACAGGAACCCATTTTGTTGGCGGGGAAGCGCCGGGCCGGGCATCGAACCCGGCCCGGCGCTGCTGCCGCTGGCAGATCCTTGACGTCACCTCGCACGATGTCGGCCATGCCACCCCTGCCGACCAGCGACGTGCCCGTCGCACGGCATGTTGGAGAGGAGCGGGAACGGGAAGAGCGGTTCCAACGAAGGAGGTCGAGATGACCATCACGTTCCGCATCGATGACGGCCATGACGTACACGCCGTCCCGCCCGCCGAAATCACCCGCGACCAGCTATCCGTCCTGTGCGATTACCTGCGCGCCCAATCCGAGCGTCTCGGCTACCCGCTTATCGCCCACGAATGGGGCACGACCGATGAACCGGAGTTCGCGTTCGAGGCGCGCGTCTGCCCCCTTCCGCTCGCTTCGCTCAGCGCCATCCTCGACCACGGCGAAGCCGCGATCGCCGTCCTCGACGAAGCCCAATTCGCCGCGCGGCGCATCCGCGTGCGGCGCGAGGAGAATATCGGGCTGGTGATGATCGAGGTCGCATGGACCCATGACAGCGCACCAGCGCTCAACGTCGCCAATGGCAATGCCTATGCCCTGCTTGAAAGCCTCGGCCTCGATGCCGAGTCCTTCGGCGAAATCCCGCTTGCCGAACTGCGCCGGCGTCTCACCGATCCGGTGATCCACGACCGCCTTACCGCCGACCCCCATCTGTCGCGCTACCTGCCCTCGCTGGTCGCCATGGCCCGGACGAAAACCAATCCGCCTGACGCCAGTCTCGCATGGGCATGAACGCCCTGCCAAACCCCGACTAACCCGTCTTCATTCCGACCCGATACGGGGCGCGCGGCTTCGCCGACGCGCCCCTTTTTTTGCCTGACACCTTTGGAGAACCGACCGGCTACGCGCCGATGGTCCCGGCCGGCTTCAGGCTGACGCCTTCAGCCGCTTCTCGACTTCTTCGACGCCTAGCGTCTTCACCACCCTCATCAAGCCATCGAGCCGGTCGAGCGGCAGCTTGAGCAACCCCGCTTTCTCGACCGACTGGATCGCGGCCTCCCGCAACCTGCCCTGATGCGCCTTGCGACGCTCCGACAGCTTGCGTTCCTCGGCCTCGATCGCGGCCAGTTCGGCGTCCAGTGACTTTGCCATTTCCATCGTCCTTTTCGTCAGGCTGATCGGGCTCTGAACACAGCCACTCTACCCCCGACAATTCACAACGCCAAGCAGCCTCTCGGACCCCAGCGAAAGACCCCACGATGATATCGGCCGACGCCATAAACCCCGGCGTGCGAAGCACGCCATCCAGCACCCATTTCCGCCTCACGTCGGACCCGATCCTCGGTGAAACCGGGACACGGCCCGGAGCTACCCGGAGCACCAACCAGCACCGATACAGCACGGAGGATATGGGACTACAGTAGTGCACACCCTACGCAAGCTTCGCTTGCCTTTTCCCGAGCAATTTCAACAGGTTAGCAGATGACGAATGAGGGTCACAATGTGTTACGCTTTGTGGCACAACGTAACACACTCAGAAAACCGCAGAAAACCGCGCTTTTTGCGTGTTACGATGTGGCACGATTTCGAGGCGCAAATCAACGAGCGGCTTGAATGAGCATTGAAGACCCGCTAAAAACTACACCACGGAGTGCCCACCAGCCCCCCTGCTAGGGAGCTGGTTCTTGAGTACCAAAACACACTGCACGGTCCGGATCCCGCGGGATCTACGTGACCAGGTCGATGCGGTAGCGGCACGCCAAAATCGCAGCACGTCAGACGTGATCCGATTGGCGATCGAGCAATTCGTCGCCGGTGCGAAGCGTGCCGACGACAGCCAGCTCCGCCACATGCGCGTGACCGAATATACGCAGATCGCGCTCGACGCGATCATTCGCGAAAACCACCCCGAATTGCGCGACCATTTGATCGCCCAGACTGACCTTCGGATGGAGCAGTATCATGGCGCGCGATGACCCCAAGGCCATGCGGCGTGACATCCGCAATGACGGCCGTCCTATCCCTCAGGAACACCACTCGGCGCGAGGCGAACTCCCCCGCAATTCGGGCAACTTCACGCGTGGTTCGCAGCTCCTAAACACTCAGGTGCTGATGTGGCTGCAGGGGGCCAAATTGCCGATCCTGATGTGGCTCGGCGTGTTCGCTCTCGCCTACGTCATTATCCTGTCCATCACCCTCGATGAAAACAACGTCCAGCTGATCTGCATGCGGGTTCTAGCGGGTCTCTGGAATTGGGTCGCCCTGGACAACCTGAAGCAGGTCGATTTGCGGATGCCCGACAACAGTCTGCACCGCACGATCATGGGCTATGTGCCCTACGTTCCGGAAGTCGCTCGGGCTTGGACGAAAGCCGTCCGCGGGGTGATCGGATCGGCCATGATCGCGTCCTGCGTCACCGTGCCCCTTGCCATCTGGTACGTCGACTTTTCCAAGCGGCGCGGCAAGGCAATGGTTCAGGAGCGTCACGAGCGCGGAGCCATGCTGGTCGAGCGCGATGTCCTCTATGCCGAGATCGTCCAGCACAACAAAATCGAGTTCGTGAAAGAGGCTCAAAGCCTGTTCCCGAACAAGACGCCGGAGCAGGTCCTGAAGCTGCCGTTTGGAGCCCGCAAAGCGGGAGGCATCCACCATCCGTACACGATCGCGGGCATCCCCTACCCGCACCGCCTTGAGCAGTCCCATTCCCTGCTTCTCGGCACGACCGGCGCCGGTAAGACGACCGCCCTCCGCAAGACCATCGCACAGATCCGGCAGCGCCAAGACAGCGCCGTCGTGTTCGATCTGACAGGGGCTTATGTCGAGGCGTTCTACGACCCCGAACGGGACACGATCCTGAACCCGATGGACGCGCGCTGCCCGGCCTGGTCGATCTTCAACGACTGCCGGACCTACAGCGAGTTCACGGCCGCTGCCGCCGCCCTCATTCCGTCCGATGGCGGCTCCTCCGAGCCCTTCTGGGCGCTCGCCGCGCGGACCCTGTTCATCGAGATGTGCATGAAGCTCATCGAGAAGAAAATGACAACGAACCAGGCACTGGCGGACAACCTCATGACGGCCGACCTGAAGCAGGTTCACAAGCACCTAGCCAAGACGATCGCAGACCCTCTGACGGCGCCTGAAGCCGCGCGCATGGCGGAGTCGATCCGCGCCGTCTTCAACACCAATGCGCAGGTCCTGCGCTTCCTCCCCGACGAGGGGCGCACCTACTCGATCAAGGACTGGATGACCGGCGACAAGAAGCCCGGTTCGATCCTCTTCATCACCTCAAATTACACCGATCTCGAGATGAACCGGGCGCTGCTCACGCTGTGGTCGAACCTCGCCATCCACTCGCTCATGACGATGCCGAAAACCCGGTCGCTGCGGACGTGGTTCATGTTTGACGAGCTCGGTGCCCTTCACCGGCTCCCGGCGATCGAAAGCGGCCTGCAGACCGCCCGAAATTTCGGCGGGGCGATGATCCTTGGGCTCCACTCCTTCGACAAGCTGGTGCAGGTCTACGGCGAGGAAAACGCCCGCAATCTGTCGTCGCTCGCGCGCACCAAATTGATCCTGGCTGCGGCCGATCTCGATACCGCGGAGCAGTGCGCCAGATACATCGGCAACCGTGAAATCCGGCAGATGGATGAGGGGTATAGCTACGGCTACAACAACACCCGCGATGCCTCGACCCTGACGCCTCGGAAGCAGGTCGAGCCGCTGGTCATCCCAGACGACATTACGAACCTTCCATCCATGCACGGCTTCGTCAAATTTCCTGACGGCTTCCCTGCCGCGCGCATCCAGCTCGAGTGGGAGCACTACCCGAAGGTCGCGGAAGGTTTCGTCCCGCGGAAACCGCGCGATCCTGACGCGCCTGCGGCGTCTGGTCGCGGAGGTGGTGGAAAGCCGAACAGCGGTGGTGATGACGGCGGGCGTGGGGAGTCGCTGGCACTGTCGGAGGAGGAGGTAGAACCGGCCAACGTCGCGAACAATCTCGCCGCGAATATCCTCTCCCAGCCCAGCGAAGGGGAGGTCGATAACTCCCGTGACGGCCCATCGTCGGAGGCGACGGTGGTGAGCAGCACCGAAGCGGGATCGCCGGCCGATCGCGGCCGGACCAGCGATGATGAGCGTGACGACCGGGCCCGGTCCATGGATGGGCGCAGCGCCCCTGCGCGCAGCGACGAACGGTTGCGTGACGATCCGACACCGACCGCGGAGCGGCCGGAGGATCTGTCCGTCCGCGAAGCGCGTGACGCCTTCCCTGAAGACGACGGGATCGGGCTGTAACGATGCACTCGATCGCTACCGTGAAATCGGCCTCCGGCGCGGCGAAGTATTTCACCAAGGACGACTATGTCGCAGGTGATTATTACACCGACGAGAAGGCTGGAGACGTCAGCCTTTGGGGCGGGGAAGGCGCCGCCACGGCAGGCCTTACCGGCGCGGTCAGCCAAGAGGCTTTCGCGAAGGCACTGCATGGCGAGCTGCCTTCAGGAGAGAAGGTCGACCAACGAGAGGGTCGGCGGCCGGGGTACGACCTCACCTTCTCGGCACCGAAGTCAGTCTCGCTCATGGCCTATGTGGCAGGGGACAAGCGTATCCTCGGCCCGGACGGAGCCCATACCAAGGCGGTCCAGCAGACGTTGTCATGGATCGAGAAGAACCTCGCTGAAACGCGCATCACGAAGGACGGCAAAACGGAGGCGGTGAAGACCGGCAATTTGGTCTACGCACTCTTTCAGCACGACACGAGCCGCGCGCTCGATCCCCAGCTCCATATCCATGCGATCCTGGCCAACCTGACGAAGGGGCCGGATGGCGAGTGGCATGCGCTCCACGCTGACAAAATCTGGGCGAACAACACCGTGATCGGCGCAATCTACCATGCGTATCTCCGCAATGAGTTGGAGAAGCTCGGCTACCAACTTGTAGCGACCGGAAAGCACGGCACGTTCGAGATTGTCGGGGTGCCCAAGGACGTCCTCGAGACCTTCAGCCAGCGCCGTGAGCAGATCCTCGAGAAGGCGGCCGAGCTGGGTATCGTATCACCTAAGGGGCGAGACGGTGTCACCGTCACAACCCGCGATCCCAAACTCAACCTCGAGGATCGGGACGGCCTGGTCCTCGACTGGATGAAGGATGCAGCCGCAGCCGGTTGGGACGGAAAGGCGCTGCTTGAGGGTGCGATGAACGCCGCCGCGAAGATGGAGCAGCGTGAGAACGCCGGGGCTATTGGCCGCAGCTACAATGCCATCGCAGACGCCGTGAAGGTGGCGAGAGAAACGGTGTCGGGCTTGATGCGTTCGCCCGACCCGCTCGTCGACCGCGGTTTCGTGCGAATGGCGCAGAGCGCCGGGCAAGCCAACGCGCAGCTCGCCGTTGCCTCGGCGATCCGGACCTTGGGCCAGCGCGAGGCGGCATTCGAGAAGAACCAGGTCGCCAAGAAGGCACTCGACTTCAATTTGAAGGGCGTGACGATCGATCACGTCGAGGCGCGCATCGATCAGCTGACCGAGAAGGGCAAGCTGCTTGCCGGCGAGATCCGTAGCAGCGCCGGGATGGTGGCCGCCGTAACGACGCCGGAATCCCTCAGAACCGAGGAACGGATCCTTGAGCGAGTAGAGGCCGGCAAAGGCACTGCGACACCGCTGGTTGCCCCTTCGGAGGCACCAGACCGCCTACAGGCCGCCTCCCCTCACGCGCTGAACGAAGGACAGCTTGCAGCCGCAACGCTGGTCGTGTCCTCGCCTGACAAGATCGTCGCGGTGCAGGGCATCGCCGGCGCGGGCAAGTCGACGATGCTCCAAGCTGTCGCACGCGTGGCGGAATCTGAAGGCAAGTCGGTGCTAGGCCTCGCCTTTCAGAACAAGATGGTCGCCGACATGAAGGAGGGCATGGCCCGGCCCGATGCGATCCCCAATCGGGAGATGTCGGTCGACCAGATGCAGGCCGCCGGCGTCAGCGCCGAGACGATCGCGCACTTCATCTGGCACAATGAGAAGCACGCCATAAACCCGAACACGCCGGCTGCTCAGGCGCGGCGGGACGAGCTGAAGGACACGGTCATCGTCGTCGACGAGACGTCGATGGTCTCCAACCAGGACATGTTGAAGATGCTGACGATCGCAGAGGCGCTCGGCATCGAACGTATCGCGCTCATCGGCGACCGACAGCAGCTGCTCCCGATCGACGCCGGCAAGGCGTTCGCGATGATGCAGGCGGCGATGATCGGCATGGCTCGGATGGATGAAAATCTGCGACAGCAGACCGACCAGCTTCGGACGGTTGCAGCACTCGCCAACGTCGGAAAGGC
This sequence comes from Sphingomonas abaci, assembly GCF_014199625.1. Taxonomy (GTDB): domain Bacteria; phylum Pseudomonadota; class Alphaproteobacteria; order Sphingomonadales; family Sphingomonadaceae; genus Sphingomonas; species Sphingomonas abaci. The sequence continues at coordinate 53,432 of NZ_JACHNY010000008.1, forward strand.
GGGCCAGGCGCTAAAAGTGCTCGGTGACAAGGTGGTCGAACACCAAGACCCGGCCGCGCGTGCGGCGGAGCTATGGCTCGACCTGTCGCCGGAGAAGCGCGCTGAAACGGCGATCTTCGCCTCCGGGCGCGAAACACGAGCGGACATCAATGATGCGGTCCAGAAGGGCTTGCGGGACGAGGGCACGCTCAAGGGCGATGGCTTGTTCGTTACAGTCCTGCAGAACATCAATTTGACCCGCGAGGAGCTGCGGTACGCCCAATCCTACGAGAAGGGTCAGCAGCTTCAGATACAGGAGGTGATCCCGGAGCTCGGCCTGCGCCGCGGCGTGGCGGAGGTCAGACGCACTTTCGCCAACGGCAGGGTGGAGGTGGTCCAGAATGGGCGCGCCATCAAATTCAATCCCCAGCGCATGGACCCCATGATCGGCAAGGATCGCATGTCGCTCGCGACCTTGGAGACGATCCGCATCCATGAGGGCGATCGCATCAGGTGGACGGATAACGACAAGGACCGCGGGATTTTCAACGCCTCGCTCGGCACCATCACTCGGATCGAGGACGGGAAGGTCACCGTACAGCTGGCCAACAAAGACGAGGTCACGCTCGAGAACGGTGACCGGATGATGCACCGCATGGATCTCGCATACGCCCTGAACATGCACATGGCACAGGGCGTCACGACCAACGACGCGATAGTCGCCATGCGCAGCTTCGAGCGCAACCTGTCCAACCAGCGCCTTTTCAACGTCGCCGTCACCCGCGTGCGGTTCGAGCTGACGATGGTCATCGACAACCTTCAGAAGCTGGACCGACAACTCGACAGCAACCCCGGCAACAAGACGGCGTCGCTCGAGACCCTCGGACGCCTCGATATCGACGGCCCGGGGCGACATACCAAGGCGGCCGACGACGCGCTTAGCGCAGCAGCAGCGACACTCGATCGCGATGACGGGCAGCGGATCATCTTCGACGCATCGCTGACGTCGGCTGACGACCTCCCACCCATGGGCAAGTCGGAGAACGACTACTCGGATCCGAAGCAGATGGAGCGTGACGGCCTCGCGCTCGACCGCAAGGATGACGAGGATCGCCAGAAGCGCCCGGAGACGCGGAAGGACGACGAGCTGGGAATGCGCCCGCTCGACATGGACGATTTGAGCTCCCTGCCCGCGATGCCTGGCCACGGCGACCAGCTGCCGGGGCTCCCTCAGAAAAATCTAAGCCTGGATATGTGAGGAACGCCATGAGCCCGATATTTCAGAGCAAACCCACGTCCGAAGAGTTGCGCAGGCTCGCGCATGATCTGCTCGCTATTCGAGCCAGTCGGTTTTCGAGTGGCGACGCCACCCTGTTTGACGACGAAACCCAAAATGCTCGTATCCTGAGTGACGGAGCGCTCGCCTGTCTGCAGGGTGCAGCCGAACTGGAGAAGAAGGACGATGCGCGCCGATCGATCGATCGGCGCATGATCGTTCAACTCGCCCGGGTCCTAGTCATATTCGCGATCATCGTCGTCGCCGCGCAGCTCATCCCCGGAAGGCCAGCATCATCAAAAGAGGTGCAGTGGCTTTCTATGTCCGAAAACCGGCTATCAGCGGCTGAGAGCGGCAAAACATCGGATTCGATCCCTCTGAGTGCCGTCCGATGATGGACAAGCCCCTCCCCCTCCTGATCGCATTGGTCTCGGCCGTCCTCATCCTGAAGGCGCTAGGTGTTCGAAACATATTCGGTCCACCGCGCCCGGTTGCGAAACGCTTCCTGACCCCGCGCGAGACGGCCATGCTCAACGTCCTCGAGCGCGCCCTGCCGCACTGCCGTATCCATGCGCAAGTCGCGATGGGAGCGCTTCTGCGCGTACCGCAAAGCCCAATGCGGAAGAGCAAGATTTCCGACCGGAATGCCTTTTCGCAGAAGATCGTCGACTTCGTGGCGCAGGATCGTGCGACGGGCCTGATCGTCGCGCTAATCGAGGTCGACGACTGGTCGCATAACCCGTTCAAGGACCGCGTTCGCGACGAAATGACGGCTTATGCGGGATATCGCACGATCCGCGTGCCCGGGCGCGTGCAGCCCAACTTCAACGACGTCATGCCGATCGTCGCGTCGCTGCGACCCCTCCCCGCACAGAACCTTCCCCGCCACGAGGTCATGTAGCCATGGCAATAGCCGAACGATCACGTCCATCTGCCGAAGCCAGCGGATTAGATGACGCTCAGAGCGCCCCTACCAGCCAAGCCGGGGTACACACCCCCGCCGAGGAGCTGGCCGACGATCTTCGCACGAGAGCCTTTCACCTCATGGATGAGCATCCGATTGCAGCGGCTCATTTGGTGCTCGCCGCGGCTTCGATCGCGCCGGAATGTGCGGCCGAGAAGGAGGTCGCAGACGAGTTTTCCTTCGTCATCGCCGACTTCATGCAGCAGCTGAAGATTCTGCATCACCGCGCCGTGACGAAGCGCGCCATAACAACTGGAGCGGCACGTCATGGGGCTTGATGATCGCGACTATATGCGGGCCCGGTATCGGAGGCGCCAGGGTATCGATGACGGCCCGACGATCTGGAACGACAAGCGCGGGCGTGTGGAAATGGGCCAGGGATCGTCATGGACCAACGCAAGATGGCAAATGGCCGGCGTCGGACGTGCGCTACTTCAAGCAATCCTAGTTCCGGCCGTCGCGCTCGGGGGCATGTATGTCATCTATAGGACGTACACCTCGGTGATGACGTCGGCATTTCAGAGGATGATTCCAGTGCCATTCCCGGAAAGCGGCACGGTGTTCACCACACCGGCAACCGACCTTAACCGTCGACAGGGCATTCTAAGGTTTCGCGCTCCAGACAGGCCCAATCATGGCTACGTGGTCGTCTTGAACGACGTCGCGACCGACAAGGATGTGTTGGGGATCTACGTAGCTGGGGGGAAGAAGACGGCAACACCGGTCCAGGTCGGGACCTACCGCGTCAGGATTGCGGAGGGGCTGACGGCCTTCTGGCACGGGAATGACCGCCTTTTCGGCTCGACCACAGCAAAGGAAATGATGGCTCCGGTGAAGGTGGTCGGATCAACAGACAAGACGATCCGGCTGCAGACCGGTCTTGCTCGCGCTCTCGAGGTCAAAGCCGACAGCGCAAAGGGCTTTCTGGAATAGGTCATTTCAGTCGCAACGCACTGAGATAGCAACAAACCTATGGTACACGATCATCGAACGAGGGAGGGATACAATGCGCCGTACTATCGCAATCATGGCATTGCTCGCAGCGTCGGCTTCGCCGGCGCTCGCCCAGAAGGCGGGTAAGGGGGGGATCGGGATCGACGAGAATACGCAGGTTCCACGCTGCGATCGACCCTACGGGACCATCGCGTTGGTGGAGGAGCGCGCCGCTGGAGGAACCGCCGAGGGCATTCCCCCGGGCCTTGCGGCGCTGATGCGGATGGCAGAAGCCCAGAACGGCGGGAGTCAGCGTGTTGATCCGATCCCCCTGCTGAAGCTTCTCGTTGCTCAATCGGGCTGCTTCCAGGTCGTCGATCGTGGAGAAGGCTTCGACGCCCTGCAGCGAGAGCGTCAGCTCGCAGCGGGTGGAAGCGTCGCTGGCGCGAACAACCAAGCCACTCTGAAGGCCGCGGATTACCTTCTCCAGGCCAAGGTGCTCTATTCGGATTCTGATGCGGGTGGCAGCGGAGGCGGGCTCGGCACGATGTTCCCCGGCGGCCTCGGGTTCAAACAGAAGGTCAAGTCGAGCCAGACCATGCTTACCTTGATCGAGGTGAAAACCGGCATCCAACAGGCGATCGCGACGGGCTCGGCCCGCAAAAAGGATCTGTCGATCCTGGGAGGCGGTCTGCTCACCAACGCCGGCGTCGGCGCTCTCGGAGGTGCGTATACCAGCACCGACATGGGCAAGATCACTTCGGTCGCGATGCTCGACGCCTTCGTCAAGCTGACCAATCAGGCACAGACGCGGTTGCCCCAACCAACTGGAGCTTCGATCGGACCGGCGCCCTCCCCGGCGCCTCCGATGGCACCACCAGCGCCGAGGCAATAAGCTTTAGAGGGGAGAGGGAGTTAGCAGGCGAGCGAGAGCATCGCTCGAGAGCCCCCTCCCCCATCGTCGTCAGGTGTCCATATGAAACACGCGCGTATCCAGCAGCGGGACTTCTTCGATCCTGCCCCGGACCTCAACATAGAGCCGCTAGACGCGGCCGAGATGGAGGCGCCGCGTGGTGAACCGATCGCCATCCCTTGCGGCTTCATGACGAAGACCAACGAGCGATGCCAGCGACTGGCAAGCAGGCCCGTCATGCTGGAGGGGCACCAGATGACGTGTAGAGGCCGTCCTATGCTGTTCTGCGACCCCGCCTGCTACAATGCCTCCATGCGCGCCGACGTGCCGGCAGACGAAACCATCACGGATCCGTCAGCGTAGTCGATGCAAACGGCCCCCTCCCCCACTGCGCCGACATGCGGATATTGCGGCAATCGCCTCGGAGCGTGGCCGCCCGCCAGTCCGGTTGAGCCGTGCCGCGTCTGCAGAAGGCCGACGATGTTTGTGCCGATCCCGTGGAGCCAACCTCGCCGTCTCCTGATGTCCGGTCTCCTCGATGCTGGCGCATCGCTCTACGGGATCGCGACGGTCTGTCTCGTGGCTGCGTTCGCCATATCGCCGTCATCAGGTCGAGAATTTGTGAAGGCCTTCACCCTGATGCTGTTCGTTATAGGGTCCGTCCTAGCCGTCGACGGGATATTGGCAGTACGTACCGGGATCGACCGCACCTGGTCTACCAGGAGGAAAGGCCGATCGGCTCGCGCGCTGGGCGTCGGGAAGATCCTCGCGTCCAACGCCGCCCTGATGTTGGTCATCGTCGGCATACTGATATAGGTATCGCGAGTGTGCGACCGCGCACCTGTGCACAGGTGCTCACTTGCACGTCTGCGACGTCGCAATTACGCTTCTGTGCACCAGCGCACCCGCGCGTCGATGCACGTATGTCTGGGAGCGTATGCGTGAGCGAGTGCGCTTGGCTCTAGCCTGCCAAGGTCGTGGGGTGCCCTCCCCCCGAAGGCGCCAGCTAGTTCAGAAGCTCCCTTTTCACCCGCCCCCTTAGCGTTGGGGATCGTGCGAAAGCGTTATGCTCCACACCCTGCGATGGAATGAATCACCGGTGCACTGGTGCACAGGTGCGATGCGACCGCCGTGATTGCGTGGCGCATGGCTCTGGCTCGGCCGAGGGACGACAGGTCGCCGACGCGATCTCTGCGACACGGCGCTAAGGGCTGCATTGGCTCGGCGCACTATTGCGATAATGCACTGTCGCAGGTGTGCACAGGTGCGAGGGTGCGTCGTCGCACGGTCGTGATTACGCGATAGTGCGAAGGATCTGTAGTCGGGCTGCTTGTCGTGTGGGTAGCTGATGGATGTTGAACGGGAAGGGCTCACCGAGGATGGTAAGAGGAGGTGCTTAGGGGCGGCCTGACGCCGCCAGCTAAGCGACGCAGGGTAGAGCCCGCACGTGCGAGACCCGCCCCAGAAACCAGTCGGCTCACCGGCGCAGCGTCATTGCTTTGAGCCGAGCTGGCTTGAGCAGCTGTGTTGGCACCATTGAACAAGGTCATTCAACGCAACAACGGTTCAGACACTGGTGCGACCGTGCACCTGTGCACACGCGCGCACGTGCGTTTTCGCGCTTGTGCGCTAGCGCGAGTGTGGGCATACGTACCAACGCAATCGCGCACGTGTGCACAGTCACGACTGTGCATAGGGCAAAGCGAGGATATCAAGATGAAGACAGTGGCTCTCATTGCGCAGAAGGGCGGGGTCGGAAAAACGACGCTCGCGATCCACCTTGCGACAGCTTTCGCCGCTACCGGCAAGAACACCTTGCTCCTCGACCTCGATCCACAGGCCAGCGCAGCCGAATGGAAGGATCATCGCGCGGATGAGACGCCCGCAGTGCTATCGATCCAGCCATCCAGGCTGACAAAGGTTCTCGAGGAAGCGAAGTCGATGGGGGCCGACGTGGTAATCCTCGACACGGCTCCGCACAGCGAGAGCACAGCTCTCGAGGCGGCAAAGGCGGCAGATCTGATCCTCGTACCGTGTCAGCCCACGATCATGGATCTCAGGGCTATGGCGAAGACAGTCGAGCTGTTGAAGCTGGTTGGCAAAACGGCGTTCGCGGTCCTCAACAGCGTGCCTCACCAAGGCACTGGTGGCCAGGAGGCGGCCGAGACGATCGCTTCGTCGTTCGGGCTTCAGGTCGCGGACCCGTCGTTTGGGGATCGCGTCGCCTTCAGCCGCTGTATGATTTCGGGCCAAGCAGCGCAGGAGGTCGAGCCGAACGGAAAAGCTGCCGCAGAGGTGACCGCCTTGTTTGACTGGGTGGTCGCACAGCTGCACACTCGCACACGTGCACCTGCGCAGCGTAAGAAGAAGGGTGAGGCGGCATGACTAGAAAGGTTGGCTTCGCAGCAGGTCTGGGTAAGCTGGGAGAGATTGGCGGCAAGGTTGCGCCAGCGCCGTCGCCTATCGCTCGACCGGCCGAGGCGGTCGAGGCGGGGGAGGGGGACGGGCCTGTTCGGGCGGCGCCGGGCCCTCGCCGGAACGGCAAGGTGAACATTGCCGGTTACTTCGATCCCGCGGTTCGTAAGCAGCTTGCGATGCTGGCTGTCGAGCACGACACCGACCAAGTCAAACTCATGGCGGAAGCCCTGAACCTGCTGTTCGAAAAGTATGGGCGCTCGCCTATCGCCTCCGCTTGAGACAACCCCGCCGTCAGTCGCGGCGACGGTAAAGGCTCAGCGTCGCGCGCTGCATAGCTCGGAGTTGCGCAGCAAGCGCGCTCCGAGCACGCGAGTTTCGCGTTCCATTTGCTCCTCCATCATTGACCAGATGGTACGAGCGGCCGCGCAGTAGCCAGGTACGTCGGCTGCGATCTTGTCGTCGGTCCACCTTTCGATGTGTTTGTCTGAGATGAGCCTCTTAGAGGTGAAGGCGACAAGGAAATCCGACAGCGCAGCACGATCGTCGCTGTCTGCCGTTTCCAGTAAACGCGGAATAATGCAGTCGCTAACAAACGCCGACCTTTCGCGGCTTGCGCGGGTTAGATCTAAGCGAGCCTTTTCCAGACCGGCAATGTTCGCGCAGTCGGTTGCGCAGTGACTCTGAATTAACGTGAGGCCAACCCGGATGACTCGGTGATGCTCCTCAAGACCGCGAAGCAGTTCCTTGTCCATCATGGTTAACCGACGCCTCCCAAATACTGCCAAAAGGCAGCATCTGCTGCGCCGTCTACCGTATCTGGGAAATCAGCTCAGCGATATTGATAACGCCCGTAACGACTGTTGGATCGTTAGCCAGAAGGAATTTTGTTAAAGCCTTGGGAAAACGCGCCTGACGACGGCGTCGACGCTACGGCACAGCGGCTTGGCGAGTTGGAAGGGCAGGGGAAGCCCGAATTGCTGGCGCTCAGGCGATGTCCTCGACAGCGCACGGATCAGTGCCGCTGGCGTCGCCCGACCGTTCGTTCTTCAGGCGGCGAGCAATCTTAGCGAGCAACGTCCGACTGCAGCCCGTGCCGATCATGATCTCGCGCCAGCTCTGCCCATCCTTCAGTGACCGGGCGATCGCGGCGTTGCGGGCAGTGTTCTCAACGCGGCCTTTGTAGAGGCCTGCGGTTCGAGCTCGGCTGACGCCTTCGGCTTGCCGGCGCCGACGATCATCATAATCCTTGCGAGCGACCGCGGCGAGGACGTCGAGCATCATTGCATTTACCGCGGCGAACATCCGAGCTGTGAAGTCGTCGGGGGTAGCGATCAGGTTCCAGGAGGTTGGCAGATCGAGAGACACGATCCGAACCTGGCGTGCCTCGATCTCCGATCGCAACTTGCTCCAATCGGCCGAGCTGAGGCGCGATAGACGGTCGACCTGCTCGACCAGCAACACGTCACCGGGGCCGCAATCGTCCAGTAGTCGAAAAAGCTCCGGCCGGGCGAGGCGAGTGCCGCTCTCGTGTTCAACATAGCGCGATGCGATACGGAATCCATGTGAGGCGGCGAACGCATCCAGCGCTGCGCGAGCGCGGGTCGCATCCTGTTCAGCGGTCGATGCGCGGAGATAAGCCCGGACGAACATGCTTCAGTCCTTTATGAACGGTCTTGTTATGTCCAGTCTTTTTTGAGAGCGCGTTTGACGGAAAAAAGACCGGGCGCGCTCCGGTCTTTCAGAGGTATACCCAAACCGTACCTCCTAAAATGCGTATTTGGCAGAATCGTGGCGGCGTGGCACAACGTACCAGCTGTGACATTAGTATAAGGGACAGACGCAATATCGACATTGTTGTCGTCGGCGGGGGCGTCAGCTATGTTGCGTCAACGTGGTACATCAGGGCTGGCGTGCAAACATGACCTTGCAAATCAACATTACGCCTAACGGGCGCATGAGCCTGCCGGCAGACGTGAGGAAGCGCCTTGGCCTGAGTGGCGGTGGTGCGGTCTACCTTGATGAGACGGAGGACGGCGTGGTGTTGCGGACGGCAAGTCAGGCTGTGGCACGTGCCCAGGCTCTGGCCAAGCAGTACACTGGCGGTAATCCCGACGCATCCGTCGACGCATTCCTTGCCCGACGTCGGGAAGAGAGCGGCGAATGAGCGTGGTGCTGGACGCGTCTGCGATCATCGCGATGCTCAAGGGCGAACGCGGCGCGACAAAGGTCGCGGCTGAGATCGGTGGGGCGCGGGTGAGCAGCGTTAACTATGCCGAGGTAGTCAGTCACTTCGTCCATGCCGGCATGCCCGAGCGCGAAGTCGATGCGATGCTCGATCCATTGCCGCTGACGGTCGTGCCGGCCGACAAGGCACTCGCGCAGATTGCCGGGCGGTTGCGGGCGGCAACAGCGGAGGCGGGACTCAGCCTTGGTGACCGTTTCTGTCTGGCTCTTGCCCGACGGGACGGTCTGCCCGCATGGACCAGCGACCAGAACTGGAAGAAGATCGCCGATGCCGTCGAGGTCAAGGTTGTCGCGATCCGCTGACTTTACATGGTGGCGGGGTAGGGAAGGGGGCAGGACGTCCGGCTCGACAGCCATAACCCACACCGCCAGAAGGTTTCCATGCTACGCCTGATCCACACTGCCGACTGGCAACTCGGCAAGCCGTATGGCCGCTTCGACAGCGACGTGCGCGCTGCGCTTAGCGAGGCGCGGTTCGATGCGATTGACGCGATCGGCAAAGCAGCTGCGGAGCATGATGTCGCGCATGTGCTGGTCGCTGGCGATGTGTTCGATACTGAGGGACCGGAAGACCGCGTGATCGTGCAGGCGGTGTCACGGATGCAGCGCTATGCCTGTACCTGGTGGCTGCTGCCCGGCAACCATGACTTCGCCCGCAACAGCGGCTTGTGGGATCGTGTCCGCGCCAAAGGCGCCGCCAATGTCCGTATCCTCGCCGAGCCGGTGCCATGCGAGCTGGAGCCCGGGCAGTGGCTGCTACCGGCACCACTGACCCACCGGCATAATCTCGACGATCCGACCGCGCTGTTCGACACGATGGAGACGCCAGGCGCGAGCTTGCGCATCGGTCTGGCACACGGCTCGATCCGCGACTTCTCGTCGCGCGGCGAGGCGCAGAACCAGATTGCGCCTGATCGCGCGCAGCGCTCCAACCTCGACTATCTTGCGCTTGGCGACTGGCACGGGAGCTTCCGGGTCGATGCGCGCACCTGGTACTCAGGCACGCCCGAAACCGATCGCTTCCAGCGGGATGAGCCGGGCTACGCTCTGCTCGTGACGCTTGAGGCTGGGGCGGAGCCGTCGGTATCGCCAATCCGTACTGGCAGGTTCCAGTGGCTGATGCGTTCGTGGACGGTTGCCGACGCGGAGGGCTTTGCCGCCGAGTGCGACCGGCTGCTTGCGCAGGTCGAACCATCGGCAACCCTCCTGCAGCTCTCGCTCTCGGGTATCGTCAGTTTATCCGATCGTATCGCGATCCTTGCGCGCCTCGACAATGACCTGCGCCATCGCCTCCGCCATCTGACGGTCACCGCCGACGATCTCGTCGGTCGGCCGAGCGAACAGGATCTGGCAGACCTGCGGGTCGAGGGTATGATCGGCACGGCCGCGGCCAAGCTGATGAGCATGATAGAGGCCGGTGGCAGCGACGGCGCCATTGCCAGGCGGGCGCTCGAGCGCCTGTTCGTGGAACATCAGCGTGGGCAGGACGCGGCATGAGCCTTCGGATCCGGCGCATCGCGCTCTCAAACTTCCGCAAATACCGCGACCCCTTCGTGCTCGACGGGCTGACGGATGGGCTCAACGTCATCATAGAGCCCAACGAGACCGGCAAGTCGACGCTGCTGGAAGCGATGCGCGCCGCTTTCTTCATCCGGCACAACACCGCCAACCGGCTTGCGCGCAGCTATGCGCCTTACGGCGAGGCCGTCGCCCCGCAGATCGAGATCGGCTTCGAGGCGAAAGGCGAGGCGTGGGAAGTCAGCAAGCGCTTCCTGAAGAGTGCTTCGGTCGAGGTTCGGGGACCGAACGGGCGTGCGCAGGGCGAGGATGCCGAGGCGCAGCTGCAAGCACTGCTCGGCGCGCGTCGCGACACCAGCCAGGGCGGCGACGCGGCCGCCCACGGCGCACTCGGTCTGTTGTGGGTCGGGCAGGCGCAGGCGCTTGAAGTGACTGCGCCAGGCGAGATCGTGCGCGACAGCGTTCGCGCTACCCTGGAAGCTGAGGTCGGCACGATCATGGGCGGTGTTGCCTACCAGCGTGTTCGCCCCCGCATCGACAGTCAGTACGCGGAATACTGGACCAACAGCGGTCGGCTGACTGGTCGCCAGACTGCGGCCCGCGACGAGCATGACGCCGCGCAGCGCGCCGCGAGCGAGGCGGCCACTCGGCTTGCCGCCCTAGAGCAGGGCTTTTCCGACCTCGAGGCCGCACGGGCGCGGCTGAAGCTGCTCGACCGCGATCTTGCCGATACAACCGATGCTGAGCAGCGTCGGGCGCTGGTAGGCCAGCTTGACGTGGCGCGCTCTGCCGCTCAGCTGCTCGACACACGCCGCGCTGAGCAGGGCCGCCTTGTCGACCGTGTCAGGGCACTTGAGGATCTCGCATCGCGCCTCGCAATCGCCCGCAAAGCTGTCAGCGACACGGCTACAGCGCTCAGCAAGGCACGGGATAGTCGATCCAGCCTGATCGGGGAGTTGGCGGCCGCGCAGGAACGAGCGACGACAGCCCGTGAGCTGCTAACCCGTGCTCGTGACACTGGGCGGACCGCCCACGCGGCACTTGACGCTGCTCGGATACGGGCTGCCGAGCGCGAGCGCCGGGTAGCAGTCGGCGAGGCACGACGGCGATATGCCGAGCTGGTTGCGCTGGAGGCCGAATACGAAGTGACGCGACAGCTCGCGACTGCGGTGATCCCCACCACCGTCATCAAGGCCCTCGAAGAACGTGAACGTGCCGTGGACAAGGCGCGGGCGGCCGTGGATGCCGGTGCGACGCGGATCGAGTTCGCCGGTGATGTCAGCGGCCTGACGATCGACGGATCTGCGGCGGAGCGTGGAGACCGGATGTTGTCTCGCGAGACGCGCATCCAACTGGGCGATGCCGAACTGATCATCCGTCCGCCGGTCGGGCTGCAAGGCGCCGAGACGGCGCTCGCCAATGCGACCGATGATCTGAACGCGGCCTTGGCCGAGCACGGGGTGGAGAGCGTCACTGCGGCTCGCGCTCGCAACGAGGCCGCGCGAGACGCGGTCGCCAACCTTCGCACGCTCGAGGCGCGGATCATCGGGATCACGCCTGCCGTGACGCTGCTCGGAATCGAGGTGGGCGCGTCGGCCCTGAAGCTTTTCATCGTCGAATTGCAGGAAGGCGCGGAAGGGGAGGGGAGTGGCGAGGAACCAGACGTCGAGGCGCTGACCATCGCGTTAGGTGAGGCGGATACGGCGCTCGCAAGGGCGGAAGGTGTCGATGCAGTGGCATCCGAGCAGTTGCGCGAGGTGGAGGCGCGCAATACTCCATTGATGGTGCAGGAAGCTGGCGCCGAGCGGGATGCGCTGAACGCCGCGGCACAGCTTGCCACCTTGGAAGCCAGGCCCGAGGTGGCCTCGCTTGACGACGCTTTGCGCGATGCGCGCCAGCAGGAGGCGGCAGCGCTCGTCAACCTGCAGGATGCCGAACGCGCAGCGACTGCGCATGACGTTGCTACCATCGAACGGCAGATCGGCCTGCTGGACAAGCGGGTCGAGGTGGCCCGGGCCCAGCGTACCGACCTGGAAAAGGTGATTGCCGGGCTCGAGGCGCGGATCGAGGCGGAAGGCGGCAAGGGGCTGGCCGACCGCGCCGCAGTCGCGCGCGAGGAGGCTGATGCCGCAGCTACCAACCTGGCACGTGTGACGCAGGAAGCCGAAACGCTGAAGTTGCTTCGCGACATGTTGGAGAGTGCGCGCGCCGAGACGTCACGGACATTCGTCGGGCCGGTGGCGCGGCGTGCGCGCCGGCACATCGAACGGCTGCTGCCGGGTGCGAATCCCGGCTTTGGCGACGACCTTGGCTTGGCGTCGATTGCGCGGGGCGGTTTGGGCGAGAGTTGCGGCGATCTCTCCAGGGGCACCCAGGAGCAGCTGGCAGTCCTTACGCGGCTCGCCTTTGCCGACATGCTCCTCGAGCAGGGAATGCCAGTATCGCTGATCCTGGACGACCCGCTGGTCTATTCGGACGATACCCGCCTCGATCTCATGACTGAAATCCTGACGGAGGCGGCAACGCGGATGCAGATCATCCTTCTCACCTGTCGTGATCGCGCCTTCCGCCATCTTGGCAATCGGATTAGCCTGACGGGAGATCGGTAGCGAAACTTACACGTTCTGGTAGGATTACGGCCCGACCGAGTTCGGATGGCAATCGGCGTAAGCGGACGTTCGTTCAGCTACGGCTCGCCGATTACCACCCCGGCTCGCTGCGGTGGTGCCCTTGCCGATCAACACGTCGCCGATCGCCGAAATGGTCCACGGCGCTCCCAACCGCGTCTTTGCCTGCAAAATCCGGGCGGGTTGGTGTGTCGGATGAACGCCGGTGCCGTCAAGCGGGCGAAGGTGGCGCGCGGGGTCTAAGCCTCCGCGAGTGCCTTCAGGCCGCCGTAGTGGAGTGGTGCGACCGCCTCGATCATCTCGAGCAGGTAGATCGTGTTCTTCTGGGTTTCCGCCACGAGGGCTGGGTCGAACGACTTGCCGGTGTGGTGCGAGAGGTCATTGGCGAACTTGTAGATCGCCGTCTTCTTGTGCGGGTCGAAGTCGGTCTCCTCGAGCTTCCGGTGCAGGCTCCGGTTGGAGGGCACGTGGAAGTCGAGGAACGTCTCAAGCACCTTACGGGCTATGTTCGGGACGTGGTAGCAGCCGAGGATCGTCCCGTCCGACTTGAAGGTGTGCAGCACCTTGAACAGGTAGTGGTATTCGGTCGCGTGATCGATGAGTAACCGGTCGAGCGGCGCGAGGCGTGCGGAACGGCCTTCCTCCGTTTCGGAGCAGAGGACCATCGTGAAGGTCTTCTCCGCTCTGGGTCCTGGAATGTTCTGAAGCCAGTTGATGACTAGTCTGAGAAACTCGAAGTTATGGGTGAGGATGAAGAGTTGCTTGGCACCCTGCGTCCTGTTCTTCAGGAACGAGAAGGCTTGGTAGATCGCCGAGGCGTCGAGGCTTGAGATCGGGTCGTCGATGACCACCACTCCCTCCGACATGTCGAAGTCGCGGTCCGTCAGCTGCACTAGGAAGTATAGGAACGCGATCGCGGTCTTCTCACCCTCGCTGAGGCGCCTCGCCGGCCTGCCTCGTCGCATGACATGGTAGCCGTCCACGCCTGAGTCGAACCGTAGATCGGTCCTGCCCAGGAATTGACAAAGATCCCTCGTCAGGTTCTCTCCGCCCTTGTGCTCGTTCGAGACCTGAGCCTGCTTCGCCGCGATGGAGGCGTTCAGCGCCGCGATGCCGCGCACGTCCGGCAGGCCCTCGCCACCGTTCCGCAGCAGGGCGATCTCGACCGTGGCGGCGACTATCCGCTCGGCCAGCTCATCAGCCTGCCCCTTGATTGAACGCAGGTAATGTGCCTCGATCGCGTCACGCGACGTACTGCGTGCGCTGTCGAAGCCGGCGGTTTTCTCATTATGGCGCTCGATGATCGCGTTTAGGTTCGTGAAGGACTGCGCCAGCCTGGCCGTATCACTGGACGCCGTGGCCTCGTATGATCGGGTGCGGTTGGCCAACTTGCTCGTGAGCGTGGCGTCAACCTCGCCCAGCCGGGCCTTGAGCTCTATGAGCGCGGCGTCGAGTTCTTTGGTTGCTGCGTCGTAGCTGTCACGGAGTTCGGAATAAAGGGCGAGGCGGTCCGGCGCGATGATCCGGTTCAGGCCCTCGATTGCCGCTGACAACCGGTCGCGCTCGCGCTCGATGCGCGCCTTCAGTCGTTGGTCCTCCGCGCTGAAGTGGTCCGCCAAAGCTGCGAGCCGTTCAGCAGGCATCGGTCGCGCGCAGAATTCGCAGGTCTCCGAGGAATGCCGGCCGTGCAGGGATATGCCTTGCTCGACCCAGCTTGCGATGTCGGGCTTCCCCAACAGGCGTTCCAGGACATTCGACTGCGCGGACTCGGCCGCCAGGTCGCACGCGCGCAGCGCAGTGCCTCGCGCTACGGCGATGGCGCTCTCTGGTTCGTCAACGCCGATCCGGACGCTCGGCTCTTGGATTTGGACGATCGACGGCATCATGTCCTGGTGGACGGTGGTGTGGTGGAGGGCGAGTTCTTCGTCGGACAGCTGCTCGCCCCCGGTAAGATTCCGGAACGCGCCCTCCGCGTCAGGCTTGCGGTAGCTGCGCAGGGTCGCCCCGCTCGTCGCCTCGCCGATCGTCTTCGCGATGCCCGAGAACAAGCGCCCACGCTCCGTCTCCAGCTTGGCGACCGATGCGTCCAACTCCGCGATGCGCCGGAGGCGGGCGTCTCGTGTGTCGATCTCTGACTTGATCTCCGCCGCGACCAGCTTGTTCTCCTCACCCAAAATGAGGATGTGACGCAGCGGCCCGTCCAAACCGCCGATGTTCGCCTCGATGAAGTCGCTGTTGAACGCCCGCACCTTGCGCCCATACCGGGTTCCGCGCGCCAACGCGCCCGACTGGGTCTCGATTGTGAACTCTAGGTCAGGGTGATCCGCGTGCTCGCCCTCCTCGAGGCAGGCGAGCAGACGCGAGAGCGTCGTCTTGCCCGAGCCGTTCTCGCCATAGATCAGGTTGTATCGGTTCAGGTCGGGGACCTCAGGGCTGCGCGAATAGTCACCGAAGACCCCGAGGTTCTTGATCCTTCGTATCTGTGTGAGCACCGGCCCGCCTCCCCGAGCTTTGATTAGCATGGCGGATGTCAGACAAACAGAGCGCGATGTCCGATCGTCGACGCGCTTCCACCGACAGCCCGCCTCGCAGCTGGCGCCATGCAGGTTGCGGGGCTCGCGGCTCCTGCTGATCGGTTCCGACAAGAAGTAGGAGAGCAACTTTCAGCTGACCGCAGGCATCGACCTAGACTTGGGCGAGGCCATCGCGCAGGGAAGGTTTCGCGATGGCCCCTAAGCTTACTTAAAAAGAGGGCGTCGATGCTGCTAGTTTAGTTATACCGTGATCAACAGCGCTTCGGGCACAGGATATTTCCAGTCGTTGTACTTGCGCGCGATGATACGCATGAAAGCAGAGATTTCTGGTGAAAAATCGCCGACACGGTGGCTCATAATGATAGGTGAATGGGCGGGTTCTAGTAGCTCTAGGTAACGAACGTCGTCCGGGCGTGCTCGCTTTACGGATTCTGGAATGATGGCGACTCCCTCCTCCGCCGCCACTAAGCCAATCGCAATCTGCAATTCTCTAGCTTCGTGGATGACGCTGGGCGTGAGACCATTGTCATGAAACAGCGACAGAACTTGATCGGCGTAGCTCGGCCGCGGAGCGCTCGGGTAAAGGATTACTTTTTCGCGAGCGAGTGCCGCCAATGAAATGGGACCGCCGTCTATGCCCAGTGTGCTGGCAAGCGGTACCGCTGCGATTAGGGGTTCTCGTCGCAGGACGGTGCGTCGCACGGCAGGATCCTCAAATCGGATGCGCCCAAAGCCAATATCAATACGGCCTTCCTTTAGAGCAGCGATTTGATCAAGGGTCGTACTCTCCACCAGCGTCAACTCTACATCGGGTAGCTCGGAGCGAAACTCACGTATTAGTGCCGGCAGCCGGGCGTAGATCGTGGATGACACGAACCCAATCGTAAAGCGCCGCTTATCGGTCGCGATCGCGGCCTCCATCATCGCACGCATGTCTTCGACACGCCGCAGAATTTGCACGGCCTGATCGTGGAAGAAGTGCCCCATGGGCGTCAGGGAAAGCGGCCTGCTCGTACGATCGATCAATTCTGCACCGATCTCGGCTTCCAATTGCTGGATTGACCGGCTGAGGGGCGGCTGCGCCATGTGCAGCCGCTCTGCCGCCTTATTGAAATTCCGTTCGGCCGCGACGGTCACAAAATAGCGAAACTGACGAAGATCCATCGCTTGAATACCCTGTGAGTATCGTGAGCAAACCACATTGATCTTTGCGCGTCCAGCCCCTCCGACGTACCTATGCTGGGATAACGTAGAGCTGAGGATGTGGAGAGGTCATGGTCACGATCGCAGAGATCGATACCTTCATCGTCGATATTCCGACGATACGTCCGCATGTCCTAGCGATGGCGACGATGCATCACCAGTCGATCGTACTGGTGCGAATGCGCGACTCCGACGGTTTAGAAGGTATCGGTGAAGGCACGACGATCGGCGGCCTCAGCTACGGTGAGGAGAGCCCTGAAGGTATAAAACTCGCCATCGACAGCTACATCGCTCCTGTGCTCAGGACCTGCGACCCGACTAGAGTCGGCGCCGCCATGGCCAAGGTGACGCAAAGCGTTTTCGGCAACCATATCGCTAAGTGTGCGGTGGAGACGGCGCTTTTAGATTTGGCAGGCAAGCGCCTGGGAGTACCGGTGTCCGAGCTGATCGGTGGGGGACGCGTCCGCGACAGTCTTCCGGTTGCGTGGACGCTGGCGAGCGGTGACACCGCGCGCGACATCGAGGAAGCGGAGCGCGTTCTCGATCTTCGCCGGCATAACATCTTCAAGCTCAAGATCGGCAAGCGATCGGTCCGCGACGACGTCTCGCATGTCGCTGCCATCAAAAAGGCGGTTGGTGACCGCGGCAGCGTCCGTGTCGACGTCAACCAGAACTGGGATGAAGCACAGGCCGATCTCGGTATGCGTCTATTGCAAGATGCCGGTGTCGACCTCGTCGAGCAACCAGTCGCAAGGCATGCGCACGCATCGATGGCGCGGCTGTCGGCTAAGCACATCGTGCCGCTGATGGCGGACGAGGCGCTACATGGTCCCTGTGACGCCTTCGCTATTGCCGCCTGCTCGGGCGCCCGCATCTTCGCGGTGAAGATCGCGCAATCGGGTGGTCTGCTACCCGCACATGCTGTCGCGACGATTGCCCATGCCGGCGGTGTTGGCCTCTACGGCGGGACGATGCTTGAAGGCGGTGTCGGGACAGCGGCGTCGGCCCATCTGTGTGCAACCCTTCCGACGCTCGCATGGGGCACAGAGCTGTTCGGTCCGTTGCTGCTTACCCAGGACATACTGGCAGAACCGCTTCGCTACGCCGACTTCGAGCTCGCGGTCCCGACCGGTCCCGGCCTCGGTGTGGCGCTCGATGAGGACCGCGTGGCTTTCCATCGTCGAGACCGCACCGCACCCACACTCCACGTCGTTGCAGAGAGGGCCTGACGACCATGTTGTTCCAGGTAGAGATGGACGTGAACATACCGATCGGCTTCGACGCCGAAGAAGGCGCCCGCCTCAAAGCTGCCGAAAAGGCGCGGTTCCAGGATCTCCAGCGTGCGGGCACATGGCGGCACATCTGGCGGGTCGTAGGCCAATACGCGAATGTCAGCATCTTCGATGTCGCTTCGAATGCCGAACTGCATGACATTCTAATGAGCCTGCCGCTCTACCCTTTCATGACGATGCGGGTCACTGCCCTGTGCCGCCACCCGTCATCGCTCCACGACGACGACCGCTGAAGCAGCCGCAACTGATAGACCGCCCAAGGCGGCGACCAGATAGAATTCCAGGAGAGACCCCCATGGACGTTTCCTTCGTACAGACCCCCGCAATCCAGGACCTGCTCGACCGCGTTGCCGGTACAGCGTCAACCGACGGCAATCCTCGGGTGAAGGCCATCATGCGCGATCTCGTCGAAGCAACCATGACGATCATCGTCCGTCACGATATCAGTGAGAACGAGGTCTGGAGTGCGGTCAACTATCTGCAATCGGCTGCCGGAGAATTTGGCCTCCTCATGCCCGGTACGGGCATCGAGCATTTCCTCGACCTGTACATGGACGCCAAGGATGCGGAGGCGGGCAAGACCGGCGGCACACCGCGTACGATCGAAGGCCCCCTTTACGTCGAAGGCGCTCCGCTAGTCGAGAACGACGCCAATCTGACGGATGACCCGGATGAGACGACCACCCTCTACATGACAGGTCAGATCACGGGACCTGACGGGGAGGCGGTGAAGAATGCCATACTTCACGTCTGGCACGCGGACTCGCGTGGGTTCTACTCGCACTTCGATCCGACCCACGAACAGACGCCCTTCAATAACCGCCGGCGGATCAAGCTCGGCGACGATGGGCGCTACTCGTTCCATTCCAAGATGCCGAACGGCTATAGCGTCCCGCCGGGTGGTGCGTCAGATCAGCTGATGAAGGTCTTGGGTCGACACGGCAATCGCCCTGCCCACGTTCACTTCTTCATCGAGGCTCCCGGCTACAGGCAGCTGACGACACAAATCAACTTCGGTGACGATCCTTTCGCCGCGGACGACTTCGCCTTCGGCACCCGCGAAGGCCTGCTGCCCGTGCCGAACCGGCAGGGCGACAGCGCTCACATCGCTTTCGATTTCCAGCTGCAGCGCGCTGAGGTGGCAGACGACGAGGCCTTCTCAAACCGCGCCCGGCTCGCCGTCGCCTGACATTCGTCGCAAAGGAGAAGCACCATGACCGACCTTCGCGCAAATATCCGCGAACGCCTCGAAACCGCGGTCGTTGACGATCCCGCCACGGGCGCATTCCGCTGCCGACGCGACGTATTCACCGATCCGGCCCTGTTCGACCTCGAGATGAAGCACATCTTCGAGGGGAACTGGGTCTATCTCGCCCACGAGAGCCAGATACCGGAGAACAACGACTATTTCACGACCTTCATCGGCCGTCAGCCGATCATCATCACGCGCGACAAAACTGGCCAGCTCAACGCGGTCATCAATGCCTGCGCGCACCGGGGCGCGATGCTCTGCCGCAAGAAGCATGGCAACAAGGGCAGCTTCACCTGCCAGTTCCATGGTTGGACGTTCAGCAACGCGGGCAAGCTTCTCAAGGTTAAGGACGGCAAGACGGGAGACTACCCCGAGGCGTTCAACACTGAGGGTTCGCACGATCTGACCAAGGTAGCGCGTTTCGAGAACTACCGCGGTTTCCTGTTTGGCAGCATCAACCCCGACGTGCAGTCGTTGGAGGATTGGCTTGGCTCGACCCGCGTGATCATCGACCAGATGGTCGACCAGGCGCCAGAAGGGCTGGAGGTGCTTCGCGGGAACTCATCCTACGTCTACGACGGCAACTGGAAGCTTCAGATGGAGAATGGCGCGGACGGCTATCACGTCAGCGCAGTCCACTGGAATTACTCGGCAACGACCGGCCGGCGCAAGGAGGAGGCCACCAAGGCAGTCGACCCCGATGGTTGGTCGAAGAGCGTTGGCGGCGTCTACGGCTTCGACAACGGCCACATTCTGTTGTGGACACGGCTCCTCAACCCTGAGGTTCGCCCCGTATACGCACACCGCGAGGAGCTGGCGGAGCGACTGGGCGAGGAGCGTGCCAAGCCGATCGTCGATCAGACGCGCAACCTGTGCCTCTACCCCAATGTGTATCTGATGGACCAGTTCTCGACGCAGATCCGGGTCATCCGTCCGGTGAGCGTGGATAAGACCGAGGTCACGATCTACTGCTTCGCGCCGAAAGGCGAGGCGGACGCCGAAAGGGCGCTTCGCATCCGTCAGTACGAGGACTTCTTCAACGTCAGTGGGATGGGCACGCCTGACGATCTGGAGGAGTTCCGCTCCTGCCAGACCGCCTACGAAGGCGCAGGCGATTTGTGGAATGATCTGAGCCGCGGCGCTACGCACTGGATCGCGGGTCCTGATGAGAACGCCACGGCGATGGGTCTAGAGCCTACGCTCAGCGGCAATCGCAGCGAGGATGAGGGTCTGTTCGTGCGGCAGCACGAATATTGGGCGCAGACGTTGATCGCGGCCCTCGACAAGGACGATGGTGGCGACGGCGGCAGCACTGTCCGGCAGGTCGACCGTTTGCGGGTGGCAGCATGACACTCGCTTATGACCGGGTTGCCGCGTTCCTCTTTCGGGAGGCGCGGCTGCTCGACGATCGGCAGTGGGATGAATGGCTGACCTGCTACGCGCCCAACGCAGTGTTCTGGATGCC
Organism: Sphingomonas abaci; assembly: GCF_014199625.1. Classification (GTDB taxonomy): domain Bacteria; phylum Pseudomonadota; class Alphaproteobacteria; order Sphingomonadales; family Sphingomonadaceae; genus Sphingomonas; species Sphingomonas abaci. Next base: position 74,050 of record NZ_JACHNY010000008.1, read on the forward strand.
GGCTTGGGACGACGACGACAAACTGGTCGAAGACCCTCAGCGTGAGATTTCGCTGATCTACTATCCCAATCGGGATGGGCTGGAAGATCGCGTCTTCCGCATCAAGACCGAGCGATCGGGAGCAAGTATGCCCGAGCCACGTACGAACCATGCCGTCACAAACATTGAGGTGACGAGCGAGACAGACGGTGTGCTTGAGGTACGGTTCAACTGGCATACGCTCAGTCACCGCTACAAGGAGACGCTGAGCTTCTTCGGGACATCCTATTACACCATCGACGCGACTGGTGATCAGCCGGTCATTACCAACAAGAAGGTCGTGCTCAAGAACGACTACATCCGCCAGGTGATCGACATTTATCACATCTGACGCCGGGCTCGAGAGGATCACATGGGCTACCGTATCGCACTCAACTTCGAGGACGGCGCTACGCGCTTCATCGACTGCAACGCAGGCGAGAAGGTGCTCGACGCCGCGTTCCGCCAGAAGATCAACCTGCCGATGGACTGTTCGGACGGCGTATGCGGCACATGCAAGTGCCGCTGCGAGCAGGGCAGCTACGAGCTTGGCGACGAGTACATCGAAGAAGCGCTGACCGAGGACGAGGCGGAAGAAGGCATGGTCCTGACCTGCCAGATGCAGGTCTCGTCCGATTGCGTGATCGCAGTGCCGGTGCCGTCGTCGGCGTGCAAGGTGAAGCCCGCCATACATGGCGGCGAAGTTGCCAGCGTGGAGATGGTCTCCGACAGCACGATCATCCTCACGCTGCGGGTGGACGATCCCGCCGCTCTAGGCTTCCTCCCGGGCCAGTACGTGAACCTGATGGTTCCGGACACTGGGCAACACCGCTCCTATTCGTTCAGCTCCAAACCTGGCGCGGCGGAAGCCAGCTTCCTTATCCGCAACATTCCGGGCGGCCTGATGAGCAGCTGGCTTAGCGAGAAGGCGCAGCCCGGCGCTCGGATGAGCTTTGTCGGACCGCAGGGCAGCTTCTTTCTGCGAAACGTCGATCGCCCGACAATACTCCTCGCCGGTGGCACCGGCCTAGCGCCGATCCTGTCGATGTTGGAGGTCCTTGCTGATCAGGGCACCGAGCAGCCGCTTCACCTGATCTATGGCGTGACCAAAGATGGCGACATGGTCGAGATGGAGCGCATCGACGCTTTGGCCGCCCGCCTGCCGACGCTGACCTCTGCGGTATGCGTCGCCGATCCGGAGAGCGGACATCCCCTCAAGGGTTATGTCACCGAGCATCTTTCGGACGACCACCTCAACGCCGGTGACTGTGACATCTACCTGTGTGGACCGCCGCCCATGGTCGAGGCTGTACGCACCTTTCTGCGGGACAAGGGCGTTGAGCCAAAGCACTTCCACTACGAAAAATTCGCGCCCAGCGAGAGTTCGGTAAAGGCTGCGGCATGATCTTTGCCGACCGGTTCCGTGGCAAGACGATGGTCGTGACGGGCGCGGCGCAGGGCATCGGCCGCGGCGTTGCGCTACGTGCGGCCGCTGAAGGTGCGGCCGTCATGCTTGTCGATCGCGCCGACTTTGTCGCCGATGTCGCACATGAAGCAGGCAGGGCCGCGCGCGCCTTTGTTTGCGATCTCGAGACGAGCGAGGGTGCCGTATCGGCGATGCGCGCGGCCGAAACCGAGTTCGGCCGCGTCGACATCCTCGTCAACAATGTAGGCGGCGCGATCCGTATGCGACCGTTCGCCGAGTTTGAGCCGCAGCAGATAGAGGCCGAAATCCGGCGATCGCTCATGCCAACGCTCTGGAGCTGCCACGCCGTCCTGCCAATCATGCTCCACCAGGGAGTGGGTACGATCGTCAACGTCTCGTCCAACGCGACGCGTGGCATCCGACGGGTACCCTATTCGGCGGCCAAGGGCGGCATCAACGCAATGACCCAAAGCTTGGCGATGGAATACGGTGACCGCGGCATCCGGGTCGTTGCTACGGCGCCGGGCGGAACGCAGGCCCCGCCCCGCATGGTGCCGCGCAATCCCGACGGGGACGACGCACGTGAGCAGGCCTGGATGGCTGAGGCGGTCGAGCAGGTCACGACGTCCACGTTCCTCGGACGGTACGCGACGCTCGATGAGCAGATCGCGCCGATCCTCTTCCTCGCCTCGGACGAGGCATCGTACATCACCGGCTCCATCCTGCCCGTCGCGGGCGGTGACCTGGGCTGATCGGAGCGACATGAAGAACAAGGTCTACGACAATCCGGCGGCGGCCCTCGACGGGCTGCTTTTCGACGGCATGACGATCATGTCGGGCGGCTTCGGCCTGTCCGGCAATCCCGAAAGCCTGATCCCGGAAATTCGCGCAAGCGGGGTGAAGGGGCTGACCGTCATCTCCAACAACGCCGGCGCCGACGGCTTCGGCCTCTGGATGCTGCTGGAGACCCGACAGATCGCGAAGATGATCTCGTCGTACGTGGGCGAAAACAAGCTTTTCGAGCAGCAGTACCTCTCGGGCGAGCTTGACCTTGAACTTACGCCGCAAGGAACCTTGGCTGAGCGCATTCGTGCGGGCGGTGCGGGCATCCCGGCATTCTACACCAAAACGGGCGTCGGCACCGTCGTGGCGGAGGGCAAGCCCGTCGAGAACTTCGACGGAGAGGAGTACGTCCGCGAGACCTGGCTGCGATCCGACCTGTCGATCGTAAAGGCCTGGCGGGCGGACCCGGCGGGCAACCTCATGTTCCGCAAGACCGCGCGCAACTTCAACCCGAACATGGCGACAGCGGGTCGGGTCACTGTGGCGGAGGTCGAGGAGATCGTGGAAGCGGGCAGCTTCGACCCCGATTGCATCCACACGCCCGGCATCTTTGTCGACCGGGTCGTCCTGTCGACCATCAACGAGAAGCGGATCGAGAAGCTGACGGTTCGCGAGAAGGAGGACGCGTGATGGCCGGCGATACGAAGGGCTGGACCCGCGAACAGATGGCGGCGAGGGCCGCTCGCGAGCTGCAAGACGGGTTCTATGTCAATCTCGGCATCGGCATACCGACGCTGGTAGCCAACTACGTTCCTGAAGGTCTTGACGTGACGCTTCAGTCAGAAAACGGAATGCTCGGAATTGGCCCATTTCCTACGCGTGATGCGGTCGATCCTGATCTCATCAACGCCGGCAAGCAGACGATTACAGCGCTGCCCACGTCCAGCTTCTTCTCGTCGGCGGACAGCTTTGCGATGATCCGCGGCGGGCACATCGACATGGCCGTTCTCGGCGCGATGGAGGTCAGCGAGACTGGTGACATCGCGAACTGGACCATCCCGGGCAAGATGGTGAAAGGCATGGGCGGCGCGATGGATCTCGTCGCCGGCGTCAAGCGTGTTGTGGTCGTCATGGATCACGCCAACAAGGCAGGCGTATCTAAGATACTGCCGGCCTGCACCTTGCCGCTCACCGGCAAGGCGTGCGTTGATCTGATCATCACGGACCTGGCCGTTCTCGCATGCGACAAGCCTGGATTACGCCTGATCGAGCTGGCCCCAGGCATCACCGTGGACGAGGTGCGGGCGAAGACTGATGCATCATTCACAGACGAAACCGCGTTAGAGCGCGCTGCCTGATGCCTTTCATCCGATCGCAAGGCGCTGACATCTACTGGAAGGTCGAAGGCGACACCGCTGCTCCGTCGCTGGTGCTGCTGAATTCCATTGGGACCGACATGGACCTGTGGGACGCGGCAATTCCCGCGCTTAGGCATCGGTTCTCGCTTTTGCGCATCGACACCCGTGGTCACGGCGCATCCGATGCCCCGGCAGGAGACTATGAGCTGTCGATGCTCGCAGGCGACGTGGCAGCGGCTATGGATGCAGCTGACGTTGAAGCCGCATTGGTGGCGGGCGTGTCCCTGGGCGGCATGATCGCCATGCAGCTTGCAATGGACGCGCCGGAAAGAGTTACCGGCTTGGCGCTCATATGCACCTCGGCAACGATGGATCGATCCGCCTGGACGGCTCGGGTCGAGAAGGTGCGGGAGGAAGGCGTAGCTGGGATCGCTGACCTTGCCATGTCGCGGTTTCTATCGCCAAGCTTTGTGCAAGCCAGGCCCGAGATCGCCGCCAGCGTACGACGTGGCCTGCTCTGTATGGAGCCGGCAGGCTATGCCGGGTGCGCGGCTGCTATCCGTGACATGGACATCGCTGATCGCTTGCAAACAATCTCCGTTCCAACGCTCGTCGTCTCGGGGGACCGCGATACCTCGACACCGTTCGTCGGTCATGGCGAGCACCTGATCGAACGCATCTCGGGTGCTCAACATGTCATGCTCGATGCTGCTCACCTTGCTCCGCTTGACGCACCAAACGCCCTTGCCGACGCCATTATCGACGCCTTCGTCTGAGGTCCCATGCCTGACGCCTTCATCTGCGACGCCATCCGTACCCCCATCGGCAAGCTCAATGGCGGCCTGTCATCGATCCGCGCCGACGACCTCGCGGCCATCCCCATCCGCGAGCTCGCCGCACGCAACGCAGGCGTAGACTGGGAAACCGTTGACGACACGATCCTTGGTTGTGCCAACCAAGCGGGAGAGGACAATCGCAACGTCGCGCGCATGGCCGTGCTTTTGGCCGGGTTGCCTGAAGCCGTGCCAGGTACAACCGTCAATCGCCTCTGCGGCTCAGGCCTAAACGCTGTCGGCATCGCGGCGCAGGCGATACGCTGCGGGGATGCACAGTTCATAATCGCCGGCGGTGTCGAGAGCATGAGCAGGGCACCGTACGTGCTCGGCAAGGCTAATTCAGCCTTTGACCGCTCTCAGAAGATTGAGGACACGACGCTGGGATGGCGCTTCGTCAATCCCGCGATGCGTCACGCCTATGGCGTCGACTCCATGCCCGAAACCGGCGAGAACGTCGCTGACGTGTGGCGCGTATCACGCGAAGATCAGGACCGCTTCGCCCTCGCCAGCCAGGAGAAGGCCGCAGCAGCTATCGCTAGTGGTCGTGTGGCGGCTGAAATCGTGTCGGTCAGCGTTCCTCAGCGAAAGGGCGATCCGATCGATTTCTCACAGGATGAGCATCCGCGCGCGTCAAGCCTGGGCGCTCTTGCCAAGCTGAAGCCGGTGGTACGCCACGACGGTACGGTGACGGCGGGGAACGCCTCCGGGCTAAATGACGGCGCAGCAGCTATGCTCGTCGCCTCCGAAGACGCCGCATCACGTAACGGGCTTCGTCCTCGCGCACGTGTGCTTGGCATGGCAGCAGCTGGCATCGCGCCAAGGATCATGGGCGTCGGTCCGATCGAGGCGGCGCGCAAGCTGAGCAGGAATACCGGGATTAGCCTTGATCGGCTCGACGTGATCGAGCTGAATGAGGCATTCGCCAGTCAGGCCATCGCTACGTTGCGTGATCTTGGCATCGCGCAGGATGATCCGCGCGTAAATCGGAACGGAGGGGCTATTGCGTACGGCCATCCGCTCGGCATGTCGGGTGCGCGGATTACGATGACGGCCGTTGAGGAGCTGCATCGCACCGGTGGTCGCTACGCCATGGCATTCATGTGCATCGGCGTCGGCCAGGGGATCGCGCTCATGCTGGAGCGTGTCTGAGACGTCACCGATTTTGCAGGGGAGTAGGTCTATGGCAGGCACCGTGGTCAACGACATTGTCGACGAGGCCACGTTCGGCCGCTTCCACTGGACAATCGTCGTCCTCTGCGGCCTGCTCCTCATCGTCGATGGCTACGACGTCTTCATCTATGGCGCGATCCTGCCCCAGCTGATGGAACAGTGGGACCTCACCCCACCCCAGGCGGGCTCGCTCGCAAGCTGGGCGCTGTTCGGCATGATGATCGGCGCGCTAACCTTCGGATCGCTGGGCGACCGGATCGGGCGCAAGCGCTGCATCGCCATCTGCTTCTCCATCTTCAGCGTGTCGACGATCGTCAACGGCTTCGTCGGGAACACAACGGAGTTCGGGGTCATGCGCTTCCTGGCGGGACTAGGATGCGGTGGGCTCATGCCCAACGCCGTGGCGCTGACGAATGAATATGCACCGAAACGCCTGCGAACGACGCTCGTGGCGCTGATGTTCAGTGGCTACGCAGTCGGCGGCATGGTAGCCGCCGGGCTCGGCATCTGGCTGCTGCCGACGTTTGGTTGGCGTGCCATGTTCTTCGCTGCCGCGGTGCCTCTTTGTCTGCTCCCGATCGTGCTCTGGAAGCTACCTGAGTCGCTCGCCGTTCTGATACGTCGGGGGGACGAGGGACGTGCGAGTGCCATTCTGACGAAGATCGCACCCGGCCGCACGGTCCCGGGCGGCCAACTGGTCCTGCGGGACGCTAAAGCGGGCTCATCCTCCATCGCCGCGCTGTTTCACGATGGCCGGGCGGGTGGAACGCTGGCGCTGTGGACATGCTTCTTCTGCTGCCTGCTGATGGTGTACGCGCTCGGCTCCTGGCTGCCGCAGCTGATGCGCACCGCCGGCTACGGGCTCGGCTCGAGCCTGTCGTTTCTTCTTGCCCTCAACTTCGGCGGTATGTTCGGCGCCATCGGCGGCGGGCGGCTTGCCGACCGTTACGGACTGGTGCGCGTTGTGGTCAGTTCCTTCGCGATCGGCGCGACGTGTATCGCGCTGCTCGGCGCGAAGAGCCCGACGGCCGTCCTCTACCTGCTGATATTCGTCGCGGGAGCAGGCACGACGGGCACGCAGATCCTCCTCTACGCGACCGTGGCGGACTTCTACGGCGCTTCTATCAAGACGACGGGGCTCGGCTGGGCCTCGGGAGTCGGTCGGGTCGGAGCGATCGTCGGGCCGCTGCTGGGCGGACTGCTGCTCGCTGCCAAGCTGCCGATGGCGTTGAACTTCGTCGCTTTCGCGGTGCCGGGGCTGATCTCGGTCGCGGCGATGATGCTCTTCGCTCGGCGGTACAGGTCGCACGTTCCGGACGAGCTGCCGGGGGCCGCGCTACCCGCCTGAGGCCGTCAGCCGTCGGTGCCCGCATCAAGGACGTAGGCTCAGCAGAATCGGTCAGGGTAGGCAAGCCCATCGCCTGCCCGTGCGATCAGCGCATACTTCCCGGCTGTCTCACTGCAGGCTCCCTGTTACGAAGAACCGGCGGGCGCTCAAAGGCGGTACTCGATCGATAAATGGCTGGCAGCCTTCGGGACCGTACGGAGCAGGCTCAATGGCAGAATGTGGGAGTACGGACCCCTCATCAGAACATGCCGTTCGGGTTTTCAAAGTGGTCGGGGATAATTTGAAGCACATCCGGCGTCACCTCAAGGTTTGTGCGCCAGACAACGATTTGGCAGACATAATGCGAACATCGGCTAATTAGCGAGCTTGAGGCGCGACATGGGATCGTTGAGCTGGCGGAATTCACCGCCAGGCGGACGCTCCGCCTGCCCTCAAAGGCAGCCGCCGGGCAGGCTACGCCGCGGGGTACGATGCTACTGACATGGCCAAGCCTTCGCTAACGAGCGTTCAGCTCCGGCCACCATATGAACACTCATAAAATAGCTATTCTGCTCCGCCCAGCGTAAATATGCCGCGCGCAGCGCCGATCGGTCATAGCGTGGAGCGCGGCATTCCGCTTTTCGCGCGACGATCATCATGTCGAGCACGCCTTGGAGGTAAGCGCCGCATCGCGGCTCATTCGCTTGACAGCTTACGAACAACGCCGAGCCCGTCGCCGACGCGGGTTCGGTTTGGCCGATCGCACTATCAGGCAGGGCGGCCAAAGCGGCGCATAACAATATCCATCGCCTTGGCCGCATTTTCGTCTCCTATTCCGCAGTATCATTTCGGAAGGGGCGCACGGCCCTCGACGGCCGGCGCCCCGTGCTGATCCATCATTCGCGGCCGAGCACCTGGCCTTCGGGCGTGACGAACAGTTCGATCGTCTTTCCGTCGCTGTTCTTGCCCTTGATTTCATAGAGCGTGCTTCCGTCCGCCTTTCGGGTGACTTGCTCCGCTTTGCTTATTGACGCGAGTTGCGCGCGTGCCGCGTTCATCGCGGCCTCGGGCACCTGAGCAAGCGGGATGTCTCGTTCGCTGTGCTTGCCGATTATCCGGTTTTCGTTCGCCTCGTGGTTTTGCGCGATCGCCACGCCCGCGATCGCCAGCGCGGCCGCGCCCACGCCTGCGACAACAGTGAGAGTTCGTTTGCTAGCCATGTTCCATTCCACTTCCTGCATAAGGGCCGTGGGGTCGGGCGGGCGGCGGTTACGGCCCAATGAGCCGTCGTCCGAGTTCAACTCCTCTGATTGTTCATCCTGTCGAGCGCCGCGCGCAGCCCACGGGCGAGCTTGGCTGCGTCGTCGTTGGCCCAGAAGTGCATGAAGAACAGCCGCGGCTCGTCGTTTAGCATATGATTATGCAGCGCCGTGACCTCGATCCCGTTCGTCCGCAGCACGCGCAGGACCGGATCGACCTCGTTTGCGACAAGTACGAAATCGCCGGTGATGGCGGCTCGGCCGTCCCCGGTTGGCTGAAAGTTGATCGCGGTCGCCGTGCCCATCGTCGGCGGAGTCTCCATATCGCCGTCCATCAGCCGCTCGGCGCGCGGAAAGCTGTATTGGAGGATGCCACCGGCCGTCTTGCCCTCACCGCCCATCAACCGGTTGAGCGCGGCCACATCGAGGTCGAGCCGCGATGCGGCTGCGCTGGCCGAAGGCGATTGCGGCGCGGCGAGCGGGGTCCGACTGGCTGATAGCGCTTGCCGGAGCGCGGCCGCGAGCTTCACCGGGTCGCCGTGGCCGGCAATGTGCATGTACATGGTCGCAGGCGAAGAGCGGAGCAGGTGATTGTGGAGCGCGGTGATCGTAAAACCGCTTGCGAGCAGGCGGCTCAAAACGGGGTTCACCTCGTCGTGGGTCAGCACGAGATCGCCCATCACCATCGCCTCGTCGCCCATCGGCTGAAACGCCGCCCAAGAGCCGAGCGCGAGGGAGGGCTTGATCGTCACCCCATCCAGCGTGACGCTCAGGTCCGAACGCGGGAAGCTGTAGCGGTGAACGCCCCCCGGCTGTTCGGCCCCCGCTCGTCCTATCGCCCGGTCGACAGCCGACCAGTCCGGCGCTGCCCATGCCGGGCTTGCCAGCAGGAGGCTGGCGAATCCCAAGGCGATGGTCTTTTTCAGCATAATTGATCCTTCATCAGCGCACTCGACACGGAAAGCCTCACGTCATGCGAGCGCGCCGCCGGCGAGCCGCGACATTGCGCTCCGGTTTCTTTCTTCGGGATAAGCAGTCCTATGTTCATGAGGCTTGTGATGCAACCCTTACACTTGTAGGCTAGTGACGATACAACTATGACAAACACACAAGCTTCCCCTTGGTTGCTCCTGATCCCGCAGCTTCCGGCTAAGCCTGCCTATTTGCGGGTGAAGGTCTGGCGGCGTTTGCAGGCGATCGGGGCCGCGCCGCTCAAGAACGCCGTCCATGCGCTCCCCAATCGCGAGGACACGCGCGCGCTGTTCGAAGAACTGCATCGCGAGATCACCGAAAATGGCGGCGAGGCGCTGATCCTCGAAGCGCGCCTTGTCGGCGGCATGGGCGATGCGGAGCTGCGCGGAGTGTTCGACGCTGCGCGTGACGCCGACTATGAGGAGTTGGCACGCGAGGCGCGCGCGCTGTGTGAGGGCGAGTATGTCGCGGCGGCGGATGTGGGCCGCCTGCGCAAACGCCTGAACGAGGTCGCCGCGATCGACTTTTTCGGTGCGCATGGTCGGCAGGCGGCACAGGCCGCCATCACCGAGGCGGACCGCCGCTCTCACCAACATCCCGATGTGAGCGGCCCCGGTGCGCCCGAGCTGACCCCGGCGGAGCTAAAGCGCCGCGTTTGGGTGACGCGCCGCCATGTCCATGTCGATCGCATCGCGTCCGCCTGGCTCATTCGCCGCTTCATCGACCCCGAGGCGAGCTTCAAGTTCGTCGAGGGCAAAGGATATGTGCCGGAGCCTGACGAACTGAGGTTCGACATGGCGGACGCTGAGTTCACCCACGAAGGCGACCGCTGCTCCTTCGAGACCTTGGTGTTCCTCACCGGTCTCGAGACCGACCCCGCGCTGCGGGCGCTCGGCGAAATTGTTCACGACCTTGATATTGCCGATGCTCGGTTCGAGCGCCCGGAAACTCCGGGAGTGAGCGCGCTTATCGCCGGCATCTGTGCCGGCACCGACGACGACGAGGAGCGGATCGCGCGCGGATCGACCGCGCTCGACGGATTCTATGCTCACTTCACCCGGCGAAAAGAGGACTAAAGATGGAGGCCAGCGCACGCGCTGAAATCGCAGTCGAGACGCTGCACGAGCACGGCATCAGCTTTGGCGAGGCGGTGCGCGTCTGGATCAGGGTCGCGCTGCTCAGCTTCGGCGGACCGGCGGGCCAGATAGCGGTGATGCATCGCATCCTGGTCGAGGAGAAGCGCTGGATCGGCGAGGAGCGGTTCCTCCACGCGCTCAACTATTGCATGCTGCTGCCCGGCCCTGAAGCGCAACAGCTAGCTGTCTATATTGGCTGGTTGCTCCATAAGACCAAGGGCGGCCTGGTCGCGGGCGCGCTATTCGTGCTGCCCGGCTTCCTCGCGATTTTAGGGCTCAGCTATGTCTATGTGCTGCTCGGCGAAGTGGCGCTGGTCGAGGGATTGTTCTTCGGATTGAAGGCCGCCGTGCTGGCGGTGGTGCTACAGGCGGTGGTCCGGGTGGGTTCGCGTGCCTTGAAGAACAACGTCATGCGCGGTTTTGCCGCGCTGGCGTTCGTCGCGATCTTCGTGCTCGACGTGCCCTTCCCGCTGATCGTGCTTGCCGCCGCGCTGATCGGCTTCTTCGGTGGCCGCGCTGGTTACGCCGCATTCAAGGGCGGCGGCGGACATGGTCCCGCCGGCGCTGAGATAATCCACGACCGCGACACCGCTCTTGGCGAGGGCCTTCCCGACCATGCCCGGCCGAACCTCTCTTGGTCGCTGCGCATCTCCGGCGTCCTGCTGCTGCTCTGGCTCGGGCCGGTCGCAGCGCTGCTGTTCGCGTTCGGCCCCGACGACGTGTTCAGCCGCATCGCCACCTTCTTCAGCCAGATGGCGGTGGTGACCTTCGGCGGCGCCTATGCGGTGCTCGCCTATGTCGCGCAGGAGGCAGTCGAGACCTATGGCTGGCTCCAGCCCGGCGAGATGCTCGACGGGCTCGGCATGGCCGAGACCACGCCCGGGCCGCTGATCATGGTGACGCAGTTCGTCGGCTTCCTCGCGGCCTTCCGCGAAGCGACCGGGCTGCCGCCGCTCGTCGCCGCGACCTTCGGCGCAATCCTCACCACCTGGGTTACCTTCCTGCCATGCTTCCTGTGGATCTTCGCCGGCGCGCCATTCATCGAGCGGCTGCGCGGCAACCGCGCATTGTCGGCCGCGCTTTCGGCGATCACCGCCGCAGTGGTCGGCGTGATCCTCAATCTGGCGGTCTGGTTTGGTATCCACACTCTGTTCGAGCAAGTCCGCGAAGTGCCGTTCGCAGCCGGCACCATCGATCTCCCAGTCCTAACGTCCGTCAACTGGCCGGCGCTGGCGCTCGCGGTGGGTGCGATACTCGCCATGTTCCGGTTCAAGGCCGGCATGCTGCCGGTGCTCGGCGTCTGCTCGGTCCTCGGGGCCGCATATGTAATGATCATCTGAAGGAGTGACGCGTGACGATCGACCATCTTTCCCGACGCAGTGCAATCGCAACTCTTGGCATCGGAGCCGCCGCCATGACTATCAACGAAGCCTCTGCGCAGACGCCGGCCGCAGCGCCGGCGGCTGTCCCCGCCTTTGCCGGAAATCATCAGGTCAAGCCGCTCAGGTTCAATCCCGCCAGGCTTCACGGCCTCTCCGAAAGGCTGATCACATCGCACCACGAGAACAATTATGCGGGCTCGGTCAAGGCCCTGAATATGATCGAGACACGACTTGCCGCCGCGCTCGCTGACACGGACCTGCCGCCGGTGGTCTATGGCGGATTGAAGCGCGAGGAGCTGCACCGCACCGGCTCGGTCGTGCTCCATGAGGTCTATTTCGACGGGCTCGGCGGCAACGGCCAGGCAGCCGGTTCCATCCGCGACGCGCTGGGCGCGGCGTTCGGCTCGTTCGACCGCTGGGAAGCCGACTTCCGCCGTACCGGGATGAGCCTTGCCGGCGGATCGGGCTGGTGCGTGCTCGTCTACAATCTCCACACGCGCTCGCTGCACAACCATTGGGCGTGGGATCATATGCACGGTGCGATTGCCGGCGTGCCGCTGCTCGCGCTCGATATGTACGAGCACAGTTTCCACATGGATTACGGCACCGCCGCCGCCAAATATGTCGACGCCTTCTTCCGCAACATCGACTGGGAAGTGGTCGACCGGCGCTATGCCGCGGCTTTGCGCGGCGGCGGCTGAACCCGACCGCCGTGGCTTAACACCCACTGCTGCGCGACACCTGAGTTCGCGACCACAAAGGGGACAGGTCCGATGGGGAGATGCAACAATGACATCCGGCCCGAACATCGCTCTTCTTTGGCGTGGGCAAGCAGCCGAGTGGACGCATCGCTTTCATGAAGCCCGGCAGTGGCCGATAATGCAGGCCTTGCGGGCGCTCGGGGCGACCGCAAGGCCTGTACTGTACAGGGACGAGGCGGTTCGCGAGATTCGGGACGAGCTGCTGTCGTGCGACGCAGTGCTGGTCTGGGTGAATCCGTTGGACATTTCAGGCGACCGCTCGCAGCTCGATCCAATGCTGCGCGAAGTCGCGGGGTGCGGCGTTGTCGTCAGCGCGCATCCTGACGTGATCGCCAAAATCGGCGTCAAGGAAGTGCTCTACACAACGCGATCCATGGAATGGGGCAGCGATGTCGATCGATACGTGGACGCTGAAGGCCTTCGCGCTCGTTTCCCCGAACATCTTGCCGCAGGCCCGCGCGTGCTGAAGCCGAACTACGGCAACGGCGGCAGGAATGTATGGCGTGTCCAACTAGACGAAGCGGGAAACGCTCCGGCTTTGAAAACGTCGGTGAAAGTTCAAGAGGCCCGCCAAGGAAGCAAATCGGAGCGCATCAGCCTAGCCGAGTGCTTGGAAAGGTGGGTGCCGTTTCTAAACGACGGCGGCGTGCTGATCGATCAGGCTTATCAGCCGCAGTCGTCCGAGGGCATGGTCCGCTGCTACGTGTGCGGGCACCGAGTGGTTGGCTTTGGGCACAACCTGATCACTGCGCTGATGACGCCAACGGCCATTGATACAACGTCGTCAACCCCACAGCCGATGGGCCGCGCCATGTTCGGACCGGAGGTGACGCGCTTCGCAGCCTTACGGAAAGCGATGGAGGATCGCTGGATTCCAGAGATGCAAAGGTTGCTGTCGATCGTCGACCACGATCTTCCGCTTCTTTGGGACGCCGACTTCCTATTTCGCCCTGGTGAAGCCATCAGCGATGGCTCCTATGCGCTTTGCGAGATCAATGCTAGTTCGGTTGCACCATTTCCGCCAAGCGCCGTCCAGCCAGTCGCCGCAGCGGCAATCGGTCGCGCTCTTGCCATTCGTTTGACGAAGGAGACCTCCAATCCTCATTGATATGATTCAAGCAATTCAAGAGACGTGACATTGGTCGTATCAATCAGACAAGCCTAAGGGTGAGCGAGGCTGGGTGAAACCGGCTCAGGTGGCAGCGCGGAGATACTGGTAGAGGGTTTCGCGACTGATCCCCAGGTCACGGGCGATGACGGCCTTGCGCTCGCCGTCATCAACACGGCGGTGCAGCTCGGCGACCATTTCGTCGGAGAGGGAACGTTTCCGCCCGCGATAAGCACCGCGTTGTCTGGCGACCGCAATGCCTTCGCGCTGCCGCTCCCGGATCAGGGCGCGCTCGAATTCGGCGAACGCACCCATGACCGAGAGCATCAGGTTGGCCATCGGGGAATCCTCGCCCGAGAAGGCCAGGCTTTCCTTCACGAACTCGATCCGGACGCCTCTTTTGGTGAGGGACTGAACCAGTTTGCGCAGATCGTCGAGATTACGCGCCAATCGATCCATGCTGTGGACCACGACGGTGTCACCCTCGCGGGCGAAGGCGAGCATGGCATCGAGTTCGGGGCGGTTGATGTCCTTGCCCGATGCCTTGTCGGTGAAAATCCGGTCGAGCGACTGCCCGTCCAACTGGCGATCGACATTCTGATCGAATGTGCTCACCCGGACGTAACCGATCCTCTGGCCTTTCATCGCCGCCTCCGGTCAAAATGTCAGGTTGAATTCTATGACACGGCGGAACATGCGTCAATAAATGCTTGCCATAACCCTATCCTGACAGAAACCGCCGCTGCATCCTGACGTCCGGTTAGGCTATACTCCAGATTGACGCTAGCCTGTCGCTCTCGACTCGGGATGGAGGCAGGATGGCGCGGCGGCGATTATTGACCGGAGAAGAAAGGCGTCGCCTGTTCGATATCCCCCATGACGAAACCGCGATCGTCGGCCACTATACCCTTGCCGCCGAGGATCTCGAACTGGTCGGTCGCCGCTATCGCCCTGCCAACCGCCTCGGTCTGGCAACGCAGATCGCGCTTATGCGGCATCCCGGCTTCGGTTTGCAGCCCGACGTCGACGTCCCCGATGCGGTCCTTCACTATCTCGCCGCCCAGCTCTTCGTCGATGTTGATGCGTTCGCCGACTATGGCCAGCGCGCGCAAACACGTAACGATCATGCCGACATTGCGGCACGGCATCTGGGGCTACACCCTTTTCGGCGAGGGGATATACCGCTCGCGCTCGATCTCGCCGCAAGAGCTGCGGAGCGGACCGATCGGGGCGAACCTATTGTCCGCGCATTGATGGAGGGGCTGAAGCAGGAACGCTTCATTCTTCCATCGGCAGACACGCTCGAACGTGCGGGCCTCGCCGGCAGGGCACGCGCCCGCAAAGCCGCGGCGGCGCTCATTGTCGAAAGCCTGGGTCATGCCGAACTGGCGCGGATCGATGATCTGATCGTCAACAACAGCGACTTCGGCATGACGCCGCTGGCCTGGCTGCGCAATTTCGAGGAAGCGCCCACCACGGCGAACATCAACGGGCTGCTGGAACGGCTACGCTATGTGCGCGGAATCGGCATCGACCCGGCGATCGGCGCGAAAATCCCCGACTTCCGGTTCGCGCAGTTCATGCGCGAAGGTGGCGTTGCGCCGGCGTTCCTGCTCTCCGATTATAGCCTTAACAGGCGCCGCGCGACGCTGATCGCGGCGGTCATCGACCTCGATGCCAGGCTCGCCGATGGTGCGATCCAGATGTTCGACAGGCTTGTCGGAAGCCTGTTCACACGGGCGCGGCGCGGGCGGGAAAGGCGCTATCAGGACAGCATCCGCTCGGTCGGCGAACTTATGCGGCTGTTCGGCGCGACGATCGCCGCGCTGGGAGAGGCGGTCGAACATGGCGGTAATCCGCTCGAACTGATCGACGAAGCGGTAGGCTGGCACAGACTGGTCGCAGCCAAATCGCAGGTCGATGCGCTGGCCGAGCTGGCGGGCGAAGATGCGCTTGTCGCGGCGACTGGTCGCTATGCGACGCTGCGGCGGTTCAGCCCGGCTTTCCTCGATACATTCACGTTCAAGGCATCGGGGAGCGGATCGCAACTGGTCAAGGCCATCGAGGTCATCCGCGATACCAATGCCCGCAAGGCCCGCAGCCTGCCCGAGGGCGTTCCGCTCCCATTCGCCAACCGGCAGTGGAAGCGCCTCATCACCGAAGGTGGCCAGGTCGATCGCCGGCGATACGAGACGGCCATCATGGCCACGCTGCGCGATCGGTTGCGCGCCGGCGACATATGGGTCGAAGGAACCCGCAATTATCGCCGCTTCGACACCTATTTGCTGAGTCGACGCGATGCCGATAAGGTGGCCGACAGCCTGCCATTCCAGACCGATGCGGCCGCCTATCTGGAGGAGCGGGCAAGGACGCTCGACTGGCGGCTGCGCCGTTTCGCCAAGCAACTCAAGGCGAACAGGCTCGCGGGCGTGGCGCTCGAACGCGACCGGCTCAAGCTGCAACCCATGCCGGCGATCACTCCACCCGAGGCGGAGGCTCTCGATCGCAGGCTCGACGCCTTGCTTCCGCGCGTGCGGATCACCGAACTCCTGGTCGAGGTGGCCGAGCGCACCGGGTTCCTGAGCGCATTTCGCGATCTTCGGTCCGGCAAGGAGCATGACAACCCGCACGCGATCCTCGCCGCCATTCTCGCTGATGGATCGAATCTGGGTCTAGAGCGCATGGCCAACGCCAGCGACGGGGTGAGCTACGCCCAGCTTGCCTGGACCCACAACTGGTATTTGTCGCCCGAAAACTATCAGGCCGCGTTGGGGATGATCGTTGCCGCGCACCATGATCTTCCTTTCACGCGCCATTGGGGAGCCGGCACTAGTTCATCCTCCGATGGGCAGTTCTTCCGCTCGGGCCGCAACCGATCGGCGGCGGCCGACATCAATGCGAAATATGGCAGCGAGCCGGGCCTGAAGATCTACTCCCACCTGTCCGATCATTTTGCCTCGTTCGGATCGCGGATCATGTCGGCCACCGCCGGCGAGGCCCCCTACGTGCTGGATGGCCTGATGCTCGGCGCCGGCGCGCTACCGCTGCATGAGCATTACACTGATACCGGCGGCGCGACGGACCATGTCTTTGCCCTTTGCCATCTTCTCGGCTTCCGGTTCGTGCCCCGTCTGCGCGACATCGCCGACCGGAAACTCGGCTCGATCGCCGCGCCTTCGACCTACAAAGGCATCGAAAGCCTCATGGGCCGCACGATCAAGACGGCGGCGATCGAAGCCGATTGGGATGACATCGTCAGGATCGTCGCCTCCATTAAGGAAGGAGCCGTTGCGCCCTCCGCGATCCTGCGCAAGCTGGCCGCCTACAAGCGCCAGAACAGGCTGGATTTTGCGCTGGCCGAACTCGGCCGCATCGAGCGGACGCTATTTGCGCTCGACTGGCTTGAACAGCCCGACTTGCGTCGCGCCTGCCAGGCCGGCCTCAATAAAGGCGAAGCACGTCATACCCTTGCCGCCGCGATCTACACCAACCGACAGGGGCGGTTCACCGATCGCTCGATCGAGAATCAGGAATATCGGGCATCGGGCCTCAATCTGCTGATCGCGGCGATTTCTTACTGGAACACCGTCTATATGGACAGGGCCGCCCAGCATCTCCAATCATCCGGCGGCACCTTCGATGATGCGCTGCTTGCCCATCTCTCGCCGATGGGCTGGGTGCATATCAGTTTGACCGGCGACTATCTGTGGCAAAGGGCAAACCGGCTCTCCCCTGGCGAGTTCCGCACCCTCAACGATCCCATGGCCCGCCTCAAACTCGTGGCATAGCCAGTGTTCTCATTATGTCCGCCAAATCGTTGTCTGGCGCACAAACCTTGAGGTGACGCCCATCCCAATGCTCGACGATACGACCCTCATCATCTAATCGGAAGATGTCGATGCCAGCGTAGTCGTGGTCTCCGGGCCAGTGCTGATGGCAGTGCAGGACCACGGTATTTCCTTCTGCAATAGTCCGCTTGAATTCGACTCTCTTGCCAGGCCACTCTCGTGCCATCCGCTCAAAATAGTCGATAAATGCCTGCTTTCCGGTAGCGACTTGAGGGTTGTGCTGGATATATTCTCCGCCGACATATTGCTTGATTGCCTCAGCAGGTCGGCAGTCGTTGAACATCATCTCGTAAAAGGCGATCACGTTCGCCTTATTTAGCTCCAATGACATCTAACAGCATCCTTCCCTGAGAAAACGATCCTCTTTTGAAATGGTGTCGCGAACGGCCGGTCCGGGATCGGGCGCTAATCCCAAGCCAGCGGACCTCCCGCTAGCATTCCCCTTTCACCATCCCGATCGGAGCAGTCGCCGGGCTTAGCGTACGACTTGAACCATCCTCTCACCGGCGCCCTTCCTAGACCATCAACATACGTCAGCTTCTGTCCCGTGTCGTGATCGCGACCCCCGCGGAGGCGACGATCAGGCCGGCGATCTGCACCGCGCCGAGCGCCTCCCCAAAGAGCATGAACGCCAGCACCGCCACGACGGGCGGCACAAGGTAGAACAGCGAGGCGACGACCGAGACCGCGCTGCGCCCGATCATCATCAGGAGCAAGGTCATCCCGCCGACCGACAGGCCGATTACCGACCAGGTTAGCGCGCTCCACGCCTCCCAGCTGCCATCGAAGCGCATATCCTCGGTCAGGAGCGCGACGGGCGCGATGACGAGGCCCGAGGCGGCGAATTGGATCGCCGCGCCGACGCGTAGGTCAACGCCACCGCCGCTGCGCTTCTGCCAGATGGTGCCGAGCGTGATGGCGACGGTCGCCAGCGCCGCGACCGCGACGGTGACGGGAGCCGCCGCGTGGACGGACGAGGTCACCTGCGGGGCGAGCACCATTGTCGCGCCGATCAAGCCGACCAGGATTCCCATCCACTGCCGACGGGTGACGCGGTCGCCAAGCATCGGCCCGGCCAGCGCTGCGGTCAGGAGCGGCTGCAGGCCTGTGATGAGGGCGCAGACCGCTGCCGGCAGGCCATGGCTGACTGACCAGAACACGCCCGCCAGATAAATTCCCTGGAGCAGGAGGCCAGCGACGACCGCGTTCGCCCACAACCGCGGTTCGCGGGGCCTGGACGCACCGGCGAGCGCAGCTAAGCCGGTGAATATGGCCGTACCGCACGCGAAGCGGATGGTCAGGAAAGTGAGCGGGTCCGCGTGGCCCGCGACGAGGCGTGCGACCAAAAAGCCAGTCGCCCAGATGCTGACGAACAGCATCGGGGCGACCGTAACGAGGTCGGGAAGCGACCGGGACCTACCGGACACTTGCCCGTGGAGAGAGGGTTCAGAAATTGATCGTGCCTTCGACCGTGAACATGCGCGGCGGGCCGTACGTCACCTCGGCATAGCCGGATGCTGCGGTGAGGGACGAATTGCCGCTGCCAATATAGGCCTTGTTGGTCAGATTGGTGACGCCCGCAGCGATGCTGTAGCGGTCGGCCCGGTCGGCGTAACGCAAGGTCGCGTTGACCAGCGCATACTTGTTCTGGGCGATCTGCTCGGTGTTCGGCGCGTCGAAGTAGGTCTTGCTGCGGTACGCGACGTCGACGCGCGGAGTGAGCGAACCCGAGCTCAACGGGATGCGGTAGGCGAACCCGCCGTTGAGGCTCCACTTCGGCGTATAGGCCTGCATGTCGTCGAGGTCGACGCGACCTAGCGCGCCAGGCGCAAGGTTCGCCTGCCCGGCATTGAGCGCGTTCGTGAAGCTGTCGTAGCCAAAATCCGTGTATCCGACGCCGAAATTGATCAGCAGCGGACCGATCGGGCTGACGGTTCCTTCGACCTCGAAGCCATTGATCGTCGCCTCGCCGGCGTTGCGCACGACCGGGGCGACGCCCTCGCGCACAACGATCTGGATGTCCTTGTATTTCGACTTGAAGGCTGCGGCGGAAAGCCGGAGCGTGCGGCCGATGAGCAGCTTGCCGCCGATCTCGTACGACGTCACCTGCTCGGGGTCGAATTCGGGCAGAAATTCCCGACCCGTCGGCGCGTTGGGCGAGATGACGGGCTGCACGATGCGGGTGTTGAAGCCGCCGCTCTTGAAGCCCTGCGAGTAGCTCGCATAGGTCATGAGCTCCGGTGTCCACTGATATTGCAGCGTCGCCGCGGGCGTGAACTTGCTGTTGGTCTTCGAGTTGAGGACCGGGTTGAAGAGGAAGGTCCGGGAGCCGGTGCAGGTCGCGGCCACCGCGCCCGTGCGCTGCGGCCCGAGGCAGACGTTCTGGGCGTTCAGCGGCGCGGGATAGGCCACGTTGTAGCCGACGTTCGTGTAGCCGTAGCCGCTGACGGCGGCGGTCTCGAACGGCGTGGCCTCCTTCTTGTCGCGGGTGTAGCGGAGGCCGACCGTCAGGTTCAGCTTGTCCGTGATCGCGAAGGACTCCTGCGTAAAGATCGCCAGCGATTCATTCTTGATGTCGGCGTTGTTGTTGAGGCCGCCGACGCGCAGTTCCTCGCCGGTGGTGGCGCTGATCTGCGACGGGAGGAAGACCGGGTAGAACTGGTAGTCGGTCTCGCGAAAATAGTAGGCGCCGAATTGGTACTTGAGGCGGCCGTTGGGGGTCTCGCCAAGGAACTGCAGCTCCTGGGTGAACTGCTTTATGTTGTCCTGGTTGACGGTCTCGAGGATGCGCAGCGGCGTGTTGTCGGCGTCGCGGATCGAGAAAGGGTTGGTCTCGCGATAGGCAGTGATCGACTTGACGGTCAGCCAGTCGGCGACGTCGTACTGGAGTGTCAGGCCGATGCCGTACATCTCCAGCTCGGACCGGCTGGGCGCGTTGGAGGCGACCTTGAAGGGGCCGAGGGCCGAGTACTGGTTGTTGGCGCAGCGGCGATCGTTGTTCTCCGGCACCGGCGTGACGGGGTTCGTCAGCGCGAAGCCGGGACAACCCGCGATTACCGAGGCGAAGCGGACGAACGCGGCGCTGGTGTTGATCCCGCCGAAGACGGTCGGCGACCCGTTCACGTCGTCCTTGGTGTAGTCGCCGATCAGCAGCGCCTCGAACTTGTCACTCGGCTTCCACAGCAGGCTTGCACGGGCCGCAAATGTGTTGACGTCACCGAAGTCGCGTCCGTCGAGGATGTTGGTGACGTAGCCGTCGCGGATGCGCTTGGTGGCCGCGAACCGTACCGCCAGCGTCTCGCTCACCGGGAGGTTGAGGACGCCGCGCAGATCCGCGCGCTTATAGTCACCGAGCGTCCAGCCAACGTTGCCGGACACGCCGGAGAAGTTTGGGCGCGCGGAGAAGACCTGGATGGCACCGCCGACGGTGTTGCGACCGAACAGCGTCCCCTGCGGGCCGCGGAGCACCTCGACGCGCTCAACATCAAGTAGCGATATGGCGGTTCCACTGGCGCGTGCGAAGTAGACGCCGTCGACGTAGAAGCCAACGCCGGGATCGGTCGAGGCCAGGAAGTCGGTCTGACCGACGCCGCGGATGAAAATCGCGGAGGACGAGCTGTTGCCGGATGCGGGCGCAACCGCGCTGAATTGGACATTGGGAGCGAGCTGGGTGAGCTTGTCGGAGGAGTCGATCTGACGCTCGGCGAGCGCGCTGCCCCCGAACGCCGCGACGGAAATAGGGACGTTCTGGATGCTCTCCTCGCGACGGCGCGCCGTCACGACGATGTCGCCAATGCCTCCAGGTTCCTCGGCGATGGGGTCGGACTGCTGTACGGGTGGGGCGGAGGCCGCCGGGGCCGGCGCGGCCTGTGCTGCCGAGGTGCCCGCCTCAACGACGGGCTGTTCCGGTGGCGTTTGGGCGGGAATGGTGGTCTGTGCCAAGGCAGGGGCGGGAACCACGCCAAGACCGATCGCGAGTGCCGTGCTGGACACAGTTCGGCGGATGGTCGCCGTGTAGCTTCGATGAGCCTTCATGTATTTCCTCCCCGTTCGCTCGACTGCCGGGGCTCCGCCCGGTCAGAACGCGTTCGTTGACGAAAGTTAGGAAGAAGTCTTTCCGAACGTCCAATACAGATGACGTATGCGATCGATACCTAGGAGGTCGGTGACACCAACAAGGCAAATCAGTCTTTCGGGAATATCAAGTATGCCCCCGCCAAAGAATTCTTAGCCGATACCGGCATGGTATGTAAATCGATGGCACACCAATGATCTGTAGAAGCGGGTGAGCCCTTTGGAACGTTCGTCGGCGGCGCTGGATATGCCCCCCCCACGCTTGCGAGTTCGCGCACGGGGCGGGGCGCCTGCAAAGCCGGAAGTGCGAATGCGGCAGCAGCGCGGAGTCGCAACCGAGGTGGTCGCTGGCGCCCTCCAATAGCTCAGGGGTGTTCACGCGTTGAGGCAACCACCGAGGCTTCAGCGGCGCGAAGTTGGCAGATTGACGCTGGGGGAACATAAGGAAGGTGGGTCGATCGCCGCAGCGACCGGCCCACCTCGGCTTCGAGCTTGGTTCCGCAGGGTCGGTCAGAGGATTTTTAGGACCCGCACCTGAATTCGGGCAGCTTCGTTGAAGCCCTCTCGTGATTGTACGTCACGTCCGCCGATCAGCTCGAGCTGCCACTTCGGCGCGACGAATTTTTGGATCGCCAGTCTAATCTGCTGACGCTCAGAGCGCTGACCGGTATAGACGCCGTCGAGGTGCTCCTTGCCTCCCCACATACTCGCGGTGCCGATGGCGATCGTCGTCTTCTTGTCGGGCAAGGCGTACCGAAGCCAGCTCTGGACATGGTAGACGGGCTTCTTCGTCAACCGCTGGCTGAGCGCGCCGACGTCATTGTTGACCGTGAAGAAGTTCACGTCGCCGTAGAGATCGAGGGTGACGTTCTTGCCTAGCCCCTGGATGAAGCCAATCTGCGGATCGAACGACCACCGATTATTGCCGAAGTTGACGGCCTTGTTGCGGTCGTACGTCCCGGTAGGGATACCCACGATCGGCGAGAAGCCGAGATACGTCGAATAGTTATCGCTCGGCTTGTTAACAAACCAGATCGTCGCAAAGACGAGAACGTCTCCGATACCGGTGGATGATCCCAGATTCTGCCCACCAACCCGAGCATCATGGACCGACCCCACCGGTACGATGATTTGCGGATCGACGACGAACGGCCCGAGTTTCGTGAAGTGGACGTAGCGCAGCAGCGCGACCGATGTGTTGAGATTGGTGTCGTCCTTCAGCTCCCCGCCGCCTGGAAGCTTGAGCTTGTCGCGGTTGATGAACTGGCCGTAGACCAGCGCGAGGTCGGTGCCGGGGGGTAGCGCCGTGTAGTCACCGGGGTCGACCGCTGTCTGAGCTTGAACGGGTATGGCGGCAGCAAAGCCCAGCAGGGCGGCGGACGTCGCCAGGACGCCACGGATCGTTGCCGAAATCGGCATGGTGCATTCCCCTCTTTTTTGATCGTGTTCGTTTAGGCGGTGATGGCGCTGGCAGCCTGCTCCCCGATGATGACGCAGCCTGCCATGGTATTGCCGGTCGTTACGCGAGGCATGATCGAGGCGTCCGCGATGCGGAGGCCCTGGATGCCGTGAACGCGCAACTGCCCGTCCACGACGGACATGTTATCCCGACCCATCTTGGCGGTGCAGCTCTGGTGCCAGTAGGTCACCGCCGCGTTGCGGGCGAAGTCCTGGAGGTCGGCGCCAGTGATCTTCCCCGGCATAACCTCCCGCTTGTTGAAAGCCGCGAGTGGACCGGTATTGCCGATCTCGCGGCAAAGCTCGATGCAACGGAGCATTGCCGTCATGTCATCGGGCTCAGCGAAGGTATTTGCCGCAATGTTGACCGGGGAACTGGGGTCCGCACCGGTGATGGTGATCTCACCGCGGCTCTTCGGACGCACCACGGCAGGTGATAGCGACCAGCTTCCAGCAGGCGGGTTGTACTGCTTGCCCGTGACTTCACTCACGTAGGGAATCTCGATCTGGAACGGCTGCAAATCCGGCGTGTCGAGCTTGGAGTCACTCTTCCAAAAGAAAGTTGCCTCGGCGGCATTGTTGCGCGGCGCGATCGGCTCTTTGTACTCCCAGACGCAACCCGCGATCATCACGTGATCCTGGAAGTTCTTGCCGACACCCGGGAGGTCCGCGACGACAGGAATGCCGAATTTGCGAAGCTGCGCCGCCTCGCCGATGCCCGACTGCATCAGGATCTTGGGCGTGTTGATCGCGCCGGTCGAAAGAATTACCTCGCGCGTCGCACCGATGGTCATCAGCTTTCCGCCATGGGTGAACTCGACCCCAGTGACGCGCGTGCCCTTGGTGGTGAGCTTGCGGATCGTCGCCTGCGTGAGGACCGTGATGTTCGGCCGATCCAGAATCGGCCGGACATAGGTGCTGAACACGTTGAGGCGCTCGCCGGGCTTGTAGCGAACGTTGGGGATCGCAGCCCCGCCGACGCCCTCCATCAGGATGGCGTTCTGATCAGGGAAAGTCGGGATCCCAACGCCTTTGCACGATGCGAGCATCGCGGGCGCAATGGGCGAAGGATTTGGTGTTTCGCCGACATATACAAGACCACCCTTGCCTCGTCGGTGCGCATCGGCAGGACCTTGGTAATCCTCAATGCGGCGGTAAATTCCGAGCACGTTCTCGTAGCTCCAGCGCGGATCACCGGACTCACTCGCGAAATAGTCCCAGTCGTTCTTGTGACCACGCGACCAGATCATAACGTTGATCGACGATCCGCCGCCCAGGACCTTGCCCATCGATAATGGGATTTCGCGATTGTTGATCTTGGGATTTGGCGCGCCCTTGAAGCCCCAGTCCCGCTCGCTACCGAGGTTTGTGAACCAAACGCCAGGATTGGTAACGCTCGGCACCTGATCGCTGCCGCCTGCCTCAAGAAGCAGCACTTTGACCGCCGGGTTTTCAGCGAGACGGCGCGCGACAACCGACCCGGACGAACCGGCGCCACAAACGATATAATCGTACTGCTTTTGGAGTGCCGCGCCAAGCTGAAGCTGATTTTCGCGGGCGGCCTGCGCGAATGCGGCCCGGCTCACAGCAGTTGTGGAAGCGATTCCCGCCATTGCGGCAACTCGCAAGAAGTCACGCCGCTCGAGCCGCCCCTGCATCAAGCCATCCTCAGCGGCGAGGACTGCGTTGAGCGCCCGAATGCTCGCGTCGTCGTTCATCAATCCTCTCCTTGCGGCAATGGCGCCGCATCGTGTCGCTTCGGCTCCAGCCGAACGCATCGCCGCTTTTCGTGCGTGTCGATTTCAGGAGCGTAATGACGAGAGTCGACTGCCGTCCAATACAGATCTTGTATCTATCCAATACCCTGACGGTAGCTCGCCACGGTCGCCTGCGTACCACCAATTGGCTTGTAGACCGAAAACAACGCCTAAATTAGGGTCATCATATCCACTGGGTATCGGTGAGCGACCTCAACGGTCTTTGCGGCCCGATGTTGATCGAAGGTACGCTATGCCAAACGAAAAGCTAGGAGAGCGGAAGTGACGGACAGCACAAAACTGATCGGAGACGAGCAGCTTAGCGGCGGGGCGTTCACCGGGAGCTGGACAACGCTGTCGACAACGACAGACGTTCAAGAACCTGCAACGGGAGCGACGTTAGGCAAGATCGGCATCGCCAGCCCCGACGACATCGCGGCGGCTGCCGCGAGTGCGCGCGCCGCTCAGAAGGCATGGGCCTCCGATACTCCGGATAATCGGGCAGCCGTTTTTCCAAAGGTTGTGCAGGTTGCAACCGAGCGGTGGGACGAGATCGTCGAGTGGATCATGCGCGAGAGTGGATCGGTCAGAGCGAAGGCCGAATTCGAACTGTCTATAACCATCAAGTCGATCTCGCTTGCGGGTGCCATGCCACAGCAAGCGCAGGGGCTTGTGCTGCCGAGCGAGCGTGGGCGCATCAGCCTCGCCCGTCGCCGACCGTTAGGCGTCGTAGGCATCATCGCCCCGTTCAACTTTCCGCTCTATCTGGCGATGCGCGCAGTCGCACCAGCGATCGCGGTCGGCAATGCAGTTGTGCTAAAACCCGATCCGCGCACGTCCATTTGTGGCGGCTTCGTGATCGCCCGGTTGTTCGAGCTTGCGGGTCTACCAAATGGCGTCCTCCAGGTACTGCCGGGACGCGGCGACGCGGGCGAGGCGCTGTGCCGTGATCCGAACGTCGCCATGATTCAATTTACTGGATCTACCGCCGCTGGTCGGATGGTAGGCAAGACGGCCAGCGAAAACCTGAAAAAGGTCTCGCTGGAACTTGGCGGTAAAAATTCTTTGATCGTCCTCGAAGACGCGGATCTCGAACTGGCAGCCAAGAATGCCTCATGGGCGAGCTATCTTCATCAGGGACAGATTTGCATGTCTGCAGGGCGGGTGCTGGTGCATGCGACCATCGTCGAGGAGTTCACCAAGCGCCTCGTAGCTCACGCGGAAGCGCTGCCGGTGGGCGATCCAATGTCCGGGCAGGTCGCGGTTGGACCGCTCATCAACCAGACGCAAGCCGACCACGCCCGCAAGGTCCTAGATGGAAGCGTTGCCCAAGGTGCGAAGGTAGCTGCGGGTGGCACGTCCGATGGTTTGTTTTTCAAGCCGACCGTGCTGACAGGGGTAAGCAAGGACATGCCTGCGTTCAGCGACGAAATCTTCGGGCCTGTGGCGGTTGTCGTACCGTTCGAGAGTGATGAACAGGCGATCGCGCTCGCCAACGACACTGAATACGGCCTGTCCGCGGCGATCATCACCCGCGACGTTGGACGCGGTATGGCCATTGGTGACCGCCTTCAGGCGGGTCTGGTCCACATCAACGACCAAACCGTGAACGACGACGTCGTTAACCCTTTCGGTGGTGTCGGAGCATCTGGTAACGGAACATCGATCGGCGGCCCGGCGAACTGGGAAGAGTTTACGCATTGGCAGTGGACGACCATCAAGGGAACAGCACCCGCTTACCCTTTCTAGAATGCCTTCGAAAATTATAGTTCGATTGAAATGTGAGGTGTGCCACGAGGACTGTGGCATACCCGTCAATGAACACACGCAAACCCATAACGCTTGGCCGCTGATCGGTACCAGGCGGTGTTCGACGCCGCATTGAAACGAATCTACATAGAGCGAGGATTAAGACATAACCTCACCCATGTGTCCAAGCATCGAGGTGGAGCACCCGACTGTCTCGCGGGCCTATCGTTTGTAGGACAGTCGCCAGCAGTAAATTCAACGCGCCGACACCGTCTTGCGAGCGCACATAAGGCAGAGCTTCAATCCTCAAAGGAGCTCTGCGGTGCCGTTTGGTAGGGTGCCCTTTGGTCCTCCTTGGTTAGGACTTCAGGCGGACCAAAGGGCCAACCCGAGCCAAATTTATGACGTCCAATTTTGGCGGAAATCGGACCGGCCAGAGTAGGAACGCAGAGGGTATACCCATACCAGACCGCACACATTGAAGCCAGGCAGAGACATTTACCCATTGCAGGGCAGGCGTAATCAATGCGAGTCCTCTACTCTAATCGGAAGAGGGTGCCTTATGGATATCGACTTTGATGCGCTGCTGGATGACGACGAGGTCGCACCTATTAACCCGCGTGAGATATTCCAGACCCTCGACAAACATAAGGATTTCGATTTTCTTCGGGATGTTCAACGGGACGTACTCGACGGGTGGTTCTCCCGGAGAACGTCTAAAGACACTGTCATCAAGCTTAATGTAGGATCCGGAAAGACGACCGTCGGACTGCTCGCTCTGCAAAGCTCGATTAATGAGGGAATTTATCCGGCCGTATTTGTATGCGCGGATAACCTTCTAGTCGACCAAGTAGTATGGGAGGCAGATCGCTTGGGTATCGCCGTTTCTACGGCCACCCGGGACCCTGATGTCAAAGCCGGCTCTAAGATCCTCGTTACAAGCATCTATCACGTCTTTAATGGCATGTCAGTGTTTGGCGTCGCCAAAGAGGGCGAGAAGATCCCCATAGGCGCCATCGTCGTGGACGATGCACATGCATGCCTGCGCACTCTTGAGCGGCAATTCCGGCTAACGATCCCGTCCAGCCATCCCGTTTACGAATGGGCTCTCAACAGGTTCGAGGAGGCAATCAACCAACAAAGCCCACGCAGCCTCAAACGGATTAAAGCTAACGATCACAGCGATTACGTTGAGGTGCCCTACTGGGCGCTCAAAGATGCTGCAGATGAACTACTGACAGAGTTAGTCAACGCCGAGAGCGAAAAGCCCTTCAAATACGTCGTCCCATTCCTTGGCGAAGGCCTCGCGCTCTGCCGGGTGATAATAGGCGGCCAAGAGATGGAGATTTCTGCCGTCTATCCCTGGGCAGACCTGGTCAACCCCTTTAGGCGTGCCAAACGGCGCATCTACATGACCGCGACGCTCTCTGATGACACTATCCTAGCCACTCACTTTGGAGCAGACCCTGACGTTCTGGAGGTGGCGGTAACCACGCCTTCCGCGACAATGGGCGAGCGGATGATTTTGATGCCGCAACAGCTCAACAAGGACATAACGTTCAACGACGTCAGCGGTATGTTGAAGGAGCTTTCAAAGGAGCATAACGTCGTCGTTATTGTTCCATCGAAAGCAGCTTCTGAGGAATGGGCTAACCACGCCGACCAAATATTGATGGGCGATGATGTTGCTGACGGTGTCGCGAAGCTCAGGCAATCGCACGTCGGTATGACGGTGCTTGTGAACAGATATGACGGCATCGATCTCCCGGACGACGCGTGCCGCGTTCTCGCTATTGTAGGTCTGCCAGAGGCTGCATCGCTGGTAGAACGCGCGGACATGACAGTGCTGAGCGCGTCCGGTGTCACTCTGCACCGGCAGGTGCAGCGGATAGAGCAAGGCATGGGTCGTGGCGTGAGATCAATTGACGACTTTTGCGCCGTCATCCTGTTCGGCTCGAAGTTGACGGAGAGGCTTCTTTCTGCGGACGGAAAGGCGATGCTTACCGCCGCGACGAGTGCGCAGCTCGACCTTTCTCTAAAACTCGCGAAACAGGTCGAGAAGGCGGCGGGCGGGACAATCGATATCGGAAAGGTCGCTCAAGTCGTCGACCACTGTCTGAGCAGGCACGACGGGTGGCGAAAATCAGCGCGGTCGGCACTGCTGAAAGCCGAGGGATCAAATGAATTGCGCTTTGACCGCACGCAGGTGACCCTGCGATCCGCAATCGACTTGGCTCGAGATGGCGATACGAGGGGAGCAGTCGCAACGCTGCAACCTGTGGTGACCTCAGCAACGGACGATGACAATAAGGCCTGGTTGATGAGCCGCCTTGCGCAGCTTACGCACTTTCACGATCGGGCAGAGGCGCAGAAAATAACCAAGGCGGCCTACGCTTTGAACCGGAGCGTAACCCGCCCACTCGAAGCGCTTAGCTATGAACGCCTCTCAACAGTGAACGAAGCTCAGGCTGTGTCTGCAATACGTTACCTGCGGACCCGCCGTCTTGAGCATCAGGATCGGATCTTTTTCGCGACGGACGTCAAGGAGGATCTTGCCTTTAAGCGCGTGCCTTACAAACGTTTTGAGGAGGCTGTGCGTCAGCTTGGTCTAGCAATCGGGATGCTCTCGCAGCGGCCAGAGGAGGACTATCAGGAAGGTCCGGATAATCTCTGGCGGCTACCAGGGAGGGAGTTTCTGGTCATAGAATGCAAAAATGAGGCTGGATCCGAGGAAGGCATAAAAAAGCGCGACCTCGGCCAACTCGGCCAATCAATCGAGTGGTTCAAAGACCGATATGGGGATACCGAGCCATTTATCCCGATTATCATTCATCCACTCTCGTATGTAGGGCCGCAGGCCACTGCTATACCGGATTGCCGGGTCATAGATGGGCACCGGCTTCGGCTACTTAGAGATAGCTTTTTGGACTTCGTTAAAGCGGCGAATGAGGAGGTTCTTGGAGACCCCGCGGCCGTACATCAACAACTCGCCACACATAACCTGACAGCAGATCGCTTTATAGACGCGTTTACCGTACCACTTGCATAGGCGTAAATCGATGAGGCGGAGTGTCTGTAGCCCCGCCTAGAACCGATATGACGTTTCGGAGTTAGGGCTGGAAGTGCCTATTTTAGCAGACGGTCAGCACGGTAATTTAAGGCAGCGCTTCCTCGGTCGCGCTGTAAAGGTCCTGCGCCTTTCGCTTCCAGTCGTCACACTGCTAATACCTCCCTATATATTATTTGTGGGAGAATCATCCCAGCTTTCGTTGTTCAATGAGTTTGGCCTGCCATCCGGCTTGCAGGACCAGACTGCGGCTGGCGATTTCATAGCCGGAATAGTCGCTATCCTGAACGCCTCCGCGACAGCGATCTTTCTGGCGGTTACCTTGATATGCATATTAGGCGGCGCTGTAAGCATGACCTGCCTAGCGATCATCGATAGAATACGATGGATCGATCGGAAGGTTGGTCATCGCGTAAGGGCGGTCAGCCGAGCAGGCATGAACGGTATGAAGGCAGCAGGCTGCTTTGGACCTATTATAATTGGGTCCGGCCCCTTTGTTGCCATGATCGTCTTCGGTATCCTGTACGGTCTTTTCTTTGCATCAGGTACAGTCCTCTCGGTTGGTTACGAAGAGGGCATGCGGCTCGCGAAGGAAGCAAAATCGAGTGCCTTGATTTGCGCTGGCCTAAAGAGACCAGCGGCGAATGGCGGCAGAACAGATTGCGTATCAATTATTACGAGCGGCGGATCGAGGATTTCTGGTTATCCAATGCCGACGGATCAGCAAATCATTGTCATAGATCAATCGGGGAATGCCAATTGGGTGAAGAGCGACGACGGCCTCACTGTGATGAAGACCACTATTCAACATCCGCATCCGCAGCCTACCAAGCCGAAGCCTCATAAATCCCCATAACGGTGCCGCATAAAAGGCAAAGTCGGCGCGGCCGCTTGCAAGTGCAGCGCTATTCTAAGCGCATGAGTTGCGCCGGATACGGAGATACAAGTGGCTCTAACTCGTTCCAGGGGCCAGTGAGCCATCGAGCATAATCGTCGTCATGCAGAATGACAGGCATTGCCTTGGGGTGTATAGGCGAGACTAGGAAGTTGGGCTCAGTAGTAAGAAAACTATAAGCATTCCCGCGCTCCGTCGGTCTCCAAATTCCGGCAAAGGCGAAGACAGGTCGGCTGGGCACGTCGAACCAGTGCAGCGGCTTCTTGCCGTCCTCACCAGGCGCGAGTCCATATTCAGAGAACGACGTAACCGGCACGAGACAACGCCGAGCCGGGGTGGTCAGCATCGACCGCCAGAAGCTGGAACTGAGATTGCGCACGTTGGTCACGTACTTCGTCAGCTTTACCGTCGGATCACGCTTACTCGGCACCTGCGTCGGCACGCCCCACTCCATGCGCTCGAGCCTGCGATCGTCGCCATCCTGCACAACGACAGCGCCATAGAACGGCGTCTTCTTCCCCGTCGGGAAGATATCGCCAATTGGAAACGTCTCCTCCACCTCATAGGGGGTGCGGATGCCGAACGTCGCAGCCACCTCGGCCTGCTTCGCCGTTAATCGATACCGATTACACATCAGCGCCTCCTATCGGCGCCGGCGACGATCGCCGGCGCTTGTTCGTCAGAGCTTGTCCTTCAGACCCTTCGCGGCGGTAAACGACACCTTCTTCGACGCCGCGATCGTCATGGCTTCGCCGGTCGCCGGGTTGCGGCCCTGCCGCTCGGGCCGATCCTTGACGGCAAACTTGCCGAAACCAGGGATCGAGACTTCATCGCCCTTCGCTGCAGCGTCCGCGATCTGATCGAAAACCGCCGTGATCGCCTTCTTGGCGTCGGCTTCGCTCGATCCCGTCGACGTGGCGACGCCCTTGGCCAGCTCGCTGATGTTCATGCTATTCATGCTCCCTAGAAAAACGAGCGGAATCCTTACTCATGACGAGCGACGACACAAAGACCGTACTGGATGAGGCGAACGCCCGAGCGGTTGCGCTGATGCTCGACAAGCTCGAGGACCACGATGTTACCGTGATCTATGAGGCAGTCGGCGGGATAGGGCCGATCGCTGACATCGCGGCTGACGCCATGAAGAACCGAAACATTGACCTCTAACTTGCAGCGTGTCGCTCGCGGGTGATGCGCGGATCCTCATACAGGTCCCGCATCGCCCGCAGCCGAAACCCATTCCACCAGCGCTGCCAGCGGTGCTCGGCCGCATCGTGGATCATGTGGCAGCGTTGACAGAGCGCTCGCAGGTTAGCCGGGGCGCTGTTGCTCGGATCATGATCGAGGTGCGCGCATGCCAGCACGACATAGGTCGTCCGGACGCTCGCCAGCGTAAAGCCGCCCTTCATCGAAACCCGCTTGCCCTGGTCTGACCGCCAACACCTCGCATCGGCATCCCACCAGCGTCCATCGCCAAGGTGAGCGACCCGCCGAAGGTGCGGCCGACCGCATTGCTCGCAGCGCCTGCCGGCGCGGTCGAACCGGATCGTGCCTGACAGCTGCTGCCAGTCGATCGGGTAAAGCCAACGGTTTTCGGCGCGGATCGGCATCGCATTTCTATGAGTCACGCGACCAGCCTTGGAAAGCTGATTTTCGCCGTTTGTTTTCACACCGTTTTGCAGGTGTTCCACCGCGAAACGATGAACCGAGAGGATCGAGGCTTGACCAATAGAGCTCGGTAACGGAACATAAAGGGAACGAGTAGAGTCTAACCCTTATGCCCGCCGCCCTTGATTCATCAGCGCCGACCATAGCGCATCTTCGGACGATCGCCACACCCGCGACCGACTTCCGCATCATGCCTTTCGGTGTCGATGCGATCGACGGGCGGCTCGGGGCAGGGGGCCTTCGCGCGGGCGCGCTACACGAGGCGACGGCACAGAGTGCCACGATGGTCGACGACGCGGCGACGACCCTCTTCCTCGCCAGCATCGCCGCGCGCGAAGCTGCTGCGACAGGCGGGCCGGTGTTGTGGGCGAGCTGCCGCGCTGACCTGTATGCGCCGGCGCTGGAGCAGATCGGCTTACCCAGCGCAGCCGTGATCCATGCCCAACCGCGCGATGACGCGGCCCTTCTGGCGGTGATCGAGGATACGGTGCGCGACGGTACACCGTCTGCCATCGTCGCGGAGGCGAGCAAAGTCTCCATGGTCGCCACCCGCCGCCTGCAGTTGGTCGCGGCCGAGGCTGACATGCCGGTCCTGCTTTTGCGCCGTCGACGCGGACTCAACGAGGATCCGCTTGCCGAACCATCCGCGGCCTGGACCCGCTGGCGGATCGGCACCACACCGTCCGAGCGGCTTGAGGTCGCGGGTGTAGGAAGGGCGAGATGGACGGTGGAATGCGCTCGCCAGCGTGGTGGTGAGGGCTTCTCCCTGATTGTGGAGGGCAGCGATGAGACGGGTCGTCTCGCTGTTCCTGCCGGACTTGGCCATCGAGCGGCTGAGACGGTTGGAACGGTCCGCTTCGCGGCAGCCTGAACGGCTTGTCCTCGAGCTGCCGGTAGATGACGACCCCGGCGCCTGTTCGGTGCCGCGGGGCGGCGGTTGGCGGCCAGGTGCGCGGTGGGCACGCGAGGGCCTGCCGTCCCGCGTCGACGTCGAGACGCAGATCGCGGCGCTGCCAACACATGCGCAGCCGCCTATGCGCGAGCTCGGCCGGCGATCGGAGGCAGCAAGCCACCCCTATAAGACCGTGATCGCAGGGCATCCGGAGCCAAAAGCATCGCCGTTGGATATTAAAACCCATGGCTTTCCACCTCTGGCGCTTATCGGGAAGGCTGGCCGGCGCGAGGAGGTGGTTGCTGCCTGCGAAGGCGCACGGGCGCTTGGCATCCATCCCGGTATGGCTGCGACCCATGCGCGCGCGCTCGTATCGGATCTCGATTTCCGTCCGGCCGAGCCGGAGGCTGATGCTGCACTCCTCGACCGCTTGGCGCTGTTCGCGGTTCGGCGCTGGTCTCCGATTGCTGCTGTCACGCCCGCCGATGGGCTCTGGATCGACCTTGCTGGCTGCGCGCATCTGCATGGTGGTGAGGAGCGGTTCTGCAGGCGGCTGATCGCCTTCTGCCGTCGTGCCGGCTTTACCGCACGCGTGGCCGTCGCTGATACGGCAGGGGCGGCCCATGCCCTCGCTCGCTTCGGCCGCAGCGAGCTGACCCGCGTCGAGCCGGGTGCAACCGCCAGTGCGATCTCGCCGCTGCCGATCGTCGCATTGCGCCTGGCGCCGAGCGCCATCAGCGCGGCCAAACGCTTCGGCTTCGAGACGATAGCGGATCTGCTGCCGGTCGCGCGCGGACCGCTGGCGCGTCGGCTCGGCCTGCCGGCGATCACGCGTCTGGACCAGGCGCTCGGCGCCGTGGCCGAGCCAATCACCCCGCGCGAGGATGCCGAAGTTCCGATCGTCGAACGTCGCCTCCTTGAGCCGATCGGCACAGCTGAGGCGATCGAACAGGTTATGGGCGACCTGCTGAACGATCTAGCGCAGGTCCTGGAGGCGCGAGGCTTGGGCGCACGGGCACTCCGCCTCACGGCCGTGCGCGTCGACGGCACGGAACAGGTCGTGGGTGTCGGCACGTCGCGGCCGACGCGCGAGGTATCGCACCTTCTCAGGCTCCTGAAGCTCAGGATCGAGCGGATCGACCCTGGCATGGGTCTCGAGCAATTCTGGCTGGTCGCGCCGCATACCGAACCGTTGGATGCGGTCGACCTTGGCGCGGTCCTCGCCGGCGAGACGCTGGTGCGGGACCCGGCGCGCCTCGTCGACGTCATCGCCGGCAGGATTGGAGGCTATGCCGTCTACCGGCTTGCGCCCGTCGAAAGCCATGTGCCGGAGCGGGCCGTCACCCGCTCCGACCCGGTGGAGATGCCAGGATCATGGCCGGCATGGAAGCGCCCGATCCGCCTCTTTGCCCGGCCTGAACCGCTGGCGCGCGTGATGGCGCTGATGCCGGACCAGCCACCGCGTCGGTTCGAGTGGCGGGGCAAGACCTACAAGATCGTTGCCGGCGACGGCCCCGAGCGCGTGCACGGCGAGTGGTGGCGCCGCGATGCCGAGGTGTGGGCGGTGCGGGACTATTACCGTGTCGAGGACGATGCGGGCGGCCGCTACTGGGTCTTCCGCCGCGGTGACGGTTTCGAGGAAGATACGGGCGACCTGTCCTGGTGGATGCACGGGGTCTTCGGATGACCCACTATGTCGAGCTACAGGTGCTCACCCATTTTTCGCTCCTGCGCGGCGCGTCGTCGCCGGAGGAGCTGTTCGCGGCCGCGGCGCTGCTCGGCTACCCGGCGATCGGCGTCAGCGACATCGGCACCGTTGGGGGTGTCGTACGGGCATGGGAGGCGCAGAAAGCCACAGGCGTCCGCTCGATCGCGGGCACGCGCGTCGATCTGTCCTGCGGCCGGCGCCTGCTGCTCTATCCGACCGACCGGCCCGCCTGGTCGAGGATCACGCGGCTGCTCACCGTCGGCAAGAAGCGGGCGGGCAAGGGCGGGTGCCTCCTCCACTGGCACGACCTCGAGCCGTGGTCCGAGGGTGTTGTCGCCATCCTGCTGCCGCACGAGGCGGACGAGGAGAACGTCGCCGCGCTGAAGGACCTGAAGGCTATCTACGGGCGTCGCGGCTATATGGCCCTGTTCCAGCGGCGTCGGCCGGGGGACGCGGTCCGCATCGATGCGCTGGCGCGACAGGCGGGCGGGGCAGGCGTCCGTGCCGTCGTGACAGGCGACGTCCTCTATCATGCGCCCGAGGCACGACTGCTGCAGGACGTCGTGACTGCAGTGCGCGAGAAATGCACCGTCGACGAGCTCGGCTATCGCCGGGAGGTGAACGCGGACCGGGCGCTCAAGTCGCCAGACGAGATGGTCCGGCGATTCCGCGCCTATCCGGACGCGCTACAGGCCAGCGTCGACATTGCGCGCATCTGCACTTTCGACCTTGGCGAGCTGGCCTATCAGTACCCGCACGAGCGCCTGATCGAAGGGCTGTCAGCGCAAGAAGCCTTGGAGAAGCTGGCGACCGAAGCGGTCGAGCGGATGTTCGACGGCAACGTGCCGGAGGCCTACACGACGCAGATCGCGCATGAGATGCGGCTGATCGGCGAGCTAGGCTACGCACCGTACTTCCTCACCGTGTACGCCATCGTGCGCGAGGCGCGTCGGCGCGGGATCCTCTGCCAAGGCCGCGGCTCGGCCGCAAACAGCTGCGTGTGCTTCGTGCTCGGCGTCACCTCGATCGATCCGATCAAGCATGAGCTGCTGTTCGAGCGCTTCGTGTCGGGGGAGCGCCGCGAACCGCCCGACATCGACGTCGACTTCGAGCATGAGCGCCGCGAGGAGATCATCCAGTGGATCTATGAGACATACGGTCGCAACCACTCCGCGCTGACGGCGGTCGTGACGCGATACCGCGCGCGCGGCGCGGTGCGCGACGTCGGCAAGGCGCTTGGGCTGCCTGAGGACCTGACCTCCTCGCTCGCCGGCCTTGTGTGGGGCTGGTCGGCCGAAGGCGTCGGCGAGAAGCAGGTCGACGAGCTCAACCTCGACATCGCCGATCGCCGGCTGCGCCTGACGCTCGACCTCGCGCGCAAGCTGATCGGCGTGCCGCGTCACATGTCGCAGCACCCGGGCGGCTTCGTGCTGACCCATGATCGCCTTGACGACCTAGTGCCGATCGAGCCCGCTGCGATGGAGGATCGGCAGATCATCGAGTGGGACAAGGACGACATCGACTCCCTCAAGTTCATGAAGGTCGACGTCCTCGGCCTCGGCATGCTCGGCTGCATGAACCGGGCCTTCAACCTACTCGAACAGGACAAAGGCATTCGGGTTGGATTGGCCGACCTGCAGGACGATGACCCGGCCGTCTACGCCATGATCCAGAAGGCTGACACGCTCGGCACCTTCCAGATCGAGAGCCGCGCGCAGATGAGCATGCTGCCGCGCATGAAACCGCGCCGCTTCTATGACCTCGTGATCCAGGTCGCGATCGTGCGGCCGGGGCCGATCCAGGGTGACATGGTCCACCCGTACCTTCGCCGGCGTGAGGGGCTGGAACGGCCGGAGTACCCGCGCCCGGAGCTGCGCGCGGTGTTGGAAAAGACCCTCGGCGTTCCCCTGTTTCAGGAGCAAGCCATGAAGGTCGCCATCGTCGGCGCGGGCTTCACGCCGGCCGAGGCGGACCAGCTGCGCCGCGCCATGGCCACCTTCAAATTCACCGGCGGGGTCAGCCATTTCAGCGAGAAGCTGATCGAGGGCATGGTCGCACGCGGCTATCCCCGCGACTTCGCGGAGCGCACCTTCCGCCAGCTTGAGGGCTTCGGCTCCTACGGCTTCCCCGAGAGCCACGCCGCCAGCTTCGCCAAGATCTCCTATGCGAGCAGCTGGATGAAACACCATCATCCGGACGTGTTCTGCGCCGCGCTGATGAACGCGCAGCCCATGGGCTTCTACGCGCCCGCACAGATCGTCCGCGACGCGCGCGAGCACGGGGTCGAGGTGCGGCCACCTTGCGTCAATGCGAGCCGGTGGGATTGCACCCTCGAGCGAACAGGCGGGCGTTATTTGGCGGTGCGGCTTGGCCTGCGAGTAATCCGCGGCCTATCGAACGCTGACGGAGCGAAAATCGTCTCGGCGCGCAGCACCACCGCATATGACTGCGTCGAGGACGTGTGGCGCCGATCCGGCGCGCAGCGTGCCGCGATCGAGAAGCTGGCGGACGGCGATGCCTTTCACAGCTTCGGTGCCGATCGCCGGCAGGGTCTATGGAAGGTGAGGGGGCTCGGCGAGGCTCCGCTGCCGCTCTTTGCCGCGGCTGACCGCGCGGCCGAGACACTGAGCGCGGAAGGCATTGAGCCAGAGGTGCAGCTGCGGGCGCTGACTGATGGCCGTGAGGTGATCGAGGATTATCGCAACCTGCAATTGTCGCTCCGTGCTCATCCGCTGACGTTCGTGCGTGACGAGCTGACACGTCGCGGCGTGACGCGCTGCGCGGATCTCGCCAGCGTCCGCGACGGCCGCCATGTCGAAGTCGCGGGCATCATCCTTGTGCGTCAGAAGCCCGGTTCCGCGAAGGGTGTGCTGTTCATAACGATCGAGGACGAGACCGGAATCGCCAACGGCATACTTTGGCCCGACCGCTTCGAGGCGCAGCGCCGAACCGTAATGTCGGCCTCCATGGTCGGTCTAAAGGGGCGCGTGCAGAAGGAAGGCGAGGTGATCCACGTCATCTGCGACCGGATCGTCGACCATGGCGACCTGCTCCACCGTGTCGGAGATATGTCCTTCCCGCACCGCACCGGGCGCGGCGATGCGGGCCAACATCCAGGCTCACCGGATCGCGGGGACAAGGGATGGCAGCCCGAGCCGCGCAACCAATACTGGCCGCCCCATGCGGACGGTAAGGATCCTGAGGAGGTCGCGCGCTTCAAATCGCACGACTTCCACTAATCCGTGTCGACGCTGCCTCGGCACCAGCGCGTGGTGATCGCGCTGTCGGTGCACATCCTGCGTGCCGGCGTGGCCAGGTGTTCGGAGACGACCGTCGACGGCATGGAAGTCCGTCTCGCGCTACGCTGTCTTCTACCCCACTGCCCTGAACGTTGGCCCCTCGAGCTCTATTGGGATGCAGCATCCCAGACGAACGAAATTGGCAGAGCCCAAGGCGTGACGGCCGCGTTTAACGGGATCGTTCGCCAGCTTCGCAAGGCGGGACGGTATGAGGACGTGTCACCGCTGTGAGCAAACGGCCGACGATCGAGGCACCGTACAAAACGCTCGGTGAATGGGCGGCCGATCGCGCCGACATGCGGATTGCATGCGTCTGCGGTCGGAGCATGAACATGCCGGCAGGCCAAATCCTCGAACGGTTTCATGGCGACGGCGACGTGGCATCCAAGGTCATTCGGTTGCGATGCCGAGGATGCGGTCGCCGCGGCCATGCTTCTGTATCGTCGGTGCCGATCCTGCGCCGCTAAGGCATCAGGCGTCGCCAACGGTCAGTGCAGACCTTCCGCCGTCGGCCTTTCCGGCCATGCCGGGCACCTCATCAAGCTGACGAAGATCGGTGAACTTGCCGCGCTCCTCACGGTAGCGCACAATCTCGAAACCATGGCCTTTGAGCTCGGGAACAGCATCCAGCTGCTCGGCCGTCGCAGTGTTTACGTTGACGAGAGATGCGTCGCTCATGGTCATCCTTTTCGTTTGCCGGTAGCAAACCGATAGGAGCCCCTCCCGGTTCAGACTGCCGCAGAACGGCGAGAAAGGGTGACCAATGGCCAACCATGACGCTCCGGAAGACACGAACGATATTCGGGCGCTGCTCGCCCATTTACTCGCTGGCGTCACTGGCAAGCCCGAAGCGCACTGGGAAAAGCTGATAGGCGAGGTGACGGCTTTGCCCATCGTATTCAATCCCCGGTCAAATTGGAGGATTGATCAGAGCGGCACGATGAAGGAGATCGACGCCATTGCGAAAGCCGCAGAGGTTGTGCGCCAGGCACATCCCTACGTCCCGTCACCGAAAACCTTGACCTAGTCGCCGAAGATTTCGGCAATCGGTCGACTGAAAAGGCGTGCAATCTGGAACGCGCTAGACAACGATGGATCGTGCTTCCCCGTTTCGATCGCGTTGACCGCTTGCCGTGAGATCTGAAGCCTTTCAGCGAGCTGTGCTTGGCTCCAACCACGCTCTTTGCGGAGGACCTTCAGCCTGTTGCAAAGACCCGCCACGGCTTAGAAGGTGACAACAACGGCTTGGCGGACGAGCCGCTGAGCGCTTGGTGAGGTTGACCGGGCACCTGGCGAGCGTTGTGTTGGTCGTGGCGCACTCACCATCTGAGCGACTGAGCTATAACTGACAGGGTGGATGCCGTCTTGTGTACGAAAGGCGTCCAGGTGCACGACCGTATCGCCGAAGGTCACGGCAACAGTCCTGACGATCGCTGAGGCAGCCGGGTTATACGGCGCGATCCAAACGACCCGGGACGCAGTGGTTCTACGCCGGATGACGTCCAGATTTCGAAGAAGCTTAGGGCTGCGCGGATCGTTCGAACCGAGAGCTATGACAACGAGGCTGGCAGACAACGTCTCAGGGGAGAACCGCAGCGCGTCACTGGAAGATGCGCCAACACGAGCGCGCGTCTCGCACTGAATGCCCGACATCGCCAACGCTGCGGCGGTGCCAACTGCGGTGCTGTCACCGAGGATCAGGCAGAATGGGATCATTTGTGACCCAGCAGGGCCAGTACGATAGCGAGCGACATGACGAACAGGGAAAGCCAGATGGCGATCTGCCCGTAGATGTGGAGTACCACACCTACCCAGGAGTGCCGCTTTCGAAGCAAGATGCCGCTGCCGACGGCGATGAAGAAGGCGATGGTCGTAGGCATCGTTATCGATGGTGATCTATTCAACGATGCCTCTGCCAACGGGAAGAGTCCGATCATCATAACCAGGAGCCAAGAAAACCCTAGCAGCGCACCGTCAAACACCTGTCGCGCTGACGGGTTTTCGTTATGAACTCCGGTGCGGCGAACGCCTTGATGGCCATTAACAAACGCTGTATCCTTGCGGCGGGAGCAATGTGCCATGGCCTACGACCTCACCCAGTACCTGATTACGCGAGACCAGAGCGGCTCTGGCGGCGTGATCGCGACGCCGGCGTCTGAAATCCCGGCTGTTGAAGCTCCGGCTGCGGATGCACCACGAAGCCATCAGCTTGCCTATTTGGCAGTCTACGGTGCATGTTTCGTCGGCCTCCTTCTTTGGTTCTGGAGTTAGGCTTCACTTCCTCAGCGAGGGGTCGACGAAGAAGCCCTTTCCAAGCTTTTCGTCGATCTCTGCCTTCACGGGCTGCGCAGCCATAACGGTAGAAGAGCGCTGCGCCGTAGCCAGACTACGCGCATCCTGCACCTTGCCCGACCCTGCCTCAATCGCCTCGGCCGCAGCGACGGGTGCGGCTGACTGCCCAGGGCCGCCAGCATCTATCAGGCCGCCGGGCTTATACATCTTCTCTATGGCTCCTGCGCCGGCCAGCGCCGGACCACTCAGCTCATGCGGGTCATTTAGATGGAGCTGGCCCTGTACCTCGTTGAACATACCTTCCTGACGTTCAGAAAGGAACTTCGCGATCAAGGTATCGCGCACCTGCCGGCGATGACCGGTCAGGCCAACTTCATGAAGCCCAGGCGCATCAAGCCCACCGGCTTTCTGGCTCTCGCGGGCGTACCAATCACCAAGCTCAGCACTGAGGTTGGTGCTCATCTGCATGCTATGCGTTTCGGCATAGCTGATATCTTGGGAGAGCTGCTGTGCCCTCTCACGCGACTGGCGCGCGCGCTCCTCGAACGAATGCGCCCGGGCAAGGGCCTCTTCGCGCGAAAGCGACGAACTGCGACTGGTGCTGCCGCGAGCGAACGTCCCGGAGCGGTTTGTGTCGGTATCGCCGATGCTTGCGCCGTTGGCGACAGTGGTGTCGTCGCGGACGCTCTGCGTCGTCGAATTGCGATCATCAGTGCCGCGAGATTGATCCGCGTTGTGACTGAGGCGGTCGCCTTGGATCCCGGTCTTGGAGACCTCTCCACCAATCGAGGGAAGAGCACCAACGGCACGACCGAGCAATCCGCCGCGGCCCGTCGTTGGAGTGTTGGCGCCTGCCCCTTCCGGAGCAGGACTGGAACGGCGACCGCCACCCCCGCCGATGCTGGCTCCGATCGTGCCACGAACAGTGTCGATTGTCTCAGCGCTACGATTGTTGCCGTCGGTAAGCCGCCTCGATTGCGTAATGGCGCTTTGATCCTCGAGGCCGGTAGATGTGCCCTGACTGTTACGGACGCTCCGGTCGACCGTCGCAGTATGCTGCGAGGTTGATCCCGTTTCCCAGCCTCGGATTTGCTCGGCAGAAACCCCGGTGGCCCAACGACCCGTCTGGCTATATGTCGTCAACGCCGCTGCAGAGGCCTCGTCACTTTCAGCAGATCGGTCATAGGCGCTCTTCGTGGTCTTCATATCCGAAAGGAAGCCCGCATTGAGGGTCGGCGTGCTCTCAAATCGACTAATTGCCCCGTTTGTATCAATTACGGAGTGGCCGTTGCCATAGCTGCTTGCGGTGGCACCATTGTCAAATCGGAAGCTCGAACCGGCAGCACCCGACGAAAACATGGGTGTGTCTTGCCAATTGTTGCTTTGACGCATGTTCGATGTCGAGTTGGCGAAGCTCGTGTTGCCATAAGAATAGTTGCCGGTCGTCTGCTCGGCCGCAGCCGCTTCAGCTGCGTTCTGAGCCGGGTTGAGGACCGATGTCGCCTGACCCGAGATACTCATCGCGCCCTTGGCGAGACCCGCCGCGAGGAAGGGCACACTCATCAGCATGAAGCCGGCGATCGTGGCCGTCTCGGCATTGACGGCGCCGATGCCCGCGAACGTGCCTAGCGACATACCTCCTTCCGCTGCGCCCTGGGCGGCACTGGTGGCGCGCGTCATGCAGATCATGTGGAGGATGACGTACAGCGGCCCCCAAGACGCGAGGTAGAAGAACCCGGTCAGATAGCCCTTGAGCGCCCCGACCCCCGTTTGAGGCATCAGGAAGAGCGGGAAAATCACCGGGAACATCGCGTAGAACACGACCGTGAGCACGATGTTGAGGATCGGAACCCAGCTCATCGCCTGTTGGGCGATCGAGTTGTACGTGTTGCGCGCCTGAATGTCCGCCCGCGTCGTGGCGAAGGTATCGATCGACGCCGCGCCCGGACCACCGGCCATCCCGTCGCGAGCCTGCATGAACGCGTTGATCGCCGTGTTCTGCCGCATCACGGCTTCGTAGTTGGCGCTCGAGGCGGTGAAGGCCTGATTGACGATCGGAACATCGGCACGAAGCTTAGCCGAGGCGACGGCGGTCGAGAGTTTGGGGAAGGCCTGCTTCGACCAGATCGGCGTGTGCGCCGCGATCATCGGCGTCCATTGCTCTGAGAGCAGGTTGTAGGCGTTGTTGCACGTGATGATGTCGCTTGTCACCGACGCACCGTTGCGGCTGACCCAAGGCTGCGACCGGGCGACCGAACCCGGCCCCATCGCGCTCCATAGGTCCTTCGCGTTCGCCAAGTCGGTCATCGACTTCTGACCGAGCATGATGTCGCCGAACACGCAGTTCTTGAAATGCGCCGACAGGTTGGTCGCAAACTCGGCGTCGCGGATCTCGAAATTGCGCGTCGCGTCGAAAAGGCGCGCGCCATAGACCATGCCGTTGGTTGAGTAGTTCAGCTGGCTTGGCATCGTGAAGACCGTCTCGGCCGTGCGGGTGAGCCAGTCACCGACCTGACTGGTGAAGCTCGCGATCACGCCCAGCCCGAGGGGCACGTTGGCAACGGCGGCAGGGGCCAGCGACGGGTTGATGCGGTCGGTCACCTTCACCGACACGGTAGGGACCATCAAGCACATGTAGATGAGCGTCGAGCCAATGAACCAGTTCATCCAGACGCGGACGTTCATCGTGAAGGCGACGCACAGAAGCGAATAGATCAGGCCGAGGACCATGACGACGCGAAGGAGCGAACGGTAGCCGCCCCCTCCCGTCCACGCTGCGACGGCGTTGAACGTGTTGACGATGTATTCGCCACCGCCGATCGTGAAGACCTCGACCATGCCGTTCGTCCTTAGTTGAGGCCCTGCGCGCTCAGCCCGCGCGAGAAATTGAGCGAAGCGGCCATCGCCGGCGACATGCTGTTCTGCAGGGTCGATTCCAGCATCACGGATTTGTTGATGAGGAAGATCGTCTGATTGAGCTTGTCGTTCAGCTTGAAGTCGCGCTGCGAGTAGCGGTCACGTGCCGACGCCAGCTGCTCGCGCCATGCCTTGCTGACGTCGACGTCACCCGACTGGACCTGGACCGATGACTGGCTGATCCGATCGAGCATGTTGTCGATCATCGCCGAGAGCATGTTCACAGCGACGATCTCGGCAAGAGCGTTCGTCTCACCGGGATTAAAGCTCTGGTGTGCCATCGCTTGGACCGCGAGCATTTTGTAGAGCGGGATCGTCGTCATATTGAGGAGCTGCTGCTCCCCAACGTCGAGCGCGCTGTCGGTGCGGATCTTCGAGTTGATCGAGTCGATCATGCCC
This sequence comes from Sphingomonas abaci, assembly GCF_014199625.1. Classification (GTDB taxonomy): domain Bacteria; phylum Pseudomonadota; class Alphaproteobacteria; order Sphingomonadales; family Sphingomonadaceae; genus Sphingomonas; species Sphingomonas abaci. The sequence goes on from NZ_JACHNY010000008.1 coordinate 117,608, forward strand.
TTGATCTTCGTGCGAAGTCCGGTCGCGATCTGAAGATTCTGTTCGGTGACCTTGAGGCACTTCAGCTGCTCGTCGCACTTCAGAAACTTGACCGGTTGCCCGCCCGTGCCCGTACCATCGAGAAGGGCGGTGACGACCGCCTCCTCGGCAGGCCCATGAAAGACCACAGCCGGGCCGCCGTCATCGCCACCCTTCGGGTTGACGATGATCGTGCCGACGAGGGTCATCAGGTATTCCGAGAACGCCTGATCGAAGGTGCCGAACTTATTGGACTTCTGGATTGCGTCCCAGGTGTAGTTGCGCGGCGTGCCGGCCGCATTCTCCGCCACCTTGGGATCGGTGTTGGCGTCGATCGTCGACTCCTGCTTATTTCCCGGTCCGCACTCCTGACGGGACCGCGCCCAGTCGGAGAAGATACCTTGGCTGTTGCCGATCGCTGCGCAGACGTTGGACCGCGCTCCGGCCATCTTCGGCCATAGGCCCCCCACCAGGCCCTGCGCTGCCTCGCACGACGAGATGTTCATCTGGTTCATCTGCTGCGCCTTGTTGGCCATGCCATCCATGACCTTGCCGATTTCGGGCGAGACGCTGTCGATCGCGAGCTGGAACGCGAAGCCGAGCGCGTTGTTCGCGGTCGCCTTCAGCATAGCGACCATCTCGGCGCCGTTGATGAACGAGAAGGAGCCGGTGAAGATGTCGATGCCGCCACACCCGGCGCGCACGCTCGGCATCTGGAGATTGAGCGGCTGCACGCTCTTTTGCGGGAAGCGGGTCCAGACATTGCCCATCGAATAGTATCCGGCGCTCTGGCCCTGATATGCGCTGGGGCCAGTGACATTGGCGGCGCCGCCCGCGTCCTGGAAGAAGCTATTCATCTGCCCGGCGACGTCGGCACGCGCGATGTCGACCGGGATCATGCTCGCGGCCCCGAGGCACGCGACGACCGCGGCGGACCGCCGCAGGAAGACGCGGAAGGGGGAGGGGCGGGGTTTGCAGGTGGTAGCGGTCATCAGAAATCCTGACCCGGCTTGGTGTTGGTGAGCATGAAGATCCGCTCCATGACCTCGTCGGCCGACATGACGCCGAAGCCGATGGGCACGGTCTTGCGGGTCACGGTGTCGAAGAGGACGAGCGCAGGCGTGGCCAGCGGCACGCCCATGCGCTCGCGCTGGCCGCTGTCGACCACGTAATTGGGGAAGGTTCGGCTCGGACCACCATCGGTTGAGACGGCCATCACGGTCATACGATGACTGTCGGCGACCGAGCGGAGGATCGGAGAGAAGACCTCGCACGCGGCGCAGCTCTGCGCGAAGAAGTAGAACATGCCGTACCGCTGGCCGATACGAGACAGCGCCTGATCGCGCGTTGCGCTGCGGTTATCGGTCCAGGCACGCTTGCCGACGGTGGAGACCGGTCGCTGCAGCGTGTAGTCGATGTCGGGGTTCTGCCAGAGCGCGCGCTGCCAGGTGTCGGAGAAGGTGGAGGCCCGATCCAACTGCTCGCGCTGATAGCGCACATAGGCAATGACGTTGGCCTCGGTCGGCTCGAGGATGGCGCGGTTCTTCAGCTCGTTGAGCTGCTTGGAGATCGCCTTCATCCGGTCCGTCGCCGATGCTTGAGCCTGCTGGGCAGGTTGCGGGGACTTGGGGGGGGTCTTCGGACGCTCGCAATAGAACCACTGCCCGAGGCGGCGCTGGCCGCAGTAGAAATCGTCACCCTGAACAGGCGTATCGACGTTTGCCTCGAGGACCTCAGGCTGCACCTGGTCCTCGCTCTCCGCGTCGTCGCCGGCATCGGCCATCGCCACTGATTGGAGATCGAGCGACTGCGCCCCCGCCGGCGCCGCGACCGGCGCGGCAGCTGCGAGGAGCATGAGAAGCGTGGCGGCGACGCGGCCGCGGCGGTTATCCCTGATCGTCATCATCGTCGTGCTCCCCGTCGAGCTCAATCATTGCGAGTTGAAGGACGTGCATCATCCGCGCGACGTCGAGCATCTTGGTGCCCTGATCGAGCATGCGGACGATCCCACGGAGGTGACTGCGGCCGTGCTTGCGGCCCTTGATCGTGGCGCGCATCCCGCTGTCGCGGCGCACGAGCCAACCGGCGTCGACCATGCGAGGAAACGATCGCTCGATCTCTCGCGGGTCGATCTGACAGTCGAACCAGTGCCCGACCGTCTGTGCGACCTCGCCGGCTGACGTGCCGCGCCCGGAGCGGTGGATCCGCAGGAAGATGGCGAGGTCGAGCACCGACATGTCGACGGCGCATGGTCCCCCCGGACCTTCCACATCATTTGCCCCCGTGAAGGTCATAATACCCCTGAATTTTCTGCTGGATGTCGGTCATGACACTGACCTCGTCGGGCAATTTCGCGGCGTCCATGAACTCGGCATAGACCTCCGAGAAATCCATTTTCGACAGGTCGAGGCGCTGAAACTCCTCGATGGTGAAGCCTTTGCAGGTCTCGTCCTTGGGCTTGCCCCACGGCTTGTTGATCTGCTGGCGGCCCTGCTCCTGCAGGATGCGGGATAGCTTGCTGCCGAAGCAGCAATAGGCGTCCTTCGACGTGACGCAGATGCCGAGCACCTTGTCCGAACAATAGGAGCCGACCTTGTGGCACAGCCCCTTGTCGTCCTTCTCGTCGAGTTGCTTCTCGGCCGAGCTGCACAGCCAAGGCGTCAGCAACGGCACACCCTTGCCCGAACAGCAATTGGACGCGCCAAAGATCTTCTTGTTGCAGGTCCCGCGCTCGCCGGAAAAGACCGTCAGGTTGTTCGGATCGAACTGCTTGCCGGCGTCGCCGATCGAGTGAAGCGCGACGAGCGCGTCCTTGAACTCGGTCGAGGCTTCGCGCTCGATCTGCTCGCAGTTGCCGTTGAGGCAGTAGACGTCGTTGCCGCAGACATACTGCTTGTCGGTCGACGCCGGGTCATCCGGCAGCGGGCAGCTATAGACGCGCTGCGATACCTTGCAGGCCCCCGACTGGGGATCGTCGAGACATTCGTCGCGCAGGAATTTGCACTGCTTGTTGTCGTCCAGCGAGCCGCAGTCGCTCGCCGGTTCGAGCCGTTGGCAGGTAAAGGTGCGCGACCAGGCCCAGCAGCTCTGCGTCACTGGCAAGCCTTCAATCGTGCGTGTTTCAGGGCCCTCGGTGCACACCTCGGCCGCCTGCGGCGTGCAGCTGGTGTCTGCGGCAAGCGACGGGCAGGTGCCCTCGTTGCGAGTGACGGACACGCTGACTTCGCCTTCCTTCTTCAAGTAGACCGTGCCGGTGCGAAAATTCTGGTGGCTACCCGTGTCACTGGCGGGAAGCTCGCTCGAACAGGAATAGAGCTGCGCCGTGCCGCTCAGCTTGCCCTTACAGAATTTGCGATAGTCCTCGACGTTGGTGCCGCCTGCGCCGAGGTCGATCTGCGCGTCGCAGATGTGCTTCGACACCGGCTCGGTACGGCAGACGCCGGCCGCGGTCCGAGCCTGCATGACGCTATTGCGGGCAAAGCCGTAGCCCTCGTTCTTGTCGAGAACGCCGTAGTAGAAATAGCGGGCGGTGTTGACGACGTGCGGGACCATATTGCCGCGGCAGATCTCGTTGGCCTGCGTGACCTTCGAGCCCTTGTTGCACGTCGCTTCGTAATAGCCCTTCGAGCCCACCGATGGGGGAAGCGCGGTGCAGGTGCCTTGGCTTCCGCCAATGTCCTGCCCGCCGAGATAGGTCTCGGGATCCTTCTCGATCGCGGTGCCCCGCGAGGTCGCAGCGAGGATTTCGGCATTGCTGAAGCTCGGCCGCGTGCCGCCCTTGTCGGTAACGGTGCCGTATGCGTCGCTCGTCGGCGCGGCGACTTTCCCATCCATCGTCAGCTTGTCGGGATCGTCGAAATAGCCCTTCTCTGGCAGATCGGTGCCGCCATACCCGGGCAGCTCCTGCAGCTTCAGCTCATTCGGGCCGAGGCTATCATCGGCGCGCATCGCCTTGCCCATGGCATTGCCCTGCTGACGCGCCTCTTCGATCGTCGTCTGCGCGATGACGCCGCTGGCGCCACCCACGAGGATGGCGAGAAACAGGGAGGCGGCGACCCGCTTCATCTAGCTGGCCTTCGCCATGTTGCGCAGCGCGACGGAGGCGACACCGGCACCCGGTCCGCGGGCCGACACGAAGGTATCGAGCACATAGCGGACCGAGACGTTACCGGTGATGCGATCGTGCGCGGGCACCGCGGTGCGACAGTTAAGGCCCGAGCACAGGTCGAAGTCGGAGGACACCGCCACATAGGTCGGCACGGCCTGAACATCGAAGGCACGGAAAAGCCGGGGATCAATGCCGACGTTCGAGAGCTGGTCCTTCTCGGTCACGACCTTGCTCAACGCCTCGCTGAACGCCTTCATCGAATTGCCAGGGAAACCGCGAAAGACGACCACACCCCCGGCCTTCGCCGTGTCGGCGATCAGCTGGCGAAGCGCCGGCACCGGCATCGAGAGGCTGGCGAACGCTATGAACTGAGGCGCGTCGCCCCGGCCTGTCGACGAGACGTTCTGGCTGGCGCCCTTGATGATCTCATCGAAATCGAAAGCACCGTCGCCGTTCACCGGCAGGTCGGCTTTCGCCAGCTCGACGAGGTTTCCGGTGGCCTTGGTCTGGACCGCCACGGCTTCTTCGCGGAAGGCGTCGCCACGATTGCGGACGTGGTCGGCGAACGTCTCGGCATCGCCCTGCATGGCCGCCGAGCGGCGCTTGATGGCGTCGAGATCCAGACCGTCGACGGTCTGAGCGATTGCCTGAATCCCGCCGATCGTGGCGACCAGAGCGAGGACGATGGTGAAGCGACGCATGTCAGTGGTTCCTCACAGCACGCAACAGTTGCGCTTGCGCCAGACGAGGTAGCCCATGTCCTCGCCCTTCACGGGGAAGGCCCGGCCAGCCTGCGGGGGCATGGTCGAGGCACCTAGAGGCGAGCAGGCATACTTGCCGCTGACGGTCGGGATCGGGTTGGTCATCTGGACGCGGTATTGCTGCTTGCGCAGCACCGGCATCGGGTACTTGTTGCAGAGGCCCTTGGAGCCCATCGTGCCCCACGCGAGGCCCTCGCGGTGGATCTTGAAGGCGAAGCGCGCAAGCGCCAGGCGCGACGCCTGAACGTGGCCGATCGAGGCAGCGATGTTGCCGTTGACGGGGTACATCGGTCCCTGACAGCCAGCGCACCAGAAGGTCGCATCGAGAGGCAGCTTGGCGGTCGCTGCGATGCAGTCACCGGCACACGCGGCCTGCGCGATCGGTGAGGAGAAGAGCACCGCCTCAGGATTGATGAGCGCGGTGAGAGAGTCGTCCTGCCAGAGCGGATCGACCTCGGTCATATAGGCGATGTCGAAGGACGATTGCTCGAAGCAGGCGAAGTCTGCGAGGATCTCCATCCAGTAGAGCAGCGGATATACGTACCAGTGGACATGCCACTTCGACGTGTTCTGTCCGTTCCCACCTTTCTGCGACGGCCCCGACAAATTGCCCTGTCCGATGTCGAAGCCGGGCGAGATCTTGGTCCCGCCGAGGTTCACGAAACACCATGGCTTGGTCGACACGTCGGCGAGACGCACCGGCTCCCAAAAGCCGGCCGAAATACCGATGCGCGGGACGGGTGATCCGCAGGCGCAGACGGGCAAGCTGGGGTTGTCTGTGTCGGGACGATTGCTCGGCCAGATCTTGAGGCCACCGACCGAAAGCGGGAACAGGCACGACCAGCACACATCCGTGATCGGGTTCACGAACTTGCCGGTACACTTCGACTGCGCCTCCGCGCGCGGGCTCAACACCGCCGATAGGGCGAACACGGAGAGCGCGAGGGTGAGGAGGCGCAGGCCTTTCACGCGGCCTCCTCCGGCGAAGTGGCGGCGTCGAGGTAGGCGTTGTCCGCGCGGTTCTTCCGGAAAACGTAGAGCGCCGTGTGAAGGGCCGTCGTCGCGAGGACGGCCGCCACCACGAAGGACGCGGGGCGACCAAAGAGCTTCACAAGCGGAGAGATGGCGAGGACGCCAACCGCAGATGCCACGCACAGGAACTGGAAGGTGCGGCGCATACCGCGCAGCTCCGCCGTTTCCGGCGCTGCCATCGGCGTCTTCAGGAGATCGAGCCACAGAGGCATCAGCTGTTTCCCTTCAGCTTGATTTCGGAGAGCTTCATGACGCGGCCGTCCTGCACGGCGACGGCGGGTGTGTGCCGGATGCCGAGCTTGCCCGTCAGGCGACCTTCCTGATCGAAGTAGAAGCGGCGTTGCCGCGCCGTCATCTCCTCGAGGGGGGAGCCGCTGACGAGGATGATCTTGGCCTTGAGGTCGCTGTATTGGGCGGTCGCCCACGCCATCTCGGCCTTGTTGTCACCGTCGACGAACACCAGAGCCTGGGTGACGGCGGTGAAATCGAGTGGATTTACCGTCTGACCACGCCGGGCGATGTAGTTGCCCTTTTGATCTTGAACGTCGCGCTCGATCGTGATCGTCGGGTCATAGGCCCAGGTCCGCGCTTCGGTCGCGGGGGTGATACCGGCGACGGGTTTCGGACGCCGCACGCGGGCCTCCGCCCTGCGAGCGAAGGCCGCATTCATGCGATCGATGTCGCCATTCGCCTGCAGCCGCTGGAGCTTCGCCTCGATCGTAGCGAGCAGATCCGGCTCCACGATCGGGAATGTCTGCCCGACGATGCCATGGTCGCTCGCGCGGGTCGCCGAGCTCAGCGAAACCGAGAGGAGGGCGACGATCGCGACGGACTCCAGCGCCCGCTTCACAGGATCGGCTTTCCGACGCCGACGATCTTGTTCGCGCACGCGAAGCCGATCGCCGCATACCGGCTGTCAAAGCCATCCTTGTGCGGACTACCGACGAAATAGCAGTCACGCGGAATGATGCCGGTCGGGCCGGGTACAAGTCGTTCGCCGAACTTTGTCAGCGGTTTCATGTGCGCGACGAGCTTACCGGCGACGATGACGTCGGCGCCGCGATGCTCAACCAGGTCGCCCGGCATGCCATAGACGATCTTGCCGAACATCTGCTTCTTTGCACCGAAGTGCCGAACGACGAGCGGCGAGGCAGGAGGCACGAAGAAGACGTATTCACCGCGCGCTGGCGTCGCAGTTTTGTGGATCACGAAGGCCCAATTCGGCAACGACTCTGACGAGTTGATGAGCAGGGCGTGGGTATCGCGCCATTCCGCGAGTGCATTGAGCGACGCGCCACCAGCGATGAAAAGGCCGAGCGCCGCCCAAAGCCGTTTCCTCGGCCGAAAGCGCTCAGTCGGCGCCGGTGCGCTGACCGCGTTACTGGCCACTGGGACCACCAAAGGTCGAGACGCTGGCGCCAGCAGCGCTAAGGTCGGGGGCCGGGGCGGGGACCGCTTGAGCCGTGTCCATCCCTACCGCGCCAAAGGGCGATGGGGCGGGAGCACCAGTCGGAATCTGCGTGACTTCAGGCGCAACGGCGACGGGGGCAGCAACGGGAGCAGTCGGAGCCTGTCCACGCATCATGGCACCCATCTGAGCGGGAGAGGCGGGCTGCGGCACGCGAACACCGGTCGAATAGACAGCCTTGGCGACCTCGCCGGTGATGTCGGGGACGCTCTTCGACAGGACCGCCTCGCCGACGAGGACGACCTGCCCTGCGGCGCCACGCCGCTGAAGCTCGGTATCAAGCGCCGCCATGAAGGTCCGCATCTGCGCCTGCACCTGGTCGGGCGGCGTGGCACTGCGGGCCTGCGCCTGCACGTATTCGCCGACAATGCGCGATAGGTCCGCCTTCACGATGTGCTGCGGCTTCTCGGCCATAACGGCCTTGCTGATCCACATGGCCCAGATCAGGGCCAGCAGGAGCGCCGCGCCGACAAGGAGCTGCGGCATCGTGTAGCCCGCGAAGACAGCCCGCCGCGGCACCGCGCGGCCCGATGCACGGACCGGCGTGGTTTCGAGACCGGGCGACAGGCCAAGGCCATCGTCGTTGCGGTCGACACTCGATGCTTCGGTCATGCTTGGCGCTCCCGGGCGGCAGGGTCGCGCGGCAGGATGGCGTGCCGGCGGAAGAAGATGAGGGCGGTCGACAGGATCAGGTGCGCTATACCCACCGTGATCTTGAACTGGTCGACGCGGTCAGATCCGGCCGCCAGATAGCGACTGGTCATGTTCTGGAGGTGGTGCATCATCCCATCGAGCGACAGGCCGCCCAGGACGAGGAAGAAGAGCACGAAGAGCCCCCACGTCATGAGCAACGTCGTGGCGAGAAAGCCCGCCATGTGCAGCCCAAAGTAGAGCAGGAAGCCATAGTCGACCCGTCCGGCCCTTTTGGGCGCGGCGAGCGGGAGAAGGGGGTTTGCGTGCGTTGCCATGACGGTCACTCCGCGGCGATCGGAAGCGCGTCGTCGCCGGCGTCGCTCCACTTTTCAGGGTTCTCGGGGTAGGCGACGCGCTCGATCGCCTCTTCCATCGTCAGACCATGATCGAGCAGGTCGTGGATCGCCGCGAAGGTGCGCGGTGAGGACGAGAAGACGGTCGCGGAGTAGGGATCGAGCACGAGGCGACCGACCGCCATCGATTCCGGGCCTTTGATGAGCACGTCGGAATATTCGACGCCGTTGCGCTTCAGCGAGCGCATCAGCGCATCCGTGTAATCGTCCATCTCGAAGCGATCGTGCTTCTTGAAGTCGGCGATCGTCTCGGCCTTCTGCTGCAGCACGACGAACCAGTCGCTGTTCTCGAGCGCCGCCTTGGAGCCATCCGACTTGTAGTAGTCGTTGATGCTCTGCGTGGCGGTGACGAGCGAGGCACCGTACTTGCGGCAGGTACGCGCATAGGCCTCGATGAAGTCGGCCATGGAGCCGCCCTTCAGCATCTGCCAGGCCTCGTCGAGGAGCAGCGCCTTGGGCACGGAGCGATCCTCCCGGCGCATCGCCTGGCTCGCCATGAACATGATCGCGGTGAGCGCGACCGAGCGCAACTCCTCGCGCGACGACAGGTCCGACAGCTCGAAGACGGTCAGGTTCGCCTTCAGCTGGAACGACACGTCGCCGGTGAAGAAGCGGCCATAGGTGCCCGCACTCGAGAACGGGCGCATGGCGATACCGAGGTCGGTCGCAACCGGATTACCCGTCTCCTCGAGGGCAGCGATCACGTCATCGATGCAACCGCTACGCCCCTTCGCCGCCCACACCTTGTTGATGGCACCGTCGATCAGGCCGCGCTCGGTGTCGTTGAGCTTGTCGATGTGCCGCGCCATCTGGTTCACGATGCTTTTCAGCATCGCAAAGCAGTCCATGAGATAGTCCTCATCCTGCCCGGCAAGCTCAGGGTCGATCATCGCGAACGGGTTGATGCAGAAGCCAGACGCCATGGTGAACTCGACGAAGGCGCCGCCCTGCAGCTTGGCCGAGTGCTCGAACGAGCGACCGTCGTCGATCACGACGACCTTCGCGCCGGCTCCAACCATCGAGGCGCACAGCTCCTGCAGAGCGACCGACTTGCCCGAGCCCGACTTGCCGCACACTGCGACATTGTGATTGCCGGCGGTGTTCTCGAACGGCGACCAGAAGAACGGCTGTCCACGCCGGCCAACCAGCATGAGGTGCGGTTGGAGGCCACCCAGATACTCGCCCTGCAGCGGCATGAGGCTCGCTGCGGTCGTGGTCAGAACCGTCCGCATGCGCTTCATGTTTTTGAGGTCGAACGACAGTCCGTTCGCCATTGTCATCGGCATAGCGGCGAGCAGGCCCTGGATCTGCAGATAGCGATCGTCGAGCAGGTCCCAGCCTGCGGCGCGGTACACCGACTTCAGCGTCCGCTCGTTCGAGTCACCCTTGCCCTTCGGGCTGAAAGAGGTGACCGAGAAGAAGGCTTGCACGAGCTTGCGGCCTTGACGCAGCTCGTCCTTGACGAACTTCCACTCGGCCGACTGATCCTTCAGCTGCGGCAGCATGCGCGCCGACTTGGAGTCCGCAAGGCTCGTGGTCCGCATGAACTTGCGACCGGCGCGCTGCCCCTCGGCCTCCGCATCCGGGAAGTCGAGACACAGGTTGGTCGACACGGGGCAGGGCATGCGCAGCTTGTCGGCGAACATGTCGCCGATGAGCTTGGCCATATCCCACGGCGCCCAACGCTGCGGCAAGTTGCGCACCGAGAACGAGCGCACGTCGAAGGTGTCGGGGTAGATCTCGCCGATCTCGGGTGCATTATCGACCGTCTTGCCCGTTGGGCGGAACCGTTCGGTCCGGAGCAGGATCCGATCGGGCTCGATCTTCATCTCAAGATCGTGCCGTACCGCCTGATCGGCGATGGGATCGAACGGATTGTAGGTGATCGTGTCGTCACCCGGTGCCGTCGTCGGTGAGGTCAGGTCATCGATCCAGGTGATGAGCGCCTTGGGATCCATGGCGCGCGAATGGACGCCGATGGACTCCAGCGCGGACGCGAGGCCCTCCATCACGGAGACGATTTCCTCGTTGGACACGCGGCTCGATTCCGGCGTCGAATAGGAGATGGCGAGCCGGTGATTGCGCATGTGGAAGGGCGCTGCGGACGACAGCGAGTTCCACACGCCACCGAGCAGATACTCGGTACGGTGCTTGGCCATGCGCTCATAGACGCCGGCCGCCGAATAGCGCGGCAGATACCACTTGGAGAGCAACTCGCTGATGCGCGGGCTCATCCAGCCATGAACCTGCAGCGCGCCCGGCGTCGGAATGCCTTCAGAGAGGAATTGCGCGAGCATTTCATGGCTCTGCTCGGTCGCGCCGAGCATCGGCGTGCACTCGAGGACGAACCCGCGGGTCGCGCTATTGTAGAAGATCTTCGTCTTCGGGTCGAAGCTGCGATACGGCAGCCAGTGAACGAAGCGCGGCACCGCCGTGTCGGGCCGTCCGCCCTCAGGCTTGGCATTATCGCCAAGGATCATCGCCAGCAGGCCGCTTAGGAAGCTCATTGATCCACTCCGGGGAATGAGGGAGCGCGCAGCACCGGTACGACGCCGTTGGCCTTGGCGGCTTCGCGCGCGTCAGGCTCGACGCGCGCGAGCCCCGCACGGATTGCCGGGTTTGCCGCGACCGATGCGATCGCGGTCCGACCCGCCTGGGTTGCATGAAGCGGGACGGTGACGGCCGACGTCGCCGTTGGCGTCGTCGCGACAGGGCGAACAGACGCGGAAGGGGAAGGGGCGGGGGTTTTGGCGGGGCCGACCGGCTGTGTCGTCGCCGTTCGCGCCTGAGGCGGGGAGGCAGGAGCCACGGGTGCAGTCTGGACGGCTACCCCTGTCGGCGCAGGGCGGAACGTGGGCCGGGTGGCCACCGGCACGCGTCTTGGATTGCGCGCGAGCTGGCGAGCGACCTGGTCCTTGATGTCGCCAACAGGATCGGCCTGCACGCGCGCAGCGGCAACCGCAGCCGCGCTCGGCATGTCGGGATCAAAGGCGGGATCCGCGGACGCGGTGACGGGGGGGGCGGCCCGATCGACCGCGGCGAGGAGAGTATCGCCGCCCGTCGCCGATGCTACCTCGGAGGGCGTGGTCGCAACCGCGTTCGCAGCGAGAGCCTGCTGCCACTCGCCACGCTCAACCACGGCATGAATGGCGGTCTGCTCGCGAAGGCGACCCGCCGCGTCGATCTGCGCGGGGAATACGATGCGCAGCACCCGCTCTTGGCTACGCGCCGGCGCGGCTGATGCGGCCTGGAAGCCGCCACTTACCGAGCGCGCGGCGATACTCTGAGGGCCGCGACCGTCGCTTGCGGGCACGCTGTAGGGACCAGCGGGCGTAATCATGCGATCGCCGTCCTCGCCGGCGATCATCGCCAATGCGCGATCATCGATCGTCGAACTCGGGGCGCAGATGCCATCCGGGGCGACGCACGAGAAGTTGCCCTTGATGTTGCCACCCATCGTCGTGCAGCTGGCAAGGCCAGTGCCCGCGAGGATGAGACCAAGCGCTCCGATTTTGGTAGGGTTCACGACCGTCCTCCCGCGATGAAGGCGGCGAGCGCCTCCTTGGGCCGGTAGCCCTCGATCATCGCACCGTCGGCGCGGACGATGACGGGCGTGCCGGAGAGACCATGGGCGCGCGCGAACTTCTCGTTGGCGTCGAGGCCCGACGTGTCGCAGGTGCCGGCGTTGCGCAGCGGCTCACCGGCGTAGGCCTGATGCAGGGCCTCCTCGCGGTTCTTGGCGCAATAGACCTGATTGGCGAGGTCGCGGCTGCCCAGGACCGAGATGGGGCGCTCGATCACGCGGACGTTCATCGTGCGGAGCGTGTTGGAGAGCGCGCGGCAATAGCCGCAGCGGAAATCGCTGAACACGGTGACCGTCTTGCCCGAAGGCTTGCCCCAGACGATCGCGCCGGTCGCCGGCAGGCTCGTGAGCGAGAGGTGCTGCGGCGCTGCAGGTGCGGTGGGCTGGGACCCGGCACCACGCGTTAGCGGTGCTTCGTCGCTGCTGGCGGCGTTGTTGGCCTTAGCCGCCCCGCCGATGAGCGTGTCGGGATTGATCTCGAGGAGCCGGGTGGCGGTAAGGTCCTGCCGCGTCTCCATGTCGTAGACCCGGCCGATCATGAGGTAGCGGCCCGAACGATCGACATAGAAGAGATTGCTGCCGGCAGTCACTTCACAGAGGCCGTCGACGACGCCGCAGTCGACCTTGGAAACGTCGGTCCTTGGCAGCCGTGCCTTGAGGAGCGCTGCGACCTTCTGGTTGGACGGCGACATGATTCCGAGATCCGCCGCAGCGCCAGCGGCACCGATGCCGACGACAGCCGCGCAACCCGCGATGGTGGCGATGAAGCGAGGACGAAGACGCCAGAAGGCGATGTAATCAATTGCGGACATACACACCCTCCAGGAAGACGATTTCGACGTCGACACCCGTCGGCATCTCAATGACGGGCTGGTACTGCTCGGCGCGCTCGATCAGATACTTGGAGACCATGTCGCCCGCCTCGCCGATGCCGTTGCCGACGCCGCCCTGCGCGATGTCGCCGAGCCCGAGCTGCTGGCGCTTGCCGTTGGCGAGCACGACGTTGCCGGGCTGCAGCGCAATGTTGGTGTTGGCCGCGAAGCCGCGCCCGATCCCGCCGACGAGGCCGGCGATGAAGGCTTGGCTCACCAGCGATCCCTCGCGGCTGACGACGCGACCCCGCACGCCGGTCTTGCCGCCGAATGCGATGAAGCCCTTCACCTCGGACTCGGCATAGCGGCCGCCCGGCTGCGGGCAGGTCATCTTCTGCAGCTTGATGTAGACCTTCTCGCTCGACAGCTCGCCGCGCGCGGCGCCGTTGATGAGGCAGCCCTGGATCTTGGTGGTGAGCAGCTTGCCGTTCTGGAGCACGGAGCGCGCCGGCCCAGTGATGCGCAGCACGACCGGCAGCGGGTCGGTCTGGCTGTTCACGCCCGCCGCGGCGTCGACGCCGACGATGACCTTGGCGGTCGCGAAGCTGTTCGCGGGCAGGTAGTTGGGGCTGTCGGTGTAGACCGTGCTGCCCTTGGCGATCTTGGACGCAGTGCCGCGATCGGTCGAGCTGAACGAGACCATCTTCACTTCGCTCAGGCGAGGCGCGGAGAGATCGGGACCGGCAGGCGGCGCCCCCGCGCCGCGGCCGTACACCGCAGCGCTGCCCGGGCCGTACATCGCCTGCGGACCGGCCGGGACAGGCGGCGGGGCGGCCGCGCGCTCGTTCACCTGCCTGCGCAGCTGCTCGTTCTCGGCCTGATAGGCCGAGACGACACGCTGGCCGTCCGACGACATCGACTGGTTCTGCGCCTTCAACGCGTCGATCTGCTGCGAAAGCTGCGCCACACGGGCGTTGGTGCCGTCGACGCTCTTCAGCTGGTTCTCGGCTGACTGGAAGCGGTTCTCCGACAGCGCCATCCACTCCTGCTCGGAGAGGGTCCTGTTCGCCATGTCGCCGACCGACACCTTCACCTGCTCGGGCTTGTCGGGGTCGACCTTGCGGGCGTTGTCCGAGCCGCCGAAGATCCAGAACGACGAGGCAACGAGGCCGACCGCGCCGACGCTTGCGAGAAGCATGCGCTGCTTCTTCTTGGTCTCGTTGTTGCCGTCGAGCTCGGACGCGATCGGCGATACGCCGTCCGTCTCTGGAGCGGCCTCGGGGCCGTCGAGCGGCTTACGCGACCGCGAGAAGATGTCCTTGATGGCCATGGCTTAGTTTCCGTTCCGCGAGACGAGGTAGGCGGTCGTGACCCGACCCGGTGCGAGTTTGGGCTCGGCGATCGACACGGCGAGGGCGCTGGCGGGCGCGACCTGTGCCTCGGTCAGGACTTTTTCCTGCGTGCCCTTGTTCTCGATCCGCAGAACGCGACCCGTCAGTGCCTCGCCGCGATATTCCGAGATCATCTGGACCTTGAGGTCGCCGACGTAGACCGGCTTCAAAGAGCGCTGGCGCAGCTCGTAGCCATCGACCGACTTGTTCGCGTACATCGCCTGCACCAACGACACCGCCGCGTCCTCAGGAGTCGACGCAGCGGCGACCTTGGTCGGTGCCGCCTCGGCCGCGTCGGCCTTGGCGATCGCGGGGTTCGAGAGGAACACCTGCACCGCCTGGTCGCCCGCGATGCGGCAGGCGAACTTGTAGACATAGCCGCGCTTCGAAGTGCCGAAGAAGGAGAGCGTCTGGCGGTTGAAGCCCTCAGGAACGGACAGGTAGATGTCGCCGCGAACTGGCTCGTTTACGACCGAGAAGTCGTCCGACGGGTTGCCCGTGTTGATCTTCGAGACACCGGCAAACTCGTCGCCGACGAGGCTGATGCGCGTCAGATCCTTGGCCGACGCGGTGCACGACACCTGCGCGCCGTCCGCGACCATCAGCGTCTGGTCGCTGGCTGCGAAGGCAGGCGCGGCAAAGACAAAGACCGCGACTGCGATGAGCGCCGCGCCGGCGATGCGGCTGAGCCAGCACATTGTGCGCGAGGCGAGCACCGTGCCGAGTGCAGCGCTGCCGAAGGCGTAGAATGCGTCCGTCACAGCGAGCCTCCCAGGCGGCCCTTCGGCTGCGCCATGCTGAATCCGACCAGCTTCAGGCTCATGCCCGAATACTCCCAGTCGTAGATGAAGGTGCGCGGCTCGCTCGACACGATCTTCTGGCCGACCACCGTGCTGAGCTTGCCGGTCACGGTAGACTGCAGGTGCTTGGCGTCGATCTCCATGCCCTCGAGCGTGAAGAATTGGCTCATGCTCGAATTGCGCTGCTCGTTGACGATCTTCAGCAGGTCGGCCTTGATCGTGCCCTGCGCTCTCGGGGAGACGATCGCGAGGACCGACTTCATCCAATAGTCGAGGCTGCCGGGCGATCGGTTCAGCGTCAGGACCGCCGTGTCGCGGGTGACGAGCTCGAGATATTCGCGCGACACGCCGCTGCTGGAGACCGTCACCGGCGATCCGAGGACCGGCTGCAGGACGATCTCACGACTACGGGTCGCGGACATGAGGAGGAGGAGTGCGACGGCGCCTGCCAGCACAAGGGCGGCGATGCCGAGAAGATTGCGCTGGCGAAGGACACGCTGGCTCTGCGCGTGCTGGTAGGAATAGTCCATGTCAGCCCACCATCAGTCGGAGATAGGAAGGTGGCGTGGCCCTGAGAGACGGAAAGCCGCCGGGGAGGTGCCAGTATGCCAGGTGGATCAACCAAGATGTCGCCCGTCCCGCCTTGGCCTTACGGAGTGCCCACCAGCCCAGGACGGCGAAGCCGATCCCGATGACGATGTGTTGGGACAGGATCCCCCACGTGAAGGGGATGACCATCGCTAGGAACTCGTCCAACGTCCAAAAGCCGATAAGCTCAGGGTCGTCCAAGTGCGATGGGATCACGTACTTATCGGCTGACATCACGCCACCTTCAGTGACGACGCCGGCGGAGCTGCTATCTCCGCCGGTGCCGGATCGAGTTAGATGGTGGCGGTGACGGTCGAGGTGACGATCGGAACGCCGGTGCCGGCGCCGACGCCCACGCCCACCGGGATCGCGACCTGGCCGAGCGAGAAGCGGCCCGAGGCCAGACCGACGACACCGCCGGCCAGCGACAGCACGGTGATGATCTTGCCGCCCGAACCCTCGAGGAAGCCGGTGAAGGCGTTCAGCGCGGTATCGAACGTGCCGTCGGCACCCGCGAAGGCGGGCGAGGCCATCACGGCCGCAGCCGCTGCGACGCCGAGGGTGGCCAGTGCGGCCGTCTCGACGCGACGGCCCATCTTGAGCATGGTCTTCATGACGAAAGGTCTCCTTTGATTGAGCGCATTTCAGCGCGCCCAACCAAAGGCTCGACCGGGAAAAAAATTCGCGCAATCGGCGCGTTTAGGAACTGGTAAGGTTGCCGTAAGTTTTTTCTGCGATTGCGACGAAATGAGCTTTGCCAGCTTACCAATCAGGCTCTTGTCCCGCGCTTCGGGACGACTTGTCCGCCCCCACGAACATCTGTCCGCGTTTACGAACGCCTGTCCGTAATAGCGGACAGCTGTCCGTATTGGCGGACACGCGTCCGCGTGCGAGGACAGCGGCGCGAAGGCCTTAATCCCGCGATGCGACTCCGCTCTTTGATTGTGTTACACAACGCGGACTCGATGGTGCTAAAACGCCGCGGAGACGGTATTTTTCAGGGTGTGCTATCAAGGTGAGGACTTCTTCTAAGATGACGGCGGGTGAACGCGCCTTCGATCTAAAGATCTCGGAAACGTTCTTTCGGCTCGTAACCGAAAGCATCCGCCTTTTCTCGAACAAGAAGAAGAGACTTCTTTCGATCAACGACGTGGTCAACGATCGATCTTCCTCGGCCGCCCAAATCAAGGATACCTACCGACCAGGCTCGTTGAAGGAGCATCTGCGGATCATCCCAACTGATGGCGATGTCGGCCTATCACTGACGATCCTCGAAAGCAGCGCTGAGGCGATCGACGGTTCGATCCCAGACCTTCAAGAGGTTATCGGATCATCGGTAAGTTTTGCGTCCGCCGTTTCACTGGTCCTCTTCGACTTCATCGTTGAGGAGAACACGACGGAGGTGATTAATAAGCTGGGGCTGGACGTTGAGGACGCCCAGGCCTTTCGAGCTGCGGCAAAAAGAACCGAAACGAACGTGATTCCAATCAGGTAGCACCTCGGAAACATGAAATTAACGTTAACGGCAGGGTTGCCATTCTGTCATTTTCGGGCGTACCTGAGTCGAAGCTAGCGGGTGGGGAGTGCCCTGAGGTGGGAGCGTCTAATCCTTACAATTCTGGCGAAAGCAGTAGCAGCGCCAAGCCAGAACTTGCCGACTTCCTCCTCGCGAGGATGAAGGAATTGCGGGTCACGTTCCGCGTGCTCGAGGCTTCAACGCCGATGATGAAGCGGACGAGGCTCCACTGCATCCTGCATTCGGACACGGCCAAGCGCCGGCCGATGCGCGTGGACGAGGCCCAGGCGATCTGCGCCGCGCTCGGCATCACGCAGTCAGAAGCGTTCTTCGGGACCGAGCTGCTCGGCTGCATGTCGGGTGACGATCGCGAGGAGGCCGCAGGCCTGACGTCATTCCTCGCGACGATGTTCGGCGGATTGGCGCCGAGATTGGCGAACGCTGTGTCCGCGATCGGCGGCTTGGATCTAAGCGACGTGAAGGGTGAGCACGGCCAGCAGATCCAGCAGCTGGTATGTGAGACTTTCGAGCGAGGGTATGCGGACCTAGCTGAGCGCAAGGGGCTCCGGCTGCGAAAGAGAGAGGCCGACGGGCTCTAACGGCACCTCGACTGAAATGATGGATTGGGCACCGCTTCAGGTGCCTTTTTTTTGGCGCTGTCACCACCGCCACGCCGTCCCGGACAGACCTCCCGCCGCCCTGCCATCTCGCGTCCCTTAGGGCTCCTAGAGCATCTGACGCCCCCCGGGATCGGAAGGGGAGGGGGAGGTTGAACGCGGGCTGGAGGACCGTGTGCATCAGCAAACGGGGATGATGCCGTTTGAGCCGAAGCCGACACGGTGCTACGGCAAGGCATGGCTTACGCTTCCGTAATCCAGACCCCCCTTACCGACCGCTACACCGACACAGCCTCTCGCGTTTTCAAAAGCACGAAGAAGGGCGGCCGGGCGGCCTGGACCTGTCCGAAATCGGCAGAAACAGGGCCTAGAAAGCCGGTTTTGGGGTCGGATTTCGTGCTTTCGGAAACGCCAGCGGCCGAATTTTCGTGCTTTCAAAAACGCGAGAGCGCCGGAAGCGAATTATCAAAAACACGAGAGCGTCGAGGTCACTGGGGATCCCGGCTGAACCCGATCCGCTCTCCTCGGCGAATGCCGAGACACATGAAGGTAAGTTGACAATGGCGGAGCAAGAACAGGGCGAGCTTTTTCTGCTCGACAGTCCTCTCCACGGACCAGTCCGCGGAGAGCGGTCACTCATGGCATGGCCGTTCTTCGCGTTGGCGAAGAAGGCCTGGATGCAACCGCTTACCTATAAAAAGGGTGACATCTCGATCGAAATCGGGCCGGGACCAAAAGGGGTGGCCACGATCTACGACAAGGAAATCCTGCTCTATATCGCCAGCCTAATGGTTTCCAAGGTAGAGGCAGGGAAGGCCATTGGGCAGGAGTTCAGCTTCAGTGCGAACGACCTTTTCAGCGTCACCGGCGTCAACAAGTCGGCTAGGTCCTACACAAGATTGTCTGAGGCTCTTGAGCGACTTCAAGGCACACAGATCAAGACCAACATCGAAGCAGGCGGGGAAGGCGAGGAGGGCTTTTTCTCGTGGCTACAAGAGGCCAAGCTGCAATACAGCAAGGGCGAAGGTGGCGTGAAGCGCCTGAAGGCGGTCAAAATTCGCCTCTGTGACTGGCTGTATCGGGCTATCATGGTCGACCGCCAGGTCCTCGAATACGCATCCACCTACTTCCAGCTCGGCCCGGTCGAACGTCGACTCTATGAGGTTGCCCGATCGCTGTGCGTTGACGGTCAGACTACCATTCCGCTTGAGGATCTGCGGCTGCAGATGGGCTACCAAGGATCCTCGCGCCAATTCAAATTCGCACTTACGAAAACCATCAAAGAGGACCCGATCCCAGGCTTTCGATTTGAGATCGAGGATCAAGGTCTCGGAACGGTGACGGCAGCCGGGCGAACAGTCCGCGAATACCTCGTCAAAATCATTCCAGAGAGCACGGTGAAGCGCCTCTCGTCATAGACGTTTTCGATTCGACGAAAGCCGACTCCAAACACGGCGCCACCAACTTCTCGCGTTTCCAAAAGCACGAATTGTTGTCCCGTGGCGCGGGACGGGGCAGCCTACGTGTTTTCAAAAGCACGAACATTAGCCGCCTAATGTTGTCGAAAGCACGAATCACGCGTGTTTCGCGAATGGCTATCGTGCGCCACTATGCGGCCGCCTGGGTCGCAGTCCGCGGCCTGGAAAAATTGGGAATGGCTGTGACCACATAAACGAATGCCCGGCACGAGGCCGGGCACCCTGAGACCGCTATGTCCGATGCCGGCAAGCATCGAAAGAGCCGTTGAACGCTCAAGATATACTGGTTTCCGAGCTTCGGTTCAAGGGTTGCGCGCTTCGCGCCACGGACGAGTTTTGCCCCGGTCCCGGCCCAATGTGAGGGCAGGAAATTGGCTGCAATAACAATGGCAGAGGCGGCTCTGGCCGTGCTCGGCGGTGCCCGCTTCAAGCGGAAGCCGTCGCGATCTGGCGCAACCCACCGCACTGGGGCGCCCGTGCGGCGCGACAGCATCGAGGCTGGTACGTTCGAAGACGCCTTCTTTTCGCGTCCCAGCAAAGGTGAAACCGACCGGATCTACAAGCGCGCTGCGGCGCTGAGCGCGGGACGGGCGAACCTGCGCGCAAGGATCGCGCACGAAGAACGAGAGCCGACACCGCGGGAGGCCGCTATCCTGCGCTTCAGCCGTAACACGCTGGCGGTCCTCGAGGCATTGCTCAGGATCGCGCGAGTCCAAGCAGGCCGTGTGTACCCCACCCTCGAGTATCTGGCCGAGACTGTCGGTATCGGACGCCGCACCGTCATCCGCGCACTTGCGCTTCTGACCGAACTCGGCTTCGTTCTTGCCCAGCGTCGCTTCAAACGCGTCGAGATCGACGGCGTTGGACCACGCTATAAGCAAACCAGCAATGCGTACCGCATGCTCATGCCGGCCTGGATCGAGGCTCACCTTCCGCGCTGGCTGCGTCCGGCTCCTTTGCCCGCGGATGTCGTCCAGCAGGAAGCCGAGCGGATCGAGCAGACGGCCGCGATGCTCAGCTCACTGTCGCGTCGGGAATATGCGTTGGCGACGGTCGACGGCCAACTAGGCAAGGTTCTCGCGCGCCTCGGCGCCGCGATCGATGCCAAAGAGAGCGAGTGCCAACCTGGCCTGCAACCGCTCCTAGATTCATATATCATTAGCTCAGAAAGACTTGGCCTAGCCGGCCAAGGCGTTCACGCCTGACGGCGAGAGCAACGAAACCGCAACGCGCATCTCGACGGCGGCCCGAAGACTGACTGTCGGAGCGCCGGCTACGCCGTCGCATTGCTCCCGAAAGGAGCATGCGTTTTCTGGCGTCGATCATCGGCAGGGCGCGAACGCTGAGAGGTCAGAATTGCGCGAGTGCGACCGAGCGATAGGCAGGTTGTGGCAAGGTCGAACGAAGTGCTTGTGACCCAGGCGCTGCGGTCAATCTCGACCAATTGGCGATGATGTCGGTTACATAGGCCTGCGTTTCGGTGATCCGGGGGACGAGACCCCCGCGCACTCGGCCAGGACCGGCATTATAGGCAGCGAGCGCGAGCTGCACGCGGCCGAACTTATCGAGCTGCTGGCGGAGGTATCGGGCACCGCCACGCATGTTCTGGTAGGGATCGAACCGGTTCACGCCGAGCCCCATCGCAGTGCCGGGCATCAGCTGCGCGAAGCCGAAGGCGTTTTTCGGCGATAGAGCTGTTGGATTGTAGCGGCTCTCGCGAATTATCATCGCGTCGAAGAGCCCAGTTGGAATGCCGTGTTCGCAGGCGATCGAGCTCATCATGCCATAGTAAATTGCCCGCCGACTTTCGGCCTCGCGCGAGAGAAACCCTGACGGCCGATACGCGAGCGGAGCACAGCCGGGAACGAAGGCTGGCGCCGTAAACGATCCGACGCCCGGTTTCATCCAATCGGGCACGCTGATGGAGGACGTCGCCGCTACAGCCGGGGCCAGGCTGTCGGATACGCTGACCTCGGGAAAGATCGACGCGAGCTCCTGCTTCATCCGAAACTCAACGTAGCGGCGGCTTAGATCGTGCACCTTGAACTCAGGCGGGAGGTCAGGTGCTGGGAGGTCATCGGCGGGTCCGCCATCACCCTCCGCCATTGGCAGCGCCGACGCGGTGGTCATCGAGATCAGCTCAACGCGCCGAACCTTGCCGCGCTTTTCAGGCGCGGCCGAAGCAGATGTGGCCAGCGCCACGCTCGCGATCGCCACACCGGCGTAAAACTTCTGCACAAAAACCTCCTCGACCCCCTGTTTAAAAGAGTGGAGATCAAGAGATTTGCCCTTGTCAAGACCGGGGCCGAGGGCGAAACTGGTCAAGAAACGTCGCCCAAAGGCTCTTCGAGCATGTGGTTGATCCATCGAGACACTGACGGAAAAGGTCCAAATCGCATCAAGCTTCCGCAGCCGCTGCGGGAGGCGCTGGTACGCTGGTACGTGGGCAAAGGCACCTTCCACGACGAGCAGGCCGGCATCACGCTCGTTCAGAACGCGCGCATCGGTCACCGCTGGATCGCCTGCAATTGCCTTGGAGCGGAGGCGGCCCCACCGATCCTCACACCCGCGTTCCTGTCCGAGGCGGAGACCTACTATCTTCGACGTCTGACCAGCGAGAAACGTCCCGAGCATCGCGCAGACTGCCCGTTCTTCCGCGACCAGGTGACCAACCGGATCACCGAGATCCGGTCCCCCAACACGCCCACCGACCCGCCTGCTGGCTTTTTCGAGGTGCTCAGGCCCGCGCCGGAGAAGCTCTCGCAACGGCCGGAAGAAGACAGCAACGACGATCGGACGCGAAACGCGTCGACGCCGCGGCTGGCTCGCCTTCTATGGCGGCTAATGGACACGGCCGGATCCAACAGCGTCCCGCCGATCGGCGCAGGTCCGGAGTGGTCGATCAAGGAGGCCTTTGCCGCCATCCTCGGCGCGGCGGGAAAGATCGAGATTGCTCCCGGCATCGAGTTAGGCCGCGCCATCTGGACGCACGCCCGGCCGCTCGAGGCCAAGGTCGTGTATGCAACGCTGCGACGCCTCGCGGAAAACTGGCCAAAGGCGCATGCGCCGCAAGGCTTCGTCCTGCTCTATGCGACCGCGATCCAAGGGCACAAAATCTACGTGCCCGATGGTCCTCCCGTGGAAATCGCTAATCGGGTTCAGTCACCATCGGTGCGGGGTAACAGGATCAGCGGCCCGTTCCTCGTGCTGGTTGTCGCCGGCGAGTACCCGGAGGCCCATGGGTATGCGCCGCTGCGGGGGTACGCACAGCCGATTTACAATGGCCGGCTGTTCGTTCCGGTGGAGTCGGATTTCGAGCGGAAAACCCTCAAGCGGATCTTGGAAGCCCAACGGCTTCTCCGTTCGCAGTCAATTGATCTGGCGATCGGAAAGCCGCTCTTCGATACCATGACACCAGATGGCCCATGTCGTCCGGACTTCGTCCTCGAGGGGAGATCCCGCGAAACCGGGGAGCTGCGCACGCTCGTTGTGGAAGCGATGGGGTTCGACAACGACGATTATCTCGCCGCAAAGGCGGTGACCCACCCGCGCATGCGCCACCTGGGCGATCTGCTCACATTACGCCCGAGTGATATCGAGGACGATGCTGCGGGCATTCAAATCGCCAATGCGATGAGGCTCTAAAAGCCTCGTTGGACCGCTAAATAATTGCAGGCTCTGAGGATCAACCCCAGTTCATCGTCGCGGCGAAGTAACAGACTATGCCAAGTGTAACGGGCGTGGAAAGTAGGTAGAGCTTCTGCCAGCGCCACCATGTCTTCGGAAGCAGCAGAGCCGCACCGCGGATCGTGCGGGCATCTTGCCAGACCTTGGCCTGCCACATCTCGTGAAGCGTCACCGAAACTGACATGACCATGGCGATTCCGCAGCAGATTCCTGCCGCCAGATAGATGGCGACCCAGTTCGCGATCTCGACTGGCGAAAACTGAGACATCCACACCTCTTTTTAAGGCCGTGCGTCGACAAACAAGCACGGATCGATTCTAGTTCCTAGAGCACCCTACTTGGCTGGGCTTAGCGCTGGGTAAACGGGACGGATACGAAATCAGCCCTGATTTAACAGGGGTAGAGGAAGAGCGGAGGGGGGGAGAAAGGATGGGCTGCTCGGGTGGCCCGACATTCCCTTGCGGTAATGGTTCGCCGGTACAGGCGGCCAGGTACGAGGTCCGCTCGCCATGGAACGCTTCCTGCTCTTCATCCGCGACGTCGACGGTCGCGATCAAACCGACGTGCATCCCAGTGAACGATCGGCCCGCACGGCCCTAGCGGCTTATGTACGGAGCCGGTCCGAACCGAACGCCGATGTCGTCCCCCTCCACGACGACGACGCGATCGACAGCTATTTCGCCGCGCGGGACGCTGCATATGTGATCGCGCGCCTGACGAAGACGATGCGACGCGAGGGGGATCCGGCATGACCCTGATCGCCAATCGTCCGTCACAGAAGCTGGTCGACCTCGTCGGCGCGCTCGGGGGAACTTGGCACCGGAACGTCGCGACGTGCCGCTGCCCAGCGCATACGGACAAGACGCCAAGCCTGTCACTCCGACAAGGCGATCGAGGCATCCTTGTGACCTGCTTTGCGGGTTGCGACCCTGCCGACATCCTGCGCGAGCTCGACCGCATACCGCTAGGCCAGCGCTATGAGCCACCCAAGGTGACCCGCGCAGGAGGCACCGCCAATATCGAGCGATTATGGAATGAGGCTCGTGGCGTGCCAGGAACCTGCGCGGAGCGCTATCTCGCGTCGCGCTTCCTGCTACCGCTGCCGACCGACATTCGCTTTCACCCGCGCTGCCCACTCGGGCCGAAGCCGCTCACCGTGTTCAAGCCAGCACTGCTCGTCGCCGTTCGCGAAGCTGACCGCCTGGTCGCTTTCCAAAGGATTTTCATCGATCCCGCAACGAGCGCCTACACCGAGAAGCAGACGCTCGGGACCCTCGGCAATGGCGCGTGGCGTGGCGGTGGTCTGGCCTCGACGATAGGGCTCGCAGAGGGTTTCGAGAGTGCCCAAGCATGGTCGCGACTGCGTGGCCTCCCCTGTTGGTCTTCGTTCGGGTCACGACGACTCGACCTTCTGGCCATTCCATCGTCGGTCACCCGGCTGATCCTGGCTGCGGATCGCGATCTCGCTGGGCGACGCGCTGTGGCGCGCAGCATCGAACAATATGCGTCCGACACCCTGACCGTCGTGCCGGACTTTCCGCCGGCGCCCTACAAGGATTGGGCGGAGGTGCTCGAGGCGAAAGAGAGGGGAGGGGGAGGGAGGCGGTGAGCTGCCGGAATGGCAGCATGACCAAGGGAGCCTTCCATGTCCGACCTCCTCGACTTGCCGCCTGTCACCGACCGACCGGCCGCGCTCACGATCGCGCTCGCACTGGCGTCTGGCGAGCCGATCACGCGGCGCGCGCTCAACAACGCCATGACGGGGGCACCTCAAGGTTTGTCATATGGACAGCGGCAGTCGGAACAAATGGTCAACAAAAGCCTGAGCGTTGCCGCAAAGTATATTAAGTTTCGTG
>NZ_JACHNY010000009.1:0-136551 GCF_014199625.1 Sphingomonas abaci
GCCATGGCTTGCCCTGATGAAGCCTGCGGCCGCTTCGCGGCCTTGTCTTCATCAGGGCCATAGCGGCTCCCGTTCCAGCGCTTCCCAATGTGCTACGGCACCGAGCTGACCAGTCTGGCGATCCTGAGATGGACGCAGGAACGACCCGTCGAGTGGCACTACATCGCGCCCGGCAAGCCGCAGCAGAACGGCTACGTCGAGAGCTTCAACGGCCGTCTGCGCGACGAGTGCCTTAACGAGACGCTGTTCGTGTCGCTCAGTCATGCCCGCTCGGTGCTGCGGCTCTGGCGCGACGACTACAACCATGTGCGCCCGCATAGCGGTGTTGGCGGGCTCACGCCCGCCGATGCTGCCAGGCGGGTTGTGCAACACCGCCCCGAGGGGCACCATACCAACCCCGGACTCCAGTTATGACTGGTAGAGCTTTGGGGAGCACGTCAAAGGCCGGGGACCATCGCCCGTGGGGTGGGGCTTCTGCACACCATTATCGAGGTAGCGCGACGGGATTGGGGCGTCTCGATGCCGAACAATGTCATCGCCCAGGTCAGGCGCTTACCGGTGCGCAACCCCAGGGACAGACGCTTAAAGCCGGGTGCGTTTCAGCGGCTTGAATCGGCCTCGAAGGCGACGCGGAACGCAAGCGTTAGGCCGGCTTTCTGTTCGCCCTACAGACGGGCTCAAGCCGTGGTAAAGTGCTAGACCTAACATGGCCCCATATCGATCTTAACAGCGCTTAGCGCACATCCCGCGAACCGAGACGGGTCACCCACGAACGGCCCCCGTGACAGATGATGCTGTATCGTTTTAGAGGGCTCACCAGTGACGGACGGTCGTGTGTTTCCTCTAACCGCCATGACTTTACGATTGGCCTGGAACAGAGCCCGATAACGCGCTGGTATGCCCGACCTGCACTTTCATGACTTGAAGCATCAAGTCATCAGCAGATTAGCGAAGATGGGCCTACCCTCTGCCGAACTTGCAATCATCAACGGTCACCGTGATCCGCATATGCCGATGCGCTTCACGCACTCAAAGCCCGCCAATCTAACGAAAAAGCCATCAGGCAGATGCTGGGAGCAAGAGGTCGGCGGCGATGCCTCGTCCTCTGACCCAGACCCTCCGCGATCTCGCAGGGTAGGAGCCGCATCGTCGATACGGCCTGTACAACCATAATCCGCAGTTCTGTCGACCATATCCGGCCGGTCATGACGGGTCGCATTCTGCGGCCTCAGCCCGTGGCTCGTCGTCGGCGAGATCGACGACGCGGATGTTCCCGCGACCGGCATCGATCGCCCCCGCCTTGCTCATGAGCGCCAGTTCCCGATCGAGCATAGCATGTGTCTTGCCGTGCAAACCATCGACATCGCTGCCGATCGTGCTCGGGACCGGAGGTGAGGCCTTGGCATCGACCAAGGCGGCCTGAAACGCCGCCCGTTCGATGACGCGACCCGGCTTGCCGCCATTGCAGGCCGCAAGAAGGGCGACGACGGCTCGGCGGAGGTCGGGCGTGCATGCGCTCGCTCTGCCGCGGGGGGCGGGCGGCGATGGGCGGGACGCGGGGGTGCCGGGGGCACCCATGGAGCGGAAAGAGCCGGCCCGCTTCGCTAAGCGAGCGCCATGATCGCTCAGCCGATAAGGGCTGCCATCCGCGTGGCGTCTCCGGTCGATCCCGGCCATGATGGAGGGCGGATCATCCGCCTCGACGCGGGCCTGGCCGGTCCGCCGGCTGGCCGATCTTGATCACGCGGTCGCTTGGTGGTTTCTACGGACGATGACCCGGCCCTCGCCATCGCCTTCGCATTCCCGGTGGCATCCCCGCCTCGTCGATGCCGCGCTGGCGCTGCACGACAACCGGCTGGGGGAGGCGGAGCCGCTGCTGCGCCAGCATCTGAAGGCAGATCCGTTCGACGCCCGCGCGATCCGCATGCTGGCCGAACTCGCCGGAAGGATCGGGCGCTACAAGGATGCCGAGACGCTGCTGCGGCGCGCGCTTGAATTGTCACCGGCCTTCCACGCGGCCCGCGCCAACCTCGCCATCGTCCTGTACCGCCTCAATCGGCCGATGGAGGCGATCGCCGAGCTCGATCGGCTGCTCGAAGAGGAACCCGACCATGTCGGCCACGCCAATCTGAAGGCGGCGGCTCTCGGGCGGATCGGCGGGTTCGAGGAGGCGATCGTGCTGTACGAGACCGTGCTGCGCGATGCGCCGGAGCAGCCCCGCGTCTGGATGAGCTATGGTCATATGCTCAAGACGGTCGGACGGCAGGCGGAGGGCATCGCGGCCTATCGCCGCGCCGTGGCGATCACGCCATGGCTGGGCGAAGCCTGGTGGAGCCTCGCCAACCTTAAGACCGTCGCGTTCGACGACGCCGACATCGCCGCGATGACCGATGCGCAGGCGCGCGACGATGTCAGCGTGGAGGATCGCTTCCACCTCGATTTCGCGCTTGGCAAGGCGTTCGAGGATCGCCGTCGGGCGGCGGACGCCTTCGCGCATTATGCCGCCGGCAATCGGCTGCGGCGGACGCGCATCGTCTACGACGCCGACGAAACCCGCCGCTTCGTCGACGACAGCATCGCGACCCTGGATACGGACCTGATCGCCGTGCGCGCCGGTCAGGGGTCGCTCGCGCCCGATCCGATCTTCATCCTGGGCATGCCGAGGGCGGGATCGACCCTGATCGAGCAGATCCTGTCCAGCCACCCCTTGGTGGAGGGCACGTCCGAATTGCCCGACGTGCCCGCCCTCGCCCGGAGCGTTGCCGACTATCCGCGCGGGCTCGTCGCACTGGACGGGCCCCGGCTGCGCGCGATGGGCGACGACTATCTTCGGCGTGCTGCGGTGCAGCGCCGGACGGACCGTCCCTTCTTCATCGACAAGCTGCCCAACAACTGGGCGCACCTGCCGCTCATCCTGCTGATGCTGCCCAACGCGCGCGTGATCGATGCGCGTCGCCACCCGCTTGGCTGCTGCTTCTCCAACTACAAACAGCATTTCGCCCGCGGCCAGACCTTCAGCTACGATCTTGCCGACATGGGCCGCTACTATCGTGATTATGTACGGCTGATGGCTCATATCGACCGGGTCGCGCCGGGGCGGGTGCATCGCGTCTTCTACGAGCGGATGGTGGACGACACCGAGGTCGAGGTGCGCCGCCTGCTCGCCGCCTGCGGGCTGGACTGGGACCCGGCATGCCTCGCCTTTCACGAGACGCGGCGAGCGGTGCGGACCGCCAGTTCCGAACAGGTCCGGCGGCCCATCTACCGGGACGGCACGGAGGCCTGGAAACCGTTCGACCCGTGGCTCGGCCCGCTCCGCGCCAGCCTGGGCGACGTGCTGAGCGCCTATCCGATGGTACCCGCGTTCGACTGATCGCACTGGAAAGGCGTGGTAAAACTATCACGCTGCACCTGCGAAACGACCGGCCTCATGGGCGTCATATTGACGGTCCGGAGCGCATAGTTACCCTTTCGCAACATCGTGCTGGTCTGGGGGGATTTCATGCTGCCGAACCGTCATCGCCCACTGCTTACGGCATTGTGTGTCTCGTCGGCGCTGACCGCCGTTCCGGCGATCGCACAGACGACGCCGGATCCAGCCGGCGACGCCACCGCCGCCGCTCCGGCCGAGCCCATGCAGGACGATATCATCGTCACCGCACAGAAGCGCGACGAGAATATCCAGAGCGTGCCGATCAGCATCCAAGCCATCGGCACGCGCCGGCTCGATCAGCTCAATGTCACCAGCTTCGCCGATTACTCGCAATTGCTGCCCTCTGTCGCGTTCCAGAGTTCGCAGCCGGGCGTGACCACCGTCTATATGCGGGGCGTCGCAAGTGGCGGCGACGGCAACCATTCGGGCTCGCTTCCCTCCGTCGGCGTGTATCTCGACGAACAGCCGGTCACGACGATCGGCGGCACCCCCGACATCCATATCTATGACGTCGCCCGCATCGAAAGCCTCGCCGGCCCACAAGGGACGCTGTACGGCGCGTCGTCCGAAGCCGGTACGATCCGCATCATCACCAACAAACCGGACACGAAGGAATTCTACGGCCGGATCGACGGCGAGGCGAATACGGTGAAATCGGGGGGCCAGGGTGGCCGGCTGGAAGGGATGCTCAACATCCCCCTGTCGTCGATGGCAGCCCTGCGCGTCGTCGGTTTCTACCAGCACGACGCCGGCTATATCGACAACGTCCCCGGCACCCGGACCTTCACCGGCGGCATCACCGTCGACAATGCGCCGTTCGTCGAGAAGAACTATAACGACGCCGACATCTGGGGCGGTCGCGCCGCCTTGAAGATCGACCTGGACGACAGCTGGACCGTCACACCGACCGTACTCTACCAGGAACAGCGCAACCACGGCAGCTTCGGTTACGACCCGAGGGTCGGCGACCTCGAGGTCCAGCATTTCTTCCCCGAATATCGGCGCGACCGTTTCGTGCAGGCGGCGCTGACGATCGAGGGCAAGCTCGGCAATTGGGACGTAACCTATGCCGGCGCCTATTTCGACCGGCGCGATACGCAGTCATCCGACTATACCGACTATGCCGAAGCCTATGACTCGCTTTACGCCTCGGTGGGCGGCATCGCCGGTTATTTCTATTTCCAGAACAATGCCGGCCAGCAGATCGACTCGCGCCAGCGCATCATCGGCACCGACCATTTCAAGAAGATGAGCCAGGAACTGCGCGTCGCGTCGCCGCAGGACGAGCGCTTCCGCCTGGTCGCCGGCGCCTTCTACCAGCGGCAGAGCAACCGGATCGGCCAGGACTATCAGGTCGCGGGCCTCGCCGACTCCCTGTCCGTCAACGGCCGCCCCGGCACCCTTTGGCTGACCGAACAATATCGTGTCGACAAGGACTATGCGGTGTTCGGCGAGGCCAGCTACGATCTGCTGCCGACGCTCACCGCGACCGTCGGCGGCCGCGCCTATATCTTCGACAATTCGCTGATCGGCTTTTTCGGCTTCGGCCGCGATCCGAACGGACCACCCTATAATGCGGCGGGCAGTTCCCGCACCGGCGTCGCCGGCTGTTACACGACGACGGGCGCGCTCCTGCGCGACAATCCCGGCGGCACCCTGTTGCCGGCCGCGGTTGGCGGCAGCCCGTGCACCAACCTGGCCCAATATGCCAGCGGCACCTTGTCGCCGCGCAGCGTCGACGGTCAGGGCGCGACCTATCGCTTCAACCTGACCTGGAAACCGACCGACCGCCTGCTGTTCTACGGCACCTGGTCGAAGGGGTTCCGCCCCGGTGGCATCAACCGCCGTGCGACCGTCGCGCCCTATGCGCCCGATTTTCTCGTCAACTACGAAGCGGGCTGGAAAACGACGCTGTTCGACGGCCGGCTGCGCTGGAACGGCGCGCTCTACCAGCAGAATTGGGACGCCTTCCAATTCTCGTTCCTGGGGGCGAACAGCTTCACCGAGATCCACAATGGTCCCGACGCCCGGATCCGCGGCGTGGAAAGCGACATCAGCCTCACTCTCGGCGCGCTCGCCCTAACGGCGGCGGGGTCGTACACCGATGCCAAGATCCGGCGGAACCTCTGCGCGATCGACGATCCCAGCTTCACCTGCAACGGCGCCGGCAATTTCGTCGCCGCGCCGGTGGGCACCCGCCTGCCGATCACGCCGCGGTTCAAGGTCAGCGGCAATGCGCGGTATTCGGTGCCGGTCGGCACCGCGAAGGCCTATCTCCAGGCGCTGGTGACGCATCAGAGTTCGGCCTCGTCCGACCTTCGCACCGCCGTGGTCGAGACGGGCACGGGCGATATCGTCAGTCCGGCCGCGCTGCAGGGACGGCTGGCCGCCTTCACGACCGCCAATTTCGCGATCGGCGCCGACTTCAGCCGGTACACGTTCGAACTCTATCTCCAGAATGCGTTCGACGAACGGGCGCAATTGTCGCGCTTCCAGGAATGCGGCAGCTGTTACCAACGCCCCTATATCGTGACGAACACGCCGCGAACGATCGGCGTCCGCGCCGGCGCCCGCTTCTGACCTCTTCCGAAAGACCGTTCATGCGTATGCTGTCCTCCCTGTCGCTGGCGATCGCCCTGGTGGCCGCACCGGCAGAAGCGAAAACCGTCGTCGTCACCGCGGCGCACATGATCGACGTGCTGTCGGGCAAGCGGGTCGACGATCCGCAGGTGACGATCGTCGACGGGCGCATCACTGCGGTCGGCCGTCGCGGCGATGCCGTGCCGGCGGGGGCGGAACGGATCGATCTGGGCAACCGCACGGTGCTGCCCGGCCTCATCGACATGCACGTCCATCTGACCAGCGACCCGACGATCAGTGGCTACCGGACGCTGGAGTTCACCGACAGCTACTGGACGGTCGTCGGCGTCGCCAACGCGCGCAGGACGCTGAATGCGGGCTTCACCACCGTGCGCAACGTCGGATCGACCGACTATGCCGATGTCGGACTGAAGCAAGGGATCGAGCGCGGCGAGATAGCCGGGCCGCGGATCGTGCCGGCGACCTATGCGCTGGGCGTCACCGGCGGCCATTGCGACGCGACCGAATTCCCGCCCTCGGTCACCGTGCCGCACCCGCAGATCGCGAACTCCCCCGATGGCTTCCGCGCCGCGGTGCGCACCGTCCGCAAATATGGGGCGGAGGTGATCAAGGTGTGCATGACCGGCGGCGTGCTGTCGAAGACCGACTCGGTCGGGGCACAGCAGCTCAGCTATGACGAGATCAAGGCGATCGTGGACGAGGCGCACATGCTCGGCATGCGCGTCGCCATCCATGCGCACGGCGCGGACGGCATCAACACCGGCCTGCGCGCCGGCGTCGATACGATCGAGCATGCCAGCCTCGCCGACGAGACCTCGTTCAAGCTCGCGAAGGAGCATGGCGCCTGGTTCGACATGGACATCTACAATGACGACTACATCCTCGCCGAAGGGGCCAGGAACGGCGTCTTCGCCGAGAGCCTGGAAAAAGAACGCCAGATCGGCCGCAAGCAGCGCGAGACCTTCCGCGCCGCACACGCGGCGGGCGTGAAGATGCTGTTCGGCACCGATGGCGGCGTCTATCCCAATGGCAACAACGCATTGCAGTTCGCCAAGATGGTCGAATGGGGCATGACCCCGATCGAAGCCATCCAGTCCGCCACCAGCAGTGCGGCGCAAGCCCTGGACCGCACCCGCGACGTCGGCGCGATCGCCGTGGGCCGCTATGGCGATCTGATCGCGGTCGATGGCGACCCCCTTGCCGACGTGCGCGTTCTCGAGCACGTCCCCTTCGTCATGAAGGGTGGCGAAGTCGTCGTGCAGCCGACGGACGGCGCGAGGTAGCCGGCAAGCCGAGTAGCCACACCTCGCATCGTACCGCAGAATACCGCGACCACGTCGTCCCATCGCCATTCCACCGCGGCACCTTGCTGCTTGCACCGCATCGGCTTGATCACCCCGATGGGTCGAAGGCGGTCGCTCATTCCCCTGCCCCGCTCGGCTGCGGCGCACCGGATGAACGGCCGGCCTGCAACAGCGGGGCGGCGGCCCGGTCCTTTCACGACCAGCGTGTCCACACCAGCATGTCGCGAAGGTCGAAACAGCGACTGGTGCCTCGCCCCCCTCCCCGCCAGGCTTGGAGGGCGCGGCGCCGCCCGCTCAGCGCGGGGCGCATCCCGATGCCTGGTCGTCGCGCGCGGGATGCGATCCGGACCATGGCAGGGTCATGCGGAACCGCGTCGGCCGGCCCGGCTCCAAGGTCAGCGCGCCGCCATGCGCCAGCGCGATCTGCCGCGCGAGGCTGAGGCCGATGCCCGTCCCCTCCGGCTTGCTGGTGTGGAAGGGGCGGAAGATGCGCGCGGCGGCGCTTGGGGGGACGCCCGGCCCATGGTCCTGCACCTCGATGGCGAGGTCCATTGCGCCGGCCTGCATCCGGATCACCACCCGCGCCGCGCCGGCCGCCGCCTCCGCCGCGTTCTGGAGGAGCGCCCAGAGCGCCTGGCCGATCTGGTCGCGGTCGAGCGGCCAGTCCAGCGCCGGCGCCACCGCGACCGTCAGCGACGCATCCGGCCAGCGGCCGGCGAACAGCCGCGCCAGATCGTCCGCCAGCGCGCGCAGGCGAACCATCCGCCGCGCGGGTTCGGGCAGCCGCGCCAGGGCGCGATAGGCTTCGGTAAAACGCTGCAGCCCTTCGGCGCGGCGCGCCAGCGTGCCGAGGATCTCGTGCAGCAAGGCGGCATCGATTCCGCCCGCCCCCGCGACCACGGCCGCCCCACTTTCCGCCAGCGAGACGATCGGGGCGAGGCCGTTGAGCAGTTCATGGCCGAGCACCTGGATCATGTCCGCGCTCGCGCGCGCCTCGGCGGCGCGTTCCTCCTGTTCGATGTCGATCAACGCCGCGACGCTCCGCCCCTCGGCCACCGCCACCCGGTCGACCCGCCAGCCGCGTCCCTCGTGACGCAGCCGCGTGGCGGCCGGATCGGTCAGGGCGGCGGGCGGCGGCAGGATGCGATCATCGGTCGCGAACAGGCGGCGGGCGGCGCGGTTGAGCGTGCGCGCCGCCTTCCCCTCGATCCCGACCAGCGGCGTCGGCGCGGCGTCGAGCAGCAGCCGCAGCGCCAGCGCATCGGCCTCCGCGCGCGCCGTGGCGGCCGGTGCCGGCGCGGCACGGGGCCGGATCGCCGTCCAGAGGTCGAGCGCCGTGAGCCACAGCGCGGTGATCGCCGCGCCGGTCAGCAGGCCCCACATGCCGCCCTGCCAGGCCAGCGCCCCCGCTACGCCGCACGCCACCAGCCCCAGGCTCGCCGCCACGCGGGGTGACCCGCGCCTAAAGCCCATAGCGTGCCATGCGGCGATAGAGCGCGCCCCGGCTCAGCCCCAGCGCGGTGGCGGCATGGGTGACATTGTGACGATGCTCGCGCAGCGCCGCCTCGATCATCGCGCGTTCGGCGTCGCTCAGGTCGAAGCCGGTTTCGGTGGCGGTGGCGGTCGGCGCGAGCGCGACGCTCGGCGGGGCGAGCGCGGCGGCATCGATCCGGCCATCGGTCGACAGCAGCACCGCCCGTTCGATCGCCAGCGCCAGTCCGCGCACTTCGTCGGGCCACACCGTGGTGGCGAGCAGCGCCTCCGCCGCCATGCTCAAGCGCACCTCCTGTCGGCCGAACCGCGCCGCCGCATCGCGCGCGAAATGGCGGGCGAGCAGCAGCGCATCGTCGCCGCGCCCGTCGAGCGGCGGCACCGCCACCTCCACCGTGGCCAGCCGCCGCCGCAGCGCGGGCGACAGCGCGGCGCTCCCATCGGCGATCGCGATGCAGCGCGCCGTCGCGGGGATGCGGTCGAGCAGCCGCGCCTGCGCGACCGCATCGAGCCGGTCGGGATGGCGAAGGATCAGCGTGCCCCGGGCCTGGTCCAGCCGGTCCCAGGCCGCCGGGTCGCGCAGGTCGACCCGAGTCGGTTCGCCCTGCGCGTGCGGCGAGGCGGCATGGATCGCCTGGGCGGTCAGCATCCGGCCGCTGCCCGGCCGGCCGGTGACGGTGACGCCCGCCGCGGTCGGCCCCACCCGCCGGACCAGGTCGCGCAGCGCCTGCATCGCGGCGCTGTCGCCGAGCAGCCGCACCGGCGGCGCCGCGATCGCGGCCGGCGCGCGGGGAACCGGCCCGGCCGGCATCGACGCGGCGGCCGCGCCGCGGGCGATCGCGGCCTCGACCTTGGCGATCAGTTCGGCGTTGCGCCAGGGCTTCATCACGAAGTCGCACGCGCCCGCCTGCATCGCCGCGACCGCGATGCGGATGCCGCTATGGGCGGTGATGACGAGGACGCGGGCCCCGGCATCCTCGGCGACGATCCGGCGGAGGCAGGCCAGTCCCTCCTCGCCGCTCGCCTCGCCGGCGGTGAAGTTCATGTCGAGCAGGATCGCATCATAGCGACGCAACGCCAGCCGCGAAAACGCCTCCTCCGGCCCCGCCGCCGTATCGAGCGCGTGACCGGCCATGCGGAAGGCGATCGCCAGCGCCTGGGTGACGCTGGGATTGTCGTCGATCAGCAGGATGGCGCGATCACTTGACGCGGCCTGCGGACGTCCATTTGCGGACACTGCGTCCACCGCCGGACGGTCGCTCGCTCGCGCTCCGCTGGTAAATGGCTGTTTCATGGTGACTTAGGCTTTTCGGCTGTTCCGGGCGACACTGTCCGCATGATGACCGAACACCCCGTACACGCAACCACTTCTCCCGGTGCCGCGATGGACCGCCGGATCGAGCGGCCACGGACGCCCTGGTGGCGCCACCGCGCGGTGGTGCTGGCGGTGGCAGCGGCGGCGGCGCTGCTGCTGGTCTGGCGGCTGCTGCCGGCCGCCGGTTCGACCGACATCGCCGCCGCCGATCTCGAGACCGGACAGGTCGAGCGGGCGCCGTTCGCCGATTACCTGCCGGTCCGCGCCACCGTCGCGCCGCGCGTCACCACCCTGGTCGGCGTGCTGTCGGGCGGGCAGGTCGAAAAATTGCTGGTCCAGGACGGCGCGATGGTGCGGGAGGGCCAGCCGCTCGCCACCCTCGCCAATCCCAGCCTCAAGCTCGACGTGCTGACCCGGGAGGCGCAGATCGCCAGCCAGCTCGGCAGCGTCGCGGGCGAGGACCTGGGCATCGAGCGCAACCGCCTCGACCGCGCCGGCCAGATCGCCCAGGCCAATTACGACCTGATCAAGGCGCGGCGCGAACTCGGCATCCGCCAGCAGCTCCACGACAAGGGCTTCGTCTCCGACGCCGGGATCAAGAGCTTCGCCGAGGAGGCCGCCTATCAGGAGAAGCGGCTTGCCCAGCTCCAGGCCGGCGGCGCGGCGGAGGCGCGGATCACCGCGACCCAAGGCGCCCGGCTCGACGACACGCGCGGCCGGCTGGAGAACAATCTGGCGGCGGTGCGCGCGGGGCTGGACGCGCTGGTCATCCGCGCGCCGTCCGGCGGCCGGCTGACCAACTTCACCATCCAACCCGGCCAGACTCTGAAGCCCGGCGACCCGGCCGGCCAGGTCGACAGCGAGGGATCGTGGAAGCTGACCGCCGATGTCGATGAATATTATCTCGGCCGGGTCGCGGTCGGACAGAGCGCGCGCACCGGCGACGGCGCGGCGCTGACCGTGTCCAAGGTGCTGCCGGCGGTGAAGGACGGCCGGTTCCGCGTCGAGCTGACCTTCGACCGCGCCGCCCCCGCCGGGCTCAACCGCGGCCAGACGCTCGACATCCGCATCACGCTGGGCAGCACCGCGCCCGCGCTGGTCGCCCCGGTCGGCGGCTGGCTGGAGGCGGGCGGCGGCGCCGCCGTCTTCGTGCTCGACGGCGACGGCCGCCATGCCCGCCGCCGCCCGGTGAAGACCGGCCGGCGCAACCCCGAGCAGGTCGAGATCCTGGCCGGCCTGAAGCCCGGCGACCGCATCGTCACCTCCAACACCGCGTCCGTGAAGGGCGACATCCTCAACCTCCGATAGACAGGGGCTCCCTATGATCCGTCTGCAAGGCATCCAGCGCCGCTATGTTTCCGACGCGGTGGAGACGACCGCGCTCCACGATATCGACCTGCATGTCGCGGCGGGCGAGTTCGTCGCCATCATGGGGCCGTCGGGCTGCGGCAAGTCGACGCTGCTCAACACGCTGGGCACGGTCGATCGGCCGACCGCCGGCCGCTACCTGTTCGGCGACCGCGACCTGGCGGCGCTGGACGAGACGGAACTGGCCAAGTTCCGGGGGGCGACGCTCGGCTTCGTGTTCCAGAGCTTCAACCTGATCGACGAGCTGACGATCGAGGAGAATGTCGCGCTCGGCCTCGCCTATCGCAAGGAGGCCGGCGGCCAGAACGGGGGGCGTCGGGCGCGGGTCGCGGCGGCGATGGACAAGGTGGGCATCGCCCACCGCGCGCGGCACTATCCCCACCAATTGTCGGGCGGGCAGCAGCAGCGCGCCGCCATCGCCCGCGCCATCGTCGGCGATCCCAAGCTGATCCTGGCCGACGAGCCGACCGGCAATCTCGACACCGCCAATGGCGAGCAGGTGATGAACATCCTGACCGGCCTGAACGACGAGGGCGCGACCATCGTGATGGTCACCCACTCGCCCAGCCATGCCGACCTGGCCAAGCGCCGCATCGACATGCTCGACGGCCGCATCGTCGCCAACGCCATGCGCGCGATCTGAGGATTCCGCATGACTGACCGCTACGCCCTCCTCTCGCTTTACCGCTCGCTGACCCGGCACAAGCTCTACGCCGTACTCAACATCGGCGGGCTGGCGGTGGGCGTGGCGGTGTTCCTGGTGCTCGGCCTGTATGTCCGGTTCGAGACCAGCTTTGAGCGCTGGCTGCCGCATCACGACCAAATCTACCTGATCCAGACCGAACTGCACCTGCCCGGCAGCCCGTTCAACGGCGCCTATCCCGGCAGCATGGCCGGGATGCTGGAGCAGTTGCGCCAGGACTTTCCCAGGCTGACCGGTACGCGCATCCGGGGCGGTGCCGGGGCAGGCAGCGTGATGCGCGATGGCGTCGCGCAGCGCGAGAATGTCGCACAGGTCGATCCCTCCTTGTTCGACGTCTTCGACCTGCCAATGGTGAAGGGCGACGGGCGGCGCGCGCTGGCCGATCCGTCGGCGGCGCTGGTCAGCCGGTCGGCGGCCCGGAAATATTTCGGCAGCGCCGACCCGATCGGCCAGACCATGACGATCGGCTTCGACGGGCCGCAGCTGTTCCGCGTCGCTGGCGTGTTCGAGGACCTGCCCGCCAATAGCGACCTACGCGCGGCGATCCTGACGCCAATCCCGCGCACGCCGCCGCCGATGCGCTGGGACTGGTATCGATGGGGTGCGATCGGAGTGACGACCTTCGTCCGCTTTCCGAGCCGGGCCGCAGCCGATGGCTTCGCCGCGCGACTGCCGGCCTTTCTCAAACGTCATGCCACGCAGGGCCTGGGTCCCGACCCCAACGCCATCTTGTCCCTGCCGCTGCTACCGCTGACCGACCTGCACCTCCAACCGCCCGGCGCGGAGAGCGCCAGCCGCGTCGCGACCCTGGTGACGCTGGCGATCGTGGGCGTGCTCACGCTGCTGATCGCGATCGTCAATTATGTGAACCTGGCCACCGCCCGCGCCGGGCTGCGCGCCCGCGAGGTCGCAATGCGCAAGGTGGTCGGCGCCAGCCGCGCCGCGCTGGTCGCGCACTTCCTGGGCGAAGCGCTGCTGGCCAGTACGCTGGCGACGCTGGGCGGCCTGATCCTCGCCGAACTGGCCCTGCCCTTCGTCAACGCCAATGCCGGCCTGTCGCTCACCATGCCCTATGCGGTTCTGGTGCCGGCGCTGGTCGCGCTGGCGATCGGCATCGGTCTGGTCGCCGGCTTCTATCCCGCGATGCTACTGTCGCGCTTTCCGGCGGCGGCGGTACTGGCCAGCGCGCGGTCACCCGGCGGCGGCCAAGCCGGCGGCCGGCTGCGCGAGATGCTGGTGGTGGTGCAGTTCGGGCTCGCCATCGCGCTCCTCACTGGCACGATCGTGCTGCTCGAACAGACCCGGCATCTGCGTCAGGTCGATCTCGGCTTCCGTCGCGACGGGCTGATCGCGGTGCCATCCTTCGCCGCCGACGATCTCGCCCCGCAACAGCGCCAGGCCTTGCTCGCCGCCGTCCGGGCGCTGCCCGGCGTGGTCGCCGTCGCCACCGCAGATGCCGCGGCGGGCGGCGGCAATCCAGGCAATGGCGACGATGCCGGCGGCGGCGAAGGCGGCGCGGGTATCGACATCGTCGCCATGCCCGGCCACCCGGGTCCGGGCCTGACGATGCTGCGGTTCAATGTCGGGCCGGACTTCTTCCGCGTTTATGGCCCCCGCCTTCTCGCCGGGCGCTTGCTGGACGATGCCCATCGCCGCGACGACGCGACCGACTGGACGAAGGGCAAGGACGGTTTCAACGTCGTGATCGACCGGGCCGCCGCCACGGCGCTCGGCTTCCGCTCGGCGCAGGCGGCGGTGGGCCGGACGATCGGCGGCAACCAACCGCGTACGATCGTGGGCGTGATCGACCCAATGCGCTTCTTCTCGCCGCGCAGCCCGCGCCAGCCGAGCGTTTATTATTACTTTCCGGCCATTCCGCCGCGTGCGACCGCGACGATCCGCTTCCAGGGCGATCCCCGAACCGTGCTGGCGGCGGTCGGCGACGCCTGGCGCCGGATCGCGCCACAGGTGCCGGTGATTGCCGATCCCGTCACAAGGCGGCTGGCCAATTTCTATGCGGCCGACGATCGCACCGCGCGGCTGCTGGGGGTGGCCGCGCTGCTGGCGGTAGCGATCGCCTGTATCGGGCTATGGGGTTTAGCCGCCTTCAACGCGGCGCGCCGAATGCACGAGATCGGCATCCGAAAGGTGCTGGGCGCATCCTCCACCGACATCGCGCGGCTGCTGGTCGGGCAGTTCCTGCGGCCGGTCCTGGTCGCCAACCTGATCGCCTGGCCGCTGGCCTTCACGGGCCTGCGGCTCTGGCTGGCTGGTTTCTCGGACCGGATCGCCCTGTCGCCGCTGCACTTCCTCGCCGCCAGCGCGCTCGCGCTGCTGATCGCGATCGCCACCATCCTGGTCCAGGCGCTGCGCGCCAGCCGCGCGGCGCCCGGTTGGGCGCTTCGCCATGACTGACCGGGCCCTTTCCTTTCCTCTGACGGACGTGATCGCATGAACCGCTTCGCCCTGCTGTCGCTCTATCGCTCGCTCTCCCGCCATAAACTCTATGCCGCGCTCAATATCGGCGGGCTGGCGGTCGGGATCGCCGTGTTCCTGGTGCTCGGCCTCTATGTCCGGTTCGAGACCAGCTTCGAGCGGTGGCTGCCCGATCATGACAAGGTCTATGTCGTGCAGACCGTCTGGAACCTGCCGGGCAGCCCGTTCAACGGGCGCGAACCGCAGACGATGGGTGGCTTGCTGGAACAATTGCGGGAGGATTTCCCCGGCACGGTCGGCACGCGCATCTGGGGCGGGGAGGGCGCCGGCAGCGTCCTGCGGCGCGGCGTCGCCACCAAGGAGGATGTGGCCGAGGTCGATCCGTCGTTCTTCGACGTGTTCGACTTGCCGATGGTCAGCGGCGACGGGCGACGGGCGCTGGCCGATCCGTCCGGCGCGATCATCAGCGAGAGCTTGGCGCGCAAATATTTCGGGACCAGCGATCCCATCGGCCAGACGATCACCGCCTCTTACGAGGAACCTCGAAACTACCGCATCCGCGGCGTATTCCGCGATATTCCCGACAACAGCGACATCAAGGTGTCGTTGCTGCTACCGCTCCGCAAAAACGTTGAGCGGGATAGTTGGTACCATTGGGGCAGCACGCATCTGAGCACCTATCTGCGTTTCGAAAGCCCCTTCACGGCGCGCACCTATGGACAGAAGCTGTCGGCGTTCGTCGATCGTCGTGCACTGAAGGATTCGGGGCCGAACGCGTCGAAGACCGAGACGATTGCGCTACTACCCCTGGCCGAGCAGCATTTCGCTTCGCCCAAGGGGGGCCTATCGAGCAGAAAGCTGACGGTGTTGACGTTGGGGCTGGTCGGCATGCTGACGCTGCTGATCGCGATCGTCAATTACGTGAACCTCGCCACCGCACGCGCCGGTCTGCGGGCCCGAGAAGTCGCAATGCGAAAGGTCTTGGGCGCAGACCGCAAGGCGCTGGTCACGCAGTTCCTCGGCGAGGCGATGCTGACGGTCGGCATCGCCGCACTCGGTGGGCTGATCCTCGCTGAATTGGGGCTACCGCTGATCAATGCAGCAGGCGGCCTGTCGCTGGCTATTCCCTACGCGTTGGTCGTACCCTCGCTGGCAGCTCTGGTAATCATGGTCGGGGTGCTTGCAGGCTTCTACCCCGCCTTGATGTTGTCGCGCTTTCCCGCCGCCGCCGTGCTGGCATCGTCGCGGGCGCCCGGCGGCGGACGCGCAGGGACACGCGTGCGCGAGGCACTGGTCGTGTTCCAGTTCGGGCTTGCGATCGCGTTCATGATCGGGACGGCCATATTGCTGGTGCAGACCCGCCACGTCCGGCAAGCCGATCTCGGCTATCAACGCGACAATCTCATCATCATCCGCTCGATCGCAGACGGAAATGTGCCCCCAGCCCTCCGTCGCGCGATGGTAGAGGCGATCCGCACGCTGCCGGGCGTGCAGAAGATCGCGCTGGGCGGCGATGGCCCAGGTGGCAGCGGTACAACGAACGCCGACAACGTTCCGCTCCCCGGCGTGCCGGGGGATGGGCCGAATCTGCGCTGGGTCGATACGGGTCCGGGTTACTTTCAGGTCTATGGCGCACGATTGGTGGCAGGACGTATGTTCGACCCGGCTCGTCGAGAAGACGATCATCAGTTGATGGACGCTTCAACCAACCATAACATCATCATAAACCGGCTTGGCGTGAAGCAATTGCGCTTCGCTTCGCCCGACGCAGCGATCAACAAAGTCGTGGGAGGTGACCGCCCGCGTACGATCATCGGAGTCGTCGAGAACCTCCGCTTCGACACGCCGCGCAACCCCATCGCCCCGACCTATTATTATTATTCCAGTGATCCCGCGAGAAACTATCCCATGATCGCCAACGTCCGCTTCTCCGGCGATCCACGTGCGATGCTGTCCCAAATCCGCGGGATCTGGCAACGGATGGTGCCGCAGGTGCCGTTCGAGTGCGATACCGCC
Source organism: Sphingomonas abaci (assembly GCF_014199625.1). Lineage (GTDB taxonomy): Bacteria > Pseudomonadota > Alphaproteobacteria > Sphingomonadales > Sphingomonadaceae > Sphingomonas > Sphingomonas abaci. Next base: position 16,668 of record NZ_JACHNY010000009.1, read on the forward strand.
GACAACCGGCTGGCGCGCTACTACCAGGCCGACGAGCAGACCACCCGGCTGTTCGCGATCGGCGCGGGGCTGGCGGTGCTGATCGGCTGTGTCGGGCTGTGGGGCCTCGCCTCGTTCAACACCCAGCGGCGGGTGAAGGAGATCGGCATCCGCAAGACGCTCGGCGCGTCGGGGCCGGATATCGTGAAGCTGCTGGTCGGGCAGTTCCTGCGCCCGGTGCTGCTCGCCAACCTGATCGCCTGGCCGCTCGCCTTCGTCGCGATGCGGACCTGGCTGGCGGGGTTCGACGACCGGGTGGCGCTGTCGCCGCTGTTCTTCGTCGGGGCCAGCCTGCTGGCGACCGCGATCGCGGTGCTGACCGTCCTGGGACAGTCGCTGCGCGCCAGCCGCGCCGCGCCCGCCTGGGCGCTGCGCCATGACTAGGCGGCGCACCCTCCCGGCCACCTCCCCCGTCGCCGCCCTCGTGGCGCTGCTGCTCGCCAGCCCCGCCCCGGCGGAAACGTTGCGGGAGGCGGTCGCCGCCGCCTATGCCGGCAACCCGCAGCTCGCCGCCGCCCGCGCCCGACAGGATGCGCTGGCCGAAACCCCGGAACAGGCGCGCGCGCTCGGCCGCCCCACCCTCTCCACCGGCGCGACCACCGGATATGACCGGCTGGGCGAGGGGACGGCGGGCGCGGCGACGATCGACGCGGCGCTGCCGATCTGGACGGGCGGACGCGTCCGCTCGGCTCGCCGCGCCGCCGAGCGCGATGTCGCCGCCGGCCTGGAGGGGCTGCGCGACACCGTGGCGACCGTGTTGCAGGCCGTCGTCCTCGCCTATGCCGAGCTGCTTTATGCCCAGCAGGCGGTGGACGTCGCGCGCGTCGGCATCGACCGGCTCGACCGCCAGGTGTCGGAGACCCGCGCACGCTTCGACCTGGGCCAGGCGACCCGCACCGACGTCGCGCAGCTGGAGGCGCAGCGCGCCAGCGTCGTCGCCAATCTGGCCGATGCGGAAGGCGCGCTCGCTACCGCCGAGGCCGCCTATCGCGCGGTCGTGGGGCGCGAGGCCGGCCGCCTGTCGCCCACAATTCCGCCCCCTGCCGCCCTGCCGACCGATCGCGACGCGGCGCGTCGCGCCGCTGAGGCCGCCAATCCCCTCCTCCTCCAGCAGCGCCAGGTGGAAGCGGCGTCGGCCGCCCGGATCGACCAGGCGCGCGCCGACGGCGCGCCCGCGCTGGACCTGGCGGGCGGCTATGGCCGGGGGATGCGGATCGGCCCCGGCGACGGGCGCAGCTATCCGGTGGCGGGGTCGGTCGGGCTGGCGCTGCGCGTGCCGCTGCTGACCGGCGGCCTCGTGCCGTCCCGCATCCGCCAGGCGCAGGCGACCAACCGGGCCGAGCGGTTCCAGGCGGAAGCCGCCCGGCGCGAGGCGGTGCGCGCCGCCGACACGGCCTGGGCCTCGCTGGCGGCGGCGCAGGCCCGATTGCATGCGAATGTCGAAGGCCTCGCCGCCGCCGACCTGGCGCTGCGCGGCGTGCGGGCGGAATATGGCTTCGGCCTGCGCTCCACCATCGACATCCTGGTCGCCGACCAGAGCTTTCGCGCCGCCCAGCTCGCCGTGGCCGCGGCGCGCGCCGACATGCTGGTGGCGCAAGCCGCGCTGCTGCGCGCGACGGGCCGGTTGACCGCCTCGGCCTATGGCTGAACGGAAGCGGGCGGCCGCATCCCCCCTTGCCATGAAAAAACCCGCCGCCCGGCCGTTCCGGGCGGCGGGTCATTCCCGATCGGCGATGCGCGGCGATCAGCCGGTGCGGCGGCCCGACAGGGGGAAGCTGCCGAACGCGCCCGCGCCGACCGAACCGGTCACGGTGTCGCCCTCGATCGTGGCTTCGCAGTCGAGCGTCATCGGCATCGGCACGGTCATGCTCTGCTTCCAGGCGATGGTGTCGCCATCGACCGTGCCATGGACGTCCATCCCGCCCATCGCCCCGGACACGTCGCCGGTGAAGGTCGCGCCGTCGCTGCGCACGGTCAGCGTCATGTTCTGGTCGCCCAGCGGCGACTTGACGGTGCAATCATAGGTGCCGTCGACATTGGCCATGTGCGTCTCTCCTTGAATCCGAAAGCGTGGGTGCGAACGATTCACTTCGCCTTGGGTGCCGCGCCGGCCTCCGGAGACGAAGCGACCGACGCCGCCGGCACCACCTCCACCGGCAGGCCGATGGCGTCAAGCTGCGGCTTCACCGTCGCGGCGTTGCCGACCACCACCCAGATCGCCTTGGCGGGATCGATCGCCTTCTGCATCGCCTGGTTCAGTTCGGGCAGGGTCAGCGCCTGGTAGCGCGCGGTGATCGTGGCGTAGTAATTGTCCGGCCGCTTGAACAGGTCGTTCGCCTGCATCGCCGACAGCACTGCGCCCGAGGTCTCGAAGTTGCCGCTGAGCGAGCGGATCCCGCCTTGGATCGCGCGGTCGAACTCGACCTGGGTCATCGGCTTGGGCCCCAGGAAAGCGGCGATGTCGCCGCGCAGCGCCGCGACCGAGGGGCCGGTCTGGTCGGCCTGGACCGGCGCGGAGATGCTGTAGGGCGCGGCGAACTCCAGCATCCGGAACCCGCCCCGCACACCGTAGGACCAGTGCTTGTCCTCGCGCAGGTCCATGTTCAGGCGCGACAGGAAGCTGCCGCCCAGCGCGTCGTTGGCGGTCTCGACCGGCAGCAGGTTCTCGGTCCCGGTCAGCGCGGTGGGGATGCCGCCGACGATCACCGATTGCGGGCTGTCGGGCCGGTCGACCAGCACGATGCGCGGCGACGCGGCATCGCTGCCGGCCGCGGGGAAGCGCTTGACCCCGCCCGGCGTCGCGGGCGCGCGCCAGTCGCCCAGCGTCCGCTCCAGCGCCGCCTTCACCTCGGCGAGCGGCCGGTCGCTCACCACGAAGATCTTCGCCTTGTCGGGCCGCAGCCAGGCCTGCTGGAAGGCGATCAGATCGGCGCGGGTCAGCGCCGCCACCGCTTGGGGATCGCCGGCCCCCTGCTGACGCGAATAGGGCGATTGCGCGCCGTAGAGCAACGGCGGCATCACCCGCGCCGCCAGGCCCGACGGATTGGTCAGTTCCTGCCCGATCTGCGCCAGCTGCTGGGTGCGCACGCGCGCCACCTCCGCCTCGGCGAAGGCGGGGTTGCGGACGATGTCGGCGAACAGGGTCAGCGCGGGCGCGAGGTTCGCGCTCGGCACGCCCAGCCCGATCTGGGTGCGGTCCCCGTTGAACCCGCTGTCGATGCTCGCGCCCAGCCGCTCACGCGCCTCCGCGATCTGCACCGAGTTGAGCGTCTTCGTCCCCTCGTCCAGCATGTTGAGCGCGAGCTGCTGGGTGCCGAGCCGGCCCGGCACATCGGCGGCGACGCCCGCGTCGAACGACAGCGCCAGCTGCGTGACCGGCACGGCGGTGCGCTGCGCGTAGATCAGCTCGATGCCGTTGCCCAACCGGCTGCGCTCGACCGCGGGGAAGCTGAGCGCGCCGACCGCGCCCATCGCCGGCAGCGCCCCGCGCGTGCCCTTGACCGGGGTCTCTGGCGCGGGCGCGACCTCTGCCTTGGGCGGCACCTTCGCCTCCTCATAGGCGTCGCGCGGGCCGGGCACCACGGTCAGCGTATAGGCGGGCTTGCTCAGCCATTCGTCGGCCGCCGCCTTGACGCTGGCCGGGGTCTGCGCGGCGAGCTGCTGCAGCTCCGTCTTGTAGAAGCCCGGATCGTTGGAGAAGAGCGCGCCCTGCGCCAGCGTCACCGCCTTGCCGCCGAAGCCGCCGACCGATTCCAGGCCGCGGATGCGCCCGGCCGCCTCGGTGGTGGCGACGCGGCGCACCTCGTCGGCGGTGGGGCCGGTGCGCAGGAAGTCGGCGACGATCTGGTCGATCCGCTTGGTCACCAGCGCCGGGTCGACGCCGGGGCGGACCAGCACGCGGATGCCGAACTGCCCGATCTGCGCCGAGCTCCAGTTATAGGCCGAGGCGCTGACCGCCAGCTTCTCCTGCTTGACCAGGATGGTGTTGAGCCGGGAGCTGGACAGGCCGCCCAGTACGCCGGCCGCCACGTCGAGCGCGCGGGTCTGCGGGTCGTTGAGGCCGGGCACCGTCCAGTTGCGGGTGATCATCACCTGCGCGACCCGATCCTTCATCGTCTCGGTCTTGGGCGCGGCGAGCGTCACCACCGGGGCGACTGCCGGCGCGGTCTTCGGCCCAGCGGGGATGCCGCCGAAATACTTCGTCACCAGGCGCTTGGCGGTCGCCAGGTCGATATCGCCGGCCAGCACCAGCACCGCGTTGTTGGGCGCATAATGGCTGCGGAACCAGTCCTTCACCGTGTCCAGCGTCGCCGCGTCCAGATCGGCCATCGAGCCGATCGTGTCATGGCCATAGGGGTGGGTGTCCGGCAGCAGCCCCGCCGTCACCTTATAGTCGACCAGGCCATAGGGCTGGTTGTCGCCCTGCCGCTTCTCGTTCTGGACGACGCCGCGCTGCTCGTCGAGCTTGGCCTGCGTCACCGCGCCAAGCAGATAGCCCATCCGGTCCGATTCCAGGAACAGCGCGCGGTCGAGCGCGGCGGTCGGCACCGTCTCGAAGTAGTTGGTGCGGTCCTGGTTGGTGGTTCCGTTGAAATCGGTCGCGCCAACCTGCTTGAGCGGCTCGAAGAAGTCGTTGGGGGCATTCTCCGACCCGTTGAACATCAGATGCTCGAACAGATGCGCGAAGCCGGTCTTGCCCTTGGGCTCGTGCTTGGCGCCGACATCGTACCAGACGCTCACCGCGACGATCGGCGCCTTGCGATCGGTATGGACGATCACGCGCAAGCCGTTGGGCAAGGTGAAGCTCTGATAGGGGATGTCGACCGCCTTGACGAGCGTTGCGACCGGCGCGGGCGCCTGCTGCTGCGCCGCCACGGGCGCGGCGAGCGCGACGATGGCGACGCCGGCGAGTGCCGCGATGCGAATGGTCATGATGATCGTCCCCCTGAATTTTTCTGGCCTGGAGCATAGCCATGGCCGGGGCCGACGCAACACGTCACGAAAGACGCACGGCCTGCCCTCTTGTGTTGCCGATCGGCAACACCATCTTCGCGGTCAAGACGAACAGGGATCAGCCATGAACCTCGAGAAATTCACCGACCGCGCGAAAGGCTTTCTCCAATCCGCGCAGACCGTTGCCATCCGCCTCAATCACCAGCGGATCGCGCCCGAACATCTGCTCAAGGCGCTGCTCGAGGACGAGCAGGGCATGGCCGCCGGCCTGATCCAGGCGGCGGGCGGCGATGCCAAGCGGGCCGTCGCCGAGACCGACCTGGCCTTGTCCAAGATTCCGGCGGTGTCCGGATCGGGCGCGCAGTCCAGCCCCGGCCTGGACAATGACGCGGTGCGCGTACTCGACCAGGCCGAACAGATCGCGACCAAGGCGGGCGACAGCTTCGTCACGGTCGAGCGACTGCTGGTCGCGCTGGCCCTCTCGCTCAACACCGCCGCCGGCAAGGCGCTGAAGACGGCCGGCGCGACGCCGGAGGGGCTGAACGGCGCGATCAACGACCTGCGCCAGGGCCGCACCGCCGATACGGCGGGTGCGGAGGATCGCTATGACGCGCTCAAGAAGTTCGCGCGCGACCTGACCCAGGCGGCGCGCGACGGCAAGCTCGACCCCGTGATCGGCCGCGACGAGGAGATCCGCCGCACCATCCAGATCCTGGCGCGCCGCACCAAGAACAATCCCGCGCTGATCGGCGAACCTGGCGTCGGCAAGACCGCGATCGCCGAGGGGCTTGCGCTGCGCATCGCCAATGGCGACGTGCCCGACACGCTGAAGGACCGGCGGCTGATGGCGCTCGACATGGGCGCGCTGATCGCCGGCGCGAAATATCGCGGCGAGTTCGAGGAGCGACTGAAGGGCGTGCTCGACGAGGTGAAGGCCGCCGAGGGCGACGTGATCCTGTTCATCGACGAGATGCACACGCTGATCGGCGCGGGCAAGTCGGAAGGGGCGATGGATGCGGGCAATCTGCTCAAGCCCGCCCTGGCGCGCGGCGAGCTGCACTGCGTCGGCGCGACCACGCTCGACGAATATCGCAAATATGTCGAGAAGGACCCGGCGCTCCAGCGGCGCTTCCAGCCGGTATTTGTCGGCGAGCCGACCGTGGAGGACACGATCTCGATCCTGCGCGGGTTGAAGGACGTGTACGAGCTGCATCACGGCGTGCGGATCACCGATGGTGCGATCGTGTCGGCGGCGACGCTGTCCAATCGCTACATCACCGACCGCTTCCTGCCCGACAAGGCGATCGACCTGATGGACGAGGCCGCCAGCCGCATCCGCATGGAGGTGGAGTCGAAGCCCGAGGAGATCGAGAATCTCGACCGCCGCATCATCCAGCTCAAGATCGAGCGCGAGGCGCTGAAGAAGGAGAGCGACGCCGCCAGCCGCGACCGGCTGGCGACGCTGGAGGGCGATCTCGCCAATCTTGAGGAACAGTCGGACGCGCTGACCCAGCGCTGGCAGGCGGAGAAGGACAAGATCGGTGCCGAGGCGAAGCTGAAGGAGCAGCTCGACCAGGCGCGCCTCGCGCTCGACCAGGCGCAGCGCCAGGGCGACCTGGCCCGCGCGGGCGAGCTGTCCTACGGCACCATTCCCCAGCTGACCAAGCAGTTGGAGGAGGCACAGGGCCAGACCCGGGGCGCGATGCTGCGCGAGGAGGTGACCGCCGACGACATCGCCGGCGTGGTCAGCCGCTGGACCGGCGTGCCCGTCGACCGGATGCTGGAGGGCGAGCGCGACAAGCTGCTCCGCATGGAGGAGGTGCTGGGCCAGCGCGTGATCGGCCAGGCCGATGCGGTGCGCGCCGTCTCCACCGCGGTGCGACGCGCCCGCGCCGGCCTGCAGGACCCGAACCGGCCGCTCGGCAGCTTCCTGTTCCTGGGGCCGACCGGCGTCGGCAAGACCGAGCTGACCAAGGCGCTGGCCGAGTTCCTGTTCGACGACCCGAACGCCATGGTCCGCATCGACATGTCGGAGTTCATGGAGAAGCATGCCGTGTCGCGGCTGATCGGCGCGCCTCCCGGCTATGTCGGCTATGAGGAGGGCGGCGTGCTGACCGAGGCGGTGCGGCGGCGGCCCTATCAGGTCGTGCTGTTCGACGAAGTGGAGAAGGCGCATGGGGACGTGTTCAACGTGCTGCTCCAGGTGCTGGATGACGGCCGTCTGACCGACGGCCAGGGCCGCACGGTGGATTTCAGCAACACGCTGATCGTGCTGACCTCGAACCTCGGCAGCCAGTTCCTGGCGACCATGGCCGACGACCAGGATGTGGCGACCGTCGAGCCGCAGGTGATGGACATCGTCCGCGCGCATTTCCGCCCGGAATTCCTCAACCGGCTGGACGAGATCATCCTGTTCCACCGGCTGGGCCAGGCGCATATGGGCCCGATCGTCGACATCCAGGTCGGCCGCGTCCAGCGGCTGCTGGCGGATCGCAAGATCACGCTGGCGCTGACCGACGCCGCGCGGGCGTGGCTGGGCCGGGTCGGCTACGACCCCGTCTACGGCGCGCGCCCCTTGCGCCGCGCGGTGCAGCGCCACCTGCAGGACCCGCTCGCCGAGCTGATCATGCGTGGGCAAGTGAAGGACGGCAGCACCGTCCGGGTCGACGAGGGCGACGGCAAGCTGGTGCTGGCGGTGGAGTGACGAAAAAGGGGAGCGATGGCGATGGCCACCGCTCCCCTCCAATATCGTTCGACAGTTCCGTTTGTTTAGAACGCGATATCGAACCCCAGTCGTACGAAGCGCGGCTGCTGGAAGTAGAGCGGCGTCGCGAACAGCGGGTCCGGCGTATACTCACTGCCGGCCTTCTGCGTCTCGTGTTGATTGTAGATTTGCGTGATGGCTCCGGCGTTGAAGACGTTGAACACGTCCGCTCGCAGGACGAAGCGGTTGAAACCGAGCGATTCCGGCAGGGTATAGCGGATCGACAGGTCGACCTGATTCAGCCAGTCGGTCTTGGGCAGGCCAGTGCCACGCGGGGACGGCTTGGTCTGCGTGTAGTTGCCATCAGCGTTGAGTGCACCATAGGCGCAGTAGAAGCTCGTTGCGCCATAGCCCGCCGCATAGGGATCGGTGGGATGGATGCCCATGCAGGTGCCCCGCAGCGGCGACTGCACCAGCACGTTCGCGCCCACCTGGAGGTTCGGCGTCACATGGTAGCTGCCGAAACTTTTGAATACGAACGTACGGTCGTTGGGCAGCAACCCCGTCGTATAATCCGTCAGGCCGAGATAATCGAAGTCGATGGTGGAGCCAGCATCCGACTGGGTATTGGCACCCACGTCCGATTTCACGGTCCCTTCATAGTTGCCGTAGGACCGGGAGACCGCAATCGACCCCTGAAGCGCCCAGATGCCGTCATCCGCACGTTTCCAGTCCAGTACCAGCGACTTGTAGCTCCGTTTGGGCGTCGGGAAGGCAAGTCCCGTGAGATTCACCGTTCTGGAAGGATCGACCCAGTCGCGAACCGTCAGCGAAGAGCTGCCGGGATTCCAGATATAGTATGAACTGTTGTTCTGGTAAAAGTTGCACTGCGCCGCTGGTGCGTCCGCTGCGGTCCCACACCGGTAGTAATCGGACAGGTAACTTGCGAAGTCCGTGTCTTCCGACACTCGGCCAAGCTTGCGATAGGTTGCGGTCAGGCCGAAGGAAAACAGATCGGTGGCCTGAAAATGAGCACCCAGGATGACTTCATCCTCGTAGGTAGCCTTGGTGTTGACCGCCAGCTTGGCCGCAGCAGGGTCCTGCACGCCACCGCCGAAGATCAGGCAAGTCGCAGATCCGTTGACCGGTCTACCCGGCGCCGACGAAATATCGGTCGGACAAGCTGCCGCGTACCCTGCGCCAGCAAGACTGGTCAGCGCCGCCCCCAAATTGACCTTGGGCAGGCCTGTTACCGGATCAACAGGGAAATTTGCCGCCGAATAGCCGCCCGGATAGGCAAAATATTCGCGGAAATAGAGGTCGCGGCCACGGAAGCCCAAGTTCATCGCCGGCGGAATGAAGTAGCGACCGTAGCTGCCGGTCAGTCGGACGTGGGATTCGCCGCCCGGAACCCAGCTGAAGCCAGCGCGTGCCGCCCAATTCCCGGTCAGCGACAAGTAACGCTGCCCCGACAGGTTAGATTGCTCGAACTCATCATCGCGCACACCGAGATTGATGGTCAGCCCGCGCGCTGGTTCCCATGAATCCTGGAGATAATAGGCACGATCACGCCCGGAAATATAGCCGCCAAGCCGCTCGTATGTCACGCGAACGCCATTATTTCGATAGTCGTAGAGCAACGGCAGCACACCGTTGATCTGCGTGGTCTTGGTTTCACTCAAATCCTCATTGTCGAGGCCGAAGCGGACATGGTGACGCCCGAGCACTTCGAACCGAAGATCACCATCGACACGATAGAACTTGCGCTGTGTTTCCCGAATCGAGCTGGTCGCATAGGGTTGCCCGGAGATAACCTTGGCGACGCCGCCGGTCGTCGCGCTACGTCGATCGATGACATAGTAGGACGTGGGATCTGCGGCCAGAACGTTATAGTCATCGCGACTGATGCCATAGGCGGCAGATATCTGGAAGAAGTCGGTGACACTACCAGTGTAGCGGCCGACCCAGTTCATTCCGCCCTGCCGGGTGTTCTGCCGACCGGAAAACGCTCCCACCGTACCGCCGTCGAATTTGGCATTGGCTGTGAATGCATAGCTGTCGGTACGAATATTCTGCGTCGTATCAAACAACGTAAATTCGAAATGCTGAGTCGGATTGATATAAGCGTCGATCTTGCCGCCGTAGAAGGGATCGGTGCTGATCGTGCGCTGATAATTGCCGGAGTTGGGGTAGGCCCTTTTGGTGACGATGGCATTGGCCTGATACAGACCGTAGAAGAAAAGATGGTCCTTGATGATCGGCAGACCCGCCTCAAAGGTCAGGGAGTTATCATCGTCATGCGTGAGCCTACCAATCGTTGAAGGGCTATCCTTCAACCCGGTATTGGGGCTTGTCGACTGCAACCCGGATGCCTGGAAGTTACCGTGGATCGCCATCATCGGGGTGTTGGTGCCCGACTTGGTCGTCGCATTGATGACGCCGCCCGTCGCACGGCCGAACTCAGCGGCATAGCCGCCGGTCTGGATGTCCGCCGTCTGGTAGAAGTCGAACGGAACGCGTGCCGACCCGACATAGGTGTCCGGATTGGTGATATTCAAACCATTGATGTAATAAGCGTTTTCGGCAACCGATGACCCGCCAAGCGACGGAACATCAGTGCCGTTCGAACTGAATCCCTTCGCTCCGGTGACAGCCCCGGGCGCGAGCAAGGCCAATGCAGTGATCGAGCGACCGACCGGCAGCTTCTCGGCAGTGGACACCACGTCGAGGTTGACGCCTGTCGTGGTTTTGGTGAAGTCCTGCCGGACGCGTCGACCGATCACGACCAGTTCAGTAGCGGGGGCCGTCTTGTCTACGACCGTCAGCGTGACGCGACTTTCCTGGGCCGCCGTGATGGTGATCGTGTCGGTCTGCGGTGCGTAGGCCGCGCCTTCTGTGGTGACCTCATATTGGCCCGGCGTCAAGCCGACGGCCGAAAAGCCGCCATTCGCAGACGACAGGAACGTACGGACCTGGTTCTGCGCCAGCGATCGAAGCGTTACCTTCACACCCGCGACGGGCTTCCCCGTGGCATCAACGATCGTACCGGATATGGCGCCGGTCGTGTAATCCTGTGCCGTAGCCGGAGCGGCAAGCGTCAGCGCGCTGGCCACACCGAGTCCAGCAACAACCGAGAGCGCTACGCTCTGCATCAGCGTCCGTTGAACCCTTTTCGACCCCTGAATCATTGCATTCCCCCAAAAAATTTCAAAGCCCCGCCCTGTTTGGGATTGCGGCCGGACAATGGTTTGAAGGCATGGATGCTTTCGCAAGCAGGCCCCGCCTTCACCGGGAGGGATCATGAGAAATCGCTAGAGGGTCTGTAAATAAACTATCCCATATTAGTTTTATCAAATCCTGTAGTGTAACCTCAAAGACACATTACCCGTTTTCATAATGCGTATCGCCGCCATCAAACAGCAAATCACTGAAATCAGCCTTTTACAGATGCTTGGCCTACCGTGACACCCTTCACCCCTACCTCTTCGCTTACAATTTCCAATATAAAGAAGATGTCATGTCTCAATAATGTGGACGCGTCTCTTCCTGGGACTTGCCAGCCAGTCGCGATGACGGAACAATGGCGAATTTTGCCCGCTGTTCGTACCGACAAAAAAAGCGCGCCCGGTTGCCCGGACGCGCCCATGATCGGCGTGGTTCGCCGACTTAGAAGTTGCCGCGCACGATGAAGGAGAAGCGGCGGTCGTTCATGAAATAGCTGCGCGGCGCCAGCTGGCTGGGATCGCCGGTATAGGCCTGCAGCGTCTTCGTCGTGGTGTTGGTCAGGTTCACGCCCTGCACGCCGATCTTGACGTACTTGTTGAGGTTGAGGAACGCCGAGGCGTCGAGCGTGCCCGTGCTGGCCTGGAAGATCGACGTGTAGGGGAAGATCACGTCGGCCGCGGTCAGCAGGTACTTGGAGCGCCAGTTATAGGCCGCGCGCAGCGAGACCGGCCCCTTCTCGTAGAAGATAGTCGCGTTGACATTGTGCTTCGACAGACCTTCGAACGGCAGGTTGCCCGGCCTGATCGTCGAGACGTTGGACGGCGCGCCGGTGTTCAGGAAGCTGTTGGGCAACCCTGAGCTTTCGATGAACGAATAGTTGGCGTTGACGCCCAGGCCGTCGAGCGGCTGGGGCAGGAAGTCGAAGGTATGCTGATAGGCAACCTCGACACCCTTGATCTTGCCCTTGCCGGTGAAGTTCTCCGGATAGCGGAACTGCACCGATTCGGTCACGCCGTTGCTGGTGACGTTGCGCGGCAGGATCGACTGATAGAAGAAGTTCGACACTTCCTTGTAGAAGGCGTCGACCGTGAACGAGCCGACCCGGGCAAAATACCATTCCAGCGTCGCGTCGAACTGCCAGGCGGTGGCGGGCTTGAGGTACGGATTGCCCGCGGTCGCCGTCGGCTGGCCGCTCGCGGCGTCGGTGCCATAGGTCTGGTAGTTGCGGATGTTCGCCGAATCCGGCCGGGTCAGCACCTTCGAGGCGGCCAGACGCAGGATCAGGTCGCGCGACAAGCCCAGCTTCAGGTTCGCGCTCGGCAACCAATAGGTATAGCCGGTGCGCGCCACGTCCGGCGTGGTCGCGCCGGTCGCGAATTGCTGGAGCGCGGCATAGGCGGTCGGCCCCAGGCGACAGATGCCGCCGGGCGTCTGCGCGGGCGTGCCCGCCGGCGCGCCGGCCGGCACCGTGGCGACGCAGCGCACCGCATAGTCCTGGGTGATGCCGAACGCATCACGGGTCGGGATGGTGAACGCACCGGCCGAGGCGATATCGGTATGGACGTAGCGCACGCCGACATTGCCGTCGACGCGGATGCCGGCGAACAGCGGATCGTTCGACCCGAAGTTCAGCATCACATAAGCGTTGGTGTCCTGCTGGTTCACGTCTTGGATTTCACCCGGCAGGTAATAGCTGCCCGGAATCGCGCCGGGCCGCTGCGCCGCGCCGACGAAGCGGTTGGTGGCGGTCGCGCCGTTCGCTCCGCGCCAGATATCGTTCAGCGACTGGAAATAGGCCACCGACTGGTCGTAGTTCTTCAGCAGGTCGCCATTATAGTAATAGCCACCGACCGGCCCCGGCGTCTGCCCGCGGAAGAAGTTGGGGAAGGTGTAGAAGTCGGTGTTCTGGACACCGCCCTGTTCGATCGTCACCGGCTTGCCCGACCAGACTTCGCTGATCGCACCCCAGTTATAGGCCGAGTAGCGCACGGTCTGCTGGCGCTCGGCATAGCGGGCGCCGAACTTGATGCGCTTCAGGAAGTTCGCATCGTCGTTGAAATTATAGGCGAAGTCCGCCTTCAGCGCATATTCCGAGCCCTTGCTCTGCTCGAAATGGTCCATTGCCGCGCGCCAGAAGGTGGCGCGGGGGTCCTTGAAATAGGTCGCGTCGTCCTGGCCCTGATAGATGCTGGGCTGACCCCAGGTCGGCGCCAGCGTCATCGGACGATGCGGGATGACCACCGGCAGGCCGCCGGTCAGGTCGAGTTCCTGGTCGGCGAAGGTCGAGCCGAAGACCGCGAAGTCCTTCTGCGTCCGCTTCGCCATGGTGTAGTCGGCGTCGAGGTTGACCGCCCAATGCTCGTCCGGGTTGAACTTCAGGTTGAAGCCGATGTCCTGGACGATGTTCGATTCGTAGACCTGACGGCGCGACAGCGACTGCTGGATGCCGCCAGTCGGCACGGTCGTGGTCGCCGTGCCGCTGTCGGCCGAGCGCCAGCCCGCGCCGGGCAGCGTGATGACGCCCTTCTGGAACAGGCCGCTATCGTCATATTCGTAATTCTGGAACTGGCCGACCGGGCATTCGGCGCGGGTTCCGGGATTGCTGGTCGTCGGCGGCGTCGTGCTGGCATCGTCGATGCGCGGCGAACCGTTCTGGTTCTGGAGACAGCCGGCCGGATAGGTGTTGTATTCCGACAGGTCGGGCGCGGTCTCGAACGTATGCTCGCCCCAGCTCTGGGTCGAGTGCGAGCGCAGGAACTGGAGGGTGGCGACGGTCTGCTTGTCGGTGCTCTCCCACTGTGCGGCGAGCGCGACGCCGCGCCGCTTGCGGTCGAAATCCTGGCTGCGGAACTGGCCGCCGATCGGCGCATAGGCATTGGGCCGGAAGTCGGCGAAGCCGTCCGCCCCCGGCGTCCCCGTCGCGCCGCACAGCGCGTTGGCGGCCGGCAACGTCACCGTGTCGCTGTTGCTGGGCAGCGGGTTGCGGCAAAGCAGCGCCTGCGCGTTGCCGGCGGTCAGGTTGCCCGACGGCGCGAACGTGTTGTCGCGCGTCTGGAAGTTGGTGATCTGGATGCCGTCCGCCCGGCTCTTCAGCCGCGAATAGGAGGCGCTGCCGAGCAGGCCGAACCGGCCGATGCCCGTATCCCAGGTGTCGCTGAGCAGCAGCGAGCCGGTCGGCGTCCACTTCTTGCGGAAGTCGCCGTAATTGGCCTCGGCGTTGAGGCTGGCATGCAGGCCGGGATTGTCGAACGGCTTGCGGGTGTTGAGGTTGACCGTGCCGGCCAGGCCGCCCTCGATCAGCTCGGCGGTGGCGTTCTTGTAGACCTCGACCGAGCCGAGCAGTTCGGCCGGCACGTCGGCGAAGTTGAGCGCCTGGCCGCCCACACCGGCGGCGAAGGCGTCACGCCCGTTGAACTCGGAGCGGACGAAGTTCAGGCCGCGCACCACGACGCCCGAGCCCTCGACCGAGAAGTGGTCGGGGTCGTTGGAGCCGGCGAAGCGGTTGATCGACACGCCGGGCACGCGCTGCAGCGCCTCGGTCACCGAACGGTCGGGCAGCGCGCCGATGTCCGACGCGGTGATCGCATCGACGACGGTGTCGGAGTTGCGCTTGATGTTCTGGGCATTGGCCAGGCTCTGGCGGATGCCGGTGACGACGATCTCGCCCTCGTTCGATTCGCTGGGCGGGGTGGTGCCGTCCTGCGGGGGCAGCGTGTCGCCGCGCGCGACCTCCGGCGAGGGCGCGGTGCTGGTGTTGTTGGTCGCGGCCGGATCGGTCGCCGTGCTCGCCGGGCTGGCGGTGCCGGCCGTCCCCTGGCCCGCGACCGCGCCGGTCTGCGCCTGGGCCGGCGCCGCGAGCGCGACGACGCACAGAGCTGTTGCCGATACGCCGCAGTGCAGCAGCCTGGCGATGTTGAATGCAGTGGCGCCGACCGTCGGCGCGGCAGAACGATACCCCATGACCCTCTTCCCTGGTTAGCGCTGCCATTACAGCCGCCGCTTCTAGATACCCTCGGTTATACCGGAAAATCACTGGAGCAAGGGCCTTTGTTTGCGGTATCATTGATCTGCCACATATGGCGTGACGATGACGGAGGAACGTTGCAAAAAGGCAACGAGACTAATCCAGACTGCGTCTATTAATCTTATCATTGAAACCGGTTTCAGCCGGTCGGGTCGAAATGGAGCGGATGACATCATGACCGAGACACCCCCGATCCGGGTCGTGATCGTCGGCGGCGGCACGTCGGGCTGGATGGCGGCGGCGGCGCTCGCCAAGCTGCTGCCGCGCCGCTGCGCCGTGCATCTGGTCGAGTCGGAGGCGATCGGCATCGTCGGCGTCGGCGAGGCGACGTTGCCGCATATCCGCGCCTTCAACGAGCGGCTGGGCATCGCAGAGGCCGATTTCATGGCCTGGACGCGCGCCACCTTCAAACTGGGCATCGAGTTCCGCGACTGGGGGCGGATCGGCGACAGCTACATCCACCCCTTCGGCACCTTCGGGCGCGGGCAGAGCGAGGTCGACTTCCACCATTATTGGGCGCGGCTAGTGCAGGCCGGCGTCGACATGCCGCCGATCGAGCGATTCTCCATGGCCTGCACCATGGCGCGCGAAGGCCGGTTCGCGCTGCCGACCACCGACCCGCGCCAGATCACCACGACGTTCGGCTATGCCTATCAATTCGATGCGGTGCTGTTCGCCCCCTATCTGCGCGCGCTGGCCGAGCGGATGGGCGCGGTGCGCAGCGAGGGGATCGTCGTCGATGTCGAGCACGACGGGGAAAGCGGCGACCTGACCGCGATCCGCCTGGCGGACGGGCGGCGGATCGAGGGCGACCTGTTCGTCGACTGTTCGGGCTTCCGCTCGCTGCTGCTGGGTGGCGCGATGGGCGAGCCGTTCCAGGACTGGTCGCGCTGGCTGCCGGCCGACCGCGCGGTGGCGATGCCGTGCCGGACCGAGACGGCGCTGACCCCCTATACCAGCGCGATCGCGATGCCGGCGGGGTGGCGCTGGCGGATCCCGCTCCAGCATCGCACCGGCAATGGCTATGTCTATGCCAGCGGCTTCATCTCCGACGACCAGGCCCGCGACGCGCTGGTGGCGGCGGTGGAGGGCGAGCCGATCGCCGACCCGCGCCTGCTCCGCTTCACCGCCGGGCGGCGCGAGCGGAGCTGGGTCGGCAATTGCGTCGCCATCGGCCTGGCGAGCGGGTTCCTGGAGCCGCTGGAATCGACCAGCATCTATCTGGTGCAGCAGGCGATCACCGCGCTGATCGAGCTGTTTCCGCAAGGCCGCGTCCGCGGCGTCGACCGTGACGAGTTCAACCGCGTCATCGACCTGGAATATGAACGCATCCGCGATTTCCTGATCCTGCATTATCACGCGACCGAGCGCGACGATTCCGAATTCTGGCGCTATGTCCGCACCATGACCATTCCGGACAGTCTGGCGGAGAAGATGGAGCTGTTCCGGCGGCGCGGCCGGATCGTGAAATATCGCGAGGGCGTGTTCCTGGATGCGAGCTGGGTCGCGGTCTATCTCGGTCAGCGCATCCGGCCCGAGGGCCGCGACCCGCGCGCCGACCTGCCGGCGCTGGACGTGCTGATGCGCGGCATGACGGCCCTGCGTGACGAGGTCGCCGCCACCGCCGCCGCCATGCCCGGCCATCTCGCCTTTATCGACCGATATTGCCCGATGAGCCCGGCCGCATGAGCGATCGCGAGGGACCGATCCGCCGGGTGCTGGTGGCGGGCGGCGGGCTGGTCGGCTGGTCGGCGGCGGCGGCGCTCAGGCGGCGGCTGCCCTGGCTGGAGGTGGTGATCCTGCCGATCGCGCCGCCGGCCGACGCGATCGCCGACCGGATGCGCGCCACCCTGCCCTCGATCCTGGGATTCCACGAGGATCTGGGCCTGTCGAATGCCGACGCGGTGGTGCGCACCGGCAGCGGCGTCCGGCTGGGCACGCTGTTCGAAGGCTGGACCGCCGGCGGCGCCGATCCGGTCGCCGATTATGTCCATGCCTATGGCCGGCACGGACGGCCGATGGAGGGCGGCTCCTTCCACCTCCACTGGGCGCGGGCGGCGCGGCACCAGCGGCCGGCGCCGTTCGATCGCTTCTCCGTGGCGGCGGCGATGGCGCGCGCCGGCCGGTTCGCGGTGCCCGCCGATGATCCGGAGGCGCTGGTCGGCGGCTTCGAACATGGGCTGCATCTCGATCCCGAACGCTACACGGCGATGCTACGCGCCTTCGCGCTGCATTGCGGGGTGCGCGAGCAGCCGGGCGACCTCGCCGGCGTGGCGATCGGCGCGGACGGTTTCGTCACGGCGGCGGTGCTCGCAGAGGGCGGCCGGATCGAGGCGGATCTGTTCGTCGACGCCACCGGTCCGGCCGCCCGGCTGCGCGGCGCGCTGGACGATCGGCGCACCTCCTGGGCCAAATGGCTGCCCTGCGACCGGCTGATCCTGGCGGAGGATGCCGCGATGCCCGCCGACCCGCTCGACCGGGTGACGGCGCGGGACTGTGGCTGGGACTGGACGGGCGGAGGTTCACGCGGCCTGGTCTATGCCAGCGCCTTTGCCGGCGAGGCCGCGTTCGCGGGCGAGGGCGTCGCGATCGATGCCGGCACCCGCCCCCAGCCGTGGCTGCGCAACTGCGTCGCGATCGGCGACGCGGCGACCGCGGTGGAGCCGCTGGAATGGACCAACCTCCATCTGGCGCACAGCGCGATCGACCGGATCGTCGCGATGCTGCCGGCGCGCGACTGCGCGCCCGTCGAGCTCGCCGAATATAACCGTCAGTGCGCCGCCGAGGCGGATCGGGTGCGCGACTTCCTGGCGCTGCATTATACGGCGTCCGACCGGCCCGAGCCGTTCTGGCGCGCGGTGGCCGAGGTCGCGCCGCCCCCCTCGCTGGCGCACAGCCTGGCGCAGTTCCGCGCGCGCGGCCGCCTGCCCTTCTACGAGGAGGAGACCTTCGCCAAGGATAGCTGGCTCGCCGTGCTGATCGGCCAGAATGTGCGGCCCGAGCGCGACGATCCGCTGATCGCGCTGGTGCCGCCCGACCGCGCCGCCGCCGCCATGACCCATTATGCCCAGGCGCTCGCCGCCGCCGTCGCCGCGCTGCCCCCCGCCAGCGCCGCGTCCCACTTCCTGCTGAGGTCCTGATCCCGATGAACGAACATGCGATCCGCGACGTGGTGATCGTCGGCGGCGGCACCGCCGGCTGGATGGCCGCCGCCGCCTTCTCGCGCTTCCTCAACAACGGCCATACCCGCATCACCCTGGTCGAGTCCGAGGAGATCGGCACGATCGGCGTCGGCGAGGCGACGATCCCGCCACTGGTCAGCTTCAACCAGATGCTGGGCATCAACGAGAACGATTTCCTGCGCGAGACGGCGGGCACGTTCAAGCTGGGGATCGAGTTCGTCGACTGGGGGAAACTGGGCGACCGCTATTTCCACCCCTTCGGCAGCCACGGCCATGACCTGCAGGGCGTGCACTTCCACCAGCTCTACCTGCGCGAGCGCCAGCGCCAGGCCTTGCCGCCGATCGCCGACTGGTCGATGAGCGCGGTGGCGGCGGCGGCGGGCAAGTTCGGTCGCCCCTCGCCCGAGGCGCAATCGCCGATCCGCGAGCTGCTCTATGCCTTCCACTTCGATGCCGGCCTCTATGCCCGCTTCCTGCGCCGCTATGCGGAAGGGAACGGCGTCACCCGGATCGAGGGCAAGGTGCAGGACGTCACGCTGCGGCCGGCGGACGGCCATGTCGCCGCGGTGACGCTCGCCGATGGGCGGCAGGTCGCGGGCGACCTGTTCATCGACTGCTCGGGCTTTCGCGGCCTGTTGATCGAGGAGGCGCTGGAGACGGGATATGAGCCCTGGGGCCAGTGGCTGCCCTGCGACCGTGCGGTCGCGGTGCCGAGCGCGCTGACCGGCGAACCCGATCCCTTCACCCGCGCCACCGCGCACGCGGCCGGCTGGCAATGGCGCATCCCGCTCCAGCACCGGATGGGCAACGGCCTGGTCTATGCCAGCGCGTTCCTGGACGACGATGCGGCGGAGCGCGCGCTGCTCGGCCGGCTGGAGGGCGCAGCCCTTGCCGAACCGCGCCGCCTGTCCTTCACCACCGGCCGGCGGCGCGAATGCTGGAGCCGCAACGTCGTGGCGCTCGGCCTGTCGAGCGGCTTCATCGAGCCGCTGGAATCCACCAGCATCCACTTCATCCAGTCGGGCATCGCGCGGCTGATCGCACTGTTCCCCGACAAACGCTTCAACCCGGTCGAGCGCACTGAATATAACCGCCAGATGCGCGAGCTGTACGAGGATGTCCGCGACTTCGTGATCCTCCATTACAAGGCGACGGAGCGCAGCGACTCGCCGTTCTGGGACCGGTGCCGGACGATGGCGGTGCCGGAGTCGCTCCAGCGCAAGATGGACCTGTTCCGCGCCAAGGGCCGCGTGTTCCGCGATTCGATGGAGCTGTTCGCGACGACGAGCTGGGTCGCGGTCGCGTTCGGCCAGCATCTCTGGCCCGACAGCCACGAGCCGGCCGTGGATGCGCTGGACGAGGACCGCGTCGCCGCCGCCATGGCGCAGATGCACCAGGGCTATGCGCAGGTCGCGCAGCAACTGCCCAGCCATGGCGCGTTCCTGCGCCAGACCGCGCTATCACCGCTGGCGGCTGCGCCAGCACCGGTCCCCGCTCCGGCTTCGAACGAATTGCCGCGCTTCTCGTTCGAGTCGGACGTGCCCTTCGCCGGCTCGATGGGCTCGCCGGTATGAGCGAGGCGGCGATCCGCGAAATCGTCATCGTCGGCGGCGGCACCGCCGGCTGGATGGCGGCGGCGGGCATCGCACGTCTGGCCGGCGCGCTGCCCGGCGTCTCGATCACCCTGGTCGAATCGGACGCGATCGGCACGGTCGGCGTCGGCGAGGCGACCATCCCGCAGATCACGTTGTTCAACACCCTGCTCGGCATCGACGAGGCGGAGTTCGTCCGCGCCACGCGCGCGACCTACAAGCTGGGCATCGAATTCGTCGACTGGACGCGGATCGGCCATCGCTATGTCCACCCGTTCGGCCTGTACGGCATCGACATGGCGGGGGTGGAATTCCATCACCACTGGCTGCGCGGGGTGGCGCTGGGCGACGCGGCGCCGCTCGATGCCTATTCGCTGGCGGTGGTCGGCGGGCTGGACGGACGCTTCGCCCATCCCCGGCCGGACCAGCCCAATTCGCCGCTGGCGAAACTCGCCTATGCCTTCCAGTTCGATGCCGGCCTCTACGCCGGCTTCCTGCGCACCCGCGCCGAAGGCTGGGGCGTGGTGCGGCGCGAGGGGCGGATCACGCAGGTCCATCGCGACGGCGGCAGTGGCCATGTCGCCTCGGTCGAACTGGCGGACGGCACGGTGATCGCGGGCGACCTGTTCGTCGATTGCTCGGGCTTTCGCGGCCTGCTGATCGAGGAGACGATGGGCGCGGGGTTCGAGGACTGGACCGACTGGCTGCCCTGCGACCGCGCCTGGGCGGTGCCGTGCGAGCTGGGCGGCGACCGCCAGCCGCTGACTCGCTCGACCGCGCGGCCCGCCGGCTGGCAATGGCGCATCCCGCTTCAGCACCGGATCGGCAATGGCTATGTCTACAGCAGCGCCCATGTCTCGGACGACGAGGCCGCCGCCTTGCTGCTGGCCCATCTCGACGGGCGGCCGATCGCCGATCCCAAGCCCTTGCGCTTCACCGCCGGGCATCGCCGCCGCGCCTGGGTCGGCAATGTCGTGGCGCTGGGTCTGGCGGGCGGCTTCCTGGAGCCGCTGGAATCGACCAGCATCCATCTGGTCCAGTCGGGCATCGCGCGGCTGATGGCGCTGTTCCCCGATCGCGGCTTCGATCCCCTGCTGGCGGACCGGTTCAACGCCGAGACGGAGCGGGAATATCGCGACATCCGCGATTTCCTGGTGCTGCACTACAAGGCGACCGAGCGCGACGATTCGCCCTTTTGGGATTATTGCCGCACGCTGCCGCCGCCGCCGGGGCTGGCGGAGAAGCTGGCGATGTTCGCGGCGAATGGCCGCATCCACCGCGAGCATAACGAGCTGTTCACCGAGACGAGCTGGCTGTCGGTGATGATCGGCCAGGGGGTGATGCCACGGCGACACCACCCGATCGCCGACACGCTGCCGCCCGCCGAACTGCTCCACCGGCTGGGCCATATCCGCAGCGTCGTCGCCGACACCGCGCGCGCGATGCCGCGCCAGGACGATTACCTCCGCCAGATCGGCTGCGATCTCGGCGCATAAGGCCAACCGCCATGTCCCTTCCCGCCCCCGCTCCCCTGCCCGAATATCACGGCATCGACCGCGCCCGGTTCGAGGCGGAGATCCGTCCCGCCGGTCGGCCCGCCATCCTGCGCGGGGTCGGCGCGGACTGGCCGGCGGTACAGGCGGCCGAGCGGTCCGACGAGGCGATCATCGCGTACCTCAAGCGGTTCAGCCATGCGCAGCCGGTCGGCGCGGTGGTCGGGCCGCCGGACATCGCGGGGCGGTTCTTCTACACGCCCGACCTGTCCGCCTTGAACTTCACCCGCGGACAGTCGCCGCTCGGGCCATTTCTCGATCGGCTGCTGCGCGACCGGGGGGCGGAGCGGCCCTATGCCATGGCGGTCCAGTCGGTGCCGCTGCCCGAGCTCCTGCCGGGCTTCACCGCCGAACAGTCGACCGACCTGGTCGATGCCGACGTCGTGCCGCGCCTGTGGCTGGGCAATGCGATCCGGGTCGCGACCCACTACGACCTGGCGGAGAATATCGGTGTGGTGATCGCCGGCCGCCGCCGCTTCACCCTGTTCCCGCCCGACCAGCTCGCCAATCTCTATATGGGGCCGCTGGAGCTGACCCCGGCGGGCACGCCGGTCAGCATGGTCGATCCCGCCGCGCCCGACCTCGATCGCTATCCCCGCTTCGCCGCGGCGATGGCGGTGGCGCAGGACGGGGTGCTGGCGCCGGGCGATGCGATCTACATCCCCTTCCACTGGTGGCATGCGGTCGACTCGCTCGACCCGGTCAGCATCTTCATGAATTACTGGTGGAACCCGGCGCCCAAGGAAATGGGCAGCCCGTATGACGCGCTGCTCCTCTCGCTGTTCAGCCTCCGCACCCTGCCCGACGAGCAGCGCGCGGCGTGGCGGCTGATGTTCGACCATCTGGTGTTCCGCCCCGATGGCGACCCGGTCGCGCACCTGCCGCGATCGGCGCAAGGGGTGCTGGGGCCGGTCGATGCCGCGATGGCGGAACGGATGCGCGCGACGCTGCTCCAGCATCTGGGGCGTTGAATTCCGGCACCGCAAGACGGCCGCTTATGGCTGCCGACCGCGATTTGCCGTGAGGACCAAGACGCCTCCCCCGCAAGGGGAGGGGGACCGCCGCGTCAGCGGTGGTGGAGGGGTATTGCCGGTCATCGGACATTCGATCCTCACCACCGGCGACACCCCTCCGCCAGGCCCCGTGGCCTGCCACCACCCCTGATAGGCGAGGAATGAACGCGGGATCAGTCGCGCAGCAGGTCGTTGACGCTGGTCTTGGCGCGGGTCTGCGCATCGACGCGCTTGACGATCACCGCACAGTAGAGCGCCGGCTTGCCGTCGCCGCCACCCAGCGACCCCGGCACCACGACGCTGTAGGGCGGCACATGGCCGCGGAACACCTCGCCCGTCGCGCGGTCGACGATCTTGGTCGACGCGCCCAGATAGACGCCCATCGACAAGACCGCGCCCTCGCCGACGCGCACGCCCTCCGCCACCTCGGCGCGCGCACCGATGAACGCGCCGTCCTCGATGATGACCGGATCGGCCTGAAGCGGCTCCAGCACGCCGCCGATGCCCGCGCCGCCCGACAGATGGACGTTGCGGCCGATCTGCGCGCAGCTGCCGACGGTCGCCCAGGTGTCGACCATCGTGCCCTCGCCGACATGCGCGCCGATATTGACGAAGCTCGGCATCAGGATCGCGCTTTTGCCGATGAACGCGCCGCGCCGCACGATCGAACCGGGCACCGCGCGGAACCCGGCGGCGCGGAACGCCGCCTCGTCCCAGCCGCTGAACTTGGACGGCACCTTGTCGAACCAGTGGCCGGCGCCCGGCCCATTGTCGATCAGGCTGTTGTCGTTCAGGCGGAAGGACAGCAGCACCGCCTTCTTCAGCCACTGGTTGACGCGCCAGCCGCCATCGCCGTCCGGCTCGGCGACGCGGGCGGTCCCGGCATCGAGCATCGCCAGCGCCTGCTCCACCGCCTCGCGCACCGCGCCGCCCGTGGTGAAGCCCAGCTCGGCCCGGTTCTCCCAGGCGGCGTCGATGGTCGCGGGAAGATCAGTCATTGCGTCTCCAGGATCTGCTCTAGCCACGGCGCGAGCGCGTGGATGTGGAAATCGATATAGCTGCGATCGGCGTCGGGCGCCTGTTCGGACCCATTGTCGACCCAGACGGTGGTCATGCCGATCGCCTTGGCCGGCTTCAGGTTGCGCGCCATGTCCTCCACGAACAGGCTCTCGGCGGGATCGAGGGCGAAGGCGGCGCACAGGCCCGCATAGGCGTCCGGATGCGGCTTGGGCCGCAGGTCCATCGCATGGATGTCGTGCACCGCCTCGAAACTGCCGCCCAGGCCCAGCCGCTCCAGCACCTTGAGCGCATAGGGACGATCGCCATTGGTGAAGACCAGCTTGCGCCCCGGCAGGCGGGCCAGCGCGGCGACCAGCGGCGCATCCGCCTGCAGCACGTCCATCTCGATATCGTGGACATAGGCGAGGAAGGCGTGGGGATCGACCTGATGCTCGGCCATCAGCCCGGCCAGCGTCGTGCCGTGGCCGATGAAATAGGCCTTCTGGATGCGATGCGCCTCGACCAGATCGACCGACAGCAGCTCGGCGATGAAGGCGGTCATCCGCCGGTCGATATGCGCGAACAGGTCGGCGCTCGCCGGATAGAGCGTGTTGTCGAGGTCGAAGATCCAGTTGCGGACATGGGAAAGCCGGTCGATCATCGCGGCGGGTCTGTAGGCAAGCCGCGCGCGTCCGGCAAGCGCCGGGGCCGCCCCGCCCTGCTTGGATCGGGCGCGCAAATGCTGTAGCGGCGGCGATGTGACGCGAAGGCGCGGGGGCGGTCGGCGTATGAGATTCCATCTGACAGGATCACGCCGCTCGGCCCGCATCGCGGGGACCGGCCTGTCACCCGTCCTGTTCCTGATGCTGGCCGCCTGTGGCGGCGGCGGTGGTGGTCCGCTGGTGACGCCCCCCCCGATCGTCACGCCTGCGCCCAGTCCCACGCCAAGCCCGACGCCCGGCCCGACGCCCTCGCCGACCCCCAGCAGCTCCGACACCGGCGAATATCGCGCGACCGTCGGCGCGGTGTCGATGGACGCGCTCGCCGCCTATAACAGGGGCGCGACGGGCGCGGGGATCGGCGTCGCAGTCATCGACAGCGGCATCGACACGCGCAGCGACCAGTTCGCCGGGCGAATCGCCGCCAGCTCGACCTCGGTCGCCGGCAATGACGGCATCGCCGACCAGAACGGCCATGGCACCGCCGTCGCCTTCACCATCGCCGGCCGTCGCGACGGCGTCGGCACCCAGGGGGTGGCGTTCGATTCGACGCTGATCGTGCTGCGCGCCGACCGGCCGGGCAGCTGTTCCAGCGGCGATGGCGGCGGCAGCGACAGCGGATGCAAATTCTCGACCGATGCGATCGCGCGCGGCGTCGACACCGCGCGCATGGCGGGGGCGCGGGTCATCAACATCTCCTTGGGCGGATCGGACATGCCGGCCAGCCTGCAAGGTGCGATCGCCCGCGCCACCGCCGCCGGGATCGTGCTGGTGGTGGCGGCGGGCAATGACGGCGCCGCCAACCCCGACGCGTTCAGCGCCATCGCCAACAACAGCGCGGTGGCACGCAACCAGGTCATCATCGCCGGCTGGGTCGATTCGCGCGACCAGATCGCCGAGCGCAGCAACCGGGCCGGCACCAGCGCGGCGCATTATCTGGGCGCGGTCGGCACGAGCGTGCGCGCGCCCGACCAGAATGGCGTCGACTATCTATGGTCCGGCACCTCCTTCGCCGCGCCGCAGATCGCCGGCGCGGTGGCGCTCCTCGCCCAGGCCTTTCCCAATCTCAGCGGCGCGCAGATCGTCGAACTGCTCTTCCGCACCGCGCGCGATGCCGGCGCGGCCGGGGTCGATGGCATCTATGGCCAGGGGGTGCTGGACCTGACCCGCGCCTTCCAGCCGGTCGGCGCCAGTTCGGTGGCGGGCAGCAGCGCCGCCGTATCGCTGACCGCCAACGGCACGCTGTCCGCGGTGATGGGCGACGCCGCCCAAGCCGGCCTGGGGGCGGTGATCCTGGACGGCTACGGCCGCGCCTTCGCGATCGACCTGTCACGGACGTTGGCCCAGGCCCGGCCCCAGCCGGCGCTGGCGAGCGCCCTGGGCCTGGGCAGCAGCTCGGTGGCGCTGGCGCGTGGGGAGACCAGCCTGTCGATGACGCTGTCGGCCGTCGGCCGGGGCGATGCGATCCTGCAACGCAGCGCGCTGACGGCCACCGACGCGTCGCGCGCCCGCGTGCTCGCCGGGCTGGTGACGCAGCGCATGGGGTCCGGGCTGAGCGTTGCCCTGGGCTTCGCGCAAGGCGCGCAGGCGGTCGCCACCCGACTGACCGGAATGGGCGAGCCGGGCTTCCTGGTCGCGGGCGCGACGCTGCCGGGGATCGATGGCGGCGCGCGCCAGAGCGCGGCGGTGCGCCAGCGTCTGGGGTCCTGGGGGCTGACCGGCGCGATCGAGTCCGGCCGGATGCTGGCGCCGGGCGCGGCGCTGTGGGCGGCGGACGCGCGGGCGGGCCTGGGCGCGTACGACCGCGCGCTGTTCGCGCTCGACCGCCGCTTCGGCGCGCTGGCGACGATGGTGTCGGCGACCCGGCTGGACGAGGCCGACACGATCCTGGGCGCGCGCCTGGGCCCCGGCCTGGGCGCGACGCGGGCGACGAGCTGGTTCGGCGAGGCGAGCGCGCGGGTCGAGGCGGGCGGCGGCTGGTCGTTCGGGGGGCGCTGGCGTCACGGCTGGACGACGGCCGCGGTGCGCGACGGCCTGCGCGGCGGCGGTCGCATCCGCACCACCGCCTTCGCCGCCGACCTGGGCAAGGACGGCGTGTTCGGCGGCGATTCGATCGGCCTTCGCATCGCGCAGCCGTTGCGCGTGGCCGGGGGCGGCGTCGATCTCGCGCTACCCACCGGCTATGACTATGCGAGCGGGGCGGTGACCGACTGGACGGTGCAGCGGCTCAACATGGCGCCGCGCGGGCGCGAGCTGGACGTCGAGGCGCGCTATGCCATCGGCCTGGGCGCGGGATGGCTGGAGGCCAATGCCTTCCACCGCCGCGACCCCGGCCATATCGCCGCGCTGCCCGCCGATCGCGGCGTGGCGCTACGCTACGGCTTCGGCTTCTGATCCGGGTGACGGCGAGCCAGAGCGGCGACGGCGGTGCGGGTCGGCGTGGTCAGCGATGACGGCAGCGCGTCGAGCGCGAACCAGCCAATCGCGGCATGTTTACCCGGCTCGCGATTGACCGGCTCGCCCTGGAAGCGATCGACGAGGTAGACGGGCGAGAGCCAGTGGACGCCCCCCGCGCGGTCGATCTGGTCGACGACGCAGAGCAGCTCGACCGGATCGATCGCGATCCCCACTTCCTCGGCGATCTCGCGGCGCACGGCGTCGGCGGCGCGCTCGAACAGGTCGACCTTGCCGCCGGGCAGCCCCCAGCATCCCGCCTCCGGCTGGGTCCGGCGTTGCACCAGCAGCAGCCGGCCATTGACGACGATCGCGGCGCCGCAACCCAGGCGAGGTTCGCTTTGCATCACCCATCCCTGCCGCCGGGGTTGCCGGGGAGCAAGGCGGAACAGGGACTTATCGCATCATCGCCTTTTTCAGTCGCGTATGCGCCGAGGCCTTGATCTGGCAGATGCGCGCCGCACCGACGCCCAACACCTGCCCGATCTCCTCCAGGTTCAGTTCCTCGACATAGTAAAGCTGGATCACCTGCGCCTCGCGCTCGGGCAGGGCGGAAATCGCGGCGATCAGGCGGTTGCGCGTCTCGCCATCGGCCAGTTGCGCGAAAGCGTCGGGCGAATCGTCCGCGAACCAGGGCAGATCGTCGGCATAGACCTCGTCGATCGAGTCGAACCGCACCGCGTCCGCCGTCGCATAGTCGGCGCGCAGCCGTTCGACCGAGACGCCGATCCGCGCCGCCACCGCCGCCTCCTCGGGTGCGCGGCCGGTCGGATCAGTCAGCGCCGCCACGGCCTGCGCATATTGCCGCCGCCGCTTCATCGCGCCGCGCGTCGTCGTCGCCTGGCGGCGGAGCTCGTCGATCATCGCGCCGCGCAGCCGCGTCGTGCAATAGTGACGGAAACTGACCAGCCCGCGATCCTCGAAGGTCGCCGCCGCCTCGACCAGCGCGATCAGGCCGACTTGGACCAGATCCTCGACATCCACGATCGTCGACATCGACCCGTGGACATGCCAGGCGATGCGGCGGACCAGCGGCAGATGCTCGCGCACCAGCCGGTCGCGATCGTCGCCCGGCCGCCGCTTGGGCTTGTAGGTCAGCGGCTGGCCGTCAAGCAGCTGGGCGTTGGCGAAGGCCTGGCGCATCGGTTCCGCGCTCATGCCGCGAGCGCCTGCGGCTGGGGCGCGCCGATGATCGCGACGACCTCGACCGCCTTGTCCTCGGGCACCTCGAAGAAGGACAGGACCGGCGTGTCGGGCAGGCAGCCGCGGATCAGCTTGCGGATGGCGACGCGGATGGTCGGCTGGACCACCAGCGCAAAGGGCTTGGCCTCGGCGATCAGCGGCTGTGCGGCCTGGGTCAGCGCGTCGACGATGCGGCGGCCGAGATCGGGTTCGATGACATGGCGGCGGGATGCGTCGGCGCGCATCGCCTGGCCCAGCAAAGCTTCCAAATGTCCCTCCAGCGTCATGACGCGCAGCGGCTCGCGCACGCCGCAGAGTTTCTGGATGATCAGCGGTCCCAGCGCCGGGCGGATCAACTCGACCAGCTCCTCGGGATCCGCGCTGCGCTGCGCCGCGCTGGCGATCGCCGAGGCGATGCGGCGGAATTCGCGCAGCGAGATGTTCTCGGCGAGCAGGCCCTTCAGCACCTGGGTCAGCGCGGTCAGCGACACCGGCTGCGGGCAGAGCGCGGCGACGAGCTGGCCGGCGCGGTCCTTCAGCCCATCGAGCAGCGCCTGCACCTCGTCCGGTCCCAGCAGGTCGGCGGCATGGCTGCCCAGCACATGGTTCAGGTGCGTCGCCATCACCGTGCCAGGATCGACCACCAGATAACCCGCGCCGGTCGCCGCATCGGCATCGCCCGGGGCGATCCAGGTGGCGTCCAGCCCGAAGGTCGGGTCCTTGGCCGGCTTGCCCTGAAGGAAGCCCACGGCCTGGCCGGTGTCGAGCGCCAGCATCTCGTCCGGCGACACCTGGTCCTCGCCGACGACCACGCCGTTGACCAGGATGCGGTAATGATAGGGCGACAGGTTGATGTCGTCGCGCACCCGGCATTGCGGCACGACGAAACCCAGTTCCTTCGACAACTGGCGCCGCACACCGGTGATCCGACCCATCAGCGGCGCGCCGCGCCGTTCGTCGACCAGCGGCACCAGGCCGTAGCCGATGTCGATATGGACCTGCATCCCGTCGGTCACCTCGTCCCAGCCGATCCGCGACGGGTCGACCGGGGCGGCGGCGACCGGCATCGGCGCAGCCACTGGACGACGCTCGATCTGGCGCAGCTTCCACGCGGCGAAGCCGGCGATGGCGGCGGCAGGCAGCAGCACCAGATGCGGCATCCCCGGCAGCACGCCGAGCAGCGCCAGGATAGCCGCCACCGGCGTCCAGGTCCGCGCGCTGCCGAATTGCGAGCCGATCTGGCCAGCAAGGTCCTTTTCCGAGGCGACGCGGGTGACGATCGCGGCGGCGGCGATCGACAGCATCAGCGACGGCAGCTGCGCGACCAGCGCATCGCCGATCGCCAGCAGGATGTAATTATGCGCGGCATCGCCGATCGACATGCCGTGGCTGACCGGCCCCAGGATCAGGCCGCCGACAACGTTCGCCGCCAGGATCATCAGCGCGGCGATCGCGTCGCCCTTCACGAACTTGGACGAACCGTCCATCGATCCGTAGAAATCGGCCTCGGTCGCGACCTCGACGCGGCGGGTCTTGGCTTCGTCGGGGGTGATCAGGCCGGCATTGAGATCGGCGTCGATCGCCATCTGCTTGCCCGGCAGCGCGTCGAGCGTGAAGCGCGCCGACACTTCCGACACGCGGCCCGCGCCCTTGGTCACGACGATCAGGTTGATGATCATCAGGATCGCGAAGACGAACAGGCCGACGACATAGTCGCCGCCGATCAGGAAGGTGCCGAACGCCTCGATGACGTGGCCGGCCGCGCCCTCGCCCTCATGGCCATGGACCAGCACGATCCGGGTTGAGGCGACGTTGAGGCCGAGCCGGAACAGCGTCGCGAACAGCAGCACGGTCGGGAAGGCGCTGAAATCGAGCGGCTTCTGCGCGTTGAGCGCGACCATCAGCACCGCCAGGCTGATCGCGATGTTGGCGACGAAGAAGATGTCGAGCAGCGCTGCCGGGATCGGCACCACCATGACCAGGACGAGCAGCAGGATGGCGAGCGGCAAGGCGCTGCCGCGTGCGGTGGCGAGCAGCTTCATGTCAGCCTCCCATCCGGGCGAGCATCATATAGGCGAGGCGGGCATGATCGGGTCGGGGCCGAAGCAGGCTGTCGCCGGCCGCAGCCCCCTTGCCCGTCATCTGCCCCAGCGTCGACCGCGCCCAGGACAGGGCGCTGTCGGCGGTTTCGTTGGCGCCGGTGACGACAGTGGCGTCGTCGCCCATCGCCAGCGCCTGCGCGGCGAAGGACAGGTTGGCGTTGCGGGTCTCGCCGACGGTGTCTCGGCGCAGCCACTGGACGACGCTCGATCTGGCGCAGCTTCCACGCGGCGAAGCCGGCGATGGCGGCGGCAGGCAGCAGCACCAGATGCGGCATCCCCGGCAGCACGCCGAGCAGCGCCAGGATAGCCGCCACCGGCGTCCAGGTCCGCGCGCTGCCGAATTGCGAGCCGATCTGGCCAGCAAGGTCCTTTTCCGAGGCGACGCGGGTGACGATCGCGGCGGCGGCGATCGACAGCATCAGCGACGGCAGCTGCGCGACCAGCGCATCGCCGATCGCCAGCAGGATGTAATTATGCGCGGCATCGCCGATCGACATGCCGTGGCTGACCGGCCCCAGGATCAGGCCGCCGACAACGTTCGCCGCCAGGATCATCAGCGCGGCGATCGCGTCGCCCTTCACGAACTTGGACGAACCGTCCATCGATCCGTAGAAATCGGCCTCGGTCGCGACCTCGACGCGGCGGGTCTTGGCTTCGTCGGGGGTGATCAGGCCGGCATTGAGATCGGCGTCGATCGCCATCTGCTTGCCCGGCAGCGCGTCGAGCGTGAAGCGCGCCGACACTTCCGACACGCGGCCCGCGCCCTTGGTCACGACGATCAGGTTGATGATCATCAGGATCGCGAAGACGAACAGGCCGACGACATAGTCGCCGCCGATCAGGAAGGTGCCGAACGCCTCGATGACGTGGCCGGCCGCGCCCTCGCCCTCATGGCCATGGACCAGCACGATCCGGGTTGAGGCGACGTTGAGGCCGAGCCGGAACAGCGTCGCGAACAGCAGCACGGTCGGGAAGGCGCTGAAATCGAGCGGCTTCTGCGCGTTGAGCGCGACCATCAGCACCGCCAGGCTGATCGCGATGTTGGCGACGAAGAAGATGTCGAGCAGCGCTGCCGGGATCGGCACCACCATGACCAGGACGAGCAGCAGGATGGCGAGCGGCAAGGCGCTGCCGCGTGCGGTGGCGAGCAGCTTCATGTCAGCCTCCCATCCGGGCGAGCATCATATAGGCGAGGCGGGCATGATCGGGTCGGGGCCGAAGCAGGCTGTCGCCGGCCGCAGCCCCCTTGCCCGTCATCTGCCCCAGCGTCGACCGCGCCCAGGACAGGGCGCTGTCGGCGGTTTCGTTGGCGCCGGTGACGACAGTGGCGTCGTCGCCCATCGCCAGCGCCTGCGCGGCGAAGGACAGGTTGGCGTTGCGGGTCTCGCCGACGGTGTCACTGCCGGCGCCGAGCTTGTCGGCGAAACGCTGGTAGATGGCCGACAGCGAACGCGGCCGGCCGCCGTCGTCATAGAAGACGCCGCGATTGGCGCGCGCCGCGCCGGGGAACAGGCTGGCGGCGCTGGCCTGCGGATCGGCCTGCATCGCCGACAGGAACTTGTTCGCGCCGCCCAGCCCCAGGAAATGCGCCATGTACAGGTCGGTGCCGTTGGCGGCGCGGCCCAGGCTGTCCTCCAGCGCCGCCTTGTTGTCGGAGGCATGTTCGGCGGCCATCAGGCTGGCGGCGGCGGGGTCGTTGCGCAGCGCCAGGATCGCCTGCCGCGTGGCGCCATCGGCGACGCTGTAGCGGCCGCCCGAACGGCCGATCGCATCGGCGGCCCAGCCCAGGCCGTGCTCCGCGCCATGCTTCTTCACGACGGCCAGCCAGCTCGACTCGATGAACTGGTAGAGGCCGGAGGCGGAGGAGGAGCCGGCACGCGCGGAGGCGTTCAGGCCGCTCTCGACCTTGGCCTGGCCGAGCAGATAGTCGAAATCGATGCCGGTCGCGTTCGAGGCATAGGCGATCGCCTGCTGGATACGGCCGGACTGGACTGGATGGACGCTCACGTCGAATCGATACCCCTGTTCGGGGTTCGATCAGCAAGAGCCGTGCCAGATCGCCGCGTCGCCTCGGGCGTGACGGGCTGGCGGGTCGCTCCGCGATGGCGCGGCGGCAAGGGCGGCAACGCTTTGCCGGCCCTTGCCGGTCAGGCGGGGTGTGGATCGTCCTGCCGGCGCAAGAGAAGCCTCTGACCACCGGCCGGGGAAAGGCGAGGCCTTTCGGAATTCGACGCTCGAATCCCATCAGCCTCCACTCCGGCGGAGGCCGGGGTCCAATCACGGAACGTTCCTAAGGATCCACCACCGTCCCCCGGCTGGACCCCGGCCTTCGCCGGGGTGGTATGGTGGGTGCGGCGAAGGTCCCGTTTTTACAGCGATGAGCAGGCCGGAGGCGTTCTACACCCGCCCATCAGGGTACGCGCCGGTTCTCCGCCGCATTGGCTTCGTTCACCGCCCGCGTCTCGCGCACGCGCTGCGCGAAGCATCCCGAGCCGCCGCCGGGGCCGACCGCCGAGCAGCTGCCGATGCTGTTGACGCCGACGCCGTCGCTCAGCACGCCCTGCGCCTTCGCCGCCCAGCTACGATTTTCCGGCGTGACCTCGAAGTTGCGCACTTCCTTGGGGATGCGGAACTGCTCCTCGGCGCTGCGGCGCTCGCACACCACGATCTCGTCGCCGGCGGCGTTGGTCGGGCATTGCTCGTTGCCATAAAGGATCAGCACGCCGTTGACCGGCGCGCCGCGACCGACACCCGCCTGGGTCGTCACCTTGCGCGGCCGCTCCAGGCCGGGCAGCGCCGCCCGGGGTTCGGCATCCAGCTCGGTCGGGCGGTTGACCGGCGCGCTCGGCGTCGATGCCTGGGGCGTCGTCTGCGCGACCGACGGCCCCGCCAGCATCAGTCCGGGCGCGAGCAGCGCCAGCATCATGGTCCTCATCGCATCCACTCCTAAATGCGCTTGGCGGTCGCGATCGCGACCTTGCACCCCAATCGGATCAGTCCCGACAGGACCGGATAACCGAAGGTGTTCTCCGCCCCCGCCGCCAGGGCATGGTCGCGATGCTCCAACTCCTCCGCCTGGAACTCGACGATCGCGTCGGACAGCTCGGGGTCGCTGTCGCCCAGTTCGGCGAGCTGCTGCGAATAATGTTTGTCGATCTCGGTCTCGACCGCCGCGGTGCAGGCCATCGCCGCGTCCGGCCCCAGCGCCGCCGTCGCCGCGCCGAGCGCGAAGCCCGCCACCTTCCAGATCGGCTGGAGCAGGGTCGGGCGCACGCCGCGCTCGGCGATCATCCGGTCGAAAAAGGCGCGGTGCCGCTCTTCCTGTGCCGCCATGTGGTGGATGGCGCGCGCAGCGGGATGCCGGTCGCCCAGCACCGCCAGCTGTCCGGCATAGATGCGGATCGCGCCGAACTCCCCGGCCTGATCCACCCGGATCATCGCTTCCGTCGCCTCGCGGCGGTCACCCGGTTTCCAGCTCATCGCGCTCTCCTCACCAGGGCCAAGATGGTGATCGCCCCCGCCAACGAGAAGATGGCGTTGAACCCGGCCAGCGAAATGCCCAAGAACGTCCACTGCGCCTGGTCGCAGCGCACCATCGGCGCCTTCATGATCGCGGCCAGCCGGTCCGCCGCGCTGCCGCCGCTGGCGGCAACGGTCGAGGTGCAGGCGGTGAAGCCCTGCCACCAATGATATTCGACGCCGGCATGAGCGACGCCGATCAGGCCCGAGAGCGCGATCGCCAGCGCCGCCAGCACCACCATCGATCGCCGCAGGCCCGGGCGCAGCAGCCCGATCGCCGCCAGCACCACCGCCGCATAATGCGGCCAGCGTTGCCAGTGGCACATCTCGCACGGGTACAGCCCGCCGATCAGTTGCGATCCCCAGGCGCCGGCCAGCAGCGCCGCCGGCAGCAGCAGCGCCAGCCAGTTCGCCCGGTACCAGCGATGCGCGCTATGCCCGATCACTTGATGCCGGTCTTCGCGTCGGCCGGCTTCGCATCGGCGGTGGGCGGGGTGACGCGGGTGGCGGCGGCGACCTGCGCCGGTCCGCCCAGCCGCGCGATCGTCTTCAGCGCATATTGCAGCTGGAAGTCCTTCACGCCCTCCTTCTTCAACTGTTCGGCCGTGGCGGTGAAGCGCGGATCGTCCTTGGTGTCTTCCTCCAGCACCGCATTGTCCGCTTTGACCTCGTTGATCAGGTGGCGGCGCAGATCGGCCTCGCGGAACACCGGGCGCACCTTGTAGTCGGGATCGCTGAGCTGCGGCACCCTGATATCGGGCTCGATCCCGCCCTCCTGCACCGACCGGCCGGACGGCGTGTAATAGCGCGCGGTGGTCAATCGCAGCGCCGTTTCCGGCCCCAGCGGCAGCAGCGTCTGCACCGATCCCTTGCCGAACGACCGCTCGCCCATCACCAGCGCGCGGTGGTGGTCCTGAAGCGCGCCGGCGACGATCTCGGAAGCGGAGGCGGTGCCCGGATTGATCAGCACCACCACCGGCAGGCCGTGCGCGTCGTCGCCCGGCTTGGCGAAGTAGCGTTCGATGTCGGCCTTCTCGCGCCCGCGCTGTGACACGATCTCGCCATGATCCAGGAACGCGTCGGACACCGCGATCGCCTGGGTCAGCAGGCCGCCGCCATTGTCGCGCAGGTCGACGACATAGCCCAGCGGGCGATGGCCCAGCGCCTTGTCGATCGCCATGATCGCGGCGCGGGTATCCGCGCCGGTCGCCTCGGAGAAGGTGTTGATGTTGATGTAGCCGACATCGCCGCGCACTTCCCACTTCACCGGCTTCTGCGTGATGACCTCGCGCATCATCGACACTTCGATCGGCTTGGTCGTGCCGGGACGGACCAGCGTCAGCGCGATCTTGGTGCCGGGCTTGCCGCGCATCAGGCCGATCGCCTCGTCCAGCGAGTCGCCATAGATCAGCTTGCCGTCGATATGGGTGATGTAATCGCCCGACTTGACCCCGGCGCGCGCGGCGGGCGTATCCTCCTGCGGCGCGATCACCTTGACCGCGCCATCCTCCATCGACACCGTCAGGCCCAGACCGCCATAATTGCCGTCGGTCATGATCTTCAGGTTCTGGAAATCGAGCGCGTCGACATAGCTGCTGTGCGGATCGAGCGAGGTCAGCATGCCCTGGATCGCGCCGTTGATCAGCGTCTTGTCGTCGACCTTGTCGACATAGTCCGCCTTGACGCGGTTGAAGACGTCGATGAACCGCTCGAATTCGCCATAATTGCCGGAATCCGCCGCCGCCATCGCCGCCGTCGCCAGCGGGATGGCCGAGAGCGCGGCCACGATCGAGGTGGCAGTCAGAAGCGAACGACGCATGGAAAACCCCGGCCCGGTAACTAGCCCGCCTGTCTAGCGGATAACGCGCGCGGGAGCAAAGCCAACCGCCGCTGAACAGAGGATGAGCGGCGTGGCGGCCGGCTCAGCCGGTCAGCGCGGTCATGTCGACCGGTCGCCCGCGACGGCGCAGTTCGACCGTGACCCTGGCCGCATCGCCCGCCGCACCGTCGGTCCGCCCCGCCCGGCCGACCGGCTGGCCCGCCACCACCGTCGCGCCGGGCCGGACGAGCAGACTCGCCATGCCGGTCAACAGGCTGGTCCAGCCATCGCCATGGTCCAGGATCAGGATGCGACCATAGTCCCGGAAGACACGCGCATAGCGCACCGTGCCGCCCGCCGGCGCCCGCACCTCCGCGCCCGGCGTCACCGCGAAGGTCAAACCCCGCGCCCGCACGCCGGACTCGGACATCTCGCCAAAGCCGATCACCAGCCGCCCCCGGACCGGCAAGCGATAGACCGGCGCCGGCGGCGGCGGCACCACGCTGCCGCTCGCCAGCGGACGCGGCAGGGGACCGGGCAGGATCGCCAGTTGCGCAGCGGTCGCCTCGCCCTGATCGGCCTCGGCCATCCGATCGATCGCGTCGCGGGCGCGTTCGCCCATCGCCAGCGCCCGGTCCTCCTCGCTCATCGCGCCGCGCCCCAGCACCGCCGCGCGGCGCCGGTGAAGCGACTCGAGCGCGGCCAGCGCCACCCGGTCACGTTGCAGTTTCGCCCGCCCGTCCCGCAGCGCCACCGCGGCGGCGGCGGCCTCGCGACGGAGTCCCCGCACCCGTGCCAGCTCGGCGCGCACCCCCATCGTGCGCGCCCGGACCACGGGCAGGGTGCTGCCCAGCACCGCGCGCAGATGGACCAGATCGTCGACCGATCCCGGCTGCGCCACCGCTGCGATCGCCGGCCGGCTCGCCAGTGCCTGCAAGCCCGCCAGCAATCGCGCCACCGGCGCCTGCGCCGCCGCCAGCCGACCGCGCTGCACCGCCAGCAACCGTTCGATGATCGCCGCGCGCGCACCCGCCGCCGCCAGCGCCGCCTCCGCGCCGCGCACCCGCTCCGCCAGCGCCTGTTCCTCGATCGCGGCGCGGGCGGCGGCATCGCGTTCGCGCGCCGCCGCGATGGTCAGTCGCGCCGCCCGCGCGCTGGCCGCCGCCGCCGCCGCCCGCGCGTCCACCAGGATGCGCTGCTGGTCCGGCAATGGCGCCTGCGCCGCCACCCCGCCAGCCAGCAGCCAGGATGCGAGCAGGCCGAGCGCGATCGACCGCCGCCGCTCAGCCTTCACGATGATAGGGATGGTTGGCCAGGATGCTGGTCGCGCGGAACAGCTGTTCGGCCAGCATCGCGCGCGCCATCAAATGCGGCCAGGTCGCACGGCCGAACGACAGCAGCAGGTCGGCCTCCTGCCGGGCGGCATCGTCGAAGCCGTCGGCGGCCCCGATCAGGAAGCGCGCCTCGCGCACGCCGTCGTCGCGCCACCGGCCCAGCTTCTCGGCGAAGGCCATCGAGCCGAGCATCTCGCCCTTCTCGTCCAGCAGGATGCGCCGGCCATGCGCGGGCGATGCCGGCTCGCGTCCGCCCGTGTCGGGCAGTTCGGTCACCCGCATTGGCCAGGCGATTCGCTTGGCATAGCGGTCGACCAGTTCGGCTTCGGGCGACCGCCCGATCCGGCCGCGCGCCACGATATGGAGCAGCACGGCCGCGATCCGTCAGTTGGCGGTGGGCGAACCCGTGCCCGCGGTCGGTGCGGGCGCATCCCCGAACGACCACATCCGCTCCAGATTGTAGAAGGAGCGCACCTCGGGCCGGAACAGGTGCACGATCACGTCGCCCGCATCGATCAGCACCCAGTCGGCGGTCGGAAGCCCCTCGATCCGGGGGCTGCGGCCCATCTCCGCCTTGATCTTCTCCGCCAGCTTGGCGGCCATGGACGCCACCTGGCGCGTCGAGCGGCCGCTGGCGATCACCATGTGGTCGGCGATGGTCGACTTGCCGGCGAGCGGGATGGTGACGGTTTCGACCGCCTGATCGTCATCGAGCGACTCGAGGATCAGACGATGCAGCGCTTCCACCTCCTGGGCGTCGGTGGAACGGGGCACGGAAGGGGTAGTGGCCAAGGGAGCTCCTAGGAGGACTGTCCGCGCGCGAAGCGCCGGTACCAGTCGGGATCGCCGGCGCGAATGCCGGTGGCGGACGTCGGATCAGGGCGGAACCGCAACAGCACCAGCGCCGGCACGGTCCACACAGTCCATCGTTTCGCGGCCGACTGCGATCGCCGGAAACGTCGCAGCCAGGCCATCGCGGGGGCCGCGAGGGCGCGACCATCATATCCCGGACGCGCGACAACCGCAATCGGGATCGCACGGGCGATGCCGCGCCAGTCCCGCCAGGCATGGAACTGCGCCAGATTGTCCGCGCCCATGATCCAGATGAACCGCCGTTTGGGATAGCGCCGCTGTAGCGCGCGGATCGTGTCGGCCGTGTAGCGGGTGCCCAGCCGCGCCTCGATCGCCGTCGCCCGGATCGGGGCGCGACGCGCCTGCTGCCGCGCCGAGGCCAGCCGCGCCGCCAGCGGGGCCATGCCCTTCGCCGGCTTCAGCGGGTTGCCCGGCGACACCAGCCACCACGCCTCGTCGAGGTCGAGCGCGTGGATCGCCGCCAGCGTGATCGCCCGGTGGCCGCGATGCGCCGGATTGAAGCTGCCGCCAAGCAGGCCGGTGGTGATCACCCGCGCACCTGGCCGGTGCCGCGCCCCAGCCATTTATAGGTCGTCAGCCCTTCCAGCGCGACCGGTCCGCGCGCATGCAGCCGCCCGGTGGCGATGCCGATCTCCGCCCCCAGCCCGAACTCGCCGCCATCGGCGAACTGGGTCGAGGCATTCCACAGCACGATCGCCGAATCGACCTCCGCCAGGAACCGCTCGGCCCGGTCCTCATCCCCGGTCACGATCGCATCGGTGTGATGCGAGCCATGCCGCGCGATATGCGCCAGCGCGCCGTCCAGCCCGTCGACCACCGCGACCGCGGCGACGGCGTCGAGATATTCGGTGTCCCAATCCGTCGCATCCGCCGCCTCCGCGACGCCTAGCGCCTGCGCCGCCGCATCGCCGCGCAAGGTGCAGCCGGTCGCCGCCAGCGCCGCCACCAACGCCGCGCCCGCCGGATAGGCGCGATCGATCAACAGGGTTTCCATCGCGCCACAGATGCCGGTGCGGCGCATCTTGGCGTCGCGCACCACCGCCTCCGCCATCGCCGGGTCGGCCGCGCCATCGACATAGACGTGGTTGATGCCGTCCAGATGCGCCAGCACCGGCACGCGGGCCTCGGCCTGCACCCGCGCGACCAAGCTCTTGCCGCCACGCGGGATGATCAGGTCGATCATGCCCGCCGCCATCAGCATCGCGCCGACCACCGCCCGGTCGGTGGTCGGCACCAGTTGCACCGTCTCCGCCGGCAGGTCCGCCGCCGCCAGCCCGTCCGTGAAGGCGGCATGGAGCGCTCGGTTGCTCGCCGCCGCCTCGCTGCCGCCGCGCAGGATCGTGGCGTTGCCGCTCATCACGCACAGCGCGGCGGCATCGACCGTCACATTGGGCCGGCTTTCATAGATGATGCCGATCACCCCGATCGGCACCCGCACCCGCGACAGCGCCAGCCCGTTGGGCCGCACCGCGCGGTCGATCTCCCGCCCGACCGGATCGTCGAGCGCCGCGACCTGATCCACCGCGGCCGCGATCGCCGAAACCCGGTCTTCGTCCAACCGCAAGCGGTCGAGCATCGCCGCGCTCAGCCCGGCCGCTTCGCCCGCCGCCACGTCGCGCGCATTGGCCGCCAGGATCGCCGGCCGCGCCGCGCGGATCGCCGCCGCCGCGCCGTGCAAACCCGCCCGGCGCCGCTCGGATGGCAGCCGCGCCAGCACGCCGGCCGCTGCACGGGCGCGGGTTCCCATGGCATCGATCAACTCGGCGGGCGACAGAACGGGAGCGGTCATGCCGCCCTGCTATCACCGCTCACCGGAAATGCCGAGAGCGCGATCGCCCGTCAAAGGGCAACCGGCCGTGCCCGTCCGGCATCCCAGACATGGGTGGCCAGCTGCGCCTGCGGCGTGTCGTGCGGCTCCAGCGCCGCCACCGTCACCCAGCCTTCCGCCCGCAGGACCGCCGATTCGGCCTCGGGCGTGCCATGCGGCAGGAAGAGCCGGCGCCGCTCGACCGTGCCCGGCATCACCAGCGCATCGGCATAGATGGAGAAACCGGTCGCCGCCTCCTCACGCCCGTCCGGATGCACGACGACATAGGTGCCGCCCCGCCCCAATTCGCGCGACGCGCCGCTCGCGAACAGCGAAAAGCCCAGCCAGGACTGATATTCGAAGCCATGCCGCTCGGTCGGGTCCAGCGTCATCGTCGCGCGCCCCGCCAGACCCTGCGCAATCGCCGCCAGGCCCTCGATCCGCGACGCCAGCACGCCATCCGCGTCGAACGCCCGCAACCGGTCGAGCGCCGCCTCGAAGGGCCCTGTCGCCTCGATCAGCGGCAGATAAGCCGGAGCGATCGCGGCGACACCACCTGCATCCTTGGCGTCCAGCCGCTCGCGCAGCGCCTCGATATCCTCCGCCGCGACCGGCAGGGGCCCGGCCGCCAGCGTGTCGACCAGATCGGGCAAGGTGAAATCGATCGACACATCGGCGATCCCCGCGGCCGCCAGCCCCTCGACCGCCACGGCCACCACTTCGCGCGCCGCCGCGATCGAATCGAGACCGATCAGTTCCACCCCCACCTGCCGCCGCT
This sequence comes from Sphingomonas abaci, assembly GCF_014199625.1. Classification (GTDB taxonomy): domain Bacteria; phylum Pseudomonadota; class Alphaproteobacteria; order Sphingomonadales; family Sphingomonadaceae; genus Sphingomonas; species Sphingomonas abaci. The sequence goes on from NZ_JACHNY010000009.1 coordinate 56,539, forward strand.
CGCGCGCGGGGGCCAGCGCCGGCCCGCGCAGCCGCAGCACCGATCCCGCATAGGACAGGCGCACCGGCCGGGGATGATGGCCCATGCGCGTCGCCGCGATCCGCGCCACCTGCGCAGTCAGGTCGGGACGGACCGCCATGGTCGCCTGGCTGACCGGGTCGACGAAGCGCACCGCGTCGCGCAGCCCGCCCGCCTTCAACCGCGCCGCCAGTTCCTCCGCGAACTCCGCCAGCGGCGGATCGACCCGCTCATATCCGTACAGACGCGCCGCCTCCAGCACGCGCGCCTCCACCGCCGCGGCGGCATCGGCAAAGGGAGGAAGGCGATCGTGGAACCCCTCGGGGAGCAGGCCGGGCTTGGTCATGTCCGCGCGGATAGCGCCCCCCGGCGTCGAGCGCCACTCCGCAACACAGCCGCCGCGATCATCCGCGCGGCCGCCGCATCCGCTTGCGCAGCGCCCCCGGCATCCAGCGCGCGGCGAAGCGCATCCGATCCGCCGTCCGCCCGACATAGGTGTGGACGGCATCGCCATGCACCGCCTTCCACGCCGCCTCGGCCACCGCCTCGACCGGCGTCAGTTCCATGCCCGCTGCGACCACCGTCTCGCGGATCGTCCGATTGCTCGCTCCGGCGATGCCGTCAAGCAGCGGTGTCTCGATGAAGCTCGGCACGATCGAGCGCACCTTGACTCCGGTCACCGCCCATTCGCCGTCCAGCGCCTCGGTCAGCGCGCGCACCCCGAACTTGGTGGCGGAATAGGTCGCCAGTCCCGCCGATCCATAGATGGCCGAGGCGGACGCGGTGTTGAGCAGGCACGAACCGCGCGTGCGCGCCAGATAGGCATGGCCGATCTTCGCGCCGTTGATCACGCCCATCAGGTTGATCGCCACCGTCCGGTCGAGGTCCTCGAACCGCGCCTCGGCGAGCGGTCCGCCGGTCCCGATCCCGGCATTGTTGTGCAGAACATCCAGCCGTCCACCGGTCGTGGCGGTAAAGGCATCCAACACCGCGACCCAGGCCTCGCGGTCGCGCACGTCCATCTCATAGGTTTCGACCATGCCCGCCGGCAGCAGTGCGGCCGTACTGGCCAGACCGGCGGCATCCACGTCCGCCAGCCCCACGCGCCATCCGCGCGCTGCGAACAGGTGCGCCGTCGCCCGACCGATCCCCGATGCGCCACCGGTGATGAAGATCGCCTTCATTCGCCTCTCCCTCTCTTTCCAGGGAGATTGAACCGGAACGCGGCGCAGGTCCATCACCATCCGCCACCCTCGCCACTGTCCTCAAGCCTGCTCGGCCGGGGGATCCGCGGCGGACAAAGAAAAAGGGAGGCCGGTTTGCACCGACCTCCCCAATTCCGTTCCCGCTAGGGGAAAATCGCTTACTGACCCGAACCAGCGCCCGGACCGTAGGTGATTTCCACGCGGCGGTTCTGCACTTCGCGGACGCCGTCGGCAGTCTGCACGCGCAGGTTGGTCTCGCCGAATGCCTCCGTCGAGATGACGCCATCGGGGATCGACCGCGACACCATATACGCCTTCACCGAGTCGGCGCGACGCTGAGACAGGCCGACATTGTACTTGGGCGAACCCGAGGTGTCGGTGTAGCCGGCCAGCATGACCTGCGCATTGCCGCAGGACTGATACTGGGTGACCGCGTTGTCGAGGATCGACGCCGCTTCCGGGGTGATGTCCGACTTGTTCCACTCGAAGAACACGATGAACGGACCCGGCTGGCACTGCACCACGGGAGCGGGCTCCGGCGGCGGCGGCGGCGGGGGAGGCGGCGGGGGCGGCGGCGGCGGCGGCGGCGGCGGCGGCGTCGGCGACCCGAAGTTGTAGGTCACGCCGCCCAGGATGCTGTGCGACCGGAAGCGACCGTCGAACGTGCGGTTCGAGACGTCGACCAGCTTGACGTTGTCGGCGTTGAAGAAGCGATACTTCAGCGTCGCGTCGAGATGGTCGGTCAGCGGCGCGCGGATACCGGCCAGGCCCTGCCACGCGAACACGGTGTCCGAGTCGTCGAGGAAGTTGCCGTTGTTGTTCAGCGCGTAGTTCGCCTTGACGCGCGCCACGCCGACACCGCCGCCGACGAAGCCCTGGATGCCGTCATCGTCACCGAAGTCGAGCAGGCCGTTCAGCATGAAGCTGAGCGCCGAGCTGGCGCCGCCGGCATAGTCATAAGTGCCCGCAGCGGCATTGCCACGTGCACCGGCACCGGTGAAGAAGGGCGTGGTGGTCGACGACTGGAAGCCGTCAACGGTGGCGCGGCGATAACCGACTTCGGTTTCCAGACGGAAACCGCCGAAGTCGTAACCGACCACGCCGTCCACGTCATAACCATAGTCGTGATCGACCGAAGCCGCATTGTTGAGGTTGGCGACATCGTAATCGATATCTTCAACGATCATCGCGCCGCCCTCGATGCCCACGTACCACGACTTGTCGCGGGCGAGGGCGGGAGTGGCGAGTGCGGTGGAGGCGAGTGCCAGTACGACGGCAATCTTCCGCATCATAGTCCCCTTTCCTGATTGTCACTACGGACGACGCAAACCCACTAACCGGGGGTTGGTTTCCACGCAAGCGGACAAACTTTCGGGACTGTTGCCCAATCGCCACAACTTGCCAGTGCCGTCCTCGCGGCGCGGCTCGCCGCTGGTGCTGGTCAATTCAACGCAAAAACCGTGGATTTTCAGCTATCCTGACTTTGTCGTCCGGTGTTCCAGGCGGAGTTGGCGTCACCGCGCCAGCCGCATGTGCCCCTGTCTGGGCGTTTATCGCCAGAGGGTTGGACCGACCGGCCATCCGCCGCCTCGCGAGCACCGCCGGAATGGCGCGCCGACCGGCCACCATGTCGGCGGATGGTCGTTTCGCGGATAATCCATATTGGCCCTCCGCATCTTTCCCATAGTCAAACGCGGGTTAACCGCGCGGATCGAACAATATCGTCGGAAAGGGCGGATCGCCGGGCGACGCCTGGTCGGAACGGGGCGACCGGGCCGTCATGCGATCACGCCCTGCGCCCGCAACGCCGCCAGCAGATCCGCCAGCGCCGACCGCGCCTCCGCATCGATCGTCGCGCCACCGCTGGGCGATGCCACCGCCGCCGCGGCGCGCCATCGCCCGTCGGCATAGCGGACCAGCGTCCGCGTCCCCCGGTCCCATGTCGCCATCCCCTCGACCGGCGTCACGAAGCGCCAGCCGCCATCCGTCCAGCCCGCCAGGGCGCCCGCCTGCCCCTGCCAGGCACCGGTCGGGCGGGCGCCGACGACCCAGCAGGCGCCGGTAACCGGCGCACCCGGCGGCGCATCGAGCCCGACCGCGAGCACCTCCGCCTGCACCGCCAGGTCGATCAGCGCCAGCGCCTCGTTATGCCAAATCTCTTTTTGCGCCTGCCCGGCCTCCAGCAGCGGCAGGCCCAGTCGAGTCGTCGTCGCCATCATGCCTCTCCCATCGTCAGTACCGCCGGCAGCGACTCGGTCCAGGTGCCGCGCTGCCGAACCTCCACCCGATCCCCCTCCGCCAGGTCCACCGCCACGCTGTTCGTCCCGCTGCTCAGGTCGCGCCGGTCACCATTCGCCCGGATGATCGTCACCCGCCATTCCTCGCGTTCCTCGGCCAATGGCGCATCGACCCGATCCGACCACGTCCAGCCCAGCCGGCTCCGTCGGACCCATCGCAGCACGCCCTGCCGCCAGCCCAGCCCCACCGGCGCGGGCGGACGGACCGACAGGCCGTTAATCGTCGTGCGCGCCTCCACCGGTTCCGGGTCCGCCACGCCGCTCGCCATCACCCGCACCGCCCCGCCGAGCGCCGTCATCGGCAGGTCGATCGCAACCGCCCGCTCCGGGTCGAGCATCACGAAGGCTGCGCCCGTCGTCGCCACACCCGACTCGGTACCCCGCCGGCCACGCAGCAGCCGCTCCAGCCGCCATCGCCCCGCGCCCAGCGACACCGCCCGGCCGAACTGGATCAGCTCGCCCCCGGCCCAGGCCAGGTTCGCGCCCCGGTCGAGCGCCGCGTCGTCCGCCTCGGCCAGCACCATGCCGGTACGCGCCAGCCGTACGATCATCACGCCCGCCCGGTCGATCAGGGTAGCCGGCGCCGCGAGCGGTGCGCGCTCGATCGTGCCGATCACACCCGCCGCGCCGCTGTCGCCTGCCGGCGTCCAACTCGCGCCGTCGTCGGCGCTCCACAGCAGCGCCGCCCGACGCCAGCCGGCCCCGGTGCCGCACGCCACCACCGTCACCCGCGGCCGGTCGAGCCGTCGCTCCTCCAGCGACGGCAGTTCGACGACGTGCAGCAGCGTCGCGCCGACCGCGTCGTCGGCCGCCATCGCGGCCCGGCCACTGCTCGCCGTCAGCACCTGCGGCACGAACGCGACCGGCGCCAGCGTCAGTCGCACCGCCATTCCCTCGACCAGCACGCTCAGCACCTGCCAGCGCCCCGCTTCGCCGCCCAGCGTCACCGTCATGCCCGGCCTCACCGCCAGCCCGGCGAACCCCAGCGTGACGCTGCGCCGCACGCGCTCCACGCCGGCGCGCGCGACCATCGCACCGGCCAGCGTCTTCGCCGCACCGGCGGACAGCGCCGCCGGCAACTCGACCACCTCGGCCGATGCGCCCGGCCCGCCGGCCCGCTGGACCCCCGCCTGGTAATCGCGCGCCGGGTCATAATGACGCACCGCCACCGCCAGCGCCGCCCGCCCCGGCGCGGCGATCTGCCGCCCCCGCGCCATGCCTGCCGGCCCACCCGCCGCCGTCGCCCCGGCATCGTCGAGCGCCAGCGGCGTCGCGTCCCCGCGCAGCCGCATCACCGCGCCGTCCGACGTCCATCGTCCCCCGGCGACCTGCGCCAGCACCGCCAGCACGCCCGCCACGCTGCCGCTGGCGGCGAAGCCGTCCACGGTCGACCCGTCCGCCTCCGCCCCGAACGCTCCCGCGATAGCTCGCATCGCCACCGCCCCGGCATCGGCGATCACCTCCACGCTCAGCGACGGCACCCGGTTGCCGAACTCGCCCAGCGGCAGATCCTCGAACACCAGATAGGCGCAGCCGCGATAGGCCGGCGTCGCGCCTTCCGCGCTGGCGATCAGCGGGTCCACCGCCTGATCCTCTCCCCCCAGATGCACCCGCAGGCCCGCCTTGACCTTCAGGTCGCCCGCGGCTCCGCGCACCAGCCGCCCGTCCGCCCAGATCCGGCCGATCGCCTGGATCGGCCGCCCCGACAGCAGCACCGCGAAAGAGGCGGCATAGCTGTACCGCGTCGCCGCAGGCTGGCCCTTGCCGCCGCCGGAGCGGCCCTGCGTCTCGATCAGGTCGGTCGACCAGATCACCGTCCCCGCCACCCGCATGCGCCCGAACAGCCAGGGGATGGCGCTGCCATAGGAGGAGGTCTGGACCGCCAGTTCGGTCAGTCGGGGGCCGTCGCGCCCTTTGGGAGCGAAGAGCTCGTGATCGATCCGCTGCCCGACCAGCGCCCCGATCGCGCCGCCGATCGGTCCGCCCAGCGCGGTTCCAGCCACCGTCAGCACCATCGTCGCCATCGTCCGATCCTTTCCTTATCGTCGCCAGCACCCCAGTAGCGGCCAGGGCGGCGCGCCCGGCCGCTCGACCACCCGACGCAGCCCGGCATCGGCATGGATCAGCCCCGCCCCGGTCCACACGCCCAGATGCAATTGCCCCGGCCCGGTCCGCATCAGCAGCAGATCGCCCGCCGCGGCCGCCCCCTCGACCCGGCGCAGCACCGCATCCAGGCGCGCCCGCACCGCCGCCGCATCGCCGCCGCGCAGCGGATAGCCACTCGGCGCCGCCAGCCGCAGCGCGTGCGCCGCCAGCCCCACGCAATCCAGGCCCGCGCCATCGCGTCCATGCAGCCGGAACGGCACGCCCAGCACCGCCCGCGCACGCGCCACCACCGCCTCGCCCGGCACGGCTCAGCCCCCCGGCCAGCGCGTGATCAGGTCCAGCCCCGGCAGATGCGGCTCGCCCCGGAAGTTCGCGGCATTGCCGAACCGGTCGCGACAGGTGGCGAAGCTCTTGTCGCACCCCTCGACCAGCTCGACCAACGTGTCGGCCACCACGGCGAAGGCCGGCGGCGCGATCAGGACCAGCCGCCGCCCCGCCGATTGCGCCACCGCCGTCTCCAGCCCGCCATTCGCGCCACCGAACCAGCGGACCATGCCGTTGCCGAACGCGTCCGCCACCGGCTCGTCGACATCGCTCAGCAAGGTCCGCTCGTCGATCGCCCGCACCCGCGCCCAGTGGCGCCGCAGCGCCGCGCGGCACCGCCGGTCGCCCAGCGCCGCGCGGCATTCGGGCGCGGTGGCCTCCACCGCCGGCCGGTCGAGCGCCGCCGCCGCGCCCAGCAGTTCGGCGGTGAAGCCATGATCGCCCAGCTCGACCGCGCCGATCGTCCCCTCGCCCAGCGGCACCGGCGCGCCCGCCCCGGTCCAGTCGGCGGCGAAGATCGTCACCCGTGCGCCATCCCACCGCCCAGCCAGCAGGTCGCGCGGGCTGAAGGCGTCGCCGGTCAGCGCACCCGACACGTCCATCGTGTCCGCCTCCAGCCCCACCGACCGCGTGATCGCCGATGGCACCATGCCCGGCGCGGCGCGATGGACCAGCCCGTCGATCTCCAGGTCCCGGTCATGCGCGGTCAGCCCGATCGTCACCCCGTCGCGCCGCTCGACCCGCCAGCACAAGGCGATCGTCGTCACCGCCGCGTCCAGCCAGCCCGCCGCGCTCATGGCGCCACCTCGCGCAGCTCGACCAGCGGCACCGATGCGGCGACCCCGGCCAGATAGGTGGCCCGACTGACGCTTAGCCGATCCTGGGCGAAGCGCACCGGCACGTCGAAGTCGAACGAGGCGGTCACCGCCGCCCCCGCCGCCGGCGCGGCGTCCAGCACCACCCAGCCGCCGTCGTTCAACCGGAACCCCGCCGTGCGGCCGGCCACCGCGACGCGCACGCTGTCCGCCACCGGCCGCGTGATCCGCCGCTCGGCCGCGTCGTACCGCCGCACCAGCGCGAAGCGGCGGTTCACCCCGTCCCCCGTCCCGATCGCCTCGCCCCGCCCCTGCCAGTCGAACGGATCGCGCAACCGGAACCCCCGCGCCGGCCCCAGCCGCGCACGGAAGAACGCCAGCAGCGCCGCGATATCCGCCTCGGACCGCAGGCCCGGCCCAACGTCATACTGACTGAGCGCCTCCGCCCATCCGGCGATGCGCTGCTCCGCGCCGCCCGCCGCCGTCACGATCTGGGTCGAGAAATGCGGGGTCACCTCCACGTCGCGGCCCAGGGCCAGCGGAAAGCCGACATCGTCGAACGCCTGCATCGCATCCTCCTCCAGATCGAAATGGACGAAGCCGTCGCGCATCACCTGCGGCAGCGCCCAGACGAAGGTCTCCGCCACCCCGCGCGCCCGCGCCGTCGCCGCCGCGCGCGCGATCGCCCGCCACTGCCCGCGATCCCGCGCCCGCAACACGAAGCCGGCGAGATAATGCTGCGCCCCCACCGGATAGCCCAGCCGCTCGGCCGCCGCCGCGACGCCCTGCGCGCTGGACACCGCATCGCCGGTCGCCGCCCAGTCATAATCCTCCAGCTGCAACACGTCGAAGGCGGGCCAGGCCCAGCCGACCGGCATGTTCGCGCGCTTCGCCTCGGGCGCCAGCGGATCGAGCACCGTCGGCAGATAGGTCAGCAGATGCGTGATGCACCGGCCCCCCGCCGCACCCCGCGCCGCCGCCGCCAGCGCGACGGTCGAGGCCGCCAGGCATGCCCCGGCCCGGTCCAGCGTCGCGCGCTGCGCTGCGGTCGTGATGTCGCGGATGCTCGCGATCGGCGCGGGCGCGAAGGCCGCCACCGCCGCCGCATCGTACAGGCACGGCGCGTGGCCGTCCGGCTGCACCCACCACCAGGGCTCGCCGACCTGGAAACGCGCCGGCATCCCCGCCGCCGCCGCCAGCCGCATGAACGCCGCCGCCACCTGCGCCAGCCAGTCCATCGCCCCCGCATGGGCCGGGCTCAGCAAGGTCGAGGGCGGCGACCATCCGGTCAGCGCCGGCGATCCGTCGAGGGCGCGCTGCTTCCAGTCCCCCCAGCAATGCGCGTCGAACAGCTCGTAGGACAGCGACCAGATCACCGTATAACCCAGCCGCAGGGCTGCGTCCGCCAGGGCGCGATGCCAGGCCGCGCACGCCACGTTCAGCACCCCGCCGCGGGCGCTGACGTAGAAACCGCCACTCGCGGCCTCGAGCCGGAAATAATGGCTCATGCCGACATAATGGACGATCGGCCCGCGATAGCCCAGGTGCAGCGCGTTGCGCAGCAGCCGGGCCGGGGTCAGGTGATAGCTGTCGTCATAGCCGCTCGCCAGCCGCAAGCCGTGCTCCGGCACCACCGCCGCGCCCAGCGCCAGCACTGCCCCCGGCCCCTCGCAGGCGATGTCGGTCAGCGCGACCCAGCCCTCCGCCGGCGCGGCCAGCGCCGCATCCGCGCCATCGTAGCCGGGCGGCGCCAGCGACACGAACATCCGATCGACATCCCCGGCCCAGACCGGCACCGCCTCGTCCGGCAGCAGGAACCCGCCCTCCACGCTCGCGAAATTGATCGCCACCGTCGCATCCTGGGGCGACCCGCTGGCATAGTTCCACAGCCGCACATACCAGCTTCGCGCCGCGCCCCCCGCATCGCGCCCCTCGATCGTCAGCACCGGCCCCTGCACCGCGTCCAGCGCCCTGATCCCGGCCGAGCGCCAGCGGAACCGCAACCGGCACTGGCGGAAATCCCGCGCCGTCTCGTAGCGCAGCAGCGGGTGATCGTGCCGGTCCTCCGCCTCCCAGATCAACCCGGCGAGATCGTCCCGCTTGTAGAAGACGCAGTCGACGCGCAACGCATCCGGTCTCGTCGTCGTCACCGCCGCCATCATCGGCCGCGGGAAATTGACTGTCCAGAAGCGCGGATCGAACCGCTGCATCACCTCCTCGCGCTGACCGTCCCGCGCACGCGCCAACCAATGCCCCATCGCCCCCTCCTCAGTTCGGCCCGTCCTCAGTTCAGCGCCGCCCGCACCGCCTGCGCCACCTGCCGGCTCGACTGGCGCAGCGCCGCCGCCGGCTCGCTCCGCCCCGCATGGATCGTGATCGACACCCGCACCTCGCGCGCCGCGGCGGGGGCGAGCGTCTCGATCCGCCCGGTCGCGGCCGGCACGAACAGCTCCGGTCCGCGCTCGCCCACCAGATAGCCGCGCCCCGGTGCCACCGGCCCGCCCGTCGCCCGCCCCGGCTGGCCGCCGCCCGCCGACGCCACCCCAAGGCCCGCCCCCAATCCCGTCGGCGCCAGCGTCGATGCGACGTCGCCAATCAGGCTGCGCACCGCATTTCGCAGCGCCGCCGCCGCGATCTGGTCCATCACCCTGAGCGCCGTCGCCTTTAGATCCTCGAAGCTCAGCTTGCCGGTCCGCGCCGCCTTCAGCAGCGCCTGCTCGACCAGTCCCCCGGCCCGCGCCGCGCTACCGCCCAGCCCGCTTTCCAGCGCGTCCCGCATCGACGCCACATCGCTCAGGAAGCCACGCGTGTCGGCGCGCACCGACACCATCGCCAGGTCCACCTCATCCATCTGGAAACGCCTTTCGCAACGTCGCGATCGCCGCCGCGTCAGGCGGTACCTGCCCGCCGTCCGCGCCGCGCATCGCCGCCACCACCACCGCCAGCTCGGCCGGCGTCGCCCGCCAGAAGCGGTCGGGCGACCAGCCCAGCACCGCGCCCGCGAACCCCGCCGCCCGCGCCGCCGCGCCCGCGAAGCGCGCGCTCACCGCCCCGCCAGGATCTGCCCCAGCAGTACGCGCAGCACCGGCGTCGCCGCCGCCAGACCCAGCATCGCTACCGCCTCGCCCAGCGCCATCCGATCCAGCCCCTCGGGCGGATCGCGCAGGCAGTGCCAGAACAGCGCGACCATCTCCGACAGGCACAGCTTGCCGTCCGCCGCCCGCTCGACCAGCGCGAACAGCGGCCCCAGCTCCGCTTCGGCCGCGACCAGCGCCGCGAAGCTCGGCCGCAGCACCAGCGTCGCGCCATCCACCGCCAGCGCCGCCTCGCCGCGCACGGGATTGGCCGGGCCGCTCACGACGCCACCACCGCGCCGGAGCTCTCCAGGCTCAGCGTATAGGATCGCTCGCCATTGAAATCGCCGGCATAATCGAGCCGCGTCACCAGGAAGCGGCCAGTCATGCTGTCGCCGCTCTCGAAGCTCAGCCGGTAATCGTCGATCGTGCCCGCCAGCGCGCTCGCCTTGATCCGCGCCTCCGCCGCCGATCCGGTGAACACGCCCGCGCCTGACACGCTGACGCTGCGGATGCCGGCTCCCGACAGCAACTGCCGCCACCCGCCCGAATCCTTGTTGGTCACCACCACCGCCTCGCCGTTGATCGCGAACTGCGTCGTGCGCAGCCCCGCCACCGTCGCGAAGGCGGGCGTCGCCGCCCCGTCTCCCACCTTCAACAGGAACGCGCTTCCCCGCTCGATCATGCCACCCTCCTCAATCCTGTCGCCACATCCGCGCCGCGAACTCCACCGAGCCCTGCCAGCGCCCCTCCGACCGGCCGGCCCGCGCCAGCCGACTGCGCGTCAGCCGTATCGTCACCAGCCGCCAGCCGCCGCCGATCGCCGTGCCCGCCAGCCCGGGCAGCCCCGCCTCGACCGCCGCCAGCAGCGCGCGCAGCCGCACCGGCCGCTCGCCCGCATCCTCCAGCATCACGGTCAGCCGCGCCTCGCGCCCGCTGCACCCGGCGGCGGACGCGTCCGCCAGGACCGGCTCCTCGACCACCGCATGGGGCAGGCCGCCACGCACCGGCGGCGCGTCGAACACCGCCACCCCCGCCAGTCCCGCCAACGCCTTCAGCCGCGCGACCACCGCCGCGACCAGCAGCACGCGGGCGTCGCTCCCGATCGCGCTCACAGGCCCAGCCGCCGCCACGGCCGCCACAAGGCCGCGACCGCGATCGGCACGCCGATCTCGGCATGGCGGTTCTCGAACAGGTGCACCGCCATCAGCACCAGCCCGTGCGCGATCGGCGGCGGCAGGTCGGACCAGCTCTCCGCCAGTCCGTCCGCATCCGCCCGCCGTAGCAGCCGTTGTCCACAAAATGCCTCCGCCAGCCCCAGCGCGGTCATCGCCAGCCGCAGCAGCAGCGCATCCTCGTCGTTTCCCGCCAGCCGCAGCATCTCGCGCGCCGCCGCCGCCACCGGCGCGACCAGCGCCGATGCCTCCTGTCCGTTCATCATCGCCTGTCTCCCGTCCCTCAGCTCGCCGCGATCTTCAGCAGCTTGATCGCGTTCGAATCCGCCACGCAGCCGCCGACCCGCTTGGTCGCGTAGAAGCTGACGAACGGCTTGTTCGAATAGGGATCGCGCAGGATCGCGGTCTCGTGGCGCTCGGCGATCAGATAGCCGCGCTTGAAGTTGCCGAAGGCCAGCGCCATCGCGTCCGCGCCCACGTCCGGCATGTCCTCGGCCTCGACCACTGGATAGCCGAGCAGCAGCGACGCCTGGTCCGCAGCCAGTCCCGGCTGCCACAGGAACGCGCCATTGCCGTCCTTCAGCTTGCGGATCAGCGCCAGCGTCGCCGCATTGGCGACGAAGCACGCCCCCTGGCGATAGGGTGCCTTCAGCATCTGCACCAGTTCGACCAGTCGGTCCGCCGCACCGTTGCCCAGACCGCTCGCCGATCCGGTCGCCAGATATTGCAGCGTGCCGAATGCGCGCCTGGCGTCGCCGTCGGTGCTGCTCGGTTGCGCCAGGAACCCCTTGGGCCGGTTGATGCCGCTGCCGGAGACGAAGGCGCTGCCCTCGGCGCGCGCGAACTCGGTCGCGATCTCGCTGGCCAGCCATTCCTCCACATCGAACGCGGCATCGTCGAGCATCGCCTGGCTGACGCTGGGATTGGCATAAAGTTCGCCGCTCGGCGGCACGATCTCGCGGAACACCGGCGTCGCGGTGGTCGGCCGTGCCTCGGTCTCCGCCGCCCAGCCGCTGGGCGTGCCGCCGCTCGTCACCAGCTTGCGATACCCGGCCGATCCCACCGTCACGACATGGGCGATGCCGCGGATCGGCGACAGGCCGGTCAGCACGCGGCCGATCTCCGCATCGATCTCACGCGGCACCGCATAGCCGCCCGAATCGCCGCTCACGCCCGTGAACGCCTTCATTTCCAGCGTCGCGCCCGTCCGCACGAAGCCGGCAAAGCCCGCATCGCCCTGCTGCTGCCGCGCGCCGTCCAGCGCCGGTCGAACCGTCACGTCCATGTCTATCTCCATTTCGCTTGTGGATAAATCGGGGGATTGTCCGTGCGCTTGCCCGGCAAAACCCTGTGGATAAGTTCAGTCGACGCGGTCGATCCGGGCCAGCGGCTGCATCGGCACCGGCACCAGGCTGACCTCGACCAGCCTGACGCGCAGCAATTCGCGCCATGCCCCCTGCCGCGCCACCAGCGGCCGATATCCGATCGACAGGCCGGCCAGATCGCCCCGCCGCACCGCCGCCGCCAGCGCCGCGTCCGTCACCCGCCCCGCGACGCGCAAGCCCCGCGCCTCCACCGCCAGCGTCTCGATCACGCCGACCGGATCGCCGCGATGCGCGAACAGCAGCGGCACCGGCGCCACCACCCCGAACGCCCCCGCGCGCAGCACGTCGCCGGCCCGGTCGACCCGGTCGAACAGGGCGGCATAGCCCGCGAAGGGCAGGTCCGCGCTCAGCACAGGCCGAGAAGCGCGCGCTTCTCCTCCCCGGTCAGGAACTCCGCCGCCGACACCGACGCCCATAGCCGCTCGCGCTCCTCGGCCAGCGCCGGCACCGCGTTCAGGTCGACCGTCAGCCGCGCGTCGGGAAACCAGCCGCTCAACCCTTGCGCCAGCGCGGTCAGGATCGTCTCCGCCAGCGGCACCACCGTGGAGCGCCACAGCGCGCGATTGGCTTCGCGGTAATTGGCATGGGTCGAATCGCCCGGCAGCCCGAGCAGCATCGGCGGCACCCCGAACGCCAGCGCGATCTCGCGCGCCGCCGCCGCCTTGGTGCCGGAAAAGTCCAGCTCGGCCGGCGACAGGCTCAGCGCCTGCCATTTCAGCCCGCCTTCCAGCAGCATCGGCCGCCCGGCATTGGGCGCGCCGATGAAGGCGTCCAGCTCGGCCTTCAGCCGCGCATGCTGATCGCCCGACAACGCCGATCCGTCGCCCGGCTCATAGACCAGCGCGCCCGATGGCCGCGCCGCATTGTCCAGCAGCCCCTTGCCCCAGCGGGTGGCGGCATTGTGGATCGCCACCGCCCCCGCCGCCGCGCCCAGGCAGCCCAGGCCGTAATGATCGTCCAACGGGTGGAAGGCGCGGATATGGACCAGCGCCGGCCGCACAGGATCGGCATCCAGCCGCGTCGCCACCGATCCCACCCGGTAGCGATAGGCGACCGGCCAGCCGCCCGCATCCGTCTCCACCGCCACCCGTTCGGGCCGGAGCGCATAGAGCGCCGCCACCCCGCCCGCCGGATCGCGCAGCAGCTGGACATAGGCGTTGCCATGCAGCAGCATCTGCGCCGCCACCGTCGGCAGCAGCGCCTGCCCGCCCGACCGCGCGCCGACCAGCGCCGCGATCGCCGGATCCGAGGCCGAGAGCGGCGCCGCGCCCAGCGTCTCCGCCACCAATTTCACCGCGCGCTGCGCCACCGCATTGCCCAGATAGGCGTCGCGCGCCTGCGCCTCATAGTGCCGCGGCCATTCGCCCAGGATCGGCACCCCCGACCGTGCGAAGCCGCCCGACAGCGCCGGACGCGTTTCGTCGCGCCCGGCCTTGCGACCGAACCATTTCATCGTCCGTCTCCCGCTAGATTTGCCGGACCGCGCCGGCAGAAGCTCAGATCCGCCGCACCCCCACGTGCCGCTCAGGCGCGATCATCAGCGCCCACAGGGCCCAGACCAGCGCATCGGCGCGGTCGGGCGAGCGGCCCGGCCCGTGATAGCCGTCCAGCGTCAGTCCGCAGAGCTCGTCCTCCAGGCGGGCGAACGCTCCGACATGCCAGACCCGCCCCTTCGCATAGAGGAGCGACACCGGTTCGGCTCGCGCGCCCTTGCCCTTGCTGGCATGGGCGCCGTGCAGCGGCAGCGACGCGTCGTGCAGCCGCAGCACCGTCTCCACCATGTCGCCGCCCTGGTTGCGCTCCACCACCACCCGGTCGGCGCCGTAGCGCGCGACCAGCGCCGCCACCCGCGCCGCCCAGCCGTCGGGCGACAGCCCCGCCGCGCTCGCATCTTCCAGCACCCAGGCATGACCCTCGGTGCAGCGCCCCGCCACCACCATGCCGCAGGCATCGCCCGTCCGGCTCGCCGGCGGGTCGACCCCGACCACGATCCGCACCAGCGCCGGCGCCGCCCGCACCCGCTGCTGGTCGAGCAGTGCGCGGGTCCACAGCGCGCCCTCGACATCCTCCAGCCACTCGCCGTCCAGTTCCTGCCGGCCCAGCCGCGTGCCCGCATATTGCGACTCGATATAGGTCCGGAAATCGGCCGGCAGATGCACATTGTCGCGCGTGCCGCCCCGCGATTCGATCAGGCCGGGCAGCGCCATCACCCGCCGCATCAGCCCGGTCGGGCGCGGCGTCGTCGTCACCAGCACCTGCGACCGCGCACCCAGCCGCAGGCCCATCATCAGATTGTCCCAGCATGGCTCCCCCTGCCGCCACTTGGCCAGTTCGTCGCACCAGGCGACATGATGTTCCGGCCCGCGCAACTTGTCCGGCCGCTCGCTCGAATAGACGAAGGCGCGCGCGCCGGACGCGAAGGTCAGCTCGCCCAGCGTCGAGCGCCAGACCATCGGCTCGTCCTGCCGCGCCACCGCCAGCAACCCGCTCTGCCCCTCGACCATCACCTTATGGACATCGTCCAGCGTCGCGCCGACCAGCGCGATCCGCGCATCCGGCCGGGCCCGCGCCACCGCGCTCACCCATTCGGCGCCCGCCCGCGTCTTGCCGAAGCCCCGCCCCGCCCGGATCAGCCAGACGCGCCAGTCGTCCGTCGCCGGCAACTGCCCGTCATGCGCCCAGACCGGCCATTGCTCCAGCAGCGTGCGCTGGTGCGCGACCGGCAGATCCTCCAGCAGCCGCGACCGGTCCGCCGCCGTCATCGCCGCCAGCTGCGCCACCAGCCCGCGCAGCCCCGCCACCACCGTCGTGCTCATGGCGCCGGCCTAGCGAGCGCCGCGATCCGGCGCAGCAATTCGGCCTGCACCTCGGCCGGCGACACCGTCTCGCCCGGTCCGCGACGAGCACCGTCCTTGCTCCGCGCATCCTGTCGTCGGATCAGCGCCAGCGCGATCGCCGGATCGAAACCATCCTCCGTCGCAGTGCCGCGCGCCGCCGCCAGCAGCCGCAGCTCCAGATCCTCATATCCGCCCAGGATGGCGTCCTGCCAGGCACGTCCGAACGCCGCATCGCGGTCGCGCAGGCCATAGGCCGCCTGGGGCGACGTTCCCGCCTCCGCCGCCGCCAGCCGCACGTCGCTGGTCCGGCGCAGCGCCTCCAGAAAGGCCTTGCGCCGCGTCTCGCTCATCCCCTCGCGCCGCGCCCGCCGCGCCGCCGCGCCGCGCCCCTCACCCTGTCTTCTCGAATGCATCGCGCCCCTCCGGTCCGCCTGCGCCGGACATGCGAAGGGCCGGCGCGGCCCCGGGCATCCTCTCCGATCCCCGGGGCCGCCCGGCCCGTTCACAATTCCTCAGCGTTCCCGTTATGTACCTTCGGAGCGTGACGCTGTCAACTTCAAAGTACCAGATCGGTTCGCGACTACCCGTAACTATACTAGGTTACGTAGACAAAAGAACCGATTTGCAGTGCTTTAAACCATGTACAAAGACCCCATCCCATGTCACCTGTCGCGCCAAGACAAACCAATGGAAGGCAGGGGGCAGCATGAGCATCAGCTATTACAGCCCGCCTGCACGCCCGGCCGACGAATCGGCGCGTGAAGCCGCGGTGCGACGGTCGGGCGCGATTGGTCTGCCTAACCATCCCCTGTTGCGCGCCATCGTCGAGCAGGTCTGCCGGCAATTCCACGCCAGCACATGCGCGGTGACGATCGTCTATGAAGACTGGCAATATGTGATCGTCGGCCACGGCATCGACATCGGCCCGTACAGCCGCCGCACGTCCTTCTGCGGCCATGCGATCCTGGAGCCGACCGAGGTCTTCTGCATCGCCGATGCCAGTCATGATCCGCGCTTTGCCGGCAATCCCCTGACCGACACGGATGGCGGCATCCAATTCTATGCCGGGGCGCCGATCCTCTATGACGGCCAGCCGATCGGCGTCTTGTGCGTCACCGACGAGGCTGCCCGCCCCGCCCTGACCCCGGACGAGCGCCGCCATCTCGATCGCTGCGCCCGCGCGGTCGGCGCCGCCATCGACCAGGCCGGCACGGCCCAGCCGGACCCGCTCTTCTCCTGATCGTCATTCGCGTCTAGCCTCCGGGTCATGAAGCGACTCCTGCTCCTCCCCGCCCTGCTGCTCGCCACCGCCCAGACGGCTCTACCGCCGCCGGCCCCGACGCCATCCACCGCGCCGGCTGACACCGTCGACGTCACCATCACCACCACCGCCGGCCCGATCACCGTCGCGCTCGATCGCGGCCACGCGCCGATCTCGACTGCCAATTTCCTCCGCTATGTCGATGGCAAGCGGTTCGATGGCATCGCCTTCTACCGGTCGATGAAGCTGCCCTGGAACGCCGGGCTGATCCAGGCCGGACAGCGCGACGGCAAGAAGATCTTCCCGCCGATCCGCCACGAGCCGACCACCACCACCGGCCTGTCGCATGTCGAGGGCACCATCTCCATGGCGCGGCGCGAGCCCGGCTCGGCGCAGGGCGAATGGACGATCATGATCGGCGACATGACCGGGCTGGATGCCAAGCCCGGTCCCAATCCCCCCGCCGATCCGGGCTATGCCGCCTTCGGCAAGGTCGTCGGCGGCATGGACGTGGTGAAGGCGATCTGGGCCGCCCCCACCGATCCCCAAAAGGGCGAGGGTGCGATGAAGGGCCAGTTGCTCACCGCGCCGGTCCGCATCCTTACCGTCCGCCGCGCCACGCCCTGATCGCGCCTCGTCGCACAATCGCATCGGTTTGCGTGGCATCGCGACCCGCGTTCCTCTGTACTCGATATAAGTCGTAGTCGGGACGAAGGAATATCGGGGTCGACGTGATGGACAGCGCCATTCTGATCGCCGGCCATCGCGCCATCATCGACGCGGCACGGGCGATGCTGGCGACGCTCGCCGCCGCACCGGTCGACATGGCCATGCTGGCGCGCCATCGCATGACCCTGTCACTCCGGGTCCGCGACCAGTTGCGCCACGAGGATCGCATGATCATGCCGCGGCTTAACGCGGAAAGGGCTGCGCTGCCCCCGGCGGTTCGCGACCTCCTCGATCGCCGCACCCTGATGATGCGACGCTATTCCGAACATGTCGGCCAATGGAACCTCCAGGCGGTATCGGCCGACCTTCCGACCTTCCACGCCGAAACCGCCGCGCTCGTCGCCGATGTCGTCGCGCTTCTGGCGGCGAAGGAGCGGACGCTCTTCCCCCATGTCCAGTCGCTTGCCGACCGGTCACCGACAATGGCCGGCCAGCCGGTCCCGCCGCTGCCCATCGCCTCCTGACCCATCCACGAAAAAAGACCGCCGGCGCACAGGGGCAGCGCCGGCGGTCTCGTCGTCAGGTCGTCGCGTCCCGCAAAGGGGGTGAAACAGGACGCGCCGGCCGTCAGCTCGGCATCAGGTCGTACCGGTCGGCGTTCATCACCTTGGTCCAGGCCTGGACGAAGTGGCGGACGAACATCGGCCCGGCATCGTCGCAGGCATAGACTTCGGCCAGCGCCCGCAGCTGCGAGTTGGACCCGAACACCAGATCGGTGCGCGATGCGGTCCACTTACGCTCGTGGCTGTGGCGGTCGGTGCCGACGAACTCCTGGTCGCTCTCGTCGCTGATCTGCTTCCATGCCGTGCCCATGTCGAGCAGGTTGACAAAGAAGTCGTTGGTCAGCTGTCCCGGCCGCTTCGTGAACACGCCGTGCTCGCCCGCCTTGGGATGGTTGGCGCCCAGCACGCGCAGGCCGCCGACCAGCACCGCCATCTCCGGCGCCGACAGGCCGAGCAGTTGCGCCCGGTCGATCATCAGCTCCTCGGTCGGCACGGTGAAGCGCACCTGCAGATAGTTGCGGAACGCATCGGCGCGCGGCTCCAGCACCGCGAAGCTCTCCGCATCGGTCTGCTCGGCCGACGCGTCGGTGCGGCCCGGCGTGAACGGCACCTCGATCGCATGGCCGGCCGCCTTGGCCGCCTGTTCGATGCCGACCGAGCCGCCCAGCACGATCAGGTCGGCGATCGACACCTGCTTGCCGCCGGCTTGCGCGCCGTCGAACTCGGCCTTGATCCGCTCATAGACCGACAGCACGCGGGCGAGCTGCTCGGGCTGGTTGACCTCCCAGTCCTTTTGCGGGGCCAGCCGGATGCGCGCGCCATTGGCGCCGCCGCGATGGTCCGATCCGCGCCAGGTCGAGGCGGAGGCCCAGGCGGTCGTCACCAGTTCAGCCACGCTCAGCCCTGATCCGGCGATCGCCGCTTTCAGCGTGGCGACGTCGCCCGCCTCGATCTGGGGATAGTCGGCGACCGGGATCGGGTCCTGCCACAGCAGTTCCTCTTCCGGCACTTCAGGGCCGATCAGGCGGATCTTCGGCCCCATGTCGCGGTGGGTCAGCTTGAACCAGGCGCGGGCCCAGGCATCGGCGAAATAGGCCGGGTCCGCCCGGAACTTCTGGCAGATCGCGTTGTACGCCGGGTCGACCTTCAGCGCCATGTCGGCGGTCGACATCATCGTCGGCACCTTCTTGCTCGGCGTATGCGCGGCCGGGGCGAGCGTATCCTCGGGGTTGCCGACCGGCTGCCACTGGTGCGCGCCGGCCGGGCTGCGGACCAGCTCATACTCATGGTCGAACAGCATGTCGAAATAGGTCATGTCCCAGGTCGTCGGCGTCGGCGTCCACGCCCCCTCCAGGCCGGAGGTGATGGTATGGTCACCCATCCCGCTCTCATGCGTGCTGGTCCAGCCCAGCCCCTGCGCGGCGATGTCCGCGCCCTCCGGCTCGCGGCCGACCAGGCTGGGATCGCCCGCGCCGTGCGCCTTGCCGAAGGTATGGCCGCCGGCGGTCAGCGCCACCGTCTCCTCGTCGTTCATGCCCATCCGCGCGAAGGTCTCGCGCATGTCGCGCGCCGACCCCTGCGGCATCGGACAGCCGCCCGGACCCTCCGGGTTGACGTAGATCAGGCCGTGCTGGATCGCCGCGAGCGGGTTCTCCAGCGCCAGGCCGGCCTCCTCGTCGATGCGGGTCTGGCCCAGCCATTCCTCCTCGGTGCCCCAGTAGACGTCCTTCTCCGGCTCGAACACGTCCTCGCGGCCGCCGCTGAAGCCGAAGGTTGGGCCGCCCATCGATTCGATCGCGACGTTGCCAGCCAGGATGAACAGGTCGGCCCAGCTCAGCTGACGACCGTATTTCTGCTTGATCGGCCACAACAGGCGCCGCGCCTTGTCGAGATTGCCGTTGTCGGGCCAGGAATTGAGCGGCGCGAACCGCTGCTGCCCGGCCGACGAGCCGCCGCGCCCGTCGCCGGTGCGGTACGTGCCGGCCGAATGCCAGGCCATGCGGATGAAGAAGGGGCCGTAATGGCCGTAATCGGCCGGCCACCAGGGCTGGCTGTCGGTCATCAGCGCGGTCAGGTCGGCCTTGAGCTGGTCATAGTCCAAGCTCAGGAACTCGCTGCGATAATCGAAGTCGTCACCCATCGGATTGCCGCTGACGCCCTTCTGGTGAAGGATGTCGATCGACAGCGCCTCGGGCCACCAGTCGCGCGCCGTGCGGCCCAGCAGCGTGCGCATCGCGGCCGGCTGCTTCTTGGGATCGTTGATCGGGCTGCCTTCGGTGATGGCGTCCATGTCCTGCTCCTCTCGTGGCGGCTCCGGCGCATCATGGGCGACCGGGGCGGAATGGCGTCACGCTACTCCAGCGCGACGAACGTCGGAAACCTGAAATCCTTGGTCCTGTGATCGATTGCGACGATCAACGATCGGCCGCGTCGCCGGATGCGCCATCCGCCGCCCGCCGGCCACGATCGGTCGCGATCGGAAACCACAAGGTCGCCCGCGTGCCGCCGGAGACCGCCAGCGTCAGGCGTCCGCCATGCCGCTCCATGATCCGCGTCACGATCGCCAGCCCCAGCCCGGCGCTGTCTGACCGCGCATGGTCGGCCCGCCAGTAGCGCGCCTGCGCGTCGCCCAAGTCGGCGCAGGCGATGCCGGGGCCGTCGTCCGCCACCTCGACCACCGCGCCGCCCGCCGCCTCGCGCACCGACACCGTGATGGTGCAGCCGGGCGGCGTATGCTTGGCGGCGTTGCCGATCAGATTGGCGATCGCCAGGTCGATCAGGGTCGCATTTCCGCGGACGCGCGGCCCGCCGTCATAGCCGGCCAAGTCCTCGGTCCCCGCGAATGCCAGGTGATGGCCGCCGTTGATCACCGCCGGGGCCAACCGCACCATGGTCGCCGCCGCCGCCGGCTCCAGGTCCAGGGCCGCCCAGGGCAGCACGTCGCCATCGTCCAGCGTCGCCAGGTCGCGCAACTGGGCGACGACATGGCTCAACCGCTCGACCTGCACCGCGCAGCGCTGGCGCAAGACCGGATCGGGCAGCGCATCCAGTTCCAGCGCCAGCGTCTGGAGCGGCGTGCGCAATTCGTGGACGACGTTGCCGACGAATTCGGACTGGCGGAAGAACGCGCGCCGCACCCGCTCGACCAGGCCGTTGGCGGCGGCGACCAGCGGCCGCACCTCGGTCGGCAATCCCTCGATCGCGATTGGCACGGTCCGGGACGAGGCATCGATCGCCTCCGCCTCGGCCGAGGCGCGGCGGAAGGAATGGACGGTGCGCCGCATCGCCAGCCCGCTCAGCACCGGCAGCAGCAGCAGCACCGGCATGACCAGGCCCAGGCGGAGCAGGAAGGCGCGTTCGATATCGTCGACGATCACGCCGGGCTGCGAGCGGTCCTGCGCCACCATCGCCTGCAAGGGGCGCCCCCCGACCCGCACGGGCCGGGCATAGAGTGCGAAATCCTCCGCGCCGACGAACCGGGGCCGTGCGCTCGGCCCGGCGATCCGCCGCCACGGCACCCCGGCGGCGTAGCGGCTCGCCAGCCGCACGCCGCCGGCGGCGTCCGCCACCACGAAGGCGCGGCCGTCATAGGCGGTGGCATAGCCCGGCTCCAATTCGGCCGGATGATCGATCGCCAGCCGCTCGCCCACCCAGTGCAGCCGCCGCGCGATCATGTCCGCCTCGCGCCGCAGCGCGCCCCGCTCCTCGCGCGCGGTGGCGGCGTGCAGCGCCGACATCAGCAGCACCGGCAGCAGCACCGCGACCAAGGTCACCGCCAGCACCTCGCCCAGCAGGATGCGCCGCGACAGCGATCGCGGCGCGAACAGGCTCATGCGATCCGCGCCAGATAGCCGATGCCGCGGATCGTCTCGATCCGCACCGCCGCGCCCGCCGCCTCCAGCTTGCGGCGCAGCCGGTGGACATAGACCTCGATCGCATTCGCCCCGCCGCCATCGCCCATCAGGCCGAACAGCTGGTCCTCCACCGCCGCCTTCGCCACCACCCGCCCGATCCGGCGGAACAGCAGCGCCGCCAGCTCCGTCTCGCGCGCCGACAGCGGCACGAGGCGATCCGCCACGACCAGCTCGCGCCGCGCCGTGTCGAACCGGCCATTGCCCAGCGCGATCTCGTTGCCGGCCAGCGCGTCCTTGCGCCGCGTCACCGCGCGCAGCCGCGCGACCAGTTCGTCCATGTCGAACGGCTTGGGCAGGTAATCGTCGGCGCCCGCGTCCAGCCCGGCGATGCGCGCCCGGGTGTCGCCGCGCGCCGTCACGACGATCACCGGCACCGCCACGCCTTTCCCGCGCCACGTCCGCAGCAGGGCCAGCCCGTCGCCATCGGGCAGTCCCAGATCCAGCAGCACCGCGCCATAATGCGCCGCCGCCAGCATCGCCGCCGCGTCCTCGGCCTGCGCGGCATGATCGGTGGCGAAGCCGTGACGGCTCAGCGCCTGCGCCAGCGCGGCGGCCAGAGCGCGATCGTCCTCGACAAGCAGCAGGCGCACGGCACGGGTCCGATCCGGTCGTAAGGTTCGTGTAAGCCAGGATGCCTAGCCGCCGACCTTCCTCGCCGCAAGCAGAGGCCAAGGCCGCATCATGTCCACCGAACACGCCTCCCCGCCGCTCCCCACCGTCCTTCGGCTTGACCGCCGTGCGCAGCTGCGCTGGCTGCTGATCGGCGGCGGCGCGTTCCTCTTGATCTGGCTGGCGATGACCCTGGTCCGCGCGCTCACCACGCCGACGCCGCCGGTCGACCACCCGCTGCCGCCGGGCACCTTCCGCGCGACGCCCGACCAGCTCGCCCAGATGAAGCTGCTGACCGTGGGCGAGGCGGGCGCGGGCGCGCCGCTCGACGCGACCGGCACGATCGCCGTCGATGGCGAGCACAGCGCTCCGGTCACCCTGCCCTTCTCCGGTCGCATCGTGCAGGTGCTGGTCGAGGCCGGGCAGAACGTGCGGCGTGGCCAGCCGCTGCTGCGCGTCGCGTCGAACGACTATGCCGATGCGCGCAATGCCCTGACCAGCGCGCGCACCCAGGCCGAATCCGCTGAGGCCCAGCTGCGCATCGCCGAGGACAATGCGAAGCGCCAGCAGGCCATCTACGCCACCGCCGGTGGCGCGCTGAAGGATTATCGCCAGGCCGCCAGCGACCTGGTCGTGGCGCGCGCCGCCGTCGCCGCCGCGCAAGGCGCGGTCCGCACCGCGCAGGACCGGCTGGCGCTGTTCGGCCGCGCCGCCGGCGGCGGCGGCAACGGGGCGGCGATCGTGACCTACACCGCGCCGGTGGCGGGCACCGTCGTCGCGCGCGATGTCGCCCCCGGCGAGTTCGTCGGCGCGGGCGGCGACAAGCCGCTGCTGACCATCGCCGATCTGTCGCGCGTTTGGCTGGTCGCGCAACTGCCCGAGCGCGACGCGGCGGGCGTCCATGTCGGCGACGCCGTCACCGTCACCACCCCCGCCTATCCCGGCCGCCGCTTCGCCGCGGTGATCGACAATGTCGCGGTCGCGCTCGACCCCGTCACCCATCGCCTGGCGGTGCGCGCCACGGTCCGCAACCCGGATGGCGCGCTGAAGCCGGAGATGTTCGCCAGCTTCGCGATCCGCCGCGCCGCCGCCGCCGGGCCGGAGGGCGTCCGCGTCCCCTCCGACGCGGTGATCCACGAGGGCGACGGCGCGCGCGTCTGGGTGGCCGGCGCGAACGGACTGCTCCATGCGCGAACCGTCACCGTCGCCGACAGCGACGATGGCTGGGACCGCGTCACCGCCGGACTGAAGCCGGGCGAGCGGATCGTCACCGCGGGCGCGCTGTTCGTCAACGAGGCCGGGCTGAACGGCGGGACCGGCGCATGAACGGGCTGATCGCCACCGCGCTGCGCCAGCGCGTGCTGATGCTGATGCTGCTCGCCGGCATGATCCTGGCGGGCGGCGTCGCCTTCGCGAACCTCAACATCGAGGCCTATCCCGATCCCGTGCCGCCGATGGTCGAGGTGCTGACCCAGTCCAACGGCATCTCCGCCGAGGAGATGGAGCGCGGCGTCACCATCCCGATCGAACAGGCGGTGGCGGGCATTCCCGACCTGAAGGCGGTGCGCACCATCTCGCTGTTCGGCCTGTCCGACGTGCGTATCCAGTTCAGCTACAATGTCGGCTTCCGCGAGGCGGAGCAGCGCGTGCTCGGCCGCCTGTCGCAGCTCGGCCCCCTGCCGAACAACGCGCAGCCGACCATCTCGCCCACCAGCCCGATCGGCGAGATCTTCCGCTACCGGATCAAGGCGCCGGCCGGCTATTCGGTGATGGACCTGAAGACGCTGCAGGACTGGGTGCTGCAACGCCGGTTCAAGCGCATCCCGGGCGTCGCCGACGTGACCGGCTGGGGCGGCAAGCTGCGCACCTATGAGGTGGTGGTCGACAATGACCGGCTGCTGGCGCACGGCGTCACGCTCGGTCAGGTGCTGGCCGCGATCGGCAAGAGCGACGGCAATGTCGGCGCGCAGACGATCAATTTCGGATCGCAGGCGGCGATCGTGCGCGGCGTGGGGCTGATCCAGTCGACCGACGCGATCCGCCACGTGCTGGTCGGCACCAATGCCGGCAACCCGGTGCTGCTGAGCGACGTCGCGACCATCCGGATCGGCAACGAACCGCGCCTGGGCATCGCCGGGGTGGGCCCGGACGACGACATCGTCATGGGCATCGTGCTGATGCAGCGCGGCGCGCAGTCGATGCCGACGATCGAACAGGTGAAGAAGGAGGTCGCCACGATCAACGCCGGCGGCGTGCTGCCGCCCGGCGTCACCCTGCAGCCGATCTACGACCGGTCCGACCTGATCGACGTGACGACGCACACGGTGCTGCACAATCTGGTCGAGGGGATCGTGCTGATCTTCCTCCTCCAGTGGCTGTTCCTGGGCAATCTGCGCTCGGCGATCATCGTCGCCAAGACCATCCCGTTCGCGCTCGCCTTCGCGGTGCTGATCCTGACGATCCAGGGCGAATCCGCCAATCTGCTCTCGGTCGGCGCGCTCGATTTCGGGCTGGTCGTCGATGCCAGCGTCATCATGGTCGAGAACATCTTCCGCCACATGGTGATGCGCTCCGCCGCGATCGACAGCGGCCGCACCCACGCCAACCATGCCAGCCGCTTCTCCGCGATCCTGCACGCGGGGTCGGAGGTCAGTCGCGGCATCGCCTTCGCCGCCGCGATCATCATCGCCAGCTTCCTGCCGCTGTTCACGCTGACCGGCGTCGAGGGCCATATCTTCGGCCCGATGGCCAAGACCTATGCCTATGCGATCGCGGGCGGCCTGATCGCCACCTTCACCGTGTCGCCGGTGCTGTCGGCGCTGCTCCTGCCCGACAAACTGGACGAGGTGGAGACCTGGATCGTCCGCAAGCTGCGCGCCCTCTACCGCCCGGCCGCCGCCTTCGCGCTCGGCAACCGGATGCTGACGCTCGGCGGCACCGCGCTGCTGATGGTCGCCGCGCTGGTCGCGGTGCATGGCCTGGGCGTCGAGTTCCTGCCGCATCTGGAGGAGGGCAATCTCTACATCCGCGCCTCGCTGCCCGCCTCGGTCTCGCTGGAGGCGGGGCAGCCGACGGTGAACGGCATCCGCCGCATCATCGCCAGCTATCCCGAGGTGCAGCGCGTCATCTCGACGCACGGCCGGCCCGATGACGGCACCGATGCCACCGGCTTCTTCAACGCCGAATTCTACACGCCGCTGAAGCCCGCCGACGAGTGGCCGCGCGGCGTCACCAAGGACACGCTGACCCGTGAGCTGCAGGACCGGCTCCAGAAACGCTATCCCGGCGTCGAGTTCGAATTCTCCCAATATATCCAGGACAATGTCGAGGAAGCCTCGTCGGGCGTGAAGGGCGCCAATTCGGTCAAGGTGTTCGGCCCCGACCTCGCCACGCTGGAAGCGCTGGCCGGCCGCATCCAGGCGGAGATGGCCAAGGTGCGCGGCATCACCGACCTGGGCGTGTCCGACTCGCTCGGCCAGCCGACCGTGCGGATCGACGTCGATCGCGCCGCCGCCGCGCGCTACGGCCTGACCCCCGACGACATCAACACCACGGTCGCCGCAGCGATCGGCGGGCAGAGCCCCGGCGACCTGTACGAGACCGGCACCGACCGCCACTTCCCGATCGTCGTGCGGCTGCGGCCCAATGAGCGCGACAGCCTGGAATCGATCCGCCGCATCACCATCGGCGCGCCGGCGCCGGGCGGCAACGGGATCGTCCAGGTGCCCTTGTCCGAGGTCGCCAGGGTGCGCCTCACCTCGGGCGCGTCCTTCGTCTATCGCGAGCATCAGGAACGCTACATCCCGATCAAATTCAGCGTGCGCGACCGCGACCTGGGCGGCGCGGTCGGCGAGGCCCAGGCCCGCGTCGCCAAGGCCGTGCCGCTGCCCGCCGGCTATCACCTGGAATGGGCGGGCGAGCTCGGCAACCTGACCAGCGCGGTCGACCGGCTGGAGATCGTCGTGCCGATCAGCCTGGGGCTGATCCTGATCCTGCTCTATGCCAATTTCTCCTCGGTCACCGACACGCTGATGGCGTTCAGCGTGATCCCGATGGCGATCGTCGGCGGCGTGCTGGCGCTGGCGCTGACCGGCACGCCGTTCAGCATCTCCGCCGCGATCGGCTTCGTCGCCTTGTTCGGCATCGCGGTGATGGACGGCATCCTCATGGTCACGACCTTCAACCAGGCGCTGGACGGCGGCCTGGCGCGGGCGGAGGCGCTCGCCACCACGGTCGACACCGCGCTCCGCCCGGTGGTGATGACCTGCGCCGCCGCCGCGATCGGCCTGCTGCCCGCCGCCGTCTCGACCGGCATCGGCAGCCAGGTGCAGAAGCCGCTGGCGCTGGTCGTGGTCGGCGGCATGGCGCTCGCCCCCGTGCTGATCCTCCTGGTGATGCCGGTGCTGATCGACCGGTTCTCGCGCCATGTCTCGCCCGAGGAGCGCGGGCCGCACGGCCATGCCCTGCCCCATCATCCCGTCCAGCCCGGGGAGCAGCCGGCATGATCCGTTCGCCTCGTGTCCTCGCCATGCTGCTCGGCACGGCCCTGTCCGGTTGCTCGGCCGGGCCGCAGCACCCCAGGGTCGACCTGCCGCTGCCGCCACCGGTCGCCGCCGCCACCCTCCCCGCCACCGCCGGCCCGACGCAGCGGATCATGCCCGGCCGCCCCGCTCCGGCGGATTGGTGGACCCGCTTCGGCAGCCCCCGACTGGACGCGCTCGTGGCCCGCGCGCTCGCCGCCAATACCGATCTCGCGGCGGCGGAGGCGACGTTGCGCCAGGCCCGCGAACAGCGCGGCGTCGTGCGCGGCGCCGCCGGGCCGCAGGTCGATGCCGGCTATCAGGTGGAACGGGCGCGGGTGTCCAATGCGCTGTCCTCGCCGCTCGCGGACGTCACCGACACGCTCTACACGCTCCACACCAGCCAGTTGTCCGTCACCTATCCGCTGGACCTGTTCGGCGGGCAGCGCAGCCGCATCCGCTCCGCCGCCGCCGCCACCGCGGTCGCCGCCGCCCGGCTCGACGCGGCGCGGACCAGCGTCGTCGCCAATCTGGCGCTGGCGGTGATCGAACAGGCCGCGCTCCAGGCGCAGGTCACCGCCGCCGAGGATGCGATCCGTTCCAACCGCGACATCCTCGACCTGCTCCGCCGTCGTCAGGCATTGGGCGATATCGGCGCGGCGGACGTCGCGGCGCAGGCGAGCGCGCTCGCCACGACCGAAGCGGTGCTGCCGCCGCTCCAGCGCCAGGCGCAGCACCAGCGCGCGCTGATCGCGACGCTGACCGGCACCGCCCCAGGCGCCACCACGCTCGACCTGCCGAGCCTCGCCGAACTGCATTTGCCGACCGACCTGCCGGTCGCGCTGCCCGCCGATCTGGTCGCCGCCCGGCCCGACGTGCGCGCCGCCGCCGCGCAGATGGAGGGGGCGGCCGCCGATCTCGGCACCGCCATCGCCGCGCGGCTGCCGTCCATCACCCTGTCGGGCAATGCCGGCGGCTCGGCCGAGCGGTTCGCGCGGATGTTCGCGACCGGCAACCCCTTCTACGCGCTGATCGGCGGCCTGACCGCGCCGATCTTCCACGCCGGCGCGCTGCGCCACCAGCAACGGGCGGCCGAGGCCGCGCTCGACCTCGCCAAGGCGCAATATCGCGGCGCGGCGCTGCAGGCGTTCGTCGATGTCGACGATGCGCTCGCCGGGCTGCGCAGCGACGCCGTCGCGCTGGACGCCGCGACCCGCGCCCGCGACGCCGCCAACCAGTCGCTGGGCTTCACCCGCCGCCAGCTCCAGCTCGGCGGCGTCGGCACATTGGCGCTCCTGGGCGCCAGCGCCGCCTCTGCCCAGGCCGCCTCGACCCGCATCCAGGCGGAGGCGGCGCGGCTCGCCGACACGGTGGCGCTGTTCCAGGCGGTCGGCGGCACCATCCCCGACCCCGCCCCCTCCTCCGCAGCGGAGACCCGCCCATGACCGGCTTCCACGCGCCCCCCAGCGACCGGCTGGTCCTCGCCCCCTCGGGCCTGCGCGCCATCGCCGTGGCGCGCACGATCGACGTGCGCGTCTTCCTCGACCCCGCCGCGCCGGTCACCGCCATCGCCCGACCGCTCGCCCGGCGATTGCCCGGCATGCCCCCGGCGCCGGACAGCGGCACGACCGCGCTGCCCCGCCCGCTCCTGATCCGCTTCGTCCGCCCCTATGCGGACATCCGTCGCGCCCGCTTCGTCGCGGCGCTGCCGGACGATGCGCTGCTCGATCTCGGCCGCGACGTGCTCGGCACCGTCACCGTCCGCCTCGACCTGAAGGCCGGCCAAATCCGCCGCCTCGACCCGGACGCCGCCGCGCGCCTCGCCGATCACGCCACCCGCATTCCGGTGACCCTGCGCGACGATGGACTGACGATGCCGGGCCAGCTCGACGGGCAGGCGGTCACCATCACCTTCGACACCGCCCCCCGCGACCAGCCGCCGCCGCCCGCGACCGTGCCAGTGACCATCGCCGGCCAGACCCTGTCGGCCCGCCGCGGGGCCGACGGCCATGTGTCGATCGGCTGGGACGCGTTCGCCGACCGCCGGCTGGTGCTTGACCTGCCGCATGGCGCGATCTGGCTGGACTGATCCCGGTCAGTCCCTCCGCCCGCCGACGCTGGTGCAGGTTAGCGACGCGACCGCCCGATCGGCGCAGATTGCCGGCGATCAACCATCGGAAGGATCGTCATGGCCAAGAAGAGCGCCATCAACAAGAATGAGCGTCGCAAGCGCATGGTCGCACGCTACGCCCCGAAATTCGCGAAGCTCAAGGCGCAGGCGGCCGATGAGAGCCTGTCGGACACCGACCGGCTGCTCGCCCGGCTGAGAATGGCGGAATTGCCCCGCAACGCCAATCCGACGCGCGTGCGCAACCGCTGCGAGCTGACCGGGCGGCCGCGCGCCTATCACCGCCGCTTCCGCCTGGCGCGCGTGATGCTGCGCGACCTGGCCGTGCGCGGGCTGATCCCCGGCGTGGTCAAGTCGAGCTGGTAGGCGCTTTCCCCGCCCCTATCGCGCGTACGACGAAAAAGGGGCGGTGGACGCCGCGTCGCGCCCACCGCCCCTTCCCGCAAGCCCGCCCCGCCGGAGCGGCCCGCCCGGCCTTTACTTGCCGAATTCCAGCGCCGCCTTGCGCTTCGGCGTCTGGTCGACCGGCTGGCCGGCATATTCGCGGATGCCCCAGGCACCGCCCGCCCCGGCCATGCCGGTGGCGCTGTACAGCGTCATCACATCGTTCACCTGGTTCTTCCAGGTGCTGATATAGGTCTTGTACATGTCGTACATCGCCGCCGAGCGGTTGATGTCCTGCACGCGCGCCGCGCCACCGCTGGCGAAGTCGACGACATGCTGCCCGGCTTCATAGGTGATCAGCCGCTTGCCATATTGCTTGGCGGTGTCCTGGTTCGCCGTGATATCCTTCAGCGACTGGGCCAGTCCGGCGCGCAGCGAGGCCTGCCGGTCCACCAGGCTGCGGAGCTTCGCGGCATCATTGTCATAGTTGAAATAGGGCGCGATGGCCATCGCATCGACATTGGCGGCGACATCCGGATAGCTCAGCACCTGCTGGCCGACCCAGGGATTGCTGCTCTGCGACCCGATGACGCGCACCAGCTGGCCCGGCCGGTCGGCGAACACCTTGCCCCAGATCTTCATCGCCCAGACCGTCTTCTGCGAATAGCGCTTCAGATTGGCGATGAAGCCGTTGGTGTCCAGCCCGGCCGACAGCCCTTCGGACTGGATCTGGTGCGCCAGCGGGAAGGCATAGTTCCAGTTCTCGTTGCCGATCTCGACATAGACCCGCCGGTTCGCCCCCAGATTGTCATGCACCAGCTTGGCCATGCGGGTGACGTAATCCTCGTCCGCATTCCACGGGATGGTGAACCAGGGATCGGCCGCCACCGTATTGGCGAGCAGGACCATGTTCTCCAACGCCACGCCACGCTTGTGGTCGCCCTGATTGACGCCGTTCGGCAACGTCCGCTCCGCCCAGGTGATCTTGGCGGGATTGGTATTGGTCGCCGACCAGTCCAGGAAGCGCAGCACGCTATAGGGCTTCAGGCTGTCGATCAGCTGCGAGGCGAACATCTGGTCGCGCGGCGCACTCTTCTCGCGGCAGTCGAGATTGCGCACGGGATCGCTCTCCGGCGCGCCGGACACATTGACCCAGTTGCGCGTGTTGCCCTCCGGCGGCGGTCCGGCGGGCCAGTCGAAGGTCAGGACATGGTCGCCCCGGACCAGGTTCTTGCGAGACCCGCCGATATTGACGTCGCCCGTTCCGGCCCAGGTGCAACGGATCGCAACGCTCTCGCCGTTGAACACCTGCGAGGGCGGCGTCATCACATAGGCATAGCTCTTATTCGCCGGGACTTGCTTGGGCATTCCCAAGGTGTCCAGCTGCGTCGCCGACAGTTCCTGCCAGCCATTGTTGGTGTCCACCCAGATATGGCCGGAGACCAGGTTCATGAAGGTGTATTCGTTGGAATAATAATCGACCGGGGCCACGTTGATGCCCAGTCCGAACCCCTTGGCGGCCGGCGTCGGCGTCGGCGTGGGGGTCGGCGTCGGGGTCGCCTTGGGCACGCCTTTCAGCACGAAGATCGTGGGAGTGGACGAGTCGAGCGACCCCTTGCCGGTCACCACGCCGGCCGACCCTACGGCCGCCACCGCGGTCGCGCCGGCCACCAGCGCCGCCGATGGCGTAGTCGCGACGGACTTCACGGCGGCAATCATCTTAGCAATCGAAGTACCAGTCATGGACTACTCCAGTCAAAGCAATGGCGTCAGTTGAGAAAGCCTTTACTTCCTCTACCTTGCATATTTTCTAAATATAGCTTGCTGATCGACACCCGATTAAAGATCAGAGATACCGATGATTTAACGATATGGGGCGATCAATTTTTCTCGACGGATTTAGAAGCTGCTGTAACGGCTTGATATGACAAGCAACAGACGCGGTTCCACCTATCGACCGAATTCGAGGGCGGCTCGCCGCTTCGGCGTCTGGTCGATCGGTTGTCCGGCATATTCACGCATGCCCCAAGCGCCGCCGCCGCCGGCCGGACCGGTGGCGCTGTACAGCACCATCAGGTCGTCCGATCGCGCCTTCCAGCCTTCGATATAGCTCTTGTACAAATCGTACATCGCTGCGGACCGATTGACCTCCTGCACGCGTACGCCGCCGCCGGTGGCCATGTCGACAACGTGCTGCCCGCCTTCATAGGTGATCAGCCGCTTGCCATATTTCTGCGCCGTCGACTTGTTGTCGGCGACAGCGCGCAGCGTGATATCCAGTCCGGCCTTGAGCGAGGCCAGACGATCGCTGAGCGAGCCCGTCGAATCGGTGTCCTTGGCCAGGTTGAAATAGGGCGCGATGGCGAGCGCATCAACATTGGCGGCGACATCCGGGTAGCTCAACACCTGCTGCCCGACCCAGGGATTGGCGCTCTGCGCGGAGGCGACACGGACCAGTTGTCCCGGCCGGTCCGCGAACACCCTGGCCCAGATCTTCATCGCCCAAACCGTCTTCTGCGAGTAGCGCTTCAGATTGGCGATGAAACCGTTGGTGTCGAGTCCGGCCGCCAGTCCTTCGGCCTGGATCTGGTGCGCCAGCGGGAAGGCGTAGTTCCAGTTCTCATTGCCCAATTCGACATAGACGCGCCGGTTCGAGGCCAGCGAGTCGTGGACCAGTTGCGCCATGCGCGTGACATAATCCTCGTCCGCATTCCACGGAATGGTGAACCACGGATCGGAACCGACCTGATTGGCGAGCGCGACCATATATTCCAGCGCGACGCCGCGCGGGCGATCCGCCTGGTTGATCCCGTTCGGCAACGAGCGGTCCGCCCAGGTCACCGAGTCGGGGTTCTGGTTGGCGGGCGACCAGTCGAGGAAGCGTATCACCGAAAACGGCTTCAGGCTTTCCAGCAGCTGGTTGGAGAAGATCTGGTCGCGCGGCGCACCCTGCTCCCGGCAGTCGAGATTGCGCACCGGATCGGTCGCGCTGACATTCGACAGGCTCATCCAGTTGCGGCTGTTGCCCTCCGGCGCCGGCGCGGCCGTCCAGTCGAAGGTCAGGACATGGTCGCCGCGCACCAGATTTTTGCGATAGCCGCCGATGTCGACACTGCCGGTCCCCGTCCAGGTGCAGCGAACGGCCACCGTCTGCCCGTTGAACACCTGCGACGGCGGCGTCATGACCCGGGCGTAGCTTTTGCCCGCAGCCATCTGCTTGATCATGCCCAGCGAGTCGATCTCGCTGGCCGCCACCGCTTGCCAGCCGGTGGCGGTATCGACCCAGGTGTGACCGGTCAGCAGGTTCATGAACGTATATTCGTTCGAGAAATAGTCGACCGACGACACGTTCACGCCCAGCCCGAACCCGGCCACGGACGGCGCGGGCGTCGGTGTCGGCGTCGGCGTCGGCGTCGGCGTCGGCGTCGGAGAAGGCGTCGGCGTCGGAGCAGGCGTCGGCGTGGGCGTCGGCGCAGGCGTCGGGCTGGGCGAAGGAGTCGGGGCGGGAACGACGGTCACGCCCGACGATGCCGTCCCGACATCGCCGCCACCGCTTCCGCCACCACCGCCACAGGCCGACAGCAACACCGCCCCCGACAGGGCCGTGAGCGTCAAATGGACGCGTCGATTCTTCCGGCGCAGCACCACGGCCGCGCCACCGCGCAAGTAACTGATCATGCCGTTAAGTTCCCCGACCACTCTATGAAGGCCGAAGTAAGTGAAAAGGGTTGCAGGTCGATTAACGCAACCAACCGAAAAAGTTTGGTTTACAGCCGCTTAGCCAAGACGTGGCTCAGCGTCGATAAG
Source organism: Sphingomonas abaci (assembly GCF_014199625.1). GTDB lineage: Bacteria > Pseudomonadota > Alphaproteobacteria > Sphingomonadales > Sphingomonadaceae > Sphingomonas > Sphingomonas abaci. The sequence goes on from NZ_JACHNY010000009.1 coordinate 89,630, forward strand.
TGGTGGAACTCAGCCAATATTGACTTCTCATTAACCACATTCCGCAGCAGGAAACCATAGTCTTGCGGAGATCGTTACGGGATCGCGTTGACCGCGGGACGGCCGGCCATTGCTTTTGATTACAGATCGCCGGCAGGAAACAGCTGTACGGCATCGCTACCGCCGCCGGCCTGCCCCGACGGCTTGTCACGGCGGTCGCCACCGCGCCGCCTGTCCGGATGCTGAGAATCCGGTGCATCGGCCTTCGAGGCCGTGGCCGCCGGACAAAAAAAAGGGGGCAGCCAAGCCACCCCCTCGTTAACCCTTCAGCGTCGAGTCGCGACGATTACTCGGAGGCGGCGTCCGCCGGCTTGCGGCCGCGCTTCGCGGCAGCCGGCGCGTCGGACGACGTGCGCGCACCGGGCTTACGACCCAGACCGATCTTCTTCGCCATGGCGCGACGGCTTTCCGAGTAGTTCTCGGCCACCATCGGATAATCCGGCTTCAGGCCATAACGTTCGCGATATTCCTGCGGGGTCAGGCCATTGGTCGCTAGATGACGGCGCAAGGTCTTGTAGGGCTTGCCGTCGATCATGGAGATGATGTGATCCTTCGACGCCAGCGACTTCCGCGCGCTGACCGCCGGGATATACTCGCCCTGGGGCTCGGCGGCCGTCGTGACGACGCCGGTGCCCAGCAACGCCGACACGGTTTCATGCATCTTGCCGAGGAAAGCCGGCACATCTTCGGCCGAGGTGCGGGTATTGGGATTGCCCAACCACGCAATAGTCAGTTCCGTGGCCAGCTCGACGGCATTGTTGTCGGTCGTATCGTCTACCATGGTCGCTCCTTTTCTTCGCCAGCCCTAGCGCCCCGTTACTGGCCGTCAACATCCGAAATGAACATTTTTGAGATGTAGATCAAAGCTGATCCCGTTTGATCCACCGCATCCATGATGTCGCACAACCGACGGTAAACTTTTCAGGTCGCCAGGGGTTTCCACCCCAGAAACGATCGACCCCAATCCGTGGAGCAATGCCGGTGAATACAACGGAATCCCTGTCCCACCTCGAACGACTGCAACTCGGGCTGGTGGAGATGCAGCAAGCCGCGATCCGTTCGGGCAAGCGCATGATCTTGGTGCTCGAGGGGCGCGACGGGGCCGGCAAGGACGGCACCATCAAGCGGCTCACCGAACATCTATCGACCCGCGCGACCCGCGTCGTCGCGCTGCCCAAGCCGACCGAACGCGAACGGTCGCAATGGTATTTCCAGCGCTATGTGCAACATCTTCCCGCAGCGGGCGAGTTGGTGATCTTCAACCGGTCCTGGTACAATCGCGCCGGGGTCGAGGTGGTGATGGACTTCTCCACCCGCGACGAACAGGCGGAGTTCCTGCGCGACGCGCCGGATTTCGAGCGGATGCTGGTCGAAAGCGGGATCGGCCTGCTCAAGGTTTGGCTCGACATCACCAAGGAGGAGCAGCGCAAGCGACTCGAGTCGCGGCGGACCAACCCGCTGAAGCGCCTGAAGGTGTCGGACATGGATGCGGTGGCGCAGGACCGCTGGTCCGATTATTCAGCGGCGCGCGACACCATGTTGCTGCGCACCCATACGCCGCTGGCGCCCTGGTTCTGCGTGCGCGCCGACGACAAGCCCGCCGCGCGCAAGGCGATCATGAAGCACGTGCTGCATCATTTCGCCGATCCCGGCATCGCCCGCACGGTCAAGCGCCCGGACCCGGAACGCCTCTTCCCGTTCGAGGCGGCGGCGATCACCGATGGCCGGCTGGCCCCCTGACGAAGCGGGCGCGGCCGTACTTGGGGTTAGGATGCGGTGACCTCCGGGTCACCGCACCGGTCCGACCTCAGCCGCAGCGAACGTTGCCCGCGCCCATCTTCGTCACCTTGCACTGCGCGCCGCCCTGGATGGTCACGTCGCCCGCGCCCAGGATCGTCACATCGGCGCTGCGCGTCACCGTCGCGGCGATATCGCCGGAGCCAGCGATGGTGATGTCCGCCGATTCGCTGCGCAGCGGCTGCGCCCGCACCTTGCCCGACCCGCCGATCGACACCTCCATCTCGCGCGCGGTGCCCGCCGCCGCGATATCGCCCGAGCCGCCGATGGCGAACTCCACCTTGCGGACGTTCAGCCCCCGGACGTCCAGCGTGCCCGAGCCGCCGATATTGCCCTCGAACCGCTCGCCCTCCACCCGGTCGATGGTGATCGTGCCGGAGCCGCCGATATCGGCCCCCTGGATGCGCGGCATGGTGACGGTAAAATGCACCTTGCCGCTCTTGCCCCAGGTGACGCCCCGCTGCCGCGACAGCTTCAGCGTGTCGCCATCGCGCGAGACCTTCAGCTTGTCGAGCGCATCGGGCGAACCGGTCGCGGTCACCGAGAATGCGGGACCGACCCGCACATCGACATCGCCCGCCGCCGCGAGCGCGACAGTGGTGAACCCCTCCACCGCATAGGTGCGGCGATCGCCACTGCCGGTGCCGGGGATGGCCGCCTCGTCCGTGTCCGGCTTGTCGCTCCAGTTCATTGAGCAGGCCGCGACCGGCATGGCCAGAATGGCGAGGGCGATGGCGGCATGACGGCGGCGAATCATCGGATGGTCTCCCCTGTGTGTATTGTTTTGATAATACACATGCCACACGACTGGCAACCGTCTTGCTGGCCATGCGGCATGGCGGCCAGTCCCCCGATGGCGGGAGCCGCGCTCCCGAATTCAGGGCCATGCGGGACAACCGCTTCACGGACACCGGTACCTGGGGCTGCCGCCGGTGCGGGAGCACGGCGCGACAGCGTGCAAGGGCGGCGCCACGAGAAAGGGGCGGCCCGTCGCCGGACCGCCCCCGTTCACCCGTCGACCGGACCGCCCGATCAGGCCGCCGGCTTCTCCTTGTTGTAGATCGCGGCGGCGGCGCGCAGGATGTCGAGGATCTTCTCCAGCGCCTTGGGCTCGTCGACCTGCTCCATCGCGGCCAGCTCGCGCGCCAGCCGGCTCGCGGCGGCTTCGAAGATCTGGCGCTCGGAATAGCTCTGCTCGGGCTGGTCGTCGGCGCGGAACAGGTCACGCACCACCTCGGCGATCGAGGCCAGGTCGCCCGAGTTGATCTTCGCCTCATATTCCTGGGCGCGGCGCGACCACATGGTGCGCTTCACCTTGGGCTTGCCCTTCAGCGTCTCCATCGCCTCGCGCATCGTCTTGTCCGACGACAGCTTGCGCATTCCGACACTTTCCGCCTTATTGGTCGGCACGCGGAGCGTCATACGCTCCTTCTCGAAGCGCAGGACATAGAGTTCGAGGCTGGTGCCCGCGATTTCCTGTTTCTGCAGCTCGATCACCCGGCCCACGCCGTGCTTGGGATAGACAACATAATCGCCGACGTCGAAGAACAGCGCCTTGGCAGCCATATAGGGCCTTTCATCGAATCGGGCGTCCGGCCATAGGGTCGGCGGACAGCCCTGAACTTGAGTGCGGACAGGCGGGCGGCAGAAAGCGCCCGTCGCTGGCGGTCTTAACACAACGGCAAGAAAAATGCCAGCCTTTCGTCCGCTTCGGACGGGGTTGGCTCAGCGCGTCGCCGCCGGATCGTGCCGCGCGAGGAAGCCGCGGAGCATCGCCAGCGTCTCCGCGGGACGATCGGCGAACAAGGAATGCGCCGCACCCGGCACCACGCCATAGTCCGCGCCCGGCACCCGCTCCGCGAACAGCGCGGCGGTGGCGGGCCGCGCCTCGTCATATTGCCCGACCAGGAACAGGGTGCGCGCGCCGTCCAGCCGGCCGAGCAGCGGCTCGCCATCATACTCGCGCAAGCTGCCGGTCGCGGAGAACTCGCTCCGGCCCCACATCGTCGCGTAGAGGCGCGCGTCGAAGCCCCGCCCCGGCCGTTCGCGCGCGCCGGCGGCCATCGCCGGCGACGCGGCCTCGCGCCGGTTGAACCGCGCATAGAATTGCGCCGTCGCCGCGTCGCAGGCGGCGCTGGCGGGCGGCGCGGACGTCTCGCAGGCGGCCAGCACGCCGCGCGTCGCAGGGGGCAGGGTCGCGCGGAGCGCATCGGCATCGGCGATCCAGCGGCGCGTCGAAATGAGCGGGCTGGCCAGCACCAGCCCGGCCAGCGGGTCCGCCGCCGCCCGCATGTGCCGCGCGCCATATTCCAGCGCGATCGTGCCGCCCCAGCTATGCCCGCAGACATGCCAGCGGCGCACGCCCAAGCCGATCCGCACCGCCTCCAGTTCGTCCACGAAACGCGTCACCGTCCAGTTGGCCGGATCCTGCGGCCAGTCCGAGCGGCCGCTGTCGAGCTGGTCGTAGAGGATGACCGCGCGCGTATCGGCCAGCGCCAGCGCCGGCAGATAGCTGTTATGCGTACCGCCCGGCCCGCCATGCACGATCACCAGCGGCGGGCGCGATCCCTTCAGGTCGCCGTTGACGCGGACATAGACGCGCCCGCCCGGCACCGTCAGCATCGCCTCGCGCGTGGGCGCGGGGTAGGAGGCCGTCCGGGCGAGCCCGTGCCCGGCCCCGCCGGCGCCCAGGCCGGTCACGACCAGGGTGCCCAGCACGGCCCGGCGGCTGAGCGTCATCGCGCGTCTATCCGACATCACAAGTGCGGGGCGGCGCTTCGCCCCCTGGCGGCGTTCCGGACTCCCGCCGCCAAACCACCGATCAATCCCCTGCGCCGGGCTCCGGCGAGAAGAACTGGTCGTACTTGTCCGCCACGCCCTTCATCGCGTCGGCGTCCGGCGGCGTCTGGTCCAGCTTGCGCGTGACGTTGGGCCATTGGGCGGAGAAGGTGGCGTTCAGTTCCAACCACTTCTCCAGCCCGTTCTCGGTATCGGGCAGGATCGCCTCGGCCGGGCATTCGGGCTCGCACACGCCGCAGTCGATGCATTCCGACGGGTTGATGACGAGCATGTTCTCGCCCTCGTAGAAGCAATCCACCGGACAGACTTCGACACAGTCCATGTACTTGCAGCGGATGCACGCGTCGGTGACGACGTAGGTCATTGGGAAAAACTCCGGGTCCGTCCTGCGGCCGGCCTGTCACGCCGGACCTGGTTGCAAGCGGCGGCTGCTAGGACGCGAGGCGGGTCCGCGTCAATCAAGCTCGTCTTGCTGCGACACGTTAGCAGCTTCGCGCGGGTCCGGCGAGCCGCCCGATGTTAACTCCGTATAACTCTCACGCGCTTCCGCCGGCGGGCCGCGCCGGCCCGGCAGGGCGTCGATCCGCACCACCCGGACCTGACCATAGGCCGCGAAGGTCAGGATATTGCCCGGCCGGACCGGGCAATGCGCGCGGTCGATGGTGCGGCCATCGATCCGCATCCGCCCGGTTTCCGCCATCGCCTGCGCGGCGCTGCGCGTCTTGGCGAGCCGCGCCCACCACAGGAAGCGGTCGACCCGCATCGCGGTCCCGACGCCCTTGTCACCCATGGCCGAACAGCCCCGACAGGCCGGCGAAGGCGTTGCCCGGATCACTCGTGACCGGCCTGGCCAAAGGTCGGGCCGGCGGCCGCCCCCGCCAGACCCAGCGTCCGGCTTCGCCCTTCAGCCCCTGGAAGCCGAGTTCGGCCATCAGCCGCGCCAGCGTCGGCGGCTCAAGTCCCATCGAGGTGGCGAGCGCGGGATCGGGCGCGAACGGCTTGCGGCCCTGGCGCGCGTCGTGCGCGGCGCGCGCGATCCGCTCGACGAGGTCGATCCGCACCGCCTGCGCACCCAGCGGCCGGAAACCGCTGTCCAGCGTCGCGCCGGCCGTGCCGCGCGGCAGCACCGTCGCACCGTCCGGCGGCAGGGGCGAGGCGGGACCGCGCACTGCCAGAAGCGCGCGTCGCAGCGCCGCCGCCGCCGGCTTCAACAGGCGCGGGTCGAACAGGTCGAGCGCGCCGACCGTGATGCCGAGCTTGCGCAGCCGCCGCCGTTCCTCCGGCGTCAGCGCATCGAGCGACAGGCGCAAAGGCCAGCGGGGCACGAGGCCTCCCGCCGCCTCCACCGCCGCCGTCACCGCACGAAAGGCGGAGGTCGCGGCGGGATCGCGCATCGCCTCGCCCAATGCCGCCAGCACCGGCGCACGACGTGCGACCTGCGCGATCAGCCAGCGCTCCAGCCGCGCCGCCACGCCGTCGCGCGTCCCCTTGTCGAGACAGTCGAGATCGCGGTCCAGCCGGATGCGCGGCCGGGCCAGCGTCGCGCCCGGCTCCAGCCGCGCGACGCGATGCCAGCCGCCCTCGCCCTGCCAGGCGATGGCGATGCCCCGGTCGTCGTCGAGCCCCCCTTCGTCCAGCCGGAAATCCGTGTCCGCCGCCGCGACCAATGCGGCCGCGCGCCGGCCCCGCTCGCTGCCCAGCCGCTTCTCCGCCGCCGCCAGCAACAGCCGCTTGTCGCCCGCCCGCGCGCCCGGCTCGACCGAGAAGCGGAAGCCGTCGAGCCGGCCGATCGGATGATCCTCGACCAGCACCTCGCCCTCCGGCCCGATCGTCACCGGCAGCGCTCCCGCATCCGCGCCGATCCGCCGGATGAGGGCGGTGGTGCGCTTGTCGACGAACCGCTGGGTCAGGCTGGCATGCAGGCCGTCGGACAGCCGCTCCTCGATCTCGCGGGCGCGGCCCGCCCAGTGCCGGGGATCGGCCAGCCAGTCGGGCCGCTGCGCAATATAGGCCCAGCTGCGGATCGCCGACAGCCGCCCGGCCAGCGTCTCGACATCGCCGGCCACCGTATCCAGCCGCGCGATCTCGTCGGCGAACCATTGGTGCGGCACATGTCCCCGCCCCTCGCTCAGGTGGCGGAACACCCGCTCCACGAAGCGGGCATGGGGATCGAGGCCCAGCTTGCGGAAATCGGGGATCTGGCATGCCGCCCACAGCCGCCGCACGCCGGCGACGCCGCGGGCCCGGTCCCGCACCCAGGCCTCTTCCGACAAACGCTTGAGGACCGCCAGGTCGACCGATTGCGGCGCGGCGCGGAGCGGCAGGTCGGCCGGCGGGCGCCGCTCCAGGTCGGCGACCAGCGATTCGATGCTCGACAGATCGGGATCGCCCTCGCGCCAGTAGAGGCCCTCGATGTTCGGAAAGCGATGCTCCTCGATCGCCAGCACCTCCTCGGGCAGGAAGGCGCCCGGCCCCTCCTCGCTGACCGCGCCGAACGTGCCGTCGCGCTGGTGCCGCCCGGCGCGGCCGGCGATCTGCGCCATCTCCGCCACGGTCAGCCGCCGCTGCCGCCGCCCGTCGAACTTGTTGAGCGAGGCGAAGGCGACATGGCTGACATCCATGTTCAGCCCCATGCCGATCGCATCGGTGGCGACCAGATAATCCACCTCGCCCGCCTGGAACATCGCCACCTGGGCGTTGCGGGTGCGCGGCGACAGCGCCCCCATCACCACCGCCGCGCCGCCGCGCAGCCGCCGCAGCATCTCCGCGACCGCATAGACCTCCTCGGCGCTGAACGCGACGATCGCCGACCGCTTGGGCAGGCGGCTGATCTTCTTCGCGCCGGCATAGCTCAACGTCGAGAAGCGCGGCCGGCCGACGATCTCCGCCTTGGGGACCAGCGCCTTGACCATCGGGCGCAGCGCCTCCGAGCCCAGGATCATCGTCTCCTCGCGCCCCCGCATATGCATCAGCCGGTCGGTGAAGATATGGCCGCGCTCCGGGTCGGCGCCCAGCTGCGCCTCGTCCAGCGCGACGAAGGCGGCCTCGTGCCCCGGCATTGATTCGGCGGTGCAGAGGAACCAGCGGGCGTTGGGCGGGACGATCTTCTCCTCGCCGGTCACCAGCGCCACCTGGTCCGCGCCCTTGATCGCGACCACCCGGTCATAGACCTCGCGCGCCAAGAGGCGCAGCGGGAAGCCGATGATGCCGCTGCTATGCGCGCACATCCGCTCGATCGCGAGATGAGTCTTGCCCGTGTTGGTGGGCCCGAGAACGGCGGTCACGCTGCCGGAGACGCGGCTGGTCATCGACCGTACATCGGGTGTTCCGCGGCCATGCGCAATGACAATCCGGGAGCTATCCGTCGCCGGGGCGAACATCCCGCCGCCGCCACGCCTCGTCGCAGCGAACCGGCTGGTTCATTTGACTTTAGGGACTTCGCCCCACAGTCGAAGGCGACAGCGCGCCGGGGGCTCGGCGGCGATACCGAAGGCGACGTGCGTGTTCCTGAAGGCGGACAGAGAGCTGGAGCTGGCCGGTGGCGGCGCGGGCGGGCTGCGCCTGCGCTCGCCGGTGCCGCGCCCCCTGGCCGGCCGCGCCGCCGGGTTCGACTGGACGCCCGATCTCGGCGCCCGCATCGGCAGCCGCGCCTGGTGGCGGGGCCTCGCCACCTGCACCGCGCTGTGCGCCGCGACTTGGACGCTGTCGCCCGGCCTTGATCGACCGCTGCCCGGCGACGGCCCCGTGCCGCTCGCCGCTCCGGCCGCCGATCAGGCGCGCGCCCAGGCGATCGCGCCGCTCGCGCTCGGCGCCGACACCGGCCACCGCATGGCCGCCAACGACCTGGTCCGCCCGCTCGCCACCGCGCCGGAGCGCCCCAGCATCGAACTGGGCGTGACCCTGGGCGACGGCGACGGTTTCCAGCGCGCGCTGACCCGCGCCGGGGTCGGCCGCCGCGACGCGGAGGCGGCGGCGCGGCTGGTGGCGGAGGCGACGCCCCTGGATGCCATCCCCTCGGGCACGCGCATCGCCCTGACGCTCGGCCGTCGCCCGACGCGCACCGTCGCGCGCCCGCTCGACCGGCTGTCCCTGCGCGCCCGCTTCGACCTGGCGATGACGCTGCGCCGGGCAGGCGACACGCTGATCGCGGAGCGGCAGGTGATCGCCGTCGACCGCACGCCGCTGCGCCTGCAGGGGCTGGTCGGCGCCAGCCTCTATCGCTCGGCCCGCGCCGCCGGCGCGCCGGCCGGGGTGGTGGAGGCCTATATCAAGGCGCTCGCCACCCGCCTGTCGGTCGGCCGCGACCTGGGCAGCGCCGACCGGTTCGACCTGGTCATCGCGCGCGAACGCGCCGCCACCGGCGAGACGCGGCTCGGCGATCTCCTCTATGCCGGGATCGACCAGGGCCGCCGCGCGGTGCGCCTGGTCCACTGGACCGCGCCCGGCGATGCGGAGGCCGGCTGGTTCGACGCCGCCGGCCAGGCGGAGCGGCGCGGCTTCATGGGGATGCCGGTCGCCGGCCGGGTGACGAGCAGCTTCGGGATGCGGATGCATCCGCTGCTCGGGTTCTTGCGGATGCACAAGGGGCTGGACATCGCCGCCCCGTACGGCGCGCCCATCTATGCGGTGCTCGATGGCCGCGTGGCCAGCGCCGGGCGCAACGCCGGCTATGGCAATTTCGTCAAGCTCGGCCATGCCGGCGGCCTCGCCAGCGGCTATGGCCATATGAGCCGCATCGCGGTGCGGCCGGGGATGCCGGTCCGCCAGGGCCAGGTGATCGGCTATATCGGCTCGACCGGACTGTCGACCGGCCCGCACCTGCACTGGGAGATGTGGCGCAACGGCCAGTCGATCAACCCGCGTAGCCTGAGCTTCATCCAAGTCGCGCGCCTGTCGGGCGAGGACCTGCGCGCCTTCCGCCGCCAGGTCGCGGCGCTGATGGCGGTGCGACCGGGGGAATAGCTCCGCTCTGCGCATCGTCGCGCGAGCCTGCCCGCCTCGATGGACGACCGGTTCGATCCGGCCTTGCCGTGAGCTTCGACGGCCCGCGCTGCGCACGTCCTGACGATATTCGAGCAAAGTTTTGAATTTGCAGCATTTTCTATAATTACAGTTTATTACGCTGTCAATTCATGATGTCGTCGCAACATGGATTGCATCCACTTGCCCTGACTTGTACCATATTGGTATCGGCAAGGTGCGTCCCTGTTGAGGACTATTCCTCAACTGCCAGTCCGGGGGAGGTAATAGCCGAATACAGCCCGCCCCCTGCGGCCTGCGCATGGAACTCCCGAACAGATCATCATCCATCAGGATGAGGCTGGCCGATATCTTGGTGCAAAAGGGGGATTTATGAAACTTTTGAAGGCCTTGCTGGGTACGAGCTGCGCGACCGCCGCATTGGTCGCCGCGCCCGCCCCGGCACAAACGCCGGACCCGGCGACCGCGATCGGCGATCCGGTCGCCTCCGCCAAGCTGGCCGCCGCCAGCGATGACGACACGCCGCGCGACAATCGCGACGAGATCGTCGTGACCGGCACGCGCATCGTCCGCCCCAACGTCACCTCGGCCGCGCCGATCACCACCGTCACCTCGGCTGAGATCGCGGCGCAGGGCGCAACGACGATCGAGGAGGTGATGAATCGCCTGCCGCAGGTCCAGGCCAATGCCGAACAGAATTACGCCGACTCGAGCGGCCGTCAGCGCATCAAGCTGCGCAGCCTGGGCTTCGAACGCACGCTCACGCTGGTCGACGGCCTGCGCCTCGGCATCCAGAACGGCATGGACGTCAGCATCATCCCGAACGCGCTGGTGGAGCGGATCGACGTGCTCACCGGCGGCGCCTCGTCAGTCTACGGATCCGATGCGGTGGCGGGCGTCGTCAACTTCATCCTGAAGAAGGATTTCGACGGCATCAATCTGAGCGGCATTTACAGCTTCTACAACCATGACAATCGCGCCAACCCCGTCACCGACGCGGCGAGCGCGGCGTTTTTCCCGTTTCCGCTCGGCCGGACCAACGACGGCGGACGCGCCGATCTGACGCTGACGGCCGGCAAGACCCTGTTCGGCGGCGCGCTGAACGTCAGCGGGTTCGTGAACTATCGCCAGTCCAACCAGGTCTCGCTCGGCGACCGGTCCTATTCGGCCTGCGAAGTGTCGCAGGCCATTGCGACGGGTGCGCTCAACTGCACGCGCAGCACCTATACCCAGGTCGGCACGATCGTGCCGGGCGGGGTCGGCGTCGGCAGCACGTTGGTCAACAATCCCGATGGTTCCGGCACCTTCGTTCCCTATAATTCGGGCCCGAACACAGCGGCCAATCCGTTCGACGACATCGCGTTCCAGCGCAACTTCAAGCGCGTCAATGCCGGCGGCTTCGTGACAGCGAACCTGTCGAGCGACATCGAACTCTATGGCTCCGGCCTCTATTACCGCGATCGGTCGTTCAACACGCTGCCCAACCGCGTCTACTCCTACACGGCGTACGGCTCCACACCGTTCCAGACCAATTGCGACAACCCTTTCCTGTCGGCATCGCAGCGGACGACCTTATGCGGCGCGAAGACGAGTGGACTGGTGCCGCTCGACGTCCGCTAACGCTTCGATGGCCTGCCGCTGGTCGAGAACCGGTTCAACAACGAAGGCGTTCGGATCACCGGCGGCCTGCGCGGCAAGGTGCTGGACGAGGCGTGGAACTACGACATCGCCGGAGTCTTCTCGCGCACCAAGGGCACGACGATCTACCCGGCGCAGCCCGATTTCGATCGCGTCAACCGATCGCTCCGGGCAGTGAACGTCAACGGCACGCCGACCTGCACCGCGGTGATCGACGGTACTGATCGCGCCTGCGTGCCCTTCAACGCCTTCCGGCCATTCAACACAAACGCGGCCCTCAACGACTATCTGTTCACCAGCGTCGACGGAACCCAGTCGAGCACCGGCCAGATGCGGCAGGTGCTGTCGGTCCTGAGCGGCGACCTGGGCAAGTACGGGATCACCTCTCCGCTCGCCGAACAGGGCGTGGCGGTCGCGTTCGGCAGCGAGTTCCGGGCCGAACGCTATGTCGAGACGGCGGACGCGCAGTTTCGCGAAACCAACGGCGGCACGGACAACCGCTACACGCAGAACGTCTTCGAGGTGAACACCGAACTCCAGGCGCCGCTGATCCAGAAGCGGCGCTTCGCGGAATTGCTCCAGCTCAATGGCGGCTATCGCGTGTCCAAGTACAACCGGCTGGAAGGACGCTTCAACACCTGGAAGATCGAAGGGTTGTGGGCCCCGGTCCTCGACCTCACGCTCCGCGCCTCGTTCAACAAGGCGCAGCGTGCGCCGACCGTGACCCAGGCGGCGTCGGCGGCGAACATCCTCTATACGACCATCGGATCGCGCAACGATCCCTGCGCCTCGCGACCGGATCCCAATTCCTCCGACCCCAACCGGCGTCTGGCGCCGACGGCGACGCTCGATCAGTGCCGCCGGACCGGCCTGCCCGACACCCTGTACGGCAGTGCGGCGCTGAGCTGCCCCGACCAGCTCTGCACGATCCGCAACGGCGGGTTCCAGCTGACGCCGGAGACGGCCTATACGAAGACGTTCGGCGCGATCCTGCAACCGCGCTTCGTGCCGGGCCTGGTGGTGTCGGTCGACCGGTTCGTCATCGACCTCAACAACTCGATCAACTATTTCGCGGCCAACGATTTCCTGAATGGCTGCCTGACCACCGGCCTGGACTATTATTGCCGCGGCATCGTGCGCAATCCCGGCAGCTTCACGCTCTACAGTCCGGCGGCGGGCAATCCGGCGACCGGCTGGATCGCGCAGGGCACCAGCAACGGCTATCGGTCGCGGTCGCATGGCTGGGACTTCCAGGGGCAGTATAGTCTCGGCCTCGGTGGCGCGGGCCTGGTCGACATGACGTTCAACGGAACCCTCATGACCTATGTCGGAGGGCAGGACTCCCCGATCGTCCCGCCGCGCAATTGCGTCGGCTATTACGGCCCCGGTTGTGGAGAGAGCATGCCGAAATGGTCGCATGGCCTGCGCACCACCTGGTCCACGCCCGACAAGGTCGCGAGCGTGTCGCTCAACTGGCGGCACATCTCCGCCATGACGATCGCGTACAATGCCCCCGCCAGCACCGGCGTGCCTGCCGATCCCAGCCAGTTCCGCAAGTTCTACGCCGGTATTCCCACCTATGATTATTTCGACCTGTCGACCAGTTTCGATATCGCGAAGCGGTTCACCCTGCGCTTCTCGGTCAACAACCTGTTCGACCGCGATCCCCCACTGATCCCGGATTCGCGACAGACCCTCGGCCTGCTGCGCAGCAACACGCTGTTCCGCTACGATCTGCTCGGTCGGCAGATCGTCATGGGGGTGTCCACCCGCTTCTGACGGGCATTGACCCTTTCGGTCCGTCGGCGATCCGACGGGCCGAAAGGCCGACACGCCTTGCGGTCATTGCTGCCAACCTCCTGGAATCCTTCATCCGCCATACAGCCGGCCAGGCGTATATCGGGCGGCATGATCCCCCTGCCGGGCACGCATCCGCATTTCTATGCCATCGCCTTCGCATGCGTCGTCGTGCTGCTGGTGGCGCGGCGCATCCCGGGCCTGCGCGCCCTGATCTCGCTGGCGAGCTGGGCGGCGATCCTGATGCTGATGGTCGTCGTGGTGGGGCAACGCCAGACCTTCGACCCCTATGTCGCCCGGGCGTTGCAGGCCCTGCACCTGGAGGACCAGCGCGTCGAGGGCGGCGAGACCCGCATCCGCATGAGCCCCGACGGCCATTTCTGGATCCGCGCGCATATCGGCGGGATCGAGCAGCGGATGCTGGTCGACAGCGGCGCGACCGTCACCGCGCTGTCGGCGCGCACCGCCGCCGCCGCCGACCTGGCGGTGGGCGACGGTATCGTGCCGGTGCTGCTGACCACCGCCAACGGCACGATCCGCGCGCAATCGGCGACGGTGGGCGAGATGCGGCTGGGCAATATCGTCGCGCGCGACCTGCCGGTGGTGGTCTCCCCCGCCTTTGGCGACGTCAACGTCGTCGGCATGAACTTCCTGTCGCGGCTGAAATCCTGGCGAGTCGAGGACAATGTGCTGATCCTGGTGCCGCATCATCCGCAGGACACGGCCTGACCGCTCCCCCCTGTTGCTCTCCCCTGTCCTCCGCGACCGAAAACTGGCAGACCCGCCGGCCGAACCACCCCCTTTCGACCGACGCGAGCCCGATCCATGTCCATCCATTCCGCCCGCCTCTCCGCCTTGCGCGACGAACTCCAGCGCCGGGGGCTGGACGGCTTCGTCGTGCCGCTGACCGACGAGCATATGAGCGAATATGTCGGCGGCTACGCACAGCGCCTCGCCTGGCTGACCGGGTTCGAGGGCTCGGCCGGCAGCGCGGTGGTCCTCGCCGGCGAGGCGGCGATCTTCACCGATGGCCGCTACACCATCCAGGTGCGCGAGCAGGTCTCGGGCGACGACTGGGCCTATGTCGGCGTCCCCGCCACCTCGGTCGCCGCCTGGCTGGCCGATCACGCGCCCGCCGGCGGCCGGATCGGCTACGACCCCTGGCTGCACACCCGCGTCTGGGTGACGGAGGTCGAGGCGGCGCTCGCCGGCACGGGCGCGGTGCTGGTGCCGGTCGAGACCAACCCGATCGATGCGATCTGGACCGACCAGCCCGCCCCCTCGCCCGCGCGGCTGGCGGTCCAGGACGAGCGCCACGCGGGCGTCGGCTCTGCCGCCAAGCGCGCCGAGATCGGTGACTGGCTGGCGGCGCGCGACGCCGACGCGGTGGTGCTGGCCGCGCTCGACTCGATCGCCTGGACGCTCAACATCCGCGGTGGCGATGTCGACCACACGCCGGTCGCGCTCGCCTATGCGATCGTCCATGCCGATGGCGCGACCGACCTGTTCGTCGCGCCGGAGAAGCTGACCGAGGCGGTGCGCCAGCATCTGGGCAACTCGGTCCGCCTCCATCCGCGCGACGGCTTCGCAGCGGCGCTGGGCGGCTTTGCGGGCCGGACCGTGGTCGCCGACCCCAATGGCGCGGTCGCCGCCATCTTCGATGCCTTGGAGGCGGGCGGCGCGCGCGTGCTGCCGCTCCGCGATCCCGTCATCCTGGCCAAGGCGATCAAGAACCCGGTCGAGGTCGCCGGCCACCGCGCCGCCTCCGCGCGGGACGGCGTGGCGCTCACCCGGTTCCTCCACTGGGTCGCGACCGCGGCGCAGGACGGGTCGCAGACCGAATTGTCCGCCGCCGCGCGCCTGCTCGCCTTCCGCCAGGAAACGGGGCTGCTGCTCGACACGAGCTTCTCGACCATCTCCGCCACCGGCGCACATGGCGCGATCCCGCATTACCACGTCACCGCAGAGTCGGACGCGCGGATCGAACCGGGCCAGCTCTTTCTGATCGACTCGGGCGGGCAATATGCCGACGGCACCACGGATGTGACGCGAGTGATGCCGATCGGCGCGCCGACGGCGGAGATGCGCGACCGCTTCACCCGCGTGCTGAAGGGGCATATCGCCATCGCCACCGCCATCTTCCCCGACGGCACGATGGGCGGCCAGATCGATGCCTTCGCCCGCCGTCCGCTGTGGGAGGCGGGGCTCGACTTCGCGCATGGCACCGGCCACGGCATCGGCGCCTATCTGGCGGTGCACGAGGGGCCGCAGCGGATCGCCGCGCCCAACTACCCCGGCGGCCAGGCGCTGGAGCCCCTGCGCGAGGGGATGCTGCTGTCCAACGAGCCGGGTTATTACAAGGCGGGCGAATATGGCATCCGCATCGAGAATCTGGTCCGCATCGAACGGCGCGCGATCGCGGGCGGCGATCCCGACCGAATCATGCTGGGGTTCGAGACGCTGACCTTCGCGCCCATCGAGCGCGATCTGATCGATCCGGCCCTATTGACGCCTGCCGAGCTTTCATGGCTCAATGCCTATCACGCCAAGGTGACGGAGATCATCGGCCCACAACTCGATGGAGAGGTGAAGGCATGGCTTTTGGGAAAATGCTCGCCCGTCGGCTGATCCAGGTGACGGCCGTCCTCGCGATTGGATGCGGCGCGTCGTTCGCGGCCTGGCAGGCCGCGGGCGTCGCCACCTATGCGGCGGGGTCGCTGGTCCGACGCTGATCGCCGGCGTCGTCCCCGTCCGCCTGCTCGCCCGCCGGCCGCACGGCGGCGGTGGCGTGTTCGCCACGCGCCTGTTCCTTCCGGCGCTTCAGATTGGCGCGCAATTGCGCCGCCAGCCGCGCGGCCCGATCGTCCTTGGTCATGTTTCTCGTCTAACCTCGAGCGGAATGGCTTGACAATGGCCGCCAGAACCGCTTTAGGCGCGCCTCACCCGAACGGGTCGAGTGCTGCCGTAGCTCAGTGGTAGAGCGCATCCTTGGTAAGGCTGAGGTCGTGAGTTCAATCCTCACCGGCAGCACCATTTTCCCTCTGTGATCATCCCCCCTTGCGGGGTTCCCGGACACGCCTCGCGCGGCTGATCAGCCCGCAGTCCGACCTGCTGTCGGAACGCTCCTCTACCGGCGCTGTGGCCCGCATGGGCGGGGTTTGCCGACCGATAGGATGAAGGGAGCCCGTCGTCGGCCAGTTGCGTCTGTGACGGGCGGTCGCGGGTCGCCACGGCGTGCAGCGTGGCGGCTAAGGGCCGCATGGTCGCGCAAGACCGGCGACCTCGTGGTTCCGCCGACCGGGGACGCGGAGCGTCGACCCGTGCATGATGGCGGAACAGGGACCGGCATGGCGGTCGACGCCATCCTCCCCGTGTCGGGTCCGGGAGCGGCAAGGCCGCGCCCCATCCCCAGCGATGATGCGGCCGGGATCAGCCCGGCCGCACCGCTTCGCCGATGTTATTCGTCGCCGGCCTCGTCCGCGCGGCTGCTCTTGCGGCCCAGGCCGATCGTCTTGGCCATGGCGCTGCGGCTCTCGCTGTACGCGGGCGCGACCATCGGATAGTCGGGGCGCAAGCCATAGCGCTGACGATATTCGTCCGGGGTCAGGCCGTGCGTCGCGAGATGGCGCCGGAGCGTCTTGTACGGCTTGCCATCGATCATCGAGATGATGAACTCGCGCGAAGCCAGCGACTTGCGGGCGCTGACTGCCGGCATATGCTCCTGGCCGGACGATTCCGCGACGGGTTCGGCCGGCGCGGCCAGCCGCGACACCGCCTCATGCATCGCCTGCAGGAAGGCCGGGACATCGTCCGGCGTCGTGCGGGTGTTGGGGTTGCCCAGCCAGGCGATGGTCAGCTCGGTGGCCAGCTCGACGGCGTTCAGTTCATCACTCATGCATTCATACTCATGTTGTCGTCGCAAAAAGTCTTGAGCGCGATCAGAGGCTGATATTGCGCTTCTTCATTTCCGCCAAGGCCAATTGACCAAGCACCGAGTCCGGCTTGGACCGAAAAATATCGGCGAAATCGAGTAGATCCTCATCGGCCAGATCGACCACCGAAGTCTCGATCGCCGCGAGTTGCGCTGTGGCGCGCTCACGGCTGGTGTTCAGCCGCTTCATCCGTGTCTTCAACATGGGAGCCACCCTAACAGGCATGGACGGTGCGGCAAGAGTGGAAGCCCCTCCAAGCGCTTGCGCGGCCGATTTCAGCGAAACCGGGTCGCGGTCGGTCCGGACCGGTGGACGAATCCGAAATAGGCGGCGCCGGCAGCGAGCAGCGCGTGGAGCCAGATGTCGTTTCCATAGATAGGCACCAGGCCGAAGGTCGTCGCGGTCGCCGGGACCAGGCCCAGGAGCGTCAGCAGCGCATAGATCAGCGCCACGCCGCGCGCATAGGCGATCGATCCCGCCACGCTGCGCGCCGCGAGCACGCCCCACAGCCCGAAGGCCAGATGCACCAGGTTATGGAGGACATTTACCGGGAACAGGCCCAGCGCCAAGCGCGACGCGGCGGTGACCGTCAGGCCCGGATGCATATGCGCCGGCGACAGGCCCGGCACGAACCCTGCGGCGCCCGCCAGCAGGAAGACCGCGCCATAGAGCATGGCGAAATGACGCACCGACATAGAGGCCTCCGTTTCCGTCCCGCCCCAGCGCCGAAGCGTCGGCAAGGTTCCCCGTTTTGATCCAGGCTGGCAGCATGGATGAACCCAGCCGGGCCGGAGTGCCAGACACCAGGGAGCCGCGCCCCCGTCGATGGGGGCGCGGTCGGCCGTCCGCTTACCGCTCGTGGAAGGAGCGCGTCGTCGCCTCGGTCAGCGGCTCCAGCAGGTAATCGAGCGCGGTCCGCGGGCGCAGCTTCACCGTCACCTGCACCGGCACGCCCGGATGCACGCCGGTATCGCCGCCCCGCGCCCGGCGCAGCAGGGCGAGCTGGCTGTCGGGTACGACGATCTCGGCGGTGAAATAGCTCGCCCCGCTCGCCTCGTCGCGCAGGCTGTCGGCGGAAACGGTGCGGATGCGGCCGGTCAGGATCGGCAGGTCGCGCTGGTGGAGCGACAGGAACTTCACCTCCGCTTCGCGGCCGGCACGGACGCCGTCGATGTCGTCGGGCGCGAAATGCGCGGTGACGATCAGCGGCACATGGTCGGGCACGATCTCCAGGATCGGCTGGCCTGGCGTCACCACCGCGCCCGGCGAGAAGAGGTGCAGGTTGACCACCCGGCCGCTGACCGGCGCGCGCACCAGGGTGCGCTCCACCTGGTCCCGCGCCGCCGCCAGCCGGGGGAGCGCGTCGTTCAGCTTGAACTGCGTGTCGCGTAACTGCTGCGCGGCATCGTCGGTCAATTTGCGCGCGGTCTCGGCCACCTGCTGCTCGGTACCGGCGATCTGCTCGCGCATGGCGGCGGTGCGGGCGGCATAATCGGCGTTGCTGCCGTCCAGCTCCGCGATCGAGCGTTCCAGCGCGCGGACGCTGTTGCGCGACACCACCCCCTGCTCCGCCAGCCGCCGCGTGCTGTCGAGCTGCGCCCGCAGCGAGGCGCGCTGGACCGAGGTCGCATCGACCTGCGCCGCATAGCCGCGCGCCTGTTCGGCGACCTGGTCCTCCTGCTTGCGGAGCACGCCGCGCGTGGCGCCGAGCAGCGCTTGGCGCGCCCGCACCTGCGCCAGTTGCAGCCGCTCCGCGCGTTCGATCAACGGTCGGTCGGCGGCCGAGGCGTTGGCGAAATCGGCGGGCCAGCGGATTGGCCGCCCCTCCAGCTCCGCTTCCAGCCGGGCACGCTGCGCCTGGAGGTCGATCACCGTCGCCGCCAGCGCCCGCTCGGTCGCCACCGCCTCGGCAGCGGACAGGCGCAGCAGCACCTGCCCGGCCTTCACCTGCTGCCCGTCATGGACCAGCACCGCCTCGACATTGCCGCCGGCGCGGTTCTGCACCAGCTGGCGGTTGCCGGCGACGGTCACCTGCCCCTGTCCGAAGGCGGCGGCGTCGAGCCGAGTCAGCGCCGCCCAGCCCCCCAGCACCACGAAGAACAGGAAGGCGGTGATGCCACCGAGCAGCAGCGCGCGCCGCGGCGAATCGTCCAGCACGGGCACTGCCGATCCGGGGGCCATTTGCGGGGCCATCGGGGGAGCGGACAGCGTCGCCGCGGTCATGCCCGTGCCTCCCCAGCCGCGCTGGTCGGACCCGATCCGGCAAGGGGCGACAGGCTGGTGACGACCCCGCCGGGAACACCGCCGCCGCCGCCGGCCTGTGGCCGGGCATTGACCGCCTCGATCGCGCCGTCGCGAAGCAGCAGCATCCGGTCGGCGACCTGCAGCAGGCTGTTGCGATGGGTCGAGACGATGATCGTCGTCCCCTGTGCGCGCAGGGCCGCCAGCGTCTTCATCAGCATCGCCTCGCCATTCACATCGAGATGGGCATTGGGTTCGTCGAGCAGCAGCAGCGACGGCCGGCCGAACAGCGCGCGCGCCAGCGACACGAGCTGGCGCTGCCCGGCGGACAGGCCGCCCGCCTCGCGGATCGTCAGCATCGTGTCATAGCCTTGCGGGAAACGCTGGATCGTCTCGTGCGCGCCGGCGCGTTGCGCGGCATCGACCACCATCGCGTCCAGCTCCGCCCCCCCGCCCAGGTATACGGCGGCGAAGCGCGAAATGTTGGTCTTCACCGTCGCCGGGAACAGCGACGGGCTCTGCGGCATATAGCCGACCGCACGGCCCAGCGCCTCGCGGTCCCAGTCGGTCAGGCTGGCGCCATCGATCCGCACCTCGCCGCTGTCGGGGGCGAGCGCGCCGGCCATGACCCGCAGCAGCGTCGACTTGCCGGCGCCGCTGGGGCCGACCAGCGCGACGATCTCGCCCGGCTTGGCGGTGAAGTCGATGTCGTGCAACAGCATCCGGTCGCTGCCGGGCGCCTGGACGCTGACGCCGCTCAGGCTGAGATGCCCCTTGGGCGTCGGCAGCGCGGTGCGCGGCGCGGTGTCGTCGGGCCGGCGCAGGAACTCGGACAGGCCGGCATAGGCGCCGCGCGCGGCCAGCACGTTCTTCCACGATCCCAGGATCTGCTCGACCGGAGCCAGGGCGCGCCCGACCAGCAACGAGGCGGCGAAGATCGATCCCATCGAGATGCTCTGCCGCACCGCCAGCCATGCGCCGAGCCCCAGCGCCAGCGACTGGAAGAGCTGGCGCAGGAACTTGGTCACCGCCAGATAGCCGCCCGAGGTGGCGGCGAGCCGGGCCTGGCGATCCACCAGGTCGGCGCGGTCCCGCAGCTGCACCTGCACCACCGCCTGGCGCATGCCCAGCGCGCGGGCGACCTCGGCGGTCTGGATGGCATAATCCTGGATGCGGGACTGGATGCCGGCGCGCGCCTGCGCCTCGGCCGCGCCGCGCTTGGTCGCCTGTTCGCTGGTGATCGCGATGCCGGCGAGCAGCAGCGAGGCGAACAGCGCGAACCCGCCCAGCGCCGGATGCAGCAGGAAGCAGACGAAGATATAGACGGGCGCCCAGGGGGCGTCGAACAAGGCCAGGATCGCCGGACCGGTCATCACCCCGCGCAGCGTGTCGAGGTTGCGGATCGCGGCGGCGCGTTCGCCCGGGCTGGCGGTGGTCGCGCCCAGGATGCGGTGCAGGATCGGCTCGGCCGCGCGCTTCTCCAGCCGGATGCTGGCGCGCAGCAGCAGGCGCATGCGCGCCAGGTCGAGCAGCGACAGCACCAGCAGCGCCACGGTCAGGATGACGATCAGCGCATAGAGCGTCATCGTGCCCCGCGTCGGCACCACCCGGTCATAGACCTGGAGCATGAAGATCGTCGGAGCGAGATAGAGCAGGTTGAGCAGGCCGCTGAAGATCGCGGCATAGACCAGGTGCTGGCGCGCCGCGCCCAGGGCGGTGTCGACCGGATGGCTACGGCCGAAGGGGTGATTCATGGTGCGTGTCTGATCCAAAAGCGGGCCGCCAGGGGGGACCGGAGGCGACGCGCGCCGCCCCCGGCCGAAATCCGCCGATCAGGCGTAGCGGACGGTGACCTGCGTCCGGCGACGGCGCAACGCACCGCCGACCAGTGCCATGCCCAGGATCGCCAGCGCCCAGGTCGAGGGTTCGGGGATGGCGGATGCGACCTGCGCAACGGTCAGGGTGTAGGAGCCGGTGCCGTTATTGCCGGTGAAGGCGAAGGCCCCGGTCTTCCAGGTCGGCGTCCAGGCCGGGCCGGTATAGGTGCCGGTGTAGAGCTGCGCGCCATTGGCCAGGATCGCGAGCGGATCCTGGACCGACACGTCATTGTCCCAGATCGTCAGGCCGCCGCCATTGCCCGCCGAGAAGAAGTCCAGATAGGCGATATCGCCGACCGAGCCTGGGAAGGTGCCGGCGACATCGGCGATGCTGAAGCCCTGATTGGAGGCCGAGACCAATTCCGCCGTGTCGGACAGGATCCAGCTGGCGCTATAATCGCCGGTGACCGTGAAGCGGAAATCGGCGGCCGAGGCGGCGGCAGGGCAGGCGACCGCAGCGAAAGCGGCGGCGGCGGCGAGCGTCAGATTGTACTTCATGGCTTTCTCCTCCTGTTGATTCAAAGACTAGCGATCAGACCGGCCCTCGACCGGAAAGGGCAGGGCGCGCGCCAGCGTGGCGCCCTCGCCAGCCGCGGCGGGCAAGGCGGGGGCGAAGCGGACGTCGGTGCCGGCGGCGGGCACCGGCGCGGGTCGCGAATGGCCGCTCGACACTTGGAGCCGGTCGAAGGCGCGGACGATCGGCACGAACGGCCCGACCTGCGCGGCCTTTTGCCGACGCAGGTTCTCGGCGGCGTCGTAGCGGGGCGCGGCGGGGGTCAGCGCGGCGGCATCGAGCCGGCCGAGTTGCGCCAGCAGCAGCGCCTGCCCGGTGTAGAGGCCGAAGCGCGCATTGGCGAGCAGCACCTGCGCGTTGAGCAGCCGCTGTTCGGAATCGATGAGCTCGAAATTGGAACGGAACCCCTCGGCGAAGCCGCGCCGCACGCCGTCGAGCGCGACGCGGGCGGCAGCCACCGCCGCCTCGCCGCTGGCGATCTGGCGCTGCGCGGTCACCGTCTGGTTCCAGGCGTTGAGCAGCCCGGCGGCGACCGAGCGCCGCGTGTCCTCGACCTGGTACGCCGCCGATTGCTGGGTCGCGATCGCGGCGCGGACGCGCGATCCGATCACGCCCTGGCCCAGGATCGGCATCGTCACCGTGATCCCGCCCGACAGGGTGCGGCCCAGGTCGCGGGTCTGGAAGCCCAGCGGATTGACATAGCCATAGCTGCCCTGCGCGCTGATCGTCGGATTGCGTTCGGCCCGTTCGGCGGCGATGCGGTGGCGGCTGGCCTGTTCGGTCAGCACCGCCTGCCACAGCAGCGGGCTGTCCTGCGCGGCGGCGTGATAGGCGGCATCAATCGACGTGGGTAGGCCGGGCAACGGCGGCGGCGCGGCAAGTGTGCCGGGATTGCGCCCGACCAACGCCGCGAAGCGCGACCGGCTCTGCTCCAGGCTGGCCTGAGTCTGGGCCAGCGCGGCGCGGATGATCAGCAGCTGCGCCTCGGCCTGGGCGATGTCGGTCTTGGTCAGGTCGCCTTCGGCCTCGCGCGCCCGGGCCTGCGCCACCTGGCGCTCATAGGAGGCGACGGAGCGCGCCTGGATTTCGGCGAGCGCGTCGTCGCGCCGCACCGCCATATAGGCATCGACCACTTGGTAGAGGATCTCGTTCTCCGCCTGGCGGAGCCGTTCGCGGCCGGCGAGCACATCGGCCTCGGCGGCGGAAAGCTGCGCGGCGGTGCGCCCGCCGCTGCTCAGCAACTGCCCGACCGACAGCGACGTGCCCATCGATCGCTGCTCGAACCGTGCGAATCCGGTATCGATCGCGCTGCGCTGGAGCCGGTCATTATAGCCGATCGTCGCGGTCAGGCCGGCGCTCAGCCGATAGGGGGCACCGGCTTGGATCACGCTTTCGTCCAGCGCGCGAAGCTCGGCACGCTGCGCCTGGAGCTGGGGGTTGTTGCGATAGGCGTCGGCGATCGCATCGACCAGCGTCTCGGCACGAACCGGCGCGGTCGCACAGAGCAGGATCGACACGGCGCCAACGAAACGAAGCAAGGATCATTCTCCAGATCAAGGGAAGGACGCGCGCCCCGGCGCTGTCCGTCGTCGACTATTCGCGATATATTCAGATGCTATTGGCGGACCCCCGTATCATCAACCAGGTTTTTATCCTGGATTATCCTTTTAAGTTCTCGAAACGGGACATATGTCGCGCGGACGTACTCGGGCCCCGAGGTCCGGGCGGTCGATCCTGCCACCCGGACCCGTATTGCTCAGGCGAAGAGCTGGACGCCGCCGCTCATCGAGCCGGCCATGCTGTCGTAGAGGTAGAAGCCGCTATCGAACGCATGGGTGACGCCCGTCGCATCATGCGCGCTCGATGGGGCGGCATTGTCGTTCGCCGTGCCGCTCGACGCCGCCACGATCTGGTCGACCAGCCCGGCGGCGGTGGCGGCAGGGGTGGCGGCCGATTCCAGCACCACCTTGCCGGCGGTCGCGGCCGCCTCGGCGACATAGGCATACCAGTAATAGCCGTCCTTCTGGCCCAGCGACTGGAGCGTCGCCCCTGCCTCGTCGGTCAGCAGCACCGTGCTGCCGCTGGCGGTGCCGTCGAGCAGCAGCGTGGCGTTGGCGCCGACCGTCAGCGTGCCGTCGCTGCCGACGCCCTTCAATGCCTTCGACGTCTCGATGATGTCGCCCAGCGACCAGTCGAGGATGGTGTCCTTGCCGCTGCGCGCGTCGAACACGAACCGGTCACGGCCGGCGCCGCCGAACAGCGTGTCGTTGCCCATGCCCCCGTTCAGCACGTCGTTGCCGCGCATGCCGTACAGCGCATTGTCGTAGCGGTTGCCGATCAGCACGTCGTTGCCGTCGCCGGTCACCGCATTCTCGATCACGCTGGTGCGACCGATGGTGAAGGCCGTCTGGCCGCCGAAGCTGGTCGACTGGCCGGCGACCAGCGACAGGGCCACGTCCTTCGACACCGCCGCCGCATTGATCCAGTCGGTGCCGCCATCGGTGTCGCTCAGCACCCGCCGGCCCGCCTCGCCATCGATCGCGGCCATGGTGAAGAACTCGTTCGTGTAGCTGTACACGTCGTCGGTCGTCGGGGCCGCCCCGTACAGGTCCATCTTCAGGCTGTGGACGGTCAGGTCGGCGGTGGCGATCGCCGGCCTGCCGTCGCGATCGGTCGCCGTGGCATAGGTGGCGAACTCCAGGGTCCACGTCCCCTTGCTGAGCACGCCCTGGAAGTTGGCCAGCCCGAAGGTGAATTCCTGCGCGCCGCCGACACTGGTCCAGTTGCCGGGCACGGACGTGAACATTTCCGTACCGTCGGGCGCGATCAGCCCCAGTTGCGTGATCGCCATGGCGGAGGTGTAGACCAGCGGGGCGCGGCCGTGATCAGCGTCCTCGACCTTCAGCGTGCAGGTGAACCGCAGCGTCAGGTCGACATTCTCGACCTTGATCGCATCACCGACCTCGAAGCTGAAGCGCACCGGCTCCCTAGCGAACCCCATCTGCGCGCTATGGTCGACCGATGATCCGTCGGTCGCGCGCGCGGTCGGATCCCCCGCCACGGTCTTCCCGACCTCGGTCGTGATTGCCGCATGAACCTCGTTGGCGGAGGTCTTGGCCGGCCCGAACAGCGACCAGACCTCGGCCATCCGGACCGCCGCATAGGCGTCGACCGCGCCATAGCCATAGTCATTGCTGTAATGCAGGCCACCACCGTTCACATGCCCGGCCAGGCCGCCGATTGTGAAATGGCGCTCGTTCAGCGCCACATCATATTCGCGGCCATTATAGGTGCCGACATAGGAGACCGGCCCGGTCTCGAACGCGATCGGCATCTTCGCGGATTGCGCCAGGATCGTGCGCACGTCGCGCCAACCCAGGCCGTCATTGGCGCTCAGCATCAACGTCGCCACGCCCACCACCAGCGGCCCCGAGCCCGACGTGCCGCCGAACGCGTTGGTATAGTCCGACATCGCCAGGTTCGGGTCATCGTCGTTCAGGTCGTCCCACCAATTATATCCGGCCCCGCCGAGCAGGTCGGTCGTGACGAGCCCGGTGCCGCCGAGAAACGGCCGGTCGCTGGACGGTGCCGAGATCATCAGGTTCGGCCCGCAATTGCTCCAGCTCGAGGCGACGCCGTCGATCTGGCGATAAGCGGCCACATTGATCAGGTAGCGTGAGGTGATGCTCGAATCGCGCTGGCCGTCCCAGGCGTAATTGCCCGCCGGCTTGACGGTGATCGTGCCCAGCCCGTCGCGACCCTGTTCGGCCAGATAGGCATAGCCTTCGTTATAGCCCCGGGCCCAGCCGCCCTGCGATCGCGAGTTCCAGGTCGCGATCGCATAATTGTCGGGGCGCGCATATTCGCAATTGAGCACGTCATACTGGCTGGCGCAGGCCTTCAGCACCGCGACGAAGTTCCAGCCATCGACATTGGTCGGAGCGCTCCAGTCGAAGACGTTGATCGGCGTGAACTTGGCGCCATAAGCCACGCCCACCCCGCCGCGGCCGTTGCGGGCCGCCGAGACCAGCCCCAGCGCGGCGGTTCCGTGATCGGCCCAGAAATTCGCGCCCGAGTACACCCGGCCATCCAGCACCAGGCTGTTCGCCGCGTCGTAATTGGCGGACAGGTCCCAATGCTCGACCTGGGCGCCGGTATCGAGCGGGGCGACCCGGATGCCCTGCCCGGTGAAGTCCGCCCAGATCTTCACCATGTCGCCGAGATAGCCAAGCTGCCATTGCAGCCCCAGTTCGGGATCGTCCTTGCCGGTATCGTAGATCGGCATGCTGATCGTGACGGCTTTGCCGGTAGTCCGGTCGTAGGAGACGTTCCTGGGTGGATCGGAACGCGACGTCGATAGGCTCTGCATGGTCATGATGGCCCTCCCATTGCTGTCGTGATCATCGTCGCGGCCCGCGCCCCTCGACGACGGACCGCCCCCCTCTCCCGCCGATCAGGCGAAGAGCTGGACGCCGCCGCTCATCGAGCCGGCCATGCTGTCGTAGAGGTAGAAGCCGGTATCGAGCGCATGGATGGACACCGACGCGTCGTGCGCGCCTAAGACGGCGGCATCGTCGTTCACCGCGCCGCTGCCGCTCGACGCAGCGACGATCTGGTCGACCGTGCCGGCGGCGGTGGCGGCGGGGTGGCTGGCGAATTCCTGCACCACCTTGCCCGCGTTCGCGGCCGCGTCGGCGACATAGGCATACCAGTAATAGCCGTCCTTCTGGCCCAGCGACTGGAGCGTCGCCCCCGACTTGTCGGTCAGCAGCACCGTGTTGCCGTTCGCCGTGCCGTCGAGCAGCAGCGTGGCGTTGGCGCCGACCGTCAGGATGCCGTCCGAACCCACGCCCTTCAACGCCTTGGACGTCTCGATGATGTCGCCTCGCGACCAGTCGAGGATGGTGTCCTTGCCGCTGCGCGGGTCGAAGATGAAGCGGTCGCTGCCGCTGCCGCCGAACAGCGTGTCGTTGCCCATGCCGCCGTTCAGCACGTCGTTGCCGCGCATGCCGTACAAGGCATTATTGTAGCGGTTGCCGATCAGCACGTCGTTGCCGTCGCCGGTCACCGCATTCTCGATCACCGTGTCGCGGTCGATGGTGAAGGCCGCCTTGCCGCCGAAGCTCGTGGTCTGGCCGCCGACCAGCGACAGGGTCACGTCCTTCGACACCGCCGCCGCGTTGATCCAGTCGGTGCCCCCATTGGTGTCGGTCAGCGTCCGGCGATCATCCTCGCCTGGGATCGCCGCCATTTTGAAGAACTCATCCGTGTAGGTGTAGACATTGTCGCTGGTCGGCGCCGAGCCGTACATGTCCATCTTCAGGCTGTGGATCGTCAGTTTATTCAGCGTCTCTGAAAAACCAAAGAACAATTCGTTGTACACCGAGAATTGCAGCGTCCAGGTTCCCTTACTGTCGACGCCGTGGAAGTTAGAGAAGCCGAACTGGAAATGGTTGTCCTTTGAAGATGCCTGGTACCCGCCTTCACCCAGCGATGTGAAGGATTCGGTGCCGTCGGGTGCGATCAGCTTGAACTGGACACCGGCAAGATCAACAAAGTAATCCTTGCCGGCAGCCTGCATGACGTCGGTGAAATCGATCGCCAGATCGACATGCTCGAGATTGATGGAGTCGCCCACTTCGAACTGGAAGCTGAGCGGCGCGTTGATGAAGTCGTGCTGGCGATCATACCAGTCGATGTCGACCGGCGCGTTCGTTCCGGCCATGGTCAGGCCCACCGTGGCGGCGACGGACGCATGAACCTCGTTGTCCGACACCTTGGCCGGTCCGAACAGCGACCAGACTTCGGCCATGCGCACCGCGCTATAGGCATCAACCGCGCCATAGCCATAATCGGTGCTGTAGTGCATGGCGCCGCCATTCCAGGTGGCGGCATGGCCGGCCAGTCCGAACTGGCGTTCGTTCATCGAGGACGGCGGATCCGTCTCGCCATTAGTGGAGTCGATGAGGAACACCGGCCCGGTGTCATAGGCGATCGGCATCTTCGCCGAAGCGGCGAGGATGTTGCGCACGTCCCGCCAGCCAAGCCCGTCATTGGCGTCGAGCATCAGCGCGGTGACACCCGCCACGATCGGCGTCGCCCCCGATGTGCCGCCGAAGCTGCCGGTATAGTCCGCCGGCATGCTGGCATTGCCGCTGAAATATAGCCGCGCCAGCCGAGCAGGTCGGTCGTCACCAGACCGGTGCCGCCATACACATATTTGTCGCTGGAGGGTGCCGAGACCAGCAGATAGGAGCCGTTGTTGCTGTAGGACGAGGCCACGCCATCGATCTGGCGATAGGCGGCCACGGTTATCACATGGCGGTCGTTATTGAGCCCGTCCCCGGTCCCGTCGCGGCCGTCATTGCCCGCCGCCTTGACGAAGATCGTGCCCAGACCGTCTCGGCCGTTATCCGCGATAACCCGGACCGCTTGCGACTGCCCCCAGAAATAGCCCCCCACCGTGTCGCGCGAGAAAATCGCGCCGCCGAAAGCCTGGTCGAAGCCCCAGCTATTGCTGATGACGTCAAAGCGCCCGCCCAGGGAAATAGACCATGGCAGAAAGGAGGCATCGGATTTTTCGTCGAACACGTTCACGCCGGTCAGACTGGCGCCATAGGCGACGCCGACGCCGCCGCGGCCGTTGCGCGCCGCCGCGATCAGGCCGGCGCAGGCCGTGCCGTGCGCGCCATCCTCCGGATCGTTGGAGGTGAACACCGGCTCGCCGCTCAGCACATTGCCGTCATCGTCGACCAGTTGCTTGGACGTGTCCATGTTGGCGGCCAGGTCCCAATGGGCAGCTTGCACGCCGGTATCGTAGACCGCGACGCTGACCCCCCTGCCGGTATAGTCCTGCCATATCTTGGAGATGTCGCCGAGATAGCGCAGATGCCATTGCACCGCGACCTCGGCGCCGCCATAGCCCGTCGCGTAGAGGTTCATGCCGAGACCGACGGCCTTGCCGGTCTTCGCGTCATAGGACACGCCGGTCGGCGGATCGATATCGCTGGTGGCGTTGGTCTGCGTGGTCATCGAAGCGCTACCTCTTTTGAATGAAGTCCCGGAGTTCACCTGTGGCATGCGGAGCCTTGTTCCGATCCGGGTCACGACTCCCTGATCGGGGCGACGGCATCGCCCCGGAAAGCACGTCCTGGCTCAGTATTCGTCCCGATCGACCGCGCTTTCTCCCGCGCCATCTCTCGGGACGCAGCATCGTCCCGTCCTGCTTATCCCGAATCATTCAATGATGGAGGTCACGCCAGCATCAATGACTCGACGACGACTATCCCTCTACATGAACGAACGGTTTGGGTTTTCTGCTGCTGTTGGACGGGAATAAGTCAGTTTCGCTAATCCATGTCAAGCAGGAGGCGGAAGGGCTGCCCTCGACTGCCGCACAGGTCCATGATCGATGACGTCGGATGCATCAGATGATTTCGTGCAGCAAAAGCAGTAACTTGCGAATTACTTTCGCGGATCCGGTGGCTCTCGTCCGCACCTGGGCGAGAAGTGACAATATTTTCAAAAGGATGACATGATAACGGCCAGACTTCGGCCCGAGAGGTTCAATCGCCCTCGTCCTATCACACTGATCCATAATGAAGATTTTTCACCCGCTCAGCCGACGATCCTGCACCGCAAAAGCGTTGATTTAATTTAACGACTTATCCACTTGAATCCGCCCCAAAACGGGACGCGATCCCACCTTGCATGGGCGGTCAAGATCGTATCAACGGTCACGGTTTTGCCTCCCGCAGATGCTGGCGGGAACCGCCAAACTGCGGCAGAGGAGCGCGACCCATCGAAGGAGCGATCATGGATCTGGGAATTGCCGGCCGCACCGCTATCGTCTGCGCCTCCAGCCACGGGCTGGGCCGCGCCTGCGCCTTCGCGCTTGCCCGCGCCGGCTGCAGGCTGGTGGTGAACGGCCGCGACGCGGGCGACGGAGCGGCGACCGCCGCCGCGATCCGGGCGGAGACCGGCGCCACCGTCACCTTCGTGCCCGGCGACCTGGGCGACGCCGATGTCCGCGCCGCGCTGGTCGAGGCGGCGGGCGGCGCGGTCGACATCCTGGTCAACAACAATGGCGGCCCGCCCGCGCGCGATTTCCGCCAGCTCGACGGCGCGGCGATCCATGCCGGGGTGGAGGCCAACATGGTCGTGCCGATCGACATGGTCCGCCGCACCGTCGACGGCATGGCCGAGCGCGGCTGGGGACGCATCCTGTGCATCACCTCCGCCTCGGTGAAGCAGCCGCTCGCCGGGCTCGACCTGTCGAGCGGCGCGCGGATTGGCCTGACCGGTTTCCTGGCGGGCGTCGCACGCCAGGTGGCGGGCTCGGGGGTGACGATCAACTTCCTCCTGCCGGGCGCCTTCGCCACGCGGCGGATCGACGCACTCAATCGCACCGCCGCCCAGGCCGCCGGCATCGCGCCAGAGGAGGCGCTGGAGCGCCGCCGCCGCGCCATCCCCGCCGGACGCCTGGGCGAGCCCGACGAGTTCGGCGCGACTTGCGCCTTCCTGTGCTCGGACCGGGCGGGCTATATCACCGGCCAGTCGATCCTGATCGATGGCGGCGCCTATCCGGGCGTGCTGTAGGGGGCGGGTCCCCGACCCTCCAAGCTTACGGACTACGACCATGATCCTGCGCAGCGACGAATTTGAAGACGTGCCCAGCGCCGATGGCGGGGTGATGCGGACGCATCTGTTCCGCCCCGCCCTGCCCGGCCGGTTTCCCGGACTGGTGCTGTTCTCCGAGATCTACCAGGTGACCGCGCCGATCCGCCGCCTCGCCGCCTATATCGCCGGCCATGGCTATGTCGTCGCGGTGCCGGAGGTCTATCACGAACATGAAGCGCCGGGCACCGTGCTCGCCTATGACCAGCCGGGCACCGATCGCGGCAACGCGCTGAAGATCACCAAGCCGGTGGCGGGCTTCGACGCGGATGCCGGGCTGGCGCTCGACCTTCTGGCCGCGCACCCCGCCTGCACCGGGCGGCTGGGCAGCGTCGGCGTCTGCCTGGGCGGGCATCTTGCCCTGCGCGCGGCATTCGATCCGCGCGTGGCGGCTGCGGCGCTCTTCTACCCCACCGATGTCCATTCGGGCACGCTGGGCGCGGGCCGGCAGGACGACAGTCTGGCGCGGCTGGACGAGCTCGGCGGCGAGACGCTGTTCGTCTGGGGCCGGCAGGATCCCCATGTCCCCTTCGCCGGCCGCGAAACGATCCGCGCCCGGCTGGAAGCGGTCGGCGCGCGCTACGAATGGCATGAGGTGAACGCCGCCCACGCCTTTCTGCGCGACGAGGGTCCCCGCTACGACCCGGCGCTGTTCGCCCAGGCGACCGGATGGATGTTCGCCCTGTTCGCGCGCACGCTGACCGGCGGCTGAGCCGGGTCAGGGGATGAGATGCGATTCCGGCTTGTCCGCCTTCTTCATCGTCACGGCCATCACCACCGGGGTCAGCACCGTCGCGGCGGCCAGGCATCCGATCAGGATCTCGACATAGATCATGGGCAATCCTCTCCCCGAACCTGTGGTTCTGTTGGAGAGAGGATGCTGCGCTCAATTCTTGCCACTGGCAAGAAGAGTCTGACAGAATCTTGACGAATCATGATGATTTTTCATCATCTTCGCAGATGCGGCAGAGTTGGCGGCGTAGGGCGCCGGCTTTTGCGCCGGTACTTCGCCGCAGCTGCGAACACTTCGACCGAACAGCTCAGTCGCGCGGATTGAGGACGGCGGAGGCGAAACCGCCATCGAGATAGAGCATGGCCGGCGCATCGGCGCGCGACCGCATCGCTCCGACTCGACCGATCAGGATGCTGTGCGTGCCATAGTCGTGCAGGTCGTCGAGCGCGCATTCGAACGCCGCGACCGCATCGTTGAGCAGCGGCTGTCCGCCCGGCCCGTCCGTCCAGGCACCCTCCAGGAAGCGCGCCGCGCCGTCCAGCCCGCGCCGCGCCGAGAAGATCGCCACCGTCTCCGCATGGTCGGCCGCGAGCAGGTTGATGCTGAACGCCCGCGCATCCGCGACGATCGGATGCGCGCTCGACCGCCGGTTGATGCAGGCGAGCAGCATCGGCGGATCGGCGCACAGCGAGTTCCAGGCGGTGGCGACCAGCCCGGTCCGCCGCGACCCCTGCGCCGTCGCGACGATCGCCACCGCGCCCGGCACCAGCCGCATCTGCTGCAGGAATCGCGCCCGGATCGCGTCCTCGGCGGCAGGGTCGGCAATCGGGCTCTGGGCCAAGGGAAACTCCGGGGAACGGGGGCGATCGGTCATGACCCTTACCAGCTTGGGTGGCGCTTGGAAGAGCGACGCGCCACCCTCTGACGGTCGGGCCACCGCCGACGACGACCAGTCGCCCGATGTCCCGGCCGCCTCCCTTGGGCTCGACATGACCGCAGACGTCGCCAAGCACCCGCGTCGAGCCGTCGCCAGTCCGCAAGCACGGGCGGCACGACCATGCCGAAAAGGTCGAGACAGGAAGAGGATCTTGGTCGCCGCGGCTCTTGCGGCGTGAACGACAACAATAACGGCACGATCAACACGGCGCTGGACGCGTTTGGCTATGACGGCGGTGCCTTCGCCTACAGCCAGGTGTCGAGCGCCGACATCCCAGGCCTGTCATCCCATGCGAACGAGCCCGTCGACGCCCCCCGCATGCTGGAACGGCATCGCCGATGTCGGCATCCATGCCGGCGGTGGCGGCAGGAACCGCATCGGCAACCAAACGACCTTCTACGAAATCGATGCGCGGGACCTCGACCACTTCCCGCTGATCGCCTCGGGCGGTTCGACCGCGACGGTGTTCGCCACCGTGGTGGCGGCGGTGCCGGAGCCGGCGGCGCGGCGTGGCGATCCGCTACGTCTGATCCGATCGCGGCCGCAGGAGGAGCGGCACGGGAATGAGGGTCTGCCGGACGCTGCTTGGCGGCCCTTTCGCATAGGTCCGGCGGGGTCGGACGCCATGCCCGGCGGCCGGCTTATTGTGCAATGCAGCATGAGACCCATATAGGCTTGTCTGGCAGGCCGCCGCGATGCACCCTGGCCGGCCGGTCGAGGAGCCTGTCATGCGCAACCTTTCCGATACGCTTTCGCGCCTGGCGCAACAATCCGGCCTGACCATGCCCAGTGACGGCGCCGATGACCGCCTGGCCGAACTGACCGGATTCGGCAGCAATCCCGGTGCCTTGCGGGCGCGCTGCCATGTCCCGGCCGACCTGCCGGCCGATGCGCCCCTGGTCGTCTGCCTGCATGGCTGCACGCAATCGGCGAGCGTCTATGACCGGGGCACGGGCTGGTCGACGCTGGCGGAGCAGGCGGGGTTCGCGTTGCTGTTCCCCGAGCAGCGCCGCGAGAACAACGCCAATCTCTGCTTCAACTGGTTCGTCCCCGCCGACATCGCCCGTCATGGCGGCGAGGTGGAGTCGATCGCGCAGATGATCCGGGCGATGGTCGCGCGACACGGACTGGACCCGGCGCGCATCCATGTCACCGGCCTGTCCGCCGGCGGCGCGATGACCGCCGCGATGCTCGCCGCCTGGCCCGAATTGTTCGCCAGCGGCGCGATCTTCGCCGGCCTGCCCTATGCCGCCGCCGCCACCGTGCCGCAGGCGCTGGACCGGATGCGCGGCCATGGCCTGGCCGACGACGCGGCGGCGGGCGCGGCGGTGCGCGCCGCCGCGCCCAGGTCGGCGCGACGGCCGCGGGTGGCGATCTGGCACGGCACCAGCGATTCGACCGTGGTGCTGGCCAATCGCGACGCGCTGACCCGGCAGTGGCTGGCGGCGTACGACCTGCCGCCGGCTCCCGCGACGACGGAGGCCGATCGCAACTGGTCGCACCGGGTCTGGCCCGGTCCGGACGGCGCGCCGCTGGTCGAGGAATGGACCATCACCGGGCTGGGCCACGGCGTGCCGATCGACCCGCATGGCCCGGACGCGCTGGGCGCGGCGGGGCCGCACATGATCGATGTCGGCTTGGCGAGCACGCTGCGATTGGCGCGGGACTGGAGCCTGATCCCGGCCGGGCACGCGGCGGCGGAGCGGCCCGCCCCCCGAGCGAGCGAGCCCGGTTTCGATCCGCTGAAGGTCGCGGGTGGCGTGCAGGCGACGATCGAGCAGGCGCTGCGCGCGGCGGGGCTGATGCGCTAGCGTCGGTTTGGAACAGCAGGACAGCGAACCGAAGCGAGCCCCGCTCCTGCGTCCGCACGGCGTCAGGCTTTCCCAGGCTGTGAGCGACGCCTTTAGTAGCTCCAGGCTCCTGCGTTCGCCGAAGCCCGGGTCGACACCGTCTCATGGCCGAAATGTCGCATGGACATCGGCATCGGACCCCCGACGCCCTCTCGCTGATACATAGTGCTGATCCGGCTCGGCCGGCGTCCCCGATGGCAGGGGAGATGGTGCGGTCAAGAAGACTCGAACTTCCACGGCCTTTCGGCCACAACGACCTCAACGTTGCGCGTCTACCAATTCCGCCATGACCGCACATGTCAGAACACCGGGCGACCCGGCATTCGGTAGGCGGGTGCCTTTAGCAAGGCATCCGTTCCCCCGCAACTCCCCCCGATGCGATTTTCTCGGGCCTCAGCTACCCTCGCCGACGAAGCTGAGGTCGAGCTGGCGCGAATTGGCCGGCACGTCGAGCTTCGCGGAATTGAAGTCCAGGCTGGCGCCGGGCGCAAGCATCCGCCGCTGCGGCGTGATCGTCCAGCTATAGACGGTGCGTCCCTTGGTGCCGGGCGCGTCCTTCAGCTCGACCAGTATGTCGGGCACGCGCTGTTCGCCGCCGGTCGGATTGACCACCTGCCCGCTGACCGCGAACAATTCGGAGCCGTTCTCCAGTTCGCGCCGCTCGACCGGCCCACGCACGAATCGCAGCGGCGTCTGATCGGGACCGAAGGCGAGGCCGATGCGGCTGGCGAGGCCGGGTGCGCCCGACCACAGGATCGCGCCCGCGCCCACCAGCATCAACAGCCCCGCCAGCACCGCCAGGATCGTCCAGCGCCGCGCCGGATTGCGGCGCGGGCGGCGGGTCTGCGGACGCTGGACATGCGCGTCATAGCCGCCGGGCGGCGGCACGATCGGCGGCGGCGGCGCGAAGGGACGCGCGGGCGCCGGCGCAGCCCAGTCGTCGCTGCCCGGGGCAATCGTCGGCGCGGCCGGCGGCGCGACCGCGGGCGCGGGATCCTGATGCGCGGGCGCCTCCGCCCCCGCCGCGACCAGGTCGGGCATCAGCGGCGATGGCGGGGCGTCGGGCGGCGGCAGCTGCTGGAACCAGCTGTGCCGGCAATTGGCGCAGCGGACGGTCCGCCCCTCCGCCCCAATCGCACTGTCGGGCACCAGGTAACGGGTGCGGCATTCGGGACATTCGAGGATCATTATGGATGCACGCTTCGCCGATGAGCCACCCCCCGTGGCACGATCCGGCCGATGTGCCATGCCGTTGCCGCGCGTGGCAAGCGTTCAAGCATCGCAGCCACCGGCTTGAAGCGTCGCGACGGGCATGTAATGGCCTTTTCCCATCCATGGCGACGATCGTGCAGTTCGAAAATGTCGGCTTGCGCTACGGCTCGGGCACGGAAACGCTGAGCGACATCAGCTTCTCGCTGCAATCCGGCGCATTCTATTTCCTGACCGGGGCGAGCGGCGCGGGCAAGACATCGCTGCTGCGCCTCATGTACCTGGCGCAGCGGCCCAGCCGCGGCATCATCCGCCTGTTCGGCGAGGATGCGGTGGTGCTGCCGCGCGATCGGCTCCCCGGCTTCCGCCGCCGCATCGGCGTGGTGTTCCAGGATTTCCGGCTGGTGCCGCATCTGTCCGCCTGGGACAATATCGCGCTGCCGCTGCACGTCGCCGGCATGCCGGTTGCCGAGATCAACGAAGCGGTGCGCGAGATGCTGGCCTGGGTCGGCCTGGCCGACCGGGCGGAGGCGCGGCCGGCGACGCTGTCGGGCGGCGAGCAGCAGCGCGTCGCCATCGCCCGCGCGGTGATCGCCCGGCCCGAACTGCTGGTCGCCGACGAGCCGACCGGCAATGTCGATCCGGAAATGGCCGACCGGCTGATCCACCTGTTCGGCTCGCTCGGCAAGCTGGGCACCACCGTGGTCGTCGCCACCCACGACCTGCACCTGCTGACCCGCCTGCCCCAGGCGCAGATGATGCGGCTGGACCGCGGCCGGCTGCACGATCCGACCGGCCTGCTGCGTTTCCCGACGGCGGCGGCATGAGCGAGAATCGCACCGCGCGCGTGCTGGACGAGGCGCGCGGCCTGCGCGCCATGGTGTGGGTGATGGCGATCATGCTGTTCCTGACCGTGCTGGCGGCGGCGCTGGGCCTGGGCACCGCCAGTGCCGGCCGGTTGCTCGACCGCCAGCTCGCCGGGCGGCTGACCGTGCAGCTGGTCGGCGGCGACGCGCGGGCGAGCGACGCCGCGGCGGGCGCGGTGCTGGCGCGGTTGCGGCGGATGCCCCAGGTGACGCGCGCGGTCGCGGTGCCGCGCGCCGATCTGGTCCGGCTGCTCCGCCCCTGGCTGGGCGAGGCGGCGGAGGACGGCGAATTGCCGGTGCCGGCGATGATCGATGTCGACCTGCGCGATGCCGACGACGCCAGCGTGGCGCGGGTCGCGGGACAGGTCCGCGCGGCGAGCCCGCTGGCGCGCGTCGACCGGCACCAGAGCTGGATGTCGCCGGTCAGCGGGTTGATGCGGACGCTGACCTGGCTGGCGGCGGCGCTGGTGGCGCTGCTGGCGCTCGCCACCGCGATCGTCGTGGTGCTGACCGCGCGGGCCGGGCTGGAGGCGCATCGTGGCACGATCGAGGTGATGCACATGCTCGGCTCGACCGACGTGCAGGTCGCCCGACTGTTCCAGCGGCGGATCGTGCGCGACGCGGCGATGGGCGGGCTGGTCGGCACCGCCGCCGCCATGGGGATGACCGCCCTGGTCGGCGGGCAGGTGTCGCGGCTCGGCTCCGAACTGCTCGGCGGCATCCTGCTCGCGCCGCTCGACTGGGCGTTGCTCGCTGCCTTGCCCTTCCTGTTCATGGGCGTCGCGACGCTGGCCGCGCGCTGGACCGTGACCCGC
Source organism: Sphingomonas abaci (assembly GCF_014199625.1). GTDB lineage: Bacteria > Pseudomonadota > Alphaproteobacteria > Sphingomonadales > Sphingomonadaceae > Sphingomonas > Sphingomonas abaci. The sequence goes on from NZ_JACHNY010000009.1 coordinate 126,330, forward strand.
GCCTTGCGGCACAATCTGTGATCGCGCGGCTCTTCGCCTTCGCCACGATCGGCTGGTGCCTGGGCTTCGCGGCGTTCATGCTGCTGCTCCCCCGCCCGCTGGAGGGGAACACCACCGACGCCATCGTCGTGCCGACCGGCGGCGCGGGGCGGATCGATCGCGGGCTCGAACTGATGCGCGACCATCAGGCGCGCCGGATGCTGGTGACAGGCGTCGCGCCGGGGGTCCGCGCCGCCGACCTGGCGCGCACCTATCCGGGATCGGCGGCGCTGTTCGCCTGTTGCGTCGACCTAGGCGCCGAGGCGGTCGATACCCGCTCCAACGCCGAAGAGACGGCGGGCTGGGTCCAGCGACATGGCTATCGCAGCATCCGGCTGGTCACCTCCGACTGGCATCTGCCGCGCGCCCGGATGGAGCTGGCCGCCGCGCTCGGCCACCATGTCGTGGTGCTCGGCGACGGGGTGCCGGGCACGCCGCGCCTCGCCACGCTGGTCAATGAATATAACAAATTGCTCCTGCGCCGCATCGCCCTATGGATCGGCCTGTGATCCTGCTGCGCAACCTCGTCTTCGCCCTGTTCTTCGGCATCGGCTCGGTCGTGATCGTCGGGCTGGCCCCGGTCTCGGCGCTGTTCGGGCAGCGCGCGATGATCCGCCACGCCACCGCCTGGACTCGCTTCCACCACCAACTCGTCCGCTGGGTGCTGGGCATCCGCGTGGCGGTGGAGGGCGAGCGACCGAGCGGCCCGGCGCTCTATGCCGCCAAGCACCAGGCGATGTGGGAGACGCTGGAGCTGCAGATGCGCCTTGACGGCGCGGCGATGGTGCTGAAGCGCGAGTTGGCGGACATCCCGGTCTGGGGCTGGGCGGCGTTGCGCTATGGCGCGATCCCCGTCGATCGCGAGGCCTCGGCCGCCGCGCTGCGCCAGATGATCAAGGACGCGCGACGCGCCAGGGCGCAGGGCCGCTCGGTGCTGATCTTCCCGGAAGGCACCCGCGTCGCTCCCGGCGAGACGCCGCCGCTGAAACCCGGCTTCGCCGGCCTCTACGGCGCGCTCGACATGCCCTGCGTGCCCGTCGCAACCGATAGCGGCCGGTGCTGGCCCCGCAAAGGGCTGAAGCGGCCGGGCGTCATCACGCTCCGCTACGGCGCGGCGGTGCCGCCCGGCCTGCCCCGGCGTGACGCGGAGGCGCTGATCCATGCCGGGATCAACGCGCTGGAACGCCGCGCCTGACCCCGGCTCAGCCCTTGGGTTGGGTGCGCGGCAGTTCGGACGGGTCGGTCACGATGGCGATGCCGTCGGCATTGATCGCGACCAGCCAACGCGTCCGCTTGTCGCAGGTCACCGCCCAGGTGGGTGCGTTGTTGATGCTGCCGACCTCCTGGGCCTGGGTCACGTCCTGACAGTCGCGGCCGCTGTCGCGGACCGCGCGCAGGAACACGCCATTCTGCTGGCCCGGCGGCAGGGCGCGGATCTTGGCGACATAGTCGCCCTCGGGCACGCTGACGGTGTTGGTCGCGACGGCGGCATCCTGCCGGGGCGATCCACAGGCGCCCAGCATCAGCAGCGCGGCGGCGGGCACGAGCAAACGGGTCATCGGTCCTCCTGTTAGCCTATGTCAACGCGAGCCTAGCCCGCGGGTTGCCGCACGGCATCCTCGAAATCACTAGGCGGCGGTGCACCGCTTGCCTAACCTGGACGAAAACCAGGGAAGGACATGGGGATGCGGCGAATAGCGATGGCGACGCTGATGGTGGCGGGACCGTTGTCGGGCCTGGCGGCGCCGGCCCGGGCGCAGATTCAGCCGCCCCCCGCCGACATCGGCGCGCGCTACATCCCCGCGCCCTGGTGGATGCGCGAGCCGGTGATCGCCTCGCTGGGTTCGGTGCGGGTCGACCTGCCCGCCAATCGCGCGCGCTTCACCGTCCGGTTCAGCGCGGTCGAGCGCGAGTCGACGGCGGCGGCCGCCGCCGCGACGCGCAAGGTCGCCAGCCTCGACGCCGCCCTGCGCGCGACCGGCGCCGACCGGGTGCGGCTGACCACCACGCTCGGCACCCGCCCGCTCTACGACCAGTATCGCGACAAGGCCGGCAATCTGGTCGACAACGAACGCGCCGACCGCATCGACCGCTATGAGGTGACGGCGACGATCGAGATCGAGGTGCGCGATATCGCGGCGCTCGAATCGACCTATAACAGCGTGCTGGCGGCGCAGCCGACCTCGATCGGGACGCTGTTCTTCACGCTGGAGCCGGACAACAGGACGCGCGCCGCCCTGGCCAACGAGGCGATTCGCGACGCCACCCGCCGCGCCCGTACCGCCGCCGAGGCGAGCGGCGCCCGGCTGGGCCAGGTGAAGATCATCGATCCGACCGCGCGCGTCTGTCGCACCGACGTGCTCGCGGGCTGGCCCAGCTATAGCGGCGGGACGCGGCCGACGCTGGTCGAGGCGGAGCAACTGGGAGAGGGCGCACCGCCGCCACCGCCGCCGCCAGCGCCGCCGCCGCCGCCCGGCAGCGGCCAGACCGCGGCCCGCGTGACGCTTCAGCCGCCCGTGCGGTCGCTGGACGACGAGGCCTGCGTGGTGTTCGCGCTGCTCTGATTGAAGAAAAAATCGGAGCGGATCGCGGCTTCAGTGATTTTGTTCCATGACGGTGCTAATTTTTTTCGACCGCCCGTTGCCGGTTATTTTCAGCATTGTTACTATCCTCGAGCATTAACAATGGAACAGGGCGGCAGTGGCTGAACTCAATTTCTCGGGTGCCGGCTATAGCCGGTTCGACCATCAGCAATGCGGCGAGGTCGGCCACCGCCATGCCGCCGCCTATCAATCCGCCGCACCGTTCCCGCACATCGTTATCGATGATTTCCTCGACAAGGACATGCTGCGCGACGTCGCCCATCATTATCCCAGCACCGATGGGCGGACCTTTTTCGATCGCAGCCAGGAGCGGTTCAAGTTCCAATTCGGTCCGGACGCGATCAGCCATCCCGCCACGCTGAACCTTCTCGCTGAACTCAACAGCCTGGCCTTCATTTCCTTTCTGGAAAAGATGACGGGAATTTCGGGCCTGATCCCCGATCCGTATTTCTCCGGCGGCGGTCTGCATCTGACCCGGTCGGGTGGCCATCTGGGCGTCCATGCCGACTTCAACATCCACAGCCAGCTCAAGCTGGAGCGCCGCCTCAACCTGCTGGTCTATCTCAATGACGACTGGAATCCCGAATTCGGCGGCGAGCTGGAACTGTGGGACACGAAGATGACGAAGTGCGAGGTCAGCGTCGCCCCGATGCTCGGTCGCGCCGTGGTCTTCAGCACGACACTGGACAGCTATCATGGTCAGCCCAATCCGCTGACCTGCCCGCCCGATCGCGATCGCCGTTCGATCGCCACCTATTATTATACGGCCTTCACCGAGGGTCTGGATGCGGTGCCGCAGCGCACCACCAATTTCCGCAGCCGTCCCGGTACGACCGACAAGAAGGACCGCCAGGTCGCGATGAATCATCTCATCACGGACTGGGTGCCGCTGCGCCTCCAGCATTATGCACGGAAGCTCAATCGCTTCCAGTAAGCGCCGCCACGCTGGCGGCGGAGAAACGGGCCGGCTCGGCGTCGTACGCCAGCCGGCCCTTCGTCGTTCACAGCTTCTCGGTCAGTTCCGGCACGACCTTGAACAGGTCGCCGACCAGGCCGAGGTCGGCGACCTGGAAGATTGGAGCGTCCTCGTCCTTGTTGATCGCGATGATCGTCTTGCTGTCCTTCATGCCGGCCAGATGCTGGATCGCGCCCGAGATGCCGACCGCGACATAGACTTCCGGCGCCACGATCTTACCGGTCTGGCCGACCTGATAGTCGTTGGGTGCATAGCCGGCATCCACCGCCGCGCGGCTGGCGCCGACGCCCGCGCCCAGCTTGTCCGCCAACGGGTCGATCAGCGCATGGAACTGCTCCTCCGAGCCGAGCGCCCGTCCGCCCGACACGATGATCTTGGCGCTGGTCAGCTCCGGCCGGGCATTGGCCGCGATCTCGGATCCGACATAGGAGGAAAGGCCCTGCTCGCCCTTGGACGCCACCGGCTCGACCGTGCCCGCGCCGCCCTCGGCCGCCGCCTTGTCGAAGGCGGTCCCGCGGATCGTCAGCACCTTCTTCGCGTCCGACGACTGGACGGTGGCGATCGCGTTGCCGGCATAGATGGGACGCGTGAACGTGTCCGGTCCCTCGACCGACAGCACTTCCGACACCTGCATCACGTCGAGCAGCGCGGCGACGCGCGGCGCGATGTTCTTGCCGGTGGTGGTGGCGGCGGCGACGAAGGCATCATGATGGCCCATCAGGTCCACGACCAGCGGCGCGATGTTCTCCGCCAGCGCATGGGCATAGGCGGCATCGTCGGCGACATGGACCTTGCCGACGCCGGCGATCTTCGCCGCCGCCTGCGCGACGCCGTCGACCCCCTGCCCCGCGACCAGCAGATGCACCTCGCCCAGCTTCGACGCGGCGGTCACCGCGGCGAGCGTGGCATCCTTGACGGCCGAACCGTCATGCTCGACCCAGACCAGCGTCTTCACTTCGCCACTCCCATCGCCTTGAGCTTCATCACCAGTTCGTCGACATCGGCCACCTTCACGCCGGCCGAGCGCTTGTTCGGCTCGGCGACCTTCAGCGTCGTGATGCGCGGCGTCACGTCGACGCCGTAATCGGCCGCCGTCTTCTGCGCCAACGGCTTGGACTTGGCCTTCATGATGTTGGGCAGCGAGGCGTAGCGCGGCTCGTTGAGGCGAAGATCGGTGGTGACGATCGCCGGCAGCTTGAGCGCGTCGGTCTCCAGCCCGCCATCGACCTCGCGGGTGACGGTGGCGGTGTCGCCCGCGATCTCGATCTTGGAGGCGAAGGTGCCCTGCGCCCAGCCGAGCAGGCCCGCCAGCATCTGGCCGGTCTGGTTGTTGTCGTCGTCGATCGCCTGCTTGCCCAGAATGACGAGCTGCGGCTGCTCCTCCTCGACGATCTTCGCCAGGATCTTGGCGACGCCGAGCGGCTCGACCCGCGTTTCCGCAGTGACCAGGATGCCGCGATCGGCGCCCATCGCCAGCGCGGTGCGGATCGTCTCCTGCGCCTTGGGCTCGCCGATCGACACGACCACGATCTCGGTCACGCCGGCGCGATCCTTCAGCCGGATCGCCTCTTCCACGGCGATCTCGTCGAACGGGTTCATGCTCATCTTGACGTTGGCGAGATCGACGCCCGTGCCGTCCGCTTTCACGCGCGGCTTCACATTATAGTCAAGCACCCGCTTGACCGGCACCAAGACCTTCATCGAGCTTCCCTCTCACAATTTTTACAGGGCGACATTGCCCATCATGTGGCGGTTTCGCGTGGTTTTCGCAAGTCCGGTATGGGACACGCGGTTGCCGTAGCGGCAGATGCGCATCCCGTCCCCGGCTCAACGAAAAAGGGCCCGGACGTTTCCGCCCGGGCCCCATTCACCATGGCCGGAGCCGACCGAATCAGGCGACCTTCTTCACCTCGGCGACGATCTTCTGGGCAGCGTCGCCCAGGTCGTTGGCGGGTACGATCGCCAGGCCGGAATTGGCCAGGATGTCCTTGCCGGCCTGCACGTTGGTGCCTTCCAGCCGGACGACCAGCGGCACCGACAGGTTCACTTCCTTGGCGGCCGCGACGATGCCCTCGGCGATGATGTCGCAGCGCATGATGCCGCCGAAGATGTTGACCAGGATGCCCTTCACCGCCGGATCGCTCAGGATGATCTTGAACGCGGCGGTGACCTTCTCCTTGTTGGCGCCACCGCCGACGTCGAGGAAGTTGGCCGGGAACATGCCGTTCAGCTTGATGATGTCCATCGTCGCCATGGCCAGGCCGGCGCCGTTGACCATGCAGCCGATGTCGCCATCGAGCTTGATATAGGCCAGGTCGTACTTCGACGCCTCCAGCTCCATCGCGTCCTCTTCGGTGGTGTCGCGCAGCTCCATCAGGTCCTTGTGACGGAACATGGCGTTGCCGTCGAAGCCGACCTTGGCGTCGAGCACCATCAGCTTGCCGTCCTCGGTGACCGCGAGCGGGTTGATCTCGATCTGCTCGGCATCGGTGCCGAGGAACGCGGCGTAGAGCTTGGACGCGACATTGGCCGCCTGCTTGGCGAGGTCACCGGTCAGCTCCAGCGCGGCGGCGACGGCGCGGCCGTGATGCGGCATGAAGCCGGTCGCGGTGTCGATGTCGATCGAGTGGATCTTCTCGGGCGTGTCGTGCGCCACGGTCTCGATGTCCATGCCGCCCTCGGTCGAGGCAACCATGGAGACGCGACCGGTCGCGCGGTTGACGAGCAGCGCCAGGTAGAATTCCTTGGCGATGTCAACGCCGTCGGTCACGTACAGGCGGTTGACCTGCTTGCCGGCGTCGCCGGTCTGGATCGTCACCAGCGTGTTGCCGAGCATCTCGGTGGCGTGCGCGCGCACCTCCTCAGCGGTCTTGGCGAGGCGCACGCCGCCCTTCGCCTCGGGCGCCAGTTCCTTGAACTTGCCCTTGCCGCGGCCGCCGGCGTGGATCTGCGCCTTGACGACAAAGAGCGGCCCGGGGAGCTTGCCCGCCGCCTCGACCGCTTCGTCGACGCTGAGCGCGGCATAACCCGCGGGGACGGGAACGCCGAACTTCGCCAGCAATTCCTTCGCCTGATATTCGTGAATGTTCATGGGCCGCCTCGCCTTATGCTATGCTACGGGTAGGACAGGCGGCCCTTCGCACATGCGGCCGGGCAAATCTACCCCGTCCGCGCATCGTCGCCCAAGTCTTGTTGCAAACGCATCGCAATATATATGGAATTCACATGAGCTGGCCGATCGGCATCGCCCTCTTCCTCCTGACCGTGATCGGCATGGAGGGTTTCGCCTATGCGATGCATCGCTGGGTGATGCACGGACCCGGCTGGTTCCTGCACGCCAGCCATCACCGCGCCCGTGCCGGCCATTGGGAGTGGAACGACCTTTATGCGGTGATCTTCGCGGTGCCGTCCTTCGTGATGATCTTCGGCGCGATGCAGCTCGGCTGGTGGCCGGGACTGGTCTGGGTCGGCGCGGGCGTGGCGGCCTATGGCGCGATCTATTTCGGCTTCCACGACGTGATCGTGCATCAGCGGATCCCGACCCGCTACCTGCCCAAGTCGCCCTACATGAAGCGCATCGTCCAGGCCCATCGCCTCCACCATGTCGTGGAGACCCGCGAGGGCAATGTCAGCTTCGGCTTCCTGGTCGCGCCCGACCCGGCGGGGCTGAAGGCTGAACTGAAGCGCCGCCAGCGCGCCGGCGTACGCGGGCCGCGTAGGGAAGCCCTGGGTTCACGTGAAGACGCGAAGACGCGGCGGACGGATGGCTGAGCCGAAGCTTACCCCCTAGCTGTTCCGCGGCGACGGCCGGGGTCCAGTTGGGGGCCGATGGCGACGACGCGCAGCGTACCTTCATGACAGCCTTCCCAACTGGGCCCCGGCCTTCGCCGGGGAACGGAGAAGGGAAGCGAATCCCCCTCCGCCTCTTCGCGCCTTCTCAGTCGAACAGGCTCGACACGCTGGTCTCGTCCGCGATGCGCTTGATCGCCTCGCCGAGCAGCGGCGCGATCGGCAAGTGGCGGATCTTGTCGGTCGAGCTGATCGACTCGTGGTTGCCGATCGAATCGGTGATCACCAGTTCGCGCAGCGCCGATCCCGCGACCCGCGCCACCGCGCCGCCGGACAGCACGCCATGCGTGACATAGGCAACGACATCCTCCGCCCCCGCCGCGCGCAACGCCGCCGCCGCGTTGCACAGCGTGCCGGCCGAATCGACGATATCGTCGATCAGCACGCAGAACCGGCCCTCGACGTCACCGATGATGTTCATCACCTCCGACTCGCCGGCCCGCTCGCGCCGCTTGTCGACGATGGCGAGCGGCGCATTGTCGAGTCGCTTGGCAAGCTGGCGGGCGCGGACCACGCCGCCGACGTCGGGCGAGACGACCATCAGGTTCTGCCCCTCGAACCGCGCCAATATGTCCGCCGACATGACCGGCGCGGCATAGAGATTGTCGGTGGGGATGTCGAAGAAGCCCTGGATCTGCCCGGCATGGAGGTCGACCGACAGGACACGGTCCGCGCCCGCCACGGTGATCAAATTGGCGACCAGCTTGGCCGAGATCGGCGTGCGCGGCCCCGGCTTCCGATCCTGCCGGGCATAGCCCATATAGGGGATCACCGCCGTGATGCGCCGCGCCGACGCGCGCTTCAGCGCGTCGATGATGATCAGCAGCTCCATCAGATTGTCGTTGGCGGGAAAGCCGGTCGACTGGATGACGAACACATCCTCGCCGCGCACATTCTCCTGGATCTCGACGAAGATCTCCTCGTCGGCGAAGCGGCGGACCAGCGCGTCGGTCAGCGGCAGTTCGAGATAGTCGCCGATCGCGCGCGCGAGCGGCAGGTTGGAATTACCGGTAATCAGTTTCATGGTGATGACTCCCCGCGCCTCGGGCGTGCCCTTAGGCCCCAAGGGCGGGTAGCGGAAGGGGCGTCGGCACCTTAGAGGACGCGGTACGATGACCACGACCCGCTTCGCCCCCTCGCCCACCGGCCGGCTCCATGTCGGTAACATCCGCACCGCGCTGCATAATTGGCTGTGGGCACGGAAGACCGGCGGACGGTTCCTTCTGCGCATCGACGACACCGACGCGGAGCGATCGGAGGAGCGATTCGTCGAAGCGATCCGCGCCGATCTCGCCTGGCTGGGGCTGGAACCCGATGCGGAAGTCCGCCAGTCCGCCCGATTCGCGCTCTACCAGGCGCGGTTCGACGCGCTGGTCGCGGCCGGCCGCATCTATCCGGCCTATGAAAGCGCGCAGGAGCTGGACCTGAAACGCAAGGTGCTGCTCGGCCGGGGGCTGCCGCCGGTCTATGATCGCGCCGCGCTGCGCCTCACCGCGGCCGAGCGCACCGCGCTGGAGGCGGAGGGGGTGCGCCCGCACTGGCGCTTCCGGCTCGATCACGACATGCCGCTCGCCTGGGACGATCTGGTGCGGGGGCCGCAGAGCTTCGATCCGGCGACGATGAGCGATCCGGTGGTGCGCCGCGCCGATGGCTCGTGGCTCTACATGCTGCCATCGGCGATCGACGATATCGACATGGGTATCAGCCATGTCGTGCGCGGCGAGGACCATGTCTCCAACACCGCGCTGCAACTCCAGATGTTCCAGGCGATGGGCGCGACCGCGCCTGCGTTCGCCCATGCCGCGCTGCTGACCGGGGCGGAAGGCAAATTGTCCAAGCGGCTGGGATCGCTCGGCGTCGATCATTTCCGTGCGACCGGCATCGAGCCGCAGGCGGTGCGGGCGTTGCTCGCGCGCATCGGCACCAGCGATCCCGTGGAACCGGTCGCCGCCATGGCGCCGCTGCTCGACGGCTTCGACTTCGCCCGCTTCGGCCGCGCGCCGGCGCGGTTCGACGAGGCGGAACTGGCGCAAGTCAGCGCCCGGATCGTCCACCAACTGCCGTTCGACCTGGTGGCCGACCGACTGCCGGCCGGCATGGACCACGCCGCCTGGGCGGCGGTGCGCCCGAACCTGGAGCGGGTCGCCGACGCGGCCGACTGGTGGCAGGTGATCGAAGGGCCGCTCGCGCCCGCCGACCTGGCCGAAGAGGCGGAATATTGCGCCCAGGCCGCGGCAGTGGCCGAAGCGCTCGATTGGTCCGCCGATCCCTGGCACGCGCTGACCGGCGCGCTCAAGGCGTCGACCGGCCGCAAGGGCAAGGCGCTGTTCCTGCCGCTGCGCCGCGCATTGACCGGCCGCGACCATGGTCCCGACATGGCGGCGCTGCTGCCGCTGATCGGGCGGGAGCGAACGGTAGCCAGGCTGCGCGCGGCCGGCTGATCCGCCGGCCCTCATCGGACATGGGGGAGCGGGCTGCACGCGCCGGCCGCACCGGCGGCCTGCACCCTGGACGCAAGCAAGACCCGGCAAGCGGGAGCTTGGGGGTTTTGAGCGAACGGTAGCCAGGCTGCGCGCGGCCGGCTGATCCGCCGGCCCTCATCGGACATGGGGGAACGGGCTGCACGCACCGGCGGCCTGCACCCTGGACGCAAGCAAGCCCCGGCAAGCGGGAGCTTGGGGGTTTTGAGCGAACGGTAGCCAGGCTGCGCGCGGCCGGCTGATCCGCCGGCCCTCATCGGACATGGGGGAACGGG
>NZ_JACHNY010000009.1:136650-136747 GCF_014199625.1 Sphingomonas abaci
GCTGCACGCACCGGCGGCCTGCACCCTGGACGCAAGCAAGCCCCGGCAAGCGGGAGCTTGGGGGTTTTGTTGGATCGGAATGGTTGCGGGGACAGGA
>NZ_JACHNY010000010.1 GCF_014199625.1 Sphingomonas abaci
CACGAAACTTAATATACTTTGCGGCAACGCTCAGGCTTTTGTTGACCATTTGTTCCGACTGCCGCTGTCCATATGACAAACCTTGAGGTGCCCCCAGGAAGGCGACCACAATCCCGACCGGGATGCCGAGCGCGAGGATGGCGCCCTTTTTAGGCGGCATGGCGCCCTGCCGGATCATAGTAGATCTCGGTCATTCGGAATTTGCCGTCGATCTTCTTCATCTGAACCACGACGTCGACCAGAATTTTCAGCAGCGAGCGGATGTCCTCGCGCGCCAGGTCCGCGCCGCCCTCGCTCTCCTTTACCAGCAGCGTCAGTTGCTCGAACGCCAGCTCGGCCGAGTCCGCGTGAATTGTCGTGATCGAGCCGGGGTGGCCACTGTTGACGTTGCGCAGGTAGAAGAACGCAGTCCCGTCACGCAGCTCCTGGAGAAGGATGCGATCGGGCCGCATGCGCAGAGCGCTTTCCAGCAGCTCCTTGGCCGTCACCTTGGCCGTGCCGGTGCCGTCCTTGCTGTAGATCATATGGACGACATTCTTGTGGGGCACGACCAACTCGCGCGTGTCCTCGATCGTGAGTAGCCGCTCATTTTCTGGAATGAGCTTGATGAGGCCTTTGGAGAACGTCGTCTTGCCGGAGCCCGTCGCGCCGGAGATCAGAATGTTGAGCCGGTTCTGAACCGCGAGTTCGAAAAATTCCACATGCCGACCCGCATGGAGCAGGCCAAGCAATCGTTCCTCGACGGGGCTGACCCGCTTGGTGGCCACCTTCGTCTCCGCGAAAAGGCCGTTCGCCTCGAAGTCCGCCATCGTCATCGTCTTCGTGGACGGCTTGCGGACCGTGATCGACACGGTGCCGTCGGGCACGACGGGCGGAAGCACGAGCTGGACGCGCTCGCCGGTCGGAAAGATCGTCGAGCAGATCGGATTCTCGCGCGTCACGTCCTGAGAGGTGAACGCGGCTGCGGCCCTGGCCAGTTGGTTGAGGGCATCGAGCGTCAGATCGCCCTCATGCTCCCAGGTCCACCCTCCATGCCGCTCGACGCCGACGATCGCCGGTTCGTTGATGACGACTTCGGTTACACCATCGTCATCCAGATACTGGCGCAGCGGGCGAACAGCGTGATCGAGGATCGCCGTGTTGCGGAACGGCGCGTTCATTTGAGGCCGAGCCCATAGACCTGCGAGAAGTCGAAATCCTTGGCGACGGTTATCGCCATCTCGGTCCCTTGATTGACGCGCACGATCGGGCGAATTTGCTGCGTGTCGTTGAGGATTTGCGATGTCGTGTCGCCGGGAGTGCGGAACACCGTCGAGCCCTGCGGGCTGACGGCCTGGCCGGCGATTTGCCCGCCCGCATCAAGCACGCTGAACAGCATTGCGGCGCCGAACCGCTGCCAGAAGAACCGATCGATCTTCCCGGTGACGCCGGCACGACCAAGCGGGTCCGATGCCGGCGAGCCGATGTCGATCGCGACGCCGCGGGGCGTGACCGCCCGCGTCCACATCGCGAAGAGGCGATTTTGGCCGCGCTGCAACCCACCCTGGTACTCGCCGAAGACGCGCGTGCCTTTCTCGAGCAGCACGACGCGGCCGTTGTCCGAATAAACATCCCGAGGGATGATGCACGTCGTGTAGCCCGGCACGCTGCTATCCATCGCGGTCTGGAGCGTGCACGGGATGATGGCGCCCGCTGTGACGAGATAGTTGCGGTCGCCGATCATGCGCGCCGTGGCAGTCCCGATCGCCGAGGTCTGTTTGAGGTTGTCGAGACTGGTCCTGGACGGCGTATTTTCGCCATCACCTTGCGGGTTGCCGGCGCCGGCGACCTCTCCGAGCACGCGCCTGGCGGTCTCGTCGCCATTGTAGGCGATCAGCGTCGATCGCCGCGCATTGTCGCGCAGCTCCCGGGCTTCGTTGGCACGCCGCTCCGCTTCGCTAACGCCGCGGCTCTGCTGCTGCCCACCTGCCGATCCGTAAGGAGTGATCGGCTGACCGTCAGGGCCGATGGCCGGTACTTGCTCGCCGGTGAGCTGGACCGGGGCGTTCGGATCGCGGGGCGCGGCCGCGAGCGTCGGTGCGATGACGGAGTTCGGATCGTAGGGCGCCTCGGCAGCCGGGGGCGGGGCCTTCCTGGCTTCCAATGCCTTGTTGTCGCCACCAGACCCGGAAACGAGCGACAGTACGCCGAACACAACCGCGCCGGCCAGCGCCGCACCCACGACCATCTTCTTGTTGTCCCATTGGACAGCGTTCAGTGACGGAATGCGGTTCGGGCGATCGGCCGCAGGGGGAGCGCGATCAATCTCGTTCACGTCGGGCGTCGCGTCGACGTCGAATCGCTTATCGGACACGTCAGTTCTCCGTCGTGCGCTCGACCGCTTCCGACGCCGTGTCCGTCTTGGGATCGCGGCCGTAGAAGCTCGGGCTTTCGTTGTAGATGCACAGCACCACCTTGCCCCGGCGCAGACGCATTTCCTTGTAGACGCCATGGACGACGACGAACTCGTCGCGCACGTCGAACGAGGCTGTGGCCTCGCTACCGTCGGGGTTGACGGTGAAGATCGCAGGTATCTCGCGCTGGTTCGGGAAGCGCATCACGGTGAACTGCCCGTTGTCGCTGACTTCGGACGGTTGCAGCTCCGACGAGCCTTGGACCTTGTAGTTGAGATTCCGGGTGCCTTCGAGAACACCGATGTCCAGCGCGGCTTTGATCGCGCCGTTCTGCGCGGCGAGCGCTGCGGCGAGCTGCGCGCGCTGTTGCGCCAAGCGGGCCTGTGCCGCCTCATATTCCGGATAGCGGAGCCGGACCTTGAAGAAAGTGCCCCGAGAGCGAGCCGTCGCGACGGCCGACAGCTCGAAGGTGTAGTTGCGCTTGGTGCCTTGGAATTCCGTCACGACGATCAGGTTGGTGGCGCCAGCCCGCTCGCGCGGCTTCACGAACAGCGAGTTGTCAGCGGGGGCGACCTCCCAAGACACCGTGTCGCCCATCGCTACAAACTTGATGACCTCGCCGGGCGCGAACTCGATCTGCGTTGCAGTCCGGAACGCACTCCGGATCTGGATCACGTTCCCGTCGGTATAGTTGACCTCGCGGATACGCGCGTCGGGACCGTGCTGCGCGGGGGTCTGCGCCAGTGCCGGCGCTGCCGCCACGGTGCTGATCGCCGTGGCCAGAAGCAGGATCGTCCTCATCGCGTCGGAACCTCCACGTCGGCCCGGTATGTCTTCACCTGAAATCCGAGCGGATTGGCGTAGCGACCGGCTTCCGTTTCCGGCTTCGACAGCACATCGAAAGTGATGGTCGCGATAGCGGGCGTCTCGATCACCTGTTGATCGCGCTGGAGCCTCTTGATGAAGCGGACCTGTGCGACGTTGGGGGAGATGAACGCTACCGAGCGGATCGCTACGAAAACCGCGTCATTGGCGGTGAACTGGTTCTGCGGGGAGTCCGGATTGTCCTTCTTGTAGAAGGCTGTCCAACGGGTCTGTTCCTCGCGCGCCGAGAGCGAGAGCACCTTCCGGAAGAACTCTTCCCGTGCTTGCGGAATCCACCCTTCGCGAGCGCGCACATAGTCGGCGAGGAAATACTTACGGATTGCCTCGTCGTAGGTGATCGTCTTGTCGCCGTGCAGCTCCTGGGTGACTTCCGTTGCACCCGTCGATCGGTCGACGGTGACGACGTATGGAACGACCGTCTTGAGCGGCGAGAGGGCCAGCACCGCAGCCGCGCAGACCGCGGCAAACACGATCGCGACTATGGCGACGATCCAAGCGATCCGGCGTGAGCGGACTGCGGCCACGAACCGATCCCGATCCCAGCTTTCCGCTTCCGCAAAGTACGCCTTGAGATCCTCGTCTCTGTCCTTCACGCCGATTGCCATCTCAGCAGCTCGCATAAGAGGTTGAGAGCGCGGCAGTCGGGCCAGCGCCTGGAGTGAGCGCGCCGATCGCCGGCACCTTGCTCGACGTGTTCGCCCCATGCGGCCCCGGTGCGGCATCCTCGGGCGGAAATAGGTTCGTCGCCGGTGCCTGCGCTGGTTGGGGTGTGCCACGTGGCACACCCTCTCCTGGATGCGTCACAGCGGCCGTTGGGGCAGTCCGCGACGGTATCGATGGCAGAACTGTTCCGTAGAGGTTGGCGGGCCGCTTCTGGCGCCCACTGCAGCGGGGCAGCTTTTCATCCTTCGCCGCGACCGCCGGCACCGGGGGGGTGAGAGCCGCGAGAGCGAGAAAGGCCAGAGCCGAACTGAGCTTCATGCCGGGTCTCCGATCAGCTATTGTTGTAGAGAGAGCCGCCGCCCGCTCGCGCGCCACGGGAGGACCGGCCAAGCCTTGACGGCAAGCTGGCGATACTCCCCGGAGCAGAGGACAAAGCGCGACCCGCAGAGGGGACGATGTTGCCGGTGGAAGCGTTCGCGAATTGCGTCGCAAGCGATGCACCGCCGCCCCCAAGTCCAGCGGCAAGGCCGGGAATCTGGAGGAAGAAGAAGAACCCCAAGACGTAGAACGCGATGGCGCGGATCGCGATAACGGCGATGTTTGTGTCGCCAGCGAAGGCTTGGCTCATAAAGTCCTCACCCGTGTTTCGGATGAAGATCGTCAGCAATAGCGCGAACGCGACGAGCATAAGGTAGCTGATCGCGGATCCTAGCCAAGCAAAGAAGAAGGCGCGAGTGGAGTCGAATAGGAGCGCAGCCACGAAAATCGGTCCCACCGCTGCGAGCAAAGCCAGGGCGAAAAGCGCAAACGCGCAGATGGTAAAGCCGAGGGCGGCCGACAAAATGGCCATTACCATCAGGACCAGGCAGTAGATGCCCGTAAAGAATATCTCGACGATGTTATTGGGGAGACCGACGAGGTTCTTGCCGGCAGCGGCAGTTCTGGCATCCTGTATCTCAGTGATCTTCGCGACCGTGGTGGACGCGCCTTTCACAATCTGATCGAAGAAATCGCCGAGCCCGTTGACGTCCGACCCGCCTACGGCCTGCGCAACGTCTCGCGGCAGACCGCTCATCGCGAACAAAGCGGCGACCGTGCCGTAAAGCGTCGTAACCGCAAACACGAGGGCGGCCAGCTTCATTCCACGATAGACGAACTCCCGGAATGGATACTCAACAGCCCCTCGCAGGATCGCGAAGCCGAGTAGAATGATATAGATCGTCACGCCGATCCGGAGCGGCCCGGAAATCCAACTTATCACCCCAGCATAAACCGCGATAATCGCAGCCAGAGCGTCATTCAGGTAGGTAAACATCGACTGAAAGAGATTGCCCATTCTACCTACCCTTCAATCCAACTCAGCCAAGAGTCGTAAAGCTAAATGCCCATGCCACTCTTGAACTCGTCTCGATCCTTCTTCGATTGGATGAGTTGATTAGCTGTATCCACGTTGTTGCAGTTATTCACGACAACTGAGGGCCAGCTCGCTGGAGGGCGTTGTGACGCTTTCCACTTCTCGCAAACCCCACCCATCTCCACACGCTCTTGTTCGTGCTGCGTGTAAAAGGCGGCATCACGAAGCGGCATGTCAGACCGAAGATCATCCCCGGTTTGCTGCCGCTCTGATGGTGAGCAGGAAGGGAGCGCAACGATCGCCAAGCTGACAGTCGCGGCTCGCAAGGTGCGCAGCATTAATCGATCCCCATTCCGGCTTTGAAGCTGGCGCGATCCGACTGCTGCATGGCGACGTATCGCTGATAATCAGCTTCGGCCTTTGCACGGCGCTGAAGCTCGATCGCCTGAAGCGCCATCTGATCGTTCATCATCTGCGCCTGTTCGAGCTGGAGCCGCGCCGACATGTCGGCACGTTCCGCGGCCGAGGTTGAGGCATTTAGCCGGCTCCTCAGCGCTTCCAGGCCCTGGCGCCGGATCGTCACTGCATCGCCGACGTTGCCGGCCAGGCCCGTCGTCACGGCCGCTTGGCGCGAGCCTTGCTCATACGCGGCACGCTGATCGGCCGTCATAGTTTGCGAGCCGCGCCCGATGAGATCCTGATAGACGTCGTTCGCCTTCCCCCGCAGACCACCGACGACGTTGAGATCGCCGGTGGTGTAGCCGTCGAGCGAGCTGGACGACACGTTGCTGGTGCGCAGCACGTCGTTCTTGAGCTGCTGGGCGACGTTGCCGATGTCCGTCATCTTGTTGAGGTCTTGGTAGAGCTTCTGCGCCTCACGGATTTGATCGGCGCCCTGCTGGATGACCTGAACGCCCTGCTTCACCTGCTCGATCTGCTGGAGGATCGAGCCGACGTCGTGGACCGGGATGCCCTGCGCGTGCGCCGAGCCGGCCAGCGTGAGCGCTGATCCTGACAGCGCGAGTGCGATTGCCTTAAGTCTACGCATGTCCCTTCTCCTTCAGCTTGGACGGCGACGTTGGTGGAAGACGGGAAGCCAGTTGGCGGGATCGGGGCCGAACTCGGCCGCGGCCTGGACCGCGATCGGCGTCGTCTCGGCACGGCCTGACAGCACGGCCAGCTCGTCGTCGAGGCCGGTCAGATCCAGCTCGACCACCACGCTGTCATGGCCCTGCTTCACGAGGAACTTGCGCGATTCCGGCGACAGTTCCTCGCGGATGAGCTGGTATTCCGCGTCGGTGAGGGAAAAGCCCTCGACATAGTCGCGGCGCGCTCCCTTGGGGTTGGGAAGCATCACTTGCGTAGCGACCTGTTCGAGGATCGAGTGCGCGATGTCGCTCTTGAGCGCGTCCGCCGGCGACTGCGTGGCGAACACCATCATCGCGTTGCGCTTCCGGTACGTCTTCAGGCCGTCCTGTGCGAAGCTCCGGAACGCATCGTCGCCAAGCGCCTTCCAGAACTCGTCGACGGCGATGATCGTGCGCTCGCCGGTCAACAGCTTGTCGACCCGGTGGAATAGGTAGAGCATCAGCGGCGTGCGGATGTCGGCGTTGTCGAGGAAGTCCGTCATGTCGAACCCGATGAACCGGGCATCGAGCGTCATCTCGTCGATTGCGTTGTCGAACACCCACCCCATCGATCCGCGCGAGGTCCATTTCTCGAGGCGGGCGCCGATGCCGCCTGCGTCGGACATGCCGAGCATCGTGCGCAGCGCGTCCAGCGAGCGATTCTCGCGCGGGAGCCGCATCACCGCGGCGATCCCTTCATCGATCAGACGCTCTTCCTGGACCGTGATCGGGCGGCTTTCCGCGCGGACGAGCTGACGCACCCACAGCGACAGCCAGGCCCGATCTTCCGGCTTGTTCTCCAGCGCCTTCAAGGGCGCGAAGCCGGTCGGCTTGCCGTTCTCGAGCGTCAGATACGTGCCGCCCGAGGCCAGCACGAAGATCTGCGCGCCCCGATCCTTATCGATGAAAATCTGGCGAGCGCCCGTCTTCTCGGCCTGCGCCATGAGGAAGTTGACGATCACCGTCTTACCGCCCCCGGTGGGGCCAACGATCAGCGTGTGGCCGATGTCGCGCTTGTGGAAGCTGAAGAAGTAAGGGCTTCGCGCGCTGGTCTTCATCAGCGCGACGGCGTCACCCCAATGGTTTCCAGTCGCGAGGCCGGCGGGATAGGTGTGGAAGGGCGAGAACGCCGCGAAGTTGAGCGACGTGATCGGCGCCGGCCTCGCGCGCCACGCGAAATTGCCGACGAGCTGGCTCCAATAGGCAGCCTCCAGCGCCGCCCCCTCGCGGGCCGCGACCATGCCGGTATCGGCAAGCGCCGCGCGCGCGATCGACATGTTGTCGCGCAGCCCCTTGAGGCTGTCCGAATAGACCGCGAGCGTGAAGTGATGATCGCCCAGGACGAAGCGGTTGGACATGAGGTCGTCCGCCGCGTCGACGAGATCGAGCATCTGGCTGACGGCTCGATCGCCGGCGTTCTCCATCTGCTTCTGCCGCAGCCGGAACCGCTCCGACGCCGCAGCACGGCCCAGGAAGGTGAAGGATTGTGTCAGCACGAACGCGAAATCGACGGCCAGCAGCGACTGGAACTGCGTTGGCGTCGTGGTCGCCGGATATTCTCGGATGCCGAAAATGCCGCCGAAGGCGCTGCGATCGGCGTCGCGGACCTCCACCGTCTCGCCACCGAAGACGACGCGCTGGCGATAGAGAGCGCTGCCGAGGTGCCCCCGGATGATCGGGACACGGCGATGCCGGCCCGTCATCACCATTTCCGCGACTTCCATCGTCTCGGAAAATTTGAGGCCGTTGTGCCCGTAGATCGACAGCCTGCGCGGCGAGCAGCGGTCCATCAGCTTCTCGAAATCGCGCACCTTGTCCTCTAGCGCCTCCAGCAGATCGGTGTCGACCGCATCAGCCTCCGCTTCCGCGCGCGCCTTGTTCCTGAAGAGCTGGACGAGCTTGTCGGCGCCATGGACCGAGGGGCGCAGCACCAGCGTCACGAAGAAGCGGTTGATGAACAACCGCTCCCTGTTCATCCGCGCGAAGTAGGCGGCATCGAGATCCCGCGCGAACCGGGACCGGAAGTTGCCACCGGGATATTGCTCGACCCGCGCGCGGACAAGGTGCGTCCAGATCGACAGGCGATCGTCGTGCAGGTTGCGCAGCATCCCGTTGAGCTTGGCGTGCCAGTCGTTCAGATCGCGCACGTCGGCTGTCTCGAACGCCCGCCCCTGCAGCTCGAACGTCAGCATGATCGCGCCGGAATCGAGCATCACGACTTCGTCGGTGACGTGCCGCGCATAGGGCAGGAACTTGGTCGGCATCACTTCCTTGAGCGCGACCTTCATCGGCACCTGTTCGGAGAGGCGACTGGCCCTAGCCATTGCGGCCAAACCCCTTCCGCTTGATGCCTTTCAGGGGGAGCGGCGTGTAGCTCGACCCGCCCCAGAAGACGCGGTTGCGGTTGGCCGCCTTGGTGCGACCCCACAGGAAGATCAGTCGGAACGCGTTGACGTCGTGGCGCACCACCAGGCGCGAAATGCCGAACATCACCGCGGCGACGACCAAGCCGTAGATGGGGTTCGTCGTGCCGATCAGGGTAATCACCGAGGCGAGCAGGATCACCACGGCCGCCTCGATCGGGATGCCCGCGAACAGCGCGGGCCGCGTCACCGCCAGGAACAGCGTGTTGCGCGCCATCACTTCCCGTTCTTCATCCACGCTAGGCCCTTTCACGGAACACAGGCGGAAGCGGGGCGCGCGGCGCGCCCCGCTTCCAAGAGCATCAGCCTTGGAGCTGGTCGACGATCCAAGGCGCCGAGAAGATGATCGCGATGCCTATGATGACGGTGACGAGCGCCCCGGTGTTGACCCGCCCGGTCAGCCACCCGAACCCCGCCGCGATCAGCGCGAGGATCGCGACGATGCGCAGCAGCCCATTGCTCAGCAGGCCGAGAACGGCGTTGCCGAAGCTCTCCAGATTGGTCTGCGCGAACGCCGGCTCGGCCGAGAGCAGCGACGTCAGCGCTACCACGCCGAACATCGACAACACCCGCGAGACCTTGCGCTGGCGTGGGGTCATCGCGTCGACGCGCGCGGTGACGCGGGTTCGGAGGGCAAGCGCCGGCCCACCGAAAGATGCGAGATTCATCGGTTTTCTCCTTCTCCGGCGAGCCGCGCTCGCTCATATTCCGCCCTCGCAAACACGTCCCAGGATGGCGGCGGTGGGGGAGGCGCAGCCTTGGGCTGCCCCCCTTGGGACGTGTTTTCCTCGACGAGCGCGGCGAGCTGCGCAGTCGCGCCCGACCCTTCGCCGGTGTTTGTCGCGTCGGTGAACGCGCTCACGCGAACCGCGACGGGCCGGATGCCGTCGGAAACGCCGGCATTGCCGACCACCTTCCCGACATAGCCGTTGGAGAAGCCACGCGACTGCGACCCGGTGTTATACATGGATAGGGCGATGCGAAGCGCGCGCTGCGGGTGCAGCCCCGCGCGCACGCTATGGTAGTTGCCGGACAGCACCGCGCCTGCCGCGGCGATGTTGGTGCAGGGATCGAACACGTTGTCCCAGGTCAGGCCGAGAGCCTTCATGTTCCGGGAGTTGATCTGCCCGAGACCGAGATCGACCGAATAGCCCTTGCTGACATAGGAGCGGGCGATTGCGATTGCCTGTGCCACGTTCGTCGCGGGTCCGACCTTGCGGCCGAGCCCGTTAACGTTGATCGCCAGCTCGAACCCCTGGCTTTCCGTTTGCACGATCGCCGCGATCGTCTCCGGGGCGACACCTGGCGCACACTGCGCTGCCAACCCTAGGACGATTGCGGACGGGAGCATCGTTACCGCTCCGGTGTTCCGAAGCCCGGTATCGGCCCCGCCTGCGCTGTCGCCTCCGCTTGGGCGACCTGTGCGCTACTCGGCACTGTGTATCGGGTGCGGGAGCCGTCCTGCATCGTCATCACGACGTATCCGGGCCGTCCGTTTCGCGGCTTGGTATAGTCCGCCTTGCGAACCCCGCCGGCGCTGCACGTTGGGAAGCCTCCGCCCAGGCCGAGATGGGTGATGAGCTTGCGGATCGGGGGCACGCATTCCTGGAATTGCATCCAACCACCGGGGTTGCTGGCGCATAGCAAGACTTCGCAGGCCCAGGTGGAATCGGCTGCACGAGCGGGAACCGCCGCCATCGAGGCAGTCAGGAGGCCAGCAACTGGCGCGTACGAAAACAAGCGATTTGCCATGTTTTCACTCCTAGAGTGAAGGCAAGCTAAATCGCTCGGGCATGGTTGCCTAGCCCGAAAATGACAATTGGTTCATTCTGGGGGCAACATTCTATCGCATTAAAAGGTCGCTTGGTCCTTCAAGCCGGGCCACGGATGGACATGGATTACGTCCTCATACCCGTAACCGAGGACGACATGGCGGATGGCCGAGGCCGCCTTTTTATACAGGCGAATCCGCTTCTTATCGTAGAGACCCACGTGGAAGAGCGCTGTGCCGCGCCAGCTCACCCGGACGTTGATGTGCCACCTGCCGCAGTCGCGCTGACATACATGGACGTCGGTAATCGTGCCGCCAGGTGGCCGCAGCGTCGTCAGTTCGCGCTCGAGCAGTAAATCCAACTCCACCCTATTCCCCCGTAGTGATTCATGCGGTTTTCGCTGGTGCTTTGTGGCTTCCCCCGATAGCCTGTATGCGTCCTGCACCGGGGGTGTCTTAGATGGCCCAACGTCAGACCGCTACGATCGAGGAACAGGCCGACCGCATCGTCCGCCAGCTTGGGGGCAAATGGCATGGCGCGTCGGCCATGTGCCGATGTCCTGCCCACGCCGACGGCAGAGCCAGCCTGTCGATCCGCGTCGGCGAACGCGCCGTGCTGTTTCACTGCTTCGCCGGCTGTACGACCGACGCGATCATGGCGGCGCTGCGCTCGGGCAAGATCCTAGCTTCCCCTGACCACGATCCTGGCCAGCGCCAGCAGAGCAAGGCCGACCTTAACAAGCTGGCACTGGCGGTGTGGCGTCACGCCGAGCCCTTCGCCGGCACGCTGGCGGACCGCTACCTGCGCGAGGGACGCTCGATCGTTCCCGACAGAATCAACGCCCGCTTCGATCCCCGTTGCCAGTGCGGCGCCGGTGCCGCCAAGGCGTTCGCGCCGGCGCTGATCGTCCCGATCGAGGAGGACGTCGGCGTCGTCGCGATACACCGGACCTTCCTGACGCCGGACGGCCGCTGGAAGGCCCACATGGACGAGCCCAAGCGGATGCTCGGCAATCCGGGCGTCGGTGCGGTCCGCTGGGGCGGCATCCCGCTCGACGGCATCCTGCGCCTCGCCGAAGGCGTCGAGGACGCGGCCAGCGTGATGAACCTGCTCGGCGCCGGCCATTCCGTGTGGCCCGTGTTGGGGATCGAGCGGTATCAGGCCATCGCTATCCCCGAGAGCATCCATACCGTCATCATCTACAGCCAACATGGCGCCGAGGCGGCACGCGCGATCGAGCGCGCTCGCCCGCACCTGGCGGCAAACGGTCGCCAGCTAATCGTGAAGCTGCCGCCCCATGCCGGCGACTGGAATGACCTTCTGCGCGAGATCCGCTCGCTATGAAGCTGTTTCCCGGAGCGACGCGCTTCCAACGATGGACGATGGGCGCGACGTTCCTGATCGTGGCGAGCTATGCCATCTCGCAGAACCGGCAGTCCCTCCTGGAAGTGTCTAAAACCCGGCTGTCATCGCAAAGCCCGAGGATCATCGACGGCGATACGATCGACTTCCCCAATGGACGGGTGCGTGTCGTCGGGATCGATGCGCCTGATGACGATCTGCCTGGGCTCAAGGCATTGTCGAGCGATGCTTTGCGGCGGTTGTCGGCACGTGATGGCGGAATGGACTGCTCGGTATCGATGTTCGACTATGCGCTTCGGCATGAGAGCCAGTGTCGCACCGCCCCCAAGAGCTACGGCCGGTTGAACCTGGCATGCCGCTTTCCCGCGAACAGGGCGAGCGTCGGGGCAACAATGGTCGCCCAGGGCTATGCGGTGGATTACCGCGTGTTCTCGGGAGGGGCCTATGTCGACTTGATGCGGAAGGCAGCAGCACAGCGGGCGGGGCTATGGGGCGTGGACTACGAGGGTATGCGGCAGCTCGCGATCCGCAGGGCGCAGGTGCCGCAAGGATGCGCGGTCGAGACAATCAAGAAGTAGCAGGGCCTTGCCTCCCGCACTCTTCTCCGCGGCGCCGAAGCGCCGCTTCGCGACACCCCGCTCGCCCGCCGCGGCCCATCCGAGTGACGATCAACTAGGCTGCACCGCACCGCCCTTAGCGGTCGGCGGAGTTGTTCGCGTGCGGACAGCCGATGCTTGAGCGCGGCTCTCCGCGCGCGGTAGTCATCGGCCGATGGGGCGCGGCGTTCTCGCTCGTGATCGCGGCCGTGCTGGCCGGCGGCCTCATCCGCGTGTATCCGTACCTGCTCCCGAACAGGCTGCCTGGCCTCATTCTCTACGAGCTAGGGCCGTCGCTAATGCTGGCCGTGGCGATCGGCGCCGCCCTCATCATCACCCGCGACAGCAGCGCCCTTGGAGCCCGCGCGCGCCTGGCCCTGTTCTCCCTGGCTGCGCTCGCGACGGGCGCTATCGTGCTCGCCGTGGAGTTCAACGACGCGCTGCGGGGGCAATGGATGTGAAGGCGCTGGCCCAGCGCATGTTCATGCCGAGCCGGATCGGCTCTCCCTCACATGAGGAACAACGCTCATGCAGTTCGATGATGCCACCATTCACAACCTCGCAGCCGAGATGTTCTGGCGAATGGCAGACGAGTGCGGCGTAGGCGAGGTCAACGAGCGGGTGCTGGCGACCGAAGGGCGGTGCCTCCTTGAGCATCGTTTCGATAACGATCTGTGGCGTGAGTACCCGCTTTTCTCGCTGCCTGACGACGAGGTCACGCGCGTCCTGAAAGCAGTGGCGTTCGAGGCTCTCGATTTTACGCGCAACCAGCAAAATATGATCGGGCAAGTCTATCTTGAGGACCGGGAGGGTGGCCGCTCCCCAAGCGCAGCGCAGCTCGATACGCAGCCGCTTGCCAAGGCGCCGACCTTCAGCAGCAACCGCGCGATCGAGCGGATCGGTCGTCTCTGCCTCCGCCACCCGCTACCTGCCGTGGTTTTCGCCGACTCCGTCCCAACAGCAGCCGTGATCCAGGTCGATGACACAGCAACCGCATTGGGCTTTGATCTTCCAATGTTCCTCAACGTGGCCGGTCGTCAGCAGTTTGGTGACGATACCGTGATCCTCACCGGCTACTTCTTCATCCCCGTACCTGACGTGACGACAGGAGACCTTTGGAACCACGTCATCCAAAACTCGCATCGCAACGTACAAGGGAATACCCTTCAAACCTCGGACGGCGAGTGGGTGATCCGATACGAGTGGCCAGCTCCAAAGAGCGCATTTTCCTGGTTTCGCCGCTCCTAGAGCGGCCAGGACCCGTTGGGTGTGCCACGTGGCACACGTGAGGGCGTGCATGATCCGATCGCGCTGAGCTATGACCGCAGGATGACGTGGAAACCCCGAAACCTGCGTGAATTAGGCCGAATGATCGTCGGCGATGCCGAGCATTTCCACTACCGTTCGAGCAAATACATCACGGAGTTTTTCGAGGATTGCGACCTGGAGTTCGTCCATCAGGGCGAGACCCGACCCGTTTGGGCGGCAGAGCGGATCGAAGAAGTGCTCGCGATGCCGAAAGCCTCAGCCACGACGATGCCCGACGCATTCGTGCTGATCATCCGCCGGCTGCTCGACAGGGGCGAGGTCGTCAACGACGATGCTGAGCGCAGCTTGGCGCTCGCCGCGCTGAACATCACGCTCGCGCGCGAGGGTTGGGAAGCTTTCTACGACGATCACGGCATCGCCCAGATCAAGCACATCGCGACCAATACCGTTGCGCAGATGGCGAACCCGCACCGGCCTTTCACGCCGTCAGAGCTGGAGCGGCGCGACCAGCTCCTCGCCTTTCTGGGCCGCTGTTCGGAAGACGAGCTGATCGATGAGGTGTTGCTTCCCCTATTCCGCCAGTTTGGCTTTCACCGGATCACTGCAGCCGGACACAAGGACAAGGCGCTGGAATACGGCAAAGACGTCTGGATGAAATACACCCTGCCGACCCTGCACGTCCTCTACTTCGGCATCCAGGCCAAGAAGGGGAAGCTGGACGCCGCGGGTGTCAGCACCAGCAACGTCGCCGAGATCCACAACCAGGTGTCGATGATGCTCGGCCACGAGATTTTTGACCCCGAGCTGAGCCGCCGCGTTCTGGTGGATCACGCCTTCATCGTTGCCGGAGGCGAGATCACGAAGCAGGCCCGCAACTGGATCGGCAACAAGCTCGACGCCAGTAAGCGGTCCCAGGTCATGTTCATGGACCGGGATGACATCCTCAACCTGTTCGTCGTTAACAATCTCCCGCTTCCCAAAGGCGCCCTCCCCGCCCCGCAACCCACGTGGGACACGGACGATGATGTGCCGTTCTAGGCATCGCTATTGGAGCTTCGGAAGGGTGCGCTACGTAGCACAGCTATACCCGCGACAGATAAACCAAGGGCCGCCCTTTTGGGGCGGCCCTGGCCGTTTAGTTCCCTCTCGGGAAACGGACACTCCCACAGGGGGAGGCCGCGAGTGCTCCCCATGTAGAAACCGATCAGTTAGGATTCAACTAAAATCTGACAGGGGCCGGGCGGCCCTTAAGCCGCGGGGGGCGGAGCCTCTCCCTGCGTTACCGGTGCCGAGGGCACCGGTAGCCATTTCAGCACCAGGCGCAGCATGTCATCGAACTCGGGCACGGGCATCCGCGCGATGCCGCCCTTGTCCGGGAGGAGCCGGCTAACCGCAACCGTCGTGATCTTGTCGCAGATCGCGAACGCTGCCCGACCGTCGATCGTTGTCTGCAACGGGAAAGCCCACTTGTTGCCCGGCTGCGCCTGCGTCGAGCAGGGGACGACCGTGACGGCGCCGTGCAGCGTGTTCTTGAACGAAACGATCACCACAGGCCGCCGCTTCCAGAACTCCGGAAGCTGCGCATCCTGCGGGAAGTCGCACCAATAGAGCTGCCGGATGCTCGGCGCCGACGTCACCCGCGGGGGCACATAGGGCGGCGGCTGCTGGACATGCGCGTTCACGCGCCATCATCCTTGACGAGGCGCAGCTTGGGAGCCCCTTTTCGGTTCTGACGGATCTTCTTGATCTCGGACTTCTCCTTGATCTCCGCGAGCTTCTCATCCGCAAAGGGTTTGGCCGCCTCGATCAGTCCGTCGAGATGGTAAATGTTCGTCCGGCTTCCCTGGTCGGTCCGGCGTTCTTCGCGCCGGATGTATCCGGCAGCCTCGAGACTGGCGATGTGCTTCTGGATCGTGCGCGGGTGGACGTTCATGGCTTGCGCCATGGTGCTTTTGGACGGGTAAGGTTTCCCTTCCGCCGTCCACCATTTGCTCGCCAGATACAGCACGATGTTGAGATCGAGCGGTTCGAGGCCAAGCTGACGCTGGTTCTCGATGATGACGCTCGGCAGCGCCGTCCAACCCGCATCCATCAGCGGCTTGGTCCACTTCTTCTCGTTCGTTCGCAGATCGGAGCTGCTGTCAGTTTGCTTCTTGGCCGCCATGGGGCTATTCCTTTCTCCCGGCGGATATGCCCCTCGCGCGTAGGGGGTTCAAGTTTGAGGGGTAGCCCCCAGCGCCGCCCCCGTAAGGCGCCAAGGGCGCCCGGGGGGGCGCCTCTCAGGGCTCCGGCCGGGAGCCGCAGCGGCCCTGCAAAGTATAGCCAGTGCCCATGTAGACGTCACTCAGGGCATACTCATGGCGTATCAACCGAGTAACCGCAGGGGGGAGCCGTAACGACCTCCCCCTCTGCCGTGAATTTCACGCGAAGGCTTCGTCGGCGAGGTTGCCGTCCCGACTCTCCACGATCAGTGCCACCGTGTCTTCCCGGTCCCTCGGGTTGAACACACGGCCGACTACCGTCCAGATCGACCGATCTTGCGGATCGTTCCGATCCTGACCCACGATCACGCCGGGATCGAGGATCGTGTCGCCGATCGCGGGCACCTGGCCGGCAAACTGCTCCACCCCATACTCGACGCCCCCGTCAAAGACCTTGCCGGTTGGGTCGCGGTGCAGGATCCGAATGCTGGTCACGCGCTGTCGCTCCGCCACGGCGTTGTGCCGATCATCCATCAACAGATCGCGCAAAGCACGCCCGCTGCCAAGACTATGCCATGCGGCAAAGGACGAGCCGTTGGCCCGGCACAGGCTCGCCGGCGCCGCAGCCCTCCCCCGGAGGCCCGCCGGCGCGGGGAACACCAAGGGCGGCTGCCCTTTCGTTCCCGAACGACAATCAGGCCCCCCGTGTAATCCGCCAAGCGCGGCACCCGACGCCCTCTGGGCGTCGGCCACGCTAGGGCGGCCCGCCCGCGCCAGGGACCAGATTCTCGCCCTCCCTCCCCATCCCGTTCCTCGCCGGAAAGGCAGAGCCGGTTGCTGTTGCGACCGGCTTTCAGCCTCGAAGGAAAGGAAGAGACCATGGCACGGATCACCGACAACCGGGCTGACATCTACCAAGAGATCACCGACCAGATGATCGCCATGATCGAGGCGGGCACCCGGCCTTGGTCGAAATCGTGGAACGGCAGCACCGCCCCCAACATCCCGCTGCGCTCGACCGGCGTTCCCTATCGCGGCATCAACGTCCTGACCCTTTGGGTAGCGGCCATGACAAAGGGCTATGCCTCGCCGCATTGGCTGACCTTCAAGCAGGCGCTCGCGCTCGGCGGGTGCGTCCGCAAGGGCGAGAAGGGCTCAACCGTCGTTTATGCCAACACGATCGAGGTGGACGCCGACAGGAGCGGAGAAGCCAGCGACGATGGCAAGCGCCAGGTAGCATTCCTCAAGCGCTACACCGTCTTCAATGCCGAGCAGATCGACGGCATCGAGGCGAAGTATCCGGCTCCCGCGCCGATCCTCACCGCGACCAATCCCCACGAACGCGACGCGGAGCTGGACACCCTCTTTGCCCGCGTTCCCGTCGCCGTCCGGCACCACGGATCGCAGCCCTACTATCAGCCGAGCGGCGATCACGTCGTCATGCCTGAGTTCGCCGACTTCCACACCGGGGACGACTATTATTCGACGCTTGCCCATGAGCTTTGCCACGCAACCGGCCACGTGGACCGGCTCGCCCGCCCCACCCTCCTTTCCACGAAGCGGGAGGATTACGCCCGCGAGGAACTGGTGGCCGAGCTGGGTGCGGCATTCGTCAGCGGCGCGATCGGCATCAAGCTCCACGACCGGGAAGATCACGCGGCCTATCTGGCGAGTTGGCTGCAGGCGCTCCGCAACGACAAAAGGTGCATCTTCACCGCCGCGACCCAAGCGCAGGCGGCCGCGGACTGGCTGCTTAGCCGGATGAGCAACGCGGAGATGTCGGTCGCGGCGTGATGGATACGCGGCCCCGATCTCTCGTGAAACGGGCCGCGTTCCTGTTCTCCCGGACCGTCCCGGGCGTGCGCGAAATCGACACTTGTAAATCAACCATCGAACCGCGCCGACCGGATGCTTTTGGTCGGTAGAGCGACGCCCAATTCGCGGGTCTCGCGCGGTTCTGTGCGCCCAATCACGGGCATAGAAGGACGAAGCATATGTCGATCAAAGGTACACTCGATCCGATCCACATTGGTGGCGGGACCCGCTCGTTGATGCGGGACAGCGGGCGGCATGTCGACAAGGGCTGGTGGGGCGTCGACGACAACAACACCCCGCATATCGGCCCCTATGGCAGCCGCGAAGCCTGCCAAGCCGCGTGCGATGCCATCAACGATGGTGACGCCGACTAGGGAACGGTCTGGAGCGACCCCGAGGGTCGCTCCAGGCTCCTATGCGCGCGCGCCGGCTTCGCTTCGCGGCACCGGCGCGCGCCTTTTCTAGTCGTCTCGCGACGCGCAGCACAGGGTGAGCGAGCCTTACCGGCCCTTCCTGATCCGAGCGAAGGCGGTCAGCCCGGCAGCCTTGTACGCCTCGAACATATCGGCTCGCTCGCCCAGCGGCGTTACTGAGACATGGGTGATCTCGCCGAGCATGTCGCAAATCCGAATGGCGGCCCGAACCGTAGTGGAAAGCCACGTGCAGAACCGCTCCATATCGGGCGGGTACACGAGATCCGTTTCGGATGAGAACATGCCGTGCTGGCCATCCTGCGCGACATAGGTGTTGATCGCTGTCTCGAGCACAAACACGTTGAGCATCACAGTGCCGTTCAGCTCGCGAATATCGGGGAGCATCCGCAGCTCGGGCCGCCACTCATAGGTTTTGGCGATCAGCGTCTCGTTGAGATGGCCCCCGAAGACATTGCGGAGGTATTTCGCAAACTGAAGGTCGGCGTCGATCGCTTTCATCTGGTCGGCGAGTTCTGGTGCGTGCCGGTATAAGAAGCGCATCGGTCCTTCCAAATCGGCAAGGTTCCTGAGCGCCATCAGAGCCGTTTTGATGAACGGAACCCACGTGCCCGCAGGACCGAGCTGACCTGACAGTTCACCATCTGCCGAACTCAAATCGCCGTGGATGATCCGCGACGTGAAATAGATCCTCTCGATCGGCGTCATTCGTTCTCGCCTGGTCAGTCCCCACCCCTTCAGGGGCAGCGCGCTGTTTTGCTGAGCAACCTGCCCAGTGCAAAGCGCTTTTCGGGAGAACGATCCCGGTCGGGCGCGACCCTGCCGGGCACGGCTCTATCGGCGCGTTGCGCCGACCGAGCCACCGTGCCGGCGTCTCGGCCCTGAACGGGTGACGATCCTCGCGTGAGGTGTGCCACGTGGCACACCTGTGGCCGCGCCCAGCGGCGCCGACGTCGCTGGCAGGGGCACCGCGGCCCTCCCCCGGAGGCCCGCTGCGCGGGGAACACCAAGGGCTGCTGCCCTTTCGTTCCCGAAGCAAAATCGACAGCCCCGTGTGGTCCGCCGAGCGCGGCACCCGGCGCCCTTGTGGGGCGCCGGCCGCGCTAGGGCGGCCTGCCCGCGCCAGGCCATCGATTTCGCTCCTCCCTCCCCATCCCGCTCCTCGCCGGAGAGGCAGACCCGGTTGCAGCGGCAACCGGCTGCGCCTCGAAAGAAGGAGAAAAGACAATGGCTTACACCCGATACACCGGCGATCCCTATTGGAAGCGCGCGAAGTCCCCCGGCACCAGCGCCGACGGCACCCCGTACCGCAAGGGCGAGCGCGTGTTCTTCTATCCGCGCACCGGCGTCACCTACGCAGGCGGCAGCGCGAAGCGCGCCTCGGCCGAGTTCGACGAACTCGCGAGCCTCGAAGGCTGACCCCCTCCCAGTCAAATCCATCCAGATCACGGAGCATCATCATGGCTATCATCCATCCCAAGCTCGCCCAGCTTCGCCTTTCCCCGCTCAACCAGCGCCGCGTAAAGCCGTCCGCCGTCGAGGCGATGGCCGACGACATCGAAGCGCACGGGCTGTTGCAGAACCTTGTCGCCTATGAGGACGAGGGGCTGTTGTGGGTTTTTGCCGGAGGGCGGCGTTACCGCGCGCTCAAAATCTTGGTGAAGCGCAAGCGGATCAAAAGCAGCGACACCTTCCCGGTTGAGTTGCGGACCAAGGAAGAAGCCATCGAACTGTCGCTCGCCGAGAATTTCCAGCGCGAGGACATGCACCCTGCCGACAGCATCCGCGCCTTCGCCGCGCTCCGCGACACCGGCATGGACGCCGAGGAGATTGCGGCCCGGTTCGGTCAGGCGGTCAGCTTCGTCTACAAGATGCTCCGCCTGTCTGCGCTTGCCCCGGCGCTGATCGACCTGATCGCCAAGGATCAGTTGAGCCTTGAGGCCGCACGTGCGCTCACCCTCACCGACGATCACAGCCAGCAGATGAAGGTCTGGAAGGCCGCGAACGGCCACGCGCACACTATCCGCCGGATGCTCACCACCGAGAAGGTGGACACCACCAGCGGCCCGTTCCTGTTCGTCGGGCGGGAGGCTTACGAGGCCAAAGGCGGTACGATCACGGTCGACCTGTTCAGCCAAGGGGCCGAAGGCTTCGCGGACGATCCCGAGCTGGTGCGGGAATTGGCAGAAGAGAAGCTGGACGCACTCGCGGACGAATATCGCGCTATCGGGTGGCACGAAGTCCGTGCGGCGCTTGAACGCCCTTACGACCTCTACATGAAGGGCAGCATGTACCCGGCGACGCGCGAGCCGACCGACGACGAGGCGACGAGGCTTACCGCGATCGACGCCGAGATCGAGGCCATCGCAGAGGCCGAGGGCGAGGACAGCGAGCGGATCGACCCGCTATCGGACGAGCGCGACGCGATCACCGAAGGCTTGCGCGCCTTTAATCGCGAGCAGGTTGCGGTGGGCGGGGTGGCCCTCTGGGTGTCGCATGACGGATCACTGGGCAAGAGCTTCTACCGCGCCAAGGCCGAGCCGAAACCGAAGGCGAACCACGACGGTCCCGTCCCGCTTTACAGCAACAGCCTGTTCGCCGACCTCACGCGCATTAAGACACGGGTCGTGCAGGAGGCGGTCGCGGCCGACCCGGCGCTGGCACTCGACATCGTGCTCGACAGCCTCGCGGGCCAGTTGCTCCACGGCGCGCACAGCCACCAGATGGCGATCGAGGTTCAGGCCAAGGCCGTCGCGACCGACGTGGCGCAAGAGTTGATGGCGACGAGCGACGTTCTTGCCGTGGAGGACATGATGGCGACCCGTTTCGCCGCCATTCCCGCCGAAGGCCGGTTCGAGGCGATCCGTGCCATGGGCAGCGACGACAAGATGGCGTTGCTGGCCGGGCTTGTCGCGATGACGGTGGACGGCACGGTGTTCGCGGGCGGCTCCCCCGGCCAGCGCCACCACCAATTCGAGCAGATCGTGCGCGCGAGCGGCGTGAACATCGCGTCGCGCTGGACCGCCCCCATCGGCCTGTTCGACAAGATGCGCCGTGCTGCGATGATCGACCTGTTGCGCGAGGAAGTGGGCGCGTCGAGTGCCGAGAATTGCGCCACCATCAAGAAGAAGGCGGACCTTGCCGTGAACGTGTCCGAGCGGTTGCCCGCCCATTGGCTTCCCGCCCCGCTGCGGATCGGTGCCTTTGACCGAGCGGAGCGCGAGCCGGAGGAATGCGACGCCGACATGGACGAGGACGGCAGCGAGCAGGAGGGCATGATCGACGAGGAAACGGCCTGAACAGCAAAGCTGGGGGTCCGGTGATAATCGGACCCCCTTTCCTCTCCTGACGAGCGCAAGGCGGCCCGTCGCCCCGGCGCGCCAGCCCTGGCGGGCTGGCGCGCCGGCTGCCCTTTCAGGTCCGCGTCGCGCCGCCCGACACGAGGTCGGGCGGCGCCGTGGCGACTTCCTTGCCGATCGGGTGGTGCGGCTCACCGCCAGCGGCCTTGTGGCGCGGTCGCGATGCTCGACAGGTCCGTCGTCGTGTCGACCGGCACGCCGGCCTGTTTGCGCTCCGAGTAGCGTTCTACGAGCTGCGTCGCGTGTGGCCGTAGCAGGACCGTGAAGCGGACCAGCTCCTCCATCACGTCGACGATGCGGTCATAATAGCTCGACGGCTTCATGCGTCCGGCCTCGTCGAACTCCTTGTAGGCCATCGCGACCGACGACTGGTTCGGGATCGTGAACATCCGCATCCAGCGGCCGAGCAGCCGCAGCGTGTTGACGGCGTTGAACGACTGCGATCCGCCAGACACCTGCATCACCGCGAGCGTACGGCCCTGGGTCGGGCGCATGCCCTTCATCTCGAGCGGCAGGTGATCGATCTGCGCTTTCATGATGCCGGTGATCTGGCCGTGACGTTCCGGGCTGCACCAGACTTGGCCCTCGGACCACAGCGCCAGTTCGCGCAGCTCATGGACGGCCGGGTGATCGTCTCCGGCCACTTGGTCGGGGAGCGGCAGTGTCGAGGGATCGAAGATCCGCGTTTCCGCGCCGAATAACTGCAGCAGGCGTGCCGCTTCCTCCGTGGCGAGCCGCGAGAAGGAGCGCTCACGCAAGCTGCCGTAGAGCAGGAGTATCCGAGGTGCCGGATCAAGCGGCCCGAGCCCTGTGGCGGGCCGCGCGCGGATATAGGCTGGATCGAGTGCCGGCAGGAGGTCGGGATCGGTGAGCGTACGAAGCGGCATCAAAGAGCTTTCACGAGAAAGGTGGCCGACGCCGGGCAGAGCGCGGTGAACTCGCGCGAGGCGGCAACCGCAGGCGGCGCCGCAGCGCGATCGGCCTCTGCATAGCCGTTCACCCGGAAAAATGGCGCCGCGGTGTCGGTCAGAAGGTGGAGCCGCTCGGCGCCGAGCCGGCGCGCCTCGCCCTCGAGCAGCGCCAGCATCGCACCGCCGATGCCGGCGCCCCGGCGATCGGCCAAGACCACCAGCGAGCGGAGCAGGCGGTCCGACCCTTCGCCCTCGATCCCGCCGAACCCGACCAACCCAGCGTCGTCGTCGAAGCGGACGAAGGCGCGGCCGGGTTCGGCGAGATCGGCGGTCGGCAGCTTGGCGGCTGCCAGCGCGCCGGCCAGATCATCCAGCTCGCCCGGCGCGAGACACGTGACGCGGAGGCCGGTCATGCGTGCGCCCCGCGCTCGTACCAGCCCCGGGATGCTTTCACGATCGAGACGACCGACAGCATCACGGGCACCTCGACCAGCACGCCGACGACCGTGGCCAGCGCCGCGCCCGACTTGAGCCCGAACAGCGAGATCGCGGCCGCCACGGCCAATTCGAAGAAGTTGGATGCGCCGATCAGCGCCGCAGGCGCCGCCACGCACCAGGCAACGCCGAAGCGGCGCGAGAGCCAGTAGGCTAGACCTGCATTGAAATAGACTTGGATGAGGATCGGCACCGCAAGCAGTGCGATCACCAACGGCTGCGCCACGATCGCCTCACCCTGGAAGCCGAACAGCAGGACGAGCGTCGCCAGCAGCGAGACGAGCGACACCGGCCCCAAGCGACCGAGCAGCCGGTCGAGCGCGGCTTGTCCGCCGTTCGTCAGCACGACACGGCGCACGAGCTGGGCGGCGATGACCGGCACGACGATGTAGAGCATCACCGAGATCAGCAGCGTGTCCCACGGCACCGTCACCGAAGCGACGCCGAGCAGCAGCCCGACGAGCGGCGCGAACAGGAACACCATGATGACGTCGTTCAGCGCGACCTGGGACAGCGTGTAGGTCGGCTCGCCCTCGCACAGGTTCGACCACACGAACACCATGGCCGTGCACGGTGCCGCAGCGAGCAGGATCAGGCCAGCGATGTAGGACGGCCCCTCCCCTGCGGGCAGAAGCGGCGCGAACAGCCAACCGATGAACAATGTGCCAAGCGCTGCCATCGAGAAGGGCTTCACCGCCCAGTTGATGAACAGTGTGACGCCCACCCCCTTCCAATGCTGGCGGACCGACCCGAGCGCGCCGAAGTCGATCTTGAGCAGCATCGGTACGATCATCAGCCAGATCAGCACCGCGACGATGAGGTTGACGCGCGCTACCTCGGCCGAGGCAACGCGCGCGAACAGGCCGGGCAAAAGGTGCCCCAAGCCGATGCCGGCAACGATGCAGAGCGCCACCCAGAGCGTCAGGTAGCGCTCGAAGGTGCCGATGCCGGCGCGCGCCGGCGCAGGTCCGGCGACAGGGGCGATCGTCGACATGGGCTCAGCCGACCCGCTCGCCGGACGCGTCCACCACCTGTTCGCCGTCCTCCTTGGCGAACGCGCCGAGCTGCCCGCTCGGCAACAGATCGAGGACGGCTTCGGACGGGCGGCAGAGCTTCACGCCCAAGGGTGAGACGACCAGCGGGCGGTTGATGAGGATCGGGTGCGCCATCATCGCGTCCACCAGCGCCTCGTCGGACAGTGTGGTGTCGCCGAGCCCCAGCTCCGCATAGGGCGTGCCTTTCTCGCGCAGCAGCTCGCGCGGCGAGATGCCCGCCCGCTCAATCAGCTCGACCAGCAGCGCGCGCGACGGCGGGGTCTTCAGATATTCGACCACGTGCGGCTCGATGCCGGCATTGCGGATCATGGCGAGCGCGTTGCGCGACGTGCCGCACTCGGGATTGTGGTAGATGACGATGTCGACGACCGAGTCAGTCCGGCTCATGGGGCGTCCTTTCAGCAGCAGGGAGCGAGTTCGGCGATGAGCGGCCCGCACAATTCGGCGTTGCCGGCACAGCAATCCTTGACGAGGAACAGCGTTAGCGCGCGCAGCCCGTCGAGGTCGGCGCGGTAGATGATCGACCGGCTGTGCCGTTCGGAGCGAACGAGGCCGGCACGGGCCAGAATACCAAGGTGCGCCGACATCGTGTTCTGCGGCACATCCAGCCGGCGGGCGATCTCGCCTGCAGCCAACCCGTCAGGCTCGTGCCGCACCAGCAGACGAAACACGTCGAGGCGCGTGCCCTGCGCCAACGCCCCCAGTGCCGCGATCGCTAACTCGTTTTCCATATATCCAGCATAGCAGATATATCATAGAGCGATAGGCCTTCTCCCTTACCGCGGTTCGAGTGAATGGGGGGCTTAGGCGGTGTGACGCGCAGGTGTGCCACGTGGCACACCCTGCCCCGCCCCTATCGTCGGCAGCCCATCGAGCAGAGCCAAAAGATCGCCCAGCGCACGCCTGCGATAGGCGTTGTACCACCGGCGCCGGCGATGCTCGGCCGCGTCGTGGATCATGTGGCAGCGCTGGCAGAGCGCGGCGAGATTGCGCGGCGCATTGTCGGTCGGGTCGTGATTGAGGTGCGCGCAGGCGATATACACCCGCGTGAGCCGGACGATCGCGGCGACGTCTGCCCCGACGACACGGATGCGCCGTCCCCGCCCGTCGCGCCACTGTCGGCGATCGGCATCCCACCAGCGACCATCGCCAAGATGGAAGACGCGCGCACCGTGCGGCCGTCGGCAATGCTCGCAGCGGCCTTTAGCGCGGCCGAACCGGATCAGCCTGGACAGCTCGGGCCAGTCGATCGGGTACAGCCAGCGATGTTCCGGCATGATCGGCATGACGATTCTATGAGTCAGGGCCGAGCGGAACGAAAGCAGAAAATCACGGTCCGCACCGCGGGCGGCACATCACTCGCGCCAGCGCTGCCCATACTGAGCTAAGCGAGCCTCGATTTCGTCGATCCGGCGCCGCTGCGCCGCGGTGAGCGCCGCCATGACTCGCTTGAAAGCGGCCGGCTTCATCGTTCGGAGCTGGCCGATATCGCTGTCGCGGCGCAGCCGCACCTTCCAGTCGGCCGGGCGATACTCCACCCCGGCCGAGCCGAGCCGCCAGAAGATCATCGCCACCTGGTTGGGGGTGAACGCACCTTTGTCGTCGACGAAGGCGATGAAGTTCTGCGCGTCGAAGTCGGGTGCCTTGCGACCGAGCTTGAGCAGCGCGGTCATGACGCGTTGCTTGCGCGCGTCCTCCACCAGGCCGCGGCGGTGACGGTCCACCAGCTTTCCCGTATCGCGTGCATCGAGCCGTCGCCCTTGCTCGTCAATGCCGGCGATCTCGAAGCGCTTGATGCACTCGGAGCCGACCAGCAACGACGCGGACGTGCCGTCGTTCTCGATCTCGAAATGGTAGCGAAGCTCCTGCTGCCCGCACAGCTCGCAGGTGCCGTCCGCCGCTTCGAGGTCGAAGAAGCGCCCCGTATAGGTCCACTCCTTGAGCGCGGCGCCAAGGGTGCTCGCGCGGCTGAGCGGTAGCAACGACGCCGACGCCCGCTCCGCCCAGTTCGACATTCGCGCTTCCCCCCGAAGTCCCCTCCCGAACCTTATCCGTTTGTCTGGCGCGGGGCGACCCGCGCCGGGGAACGCCAAGGGCGCCGCCCTTTCGTTCCCGAACGACAATCTTGCCGCCCGTGTAAGCCGCCAAGCGCGGCGCCCGGCCCCGTCGGTGCCGGCCGCGCTAGGGCGGCTCGCCCGCGCCAGCTTACCAAGATTCTCGTTCCCCTCCCCATCCCGTCCTCGCCGGACAGGCAGGGCCGTGAGGCCGAACGGCCTTGCGGCCCATGCCAACAAGGAGGATCACCCATGCCGACCCCCGAGCAGATCGACACCATCCGGCGTCTCAACGATGCGGCGCGTACCCACCCTGGCCTCGCGAGCCTCGCCAACGTTACGATGGGATTCCAGGCCCTCCCCGAGCTGGACCGTTTCGCCGCGTTGGTCGCGATCACCCGGTTCACGAAGTTTGACGGCGACAACGACCCTTATGGTGAGCACGATTTCGGCGCGGTCTATAAACTCGCAAGCGGCGCGTGGACGCAGGACCGCCCCGACGATGCAAAGGCGGTCGGGCAGACGGTGTTCTGGAAGATCGACTATTACGACACGAGCCTCACCTACGGCAGTGACGCTCCGTGGAATTCCGAGCAGACTAAACGGGTGCTGACGATCATGCTGGCCAGCGAATACTAACGCCTATGGCGTAGCGATCCGCGCTCGACTGCGCGCGGATCAACCGTGCCGAAACGGACCTGCGCCAACGTGATTTGTTGAGAAATCGCGGGGGAGCGCGTAGGGTTAACGGCGAAAGGATGACGCGATGGCCCAGATCAATCTCGACACGCTGCGCGAGCGCATCCGCTCCATGGATTTCCAACGCGGCACCCCCGAGCAGATCGCGCTGTGGCGCGAGGACGTAGCAGAGGCGCGCGCCAACCTCGTCATCGAGGACATGACGCCGACCGGTGACGAAGATGCCATGTTCGCCATGATGCTCGATGAGGGTGTTCCCCCTTCGCTCATGCCGTCCATCATCCTCGGCCTCTACAAGCCAGGAACCCACCAGATCGCAGCCTGACCTTGGCAGACGATCCCTACACCTACCCCGGTACGGACACGCTCCGGAACCGGCTTGGGATCACGGACGACAAGACCCTCATGGAGGCCGAGCGGAGATTGACCTTGGCGCGCGGCGCAGAAGCCGCGCGCCTGACCTTTCCAGCGACGGCCGACGGCTATCGCGCCCTGCATCGGCACCTCTTCCAGGACCTCTACGACTGGGCGGGTCAGGACCGCACCGTCAACATCGCCAAGGGCGGCTCCAGTTTCGCGCACGTGCCTTACATCGCGCGCGAGCTCGACAAGCGGTTTGCCGACGCGCGCGCGGGCGACGCCCTGAAGGGCCTCGCCCGCGATGAGTTTTTCGACCGGCTCGGCAACCACATCAACGAGATCAATGCAATTCACCCTTTCCGCGAGGGGAACGGGCGGACGATGCGCCACCATGCGGCGCAGCTCGCCCGCGATGCCGGCCATCCCATACGGATCGCGTCGATCGATAAGACCGCGTGGATGGACGCGTCCCGGCATGGCTTCCTCACCGGCGATCATCGGCCTATGGCCGCCGTGCTCGCCGAGGCGGCGATCCGTCGTGACCTCGCGCCCGAGGCGCGGATCGGCCCTGCCGGGATCGCCTTGCTGCCTCAACGCGCGCCGCCCGAAGGGCAGCGCTACCGGGTGACGCTGACTAAGGCACGCGAGGAACTGGACCGCTACCTTCCCGCCGCCCGCCAGCAGGCGGCCGACCGGCTGCGCAGCCTCGTTAGGGATGGCGCCCCATCCCCTGTCATCGCCAACGCACGCACCGAACTGGCCTATGTTCGCCACGCCAAAGGTCCGATCTACCAATCGCACCTTCTCACCTATCTGGGCGTGCGTCAGGTCGATGCCGTCATCACGCCCCAGCAGACCCCGCTTGAGCGCGTGCGCGAGATCGGCGCGGCTCTCGGCGTCCAGATCAATTCGCAGCAGCCAGCGCAGCTCCAGCGCGCCGTCCGCTCGCTGGAGCGACCGATCCTGCCGCCTGGGGCTTCGCCAGGCCAGGAGCGGCTCGCCGAGCTGTTCCTGAAGAACACGGCCGAGAAGAACCACGCCGACCCACGTCTCGCGCCCGCCCAGACGATCGTCGACGACGCCATGCAGAAGGCGCGCGAGCGCGGCGAAAGCGCGCGCATGGTCAACACGGTCGGGGAATCCACTCGCCAGCTTGTCGCCGACCGGATCAAGATCGGGGCCGCGCTCGAAGGGGCGTCCGCCCCGCCGCCCGACCGGAGCACGCCGCCCCCGGATCGTGGCAAGGATCGGAGCCGCTAGGCTTCGCCTTAGCGTTCGGGGCGTCGGGTCGGAAAGACCGGCCCGCGTACCGTCATCCTGGCGGGGTCATAGGGCTTCTGCAGGGCGACGATCTCGTCATAGAAGCCGCGCAGCCAAGTATCGACATCCTCAGGCTCCAGGATCGTAATCATCGCCTTGGGATGGATCGGCGCAACGAGCGTGTTGGGGGCACACGTCACCATCGTGAAGCCGTTGCCGTCCTCTGTGCGCTGCTAGAACCCGGCAACTGCGAACACCGGCTGATCCCCACAGGGTTTCGGGCTCGTTCGACATATGGGCGCGGTTTCACCTTGCGTCAGGTATCCCCATCCAAACGACGTCGCGTAGCGAGCCACCGGATCTCCTGGAGCCGGTGATTAGGCCGGGCTCTTCTGCGACGCTTCGTGTCGAGACAGGCGCTCGCGATGGGCGGTTGCGTCCGCAAAGGCGAGAAGGGTCCAGCGGCGATGAGCACCCGCTATTTACTGTTTCTCATTATGTTGATCCTCTCCATGTTACGGCCCAACGCCACTTCCCTCCGTTGCGACGCCATGCGTGAAATCCGTTGCGGTGAAGCCGTGCAACCCACTTGATGAGAACGATCGCGCTAGCTGGCGAGATCAGGCTAAAGGCACGTGCGAAGCGTGTGATGCGGACAAGCATCGAAGCCGCTATGAGCCAAAGGCCGGCAGGAGGCACGGGCAGCAGGCCAGCCATCAGTGGCCACCCCTTGATCGCCCGAAAGTCGCGACCCGCCAAAGATACCAGATGACGGCCAGCGCGAGCACGGCGTTGCTGACCGGCTCGATGACGCTCGCCACCTGGCTATAGCGCTCGCCCAGCTCATAGCCCGCCAGCACGAGGATCACGGTCCATATGGCCGAGCCGGCGAGCGTCGAGACCAAGAATGGACCAAGGGGCATCCCGCTGACCCCAGCGGGCACCGAAATCAGGGTCCGGACTCCCGGGACCATGCGCCCGAACAGAACCGCCCAACGACCGTAGCGGTCGAACCAGCGGTCGACATGATCGACCTCACCGGGCGTCAACGTCAGCCATCGGCCGTGGCGGGAAGCAAAGCGCTTCAATCGATCGATGCCGATCCAGCGGCCGACATAGTACCACAGCACTGCCCCTGCAGCCGATCCAAGGGTGCCGGCGATTGCCACTACCCACAGCGAGCCGCGCCCCTGCGCAGCGGTGTAGCCGGCAAGTGGCAGGATCACTTCCGACGGGATCGGCGGAAAGACGTTCTCCGCCAGCATCAACAGGAAGACGCCAAGGCCGCCTAGTGACGCGAGGATCGATGTTATAATGTCGAACACAAACCAGCCTCGTCAGAAGATCCAATAGGAGATCGCGCAAATCACGAGCAGGAGGGCGACGACGGACCCAACGATCCGATTTTCCAGGCGCGGACATTCGACGTTCCTGATCCGCACGGCGAGCTGCCAAGCGGGTCGAACCGGACACCGCCACGAACCTGCGGCAATCCGATCCAGCTCGGCATCCGACAACCCGAAGAACGATTTTGCTTCACCGCGCGATCGCCCCGCCAACCCCATCACCCGCAGCACCACGTCGCTCCATGCGACATCGATCGCGCTCGGCCGATCGACCATCGTGCCGCGCGCGTCGCCGCCCGCCCAAG
This sequence comes from Sphingomonas abaci, assembly GCF_014199625.1. Lineage (GTDB taxonomy): Bacteria > Pseudomonadota > Alphaproteobacteria > Sphingomonadales > Sphingomonadaceae > Sphingomonas > Sphingomonas abaci. Next base: position 30,136 of record NZ_JACHNY010000010.1, read on the forward strand.
AGGGGGACAGCAGGCCGATGATCTGGTGGGGGTTGCGCTCCAGCAGCGTCGCCCAGCGCAGCAAGCGATGTTGGCGGTCCCGCGCCGCGATGGTCCTCACCGGTGCCCAGCGCCGGGTAAGGCATCGCACAGGCCGCATCCATCGGCTCGCCCAAGGGCTCGTCATGGGCTCGCCGAGGTGCCGACGTCGCCATTGGTGGCGCGCTTAAGCGGACGAGAACAGCGCAGGGTGAGGAAGGTGGTGGCGCTCAGGATGAAAGCGATGTCGTATAGGCCGTAGCCTACGGCCGCGCCGAGTGCCCCAGTCGCCCACAGACTGGCCGCCGTCGCCGTGCCTGACGCCTTGTCGCCCTTCTTCAGAATCGCGCCGCCCCCGATGAAGCCGACGCCCGTAATCAGACCTTCAAGCAACCTGGCTTGCGCTGGAGACGTGCGGCCGAGGATCGCGATGCCCACCAGCACGAAGCCGCAACTGGCGATTGCAACCAACGGGAATGTACGGATGCCTGCACTGCGGGCGTCCTTCTCGCGATCCCAGCCAACAGGAAGGGCGAGTGCGTAGGCGACGGCGAGACTGATGATATGGGTGGTTATCTCCCACCACGAGCTTTGAAACATGCCGGCCTGCCTGTTCTACGCGATTGCTCCAGATCGGAGGTAAAGGGGTAAGGTCGGGCGGGGAGTCCCACAGACGTTCAGGCCCAAGGCGGGGATCGTGAACACCGGAGATCCCTACCGGTGCAGACATGCGATGATGGCGGTCACGACGGCGGTGGTTTCCGCAACGTCGCGCACTCTCACCGTATCGAGGCCAATTTCAGCGGCGGGATAGTCATTCCCACCGGGGAAGATCGCATCGCCGATGAACAGCATCCCGTCGAGCGGGACGCCGCTTTCAGCACTCAGGCGGTTCAGGCCATAGCCCTTGTCCACCCCTGCCCTGGTCACGTCGATCGATGTCGTGCCACCCAGATTAATCGAGAGGTCCGGCAGCGTCGCGCGCAACGTGGCCTGCAAAGCGGTCCTCTTCTTTCGGTCGGGATCCCACGCTTCCTTTTCCTTTAGCGGCGCTGCCTGCCCCAGCCCCGAAAAGGTGATCTGGCTGCCCCGGTCCTCGATCCGTTCGCCCCAGATACGTTCGTCGGCGAGGCCGGCATCGGTCAGGGCTTGATCGAAGGCCGTGCGGATCGTCGCCTTCTCTGCGTCGTCGAACAGCTCGGCATATACCGCGCGCCAAGCGCCATTGATGAACCGATAGAGTTTTGTGCCTGTGGTCGGCATCAACCAGAGACGGTCAAGCGCGGCGCCGGCAGGAAGACGCGAGGCGACCTGCTTTTCGAACTGCGGCCAGTCCCCGCCCGAGATCACCGCCACATCCGTGACGGCGAGCAATCGGGCGAGGGTTGCGGCCATATCCTCCGATAGCGGCCGCTTGCTCTCGGCAAGTGTGCCGTCGAGGTCGAAGGCGATCATCCACTTCATGCCGCCTTCCCCGCCGGATCGCGGTAGGCGAGCAGCCTGAGCGCATTGATGACAACAAGCAGCGTTGATCCCTCATGAACCGCCACTGCTGGCCCAATACCGAGGCCAAGGATGGTGGCAGGAACGAGAAAGGCGACGACACCCAGGCTGACGAAGACGTTCTGCCGGATGATTCCACGCGTATGCCGGCTTAGGCCCACCGCGAATGGCAGGTGCGCCAGATCGTCAGCCATCAGGGCGACGTCGGCTGTCTCCAGCGCAACGTCCGACCCCGCCGCGCCCATCGCGATGCCGACCGTGGCGCTTGCCATCGCCGGGGCATCGTTCACGCCGTCACCCACCATTGCGACCTTGTCTTCGCCGGCGAGTTTCTTGATCGCGGCAACCTTGTCTTCGGGCATGAGGTCGCCCCACGCCTCGTCGATCCCGACTTCGTTAGCGATCGCTTCGGCGACTTTCTGGTGGTCGCCAGAGATCATTATCATCCGCGACACGCCCATCTCGTGCAGCCGGCGCAGCGCGGTCTTTGCCGCTTCGCGGGGCGTGTCCATCAGGCCGATCGCGCCCAGGTCGCGGTCCCCCTTGCGGACCACCATCGTCGTGCGACCGTTCTCGCGCAGTTTCGCGATCGCGTTCTGCGCTCCCTGCCCTAGCGCCGGAATGCCCTCACTCCCGAACATCTCGGCCTTGCCGATCCAGACCGTCTCGCCATCCACGCTCGCGGTGACGCCCCGACCGGTCAGGCTCTTGAGGTCGCCGGCAGTCGGCACGGCACGATCGTTCAGTCGTTCGCGGCCGTCCTTGACGATCGCTTGGGCCAGAGGATGGTCGCTCAACGCTTCGACGGCGACGGCCAGCACCAGCAGCTCGCCTTCATCGGCGCCATCGACGGGCACGACATCGGTGATGCGCGGACGACCTTCGGTCAGCGTGCCCGTCTTGTCGAAAGCGATCGCCTTGAGCGACCCGAGGTTTTCGAGCGGTGCACCGCCCTTCACGAGCACGCCGCCCCGCGCTGCACGGGCAACGCCAGACAGGACAGCGCTCGGCGTTGCAATGGCGAGCGCGCACGGGCTTGCCGCCACCAGCACCGCCATCGCGCGATAGAAGCTGTCGCGGAACGGCTCGTCGACGACCACCCATGCGAAGAGCAGGAGCACCGACAGGATCAGGACAGCAGGCACGAAGATCCGCTCAAACCGATCGGTGAAGCGCTGCGTCGGCGACTTCTGCGTCTCCGCTTCGCTCACCATCTTCACGACCTTGGCGAGCGCGCTTTCATTGGAACGGCGTGTCACCTCGATCTCGATCGCGCCGCCACCGTTGATCGTACCGGCAAAAACCCGGCTTTCCGCGTCCACTGCATCAGGCTTTGCCCGCGCCGCTGCGGCATCGGCGACCGGCACCTTGTCGACCGGGATGCTTTCACCCGTCACCGGGGCCTGGTTGATCGCGCTGGTGCCCTTGGTGACGAAGCCGTCAGCAGGCAGGCGCTCGTTCGGGCGGACAATGGCAATGTCCCCAACGACCATTTGCTCGACCGGGATTTCGCTGGTCTGGCCGTCGCGTCGCACGGTCGCGGTTTCGGGCGCGAGCTTCGCCAGCGCCTCGATCGCCTTCTTGGCGCGTCCCATCGCGTAATGCTCAAGCGCATGGCCAAGGCTGAACAGGAATAGCAGCAGCGCGCCTTCGGCCCATGCGCCCAGCGCAGCGGCGCCGGCGGCAGCGACCAACATCAGCGTGTCGATCTCGAACTTCTTCATCCGAAGGTTGTCGATCGCCTCGCGCAGCGTGAAGAATCCGCCGAAGAAATAGGCTGCGACATAGCAGGCCGTGGGCAGCCACTCCGGTGCGCCAACAACCAGCCTCTCGATCGCATAGCCGATCCCCAGCAGCGCGCCGCAGGCAAGCGCGAAGATCAGCTCGGTATTGGGGCCTAGAAATTCGGCGTGGCTATGGTCGTGACCATCGCCGGGGCCGTGCTTCTCTTCGCCCGCGTCGTGGCCCCCGGGGCCGTGGTCGTGGCCGGCATGGTCATCGGCGGCGACCCGCTTGCCAACCCTCACCTTCAGCTTGCGAAGAGCAGCGCGCACTTCCTCTTCTGTGGTCTCTCGGCGATCATATTCGACCCGGACCGACCCGCTGGTGCTGGCGCTTGCCTGTACCACCCCGGGCAACGCGCATAGCGCATCGCTGACCGTGCGCGCCCGCCGTTCGTGACTGATCCCTGTCACCTGCCAGATCGCATGGCCGTAGCGTTCGGTGATTTCTGCGCCTGCGGCCCGCACCATTTCGCGCAATCGTGGCAACGGCAGCTTGGCGGCGTCGAAATGGATGCACAGGGCCGCCGGCGTGTCGCCTTCGAGGCAGATCACATGCGCTCGCTCGACGCCTTCGCGTTTCGACAGGGTCGATACGAGACGGTCCAGGCAAGCGTCGGCCGCGTCAGGAAGGTCCGGCAACAATACTGGAATATCGAGTTCGAGCTTGTCGTTCATGACGACCTCCTTTCGCTTTTCTTGGTTTCGGCGCGCGCGTCGCGCAGGATTTCGACACCGCCCTTGATGGCGATGATGGCGGTAGCGAAGCCGACCAGAAGGTCCGGCCAGTTGGTGCCCAGCCACAGCACCAGCACGCCGGCAATCAGGATGCCGCCATTGGAAATGAAGTCATTGAAGCTGAAGGTGGTGGCGGCCCGAAGGTTGACGTCCGGATCCTTGAGCCGCTGGAGCAGCCGCAGGCAGAGGTAGTTCACGACGCCGGCGATCGCCGACATGACCATCATGGTCGGTCCGATCGGTTCGCTGCCTTGAAGGTAGCGCCGGCCAACGTCGATCAGGATGCCGCCCGCGAAGATCAGCAGCATGACGCCCGAAGCGACCGCGGCGCGTGTCTTCCACGTCTGGCCCCGGGTGAGCGCCACAAGGCTCAGCGCATACACGGCCGTATCGGACAGGTTGTCGACGCCGTTGGCGATCAGAGCGCTCGAGTCCGCGAAAAATCCTGAGACGAAGAAACCCCCCGCGATCGCCGCGTTCAGCAGCAGGACGATCCAAAGTGTGCGACGCTCTTGCCCGCCATTGTTGTCGTTGCTCGAAATCATCCCATGATCTCCTCAAGCGTCAGCAGGGCAAGGAATCCCACGAAGAACATCGAGCTGATGAGTGGGGTGTCAGGCTTCTCGTGCGCCTCGACCAGCAGCTCTTCCGTGACGAGGTAGAGCAGCGCCATCAGACCAAAACTCAGGAAGCCAGCGACCATTACCGGTGAGAGCGTGGCGACAGGAACAGCCGCGAGTGCGCCGATCGGCAGCAGCAGCGCCAATGCCGACACAGTCACGATGATGCGCAGGCGCGAGCAATAGGTTTCCGCCAGCTCGTCGGTCAGTGTCAGACCAAGGAAGAGCACTTCGAGCGTCAGCGCGATCGTCAGCAGAAATCCCGCCTTCTCACCCGCGACGAACGCGAGGCCGAGCACCAGACCATCGACCAGAATGTCAATGCCGATCGCGGCGAGCAGTGCCATTGGCCCCTTGAAGCGGGCCTCGAAAGCCTTGAGACCCAGCATCGTCGCAACGCCCGCCGCCCCGCCGATCAACGTAGCGCTAGGTGAAGCCTCATGCTTGACCTGCGGCAGGATTTCAGTCGCTGCCGCCGCAAACACGACGCCGGCAGCGAGATGCTGGAGGCCCGCCACGACGCCAGGATTTAATTTGGTCCGGCTCGCGATGATCGCGCCGAGCACGACCGCCAGCACAGGCGCAAGCGTGTACAGCAATGCCTGCATATCCTATGATTCCTCCGGGGTTCGATGACAGACGCGGATCTTCCCGCGCTGCGTGAAGGCGATCGACCCGCCGGCCACGACTGCCCGCGACCGGTCGCCGCGAAATTCCTCGCCAGTACGTTGCGCGCGCAGGATCTCAGTTCTGCCCCTGGGCAGCCAGGTGACAGCCATTTTCAGGCCGTCGTCGATGAAGTCGACATCGGCGCGCGATCCGTCGTCGCAATACATGATGCGTTGCGCAATCAATCGAGGTGTCAGATGCTTTTCATGCGCCGGCTCAGTCGGTCCGCTCGGCGCGGGATTGCACGCCCCTACGACCATACCCGCGAACAGAACGGCGCCGATGCGCGCGGCTGTCAGGCCAGGCAGGTGCCGCACGGCGTGCATCGCCCTCACCACAGCACGCCGTGATCGGGCGTCACCGGCTCAGGGGCTGGCAGTCCAGCCGTCTGAAGAAGGTCGATCTCGATCGTGCGGCACATGGCCGTGAGCGGGACATCGTGGACGCTATTGGCGAACGGATCAGTCAGATCCTCGCCGATGCTCAGCACCGCAAGGAAGACGAGTCCGATCAGCGTCGATCCGATCGGCGTGGCGAGCCCCAGGGATTCAACCAGCGCAATCGGGAGCAGCACGCAGAACACGCGCGTGAAGAGGTTCGGAAAGAACCGAAAGCCATTGGGCAGCGGCGTGTTCTTGATCCGCTCCATGCCGCCCTGCGCATTGGCGATGTCGATCAGGACGCGCTCTACAGTCGCCTGCTGGATTTCGGTGATCCGACCTTCCGCGAGCGCGTCGGCGTAGATGCCCGATATGTCCTCCAAGAGTGCGTTCGCAGGGTTCAGGCGAGCGACCGCCATATCGGCGACGTCCGTTCCAGCGATCCGGCCAATCTCTTCATAGGGCGACTGTCGGCGAAGCTGGCAGCGCATCGAGTGCGCGAAGGCGATCTGCCGCAGGATGATGTTGTGCCGCATCTCGCTGCCCTCGGGTTCTCCCTTGGTCAGGCTGCGTGTGATCCTAGCCAGGCTGCGCGACGCATTGATGAGCGCGCCCCAAAGGGTTCGCGCTTCCCACCAGCGAGCATAAGCAGCGTTGGTCCGAAACCCCATGAAGAGCGCGATGGCAGTGCCAAACAGCGCCGTCGGCAAAGGCGGTTCCTTGATCGGGGTCATCATGTGGAATGCCGTCACCGCCACGTCCCACACGAACAGGATCGTGAGAGGCTTCCAAACCTCGATAATGATCTGCTTAAAACGAGGCCTCGCGCCGACTATCATATCAATTACGCCCTAAATCTCGTAGCGATCGTCATCCGATCGGCATGTTCATGATGTCCCGATAAGCGGACAGCAGCTTGTTCCGGACTTGCAGGGTCGCCTCGAAAGTAATGGATGCGCGGCTCTGGATGAGCGCGACGGTTGCGATGTCGGTGGTTTCGCCACGCTCATATGCTTCGGTGACGACATCCTCTTGCTCCTGGGTCTCGTTGACCTTCGCGACCACGGCATTGAGGGTGTCGGCGAAGTTCGACACCGGAGCGGTCGGCGTCACGCCGGGTGGTGCCGTCGGCTGCGCCTCACGCAAAGCGCGGCTTCGCGCGATCACTTCGGCGCGAATGGCCATCACATTCGAGATCGACGTGTCAGACATCGTTTCTCTCCCGTTGCAGTGCGACATGTCGGAAGACAGGACGGTTCATCGGGTGCCCTCCCGTTCGCAGATTCGGGTGCGGCCCTCGCCTTCCACGACGGTGAGCTGCGACCCCTTGAAGGTCGCGGTGGCTGTCTCGCCGACATATTGGAGGCCCTGCGCTGGCGCGGTCAGCGTTATGGGCACGGCGCTGCTGGAGCGCCGCAAATCGATCTGCAGGCCGTTGTCCTTGTAGTCGACGAACAGCGGTTCCCCGTCGGAACAGCGATAGGGATGGCGCCCCATTTCCCCGGTCGCCACGGCGCTGTCGGACGAATGGATTTGCTGCTCCGTTGGCGGGGCTGGCGGCTTGCCTTCCGTGCAAGCCGCCAGCCCGACAACGAGGATGAGGGCGGGCAGTACCCGCTTCGACGGCATCATCGCGCCTTCCTCCTGTAGCGGGAGGGGACGCGCTGACGATTGATCCCAAGGGCAGGCTGACCCACCCGCCAGCGCAGATAGGTTGCGAGGCGATCGTCAGCCTCGATCATCAGGGACCGCAGGCGACGCAACATCATCGCCGCGAACGGCAGAGACAGCGCCCCGCGCAGCGTGCAGCTATGTGTTAGCCTGGTGCCACCATCGTCCCCTGCCAGCTCGTACCGCTCTTCGAGCGTGAACAGATAAGGGATGCCGCAGGACCAAGCGAAGGCTCGCGGCTTATCGAATTGATCGATCCGTGCCGGCGTCCGAATCGGCCGGTTGATGCCCTGGATCGCAAAGGTTCCTCTCGTGTCGCCGAGCTGACCCGGGTTATCGAGGAGTACCAGCGGGCTCCAAGCTCGGCGATGATCCGGGTCGGTGAGTGCCGACCAGATCCGCAGTGGCCCGCCGTGAAGCATTGAGCTGGTTATGGTGCGAGGCATATCCTCATCTCCCAGAGATGAGCGGGGGCGATCGCGGATCGCCCCCGCTCACCCATCAGGCCAAGTTGTTCACGAAGGTCTGACCGTGGTCGTCCCCTTCATGCTCCTCATTGTAGTGCTCGGATTTCTCGATCACCTTCTGACCGAAGCGGGCATAGAGGGTCGGCAGCACGAACAGCGTCAGCAGCGTCGCCGAGATCAAGCCGCCGATGACAACTGTCGCCAAGGGCTTCTGCACCTCCGCACCCGCGCCCTCGCCAAGCGCCATCGGCACGAAGCCGAGGCTGGCGACGAGCGCGGTCATGACCACGGGCCGCAGTCGCTGCATTGCGCCGACATGGGCCGCCTCTTCGCGCGATAGCCCCGACCGGATCAGATCCTGGATCGAGCTGACCATCACGAGGCCGTTGAGGACCGCGATGCCCGACAGGGCGATGAAGCCCACCGCCGCCGAAATCGAAAAGTCCATGCCTCGCAAGAAGAGCAGCAGGACACCGCCCACCAGCGCGAAGGGCACGCCGGTGAAGACGATCGCGGCATCGCGGACCGATCCCAATGCGCCATAGAGCAGCAACAGGATCAGGATGAAGCAGGCCGGAATAACCAGCTTCAGCCGCTCGCTTGCCGATTGCAGGTTTTCGAATTGGCCGCCCCATTCGAGATAGGTACCGGCAGGCAGCCGAACCTGGCTGGCGATCGCTGCCTGCGCATCCGCAACCACCGATCCGACGTCGCGGCCACGCACGTTGGCTTGCACCACCACGCGCCGTTTGCCATTCTCGCGGCTGATCTGGTTGGGACCGTCGACCACCTTGATCTCGGCGACGCTGGACAGCGGCACATAGCCGCCGCCTGCGACCGGCACCTGCACCTGCTGGAGCAGGCCGATGTCGGCGCGCTGCGCCTCAGACAGGCGGATCACCACCGGGAAGCGACGATCGCCCTCGAAGATCTGGCCCGAGGTTCGCCCGCCGATCGTGGCAGTCACGGTGTCCTGCACGTCTTGCGCCGTAACGCCCAAGCGCGCCATCGCGTCACGATTGACGCGAATGTCGAGCATGGGAAGACCTGTCGTTTGCTCGACTTTCACGTCCGCGGCACCCTGCGTCTTACGCAGCGTCGCAGCGATTTGCTCGGCCGTCCGGTTCATCTGGTTGAAGTCGTCCCCGAACACCTTCACCGCGATGTCACCGCGCACGCCGGCGATCAGCTCGTTGAAGCGCATCTGGATGGGCTGGGTGATCTCGTAGGCATTGCCCGGGATCTTCGCGAGCTTACCCTCGATCCGGCTGACCAGCTCCTCCTTGGGAAGCTCAGGATCCGGCCAATCCTTGCGCGGCTTCAGGATAACGAACATGTCGGTTGCGTTCGGCGGCATCGGGTCGGCCGCCAGCTCGGCGGTGCCCGTCTTGGAATAGACGAACTGCACCTCCGGCTGCTTCGACATCATTCGCTCGATCGGCACCTGCATCGCCTGGCTCTGCTGGACCGACGTCGCCGGAATACGGAGCGACTGGATTAGCAAATCGCCTTCATCGAGCTGCGGCAGGAACACCGAGCCGAGCGTGGTGAAGGCCAGCGCCGCCACCACAAGGCTCGCGACACCCGCCCCGATCGTCACGGTCGGACGCTTCATGGCCCGATCAAGACCAGGTTCGTAGCGCTTCTTCAGCCACGTGATGATGCGGCCGTCCTTCTCCTCAACCTTCTTCGATAGCCAGATCGCGATCATCGCCGGCACGAAGGTGAGAGAGAGGATGAAGGCGAAGGCGAGCGCGATGATGACGGTGAGCGCCATCGGCACGAACGTCTTGCCCTCCACGCCTGTCAATGTGAGCAGCGGCACATAGACAAGAATGATGATCGCCTGCCCGTACACCGAGGGACGGATCATCTCACGCGCAGCGGCTGCCACGGTTGCGAGCCGTTCCTTGACGCTGAGCAATCGGCCTTCATGATGCTGTTGCTCGGCAAGCCGGCGCAGTGCGTTTTCGACGATGATGACGGCGCCATCGACGATCAGACCGAAGTCTAGGGCGCCGAGGCTCATCAGATTGGCCGAGACGCCAGCACGCAGCATCCCGAAGCCGGTCAGCATCATGGTAATCGGGATGACCAGCGCCGCAATCAGCGCCGCACGGAAGTTTCCGAGCAGCAGGAAGAGCACGACGATGACCAGTACCGCGCCTTCCGACAGGTTCTTGGCAACCGTTTTGATCGTCGAGTTGACCAGTTCGGTGCGGTTGAGCACCGGCTGGATTACGACGTCAGGGGGCAGCGACGCGTTGATCGTCTTAAGCTTCTCCGCGACCGCGGTCGACACGACGCGGCTGTTCTCGCCGATCCGCATGATCGCGGTGCCGACGACGACTTCCGTGCCATTCTCCGAGGCCGAACCCATGCGGATCGCCTGACCCGTCTTCACGGTCGCGACTTGTTCGACCGTGATCGGCACGCCGTTACGTGTCGCGATCACGGTCCTGGCCAACTCGCCGGCATTGCGCACCAGCGCATCCGAGCGGACAGCCAGACCTTCGCCATTGCGATTGACGAAGCCGCCGCCGACGCTGGTGTTGTTGCGCTCCAGCGCATTGCCCAGGTCGGTCAGCGTGATGCCGAGCGAGGCCAGCTTCTGCACATCGGGCACGACGAGGAACTGCTTGGCGTAACCGCCAATCGAGTCGACGCCGGCGAGGCCCGGAGTGTTCTTGAGAAGCGGCGTGACGATCCAGTCCTGCGCAGTGCGCAGGTAGGTCGCCTTGTCCTCTTCGGTCGTCAGTCGCTCGCCCTCTGGCGTGATATAACTGCCATCGGGCTGTTGGCCCGGTTCACCGGGCTTGTGCTTGTCGTCTGCGCGATGCTCGAGCCGAACGGTGTACATATACACCTCGCCCAAGCCGGTCGCGATCGGACCCATTTCGGGGTTTACGCCATCGGGCAGGTTCTCCTGCACGCCCTGCAGACGTTCACCCACCTGCTGACGGGCGAAATAGATGTCCGTGGCGTCCGAAAAGACCGCGGTGATCTGCGCGAAGCCGTTGCGGCTCAGCGAGCGCGTATATTCAAGGCCTGGAGTGCCGGCGAGCGCGGTTTCGATCGGGAACGACACCTGCTTCTCGACCAGCTCGGGCGAGAGCGCGGGTGCGCGGACGTTAATCTGGACCTGATTATTGGTGATGTCCGGCACCGCGTCGATCGGCAGCCGGTAGAGGGAAAACGCGCCGATGGCGGCGACGATGACGGTGAGCAGCAGGACAAGCCAGCGCTTCTCGACCGCCCATGTGACGATGCGGGCGATCATGGCTTAATCCTCGTGGCTCGCTTCGCCCTTGCCGATCTCGGCCTTGAGCGTGAAGCTTCCGGTGGTGGCGATCTGTTCGTTGCCGGTCAGGCCCGAGCGGACGATCACCGTGTCGCCCGATGCATCGCCGAGCTGGACCGGAGTCGCCTTGAAGCCCGTAGGCGTGCGAACGAACACGACCGACTTGCCCTCGAAGCTCTGGACCGCCGTTGTCGGCACGCGGATTGCGCCGCTACCGCCGCTGCCCGTGAGCTGGACGGCAGCCGTCACCGGCTCGCCGACCCGCCATTCACCACCGCGATTGTCGAGCGTGGCAAGGGCGGGCACGAGCCGCGTCTGCGGATCGAGTGCTGGCGACACGAAGGTCACGCGCGCGGTCGCCTGACGGCCCGCCGCCTTGACCAGTACCGTGTTGCCGGGGCGTACCCGGCCCGCATCCTCAGCCTTCAGATTGAGCGCGATCGACACCTGGCTCAGGTTGGCAATGCGATAGAGTTCGGCGTCCGCCGCAACCGTCTGTCCCAGCGTCACGGGGCGCGCGATGATCTGTCCCGAGATCGGCGCGGCGATGCCGAGCCGGTTGAGACCACCGCCGCCGACACCGGCGGCCGACACCATGCTCCGCGCCTGCGTCAGCGCGATCCGCGCTTCCGTCGCCGCCGTGCGGGCAGCAATCAGATCCTGCTCAGGAGACACCTTCTGCGCGTACAGCCGTTGCTCGCGTGCGAGGTTCGAATTGGCGAGCTGAAGCCGTGCCCGTGCCGCTTCGACCTCGCCCTTGATTTGCGCCGCCTCGCGGCTCTCGATTACCGCAATAGTCTGGCCGCGCCCCACGGATTGACCAAGGTTGCGCGTCAGTGCGACCACCCGTCCCGCGATCGCGGCCGAGACGACTTGCGTGCCTTGGGGATCGCCCTCGATGATCGCGGGAAGCTCGATCGTTCCGGCTCCGCCGATGATCGGCCGTCCGACCTGGACGCCCGCCGCAGCGATCTGATCGGCACCCAATAGGACGACGCCCTCATCAGCGTGACCGCCTTCAGCACCGCCCTTTTCCGCACCAGCAGCCGCTTCATTGCCGGCTGCTCCATTGGCGGCCGCCTCGTTCCCGGTGTCTTTGCCACCGCAGGCAGCCAACAGCAGGGCGAGTGACGCCGCGCCCGCGAGATAGAAGCTCTTCATCACTGATTTCCCCCATTGGGCGCAGGAGCGGTCAGTCGCTCCACTTGCGCGCGGGCATTCTGGTAGTTGGCAAGCGCATCGATCGCGGCGACCCGCGTTTCAGCGAGAGTGCGTTCCGCATCGAGCAATTCGAGCTGGCCGAACTTGCCCTCGCGATAACCGATCCGCGCGATGCGGGCGGCCTCCTGTGCAGCCGCCAGCGCCGGCCCAGACGCCGCACGAGCCGTCGTTGCGGCATTGGCCGCTTGCGCCTGCGCGTCCGTGATCGCCTGTTCGATGTCGAGCGCGGTCACGCGACGCTGTGCATCCGCCTGTGTCCGCTGCGCGGTCGCCTGCGCGATCGCCGCGCGACCATTGTTGAACACCGGGATCGGGATCGACACGGTGAACACCGCCGCCATATCGTTGGTCGCTTCCAGGCGGCGGATCGCAGGCCCGACATTGAGGTCAGGGACGCGATTGGCGCGCGCGAGCCGCACGCCGGCTTCCGCGATCGAGAAATCCGCGTTCGCCGCCGCCAGCGCGAGCGTGCCGGTTGTGTTGACCGGTGCCACCGGCCCATAGACGTTCGCCCCCGGCAGGCGATCGAGCAGCGTGTCATCGAGCGCGCCGTCGATCGGTCGGCCAATCCGACGCGCCAGATTGGCGCGGGCGGCCTCTGCCAAGCGAAGCTGCCGCTCCACATTGGCATCGGCATTGATGCGCGCGACATCCGCGCGCTGTTGCTCCAGCGGCGACGCACGTCCCGCCTGCACCCGGACGCTCGCAGCGCGCAGCGCGTCGCTGGCGATCCGGGCCTGATCCCGCGCCGTCGCCACCCGCCGGTCGGCTGCGACCGCTTCGACATAGAGCTGCGTCACCTGAAGCCGGACATCGGCTGCGATGATCGCGGCCTGGATCTCGGCCCGGGACAATTGCGCATTGGCGACCGCGACGCGGGCGCCGCGCTTGCCGCCTAGCTCGATCGGGATCGCAAAGCCGACCGTAGATTCCGCGCTGCGGACACCCCGATACGGCCCCGAGCCGATGACGTTCTCAACCTGGCCCTGGACAACCGGGTTGGGCCGCAATCCGGCGACCGTACGGCCCGCACGGGCCGCGTCAATCGCGGCTGTCGCCGCTTCGGCAGCAGGGGCCGAACCACCCGCTGCACTGACCGCTTGGTCAAGAGTGTAGATCGGCACGTCCTGCGTAACAGCCGCGGACGGTCCGACCTGCGCCTGCGCCATAGTGACGCACGACGCTGCGGCCAGCATGGCCGCGAGGATACGATACATGAAAATAGGACTCCTGACGATGATCGACAGGGGCGCGCCCAACGCGCGCCCAAATCGGACGTCAGGCTTGCGGAGGCCTCAAATGGACCATGCCAGTGCGGCCATCGAGCGACGCAGAGGCGGAGATTGTCGGCTTGGGCATCGTGAGGACGTGGGTATATTCGATCGTCGTGCGCGCAGGCGCACCAACATCATGCCCGTGACAGTAATTGTGATGGTGCGGGACGTTCTTGTCCGCATCCGACGGAACCTCGTCGATGTCACCGGCGGTATGAACGGTAAACTCAACGCCCGCGATGCTTCCCCCCGCCAAATCGGCGGCATGAGCCATGCCGGAGAAGCTGGTGAGAACCAGCATCAGGCATGTCAGGAGAGGCAAAAAGGCTCGCACGAACCCGCCCTTACCACGGAGAGGTTTCCATGTCATTGCAATAACTCGCGAGCCGGTGCCTTCGCGGCACGCCATGCCGGCCAGGCTTCGCGAAGCACGCGCCATGCCGAGCGCAGGAAAATCGCGGCGATCAATCCGCCGACAATGATGTCCGGCCAAACCGAGCCGGTCAGGCCGACCAATCCGGCAGCCGCGAGAACCCCGACGTTCGACGCGACATCATTGCGCGAGCACTCGAACGTGCTCGACATATTCACATTCTCGCGGCGGAAGCGCCAGAGCAGCGCCAGGCAGATGAGGTTCGCAACCAGCGCGGCGCTGCCAACCCCGAGCATCAAGCCCGATGCCGGAGGAACGCCGTTCGCAATCTTGTCCGCGATCTCGAAAATGACCGCGACGCCGAAAGCCAAGATGATGCCGCCCTTCGCCAGCGCCGCGCCCGCTCCCCAGCGCGCCCCCTGATGCAGTGCATAGAGACTGAGCGCATAGACCACCGCGTCGCCGAACATGTCGACCGAATCCGCCATCAAGGCGGAGGAACGCGCGACAACGCCGCCGCCAAATTCGACCACGAACATCGCGAGATTGATGAGCATCACGATGATTAGCACGCGGCGCTGCTCGGCCTTGCGACCGAGTTCCGCGATCGTGTCGCGTTTCGCTGAGCAACAAGCGTCTGCCATTATCGAAGCTCGATTCGTGGATCAGACGCTCTATATGAACCCTCATCCTACTAGAGGGTCAAGAGGTAAGCGATGAAGATTGGTGAGATCGCGCAGCGGACCGGGCTGAAGGTCGAGACGGTTCGATTCTACGAGGCCGAGGGTCTGATCGCGCCCCCGGAGCGCAGCGGTGGAAACTATCGGCTCTACGGGCAATCGCATCTCGATCGTCTCGCGTTCATCAAACGCTCGCGTGATCTGGGTTTCACCCTCGACCAGGTGCGCGACCTCCTTCGCTTGGCGGACGATCCTCGCGGTTCCTGCGCAGAGGCCGACGCGATAGCTACGGTTCACATTCAGGAGATTGACCGCAAGCTAGCGGACCTTGCTGCGCTCCGTGCTGAGATCGCGCAGTGGGGCGGCGCCTGCACTGCCACGATCATCGCTGATTGCCGCGTCATAGACGCCCTCTCGCACGCTTGAGGGTACAAGTAGCAAGCCGCGTATTACTCTTTGAGCGGGGGCTCACGCGGAGATCACCGATGCACGATCATATGAGCGCCGAGATGCAGGCTTGCATGGACGCCTGCCATCACTGCCACGTCACCTGCCTGTCGATGACCACCCAGCACTGCCTTCAGGTGGGCGGCGCACATGCCGCGCCCGACCACATCAAGATCATGCTCGATTGCGCGCAAATTTGCGCCACCTCACTCGATTTCATGGCGCGCGGGTCCGACCAGCATAAGCTCGTATGCGGCATCTGCGCCCAGATCTGCCGAGCTTGCGCAGAGACCTGCCGCGGGCTCGACGGCATGGAAGAGTGCGTCGCCGCGTGCGAGCGCTGTGCTGATGCATGCGAGAAGATGGCCGCCTGATCGGTGATGGGCGGGTGGCGATCGGCCGCCCGCTCCTCACATCGCCGTTGCGGGGGGCTCGAGCATCCCCAGCCAGGCGACCAGAGCGAGGATCGTGACCGCACAGCTCGTCTCGATCGCGAGGCTGCGCCACAGAGCACCAAGCGCGGCCCGATGATCGCCCGCGGCAACCGAGCGCTCGAAAACCGGCGTCAGCCGGAAACGATTGAGGGAGGCCAGCCCCAGCATCGCGCCGAACAGTACCAGCTTGGCGAGGAGGAGCTGGCCGTAAAGGGTGGTCAGAAGTCTCGGTAAATTGCCGGCACCGACCAGCAGCCAGCCATTGACCAGGCCCGTCACAACGATCGTGCCGACCACGAGCGTGCCGACCAGACCGAAGCCGTGCAACGCCCGGTGGGTCAGTCTGAGATGCGCGACGTCGACGCGAACTGCCGGTCGCACCACGAGCAGCGTCAACCCGAGCAGTGCGCCGACCCAGGCTCCGGCCGCCAACAGATGCAGAATATCGGCCAGCAGATGGACCCAGCCCGTCGCGCCCTCATCCATCGCGCCATGGCCTGTCCAGGCGAGCGTCGCGAGCGCAATGCCCGCCGCGAGCGCCACCATGCCGAGCGGCGCGGTACGTCCTGCCGCGATCAGCGCGGCGATCACGGCCACAATCAGCGCGACCATGCGCGCTTCCCACGCCGTGCCCGTCGCGGAGCCGGTGATCAGCATTCCGATCGCTTCCCAATCGATCGGCCACGCCGGCGCACCTGCCATCGCCGCTGCGAGGAGGACGAGCGCGATGCCGGAAAACAGAAGGCCGAGCAGCCCGGTCCCCACCAGCCAGGGGCGCAAGGCGAGTGCGTCTGCGCGCTCCCCGGCCTTGAGCCCGTAGAGGCTGAACGCCGACAGGCCGAACAGCCCGCTCAACGTCGCATAAAGCGCGAAGCGGACCCCGATCAGCGGCCAGTCGGCGTCCACCTCACTTCACCGCGAAGGCGAAGTTGCCGGACACCCGATGCGTGTCGGCCGAGACGACGTGCCATGCGACGCTGTAGCGGCCCGCACCGAGCGGCGACTTGGGCACCACGACCAGCGTTCGACCGTCGGGTGCAACCTGGGTGGTGGCTGCAACCTTCATCGGCGGGTGCGTGGCGCCGCCATGGCCCGTCATCATCAGGTCCGCGCCAGAGAATTTCGGCATCAGCTTCTCGCTGAACTGCAAAGCGACACGCGCGGGCTTGGCAACGGTCGCGTTGGGCGCGGGTGAGGCCACAACGAGCTTCGGGTGAGCCTGCGCCGCACTGGCGAGGCTCAGGAGAGCGAGGGCGGCAGGAAGGGCGAGACTACGCATGAGGTACTCCGACGAGGTTCGTGCACCCTTCTACGCGGCGCGCTGCCCGACCCCTCACCAGCTGTTGAGGGATGATGGGCAGCGATGCGTATCCGGTGATAGAGGGGCGGAGTGGAAAGCATGGACGATCTAGACAGAGCATTGGCGCGACTAGCGGGCGCACCCGCCCCGGCCGCGTTGGAGGGTATCGAGGACCAGATCCTCGCACGGATCGGCAGCCGCCCCGCCGTGCGCGGGGCCGGGCTCGGGATCGGTGTGATAACCGCCGCGGCGCTCGGTATCGGGATCGTCGGTGCCGAGCTGCCCGCGACGGCAAGCCCTGCTGTCTCGCTCGCGCCGCTCGGCGGAGCCTCCCCCCTCGCTCCTTCCGCGTTGCTGATCGGCGAGCCATGACCTCGACCAAGCGGGTTGTCCTGTGCGCCTTGCTCGCCTTCCTGGCAGCGATTGGTGGTGTCTTTATCGGGCGCGCGCTGCTGCCGCAGCCCAAGCAACCCGGTGCGGCGCTCCACGAGGTGCTGCACCACAAGCTAGCGCTCGATGGCGACCAGCAGGCCCGATTGAAGGTGCTCGAAGACCGGTTCGCGGTGCAACGCCGCGCCCTCGAGCTGGAGATGCGTGCCGCCAATGCCCGCCTTGCCGAGGCGATCGAGGCCGAGCACGGCAATGGTCCGCGGGTGGCCGCTGCGGTCGACCAGAGCCATGCCGCGATGGGCGAGCTGCAGAAGGCGACGCTGGCGCACATCTTCGCCATGCGTCAGCTTCTCCGGCCCGATCAGACCTCTCAATTCGATGACGCGGTGGTGAAGGCGCTCACCGACGGCCAGGGGTGAGCCTCGATTGGACCGCGCTGTCGGATGGCGAACTGGCGACGCTCAGCATCGCCGGCCGACAAGCCGCTTTCGCCGAGATCGTGCGACGCTATCGGCAGCCGATGTTCCGGCTTTCGCGCGCCTTCCTCGGCGATGCCGACGAAGCGCTGGACGTGACGCAGGAAGCGTTTGTGGCCGCGCATCAGGCCTTGTCGCGCTACGACCCCAACCGATCGATGCAGGCGTGGCTAACGACCATCGCCGTCAACAAATGCCGCGATTGGGCGCGTAAGCGTGCCGTGCGCCGGTTTCTGTCGTTCGCGCTGCCGAACGACGAACAGGTCCAGAGCATCGTCGACGAACAGGTGCCGATCGACGACGCAGCCGGCGATCGGCAGGAACTCGATCGTGTGACCCGCGCCATCTCGACCTTGCCCGCGAACCTGAAGGAGCCTTTGGTACTTCGGACGATCGAAGGCCTGAGCCAGGCCGAGACGGCCGAGGTGCTGGGGATCAGCCAGAAGGCGGTCGAAACCCGCCTGTATCGCGCGCGGGCGCGGCTGCTCGAAAAACTCGGGAACCGCTGAGGGCTGGACGGATCGGCCGCGTAGAAGAAGCGACGGCCCTTTCACGGCCCCATTCTTAGGAGCTTGCATGTCGCGCGTTCTCGACCGCCGCCAGGTGCTGCGCGGTGCCAGTCTGGCAGGAGGCGGCCTCGCCTTGTCGGCCTATATGCCGGCATGGGCACAGCCCGTCTCCGCCGGCATCGCCAAGCCGTTGCCCACGGTGTCGGGCGAGGACATCACGCTCAAGGTCGCGCATCAGATGATGATGATCGACGGGCGGCAGAGCCACGCCATCGGCATCAACGGCACCGTGCCCGCGCCGCTCATCCGCTTGCGCGAGGGACAGAACGTCCGCCTCCACGTCGTCAACGAGCTCGACGAGGAAACCTCGATCCACTGGCATGGGCTGCTGCTGCCCTTTCAGATGGACGGGGTGCCGGGGATCGCCTTCCCCGGCATTCCGGCGCGCTCGACCTTCACCTACGAGTTCCCGATCATCCAGAGCGGGACCTACTGGTATCACAGCCATTCCGGGCTTCAGGAGCAGGAGGGACACTACGGCCCGATCCTGATCGATCCGAAGAATCCCGATCCGGTGAAGTTCGACCGGGAGCACGTGATCGTGCTGTCCGACCACAGCTTCCACCACCCGCACTACCTCTTCGATCGGTTGAAGAAGGAGTCGGGCTACTTCAACCGCCAGCGCCAGACCCTGGCCGGGCTTCTCGCCGGCAAGGATCAGTCGCTGAAAGAGCGGTTGGAGTGGGGCAAGATGCGGATGGACCCCGCCGACGTCGCCGACGTCACGGGCTCGGTCTACACCTACCTGGTCAACGGCTACGGCCCCAAGGACAATTGGACCGCGCTATTCCGCCCCGGCGAGCGGGTACGGCTGCGCTTCATCAACGCCTCGTCGATGACCACCTTCAACGTCCGCATACCGGGCCTGCCGATGACGATCGTCGCGGCCGACGGCTTGAACGTGCGCCCGGTCGAGATCGACGAGTTCCAGTTCGGCCCGGCCGAGACCTATGACGCGATCGTCACCCCGCCCGACCTGCGCGCCTATACGCTGGTCGGTGAGAGCATCGATCGCTCCGGCATGGCCCGCGCGACGCTCGCTCCGCGCGAGGGCATGGCGGCCGAGGTGCCCCCGCTCCGCAAGCGCCCGCTCGCGACCATGAAGGACATGGGCATGGGCGGCATGGATCATGGCACGATGGACCACGGCGGCATGAATCATGGCGCCATGGGCGGCGCTGCGGGTTCGATGTCCGGCATGGACCATGCTGCGATGGGGCATGGCGCGGGCACCGGCGCAATGCCGGGTATGGATCATTCCCAAATGAACCACGGCGCGGCCGGCACCGCGGCAGGCGGCATGGCAGGCATGGACCACGGCCAGGCTCAGGGCGGCGCCATGGCCGGTATGGACCATGGCTCCGGCACGATGCCGGCGATGAACGGCGATCAGATGGGCGGGATGGACATGGGCGGCGTGAGCCATTCCATGCGCGATTTCAGCAATGCCCCCGAGGTTAAAAAGGGACCGGGCGTGCAGACCATCTCGCCGATGCCGGTCGATCGGACCGGCGATCCCGGGCAGGGGCTGGAGAATGTCGGGCATCGCGTTCTCACCTATCGCGACCTGATGGCGCTCGACCGCAACCCGGACACACGCGCACCGGAGCGGGAGATCAAGCTCCACCTCACCGGCAACATGGAGCGCTATATGTGGGGCTTCGACGGCGAGAAGCTGTCGGAGAACCCCGACCCGATCACGCTGCTTCACGGCGAGCGGGTACGGGTGACGCTCATCAACGACACGATGATGGGACATCCGATCCACATCCACGGCCACTTCTTCGACCTGGTGACCGGCAAGGGCGCCTACGCCCCCCGAAAGCATACGGTGCTGGTGCAGCCGGGAGGCACGGTGAGCTGGGACGTGACCGGCGAGGAAGGCGACTGGGCCTTCCACTGCCACATGCTCTACCACATGCACGCGGGCATGATGCGCGTTGTCCAGGTCCGCAAGGCCGGGGAGGCCGCGGCGTGATCCGGTCGCTCCTCCTCGCCGGTATGGCGCCGCTCGGCCTTGCGACACCCGCATTCGGGCAGACCATGGACCATTCCATGCACAACATGCCGGGCATGACGATGCCGGCAAAGCCGGCCGCCAAGCCGAAGGCGAAAGCCGCGGCCAAGTCCGCGACTAAGCGTAAGGCTCCCGTCCGATGCACCGCGCCGCGGCGCGCGCAACCGGCGAAGACGCAGGCTGCCGACCCTCATGCCGGGCATGACATGAGCGGGATGCAGGGAATGGATATGAGCGGTCAGCAGCAGGCTGCGCCCACCCAGAACCCGCACGCCGGTCACGATATGTCTGCTATGCCGGGCATGGCAGCATCGACAGGTGCGGGGCAGGACCCGCATGCCGGCCACGACATGAGCACGATGCCGGGCATGGCGATGCCCGGCGATCAGCCCGCTGCCAAGGTCGGAACCGACCTTCCCCCCGGCAACAAGCCCGCTCCCGCTCCGGCCGGGGACCACCTCGCCGATCGTTTCTGGGGCGCGGACGCCATGGCCAGCTCGCGCGAGAACGATCTACGCCGCGAGCATGGCGGAATGACCGTCTATCAGATCCTCTTCAATCTCGCCGAATATCAGGCTCGCAAGGGTGGCGACGGCTATCGCTGGGATGGCGAGGCCTGGATCGGGGGCGACATCAATCGCTTTACGCTAAAGAGCGAGGGCGAAGGCACGTTCGGCAAGCCGCTCGAACAGGCCGAGGTGCAGGCGCTCTACAGCCGCGCGCTCGATCCATACTGGAACCTTCAGGCGGGCGTTCGCTACGACTTCAAGCCCAACCCCTCGCGCACCTACGCGACGGTAGGGATCGAGGGGCTGGCCCCCGGTTGGTTCGAGGTGGAGGGCGCATTGTTCCTCTCCGACAAGGGCGACGTGCTTGGCCGTGCGGAGGGCTATTACGACCAGCGCATCACCAACTGGTTCGTGCTCCAGCCTAGGGTGGAGGCCAATTTCTCCGCGCAGGACGTGCCCGAAACCGGCACCGGCTCCGGGCTCACGGACCTCGAGGCCGGGCTTCGGCTTCGCTACGAGGGCCGGCGCGAGTTCGCGCCCTACATCGGCGTGTCGTGGGAGCGGCAGTTCGGCGACACCGCGCGCTTCACCCGCGCACGCGGTGACAATACGGGCGGCTTCAGCTTCGTCGCGGGCGTGAGGACCTGGTTCTGAGCCCGCGGCTCCGCCTCCATGTCGGGGCAAGCAAGGTTCACCGCTGGCTTGCGCTCCTGATCGGGGCGCAGGCGATCGTCTGGTTCACCAGCGGGCTCGTCATGAGCCTGCTGCCGATCGACACCGTGCATGGCGATCACCGGATCGACCGGAACGTCGAACCGGCCCTGATCGCCACTCAGGATTTCGCGCCCGTCCCTGCCCTTCTCGCATCGGCCGGAGCGCCGGTGCGTCAGCTCCAGCACCGGATGCTGCTGGGGCGGCCGATCGTCGAAGCCCAGCTCGGCGACGGCAAGGTGCGTTTGCTGGACGCCCGCACCGCAAAGCCGCTGCCCCCGGTCGACGGCCCGGCCGCAGCGCTGATCGCAAGGCAGGCGTATCGCGGCGAAACTGGTTCGGCGCCCGTCGTCGAGCGGATCGAGCGCCCCAGCACCGAGTACCGCGGTGCCCTCCCCGCCTGGCGTGCTTCCTTCCCCGACACCGACGGAACCCGCATCTACGTCGCGGCGGAGACTGGCCGGCTGACATCGGTGCGAACCGGCACGTGGCGGCTCTACGACTTCTTCTGGGGACTCCACATCATGGATTGGACCGAGCACGAACGGTTCAACACGCCGTGGCTCAACGCCTTCGCAGCGGGGGGACTCGTGTTCGCCGTCGCCGGGGCAATCCTGCTCTTCATGCGCTGGCCCCGTCGACGCCGCAGAAAAGCTCAAGGGGTCCGCTAGAGAGCCGCGTATCCTTCAGTGGGTGGGGCCGAACAGGAGAGCGCGACATGGACCACGACCCCAATTCCAAACAGGGCGGCGCTATGGGGATGAGCTACGGGCGCTTCGCCGCGATGATCGTGACGTCGACGGTCGTGATGTTCGGCCTCATGTATCTCAACACTTACGCGCTGAGCCACGTCGAATACAGCCAGACCAGGACATGGATGGCGATCGTTATGGGCGCCGTGATGGCGCTCATCATGATCGGCTTCATGTGGAGCATGTACCCCAACCGGAAGGCCAATCTCGGCATCGTGGCGGCCTCGATCGTGGTGTTCGCCGGCGCCTTGTGGCTTGTCCGCAGCCAGGAGACGGTCGGCGACGTCGCGTATATGAAGGCCATGATCCCGCATCACTCGATCGCGATCATGACCAGCGAGCGAGCGCACATCAAAGACCCCGAGGTGCGCAAGCTCGCAGACGGGATCATCGACGCCCAGGTCCGCGAGATCGCGCAGATGAAGCGCTACATCGCTCGGCTCGAGGCGCACCCGACGCCCGATAATGCGCCCGACCTCCCCTCCTATCGCGACAAGCAGGTGCCTCCCCCGCCCCCCGAAACCGACGAGAGCGTCGGCATCAACACGCTTCAGCCGATCCGCTGAGCAACATCGCTTGAGGGCTAATCGTTTGAAGCCCGTATCCCTGTTGAGCGGGGGCTTTGACGCAGGAGCGACACGATGAAGAAGATGATGATTTTGGCCGTCGCGGCCGCCCTCGGCGCGGTCCCCGCGGTCGCCCAGATGCAGGGCATGGACCATTCCGGCATGAACCATGGGCAGATGATGCGGCCGACGCCGGCGAACCCGTACCCGCAGGCCGAGATGGACATGCATCAGAAGATGATGTCGGCGATGGGTGCGGATGCCACCGAGACGTGGGTCCGCAAGATGGTCGAGCACCACCGTGGCGGCATCGCCATGTCGCGTATCGTGCTGCGCGAAACCAAGGATCCCAAGGTTCGCCAGATGGCCACCAAGACGATCGCAGAGCAGACCCGCGAGATCGGCGAGTTGAACGCCTGGCTGCGGGCGCATGGCAAGAGCGCCCAGTAATCGACTATCGTCCCTCCCCCCGTCACCGTGCGGGGGGATGGCCACCCGGGAACTCAGATATGGATCGCTTTCGCCTTCTCGCCGCCGCGCTGGCGTGCGCTACCCCTGCGGGGGCTCTCGCTGCAGGTCCCGTCCTGATGCATCGCGACCCGGGTTGCCCCTGTTGCGAGAAATGGGCGCAGCAGGTGAAGGCGCAGTTCGGCCGCGCCGTCCGCGTCGTCGACGATGCGAACCGGCCGGCGTTCATGAAGGCACGCGGTGTACCTCAGGACCTCGCCTCGTGTCACACTGCCATCATCGACGGTATGACCTTCGAGGGCCACGTCCCGATCGCCGACATGAAGCGCGCCCTTGCCACGCATCCGAAGGGCGTCACCGGCCTCGCTGTCGTCGGAATGCCGATGGGCTCACCCGGCATGGAAATGCCGGGCATGAAGGCCCAGGCCTATGACGTGATCGCGTTTGGGCTGAGCGGCCGCAGAGTGTTCGCCCGCCATTGAAAAAGGGAGGCGCGAACGCCTCCCTCTCCGCTTACTTCTTCTGCATGCCCGACATGTCGTGACCGGCGTGCTCGCCGTGCTTCATGTCCTTCATGTCGGCGCAACAATCCTTCTTCGCGCCGTCCTTGTCCTTGCAGCAGTCGGCGCCATCCTTGCAGCACTCCTTCCCGGCGCAGCAGTCAGCGGCGGCAAAGGCCGTGGCGGGAACGAGAGCGAGCGCGATGGCCGCGCCGATGAACTTGATGGTCTTCATGTGTAATTTTCCTCGAATGCACTGATTGATTGGAATCCACGTCGATCAGGCGGTTCGAGGAGGTGGCGGCGCAGGACCGCCCGAGCGACCAACAAGGGCATGAGGCTCGGGTGCGGGCAGGTTCGTCCGCACGGCGAGCTGCGGCGCGGGAGACGTGTGAACGTCGAGGACCGTCGCGATGCAGGCTCCTACGCAGTCCACCGAAGGGGCCTTTTTCACGGGCGTGGGCGGCGCTCGATCGCAATCGGCCATTCCGGCATGCGCCTCCGCAGGCGGAGCAGCCTGCGCGATGGCCTCGCACATTGGGCCCATCCGCACGAACAGCATCGCGCCCAGCAGGAGCAGCGCGAGTGTGCGGGCGAGGCGGCCGAAGCTCATGCGGCCCTTCTAGGCTGCGCCGGGACGCTGCACCAGATCAGTGCGCGACGCCCAGCACCATCCAGATCGCCATGGCGACCATCATCACGTTCTCGGTGAGCGACAGGAAGCCCAGCGGCACATTGCTGTCACCGCCCACGCACGCGCATTTCAGCTCGCGCTTGTCGACATACACGGCCTTGACGACCGAGACCGCCCCGATCGTCCCGATCACCAGCGCGATCGGCACCGACAACCAGGTCAATACGCCGGCCGCCATCAGCACGCCCGCCGCGCCTTCCGCGTAGGGGTAGATATAGGAGTATGGCACCCAGCGCTTCGCGAGCAAGTCGTAGTTGAGGAACATGGTCGCGAACTTCTCGACGTTCTGGAGCTTCAACAGCGCCAGCACACACATGGAGAAGGCGATGAACCACTCACCGGCGCGTACCGTGAAGGGTGTGCCGAGCACGGCATAGCTGGCCGCCAGCGCCATTAATGCCGTCATCGCGAACACAACCGCGACCGGCCGGTAGGTCACCGCCTTGGGGTCGGCCACGGTCTTGCCGAAAAACCGGCGCAGATCGTCGTAGCCGCCTACCCGCTCGCCACCGATGAAGGTCTGGGGTGTCGTTTTGACCCCGTGCTCGGCTTTGAATGCGTCGGTTTCCTCGCGCGTCGTCAGCCAATGGTCCTCGACCTCGTAGCCGCGTCGGTGCAGCAGGTCCTTTGCCTTCAAGCCGTAGGGGCAGGTGTGCGTCGGCATCACCATGCGGTAGATCGTTGCCTTCTTGGGCGCCGCGGTCGCCATGTTCTTCTCCACCATGTTCGCGACACCTATATAGGGGCCGTACTATGGTACGGAGTCAAGGCATGGCCGACGTGACAATTGCGGGGCTCGCGCGCGAGGGCGGCGTCGGTGTAGAAACGGTCCGCTATTATCAGCGCAGAGGGTTGCTCGAGACGCCGGAGAGGCCTGAAGGATCGGGCTCGAATGGCGGTATTCGCCGCTACACAGCAGACGATGTTCGCCGGCTCCGGTTCATCCGATCGGCGCAGGCCGCTGGCTTCACGTTGGAGCAGATCGGAGAACTGGTGGCGCTGGACGCGACCGACGATCGCGCTCGGGCACGCCAGCTTGCCAACGAGCGGATCGCGGCGCTGGATGCGAAGATCCAGGAGCTGAAGCGCGTGCGCGCATCACTCCAGCGGCTTGCTCATGAATGTGGGTCGGGCTCGGAAGGCCCCTGCCCCATTCTAACCGCGTTCGACGCCGACTGATCCGGTCGGTGCTATACCCCTTCCGCGCTGATCGCCTCTTATTCCGGCGCGGGAAGGTGGCGGTAGAGTGTCGGGACCGAGACGCCGATCGCCGGCGCGATCTCGCGCATCGGCATTCCGGAGGCCAGGAGCTTGCGGGCGGCCTCGAGCCGCTTGGGCGTCATCACTGTCTTGCGGCCGCCTACCCTGCCCTCGCGCTTCGCCACCATCAGTGCGGCCGTCGTGCGCTCGCGGTTCAGGTCCCGCTCCATTTCCGCCATGGCCGCCATGATGTGGAAGACGAGCTTGCCGGCGGTGCCGGCGGTATCGATCCCGTCCGTCAGCGAGCGGAAGCCGATACCCCGCTCCGCCAGCTCGGCCGCAAGATCGACCAGGCCTTTCATCGTCCGGCCGAGCCGGTCGAGCTTCCAGACCACCAGCACGTCGCCGGCGCGAGCGTGTGACAGGGCATCGGCCAAGCCGATCCGGTTCGCCTTCGCACCGCTCGCCTTGTCGCTGAAGGTCCGCTCACACCCCGCTTCGCGTATTGCGTCGAGTTGCGGCGTCAGATCCTGTTCGGGGGTCGACACCCGCGCATAGCCGATCAGCATGGCACCTTCTCAAAACTCATCTCACGTGCCTAACACGACCAACCGCAATCGAGAATGTGTTTTGATACACGCTCCGCGCCTGCTAGACGTTCTCACATGGGCGCGGATCAAAATCGATCGGGCCTGTTGAAAAACGCAGTGATGATCCTCTGCGATCGTCCTACGTTCCTTCAGGCATCCGCCGCTGCCGTCGAGGCAGACCACAGCGCGAAGGTGACGATCCGAAGACACGCGAGTGCCGAATAGCCGATTGCCAGCACCACCAGCATCAACAGCGGGAGCGTGACGTCTCCAAGCGTAGCGCGCATCTGATTAAGAGGAACGAAAGTGTGCACCCCTGACGTCGACGGTATCAGATGGGAAAAGGCCGACAAGAAGCGCGGCATCTGATCGAGCGGATAGGTAGCGCCGGTGAGAAAGAAGAACGGGACCGACGTTGGCCCCAGTATGTAGGTCGCCCGCTCTCCCCGATCGAATGCACTTCCTACCAGCAACCCCAGCGCAGCGACTGCTACGGCGAAGATCGGCACGACGACGATCATGCCGAGGATGTTGCCGTCCACCGGAACCCCTTGCACCCAGAAGATCAGGCCGAACAGGAAGTAGCATCCCACAACGCCGACCGACGAAAAGGCCGCAAGGGTGCCGGCGAATTCCGCTGCTCCCATTTGCCATGCCCCCGTCCGTCGCCGATTGCCCATGAAGGTTGCGGCACCGAACAGCAGAGTCTGCTGAATGATGATGACCGCCACGGACGGGAAGACGTAGCCCTTGTAGCCGCCCGTTCGGTTGAAAAGCGGCTCTTTGACGACTGTGACGGGCGGACCGCCGCGACTGATCTGCCCGCCCGGCAGGAGACGGGTTCTCGCGATATTCTGGATGACCGCCGTCACCGCCTCGCCGATCGTGCTCGCACGCAGAAGGTAGGTCGCATTGACCCAGACGGCGATACCCGACCCAGGCGTTCCGGCACGCAGCTGGCGTTCAAGGCCATCGGAAATCAGGATAACCCCATCGGCTTTGCCCTCACGCATGTCTGCCCGAGCGGTGGCGAGGTTCCTAACCACGCTCGCGACACTGATTGCGCGAGTGGCGTCCAGATCCAGGATTATGGTTCGGCTGAGGGCGCTGTCATCCTGATCGACCACGACCACGGGCAGCTTGCGTGGCGCCTCATGGGAATAAGGCGCGGGATAGTAGAAGGCATACAGGACGACCGCGAGCAGCATCGTACTAAGCAGCGTTTTCGACGTGAGAATGGTGTGCCACGTCGAGAGGAAGGCCCTATCGAAGGTCATACCCGGCGCGCCCTTACCATGATGAAAGCCAGCGCCCCGCCGCCAGCGATGACGACGTAGGCCATCAGTGAGACCATCGGCGCGACGGCTGCAGCGACCGCCTGACCACTGACCTGCCCCATCTGAAGCGCGATGTAATGGGTGAGCGGCAGCACATTGCTCCAAGCGCGGGCGAATGCATTTCCGCCGTTCAACGGCAGCGTCGCGCCCGAATAGGCAAGGGCCGATCCGGCATAGACGGCGCTGGCCGACAACGCGGTAGCCGTCTCACGCGTCACCGCCACGAGGAGTGCGGCGACGGCAGCCGTCGCGGAGTAGAACAGCGTCTGACCGCAGGCGATCAGAACGATGCTACCTTCAATACGCCAACCGCGCGCAAGGGTCAGGTAGAGGAGCCAGGCGAGACCCCAGCCGCTAATTGCGAGGACATAAGGCAGCATCTTGCCGGCCATCGCCGGCGCAACCCCGCCGCTTGCCCTAGCCCACTCGGACAGTGATTTGCCCTCAAGTTCGCGGCCAATCGCCATGGCGCAAACGCAGGCCGCGATCAGATGCAGGACCGCCGGGAAGATCAGCAGCCCCAAGAACCATTCAAAGCTTGACGGCGCGTTGCCCAGCGGCGTCGCCTCGACGGCGAGACGCCGGACGCGGCTCGCCGGTACCGCATGATTGGGCAACTGATTGGCGGCGATCTCAGGGAACGCATCGGTCACCGCCTCTTCAGCCGCACGGGCGACCTGCCCCCCTGCGGTCAGGAAACTTCCGTTGTAGAGGATGCGGACGACTGGCTCGCGGTGCCGGGCCACGCTTTCGCCGAGCCCCGCCGGGATGTGTGCAAACCCCATGATCTTGCCGGAGCGGACCGCACGAACGGCGTCGACCTCCCCCGGATAATACCCGCCGAACCGAATGAGGGGCGAGGCGTCGAGCGCCCGGATGACTGCTCGGCTGGCCGTGCTACCGTCGCCGTCCACGATCCCCAGCGGCACCTGGCGAAGTGGGCCCTGCCAGAACAGGGCCGCGACGATGAAAATGAGGAATCCGGGCAGCAGCGTAATCCCTGCAAGATCCCAGCGGTCGCGGCGCAGATGATGCACCTCGCGCGTCAGAGCCCGGCGAAAGGCGCTCATTGTGGCCAGTCGAACAGGACGCTCATTCCCGGACGAAGCTTCTCGATCGGACTGACCGGATGCAGCCGGATCTCGAAGGTTCGCACGTCATAGCCCGACGCTTCACGCGTGGCACGCCAAGTCGCAAAGTCGCCGCGCGGCGCAACCAGATAGACCTTGAAGTCGGCATCGCGTTGCAGCGCAGGTATGTGACCGTGCAGCACGGAGCCAATCCCGAGACCATGGTAACGGTCCTCCCGCAGGTTCAGCGCGACCCAAGGGTGATCGATGTCGATGACCTGATAGGCGGGGATGACGGGGCTGACGACTTCGCCTGGCTGCACCAGCTTGCGGGCAACTTCACCGGCAATCGGCGAGAATAATTGCGTTTCACGGCCCAAGGCGTTGGCGGTGCGCAGTGCGGCTTCGGCAATGCGCACCTGAGCGTTCGCCGCCTGTTTATTCTGCGGACGTGCTCCTGCCAGCGCCTTCAAATATTGCTGACGCGCAGCTTCGGCGTTGCGGGCGCTGCTGTCGCGCGCTGCCGCTGCCTCATCCCGGCGCTGGGCTGCCACCACCCCTTGCGCATATAGATTGGCGGTACGCCGGCTCGTCACCGCTGCCAAATCCGCGGCCGCCTGAGCGGCCTGCCATGTCGAGCGCAGCGTTGCGATGTCTTCCGACCTCGCGCCCTCGTTCGTCTCCGACGCAACCGCGCGTGCGGCATCGAGCGCACCTTGCGCCTGCGCCTGTCCGCCCGCGATCTCAGGGCTCGACAGAGTTGCGAGCAGCGTGCCGGGCTGAACGCGCTGCCCCTCCTCTGCAATCAAACGCTCGACGCGAGCGAGCGCTTTTGTGCCGACATTCACCTCGTCCGCGTCGACCATGCCCTGCAGTTGCTCCGGCGCCGGACGGCTCGCCAGCCACAGTCCCAGGACGATGACCACCACCACGATCACACCCGCGACGATCGCGATAGGCCGCGTGTTGCGCCTTGCCGGGGCGGCTGTTTCTTCGTTCACTTCTCGTCCCCCAAACGTCGATCGGCACGCGCCAGATAGGTGGTGAAATCGTCAACCCGGTGGCTGGTCGCGAGCAACCCCGCCAGCGCGAGGTCATATTCATAGGCCGCCGCAATCCGTTGGGTTTGCGTCGAGGCCAGCGTCGCCTCGGCATCGACAAGCGACGAGGATGGGGCTTCACCCTCGAAGAATGAAACCCGTTGGACCCGCAGGTTTTCCCGGGCTGCGGCAAGGTTACTGTCGAGCAGCAGGAAAGACCGCCGGGCGGTTTCGACCAGATTCCAGGCACGAACGATTTCGCTGGCCACGTCCTTACGCGCCTGCGCTGCGGCATCGGCGGCTGCGCGCTCCTGCTCGCGCGCCGCATCGAGCGACTTCTTACGATCGAAATTCGACAGCAGGGTGTATCGCAGACTAATACCGGCCACCCAATCGGGTTCGGTCGGCAGCGCATTATTGCGGTTGGCGTTGTAGCTGCCGAACGCAAAAGCCTGGGGGCGGTAACGGGATTTCGCGAGGCCCACGCCCGCACGGGCGATGTCGCGGGCAGCGTCGGCGCCGCGTGCTCGCGGTGTCGCATCGATGCCGTCGATGAACACGCTGACCGGCGGCAGTGGCGCCGAATTGACGAATAGAGGCGTCAGCGCATTCACGCCCCCCGGCTGATTCAGCAATCGCGCCAGCGCATCGGCGGCCGTCGCTTCCTCTAGCTGCGCGCGCACATAGGCGCGCTCCGCGGCATCGCGGGCGACCTGGACCTGGAGGACGCGGGCATGGGGGATGACCCCGTTCTGCTCGAGCTTCTTCGCATCGGCCAGATGGCGGTCGAACCCCTCGAGCGTCTCGCGCGTGGAGTGCGTCAATTGTGCAGCGACCTGCTGTCCGAAATAGCCTCGAACAAGGCTGACACGGGACACGTCGCGCCCACCGGCCTGCCTGGCGCGCGCCACATCGACCGCGGCGTCCGCGCCTGCCTGGATCGCCGGGATCGCTCCGCCCGTGTAAAGGGGCATGGCCGCGGTGACCGCGGGCCGAAACACCGTATCACGCGTCTGATATTGCAGCGTGTCCGGGATTGCCCCGAAGATCGTCGGCAGCGCGGCGCCGACGCGCTGTGTGACCTGCCCGACGATCTGCTGCAAGCCGACCGGAAACTGGCCGGGCAGCTGCGATAGGAAGTCGGTTGTGGCATTTGCCGCATTATCCTTCGGCCCAGTGAGGTCGACGGACAACGTCTTTTGATACTCGATGACGCTGGCCGAAGCGCTGACGACCGGACGGCGCAAGCTACGGGTAGCCCCGGCGATCAGTTCGCTTGCACGGACGGCATGGTCCTCGCCGGAAAGGCCGGGCGAGGCATCGTCGATCCGCGCGAGAGCCGCATCGAAGCTCAATGGCTGCGATTGTCGATCGTTAATGCTTTGGCCAATCGCGGCACCGGAGGAGCAGACAAGAGCGGCCATCGTGACCGCGTGCCAGGCGAGTGGACTTGTCATGCCGTCGCCTTCGAGCCGCCAAGGATTGAAGCGCGGATTTCCCGGGCAAGCCGGACCGGACGAAGCGACGAGACATCGACGCTGCACCAGACGCTTTTCACCTCGGCGAGCACCGTCTCTCCTCGCCTTATGGTAGCGTCAAAATAGGCTCTGGCCCCCACGTACCGGTCGATGAGCATCTGGACATCGACACGCTCGTCAAGAAACGCAGGGCTGCGATAGCTGATCTCGTGTTTGAGCGCGACCCATGCGATCGAACGCACGGCCTCGCCCGGTGCGTGCTGCTTCCAAAACGCGGTCACCGCGTCCTGAATCCACCGCAGATAGACCGTGTTGTTCACGTGTCCCATGTGGTCGATGTCCGAGGCGGTCACCTCGAATGCGCTGAAATGACGCTCGCCGCCTCCGGGCATCTCATCCGTCCTCATGGAATTTATTGACAGCGATCAATCATTCGCAGATATTGTCACCGATGACAATAGCGATTATTTCTGCCCGTCGACGTCGCCGCCAGCCGGACGAACTGCGCGAAGAGGCGATCGCTGCGGCGCTCGGGATCCTCGTGGCGGATGGACCTGGCGCGATCACCCTTCAGTCGGTCGCCGCGGCGCTGGGGATGACGCATGGCAGCATCACCCACCATTTTGGCACCGCCGCCAATCTGCAGGCGGCAGTCGCCGATGGACTGATCGAGCAGCTTTTGACCAAGGTTCGAGCAGGCACTTGGGCCTTGAAGGCGGGACAGATCAGTGAAGCGGATCTCGTCGACCTTGTGTTCGACAGCTTCGAAACGACGGGGGTCGGCAAGCTCATCGGGTGGCTGTCGGCCGTGCAGAGCCCCCTACTCCAACCGTTGTTCGAACGGTTCGCCCGTCTATCGCACGACATTGCGACTGACCGCAGGGATGGGTCCGCCTTCACCGAAGCCGAGCTTCCGATCATTATCGAGAGCATCGTCACGCCGGCCCTGAGTGCATCCCTCATCGGCTCCGGTCTTTTGCAGGCGCTTGATCTTCCGCCGGTCTTCACGCGGCAGCGGGTCGCCGAAAACCTCGCGGCACAGCGTGCGGCGCGCGTCGCTGCATCAACAACCGGATAGCCGAACCGCGAATCAACTGCCCGAGAGAGGCGCCCTACCCCACTAACATTTCTTGGATCGGAGTCCCCAATGTCGAAGATCGCGAGACTCTACGCAGTCGTTCTGTTGATCATCGGCGCCGCTCTGACGGCGGGTGGTCTGTGGCTGGCGGCGCTGGGCGGAACACCATATTACGCCATCTTCGGCGCTACACTCGCCCTTGCAGCCGTCTTGGCCTTGCGGAACCACCGCCAGGCGAACTGGGTGCTTGTCTTCGCATTGGCCGGCACGGTGATCTGGTCACTATTCGAGGCGGGGCTGCGCTTCTGGGACCTATTTCCCCGTCTCCTCGCACCGATTGCGCTGGTAGGACTAGGCTTAGGACTGTTCCCATCGATCGTCTCAGGCAACGCCCGTCGCGGCTTCCGGCTCGGTGCTGCGGCCTGCGCGATCGCGTTCGCCGCCATGTTTGGGTTGGCGTTCGTGCCGCATCCCACCGTATCCGCGGTTGCAGCGGCGGACTATTCTCCTGGCGCAGGGGACAATGCACCGCAGGACTGGACGTCGTACGGCGCAAGCTCCGCTGGGCTTCGATACGCCACCTACAACAAGATCAATCGCGACAATGTCGCCACGCTGAAGCCAGCTTGGACGATCCGGACCGGCGACATGGGCCCTGGCATCGACCAGAACACGCCTCTCCAGATCGGCGATACCCTCTACAGCTGCACCCGCAACAACGTCATCCTCGCGCTTGATCCCGATACGGGTGCCACGCGCTGGCGCTTCGATCCTCACGCCAAGGCGCCCTTCTGGCAGCGGTGTCGTTCGCTCGGCTATTATCAGTCGACGACAGCGTCAGGCGAATGCCAGCAGCGTCTCATCGCCACCACCATCGACGCGCGATTGATGGCGCTCGACGCCAGGACGGGCAAGCTATGCCCGGGCTTCGGCAATGACGGCACCGTGTCGCTCGCCGAAGGCATGGGGCCGGTAAAGCCCGGCTTCTACTTCCAGACCTCCGCTCCGCTCGTCGCGCGCAACATCATCGTGATCGGTGGCTGGGTGGTCGACAACGAGCAGACCGGCGAACCCTCGGGCGTGATCCGCGGCTTCGACGTGATGACCGGCAAGCTCGTCTGGGCCTGGGACTTGGGCAATCCGGCAATCACGCGTGAGCCGCCCCCCGGCCAGACCTACACGCGCGGTACGCCGAACATGTGGACCACTGCGGCCTATGACGACAAGCTCGGCCTGATCTACGTGCCGCTCGGCAACGCCACGCCCGACTATTACGGCGTCCAGCGCAAGCCGTGGGCGGACCGGTACAATTCGACACTTGTCGCGCTCGACGTGACCTCCGGCCGCGAGCGCTGGAAGTTCCAGACGGTGCATCACGACCTGTGGGACTATGACCTTCCTGCACAGCCTGCCCTCGTCAATCTACGCGGCAATATCCCGGCACTTCTGTTGTCCACGAAACGCGGCCAGCTGTTTCTGCTGAACCGGGCGACCGGGCAGCCGCTGAGCCGCGTGGTCGAAAAGCCCGTGTCGTCGGCGGGCAGCATGCCGGGTGAGCGGATGTCGCCGACCCAGCCCTATTCTGTCGACATGCCGGTTATTGCGGAGACGCTGAACGAGCGTCGCATGTGGGGCATGACCATGTTCGACCAGCTCGCCTGCCGCATCTCCTTCCGCCAGTCGCGCTACAGCGGTGATTTCACGCCTCCGGGCATGACCCAGTCCATCGAGCATCCGAGCAATCTCGGCGGCCTGAACTGGGGCAGCATGTCCGTCGACGTCCCCAACAACCGGGTGTTCATGAACGACGTACGCGTGCCGATGACGGTCCGCCTGATGACCCGTCCGGAATTCACCGAATTCGCCAAGAAAAACCATCCGGATGGTACCGGCCACGGCCCATCGCCGCAGCTCGGCACGCCTTATGGCGTCAACATCCAGATGTGGATGACGAAGCTCGGTGTTCCATGTTCGCGCCCGCCGTTCGGAACAATCACCGCGGTCGACCTCAACACCCGCAAGATCGCATGGCAGGTGCCGGCCGGCACTGCCGAGGAATTGGGGCCGCTGGGGATCAAGTCGCATCTGCCTATGCCAATCGGCATGCCGACCTATGCCGGCACCAGTGTGACCGCCGGGGGGCTGCTCTTCTTCGCGGGGTCGCAGGATTACTACCTGCGCGCTTACGACACCTCGGACGGCAAAGAGGTGTGGCGCTACCGACTGCCGGTCGGCTCAAGTGCGACGCCGATGACCTACATCTCGCCCAAGACCGGACGCCAATACGTACTGGTGTCGGTGGGCGGAGCTGCTCATTCGAAGGACGTCGGCGACTACGTCATCGCGTTCAGCATCCCCCAATCCAAATAAAAAGCGTACCACTTAGGAGAGTTTATGACACAGCCGAGATTGCTCGAGACTGTCGCTGCAGAGGCGTACAGCTATCCCCTCCTCATTCGTCGATTGCTTCCCAAACCAGAGACAACGAGTCAGGAGATCGTCAGCGACGGACGGCGGTTTGGTTATGCTGCGTTCATCGAGCGGATCCACCGCCTTGCATCTGCCCTCTCACAATTTGGCGTCAAGGCCGGTGATACCGTCGCAGTCATGGACTGGGACAGCCACCGTTATCTCGAATGCTACTTTGCGATCCCCATGCTTGGCGCGATCCTGCAAACGGTCAACGTTCGCCTCGCGCCAGCTGCGATCGGCTTCACGCTTCGGCAGAGTGGCGCTGCTACGCTGTTCTACCATGACGATTTCAAGCCCCTCGCCGATGCGCTTTTGCCCGGGCTGCAAATTGAGCGCACCGTTACCTTTGGCGGCAGCGCGGCGGACGGCTTTGAAGCTCTGATCGAAGCGGGCGATCCCGATTTCGTCTTCGAAGACTTTGATGAGAACGCCATTGCGACGACGTTTCATACGACCGGCACGACGGGCGACCCAAAGCAGGTATTCTTCTCCCACCGTCAGCTCGTCCTGCATACCCTGGCGGCGGCTGCGACTGTAGCAAACCAGCCCATCGGACAGGGCGTCACGCGCAACGATGTCTACATGCCGATCACGCCCATGTTCCACGTCCACGCCTGGGGCATGCCGTATGTCGCAACGTTGCTGGGAATGAAGCAGGTGTATCCGGGACGCTACGACCCGGCCACGATCCTAGCCTTGAAGCGCGATGAGCGCGTGACCTACTCGCATTGCGTTCCGACGATCCTTCGGATGGTCATCGATGTGGCTCGGGCCAATGCCCTGGATTTGGCCCCCTGGACGATGATGATCGGCGGCTCGGCGCTTCCCGAAGCGCTGGCGGAGGAGGCGGAGGGTGTCGGCGTCATCGCACTCTCCGGATATGGCATGTCCGAGACGGGACCCGTCGTGACCCTGGCGCGCAGCAAGCCGGGCGATGCTGTCGGCGTCCGCTGTCGCGCCGGCTTCCCACTGCCGCTCGTCGAGGTCGCCGTCGACCAAAGCCGTGGCGGCGAATTGACGATCCGCGCGCCCTGGCTCACCCAGGGCTACTCGCTGCAGGACGCCTCCGATGCGTTGTGGGAAGGCGGACGCCTGCACACCGGCGACATCGCTGAGCTCGACGCGGACGGCGCGGTCCGGATCGTCGATCGGCTCAAGGACGTCATCAAGACCGGCGGCGAATGGGTGTCCTCGCTGGAACTGGAGTCCCTCCTGATGGAAGCTGCCGGTGTGGCAGAGGCGGCCGTCGTCGGAATTCCCGATGCCCGATGGGGCGAGCGGCCGGTCGCCTTCATCGTCCGCGGCACTGGTCCGGCGGTGACGGAAGGATCGCTGCGGCACGCGGTATCCGAACGAGCGCAGACGGGCGCGATTTCGCGCTACGCCATTCCGGATGCGATCTACTTCTGTGAGGTCCTGCCGAGGACGAGCGTCGGCAAGGTCGACAAGAAGGCGCTGCGGGAGGCGGCGATGACGTCCGCCTCGCTAGCATCCGCCTGATCACACGATCGTTTCAGAAAGAACCGAAGTATGACTTCTTCACCTGCGACCGCTGAGATCCGGTTCGTCCTTGATACGATCGCCCACATCCGCGACCTTGCTCAACACGATCGGTTTGCCGATGCCAGCGATGACGTCGTCGATGCCGTCCTCGAAGGGGCCGGCGAATTCGCCAGGGGCGTATGGGGACCGATTAACGGGATCGGCGACAGGGTCGGCGCGCGGTGGACTGACGATGGCGTCGTGATGCCCGATGGCTACGCTTCTGCATATCAGGCCTATGTGGAGGGCGGATGGGGGACCATCGGCGTTCCCGTCGAACATGGCGGCCAGGGACTGCCCTTCGTGCTGCAGACCGCCGTGCTCGAACTGCTCGGAACCGCGAATACCGGCTTTGCGCTCTGTCCGACGCTGACGGTCGGTGCAATTGAAGCCTTGGTCCATCACGGTTCGGCCGATCAACAGGCACTATACCTGCCGCAGCTCGCAACCGGGGCCTGGACGGGGACGATGAACCTCACTGAGCCCCAGGCAGGATCTGATGTCGGCGCGCTTCGCGCGCAGGCTTTTCCTCGCGGTGACGGGACGTGGTCGATCAAGGGCACCAAAATCTACATCTCGTTCGGTGACCATGACATGGCCGAAAACATCGTCCATCTCGTCCTTGCGCGAACGCCGAACGCACCGCCCGGAACGCGTGGCATCTCCCTATTTCTCGTGCCCAAATTCCGCCTCGACGCCGCCGGGAAACCAGCCGAGCCCAACGACGTGAAGGTTGTCTCGATCGAGCATAAGCTCGGGCTGCACGCATCACCGACCTGTGTCCTGAGCTTCGGCGATCACGACGACTGCATCGGCGAACTCATCGGCCCGGAACATGGGGGTATGCGCGCCATGTTTACGATGATGAACAACGCGCGCCTGAACGTCGGTCTGCAAGGCGTCCAAATCGGTGAGGCGGCAACGCGCAAGGCTGTGTCGTACGCGCTGGAACGGGTCCAGTCTGCCCGCGCGGGGGCGGCTGATCGCACGCCGGCGCGCATCGCGGATCATCCTGACGTTCGGCGCATGCTGATGCGGATGTCTGCACAGACGCAAGCGGCACGCGCCCTGGTCTACTATGCCGCTGTGCAGGTCGATCTTGCGGCGCTCGGCGACGAGGAGGCGCAAGATCGGCTCGAGATCCTCACGCCGCTCGCCAAGGCGCATGCCACCGATCTCGGGAATGAAATCGCGTCGATTGGGGTCCAGGTGCATGGAGGCATGGGCTACGTCGAGGAGACAGGGGCTGCGCAATTGTTCCGTGATGCTCGAATCACGCCCATCTACGAGGGTACGAATGGCATACAGGCAGCTGACTTGGTCGGACGGAAGCTCGGTCTGTCCAATGGCAAGGCCTTCGAAGCCTTATTGACGGACTTACGGACAACAGCAAAGGCGGCGCCGCTAACGGAACTCATCTATCACTGTGAAGATATCGGACGCCGTCTCACCGGAGCGAATGCTGACGACCGGCTCGCTGCAAGCTATCCGTTCCTGACGATGTTATCGGTCGCGGTCTGCGGCTGGTTGATGGAACAGCAGCACAACGCAGCGACCGATGATGATTTTAGCCAGGTCAAAAAAGCGACCGCGGCATTCTATCTCGACCAGATAGTTCCTGAAGCTATCGGGCTTGCTGCCGCAGCCAGTGCACCAGCCGATCAGCTCTATGCGATTGATCCCGCCTTGTTGCTGGCGTGATCCCACCCTGCACACAACGCTTGATTCTGGTTAAATCAGCACGTGCAGCAATTTCAAAGTACGTCGACTGCCTTGAAAGTCAGCCGCTCATCAAGAGTGTCGGAAATGATTATAGTTCATCATCTCGAAAACAGCCGATCGCAGCGCATTCTTTGGGCTCTTGAAGAACTTGAGATACCATACGAAATCGTACGTTACGAACGTAATCCAAAGACCTTGCTTGCTCCGCCCGAATTGCGGCGGATACATCCGCTAGGTGTTTGATCCCACGGTTTGATGGTGCGATCCTTTCGTTGGAATGGAAGGAAGCCGCATGGGACAGGTACGTCACGGGTGCGCCACGACCACGCACGCCGTCCGAGCAGCAATACAGCGATCGCAAGCTTCGCTCGCGACGCTGAGCCGTGAGCTGGGGATCAATCCGAACACGGTCGCGAAGTGGCGTAAGAGGGCAACGGTCGAGGACCTGAAGACTGGGCCGAAGGCCCCTCATTCAACGACCCTGACCGAGGCGGAGGAGGCAATGGTGGTGGCGTTCCGTCGCCACGCCCTGCTGCCGCTCGACGACTGCCTCTACGCATTGCAGCCGTCGCTACCGCACCTGACCCGGTCAGCGCTGCACCGTTGCCTGCAGCGGCACGGCATCTCCCGCTTGCCAGACGTCGAGGGCGACAAGCCGAAGCGACAACGCTTCAAGCGCTACCCAATTGGCTTCTTCCACATCGATATCGCCGAGGTGCAGACCGCCGAAGGCAAGCTCTACCTGTTCGTCGGCATCGATCACACGAGCAAGTTCGCGGTCACGCAGTTGGTCGACAAGGCCGACCGCCGGACAGCATGGGAGTTCCTCGAGCACCTGCTGATCGCCGTGCCCTACCGCATTCACACGATCCTGACCGATAACGGCATCCAGTTCGCCGAGCAGCCGCGCAATCGCAACACCGCCTGGTCGCGTCAGATGCGCTTCGACATGATCTGCGAGGCCAACAACATCGAGCACCGGCTCACCAAGCCAAACCACCCGTGGACCAACGGCCAGGTCGAGCGGATGAACCGGACGATCAAGGACGCGACCGTCAAACGCTTCCATTACGACAGCCATGACCAGCTGCGCACACACCTCGCCGACTTCATGGCCGCCTACAACTTCGCCCGCCGGCTCAAGACGCTCAGCGGGCTTACACCCTACGAATACATCGCCAGGATCTGGACGTCAGAGCCAGACCGGTTCATCGTCAACCCGATCCACCAGATGCCGGGACTGAACACCTAGGGCCCTGGACGATGATGATCGGCGGGTCAGCTCTGCCTGAGGCTCTGGCCCAGGAAGCGGAAGAAGTCGGCATCATCGCGCTTTCCGGATACGGCATGTCCGAAACCGGACCTGTCGTCACGCTTGCCCGCAGCCAACCGGAAGATACCGTAGGCGTTCGCTGTCGCGCTGGTTTCCCATGGCCGCTCGTCGAGGTCGCCATCGACCAAGCCCGTGGCGGCGAACTGACCCTCCGGGCACCCTGGCTCACCCAAGGCTACTCGCAGCAGCACGCTTCCGATGCGCTGTGGGACGGCGGACGCCTTCATACCGGCGACATTGCCGAGATCGATGCCGACGGCGCGGTTCGGATCGTCGATCGGTTGAAGGACGTCATCAAGACGGGCGGCGAATGGGTTTCTTCAATCGAACTGGAAGCTCTTCTCACGGCCGAACCCGGCGTTGCCGAAGCAGCCGTCGTCGGTATCCCCGACGCTCGCTGGGGCGAACGACCGATCGCATTTGTCGTCCGCGCTGCCGGACCGACGGTGTCGGAGGAAGCGTTACGAGAGGCTGTGGTCGCTCGGGCGCTAACGGGAGCCATCTCGCGTTACGCCGTACCGGATGCCATTCACTTCTGTGATGCCCTGCCAAGAACGAGCGTCGGCAAGGTCGACAAAAAGGCGTTGAAGGAGACGGCTCACCCTTCCGCTCTGTTTGCCGGCGCCTGACTCACGGCTGCTTCCCGCGTACCCGGCCAAGCCGCCAGAAAAACGACCGGTTTTCTGGCGGTCGAGGATTTTGCCTCCTCAGCGCATTCCGAAGATCGGAAAACCCGTTGCGGAAACCACCGGCACATTGCAGGGTACCGGATGTCTTTTCTGGCAGGGTAACGATGCTCATCGGATATGTGAGGGTGTCCAAGGCTGACGGGTCACAGACGCTGGCACCCCAGCGCGATGCGTTGCTCGCTGCCGGCGTCGATCCCTCGCGAATTTATGAAGACCTCGCGTCGGGGCGGCATGACGCGCGACCTGGCCTGACCGCGTGCCTGAAGGCACTGCAGCCCGGCAACACACTGGTCCTCTGGAAGCTGGATCGTCTCGGACGCGATCTTCGTCATCTGGTCATCACGGCCGAGGCGCTGCGGGAACGCGGGATCGGGCTGAAGGTGCTGGCGGGTGCCGGCGCGCAGATCGACACCACGACCGCCAACGGCCGCCTCGCCTTCGGCATCTTCGCAGCGTTCGCCGAATTCGAGCGCGAGCTCATCGCCGAGCGGACGCAGGCAGGACTTGCCGCGGCACGCGCGCGGGGACGGATGGGCGGTCGGCCGCGCAAGATGGACAAGGCCACCCTTGCGATGGCTATGGCCGCGATGTCCGATCGCAACGCGGTCGCTGCCGACGTCGCGCGCCGCCTCGGCATGACGACCACGACGCTTTATATGTACGTGAATGGTGACGGCACGCCGAAGGCGCCGGGACAGGCGCTGCTCGACGGGGTGCCGTACCGTAAAGAACGACTGCGCGCCGCGTGACCGTGCGCAAAGCCCGTCAGCGATCAGGCGTATTGTCGCGGTGGCGAGACGATCACGTCATGCTCGATCGACCGTGCCGATATGGCCTCCGGGGTCAACGCTGCGGGAATGCACCTGCCTCGCCTGGGCTTGCCAGTCAGGCGCTGTGGTCGCGCCAGGATCATCAGGTTCATCACCGCCGCGCCGATCAGGAACTCCTCTTCTGCTCCCCGGATGCCGCGCAGGTGAAGCCGCCGCATGCCATGCTTGCCTTTGGCATCGGCGAAGAACCGCTCGACCCCGCGCCGCAATCGCATGGATCGCTTGAAGAGCCCGGTTTCCAGTTCGGCTCTGGCGAGATCCCGGGCGTCCTCATTGTCGAGACGAACCAGCGTGCGACGTCGCGCCTTCGTGCATGTCTTCCGAAGAACACAAGCCTCGCAGTCCCGTGCATCGGCGGCATAGCGGTGTACGCCAGTGGGCAGATGGAAGGTGTGGTGCCGGAGCGTCTTTCCGATCGGACAGGTAAAGCTGTCGGTGTCACGATCATAGCTGAAGGCCGTTCGCGGCAGCTTGCCCTTGGCCTGCTGCGTCCGGTCGATCACGGGAATGTGTGGGATCGCGCCGTGGTTCCGGACGAAGCCGAGGAAACCGGCGCTGCCGTAGGCCTTATCGGCCGCAACCCGCTTGGGGTGGAAGTCGAACCGATCTGCCGACCTCTCGAGCATGACGCGGCCGGCATCGACCTCCTCCGCGAAACGAGCCGGCGTCGCCTCGACATCAAGCGCAACGCCACTTGGGGTGTCGACCAGCGCGTTGAGGGCGTAGCCGAACCGGCCCCGCACCGTTCGCGCCGACCAGGCCGCGGCAGGATCTGTTCGAGAGACGCCTTGGCAGCTTTTCGAGCGCGCCATTTCCCAAACAGCATCTCCGGTGTCTTGCACCCATTCCCGAACCGCGCGCGATGCGTTGGCGACATACGGCAGGTAGCCAGGAACGGTCTTACGCTGCCAGCTTGCATCAGCCGCTATAAACGACGCGTCGATCGCGGCGTCTTTTCCTCCGACCAGCCCTTCGTCGATGCAGCGTCGAACTGTGCTGTCGAACAGGGTTCGAAAGACGCCTGCCTCGCGGAAGCGACCATGCCGGTTTTTGCTGAACGTCGAATGGTGCGGAACCCTGTCTCCCGGCGTGAGGCGGCAGAACCAGCGGTAAGCCAGATTGTAGCGCAGCTCCTCGCACAGGCGCCGCTCGGACGCGATCGCGTAGATGCGGCCAATCAGAGTCATGCGGATCAGCAGTTCGGGATCGATCGATGGTCGCCCTCGTGTGCTGTAATGCCCAGCCAGTGCTTGCCTCAGCTCGCTCGTGTCGAGACATCTATCAATGCGACGCAGCAGGTGGTCTGCGGGCAACATGGCTTCTATGGTGCGGCGGGACGCCCCTTCCCGCCCACCGCGACAGGTTGGTCCCATCATGGCGGCGCTCCTCTCGGCAGGGGTGAAACGAAGGAGCAACCCGGCATGTCCGGCATTTTTCAACAGGCCCGATCGTTTGAGAGACACAGGATCGATGCAGCGCGTGCCGGTCATCAAAAGCACGAATGGCGCCTGCACCGGGTTGCGGTAACAGTGTCCCCGCCACGCCTGGGCGGCGCTTCGGTCACCGAAAGCACGAACTTGGCCCCGACCAGGCCGACTTTGACGGCTTGGCGCCCTCTCGAAACGCTCGATCTTCGTGCTTTCAATGACCGGGGTCCAAACCGGCGAAATATGAGCGACCTAGCCGCATGAGCGAGGCAGCGCAGCCGCAGGGTGACCTTTTCGCGCTCGACAGCCCGTTGCTGACCGAGGTTCGTGGCGAACGCTCGTTGATGGCGTTCCCCTTTTTCGCGTTGAGCAAGGGCAAGTGGACCAAACCACTCGCCTACAAGACGGAAAGCGTGTCGATCGAGATCGTCGCCACCTCGAAGGGTGTCGCCACGATCTACGACAAGGAAATCCTGCTTTACATCGCGAGCCTGATGGTCGCGAAGCTCGATGCTGGCCATCAAGTCGGCCAAGACTTCTACTTCACGGCACACGACCTTTTCCGCGTCACCGGGGTAAATGGTTCGGCCCGTTCCTATTCGCGCCTGTCCGATGCATTGGAGCGACTGCAGGGCACGCAGATCAAGACCGACATCCAGGCAGGCGGCGAGGGCCAAGCCGGCTTTTTCTCATGGCTGTCGGAAGCGCAGCTTCACTATACGACGACAAAGGCGGGCGAAAAGCGGCTGAAGGCGGTGAAGGTTCGGCTGTGCGACTGGCTCTACCGCGCGATCCTCCGTGACCGGCGGGTGCTGGATTACGATCCCAACTACTTCCAACTCGGACCTGTCGAGCGGCGCCTGTACGAGGTGGCACGCTCTGCCTGCATTAATGGTCCTGTCGAGATCGAGCTGGAAGATCTTCGCTTGCAGCTTGGCTATCAGAGTCCGCTCAAGCAGTTCCGCTACGTCCTGAAGGGGATCGTCGACGCCAATGCTGTTCCCGGCTTCAGTTTTGTCCTGAACGACAGTGGCGCCTCTTCGAGTGATCGACGCCCCAAGCGATCTGGAGGCAAGGACAGCATCCGGATTACTCCCCAGACCCTCCTCCAGGCCGGCTGATTAGCGCCCTCACCGTCGTTTCCGAATCAGCCGGAAAGCCGAAGCAGACTTTGGTCGCCGAAAGCACGAAGTCGGGTCGCTAAAAGCACGAAGTACGGTCATCAAAAGCACGAACGCTGCTTTCCCCGGTCGTCGAAAGCACGAACTTTTTCCGCTCTTGGTCGCCGAAAGCACGAATCCTTACTGTTTCGGGAGCGCGCTCGATCCTGCACAAATAGTAAAGAGCCGACGCGCCTTTTGCGACCGGCCAGTCAGGGAGCGGCCGTGACCACATAAACGAATGCCCGGCACGAAGGCCGGGCACCCTGGAACGATATGAGCGATGCTTGCCGGCATCGGTCAGGCCGTAAGACGCCCCTCTCATATCCGTCCGCGAGCTTCGGTTCAAGGGAGCGCGCTTCGCGCCACGCTCGTGTTTTGCCTGGTCCCGGCCCCACGAAGGGGACGGACGATGGGAGCTATTACCCTCGCGCAGGCGAGCTTCATGGCGCTTGACCGTGTGGAGCGGGCACGACCGAGATCGCGATCGGGCGCCGCAAATCCCACGCGCGCGCACGTTCATCCGAACAGCCGCAAAGCGGGCACGTTCGAGGACGACTTCTTCTACACCTATGCGAAGGGCGAAACCGATCGGCTCTACAAGAAGGCGGTCGAGCTGCTGAAGCGCAAGAACGCCGTTCGGCGCCTCGCACGTGCTGAGGGCCGCCAGCTCACCGAAGACGAAAAGCTCGTCACGCTGATAACGCCCGCGGCGGTCCGCGTTTTCGAGCAGCTTACCAATCTCGCCCGCAATTGCGCCGGCAAGGTCTTTCCAACTTGGGAATGGATCGAGACGCATACGGGCCTCTCCCGCGCGAGCGTCGGTCGCGGCCTGTCGATCCTCGCCAAGATGGGCTTGCTCGACAAGCAGCGCCGGTGCGTACCGATTGACCCTCCGGCGGACCGCCCAAAGGCTCGGAACGCACAAACGTCC
This sequence comes from Sphingomonas abaci, assembly GCF_014199625.1. Lineage (GTDB taxonomy): Bacteria > Pseudomonadota > Alphaproteobacteria > Sphingomonadales > Sphingomonadaceae > Sphingomonas > Sphingomonas abaci. Next base: position 74,567 of record NZ_JACHNY010000010.1, read on the forward strand.
AACGTCTATCGGATGAGCTTTCCCAATCGGCTCGCACGCTTCCTTCCCCGCTGGCTCAGGCCCATCGCGCTCCCGGACGATGTGGTGCAGCGCGAGGTCGATCGGATCGAGCAAATCGAGGCAATGCGGCTATGGCGCTCGCCTCGCCAAGTCGTCGCCGAGGAGATCGAGGACGAGGGCCTGCGGCGCGTGTTGGACCGCCTCGCCATCGCGATCGAGAAGCGAGAGTCTCAAAAAAATGGTCAACCGCTCCTAGATTCATATGTTCTAAGCACAGATGGAGTTGGCCTAATCGGCCAACGCGCTGACGCCTGACAGCGAGGATGGTCCCAACCGAACGATAAGGAACACCCCCAACCGCCAGCACCAAGCCGAAGCGCAGGACGCGCCGCTACGCGTCGCGATGCTCCCGAAAGGAGCAAGCGTTTACCGTCGCGTATAAATTGCGCCGTTCGTGCCTGGTGCAGCCGTTTTTCGACATCCACTGCGACCGTAGCGCCAGTTTCCAGCGCTGGGTCGCGTGATAAGAACCGGTGTCTCCTCATCAAGCGTTGCTCATACCTGTACCCCGCGGCTGCAGCGGGCGGGCCCGCCACTTTCTATGCCGCGCCGACGGCCATATCTGACGGGCGAGATCCCCACGCGAGTTCGAGGGTCGATCCCTTCCGAACGGCTATTTCTGGTTGATGGGAAAAATGGGCGCTGGCCGCCTTCTACGATCAAGCAAATAACCTGCTGCGCCTACGGTTTCCGCGTCGCGGACCCTCCGTTTTTTTGCTTGATCGCGGCGTCTTCACTCCCCTCCAATTCCCATCAGGAATGAGCCTGATCGATCAGAGGGACAGGACCATGCAGAACATCGCGGAGTTTCGGATCATCGGCCGGGTCGGGAAGCTGACCGAGCACGACAAGGTGACGAAGGTGAACGTTGCCGCCAACTACAACCGCCAGGAAAACGGCGAGTGGGTCACCGACACGCACTGGAATGAGGTGACGCTGTTCGGCAAGCTGATCGAGCGCGCCGCCAAGGCGCAGAAGGGCGACCTGGTCCATATCACGGGTCGCGTGCGCCAGAACTCCTACGACACGGCCGAGGGCCGGCGCTACACGGTGGAGCTGATCGCCGACGGCTTCGCGGTTCTCGCCAAGGGAACGGAGGATCGTGGTTAGACGCGGTCGGGGCCGCCTACCGGCGGCCCTTCCCGCCGACGAAGCTCCAGCTCTACCGCCTCACGCACGAAATCGGCCTGACTCTCGCCATCGCGGAGAACGGTCTTGATCCGATCGAGCGTCCCCTTGGGGAAGCGCCCCATCGTCTTATCCTCCATCGGAGGGCGACCGACCGACCGGATATTGCTAGACGTCATGCAATGCCCTAATTACCGATACCGCTTATTGACGAGATTAGCGGTATCGTATATTACAGGTTGAGCCTTTCATCAAGGCTGCGTCGGAGCGAAGGCCATGTGGGATAATCTACTGACGATAGGACTGTTCGTCCTAATCGCTTGGGCCGTCCTCCGCGGTGGTGGCGGATCGAGATCGCGCATCTGGAGCGGGGACACTCCCGACGAGGAGGCTCGTCGTAATACGCGGACGGACTCGAATTATCGCGGATACGACCACTGGAACAACAACTCGGACCGAGGCTGGTAGGGCGTGAAGACTATTGCCATCAACGTCGAGAAGGGCGGCGCCGGCAAGACGATGATCGCCTGCCATTTGGCATGGGTTCTCGCCGACGCTGGTCATCGTGTGCTGTTCCTCGACCTCGATCGACAGTGCAACGCGACCGATGCGCTAGCCGACTTCGAGAGCCTTGGAACGTGCAAGCCGCTGTTTGAGCCGGGCTATAGCCCACCCTCCCCGTTTCCGCGTCTCGCGATCTACTCCAATCGCATGGGTGGCGAGTATGACGCCGATTACCCTCGCGCACTGACCAACTTAAATGCCAATTTTCCGGCGCTTAATTCCTACTTCGATTTCTGTGTCATCGACACGCCGCCGTCGTGGTCGTGGATCAACTTTGCCGCGCTGCTGGTGTGCAACCACCTGATCGTCCCTGTCGAGCTGGGGCCGTTCGGTCCAGCAGCGACCAAGCAGGTGTCGGACTCGATCGCGACCGTAAACCAACGTCGGAAAACGCCCATCCACGTCGTCGGGCTCGTGCCTAACCGAGTTCGAGCGAACGATACGCACCAGATGAAGATGCTGGCCGCGATCAAAGAGAAGATCGGGCGCAACCTGTTCACCAACTACCTTCCCGAGCGGGCTCACTATAGCCAGGCCATCCAAGAGCATGTGCCGGTATGGCGGTTCGACAAGGACGTGCGGACCTCGCTGCCGCCCATGCGCGCTTTTCTCGAGGAAGCCATGACCCGGATCGGGAGCCACAAATGACAGACTTCTCCGGCTTCGACGTTTTCAGCGAGAAGGCCGCAGTCGCTGACGCCGATCGCGTCCAGCTTCTCGACCCTGAGCTGGTCTACCCCGATCCCGAGAACGTCCGCAGCGAGATAGATCCGGCCAAGATCGACGAGATGGCCGCGACGATCAAAGAACGCGGCCAGCTTCAGCCGATCACCGTCGCTCCGAGAGACGCCGAGGGCCGTTATCGGATCATGTTTGGCGAGCGGCGCTGGCGGGCGTGCCAGAAGCTCGGCGTGCAGGTCCGCGCGATCGTGAGCAAGACGGATGACGTTGAGCAGGTCCGGATCGATCAGTTCATCGAGAATGACCAGCGCGAGGATCTGTCGACGGCTGACATGATCCGGTTCGTCACTGGGCAGGTGGCGAACGGGCGGTCGCTTGCCGAGCTGGCACGAGCCACGGGACGAAATCGCACGTTGCTGACCCGCTACCAGGGGCTCGCGAAGGCGCCAGACTACATCGCGGGGCTGTTTGCCGACATTTCGATGCGGAGCGCTGTTGCCCTCGTCCAGGCTGCGAAGACCGATGATGCGGCAACCCGGGCATTCGTCGCTAACACTGCCGTGGAGGACATGACCGTGCTGGCGTGTGAGCGGTTTGCCCGTGAAGTCGGCGCAAAAAAGTCAGCGCCGAAGCCCGTGCCTTCGGTTGAACCAGAGGCACCCACGTCCCTGACCGAGGATCGGTCGGAGCCGTCGGACGAGGACCAGGCACTGCCTCCCTCGACCGATGCGATCCGCAATGAGGAAGCAGATCGCGCTTTGGACGAGAAGCCAATGGCCGAAGCCCCGGCTGCGGGCGATAGCGAGTTGCGAGTAGCCCCCACCCCGCGCGCTTCGACTAAAAAAACGGGGAAGCAGCGTGTGGAGCGCCCTTCCATCGAGATCGACGGCAAGCGGGCCATGGTCGTCGAAGCGTTGCTCCACTTCGATGGCGAGCCAGAACCGCGCATTGTGAGCTGGCGCTGATCGCGGCGGGTTGGGAAGAGAGCGTCGGCCGAGGCTGACACTCACGCTCAGATCCAATCCTTCCTTCCGCGACTTCATCACTCTCGAGACGAACTGGGTGTGCCACGTGGCACACTTGAAGCCTGATTTAGGTGGGGGATGTTTGATGGCAGGATAGGTATTGCTGCGTTTGTCGTATTACATTACCCTTGCTGGGCCATGTCGCTCGCGCCGCAATCTGCATCCCCCACCAAGAATTCAGCGATGTTGACGGCGCGCGTCGATCGCGAACTGCTTGCCGCGTTCGATGCCGTGGCCGAGGGCAGGGGAGGGCGCAGTGCGCTTCTCCGCACCGTGCTTCAGCAAGCCTTAAAGCGTGTAGCCGACGCCCCCCGGATCGCTCCGCGCGCCGACAGTGCCGGCAATCGCGTGTCGCTCACCTTCACGGACGCCGAAACAGCCGTCCTCGATCATCGCGCGGGCGAGCGGGGCGTAGATCGCGCCGGATGGATCAAGGCGCTTGTGCGCCGGCACATCGCGCTAAAGGCCGGCGTGGACGATGGCCTGCGCGATGCCGTGGCGCCGATTCGGATGCAGCTCCAGCGTATTGGCCGCAATCTCAACCAGGCGATGAAGGCCGGCAACGCTGCGATGATGGCCGACAGCGGCTTGCAGATCGAACGTGAGCTGCGCCGCATCGCCGACATGCGCGAGGAGATCAACGAGCAGATCGAGGCACTGGCGGACGTTCTGCGCGGTGAAACCTCCTTTTGGAAGGTTGCCGACTGATGTCGTTCGGCGATCGCGAGGACGAGCTATGGGAGGCGATGAAGCCAAGCTTCAAGCCGCGCCTCGTCAGTGATCCGAACGTCAGATATGCCCGGCACGTCGTCAATGGCACGGGACCGTTTGCGTCTAGATCGCCGGCAGCGTCGCATCATCGAGGAGACGCCCGGGCTACGCTGGCGCGTGTCGTTCGACGCACGCCCGAAGTGCTCGTCAAGGTGACCGGACGGAAGAAGGGCGCCAAGCATCTCGCTGCACATTTCGATTATATCGGCCGCCACGGCGACATCCGGATCGAGACGCGCGATGGCGAGCAGATCACGACGAAGGAGGACGCGCAGCGGATCGCGGACGAGTGGTCCGATCCGCTTTACTGGCGCCAGGGCACGACCGTGTCGGCCGTGGCAATGGTGTTTTCCATGCCGGCGGGAACCGATCCGGAGACCGTAAAGCAGGCGGTTCGTGACGCGGCCGAGCGGATGATCGGCGACAACCATGATTATCTCATGGCGCTGCATACGGACACGCCGCGCCCGCATGTCCATCTCACGGTCCAAGCCGAGGGCCTTGATCGCAAGCGCTTCGATCCAAGGCGGGAGGATCTGTTTCGCTTTCGGGAGTCGTTCGCGGAGGCGCTCCGCAGTCGCGGTGTCGAGGCCGAAGCAACGCCACGCTACACGCGAGGCCAGGGGAGAGCCGGCACCAGCATGGCGCTGACGCAGCTCCGCGCACGCATACGTAGCGGCGCTTCGCGTCAGCCAACCGACGTCGACCTACGGCAAGCGCGCGAGGCGATGCAGATCGCGCTTGGGAAGGCGCAGCAGCCCGCCTTTGTGTCCAAAACGCGGGCGCGTTGGCAGGACACCAAGCGGCGCTATGAGGCAGCCGCCGAACGGCTCGACCGCAGCCCAGATCGCGAGGACCGCAACCTCGCGCGCGACCTGCGGCAGTTCCTTCAGGAGCAGGCGAGCATCGACACTGTTCCGGATCGGATGCTGCGCGAGGCTGAGGCGCGCGTGCTGGATGCGGAAAGGCGAACCAGGAGCGAACCGGCACAGGAGCAGGGTGTGCCACGTGGCACACCTCCACCTCCGTCGAGGCGGCGATGAGCGTCACGGACCCGACGCCTTCAGACCGGTGCTGGAATCGGGAGACAATTCGTCGAGAACGGCATACCTCTTCCACCCGCGAGAGTGGACGTTTAGGGCCCGCGTCAAAGGGGTGCAGGGGGTTGGATGACTGATTTCAGGGAAGTGTCGCCCCCAACGCTGCCTAAAACCCTCCCGAACGTCGGACAATTTCAAAGCGGCCCTCCTATCGCCCCGATCGCACGGCTGATGATCTACAGCCCCGACGACTGGGAAACCTTCATTGAAGAGTGGGTCTCGGCCGCGCTCAGCGCATCATACAAGTCGGTTGCTCGGTTCACTGGCAGCGGCGACAAAGGCATCGACGTTGCCGGGTTCGTCGACGCAAACGGCCTGAACGGCGTCTGGGACAACTTTCAGTGCAAGCACTACGCTCAGCCCCTGTCACCGACCGTGGCGTGGCCGGAGATTGGGAAAATCCTGTGGTTCTCCTTCAACGGCCACTACACTGCGCCACGCGCCTATTATCTCGTCGCGCCGCGCGGCGTCGGGACCAAGCTTAACTTGCTGCTCGGTCACGCCGCTAACCTTAAGGCTGAGACGAAGAAGGTTTGGGCGAAGAACATAGCGGAGAGCATCACTGGCACACAGAGTGTCGATCTAACCGGCGCTTTTGCCGCGTACGTCGACAAGTTCGATTTTTCGATCTTCAAGGCGATCTCGCCGCGAGAGCTTATCGAGCAGCATCGGAAGACGCCATATTTCTTCGAGCGCTTTGGCGGGGAGCTACCTGCGCGTCCGCTTCCCGAGAAGCCACCCGAAGCCGTGCAGGGTCACGAACAACGTTATGTTGAGCACCTTCTTGCCGCGTATGCCGAACACAAGAAGGAAGCGATCGCCGACATAGCGGCGCTCAAGAAGTGGAAACCGCTCAGCGATCACCTGAACCGTCAGCGCGAGAGTTTTTACCACGCCGAGGCGTTCCGGGTATTTCTTCGCGAGAAGGTCGACCCTGGCACATTCGAAAGCCTGCAGGACGAGATCCACGACGGCGTCATTGATACCGCCGAGGGCACGTTCGTCGACGGGTTCGAGCGCGTAAAGGCTGTCACTCAGGCGTCTCAGACCGTTCCGCTCGATGCACACCCGCTTGGATCGAGCGCGTTCGTGAAGGATCGTCACGGGATCTGCCATCAGCTCGCCAACGACGATCGTCTGCGATGGACACAGCCGTGAGCAACGGCAATCTGACCTTCAACGGCCCGTTCGAGGCGGGAATGCGGGCGGTAGCCATTCTCGCCGCGGCATTCCCACGCGAACTCGACATCCAGCGTCTGACGGCCTTCGATTACCTCCTGGTGCATACCGAGATGTTAGGAGGGCCGGAGGATCTTCATCCTGAAACCCCAATATCGACGCCAGCTACGCAGGTGCGCCGGAGCATCGTGCAGGACGGCTTGCACCTGATGATGACACGCGACCTAGTCGCTCGATCGGCGCGTGAGGACGGCATCGTATACCAGGCAGGAGAGCTCGCGGAGACCTTCTTGGACGCGTTGCAATCGCCGTATTCGACGGAGCTTAAGAGCCGAGCCACTTGGCTAGTCGACCACCTTGGCTCGTATGAAGAAGGTGAGTTCGACAAGCTGATGCGCCGGTTCTTCGACCAGTGGGTTATGGAGTTCCAGCATGTCGAGCAAAGCTTAGGCGGAGCGGCATGAGTGTGCGGTTGCGCCTTTGCTCGTTGAGCTATCATGGCCCGTTCCGGAAACCTGCCGTCGTGACGTTCAAGCCCGGCATGAACGTGATCTATGGTGCGTCGAACACCGGGAAGTCATTCATCGTTGATACGATCGACTTCATGCTTGGGGGTAAGGGCCCGCTTCGCGACATCCCAGAGCGGGTCGGCTACAAACATGTGCTCTTGGGCATGGAGACGACCGTAGGCGATCAGTTCACGATCGGCCGCGCCGTCGATGGCGGCCCTTTCGTCCTTTATGAAGGCTTGTTTGCGGAGGAGATGCCGTCGATCGACGGGAAGGTACTCGCCGATCAGCACAACGACAGGCGCGATGATAATCTGTCGGCATTTTTGCTTGAGAAGCTGGGCTTGGCGCACAAGCGTGTCCGCCGAAATAAGAAGGGAGACACGAACAGCCTCAGTTTTCGAAATCTCGCTCGACTCGTGGTCATCAACGAGGAAGAGATTATTCAGCAGAGATCTCCGCTTTCAGACGGCGGGTATGGGATGGGGGACACCGCGAACACGTCGGTGTTCAAGCTGCTTCTGACAGGAGTGGACGACACCTCGCTTGCTGCAGCCAAGACGCGTTCGCCGGAAGATCAAACCCGGGACGCACAAATCCTGCTGCTCGATCAGCTTATCGCGGATTATCGGAAACAGGTGAAGGATCTCGCGGGGTCGGACGAGCTTCAGGAGCAGCTCGATAAGCTCGAGGCGGCCATGGAAGGTCAAAGTGAGCAGCTAGCGATTTCGGAAGCAGGCTTCCGCACCGCGTCGACCGAGCGCCGCGACCTGGCTCGACGGGTAGAAGAAGGGCGCAACCGCCTCGCCGAGATCACGGTTCTCCTCGAACGTTTTCTGCTGCTTGGCGCTCATTATCGATCCGACCTCGCACGACTCGAAGCAATCGCCGAGGCTGGAACGCTGTTTGGTGCTTTGGGCGAGGTTGACTGCCCCTTATGCGGGGCTGCTCCAGACCAGCATAAGCAAACCGATGATTGCGAGGGTAATGCCAGCCTTATCGCCGCTGCGGCTCGTGCTGAAATCGCGAAGATCACGTCCCGACAGGCCGATCTCGATTCCACGATAGATGCGCTCAGGAACGAAGCTGTTCAGTTTGAACGGCGACTGCCACGTCTGGAAGAGCGGCTCACCGCTGTGGCAGGTGAGATCGATCGGGTGGTCGCTCCCAATCTGAAGCAGCTCCGTTCGAGTTATCGGCAGCTCGCGGACAAGACCGGTGAAGTCCGTGAAGGCATCGCAGTCCATCGGGGCTTGCTGGATTTCGAGGATCGAAAGGCGAAGCTCGAACGCGAAATGGCAGACGGATCCGGTAGCTCGAGCACCGCGGACGTCGATCTATCAACCAGCACGGCCGACAGATTTGCGACCATCGTTCGAGACGTGTTGAAGGCGTGGCACTTCCCAGGCGTGGATCGTGTTCACTTTGATATGAAGGTCCGCGACCTTGTCATCAACGGGAAGGCGCGTACCTCATTCGGGAAGGGGCTTCGTGCGATCACGCAAACAGCGTTCTCGACAGGTCTCCTTGAGTATTGCGTGGCGGAAAAGACGCCCCATCCCGGCTTCCTTGTCGTTGACTCGCCACTCCTGTCCTACCGGGAGCCTGACGGAGCGGCGGACGACCTCCGCAGCACGGATCTGAACGATCACTTCTACTCGTATTTCGAGAGCTGGGGGAGCGACCGACAGGTTTTAATCGTGGAGAATACCGATCCCCCTGCGAACGTGAAAGCCAGTCCCCAAGCAGTGATGTTCACCGGGATCGAGGGGTTGGGTCGAGCCGGCTTGTTCCCGGCGCCCCAGGCGGCAAGCGAGGAGCCTGCAGCATCAGACTAGGGGCATGACGGCCAGGGTGTGCCACGTGGCACACCCGGCTGTGCTCGCGCCCAGTCACCGGGATCGCGATTTTTGCAAGACTTGGTCCTGGGTCATCTCGCGCACCTGTTGCTCCTGTCGAGCCTTCACCTCGATGCCGGCGATGGCCTCGCCGCGACCGAGCCGCGCCGCGACATCTTCCTTACGTTCCGCCACAAACTCGCGCCGCTTCTCGTGGTCGTTGGGGAAGCGGTCGGCTGCAACCGTCATCGCGAGCGCGACATGGCTTTGGGCCTTCCGCAGCTCCGGATCTTTTGCGTTCTGGACGTCTGACTGCCGGCGAAACCGCTCCGCCAGATCGGTTCGAGGCTCGGGCTGTTCTCTCGCGTCTCGCGCCTGGTTGGCAGTCCGCGTTGTTTGCCCTTGGTTGTCGGGAAGGCCGGCCTGCCGCGCTTGCTCGCGTTCGGCAGCAGCCTTCGTCTTGTCGTCGGGCTTGTAGCCATCGACCTTGATACCCTGTGCGGAGGCGGCGAGGTAGGCCGCTCGCTGGAACTCGGCGTCGCCGCTGACCTTGATCGACGTCCACCCATTCTCTTTCGCGAGCCGGATCAGGTCAGGGAGGGAGTCCCGGTCCTTGGCCTTGATGCGATCCGGCGTGATCGTCGCGACCGGCTGCTTGTCGTGTGCGCTCCGATAAAGCTTGTTCCCGACCCGCAGAAACCGTGAGTCCAGCTCAGGCGGCACTTCCATCGGTCGCCTACGGCGGGCCTCGCCTTCCTTGCCGGCGCCGGCAGCTTCGACATTTTCAACCATGTCACCGCTCCTGTTCTATTACACCAACGACCTCGTCGCCACGCTGCTCGGCCGACACGTCGATAAGCATGTCGGGGTGATCCTGGGTAACGACGCAATCCATTGCGAACGTGAACGGGTCAGGGTCCGTGAGCTGGTCGAATGTCGGCATCGCGCAGTCGGGCAGGTCTTCGTCGTCGCGCAACGTGCGCGGGATCGGGGGCACTTCCGGCGCCGGCTCGACACGCGCACGAAAGAGTCCGTCCGCATAGTAGCGGATCTTGTCGCCGTGGATCGGAGGTATGCCGCCCCGGAGGAGCAGCAATTCGCTATCCGGAAATTGCATCAGCTCCTGCGGGAGCAGAAGGGCTCGGCGCTGGTCCGACATGGACTTGGAGCGGTTCGCCAGGACGCCGTGGATCGTGAGCGACTTTGTGATGGATTCCTGCCCGACGTAGCCGATCCGCTCGGACAGCTCGTTTGCCACCCGCAGCTCCTTGGGAGTGAACGCGACCTCGACGCCGCAGTTGGCGACGATCTCGTTGGCGATATGCTCGCCATAGACGGCGCGGAGCTGCGATCGGGATTGGATGACGGGCAGGAGCCGGATGCCGTAGCCGGCGACGTAGGAAAAGGCGCTGGCGATCACCTGTGCCCGCCCGATCCGCGCGAACTCGTCGAGGATGACGAGGACTTTGAGCGGCGTCTTGGCACCGGGCAGATCGCGCACGTTCAGGTCGACAAGCTGCTGAAACAGGAGGTTGTAGAGCGGCGCGACCCGATCCAGCTCGTCTGGGGAAACGCCGAGATAGATCGACATGCGCTTGGTGCGCAGCTCGCGCAGATCGAAGTCGCACTCCTCCGTCGCCGCGTCGACGCGGGGGTTGAGCCACAGGCTCAGCTTGGAGGTGACCGTCTGGACGATCCCGGCGAACGTATTGTCCGCCCCCGACGTGAAATCGGCGAGGGCGTTGCGGCACCCCTGCGACAGAGCAAGCGAGCGATCCTCGAGGACGCGCTTGAAGAACCCGCGCGTGTCGCCCGTCGTCATCAGCCGATAGATCGAGCCGATGGTGAAGGGTTGGTCGGCGACCGCGAGGTAAGCACCGACACCGACAAAGGCGGTCCGCGCCGAGTCCGTCCAGAACGGTTCCCCACGTTCGGGAGGGACGAACAACATCGTTGCGATCTTTTGCAGCTCGATCACTACCTGGTCGGGATCGGTGCGATCGATGTAGCCGAGCGGGTTGTAGCGGGAGGTCCGCCCCTCCGGATCGGTCGGGTTGAACAGGTAAACCGCTTGGCCGTATTTCTTGCGAAAGCCCGCCGTCGCGTCCCAATTCTCACGCTTCACATCGAGGACGACGACCGACTCCTGCCATGACAGGAGGTTCGGAATGACGATGCCGACGCCCTTGCCCGAGCGGGTAGGGGCCTCGACGATGCAATGTTCGCTGCCGCCGAAGGTGAGGAACTTGCCACCCTTCTTACCCAGGACGATGCCGTCATCGGCGCGAAAGCCGGCGCGGCGGATTTCGCCTTCCTTGGCGAAGCGGGCGGCACCGTGGAGGGGCGGCTTCTGCTTCGCGACCCACCACAGCATCAGGCCGGCGATGATGACGCCGACCAGAGCACCCCCGGCAAGGGCCTTCAGCACCACCGGGTCATGCCGGTAATACCAGAAGAACGCCGGCATCTTGAATATGTCGAACTTTGCGCTGGGGAGTCCGAGGTAGATCCACGCGACGACCGACGTGATGAGGAAGGGAGCACCTCAAGGTTTGTGACACGGACAGCGGTAAGCTGAACAGGTAGCGAACAGGGCGGCTCAGGCCACCTTGGCTCCGGGTCCGCCGGCGA
>NZ_JACHNY010000011.1 GCF_014199625.1 Sphingomonas abaci
CCATCGGCCACATCCTCGACCTGTACTCGCCACAGGAGTGTGCCAACTACTTCGCCAAAGCCGGATACGATGCAGACTGATCGGAAAACGCTCTAAACAGTCGAGGCGGACCCACATGAACGAAAACGGCCGGCGTCGCGGGGACGCCGGCCGTTTGCCGTTCGGTTGACGTCGATCCGCCGCAGCGGACCGCCCGCGCGCTTACTTGCGCAGCGTGAGACCGCCGCCGAAACGCTTGTTGAAGCGCGCGACCTGGCCGCCCGCGTCGAGCATCTGGCCGCGACCACCGGTCCAGGCCGGATGCGCCAGCGGATCGATCTCGAGCGTCATCGTGTCGCCTTCCTTGCCCCAGGTAGAGCGGGTCTCGTACACGGTGCCGTCGGTCATCTGGACCTTGATCATGTGATAATCGGGGTGGGTATCGGCCTTCATGGTGATGCTCCTGGCATGGCTGGTTCCGACCAGCCTGAAAGAGAAGGGCGCGCCCTACACGGACGCGCCCGAAATGGCAATGATCGATCGCCTGCCGATCAGGCGGGTGAACTCCCCCGCCCGTCAGGCGGCGGGCGGATCGGCGATCATCGCGGTGAAGTTCGCCTCCGCCACCACCACGCCATCGATCTTGGCGACGCCGGCGAACTTGCAGGCGCGGGTTCGCTTCTGGACGAATGCGACCTCCAGATGCAGGAGCACGCCCGGTTCCACGGGCTTGCGGAACTTCACGCCGTCGATCGTCATGAAATAGACGAGCTTGCCCGAATTGGCGAGGCCCAGGCTCTCCACCGCCAGGACTCCGGCGGCCTGCGCCAGCGCCTCGACGATCAGCACGCCCGGCATGATCGGGCGGCCGGGATAATGGCCCTGGAAGAAGCCCTCGTTGATCGTCACCGCCTTGACCGCGCGGATCGACGTGTCGAGGACCAGTTCCTCTACACGATCGACCAACAGCATCGGATAGCGATGCGGGATCGCCGCCATGACCCGCGTGACGTCCAGCGGGCCGAGCACGGCGGCCGTCTCCGTCTCGCTCATCGGCCGGCGGGTTGCGCCGGACGCGCGGCGGGAGCGGCGGCGGGGGCAGCAGCGGCGGCACCGCCCTGCTGACCGGGCTGCCAGTTGGCGGGCGGCGTGACGCTGACGGTCGGGACCAGGCGGTCCAGCTCGGTGGTGATCGCGCTGGTCACGTCGGCGGTCGGCGCGGCGAACAGCACCGCGTCGGGACGGACCAGCATCGACACGTTGCGCGCGCGCACCACCGCCTGCACCGCGTCGGGCAGCTTCGCCGAGATCTGCTCGATCGCATAGGCCTGGGCGCGCTGCGCCGGCAGGGTGATGCGCTGGATTTCGGCCTGCGCCGCCTGCTCGCGACCCTGGATCGTCGCGGCCTGCTGCTGCAGCGACGCCTGGTTGGCATTGGGTGCGGCGCGCGCGGTGTTGAACGCGGTCACCAGCGGCTGCAGTTCCTTGCCCACCGCCTGGCGACGCGCCTCGGCCTGGTCGAGCTGCGCCTTGTAGGTCGTCTCGATCTGCGTGCGGGCGGTGGCCCAGGCCCGCGACGCGCCGATCGCCTGCTCGGGGTTGGCGACCGCCACGGTCTGCGCCTGCGCCGCCACCGGGGCCGCAACGGGAGCGACCAGCGCGGCCGCGAGAAGAAGCGTCTTGAAACGGGTCATCAGAACTGCGTCCCTACGTTGAAGGTGATAAGCTTGTTGTCGTCGCCCTTCTGCTTGATCAGCGCCTTGGCGATATCGATGCGCAAGGGGCCGAAGGGCGAAGTCCAGTTGACGCCGAAGCCGACCGTCAGGCGCGGCTTGGCGGAATTGCCGAGGAAGTCCTCGACGAACGGGGTGGACCGGTTCGCCGTGTTGACCGTCGTCCCGACGCAGGTCGAGCCGGCGACGGTCGGATCCGCATAGCCGACCGGGCAGCTGGTGATCCGCGTCGCGGCGGCGCCGTTCGCGTCGGTATAGCTGTTGGTGTAGTTGACGATCTGGCCCAGCAAGGTCGGCGAGCCATCGGCATTGACGCCCGGCTTGCCCGTCTTGGGATCGATATATTGCTCGAACTGCTGCGTCGGCAATGGCCGGGTGATGCCGAACAGGCTGCCGACCTGCGCATAGATGGACGGCCGCAGGCCGAGTTCGCGCGCGCCCGAGCCCAAGGGGATCTCCAGCTCGGCGCGCGCGAGATAGTAGGCGCGGCCGCCCAGCGCGTCGTCGAAGATGCTGTTGCGATCGGTGGTCAGCAGCTGCGTGCCCGCCACCGGATCGCCGGTCAGGCTGGTGCGGACGATGCGCGGACCGACGCCGCGGATGTCAAAGCCGCGGAAGTTGGGCTCGCCCAGGTAGAAGCGGTCGATGATCCGCACCGGATCGACACCCGGCCCGGGACTCTTCTGGAGCGCGTGGATATAGCCGCCCTCGCCCAGCGTCGAGAAGACGAAGCCCTTGCCCAGGCCCCAATATTTGGCGCCCTTGAACTGGCCACGGATATATTTGACGTCGCCGCCCAGGCCCGCGAAGTCGACGCTGAACGACAGACTGTGACCGGCGGTCGGCCGCAGGCCCGAATTCAGGCTGTTGTAGAGGAGCGACGTGCCGATCGACGAGGTCCAGCGATTGCCCAGCGCTTCGCAGAGATAGCGGCCGACCTGCGCCGGATCGCACTGCCCGTTGTTGAGCAGGCTGGCATCCAGCCCGACCTCGTCATAGGACAGGCCATAGCGGCCCGACAGCGACCAATATTCAGTCAGCGGCACGCCGGAGCGGACCTGGAAGCCGGTCGACACCTGGTTGTAGGTGGTGTTGCGGTCGCCGTTCAGATTATAGTTGAAGGCGTTGTAATCGCGCCGGAACACGTCGACGCCGACCGCGATGTTCTTGTCGAACAGATAGGGTTCGGTGAAGCCGGCCTCGACCGACTTGGAATAGGCCGAGTAATTGACGCCCAGGCGCAGTTCCTGGCCCTTGCCGCGGAAATTCTGCTGCGAGATGTTGGCCTGGATGATGAACCGCTCGAGGCTGGAATAGCCGGCCGAAAGCTGGAGCTGCCCGGTCGGCTTCTCCTCAACCGGCGCTTCGAGCAGGATGCGGTCGGGCGCGGAGCCGGGGCTGCGCTTGATCTCGAACTTGTCCTGGAAGAAGCCGAGCGAGTTGATGCGGTCCTGAGACCGCTTGATCTGGAAATCGTTGAACGCGTCGCCTTCGGCCAGCCGCATCTCGCGGCGGATCACCTTGTCCTGCGTCTGCGTGTTGCCGTTGATGTCGATCCGCTCGACATAGGTGCGCTGCGCCTGGCCGATATGGAAGTTGATCCCCATCGTCAGCGTCTCGGGATCGCGCTGGAACTCCGGCTCCACGTCGGTGAAGGCATAGCCAAACAGGCCGGCGGTCTGGCTCAGCTTGTCGACCGAATCCTCGACCATCTTGGCATTGTACCAGTCGCCCTTCTTCATCGGCAGGCCGGCCGCGAGCGCCTTGTTGTCGAAGTCGCGAATCTCGCTGTCGACGGTCACGTCGCCGAACTTGTAACGCTTGCCCTCCTCGACCACATAGGTGATGATGAAGTCCCGCTTGTCAGGCGTCAGCTCCGCCACTGCCGACGTCACGCGGAAATCGGCGTAGCCCTGGGTCAGGTAGAATTGGCGCAGCTTCTGCTGGTCGTAGTTCAGCCTGTCCTGGTCGTAGCTGGTGTTGGACGACAACAGGCGGAACCAGCGCGACTGTTTGGTCGCCATCTGGCCGCGCAGCTCGTCGTCGCTGAACTGCTCGTTGCCCAGGATGTTGATCTGACGGACCTTGGACTTCGCGCCCTCGGTGATCTCGAACACGATGTCGACGCGGTTCTGGTCCAGGCTGACCATCTTCGGCTCGACCACGGCAGCGAAGCGGCCCTGGCGACGATAGAGCTCGATGATGCGCGACACATCGGCGCGCACTGCCGTCCGCGTGAAGATCTGGCGTGGCGCGAGCTTGATCTCCTTCTGGATCTTGTCGCTCTTGATCGCCTTGTTGCCCTCCAGGATCACCCGGTTGATGATCGGATTCTCGCGAATGCGGAGCACGATATTGCCGGTTTCGACCCCCGAGATCGAGAAGTCGGCGAACAGTTCGGACGCCTGCAGATCCTTCAGCGCCTGGTCGAGCGTTTCCGCCGTATAGGGTATGCCGACGCGCAGCTTGGTATAGGACAGCACCGTTTCCGGCTCGATGCGCTGCGATCCCTCGACGCGAAGCGACTTGATCACGCCGGCAGCGTCGGGCGCGACTCCCTGCGGGGCAGCGGGCGTGCCCTGGGGGATGGAGACGCGCGGACCCTGCGCCTCGCGCGCCGCCGCGCCGCCGCGCGGCTGGGCCGGGGCACGTTGCGCCAGCACCGGCGCGCCGGCCAGCATGGTCGTCGCCAGCAGCGTCGCGCCGATCGCCGCGACCTTGGAACCGTTATTCGTCACGCACCCACCCCGAGAAAACAGAAAAGCGACCCCCAGCCGATCCGGCCCCTGCCCGAGTCCGGTCACCCGATCAAGCCGGCGAGACCACGCCACAGGCCGAACTTGCCCAGATCGTTGAAGGTCACGAGGATCATCAAGGCCAATAGCGCCGCCAGACCGCCGCGAAACGCCCATTCCTGCGCCGCCGGGCCGACCGGACGTCGCCGCACCGCCTCGATCGCATAGAAGAACAGGTGCCCGCCATCCAGCATCGGCACTGGCAGAAGGTTGATGAACCCGAGATTGATCGACACCATCGCGATCAGCCACACGAAAGCGGGCCAGCCGAGCGTCATCTGCTCGCCGGACACCTTGGCGATCTGGAGCGGGCCGCCCAGTTCGTCGACCGAGCGCCGTCCGGTGATGATCTGACCGAGCGTGTCGATGGTCGAGCGGACGATCGCCACCACCTGCGCCGCGCCCTCCACGGGCGCGCGCAGCAGCGACACCGGTTCGTAGCGCGCAGGCGGGCTGGCGATGCCGAGCCGGCCGATGCGGAACTGGTTGCCGAACCGATCGCTCTGCCGCATCTCGCCGATCGTCAGGGTCAGCGGCCGGGCCGCCTCCTCGCTGTCGCCGCGCACCACCATGGCGGTGACGGTCGCGCCGGGGCGCAGGATCGCATATTGCGCCAGATCGCCGAAATCATCCATCTGCCGGCCGTCGATCGACAGGATGCGATCGCCGGGCGCGAGGCCCGCGGCCGCGGCCGGGCTGCCCTGCACCACCGCGCCGACCACCGGCGGCGCGGTGCGCACCCCGTAGAGATAGGCGAAACCCGCCAGGATCAGGATCGCGGCCAGGAAATTGACCAGCGGCCCCGCCGCGACGACGATCGCGCGCTGCCATACCGGCTTGGCTTGGAAGGTGCGGCCACGCTCCTCGGGCGGCAGCGACAGCCACTCGGCGCTGGGCTGGCTGGCCGGGTTCATGTCGCCGGCGAATTTCACATAACCGCCGAGCGGCAGCCAGCCGAGTTTCCAGCGCGTGCCGCGCCGGTCGGTCCAGCCCGCCACCTCACGGCCGAAGCCGATCGAGAACGCGTCCGCCTTGATCCCGAACCAGCGGCCGGCGAGATAATGGCCCATTTCGTGGATGAACACGAGCGGGCCGATCACCGCCACGAAGGCGATCAACGTCAGGGGGATACCAGGGGCATCGATCAAGCTGCAGCATCCTTCAGGCCTGCCGTCGCCTGCCTTCTCGCCTCGGCATCGATCGCGAGCACCGCGTCGAGCGTCGCCGGCGCGGGCGGGTCGTAGCGTTCCAGCGTATCCGATACGATTGCGGCAATTTCGAGGAAGCCGATCCGCCCGGCCAGGAACGCCGCCACCGCGACCTCGTTCGCCGCGTTCAGGATCGCCGGCCGCGCGCCGCCCGCATCCAGCGCCGCGCGCGCCAGGGCCAGCGCCGGGAAGCGGATCGGATCGGGCGCCTCGAATTCCAGGCGGCCGATCGCGATGAGGTCGAGCGGCGCCATCGGCGTCGCCATCCGCCGGGGCCAGGCCAGGCAATGCGCGATCGGGACGCGCATGTCGGACGGGCCGAGCTGCGCCAATGTCGACCCGTCGCGATATTCGACCAGGCTGTGGATCACCGACTGGGGATGGACGACGATCTCGATCCGGTCGGGGTCGATCGGGAACAGGCGCGCCGCCTCGATCAGCTCCAGCCCCTTGTTCATCATCGTCGCGCTGTCGACGGAGATTTTCGCGCCCATCGACCAATTGGGGTGCGCCACCGCCTGCGCCGGCGTCACCCTGCGCATCGCGTCGAGCGTCGCGGTGCGGAACGGTCCGCCGCTCGCGGTCAGGATGATGCGGCGGACATCGGCCATGTCCTGCCCAGCCAGGCACTGGAAAATCGCGTTATGCTCGCTGTCGCAGGGCAGCAGCGTCGCACCATGCGTCTCGGCATGGGCCAGGATCACCTCGCCCGCCGACACCAGCGGCTCCTTGTTGGCGAGCACCACCGTCGTGCCTTGCGCGACCGAGGCCATCACCGGCTCCAGCCCCGCACAGCCGACGATCGCGGCCATGGTCCAATCGACCGGCCGCGCCGCCGCTTCGATCACCGCCGCGCGGCCGCCCGCCACCGCAATATCAGACCCGGCCAGAGCGTCACGCAGGGCGGGCAGGCAGGACTCGTCCGCGACCACCGCCACTTCGGCACGGGTGCGCTTGGCGGCGGCGGCAAGCTTGGCCACATCGCGATTGGCGGTGAGCGCGCGGACCCGGAATCGGTCGGGCTCGCGCTCGACGAGGTCGAGCGTCGAAGTCCCGATCGAGCCGGTCGCACCCAGGATGGAGACGGTCTTCATGACAGGAGCTGCGGCAGGATCACGAGCAGCGCGGCGACGGGCGCGGTCGGCACCACGCCGTCCAGCCGGTCCATCACCCCGCCATGGCCGGGCAGGATATGGCCCGAATCCTTGACGCCGGCCCGCCGCTTGAGCGCGCTTTCATACAGGTCGCCCAGTTGTGCCAGCACCGCCAGCACCGGCGTCGCCGCGACCAGCCGCCACGGCAGGTCATAGGCACCGTGCATGGCGGCGGCGAACAGGGTCGCCAGCGCGACGCCGCCAACCAGACCAGACCACGTCTTCGCCGGGCTGATCCGGGGCGCCAGCTTGGGGCCGCCGATCGTCCGCCCGGCGAAGAAGGCGCCGATATCGCTTGCCCAGACCAGCGCCATCGCCCAGAGCGCATAGACCAGCCCGTCCTCCTGCCGCCGCAGCGCGACCAGCGCCAGCACCGGCAATCCGCAATAGAGGATGCCGAGCGCCAGCCGCCGCTTGTTGGTGACGATCACTAGGAAGAAAGCCGCGCCGAACAGCAAGCCGAGCGAGAAGAAGTCGTGCACCTCCAGCACCAGCGAAGCCGGGGCCATCACCGCCAGCGGTACACTGAGCGCAAATTGCCCCATCCGCTTGGCGCGGGCATCGACGCCGCTCAGGTCCGCCCATTCCGCCATCATGAACAACGCTACCACTACGGTCAGCAACCAGAAGGCGACTCCGCCCAGCACCAGCGCAAGCATCGCCGCCGCGATCATCGCGACGCTGGCGATCATGCGCAGCCGCAGGTTGGAGGGGGTCCGCAGCTTCGAGTCGGGCGTGTCGGGCAGCAGGCCGGGCGGCAGATCGGGGATCGGGGTCACAAGCCTCCAAAGCGGCGTTGGCGTCGGCCGAACACCGCTACCGCCTCCGCCAGCGCCTCGCCATCGAAATCCGGCCAGAGCGTATCGACGAACAGGAGTTCCGCATAAGCCGCTTGCCACAATAGGAAATTGGACAGGCGCTGCTCGCCGGAGGTCCGGATGATCAGGTCGAGCGGCGGCAGGTCCACCGTCTCCAGCTCGGCCGCGATCGCCGCCTCGTCGATCTGCTCAGGCTGTAGTTTCGCCGCCGCGCGCCGGGCCGCCGCCGCCAATTCGGCCTGCGCCCCGTAGTTCAGCGCGATCGCCAGCAACGGACCGGTATTGCCCGCCGTGCGCGCGATCGCGTCGTCGACCAGCTTGACCAGATCGGGCGTAAAGGCGCGATAGTCCCCGATCACGCGCAACCGGACGTTCTCACGCGCGAGCTCGGCCAGGTCGGACCGGATGAAGAGGCGCAGCAGCCCCATCAGGTCGCCCACCTCCTGGGCCGGCCGCCGCCAGTTCTCGGAGGAGAAGGCGTAGAGCGTCAGCGCCTCGATCCCCATCGTGCGGGCGGCGCGCGTGACGCGGCGCACCGCCTCCACGCCCGCCTTGTGCCCGGCCAGACGTGGCAGGTGGCGCTGCTTGGCCCAGCGGCCATTGCCGTCCATGATGATGGCGACATGGCGCGGCACCGCCCCGCCCTGCGGCACGACGGCGAACGCGGGCGCGGAGCTCATGCTGCCGCCCCCGCCGCGACCGGGCCGCGGCCGGGACGACGCCCGTAGAGACGCGCTGCCGCGATCACTTGCCCAGGATTTCCTTTTCCTTCGACGAGGACACCGAATCGATGTCCGCGATCGTCGCGTCGGTGATCTTCTGCAGCTCGGTTTCGTGGCGCTTGCGCTCGTCCTCGCCAAAGACGTTCTTCTTCTCGTCGGCCTTCAGGCTGTCCATGCCGTCGCGGCGCACGTTGCGCGCGGCGATCCGGGCCTTCTCCGCATATTGGCTGGCCAGCTTGGCCAGTTCCTTGCGGCGCTCCTCGGTCAGGTCGGGGATCGGCAGACGCAGCGTCTGGCCGTCGTTGATCGGGTTGAGGCCCAGGCCCGCCGAGCGGATCGCCTTTTCGACCGGGCCGACATTCGACTTGTCCCAGACCTGCACCGACAGCATCCGCGGCTCGGGCGCGGAAACGGTGGCGACCTGGCAGAGCGGCATATGGCTGCCATAGACCTCGACCGTCACCGGATCGAGCAGGGTGGTCGAGGCGCGGCCGGTGCGCAGGCCGCCCAGATCGTGGCGCAGCGATTCGACCGCGCCGGTCATGCGGCGCTGGATATCGGCCTTGTCATAGGCAGCCATCACTTGTTCTCCTGGGTCTGTACGGTCGTCGAAATGCCATTCCCCGACAGCACGGCAGCGAAATTGCCATGTTCGCGGATGTTGAAGACGACGATGGGGATGTTGTTATCGCGGCACAACGCCACGGCGGACGCGTCCATGACCTTCAGGTCGTCGGACAGCACCCGGTTGAAGCTGACGGTGTCGTAGCGGGTCGCGCCCGGCACCTTCTTGGGATCGGCGTCGTAGACGCCGTCGACGCTGGTGCCCTTGAACAGCGCGTCGCACTTCATCTCGGCGGCGCGCAGCGCCGCGCCCGAATCGGTGGTGAAGAAGGGCGAACCGACGCCGGCGGCGAAGATCACCACGCGTCCCTTTTCCAGGTGGCGCTCGGCCCGGCGGCGGATGAACGGCTCGCAGACGCTGGCCATCGGGATGGCCGACTGGACGCGCGTGTCGACGCCGATCTGCTCCAGCGCGTTCTGCACGGCGAGCGCGTTCATCACGGTCGCGAGCATGCCCATATAGTCGGCGGTCGCCCGCTCGATACCCTTGGCGGCGGCGGACAGGCCACGAAAGATATTGCCGCCGCCGACGACGACGCACAGTTCATAGCCCTGGGCGCGGACGTCGGCGATCTCCTGGGCGACGCGGGCGGTGATAACGGGATCGATGGCCAGGCCACCTTCGCCCATCAGGACCTCGCCCGAGAGTTTCAGCAGGATTCGTTTGTAGCGCGGTGCGGTCATGCGGCTCGATTTGTCGGGGGTGGAAGCGGCGCGGACCTTAGGCGCGCGCCGCTGGCGGGGCAACCGCTTCGCGATGGTCAGGTGCGGGAGATGGCGTGGAGGATCGGTGCAGAAGATGGACCTCCTCTCTCCTCCTGTTCCCGGGCGAAGGCCGGGACCCGGTTGGGGGACGATGGTGATGCAGGGCATCGCTCCGTATCAATCACCTTTCCAACTAGGCCCCGGCCTTCGCCGGGGAACAAGAAGGAAAAGAAAATCCGCTCCCCTTGTTCGAGCCTCCGCATCTCCGCCTGAGGCACGCCTCAAAAGAGAAAAGGGCGGAGGCGGCCGCCAAGCCACCCCCGCCCTTGAACCCTCGGCTCCACCCGTGAAGGGCGGAGCGAAAGCGTTACGCCGCCGGCTTGGCCTGCGGCACGCCGGAAGCCGCCGCGACCTCGGCGGCGAAGTCGGAGGCTTCCTTCTCGATGCCCTCGCCGAGCTGGAAACGGACATAGTCCTTCAGCACGATGGTGGCGCCGGCATCCTTGCCCGCCTTGGCGACGACGTCGCTGATCTTGGTCTTGCCGTCCATCACGAACAGCTGGCTGACCAGCGCATGCTCCTTGCGGTACTTGGCGATGCCGCCCTCGACCATCTTGGCGATGATGTCGGCAGGCTTGCCCGACTCGGCGGCCTTCTCGGTCGCGATCGCGCGCTCGCGCTCGATCTCGGCCTCGTCCAGGTCCGCCTCGTTCAGCGCCTTGGGGAACGCGGCGGCGATGTGCATCGCCAGCTGCTTGCCGAGCGACTGCAGCACCTCGTCCGACGCCTCGGACTCGAGCGCGACGAGCACGCCGATCTTGCCCATGCCGGGCGCCTGCGCGTTGTGGACATAGGACACGACCGCGCCCTTGCTCACTTCCAGACGCTTCGAGCGGCGCAGCGACTGGTTCTCGCCGATCGTCGCGACGTTGTTCGTCAGCGTCTCCTCGACGGTCTTGCCCGACGGCATCGCTTGGCCCTTCAGCGCCTCGATATCGTCGCCGCTGGCGAGCGCGATCTCGGTCACTTCGCGGACGAACTGCTGGAATTGGTCGTTCTTGGCGACGAAGTCCGTCTCCGAGTTCACCTCGACCGCGGCGCCACGGGTGCCCGAGGTCGCGACGCCGACCAGGCCCTCGGCCGCGGTGCGGCTCGACTTCTTGGCGGCGGCCGCCAGGCCCTTGGTGCGCAGCCAGTCCATCGCCGCGTCCATGTCGCCGGCGGTCTCGTTCAGCGCCTTCTTGCAGTCCATCATGCCCGCGCCGCTCTTCTCGCGCAGATCCTTGACCATCGCTGCCGTGATATCGGCCATGTTACTGATCCTCTTGTCCGAATGTGAGTGCGGGCGGGGCGGAGCGTTCCGCCCTGCCCCGCCCGCTAGAAGCCGTCTGTGACGATTATGCGTCGATCTGGCGCTCGGCCTCGACCGCCTGGTCCGCATTGGCGTCGCCGACGATCGGGTCGGTGCTCAGCGCCGCTTCCGACGGCGGCTCAGCCATCGCGCCCATGTCGACGCCGCGGCGCTGCTGCTGCTCCTGGCCGCCACGGGTCGCGGCGATCGCGATCGCCTCGCAGTACAGGCGGATGGCGCGGCTGGCGTCGTCGTTCGCCGGCACCGGGAAGGCGATGCCGTCCGGCGACACGTTCGAATCGAGGATCGCGACGACCGGGATGCCCAGCGTGTTGGCTTCCTTGATCGCCAGCTCTTCCTTGTTGGCGTCGATCACGAACATCACGTCCGGGATGCCGCCCATGTCGCGGATGCCGCCCAGCGACAGTTCGAGCTTGTCACGCTCGCGGGTGAGCTGCAGCACTTCCTTCTTGGTGAGGCCGGCAGTGTTACCCGACAGCTGCTCTTCCAGCGCCTTCATGCGCTTGATCGAGTTGGAGATCGTCTTCCAGTTGGTGAGCATGCCGCCCAGCCAGCGGTGGTTGACGAAATGCTGGCCGGCGCGACGCGCGGCATCGGCGACGGGCTCCTGGGCCTGGCGCTTGGTGCCGACGAACAGCACCTTGCCGCCCTGCGCCACGGTCTGCGACACGAATTCCAGCGCGCGCGCGAAGAGCGGCACGGTCTGCGACAGATCGAGGATGTGGACGCCGTTGCGGTCGCCGAAGATGTAGGGCTTCATCTTCGGATTCCAGCGGTGGGTCTGGTGGCCGAAGTGCGCGCCGGTCTCGATGAGCTGCTGCATGGTGACGACAGGAGCCGCCATAGTGATTTCCTTCCGGTTGTTCCTCTGGGAAGCGGATGACGCGGCGGCTCGAAGCCAGGCGCACCGGTGTGTGATGCTTCCCATGCGGGGTTGAGGCGGGCCGCTTAGTCGAACATCGCCCGAAACGCAACCGCCTCGGTCCTCACCGGTCCGGCAGCCCGATGATCCGGCTTTGTTCCAGGTGCTTGACACATGGAACGAAGATGGAACATAACCGCTTCATCAGGGGAACGGGATTCGCCACGCCGCACCAGCGGCCCGGTTTATCGGATCGCGACAACCTAGGTGTACACGCACCCAGGAACCCCCACTCTGGTTTGTAGGTTAGCATCCGTCGACGGTCGACTGATGCGATACGGGAGGCGGACATGGTGGCAATAATGAGCATGTTGGTGTTCGCGGGCGCATTGGCCCTGTCCGTGTCGGTGATCGCAATGGCGATCGGCCCGCAGTGGCGGCGAATCGTCCGTCTGGCGATGGGACATGGCGAGAGCACCTATGCGCCGCTGCACCAACTGGCGCTGGCGGAGCGACGCATCGCTGTCAGACGCTGGGCGTCGGCCCCGGCTCCCGCGGCCCTGCGCCGGCTGCACGAAGCCGCTTGACTCGTTCATAGCTGACGATGCTGAACGGGATGAGCAGCAGGTAAAGCGACGCGACCAGGCTGAGCGTCGGCCAGGGCAAGGTGATGAGGGCTGCTCCCAGCAGCACCACCAGCGCCAACGCCTCGAACCGGATATTCCGGCGTAGCCGCAGCGACTTCCACGAAAAGGTGGCGATGCTCGACACCATCAGCAGGGCGATGAAGATCGCCCAGGGCGCGACGAAATAGGGCGACGACAGGAATGGCGCGTCGACCCACAGGGACAGCATCAGCGGCAGCAGCGCCAACCCCGCCCCGGCCGGCGCGGGCACGCCGGTCAGGAATCCGGCGGATTTGTGCGGCTGTTCCTTCTCGTCGATCAGCGCGTTGAACCGAGCGAGCCGCAATGCGCAGAAGACCGCCAGCACCAGCGCCGCCATCCAGCCGAAGCGCGGGAAGGCGGACAACGACCAGAGATAGAGGATCAGCGCCGGCGCCACGCCGAAGCTGATCGCGTCGGACAGCGAGTCCAATTCCGCGCCAAACCGACTCTCACCGTGTAGCAACCGCGCGATGCGACCGTCGATGCCGTCGAGCACGCCCGCGACCATGATCATCGCCACGGCGCGTTCGAAATCATGGCCGATCGCGAACCGCACGCCCGACAGGCCCGAGCACAGCGCCAGCGCGGTGACAGCGTTGGGCGCGACCGCACGGAGCGGAATGCCACCACGTGGGCGACGGAAACCGCCACTGCGGCGCGACGGCATCGGCTGGTCGCCGGGATCATAGGACGGGTCGGTCACCGGCGGCGGCTCATTGCGCAATGCCCTGCACGGCAACGCCGCCAACGCGGCCGATGATCGTCTCGCCCGCGACCGACCGCTGACCCAGCGCGACCTGCGGAGCGCAATCATCGGGCAGGAACACGTCGACGCGGCTGCCGAAGCGGATCAGGCCGATCCGCTGCCCCGCCGCGACCATGTCGCCGGGCTTGGCGAAGGCGACGATGCGGCGCGCCACCAGCCCGGCGATCTGGGTGAAGCCGATCCGGCGGCCATCGCGCCCTTCCACGACGAAATGCTGGCGCTCGTTCTCGTCCGACGCCTTGTCGAGGTCGGCGTTGAAGAATTTGCCGGAGATATAAACGACCTGGCGGATCGTGCCGGCGATCGGGGTGCGGTTGATGTGCACGTCGAACACCGACATGAAGATCGACACGCGCACCATCGGCGCATCTCCCAGCTCCGCGACCAGTTCGCGCGGGACGGGCACGCGCTGGATCATCGTCACCAGCCCGTCGGCCGGCGCGACGATCAGCCCCTCGCCTTGGGGCGTAGTGCGGATCGGATCGCGGAAGAAGGTGGCGACCCAGGCGGTGACGCCCAGCATCGGCCAGAACAGCACCTTGCTGATGATCGTCAACAGCAGGGTGATGCCGAGCGCGATGGCGGTGTATTTCCGCCCTTCGGGATGGACGGCCGGGAAGCGCCACTTGACGGTGGTCGTCACGACCGGCGGTTTTTCGAGGGATGGCATCGGCTTCTCCTACCGCTGTGGCATCCATGTGACAATCACGAACGCCCCGCCCGGCGCACTGGAGGCGCGGCGCGGTCGGTCGGACGGGCATTGCGGTCGCCCGGCACACATCCTAGACGCCTGCCCATCCACTTTCCCAAGGAAGCGATAATGGCCAAAATCAAGGTGAACACGCCGATCGTGGAGATCGACGGCGACGAGATGACCCGGATCATCTGGGAATGGATCCGCGAGCGGCTGATCAAGCCCTATCTCGACATCGAGCTGGCCTATTACGACCTGAGCGTCGATAACCGCGACGCCACCAACGACCAGGTGACGATCGACGCGGCCGAAGCGACCAAGAAGTACGGCGTCGCCGTCAAGTGCGCGACGATCACCCCCGACGAGGCCCGCGTCGAGGAGTTCGGCCTGAAGAAGATGTGGAAGTCGCCGAATGGCACGATCCGCAACATCCTGGGCGGCGTGGTGTTCCGCGAGCCGATCGTGATCAAGAACGTGCCCCGCCTGATCCCGGGCTGGACCCACCCAATCGTCGTCGGCCGCCACGCCTTCGGCGACCAGTACAAGGCCACCGACTTCAAGGTGCCCGGCAAGGGCAAGCTGACCATGAAGTGGACGGGCGAGGACGGCCAGGAGATCGAGCAT
This sequence comes from Sphingomonas abaci, assembly GCF_014199625.1. Lineage (GTDB taxonomy): Bacteria > Pseudomonadota > Alphaproteobacteria > Sphingomonadales > Sphingomonadaceae > Sphingomonas > Sphingomonas abaci. The sequence goes on from NZ_JACHNY010000011.1 coordinate 14,725, forward strand.
GAGGTGTTCGACTTCCCCTCGTCGGGCGTCGCGATGGGCATGTACAATCTTGACGAGTCGATCCGCGACTTCGCGCGCGCCTCGATGCACTATGGCCTGAACCTGAAGTGGCCGGTGTACCTGTCGACCAAGAACACGATCCTGAAGGCCTATGACGGCCGCTTCAAGGACCTGTTCGCGGAGGTGTTCGAGACCGAGTTCAAGGACAAGTTCCAGGAAGCCGGCATCGTCTACGAGCATCGCCTGATTGACGACATGGTCGCCTCGGCGCTCAAGTGGAATGGCGAATTCGTCTGGGCCTGCAAGAACTATGACGGCGACGTGCAGTCGGACCAGGTGGCGCAAGGGTTCGGCTCGCTTGGCCTGATGACCTCGGTGCTGCTGACCCCGGACGGCAAGACCGTGGAAGCCGAAGCGGCGCACGGCACCGTCACCCGCCACTACCGCCAGCACCAGCAGGGCAAGGCGACCTCGACCAACCCGATCGCGTCGATCTTCGCCTGGACCGGCGGCCTCAAGTATCGCGGCAAGTTCGACAACACCCCCGAGGTGACCCAGTTCGCCGAGACGCTGGAGCGCGTCTGCATCGAGACGGTCGAGAACGGTCACATGACCAAGGATCTCGCGATCCTGATCGGCCCGGACCAGCCATGGATGACGACCGAGCAGTTCTTCGAGCAGGTTCGCGTCAATCTCGAAGCGAAGATGGCGAACGCCTGACCGATGCCTGGCCGGCGCTTCGGATGAAGCGCCGGCCAGTCCCGCCTGTGCCACCGTGGCGCATGACGGCCGCAAATCGGCATAGCTTGCATCATTATCCCAGGTTTATACCTCCATTTGCTCGAACGGTCGTCCTGACCGGCAGACATGGGGGATATGTATGCAAACGATCTTTCTGGCGCTTGCCGCAGCCGCCGCGATCGCGGCCGCGCCGGCGGGAGCCGCCACCATCACCGATGGCACGGTCAGCTCCGCCTTTCTGTTCGCTCCGACGATCGCGCTGAGCGATGCGGAATCGGCCTTCTCCGTAGCGAAGGGCAGCACGTTCCAGGTCGTGTCCACCGGCGCCTTCGCGGCGGCGGCCGGGCTGACCGGGACGATGGACGGCGCGGTCCGGTTCAGCAAGACGGTCGGCACCGCGATCGACCAGACGCTGACCAACCTGTTCCAGTTCGGCGACGGGCATGGCGGTCAGTTCGATTTCTCGGCCTTTCGGGCGATCACCACGGCGTTCGCTGATCGCAGCGACGTCTCGACCAGCGGCTCGCTGGTCCTGTACGGGTTCACCAGCAATCCGCTGCGCGCCCAGGACGCCACCGCGTCGACGCTGACCATCACCTTCAACGCAACCGGCAACTCCGCCTTTTCGGGCAGCGCGACGCTGGCCACGACATCGGCCGCGCCTGCGCCGACGATCGCGGCGGTGCCCGAACCTACGACATGGGCGATGATGCTGGTCGGCCTGGGGATGGTGGCGGGCGCAGCGCGCTATCGCCGCCGCAGCCTCACCGCCCGCCTCGCCTGAGCGACGCGCGGCCGGGCCAAGCTTGATGCCGACGGGGCCGGTGGAGCGATCCGCCGGCCTGTTCGCCATGTCGCGGGCGTGCGGCACGCCCCCGTTGCGCCCATGACAGACCGGCACACGGCATAGCAGCACCGGTGCGATGCGTAGTGGTGGGAGACCGCGGGACTGCGTGGGAGGTCACGCCCCGCTGCTTATCCCCGCCAGGGCGGTCGTGGTTGTCAGCGCGTGGCGGGGCGTCGCCCGTGGCAGCGACTTCGGGACGGATATGGTGGAGCCGAGGGGGATCGAACCCCTGACCTTCGCAATGCCATTGCGACGCTCTCCCAGCTGAGCTACGGCCCCATTCCGTTCGGGAGGCAGCCCCTTAACCGGGCGTCCCGAGGATGGCAAGTAGAAGAACGCTGGCCGCCGCTGAATTTCAGCCGGCACCCTCGCCCCCGCACGCCGCCGCGCCTCTGTCGTGGAATCCCGACGATCCACCGGCCGCACCGCCAGACGCGCGAAAACGGCGCAAAAGACTGCTGCCTCTGCACCGGACCGAAGTAGATGGGATTTAGGGTCAGACCAGCGCACGCGGCGGTCGGGACGGATATGGTGGAGCCGAGGGGGATCGAACCCCTGACCTTCGCAATGCCATTGCGACGCTCTCCCAGCTGAGCTACGGCCCCATTCCGTCCGGGAGGCAGCCCACTAGCCGCCTCGCCGAAGCTTGGCAAGCGGTGTTTCCACCGCCTGCCAAATTTCTCACATCAATGTTCGTCCTCGTCGCTCGACGTCTCGACGCCCAGGTCGTCGTCGCCGCCGAGGTCCACTTCATCGTCCGCCGAAGGCTCTTCGTCCTCGCCGGTGATGTCCTCCAGATCCTCGTCATCGCCTTCCAGGTCGGCGTCGGGCTTCTGCGTGTCGGACTTCTGCGCCTCGAAGGGCAGCGGCTGCTTCGACTTCAGGATCGGCTCCGGCTCCCAAGCATACCCGCAGGTGATGCAGGTGACGGGATCGTCCTTTTCGAGGTCGTAGAAACGCGTCGCGCATTTCGGGCACGTACGCTTCGTGCCCCATTCCGGCTTGATCATGCCGTGTCCTTAGCCTTTCGGAATTGGGAATACCCCAGGGATGCTATCCCAGCGAGATGGCCCGCGCCTTGCCATAGCGCAAGACGGCTGTCAAAGCGCCTGCCCCATGAGCCACCTTCCGCCCCAAACCAAGACGCTTGGCCCCTGCGGCCCGCTGCGCGGCACGATCACCGTCCCGGGCGACAAGTCGATCAGCCACCGCTCGCTGATGCTGTCCGCGCTCGCCGTGGGCGAGAGTCGGGTGGAGGGGCTGCTGGAGGGTGAGGACGTCCTCGCCACCGCCGCCGCGATGCGGGCCATGGGCGCCGAGATCCAGCGCGGCGCGGACGGCATCTGGCGCATTCACGGCGTCGGGGTCGGCGGCCTGCGCCAGCCGGACACGGCGCTGGAGATGGGCAATTCGGGCACGTCGACCCGGCTGCTGATGGGCCTGGTCGCCTCCCACGCGATCACCGCCACCTTCACCGGCGATGCCAGCCTGTCGGGCCGGCCGATGGGGCGGGTGATCGAGCCGTTGTCGGCGATGGGCGCGGCGATCACCGCCTCGCTCGGCGGCCGACTGCCGCTGATGCTGCGCGGTCTGTGCCCGGCGGTGCCGATCACCTACACGCTGCCGGTCGCCTCCGCGCAGGTGAAGTCGGCGATCCTGCTGGCGGGCCTCAACACGCCCGGCATCACCACCGTGATCGAGCCGGTGGCGACGCGTGACCATTCGGAGCGGATGCTCGCCGGCTTCGGTGCTGACCTCAGCGTCGAGCAGGGTCCGGAGGGCCGGATCATACAGATTCGGGGCGAAGCCGAGCTTCGCCCGCAACAGATCGTCGTGCCCGGCGACCCCTCCTCCGCCGCTTTCTGGCTGGTCGCCGCCTCGGTGGTGCCGGATTCCGACATCCTTGTGGCGAATGTCGGTCTCAACCCGACGCGCACCGGCGTGATCGCGGCGCTGCGCCTGATGGGGGCGGACATTACCGAAGAAAATGCGCGCGTCGTCGGTGGCGAGCCGGTCGCCGACCTGCGCGTGCGCCACGCGACCCTGCGCGCGATCGAGGTGCCGACCGAGCTGACGCCGAGCATGATCGACGAATATCCGGTGCTGTTCGTCGCCGCCGCCTTCGCGGAAGGTCGCACCGTGGCCCGCGGCGCGCACGAACTGCGCGTCAAGGAAAGCGACCGGATCGCCGCGATGCGGGCCGCGCTGGAACTGTGCGGCGTAGTGTGCGAGGAGTTTGAGGACGGCTTGGCGATCACCGGCACCGGCGGCGCGCCGATCGCCGGCGGCGCGACCATCGCCTCGCTGCTCGACCACCGCATTGCGATGAGCCTGTCGGTCGCCGCGCTCCATGCCCGGCGACCGATCACGATCGACGACGCCGCGCCGGTCGCGACCAGCTATCCCGGCTTCTACGCCTCCCTCGACCGTCTGGCGGCCGACACGGCGGAGCAGGCGGCATGATCATCGCGGTCGATGGCCCCGCCGCCAGCGGCAAGGGCACGATCGCCCGCGCGCTCGCCCGCCACTACGGCCTGCCGCATCTCGACACCGGCCTGCTCTACCGTGCCGTCGCGATGACGGTGCAGCGGCTGGAACTGGACGCGACGAAGGAAGCGGATGCGGTCGCCGCCTGCGACTTCGACGATTCGCTGCTCGCCGATCCCGGCCTGCGCAGCGACGCGGTGGGTCAACTCGCCTCGGTCGTGTCAGCGCATCCCCTGGTCCGTGCCTCGCTGTTCCAGCGGCAGAAGCGTTTCGCCCACCAGCCCGGCGGCGCGGTGCTCGACGGCCGCGACATCGGCACGGTGATCGCGCCGGAGGCGGACGCCAAGCTGTTCGTCAAGGCGACGCCGCAGATTCGCGCGCGTCGCCGCCACAGCGAGCTTCACGCACACGGCGCAACGATCAGCTATGACAAGGTGCTGGCGGACATCCGTGCCCGCGATGCACGCGACAGCGGCCGCGCCGCCGCGCCGCTGGTTCAGGCTCCCGATTCGGCGCTGCTCGACACCAGCTTTCTGACGATCGACGAGTCGGTCCGCCGCGCGATCGCGCTGGTGGAGGCGCGCGTCGCCGCCTGATGGACGTCCCGCCTGGATGGTGGATGGCCGTTAACCACGGCGCGTATCAAAGCAGGATTTTGTTAACCATAAGCATCGGTTGAAGGAAATCAGCCACTTAGCGAAAGTGCTTTCACAGAATATCGAGTGAGAGCAACAACATGCGCAACATCTTCATCACCACCGCCGCCGCCGCCATCTTCGCCGCCGCCCCGGCCTATGCCACGAACTTTTCGGTCGCGATGACCAATGGCGGCACGGCGGGCAGCAACACCGACGCCCGCACCTATAATGCCACGAGCAACGGCCAGACGCTGAACGTCAAGGTCACCGGCTGGACCGATTTCGGCTTCGGCGTCGGCCGCAGCGCGGTCGGCAGCTATGGCACCGATGGCCTCGGCATCACCAACGCGATCGAGAGCGGCGCCTACGGCTCGCACCAGGCGGACAGCTATTTTGGCACCGACTTCTTCATCCTCCAGTTCGACCAGGCGGTGAAGCTGACCTCGGCGGTGTTCAACACCTTCGACCTGTACGGCTCGGCGCCCGACAACAACGCGTTGATCCGCTGGGGCAACACCGCCACGGCGTGGAACGGCACCATGTCGGTCGACAGCCTGTCCAAGGCGTTCACCGGCAGCGCCATCTCCTATGGCAACGGCATGGACGGCAGCCGCTCGCTGGCGCTCGGCAGCACCGCGATCGGCAATATCTGGATGATCAGCACGATGTCGCCCGACGCGCCGAAGATCTTCGACGCCTTCAAGCTCGCCGGCGTCAATGTCAGCAGCGTCGCGGCGGTGCCGGAGCCCGCGACCTGGGCGATGATGCTGGTCGGCTTCGCGATGATCGGCGCCGCCGCCCGCTATCGCCGTCGCAGCACCACCGCGGTCTATGCCTGATCCCGGCCGGTCCCGCGCGCGCTTCCCTTTGGCGCGCGGGACCGGATGGGCCCGGCGAGCGGCGATTGCTTTTTTGTCGCCCCTCTCCTATAGAGAACAGGTTCGACGGGCAGGTGCCCGCGAAGATCGGCGCGACGGGCCATGGCCTCTCGCGCCCTTTTCGCATCATCGGTCCGACGGATGCCGTGCCGGCATGGGGCCGTCGCGGCGTTTTGGCCAAGACCAGCGGACCCAACCGCTTGGCCGGAAACGAACCCCGAGGAAGACATTTTCTAATGGCAACCCAGATTCAGCCCAGCCGCGATGATTTCGCGGCGATGCTCGATGACATGTTCGGCGGCGCCGACAGCTTCGAGGGTCGCGTGGTGCACGGCACCGTCACCGCGATCGAAAACGACATGGCCGTCATCGACGTCGGCCTGAAGTCGGAAGGCCGCGTGCCGCTCCGCGAATTCGCCCCCGCCCCCGGCCAGAAGGCCGAGCTGAAGGTCGGCGATGAAGTCGAAGTCTATGTCGACCGGGTCGAGAACATGCACGGCGAAGCGATGCTGTCGCGCGACCGCGCGCGCCGCGAAGCCGCCTGGGACAAGCTCGAGCTCGAATTCTCCAAGTCGGCCCGCGTCGAAGGCACGATCTTCGGCCGCGTCAAGGGCGGCTTCACCGTCGACCTGTCGGGCGCGGTGGCGTTCCTGCCGGGTTCGCAGGTCGATATCCGTCCGGTGCGCGACGTCACGCCGCTGATGGACATCCCGCAGCCGTTCCAGATCCTGAAGATGGACCGCAAGCGCGGCAACATCGTCGTGTCGCGTCGCGCCGTGCTCGAAGAGACTCGCGCCGAGCAGCGCTCGGGCCTGATCCAGAGCCTGGCCGAGGGCCAGGTGATCGACGGCGTCGTCAAGAACATCACCGATTACGGTGCGTTCGTCGACCTGGGCGGCATCGACGGCCTGCTGCACGTCACCGACCTGTCGTACAAGCGCGTCAACCATCCCTCGGAGATGATCGCGATCGGCGACACCGTGCGCGTCCAGATCATCCGCATCAACAAGGACACGCAGCGCATCAGCCTCGGCATGAAGCAGCTCGAGAGCGATCCGTGGGATGGCGCGAGCGCCAAGTATCCGGTCGGCGCCAAGCTGTCGGGCCGCGTCACGAACATCACCGAATATGGTGCGTTCGTCGAGCTGGAGCCGGGCATCGAAGGCCTGGTCCACGTTTCGGAAATGTCCTGGACCAAGAAGAACGTCCATCCGGGCAAGATCGTCTCGACCTCGCAGGAGGTCGATGTGGTGGTGCTCGAGGTCGACAGCGACAAGCGTCGCATCTCGCTGGGCCTGAAGCAGGCGCAGGCCAATCCGTGGGAGGCGTTCGCCGCCGCGCACCCGATCGGCTCGACCGTCGAGGGCGAAGTCAAGAACGCGACCGAGTTCGGCCTGTTCATCGGCTTGGACAACGATGTCGACGGCATGGTCCACATGTCGGACATCGCCTGGGGCGTGTCGGGCGAGGATGCGCTGGCGCTGCATCGCAAGGGCGAGACCGTCCAGGCGATCGTGCTCGACATCGACGCGGAGAAGGAGCGCATCAGCCTCGGCATGAAGCAGCTCGAGCGTGGCGGCCCGTCGGTCGGCGCGGCCACCGGCGGCAGCAACCTGGGCAAGAACCAGGTCGTCACCGTCACCGTGCTCGAAGTGCGCGACGCGGGCCTTGAAGTGCAGCAGGGTGACGACGGCGTGACCGGCTTCATCAAGCGCACCGATCTCGGCCGCGACCGTGACGAGCAGCGTCCGGAGCGGTTCCAGGTCGGCCAGAAGCTCGACGCGATGGTCACCGGCTTCGATCGTTCGAAGAAGCCGACCTTCTCGGTCAAGGCGATGCAGATCGCCGAGGAGAAGCAGGCCGTGGCGCAGTACGGCTCGTCCGACTCGGGCGCTTCGCTCGGTGACATCCTGGGCGCCGCGCTGAAGGCCCAGAGCGAAAAGAAGTAAGCCAACAGGAAAGGGCCGGAGCGACGCTCCGGCCCTTTTTGGTACAAGTCCGTGTCATTTCTCCCAATTTCTTCGCGCCTTGCCGCCAAATTGGGCTTCTCTCCGCAGAATTAACCTGTATTAGGAACGGACCGTCATCTTCGGGGGATAGAATGATTAGGTCCGAACTGGTTCAGAAGGTCGCAGACGAAAACCCCACGCTCAGCCCCAAGGAAGTCGAAGCCATCGTGGCGACCTTCTTCGGCGAGATCACCGAGCGCCTCGCGGCCGGCGGCCGCGTCGAGATCCGCGGCTTCGGCGCCTTCTCCACCCGCGCCCGCGACGCCCGCACCGGCCGCAACCCGCGCACCGGCGAGACGGTGGATGTCGAGGCCAAGCGAGTCCCCTATTTCAAGCCCGGCAAGGAAATGCGCGCCAAGCTCAACGTCTGAACGGCGGCCGGCCCCGCGGCGTGTCCGGCCTGGCCATTCCGGACTTGATCGAACCGGTCCAGTCACCGGACTTGACGCCGGCGCCGGCTTCAGGCTTCACGCGCGACGTGGGCGGACGTGGCGAAATCGGTAGACGCAGCCGACTTAAAATCGGCTTCCTTCGGAGTGCGGGTTCGAGTCCCGCCGTCCGCACCACCGCCCTTCTCACCTTGCTCCCGGCGCTGCTGCTGCCCGCCGGCTGCCAGCGGCGGCCCGATCGCGGGCCTGTGGTGGTCAGCGCCATCGGCGGACCGCCGCGCTATGCGACCGGCTTCTCGCCCCGTGCCGACCTGCCGTCGCGGCTGCTGCTCGATTCGACCGCACAGGGGCTGGTTCGCTTCGACGCCGCCGGGCAGATCGAGCCGGGACTGGCCGAGCGTTGGACGGTCATCGACAATGGCGGCAGCTATATCTTCCGCCTCCGCGACGCCCGCTGGGCGGATGGCGCGCCCGTCACCGCCGAGCAGGTGGTGCGCCTGCTCGAACGTCGGCTGAGCCCACGAGCGCGGAACCCGCTCGCCCCCTTCCTGACCGCGATCGACGAGATCGTGGTGATGACGCCGCAAGTCATCGAGGTCCGGCTGAAGCGCCCGCGTCCCGACCTGCTCAAGCTGTTCGCCCAGCCGGAAATGGCGTTGCTGCGCCTCGATCCACCCGCCGGCAGCGGGCCGTTCCGCATCGCCGAACGCAGCGTGTCGCCGCTGCTGCGCCCCGCCTTCGATCCCGGCATCGCCGATCCCGACGACCAGCGCGAGCGCGAGCCGGAGGAAAACGTACGGCTGATCGGCGAGCGCGCCTCCGCTGCGATCCTGCGCTTCGCGCGCGGCAAGTCCGATTTGGTCAGTGGTGGCACCATCGCCGACTGGCCGTTGCTGGCGCTGGCGGAACTGCCGCGCGGGGCGCTGCGTCTTGATCCGGCGGCGGGCCTCTTCGGCCTGGCCATCGCCACTCGCACCGGCTTCCTGGCCGATCCCGCCAATCGCGCGGCCTTGTCGGCGGCGATCGATCGCGGCGCCCTGGTCGCGGCGATCGCGCCGGGCTGGGAAGCGACCGACCGGCTGTTGCCGGACACGCTCGACTCCGCCGCGCCGCCGCAAATCCCCGACTGGTCGCTGCTGACCATCGACCAGCGCCGCGAGCTGGCCCGCGGTCGCGTCGCGGCCTGGAGCGGTGGCCCTGTCTCGCTGTCCCTCGCCCTGCCCGCCGGCCCCGGCGGCACCCTGTTGTTCGGGCAGCTCGCCGCCGCGCTGCGCGCCATCGGCATCGAGTCCCGCCGTGTCGGCCCCGATTCGCCCGCCGACCTGCGGCTGATCGACCGGGTCGCGCCCTATGACAGCGCCCGCTGGTATCTCGCCAACGCCTGCGCGCCGTGCAGCGACGACGCCTCCGCCCTGCTGGAGTCCGGTCGCGACGCCCCGACGCTCCGCCTGCGGTCGCAGCGCATCGCCGAGGCGGACGCCGCGCTCAACCGCGACACCGCCTTCATCCCGCTGGCCCGCCCCTTACGCTGGTCGCTGGTCGCCACCCGGTTGGCGGCGTGGCAGGCCAATGCCCGAGCGTGGCATCCGTTGAATCGGCTGCGCGCCGATCCCAATTAGGGATCATGACCACCACACGGATCGACCCCACGATCTTCGATGCCCTGCCGCTCGGCCGCGACCCCGTTTCGGTGCGTCGCCGGATCGAGGCGATGGAGAGGCTGCTGGAGCGCAGCTTCACCCTTCCCGGCACCAACCGGCCCGTCGGCCTCGATTTCATCGTCGGCCTGGTGCCGGTGGTGGGCGATGCGATCACCGCCCTGATGGGCAGCTATATCGTCTGGGAAGCGCGCAATCTGGGCCTGTCGAAATGGCAGCTGGCGCGGATGATGGGCAATGTCGGTTTCGACGCGGCGCTGGGTCTGATCCCGTTCGTCGGCGACGCGGCGGACTTCTTCTTCCGCTCCAACACGCGCAACCTGCGGATCATCCGTCGCCATCTCGATCGCCACCATCCCGGCGCGACCGTGATCGAGGGATGAGCGGCTGGGGCGGCGATAGCTGCCCTACCCCTGCGCAAAGCATCGCTCGATTGTCGCGGCCCCGCCGAACCGCCATCTGGGATGCATGGCAACTCTGCTCGATCCCCATAATCGCGGCCGCGTGATCCTGGTCGGCGCGGGTCCCGGCGACCCGGGCCTGCTCACAATCCGCGCCGTCGAAGCGCTGAAGGCGGCGGATGTCGTCGTGCATGACGGGTTGATCGACCCGCGCGTGCTCGACATCGCCCCCACCACCGCGCAGCGTATTTCGGTCGCGAAGCGGCGCGCGCAACACACGCTGCCGCAGGAGGCGATCAATGCCCTGATCGTCGCGCATGTCCGCACCGGCAGCCTGGTCGTGCGCCTGAAGGGCGGCGATCCCTTTATCTTCGGGCGCGGCGGCGAGGAAGTGGAGGCGGTGCGCGCCGCCGGCCTGCCGGTCGAGGTGATCCCCGGCGTGTCGGCCGCGCTCGGCTGCGCGGCCGAGGCGATGTTGCCGCTGACCCACCGCGACCACAGCTCGGCGGTCAGTTTTGTCGCCGGCCAGTGCAAGGGCCTGTCGGAACAGGACTGGTCGGGTTTGGCCGGGCAAGGCCGCACCCTGGTCATCTATATGGGCGTCGCGACAGCGGCGGCGATCGCCGACAAGCTGATGGCGGACGGGGTCGCCCCCGACATGCCGGTCGCGGTGCTGGAGCGCGGTACCCAGCCGGGCCACCGCGCGATCCGCACCCTGCTCGCCGATCTCGGCGCGATGGTGGAACGCGAGCGCGTCGGCAGCCCGGCGATCATCGTCGTCGGCGAGGTCGTGCTGCTGTCGGATGCCGAGGACAAGCTGGCCCGTTGGGCGCGAATCGCCGAGGAGAGCGCGGCATGAAGTTGCTGACCGGCAACGACCTCGCCAGCGGCGACGTGACCTGGTGGACCGGCAGCGGCTGGTCGCGCCATATCGAGGAGGCGGTCGATGTCGGCGCGGAGGGCGAAGCGATCGCCCGTGCCGAGGAAGGCGCTCGCCGCGTCAACGTGCCCTACGTCATCGATGCGACCGCCACCGCGGACGGCCCACGTCCCGCGCATATCAAGGACCGGATCCGCGCGCTCGGCCCCACCGTTCGCCCCGACCTGACCCTCAAGCCCGCCGACCCCCAGGCCGGCCATTGGGTGATCTGACATGTATCGTTACGACCAATATGACCAGGCGATCGTCGATGCGCGCGTCGACGAGTTCCGCGACCAGGTCCGACGCCGGTTGGCGGGGCAGTTGACCGAGGATCAGTTCAAGCCGCTCAGGCTGATGAACGGCCTCTATCTCCAGCTCCACGCCTATATGCTGCGCGTCGCCATCCCCTATGGCACGCTCGACTCGCGCCAGTTGCGCACGCTGGCGGGGATCGCGCGCGAGTTCGACCGGGGCTATGGCCACTTCACCACGCGCCAGAACCTCCAGTTCAACTGGATCAAGCTGGAGGATACGCCGACGATCCTGGAGCGGCTGGCCAAGGTCGAGATGCACGCCATCCAGACCAGCGGCAATTGCATCCGCAACATTTCGTCCGATCAGTTCGCCGGCGCGGCGGCGGACGAGGTGACCGATCCCCGCCCCTGGGCGGAGCTGCTGCGGCAATGGTCGACCTTCCATCCCGAATTCAGCTACCTGCCGCGCAAGTTCAAGATCGCGGTGATCGCGGCGAACGAGGATCGCGCGGCGATGCGGCTGCACGATATCGGCATCCAGCTGGTCGAGCAGGATGGCGCGGTCGGCGCGCGCATCTATGCCGGCGGCGGCATGGGCCGCACGCCGATGATCGCGCCGCTGATCCGCGACTTCGTCCCTGTCGACGACCTGATGAGCTATCTGGAAGCGGCGCTGCGTGTCTACAATCGCTACGGCCGGCGCGACAACATCTACAAGGCGCGGATCAAGATCCTGGTCCATGAGATCGGCGCGGACGAGTATCGCCGCCAGGTCGAGGAGGAGTTCGTCGCGGTCAAGCAGCTCGGGATAGACCCGCCGCGCGCCGAGCTGGAGCGCATCCAGGCGATGTTCGCCGCCCCCGCCTTCTCGGCCGACGCCCCCGAGGCGATCGATCGCAGCGATCCGGATTTTGCGGTCTGGCTCGATCAGAATGTCGCCGCGCACAAGCAGCCAGGCCATGCGATCGTCACGATCAGCCTGAAGTCGATCGGCGGCATCCCCGGCGACGCCTCGGCCGATCAGATGGACCTGGTCGCCGACTTGGCCGAGCGCTACAGCTTCGACGAGCTGCGCGTCACGCACGCGCAGAACCTGGTCCTGCCGCATGTCCGCAAGGCCGACCTGCCCGCCATCTGGACGCGCTTGCGCGAGGCGGGGCTGGCGGAGGCCAATCTCGATCTGGTGACGGACATCATCGCCTGCCCCGGCCTGGACTATTGCAGCCTGGCCAATGCCCGCTCGATCCCGCTGGCGCAGAAGCTGGCGGTGCGGCTCGCGCCGCGCCAGCACGACCTGGGCGAGCTGAAGGTGAAGATCTCCGGCTGCATCAACGCCTGCGGCCATCACCATGCCGGCCATATCGGCATCCTTGGCGTGGATAAGAAGGGTGTGGAGAACTACCAGCTCTCCTTCGGAGGTTCGGGGGCGGAGGATGTGTCGCTCGGCAAGATCACCGGCCCCGGCTTTGACGAGGACGGGGTGGTCGACGCGGTCGACCGCGCCACTTGCACCTATGTCGAATTGCGGCAGGCGGGCGAGCGCTTCCTCGACACCTATCGCCGCGTGGGGATGCAGCCGTTCAAGGAGGCGATCTATGGGTGATCTCGACCGCGCGTCGATCGGCGGCGAGCCGCTGCTCCGCTTCCGCGACGACGAGCCGCATGACGAGCCGGCGGTGACGCTCGATTCCTTTCTGGCCGAACAGACCAACGCCACGGCCGTCCGGCTCGAGGCGGGCGAGGATGCCCGTGCGCTGCTGCCGCACCTCGACCGGCTGGCGCTGATCGAGGTGAGCTTCCCCACCTTCCGCGACGGGCGCGGCTATTCGGCCGGTCGCATCCTGCGCGAGGCGGGCTATGCCGGCGAACTCCGCGCGGCGGGCGACGTACTGGTCGACCAGTTGCCGTTGATGCGGCGTTGCGGCTTCGACAGCTTCGCGCCGGAAACGGAGATCGACGCCGCGACGCTGCGCGCCAGCCTGGACCGCTATGGCGACCACTACCAGGCGGCCGCCGACCCGGTGGTGCCGGTCTGGAGGAAGCGCCATGGGTGAGGCCGCGCGCGATCTCGACCTGATCGATGTCCGCCCTGCCTTCACCGCAGCGGACGCGGCGGCGATGCAGGCGCGCTTCGCCGGCGTGCCCGCCCCTGACATGCTGCGCGAATTGATCACGGGCGAACTGTCGGGGCGAATCGCCTCCGTCTCGTCCTTCGGTGCGGAGTCGGCGGTGCTGCTGCACATGGTGGCAAGCATCGATGCGGACGTGCCGGTGATCTTCACCAACACGCAGAAGATGTTCGGCGAGACGCTGGCATATCGCGACGAACTGTCCGAGCGGCTGGGCCTGACCGACCTGCGTGTTTTCCGTCCGGACCCCCGTCTCCTCCGGCTGAAGGACGACAAGGGGTTGCGCTGGTCCTATGACCCGGATGGCTGCTGCGAAATCCGCAAGGTCGAGCCGCTGCGCCGCGCGCTGGCCCCCTTCTCCGCCTGGATCTCGGGGCGCAAGGGCTTCCAGGCCGGCACGCGCCAGGCGCTGCCCCGCTTCGAGGTCGAGGACGGGCGGCTGAAGATCAATCCGCTCGCCGACTGGCCGAAGGCCGATCTCGAAGCCTATTTCGTGGCGCATGAACTGCCGCGCCATCCGTTGGAGGCGCAGGGCTATCTGTCGATCGGCTGCGCGCCCTGCACGTCGCGTGTGCAGCCGGGCGAAGACCCGCGCGCGGGGCGCTGGCGCGGCTGGGATAAGGTGGAATGCGGCATCCACCAGGCGGTAACGCCCGGCGAGGACCCGATTTTCTGACTGCGCTGCTCTAAGTTACTGAACCCGCGACACGCCTGCCCGTTGCCGCCTCGACAACAGGAGACGGCATAATGACGGATCGGGATTTTTCGCGGCGTGACATGATGGCGGGTACCGCGGCGGGGCTGGCCGTCGCCGGCATCGCCGCACCGGCGGCGGCGCAGCGCGCCAAGTCGGCGGCAGGGGCAGCGCTGCCCGACCCACGCACCCGCTATCCGCGCCCGCCCTTCGACACGGCGATGCAGCCCTTCCCCGGCCTTGCCGGCAAGATGACGCCGCGCCCCGATCATGGCGAAACCAGCTATGTCGGCTCGGGCCGGCTCACCGGCCGGCGAGCGCTGGTGACGGGCGGCGATTCGGGCATCGGCCGCGCCGCCGCCATCGCCTTCGCGCGCGAGGGTGCGGATGTGGCGATCAGCTACCTGCCGGCGGAGGAAGCCGACGCGCGCGAGGTGATCGCCCTGATCCGCCAGGCCGGGCGCACGGCGCTGGGGCTGCCCGGCGACATCCGCGACGAGCGCTGGTGCAACCGCATGGTCGCGCAGACCGTGCGCGAGCTGGGCGGCCTCGACCTGCTGGTCAACAATGCCGGCCGCCAGCAGCAGCGGCAAGCGCTCGCCGACCTGTCGTCGGAGGATTTCGACGCGACGATGAAGACCAACCTCTATGCGATGTTCTGGATCACCAAGGCAGCGCTGCCGCATCTGCCGGCCGGGGCGTCGATCATCCAGACGACCTCCGAACAGGCTTACGACCCGTCCGCCAATCTGGTCGACTATGCCATGACGAAGGCGGCGATGATGAACTTCACCAAGTCGCTGGCCAAGCAGCTCGGGCCCAAGGGCATCCGCGTCAACGGCGTGGCGCCGGGGCCGATCTGGACGCCGCTCCAGGTCGCAGGCGGCGCGACGGCGGAGAAATTGCGCGAGTTCGGCGGCGACACGTCGCTGGGCCGACCGGGCCAGCCGGTCGAGCTGGGGTCGATCTTCGTCCAGCTCGCCGCCAATGACGCCACCTTCTCGACCGGTCAGGTCTATGGCGCCGCTGGCGGGACGGGGCAGCCATAGGATTCGACACATCCGCATCCCGTGCCGGGATCATGCGCAAGTCCGACATAGCTCCGGAATTTACGCACCACCCCGGCGAGGACCGGGATCCAGTCGGGGGACGTTCATCGGGAAAGTTTGCACCCCGTTACGTCCGCCTTCCCAACCGGGTCCCGGCCTTTGCAGGGGCGGTTTCGAGATCTTGGCACCCCCGCCCTTTTTTAGCGGAGGACGACGTTTACCATTCCACGCCGATCTTGCCGAAATGGCCGGCGCTTTCCTCATAGGCGAAGGCGTCGGCCAGCCGCTCCAGCGGGAAGCGGCGGTCGATCACCGGGCGAATGGCGTTCGCCTCGATCGCGCGGACGAAATCCTGCTGCATCCGCCGGCTGCCGACGATCAGGCCCTGTAAGCGCGCCTGTTTGCCCATCAGGGCGGCGGTCGGCACGTCGCCGCTCGCTCCGGTCAGCACGCCGATCAGCGAGATATGGCCGCCGACCCGCACCGCGTCGATCGACTGGGCGAGCGTCCCCGGCCCGCCGACCTCGACGACATGGTCGACGCCCAGCCCACCGGTCCAGTCGGCGATGGCGCGCCCCCATTGCGGCATCTCGCGATAGTTGAGCGTGAAGTCCGCGCCCAGCGCGCGCGCGCGCTCCAGCTTCTCGCCGGAGGACGAGGTGATCGCCACCGTCGCGCCCATCGCCTTGGCGATCTGGAGCGCCCAGATCGACACGCCGCCGGTGCCGAGCAGCAGCACCGTGTCGCCCGCCTTCAACCCGCCATCGCAGACCAGCGCGCGCCAGGCGGTCAACCCGGCGGTGGTGATCGTCGCCGCCTCCACCGCGTCCAGGTTCTTGGGGGCATGGGTGAAGGCGGTGGCGGGCAGAACCACGGCCTCCTGCGCGAACCCATCGATCCCGTCGCCGGGCGTGCCGGCGAAATCGCCGACTCGCGCCGTGCCGTCCTGCCATTGCGGGAAGAAGCAAGAGACGACCGCATCGCCGGTCGCGAACTCGCTCACCCCCGCGCCGACGCTCTCCACGACGCCGGCCCCGTCGGCGAGCGGCACCCGGCCGCGCTCCGGATCGGGTGCGCCCATCCGGCCGGTGACCACGCCCAGGTCATGATAGTTGAGCGAGCTGCCATGCAGGGCCACCCGGATCTCGCCCGCACCGGGCTGGCCGGGGTCGGGCCGTTCCTCCATCGTCAGCCGGTCCAGCCCGGCGGGCGCGCGAACGATCATTGCCTTCATCGTCAACTCCTTGGCTTTGCCGCCTCAACGACCGATTCCGCCAAACTCTCCCGCCACCTGCCCCAGGTCAGCCACCCCCGGCCGTCCTGCGACGGCTTTACACCATGGCGGCGCAGCATCATGACGGATCGTTCATCGAGCGCGCCGCCCGCGCGATGGACGGGAAGTTGTGCGCGGACGGAGAGTGACGACATGCCGAGTGGACTGGCCGCCTTGCTGGACGATGTCGCGGGGATCACCCGCCTCGCCGCCGCCTCGCTCGACGATGTCGGGGCCGCCGCCAGCCGCGCCGGCACCAAGGCGGTGGGCGTGGTGATCGACGATACCGCCGTCACCCCGCGGTACGTCACCGGGCTGTCGCCCGCGCGCGAACTGCCGATCATCGGCAAGATCGCGCTGGGGTCGCTGCGCAACAAGCTGCTGATCCTGTTGCCGCTGGCGCTGGTGCTGAGCGCCTTCGCCCCCTGGGCGCTGACGCCGCTGCTGATGATCGGCGGCGCCTATCTCTGCTTCGAGGGCGTGGAGAAGCTGGTCGAGGCCTTTGGCGGCCATCACGCGACCGAAGAGGCGGCGGAAGGCGCGACCACGCCGGAGGCGCTGGAGCAGCAGAAGGTCAGCGGCGCCGTGCGCACCGACTTCATCCTGTCGGCCGAGATCATGGCGATTGCGCTGGCCGAGGTGTCGGGCAGCGGCATCTTCGCACAGGCGGTGGCGCTGGCGATCGTCGCGGTGGCGATTACGGTCGGCGTCTATGGCCTGGTCGGCCTGATCGTGAAGCTGGACGATATCGGCCTGCACCTCGCCGGCAAGGATTCCGCGGCGGTCCAGGCAATAGGGCGCGGCATGGTGAAGGCGATGCCGGTGATCATGTCCACGCTTGCGGCGATCGGCACCGCGGCGATGATCTGGGTGGGCGGCGGCATCCTGGTCCATGGCATGGCCGGGCTGGGTTTCGCGGCGCCAGAACATGTCGTGCATCATGCCGCCGAAACGGTGGCGGGTGCGGTGCCGGCGCTGCACGGCGTGCTGGCCTGGATCGTCACCGCCATCGGCTCGGCGATCGTCGGGCTGGTCGCTGGCGGGCTGATCGTCGCGATCCTGCACAAGGTGAAGCGCAAGCCGCACTAAGGGGGTACTGGAATCTCCCGCCCCGCTCCCCAGCGAAAGCCGGGGCCCAGTCGGGGGACGCTGCTGATGGAAACGCTGGACTCCGTTATTGTGAACGAAGTGCGACGCTCCATTATTGAAGCCTTCCCAACGGGCCCCGGCCTCCGCCGGGAACAAGTGGGTGAAAAACCTCGCTCCGCTCCAAAACGCAAAACGCCCGCCGCCGAACCGCGCTGGCGGGTCGGGAGGCGGGCATTTGGAAGACCGGGACGATGGTGGGCGCGACAGGGATTGAACCTGTGACCCCACCCGTGTGAAGGGTGTGCTCTACCGCTGAGCTACGCGCCCATCGTCCGGGAGGCAGCCCTTTAGGCGGTGGTTTTCCGCCTGTCCAGCCACCTTCCGCAAAAAAATCAGTTCACCGAGTCCTTCAGGATCTTGCCGGCCTTGAACTTGGGCTGGCTGGAGGCCTTGATCGTCATCGGCTCGCCGGTGCGCGGGTTGCGGCCGGTCGATGCCTTGCGCTTGGACACGGAAAAGGTGCCGAAGCCGACCAGACGGACCTCGTCACCCTTGCGCAGGCTGGCGGAGATGGCGTCGAACACCGCCTCCACCGCCTTGGTCGCATCCACCTTGCCGAGCCCCGACGTGTCCGCGACCGTCGCGATCAGCTCCTGCTTGTTCATCGATTAACCCCCAAAAGATAAAGCGTCGTCACGCGCGCCGGAATCAATCCGCGCGGCAGAAGTCCCAATAAGAGCGAGCATTTAGCCCGAGTCAACCGCCGCGCGACGAGGCGACGCGCAGCGGTTCCGGGTTCAGTGGTGTAGCTCGCCCCCGGCCGACGCGATCGGCGCGGGCGGAAGTGCCGCCAATTCATCGGTTTCGGTCCAGTCGATCGCCTCCAGCGGCTCGGTCAGCGCCAGGCGCAGGACTTCGTCGACATGCTGGACCGGCACGATCGTCAGGCCGTCCTTGATGCTGGCGGGCACATCGGCGAGATCCTTCTCGTTCTCGTGCGGGATCAGCACCGTGGTGATCCCGCCGCGCAGCGCGGCGAGCAGCTTCTCCTTCAGCCCGCCGATCGGCAGCACCCGGCCGCGCAGCGTCACCTCGCCGGTCATCGCCACCTCGCGGCGCACCGGCACGCCGGTCAGCGTCGACACGATCGAGGTGACGATGCCGATGCCCGCCGACGGTCCGTCCTTGGGCACCGCGCCCTCGGGCAGGTGGATATGGATGTCCTTGCGGTGGAACAGGCTGGGCTTGATGCCATAGGATGGCGAACGCGCCTGGACGAAGCTGAAGGCGGCCTGCACCGACTCCTTCATCACGTCGCCCAGCTTGCCGGTGGTCTTCACCTGGCCCTTGCCCGGCACCGTCACCGATTCGATGGTCAGCAACTCGCCGCCCACCTCGGTCCAGGCCAGCCCGGTCACCGCGCCGATCTGATGCTCGGTCTCGCCCAGGCCATGGCGATACTTCTGCACGCCGGCGAAATCGGACAAATTGTCGGGCGTGATCGTCACGCTTTCCGCCTTGCCTTCCAAAATCTGGCGCAGCGCCTTGCGGCACAGCTTGGCGATCTCGCGCTCCAGCGTACGCACGCCCGCCTCGCGCGTGTAGCGCTGGATCAGCGCGCGCAGGCCCGCCTGGGTCAGCGTGAACTCGCCGTCCTTCAGGCCGTGCGCCTCGACCTGCTTGGCGACCAGATGGCGTTCGGCGATCTCGACCTTCTCGTCCTCGGTATAGCCCTCCAGCCGGATGATCTCCATCCGGTCAAGCAGCGGCTGGGGCAGGTTGAGCGTGTTGGCCGTGCAGACGAACATCACGTCCGACAGATCGATGTCGATCTCCAGATAATGGTCGTTGAACTTGCCATTCTGCTCTGGGTCCAGCACCTCGAGCAGCGCCGAGGCCGGGTCGCCGCGGAAATCCTGGCCCAGCTTGTCGATCTCGTCGAGCAGGAACAGCGGGTTGGACGTGCCGGCCTTTTTCAGGTTGGTCACGATCTTGCCCGGCATCGAGCCGATATAGGTCCGGCGATGGCCACGGATCTCGGCCTCGTCGCGCACGCCGCCCAGCGACTGGCGGATGAACTCGCGGCCGGTCGCCTTCGCGATCGACTTGCCCAGCGACGTCTTGCCGACGCCCGGCGGGCCGACCAGACACAGGATCGGACCTTTCAGCTTGTTGGTGCGCGCCTGGACGCCCAGATATTCGACGATCCGGTCCTTGACCTTCTCCAGCGCGTAATGATCCTCGTTCAGGATCGCCTCGGCTGCGGGGATGTCCTTCTTGATCTTCGACCTCTTGCCCCAAGGCAGGCCGAGCAGCACGTCGAGATAGTTGCGCACCACCGTCGCCTCGGCGCTCATCGGCGCCATGGTCTTCAGCTTCTTCAGCTCGGCCGTCGCCTTGGTGCGGGCCTCCTTCGACAGCTTGAGCGTCGCGATCTTCTGGGTCAGCTCGGCAAGTTCGTCGCCCTCGCCTTCCTCGTCGCCATTGCCCAGCTCGCGCTGGATCGCCTTGAGCTGCTCGTTGAGGTAATATTCGCGCTGCGACTTTTCCATCTGGCGCTTGACGCGGGTCTTGATCTTCTTCTCGACCTGGAGGACGCCGAGCTCGCCCTCCATCAGCGCGAAGGCCATTTCCAGCCGCTTGGCCGGATCGGTCTCGACCAGCAGCGCCTGCTTGTCGGCGACCTTGACCTGGATGTTGGCGGCCACCGCGTCGGCCAGCCGCGCGGCATCCTCCAGCTCGCCGAGCTGCACCGCGGTTTCCGCCGGCAGCTTCTTGTTGAGCTTGGAATAGTTCTCGAACTGCGACACGACCGAGCGCATCAGCGCCTCGATCTCGACGCCCTCGCCTGCTTCGTCCTCGACCAGATCGACGCTGGCGGCGAGATGATCGGCGGCCGGGGCCAGCTCGCCCAGCCGGGCGCGCTGCTTGCCCTCGACCAGCACGCGCACGGTGCCGTCGGGCAGCTTCAACAGTTGCAACACGGTGGCGGTGACGCCGATCTCGTACAGATCCTCGCGCGAGGGATCGTCCTCGGCGGGGTCGAGCTGGGCGACGAGGAAGATCTCCTTGTCGCCGGCCATCGCCGTCTCCAGCGCCGCGACCGATTTCTCGCGACCCACGAACAACGGCACGATCATGGCCGGGAAGACGACGATGTCGCGCAGGGGAAGTACCGGCAGGGTATGATTCACAAGCTACTCCGCGCGCCGTTCGATCGGCGCTTTTGTCCTATATGGGCGGTGATGCCCCATCCATCAATCACCTGCACGGCGACCGGTGCGACGTCGGGATCGCGCAAGCCTCCCGGCATAGGCAAAGCCCTCTTCATCCTATAGCCGTGCAGGGGCTCGGGCGGTCGCCCGTCCCTCTTGTCCGGTCCCGTCCATGTTCGCATCCCTGCTCGCCCCCCTCGCCGTCCTGGCCACCGCCGCTCCATCCGACACCGCGCCGCCGGCCAAGGGCACGCCGCCCGTCACCGCGCAGACGCAGCGATCGGGCGGCGTACGCCCGCCCGAACAGCTGGCGATGCGCTTCGACACCGCCGATCTAGCATTCGAGCTATTGCCCGACCGTTACCGACTGGAGGGCGTGGCGACCCTGGGCTTCACCGCCACCGCACCGCTCGAGCGGCTGGTGATCGACCTCGACCGCAACCTGCCGGTTCGCGCGATCGCGATCGACGGCGTTGACCTGCCGCCCGCCGCCTGGTCGAACCCGGAGGGACAACTGGTCGTCCGCCTGCCCCGGCCACTCGCCAACGGACAGTCGGTCAGCGCACGCATCACCTATGGCGGGACGCCGCATGTCGCGGTGCGCGCTCCCTGGGACGACGGCGTCGTCTGGTCGAAGACCCGGGACGGCCGCACCTGGTTCGCCACCACGGCGGAGGGCTATGGGTGCGACCTGTTCTGGCCCTGCCTCGATTTCCCGAAGGGCGAGCCGGCGCAGGTGACGCTGCACATCATCGTTCCGAAGGGGTTGAAGGCCCCGTCCAACGGCGTACTGCTGGGCGTCGATACGCTGCCCGACGGCCGCAGCCGCTGGAACTGGCGGATCGCGCATCCCAACACCTATGGCATCGCCCTCAATGTCGGGCCGTACGAGCAGATCAGCGGCACGTACAAGAGCCGGTTCGGCAACAGCATCCCGATGGCCTACTGGTACCTGCCGGGCGAGAAGGCGCAGGCCGAGCGGCTCTTCGCCGAATTCGCGCCGACGCTCGACTTTTTCGAGACGCTGATCGGTCCCTATCCGTTTGGCGACGAGAAGGTCGGCGTGGTGGAGACCCCGTACAAGGGCATGGAGCACCAGACGATCAACGCTTACGGCAACGACTATGCCAAGGCGATCGAGGGGTTCGACTGGCTCTTCCAGCACGAGTTCAGCCACGAATGGTTCGGCAACCAGCTGACCGCCGCCAATTGGGACGATTACTGGCTGCACGAGGGCTATGGCAGCTATATGCAGCCCGCCTATGGTCGGTGGCGCGAGGGCGAGGCGCGCTATGCCGCGATGATGCAGGGGCAGCGCGGCGCCATCGCCAACCAGGTGCCGATCGTGCGCGGCCGCGTCATCACCGAGGAGGAGGTGTACGAGGCCAAGGACGGCGGCCCCGGCCTCGACATCTACAACAAGGGCTCGTGGATGCTCCACACGCTGCGCGGCCTGATCGGCGACGCGGCGTTCTGGGACGTGACCCGCCTGGCGGTCTATGGCCGAACCGATCCCAGGCCCGGCAACTTCCAGCCGCGCTTCGGCTCGACCGCGGAATATGAGCGTTTCGTCCGTCAGGTGACCGGCCGCGACTATGGCTGGTTCTTCGACGTGTATCTGCGCCAGGCCGCATTGCCCGACCTGGTGACCGAGCGGGCCGGCGGCCACATGACGCTGCGTTGGAAGGTGCCGGGCGACGGTCCCTTCCCGCTCCCCGTCGAGGTGCAGGTGGGCGACCGGATCGTGACCGTGCCAATGACCGGCGGCCGGGGCATGCTGGCGGTGCCCGACGACGCGCATGTGGTGATCGATCCCTTCGCTCGCGTGTTGAGGCGTTCGACGGCGGTCGAGGAATTGCAGGCATGGCGAAACGGCAAGACGAAATGAGCGGAACGGCACTCGCCGCCGCCCGCGTCGCGGAAATGGCGGCGATCTTCATGATCGGCGACGGGCTTCTCGGCCTCCTGCAGCCCCGCCGCCATGTTGCGCTATGGCGATCGGATATGGCCGCACTCGATTCGCTAGTCCGGCCCTTTGCCGGACGAGTCGGTGCCCGGCGTCTCTATGGCGTGATGCAACTGGGGGCGGGAATAGCGCTCGCGAGTCGGCTGAAGCGTCCCGACCGTCTGCACTCGCAAGGATGAGCCTGGTTGCGGTTGAAACCACTTCGGCACCGTCGATGGACGGTGCCGCAAGTACATCGGTCCGATCCCGTCGAGAAAAAACCGAGTTCGCGATAAGCATTTGAGCGAGAACTGACGGGAGAGAGCTGCCATTACAGCGCTCATCTCCCGACCAACACCGGCCGTTGCCGGTTTGACCGGCGGCTCCACTCCATATCTCGTCTTGTAATTGACGACGCGGTGGCTGGTGACGCGCTTGTACACGAGCCGCAGGCAAAAAAAAGCCGGGACAAGCCCGGCTGGAAAGTTTTTAGGAGAGGATGCCTGAAAGGCACGACTCTTGTGCATCGCAACACGTGGTTAAGCAATTGCTTGTTGGATGATCGTGATTGCGCAAATTGCAATCAGCAGTTGGTTCCCATGTACGCCCCTGCTCTCACGGCTTTTTTTTGAATCATGGCACGATGGTAACGAACAAATAGGCCGCGAAGATCACCAGGTGGACGACGCCCTGCAACACCGTGGTCTTGCCGTTGCCCAGCGACAGGGTGGCGACGAACAGCGATAGCGCCAGCAGCGTCATGCTCTTCGCGCTGATCCCCAGCGCCAGGGGTAGTCCCAGGACCAGCGACACGATCGCCACCGCCGGCATGGTCAGCCCGATCGTCGCCAGGGCCGATCCCAGCGCCAGGTTCAGGCTGGTCTGCAGGCGGTTGCGCTTCGCGGCGCGGTAGGCGGCGAGGCTTTCGGGCGCGAGCACCAGCGCGGCGATGATGACGCCGACCAGCGCCAGCGGCAGCCCCGCGCCCAGGATCGCCGCCTCGACGGTCGGAGACAGCGCCTTGGCCAGCAGCACGACCACGACCAGCGCGACCAGCAGCACGCCGAACGCGCTCCAGGCGCCGGCGTCGGTCGGCGGCGCGGCATGGGCGTCATGAGGCAGGCTTTCGCCCGACGGCAGGAAATAATCGCGGTGCCGCACCGTCTGCACCATCACGAACACGGCATAGAGGATCAGCGACACCACCGCCACGAACAGCAGTTGCGATGGCGCATAGGTCGGGCCGGCGGTGGAGGCGGTGTAGTTGGGCAGGATCAGCGACAGCACTGCCATCGCCGCCAGCACGCAGAGCGCCGCGCTCACCCCGCGCAGGGTGAAGCGCTGCTCGCCGTGGCGGATGCCGCCGGCCAGCAGGCAAAGGCCGACGATGAAGTTGAGGATGATCATGATCGCCGCGAACACCGTGTCGCGCGCCAGCGACGACGCGTCGCCCGCGTCCGACAGCATCAGGCTGACGATCAGCGACACCTCGATCACCGTCACCGCGATCGCCAGCACCAGGGTGCCGAACGGCTCGCCGACCCGGTGTGCGACCACCTCGGCATGATGGACCGCAGCCAGCACGCTGCCGATCAGGATGACGATCGCGATCAGCGTGCCCGCCGTGCCGAGCGTCGCGAGCGACGTCACGATCGCCGCCACGCCCAGCAGCGGGAAGACCAAGGTCCACCACGGCAAGGTCAGCCGATGCAGCAGGGCCCGCTTGGCCCCCTGGGGTACGATCACCTCTTCCGCCATGCCGCCTCCCTTTGCGTCCACCCATGGGAATGCATTGGCGGCGCGAAAGGGTCCGGGCGAACCCGGTTCAAGTCAGGCGATCACGCCGCCCCCGTCGCGCTGGGCCAGCACGCGGCCCATCGATTCGAACAGGGCATCCATCGCCACCGGCTTGAAGATGACGTCGTCGGCCCCCGCCGCCAGGCAGCGCTCGCGCAGGTCGACGGCAGCGTCGGCGGTCACCACGATGATCGGCACGGCCGCCTTGGCGTCGCCGCGCGCGCGGATGTGGCGGATCGCGGTGATGCCATCCATGCCCGGCATGCGCAGGTCGATCAGCACGATGGTGAAATCGTGGCGGTCGATTTCGATCAGCCCCTGCTCGGCATCCTCGGCCTCGCTCATGGTGGCGCCGGCCACGTCCAGCATGTCGCGCACGACGCGGCGGTTCATGCGATCGTCCTCGATGAAGAGCACGTCCATCGCTAAGCCGATCCCATCCTGTGCCCCTGGCAGCGCATGATCATGCGCCCGCGTCTACGCGTCATACCGTCTGCGGCACAAGCACATCGTCCGGCAATGCGATGAACAGAGAATGGACGAGCGCCGCGCCCGTCACCGGCTTGGTCACGACCCGTCCCACGCCGCTCCCGGCCAGTCGCGCCGCGCCCGCCGCATCCGCAGCCGGCCATAGCAGCGTCACCGCCGCCCCGCACCGGTCGGCCGCCGCGATCAGCCGCGCCAGCGCCGCCTCCGGATCGGCTTCGCTCCGCAGTGGCGCTTCGTCCACCAGCACGCGTCGACATGGCCCCTCTCCCAGCGACTGGGTCGCTTCCTCGAAACTCCCCACGAAGACTAGCCGTTCCTCATGCGGCGCGAACAGCGTCCGCCACATGCTGCGGGCGATCGGGTTGCGATCGATCACCAGCAGGCCCGCGCCCAGCACCTCGGCATCGCGCGCCGCCCCGCCCTTCGTCTCAGCCGGCACCACCAGCGGCAGGGTGACGGTGAAGGTCGAGCCCTGCCCCGCGACGCTGTCGACCGTGACGTCGCCGCCCATCGCCCGTGCCAGGTTGCGGCAGATCGACAGGCCGAGCCCGGTGCCGCCGAAGCGGCGCGTCGTGCTGGCATCCGCCTGGCGGAACGCCTCGAAGATCGCCTCGCGCTGGTCGGGCGCGATGCCGATGCCGGTGTCGCGCACCGCGATTGCGTAGCTCCGGCCGTCGCCGGCGCGCGTGACCGACAGCGACACCTGCCCGGCGCTGGTGAACTTCAAGGCGTTGGCGACCAGGTTGAACACGATCTGGCGGACTCGCGCGGCGTCGCCGACGACGCGGTCGGGGCATTCGCCAAGCGCGGTTTCAAAGCGCAGGCCCCGCGCCTCCGCCTGGGTCCGCCACATGATCGCGGCGTCGCGGATCGTCGCGGCCAGGTCAAACGGCGCCTCTTCGATGGTCAGATGCCCCGTCTCGATCTTCGCCACGTCCAGGATATCGTCCACCAGCGCCTTCATCGTCACGCCCGCGCCGTGCACCACGGACAGCCGGTCGCGGATGCCGGCGTCGAGCGAAGCATCGGCGAGCATCACCTGGGTCATGCCCAATATGCCGTTGAGCGGCGTGCGGATCTCGTGGCTGGTGGTCGCCAGGAACTCAGTCTTGGCCGCCAGCGCCTTGCCCAGCGCCTCGTTGGTGACCGCCAGGTCTTCGTTGGCGGCGCGGACCTGGTTGCGGCTGCGGCGGACGGTGAATAGGCTGACTGCCAGCACGAGGATGACGATCGCCGTCGCGGCCGCCGCGCCCAGGAACACCAGCCGTTCGGTCCGCGCCCGTGCCTGTTCGAAGGCGACGCTGCGGCGCAGCTCCTCCGCCTTCAGCTTGGCGATGCGCAGTTCCTGGTTGGCGAAGTCGAATCGCGCCGCCATCAGCGCCGTGTTGGTCTGGGTGGCCAATTTGGTCGCCTCGTCGTCCAGCCGCTTCAAGGCGATCAGGTGCGGCAGCGCCTTGTCCGGCGCGCCCAGCATCGCGAAGGTGCGATAGGCGGTCTGATGCGCCTCGCGATAGGGCAAGGTCGTGGCGTCCGGATCGACGCCGGCGAAACTCGCCTCGATCAGCCGCCCGGCCTCGCCGGGCTGGCGCCGCTGCAGCGCGGCTTGGGCGGCGATCGCCTGGACCTGCGGCCGCCAATGTTGCGCTTCTCCCGTCCGGGTCAGGGCCAGGGCGCGGGACAGCGCCTGTCCCGCTTCGAAGACCCGCCCGGCCTTAAGGCGGTTGCGCGCCAGATTGCCCAGCACCTGCGCCTGAAGCAGCGGACTGTTGCGGCGGCGGGCGAGGCCATAGGCGTGTTGGAAATCGGCCTCGGCCGCCGCGAACCGCCCGAGATCCTGATAGACCGTGCCTCGGTTGTTGAAGACCGCGAGCGACAGCCGGGGATCGCCGCGATACAGCTCCTCCGCCTGGCTGAAATACCGCAGGGCCGACTCGTTGTCGCGCGCGTCGTTGTAGAGCGATGCGATGCCCATCAGGGCTATGGCCTGGCTGCGCGCGTCGCCGGTTCCCTGGAAGATGCGAAAGGCCTGCTGGAACGCCCGCAGCGCCGCCGCCGCCCTGCCCTGCACGCCCTGATAGGCGGCGTTGGTCAGCAGCACCTCGCCCATCACTTGCGAGCGGGGATCGTAGCGCCGTGCCGCCGTTTCTGCGCGCGACAGCAGCGCCGCCGCATCGCCCAGCCGGTTCAGCCGCAGACAGGCGTCGCCTTGCAGCCGCCATGCCTGGGCCAGTTCGAGATCGCGCTGCCGCGCATCCTCGCGCGCCTCGGCATGATCCTCGGCCCGGCGGGCCGCCGCGAGCGCGACCGGCGGATCGTCGACCATCGCGCCGCGGGCCTCCGCCACCGACCGTTCGAACTCGGGGTCGGCCTGCGGTGCCGCCCGACCGGGATCGGACCAGCCGCCGACGGACAGGACCAGCGCGGCGGCCATCGCCGCCCTACGGATCATCGGCGCGACCAGGCGTTCCGCAGGCTCTGCACGCTCGCCGGCACCGGCAGGTCGAAGCCGCCCCGCTGCTGCTCGAGATAGGCGAGCAGCGCGTCGAGCGGCACCGGCCGGCTGATCAGGAAGCCCTGCACCATGTCGCAGCCCATCACCGACAGCAGCGCCAGCGCGGCATGGGTCTCGACGCCCTCCGCCACCACTTCCATCTCCAGCGCATGGGCGAGATCGATCGTTGAGCGGACGATCAGCGGGTCGCGGTTCGAACTGGTGAGCTGCGTCACGAACAGCTTGTCGATCTTCAGCTCGCGCGCCGGGAGCTGCTTCAGATAGGCCAGCGAGGACAGGCCCGCGCCATAATCGTCGATCGCGATGGTAATGCCGATGCCGGCGAAGATCTGGAGGTGCGCGATCGCGCATTGCGGGTCGCGGATCACCGAAGTCTCGGTCACCTCGAACCCCAGCCGCGCTCCGCTGTCCGCGATCAGGTCGCAAGCCTCGCGCACGAAGGCGGTGTCGGTCAGCAGCACGCCGGCGATGTTGATGAAGATCGGGCAGTCGACGCCGCACGACGCCATCAGCCTCTGATCCTCGATCACCTGGCGGATCGTCCACAAGGTCAGGTCGACGATGTCGCGCGACTGTTCGGCCAGGGGGATGAAGTCGCCGGGCGAGACCTGGCCACGGGTCGGATGATTCCAGCGGACCAGCGCCTCGACGCTGGAGATGCGCTGCTGGCGGACGTGCAGCTTGGGCTGATAATGCAGCGCCATCTCGCCGCGCCGGATCGCGACCGGCAGTTCATGCGCCAGCGCCATGCGGTCATGCGCGACGCCGCCGCATGCGACGTCGCAGATCACGGCACGCCGTTCGGACCGCGCCTCGATCAGCGCGGTTTCCGCTTCCTCGATCAGCCGGACATCGTCGGCCTCGCCGACACTGGCCGCCGACGCGCCGATATGGAGGTCAATGGCGATCACGCCATGATCGAGGGGCAAGGGGCGGGCGAAGAACGCTTCGATTGCGGCGATCCGATCGTCCAGCGCCGCCCGCTCGTCGCCGAAGAAGATCAGTTCGATCAGGTCGCGCCCGGTAGCGGTGACCAGCGCCTCCGGCACCAGCTTGGCCATGTGCCCGACCAACCGGTCGGCGAGCGAATCGGCCAGCGACAGGCCCAGATGGCGGCGCAACAGACCAAAATTCGCCACGGACGCCAGGACCACGAATCGCCATGCCCCCCGATTGGGGAGGGGGAACGATGCCGCTCGGTCAGGGCGCGGCCGCCCGGCATGGTGGCCGTTCGTCATCGGATGCTGATCCATCGTCCCGCCGGATAAACGAAAATCGATAAATATACTGTTAAGCTACCGAGCCAATGGGGTTTCTCCGTTGCGAAATGGTAAACCCGGTGTTAATAAATCCCTGCCTCCAACGAGGGGCCACGAGGGAGAAAAACCATGCTGAAGTTCATCCTGGCGCTGATCTACGGCGATCACATCCGCCCGATCTGAATCCATACCCGTTGCCCGACGGGCGCAGCCGCCAGCGGCGCGTCCAGGCGACGAACGACGAAAACGGACCCCACGCCCACCGGCGTCGGGTCCGTTTTTTCGTTGCGGCGCAGACACCCCCTCGACGGACCACCCGCCCGCCCGGTCGTGTGTACCGACCGACCAAGCGAGGGCGCGCGCAAGGGTCAATAATCCCTGGAGTAGCGGACGCTCGCCGACGATCCGCCGAACGAGCCGGCCGCGGTCAGGATGCTGAGCGACCGGGTCAGCGAAATGTCGAGCTGCGTCGCGGTGAAGCCACGCGCGTCGGTGATGATCTCCACATAGATATTGTTGGTCAGGTATTTGCCCGCTGCCAGGCTGGTGCCCCGCCCGCTCGCTTCGTCGGCGCCGAGGACGCGCAGTCGATCGAAGCCTGTGGCCGAGCGCAGCTTGCCGAGCGGGTTCAGCCCACCGCCGCCCGATCCGCGCAGGCTGTTGAGCGCCGAGGCGAGCTGGATCGCCTCGATCGCCGACAGATTCTCCGGGTTGGTGCCGAACAGCAGCCGGCTCAGCACCTCGTCCTGCGGGAGGGCAGGCGTCGAGGTGAAGCTGATCTGAGGCCGCTGGCCGGTGCCGGTGACGTTCAGCACCGCGGTGATGCCGTTGGTGGAGGTCGTCGCCTGGATGTTGATGTCCGGATCGATCAGCGCGCCGCCCTGGAAGCGGATCTGGCCCCGGTTCACTTCGAACCGCTTGCCCGCAAAGCTGTAGGTGCCGCGGATCAGGTCCAGCCCGCCGGTGATGACCGGCGCGGCGGAGGTGCCGCCGATGCGCAGGTCCATCTCCCATTCCGACTCCAGCCCCATGCCTGACACGAACAGCTGGTTGTCGGCCCGCACCCGCAGGTCGAGCTTGAACAGCCCCACCGGGGCCGGAACCGGCCGGTCGGTCGACCGCGCCACGCGAATCTCGCTCTTGCGGCGCACGCCGGTCAGTTCCGGCACCTCGGCCGCGCCTTGGCGAATGATCTGGTAACGGGCGTTGGGGATGGTCAGCTCGCCCTGGATCAGCCCGCCCTGCTTGCCGTTGGTCAGCCGGATCGTGCCGCTGGTGGTCGCGGCCAGCGCATCGCTGTTCGCCAGCCGTGCATTGTTCAGCGTCGCGCGCAGGTCGATCGGGAAGCCCGCATCGGCGGCCAGGCCGATCGACCCCTGGGCCTGCACGGTCCCGTCACCGGCCCGGGCACTGAGGCGGCTGATCTCCAGCCGGTCGCTGTTGAAGCGGCCGGCGATCTGCATCGCGGTCAGCCGGGTGCCGTAGCGCTCATTGTCATAGGTCAGGTTGTCGGCGCGGATCAGGCCATTGAGGCGCGGCGACGACACCCGCCCGCCGAAGTCGGCGGCAACCGCGATCGGTCCGGTCAGCTGCTGGTCGGGCAGCGCCGCGAAGGAGAAGAGCAGCGAGGACGGCCCGTTGTAGCGGATGCCGCCACCCAGCGGCGCGCTCAGCAGCCGCGTCGTCCAGCTTCCCGCCCCCGGCGGCAGCGGCCGCAGCGTCGCGAGCATCCGCCCGACCACGCTCTGCCCGTTGCGGATCAGCGCGCGCGCATCGCCGCCCTGCGCGTCCAGCGTGCCGGCGAGCACGATGTCGACCGGATCGGAGACGGTGGCCACGCCGGTGCGGCGGAACTGGCTGATCGTCATCCGCGCGGTCGCATCCGGGAAGGCGGTGCTGGAAGCCTGGCGGAAATCGAGGCTGCCGGTCGCCTGACCGCTCAGCCCCAGATTGGCGACGAAGGCGTTCAGGATCGACAGGTTGAGCCGGTCGAGCCGTGCCTGCACCTGCGTCGCGCCGCCGAACGATCCGGCCAGCCGCAGCGAGCCGCCCGCCTGCCCATTGGCCGGCGCGAAGTCGATCCGGGTCGGGTCGAGCCGGTAGGCGCCGCCGCTGGTGCGAATCCGCGCCGGATTGACCGTGCGGAAATCGATGCCGCTCGCCGCGCCCTTCAGCGCGACCAGATAATCGTCGGGAGCCAGCCGGGCGTTCAGCGCGACGCGGAACGGCACGCCGTTCGACCCGGTCAGCAGCGCCTGGGCGGTGCCGCGCCCGCCGACGTAACGGACCTTGGCGCGGGCCGCCTGGATCACGGTCGGGCCGTAGCGCGTGTCGGCAAGCTGCACATCGGCCACCAGTTCAGGTGCCTTGGGCATCAGGACGATGCTGGCATTGGCGATGGCCCGGCCGATGGTGAAGTCCACCTGGCCCGGAATGCGGGCGTTATAGGCGCGCGCCGCGACATCGGCGCGCTGGTTGCCGCCCTGGTCGGAGAGACGGACATCGCCGGTCACCCCCTGCCCGTTGAAGGCGAGCGCACCCGCGAATGGGCCGCGCGGCGTCTGCACGACCCGGCCATTGGCGGCGATGCCGGCGAAGACGACGCGGCGAATGTCGATCGCCAGCTGGTTGCCCGGCCGCACCAGCACGTCGGCGGTGAACGGACCATAGTTGGTGCCGCCGCTGGCGGTCACCGCATAGGCCCCGCCCCGGCCGACCACCCGCGCGTTCAGGTCGACCAGTCCGACGCCGACGCCCGGTCGCGGCGCGCGCAGCACCACCACCGGCGCCTCCGCCGATCCGGTCACCCGCGCCGACAGCGGACCATAGGCGGTTGAATAGGCGTCGGCCGTCACCGCCACCGCGCCGGACGCGGGATCAAACCGTCCCTGCCCGCGCGTAATGCGGAACTGCGGCGCGTTCAGGCGCAGATTGGCGAAGGTCACGATGCCCTCGGGGCTGTAGCCGATGTCCGAACGGACCACGGCATTGCCGCCCAGGAAGTTGCGGACCCCGTCATTGAACAACTGCTTGGTCTGCGCGACGACGCGGCCGGTGATGCCGAAGCCGCCATTCGCGCCCGGCACCAGCTTCGCGTCCGTCGACAGGTTGAGAATGCCGATCGATTCGAGCCGGTAGTTGTTGACCCGCCCCTTCAGCGCGCCGGTGTAGCGGCCGGTCGCGGTGTTGGCGACGACCACGGCGGTCGCGTCGATCGAATCGGAGCGGATGCGCAGATTGTCCGACAGGATGTTGGGCATGGAGATGGCGAGGTCGCCATCGATCCGGACGTTGTTGGTCAGCCCGCCGACCGCCGCGTTCAGCCCGGTCACCCGGCGGGCCCGCGCATGGACCGGCACCAGGATGCGGTCGCTGTTCACCCGCGCCAGACCCTCGGCATAGATGGCCTCGACCGTGGTCGTGCCGAAGCCGATCGTGGCGGCGCGCAGCTTGTAGTCGACCGTCGGCGTCGCGAACGCGCCGTTCAGCACCACGCGCGCGGTCACGTCCCGACCGCGCAGATTAGGGGCGATCGCACCGGGCGTCAGCAATCGGGCGTTCACCGCGAAATTGCCGAACTGGCTGTTCGCCAGGTCGATCAGGCCACCGGCATCCACCGCCAGCGCGTCCGATTTGAGCGTCAGTCGCGTGTCCGCGCGCCGCTGGTTCAACGTCGTGTCGATCGCCACGTCGAGCTGCGGCGCGGTCAGCCGTTCGACCGGGCCTTCCAGGTACAGGCCGGGCCGGGTCGTGCCGCGCACCTCGATATGGCCGTTCCGCGTGGTCAGGTTCAGGTTCGCGAGCTGCCCGCCGCCCAGCGTCGCGAGCGCGCGCCCGCGCCAATTGGCCCAGCTTCCGCGCCCGTCGACGTCGAGCGTCAGCGGCGCCTTGAGGCCAGCCATCGTCGCGACAACGCCGCCGGTCGGGGCCTGGAGCTTCACGGCCAGATCGAGCCTATTCCGGTACGGCACCGCGTCCAACGTCAGCGCCAGCCGGTCGCCGCCGGCCACGCCCGGTCCGCGCAGCGCGGCGGCGTTCGCCCTGAGCTGCGCCCGGCGGTCGGCGATATGGACGGTGCCGTCGAGCGACAGGACATGGGTCTGCCCGCTGACCGCCTTCTGCATCGTGAAGCGGCCGATGTGCAGCCGGTTCACATCGATATCGAGATCGGGCAGCAGCGGCTGGTTGTCCGGCGTCGGCGGCGTCGGCTTCAGAACGGGGCGGCGCGCCAGCGTGATCTGGTCGGCGCTCAAGAGCTTCACGTCGATATGGTTCTTGGCGTAGGCGAAGGGCCGCCAGTCGACCTCCAGCCGCGGACTGGTCAGGAAAACGCCCTTTTGGTCGCTGACGCGCAGATCGGACAGCGCCATGCGGCCATAAAGCGAACCGTCGATCCGCCCCACCTTGATGTTGAGGCCGGACGCGGTGCTGTAGCCGCCGATCTGGTCGGCGACGAAGCGGCGGCCCGGATCGGTGTTGATCCCGAACAGCACCACCAGCACCAACGCGACCAGGCCGAGCAGCGCCAGCCCGATCCCCTTCAGGATGCGAAAGGCCAGGGAGCGCTTCGGCGGCGCGGACGGAGGGGGCGCGGAGTCCTGCGCCAGCGTGTCGGCCATCAGAATGCCTGCCCGATCGAGATGTAAAGCGCGACCTTGCCGTCGCCCGGCCGCGGGTTGAGCGGCGTCGCAACGTCGACGCGCAGCGGCCCGAAATTGGTGTAGAACCGCCCGCCGATGCCGGCGCCGAAGCGCAGGTCGGTGAAGGTCGGCAACGCGCTGGCATAGCTGTTGCCGGCATCGACGAATGGCACGATGCCGAAATCGCCGAACCGGTAGCGCGCCTCCAGCGAGAATTCGTTGAGCGACCGGCCGCCGATCGGATTGCCGTCGGGATCCAGCGGCCCCAGCCGCTGATAGCCATAGCCGCGCACCGATCCGCCCCCGCCGCCATAATAGCGCCGCGAAGGGGCGAGGTCGTCGCGGTCGATGCCCTGGATCGATCCGGCGCGCGCGCGGCCGGCGATCACGAGGCTGTCGCTGACCGGATAATAGCCGGTCGCCTCCGCCAGCGTCCGTACATAGGGCCGCACGGCGCCACGCACCGAGGTCTCTGGCGAGACGTTGAGCTTCAGGCGATAGCCCTTGGTGGGGTTGAGCAGGCTATCCGAGCGGTCGAAGACCACCTGCCCGGGCAGCGCGGCGATGCCGAACGTGCCGCGCCGCCGCCGGCCGAGATCGAAGTCATAGACATCCTCGTTGGTGCCGATCAGCTCCGCGCCGTAGGCATAGGTAAATTTCTTCTGCCACAGCGGCGTTGAATCGTAGCTCCACCGGATCGCCAGCGTCCCGGTATAGGCGCGATAGGCGTCGTAATTCTGGTGGCTGGCATTGGCCAGGATCTGAAATGTCCGGTCCCGCCGCCCGGCATTGGACCGGCGGAAGGTGGCGTTCAGCCCCTGTTCCTGCGTACCGATGACCGCGGACGTGATCAGCGCCCCCTCGTCGGGCGAGAAGTTGCGGTTGATCCAGCTGGCTTCCAACCGGGTCCCCTGCCCGGTCGAATAGCCCGCGGTCGCCGCCAGCGACCGGTATTTGCCCTTGGATTGGCGGATCAGCAGGTCGACCTGCTCGGTGCCGTCGGGACCGGGCCGCCCGGTCTTTTGCGGCGCAACCGACACCGAGGAGAAGAGCCCGGTCGCGACCAGCGCATCGCGCAGATCGTCGGTCTTCTGCGCGTCGTAGAGCTGACCCGGCTTGAAGCGCGGGAACAGGTTCAGGTGATCCAGCCCGAAGACCGGATCGCCCGTCGTCACCAATTGCCCGAAGCTCGACCGGGGGCCGGTATCGACGGGCAGCGTATAGGCGCCGGTGGCCTTCGGCCCCTGGTCGTCGAGCAGGATGTCGCGGTCGCCGACCTTGACGAACGGATAGCCGTTGCGCGGCAGTTGCAGACTGACATTGGCCTCCGCGCCCTGGATGCGCGCCGCCTCGATCGGGTCGCCGATCTTCAGCGGCAGGTTGCGGCGGATCAGGTCGGGTGGCACCACCGGCCCCGCATCGATCGTGATCGACGACAGCGTATAGAGCCGGCCGGGCGAGGCGGTGAGGATCGCGGTGAGCGGACCGCCGGGGGTGGTCGGCTGCTCGATGGTGGCGATCGCGGTGGCATCATAATAGCCGAGCGACTTCATCAGCCGCACCGCCAGCCCCTCGTCCTCGCGGGCGCGGGCCGACACCTGCGCACCGTTCGCTGCCTTGCCCTTGCCCTCGCGCAGGGCCGAGAGCGCCTTGAATTCGTCCGTCAGGTTCAGCGCGTCCAGGCCGCGGACCACGGTCTCGTAGCGGATGTCCGGCGTCTTCGCGCCGGTCGCCGCCGCCTCGGTCTGGAGCGGCGTGGAATCGAAACTGGCCAAGGGCGTCAGCGGCTGGGTCAACGCCGGATCTTCGGGACCGACCGGCGGCAACGTGTCGCCGGTGGCGAGCGGCGTCGTGGTCGTCGGCTGGGGAAGGGGCCGCGTTGGCGGCGTCACCGGCTCCGCCATGCCATCCATCGGCCCCAGCGGGGCGTTGATGTCGCCCGACAGGGGCGGCAGCGCCGCGTCGAACTCGGCCTCGGGCACGATGGGGGCGTTGCCCTGCGGGTCGCCCTGGTCCGGCGCGACGCTTTGTCCGGCGACCGACGGCGTCGCGGCCGGCTTGGGCGCGTCGGGCCCGCGCGCGGGCGCGGTGCCCGGCTGCGACCATTGACCAAAGGCGGGAGACGTGGCGGTCAGCGCGACGGCGAGCCAATAGTGCCGGCGGGTCGAAGCAGTCACGCGATCATCATTCCCCTTTGCGGGACGATCGGTTGTGACCTGCCCCCAACATTCGTCCCAACGCACCGGATCGGTCAGGGTTTCGTCACGGTCGCGAAATCATCCCGCGATGCGGAAAGGATGCTGACATGGTTCACGGCCGTTGCGGCGCGCAGCCGATCATGCCGGCGACCGGCAGCACCACGGCATCCGCCCCGTCGCGCTGGACGGTCAGCGTCGCCTCCGGCACGCCGCCGCCATCGGTCAGGTCGGCGCGGGTGGCGAAGCTCAGGTCGAGCGCGGCCATCACCCCGCCCTGGCGATAGACGCCACGCGTCGGCAAGCCGAAGCCGCCGGGGCCGGTCCGGCTCTCCTGGGGCAGGTCCATCACCTTGCCGTCGATGACCAGCCGCACGCTCGCCGGATCGGCGGTGACCATGGTCGCCAGCGATCGATCCTGGAGACTCCAGAGATAGGCGGCGCAACCCCGGGCAGGCAGCGCCTGTGGCGGCAGCTTGCCGGGCATCGGCGCGGTGGCGGTGGCGGCCTGCATCAGCACGGCCAGCAGGGGGACGGCGATCATGCCAGCGCCCCTATCATCATCAGCCAGGCGGGATAAGCCGCCATCGCCAGCAGCGTGCCGAAGGGCAGCGCGTCGTCGGCCGCCATCGGCCGCCCCGCCAGCCGCCGCGCCACCACCACGCCCAGGCCGATCAGCGCCGCGACCAGCAGCACCGCCGGCAGCATCCGCCAGCCGAGCCACAATCCGATCGCGCCGAACAGCTTGGGGTCGCCACCCCCCATCCCCTCGCGCCCGCGCCACCGGCGATAGCCCGCCGCGATCGCCCACAACAGGCCGAAGCCGAGCGCGCCGCCGACCAGCCGGTCGGCCATCGGCGGCGGGACGTCCGCCATCGCGCCGAGTATCCCGATCGCCGCCAGCAGCCCGGTCAACCGGTCGGGCAGCCAGAAGGCGCGCCAGTCGAGCGCCGCCAGCGCCAGCAGCAGCCAGCCGAACGCCGCCCCCGCCATCCCCGCCGCGCCCGGCGCGACCAAGCCGGCCGAAACGCCGATCGCCAGCGCCGCCGCCTCCATCTGCCAGTGAATCGGATCGATCGCCGCGCCGCAGCTCCGGCAGCGGCCACGTTGCCACAGAGCGCTCAACAGCGGCACCAGCTCGACCGCGCGAAGCGTGCGCCC
The DNA here is from genome assembly GCF_014199625.1 of Sphingomonas abaci. Lineage (GTDB taxonomy): Bacteria > Pseudomonadota > Alphaproteobacteria > Sphingomonadales > Sphingomonadaceae > Sphingomonas > Sphingomonas abaci. Next base: position 51,396 of record NZ_JACHNY010000011.1, read on the forward strand.
GCAGCCGTCGCAAGCCGATCGTCCGCTCGCGACCGACCGCCCCTGGGGCCAACGGACGACCAGAGCCCCGATGAAGCTGCCCAGGATCAGCCCCAGGCCGCCGAGCAGCGTCGCCCCCAGGCCGGGCGACCAGAGCAGTGGATCAGTGATCGGCCTTGCGGACCAGATAGCGATAGACCCCGAACAGAGCGACGCCGACCGGCGTGATGTCCCCGCCTACCCAGCGCATGAACCTTCGACAAGGTCGCGGCCCTAGCCCCCGTCGGTGGCGGGGCGGTGGCGGGGCGGTGGCGAGCGGGCTGGCGGGCGGGACGGCGAGCGACTATGGCGGGGAAGCCGCATCGTCGGCGAGGCCAGCCGCCATGGCCGGCCCGCGTCGCCCGATCTGCCAACGAAACGCGTCGATACAGAATTTTATGGAGAGTAGCATGGCCAGTGCGCCCGCCCCCCTGTCGGCCGCCGACCCGATCGTCATCCTGTCCTATGCCCGGACGCCGATGGGCTCGTTCCAGGGCAGCCTGTCCGGCGCCAGCGCGACCCAGCTCGGCGCGGCAGCCGTACGCGGCGCGGTCGAGCGGGCCGGCGTCGCGGCATCGGCGGTGGAGCGCATCTATATGGGTTGTGTGCTGCCCGCGGGCCTTGGCCAGGCTCCGGCGCGCCAGGCGGCAATCGGCGCGGGGCTCGGCACGCATGTCGAGGCGACCACGGTCAACAAGATGTGCGGATCGGGAATGCAGGCCGCGATCATGGGAGCGGAAGCGCTGGCGGCCGGATCGGTCGACCTGCTGGTCGCGGGCGGCATGGAGAGCATGACCAACGCCCCCTATCTGATGACCAAGCATCGCGGCGGCGCGCGCATCGGCCACGACCGCATCCTCGACCATATGATGCTCGACGGGCTGGAGGATGCCTATGACCCCGGCCGCGCCATGGGCAATTTCGCCGAGGAGATCGCCCGCGAATACCAGTTCACCCGGCAGGCCATGGACGATTACGCCATCGCCTCGCTGACCCGCGCGCAACAGGCCCAGGCGAGCGGCGCGTTCGACCGCGAGATCGTGCCCGTCGAGGTCGCCGGCCGCAAGGGCAGCACGACCGTCGCGCTGGACGAACAGCCCGCGCGCGGCGACGTCGCCAAGATCCCGACGCTGAAGGCCGCCTTCGCCCAGGACGGCGCAATCACCGCCGCCAACTCCTCCTCCATTTCGGACGGCGCGGCGGCCCTGGTGATGACGCGACAGTCGGTCGCCGACCGGTTAGGCCTGTCGCCGGTCGCTCGCGTCGTTGCGATGGGCGCCCATGCCCATGCGCCGGCGCGGTTCAGCACCGCCCCGGTCGACGCGATCCGCAAGACGCTGGACAAGGCCGGCTGGTCGACCGGGTCGGTCGACCTGTTCGAGGTCAACGAGGCCTTCGCCGTCGTCGCGATGATCGCGATGCGCGACTTGGGCCTGTCGCACGACCGGTTGAACATCCATGGCGGAGCCTGTGCGCTGGGCCATCCGATCGGCGCGTCTGGCGCAAGGGTGCTGGCCACCCTGTTGTCGGCCCTTGAGACGACCGGCGGTCGGCGCGGCATGGCCAGTCTGTGCATCGGCGGCGGCGAAGCCACGGCGGTGGCCGTGGAACGTCTTTGACCCTGAAAATATCCCCGCCTTTTGCCCCGCATTAACCATTCGCCGCATAGAAGGAGCATATGGGCCGAGCGCCGCTTGACGATCCGCCCGACGCGGGCGAACGGCGGCGCGGCTAACGAGGGTGTATATGGTGTTCAACGTGTTGCTGATGGCCTATGCCGTCATTGTCAGCTTCGTCCTGTCGACCGCCAGCCGCCGCCGTCGCGAGGCGCGGCCGCTGGGGCGCGCGGTGCAGACCGCCGGGCAGCTCGCCTATGGCACCTCCGTCACCTTCGCCCTGCTCTGCGTCGGCTGGGCGTGCATGATCTATCTGGGCGCAACGCCCGCGCCCGTCCTGTCCTGATCACAGCGTACGGACGCCGCGTCCGGCCTTACGGCAGGATTTCGGTGGCCTCTACGCCCCACAGGCTTCCCACCTCGACATAGCCGGCGCGCCCCTTCACGTCGAAGCGGCACCAGCCATGGCCGCAGTCGCCGATCCGCCCGACCACGCCGGGCGCGGCCCGCCAGGCGATCGCCGCGCGCTCGGCCGGTTGCAGCCGCATCGGCACCGGGTCCGACCCGGTGACGACGGCCGTTCGGGTCAGCCGCAGCAGATTGCCCTGCATCCAGCCCTCGGCGCCATCCTGGTCGCGGACCCGCCGCCATTCCTTGAACACGCCCACGACCTGGATCGGCAGGCCGGCGCGCTGGTAGAGCCAGTTCGCCGGATAGGTCCGCGCCGGGCCGGTCCGCATCCGTGCCTGGCCCGGCCCGATCGACGCCCAATAGGGCACCCGTCGCTTCTCCGGCGCGGCGGCTGCCGGATCGCTGGCGACGAGCGCGGAAGGCAGGACGGCGAGCAGCGCGGCGATCGCGAAACGCATGACAGAAGTTCCTCAAGGCGAGGCCCCTCCTTTCACGGGGCGCGTTCCGGATCAACCGTCTCGACCGCGCGACGCGCGCCATGCGGACGTTGACGCCGCCCGCCGCCTCCGCCAATCCCATGCCATGGCCGATCCGCACCCCGACACGCGACGATGCCTCCGCCCCCGGGTGATCGTCACCCGCGAACTGCCGGACCAGGTCGAGGCGCGCATGAAGGCACTGTTCGACACGGTGCCGAGCGACGACGACAGCAAATGGTCGGCCGAACGGCTCCGTGACGCGGTCGCCGCGTGCGACGTGCTGGTGCCCACCGTAACCGATGCGATCGACGCCGCCCTGATCGCCGCCGCCGGGCCACGCCTGAAACTGATCGCCAATTTCGGCGCGGGGGTGAACCATATCGATCTCGCCGCCGCCCGTGCGCGCGGCATCCTGGTCACCAACACCCCCGGCGTGCTGACCGAGGATACCGCCGACCTGACCATGGCGCTGATCGTCTCCGTCCCGCGCCGGCTCGCGGAGGGCGAGAAGCTGGTCCGCTCGGGCGAATGGGCCGGGTGGAGTCCGAGCGGGATGCTCGGCCACCGGATCGGCGGCAAGGCGCTGGGAATCATCGGCATGGGCCGTATCGGCCAGGCGGTCGCGGCGCGCGCCCGCGCGTTCGGCCTGGCCATCCATTATCACAACCGCCATCGTCTGCCCGCCGTGCTGGAGGCGCAGCTCGGCGCGACCTGGCACGCCGATCTGGATGCGCTGCTCGCGACGGCAGACATCGTGACCGTCCATACGCCGCTCAACGCCGACAGCCATATGCTGCTCGACCGGCGGCGGATCGAGCTGATGCGCCCCCACGTCTTCCTGATCAACGCGAGCCGGGGCGGCATCGTCGACGAGGAGGCGTTGGTCGACTCGCTGGAGCAGGGCCGGCTCGCCGGCGCGGGCCTGGACGTCTGGGAGCATGAACCGCGCATCGACCCACGCCTGCTCGCCCTCCCCAACGTGGTGATGACGCCGCATATGGGCTCGGCGACCTATGAGGGCCGGGTGGCGAGCGGCGAGAAGGTGATCCAGAACATTCGCGCCTGGGCCGATGGCCACCGCCCGCCCGACCAAGTGCTGGAGGGTTGGCGGTAGTTTCGCAGGCGGAACGCCGGGAACGATGCCGTTTGATCGGGATTAACGCGGGCACCCCCGGAAGAAAAGGAGTGCCTCATGAAGAACTTGTTTGTCGGTAGCGCCCTGTTGGCCGCGGCCCTGTCGATGTCGGCCTGTTCGACGCTGCGCGGAGCCGCGATCGGCGGCGCCGGCGGCGCGGGCGTCGCAGCGGCGACGGGCGGCAGCGTCGAGAAGGGCGCCGCGGTTGGCGGCACGGCGGGTGCGGTGGTCGGCACGGTCGCGGACTGAGACTCGCCGGATCACGGAACGGGTTCCCCGGCGACGGCCGGGGAACGGCTAAGTCCAACGCCGATCCTACAACCCGCCCAGCCAGTCGGCGATCATCCGCCGGCCTGCCGCCACGGCCGGCGGGCCCAATCGCCGGTGATCCTCCACCAGCCGGTCGGCGGTCTGCCCGGCGCTGGCGACATAGTCCCGCCCTTCTTCTAGCCAAATGTCGAAACGTGGGTCCTCGCCCATTTCGGCATGGAACTGCAGGGCAAGCACGCGTGGGCCGACGGCGAAGGCCTGGTTGCAATAGCCCTCGGTCGAGGCGAGCCGCACGGCGCCTTCGGGCAGGGTGAAGGTGTCGCCATGCCAGTGCAGCACCTCGGTCCCCGCCAGCGCGGCGAGCGGCGACGCCGCCCCGGCCGGTGTGAGGTGCAAGGGCGCAAAGCCGACTTCCCGCGCCGGCCCCGGATAGACCCGCGCGCCCAGCGCCGCCGCGATCATCTGGCTGCCCAGGCAGATGCCCAACGTCGGCAGCCCGGCCGCCATCCGTCGTCCGATCGCCGCCACTTCCGGCACGATCCAGGGATGACTGCCGGTCTCGTAGACGCCCATCGGGCCGCCCATCACGATCAGCAGGTCGGCCGAATCGAGTACGCCCCCGGCAAAATCGGCGCTGTCCGCCGCCTGCCATTCCAGCGCATAGCCCGCCGCCTCGATCGGCGCGCGATACCCCGCCGCGCCTTCATATTCGACATGGCGGAGGATCAATGCGCGCTTGGCCACGATGCGGTCAGTCCCCCGTCAGGATGCGATCCACCAACTGCTTCACGCTCGGCACGAACCCGTTCGAGTAGAAGGGGTCCTTCTTGAAATTATAGGCGGCATGACCGGCGAACATCAGGTTCTGCTCGGTATCCCCGCCATGCGCGATGTCCTGCAGCGTCTTCTGGATGCAGAAGCTGCGCGGGTCGGCAAGCCGGCCGGTCGAGTTGGTTTCGGTATCCGCCCAGCTGGAGAACAGGCATTGCGACAGGCAACCCATGCAGTCGGCCTGGTCCTTGCGGATCTCCTTGGCCTCGTCGGGCGTGACGAAGACCAGCGTATTGTCGGGCGTCTTCAGCGCCATGGTGAATCCATGGCCGAACCATTCGCGCGCCCGCAGCAGGTCGCCCTGCGTCACCCAGAAATTCTTGCCCTTCACGCCCACATCGAGCTGGAACACATGGTCGCCCGCCTCCTGCATCGAGAAGGCGATCTGCCGCTCCGACCGCGCCTCCAGCGCGCGCAGGAAGGGATTGCGGACAGCCGAGGAATAGAAGCCGGTCGGCGAGAAGCGATGCAGCAGCACGTCGCCCTCCTCGATCGTCATCAGCCGGCGCTTCCAGTCGTCGGGAATCGGGCTTTCCTGGGTCAGCAGCGGCCGCGTGCCGTATTGGAAGGCGATCGCGCCCAGTTCGGGATTGTCGATCCAGTCGTTCCAGTCGCGCAGGTACCATACGCCGCCCGCCATCACGATCGGCGTGCTGTCCGGGATGCCGCCCTCGCGCATCGTGTCGCGCAGCGCCTTGACGCGGGGGTACGGGTCCTCCGGCTTCAACGGGTCCTCGGCATTGGACAGGCCGTTATGACCGCCCGCCAGCCAGGGATCCTCATACACCACCGCCGCCAGCCAGTTCGCCGCCTTGGAATAGGCGCGCTTCCACAGCGCGCGGAAGGCGCGGCCGGACGAGACGATCGGCAGGTACGACACTTCGTAGGAGGCGGCGATCTCCGACAGCTTGTACGGCATGCCAGCCCCACAGGTGACGCCCGCGACCATGCCGCGCGTCCGCTCCAGCACGCCGTGCAGCACGCGCTGCGCGCCGCCCATCTCCCACAGCACGTTGATGTTGATCGCGCCCTTGCCGCCGGCGATGTCGAAGGCGCGGCGCACCTGCTCGACCGCGCCGTCGATCGCGTACTGGATCAGTTCCTCGTGCCGGTCGCGCCGGGTCAGCGCGCGGTAGATCTGCGGCACGATCTTGCCGTCGGGATCATAGCTGTCGGCGTTGACGGCGGACACGGTGCCGATGCCGCCCGCCGCCGCCCAGGCCCCGGCCGAGGCATGGTTGGTTGCGGCGACGCCCTTGCCCCCCTCCACCAGCGGCCAGACTTCGCGGCCGTTATAGTTGATGGGAGAGAGGCCTTTGAACACGGGACACATACCTTCCGGGAAATCGTGCCCATCCCTATACCGATTTGTTCCGGCGGCGCGAGGGCAAAGCTGCGCCGTCGCTTAACCTGGTGCTAGGCTCGGCTCTATCCCAGCGCGCCCGGGCGGCCCAGCACGGCTTCGTACAGCGCCTTGTAGCGATGGATCATCACCGCCTCGTCATACTCGGCCAACGCCTTGCGCCGGTTCGCGGCTCCCACCGTCCGGCGCAGGTCCTCGTCCTTCATCAGCGCCTGGATCACGTCGCGCAGGCGCACCTCGGTCGGGAATTCGGCGATGAACGGATGATTCTCCACCGCGACCATTCGTCGCACATCGCCCAGCGGCAGGCTGGCGACCGGCAGGCCGGCCGCCATCGCCTCGACCACCGCGATCGGGAACTGCTCCGCTTCCGACGACACCGCCAGCAGGTCGAAGGCACCGAGCACGTCGTAGCTACGCTCCAACGCGCCGGGCAGGACCAGACGGTCGTCGATGCCCATCGCCAGCGCGGCGCGCTCGATCGCGGCCCGCTCCGGCCCCTCGCCCACGATCACCAGCCGGAACTTGCCCGACAGGCCGCCACAGGCGCGGACCAGCGCCGGGAAGTTCTTGACCGGCGTCAGGCCGCCCATCGCGCCGATCACCACCTCGCCGGGCTTGCGGTCCAGGCCGGGGATCGCCCCCTTTTTCGCCGGCTGGCCATAGGCGCGGGTGGCGATGCCGGTGACGATGCGGTGGACGCGGGCGGGCGGCTGCTTCCAGGCGCGCAGCGCGATCTCCTCCAGTGTCTCCGAAGGCACCGCCAGCGCATGCGCCGCCGATAGCGCCGCGCGGCGATAGAGGTTGCGCTCGATTTTCAGGGTCTTGGCCTCGTCGCCGGTGAACCCGTCCTCGTGATGGACGAGCGGCGGCATGTCCTTGCCGAACACGCGGCGCGCCATCACCCCGTCGATCGCGCCCCAGTCATAGGTCAGCACCAGATCGAACCGGCGCATGAACCTGGCGATCGCCTCGTAGCGGCCGACCGAGGGGCGTCCGGCGAGCGGCGGCGGATTCTGCGCGATCTCGTAGCGGACGCCGCTCGCGATCCGGGCGCGGGCGCCGAGCGCGTCCGGATCGGCGGAGACGATCACGTGCCGGGCGTGGTCGCCCCAGGCCTGCATCAGCCGGGCCGCGCGGGCCTCCTTGCCGCCGAGATCGAAGGAGGAGTGGAGATGGAGGATCGACACGGAAGGGCTCATTCCTCACGCCTAGCCGATGCGGCCCGCGAGTTGAACCAGGCGAGGTGCGCTTACCACCTTAACACCGCCTGATGTCACAGCATGAATGTTCACAACATCTTCACAACTTCCTTACGTCCAGGACGGACCAAACCGCGCGACAAAGCCAAGGCTTGCAAATTGCGACAAAATGTTGCTTTTGTTGCCCTGCACCATGACAAGGATTGTCCTTGTCACGGGAAAACAAAGGGATTCACCATGAAGGTCAAGTCGATCGTCGCGGCAGCCGCCGTTGCCGCACTGAGCGCCACCCCGGTTCTTGCCGCTCCCACGAACAGCGCGTCGAGCCTGTCGGTCGCAAAGTCGGTCCGTGCCGCCGCGCCGGCGAAGAAGGGCAGCAAGCTCGCCGCGCCGGGTGCGATCATTGGCCTGATCGGTGCGGCCGCGATCATCGCGGGCGGCGTCATCATTGCGGTCGACGACGACAACTCGGACAGCAACTGAGGATGTTACGTCCCCCGGTCAGGCGAAGGTCGACCGGGGGACATGCGTGATGCGGCAGGCCAGGTCGGCTTCGCCGCTCGCCACGACGAAAAATTCCTCCTGCTCCGCGATGCCGGTCGTGAACACGACATTGTCGAGATAGAGCAGCTCCTTCAACGGCTCGGTCAAGGCCGGGGCCGGCTCCAGCAGCGGCGCATGGTCGGTCGCCACGGTGATCGAGGGATCCTCACGGTCCAAGATCGACCAATAGGTCCGGTAGACGCCGACCACGCCCGACGGCTCGACCCCATGCCATACGGTCAGCCAGCCGCGCTCCGTCAGGATCGGCGGCGTGCCCCCGCCCATGCGCGCGGTCGCGACCGTGGCGGCATGGGGGCGGATGCCTGGCTTGTCATAGGGTTTCCAGTGCAGCGCGTCGGGCGAACTGGCCAGGTTGATCGACGGGCCGGGCCGCCATTCGCTGTCGGGCGGATAGGCGAAGTACAGATCGCCCAGCGGTCGCGTCTGCGCCCAGAACTTGCCGCCCACCTTCCCTTCGAAGATCAGCATGTCCTTGTTCTGATGGTCGAGGACGATGCCCTCCAGCGCCCAGTCGCGCGCGTCGTCGCTGGTATAAAGCGTGGTGGCATGACGCTCGGGACTGACCGAGCAGGTGGTCATGTAATAGCGCCCGTCGACGCGGCTGATCCGCGCGTCCTCCAGGCCATAGCATTGATAGTCCGTGGTCGGCGCGATCGCGCGGTCGTAATGGACGGCCACCACCGCCGTCCCGTCGGGCGAGAGTTCGACCGGCAGCAGCCAGGACAGGCTGGTCAGCGCCATCACCTTCCACCCGCCGCCGCGCATCATGAACTTGCGCGGATCGGCGGTGTCGACCAGGGCCAGCGGCCAGCCGTCCAGGCGATAGCCCTCGGCCGTCCAGCGGATCGCATGGACATGACCGTCGCGGATCGGCTGGCGCAACGCCTCCGCCACCCGCACCATCATCAGGAGGTTGCCGTTCGCCAGCCGGGTCAGCCCCGGATTGAACGCCCCCAGCACATAGGTCTCGGCATCGATCCGCCCCGCCAGCGGCGAGCGGGCAAGATCGACGTCCTGGGGAGTGAAGATGATCTGATCATAGGCCATGGCGTGGAGACGCGTTGCGGCGGACCGGGTTCCGCCTACGCCCCGTCGACCCGCGCCAGCAGCCGCTCGATGCCCACCAGCGCCTCGGGCTCGGTCAGCAGCGGCGCATGTCCAACCCCCGGCACCGTCACCAGCGCGCCACCGGGCAGCGCCTCCAGCATCCGGGCCGCGGTCGCGGCCCCCAGCAGATCGGATCGCTCGCCACGCACCAGCAGCACCGGCACGTCGCGCAGGCCGCCGAGCGCCTGCCACATGTCCGGTCCGCTCTCCGCGCCCGGCACCCGGAACGGCTCGGCGATCTTCAGGTCGTAATCGAGCACGATCCGCCCCGCCGAGGTGACGCGGTACAGCCGCTTGGCCATGGCCAGCCATTCGGCCAGACCCCAGTGCGGGTAGATGTCGGCTTGCGCCTCCGCCAACGTGCGCGCGGCGTGCAGCCAGGTGGGGCAGCTCGATCCCCGGCCCACATAACCGCGGATGCGCGCCACCCCTGTCGCCTCCAGGTCGGGGCCGATATCGTTGAGCACCGCGCCCGCGATCCGCTCGCGGGCCGCGCCGGTCAGCAGCATCGTCACGATCCCGCCCAGCGACGTGCCGACCGCGACGAACCGCGCGATCCCCTGGTCCGCCAGCAACGCCAGCACGTCCTGCACATAGGTGAGCGGCACATAGCTCATCGCGTCGCGCGCATAGCCGCTTTCGCCCCGCCCGCGAAAATCGACCGCGATCACCCGCCTGCGCCCGGCCATGGCCTCCGCCAGCGCGGCGAAGTCGCGGGCGTTGCGCGTCAGGCCGGGCAGGCAGATCAGCGGCAGGCGGCCCGCGTCCCCGGAATAATCGCGCGCATGCAGGCGGATACCATCATTCGACCACCAGAAGATGTTTGCATATGCCGCCATGTTGCACCCCCGCCGTGGAGCCCCCCATATCGCGTCATGCCCCGGAGCCTGCAACCATATCGCCCGCGCACCGCCCTGCTCGATCTCGGCCCCGATTTCTGGGACCCGGTCACGGCGGCGGATTTTCCGCAGACACGGCTGCGCTACCGCAACGACCGCGCCGCCGCGACGATCGGCCTTGCCGATGTAAGCGAGGCGGACTGGCTGCAACATTTCGGGCGGTTCGCGCCGCTGCCCGACACGCTGCCCCGGCCGCTGGCGCTGCGCTATCACGGCCATCAGTTCCGCAGCTACAATCCCGATATCGGCGATGGGCGCGGGTTCACCTTCGCGCAGATGCTCGACGATCGCGACCGGCTGATGGACCTGGGCACCAAGGGGTCGGGGCAGACACCCTATAGCCGGTTCGGCGACGGCCGGCTGACGCTGAAGGGCGGCGTGCGCGAAATCCTGGCGACCGAGATGCTGGAGGCCTTGAACGTGCCCACCTCGCGCACCCTGTCGCTGATCGAGACGGGCGAGGCGCTGGACAGGGGCGACGAGCCCTCGCCCACCCGCTCAGGCGTGCTGGTGCGGCTCAGCCACGGCCATATCCGCATCGGCAGCTTCCAGCGGCTTGCCTGGTTGCAGGACGAGGCGGCGATGCGCCGGCTGGTCGATTACGTCCTGGTTCAACTCCATGGCCAGGAACCGGGCGACCCGGTCAGGATGCTGGCCAATGTCGTCGAGCGGACGGCAGTGCTGGCGGCGCGCTACATGGCGGCGGGCTTCGTGCACGGCGTGCTCAACACCGACAATATCAACGTGACCGGAGAAAGTTTCGACTATGGCCCGTGGCGCTTCGCGCCGGTTTGGAATCCGGGTTTCACCGCCGCCTATTTCGATCACCAGGGCCTCTACGCCTTTGGTCGCCAGCCCGAGGCGATCGGTTGGGACGTGGCGCAGCTCGCCGCGACGCTGCGGCTGGTCGCCGAGAGCGACCCGCTGATCGCCGCGCTGGAGGGGTTCGCCGGCCATTTCCATCCGGCGCTGGTCGAAGCGATGCTGTGGCGGCTGGGCGTCCGGCCGCGTGGGGCGGATGAGGACCGGTCACTGGTCCGCGCGCTGGAGAGGACCTTGCGATCCACCCAGGCGCCGATCGACCGGCTGTTCTTCGACGCGTTCGGCGGCCGGTTGCCCGAAGGCTATGACGCCGCCTGGGACGAGGTGCGCAGCCGGCTCGCGCCCTATGCCCCGCGCAAGGACCGCGCCCATGGCTATTGGTCGGGCGCGCCTTGCGCAATGCTGATCGACGAGGTGGAGGCGATCTGGGCTCCGATCGCCGCGGACGACGACTGGTCCCGGCTGGAGGCGAAGGTCGCCGCGATCCGTGCCATGGGCGATGCACTGGCCTAGGATCGATCGCCCTCGACGTGCTGCCTCCCCGTTGCCGGGGTGGTGGGAGAGCGAATGTCTGACGGAGGAGTGTCGACGGTGACGCAGGTCGTCTGATCCGGCGACGGTCACGCTTCTTCACCCGACCATGCGGCGCCCCCCGACTCGCAGAGGCTCGGTTCCGCTTCGCACATCGGTACCGCCTGGTCGCACGCCGTCCCGAAACGGCACAAGGTCGCCCCCCTTTGCACCGGCTGGACCTTCCTGCGACGCGGTCTCATAGAGTGCGCATGGGAGAGCTTGTCAGCCATGAACCTGCCACGGGCGCCGAACTGGCCCGCCTGCCGATCGGCGATGCCGATGCGGAGGTCGGTGCCGCGCGGGCGTCCTGGGCCGGCTGGGCCGCCCAGGCGCTGGCCTACCGGGTCGAAACGCTGCGCCGATTCGCCAATGTCGTCCGCCAGCGGCACGAGCCGTTCGCCGACCTGATCGCGCGCGAAACCGGTAAGCCCCTGTGGGAGGCGCGGACCGAGGTCGACTCGGTGATCGCCAAGGTCGACATCTCGGTCGCCGCCTATGCGGAGCGCACCTCGCAGCGCCGCATGGAGGGGCAGATGGGCAGCCGAATGGCCATCCGGCACAAGCCGCATGGCGTGCTGGCGGTGCTCGGCCCCTATAACTTCCCCGCGCACCTGCCCAATGGCCATATCGTCCCCGCCTTGCTTGCCGGCAACGCGGTGGTGTTCAAGCCATCGGAGAAGACGCCGGCGACCGGCCGCTTCCTGGTCGAATGCCTCCATGCCGCCGGCGTGCCGGAGGGATGCGTGCGACTGCTGGTCGGCGGGCCGGGCGAGGGTCGGGCGCTGTCCGCGCATCCCGGCATCGACGGGCTGCTCTTCACCGGATCGGCGCGCACCGGCCTGGCGCTCAACCGCCAGTTCGCCGAGCATCCCGAGAAGATCCTGGCGCTGGAGATGGGAGGCAACAACCCGATCGTCGTGTGGGACACGCCCGACCTGCACAGCGCCGCCGTGCTGGTGATCCAATCCGCCTTCACCAGCGCCGGCCAGCGCTGCACCGCCGCGCGTCGGCTGATCGTCGAGGACCGGCTGGCCGACGCGTTCCTCGCCACGCTCGACGCGATGGTCGGCCGGCTGATCGTCGGCGCGCCGCATGACGACCCCGCCCCGTTCATGGGTCCGGTGATCGACAATGACGCGGCCGACCATCTGTCGGAAAGCTTTTTGGGGCTGGTGATGCGCGGCGGCCGCGCGATCCGCCACCTGGCGCGGCCCGACCCCGACCGCCCCTTCCTGGTCCCCGGCCTGATCGACGTCACCGCCATGGCCGACCGGCCAGATGGCGAGTTGTTCGGCCCGATCCTGCAAGTCGTGCGCACCGACGATTTCGACGCCGCGCTCGCCGAGGCCAACGCCACCCGCTACGGCCTGTCCGCCAGCCTGATCAGCCAGACGCCGGCACTGTACGACCGGTTCTGGGCGACGATCCGGGCGGGAATCGTCAACTGGAACAAGCCGACCAACGGCGCCGCCTCCAACGCGCCGTTCGGTGGTATCGGCTGGTCGGGCAACCACCGACCCTCCGCTTACTACGCCGCGGATTACTGCGCCTATCCGGTGGTCAGCAGCGAGGCCGACTCCGCCCGCGCCGCGATCGGCGTGGGCCTGCGGGACGGCTGACCCCCCTCGTCGACCTCCAGCCCGTTGCCTGGGAGGCAGGGGGACAGGCCGTTACCGCCGCCCGCGCCAGATCTTGACCGAGGCGTCGGGCGACAATCCGCCCTGATGCGCCGGGCACCGCTGGTAGCGGAAGCCCTTGTCCAGGCACAGCCATACCTCGTCCAGCCAACCCTGCCGGTCGGCGGTCACCCGCATCATGTCGGGGGCGAGCCCCGGATTGGCGCGGGCCATCGCCTGCGCGAACTGCCCGGCGGTCAGGGGTGCGCGCGACAGCGCCTCCATGTCCGGATAGCGCAGCTTCCGGTACAAGGCCGCGGAACGATTGAAATAGCTCTTGGGCGTCTCGCCCGCCATGCAGGTGCCGTGCTTGGCCCATTCGTGCTGCATCAACTGCGCGGACGGCGTGGTGCAGAGATGGGCGCGGATCACCGGGCGCGGCAGGAGGGCGGTCGAGCGGCAATATTGCGGCCAGTCCTTGCCGATGCCGTCCGGCCACAGCCCGTGCAGCGTGAAGCCGAAGCGGTTGCCGCTGCCGCATTGCAGCCGCGCGCCCGCCTCGTTGCCATTCTCGCGGCAGTATCGGGGGGCCCAGGTGATCGCCAGCGTATAGCCCCCGATCGGCAGCACGCGGCGCGGCTGGCTATCGCTCGGCAGGTCGGGATGCGGACGCGGCACCGCACCGGGGATCGCACAGCTATAGGCCTGCGCCTGAACCGCCGCCGGGGCGAGCGCCAACGCGGCGGCCGCCATCCATGTCAATCGCACGATCACGAGTCCGTCTCCGTCACCACGGCATCCTCTTCCCAATTCTGATGCGGCCGCGCGAAGAACGCCCGCGCGGTCGGCCGGAACAACAGCACCGCGCCGATCACCGTCAACACCACCTGCACGACATTGACCACGCCCAGCGGCCCCAATGCCACCTGCCCGGTGCCGATCTGGTAGAGGAGCGAGATCGCCCCCAGCCCGGTCAGCACGATCAGCAGCCCCCGTGCGACGCGGCTGCCGCGTCGGGTGGTGAACAGGATCAGCAGCAGGAACGCGCCGACCGTGAAGGCCGTCACCCCGCCCGCCAGTCCGGCGCCATAGGCCTGGACGAGCTGCGGCCACACCATCAGCGAGCTGACGAGCAGCAGCGCGGTGCCGCCGAGATAGAATTGCTCGGCCGTGATGACGGACTTCGGGCGCACACGTTTCCCCTTGAACAGATGCCCGGCTTCTATCGCCGATCGCGCCGGCGGAGAACCGTTCGTTTCGCTGGCACAACGCTTGGGGGTTGGGGATGATCCGCGGGGCGACACCCGGCTCCCGTTCATCTCCCGTTCCCCGGCAAGGCCGGGGAGCGGACGGGATGTGGACCTCAGGCCGAAGCGAAATCCAGCCCGATATCAGCGGCCGGCGCCGACTGGGTCAGCCGCCCCACGCTGACATAGGTAACGCCGCTCGCCGCGATCGCCCGGATCGTGTCGAGCCGGACGCCGCCCGACGCCTCGGTCGGCACGCGCCCGCCGACCAGCGCGACCGCCTCCGCCAGCATGGCCGGCCCCATATTGTCGAGCAGCAGATGCGTCGCGCCGGCGGTCAGCGCCGGTTCGATCTGGTCGAGCCGGTCGACCTCGACGATGATCCGCGCGATCCCCGCCGCCACCGCGCGCGCCACCGCCGGCGCGACGCCGCCCGCGACCGCGACATGATTGTCCTTGATCATCGCCGCGTCCCACAGGCCCAGCCGATGATTCCGCGCGCCGCCCATCCGTGTGGCGTATTTCTCCAGCCGGCGCAGGCCCGGGATGGTCTTGCGCGTGTCGAGCAGGGTCGCGCCGGTCCCTGCGATCGCATCGACATAGGACGCGGTCAGCGTCGCGATGCCCGACAGATGCTGCACCGTGTTCAGCGCCGACCGCTCGGCGGTCAGCATCGAGCGCGCCGCGCCGGACAGGCGCAGCAGCTCGGTGCCCGCCGCGACCCGCGCGCCGTCCTCGACCAGCCGCTCGATCGCCACCGCCGGGTCGAGCGCGCGGAAGAACGCCTCGGCGATCTCCAGCCCGGCGACGGTGATCGCCTCGCGACTGTCCATCACGCCGGTGAAGCGCGCCTCGGCCGGGATCACCGCCTGACTGGTGATGTCGCCGATCTCACCCACATCCTCCGCCAGCGTCGCCGCGACGAAGCCCTGGATGTCGAACCCCTCCGGCAGCATCAGTCGCCCGTCACCGCGGCGGCGGGCTTGGCGGGGCCGAGGTCGCCCTGCCCGACCGTGGAACTCGCCATCGCCAGCATCGCATCCAGGCTCTTCTTGGCGCGCAGCCGCAGATCCTCGTCGATCTCGATGCGCGGGGTCAGGTCGCGCAGCGCCAGATAGAGCTTCTCCATCGTGTTGAGCGCCATGTACGGGCAGATATTGCAGTTGCAGTTGCCGTCCGCCCCCGGCGCGCCGATGAAGCGCTTGGCGGGCATCGCCTTTTCCATCTGGTGGATGATGTGCGGCTCGGTCGCGACGATCAGCGTGTCGCCGGGCATCGCCTGCGCATATTCCAGGATGCCGCGCGTCGAGCCGACATAATCGGCATGGTCCAGGATCACTGCCGGGCATTCGGGGTGGGCGGCGATCGGCGCGCCGGGATGCTGCGCCTTGAGCTTGAGCAGTTCTGTTTCCGAGAACGCCTCATGGACGATGCACACGCCCGGCCACAGCAGCAGGTCGCGGCCGGTCTTGCGCGCCAGATAGCCGCCCAGATTGCGATCGGGGCCGAAGATGATCTTCTGCTCCGGCGGGATCTTGGCCAGGATCGCCTCGGCCGAGGACGAGGTGACGATGACATCGGACAGGCCCTTCACCTCGGCCGAGCAATTGATGTACGTCAGCGCGATATGGTCGGGGTGCGCGGCGCGGAAGGCGGCGAACTGTTCCGGCGGACAGCTATCCTCCAGCGAGCAGCCGGCGGCCATGTCGGGCAGCACCACGATCTTGTCGGGCGACAGGATCTTCGCCGTCTCCGCCATGAAGCGGACGCCGCAAAAGGCGATCACGTCGGCGTCGGTCGCCTGCGCCTTGCGGCTGAGGTCCAGGCTGTCGCCGACGAAATCGGCGATGTCCTGCAAGGCGGGCTCCTGGTAATAATGGGCCAGGATCACGGCGTTGCGCTCCTTGCGCAGCCGGTCGATCTCGGCGCGCAGGTCCACGCCCGTCAGGCTGCCGCCCATCCCAATCCTAGCATCCATGCCATTCGGTCCCGTTATGATCCGCCCGCCATGACGGCCCGACGCGCCGGGATCAAGCGGGATCGGCTTATCGGCGGTTGGCCAGCACCTCGTCGAGCGAGCGCGACACGTCCCAGCGCTCGTCATTCGCCACCGGCTCGTCGGCGAAGCGGACCACCACCTTGGCGTCCACCCCGACCGCGCGCAACGGCATGGTGAAGCTGCGCTCGACCGCGCGGCGCGAGGCATCGCGCGCGAGCGTGATCGCGGTCGGCTCGCGCGCCTGGCGCAGCAACTCGGCCTGGCCGGCGCGGCGGTTGGCGGCGTCGAGCTGCGCCTCCGCATTGGTGAAGGTGGAGAGGACGCCGCCCGAGCCGTATTCGCGGATCGCATTCAGATCGACCTGCGGCCCGTCCACCTCGACCGGCGGCAGCCGCACCGACAGCGTGTGCGTCTCCGGGTTCCAGGCGACATCGCGCTGAGTCAGCTTAGCGAGGTCAACCTCGTAGCGGACGGTGCCCGGCATGATCAGCGTCTTCTGCGTCTGGAAGCCAAGCTGCGACTGGGTGGAGGTGACCACCGCGACATAGCGGGCGGCAAAGGCGGACAGGCGGTTCTGCTCGCGCAGGCCCTGCAGGCTGGCGGAGGCGACCGTGACCGGATCGGGGGTCAGCCGCTCGCTGACATAGCGCTGCACGCCCCACAGGGCGATCAGCACCGCCAGCACTAGCAGGATCAGCACGCCCGCCGTCTTGGCCAGAAACGGCCCGATGCTGCTACCGGTGCGGACCGCCGCCGGGATGGCGGTTTGCTCCGCCTCTACGCCGCCATCCGCCATAGCGCTCCTTCCTCGGCCACCAGGCCCCGCTTCCTCAGATCGTGGAGATGCGCCAGCACCGATCGCTCCGCCGCCGGCACCAGGCGGGGGTCCAGCCCGGCATACATGCGCGCCACCATGTCCGGCACCGCCGACACGCCCTCGCCCAGCCGGCGCAATATCTGCCCCTCGCGCTGGCGGCGATGGCCCAGCATCCCGCGCACCAGCCGCGCCGGGTTGTCCACCGCCTCGCCATGTCCCGGATAGAAGATGCGGTCGTCGCGCCCCATCAGCTTCTCCAGGCTGGCCATGTAATCGCCCATGTCGCCATCGGGCGGCGAGACGACGCTGGTCGCCCAGCCCATCACATGATCGCCGGAGAACAGCGCCCTGGTCTCGGGCAGCGCGAAGCAGAGATGGTTGGAGGTATGGCCTGGCGTCGCCAGCGCGGTGAGCGTCCAGCCCCGCCCCGCCACCGACCCGCCCTCTCCCAGCACCCGGTCGGGGGCATAGTCGCGGTCGAAGGCGGCATCGGACCGGCCGCCCTCGTAATCGGAGGCAAAGGGCGCGGCACCCACGATCGGCGCGCCGGTCGCGCGGGCCAGCGGCCGGGTCGCGGGACTATGGTCGCGGTGGTGGTGCGTGACGAGGATCGCGCGCACCGGCCGGCCGTCGATCGCCCGGAGCAGCGCGGCGAGATGGTCGGGATCATCCGGCCCCGGATCGATCACCGCCAGGTCGGCGTCGCCGACCAGATAGGATTGCGTGCCCGTATGGGTATAGGCGGAAGCATTGGGCGCGAGCAGTCGCGTGACCAGCGGCTCCAGCGCCATCGGGATCCCGGTCGGTAGCTCAGCCATCCCTCGCGAAATGGCCCGACGCGGCGCGACGCGCAAGGGCCTATGCCCCTGCGCGCCGCCCGTGAACATGGTGACGCGCCGTGCGATGCCCGGTCAATCCTTGCCGATCTCCGCCATTTGCTGGCGCAGTTCGGCCATCGACTCGTCGATGCTGGCCATCGCCTCGCGCTGCCCTTCGGCCGGGATGGACGCGTTGCTGGCGAGGGCGGCGCGGGCCGCCTGCAGGCCGGACAGCGCCGCCGTCATCGACTCGCGCTGGATCCGGGCCTGGTCCGACTGAGTCAATTGCCCGGCCCGCGCCGCCGCCTGGATGCGGTCGGTGCAGATCACCGTCGCGCGATGACCGTTGGTGGTGCGGCTGACGACATAGGCCTTGGCGCCCGTGTCCGGGCCGCAGGCGCCCGATCGGATGTCCACCATCGCGCGCATCTCGGCTGCGGTCGGCATCCCCGCCGGCGGGCGCGGCGGCACCGGCGGCGCGGGCGGCGCGACCCCCATCGCCGAGGCGGCGGGGGCAGCGGGCGCGGCCGGAACGGCGGGAGCCTGGAGCGCGCGCGGCGGCAGGGGCGGCGTCGGCGGCACGGGCGCGGGATGATCGGCCAGATACGCCTCCGCAGCCGAGCCTTCATAGGTGGTGGTCTTGCCGTCCTTCACCACGACGACACGGGTGGTCTTGCCGGTCCGCACCGTGGGAGCGGCGGGCGTCTTCACCATTGGCGGCATCGCCTGCATGGACGGCATGGACGGCATGGAGGTCGCCTCGCCCATCCGGGCCGCGATGGCGGCGGTGGCGCTGGTGCCGGAAGCGGTGCCGACCAGCCCCATCGTCACAACGCCCAGCACGGCGGCGGCCCCGGTCATCAGCCGCGTCCGCGACGGCCTGGCAATCGTCAGCATCTTCAGTCTCCCTTTCAGATCGGTGATGGTGTGGAGGTGGCAGGCGGCCGAGACCGCGCCGCCATGCGCCGCCTTGACGATGGCGCAGGCATAGATGTGGCGGTCGGCGCGGCTGCGGCCGGCCAGGACGCGGGCGTCGTTGGCCAATTCCTGGTCGGCGCGGAAGGCGTGGAAGGCGCGCCACGCCAGCGGGTTGAACCAGTGGAGCGCCAGCACCGCCAGCGCCGCCCAGTTGGCGGCCAGATCGCCGCGCTGGTGATGCCCAAGCTCGTGCGCCAGCGCCAGCGACCGCTCGTCCGCGTCGTAGCGCTCGTCGAAGTCGCGCGGAAAGGCGACGAAGCGGCGCTTGATCCCAAAGGCGAGCGGCCCGGCGGCATGACGGCTCTCGACCACCGCCACGCCGTCGATCCGGTCGAGCAGCCGCGCATCGCGCAGCAACCGCCGGCAGAAGCGCCGGTGCGACAGGCAATGATGAACGAAAAAGGCGAGCGCCCCCGCCAGCCACAGCCCCGCGCCGATCGCCAGCCAGTCGATCCCGCTTCCGTCGAACCCCGTCGCCGCGACCGGCGCGGCCGCCGCCATCGCGGGGGCCGCGGCCACTGGCGCCGTGCCGGGCAGGATCAACACCGTCACCGCGTCGCCGGCGCGCGAGATCGGCATCGCCGCCTGCTCGCGCCACGATGCGGGCATCGGCGGCAGCACCAGGCGCATCGCGGGCAAGGCCCACAGGCCATAGGCGATCTGCGGCCCGAACACGCGCCGCACCGGCCCGCGCACCAGCAATACCAGCGCCATCAGCAGCGCCGAGGCGAGCAGCGCCTCCGCCCCCCAGGCGGCGAATGCCGCGCCGGTCATGCCTTCAGATCCTTCAGCAGCGCCTCGATCTCGGCGATGTCGTGCTGCGTCAGTTCGTCGCGTTCCGCCAGGTGCGCGACCAGCGGCGTCAGCCGGCCGCCGAACAGGCGGTCGATCAGCCGCCGCGACTCGCCCGTCACATAGTCGTCGCGCCGGACCAGCGGCCGATACAGATAGCGGCGGCCATCCTCCTCATGCGCGATCGCCGCTTTGGCGAGCAGCCGGCCGAGCAAGGTCTTGACCGTGTTGGCGCTCCAGCCGCGCGCGGGATCGACCCGTTCCGCGACATCCTGCGCCGTCAGCGGTGCCTCGTCCCATAGCACCTCCATCACGGCATGTTCCGCATCGCTGATCCGTTCGGCCACGACTCGCCTCCTTTGTGATTACACCTGTAGTCACATCGATTACGACTGTAGTCAACCCCCGCATGGGGAGGTCGGGGTAACGCTGATGCAACCTTGGCGACGCACGAGCCTTGAGCCTGTGCAGCAAAGAGGACGCCCATGACCGACACCCGCACCGAAACCGACTCGATCGGCGCGATCGAAGTTCCCGCCTCCGCCTATTGGGGGGCGCAGACCGAACGCAGCCTGGAGAATTTTCCCTTCGGCGCGCGCGAGCGGATGCCGATCGGCATCGTCCATGCGCTCGCCATCGTGAAGCGCGCGGCGGCGCGGGTGAATCGCGACCACGGACTGGACGATGCCAAGGCCGACGCGATCGACGCGGCCGCCGCCGAGGTGATCGACGGCCGACTTGACGAGCAGTTCCCGCTCGTCATCTGGCAGACCGGCAGCGGCACCCAGTCGAACATGAACGTGAACGAAGTGATCGCGGGTCGCGCCAACGAGATGCTGACCGGCACGCGCGGCGGCAAGTCGCCGGTCCATCCCAATGACGACGTCAATCGCGGCCAGTCGTCGAACGACAGCTTCCCGACCGCGCTGCATGTCGCCGCTGCGCTGGCGGTGACCCGCACCCTGCTCCCGGCCCTCGACCATCTCCACGCCGCGCTGGACGCCAAGGCCAGGGACTGGGACGACATCGTCAAGATCGGCCGAACCCATTTGCAGGATGCGACGCCGCTGACGCTGGGGCAGGAATTCTCCGGCTATGCCGCGCAGCTCGCGAGCTGCCGGGCGCGGATCGAGGGGACGCTGACGCGCAACATCCTGCCGCTGGCGCAGGGCGGCACCGCCGTCGGCACCGGCCTCAACGCCCCCCAGGGCTTCGCCGAGGCCGTGGCGGCGGAGATCGCCGCGCTGACCGGGCTGGAGTTCGTCACCGCCGCCAACAAGTTCGAGGCGCTCGCCGCCAACGACGGGCTGGTCGACCTGCACGGGACGCTCAACGTGCTGGCGGTGGCGCTGACCAAGATCGCCAATGACATCCGCCTGCTCGGCTCCGGCCCGCGTTCGGGGCTCGGCGAGCTGGACCTGCCCGCGAACGAGCCGGGCAGCTCGATCATGCCGGGCAAGGTCAACCCGACCCAGAACGAGATGCTGACCATGGTCGCGGCGCAGGTGATGGGCAACAATGTCGCGGTGACGGTCGGCGGCCTCCAGGGCCATCTGGAACTCAACGTCTTCAAGCCGCTGATCGGCGCGAACGTACTGCGCTCGATCGACCTGCTGGCCACCGGCATGACCAGCTTCGCCGACCGTACGGTGGCGGGGATGACCGCCAACCGTGCCCGCATCGCCGAGCTGGTCGACCGGTCCCTGATGCTGGTCACCGCGCTCGCGCCCGAGATCGGCTATGACAACGCCGCCAAGATCGCCAAGCACGCCCATGCGGAAGGCTTGACGCTGAAGGAGGCGGGGCTGGCGCTGGGCCTGGTCGACGCCGCGACCTTCGACCGGGTGGTCAGGCCCGAGGCGATGATCGGTCGCTGAGGCGACGCCCGCGCGGGAACTCCAGGGGCGATCCGACGCTTATCACGGTATACGAGGAGATGCTTTCGTGAGTGCAACCACCATCGGCGCCCTGGTCGGCGGCGTGATCGATTCGATGAGCGGCGACGACGATGCCAGTTGGGACGGTGCGCTGAAGGGCGCGATCGTCGCCAATGTGCTGAAGGTCGCGGTGCCGATGGCGATTACCTATGCGGTCGGATGGGCGGTGTTGCGCGGCGCGGGCGAACTCGTGGAGATGGTCAAGGGAGACAAGCAATGATCGGCAAGATTATCGGAGCGCTGGTGGGCCGCGAGATGGATCGTCGCGACGGCAGCGGCGGGCTGAAGGGCGCCGCCATGGGTGCATTGGTCGGCGGTGGCCTGCGTCGCATGGGACCGCTCGGCATGTTGCTCGGTGGCGGCTATGTCGCGAAGAAGGCCTATGATCGACGTCGGGCTTCGCGGATGGCGCCGCGCGGCTTCTGACCATCGGCAGCGATGGTTGAAGGGCGGTCGACCGGGCAACGGTCGGCCGCCTTTCGGCGTATCGGCTTGACGGCCCGGCTCCCTCTTGGCCAAAGGCGGGCATGGCGCATTATCCTCCGACCGACGCCCATGGCCTGAAGCGCCGTGGGATGCTCTTCGTCCTGTCCTCCCCCTCCGGCGCCGGCAAGTCGACGATCGCGCGCAAGCTGCTGGCCGACGAGCCCGACCTGGCCCTGTCGGTGTCCGCCACGACCCGCCCGGTCCGCCCCGGCGAGGTCGACGGCAAGGATTACCATTTCGTCGACCTGGAGGAATTCCGCCGCATGGTCGCGGCTGACGAGTTCCTGGAATGGGCGCATGTCTTCGGCAACCGCTACGGCACGCCGCGCGCGCAGGTCGAGGCGATGCTGGCGGCCGGCAAGGACGTGCTGTTCGACATCGACTGGCAGGGCGCGCAGCAGCTGTTCCAGATCGCTGGCGGCGACGTGGTGCGCGTGTTCATCTTCCCGCCCTCGATGGAGGAGTTGCGCGATCGACTGGAACGCCGCGCCACCGACTCGGTGGAGGTGATCGACGCCCGGATGGCGCGCGCCGCCAATGAGGTCAGCCACTGGGACGGCTATGATTATGTACTGGTCAATGACGATGTCGAGGAGTGTTTCCGCGGCGTGAAGACGATCCTGGCGGCGGAGCGGCTCAAGCGTTCGCGCCAGACCGGGCTGATCGGCTTCATCCGCCGGCTGACGCGGTAAAGCTGTCCCCTTCATCTTCTTTCCCGGCGAAGGCAGGGGCCCAGTTGGGGATGCTTCGGTGACGAAGCTCCGTCGTCCAAGAATCGCCCCCCAACAGCCCCCATGCTTTCGCGGGGGAACAATAGAACCGGACAACCCACGGGTCAGAAACGTTGATTCCACCACCCTTGTGACAAGCCCCGCTTCGCTGCGCCGCATCAAAGCTTGCTGTCTTTCCACGCCCGTGCCAGCAACAGGGGCGGCATGAAATTCCCATCCTTCAGCGTCCAGGTGTTCCTGGGCATGGGCATCGGGCTGGCGCTGGGCGTCTGGGCCCGCGCGCTTGGTGCCGACAGCGGCCTGGCCGAGGGGCTGCGCATCGTCGGCGACATCTTCGTGCAATTGCTGCGCGCGCTGGTCGTGCCGCTGGTGTTCACCGCCATCGTCGCCTCGATCGCCGCGCTCCGCGAGTTGGGCAACGCCGCCCGCCTCGTCGCCGGCACGCTGATCTGGTTCGCGATCACCGCGTTGATCGCGGTCAGCATCGGGCTGGTGCTGGGCACTGTCATCGCGCCGGGCGCCCATGCCGGAGTGGACGCCGCGGCGGCGGTGCGGCCGGCCACCACCGGCTCCTGGCTCGACTTCCTGCGCGGGCTGGTGCCGGCGAACGTGCTGGGCCTGGCGGCATCGACCAAGCTGACCGATGGCGGGGCGACCACCAGCCTGTCGTTCAACATCCTCCAGATCATCGTGGTGGCGATCGCGATCGGCGTCGCCGCTGTCCGCGTCGGTGCGCAGGGCGAGGCGTTCCTGGCGTTCAACGCCGCCGCCCTCGCCATCTTCCGGCGCGTGCTGCGCTGGATCGTCCGGCTGACCCCGATCGGCACCGCCGGGCTGCTCGGCCATGCGGTGGTGCAATATGGCTGGCAGTCGCTGTCGGCGCTGGGCGCCTTTGCGGGCGCGGTCTATATCGGCCTCGCGCTGGTGCTGCTGGTCGTCTATCCACTGCTGCTGCGCGCCAACGGCCTGTCGGTCGGCCGCTTCTTCGCCGCGGCCTGGCCCGCCATCCAGCTGGGCTTCGTCTCGCGCTCGTCGATCGCCACCCTGCCCGTCACCGAGGCGGCGGTGGAGCGGATCGGCGTGCCGCGCGAATATGCCGCCTTCGCCGTCCCCTTCGCCGCGACGACCAAAATGGACGGCTGCGCTGCCATCTATCCGGCGGTGGCGGCGCTGTTCGTCGCGCAATATTACGCGATCCCGCTCCACGCCGCGGACTATCTGCTGGTCGTGCTGGTGTCGGTGATCGGCTCGGCGGCGACCGCCGGGCTGACCGGCGCGCTGGTGATGCTGACGCTGACGCTGACCACGCTCGGCCTGCCGCTGGAGGGGGCGGGCCTGTTGCTGGCGATCGATCCGATCCTCGACATGGGTCGCACCGCCGTCAACGTCGCGGGGCAAGCGCTGGTGCCGACGATCGTCGCGCGACGGCAGGGGCTGATCCGCCAGATCGCCGGCGGCCGCGAGGATGCGGCGGGCGATCCCGCGCTGCCGGCGGCGGCATGACTGCCAACTCCATCTTCGTCCAGCGACTGCGCAGCGAGAGCGGTCCGGCCCATGACCGGGTCGACGCCGCTTACGGCGCGTTCCGGCTCGACCAGCGCGACGATTATGCCGCCTTCCTCGCCGCCCATGGGCGCGCTCTGCCGGCGGCGGAGGCGGCGCTGCACGCCCATCCCGACCTGCCGCCGTGGCGCGAACGGGCCCGCCTGCTCGCCGCCGACCTGGCCGATCTGGGCCGGGTGATGCCGGCGCCCCTGCCCTTCACGCTGGCCGATGACGCGGCGGCCTGGGGCGCGCTCTATGTGACGGAGGGGTCGCGGCTCGGCGGCACGGTGCTGGCGCGCGCCGTGGCCGAGGGCTGGCCTCAGCGCTATCTGGGGGCGCGGCACCTGCCGGGCGAGTGGCGCACGCTGCTCGCCGCGATCGAGACCAGGGCGGGGCTGGAATCCGCCGCCTGGCGGGACGCGGCCCTGCGTGGCGCCATGGCCTGTTTCGCGCTCTACGAACGCGCCGCCTGAGCGATCAGCCGGCGATCGGCGCGGTCATCACCACACGGAGCCCGGGGGCGTTATCCTCCATCTCCAGCACACCGCCGAGTTGCTGGACCATGGCCAGCATCATCCGGCTGCCGAAGCCGCTGCCGCCGGCCGCCGGCTTGCCATTCCCCTCGTCCGCGACGATCAGCCGCAACCGGCTGTGATGTCGCTCCAGGGCGATCGCGATCGGACCCATCGTGCCCGGATAGGCATATTTGGTGGCGTTGATCACCAGCTCGGTCAGGATCAAGCCGACCTTCACCGCCCGGTCGGTCGGGATCAGCACCGGCGCGAGATCGAGCGTCATCTGCCGCGCCCAGCCCTCGCCCAGCGTCGCCTTCATGTCGGCGGTCAGCTCGGTCAGGTAGCGCGACAGGTCGATCGTCTCGATCTGGTCGTCGCGATAGAGGCGGCGATGCACCTGTGCCACCGCCGCCAGCCGCGCCTGCGCCTCGCCCAGCTGGTCGGCGACCGCGCCCGGCCCGGCGGCCCGCGCCTGCATCGACAGGAAGGCGGCGACCAATTGCAGGCTGTTCTGGATGCGGTGGTCGACCTCCTTCATCAGCAGGTCTTTCTGCTGCAGCAGAACGTCTTTCGCCGCGACCGTCCGGTTCAGCTCGCCGTTCAGGTCACGCAGCCGACGATTGCGGTCCGCATCGAGCAGCGTACGGCCCAGCCGACGCGCCGACTCGATTTCCTCCAGCGTCCAGTGCCGCGACCGACCCCGCACTTCCTCGCGCCACGTCTCGAACGAGGCGCGCGGCGTCAGCGTCTCGCCATGCGTCAGCGCCACCGACTTGTGCGGATTGCCCGCCCATTCGATCTCCTCGGGCTGTTCGGCGCGGAACCATAGCAGCATGCCGCGCCCCTCCGCCTGCGGCAGCGCGAGCAGTCCGCTGGCCTCGGCGAAACGAGCGGCGGCCGGCGGAAAGGCGGCGCTGAGCATATGCGACGAGAAGGGTTCGACGCCGCCTTCCTGCCGCAACCATTCGACCAGACCCAATGTGAAATCGTCCGGCGGGCATCGCCCGTCGCGCACCAGCACGGTGGCGCCATCGACAAAGGCCAGGCCGTCACCGCCCAACAGCTCGCGCAGCTCGCGCCGGGTCTGCGACACCGCCTCGGCCAGGCTGGTCGCGGTCGCCAGGCGCGGCGCGATCGCATCCTCCAGGCCGCGCAGGCCCAGCCGCTCGCGATAGGTCTCCGCCTCCTCCTTGGCGCGGATCTGGCGCGACAGGCTGCTGGCCAGCACGGTCGCGCCGGCGCGGATGTCCGCCGGCAGGCTGTGCGGCGTGCGGTGGTGGCAAGCGATCAGCCCCCAGAGCAGCCCACCTTTGACGATCGAAATCGAGGCGGAGGCCTGCACCCCCATGTTGCGCAGGTAGCGGAGGTGGATGGGCGAGACGCTGCGCACCGCCACGTCGCTGAGGTCGCTGTCCTGCCAGGCCACCGGGCGGATCGGCGCGGCTTCGTAATCCACGTCTGGGATCACGCGTGCGCGGTTGCGCACATAGAGCGCGCGCGCCTGGCGTGGGATATCGGAGGCGGGAAAATGATGATGCAGGAACGACGAGAGGGTGGGATCGCTGTCCTCCGCCACCACCCGCCCGGCATCGTCGTCCAGGAAGCGATAGACCATCACCCGGTCGAACCCGGTCAGCGCGCGAAAGGCGGTGGCGGCGCGCGCGCACAGCGCGTTGAGATCGCCCGCCCGCTCGAAGCCGATCGCGAAATTCTCCAGCAGCGCCAGCATCTCGCCCGAACTGAGCGGCGCGTCCGCGGCGCGTTCCAGCTCGACCAGCAGTCGGTCGCCCGCCCGATGGAGCGCCACGTCGTATCGCCGGCCGTCCCGTCCGGTCACCGGCATGCCGGGCAAGGTGTTCGAGCCGACCGGCATGGGATCGAAGCGACCCTGCACGTCCTGGCCGAGCAGGTCGGCGAGCGAGCGCCCCAGCCAGTCCGCCGCCAGCACCGCCTCGAGCGGCCCGGCCCCGGCGACCACCAGACCGCTTGCCGCCTCGGCCACCAGCAACAGGCCATGCGGCTGGATCGAGCCGGGTATATGGATGGGTTCCCGGTCACAGGCGGACAGGTCCGCGCCAGGGTCTGTCGAAAGGAGATGGGAAGCCATGCCGATCCTGATGCTGCGTCTGCAGGCTTGTACGCATTGCCTTGGAAACGCAAATGCTTTGCCAGCCTCCATGATCTTGATCAAGTCGGTCGCGGGGAACATGCGTCGGACCTGAACCGTATGCTCGATGATCGTCGAACGAGCACGGACCCGCTGATGGCCCTTTCCCCCCGGCTCCATGGCCGCGTTGCCGCCCGGGCGCACCACTCGCCGGCCGCCGCGGTGCTGCGCCGGATCGAGCCCTTTTTCGCGATCGGCCAAGTGTCGGGCGGGCCGCTGCTGATCGCGTCGATCGTGGCGCTAGTGGTCGTCAACTCGCCGCTGGGGGCGGACTATGTCCGCCTGTGGGACCGACCGGTGCGGGTCAGCTACGGTGCTTGGGCGGTGGCGCGACCGGCGGCGGAGTGGATCAACGACGCGCTAATGCCGCTCTTCTTCCTGATCATCGGGACCGAGGTGAAGCGCGAGTTCGTCAAGGGATCATTGTCATCGCTGCGCACCGCGATCTTCCCGGTGGCCGGCGCGATCGGCGGGCTGGTGGTGCCGGTCGCCCTATACCTCGCGTTCAATATCGGCGCCGAGACTCAGCATGGTTGGGGCATCGTCGCGGCGATGGACACCGCGTTCAGCCTGGCGATCGTGGCGATGTTCACCACCCGCCTGCCCGCCGCCGTTCGCGCGGTGCTGCTCGCCTTCGCGGCGATCGACGACGTGTTCGGGCTGCTGGTGATCGCGCTCGCCTATACCGCCGCGATCCACTGGCCGTTCCTGCTGCTCGCCGGCCTTGGCTATCTGGGGATCGTTGGGCTGTTGCGGCTGCGCTGGGTGGCGTCCATTCCCTATGTGCTGCTCGGGCTGGTCGTGTGGGTCGGCGTATTCGGCTCGGGCGTCCACCCGACCATCGCCGGGGTCGCCCTGGGATTGCTGCTGCCGACCAGTTCGCGCCTGTCGCCGCGCCGCTTCGCCGAACGGGTCCAGCGGCCGATCGACCAGTTGCGCCGGGCCCAGGCCGCGGCGGAGCGGGCGCCGGACGCCGAGGCCGCGGAGGAGCATCGCGAACAGGCCGAACAGCGCCTGGGCTATATCCACGAGATGGCGGCCGCGACCGACGAGGCGGCGGAGCGGCTGGTCCGCACGCTGACGCCCTGGGTGTCCTATGTCGTGCTGCCGCTCTTCGCCCTGTCCAATGTCCGCATCCATTTCTCCGGCCAATTGATCGGAGAGGCGCTGCATTCGCCGCTGGCGCTGGGCGTCCTGGTCGGCCTGGCCCTCGGCAAGCCGATCGGCTTCCTGGCGGCGACTTGGGCGGCGACGCGCACCGGCCGCGCTGCGCTGCCCGAAGGGGTCACCTGGCGGATGGTGCTGGGGATCGGCGCGCTGGCGGGGATCGGCTTCACCATCTCGTTGTTCATCGCCGAGCTGGCCTTTGCCGATGCCGAGCATACCAAACTGGCGTCGCTCGGCATCCTCGCCGCCTCTCTGCTGTCGGGCGTGTTCGGCTATCTCACACTGTGGCGGGCGGCGTCGCCTTCGCCTTCGCCGGCGTCCAGCGCAGACGATAGGTGACGCGGAATCCGTCGTGGTCGGACAGGTGCGGCAGACCGTCCGCGCCGTCGAACATCGCCTCGACCCGCACCGGCCGGACCGACACGAGCGTTCCGTCGTGGAAGAGCTGGAGATCCTCGGTATCAAGCCAGGGTGCGTCACCGTCCCAGGACATGCGCACGTCGCACGTGGCGCGGTTCGCCTCGCAATATTGATGCACCAGCGTGAAGTTGCGGGAGGCGCTGCGGAACCGGTCGAACCGCTCGGTCGAGCCGCGCATGTTGAAATCGCCGCCCAGGATCGCCGGCACGCCGCCTTGGGCGGCGGCATCGATGAAGCGCGCGAGCTGCCCGACCTGCAGGCGATGCGCCTGACCGTTGCGCTGCGCCGGCACGCGCGACGCGCCCTGCGAGTTCAGATGCGTGCCGAACAGGTCGATCGGCTGCGGCACGCCCGGCATGGCGATGCGCGCATGGATCATGCCCTTGTTGCTGAGGCAGTCGAGCCCGGCGCAGCGATGCTTGCCGAACGGCTCCGCATCGTGCGCGACGATCGGATAGCGACTGAGGATCGCCAGGCCCGACCCGACCAAATGCATCCCCGTCTCGCCCTTGCGACGGCGGAACGGCCCCGCCATCATCGGCGTATCGGCCATGCGCTTGCGCTGGGTGCGCGACGGGCCGACGACCATGTTGGGGTAGCCCATCGCCTGCACCGCGCGCAGGGCGGCGGGGCTGAACATCTCCTGGATCAGCACCACGTCCGGCGCCCGCCCCTCGGCGCGCAGCCGCGCCAGCGTGTCGCCGATCTGCGCCAGCGACGACCCGCGCCCCCGCCGCGCGGGCCAGCCAAGCCCCTCGATATTGAAGGTCAGCACGTCCAGTGACACCTCCGTCGCCGTTTCGCCGGCGAAACGGATCAACCGGGGCCGAGGCGCGTTCTGCGGGTCGGCGAGCGTGGGTGGAGGCAGGTGCGTGCACCCCGCTGCGATCGACAGCAGCGCAGCGGAGACAGCGAGGCGTATTGGTAACATCGGATAAGGCACGGAGGACGCGGTAGCTTACCCCCTGCCCTGAACCAAGGGGTTGTACCTTGCGGATTCGGCTAACCGGACATATTGTCCGGTTAAGACGGACATCATCGCGCCGCGGGTTATCGGGCGCACGACAATCGAGGCGAATGCATGGCGGACTCGCAGCACGAGAGCGACGATCGACAGCCGGACGACGACACGACGACCGAACAGGACAGCAAGCCAAAGCGCAAGCTGAGCGGCCGGGCCAAGCTGATCCTGCTGCTGATCGCGCTGGCGGTGGTGATCCTGGGCGCGCTGTGGTTCGTTCGTTACCAGACGCATGGCCAGTATTTGGAGGAGACGAACGACGCGCGCATCCAGGCGGATTCGGTGACGATCGCGCCGCGCGTGACCGGCTATGTCGAGGAGGTGCTGGTCGGCGACAACCAGAATGTGACCCAGGGCCAGCCGCTGGTCCGGATCAATCCGCGGGACTATCGCGCGCAGGTGGCGCAGGCCGACGCCCAGATCGCGGTCGCGGCGGCGCAGGCGGACAGCGCCCGCGCGCAGATCCGCGAGCAATATGCCACGATCGAGCAGACCGCGGCGGAACTGGCGGCGGCCCGAACCAAAGCGGCCTATGACGCCAGCGAGGTCGCGCGCTACGCGCCGCTGGCGGCGAGCGGCGCGGAGACGCGCGAGCGGCTGGCGCAGTTGCGGACCGCCGCCGCCCAGTCGGCCAGCGACGTGCGGGCGCAGGAGGCCGCCCTGGCGCTCCAGCGGCGGCGCGTCGCCTCGATCGAATCCCAGGTCCGCCAGGCCCGGGCGCAGGGCCAGGCCGCACAGGCGCAGCGCAGCGCCGCCGATGTCGACCTGACCGCGACGCTGCTGCGAGCCCCGATCGCAGGCCGGGTGGGTGACAAGACGGTGGAGATCGGCCAATTCGTCAGCGCCGGCACCCGGCTGATGTCGGTGGTGCCGCTCGACAAGCTCTATGTCGTCGCGAACTTCAAGGAAACGCAGCTGGCGCTGATGCGGGTCGGCCAGCCGGCGACGATCAAGGTCGATGCGCTGGATGGCACAGAACTGGTCGGCCGCGTCGAGAGCCTGTCGCCCGGCACTGGCGCCGAATTCTCGTTGCTGCCGCCGCAGAACGCGACCGGCAACTTCACCAAGATCACCCAACGCGTACCGGTGCGGATCGCGCTGGAGGCGACGCCGGCGGCGCGCGCGCTGCTGGTCCCCGGTCTGTCGGTGACGGTGACGGTCGACACGATCGACGCCAAGGGCGACCTGAAGCGGATTCGCGAACAGCAGGACCAACTCGACCAGCGGGTGCGCTGACATGGCGACCGCCGCCCCTGCCCGCCCGGCCCGCGCGCCGGTATCCGAGCGTGCGCCGGAACGTGCGGACGCCAGCGCCTGGCTGGCGGTGGCGGCGGGCACGATCGGCGCGCTGATGGCGACGCTCGACATCTCGATCGTCAACTCGTCGCTGCCGACCATCCAGGGCGAGATCGGCGCGAGCGGGACCGAGGGCACATGGATCGCCACCGCCTATCTGGTCGCCGAGATCGTCATCATCCCGATGTCGGCCTGGCTGACCCGGCTGCTGGGGCTGCGCACCTTCCTGCTGGTCGCGTCGGGGCTGTTCACCGGATTCTCGGTGCTGTGCGGCGTGTCGACGACGCTGACGATGATGATCATCGGCCGGGTCGGCCAGGGCTTCACCGGCGGCGCGATGATCCCGACCGCGCAGACGATCATCGCGCAGCGCCTGCCCCGATCGCAACAGCCGGTCGGCATCGCCTTGTTCGGCATGACCGCGATCCTGGGCCCCGTGATCGGCCCGTTGATCGGCGGCTGGCTGACCGAGAATGTCAGCTGGCACTATGCCTTCTTCCTCAACGTGCCGGTCTGCGCGCTGCTGGTGATCCTGCTGCTCGTCGGTCTGCCGCACGAACGCTCGCGCCTCGACCTGATCGGCGAGGCGGACTGGCTGGGCATCCTCGGCCTGGCGCTGGGTCTGGGCGGCCTCACCGTGTTCCTGGAGGAGGGGCAGCGCGAGCAGTGGTTCTCGTCCGAGCTGATCCGCACCATGGCGCTGGTCACGCTGTTCGGCTTCGCGCTGCTGATGGTCGGGCAGTTCCGGGCACAGCGGCCGATCATCAAGCTGTCGCTGCTGCTCGACCGCCAGTTCGGCGCGGTGGCGCTGATGGGCGTGGTGCTGGGCATCGTGCTCTACGGCACCTCCTATGCCATCCCCCAGTTCCTGGCCACGGTGGCCGATTACAATGCGCTGCAATCGGGCAAGATCGTGCTGCTGTCGGGCATCCCCAGCCTGATCATGATCGCGATGACGCCGTTCCTGCTGCGCCACATCGACATTCGCATCGCGGTGGGCTTCGGCCTGACAATCATGGGCGGCTCGGCGCTGCTCGACACCACGCTGACCCTGGTGTCGGACGGGTCCAGCTTCGTCGACTCGCAGCTGCTGCGCGGCGTGGGGCAGATCCTGGGCATGCTGTTCCTCAGCCAGGCGGCGATCCGCTCGGTGCCGCCGGCGGATGCCGGCGACGCGTCGGGCCTGTTCAACGCGATGCGCAACCTGGGCGGCAGCTTCGCGCTCGCCGGCATCTCGATCATTCAGGACACGCGCATGTACTTCCATGCGCGCCGGATCGAGGAGACGCTGAACGCCAATGCCGTGTCGGTGCAGGATTATGTCGGCGGGCTGGCGCGCCAGTTCGGCGGCACGCCGACCGCACTGCGCGTGATCGGCCAGCAGGTCCAGGCCCAGGCGCTGGTCATGACCTATAACGACATCTTCTGGATCATGGGGATGGGCACCTTCGCGGTGCTGCCCCTGGTCTTGTTCCTCCGCCCCCTGCCCAAGGACGCCGCGCCCGCGGCGACGCACTGATGAAGATAACGCCGCTCCTGCCGCTCCTCGGCCTGCTCGCCGCCTGCACCGTCGGACCGGACTATGCCGGGCCGCCGGCGACCGCGTCGGACGCGGCGACGCGCGGCCGCTTCGTCCGGGCGACCGATCCCGCCTTTGTCCCCACGCCCGGGCTGGCGCGCTGGTGGGAGACGCTGAACGATCCGACGCTGACCGCGCTGGTCGACGACGCCCTGGCCCATAATCCCAGCATCGACCAGGCCCAGGCGCGCATCCGCGAGGCGCTGGCCCGGATCACCCAGCAGCGCAGCGGGCAGTTGCCCGGCGTCAGCGCCAACGCGACCTACGTCCATGCCGAAGTGCCGGGCATCGACCTGGGCGGTCAGTCCGGCGGCCAAGGTGGCGGTGGCGATAGCGGGGGCGGCGGGTCGACCTCGCTGCAATTCTACAATCTCGGCCTCAACGTCGGCTGGGAAGCGGATATCTTCGGCGGCGGCCGGCGCGGCATCGAGCAGAGCCGCCGCACCGCCGAGGCGCGGTTCGCCGACCTGGCCGATGCCCAGGTCAGCCTGTCGGCCCAGGTCGCCCAGGCCTATGTCAGCCTGCGCGACGTGCAGGCGCGGATCCGCCTGAACCAGCAATCCACCGCGCTCCAGCAGCGCCAGCTCGCCCTAACCCGCCAGCGCTTCGCCGCCGGCACCGCCTCGACCCTTGATGTCGAGCGGCTCCAGACCGCGCTGGAGACCAGCGAGGCGCAGGCGGTGCCGCTCGGCGCGCAACGCGACGAATATCTGGGGCAGATCGCGATCCTGACCGGCCGCGCGCCCGGCGCGCTCGACGCCACGCTGTCGACGGTCGCGCCGGTGCCGCTGCCGCCGGCGCAGGTGCCGGTCGGCGATCCGGCAATGCTGATCGCCAGCCGTCCCGACATCCGCTCCGCCGAGCGCCAACTCGCCGCCGCCACCGCCGGGATCGGCGTCAGCAAGGCGCGCGAACTGCCGGCCGTGCGCTTCCTGGGGCTGCTCGGGCTGGGCGGTACGTCGCCGGGCGACGTGTTCGACCTGGGCAAGCTGACCGCGCTCGGCGCGCCGACGCTGAGCTGGTCCTTTCTCGATTTCGGCAAGGCGCGCGCCGCCACCCGCGCTTCCGAGGCGCAGCGCGACCAGGCCGAGGCGGGCTATCGCCAGACCGTGCTGCAGGCGTTGCAGGAGGCGGAGACGTCGCTGTCGCGATTCGGCAATCTTCGCGCGCAGCTCGGCAACCTCGCCCGGGCGGAAGCGGCGGCGGCGCGCGCCGCCACGCTCAACGACCAGCGGGTCCGGGCCGGCACCAGCGCGACGATCGACCAGCTCGACATCGAGCGCCAGCGCCTTTCGGCGGCGATCGCGGTGGCGCAGGCCAAGGCGCAGCTGACCACCAGCTACATCGCCGTGCAGAAGAGCCTGGGCCTGGGCTGGACGCCGCAACGCGCGGACGCGGTCCCGCCGGCGCGTTGACGCCGGCTTCGTGGGCGCGCCGAGGCACGGCCGCCCAAGATCGATGCCGCCGCAACGCCTCAATCCCTGCCCTTGCTGGAGAAGCGTGTGGCGGGATCGCCAGGCCGTCGGCAGCGGCCTCTCGGCACCTCAGCTCGAAGCGCCCTTTCTAGAGCGGTTTCCGGTCCTTTTGAATCGTTGGGGATTCACACTGGCGCAGTTTTGTGATTCAGGCTTTGAGCCGGGTCAGGAGGCCGGCACAGA
>NZ_JACHNY010000012.1 GCF_014199625.1 Sphingomonas abaci
GGCTTGCCCTGATGAAGCCTGCGGCCGCTTCGCGGCCTTGTCTTCATCAGGGCCATAGCGGCTCCCGTTCCAGCGCTTCCCAATGTGCTACGGCAGCGAGTTCATCGCCACCGCAGTCCAGAAATGGCTTGGGCAGATCGGCGTGAACACGCTCTACATCACGCCAGGCTCGCCATGGGAGAACGGCTACAACGAGAGCTTCAATGGCTCGCTGCGTGACGAGCTGCTTAACGGAGAGATCTTCTACAGCCTCGCCGAGGCCAGAGTGCTGATCGAGGCGTGGCGGCGCCACTACAACACCATCCGGCCACATAGCAGCCTGGGCTATCGCCCACCCGCACCAGAAGCGGCGACGCCGCCATTGCCGGCCTCCGGTTCCGCTTCGCTCCACCTCCGACCGGCAATGGCGGCGGAGACGACAATGCACTAACTATCTACCCGGACCACCCGGTGGGGGCTGCTCACGGCCTTCAGCAGGTGTTCGAGGAACTCCCATGCTGTGCGCCTATCGGCCTTGTCGACCAGCTGGGTGACTGCGAACTTGCTGGTGCGGTCTATGCCGACGAACAGATAGAGCTTTCCTTCGGCAGTTTGCACCTCGGCGATATCGATGTGGAAGAAACCAATCGGATAACGCTTGAAGCGCTGACGCTTGGGCTTGTCGCCCTCGACATCCGGTAGCCGTGAGATGCCGTGCCGCTGAAGGCAACGGTGCAGCGCTGAGCGGGTCAGGTGCGGTAGCGACGGCTGCAATGCGTAGAGGCAGTCGTCGAGCGGCAGCAGCGTGTGGCGACGGAACGCCACCACCATTGCCTCCTCCGCCTCGGTCAGGGTCGTTGAATGAGGGGCCTTCGGCCCGGTCTTCAGATCCTCGACCGTCGCCCTCTTACGCCACTTCGCCACCGTCTTGGGGTTGATCCCCAGCTCACGGCTCAGCGTCGCGAGCGAAGCTTGCGATCGCTGTATTGCTGCTCGGACAGCGTGCGTGGTCGTGGCGCTCCCGTGACGTACCTGTCCCATACGGCTTCCTTCCATTCCAACGAAAGGATCGCACCATCAAACCGTGGGATCAAACACCTAGTCAGGTCAGTTCCATTCCGAGGAGAGACTCGAAGAGGCACCGCTTAGCAGTCATAATGCACGAACGACTACTATACTGGACCATACCGTAAGAATAGCTCTGCCAATGCCTTCATCCAATCCTCGCTCGTAGACTGATCTGTTTCAGGAGCGCGCAGCACGTTCTCCGCCCGGCCGATCAAACAGTGCAAGAATGCGTGACGAAAGGTCGTCAAATCGGTATGCGCTAGCGCGATCGCGGCACCCGGATGTGCTAGTAAGGCGTCAATCGCGCGCAGACCGACAGCATAGGTAGAGGTCCAGGCGTCATGACGCGCGTCCGGTAGTTCCGTCAGCACCGCAGCAATCGCCTGACGCTCCGAACTGATCAAGAAGGTTAGGATACGCCTCCCAACGCTGCAGAACGCGGCGCGAAAGTCGTCCACATGCACGTCCTCATGAAGTCCGTCTTCTTCCAGTTCCAGCTTGCGCTGCAGAAGGCGCATCAAAAGATCACTGCGGCCATGGAATCGCGTGTAGATCGTCTTTTTGCTAACAGCTGCCGCACGCGCTATCCGTTCGACCGAGAGTTCGCCGGCGCCCTTTGCGAGCAGCAAGTCCCAGGTGGCGGAGAGGATCCTTTCTTCCAGACTGGCCGCCTCTTCTGCACTCGGCCTGCCTATCCGGCCGCGTTGGCGTTTCAGTATCGCCTTCTCACCGGCCCTCGCGGCCATTCCTTCCGTCACCTCAAGTTTCAGCCGCTCACCCGACTTCACAATCCACACCTACGCTAAATCTTTGCGGGGAGGCAAGAGATTAACGGAACCGTCCGGTTCCCTTGCGCATTCTGGGGCGGTCAGTTGCGCAATGATTGACCCCCGTTCTTTTAGCTTGAGGAAGATCGATGTTGAAGTTGATCCTGGCGACCAGTGCCCTTGCCGTTTCCGTCACAGCGGTGTCGGCGCAGACCACCCCCCCGATTGCGGGCCAGAGTGCCCCCTCCTTCGTTGCAGCAGCGTCCGATGCCAATACCTATGCGATCAAGGCGTCCGAAATGGCTCTTTCCAAGGCGCAGCGCGACGATGTGAAGGCGTATGCTAAGCGCGTGCTGGACGAGAACCGCACTCTCCAGAAGTCGCTCCTTGCGTCGCTTCGCGACAACCAGCGCACGATCAGGACGCCGTCGAGTGCGCTGTCGTCCGATCGAGCCTCGCTGCTCAGCCTGTTGCAGAAGGCGCCGCGCGGCAGCTTCGACAACCTGTTCCTTACCCAGGCTACCCAGGTGCAGGACCGTGCCTGGTCGGTGTACAAGGGCTATGCCGAGGATGGCACCGATCCCGCGCTGAAGCAGATCGCCATCGGCGCGGTGCAGCAGGAAGAGCAGGAACTGACCGCCGGAAAGGCACTCCTTCCCGCGGCGCTGGCCGGTGATCAGTAACGCGCTCGCGCCCGGTCTAGGCCGGGCGCGGTCCTCCGTTGGCGCGGCGAGCATGCCCAAGCGGCCGATTACGCTGCGCCTGGGCAAGAAACTGCGCCCGATAGTCAATGCGATCGTCACGCGTGGATCGCTGGTCGGCAACGCGCCGGTGCATGATCCGGCCGATTTCCCCTGGGTGCACCTGTTGCGGAGCGAGTGGCGCAACATTGCGCATGAGGCGACCATCGTATGCGCCCATCGCGAGGCGGTGCCGCCGTTAAACGCCATCTCGCCCGAGCATGCCCGCATCGCGGCCGATGGTCTCTGGCGATCGTTCTTCCTTGTCGGCTATGGACAGTCGATCGAGGAAAATCGTCGGCGCTGCCCTGCGACCAGCCGGCTGATCGGCGCCGTACCCGGCCTCAACAGTGCCTTCTTCTCAATCCTTGCGCCGGGCGCTCACATTCCCCGCCACAAGGGTGTCACCAAGGGGCTGCTGACCTGCCATATCGGACTCGCCGTGCCCGGTCGGCAGGACGGATGTCGAATGTTGGTGGCAAGCGAGACGGTGCACTGGGCGGACGGCCAGGCACTGGTATTCGACGACACCTACCCGCACGAGATCTGGAACGACACGACGAGGTGCGCATCGTCCTGCTGCTGCAATTCCGCCGGCCGATGGCGCGCGTGGCAGGCTGGATCGCCGATCTGTTCCTTAGCCTGATCCGCCGTTCGGCCTTCGTCCGAGATGCGCGACGCGATCTTGCGCGGTGGCAAGAACTCTTCCGCGCGGCCGAGGACAACAACGCATGCTGATCCACGACCTACAGACCGCGCCCCTTCCGTTTTCTGTCCGCGGAATGCGTTTCGATGCGATCACTTGCGGCCCGGAAGACGGCGAACTGGTGCTGTTCCTCCACGGCTTTCCCGAATTTGCGGACGCGTGGGTAGACATCATCGCCGCTGTCAGCCGGGCCGGCTTCAGAGCCGTCGCCTTCGATCAGCGGGGCTACTCGCCCGGCGCACGCCCCCTGGGCGTCGATAGCTACCGCACATCCGAGCTGATCGACGACGCACTGGCGGTAGCCGATGCCCTCGGCGCGCAGCGATTCCATCTGGTGAGCCACGATTGGGGTGGCATTGTCGCCTGGAAGCTCGCCGCCGCGCATCGTGAGCGCCTCCTGTCGCTCACGGTGTTGTCCACCCCTCACGTCGATGCCCTGCTCGACGCCAGGCGTACCGATCCCGATCAGCGGCGGAAGTCGCGCTACATATCCCTTTTCCGCATGCCGTTCCACATCGCCGAACGACTGCTGCTCCGGAAGAACGCGGCCGCCCTGCGCCGCGCCTACCGGGGCAAGCTGCCGTCCGAGAGGCTCGAGACCTACGTGCGGCGCTTGGAAGTGCCCGGTGCGCTCACCGCCGGCCTGAACTGGTATCGTGCGCTCGATTTGCACGCGATCACCGGCCCAGTCCAGGTCCCGACCCTGTTCATATGGGGCTCCGAGGATCAGGCGCTCGGCCGCCGCGCCGCCGAGGCGACCAAGGACTTCGTCCTATCGGATTACCGCTTCCTGCCGCTCCAGGGCGCGTCGCACTGGCTCCTGGAGGAAGCGGCGGACCGGGTCAGCGAAGCACTCGTTCCCCATCTCCGCCGTTGGCGCTGCGGGTCGCCCTGATCTTCGCGACGTTTCCTCGGCCTTCAGCAGACCCAATCATCCACCCCCTGGTCGGCGTCGGCGACGAC
This sequence comes from Sphingomonas abaci, assembly GCF_014199625.1. Lineage (GTDB taxonomy): Bacteria > Pseudomonadota > Alphaproteobacteria > Sphingomonadales > Sphingomonadaceae > Sphingomonas > Sphingomonas abaci. The sequence continues at coordinate 4,224 of NZ_JACHNY010000012.1, forward strand.
CGCTCGAGCCGTTCCGACGCCGCCGAGAGGCTGAGCATGAGCGCCGTCTGCTCGTGGGCTGCCACGCAACATCCAATTAAAACCGCACGCGAGGGATAACCGCCCCCTTAAAGGTTCGGACCTGTTACAGGCAGAACGGCTGCGCCAGATCCGGAGTGATGCGGACGAGTTGACCCGAGCTCGCGTCGAGACAGCATAGCGTCGAGTGCACCTCGGCGACCGTCTCGCCGTCCCTGCCGATATGCGTCGAGAACCATGCTCGCGACGCTGTGTGCTTCATAACCTGAACCGTCGCGATGAGACTATCGCGGTGGTAGGCCGGTTTTCGATAGAAGATCTCGTGACTAGCAACAATCCAGCGAAGCCGGTCGACATCTTCCTTCCTCGCCACCGCGCGCCAGTACGCGGTTATCGCCTGCTGCACCCACTGCAGGTACACAGCATTGTTGACGTGGCCCAGTTCGTCGATCGCGTCCGCCGAAACGGTGATGGCATGCCGATGCGAACGGTATTGCGAGCGCCCCCCGGGCCCGCCGGACGGTTCAGCGCCAGCCTGCTTCACCGATCCACCGGAGCGCCGTCAGCGACGGCATGAAGAGATATTCGCCGCCCATCAGACGGTTGAAGGTGGTCACGCCGTTGACGCGTCTTCGCGCCTGCTCCTGCGGAATGGTGAAGGTCCCGGGCTCCTCGTGCAGCGCGACGATCGGGTCCCTCTCGGTGCCAAGATCGATGAAGTTACCCCGGTTGATCCATTCCTGCTGGAGGAACTCGATCGTATCGTACGCCCGCGCGCTGATGAAGATGAAGAAGATGCCGCGATCGTCTTTCGCATCGTCGGCCGCCGTCACGTCCGGAGTCCACTTGGGGCCGAAGGTGGAAGAGCGCCGGATAATGCGGTGGATGTTGACGTCGGTCAGGATCGTCAACTGGCTGTCGCGCGGGTTCAGACGGCGCATGTGCGCTGAATGCGGACAGACCAGTCCCTTGGGATCTTCCGCGAAATTGAAATCGTTGTTGCGTGATCGATCCGCCCCCAGCGCCTCGTCGTCACGATCCGGTGCCAGGATCAGCGGCGCGCCGCTGCGCCAGCGGCCGAACATCTTGGCCGCCAGCTTTTCCTGGTCGGCTTCGCTGTCGGCGTTTGCGCGGATGAAATCGTTGAAGGCGCCGACCGCGCTCTGATATTTGCGCAGGACCACGAACGATCCGTTGCGACCGAGCGGGGCCGGTTCGGGCATTGCGACTGGCGCGCCGGTCTCGCTGTTTTCGCCCAGGATGAACTCGCCCGCCGCGATCGCGCGCTCGTCGCCCCGCGGGTCCACCCCGCCGCCCGCCACTGTCGGCTGCGAGATGGAGTCGCGAAATCCGAAAGGGTTCTTGGCATCGGCATCCGCCCCGAAGCTGTGCGTGCCGACGAGCGTGACACCATGCGAGGCTTCCAACTCGGTCATGGCGACTTCGATCGCCTTTTCCAGCGCGGCTTCGTCGCGGGCATAAATCGTTACCGCGATATGGCAGGTGCCGGGCCGAAAGGCATCTTCCCACCGGTCGGGTGCGTTTTCGCCGAAGTCGCGCAGTTGCTCGGCTCGGGCGGCCATGCCCTGTTGAAACGGGAGGGGAAAGCTCTTCAGCGATGCCTCTGGCACGCCCAGCGCCTTCAGGCCGGCATGGCTGATCGCGACGCCGGTCCAAGCGTCCATGTCGTCCGTCCAATCGTCGGCCGCGGGGATATGCGGCGCGAGTCGGCGGACGAGGTCGCGACCGCCTTCCGCCTCATCGACGTGCAGCATCGCGTGCAAGCCGACATAAGGCTCGGGCCGCGATCGCAGGATCAGAGCCTGGATGTCGTCGAGCTGCAGCTTGACCCGCTCCCGGCTGAAGCGCGCCTTCAGGTTCGCCAGAACGCTCATGTCAGTAATCCACCCCTTCCGGCTTGGAGATGGCGTCGGTAAGTTGGCCGAGCGCCGCCTTGGTCGTCGGGTCGATGCCCATGTTGGCGGCCTCTGCATCGAGGAACGCGTTGAGCGCCTTCTCCATTCGCTGGAAACGGCGTACGTCGACCACCGTCACCTGCGGATTGGCAACGAACCAGCCGGCAGCGTCGATCTGGTGGTCGGCGATGAAATCCTTCACCTTGGGGCTGTCGATCCCCGGCCAGCCTTCGACGTTGGCGAACAGAAGGTCCATGAGCTCCGGGATCTTGGTCGCAAAGTCATTGATGTAGGCATCCCAGTCGCCGTCGTAAGCGGTCGCGAACAGAATGCGCGTATCATCGTCGAAAAAGACGAAGCGCATGTCGTGCAGGGTGGAGACGCGCTGGGCCCCGTCCATGTTGCCGGCGGTGAGATCGAAGATCCGCCGCAGGCGCTCTGCGCCGCCCGGCTTGAGCGTCGCGATGGCGGTGAGTTCGGACACGTTGCCGGATTGCTTGCCGGCGCGGCCCGCCGACCGGGCGCTGCCCTTCAGGTCCGGATTATGTTTGCGGATCATCGCCTCAAGCGCGATCTTGGCGAGGTGGGGTGCATCAGCGGCGACTTCCTCCACCCGGCGCCAGATTTCCTGAAGCTTGCTCTCATCCGCGAGGCGCGGGTCCTTGTTGTCTGTGGTCATCACGACCTCCTGCTCGTTCAATCGGGAATGTCATCGAGCCGGTCAGGCTCGATCCGGGGGCGCGCGTTCATCCGATGGCGGTAGCTGGTGGAGCGTTCGTAAGCCGCCCGGCGGATGCGCATGATCTGGCCGAGTGGGCGGTGCGCCTCTACGCCGTTCCATGGATTGAAAGACAGGACGTCGTCGCCATACACCTGGCGTGCCGGGGCGTAGGCGTCCTGCGCTGCGAACCGCAGCGTCGCGATCGGGCGATGCGGCGACACCTTCTCGTCCCAGCGTACCGCCGCATCCTCGACCGGCATCTCCGCCAGATCGGTGCAGAGCTGCGCCGACAGGGCATATTCCGCGCCCTGGCCGGCGAAATGCTCCACCATAACATCCCGCATCGTGGAGAAATCCGTCTTGCCCACCGGCTGTCCCGTCAAGGCCCGGACGTTATCGGAAGCTGGGGACAGAGCCAGCTTGGCGACATGGTCACCGAAGCGGATAGCACCTTGCGTATGGTAGCTCTCGCCGAGCGGATGATGGTTGTCGCGCGCCAAACCTTCGAGTGTCGCCCCGGGCGTCATCCCCAACGCCTCCACTGTCTTCTTGGCACCCCGCGCAGTGCCCGCGATCAGCCGCTGAAAGGTGTCGGGCGCATGCGCATTCGCCTCGAGAAGGCTCAGCATCAGCTTGTATTTGGCGATGGTGCCAAAGGCGAGGACGGGAAAGTTCACCATCAGGAAATCCTGGTTGGCGCCCCCGATATCGGGCGACAACCGCTCTCCTTCGACGCCGATCACCTTGATCGCGAAGCCTCGCGGCGCAGGGATCGCGTCCGAATGAATGTCGCTGGGTGCCGAGGACAGCCGTGCGACCACACCATACGTGGCTGGGCGCACGAAGATACCCTGCCGCAGTTCCGGCGCCAAATCGTCGTGAACCGTCAATGTGCCCTTCAGGACGGCATGTGACTTGGCATGCGCGTCGCGGATCGCGTGACGGTGATGCTCGAAAGCGCAGCGGTTCCCGGCCGCCATCTGCTCGACGATCTCGGCCGTCAGGCGCTCTTCATCCTCGGCGATCGTCTCGATGTCGGACGAATAGAGAAGCGGTGCTTTCAACCCTGACCTCGCTTGCTGACCTTGTTCAAGTGCGCTTCGACCCAACGTGCTCGAAGAGGTTAGCAACTAACAACACACAAGGGAACCGTGTGGTTCCCTTTCTTTGCAACCTCTGCTATGCGCGTCCGCAGGGAAACGATTGATCGAAACGGAAAGGCTCAGCGCGACGGTGCTTCGTAGCCAGGCGAAGTCAGATCCCCGCCGTCGGGGGCGTTAGAAGGAGCTTGCCATGCATTACAGCAGCGGAAACTATGAAGCTTTCGTCCGCCCCCGCAAGCCGGATGGCGCTGACAGGAAGACGGCATGGTTCGTCGGCTCCGGGCTGGCCGGACTGGCGGGCGCGGCCTTCCTGATCCGCGACGGCGGTGTTGCTGGCGAGCGCATCACCATTCTTGAAGAGCTGGATCTTCCCGGTGGCGCACTCGATGGTCTCGACGTGCCGGAGAAGGGCTTCGTCATCCGCGGCGGCCGCGAGATGGAGGAGCATTTTGAATGCCTGTGGGATCTCTACCGTTCGATCCCGTCGTTGGAGATCGAGGATGCCAGCGTCCTCGACGAATTCTACCGGCTCAACAAGGATGATCCGAACATCTCCTTGCAGCGTGTGACCCAGAACCAGGGCCAGGACGTGCCGGACAAGCATCTGCTGACGCTGAGCGCCCGGGCGCAAAAGGACCTGATCTCGGTCTTCCTGGCATCGCGCGAAGAGATGGAGAACAAGCGGATCAACGAGGTCTTCAGCAAGGACTTTTTCGAAAGCAACTTCTGGCTCTATTGGCGCACCATGTTCGCCTTCGAAGAGTGGCACTCCGCCCTCGAGATGAAGCTCTACATTCACCGTTTTATCCACCATATCGCTCATCTCGCGGACTTCTCTTCGTTGAAGTTCAATCGCTACAACCAGTACGAGTCCATGGTGCTGCCGCTGGTTAAATGGCTGACCGATCACGGCGTTCAGTTCCGCTACGGCGTTGAGGTGACGGATGTGGATTTCGACATCCGGGAAGGCCACAAGGAAGCGACCCGAATTCACTGGAGGGAGAAGGGCGAGGAAGGCGGCGTCGATCTTGGCCCCGACGATCTCGTCTTCATCACCATCGGCTCGCTGACCGAAAACTCGAACAATGGCGATCACCACACCCCGGCGGAACTAAACGAGGGACCGGCGCCGGCTTGGGATCTGTGGCGGCGCATCGCGGCGAAGGACCCGGCCTTCGGACGCCCGGATGTGTTCGGTGCCCATATTCCTGAGACGAAATGGGCATCGGCATCGATAACCGCGCGCGATCCCCGGATCGCGCGGTACGTCGAGAAGATCACCAAGCGTAACCCCTTCACCGGCAAGATCGTCTCGGCCGGCATCGTCACGGCGAAGGATTCTGCATGGCTGCTGAGCTGGACGGTCCACCGGCAGCCGCATTTTAAAAAGCAGCCCAAGGACCAGATGATCGCTTGGTTCTATGCGCTCTTCGTGGATTGCCCCGGCGACTATGTGAAGAAGCCGATGCAGGAGTGCACCGGCGAGGAAATCACCCAAGAGTGGCTCTATCACCTTGGCGTGCCGGTCGAGGAAATCCCGGAGCTCGCCGCAATTGGCGCCAATACGGTTCCGACGATGATGCCCTATATCACCGCATTTTTTATGCCACGTCAGGCCGGCGACCGCCCGGACGTGGTTCCGGAAGGGGCAGTGAATTTCGCCTTCATCGGCCAATTCGCCGAGTCCAAGCAACGCGATTGCATCTTTACGACCGAATATTCGGTGAGAACGCCGATGGAGGCCGTCTACACGCTCATGAACGTCGAGCGCGGCGTGCCCGAGGTATTCAACTCGACCTATGACATTCGCACGCTGCTTGGCGCCATTACCCCTCTGCGCGATGGGAAGCACATCGAGTTACCGGGTCCGGCTTTCCTGCGCAAGCTAGCGATGAGCAAGCTGGAGGGCACAGAAGTCGAGAAGCTCCTTAGGGAATTCAACCTGTCCTCGGGATGACGGTGCGCTGCTTACGCGCTATCGAGCTACGCCATTCTGAGAGTCCGGCGGTCGCATTGTCTTTTCAGGATTGACATGCCTCCGCGTCGGCGACTGGGTTCAGCGTTGAAATCCGGCATTCTGAAGAATGCCGCAAGTGTTCTTGAGGACCAGAGCGTTGTCACCAGAGGCCTCATGAGTCCGCAGTAGCGATTACACGCCTCTTTGTTCATGAACGATACAGCGGATCAGGGCACTACATGGTCGAGACGTCGGTCTTACTAGCTGGTGCAGTAAACCGGTGTTGGTCGAGTGGCTTCGGTAGGAAAATGGCATGCTTTCGGCATTTCTTTGCGGCGCATAGCCATATTGCTCGACACTCGAACAAGACGGTCGGAGAGAAATGGCCGCGCGCATAGTGAACCGGCCATCCATCGATTTTGGCAGAACGGCGAGAGCCATTTCGCCATCGTCGGCGTCGAACACGCGCCAGCCGGTCTCCCGAAGGATTCACAAGACCAAAGCAGACCCGCGCCTCGTCCTACGATCAGGATTATCTTGCTGCGGACCAATGTGCCTTGGCCCATTCAATCTCCGGTCACGATAGCGGCATCTCCGAGCCGCGCTTGAAGCTCGAACACCAAACCGTCCGGACGGAAGTCGGTCGCGGCCTTGCCGCGGAAATATGAGCGAAGTGAGCGTTCGATCAGCACCGAGCCAAAGCCCTTCCGCTCAGGTAGCGATACGGGCGGACCGCCCTGCTCCCGCCAGACAAGATCAAAGCCGGCATCGCTGCCAGCGCCATCGACCTTCCAGGAGAGCGTCACGGTGCCCTCACCGTTGGAAAGTGCACCGTATTTGACGGCGTTCGTCGCCAATTCGTGCAGCGCCAGTGCGAACGCCACCGTGACCTCCGGCTTGAGCATGACGGGCGGGCCATCGATCAGGATGCGCTCGCCAATCGCGCCGTGGGGTGCGAGTGCGCGCGTCGCCAGCTCGCGCAGGTCGGCCGATCGCCACGAGGCGCTGGTGAGCACGTCCGTGGCAGAGCCGAGCGCTACCAGCCGCGCCCCGAGCCTAGCCGAAGCGACTGCAGTATCGGGTGAGTTGCGGAGCGTTTGCTGAGCGATCGATTGAACAACGGCCAGCACGTTCTTGAGGCGGTGTGCCAGTTCGCCGTTCAGGAAGCGAAGGTCATTCTCGTTCCGCTTCATTTGGCGATAGTCGTGCGTTACAGTGCCGTAGCCGCTCAGCTCACCTTTCGCGCCAAGGAGCGGGAAAACCGAGTAGAGGACCGGAATCAGTTCGCCCGTCTCGAAATGACGGAAGCACAGTTCTCCCGCCCAATGGCCGTCGCAGGCGACCGCCGGCAGCGCTTCGCTCGTGACAGTCTCAACCTGGTCGGGTGGAACGAGGTCGGAAATGGCGAGCCGGGTAATGTCGGCATCTTCCAATCCGACAAGCCGACGTCCTGCGTCGTTAATGTAAAACACGCTTCCGTCCAGGTGCGCCATACCGACGAAATCAGGACTGTTCTCGGCTAGCCGCACGAAGCGGTCACGCTCCTCCTCGCTTTCTCGCGCGTCGGTAATATCGCGCGAGACTGCGAGGATGCGGTCTGGAAGTCCGTTGGGGCCGGGGATTGGGCTAACCGCGACGTGCCACCACCTCATCGTGCCCTTCCGGGTGCCGGACCGGCCGATGAAGCTGCGTGTCTCGCCGCGGCGCGCTGCCTCGATCGCGGCGACCGCGTCCGCGTTGTCGGCATCGTGCCAGAAATCCGTCCAGCGACAGCCGGCGATGGCGTTGAAGTCGCTCACCTCCATAACGCGCTGGCCGCCTTGGCTCATGAAGGTCAAGCACCCGTCAGGGTCAAGCACCGTGATGCAATCGGTAGAACTGGCCAGCACGCCCGACAGGAAGCTTTCCCGCTCCACAGTTTGCCGCTCGCGCTCGACCAACTCCTCGTTAAGTCGATGTCCCCGGCGCAGGGAGTCGCGCAACTCGGCCGTCAGCATGACGAGCCCGATCATAACGACCAGGAATAATGAGGCGGCAACCCACTGCTGGCGAGGCACCCAGGTCGAGTCCGTTACGGATCCTAGTGAGACGATGCCGGTAGTCGCCGACAGAATAGCCGCGAACAATCCCGGACACTTGCCGAGGATCAGGGCAGTAGCAATCGTCGCCGGAATAAATGGGAGCCACGGCAGCGTGTCGGGTACGAACAGGATGCGTGCCACGCCAACACCGATGATCGCCACAGCGGCGAGCAGGTATTGAGCCGGGGCCCGAAGCGGGCGATTGAATGACCAGACAACGATCCGGTCGAAGAAGCTGCCAGGGTGCATCCGTATCATCTGCCTCCAAAGCCTGGACAAGGCCCCGCGCCGATCCTTCAAGCTTCATAATACTGACAGTTTGCTGTCGGGACCGACCACATTGGTGTCATAACCGCTCGGAACCTGTTGAAAGACCTCTCTCGCGCCGACTGTACCGTTTGGGGGTGTGGAACGGGAGAGCGGTTCCAACAAACCAACATCGTGCTGGCCGCTGCATCACATCTATCGTTTTGTAGCTGAGAGCCGACAGGTAGGCCGTCAGCGTCCTCTATCTGAGGTTCCCCAGGCCGAGAGGCGGCCCTTGGCTTTCCAGTGCTCTCGACACGAGCAGTGGCTGCCCGGATATAGTAGTCGCGCGCCGCCGTAGTCGGGAAGAACTGTGGAGACGCTGGCCGCAGCGGTCGATCGGCCATCATGTCCTCCCGTCAAGCATTGGCCCCAGACGTCCCGACCCTCGCGCCGAAGCCGACGAGGCGTGAATACGCTAGCATGGCATAGCCAATGGCGAGGCTTGCAAGGGTCAGGGCCGGGATCGTGACCTCGCCCAGGCTCGCATGCATCTGGTTCAACGGGACGAACGTGTGGACGCCGGCGGTGGACGGGATCAAGTGAGAGAGAGCGGCGATGAAGCGCGGCATCTGATCGAGCGGATAGGCGGTCCCGGTAAGGAAGAAGAACGGCACCGAGGTCGGTGCCAGGATGTAGGTCGCTCGTTCGGCGCAATCGAACACGCTGCCGACGAGCAGCCCAAGGGCAGCAACCGCCGTGGCGAAGACAGGGACCATCACCATCATGCCGGCGATGTTGCCATCGACGGGAACGGCCTGGAGCCAGAAGATTAACCCGAACAGGAAATAGCATCCCAGGATGCCTACCGACGTGAACGCCGCCAGCGTTCCCCAGAACTCCGCGACACCCATCCGCCATGCGCCGGAGCGGCGTCGTCCGCCCATGAAGGTAGCGGCGCCGAAGAGCAGCGTCTGTTGCACGATGATCACCGCTACGGCCGGAAAGACATAGCCCTTGTAACCACCTGTCCTGTTGAACAGCGGTTCGGTGGTGACCGCGACGGGCAGCCCGCCGCGACTGAGTTGGGTCCCGGGGATCAGCCGTGAAGTGGCGATGTTCTGGATGACAGCCGTTACTGCCTCGCCGATGGTGCTGGCGCGCAGGAGGTAGGTTGCATTGACCCACACGGCGACGCCGGCGCCGGGCGTTCCGGTGCGAAGCTGACGCTCCAGATTATCGGAAATTAGAATGATCCCGTCAGCCTTGCCGGTTCGCATGATCTGCTTGGCCGTGGTCTCGTTCGGGACGACCTCGGCAACGCGGATGGCGCGCGTGGCGTCCAAGTCGACGATCATTGCTCGACTGAGGGCGCTGTCATCCTGGTCAACCACGACGACGGGCAGCTTCTGGGCAGCCTCGTGCGCGTAGGGCGCAGGATAGTAGAATGCGTAGAGGACGACGGCGAGCAGCGTCGTGCTGAGCAGCGTGCGCGACGTCAGAATGGTGTGCCACGTTGCGAGGAAGGCGAGATCGAAGCTCATGCTCGGCGAATCCTCGCCATGATCAGAGCGACCGATCCGCCCCAGGCGATGACGACATAGGCTGCCAACGTCATGGCCGGAGCGACCATTGCCGCAACTGACTGGCCACTGACCTCACCCATCTGGAGAGCGATGTAGTGGGTCAGCGGCAGCACGTTGCTCCAGATGTGGGCAAAGGCGTTGGCGCCGTTCAGCGGTAACGTCGCGCCCGAATAGGCAAGCGCCGAACCGGCATAGACGGCGCTCGCCGACAGAGCGGTCGCGGTTTCGCGTGTCACCGCGACGAGCAGGGCCGCAATTGCTGCGGTCGCCGCGTAGAATAGCGTCTGCCCTAATGCGATCAGCGGCAGGCTCCCCTCGATGCGCCATCCGCGCGCCAGAGTGAGATAAAGAAGCCAGACGATGCCCCACAGGCTGATGGCAGCGACATAGGGCAGCATCTTGCCCACGAGCGCCGGCGCAACCCTGCCGCTGGCTGATGCCCAGTCGGACAGTGACCCTTCCCGCAACTCGCGGCCGATTGCCATCGCACAGACGCAGGCGGCCACGAGGTGAAGAACCGCCGGAAAGATCAGCAGGCCCAAGAACCATTCGAAGCTGGACGGCGCGTTGCCGAGCGGCGTCGCCTCAACGGCGAGCCGACGGACACGGCTGGCCGGCACGGCATGGTTCATGAGCTGGTTCGCGGCAATCTCAGGGATGGCTTCGCGGATTGCTTCGGCGGCTGCACGGGACACCTGCCCACCGGCGCTCAGGAAGCTGCCGTTATAGAGGATGCGGACGACCGGTTCGCGATGACGCGCGACGCTCTCGCCAAGGCCAGCGGGAATATGCACGAAACCCATGACGTTGCCCGCGCGGACCGCACGAACGGCGTCGACCTCACTTGAATAGAGCCCCGTGAGATGAACGAGCGGTGATGCGTCGAGCGCGCGAATGACGGCCCGGCTGGCGGTGCTGCCGTCACTATCCACAATGGCCAGCGGCAGCTGACGCATCGGCCCCTGCCAAAAGATGGCGGCGACGATGAAAATCAGGATGCCGGGCACCAGCGTCAGCCCCGCCAAGTCCCAGTGGTCGTGACGTAGATGACGCAGCTCAAGCGTGAGGGCCTGCCGGAACGCGCTCATTGCGGCCAGTCGAACAGGACGCTCATTCCCGGGCGCAACTTTGCGATCGGCGCGACCGGATGCAGCCGGACCTCGAAGGTGCGCACGTCATAGCCTGACGCCTCGCGCGTCGCGCGCCAGGTCGCAAAATCCCCCCTTGGTGCGATGAGGTAGACCTTGAAGTCGGCATCGCGCGCCAGCGCTGGAATATGGCCGTGCAGCATCGTGCCGACACTGAGGCCGCGATAGTGATCCTCCCGCAGGTTCAGCGCGACCCACGGGTGATCGATGTCGATGACCTGATAGGCCGGGATTACAGGACTGACGACCTCGCCGGGCTGGACGAGCTTGCGCGCCACCTCGCCGGCGATCGGTGAGACCAGCCGCGTTTCCTGCCCGAGTGCCGTGGCGGTTCGCAGCCCGGCCTCGGCGATCCGGACCTGGGCGTTGACGGCCTGCTTGTTCTGCGGACGCGCGCCTGCCAACGCCTTAAGGTACTGTTGGCGAGCCGCTTCGGCATTGCGCGCGCTGCTGTCTCGCGCCGCAGCCGCCTCGTCCCGGCGTTGGGCAGCGACCACGCCTTCGGCGTAAAGGTTGGCGGTGCGACGGCTCGTGACGGCAGCAAGATCCGCTGCCGCCTGAGCGGCCTGCCATGTCGAACGCAGCGTCGCGACATCCTCGGTCCGCGCGCCCTCATTGGTTGCAGACGCGACCGCGCGCGCGGCGTCGAGAGCGCCCTGCGCCTGCGCCTGGCTGCCGGCGATCTCCGGGCTGGACAGGGTGGCAAGCAGCGTGCCCGCTTGCACGCGCTGGCCTTCCTCCGCAATCAGACGCTCGACGCGTGCCAGCGCCTTGGTGCCGACATTGACCTCGTCCGCATCGACCATGCCCTGCAGCTGCTCAGGTGCCGGACGGCTCGCCAGCCAGAGGCCCGCCGCGACGACGGCGACGACGACCATAGCGACGAGGATCGCGATCGGCCGCGCGCGTCGCTTCGTCCGGGTGGCTGATCCCTCGCTCACTTATCATCCCCCAGACGTCTATCGGCGCGGGCCAGATAGGTGGTGAAGTCGTCAACGCGGTGACTGGCCGCGAGCAACCCGGCGAGGGCCAGATCATATTCATAGGCTGCCGCGATCCGCTGGGTCTGCGTGGTCGCAAGCGTGGCCTCGGCATCGACCAGCGAGGAGGATGGCGTCTCGCCCTCTCTGAAGGAGATGCGCTGAACCCTGAGGTTCTCCCGCGCTGCCGCCAGATTGCTGTCGAGCAGCAGAAAGGATCGGCGAGCCGTCTCGACCAGGTTCCAGGCCCGGACGATCTCGCCTGCGACATCCTTGCGCGCCTGGGCTGCCGCATCTGCCGCCGCTCGCTCCCGTTCACGCGCCGCGTCGAGCGACTTCCTGCGGTCAAAGTTGGACAGCAGGGTGTAGCGCAGGGTGACCCCTGCGACCCAGTCCGGTTCCGTGGGCAGCGCATTGTCGCGATTGGCGTTGTAGCTGCCGAACGCGAAGGCTTGCGGGCGGTAGCGCGATTTCGCCAAGCCGACGCCCGCCCTGGCGATGTCACGCGCTGCTTCGGCGCCGCGTGCACGGGGCGTCGCGCTTATGCCCTCCAGAAACGTGCCGACAGGAGGCAGCGGCTGCGAATTGACGAACAGCGGCGTCGAGGCGCCGACGCCGGCGGGGCGGTCCAGCAACCGCGACAGTGCGTCGGCAGCCGTCGCTTCCTCGAGTTGCGCGCGGATGAAGGCGCGTTCGGCGGCATCGCGCGCCACCTGGACCTGAAGGACGCGCGCATGGGGAATGACCCCGTTCTGCTCGAGCTTCACGGCATCCGACAGATGCCGATCGAACCCTGCGAGCGTCTCGCGCGTCGACCGGGTTAGCTGGGCGGCCACCTGCTGACCAAAATAGGTACGGACCAACCCGACGCGAGACAGGTCGCGACCACCCGCCTGCCTGGCGCGGGCCACCTCGACCATGCCATCGGCACCCGCCTGGATCGCCGGGATGGCACCGCCCGTGTAGAGCGGCATGGCAGCGGTGATCGCCGGCCGGAAGACGGTGTCGCGTGTCTGATACTGGAGCGTGTCCGGGATCGCGCCGAAGATCGTCGGCAGGGCGGCACTGACGCGCTGGCTTACCTCTCCGACCACTTGCTGCAAGCCCGCGGGGAACTGGCCGGGCAATTGCGACAGGAAGTCCGTCGCGGCGGCTGCGGCATTGTCCTTCGGCCCGGTCAGGTCGAGCGACAAAGTCTTCTGGTACTCGATGACGCTTGCCGACGTGGTGATCACCGGACGGTTCAAGCTGCGGGTGGCGCCGGCAATCAACTCGCTTGCCCGGACGGCGTGGTCCTCACCCGAAAGCCCAGGCGAGGCGTCATCGATCCGTGCCAGGGCCGCATCGAAGCTCAGGGCCTGCGGGGTCTGCTCGCTTTGGTTCTGGGCATGCGCCGTCGTGGCGCAAAGCAGAGCGGCGATTGGGGCAGTTTGCCATGCAGGGCGACGCATCATACGGTCGCCTCCGATCCGCTCAAGAACAGATTGCGCACGCTCCGAGCGAGCCGAACCGGCCGAAGCGAGGTGACATCGACGCTGCACCACACGCTCCTGACCTCGGCCAGCACGGTCTCGCCACGTCGTATCGTCGCATCGAAGAACTTTGCGCCGACGACGCGTTCCAGGAGCATCTGAACGTCGAAACGCTCCTCGAGAAAAGCAGGGCAACTATAGCTGATCTCGTGCTTCAGGGCGATCCATGCGACCGAGCGCACCACGTCGCCAGGAGCGTTCTGCCTCCAGAAGGACGTCACCGCGTCCTGGATCCACCGCAGATAGACCGTGTTGTTCACGTGCCCCATGTGGTCGATGTCCGAGGCGTCCACCTCAAACGTGCAGATATGGCCTTTGCCGCCGTCGGGCATCTGATCCGTGTCCAGGGCATCGTTGACAACGATCAAACCCTTGCACATATTGTCATTAATGACAATAGTGACGGCCTCCCCGCGACGTCGTCGGCGACATCCGGACGAGCTTCGCGCCGAGGCAATCGCCGCAGCCCGGAAGATCCTCGTCGAGGATGGACCCGCCGCCATCACGCTCCAGGCTGTAGCCACAGCGCTTGGCATGACGCACGGAAGCATCACCCATCACTTCGGCACCGCCGCCAACCTTCAGGCGGCCGTGGCGGACGTGCTGATCGAGCAGCTGCTGGCGGGCGTTCGAAGCGGTGCAGGTGCGCTGAAGGCCGGGACGATCGATGAGGCGGCCCTGGTCGATCTGGTGTTCGATGTGTTCGAGGAAACCGGCGTCGGCCGACTGATCGGCTTCCTCGCCGCCTTCGGCAGCCCGCTCCTGCGGCCGCTGTTCGAGAAGTTAGCGCGTCTCCCCCGCGACATCTCAACCGACGAGCAGCAAGGCTCGGCGTTCACCGAGCCGGAGTTGCTCGCCATCATCGAGAGCGTTGTTACGCCGGCGCTGAGCGCCTCCCTGATCGGCGCGGAGCTTCTGCAAGCGCTTAATCTCGAGCCATTCACGATCCGCCAACGTGTTGCCCGTAATCTCGCGGTTCACCGCAATATGCGAGTTGTCGAGTCTAAAGGCTCGGTCGGCGGCTAGCCCAACTTCTCTGTCAGTAGGACTGAACTGGGCGCCTGTGCAGATTAATCGGAACCTCTTACTGCGAGCCTGCTTGAGCTGCCGTCCTACGATGCCCTAGGTGTCGGACCCGCAGCCAGCCGTCGAGTGGATCCAGCGGTGTCGCTACCTAATCCAGCGCCCAGACCCATCCACCATCTCGCCACTACCGAGCCAGGCTGCGGATGGGGAAACGGAGTTCAGGCTGGGCGAACGTAGGAAAGTCGGCGCCCCCCTCCCCCATTCTCACGCGACGGCTAGCGCAAGATAATCCGTGTATACTTCTGCGCCGCCTCTCGCATAGAACAGGGCGGGCCGCGCCGCGTTGAGCGGCGCGCCCGTGCGCAGACGCTCAATCAGATCTGGGTTGGCCAGCGCCATGACGCTTAGCGCTTCCATGTCGGCGCGCCCTGCCGCCACATCCGCGCCGACCTGCTCGCGCGGGCGGCCTGGGCGATTGAGGATGATCGGCCCGCGATACAGGACCCGCACGTCCGCCAGTATGTCATCGCGCCCGGCATTGAGGACGTGGAGATTGCAAGCCCGAGCGGATCAAGTTGAGGGCGTAGCGTGGATGGTACGCTAAACAACGCTAACGACGAACAATCAGCGAACGTTTAGGCTACGCGGCTCTCCGGCGGGAGATTGAGGGTCTTGCGGCCAGCGGAAGCGGCTGCACGATCCCAAAGGAAATCGCCGGAAAAAGCAATGTGCTCCCAACCTACCGAGGAGGTATGGGCGAGGAGGTCATCAGGTACCGCGACCGACGTTGAACGGAGATGCTGGGCGGCAGCGTCCATGTAGATCGTGTTCCAATAGACGATCGCGGCGATGACCAGATTAAGGCCGGATGCACGATATTGCTGTGCCTCGTGGCTGCGGTCGATGATGCGGCCCTGGCGGAAGGTGTAGATCGCCTGCGTCAGGGCATGGCGCTGCTCGCTGTTGTTGAGGCCGGCATGGCATCGCCGGCGCAGATCGGGATTTTCGAGCCAGTCCAGCATGAACAGGGTCCGTTCGATCTTGCCGATTTCCTGTAGTGCGACGTCGAGCTGGTTCTGCCGTTCGTAGGCGGCGAGCTTTCGCAGCATGACCGATGGCGCGACATGACAGGCCTTGATCGACCCTACGAGGCGCAGCACGTCGTCCCATTGTTCAACGATGATGTCGGTGCGGATACGCTTGCCCAACAACGGGGCGATGGACGGATAGGTCGTGACCGGCGCGATCGGCGCGAGACGCCGGTCCGGAAAATCGCGCAGGCGCGGGCAGAAACGAAATCCCAGCATCGCGCACTTGCAGCTTGTATGATTGGGCGACCCCATCCCCCAAGGCACGTCTCTCGTGCTGAATCCGCCATTGGTCCCGCATAAGAAGGATTCAATTCACTCGATTGACGACGAATTGTGTTTCATACCGCTGACCGGGCCTGTGATCGGCACGATATCATGGAGACGTAAAGCATGAGCATGACCATTGCCGATCTGATGGCGGAGACGCTGGCCAACGCTGGTGTAAAGCGCATCTGGGGCGTGACGGGCGACAGCCTGAACGGGTTGAACGACAGCCTGCGGCGGATCGGCCGGATCGACTGGATGCATGTGCGGCATGAGGAAGCCGCCGCGTTTGCCGCCGGCGCAGAGGCGGCGGTTACGGGGGAGTTGGCGGTGTGCGCCGGAAGCTGCGGCCCGGGCAATCTCCATCTCATCAACGGCCTGTTCGACTGCCAGCGCAACCATGTTCCGGTGCTGGCGATCGCGGCGCAGATCCCATCATCGGAGATCGGCCTGGGCTATTTCCAGGAGACGCATCCGCAGGAACTGTTTCGTGAATGCAGCCATTTCGTCGAGCTGGTTTCCAATCCCGCCCAGATGCCCGAAGTGCTGCACCGCGCCATGCGCACCGCGATCGGCCGCAAGGGCGTGGCGGTTATCGTCATTCCCGGCGACATCGCCCTGCAGCCCGCCCCCGCCGGCGCGCGAACGGATTTCCCCCCGCTCGCCCAGCCGCGCCTGCTGCCGGCACAGCCCGAACTGGAGAAGCTGGCCGAATTGCTGGACGCCTCTGCTCGCGTGACCATCCTCGCCGGCAGCGGTTGCGAAGGCGCGCATGATGCCGTGGTGGCGCTCGCCGACCGGTTGGCCGCCCCTGTGGTCCATGCGCTGCGCGGCAAGGAGCATGTCGAATGGGACAATCCGCTCGACGTCGGCATGACGGGCCTGATCGGCTTCTCCTCGGGCTATCAGGCGATGCTCGAATGCGACACGCTGGTCATGCTGGGTACCGACTTCCCGTACCGCCATTTCTATCCGGACAAGGCCCGGATCGTGCAGATCGACCGCGATCCCGCCGCGCTCGGCCGCCGCGCGCAGCTTTCGCTCGGGCTGATCGGCGATGTCGGGGAGACCATCTCCGCGCTGCTGCCCAAGCTCAGACCGGATCGCGACCGTGCCTTTCTGGACGCGGCGAAAGCCCATTATGCCAGGGCGCGGGAGGGGCTGGACGATCTGGCGCGTCCCTCGTCACGCGGCCGGCCCATCCATCCGCAATATCTGGCCCGCCTCGTGAGCGAGACCGCGAGCGATGACGCGATCTTCACCGCCGATGTCGGGACGCCCACGGTCTGGGCAGCGCGCTATCTCACGATGAACGGCAAGCGCCAGCTGATCGGTTCGTTCAATCACGGCTCCATGGCCAATGCGATGGTGCAGGCGATGGGCGCACAGGCGGCAGAGCCAGGCCGCCAGGTCATCTCGCTGTCGGGTGACGGCGGCTTCGCGATGATGATGGGCGACTTCCTCTCGCTCACCCAGCTCAAGCTGCCGGTGAAGGTGGTGGTGGTCAACAACGGCTCGCTCGGTTTCGTCGCCATGGAGATGAAGGCCGGCGGCTATCTCGATACCGGCACCGATCTCCAGAACCCGAGCTTTGCCGCGATGGCGGAAGCGATCGGCATCAAGGCGTTCCGCGTGGAAGAGTCCGACGATCTGCCGGGCGCGCTGAAGGCTGCTTTCTCGCATCCCGGGCCGGCGCTGGTCGACGTGGTGACGGCAAAGCAGGAACTCGTCATGCCGCCAAAGATACAGGCGGAGCAGGCCAAGGGCTTCAGCCTCTATATGCTCAAGGCCATCATGAGCGGTCGCGGCGACGAGGTCGTCGATCTCGCCCGCACCAATCTCCTGCATTGAGAGGCAACCCTATGCGTGTCGCATTGTTTGTGCCCTGTTATGTCGACGCCTTCGAACCCGAGGTCGGGATTGCGACGCTGAACCTGCTGCGCCGGTTCGGCATCGATCCCGAATATCCCTTCGATCAGACCTGCTGCGGCCAGCCCATGGTCAACTCGGGCTGCCACGCCGAAGCCAAGGCGACAGAGGCGCTATTCGTCCGCAATTTTGCGGGCTTCGATTACATCGTGGTGCCTTCGGGAAGCTGCGCGCATCAGGTCCGCTGTCACATGACCGCGATCGAGCAGACCGACGAGGTGCGCCATGTTCGCGAGCGCACCTATGAGCTGGTCGAGTTCCTGCATGACGTGCTCAAGGTGGACGGCTTCCCCTGGGCCGAGTTCCCGCACAAGGTGAGCTACCACAATAATTGCAATGCGCTGCGCGGCCTCTTCCACGGCAGCATGTCCGAGCGGCGCGAGCCAGCTACCTCCAAACCGCTCGACCTGCTGCGCATGGTGAAGGGGCTGGAACTGGTCGAGAAGGCGCGGCCGGATGAATGCTGCGGTTTCGGCGGCACGTTCAGCGTGTTCGAGCCGGCCGTCTCGGTGAAGATGGGCCAGGACAAGGTGCGCGACCATGCGATGGCGGGCGCGGACTATGTCGTCTCGGCGGACAGCAGCTGCATGCTGCACCAGCAGGGGTGCGCCGAGCGGCTCGGGCTCCCGCTCCAGTTCCGCCACATCGCCCAGATCCTGAACGGAGACGCGGCATGAGCGGATCGGAGGAACCACGCCGCGCAGAGGATGGCCTGCCGGCCCTGCTTCACGAAGATCTGCACACGGCCGACGATGGCGGCGCGCGCGGTAGCGGCGGCGAGCGTCTGAGCCATGGCGAAGCAACATCCCGGCCGCTTCAGCCGCCCGCGCCGGAGCCGCAGCCCCGCGGCGCGAAGCTCTATCATCGCAAACCCGTCGACCACAATGAGGCTGCGCAGCGCTTCATCGATGCGCCCCGTCACGCGAAAATGCACGACGAACGACTCTGGGACCTGCGCCAGAAGCGCGACGGGCAGATGCATGGCCTGCCCGAATGGGAGGACCTGCGCGAGCTCGCCTCCACCATCAAGCAGCACACGCTCTCCAACCTCGGCGACTATCTGGAACAGTTCGAGTCGCAGGCGAAGGCCAACGGCATCCATGTCCACTGGGCGCGGGACGGGGCGGAACATAACCGCATCGTTCACGGCATCCTCGCCGATCATGGCGCGCGGCGACTGATCAAGTCGAAGTCGATGCTGACCGAGGAGGTCGGTTTTCGCGATTACATGGCGAGCGTCGGCATCGAGGTGGTGGAAACGGATCTTGGCGAGCGCATCCAGCAGCTCGACGAGGAGGCGCCGAGCCATATCGTCGTGCCCGCGGTCCACAAGCTGCGGTCCGATGTCGCGGACGTGTTCGCCAGGGAGCTCGGGACCGACCCCGCCAACGACGACGTCCATTATCTTGCCGAGCAGCAGCGCGAGAAGACGCGGCCGCTGATCCTCGAGGCGGACGCCGGCATGACCGGCGCCAATTTCGCGGTGGCCGAGACCGGGACCTTCGTCGTCTGCACCAACGAGGGCAATGCAGATCTTTCGGCCAATGTGCCGCCGCTCCACATCGCCTCGATCGGGATCGAGAAGCTGATCCCGCGCATCACCGATCTGGGCGTGTTCATCCGGCTGCTGTCGCGCTCGGCGCTGGGCTCGCCGATCACCCAATATACCTCGCATTTCCGGGGGCCGCGTGACGGCGGGGAGATGCACATCGTGCTGGTCGACAATGGTCGCTCGGCGCGTCTGGGCGAGCCCGAATTCTGGCAGAGCCTCAAATGCATACGCTGCGGCGCCTGCATGAACACCTGTCCCGTCTATCGCCGCTCGGGCGGGCTCTCCTACGGCGCGACCTATTCCGGGCCGATCGGCCTGATCCTCGACCCCTCCTTCGACCGCCGGCGCTATTCGAGCCTGCCCTTTGCCTCCACGCTCAACGGCTCCTGCACCAATGTCTGCCCGGTGAAGATCAACATCCACGAGCAGATCTTCGCCTGGCGCAAGGTGCTGGCGGAAAGTCACGACATCGGTTGGAGCAAACAGGCGATGATGAAAGCGGCCGGGACGGTCTTGTCCCATCCGACACTTTACCGCGCTTCCATCGCAACGGCGGAAGGCGCGCTCAAGCTGCTCCCGGACTTCATGGTCGCCAATCCGCTCAACAGTTGGACCGCACGCGGACGCGCCATGCCGGATGCGCCCAAGGAGACTTTCCACCAATGGTATGAGCGAACTAATGGCGGAAAGGAGGAGCCGTCGTGAGCGCGCGCGACGCGATACTTGCCGCGGTGCGGGCGAACCGGCCGCAAGGGGACCATCCGCTGCCCGAGTTGCCGATCTTCCCGTTCGCCGCGGAAGGGGGATTGGTCGAGCCGTTCCTGCGCAATCTGGAAGCGATGGGGGGGCATGGCGTCGAGGGGGGCGATATTGAGGGAATATTGCGCGCGCAGTTCCCGCAGGCGAACGTGATCGCCTCCGCCGTCCCGGAATATCGCGGCAATCGCGATCTCGCCCAGGTCAGTGCCCCCAATGATCTCGCCGATGTGGATGTGGCGATCGTGCGCGCTGAATTCGGGGTGGCCGAGACGGGCTCCGTGCTGTTGCCGGACACGGCGTTGACCGTGAACGCGGTGGCCTATCTGGCGCAGCATCTCGTCGTGCTGCTCGCGCCGGACGCCATCGTGCCGACGCTTCAGGAGGCCTATCGCCGCCCGGAATTCCATCGACATCGCTATGCGAGCTTCCACACCGGTCCGTCCGCGACGGCCGATATCGAGGGCGTGCTTATCCATGGCGCGCAGGGTGTGCGTTCGCTATCGGTCGTGATGTGTCCCCTGAAAACCGGCAGTTGAATGACAGTGGAAACGGACTTGGGCCATAATGCGCGTGCCTCGCGATTTACCGTCTATGCCGCCCTGGCGGGCAACATCGCCGTAGCGGGGTCATCGCAGAATGTCTTCACGAGCGTACGCTCTCATGACTGCCATCCGAGACGCTGGCCGAGTTTACTCCTTCGCTGGCCAGGAAGCCAGCGTCGCATTGACCTTGGCGGGTGTGCCGCGGGCGCCTGATCGACGACGATTGATCACGCTCTCATCCGCGGGTTGATTACCGCACTACCCGTATCCGTCGCTGGGCCTGTCCACCGTCTAGGGTCAGGACCCATTGATGTGAGCGTCGCGATCTGATTCAGGCTCCGCGAGGAGACCGGGGATGAGCGACCTGTTTTGGCTGACGGACGAGCAGATCGAGCGGCTGCGGCCGTTCTTTCCCAAGAGCCACGGCAAGCCGCGGGTCGATGACCGGCGGGTGCTGAGCGGCATCGTGTTCGTTAACCGCAACGGCCTGCGCTGGCGCGATGCACCGAGCGCCTACGGGCCCTACAAGACGCTCTACAACCGCTGGAAGCGTTGGGGCGAGGCGGGCGTGTTCACGCGCATGATGGAGGGTCTGGCTGCGGTCGGTGGCGAGCCGAGGACGGTCATGATCGATGCGACCTACCTCAAGGCGCACCGCACGGCATCGAGCCTGCGGGTAAAAAAGGGGATCTCGGCCGCCTGATCGGGCGCACCAAAGGTGGCATGAACACCAAACTCCACGCCTTGGCCGATGCGAACGGACGCCCTTTGAGCTTCTTCATGACCGCGGGCCAAGTCAGCGACTACACCGGCGCGGCAGCGCTGCTGGACGACCTGCCGAAAGCGCAGTGGCTGCTCGGCGACCGGGGCTACGACGCCGATTGGTTTAGAGACGCTCTCCAGGCCAAGGGCATCCAGCCCTGCATCCCAGGCCGGCGATCGCGCAACGAGCCGGTCAGATATGACAAGCGTCGCTACCGGCGCCGCAGCCGCATCGAGATCATGTTCGGCCGTCTCAAAGATTGGCGGCGCGTTGCCACTCGCTACGATCGCTGCCCCACGGCCTTCTTCGCTGCCGTCGCCCTCGCTGCAACCGTCATCTTCTGGCTGTGATCAACGAGTCCTGACCCTAGTCGATTGTGCAGGGTGCAAGCTGGTGCGCCGCTGTCGATTGGAGCCGATCCTTGGCGAGGCAAGTGCCGCGTTCTGGCAAGTCCTCGGCGGCTATTCGCTGGCCGATCTCGTCAGCACTCCAGCGGCGGACGCCCCGGTCGCGGTCGCAGCCTTGGTCTGGCCCCACGCCGAAGCGGGGCCACCGTCAGCGGAAGCGGCGCCTCACTTGGAGCGATCCATCTCTGGGTGATCGATAAGGTGCGGCATGGTTGCCCCTGCCAGATTGTGATTTCAGATCGTCGGCCTGCCACCGATGGGCGACGCCTCAATGGAGCCGGCTTCCCCTGTTCGCGCGCTGCGCCCTCTCGCCGGTCAGGGGCGTAGAACCACTCTCCCCTCAACCCGCCCTTGCCGTAGCCGGTCGAAAACATCGTTTACAGCTTCAAGCGGCTCCTCGAACACGGTTGTGCGCACCTTGCCTTCGGCGGCGAAGGCGAGAGCTTCGGCCAGATCGCGGCGCGTACCCACGATCGATCCGCGAACGGTGATGCGCTTCAGCACGACGTCGAAGATGGGTGTCGGAAAGTCGCCGGGCGGCAGCCCGACCAGAGCGATCGTGCCGCGACGGCGGGCGCAGGCGATCGCCTGGCTGAAGGCTGCGGGTGAAACGGCGGTTACGAGCACGCCATGCGCCCCGCCCCCCGTCGCCCGGATTACAGCTTCTGCGGCACCCTCCTCGGCACAGTTCACGACGAGATCCGCCCCCAGTTCGCCGGCAAGATCGAGCTTTTCCGACGAGACGTCGAGCGCCGCGACATGAAGGCCCATCGCTTTGGCATATTGCACGGCGACGTGGCCAAGCCCGCCAATGCCCGAGATCGCCACCCACTCGCCAGGCCTTGCCTCGGTTTCCTTCAGCCCCTTGTACGTCGTCACGCCCGCACAGAGGATAGGCGCAAGAGCCGCGAAGTCCGGGTTAGGCGGGAGATGACCGACAAAGGGCGCACTCGCGATCGCATATTCAGCATAGGTGCCGTTGACGCTGTACCCGCTGTTATGCTGCCGCTCACACAGCGTTTCCCACCCGGTCTGGCAGTATTCGCAGACGCCACAGGCGTCGTGGAGCCACGGGATACCGACCGCGTCTCCCTCCCTGATGCCGAAAACACCGGGGCCGA
Organism: Sphingomonas abaci; assembly: GCF_014199625.1. Taxonomy (GTDB): domain Bacteria; phylum Pseudomonadota; class Alphaproteobacteria; order Sphingomonadales; family Sphingomonadaceae; genus Sphingomonas; species Sphingomonas abaci. The sequence goes on from NZ_JACHNY010000012.1 coordinate 26,966, forward strand.
CCGCGGCCACATAGCCGACGCCCTCATGGCCAGGGATCAGCGGCAGAACGGGCTTGACCGGCCAATCGCCGTCGACAGCATGAAGATCGGTGTGACACACGCCCGTGGCCTCGATCTTGACCAGTAGCTCACCGGGGCCCGGGACCGGGACGTCGACGTCCTCGATCACCAAAGGTGCGCGGAAGACGTGCGCTACTGCGGCTTTCATCTTGGTCATCCTAAGTGCCCTCCACGCATGATGGTCGGTAGACTGCCCGCCGCGGCCAGCGGTTAATGGCTGAACAGGATGTAGCGGGACGAGCGATCGATCAGGTCTTCGGTGACGCCGCCCAATGCCCATTCGCGCAGGCGGCTGTGACCGTAGGCTCCGAGCACGAGGAGATCGGCCGCATGCTCATGCGCGACCTCCTCGAGATCGTCAGCAACGCACATTGCTTTGCGCGGGACGAGCCTGCCCTCGACCGCAACACCGTGACGCGAGAGCCGCCCGACAATCTCATCAAGACCTGTCGCTTCGTCGGGCCGCCCTTCCTTGCAGACGGCCGCCACCGTGACCTGATCCGCCTTGCGCAAAAACGGCAGCGCGTCGCTGACCGCCCGCCGGGACTCGCGTGTGTCCTTCCAGCCGATGACGATGCGCTCCGCCTTCAGTTCATGATGGATGTGACTGGGCGTCACGAGCACCGGGGTTGCGGTATCGAGCACCAGCGAGGCGACCCGCGGCGACAGCGAAGCGGCGAAGCCATCCTTTGGCCGGCTCGCCACGATGAGATCGGCCCCGCGCGCATGAAGCGCGATTACCCGATCGGGCGTGCCGGGAATTGCAATCCACTTGGTTTTCAGACCGGTTTCATCAACCGCGTCACGGAAGCGCTTTCCCGCAGTCTCAAGATCGGCCTCAACCTGTTCGCGCAGAGTTTGGTACAACAAACCATCTTCAAAGCCGGTAGCTGGCGGATCGAATGCCTCGGCGGCGACGCCGATCAGGGTCGCCTCGAACCTCCGGGCGAGTTGCTCCGCCGTCGCCAGACATGGACCGCTCGAAGGGCCAGGACCGACATGAACCAGAATGGACTTATAGCTCATTGCACCCTCCTTCGAGTACCCACAGTGGAACCTGTCTACGCTCAGCGTCGCCGCCGCGGATGGCCGATAGCGACCCCGCCTGACAGCTCGGCGACCTTCGGATAAACCGCTGCAACCTCCGCCGTATATCCCAGGTTGAAAACAGTTCCGCTCTTCACCGGACGATCAGCACGCGTGTAAAGTGTGCCGAAGAGTCGGTCCCAGGCGAAGTTCGTGATGCCGTAGTTGCCGTTCTCGTCGTGAAAATGATGCTCCATGTGCCGGACCTTCATGGTCGCAAGCCACCTGTGGCGTGGTTTGTATGCGAGGTGCTGGATGCAGTGAAAGAACTCGTAGAAGCAGGTGCAGAGAAGCCCCGTCGCGAAACCTGCGGCCGCACCGCCTGTGCCGCCGATCAGCCAGCCCGGAAGCGCTGACACGAGCAGCAGCGTGGGCAGAGTCGTGTATAGCGCACCGAACAAAACTTCGAGATGGTTGGGATCCTGATGGTGATCATAGTGGATCCGCTTCCACACGGCGGCGAGCGCGGGGACCTTGAACATCCAGTGGCAGTGCAGCACCCAACGGTGGAGGATGTACCAGACGAGCGGATAGGCGACCAAAATGAGCGCGACCGTGGTGAGTGTCTGGCCTAACGCGGCCGGATGGAGCACAAACAGGGCGATCGAACCACCCGTCAGCGCCAGATAGCTGGCGATCGTATAATGCTGAAAGTAGGCGACCACCAAGTCTCGTAAGGTCATCCGGTCAAGATGATGCGAACGCGTCCAAAAGGAGCCGCTCGCTGTCCTCGCTTTGCTCATCAGTCATGGTCCGCTCTGGTCTTTCGACCGCGATACCATTGCTCGCGCTCGAGCAGTTTGACCGGCGTCAATCGAGCTTTCGCAAGAAGGCATCAGCGCTGGATCATAACGCCCGCCATGCGGAGAAAGGCCTGCTGTACATGGCTGCCGAGCGCCGGCTGGACCTGGCACTCAACCATCGCTCGGCTCATTGCGTGAACCCATTGCGCCGCCGTCTCGCGCGAGATGGTCATGCTGCGGTGCATGGACATGATGCAGGTGCCCGGCCGCGCCTCGAACCAAGTGCGCGGACCACCGAGCCAGGCCGAGAGGAACTCGGTCAGCGACACGCGCATCGGCAGCAGGTCCGCATCGTGCATGGCGCGGAGGTCCGCATATAACGGCTCATGCTCCATCAGGTCGTAGAAGCGCTCCACGATCGCGCGCACGCCGCGCTCGCCGCCGATGCGGTCGTAAAGCGAGGGCTCCCTCGCTGCGCCCGTTTCCTCGTCCGTCATGCCAGCATCGATCCCGTTTCGATGAAGCGCTGGTGCCAGCTCAGCGCCTCGCCCGGCAGCGAGGGCGATTGCTGGCCATAGGAGCCGGCCCGCGCCCGCGCGTAATACTCCTCCAGCATCGGCCGGTAGGTCGGGTGGGCGCAGCGCTCGATGATCAGCTTCGCCCGCTGCTTGGGGCTGAGCCCGCGCAGGTCGGCCAGGCCCTGCTCCGTCACGATCACCTGCACGTCCTGCGCGATATGATCGACATGCGCCGCCTGGGGCACGATGGCGGAGATCTTGCCCCCCTTTGCTGTCGAGGGAGTCATGAAGATCGACACAAAGGCGTTGCGCGCGAAATCGCCCGATCCGCCGATCCCGTTTTGGATTCGCGAACCCATGACATGGGTCGAGTTCACGTTGCCGTAGATATCCGCCTCGATCAGCCCGTTCATGGCGATGCAGCCCAGCCGCCGGATCAGCTCGGGATGGTTGCTGATCTCCTGCGGGCGCAGGATCATGCGGCTGCGATAGGCGCCCATGTTCGCGTTGATCCGCGCTGCCGCCTCGGGCGACAGGGAGAAGGCCGTGGCCGAGGCCATGCGCAGCTTGCCCGCGTCGAGCAGGTCAAGCATCCCGTCCTGGATCACCTCCGTATAAGCGGCCAGGTCCTCGAACGGGCTGTCGACCAGCCCGGTCAGCACCGCATTGGCGATGTTGCCCACCCCCGACTGGATCGGCAGCAGGGAGGCGGGCAGCCGTCCGATCGCCACCTCATGGCGGAAGAATTCCATCAGGTGCCCCGCGATCGCCTGCGCGGACTCATCGGGCGCCGCAAAGGGCAGGTTGCGGTCGGGCGCGTCCGTTTCGATGATCGCGACGATCTTGTCTGGGTCGCAGGCGAGGTAGGGCTGGCCGATCCGGTCATCCGGCCGGATCAGCGGGATTGGCACGCGGTTTGGCGGCAGGCGGGTGCCGTAATAGATGTCGTGCATCCCCTCCAGCGCCGCATTCTGCCAGCGGTTCACCTCCAGGATGACCTTGCTCGCCCGGTCGAGCCAGGTCTTGTTGTTGCCGACCGAGGAAGACGGGATCAACGATCCGTCCTCACGGATGCCGGTCACCTCGATCACCGCCGTATCGAGCGGCCCGAGAAAGCCCTGCCACGCCATGGGCGCGACCTGGCTCAGGTGCATGTCGAAATATTCCATCTCGCCGCGATTGATCTTCTCGCGGGCGACCGGATCGGAGTTGTAGGGCAGTCGGAACTCGATCCCGTCCGCCTTGGCAAGCGCCCCGTCCAGCTCGGGCCCGGTGGAGGCACCGGTCCAGACGCGGACGCGGAAGGCGCGTCCCGCGGCATGCTCCGTCTCGATCCGAGCAGCGAGCGCGAGCGGTACCGCCTTGGGATAGCCGGAGCCGGTGAAGCCGCTCATCCCCACCGTGCTGCCCGACGTGATGAGCGCCGCGGCGTCCTCGGCGCTCATGATCCGAGAGCGAAGGTTAGGGGCGGCGATACGGCTGGTCGTCATGAAATGTCTCGTTTCGCGGTCAGTGCTGCATCAGGAAGCGGCTGATGGTCTGGCGGACCATCGGCAAGCGGGCACCCGCCCTCAGCGTGGCGCGGCGTGCGATCCGCGCGGCGGGGCGTTCATCAGTGTAGAGGCCGACGAGCAGATTGGTCGCAGCGTAGATGGGCCGGCTCGCGAGCCGGTGCGTCGCTTCGAACCGCCGCAGCAGCAGCGAGGAGGCAATGTCGCCGCCCCTGGCCGCCGCGTCGGCTACCAATCCCGCCAACGTCGTCGCGCCTTGCAGCCCCAGGTTGAAACCGTGCGCGGTGACCGGGTGCATGCCGACCGCCGCGTCACCGATCAGCGCGGCGCGGGTCGCGGCGAAGTGCCGGGCATAGGTGGTCGCGAGCGGATAGACATGCGGCCCCTCCACCACCTGCATCTCTCCAAGGCGCGCATCGTAGCGGCGCGTAATCTCGGCCCCGAGCGCTCCGGGGCTCAGCGCCGCCAGCCGCTCGATCTGGCCTGAACTCAGGGTCAGCACGGCCGAGGAGTGCCGGCCATTGAGCGGCAGCATGGCGATCGTCTGGCCATGGTCGAACCACTCGGTCGCAATGCCCCGGTGATCGCCCTCATGTGCGACGCGGCACACCATCATCGACCGCCCGAGCCGATTAACCTTCGCCGCGATGCCGAGCTGCTCGCGAACCGCCGAGAAGCGCGAATCCGCCGCCACCAGCAAGCGCCCGTCGAGCACGCGCCCGTCAGCCAGCGTCACGCGTGCGCCGGCCCGATCCGTGCCGACCGATGCCACGCCCGTTCCGGTAATCAGGTCCAGCCTCGGCTGGCCGTCAATCGCGCGAAACAGCGCCTGACGGATGCGGCGGTTCGGAACCAGTAGCCCGAGCCGGTCTTCTCCTGTCCCCGCTGTGTTGAAGGCGAGTGTAAAGCGCGACGCGCCGTTCAGCACCTCCGCTTCGCGCAAGGGGGAGATATCCTCGGGTCCGAGATGCGCCCAGGCGCCGAGCCGGGTCAGGGTCGCCACCGACCGATGCGTCAGGGCTATTTCACGCCCGTCAACGGCAGGCACCGCCAGCTTCTCGAGACCCTGACGCTCGATGAGCGCAAGACGTATGCCTTGGTCCGCCAAGGATCTCGCGAAGGACAATCCGGCGGGGCCGCCGCCAACAATCAGGACATCATAATTCACGCACTGGAATCCTCCATCCGACCAGCGTGGCACGAGCGCTCAGCAATGGGTTTGACGGGGATCAAGCTTGGCCGCGATCGGCGCAAGCGGCTTCCATTCGCAACCGAGACACTGACGGGAGTGGGGCGCGAAACGTACGTTGCTGCCGCAGCCCGCCGTCGAATATCTAACTTCGTTGGACATCGAGGCGCATCGCGCCCGGTTGGCCAAGGGGCTCGTCTGCGACGGCCACATCTTCCGGGGCGCCGATCGTATGTGGCCGAGACGAAGGCTGGGGCCGGTCGCTCATAGGAGCCGCCGCGATCGCCATCTTACCTGCCTTAAACTCATGGTCTGGTGAGAATGGACTATCGATGATTAACCTTGATCCGCGAACTTTCGTTTCGGCTGCCCCCCAACGGGGCGCCGCTGGTTGACGTCCAGGTCGAGCCGCTTCGGGTTCTGCTGGACTCCTTGGTCTGCTTACCAAGAGTCTACAGGCACCTGATCCGGAAACCGCCGGCGTCTGGTGAGCACCCCGTCAGTCCCGAACGCCTAAACTGTCGTTAACTATTACGGCCTAGCCTCCCGCCATGTCGCTCAACAAGGATATGGTTCAACGGTGGCGGTCCGAGGCGCCGCAAGCATTGCTCCTCGGGTTCGGCTACTTCGTCGCAGCCCTTCTCGCGGTCCGCTATACGCGCTTAAACGGCGGAGTCGCCCTGCTGTGGATCGCCACCCCGCTCCTCGCGGTGGACTTGCGGTACCGGCCAAAGCGATCATGGGTCTTGCGCATGGCGGCATGTGCCATTGCGAGTGCAGCGGCGACGTCGCTGCAGGGATTGGGGGCGAGCGTCGCAGTGCCGCTCGCTATAACCAACATCTTCGAAGGCACGGCGATCGCCTGGCTGATGCGGCGCTTCGAACCGGTGCCGACGCACCTGACTTCCGTGCGCGAGCTCTGCATTCTCGTCATCGTCGCTGGCTTGGTCGTTCCCGCGCTGACCGCCGCCCCGGCGGGCGTACTCGCGCATTTTGCGGCGGGCGTCCCAATCAGGCCCAATATCTTCAGCTGGTTCTGCGCCCATGCGCTCGGGACTCTAACGGTCATGCCAATCGTGAAGCTCGCTATCGGTGGCGACATTTTGGGGTGGGCGCGCAAGGTCGATCGCCGGGAGGCGCTGGAGGCGGCGGCGCTAACGGCTCTGATGGTGGCCGTGACGGGGCTCGCGTTCGCCACCCGCTTTCCTCTGCTCTATGTGCCGTTCGTTCCGCTTATGCTTCTGGTGTTCCGGCTTGGCCGGCTTGGCGCTGCGATCTCGCTCCTCGTTTTGACGGCCGTGGGGACCGTGTGCACGGCCGAAGGGCTTGGACCCATCACGCCTCCGGGTACTGAGATTGGCACCAAGCTGCAGCTGTTCCAATTGTACCTGGTGGTCGCGACCCTCATCGCCTTGCCGGCCGCGACCGAGTTGAAGCGGCGTAAGTTGCTATTTTCAGATGTTCAGGAAGGTGCCGCGCTCCACAAAATCATCGCCGACCGCAGTGGCGAGATCATTATGGCTGTTGATGCGGATGGCACTATTCGTTTCGCCTCTCCGTCACTAGCCGAGATCGCCGGGTATACCCCTGCAAGCGTGACCGGCCGCTTCGCCCGCGACATTGTCGCGAAGGAGGACGTCGACAGCATCACCTACGCTCATAAAAACGCGATGGCCGACCCCGACGCTACGGTGATGTTCGAGTTTCGTGCGCGGAAGGCATCCGGTGCGTTGGCCTGGTTCGAAAGCCACGCCCGCGCGATCTGCAACGAGAGCGGAGCGGCAACCGGAACCGTCAACGTCGTCCGCGAAGTGTCACGCCGCAAGGCCCGCGAGCTAACCCTGGCGCGAGCTGCATCGACCGATCCGCTCACCGGTCTGCCCAATCGGCGTGTCTTCGCCGCGGCCTATGACGAGGTCACCACGGATCTGAAAGACGCGGGCTCGCAAAGCTATGTTGCCCTGTTCGACCTTGATCACTTCAAGCAAATCAATGACCGTTTTGGTCACCTGGCCGGGGATGAAATCCTCCAGGCCTTTGCCGACATTCTCCGCGCGAATGTCCGGTCGAACGATACTGTTGCTCGTCTCGGGGGCGAGGAGTTCGGCGTGCTGTTCTGCGGGGTGAACCTTGAGAAGGCGCAAGAGGCTTGTGAGCGCGTGCGAGCGCAACTCGCAGCGGCCATCGTAGAGGCGCCGAGCGGCGAGGAGGTCAGAACCACGGTGAGCGTCGGTCTTGCGGCGGCTGGCGCGACCACCACCCTCGAGAACGCGTTGCAAGCAGCGATGCCGCGCTTTATCGAGCCAAGGACCGGGGCAGAAACCGGCTCGCAATCGCGGCTTGAGCGCACGGCGGCTCGCGCCCGCGAGTGCGGTTAGCGCTGCCCCCATCGCCCCGCGCTGATGCTTGTGCTGCGTCGGGCCACGACGGCTCGAGCCTTTCCCGGCTCAGCCCTCGGCGATAAAGCGTCGGCCTCGCCAACCGCCAGTCGTCCATGCTCCCGGAAGCGCCGCAATGTTGTTCCTGATCTCTGTCCTCCTGCTTGCATCCGCGCCGACCGCGCAAGTGACGGCTGCGCCCCCCGTCGTTCCCGGGCCGATCGAGAACCTCAAACCCGGGGAGTTCTTCTGGGCGCCGCAGATCGCCCCTGCCGGTCCAGTCACAATGATCGTGAGCCTCAAGGTCCAGCGAGCCTTCGTCTACCGTAACGGCGTCCCGATCGGTGTGTCCACGATCTCATCGGGTAAGGCCGGCCACGAAACGCCGACGGGCATCTTCACGATCCTCCAGAAGGAGGTCGATCATAAGTCGAACCTTTACAACGACGCCGCGATGCCGTTCATGCAGCGCCTGACCTGGGACGGTGTCGCGCTGCATGCGGGCGCCCTTCCCGGCTATCCGGCAAGCCACGGCTGCGTCCGTTTGCCGCTGGCTTTCGCCAAGCTTCTTTACGGGGTAACCAAACTCGGCCTGACCGTGGTCATCACCGATGACGCTCTGGTTCCGGAGGTGGCGCCCGCGGACATGCTCGCTGACGTGCCGGAGGACAACCACGCCGCGCCGACGAGCTATCGGTGGAGACCCGATCGAGCATTGACCGGACCGGTTTCCATTGTCGTCAGCGGCCGCGATCGCCGCCTCGTCGTGTTGCGTAACGGGGTGGAAATCGGCTCGGCGGCGATCCGCCTCGATGCGGCTGTGACCCGAACGGAGGCGTTCACCCTCCAGTCGGTCGACCAGACCGGTCCGCATTGGCTCCGCCTGCCCCTGCCTGGGCAATCACTCAGTCAGGCGGGCGAGCTGACCGACGCGGAACGGAGCCGAGGTCATCTGCCCGACGCGTTTCGGGCGAAGCTCGAAGGCTTGCTTAAGCCCGGCGCGACGTTGTTGGTGACGCGTGAATCGCTGGCAAGCAGCGGAACCGGAACAAAGCTTTCGGTTCTACGCGCCGACCCCTAGCACAGTGGCTTTCGTACGAGGATGAGGGTCGGCTCCCCTTCGATGGGCTCGCTGACGAACCCCATCTCCTGTTCAAGCGAGATCGCGGCGCGATTTTGGCGGTCTTCGATCGACTCGATGCTCGCATACCCGCGCAACCGGGCGATTTCGACGAGATGATCGAGCAGCGTCCAGCCGATGCCGCGCCCCTTGTGGTCGTCGCGGATGCTGACCGCGACCTCTCCCCGTTCCCCGGCAGCATCGCCGGCGAGCATCGCAGCCGCGATGATCTCACCTCGATCGTTCTCGGCGATGATGCTGTCGGTGCGTTCGTCGGGGTGCATCATGGCAACAAGCCGATCGTAACTGACCGCCCGCACGGTGCTGAGAAAACGAAAGCGGAGGTCCTCGGGACCGACGTGGTGGAAGAAGTCTGCGAGCTTCGGCTCGTCCTCGTCCGATGCTGGCCGCACGACAAACCTGTATCCAGTCCGCGTCTCAAGCTGCTTCGTGGTATGCTGGGTCATACTGCTGCTCCTGTGGGCGGGCGAAATGCCAGTCCTGCAACCTTTTCAAGGCCGCCCCGGTTCACAAACCGAACCTGGCGCCGCTGAGGGAAAGCGATCAAGCCCGCCCGCGCCAACGCCTGCATCTGGCGGCTGGTCGTTTCCAGCGAGAGACCCAGAAGGTCGCCGATCCGGCCACGGCTCAGTCCCAATTCGAGCGTATTCTGGTCAGCGTTCACGCCCCGCAACCGGCCCGCCATCTCAACCAGAAAGGCGGCCACGCGCTCGCGGGCACTTGGGCGGCTGAGCACCAACATCCATCGTCGCGCCTGGCTGAGCGCCTCGAAGGCGCTTCCGAGGAGCGCCCGCCTGACGCTCGGATGGCGGTCGGCGACGCGCTCCAGGTCGACGCTCTGATAAATGCAGATTTCCGCGTCGGTGATCGCGACGATCGCATCATCACTCGGCCGCCCACCATTGAGATCGCCTATGATTTCGCCGGGGAAGACGAGCCCGATCGTGCGAGAACCGTCGACTTCCGGCCGCAGAACTTGGAGGATGCCGGTCGTGAGGTTGGCGCAATAAGTGCCGGCGCCCGTCACCTCGGCGACCGCTTGCCCGCGTCGCAGCGCGTAGCGCCGGCCCACAGCCCGGACGGCATGGAGGTCTTCGCCCGCTAGCCCCGCACACAGACCGCATCGCATGGACTGCAGGTCACAGCAGCCACGGTCAATGGCCAGGACAGCGCGCTGTTCGCCACATTCGTCAGACAGCATTGCTGAACCGCCCAGCGCTCTGATCGCGGTAGGCGTCGATCCGTGCCGCGATGGCGCGCGCATAGGGAAGCGCATCATCGGCGAGCACGATTGTGGATCCATGCCAGGCCAGAAGGCCGCGCTGCTCGAAATCGAGCAGCGGCGCCCGTAGGCAGGTCTGGTCAAGCACCGAAGCGAGATCCACCTCTCCTTCGCATAGCAACTGCTCAATGGCCCGGCCGCGAACTCGGTCCCCCGGGCTCCGGTATATGCCGCGCTCCACAGGAAATCGGCCCGCACTGATCGCCAGATGCCATTTGCCCGTGTTCTTCTCGTTCTGCACGAGCCGGTCCGGAAACCCGCTGATGGCGCTAGCGCCAACGCCGAGCAGACATGAGGCGGTGTCGTCTGTGAACCCTTGGAAGTTTCGGCGCAACTGGCCTCGGCGGGCCGCAACGGCGAGCGGATCGTCGGGTCGCGCGAAATGATCGAATCCGACCGGCTGGAAGCCCTTGGCGACGAGGAAGGCGTGAGCATCAGCCGCTTGGTGAAAGCGTTCAGCTGAACCCGGAAGCCGCGTTTGGTCGATGCGACGCTGCCGTGGAATGAGTTGTGGCACATGGGCGTAGCCGAACACCGCCAGCCGATCGGGAGCGAGCGATACAGCCGCTTCCAAAGTTTCGAGCAGCACGGCGCTGTCCTGCGAGGGCAAACCATACATCAGGTCGAAGTTGAGGCTCTCGATCCCGGCCTGCCGCAGCAACTCCACGGTACGCGCGATATGGGCGTGCGGCTGGACGCGGCCGATCAGCTTCTGAACCGTGGTGTCGAAGCTCTGGACGCCGAGGCTTGCACGCTGGATCTTGGCGTCGGCGAGCGCGGCCGCCCAATTCCTATCGAAGCCGCGCGGGTCGAGCTCAACCGAGACGATGGGGCGGTTGGTCCGGAACGCGCGTTCGACATGCTCTAGTAGAGCTGAGAAGGCGGTCGGAGCGATCGCGTTGGGACTGCCGCCACCTAAGGCAATGCGGCGCACCCGTCCGCGACCTCCGAGCTGAGCAGCAACCAAGTCGATCTCTTCGTGAAGACGGCCGACATAGGCATCCAGCCGGGCTTGCCTTGTGGCCGCTCCGGTGTTGCACCCGCAGTACCAGCAGATCTCGCGGCAGAACGGGATGTGGAGGTAAAGGGAGACGTTCTCGTTGACGTCAAGGTTCGCGAGGCCGCCCGCCATATCCGAGCTACAAACCGCACCGGTGAACTCGGCGGCCGTCGGATAGCTGGTATATCGGGGCACTGGGCGCGCCAGCAGGTCGGGATGATAGGTCCACATGCAGTCTGCGTGGCGAGCGGCGGTTAGAACGTCTTTGACGGCGGTCAAAGCCCGCCCGCTTGATCCTTTCTAGCCCCGGTCCATCACCTATGGAGACTGGTATGAAGCCGAAATTGTTCCTCAGCGTAGCTGCGGGCGCGCTCTCGCTGGCGGTAGCGACAGGCCCGGCCGCGGCGCAGAGTGCTCGCGACGGTCAGCCCGGCATCAAGGCAGGGGACGTCCTTCTTCGGCTGCGCGCGATCATGGTCGCACCGAATGAGCGCTCCGGGAGCATTCTGCCGGCCTTTCCCGGCGAGGAGGCCCGCGTGGACAACAGCTTCATGCCCGAGATCGACGCGACTTACATGGCCAGCGACCATATCGGGGTGGAGCTGATCGCCTCGACCACGAAGCACCATGCCGATGGGCGGACCGGCACCACAGGCTCGATCGGCCGGCTCGCCTCGACGTGGGTTCTCCCCCCGACGCTCACGGCACAATATCATTTCGCGCCGACAAGCCATGTCAGACCGTATGTCGGTGCCGGGCTGAACTATACAATCTTCTGGAACGAGAAGGCTTCGTCGGGGCTCGAGAAGGCGGTCGGGGCGACTCGCGTCCACATGAAGGACAGCGTTGGTTGGGCGGCGCAGGCGGGTATCGACGTCGACCTCACCCGCCGGGTCTTCCTCAACCTGGATGTCAAATACATCGACATCGACACGACGGCTCGGTTGCAAACCACAGCCGCGGGAACACAGCGGGTCCGCCTGAGCCTCGACCCGCTCGTGGTCGGCGTGGGTCTCGGCTTCAAGCTCTGACCCGCTCCAACACGGCTCGCGGCGCTCCGCCGTTCGGGCCGTCGCGGCACGGGGAGCACGATTTCGACTCACAAGGGCAGGCTCGTGCTTCCTGGGAGGACATGCGGAGAAGCTCTTGCTATAGCGGGGAGATGGCAAGCTCCAACATCTGCTCGGATTGCGCCGTTCGCGACGCTGCCCTGTGCGGCAGCCTCGACGATGTCGAGCTGCGCGCGCTCAACTCAATTGGGGAGAGGCGCATCTACCCGCGCGGGTCCACGATCATCTGGGCTGGCGACGAGAGCGTGATCTGCGCCAATCTCCTGAGCGGCATGCTGAAGCTCGCTACCTCCACCCCAGACGGGCGCGAGCAGATCGTGGGATTGCTCTACCCCGCGGACTTTGTCGGCCGCCCTTATGCTGAGGAGGCGGACCATACGGTCGAGGCCCTTACAGACGTTGAACTCTGCATCTTCCCCCGTCGGCAGTTTGAACGTGTGCTCGACGATCATATTCGCATGGAGCGACTGTTGCTCCAGAGGACCCTGACCGCGCTTCAGGAAGCGCGAGCACGCATGCTGATGCTGGCGCGCAAGTCAGCAAGCGAGAAGGTTGCGGACTTTTTGCTCGAGATGGCCGCAAAGGTGGGTGCGAGCGGGTGCCGCCCGACGCCAGGTGGGCCCCTCACCTTCGATCTTCCGCTCACTCGCGGCCAGATGGCTGACGTGCTCGGGCTCACGATCGAGACGGTAAGCCGCCAGCTGACGCGACTCAAAGGTGCCGGAATCATCACCTTGCCCGGGATGCGCGCCGTTACGATCTCGGATCGCGCCGCGCTCCAGGCGATCGCGGCGGCAGCCTAGGCCGCCGCGCCTTCGGGGCGCTCCTCCAATATATGCTCGAGGGCCATACGCGCCTCCGTCGACAAACGTTTGCCGCCGAGCGCGAGCAGTGCAAGCTCCTCGAAGTCGAGCGCGCGTCGGCAACTATCGAACAAGCAGCGCAACATATAGCCAAGCATGTCGAGCTGCTCCGGCTCCAGAACCTCCGCTCGCAAAGCTTCGGCAACGTCTTCGGCGTGAACGCCGTCCGCGATCTGGTCGAGCAAAATCCGCGTGAGGATGCCTCCGCCGAAGGTCAGATGCTCACCCGCGAATAGTCGCTCGAGCAATTCGCTGGTGACAGCGACATGCTCCCGAATGCAGCCGTGCATCATGTCCGCGATCGCGGAACGCTCCTCAATGCTGGGGTAGCTCCCCAGACGGTCCGCGAGTGCCTCTACGTCCCGACACATGCGCCTGACCGCAGCATGATCGGCCAAAAGTGGCCCAAGGTCGACTTCGCTGATGACGTGCCACCGTCGGCGGAACGGGAGCACCTTCGGAATGATGAGTGGCTGTTCCACGGCATAGCCTCCAGCCTGCCATCCTGCCACCGTGGCCCCCCGCAGGGTTTGACCGGGATCAAACTCTGCATCGCGCTTCCGACTAACGGTTCGACAGGCTCTGCATCGGGTTCGCTTAGCCTTGAGGATGATGGTAGAGTTCGGGGCCAACAGGAAGAGCAGATGTTTGACGAAGGTGCTGAGGTTGAGGCGATCGAGCTTGCACGGAAGGCGCTCGCGATACTCGACGGTGCAAATGTCGGAGACACGATCTTCGCGGCACATCTCTCGCATGCCTTGGACGCAGTGATCGATCGCCGGCAGCGCGCTGCCACGCTGGCTACCTTGCAGGGTGACGGGCAAGCGACGCACCACAACGGTGTGCCGAGCGACCCCGCCTTTCCGTGTTTTACGACAATCGATGGGCGCCCGTTGAGCGTGAACACCGGGTCGGTGTTGCACGTCACCACCAACGAGCATCAAACGGTTCTGCTACTTGTCGACGGGACAGAGGAACGGGTTAGCGAGCCCTTCGAGCTTGTCGTCGAACGCCTCGGGCTTCCGCGGAGTGTTGCACTTCCGGCGTCGGCGGACGGCCTGATCGCGGTCGGCGCAGCGCGGCACCAACTGCGCAACCTGCTCGCTATTGTATCGGCGTTGGTCAACCAATCGCTCGACACTGGCGGCCCGACTATCGAGACCGGCCGTGAGGTGGCGGCACGCATCGCTATGCTGACGCGGATCAGCGATTTGATGCTGCAGCCGCGCGCTCGCTTCAACGACCTCGAAACATTGGCTCGGGCCTCGTTAGCTGAGGGCGGCACGGGCCGTGTGCGGCTCAAGGGACCCGCTCTACCGATCGGGTCCGCGAACGGTGCGGCGCTTGCGCTCGCCCTGCATGAGCTCGAAGTTCACGCACTCCGCTCTGGTGCCCTCAGCACGAGAGACGGTTATATCGAGCTGTGTTGGGAAATCAGTGCCCTCGACAAGCCCTATCTCTGGTTGCAATGGGCCGAGCGCCACGGCCCCGTACGGCAGGTGCCCCTTGCAGACGGTATTGGCAAGCGGATGCTGCTCCAGGCGACTCCGCGGCGGCTTCGTGGCGAAGCCGCTCTTCAGGAGCTACCATCGGGTCTGGTCTGGTCACTTCATGCGCCCGTCGCGTCTCTCTGCGCGTGACGCCCTCAGTGCATGTCCTTGGCATTGGGACCGTTGGCCTCGATCAGAGCTTCAACTGCGGCAGAACTGATCCGTTCTGCTGAGCGAAGCGCTGCCGCGGGGGTCATCGCGACATCGACTGAGTCGGGCCCCGTCACGATCACAACACCTTGCGCGACTTCCGCTTTGGAAGGCTCGTCGAACACTTCTTTCATTGCCTCTCTCCTGCTAAGCCCAAACGTCTAGGTCGGATCGTTGTTCAGCGGCGCCGCGCGCCAGGACGGCTCCGAGGGGCCAACATCTCGTGCGATGGACACGAAGAGGATCTTAGCTTTTCGTCAGGGCGCCGCCTTGCGAACGGAAGCGCAGCGAGCGCGGGGATCGGGGCAATTCTCGTTCAGTATGGAAAGCTTCCACAAAAGTCCGGAGTGCGCCAAGCGCGATCAGACCGACCCCTTTCGCCTTGGCGCCGCAGGTTGATATAGCGCGCTTTCAGCGCAGCAGACTACCAGTTCACATCACTTATGGTCAGTCATGCCCGAGGCTGGTCCGGCGTCGTTGAAGCGCAGCCTCCGCCCGCTCATGGTAGCGGCCCGAAGCGAGCTGTGCGCACGCCTTCTCGGCGGCCTGACGCACACGCTCGAGCTGCTCTCCAGCATAAGCGGAACTCATGTCCGGCACGACGCAGTCGATCCGGACATGATCCGCCTGACTCATCCCCAGTCCTCGCCAGAGATAGACGTCGAAGATGTCCTTCAACGAGAGGACCTGCCCCTGCTCGTCGAGCCACGGCAAGGATGTTCCCGACGTGCTGAACGACAGGAGCGGCTTGCCCGCGACCGAGGGCTGCCCAACCGACGCCTGCAGGTCCCGGAAGCTGTAGCCAGCACCGAGCACCCGCTCGACATAGCCCTTCAGCATGGCCGGCGGCAGACCAAACCAGATCGGGTAAACGAAAACGAGAATGTCGCAGTGTCGAAGGTAGTCGAGCTCAGCGGTAATGTCTGGAGCCGGCGACCAGTCGGGGACGGTTGGCCGTTCACTGGCACGAAGCACTGGATCGAAGCCAAGCGCATACAGGTCCCGAACCTGCACGGCCTGATGGTGCCGCTCGACCTCTTGCGCATAGGCCGCGACAATCGAGTGATCGAAGCCGTCGGGCGCAGGGTTGGCGAGCACGACCAGATGATTGAACGTCGCGGGAGCCGCGGGTGTTGCTGTATCGTTCATGTCCAGATCCCTGTTAGGCGCTTCTGCGACCCCATTCGCGGTTCAGAGCGAGCGCGGCCAGCGTGCAGGCGGCGCCGGACAGGAGGTACGCGCCGACCGAGATTAGACCGAACTTGCTGGCGAGAAGGAGCGCCGCCAGCGGGGCAAAGGCCGCGCCGATGAACCAGGCCGCCGTGGCGGTGGTTCCAGCCCCCGTATACCGGTGGCGCGCCGAAAAGCTGCTGTTGGTCGCGCCAGAGGACTGGCCGAACGAGAGCCCGAGCAGGATGAAGCCGAGGATCATATAGATCCATTCGCCGGTTGGCCCGCGGCCCAGAAGCTGCGGCGCGAACCCGCTATAGGCGCCGATCGCGGCGGCGGACACGCCGAGCAGCGTGCGCCGGCCGATCCGGTCGGCGACGGCCCCGGATGCCGCGACCGCCATGAGACCCACTGCTGCACCGACCATTTCGATGACGAGGAAATGGACTGCGCTTTCGCCGGAGGTAAGTACGACCCAGGAGAGCGGGAAGACGGTGACCAGATGAAACAGCGCGAAACTCGCGAGCGGCGCGAAGGCGCCCAGGACGACGGTACGCCCCTCCTCGCGGACCATCTGGGTGACGGGCGAAGGCTGCAGCTCGCGGCTTTCGAACAGCTCCTCGAACTCGGGCGTCGAGATCAGGCGTAGCCGGGCGAACAGGGCGACAACGTTGATGACGAAGGCAACGAAGAATGGATAGCGCCACCCCCAGTCGAGGAAGTCAGCCGGCTTGAGCGTCGTCAGCAGAAAGGCGAACACCGCCGCCGCTACGAACAGGCCGATCGGCGCGCCAAGCTGCGGAATCATGGCGAACCAGCCGCGGCGGTTGGCTGGTGCGTTCAAGGACAGAAGCGCCGGTAAGCCGTCCCAGGTGCCGCCTTGAGCGACGCCCTGACCGATGCGGAACAACGCCAGAAGAACCGCTGCGACGCCGCCCACCTGGCCATAGCTCGGCAGGAACGCCATGGCCGCCGTCGAGCCCCCGAGCAGGAACATCGCCACCGTCAGCTTCACGCCGCGTCCGTGGTGGCGGTCGAGCCATAGGAAGGCGAGCGCGCCGAAGGGGCGGGCCACAAAGGCGAGCGCGAAGATAGCGAACGAATAAAGGGTCCCGGTCAATGGATTGACGTTCGGAAAAATCAGGCTCGGGAAGACCAGAACCGACGCAATCGCATAGACGAAAAAGTCGAAAAATTCCGTGGATCGGCCGATGATAACCCCGACCGCGATATCCCCTGGACGAACCTGATGCTCACGGGCATTGATCAGGCGCGCATCTCGCTCCAACGGCGTCGAATTCGCCGTACCGAGGGTGCTGGCTACCATCCCTTTACGTCCTCCGTCATTCGCCACCACGGGTTGCGCCTCACGCTCGCAACGATCCGGCCTGATGATGGTTTCACCCTACCCAAGAGCAATCGGCAAACCTTTGATCCCGGTCAAAGTCGGTCGAACAAGGGAGGGTTAGCGGGGACGCATGCTGAGAACAGGATCGAACCTTATCCGTTGGGCCTTGCGCCTGCCAATGGTCGCGCTGCCCGCGCTGCTCGGCGGCTGCGACATGGTCGTCATGAACCCGGCGGGCGACATCGCCGTCCAGCAGCGCGATCTCATCCTGTTCTCGACAGGTGTGATGCTGCTGATCATCGTGCCGGTAATGGTGCTGACCGTGGTGTTCGCCCGAAAATACCGACGCGGCAACGCAAACAAGACCTATGATCCCAAGTTCGACCATTCCACGACGCTTGAGCTGGTGATCTGGGCGTGCCCGCTCCTGATCATCATTGCGCTCAGCGCCGTGACCTGGACGAGCACGCACCTGCTCGATCCGTTCCGCCCGCTAGAGCGCCTGGGCCCGGGCAGGCCGGTTCCCGCCGGCACCAGGCCGCTGGAGGTCCAGGCGATCGCGCTCGACTGGAAATGGCTGTTCGTCTACCCGGACCTCGGCATCGCCACGGTCAACGAGCTCGCGCTTCCCGTTGACGTGCCCGTGCACTTCTCGATCACCTCGACCGATCAGTTCAACACGCTCTACGTGCCGACGCTCGCGGGCATGATCTACGCCATGCCGACCATGAAGTCCGAGCTGAACGCCGTGATCAACCGGCCGGTGACCAGCGAGGGATATTCGGGCAACTATACCGGCCGCGGCTATTCGGACATGCGGTTCAAATTCTACGGCCAGACCCCGGCCGACTTCGACCGCTGGGTTTCGCGCATCAAGGCAGGGGGCGGCGCCCTTCAGACCGCCAACTACCTCGATCTCGCCAAGCCCAGCGAGAAGGTGCCGGTGATGCGCTTCGCCTCCGTGCAGTCCGGCCTGTTCGACCGCATCGTCAACCGCTGCGTCGAGCCGGGCAAGCCGTGCATGGTCGACGTGATGGCGCGTGACATGGCGCGGGGCGGCGGCAATCCCGGCGATCACCGCATGGGCGCGGGCATGGCGCCGGGTCGCAGCGCGGCGCCGATCATGAGCGAAAAGCCGACTCCTGCGCTTCAGAAGGCGCCCGAGGAGAAGGGGTCCGGTCCGAACGTGACCAGGCCCGAAAAGCCCGGCGCGCCAGGTCAGACCAAACCAGGCGACCAGCGCAACCGCGACATGACAGCGGTCTCCCCCCTCCCTGTCCCCGGCGCCACCCGCGCCGTGCGGGCCTGACCTCCCGCGAACGGAAGCACGATGTCAGACACATTGCTCAAAACCGTCTTCGGTCGGCTGACCTGGGAATCCTTCCCGATCCATGAGCCGATCCTGCTCACCACCTTTATCGTCGTGTCCCTGCTGGGGCTCGGCATCGTGGGCGCCGTCACGAAGTTCCGCCTTTGGGGCTATCTCTGGAACGAGTGGTTCACGAGCGTCGATCACAAAAAGATCGGCATCATGTACGTCATCCTGGGCGTGATCATGCTGCTGCGGGGTTTCTCCGACGCGCTGATGATGCGCGCGCAGCAGGCGGTCGCCTTCGGCGCCAACGAGGGATACCTGCCCGCGCACCATTATGATCAGATCTTCACCGCCCACGGGACGATCATGATTTTCTTCGTCGCGATCCCGCTGGTGGTCGGCATCGTCAACTTCGTGATGCCGCTCCAGATCGGCGCGCGTGACGTCGCCTTCCCATTCCTCAATAATCTGAGCTTCTGGCTGACGGTTGCAGGCGCGATGCTGGTGATGATCTCGCTGTTCGTCGGCGAGTTCGCGCGCACCGGCTGGCTCTCCTATGCGCCGCTTGCCGAGCTCGCCTACAGCCCCGATACCGGCGTCGACTACTATCTGTGGTCGCTGCAGATAGCGGGCGTGGGCACGACCCTGTCGGCGATCAACATGGTGGCCACGATCATCAAAATGCGCGCGCCCGGCATGACCATGATGAAGATGCCGGTCTTCTGCTGGACCGCGCTCTGCTCCAACGTGCTCGCGATCGCGATCTTCCCGGCGCTCACCGCCGCCTTCTTCCTGCTGATGCTCGACCGGTATGTCGGCACCAACTTCTTCACCAACGAGCTCGGCGGCGCGCCGATGATGTACTGGAACATGGTGTGGATCTGGGGGCATCCGGAGGTCTACGTCCTGGTCCTGCCGGCCTTTGGCATCTACTCGGAGATCACCGCCACCTTCTCGGGCAAGCCGCTCTTCGGTTACTCGTCGATGGTCTATGCGACGGTGGTCATCACCATCCTCTCCTACCTCGTCTGGCTGCACCACTTCTTCACGATGGGTGCAGGGCCGACCGTGAACAGCTTCTTCGGCATCGCCACGATGGTAATCTCGATCCCGACGGGCGCGAAGATCTTCAATTGGCTGTTCACCATGTACAAGGGTGATATCCGCTTCGAACTGCCGATGCAGTGGGTTGTTGCGTTCATGCTGACCTTCGTCGTGGGGGGCATGACCGGCGTGCTGCTCGCGATTCCGCCGGCCGACTTCGTCTTCCACAACTCGTTGTTCCTCGTCGCCCATTTCCACAACGTCATCATCGGCGGCGTCGTGTTCGCGCTGTTCGCCGGCATGACCTACTGGTTCCCCAAGGCGTTTGGCTTCAAGCTCGACGAGTTCTGGGGCAAGGTCGCCTTCTGGGGCTGGGTGATCGGCTATTGGGTCGCCTGGACGCCGATCTACGTCGTCGGCCTGATGGGCGAGCCGCGGCGCGTCCACCACTTCGACGACACCAGCATCCAGCCCTATTTCGTCATCGCCGCGATCGGCGCGGTCATCATCCTGGTCGGGATCCTCGGCTTCGTGATGAGCATTGTGATGGGCTTCGTGAAGCGCAAACAGCTCGCGGACGTGACGGGCGACCCGTGGGACGGCCGGACCCTGGAATGGTCGACCAGTTCGCCGCCCCCGGCCTACAATTTCGCGATCACGCCCGTCGTGCACGACCTCGATGCCTGGTACGACATGAAGGTACGGGGCTATGAGCGGCCGGCCAGTGGCTTCCGCCCGATCCACATGCCGCGCAACACCGGCACCGGCGTGATCCTCGCGGGCCTCGCTCTCGCGCTCGGCTTCGGCATGGTCTGGTACATGTGGTGGCTGGCAGCGCTAAGCTTTGCGGGGCTGCTCGTTGTGGCCGTCGGCCACACCTTCAACTTCAATCGCGACTACTTCATCCCCGCGGACGAAGTGACCCGCACAGAGAGCAAGCGGCAGCATCTGCTGCAGGCGGGAGCCTGACATGACCGACCATGCCTTGAACGCCCGGGACACGGGCACGACCTGGCATCTCGCCGAACAGGAGGACCATGACCACGGCGGCAATGGCGCCACCGTGCTGGGCTTCTGGATCTACCTGATGAGCGACGCGCTCATCTTCGCCTCGCTGTTCGCGATGTTCGGCGTGGTGAGCACCAGCTATGCCGGCGGGCCCGTTCCGCGCGAGATCTTCGACCTGAAACTCGTCGCGCTGAACACCGCCTTCCTGCTCGCTTCCTCCATCACCTTCGGCGAGGCCATGCCGCACCTGGAAGCCGGGAGGGTGGGGCCGACGCGCTTCTGGCTCGCAATCACCGGATTGCTCGGCCTCGCGTTCGTGGGCGTGGAACTCTACGAGTTCTCGCACCTTATTGCCGAAGGTGCAGGCCCGCAGCGCAGCGCCTTCCTGTCTGCCTTCTTCACGCTGGTCGGCACGCACGGCGCACACGTGACGGTCGGCCTGATCTGGATCGCCGCCTCGCTCGTTCAGATCGGCCAACACGGTTTGATCCAGCCCATGAAGCGTCGGCTGATCTGCTTGTCGATGTTCTGGCACTTCCTCGACATCATCTGGATCGGGGTCTTCACCTTCGTCTACTTGTATGGAGTGATCCGTTGAGCACCGAACCCTACGACGCTGCGCTCCATGCGTACGGCGATACGCACGGGCATGGGAGCCGGCTCGGCTACCGCATCGGATCGCTTCTCGCGATCGTGCTGACGGTGGTGCCGTTCTGGCTGGTGATGTCACAGCCGGGACCGGCGCCAGGTTGGACAGCAGCGGCTATCTTCGCTCTCGCGCTCATCCAGATCGTCGTCCACGTGGTCTGTTTCCTGCATCTCGACACGCGCTCCGAAGGCGGCTGGACCCTTCTGGCTTTCCTGTTCACGGCCGTGATCGTCATCATTACGATCGGCGGCTCGGTCTGGGTGATGTTCCACCTCAACACGAATATGATGCCCATGCCTGGCGGGCACATGGGGCCGGTTCGCTAATAACGGCATGCGGTGCCTGGCGGGCGTAGGTCCACGATGAAGCGCGTGCTTCTCCTCGCGCTGACGCTCGGCGGCACCTTGCTGTTCATCGCGCTTGGCGTCTGGCAGGTAGAGCGGCGTTCGTGGAAGCTGGCGCTGATCGAGGCCGTCGAGGAGAGGGTTCACGCTTCACCGATCGCCGCTCCATCGTTGACGGAGTGGCGACGGCGGCCGCCATCGGAATGGCAGTATCGCCATGTCACCGTGATCGGTCGCTTCCTGCACGACCGTGAAACTCTGGTTCAGGCGGTCACGGAACAAGGGAACGGCTACTGGGTGCTGTCACCCCTGGTGACAACGAAGGGCGCTTGTGTTCTCATCAACCGCGGCTTTGTGACGCCCGAGCGCGCCGATCGACGGAGTAGATCGCGGGCGCTGCCTACCGCGCCCGTGCGAGTGACCGGCCTCCTGCGACTCAGCGAGCCGGGCGGACGCATTCTTCGGGCGAATCAGCCGCAGCAGGACCGCTGGTACTCGCGGGATGTCGAGGCGATTGCCGGCAGGCAGAATCTGTCAGGCGTTGCTCCCTACTTCATCGACGCTGACGCGAGCCCGAACGGAGGTGGCTGGCCGGTAGGGGGCCTCACCGTCATCACCTTTCCAAACAACCACCTGGTCTACGCTCTGACCTGGTTCAGCCTAGCGCTGCTGTGCGCCTACGGGTTCCTCCTGGTCCTTCGTCGCCGAACCTAGTTTTTCGCCGGCCTCCATGGACCGGGCGAAGTGCGCTCGGTTCGAACCCGAGACCGGCAGACACCTTCCACCTGAGGCGCATCTCATGCTCGATAAAGTGTTCACCAAGCTCGCCGGTCGCACCGCACAGGTCGCAGGTCAGCCGATTGCTTTCGTCGTCGCGGCCGGGCTCATCGTCGTGTGGCTTCTCAGCGGCCCTGTGTTTCACTTCTCTGACACGTGGCAGCTGGTGGTCAACACGGCGACAACGATCGTCACGTTCATCATGGTGTTCTTGATCCAAAATTCACAGAATAGAGATGCCGCGGCCATGCAGGCGAAGCTCGATGAAGTGATCCGAGCGCTCGTTGATGCCCGGAACGACTTCATCGGCATCGAGCATCGTACCGACCGAGAGATCGAGGGAATTCGATCCCGCCTCGAGCGCGAGTGCGCCGTCGCCGATCCAGATCATTCGCCGGCAACGACCGTCAGTCGCTTGCGGGATCGTTACTGATCGACCGCGACCCTCGCCCGACGCCGGGGGAGTTAATCGGGCGGCAAGACGGCAAGCGGCAGAGGGCGGGCAATTGGTTGCTCGACCGGATCATCTTTCGAGGCTCTCGCGCCGGCCGCTCGAGCCGACAGTAGCGGCCGAAACGCCCTGCCCCCTGGCCCGCTTTGGGGCCGGGGTTAGCGGACCGGAGCGGAATGCCCGATCCAAGGTCTCGTGCGGGCGATCGCCGCCCTGCGATCCAGAGCCGCCGCGCAGATGGAGGATCAACACGGATCTCTCGATCGCGCCTCAGTCGCGCTGGAACAGTGCGTTCGCGTCATCGTTCCATCACTCTCCCCGCGCGGCGATCGGCACCCCGTCGACCGGCGCGTTTATCCGGACCAATTCTCCTGCATGACCGACCTTATCAAGCTGCCGCACCGCCTTGACGATGGGCATACCTGCCGCGCCATCATCGAAACGCCGCGCGGACACCGCTCCAAGTTCGACTATGATCCCGAGAGCGGCCTCTTTGAGCTCGCCGGGGTGTTGCCCGCCGGGATGGCCTTTCCGCTGTCCTTCGGGTTTATTCCCGGGACCAAGGCCGAAGATGGCGATCCCATCGACATCCTCGTGCTATCAGATGAAGACCTCCCGGTCGGCTGCCTGGTGACGGTACGCCTCCTGGGTGTGATCGAGGCCGAACAGACCGAGGGAGGCGCGACGTGCCGCAACGACCGGCTGATCGGCAAAGTCGCCAAATCACACTCCTATCGCGACGTCGAGAGCCTCACCGCTTTGGGGACAGCCTTCACCGACGACCTCGCCCTCTTCTTCGAGACCTACCTGTACCCGCTCGCAATCGAATAGGCTCCTGCTCGCAAACAAATCCCTTTTCTGCTCGGAATAGCTGACAACGAGCGCGCGTGCTTGCTCACCCTTTCCGATAATGTGCTCGCAATCTTGCGCGGCTGCTCGCAATCCAGCGCGCCGCGCTCACGCTTGGCGCCACTGACGGGAGTGGTTAAAATCTGATCCCCTCCACCATCCGAGTTGCGGCTTCGCAGCTCGCGGCGGTGGCGCACCAGGCCCTGATTTCAAGGCCCGGGCTCCGAACGCGACGACGTTGCGCGTCGGCATCGAGAGGGATGATAGCGGCGTAGAGGAGTTCGGGCTCATTCTGTCCGGGGCTTGCTGGCCTGAATTTTCGGAGAGTGACCCCATCGATGTTGAGCGTCGAGGGCGCGGCCGTGGAGAGAGGCCGGCGAGCCAGGCCGTTCCCGAATGAAATCTCCACCCGATAACCGTCCCCCTCGACCATGCGGCCGTCAACGTCGCCCTCCAGCTTAGTGGTTCGCGCTCGTCCTACGTCGAACGTGCAGCAGCCGGCGATCAGCAGGCGGTCGCCGGTTACATTGCGGGGGTGAATCGAATACTCGGTTCCGACCGGGCCGGAGAGCTCGGTGGGCCGCGGCTCCTTATCGGAGCCGCGGTCGCATCCTGCCAGGGCTATGCAGGCCAAAAGCCATCCTGCCCTGACCGAGGCTTTGCCTCGATCAACCATAGAAGCCGACCAGCAGCGCCCGCTCGTCAGAGCATAGGCTTCGCTTGATCTGCCCAGGATTGAGATAGGTTGTCATCAAGCAAGGCCCTGTCGAACCATCGGTACGGTGGTCCATTCCCTTCACGTGACCCATCTCATGCGTCATAGCGGACTGCCAGTCGATATGCTGGCCGATGTTGCTCGACGTGATCGACGAACCGCAGATCAGATCGGTCGATTGCGCCGTGTCGCCCGTATCGTAGTAGATGCGGTCGGTGTTCACATACACGGTTGCGTCGATCGCCTGCGCGGGCGCTGGACCGGAATAACCGTAAATGATGGTCCGCATGATGGCCGACATGCTGGAGCCGTCCTGGATGTTGATGAAATCCGGGTCCTCGGTCGCCGAGTAGTAAGTCGAGGTATAGTTCTGCGTCGTTCCGGTGAGCTGGAACGAGCGCCCTGCGGCGTTGATCGTGTCGACCGCGGCCTTGGTGTTGGCGTCGCAGGCGGCCGGAAGCGCATAATTGATCTTCACACCCCGCGACCCGTTCGGGAAGTAATAGGGCTGCGGGATCGGCCCGGCGAACGCCGGTGCGGCGTTGGCGAGGGCGAGCACGCAGGCGAGCAGCGCAGATTTCTTGGTCATTTTTCCTACTCCTTACTTCGTGGCAGCTGTGAGGGCGTCGAGGGTGGTGGCGGTCGGATATCCGCCGGTTGGAACCAGCGACTGTCCGTTCACCAGAAACACGGGCACGACCTCGACGACACAGCCGGGGCACCGCGCGCTTCCACCCTGAGGAGCCAACTCCTTCTCGTAGCGCGAGCGCGACGCGAGCAGGGCTACCGACGCACCGTTCGCCAACGGATCCTCGTCGCTCGCCGAGAGCCGCCGCCCATCGGGCAGTTTGCCGCTCGTCCGCCGAAGCTTGAGCGTGTCGCCGACCTTGACCTTGCCCTTGAGCACCTGATCGACCACCACCGAAACAGAGGACGATGCACCATCGTCGAGCTGCTCGGCTTCGTCGGTTCCCGAGACATGACCGATCACCACGGTGTCGGCGAGCAGCGCTTCCTGCCCGACCGTAGCGCCACCCCTGATATGCGCCGCCGCGGCCTGAACGAGTGCGGTGGACGCTTCCGCCGATCGCCGCAGATCGCCCGCCTGGAGCCCATAAATCGAAAGCGTCTGCGCCACGTCGACGAGGAACGCGTCGTTCAAGGCCGAACGGGTGGCGTCGTCGGTGACGAACCGCGGCGAGGGTGGCGTGAGCCGGGCCGCTTTCACGATCGCGTTCACCTGTCCGAAGTCGGCCAGATCGCCCAGCTTGCCCGACCGACGCTGCTGGGCGTCGCGCTTGTGGGCAAGGAAGGCCTTCGTGCTTTCCTCTTGGGAGCGGCCGCCCTGATCTTGGGCGCTCGCCGCCACTGTGCAGAGCAACAGCGCGGAGCCGAGCATTGTTTGATACAACCGAGTACGCCTCACTCACTCCTTCTTGCATCAGCTTCAACCTGGTCCGGCCTTTCACCTGACGCGAACCAGCCCGACTCACAGCGAGTACGGAACAAAGGGCGAACGACTTAGAATCCTACATTGCAAGCCTTTTTTCAGGGTCAGGGCTAGGCTTCTCTGAAACGAGGGTTTCTGACGAGCGCTCGTAGCCGATCAGGTCGGAACGGGTTTTCGCAGGTCGAATCTTCTCAAAACTGTTCTGGAATCCGGCTTTGCAGAATGCTACGCCGATGACGGGTTTGTAGAACAATCGAGAGCCAATGCGGGTCGGGTACGCCAGGGTGAGCACCGTCGACCAGTCGCCCGAGCTCCAGCTCGACGCGCTGCGCCGCGCGGGTTGCGAGAAGGTGTTCACCGAAAAGGCGTCCGGGGCCAAGGACGACCGGCCCGAACTGGCGCGCATCCTCGCCGACGTACTGCGCGCGGGCGACACGCTGGTGGTCTGGAAGCTCGACCGGCTCGCCCGGTCGCTGAAGAAGCTGATCGCCACCGCGGAGGAGCTGGAGCGCGAGAAGATCGGGCTGGTGTCGCTGACCGAGAGCATCGACACGACCACGCCGGGCGGGATGCTCACCTTTCACGTGTTCGGCGCCATCGCCCAGTTCGAACGCGCGCTGATCCGGGAGCGCACGACCGCGGGGCTGGCCGAGGCTCGGCTGCGCGGCCGTAAAGGCGGTCGCCCGCCCGCGATGCGCCCGGCCGACATCGCCGCGGCGAAGGCGCTGATGAGGGAAGGCAGCCTGCCGGTGCGCGACATTGCGCGCCGTCTCAACGTCTCCGTCGCGACCCTCTACCGTTATGTCGGCAAACGGGGGCGACCCGCGGACGGTGTGGAGCCCGAACGGCTGCGTGCCTGACGGCAAGAAGCGGCCGCCCGGCGAGGCGCTGGTCGACTTGCGTCGAAGGCTATCGCTTTTACCTCCGCGCGACGCAGAACGCACCGAGATCATCGGCCGCGCCGCCCACGCCTACGGCATCTCGGTTCCGACCATGTACCGCGCGCTGCGTGAGCTCTCCCGGCCGAAGTCGATCCGACGCGCTGACCACGGCCGGACCCGCGTCGCTCCGCAAGCGGAGATGGAGCGCTACGCCGAGATCGTTGCGGCCATGAAGCTCCGGACCTTGAACGGTAAGGGCCGACACCTCTCGACTGCCGAGATAATTCGCCACCTGGAGGAGACCGGCGTCGAGACGCCCGACGGGCTGGTCAGGGCGCCGCCCGGGCTGCTCAGGCGGGCGACGATCGACCGGCTCCTGCGCGCGACCGGGCTCGACCTCGCACGCGCCACGCGCCCGACTGCGGCCGTGCGGTTCCAGGCGCGCCGCTCGAACGAGCTGTGGCACTTCGATATGAGCCCGTCCGACCTGAAGCAGGTAGCAGCCCCGCTCTGGGTGGAGGAGGGTCGCGGCAAGCCGACCTTGATGCTGTTCTCGGTCGTCGACGACCGTTCGGGCGCGACCTACCAGGAGTATCGCTGCGTCTATGGCGAGAACGCCGAAGCGGCGCTCCGCTTCCTGTTCAACGCCATGTCGGCGAAACCCGAACCCGAGCTGCCGCTCCAGGGCATTCCTACGACCATTCACATGGACAACGGTCCCGTCAGCCGCTCGGCCGTGTTCCAATCGGTGATGGGCAGCCTGGGCGTGCGCGTACTCACGCATAGTCCGCCCGACCCGCAGGAGCGCCGCACGGCCGCTCGCGCCAAGGGCAAGGTCGAGCGCCCGTTCCGCACCATCAAGGAGGTGCACGAGACGCTCTACCACTTCCACAAGCCGAAGGACGAGGAGGAGGCGAACCTGTGGCTCAGGCGCGCGCTCGTCACTTACAACAATGGCGACCACCGCTCCGAGCCGCATCCCCGCATCGAGGACTGGCTGAGGCACCTGCCCCCCGACGGCGTGCGCGCTATGTGCTCCTGGGAGCGCTTCTGCGCGTTCGCGCGCGAGCCCGAGCGGCGCACCGTCGCGGGCGACGACCGTGTCGGTCGAGGGTGCCTCCTACGAGGTCGAGCCCGAACTCGCCGGCGAGACGGTGACGCTGCTCTGGGGATTGTTCGACCAGGAGCTGTTCGTCGAACATGACGGCAAGCGGTTCGGGCCGTTCCAGCCGTCGCGCGGCGCGGTCCCGCTCTACCGCTATCGCAAGCACCAGAAGAGCAAGGCGGAGGAGCGGCTCGACAAGGTGGTGCGCCTGGCCGACCAGCTCGGCCTGCCCCGCGCCGCGGTCACGGGCGGCGATCGTCCGCTCCCGTCATTGCCGCTCTCCGCCCGCGATCTGGCGGTCAGGACCACGCCGTTCCCGGAGCCGGTCGTGGAGCAGGCCTACGCGACGCCGCTGGCGGCCCGTCAGGCCATCGCGGCTCAGCTATGCCGGCCGCTCGGCTCGCTGCCCGAGGAGGACCGGCGGTTCATCGCGGAGTTGCTTTCCGAAACGCTCGACAAGATAACGGTCGCCGACCGCATTCGCGAGCGGCTTCAGACCCGACGGAAGGAAGGTTGATGCTCGCCGACGTGCAACAGGCTTACGGGCTCGCCAGGCCGTTCCAGGGTGCCGGCAACTTCGAGACCGAGCACCAGTCCATGCTTGTGCGCGAGGTGTGCGCAGCCGTCCAGACCGGGCGACTGGTGGTCGTCTCCGGGCTGGTCGGCTCGGGTAAGACGCATCTCCTCCGACGCATCGAAAACGAGCTTACGCGTGCGGGCAAGGTGACGGTCGCGAAGTCGCTCGCGGTCGACAAGCGGCGCACCTCGCTCACCTCACTGATCGAGGCGATGTTCTACGACCTCTCACCCGGCGACCGCACCCAGGTGAAGATCCCCAAGCAGGCCGAGCGCCGCGAGCGCGACCTTCGCGACCTGATGAAGAAAGGCAGGCGCCCCGTCGTGCTCGTGGTCGACGAGGCGCACGATCTTCACCACAAGACGCTGACCGGCCTGAAGCGGCTCATGGAGGTGGTGGCCGACGCCGGCGTGCTCCTGTCCGTGCTGCTGGTCGGCCATCCCCGGCTCCGCAACGATCTTCGCCGTCCGCAGATGGAGGAGATCGGCTACCGCACTACCATCTTCGACTATGAAGGGATCGGGACCGACCAGCGCCGCGACTATGTGGCCTGGCTGCTCGGCGCCTGCGCGGCCGAGGGGGTCAAGGTCGCCGACCTCATGGACGAGGATGCGATCGAGCTGCTCGCCGAGCGCCTCCGCACGCCGCTCCAGATCGAGATGCATCTCACGCTCGCGTTCGAGCAAGGATTCCGGCTAGACGCCAAGCCGGTCACCGCCGACGTCGTCGAGCAGGTGCTCAGCCGGGCGATCGACGACCTCGAGCCCACGCTGACCCGCAACGGCTACGACGCCACCGCGATCGCGCAGCAGTTCAACGCCAAGCCGTCCGAGGTGCGCGCGTTCCTGGCGGGCTCGCTCGACCCGGACCGCGGCCGCGAACTGACCGAGCAGCTCCGGCAAGCGGGCGTGCCGGTGTGAGATACCCCGTGCCGATCGGGATCGGGCAATGTGAGCACGGCAAGACCGATTGCGAGCAGGCCACAATGAGTGCGAGCCTGGTGTCAGTTAGCGCGAGCGGGCCCACGCGGTCGTTCTCACCAAGCGTGAGCAGGAACCGGCGCTGATTTCGAGCAGGACAAGCTAGGAGTGCAAGCGGCTACAACTACCCGGTGCTGCGCGAGATCTTCCCTACCGGGAAGAAGACCGCGCTGCACGGCCTGGTCGTGCGGTGATTGGCGCAGACCAACCGGCCGCCGGAGCCGGTCGCGATGGGACGAGACGGCCCGACAAATCGAGCAGGTAGCGATCCCGACCGAGGCGCTGTTGACCTAGCTCAAACGTCTAAAGCACATAATACAGTATTAGCCGAGTCGTCAGAAAGGCGAAGCATTGACGGATGAAAGCGACGAAGACTTTTTTGCGCGGCGAGCGCAGCAGGAAGTCGACTTGGCTGCGGCGACTAACGACCCGGCCATCAAGGCGATTCATCTAAACCTTGCAGCCCGCTACGCGACCCAGCGCGAGCGCGCCGCGTGCGGCGGGTCCGCCGAGCCACGCTCCGCCGACGACGAGTAGCTAATGCGTCAGGTGGCGACGTTTTTCAGCGGGCGCTCGTACCGTCGCTTCGAACCAGTCGAGCAGATCGGGGTCGATTTCCTCGCCGGGTTGTAGGGGCTTTGCCCCAGTTGCCGCGTCGATCGCGGCTTGAAGATAACAGGCGGCGGCCGTAGCGCCCTCGCCGTTACGGTCATAAGTCGCCAATGCTCGCTTCATAAGCGATAAAGCTGTTTCGTTTTCCATGACAGGCTTCCATCGTTCATAGCGTCTTCTGTAATCAAAGACCGGAATATCTTAAAAAAGGTCGTCCATGCGGGACGTTTCCTTAAAGCCTTCATTGCAGGAAAAAAGAAGGGCACCGTTTCAGCAGCTGGTGTGCCTCCATCAAACGCCACCGGTTCCTCGCGCGACCGACTTGTAGGGAACGAGGGTATCATATTTTCATTATTGTGCATGATACATCAAGGCGGCCGTTCGGGGCGCACTGGATTCAAACGGGGGCGCCACCATGGCACAGGCAATCCTGAGCCTCAACGCAGGTTCGTCGAGCATAAAGTTCGCCGTGTTCAAGTCGGAGCAACAGGCCGATCCCGTACTTTCCGTCGCCGGCAAGGTGGAGGGCATCGGAACGGCGCCACATCTGGTCGCCCGCGATTCCCGTGGTGCCGTGTTAACGGAGAGGCGCTGGGATAAGGGGCAGGCGCTCACGCATGAGGCGTTCTTTGGCGATTTGCTCGACTGGCTCGATGAACATCTGGACGGATGCGACCTGGCGGGCGTTGGCCACCGGATCGTCCATGGTGGGGAAGCGTATGCGGCGCCCGTCCTGGTCACGCCGGAGACATTGGCCGGAATGGAGGCGCTGACCCCGCTCGCGCCGCTGCATCAACCGCATAATCTCGCGGCGATCCGCGCGGTCGCCGACGTTCGCCCTGACCTTGCGCAGGTCGCTTGCTTTGACACCGCTTTTCACGCCGGCCAGCCAGAGGTTGCGCGACGCTTTGCCATTCCGCACGAGCTGGAGGACCGGGGAATGCGCCGCTACGGCTTTCACGGCCTATCCTACGAATATATCGCGCTGCATCTGGCGCGCATCGACCCTTCCCTTGCCGCCGGTCGGGTCATCGCAGCCCATCTCGGCAACGGTGCCAGCCTCTGTGCGATGCAGGGCGGCCGCAGTGTAGACACCACCATGAGCTTTACGACCCTCGACGGGCTCGTGATGGGAACCCGCTCGGGATCGATCGATCCCGGCCTGATCTTGTACCTGCTGCTACAGGAAGGCTGTACGGCCGAGTCCGTCCAGCGTCTTCTTTATGAGCGGTCGGGGCTGCTGGGCGTGTCCGGTGTTTCCAGCGACATGCGCGCTCTGCTGGAAAGCGACGATCCGCGTGCGGACGAGGCGGTTGAACTGTTCGCCTATCGCTTCGCACGAGAAGCGGGAGCGCTGACGTCCTCGCTAGGCGGCCTGGATGGCCTTGTCTTCACTGCTGGCATTGGTGAAAATGCGCCCGCTGTCCGTGCTCTCGCCTGTCGCCGCCTCACCTGGCTCGGTGTCGTGCTGGACGATGAGGCGAACAAGCGTGGGGCCGCGCTCATCAGCGCCCCGGGTTCCGCAGTCACCGTGCGCGTGGTGCCCACGGACGAGGAGCAAATGATTGCGCGCCACACGCTTCACCTGCTTTCTCAGCGACAGGAGACGACATGACCGACACCGATGCCGCAGCGCTTTCCGACCAGGATGCAGTGTTGATCGATCGGTATTGGCGCGCTGCTAACTATCTGTCGGTCGGGCAAATCTACCTGCTCGACAATCCGCTATTGAAGGAGCCGCTGGCGGCCGAGCATATCAAGCCCCGGTTGCTGGGTCATTGGGGCACCACGCCCGGTCTCAACTTCATCTACGCGCATCTGAACCGCGTGATCCGGCAGCGCGCCACGGACGTGCTCTATATCTGCGGCCCCGGCCATGGCGGCCCCGGTATGGTGGCCAATACCTGGCTCGAAGGGACCTATTCCGAGATTTACCCGCTGATCGGCGACGATGAGGATGGCATACGCCGCCTGTTCCGCCAATTTTCCTTCCCCGGCGGCATTCCCAGCCATGCCGCACCGGAGACACCCGGCTCGATCCACGAGGGCGGTGAACTCGGTTACGCGCTCGTCCATGCCTATGGCGCAGCCTTCGACAATCCGGACCTGGTCGTCGCCTGCGTGATCGGCGACGGTGAGGCGGAAACGGGACCGCTTGCCGCCTCGTGGCATGGCAATAGCTTTCTCGACCCGGTCCATGATGGTGCCGTGCTGCCGATCCTGCATCTCAACGGCTACAAGATCGCCAATCCGACGATCATGGGGCGGATGGACGATACGGCGCTGCGCCAGCTGTTCGAGGGTTTCGGCTACGAGCCCTTCTTTGTCGAAGGCAGGGATCCCCTGCCAATGCACCGCGTCATGGCGACGACCCTCGACCGCTGCTTCGACCGGATCGCCTCGATTCAGCAAGCAGCCCGCGCGGGAGAGCCCGCGGGCAAGCCGCGCTGGCCGCTGATCGTGCTCCGCAGCCCCAAGGGTTGGACGGGACCCCGGGAGGTGGACGGAAAGAAGGTGGAGGGCTTTTGGCGCGCGCACCAGGTGCCGATCGCGGAGGCGCGGGAGAACGAGGCGCATCGGGTGCTGCTGGAAGAGTGGATGCGGGGCTACAAGCTGGACGAGCTGTTCGACATTGATGGCCGCCTGCTGCCCGAGCTGCGTGCGCTGGTGCCGCGGGGCGACAAGCGGATGGGCGCGACACCTTATGCCAATGGCGGCCGCTTGCGCCGCGCACTGAAGCGACCCGACTGGCACCGCTTCGCGGTGGACGTGCCCTGTCCCGGCGGCGCCATCGCCGAATCCACACGCTCGGCCGGCGAGTATCTGGCCGAGGTGCTCCGCCTGAACGAGGAAGCCCGTAACTTCCGGGTGATGGGCCCGGATGAAACCAACTCGAACCGTCTAAACGCCGTCTTCGACGTGACGAACCGCGCATGGATGGAGCCGATCGAACCTTATGACGATCATCTCGCCCCCGGCGGGCGCGTGATGGAGGTGTTGTCGGAGCATCTCTGCCAAGGCTGGCTGGAGGGTTACACCCTGACTGGCCGCCACGGGCTGTTCAACTGCTACGAAGCGTTCGTCCATATCGTCGATTCGATGTTCAACCAGCATGCCAAGTGGCTGAAGGTCTCACGTGAACTGGACTGGCGCGCGGCGGTGCCATCCTTCAACTACCTGCTGTCCAGCCATGTCTGGCGGCAGGATCATAATGGGTTCAGCCATCAGGATCCGGGCTTCATCGACCATGTCGTGAACAAGAAGGCGGACGTGGTGCGCGTCTATCTGCCCCCAGACGCGAACACGCTGCTGCGCACGATCGACCATTGTCTGGGTACGCACAACCGGATCAACGTCATCGTTGCCGGTAAGCAGCCGGCGCCGCAATGGCTGACGTCCCAACAGGCCGAGATCCACTGCGCGGCCGGGATCGGCATCTGGGAATGGGCAGGAACCGATAGCGACGGTGCCGAGCCGGACGTGGTAATGGCTTGTGCTGGCGACGTGCCGACGCTTGAAACGATCGCTGCCGTCGACTTGCTTCGCCAGCACGTCCCCGAGCTGAAGATCCGCGTGGTCAACGTCGTCGACCTGATGACACTACAGCCGCACGAGGAACATCCCCACGGCCTGACCGATGCCGACTTCGATGCGCTGTTCACCCGCAGCAAGCCAGTCATTTTCGCCTTCCACGGCTATCCCTGGCTGATCCATCGGCTGACCTATCGCCGGACCAACCACCACAACATCCATGTCCGCGGCTTCAAGGAGGAAGGCACCACTACCACTCCGTTCGATATGGTGGTGATGAATGACCTCGACCGGTTCCACTTGGCCATGGACGTGATCGCGCGCGTACCCGGCCTGACCGGGACGGCATCCCATGCCAAGCAGGCGTTCCGCGACAAATTGATCGAGCATAAGCTGTATGTTTGTCGAAAAGGGCAGGACATGCCGGAGATTCGAGACTGGACTTGGCCTTATCAGACCGCGGCTGAAGCCGGCGACTGATTTGACTCGTATCTACACGTCACGAGCAACAAGCTGATCCTGGTGGCGCAGGTGCGTCTCGCCCAGGTCGCCATGGCCCAGCGCGACACCTCCGTCGTCGACCTGTGCAAGGAACTCGGGATCGAGCGCGTCACCCTCTATCGCTATGTCGGTCTCAATGGTGAACTCCGGGACTACGGCAAGCGTGTCCTCGGCATGACGCATAGCGTGCCGAAGACGCCAGGCGAAGCTAAGCGCGAACAAATAGGGACCGATGATCGTGTCATCGGTTCTCGATCAGCGAACCGGTAGTCCTTTCTTCTGGGAGACAACCTGCCGCGCCGGCACTTTGCGCATGAGACAGCCGGTGATCGTCAAGGCCAAGGTCTGCTCAAGAAAGGTGACGAAATCCATCCGGCGTGCGCCGACTTCGGGATCGGCGGAGTAGGCTGCCAGCAAGGCTTCGGTCGGATGATCATGCGGCCAGACCCCGGCGGTCAGCAAGAGTGTAAGAGCGATGGCATGATAGATGTCATTCCCGTCGAGCTCTGGCAGGCAATCGTTCAGGATGCCGGAAAGAAGCTGGACGGTCAGGTTGACCCCGCGCTTGTGCCGAAGGATCGTCTCCGTCGAAACATTGCGTTCGAGAACCGCCGCCTGCGCGCTGACGAGATCGCACAGCACCGGACGGGCTGCCAGACTGGTAGCGATTGCCTTTGCTACCGCGTCGATGCGGTCGAGCGGTGGGGCATCGAGTGAAACCGCCGACAGATCGAGGGCATCGCCCCACT
This sequence comes from Sphingomonas abaci, assembly GCF_014199625.1. Taxonomy (GTDB): domain Bacteria; phylum Pseudomonadota; class Alphaproteobacteria; order Sphingomonadales; family Sphingomonadaceae; genus Sphingomonas; species Sphingomonas abaci. The sequence goes on from NZ_JACHNY010000012.1 coordinate 61,563, forward strand.
CCTGCAACCCGGCGTTGAGCAATTCCAACAGGACAGCTTCACGGGATTCGAAATAGCGCAGCACGTTCGATTTCGCGAGCCCCACGCGGCGGCTCAGCTCATTTAGGCTGAGATCGGCAACCGGCATTTCATCGAGCATCGCCGATGCCGCAGCGAGGATCGCGTGCCGCCGCTGCTCGCGCTGCGTATCGCTTCTGGCTCTTTGGAACTCCATCGCCCATTCCTACCCGACCGGCGGTCTCCTGGGAACGTCTCCGTCCGCCAGGAGGCGGTTCCGGGGAACCCGCATCGTCGCGGGCTACCCGTTCACACGGGTTGCTATCGGACCGCCGGTACTCAGCCCATTGCCATAAGACCGGCGGTCTCTTACATTGTGCCTAGGCTGAACCAAGTGGAGACGATCGGATGAGCTGGAGTGCGGCGGATATATCATCCCAGCGCGGGCGGCTCGCCGTTGTTACCGGCACGGGCGGCCTGGGTTTCGAGGAAGCGCTTGCGCTGGCGCGCGCTGGTGCGAGCGTGGTGGTGGCAGGTCGCAACGCACAAAAGGGCCAGGAAGCACTGACGCGCATTCGACATGAAGTTCCCGGCGCCGACATCCATTTCGGGCAACTTGACCTCGCGAGTCTCGCCTCGATCAAGGATTTCTCGGATCGCATGCTTACAGACGGGCGGTCGATTGACCTGCTCATCAACAATGCGGGCATTTCAGCGAATCCTGAACGCGGCGAAACCCAGGACGGCTTCGAGCTTCAGCTTGACACGAACTATCTCGGCCATTTCGCGCTGACCATGCGGCTCATGCCGCTGTTGCTGGACGCGAAGCCCGCCCGCGTCGTCTCGCTGAGCAGCACCGCTCACAAGCTCGGCCGCATCAACTTCGACGACCTCCAGTCGGAGCGGTCTTACAGCGCCGCCCGCGCCTATGCGCAGTCGAAACTGGCAATGCTGATGTTTGCGCTCGAACTCGATCGCCGTGCGCGCGCCTCCGGTCTTCCGCTGACAAGTGTCGCTGCGCATCCCGGGATCGCCCGGACCAGTCTTATGGAAAACAGCCAGAAGGGACACCCGTTCCTGCTGTTCTTCTCGCGGAGCGTGATGCGCCTGTTCGGCCAGCCAGCGCGCGACGGTGCATTGCCGATCCTGCGTGCGGCCACCGATCCCACGGTCAAGGGCGGCATGTTCTATGGCCCGTCCGGATTCATGGAAGCGAGGGGTTCGCCGGTCGAAGCCTCCATGTCGGCGAGGGCGAAGGACGAAGTTGTCCGACGCCGCCTGTGGGAAGAAACCGGTCGCCTCACCGGGGTCGATCTGCCTGCAGGCAGCTAACATCACTCATCTGCTGCGCGGAGATCAGACATGTGCTCCGGCACCTGCGAACGACACTAACATCCAATCCTGCGAAGGAAGATTCCATGGTTACTGAACAGGCCCCCATCGGCTCGCCATTCGGCGCGGCCAGCACCGCCGAGGACGTGATCCAGGGCATCGATCTCACCGGCAAGACCGCCATCGTGACCGGCGGTTACTCCGGCATCGGCCGTGAGGCGGTGCGCGTTCTGCTCGCCGCCGGTGCGAAGGTTATCGTGCCCGCGCGCAACCTCGAAAAAGCCAAGGACACTCTGGCCGGGCTCGACGACGTGCAACTCGAGGCGATGGATCTCATGGACCCGGCCTCGATCGACGCCTTTGCCGAGCGGGTTCTGGCCGGGAACGACACGCTCGAGATCCTCGTCAACTGCGCCGGCGTCATGGCCAATCCGCTGACGCGCGATGCGCGCGGCTTTGAGAGCCAGTTCTTCACGAACGTGCTGGGCCACTTCCAACTGACCTGCGCCCTGTGGTCGGCGCTGGTCGCCGCTGGCAATGCGCGCGTGGTGTTCCTCAACTCGGCCAATCACCGCGGCAAGGTCGTCGATTTCCTGCACGATCCGAACTTTGAACATCGCGCATACGACCCGTGGGTCGCCTACGGCAACTCCAAAGCCGCCAATATCCTGCTCTCGGTGGCGTTCGACAGCATCGGCAAGGCTGAGGGCGTGCGGACCTTCTCCGTTCACCCCGGCGGGATCTTCGACACCGGACTGGTACGCCACATGGACCTTGCGATCGCCAAGGCCCACGGCATGATCGATGAAGACGGCAAGCCGGTCATCGATCCCGAAAAAGGGTGGAAGACGCCCGAACAGGGTGCGTCCACCATGATCTGGGCCGCCACCAGCGCGCTGCTCGACGGCAAGGGCGGCGTCTATCTGACCAACAATGAGGTCGGCAAACTGCTTGCCGAGGATGATGACGACCAGATCGGCAACGACAGCGTCAAACCCAGCGTCAAAGATCCGGTGAATGCCGGTCGCCTGTGGCGGCTCTGCGAGGCGCTGACCGGCGCCCGCCTCGACTGATGGCAGGGGCATAGCGCTGTCCGCTTGAGCGTCGCACGTCGGAATGCCCCAACGCCCGTTCCGGCATGCGAGCGCAACACGCACTCGCCACCGGGCCGGGAACACAGCAACCTTGCTGGTGAATATCGCTGGCCTAAATCCTTAGCGTATGATTTCGCACCCGCCCGAAAACGGCCTCTTTTCGATGATGACCGGCTCCCAGCCTGCCTTCTTGAACGCAATGGCGGTCGCGATACCAGCGATGCCAAGCCCGACAATGAGAACGCGATCTGCCATATTCTACCTTTTCCTCGAAATGTCTCGGCACAAATGTGAAACGGGAAAGTGAGTGTCGAACACCCGACGTTGAAGAATTGGCGAAACCCCAATCAGTTTGCCCCTGAGGATGTAGAAGCTCCCGAATTTCCGATCGCTTTGTTAATAGCCACAAATTGAGTACCTATGCGCCCGTTGCTCTCAGCGAGGTCGCGGGACGCCTGGATCTGGTTCTCTGGCTATCGATCACGTCGAGCCAGGTGATGATCCCGCCGCGATATCGCGCTGATGCAAGATCGAGCGCCGCGCGCGCGCTTTCGAGTTGCGCGATAAGCTTTACGTTCTGCTGTTGTTCTGCGGCATAGGCATTGAGCGCGTCGTCGATCTCTTGCCATGCCTGCAGCACGGTCTGTTGATAATTGACCGCCGCTTCCTTCTGCTCCAGCTCGCGAAGCTGCACAACGCGTTTGCGACGACCGCCGTCGAACAGCGGCAGACTGACACTCGGCCCGATCGACCAGGTGCGGCTCGCCCAATCGAACAGGTTCTGGCTGCGATAGGATTCAAAGCTGAATCCGCCACCTAGCTGGATACTGGGGTAAAGGTCCGCCTTGGCGACGCCGATATTGGCGGTCGCCGCGTGCAGCCGCGCCTCAGCGGCGCGGATATCAGGCCGGCGCAGCGCGATCTCGGACGGTAGGCCGAGCGCCAGATCGGGGAGTATGGGTTTGCCGGCATCCACGACCGGCTTCAGCACGTCGCCAAGCGCACCCGACCTTTCCCCGAGGAGCAAGGCAATCTGGTTGGCTTGTGCTGCTTCCTGCGCGAGCAGCGCCGGCAGTTGGGCCTCGATCCTCTGCAATTCGCTGCGTTGACGTTCGAGATCGAAATGATTGTTGATCCCACCGGTTGTGCGCGCGGAGAGAAGGTCGGCCCGGTCGCTCAGCGCGGCGGCGTCTTCACGTGCCAGCGCGATCTTGTGCTGGGTGGCCCGCAAATCGAGATAATTGCGCGCGACATCGCTCGCCAAGCTCAGCCGCGCGAGGTCGAGCAGCGCGGCCTGGCGCGTGACGTCGGCGTCGGCGGCCTCGAGCGAACGGCGGACCTTGCCCCACAGGTCGATCTCCCAGGAGGCATCCAGCCCGGTCTGATAAAGGGTGAACGGTTCGCCGAGCAGTTCGGCGAGCGCATCGCGATCAGTGCCTGTGGCGTTGCCGGCGACCGCATCGAACAATCGCGTGCCCGCGCCATATTCGCTCTGGCGCTGTCGCTTCACCTGCCCGCTGGCATTGACCTGCGGCAGCCCCTGCGCGGCGGCATTGCCGCGCTGCACCCGCGCTTGCGCGACATGGAGGGCGGCTGTCCGCAAATCCGGGCTCGCGGCGAAAGCCCGGCGTTCGAGCTCGTCGAGCACGGGATCGTTGAACGCCCGCCACCAGTCGGCTGGAAGCTGCGCCCCACTGTCGATGGGCGCGCGCAGACTGACATCGCCGCTGCGCCAGCTCGTCCAGTCGCCGGGCGCCGCCGGCGCCGGCTTCACGAAGTTCGGACCGACGGTGCAGCCGGCCAGCAAAAGCGCCAGCAGCGACATGGCGAGAGCTTGCCGGGCCGGAATGCTGGTTGCGGGCGGGATCATGGGCATGACAAAAGTCCAGTCATCAGGCGAGGCGGTGTCGGAAGAGCCATGCGGCCAGCGGAAGAGTGATGGCCGCGACCACCAGCATGGGTACGAAATCAAAGGCGATATCGGTGAAGCCCGCGCCTTCGAGATAGATGCGGCGCACCATGTCGATGCCGAAGCGCAGTGGATTGACGTAGGTGATCACCTGGAGGATCTGCGGCATGTTGCGCACCGGCGTCAGCATGCCCGAGAGCAGCATCAGCGGCATGATGAGGAGGAAGGTGTAGAGCATCGCCTGCTGCATCGTGACCGACAGCGCCGAGATCGACAGGCCGACACCCACTCCTGCGGCGGTGAAGCTGACGAGGCCCAGATTGAGCAGCCAGTACGAGCCGTTCATCGGGATCTGGAACCAGAAGCGGATGATCAGCAGGATGATCGTCGACTGGATGAGGCCCACCATGATCGATGGCACCGCCTTGCCGATCAGGATCTGCATCGGGGTGAGCGGCGTCACCAGAAGCTGGTCGAAAGTCCCCTGTTCACGCTCACGCGCAACCGACAGGGCCGAGAGCAGCAGGGTCTGCATGAAGCTCAAGGCGGCGATCATCGCTGGCATCAGTGTCCAGCGCGTTTCCAGGTTCGGATTGTACCAGGCGCGCCGCTCCATGGTGATCGGCGGGCTGCCACCCAGAGAGGCGCCATAGTCCGCGACGATCGAGCCGATCTGGCCTGCGGCCGCGCCCGCCGTCGAGCTGTTGCGGCCATCGAGGATGATCTGGATCGGCGCGGCGTCGCCGACCGTCAGCCGATGTTCGAAGTCGGAGGGAATGCTGATCACCAGGAGCGCCTTGCCGCTGTCGATCAGGCCGCCAATCTGGGCATTGGACGCAAGCGTTGCTTCGCGCTTGAAGACGCCGGTTCCATCGAGGCGCGCGAGCAGCTCGGTCGATGCGGCGCTCCGGCTCTGATCGACCACCGCATAGGGAACATGCGTCAGATCATAGGTCGCGCCATAGCCGAACAGCAGGGCCTGCATGAGCGCGGGCGCGAACAGGATGGTCCGGTTGGCCGGATCCTTGATGAGGGCGAGGATCTCCTTGCGGACGAGCGCGAAGGTCTGGGCGAGCCAGGCGAGAAATTCAGCCATCATCGTCAGTCCAGCCTCTTGCGCAACATGCGCCCGGTTAGGAAGGCCAGCAGCACGGCATAGAGCGTGAGGATCGCGCAATCCTTGAGGACCATCGGCCAGATGGTGCCGGCAAGGAACAGCGACTTGACCAGTTCCATGAAATGCGTCGCCGGAAGCAGTTGGCTGATGACCTGGATTACCACGGGCACATTACGGAGATCGAAGACGAAACCCGAAAGCATCATCGCCGGCATGAAGCTCGCGAGCAGCGCCATCTGGCTCGCGGCGAACTGGTTGCGGGTCGCGCCCGAGATGAAGAGGCCGAGCAGCAGCGCGACGATCAGATAGAGGAGCGAGGCGATGATGATCACGACCAGAGATCCGCGGATCGGCACCTCGAACAGAAAGCGCGCGGAGATAAGGCACACGCTCATGTCGATCGCCCCGATCACGAGATAGGGCGCGAGCTTGGAGAGCACGAGTTCGATTGGCCGCACCGGCGTCACGAAGAGGGATTCCAGCGTGCCGCGTTCCCACTCGCGCGCGATCAGCAGCGAGGTAAGGAACGCGCCGATCAATGTCATGACCAGCACGAGGAGGCCAGGCACGAGATACCAGGTGCTGTTGCCCGCCTCGTTGAACCAGGTGCGCTGCACCAGCGTCACGCCCCCCCCGGATGGGCCGCCCGACCGATCGGCCGCATGCCGGGAGGGGGTCTGGATCGCGCCGTTCACATAGCCTTCGATCGAGGATGCCGTGGTCGCATCCGCCCCGTTGACGATGAGTTGAATGCGCGCGTCGCCAGCGCCCCGGCGCTGGGAGAAGTCGACCGGCACGCGAACGATGGCCTCGACCTTTTTGGCGCGCATCAGCACCACGGCCTCAGCCATGCTCGCGGGCCACACCGGCACCAGATACGGCGAGCCACCGATCCCCGCAATCGCTTCCTGCGCGGTGGGGGAACGGTCCTCCAGCACGATCGCGACGGGTGCGTCCTTGACGTCGAACGACAGGCCGTATCCGAACAGCAGGATGAGCGCGAGCGGCAGCAGCAGACCGACGAAGAGATTGCTCCTGTCGCGCAGGAGCTGGCGCACCTCCTTGCGGGTCAGCGCGACGAGTCGCGTGCGAAAGCCCGATGCGCCGCTCATGCCGCCGCCTTCTTGTCGGTATGGCGGGCACGGCCCTGCTCGACGATAGCGATGAAGGCTTCGTTCATATCCGATGCGGTCTCGCCCGCCTGCGCGCGCACCTCGGCCGGCGTGCCCAGCGCAAGCATCTCCCCCGCATCCTGGATGGCGATGCGGTCGCAATATTCCGCCTCTTCCATGAAATGGGTGGTTACGATGACGGTGACGCCGGCTTGCGCGAGGCTGGTGATCGTGCGCCAGAAGGCGCGGCGGGCGAGCGGATCGATGCCGCTGGTCGGCTCGTCCAGGAACAGGATGTCCGGCTCGTGGAGGAGCCCCGCTGCCATGGCGAGCCGCTGCTTGTAGCCGACCGGCAGGATGCCGCTCTGTGCGGCCTGATCGAGGGTGAACTGGGCGATGACGGCCTTGACCCGTTCGCGCGCGTGCGCGCCGCGCAGCCCATAGGCTCCCGCGAAGAACTCAAGATTCTCGCGGACCGAGAGATTGCCGTAGAGTGCGAACTTTTGGCTGACATAGCCGATCCGTCCGCGCGCCTTGGCGCGTGCGGTGCGCAGGTCGAGGCCCGCGACTTCGAGATGACCGCTCGTCGCGGGTAGCAGGCCGCAGAGCATGCGGAATGTCGTCGTCTTACCGGCGCCATTCGGACCCAGCAGCCCGAATATCTCACCGCGCCGCACGTCGAAGGAGGTACTGGCGACCGCGGTGAAGTCGCCGAACTTGCGGACCAGGTCGCGCACGACGATCGCGGGAGCTTCCTGATCATTGCCTGAGCGGCCGGCCTCTTTCTCGCCGGACGGCGGCAGATCAGCTGTCGCCATGTCGTTCCCACTGGCGGCCTCTCCCTCATGCTCGCGCAGCAGCAGCATGAAGGCGTCCTCGAGTTTCGCTTCGCGCGGCTCGAACCGGGTGCCGGACAGGAGGTCGCCGAGCGCCGCCTCTTCGCATTCGGGCCGGCGGATAAAATGCACGTCGCCGCCCTTGGGCACGGCGTCCACGATCCGATCGGGCGCATCGATTAGACGGGCCTGGAGAGTGCGCGCGGGAGCGTCGGGCAAGGCGTCGGCCACATAGGTCAGGCCATCGGCCTTTTCGCGCAGCGTGTCGGGAGCGTCATCGGCCAGCACCTTGCCGCGATTGAGTACGAAGATCTGCGCGCAGCGTTCGGCCTCATCCATATAGGCGGTGCTGACGATGACGCTCAGTTGTTCGTCGGCGATCAGTTGATCGAGAATCTTCCACAAATCGCGGCGCGAGAGCGGATCGACGCCGACACTGGGTTCGTCGAGCAGCAGCAGGTCGGGCGAGCGCACCAGGGTGCAGGCAAGGCCCAGCTTCTGCTTCATGCCGCCCGAGAGCTTGCCGGCGGGCCGATCCGTGAACCGGGCCATGTCGGTCATCTCCAGCATGCGCCCGAAGCGTTCGCGCCGGACCTCCTGGGGTACGCCGTGCAGATCGGCATAGAGGTCGAGGTTTTCCTGGACGCTCAGATCCTCGTAGAGGCCGAAGCGCTGCGGCATGTAGCTGATGCGGTTCTGGACGGCTTGCGGATCGGCGCGAACGTCGATGCCCAGCACCTGCAGGCTGCCGTCATCCGGCCGCAGCAGCCCCGCCATCATCCGCATCAGCGTCGTCTTGCCCGCGCCATCGGGACCGACGAACGCCGTCAGTTCGCCTGCGCGCACCGTCAGTGAGATGTCGTCGATCGCATCGAACGGCTTGCCGTCGGGCGCCTCGAAACGCTTGCGCAATCCCTCTATGACGACACTGGCGTCGGCTTCGCTCACCGCGACGTGCCGCCATCGCCGCGTCCAGTATCGAGGCGGACCGTAACCGGCTGCCCGAGCCGCAGCCGGTTGGCCTTGTCCTCGACCTGCACGCGGACCTCATAGACGAGGCTGGTGCGCAGCTCCTCGGTCTCGACCGATTTGGGCGTGAACTCGGCGACGGACGAGATATAGCCGATCGTTCCGGGGATGGTCTGATCCGGCAAGCTGTCGCTGACGACGCTGGCGGCCATGCCAGGCCTGATGCGGCCAAGGTCGGGCTGGTTCACATAGACGCGTACCCATTTGGGATGCGCAAGCGCGATGGCGAACACCGCTTTTTGCGGCGAGGCCATGTCGCCAGGTTCGAGCAGGCGCGAGCGCACGACGCCATCGACAGGTGCGCGCAGCACCCCCTGGTTGATACGGTGCTGCAACAGGGCGACCTGCGCCTGCGCGGCCTTGACCTGCGCCTCGCCGCCCGCGACGTCCTCCGCGCGCGGCCCTTGGCGGGTGAGGCGCAGTGCTTCGGCCTGCTCGCGCGCCTTGGCACGCGCCGCAACGGCCTCCTTGCTCGCGTGATCGATATCCTGCGCGCTGACGCCCCGGCCCTGCGTCGATGCTGCGATGCCGCGCAGGCGCGCGAGGTCGCCCTCGGCGCGGGCGGCTTCGGCCTCGGTCGACGCAAGGCGCGCCCGGGCCTGGGCGATTTCCTCGGGCCGCGAACCGTTGCGCAGCCGCAGCAGGTTCTGGCGCTGCACTTCACCCTGCGCGCTGGCCTCCTCCGCCTGAAGCTTGAGAGACACTGTGTCTAACGTGGCGAGGATCACGCCCGCCTTTACGCTGTCGCCCTCCTGGGCGCGGACCTCGGCGACGCGGCCGCTGTCCTCGAAAGCCAGCGAGACCTGCCGCACATCGACATTCCCCTGCAGCACCAGCTGGCGCTTGTCCTCCTTTCCGCCGCAGCCGCCCAGCGCGAGCGCCGCCGTGCCGAGAAGAGCGAGGGTGCGTTTGTGCATGTCAGGACTCCAAGCGCGGGAATGGACGGCCAAAAACGTAATTTAAATTGAACTTAAAGTGCTGATGCCTTACCCCCCTTCGAGACACAAGAGGGATTGATGATGGGCAAGCCTGGGCGCGCCTTGCGATCGGACGGGATCGTGACCCGGGAGCGCATTCTGGAAAGCGCCGGCGAACTGTTCGGCTCGCGCGGGCTCGCCTCAACGACAAGCAAGGCGATCGCCGCCCACGCTGAAGTCGATCTTGCTTCGATCAACTATCATTTTGGCAGCCGCGACGAGCTTTATCGGGCCGTGCTGGTCGAGGCGCATCGCCGGTTCGTCCGGCTCGAGGAGCTGGAGCGGATAGCCGAAGGCTCCGCCACGGCCGAACAAAAGCTCGGCATGCTACTCAACGCCATTGTCGGCCGTATCGCCGGATCCACGCATTGGAGCGCGACCGTGCTTGCGCGTGAGCTGGCGGCCCCCTCCGCGCATATATCCGTGCTGCGCGACGAGGAGGCGCCGCCCAAGCTTCAGATCGTCCTGCGGATATTGCACGATATCACAGGAGTTCCGATCGGGGCGCCGGATCTACTATGCTGCCTGATCAGCGTTGCGGCGCCTTGCGCCATGTTGCTCGTCGCCGGCGACAATATCCCGGTGCCCGGCAACAATGTGTTGCGGATGGACCGTCGGACGCTGGCAAGCCATCTGCATCGTTTCGCGCTCGCTGGCCTGCACGCTGCCGGGGAGGACTATCGCGCGCGCCAAGAAGAAGATCATGCCCAAACTCCTGCCTGAAATCCGCTCGCTCACCGCCATTGGGGCGACCTGTGTCTCCTCATCAGGTCAGGCGGCAGAAACGATATGCTCTCGCGACTCCTCCCATGGTGATAGTGCTGCCGATGCGGCGCTGGCACCGGCAGCGTCGTCTCAACGCCGCGATCGATGCGGGGTCCGCCCGCCGTGGATTTCCGAGCATCATCGGCTACAGTTGCAAAGGTCGGCTATAAGCCGAGCGTTTGTGGGCTATCCCTTCCTTTCTCCGGTCGTGATCGGAGCCCGCAAATCGATGTGGTGTCTCTCAGGATGGGCAAGCGCGGCGAGCCGGCGCCGATCGCTGGCCGTCACGGTCGCACTTGCCCTGTCTGCCTGCGCCACGGTGCCCCCGCGAACGCCGTACACGTCCGCCGATTTGGCCGGAGCGATGCCGATCCCCGGTGATGCCGTGCGATATTGGGCAAGTGGCGACGACGATGCCTACCACCGCTGGGGGGAAGACTTGCTCCGCCAGCGCCGGGCAGGAGGCAGGACCGCGCCCGCAACCCTGCTTGCGCTCTCGGGAGGCTCCGACAAAGGCGCGTTCGGTGCCGGGCTGCTCAACGGGTGGAGCCGACGCGGCGACCGGCCAGCGTTCGATATCGTCACGGGAGTCAGCACGGGCGCATTGATCGCCCCGTTCGCCTTCCTCGGCGGAGGCGAGGATATGACGCTGACGCAGATCTACACGAACATCAGCAGCAAGGACATTTACCGGCAGCGCGTACTCGGCGGCGTTCTGGGCGGCGCGAGCTTGCTGGACAGCAAACCGCTGAAACAGTTGATCGCCCATCATATCACGCCCGCATTTCTTGATCGAATCGCGGCGCAGCATCGCGCCGGCCGGCGGCTGCTGGTCATGACCACGCAACTCGATGCCGAGCGTGGCGTCATCTGGGACATGGGGGCCATCGCCGCCAGCGCTTCATCGCAGCGGCTAGCGCTATTCCGCCAGGTGTTGCTCGCCTCCTCCAGCATCCCGGGAGCCTTTCCGCCCGTGCTGATCGATATGACTGGACGAGGCCGTTCCTTCGCCGAAATGCATGTTGATGGCGGCACGGTTTCCGGCTTTTTCACATTGCCGCGATCGATGTTGTTGGCAGAGGCGGCGGCATCGAGGGCACCGGCGGGCGGTGCAATCTATGTCGTGTATAATGGTCGGCTGGATGCGCAGTTTGATGTCACCAAGCCCAAAACCTTCAGCATCTTGTCGCGCGCGCTTTCGACCGTGCTGGGCGAAGCCGACCGGACCAATGTCGCCGATCTGCGCAGCTTTGCTCATGAGCAGAAGATCGGCTTTACGGTCTGCTCCATCCAGCGTCCCACCGCTCGCGACGATGCGCCGCTGTTCGATACCACGCACATGCGCGAACTTTACGCCATGGGAGAGCAGGAAGCCGTCTCCGCGGCGGGGTGTCTGGCGAACTCTCACGATACGACGCCCGCCGGACTGCCCTGAAGGGCAGTGGTCGAGCGGGAATCTGCCGATACGGGACAGATATGGACAACGGGACGAGAACGTCTCGCAAACGTCGGGAGCACTCGGAGTGTTGGCCCGTCCGGTGCCTTTTAGGCTTCAGGCCCGGCCTACATGGGCGTATGGGTCAGCCAATCTTGACGCCCCGCCAGTCCCGCTTCTTCTTCTTCTTCTTCCTTGGTTGGATCGGCCGATCGGACATCAGCGAGGGCTTGTCTTTGCCGCCGGTTCTTTCGGCCAGCAGCGGCGTCGATCCCTCCTCGATGAGCGCCCGCAGCCGCGCCCGCCCGCGTGCGACGCGGCTCTTGACCGTCCCTGTGGCAACGCCGAGCCGCATCGCCGCCTCTTCGATCGACACGCCCTGGCTCGCCAGCAGCACTGCCTCGCGCTGGTCAGGTGGAAGTTCGCTCAGCGCCCAATCCGTATCCCGCAACCATATGGCAAGGCTCTGGGTCTCATCCACCTTCAGCATCCGGTCGCGCGCTTCGTCGGGCAGATCGGCGTGAAAGCGGGCGCGGCGACGGCCGGTGAGAAAGCTGTTCTTCATCACGGTTCGCGTCCAGGCGATCAGGCTTGTTCCGGCCGTGAAGCTGGCGCGCGCGCTCCAGCATCGCAGCATAGTGTCCTGCAGGAGATCGTCGGCATCCGCACCGCCTCCGGTCAGCCGCCGCGCATAGGCGCTGAGCGCGGCCGACTGCTCGATCAGTGCCGCTCCGAAATGATCGTCGGGCATGGCGATCGGGGAAACACGGTCAGGCACATCGAGCGGCATCTTATTCTCCGGACAGGCTTTTCCTGCCCTCAGGTGATATAGGGCGCGCAAGTCGGGAATGTTGCTGGTTCAGCCTGTTCCCGGCTCGCTTGGTCCCTTGCCGTTCCATCGGTGCAGCATCCGTGCTATAGCCCCTGAAACAGAATCGGAGAGTGAATGGTGGAGCGCCTGTTCCCGCGCGCCCTGATCTCGTGCATCCGCGAGGCTCGGCCGCCGACGCCGAAGGAACTTGCATCGATGGCCGATAAAATTTGGCGCGAGGCTTTCCCAGGACGTCCATTTGGATGCGAGCGTGCCATGAGCATCGCTTGTGTCGCGCTCACAGGCGAACGCGCGACAGGCGAGGCACCGTCATCATCCTGTTCCCCTGAGCCGTCATCGACTAGACTGCGGAGCCCTTCGGCTGGCCGATGGTCTTCGGGGTTGTCGCCCAGGAGAGGATGTGCCGCTTGAGCCGGCATATGCTGGCCGTAGCACCGGCTATCTGCAAGCGCTCCCGAGACCATAGCATGCTATAGGAGCGATATGGCTACTTCGGCCCCAGCCACCGGGCCGGCCAAGAGCTGCCGTTCGATCGGGCCTACGGCCAGGAAGTCATGGCTATTATGGATCGAGCTACAATTATTGACGTGAAGGGGGGCCGGACCAAGGCTGCGATCCGGCCCCTCCTCGTGCCATGATCGAGCGCGTCGCTCGCTTCCTGTATCACGTCGTTGCGGAATGCGGCGCTACGCCGAAAAGCGAAACCGAGATGCTGCAGGCAGCCTATGCTCTGGTCAAGGTTATGCGGACATCTAGCGAAACGATGCAGCGGGCCGGAGCAGCCTTTTTCGCCGAGGATGCGCCAGAGGACAACATCAAGGCCGCCGGAATAGTGTTCGCGGCGATGATGGAGGCCGAGTTGGATTGCTGGCCTGGCTGGATGGATGAAGGCGAAGAGCCTCTATAGCTATCAATAATCGGCGTCATTCGCGTCTGGTTAGAGCGGAGACCAGCTTCGGATTGGCAATCGCAAGTCCGCTTCCAAAGACGATTGCATCCTCGACGAAGCCGGTCGCGGTTTGTCCGTACCTTTTCATCGCCCACTTGCGTAGCGCTAGCCCTGGATAGGCCGACACGATCGCGGCTATGACCGCTATACCGGCACCGGCCACACGCCGATCGCGCGGCGCCAGGGCTGCCCCGGCATAAGCGGCGGTGACGCCGCGCACGGCCAGCCCGATAGGCACGGTGCGATCGGGCGCCGTCTTCATCTTGTCGCCGGCCATCTCCGCTGCCGCAAAAGCGGCGGTGCCTGCGGCAATCACGGGGTTCACCATCAGGGTCTGCAGGGGCAGTTCCGCGGCGACTTCGCCACGCCGCGTTGCTGTCGCGAGAACCGCCAGCGGCGTGATGCCGCGCTGACCTGCGACCAGGCCAATAAGAAGGGATCGAAGCATGAGTAGTCCTCCTGTCGGCAAGCAAATGCACAACCGACACCTTTGATCCCGCAAAACCATATTGTTCGCAATCGATAGGCTTGCTAATTGGCTCGCGACCTCACCGGGCGTCTGCAAGCGACCGGCACGGCCGAGAGGTCGAGATATCTTGATCTTCGTGCCCCGCTTCGCCCACCTCAACAAGGAACCCCGATATGAGCCATCTCTATACCACCAAGGTCACCGCCATCGGCGGGCGCAGTGGCAACATTCGCAGCGAGGACGGCATCCTCGACCTGCCGCTCGCCATGCCCAAGGAACTGGGCGGTAAGGGGGGCGCCACCAATCCGGAGCAGCTGTTCGCCGCAGGCTACGCGGCGTGCTTCGAGAATGCCGTGATCCACGTCACCCGCGCGAAGACCGACAAGGTGCGCGACAACGACATCAAAGTGGTGGGCGAGGTCGGCTTGCTGCCCAACGGTGCAGGTGGTTTTAACCTGGCGGTGACGCTCGACGTCGAGATCGCGGGGCTCGACCAGGCCAAGGCCGAGGAAATCGTCCACGCCGCACATGCGGTCTGCCCCTACTCCAATGCCGTTAAGGGCAATGTCGACGTCGTGCTGAACGTCACCACCCGATGAGCGACCCAGTGGCGGCAAAGGACGAGGACGATCCGCTGCTGCTCGACCGGCAGGTGTGCTTCCCGCTCTACGCCGCCACCAACCTGCTCAACCGGCTCTATGGGCCGGTGCTCGCCGAGCTTGACCTGACCTACCCGCAATATCTCGTCATGCTGGTGCTGTGGGAGCATGAGACCCAGACGGTGGGCGCGCTCGGCGCTCGGCTTTATCTCGATAGCGGCACGCTCAGCCCGCTGCTCAAGCGGATGGAGGCCACCGGGTTGGTCGAGCGTCGCCGCGATCCCGCCGACGAGCGGCGCGTGCTTGTCGGCATAACGGCGCAGGGCCGCGCGCTTCGCGCCAGCGCCGAGCACGTCCCCGAGACGATCGGCGGCGGCTATGCGCCCGATGGCATCGAGGAACTGCGCGAGAGCGTGCGCGGGCTGGTAGCGATCCTTGCCCAACGTGACGGTCGAGCCTCCCCCCTCCTGCCTCGAACACGGAGGTGACACCGTCACCGACCTGACATGCGACTTAGCGATCACCCGGACCGGCACCGCAACGGAGCGGTGGGCGACGAACGGGGCGGCAGAACCCGGTGCGGTTCAAAGCGTGGCGCCGCTCGTCTGCTGTTGAATGCTTTCCGATTGGAATCCCCTTGGGAAAGCATCGGCCGTCTCGCTGCCGGTTCCGCGCCTTTCATGACGCGGAGCGTCCTACCGCCAGCTACAAGGCCGAAAGCAAGCACAAGGTCCAAGGCATACGCGGGGTCATCTGGCTGTCCATTCGATCTAGGAAAGTCCGCGTTCCCGAGCCCAGGCGACCGCCGCGGCGCGCCGGTTGACCCCGATCTTACCGTAAATGCCGTGAGCTGCCCCCTTCTGAGTGGTCCATCGACTATGACAGTCTGGATCGAGGAAGGGACGACGAATGCCAGCGAAGAAGCACAAGCCCGAGGAGAGATCTTCTACAGCCTCGCCGAGGCCAGAATGCTGATCGAGGCGTGGCGGCGCCACTACAACACCATCCGGCCACATAGCAGCCTGGGCTATCGCCCACCCGCACCAGAAGCGGCGACGCCGCCCACCTAATCGGCCACAGCCGCGCCCCTCTGGAACGAAATCGCCAGTCGTGTTATTGTTCGACTTACGTTCCAAGAGGAGGCGTGCCATGGCCGATTTCAACGATGGGTTTTTGAACCCCGCCACGGGCCTGCCTATGGTCAATGGCCTCGACACTGGCGGTAACATCGCCGGGAGCGACGGGAACCGCTGGCTTGACGATGCCGACGACGCGCCTTCTCTCGGCAGCCTGACCCTCGCGCAGAAGCTGTTCGCCGGCAGCTTCGCCGCGATCGTTCTCGGAACGATTGCAGGCGGTGTCATAACCAAGGCGTTCTAGCGCTCGTTCTGCGGCCGGTGCCGCAGCGGTGAGAGCGGCAGTCGAGGCGCAAGCTCACGATCGACTTGCGTCTCGACATCTTCGGACTGGCCCTCAATCCCGGGCCTACGCGAGCCCGCGATCATGTTAGCCGTGTCGAAGCCTGGCGCTTGGGCGGCCTGCATCGCCCCCACCTGCTCGAACACGTTACCGGCGCGATCACGTGCCGTCTGACCGGACGGTCCACCGGAGCCACCACCGACGCTGCCCAGGTTCCCGCGAGCCGCCCGCTCCACACCACCGGCCGACCGTACCGACGGCCCTTGAACGTCCATCGCAGGCGCCTTGAGGTACGTCTCCCCTTCTGATCGAAGTTCATCACGATAGGAGGAGATGAAACGACCAATCAGGCGCTCGCGCTGACCCGCGATCCTCGGATCACTCGTGGTCCAATCGTCGCGCTTGTCGGGATCAAAACGCTGACCGGCCGGGCCGTAAATCTCGTGATGCGCATCCATCTCGGCCCGAGCCCAGGTCCGCATCTTGTCCTGAAGGGCGATGCTGGTCGAGATCCCGTCGGAATCGCGCAGCGAGTGACTTTGCTCCAGCCGGCTGCCCGCATCCATGTACCGCGCGGCTTCGCGACTGAACTCCGACGACTTGGTGCGGCTCGCCGAGATACCCGAAGCAGCGGAGGAAAGTTGGCTGCTCGTTGTTTCGGTGGCCGCCCGCTGGAACGCATCGCTGCTTCGATCCCAATGATTGTCGCGCGCCCAGGTACTAGCGGTGTCCCGAAGGCTGGCAGCGTCTGTGCTGCGCGTCCTCCCAGTCTGATCCTGCCACTGCCAGCTCTGAGATCCCTTGACGCCGAGACCAGCCTTACCGACGCCGAGGAACTTCGCGCTAAGCCCAAGGCTGCCGTCGACACCCAAAAGGGACGTGCTTGCGTAGTTATCGGCTTCGGTCTTTGAGAGACCGTGCTTGTCCTGCAGCGACTGACTGAGGCTATCCCGCGCGGAGAAGCCAGTCCGCAGCGCCGCCAACTCAGAACTGCCGATGCCCAGGCTGTCGCTCGTGCCATGCGAGACACGGTTTTCCATGTTCCGGAAGTTCTGAAGCATCGTCGCGGTCGATTCACGCGCGCTCTCCGATGCGCGCTGACCCTGCGTCTGGAACGACGACGCCACGTCAGCGACAGCATAGTCGGCCGCCTGCGTGAGCTGTGCGCCAAACGGCATCTTCGACATGGGCACGTCGACCGAAGACGATCCGTCAGCATAGCTTGAGACCGTGCTGCCGAACCGCGTCGTGTCGCTCATGGTGGCGTAGCCGCCACCATAATGGCCGGCGGTCGACCAGGCGCCGCTCTGCCGGTTGTTGAACGAGAGGTTGTCGAGGCTCGTGTTGCCGAAGGCGATGTTGCCGGTCGTCGCCTCCCGGCCAGCTTCCTCGGCCGCATTTTGGCTCGGTGCCAGGAAGCTCGTTGCGTGGCCCGATATCGCCATCGCACCCCGCGCCATGCCCGCGGCGATGAATGGGATGGACGCAACGAGATAGCCCGCCAGGACCGCCGTGTTCGAGTTGATCGCGGCCATATCGTTGAACGAAAGCATCGACAGCTTCGCCGTCGACGCGAGCTGGGTATGCTCGCGCAGCGTCACCACCATGTTGAGGATCACGTAGAGTGGTCCCCAGGCTGCCAGGTAGAAGAAGCCGGTGACGTACCCGCGCAGTGCGGCCACGCCCGTTCCTGGCATCAGGAAAAGCGGAAAGATGATGGGGAACAGCGCGTAGAACACGACGGTGAGCACGACGCACAGGATCGGCACCCATTCCATCGCGTTATGCGCGACCGCCTGATAGGTGTTGCGCGTCTGGATGGACGCGCGGGTCTGAGCATAAACGTCGGCCGACGAGCCGCCAGCCGCCGCGACCTGCGTGCTGATCGACTGCTGGAGCGCGTTGATCGAGAGCGTCTGCTTCATAAGCTGGCTGGCGTCTTTCGACACCCCCGTCAGATAGCTGTACGCGATCGGCAGATCCGCGAAGAGCTTCGCCTTGGCCGCTGCATCGGCCATCCCGGGATAGAAGCGCCGGCTGATGCGCGTGCCCATGCCGTCAATCACGCCATCCCATCCTGCGGTTAGCGAGTTATAGCCGTCCCGACAGCTCTTGATCTCGGAAGTCGAGCCTCCGCCCGACGTCGCGGTCACGAACATCATCGATCGGGCTTGGCTGCCCGGCCCGACGGCCGCCCAGACGTCGTCCGCATCGGCGATATCCGTCCAGTTCTTCAGACCAAGCTGAAGGTCGTAGAAGGTGCATTGCCGGTAATATTCGTCGACGTTCGACGCGAAATAGGGGTCGCTGATCGACAGCCCTTGCGTCGCCTCCATGAGACGTGACCCGTAGATCATGCCGTTCTTGCTGTAGTTCAGATCGTCCGGCATCCCGAACACGACCTCGGAGGCACGAACGAGGTAGTCACCGATTTGGCTGGTGAAGCCGGCAACGGCCGCGAGCCCGAGAGGCACGTTGGCGACGTTCGCCGCGGGCAGGCTCGGGTTGATGCGGTCGACCACCTGCACGTCCATGCGGGGGACCATCAGGCACATGTACATAAGCGTCGCTTGGAGGAACCAGTTCATCCAGGCGCGCCAGTCGTGGTTGAACGCCACGATCATGAGGGACATGGCGAAAGCCATCACGAGCACGCATTGCAACATGCTCTTGTACCCGCCGCCCCCCGTCCAAGCGGCGACGGCGTTGAAGACGTTGACGATGTAGTCGCCGCCTCCGATCGTGATGACCTCGAACATCGCGGTCCCTCCCCTTCCCCGCGCTCAGCGCATCGTCATCGCGGAGACACCCCGCTGTTGATTTTCACTGAGAGTTGACCCGGCGTTTTCATCGAGAAGTGACCCGGGTCGTGGGGGTAATGTCAGGCCCGCGGGTTTGCGGGTCAAGTC
>NZ_JACHNY010000013.1 GCF_014199625.1 Sphingomonas abaci
CTCCGAACCACCCGGTCCAGCGCTGCGGTGAAAGGCCCTCTAAGGACGCCGAACCAGCCCGTCAAACGGTTTTTGTCACGGATGCGACTTTTTTCTCAACGTCAGCGGAAAGATGCGGTCGCCGATGGCGCAACCGCATCGACGCCGGGGCCCTACATCGCCGCGAGCAGCTCGCTGATCGGCACGAAGGCGAAGCCGATCGAGCTGTCGGCGATGCCGTAGGGCAGGAACAGCGTGTCGCCATGCCGCACCGCACCGCAGCTGTAGACGACATTGGGTACATAGCCCTCGCGGTCCTGGTCCTTGGCGGCGAGCAACGGCTCGCGCGTGCGGCCGATCACCCGCGACGGATCGTCCTTGTCGAGCAGCACCGCGCCGATCGAATATTTGCGCATCGCGCCGACGCCGTGCGTCAGCAGCAGCCAGCCTTCGTCGAGCTCGATCGGCGGTCCACAATTGCCGATCTGCACCAGCTCCCAGGGATAGACCGGGGTCAGGATCTTCTCGCCATCATCCCAATGGGTCAGGTCGCCGGACTTGAGCAGGAACAGATTCTCGCCGTCCGACCGGCCGATCATCATATACTGGCCGTCGATGGTGCGCGGGAAGAGCGCCATGCCCTTGTTGCGCGCGGCCGCGCCGGTCATCGGCACCAGGTCGAATGCGCGGAAGTCGCGGGTGCGCAGCAGCTCCGACTGGATCTGGCTGCCATTATAGGCGGTATAGGTCCCGATCCACTCATAGCTGCCGTCATCATGCTGGAAGTGCACGATGCGCAGATCCTCCAGCCCCTTGGACTGAGCGGCGGTGAAGGGGAAGATCACCGTGCCCGACAGCGTCGAGTCGCGGTGGCGATAGACCGTTACCGGGCCATCGAGCACGCCCTGCTGGTCGCTGCCGATGGTATCGACGGCGGTCGCGAAGGGCGGCTCGGGCGCGAGGCGCATCTGGTTGCGATCGGTGATGATCCCCTCGCGGAACGCGACCGAGGAGATATGCCCCTCGCCCACCGCACGCATCGACATGAGGATGCGCAGGCTGCCCGGCGGCATGCCCGACTGGTCGAAATGCGGCACCGCGCTGGGGTTCATCAACGCGGCGGCGGCATAGCTGTATTCGTGGCAGAAATAGGCGCCAATCAACTGCCGTTTCTCGTCGCCGATCGCCGCGCCGTCGAGCTGCAGCAGATCCTCGATCTCGTCATAGCGGGTCATGAACACCCGGCGCGTCTGCCAGTGCCGCGCCTCGAAATCCTTGAGCACGATCTCGAGCTGCTCGCGCGCCTGTTCGGGCGTCATCGCCAGCACTTCCGACACCAGTCGCTCGGTACGGCTGGGCGGGGCGCCCGGACCGCCAAAGGCGATATGGAAGGGACGCACCACCACGCGCGACGGATCGGCGTGCAAACGCAACTCGTGATTGAACAAATTCATGCTGGCCCCGGCCCCGCGCAATGGTCGTTCCGCCTGACGCGCTTCAAGTCACGCGACGGCGCGACCGCCTCCTGCCACGGACGCGACCCCCTGCGAAAGCCCTGAAATCGTGCAGCTGGCCAGTTGCAGCGCCAGGATCGATTCCGCCCCCTGGTTGCGGTTGAGCCCGGTCGGCATCAACCCGTCGAAACACCCGCCATCCTCGACGCTGGCGAGCGGCAGGCCCAGATCGTTCAGCCCCATGAACCAGCCATAGGCGCGCTCGGCTTCCGCCACCCAGCGCGGGTCGCCGGTCGCGGCATGCGCCGCCTGGCAGGCGTCGACCGTGGCCTGCGCCTCCAGCGGCTGCTGGTCGAACTGGAGCGGATCGGCATAGGGACGATGGAAGCTCTCCGTGCCGACAGCGCGGAACCGCCCCTCGGGCGAGGTCTGCTTGGAGACGATCCAGTCGAGCGTCGCCAGACCGCATTGCACCAGGTCGTCGCGCTCCAACGCCATACCGGCCCGGATCAGCGCCTCGGGCAGGCGGGCATTGTCATAGGCCAGCACGATCTCGAACCACTGCCATTCGGGCCGACGCGTCTCGGCGAGCAGTTCGAGATGCACGTCCGGGAAGCGCTGCAGGATGGTGCGCGCCAGCTCGTGGCCGGGTTTCGCCTCCAGCATCGCCGCAGCGCCCAGCATCGCGAAGGACTGGGCCCGCAGCGACCCCAGGTCGAGCGCCAGACTGGCCGTCGAGTCGAACATCACCGCCGCCCAGTCGCGATGCTTCTGCTCGGCCGCGTCGCGCGCGGTGACGCCGAGCGCCCAGAGCGTACGCCCGTTCGAGTCCTCCGACCCCTCCTCCTCGCACCAGGTGCGGTCGAAGCGCATGAAATTGCGGAAACGCCTCCGGTCGGGGTTCCAGGCATATTGCAGGAAGGACGCGTAGATCGTCATCCACTTGTCGCGCTGCACGGACTCGAGATCGGGCATCGCACTGACCAGCATCAGCGCGCGGGCATTGTCGTCGATGCAATAGCCGTGGCGACGATCGGGGATCGAATAGATCGAATGCTGCAACATGCCCGTGGCATCGCTCATCCGCTCGACGGCGGCGAAATCGGGCTTGAGGGGACGGACGGTCATCGGTTGGGCCAATCGCCTGGGACGCGCCGCGATCGCCGCCTCCGTCGCCGCCAGCATCGCTTCAGCGAGCCGCGGCCAGATCATCGTGCGGCCGCGCGCATAGGCGCGTTGCGACAGTCGGTTGCGGTCACGGTCGCTGGACAGCAGCCTGTCCATTTCGCGCGCGAAGGCGGCGACGTCGCGGAAGTCGACCAGCACGCCATGCCCATCCGCCAGGATCTCGGTGGCATGGACATAGGGCGTGGAGATCACCGCCTTGCCGACGCCGACCGCATAGGACAACGTGCCCGAGGTGATCTGCGCCGGGTTCAGATAGGGCGTCGCATAGATGTCGGCGGCCTGAAGATAGTCGATCAGCTCGTCATGCTCGACGAAGCCGTCGACGAAGGCGACATTGTCGCTGACGCCCTTGTCCGCCGCCAGCGTCTTCAGGCTGTCGCGATAGCGCTCGCCCTCATGCGCAACGAGGTTGGGGTGGGTCGCGCCGAGCACGACGTAGAGCAGATTCGGATGCCGCTCGACGACACTGGGCAGCGCCTCGATGATCGTCTCGATGCCCTTGTTGGGCGCGAGCAGCCCAAAGGTCAGCACCACCGGCCGGTCCTGCCAGCCGAACCGTTCCTTGAGCGTCGCTGGATCGACCAGCGCGCGGTCGGGCACGCCATGCGCGATCATCGCGATCTGGCGCGGATTGGCGGCATAGACGCGCTGCAGGATCTCGCGCCCGCGCTCCGCCATCACCACCACCCGCGCGGCGCGGCGCAACAGTCCCTCGAGCACGCGGCGCTCGTCGGCGCTCGGCTTTTCCAGCACCGTGTGGAGCGTCACCACGACGGGCAGCGTCGTGCGGTCGAGGAGCGCGAGCAGATGCTCGCCCGCCGGGCCGCCATAGATGCCATATTCGTGCTGGACCCAGATCGCCTGCGCGCCGCTCGCCTCGATGGTGCGGGCGGTGGCGATATAGGCCGACAGGTCGTTCTGCGGGATCGCGCCGGTCACCGCATCCGGATAGGCATAGCGGCCGGGATGGTCGTCCATCGCATAGACGTCCATGCGGATGTCCGGGAACCGGTCACGCATCGCCTGGTGCACGTCGGTCGTGAAGGTGGCGATCCCACACTGGCGCGGCAAGTAATTGCCGATCATCGCCAAGTGATTGATCGTCATCTCGCCGGACTCTTGCACCATCATCGATCCTCGGGATTGCATCCACACCGTGGAACCGGTGCGATGCGCCATCAAGCCAAACCGTTCACCCCTGCGAAAGGTTCCACTTTTCCCGTTGCAGTGCAACATGTATACGACATGGCGATCAACCGCGTCCGCGATAGGACGCGACGCCCTGGTCGGGCAGCCAGAGGTCGGCGGGCGGCGCGCCCGATTGCCAGAACACGTCGATCGGGATGCCGCCGCGCGGATACCAATAGCCGCCGATGCGCAGCCACACCGGCTTCATCTCCTCGAACAGACGCTCGCCGATGCCGACCGTGCAATCCTCATGGAAGGCGGCATGGTTGCGGAACGACCCCAGGAACAGCTTCAGCGACTTGGATTCCACGATCGTGTCGCGCGGCACATAGTCGATCACCAGATGCGCGAAGTCGGGCTGGCCGGTCACCGGGCAGAGCGACGTGAATTCGGGCGCGGCGAAGCGTACGAGATAGGTGCGGCCGGGTCGCGGATTGGGAACGTAATCGAGCACCGCTGCTTCGGGTGAGTCGGGAAGCGCTGCGGTCTGGCCAAGGAATTTCGGTGTCATGCCGCCCATGTAGGACGACGATGCGGCAATGAAAACGCTGATACCGGTGCTGGGCGACCAGCTCTCCCTATCGCTGTCCGCCCTGCACGACCAGGACCGGGACGCCTGTGTGGTGGTGATGATGGAGGTGGCCGAGGAGACGGGCTATGTCCGCCACCACCAGCAGAAGATCGCCTATATCCTGTCGGCGATGCGCCACCATGCCCAGGCGCTGCGCGCCGCCGGCTGGACGGTCGATTACCAGCGGCTCGACGATCGGGACGCCGCCGACAGCTTCACCGGCGCGGTCGCCGCCGCCATCGACCGTCACGCCCCCGACCGGATCGTGGTGACCGAGGCGGGCGAGTGGCGGGTCCGCGCGATGCTGGAAAGCTGGCAGACGCTGTTCGGCCTGCCCGTCGCGATCCGCGCCGACGACCGGTTCGTCGCCGATCATCGCGACTTCGAACAATGGGCCGAGGGCCGGCGCGAGCTGACCATGGAATATTTCTACCGCGACATGCGCCGCCGCACCGGCCTGTTGATGGACGGCGACCAGCCGGAGGGCGGCCGGTGGAATTTCGACAAGGAGAACAGGAAGCCCGCCGAACGGGACCTGCTGATGCCGCGCCCCTTGTCCTTCGCCCCGGACGCGATCACCACCGAGGTGCTGGCGCTGGTGCGGCGGCGCTTCGCCAACCATCCCGGCCGGCTCGACGGGTTCGACTGGGCGGTGACCGCCGCGGATGCCGAGCGCCAGGCCGACGCCTTCTTCGCCCACGCGCTGCCCCGCTTCGGCGATTACGAGGATGCGATGCTGACCGGCGAGCGGCATCTCTGGCACTCGATCCTCAGCCCCTATATCAATTCCGGGCTGCTCGACCCGCTCGCGCTGTGCCGCCGGGCGGAGTCGGAGTATCGCGCCGGGCGCGCGCCCCTCAACAGCGTCGAGGGCTATATCCGCCAGATCATCGGCTGGCGCGAATATATGCGCGGCATCTACTGGCGCGAAGGGCCGGACTATGTGAACCGCAACCATCTGGACCATCACCGGCCGCTGCCCGGCTGGTACTGGACGGGCGAGACAGAGTTGCACTGCCTGCGCGAAGCGATCGGCCAGACGCTCGACACCGCCCACGCCCATCATATCCAGCGGCTGATGGTGACCGGCAATTTCGCAGCTCTGATCGGCGCCGACCCCGCCGCCGTCCACCGCTGGTATCTGGAGGTCTATGTCGACGCCTATGAATGGGTCGAGCTGCCAAACACATTGGGGATGAGCCAGTTCGGCGATGGCGGGCTGGTCGGGTCGAAGCCCTATGTCTCCTCGGGCGCCTATATCGACCGGATGTCGGACTATTGCCGCCATTGCCGATACGACGTGAAGCAGCGGATCGGGCCCGACGCCTGCCCGTTCAACGCGCTCTACTGGGACTTCATCGCCCGGCATGCGGACCGGCTGGCCGGCAACCGCCGCATGGCGATGCCCTATCGCACCTGGGCGAAACAGTCGCCGGAAGCGCAAGACGCGACGCGCGCGCAGGCGGCGGCGTTCCTCGACGCTCTCGACGGCGGCGGCGGCGCGGCCTACTGAACCCCGGCTCGCCCCCGCCCGCGCCTGTCGACGGGCCGCCCGGCCCACGGGGAACGAGTAGAGGTCGCGACAGGCTGGCCCGCCCGGAGGCCGTCTTGGACCCGCTCGTCACCACCGAATGGCTCGCCGCCGAGCTGGGCGCGCGCGACCTGCGCATCGCCGACGCGACGCTGCTCGACCCCGCGCTGGGCCGCGATGCGCACGCCGACTTTGACGCGGGTCATATCCCAGGCGCGGTCTTCCTGGATCTCGCCGAACTGCGCGATACCGATTCCGCGCTTCCCAACATGCTGCCGCCGATCGCCAAGGTCGCCAGCCGGCTGGGACGGCTAGGCCTGGGCGACGGCACCCGCATCATCCTCTATGACGACAGTCCGTGGCGGAGCGCCGCGCGGGCCTGGTGGCTGATCCGCAACCACCAGATCGGCGACGTCGCGATCCTCGACGGCGGTCTCGCCAAATGGCGCGCCGAAGGTCGGCCGCTGGAAACGGGCGCGGCCACGCCCCGCTCGCGCCACGCGACGCCGCGCTTCGCGCCGACTCACCTGCGCACGCTCCACCAGATGCGCGCCAATCTGGAAAGCGGCGCCGAGCAGGTGATCGACGCACGCTCGCCCGGCCGCTTCACCGGCGCGGAGGCCGATCCGCATGGCGCGGCCCCCGGCCATATTCCGGGGTCGCGCAGCCTGCATTATCCGCGCCTGTTCAACCCGGACGGCACCTACAAGCGGGGCGAGGCGCTGGCGGCGGAATTCGCCGGCATCGATCTCGACCGGCCGATCGTCACCACCTGCGGATCGGGCGTGACCGCCGCGACGCTCGCCTTCGCGCTCCACCTGATGGGCCGCGATGCCGCACTGTATGACGGCAGCTGGAGCGAATGGGGCGGCCGCGCCGACACCCCCAAGGCGCTGGGAGACGCGGCATGAGCGGCGACGCCACCGGCAAGCGCGAGGGTACGCGCGTCGTCCAGGCCGGGCGGCGCCCAGAATGGACGGCGGGGATCGTCAACCCGCCGGTCTGGCGCGCCTCGACCATCCTCTATGATTCGGTCGCGCATCTGCGCGAGGCGGGCGGACGTGACACGCATCACCGGCTGTTCTACGGCCGGCGTGGCACGCCGACGCAATGGTCGCTCGCCGATGCGCTGACCAGCCTGGAGCCGGGGGCCGAGGGCACCTTCCTCTACCCCTCGGGCGTCGCCGCCATCTCCACCGCCTTGCTCGCGGTCCTGTCGCCGGGCGACGAGCTGCTGCTGGTCGACAGCGCCTATGACCCGACGCGCAACCTGGCCAACGGCCTGCTGAAACGCATGGGGATCACCACCCGCTTCTACGACCCGATGATCGGGGCCGGCATCGCCGATCTGATCGGCGAGCGCACCCGCGCCATCTTCCTGGAAAGCCCCGGCAGCCTGACCTTCGAGGTGCAGGACGTGCCCGCCATCGTCGCCGCCGCTCGGGCCCGGGGCGTGACCACCCTGCTCGACAATACCTGGGCGACGCCGCTGCTGTTCCCGGCGATCGAACGGGGCGTGGACTATACGATCCTGGCCTGCACCAAGTATATCGTCGGCCATTCCGACGTGATGCTGGGTTCGGTCACCGCCGGCCCCGGCCGGTTCGCCGCCTTGCGCGACGCCAGCCTGCAACTGGGCCAGGTGACCAGCCCCGACGATGCGTGGCTGGGCAGCCGGGGCCTGCGCACCATGGCCGTCCGGCTGCGCCACCACGAGGCGGCCGCGCTGCGCATCGCCCGCTGGCTGGTCGAGCGGCCGGAGGTGGCGGCCGTGCTCCATCCCGCCATGCCGGGCTGCCCCGGCCACGACCTGTTCCTGCGCGACTTCCAGGGGTCGAGCGGACTGTTCGCCTTCACCCTGGCGGGCGGCGACGACGCCGCCCGCGCCGCGCTGATCGACACGCTCGACCTGTTCGGCATCGGCTATAGCTGGGGCGGCTATGAGAGTCTGGCGATCCCGATCGATCCGCAGCGCCATCGCAGCGTCACGACCCGCGACGATGTCGGACCGATGGTCCGCCTCCAGATCGGGCTGGAGGACCCGGACGACCTGATCGCCGACCTGGAGCGCGGCCTGGCCGCCTGGCGCGCCACGGCCGGGTGAACCCGCTCCTCGCCTGGTGGCGGGCGACCGGCTTCGCCACGCCGGCGCGCGGTGACCTGGCCCAGATCGGGGTAGCGGCCGGACTGGTGGTGCTCTGCCTGCTGGCGGGGGTGCTGGCCGGCCGCCGGCTCGGCCCGCCGGTCGGCCTGTGGTGGAAGCAGCACGCCTCCGGCCATGGCGAGGGCATCTGGACGCGCACCAGCGCCATCCTCCGCCACCTGAGCGCCGCGCTGCTCCTGGCGATCGTGCTGACCGTCTGGCCCTGGCCGCCGCTGGCGGCGCTGCCGCTGGGCTTCGCCGCCGGGCTGGCGACCGCGCGCGCCGCGCATCAGGTGCTGCGCGGCCTCGGCCTGCCGCGCTGGTCGGCCTGGCTGGTCGCGGTCGTGCTGTTCGTCACCCTGTTCAGCCGCGCGGTCGGCGGGCTGGAGCCGATCACCCAGGTGCTGGAGCGGATCGGCTTTCCCTTCGGGCAGCGCCGGCTGTCGCTGCTGACGCTGATCAGCATGACCGTGACGCTGGTCGCGCTATTCGCGGGCGTGCGGCTGGTCAATCGGGTCGCTGGCCATTCGATCGGCCATGCCAACGGCCTCGACCCGACGCAGAAGCTGCTGGCGCAGAAGCTGGTCGGCGTCGGCGTGGTCATCCTCGCCTTCTTCTTCGGCATCGACCTGCTGGGCCTGGACCTGACCAGCTTCGCGATCTTCTCGGGCGCCTTCGGCCTGGCGGTCGGCTTCGGCCTGCAAAAGACGATCGGCAACCTGATCGCCGGCATCATCCTGTTGATGGATCGCTCGATCAAGCCCGGCGACGTGATCGTGGTCGGCGAGGAAGCCGGCCGGGTCAACAAGATCGGGGTGCGCGCCGTCTCCGTCCTCACCCGCGACGGCAAGGAGCATCTGATCCCCAACGAGAATCTGATGACGCAGGAGGTGGAGAACTGGTCCTTCTCCGACCGTAACGTGCGCGTGCGAATCGCGGTGCGGGTCGGCTATGACTGCGACCTCAGGCTGGCGCAGGCCCTGATGCTGCGCGCGGCGGCGGAAAGCCCGCGCGTGTTGAAAAGCCCCAGGCCCAATGTCTGGCTGACCGCGTACGGCGAATATGCGGTCGAGCATGAGATCCTGGCCTGGATCAGCGATCCCGAGGGCGGCGTCGGCAATGTCCGTTCCGATGTGCTCAACCGCTTGTGGTGGCTGTTCAAAGATCACGGCATCGCCATCCCGGTGCCGCAGCGGGAGGTGCGGCTGCGGCCCGCGCGCGACGATTGATCGCGGTCGTCCGCTGTTGCGTCCGCGCAACATGCTGATGCGGGTTGCTCACGCATCGCACGAAAACATCTTGTGCGGTGCGGCACCGGCTGTCATGCCGCTGTCACCGACGGACGGACCGCACGGGGGCTTCAAGCCCTGACAGAGGCGGCATCCCTCGGCATGCAGGCGGGGACATCGGCTTCATCCCTCAGGGAGACTCCTGATGCGCTTCTCGCACTTCCTGGTCGCCGGGCTTTCGCTCGCGGCCGCCACCCCTGCCCTGGCGCAGGACACCGCGCCGCCCTCGCCGATCACGGTCAGCGGCAGCGCGTCGATTCTCACCGACTATCGTCTGCGCGGCATCTCGCAGACCAACAAGAACGCGGCCGTCCAGGCGGCGCTGACGATCGCGCATGAAAGCGGCTTCTATATCGGCACCTTCGCCTCCAACCTGGCGGGCTGGGGCACGTTCGGCGGCGCCAACATGGAGCTGGACGCGATCGGCGGCTACAAGCACACATTCGGCAGCGCGACGATCGACACCGGCGTCACCTGGTACACCTATCCGGGCGGCTTCTCGGAATCGGACGTGGTCGAGTTCTTCGGCCGCCTGTCGGGCGCGGCGGGTCCGGCAACGCTGACGGCCGGGGCCTATTATGCGCCCAAGCAGACCTCGCTGGGCAATTTCTCCAACACGCCCTACAGCCGGGGCCAGCGCCAGGACAATGTCTACCTGACCGGCGACGCCGCGGTCGCGGTGCCCAGCACGCCGATCACCGCCAAGGCGCATATCGGCTATTCGCACGGCAATCCCGGCCTGGGCCCGAACGGCACCAGCCTGGCGCCGACCGGCGAATATTGGGACTGGTCGCTGGGCGCGGACGTCGCCGCCTACAAGAACCTGACGTTCAACGTGTCGTACATCGACACCGACATCAGCAAGGCCGAGTCCGCCTATCTCCAGCCCAATTTCTCCAAGGGCCAGGTGCCCGGCGGAGCCTCGATCGCCAGCGGCACGGTGGTGTTCTCGCTGACCGCCGCCTTCTGATTTCACCCACGACGGCGGCGGTGGCTTCGGGGGAAGCCACCGCCGCCCGAACGACGAAGGGCCGGCGTTCCGCAGGGGGAACGCCGGCCCTTTTCGTGACCAGTCAAACGAAACCGGTCCCATCCCGGCGAAGGCCGGGGCCGAGCTACGGAACGCCTCTGATGATCCGCGAACCTCCCCAACTGGATCCCGGCCTTCGCCGGGATGGGACAAGGGGTCAGGCGAAAGCTTTACCCAACCGCGAACCCCCTCTCGCCGATCAGTTCGCGGTGGCGCGGGCGTCCTGTCCGTCGCCGGCGGGCGCGGCGACGATGCTGCGGGTGGTCTCGCCCTTGTCGATCACGTTGGTCTGCGGATCGCCGGCCGAGGAGCGGATGCCGGGCGTGGCGGCGTCCGCCCCCGCCTGGTCCAGCGCCGCCCGCTCGGACGCGCTGCGCGGCGCGCTGCCGAACAGGGCGTCGATCGTGTCCTGCTGGCCGGCAGTGTCCTGCGGCCGCGCCGTGCCCGGCTGCGGTGGGACCAGGGCGTAATCGGGCGGAATCACCAGCGGAGGCTGGCGCGCGACGGCGAATTCGTCGGGCCGCGCCCGGTCGAGCGAACGGCCGGCGCCGCAACCGGCAAGGAGCGCCGCCGCTCCGACGATGGCCACGAAGTTACGCATGGGGACTCTCCACAGAAGGCGCGGCCTTGTCGCGCGACAGAAAGGCACGGAGCAGCAGCACCAGAACACCGATGGTAATCGCCGCATCGGCGACATTGAAGACCAAAAAGGGTCGCCAGTCACCGAAGTGCAGATCGGCGAAATCGACCACATAGCCGAACCGCACCCGGTCGAGGATGTTGCCGAGCGCACCGCCCAGCACCAGCCCCAACGCGACCTGGTCGGTCGGATGCTTCTCGCGCGTCATCCAGATGGCGACGCCGATCGCGATTGCGCCGGTCATCGCCACCAGCGCCCAGCGCGTGGCGCTGCCGTCGGCGGGCAGCAGGCCCAGCGACACGCCGACATTGGGCACGAAGCGCAGCGAGAAGATCGGCGCGACATAGCGCTCCGCCCCCAGGTGATCCAGGCCGAGCGGTCCGGTGACCGCCCATTTGACGAGCTGGTCGATCGCGAACAGCGCCAATGCCGCGAGCAGGCCCCGCTTGGGCAGCGTCATGCCACGACCTCGGCGCAACGGTCGCACAGGTCGCCGTCGGTCGTCACCTCGGGCAGGTGGCGCCAGCAGCGGCCGCATTTGTGCCGCTCGGTCCGCGCGACCGCCACGTCCTCGCCCGCGCGCACGTCGGCGACGATGAACAGTTCGGCCAGCTCCGCCTCCGGCAGCGGCGTGGCCGGCACCGTCACTTCGGCTTCCAGGCTGGAACGGATCGTCTTGGCGCGGCGCAGCGGCTCGATCGCTTCGGTCACCGTCTCGCGCAGCGCACGCACGCCCTGCCAGCGGGTGCCGAGCGGCGCGTCGCCGTCGAGCGCCGGCAGTTCGGGCCATTCGAGCAGATGGACCGACCCCTCCTCGCTCGGGAAGCGCGCCTGCCACACTTCCTCGGCGGTGAAGCAGAGGATCGGCGCGGCATAGCGGACCAGCGCATGGAACAGGATGTCGAGCACGGTGCGATAGCTGCGCCGCTTCAGGCTGTCGGCGGCGTCGCAATAGAGGCTGTCCTTGCGCACGTCGAAGAAGAAGGCGCTCAGATCCTCATTGGCGAAATCGGTCAGCAGCCGGACATAGCGGTTGAACTCGTAACCGGTCGCCGCGGTGCGCAGCTCGGTGTCAATCATGCCCAGCCGGTGGAGGACGTAGCGCTCCAGCTCGGGCATCGCCTCGACCGCCACCGCCTCTTCGGCGGTGAAGCCGTCGAGCGCGCCGAGCAGATAGCGGAAGGTGTTGCGCAGCTTGCGATAGGCGTCCGACGCGGTCGCCAGCACTTCCTTGCCGATCCGCACATCGTCGAAATAGTCGGTCGAGGCGACCCACATGCGCAGAATGTCCGCGCCCGACTCGCCGATCACCTTGAGCGGATCGACGACATTGCCCAGCGACTTGGACATCTTGCGTCCCTTGTCGTCGAGCGCGAAGCCGTGCGTCAGCACCGCGTCGTACGGCGCGCGGCCGCGCGTGCCGCAGCTTTCCAGCAGCGACGACTGGAACCAGCCGCGATGCTGGTCCGACCCTTCCAGGTACAGGTTGGCGCGCACGCCCGCGCCGTAACGCGCCTCCACGGTGAAGACGTGCGTGCAGCCCGAATCGAACCACACGTCGAGAATGTCGTTCTGCGGCGCCCAGTCGGCGAGCGTATAGCCCTCGCCCAGCAGCGCCTGATGGTCGCCGGTGAACCAGGCATCCGCGCCGCCCGCGCGGAAAGCCTCGACGATGCGCGCATTGACCGCCGGGTCGTTCAGATATTCGCCGGTCGTGCGGTTGACATAGAGCGCGATCGGCACGCCCCAGGCGCGCTGGCGGCTGATCACCCAGTCGGGGCGGCCCTGCACCATCGCGGTGATCCGGTTCTCGGCGCGTGGCGGCACCCACTGGGTCCGCGCGATCGAATCGAGCGCCAGTTCGCGCAGGGTCGCGCCATTGCCGTTGCCGCCGTCGACCTCCGCCACGCCGCTGCGGTCCATCGGGATGAACCATTGCGGCGTCGCGCGGAAGATCACCTTGGCCTTGGAGCGCCAGCTATGCGGATAGCTGTGCCGGAAGTCGTCCGACGCGGCGAGCAGCGCGCCGGCGCCCCGCAGGTCGGTGCAGATCGGCCCGTCGCTGGCGACGAACTTCTTGTTGATGACCGAGCCCTGCCCGCCCAGCCACGCCCAGTCAGGCCGGTACAGGCCGGCGGCATCGACCGCAAAGACCGGATCGATGCCGAACTGCTTGCAGAGCAGGAAGTCGTCCTCGCCATGGTCCGGGGCCATATGGACCAGGCCGGTGCCGGCATCGGTGGTGACGAACTCGCCCGGCAGCATCGGCCGCGGCTTGGCGAAGAAACCGCCCAGGGCGTGCATCGGGTGGCGGACGACGGCGCCGTCCAACTGCGCGCCCTTGCCCGCCCAGCCGGTGCGGGTCAGTGCGATGCCGGCGCGCGCCGCGAAGGATTCGACCAGCGCGTCGGCAACCAGGAAGCGGCGACCGCCCTCGTCGGCGACCAGCACGTAATCGACCTCCGGACCGTAAGCGAGCGCCTGGTTGACCGGGATCGTCCAGGGCGTCGTCGTCCAGATCACCGCCTGCGCGCCGACCAGTTCGGGTGCGTTGGGGGCCTCGACGATCTCGAACGCCACGTCGATCTGGGTCGACACGACATCCTCATATTCGACCTCGGCCTCGGCCAGCGCGGTCTTCTCGACCGGCGACCACATCACCGGCTTGGCGCCGCGATAGAGCTGGCCGCTCTCGGCAAACTTGAGCAGCTCGCCGACGATCGCCGCCTCGGCGTCGTAGTTCATGGTCAGGTACGGGTCGGACCAGTCGCCCATCACGCCCAGCCGCTCGAACTCGCCGCGCTGCACGTCGACCCACTTGGCCGCATAGGCGCGGCACTCGGCGCGGAACTGGTCGACGGGCACGTCGTCCTTGTTCAGCTTCTTCGCGCGATAGGCCTCCTCGACCTTCCACTCGATCGGCAGGCCGTGGCAGTCCCAGCCGGGCACATAGGGCGCATCCTTGCCGAGCAGCGACTGGCTGCGGACTATCACGTCCTTCAGCACCTTGTTCATTGCATGGCCCATATGGATGTCGCCATTGGCGTAAGGGGGGCCGTCGTGCAGCACGAACAGCTCGCGCCCCGCCCGCGCCGCGCGCAGCTTCTGGTACAGGCCGATCCGCGCCCAGCGCTCCAGGATCGCCGGCTCCTTGGCGGCCAGGCCCGCCTTCATCGGGAAGTCGGTCTTCGGCAGGAAGACGGTGTCGCGCCAGTCGCGCGCGGGCTCTTGGGTCGAAGATGCGTCGGTCATGAGTGCGCGGCCCCTAGAACCTCCCGCGCCCGCAGACAATCGGCGTCCATCTGCGCGATCAGCGCATCCAGTCCGTCGAACATCGCCTCGGGGCGGAGGTATTCGATCAGCTCGACCTCCAGCCGGCGGCCGTACAGATCGCCGGTGAAGTCGAAGAAATGCGGCTCCAGCAGTTCCTTCAGCGGCGTGAACTGCGGTCGGATGCCCAGATTGGCGGCGCCGTCCAGCACCCGCCCGTCGTCCAGCCGTCCGCGCACCGCATAGATGCCATAGGCCGGGCGGAGATACTGGCCGAGCTGGAGATTGGCGGTTGGATAGCCGATCGTGCGGCCGACCTTGTCGCCATGCTCCACCACGCCCTGGATCGTGAACGGACGGGTGAGCAGCCGGGCCGCCTCGCGCATCTCGCCCAGGCGCAAATGCGCGCGGATGCGGCTGGAGGAGACCGGCTCGCCGTCCAGCGTGACCGGAGCGACGGCGGTGGCGGAGAAGCCGTGGCGCGCGCCCAGCCGCGCCAGCACCCCCGCATCGCCCGACTTGCGGCGGCCGAAGGTGAAGTCCTGGCCCGTCACCACGCCCGCGACCCGCAGCCGCTCGACCAGCCGCTCGGCGACGAACGCCTCGGCATCCAGGCTGGCGAGCGCGGCATCGAATCCGAACACCAGCATCGCGTCCGCGCCCGCCTCGGCGAACAGCCGTTCGCGCTGGTCGAGCGTGGTCAGGCGGAAGGGTGGCGTGTCAGGGACGAAATGGCGCACCGGATGGGGGTCGAAGGTCGCGACCAGCGCCGGCCGGCCCTCGTGCCGCGCGCGCGCGACCGCTTCCCCGACCACCGCCTGATGTCCGAGGTGAAAGCCGTCGAAATTGCCGAGCGCGACGATCCCGCCGGCAAGATGGGGCGGAATGGCCGAGCCGCCGTCGAGCCGCTGCATGGCCGCGCTGTAGCTTAGCCGCGCGGGCTTGGCGATAGGGTCGATTCGACCGGTGGCAGCAGCGTGACGAAGCTGTAGGCGGGGCGGCCGTCCATCGCCGGGCGGTCCTCGCGCGCCACCTCGCGCCAGCCGGCGAAGTCCGGCACCCGCGTATCGCCCAGCGCGTCGACATGGACCTCGGTGAGCTCGATCCGGTCGGGGGTGAACAGCGCGAAGATCTCCGCGCCGCCGATCACCGCCGCATCGTCGCCGGCCAGCGCCAGCGCCGCCGCCGGGTCATGCGCGACCTCGGCGCCCGTCGCCGACCAGGCGCGGTCGCGGGTCAGCACGATATGGCGCCGGCCGGGCAGCGGCGCGGGGAAGCTGTCGAAGGTCTTGCGCCCCATGATCATCGGCCGGCCGAGCGTCTGCGCCTTGAACCGCTTGAGATCGGCGGGCAGGTGCCAGGGCAGCCGCCCGTCGACGCCGATCACGCCATTGTCGGCCCGCGCGAGGTGGAAGGAGATCATGCCGCCGCCCTGCCCTGCCCCGCCGCGCACGGCAAGGTCGCGGGGCGTCGGGCCTTTCCATGAAGACGAAGCGCGGCCAGCTAGATCCGGTCGAGATAGCGCAGCATGATGTCCTGCGCGTGCGGCGTCAGCGTGACGTAGCGGACGCGCGCGTCGCTCTTGCTCTGCCAGCACTGGGCCAGCCCCTCGCGCTCCAGCACCTTGATCCAGCGCAGCGCCGTGGTCTGCGGGACGCAGGATGCGCTCGACAGGTTGGAGATCGGCACGCGCTCGCCGCGCTCCTGCTGGATGAACAGGTGCAGCAGCATGTCCCAGGCCGGTTCCTGGAACAGCCCGTCGGGATGGCCGAACAGGCGCTGGCGCAAGCGGCGCTGCTCGTAGAGCGCGACCGCCCGCTCGGCATAGCTGGGCTGTTCGGGTGCGGCGGGCCGATCCGCGTCGGGATCGGCGGGTTTCGGCTCGGCCGGCACCTCGGCCGCCGCCCCGGAACCGCGTCCGACCGCGACCTGCGCGGTGGTCGGCGGGTCCTGCCACGGGGCATGGTGCGGGTCCGGCCAGCGGACCAGGCGAATGGGATGGGTCACGATAGGTCTCGATTGTTGGTCAAGCCGACCAGTCGGGGTCGGCGCCGGCCGCGCGGCGGCGCTGCTGGTGGCGGACCGTGCCGACCAGCAGCAGGGCGAGCATCGCATAGGCGAGCTGACCGACCGCGACGGCATAGATCCACGGCAGCAGGAACGGGTGATAGGCCTTGGCGAAATGCACCGCGATCGCGATCAGGTGCATCGCCGCCAGCCAGAGCGGCCAGAACCGTGCCGCCCGCACGGCCACCACGACCAGCGGCGCAAGCAGCGCCACGTCGATCGCCAGCACCCGCCAGTGGAGCTGGTCGAAGCCGCGCGGCACGGCCGGCAGCAGCAGCGTGCCCAACCCCGCCACCATCAGCAGCAGCGCGACCACCCGCTCGGGCTGGCCGCCCCGCCACCACGCATAGCCGCACACCAGGATCTGGACGGCGTTGAAGATCAGGATGTGCAGGGCCATGGCGCGGTGGATCGGGGCGACGTGGATCGGGCGAGTCGACTGGCGGCGGTGCGATCAGGCCGCGTCGCGGATCGACACGATGCTGGCGCTGTTCCGACCATAATTGTCGTCGCCCGGCTTCGGCTGCTCGTCGCCATAGGCGACGACATAGCCGACCTGCTGGTTGATCTTGTCCAGCAGGCGATGGCTGGCGACGGCATGGCCACGCGCCTCGCCCATCGCGGTCAGCGCCTGGCAGACCCGGTCGAATACGCCCTGCCCGACCACCGCGGACAGCCGCGCCTCGCTGCGGGCGGCAGGCAGCAGTGCGGCGAGTCGGCCGCCCAGCGCGAAGCTGTCATCGATCGCCTGTTCGAAGGCGCGCAGCGTGTTCGTCAGTTCCTCGGCGGCGGGCATCGCCACGGCGTCGGTCGGAATGGTGTGCAGCATCTGGGTCATTCATGCGTCCGCTCCCCCCTGGGAGCGCCCCCTGTGCGGACTATGTGGGCAGCTGCCAGACTCGTCCGAGTAGCCCGGTCAGCGTTTCGAGCGCGGTCACCAGCGTACCGAACCCCACCACGGAGGCGAGGGCCAGGGCCGGTATCCACAGGAGGCGCTGGCCCATGCTCAGGTCATTGCCCAGCTCCCCCTTGCGCCGGAGCGGCAGGCGGAACCCCGATGCCGCCGCCGACCCGGTCCGGGACGGCGCCGCGGCGACGGGGTCCACCCTGTCCGGCGAGACCGGAAATGCGGGGAAAACGGCGGCTTCCACCACCCCGGCCGATTCCACCCCCGGGATTCCGGGGGGTGGATTTGGGACCGGATTCGAGGGCGGCGCGGCCGGGCCGTCGCCCAGACGCAGCGCGGCCTCGTGTTCGGCCAGGGCGTTGGCGGCGGCGGCGCGGCCGCGCACGCCGATGATCTCCGCCGCTTCGGTCAGGTAACCGTCAACGGTGCCGGGCGCGATGCCGAGTTCGCCCGCGATCTGCTTGGAACTCTTGAGCTGGCGCACCAGTCGCAGACATTCGCGATGGCGCGGGGCAAGCCGCGTGAATCGATCAGCATCCGTAACGGATCAATGGCGGCCAATGCCGGGCAAGCGCAATGCCGCGCGTGCGCCGATGCGTCGAAATCGGCGCGAAAAAGCGGGCTATGTTACTAGTCTGGAACGGGAAGCAGCGGCGGCAAGGGCTGCGTCCGTCGGGGGGACCGGTGCGCACCCGCCCGTCGCCGCGGCAAAGACGGGACCTTGGCGATACCCCGCAGACCGGACGGGCCTCCGCCGGGGTGGCGGAGGATCTTGCCGACCGCCCAGGGCTTCTGCGCGGCTTCCCATCAGCAGACGAGCGATGCGGGAATCGGTCCTCCCGGCTCGTGCGCGCGGTCATGGAAAAGGGGCCGCGACGTCGCCGTCGCAGCCCCTTTTCCGTTCTGAAGCCTGCGTCCGGCGATCAGCCGTCGTAATCGGCGCCCAGATTCTGGTTGCGCGGCGGCGCGGCGGCCGTAAGGCGCAGCGCCTCGGCCGATGCGGCCAGGCTGCCGATCTCGTCCGCCTCGTCCTCGTCGTCGATCCGCACCTTCTGCAGGCTGTTGACGACCGACTCCTCGAGATTGTCGGGACGCACCGTCTCCTCGGCGATCTCGCGCAGCGCGACGACCGGGTTCTTGTCGCGATCGCGGTCGAGCGTCAGCTCCGCGCCGCCCGAAATCTGCCGCGCGCGCTGGGCGGCGAACAGCACCAGATCGAAACGGTTGGGAATCTTGTCGACGCAATCCTCGACGGTGACGCGTGCCATGCCGTGTCCTTCGGAAACCGGAATCAGGAGAAGCGTGAGCGGCTATCCACCGGCCGCCGAAAAGTCAAGGAAAACCCCCAGGCCGGCTCCTGCGCGGAATCGTGACGGTCCCGGATCAATTCCGGATCGACCGGGCGGCTGGTGCGTAGAACAGCATCATGACGCTCGCCATCGTCCCGTCGGCCGCCCCGTTGGCCGATCGCCCGCGCGCCGCCGCCCCACCGCCGGCGCCTCCGGCGGCGCGGCCGGAACAACCGGTCTTCACCGTCGACGGCAACCGCCTGACCCTGCTCGACACCGGCCCGCGCCGCCTCGACGCGCTGGTCGCGCTCATCGACTCGGCGCATACCAGCTTGCGCATCCTCTATTACATCTACGCCGATGACGGCGCGGGGCGGCGGGTGAACGACGCGCTGGTCGCCGCTGCCCGGCGCGGGGTGGCGGTCGCGCTGCTGATCGACGGCTTCGGCAGCGACGACACGCCCGATGCCTTCTTCGCGCCGCTCGGCGAAGCGGGGATCGACCTGTGCCGCTTCGCGCCGCGCTTCGGCCGGCGCTATCTGCTGCGCAACCACCAGAAGCTGGCGCTCGCCGACGCGGAGACGCCGGACCGGGCGCGGATCATCATCGGCGGCTTCAATGTCGAGGACGACTATTTCGGCACCGTCGCCGATCAGGCATGGCGCGACCTCGGCCTGCTGGTCGAGGGACCGGCGGCGGCACGAATGGGCGACTATTTCGACGCGCTGCACCAGGCGACCAAGCATCCCAAGCTGCGCGTCCGACCGCTCAACAAGATCCTGGCGCGCTACAGCGAGACGCAAGGAGCGTTGCGCTGGCTGATCGGCGGGCCGACGCGGAAACTGTCGCCCTGGGCGCGGACGGTGCGCGACGACATGGCGCGCGGGCGGTGCATCGACATGGTCGCCGGCTATTTCCTGCCCAGCCCGCTGCTGCTCCGCCGGATCGAGCGCGCCGGCCGCGACAGCCACCGCGTCCGCGTCGTCACCGCCGCCCGGTCCGACAACAACGCGACCATCGCGGCGGCGCGTTTCTCCTATGCCGGTCTCCTGCGCCGGGGCGTGCGCCTGTACGAATATGCGCCGACCAAGCTGCACACCAAGCTCTATGTCATCGACGACGCCGTCCATATCGGCTCCGCCAATTTCGACATGCGAAGCCTGTTCATCAACCTGGAGCTGATGCTGCGGATCAAGGACCGCGCCTTCGCCGACCATGTCCGCCGCTATGTCGATGGCGAGGTCGCC
The DNA here is from genome assembly GCF_014199625.1 of Sphingomonas abaci. GTDB lineage: Bacteria > Pseudomonadota > Alphaproteobacteria > Sphingomonadales > Sphingomonadaceae > Sphingomonas > Sphingomonas abaci. The sequence continues at coordinate 19,794 of NZ_JACHNY010000013.1, forward strand.
CAATCGACCGAAGTGACGCTGGACGGCTACAAGGCGGCGACCGGCTGGTGGCAGCGCGCCAAGCAGTTCGGCGCCTATCTGCTGCTCGCGGTGGTCGATCCCAGCGTGTCGCGGGGGCTGAATTTCGGGATCGACGAATGAGGGCGGACGGCGTCATGCCGGTCGGGTGACGAAGACGATGGTTTCACGCGGCGGCGCGAGGGCGCGGAGAGGGTTGCTGGCGCGGCCGCAGGCCCGCGTCATGATCGTTCATGATGTGGCGACGCAGCCGTCAGGATCGAAACGGCCTCCGCACGCTCCGCGCCTCCGCGTCCGTCATCCTGCCGACATTTCGGCCGCGCCATGCCCGATGTGATCGCCCGGCGCGACCTGATGCTGCTGGTCGCGATGGTGGCGGGCGGCTGGACCGTGGGAAAGCTGATCGCCCGCGCGCCGGACGACACGCGGGAAACAGGTGACGATCCGGCGGTGCAAGCCATTCTCACGGACCGGTCCGCTCCCTCCATGGATCCGGCGAGCGCCGATCTGACGATGCAGGTCTTCACCGACTATCGCTGCCCGGCCTGCCGGCGCGCCGATCCGGCGATGCACCGGGCGGTCGCGGCGGATGGCCGGGTCCGGCTGGTCTATCGCGACTGGCCGATCTTCGGCGACGCGTCGCGCCGGGCGGCGCGGGTCGCGCTGGCTTCGGGGTCGCTCTACCCGGCGGTCCACCGCGCACTGATGGCCGAGCGCCGCGCGCTGACCGACGCCGTGCTGGGCGAAACCGTCACGGCGGCCGGCGGCGACGGGGACCGGCTGCTCCGCGACCTGGACGGGCGGGGCGCGGCGATCGACGCCCTGCTCGCCGCCAATGCCCGTGCCGCCGCGACGCTGGGACTGGCGGGGACGCCGGCCTATCTGGTCGGCCCGCTGATCGTCACCGGCGCGATGGACGAGGGCGGCTTCGCCGACACCTTCGCCCAGGCGCGCGTGGCTCAGCAGCAGCGCCCGCCGCCGCTGCCGTAGCGCGCCTGCTGGCGGTCGCGGAAGAAGGCGGCGCGGCTCATCGGCGCGCGCTCCGGATGATGCGCGGCCATGTGCCGGCAATAGGCGTCGTAGTCGGGCATCCCGACCATCAGCCGCGCCATCTGCGCCAGCCGAGCCAGCACCCGCCGCATGGCGCCCGGCACGCTCATTCCGCCGGGACCAGGGCCATGGCCGGCGGCACCTCGGTCACGCTTGGCCGGGGCAGCGCACGGGCGGCGCGGCAGGTCCTGACCGCATAGACCAGGATCGCCGCGACCACCGCCAGGAACAGCGCGCACAGCGCGGCGTCGATCCGGTCGTTCATCACGATCCGCTGCATATCGCCCATGGTCTTGGCGGGGCCGAGCACCTCGCCCCGCGCCGCCGCGTCGGCGAAGCGCCGGGCATGGGCGAGGAAGCCGACCTTGGGATCGGGGTGGAACAGCTTCATCAGGCCGGCGGTGCCCGTGCACAGCAGCAGCCAGCCGGCCGGCGCCATCGTCACCCACGCGAAGCGCTCGCGCTTCATCCGGAACAGCACCACGGTCGCCAGCATCAGCGCCACCGCCGCCAGCATCTGGTTGGAGATGCCGAACAACGGCCACAGCGTGTTCACCCCGCCCAGGGGATCGGTGACGCCCTGATAGAGGAAGAAGCCCCAGGCCGCGACGCACAAGGCGGTCGCGACCAGGCCCGCCGCGCCCTTGCCCTCCCGGAAGCGCGGGCTGGCCAGGCCGATCAGGTCCTGGAGCATGAAGCGGCCGGCGCGGGTGCCGGCATCGACCGCGGTCAGGATGAACAGCGCCTCGAACAGGATGGCGAAATGATACCAGAAGGCCTTCATGCCTGCGCCGCCGACCGCGTGGCTGAAGATTTCCGCCATCGCCACCGCCAGGGTCGGCGCGCCGCCGGTGCGGCTGATGATCGTCGCCTCGCCCACGTCGCGCGCGGTCTGCGCCAGCGTGTCGGGCGTGACGGGGAAGCCCATCGCGGTCACCGCCGCCGCCGCGCTGGCGGGATCGGTGCCGAGCAGCGCGGCGGGCGCGTTCATCGCGAAATAGACGCCGGGGTCGAGGATCGAGGCCGCGACCAGCGCCATGATCGCCACCGCGCTTTCCATCAGCATCGCGCCATATCCGATGAACGGCGCATCCGCCTCGCTGGCGATCAGCTTGGGGGTGGTGCCGCTGGCGATCAGCGCATGGAACCCCGACACCGCGCCGCAGGCGATGGTGATGAACAGGAAGGGAAAGAGCGGCCCCGCCCAGACCGGTCCCGCCCCGGTCGAGGCGAAGGCGGTCAGCGCCGGCATCCGGAGCGGCGGGGCCATCACGACGATGCCGATCGCCAGCGCGGCGATCGCGCCGATCTTGAGGAAGGTCGATAGATAGTCGCGCGGCGCGAGCAGCAGCCAGACCGGCAGCACCGAGGCGACCGCGCCGTAGACGATCAGGATGAAGCAGAGCTGCACCGGCGTGAAGGTGAACATCGGCGCCAGCACGGGATGCAGCGACACCCATTGCCCGGCGAAGATCGCGCCGATCAGCCCGACGAAGCCGAGCAGCGACACCTCGCCGATCGCGCCGGGGCGGACCCAGCGGGTATAGGCGCCCATCAGCATCGCCAGCGGCACCGTCGCCGCCACCGTCACCATGCCCCAGGGGCTTTCGGCCAGCGCGCGCACCACGATCAGCGCCAGCACCGCCAGGATGATGACCATGATCATGAACGCGCCGATGAGCGCGATCGTGCCGGCCACCGCGCCCATCTCCATCCGGATCAGTTCGCCCAGCGACCGGCCGTCGCGGCGCATCGAGATGAACAGCACGGCGAAGTCCTGCACCGCGCCGGCCAGCACCACGCCCGCCAGGATCCACAAGGTGCCGGGCAGATAGCCCATCTGCGCCGCCAGCACCGGCCCGACCAGCGGCCCCGCGCCCGCGATCGCGGCGAAATGGTGGCCGAACAGCACGCGCCGGTCGGTGGCGACATAGTCCAGCCCGTCGGCGCGCCGCACCGCCGGGGTCGCGCGCGCCGGGTCGAGGCCGAACACGCGGCCGGCGATGAATCGGGCATAATAGCGATAGGCGATCAGATACACCGACAGCGCCGCCGCGACGATCCAGAGCGCGTTGATCGGCTCCCCCCGCGCGGAGGCGACCACCGCCAGGCAGGCGGCGCCGACCAGCCCCAGCATGATCCACGGCCAATGCTTGTTCATGCGCGCCCTCCCGATCGCTTGTCGCGTCCGGTCTAGCGGGCCATGACGGACAAGGCGAGGCTTTGTACATGCTGCGCTGGAAAAGCCGAGGATGGAACCGATGACAAAGGGTGTGACCCTGGTGCTGGGCGGCGCTCGATCGGGCAAGAGCCGGCGGGCGCAAGCGCTCGCGGAAGCGGCGACGGCGACGCGGCGCGTCTTCATCGCCACCGCGCAAGGCTTCGACGCGGAGATGCGCGACCGGATAGACCGGCACCGCGCCGATCGCGACGCACGCTGGTCCACGGTGGAGGCGCCGGTCGCGCTGGCCGCGGCGATCACCGCGGCCGACGGACCGGACGCGGTGCTACTGGTCGACTGCCTGACGCTGTGGACCTCCAACCTGCTGCTCGCCGAGCACCCGCTCGACCCGGCGCTGGACGCGCTCTGCGACGCCCTGGCCGCCGCCCGGGGGCGCGTGCTGCTGGTGTCGAACGAGGTGGGCTGGGGGATCGTGCCCGACAATGCGCTGGCGCGCCGGTTCCGCGACCTGGCCGGCATCGTCAACCAGCGCGTCGCCGCCACCGCCGACCGAGTCGAACTGGTCGTCGCGGGCCTGCCCATGGTGCTGAAGTGACCGGAACCACGCCGCTCCGCCTCCGCCCGGTGCGGCCGGAAGACCAGGCCGCCTTGTCTGCCATCCTGATGCCGGTGATCCGCGCGGGCGAGACCTATGCGCTCGACCCGGCGATGACCGAGGCGGCGGCGCTGGCCTATTGGCTGGGGCCGGACAAGACCGGCTTCGTCGCCGAGCGGGACGGGCGCATCCTGGGCAGCTACTATCTGCGCGCCAACCAGGCGGGCGGCGGCGCGCATGTCGCCAATGCCGGCTATATGACTGCGCCGGGCGCCGGCGGACGGGGGGTCGGCCGGGCGATGGCGGAGCATTCGCTGGACCAGGCGCGGGCGATGGGCTTCCGGGCGATGCAGTTCAACTTCGTCGTCGCCAGCAACGAACGCGCGGTGCGGCTGTGGCTGGCGCTGGGCTTCGCGATCGTCGGCACGCTGCCGGGCGCGTTCCGGCGGCCGGACGGGCGGGAGGTCGATGCGCTGGTCATGTTCCGCCGCCTGTAGGGAGTCACGAAACTGTCCGATCCGCTGGCTAACCGCCGCGCGATGATCCGCTTCCTTCCGCGCCTGCCTCTCCTGCTCGCCGCCATCGCGGGCCTGTCCCCGCCCGTCATGGCCGCCTCCGCGCGCCACCATCTGGTGCTCGACCGCGCGGTGGTGCTGATGCGGCACGGCGTGCGCGTGCCGCTGGAGGGCGAGGTGCCTGGCGACACGCGGAGCGCCGCGCCCTGGCCGCGCTGGCCGCTGCCGGAAAGCCAGGTGACGCCGCATGGTGCGCGCGCGATGACGCTGCTCGGCCGGTTCGACCGCCGCCGCTGGGCCAAGGCCGGTCTGTTCCCCGCCACCGGCTGTCCGCGGCCGGGCACGATCCGCATCCACAGCAACACCGCGATCCGCACCGTCCAGAGCGGCGATTCCTTTGCCGCCGGCTTCGCGCCCGGTTGCGGCATCGCGGTGGATCATCTGGGCGCGGACCAGGCCGATCCATTGTTCGAGCCGCTACGCGCCGGCGTCACCGCCTTCGACGCGCGCGCCGCCGTCGCCGCGATCGACCGCTATACCGGCGGCATGGCGGCGCTCGCCGCGCGCCACCGGCCGGCGATCCGCCTGCTCGACCGGGTGCTCGACTGCGGCGACCCGCGCGGCTGCACCGGCGGCGGCGCGCCCGGCCTGCGCCCCTCGGCGGACGGGCGGGGCATCGACCTGTCGGGGCCGATCCGCAGCACATCGGGCATCGCGCAGGTGCTGCTGCTGCAATATGCGCAAGGGATGCCGAAGGCCCAGGTCGGCTGGGGCCGCGCCGACGCCCGGACGATCGCGCGGCTGGGCACGCTTCATGCCGCCCTGTTCGACGTGTTCACCCGCTCCCCCTATATGGCCGCGCATCAGGCGGCGGCGCTGGCCGACCATATGCTCGCCGCGCTGACCCGGACGGACGGCCCCGCGCTCGACCTGCTGGTCGGCCACGACACCAACGTCACCGCATTGGGCGCGGCGCTGGGCGTCGACCTCACCGCGCCTGGCTATGCGCCGAATGACGTCGCCCCCGGCGGCGCGATCCTGCTGGAACGGTATCGCGACCCGCGTTCGGGTGCGCGCTATGTCCGTGCCGCCTATCAGGCGCAGCCGCTGGACGGCTTGCGCGCGCTATCGCCCGAAGTGGCGGTGACGCCGCTGACCGTGAAGGGCTGCGCCACGCTCTGCCCGCTCCCGACCTTCGAACGCCTGCTCCGCGCCCGCCTCGCGCCGCTGGTGGCGCGACCGGCGCAGGGGTCCTAACGTCCTGTGATCGCCGCCACCGCCGCCGCCAGCGCCGCGTCGCGTTGCGCGCTCAGGGCCGCCGGCGTCGTGGCGGCCAGGTCGAAGCGGAGCTCGTGCATCGTCATGCCGGAGCGATAGCCCTCCGGCCACACTGCCGTCTCTTCGAAGCCGCAGCGGCGGAAGAAGGGCGCGACCCGGGGCGAGGTGTCGACGGTGACATAGCGGGTCGGCGGGTCGGCGCGGGTGGCGACGTGCAGCAACCGCTCGAACAGCAGCAGCCGGCCGAGGCCGCAGCCATGCCAGCGTCACGCCGCCATGCCCCAATAGAGCAGCGCCTTGTTGTAATGGTCCCAGACCTCATAGCCGCCGAACGCTGCCGCCGCGCCGTCCACCGCGACGACGAAGGCGGGGCCGTCCGGCGCGTCCAGCGTCTCCGCCAGCCATAGCCGGTCGCCCGCGCCGAAATAGCCGTCTTCATTGCCGTCGAAGATCGCCAGCACCGCGTCGCGATCGGTATCGGCATAGGGGCGGACGGCAAGGTCGGTCATGCGGCGCTCCACACAGCCAGGGTCTCGATCGCATCGCCGCTGTCGCGTGTCCAGCAGTCGGAGCGGCCTTTGCAATTCGCAGTGGCGCGGACCCGATCGATCAGCCGCGTGTCGATCGTCTCGGGCGCGAGGCGGCGCGGCGTGCCGACCAGCTTGGCGTGCGCCTCCTTGATCGTCCAGCGGCGCAGCCACGCGCGGGGCTGGTCTGCGACCGGCAGGTGGCGCAGGTCGCGCGTCTCCCCGGCCGTCAGCATGTCCCAGAGCGGCGGTTGGCCGTCGACCAGCTCGCGATCGACCGCGATCCGGCACCGCGCCGCGCCGATCAGGCAACAGTCGCCGCGCCCCGCCAGGCTGACATGCCAGCCGGGCGGATGGGCCACAAAAGGCGCGCCCGCCGCATCGCGGGCGAGGCGGATGGCGTCGGCCGCGTCGCCGCTGAGCCGGCCGAGCAGCGCGGCGACCAGAGGCTGGCGTCGCCCCCGCCCCGGATCGGCGATGCGCCAGGCCACCGGCGCCGCGCCATCCCAGTCGAGCGCCGCCAACGGCCCGTCATGCCAGATCGGACTCACGCGGCCCCGGTGACGATCCGCGCCGGGCTACCTTCCCAATTGGTGCCGTCGGGTAACGTCTCGCCCTTCATCACCACCGACAGGTCGCCGAGCTGCGCGTCCGCGCCGACCTCCGCGTCGTAGAGGACGATGGCGAGCGAGCCGATCGTCGCGCGGTCGCCGACGGTGATCGCGCCGACCTTCATCACCCGATCCTCGAACAGGTGCGTCTGGAGACCCGCATAGTCGTTGAGCGCGACATCGTCGCCGATCGTCACCAGGTCGTGCTCGGTCAGGTCGGTGGTGTCGATATAGCAGCGCTTGCCGATCGTCGCCCCCATCAACCGCAGGTAGAGGCCGATCCAGGGCGTGCCGCGCAGCGGCTCCAGCAGGTTGGCGACCGCCAGATTCTCATAGGTCGCGGTGACCAGCTCGGTGCGCCAGACAAAGGTGCTCCACAAGGGCGCGGTAGTGGCGGTGTAGCGGCCGACCACCAGCCATTTGAGCGCCAGCACGAACGCCCCGCAAGCCAGGCAGAAGCCGATATAGAGGAAGGGGAAGGCCGTCACGATCACCAGCCCGCCGCGCTCCAGATCGTCCAGGTCGCCGACGATCGACAGCAACAGGCTGAAGAACACCAGGAAGGCGGTCAGCGACAGGGTGGCGCGGATCGCCTCGATCGACAGGCGGGTGGCGATCAGCCCGCGCGAGGGATTGAAGCGCGCGCCCTCGTCGAACATCGTCGCGACCTGGCGCACCGGCAGCTTGAACGCGGGCGATCCGAACCAGGTGCTACCCGCTTCCATGGCCAGCGCCGGGTCCTCGGGCGGCTTGGACAGGACGCCGATCAGCACCTCGTCGCCGATCTGCGCGCCGCTCGGCAACAGCGCCGAATTGCCGATGAAGCTGCGCCGGCCGATCCGGGTATGCGCCAGCTCGATCGTGCCATGGCCGATCTTCGCGGCACCGAAGATGACCGAGTCGGCGATGAAGCTTTCCGGCCCGATCTCCACCAGATCGGGGACGATCGCGCTGGCGGTGGAAATCTCCGCCCGTCGGCCGACCTTCACGCCCAGCGCCCGGTACCAGGGGATGACATAGAGGGTCGCGAAGATCGGGTGCAGCAGCCTGAGCGCCAGGTCGTTGATCTGCTTGACCATCCAATAGCGAACGTAGAACCAGCTGCCCAACCGGTAGATGCCGGGCGACACCCGGCCCAGGATCAGGCGCTTGGCCAGCACGGTCAGCACGCACATCATGACCACATAGGTGACGGCGAGCAGCGGCGAGACCAGCATATAGGCATAGCCGGTCGTCGCCCAGTCGAGCTCGATCAGCGCGATCAGGCCCGGCGCGATCGGCAGGATGGCCAGGATCGGCAGCAGCAGCGCGCCGACCAGCAGCCCCAGCGACGGGCCGAGCCCGCCGGTCCTGCCCGCGACCATGGCCGGCTCGACCGCCGCGGCGAAGCGGGCGGGCGATCCGGTCCAGCGCTCGCGCGCGGGCACCACCATCTCCGCCGGCAGCGCCGACATGTCGTCGAGAATCGCATCCGCCTCCAGCCGGGCGTCGCGGCCGACCACCGCCTGCGACCCCACGAACGCCCGGTCGCCCAGCGTCACCCGGCCGAGCCGCAGCAGCCCGCGCTCGACCGCGCTGGTCGCCATCACTGCCTGGTCGCTCACGATCGCGTCGTCGCCGCAGGCGAACAGGTCGGCTGTGTCGATCACCCCGGTGCCGAGATAGGCGCGCTTGCCGATCCTGGCGCCCAGCATCCGGTAATAGCCCCGGATCATCGGCGTGCCGGCGATATAGGGCGTCGCGGTCACCGCGATGATCCGCCGCACCAGCCACCAGCGGAAGTAATAGCTGCCCCACAAGGGGTAATCGCCCGCCTTGAACCGCCCGACGATCAGCCATTTCGCCGCGATCGACAGGAACATGGAGGCGACCGGCACGATGGTGAAGAACAAGGCGCTGAGGATCAGCGCGTCGATCCGGCTCATCCGCGCCGCCAGATGCGTATAGGCGATATAGGGCGTGAACCATTGCAGGCCCGCCAGCGTGTAGATCGGGATCAGCGCCAGCGTCTGCGCCGCGACGCACAGCCAGCGCTGCCATTCGGGCACGCGGTGGAAGCTGTCCTCCTCCAGCAGCGCGACCGGGGCCGCGCCGCCGATCCGCTGCGCCAGCGCGCGGATGGTGGGGGCGGCATAGACGTCCTCCAGCGACAGGCCTGCCAGCCCCGGCACCTTGCGCGCCGCCGACACCAGCCGCGCCGCCTTCAGCGAATGGCCGCCCAGGTCCTCGAACAGGTCGTCCAGCACCGAGACGGGCTGCGGCGCGAACGCCTCGGCCCAGATGCGGTGGAGCACCTCTTCCATCGGCGTCGCCGGCGGCGCGACCGCGCGGCCGGTGTCGACGGTCACCTCGGGCTTGACCAGCGCCTTGCGGTCGACCTTGCCCGAGGCGGGCAGCGTCGGCAGCGCGGCCATCATCTGATAGGCGGCCGGGCGCATGTAGTTGGGCAACCGCTCGGTCACCCGCGCCTTGACGCCGCCTATGTCGACCGTCTCGCCGCTGCGCGCGACGATGAACGCGGCCAGGAATTCCGCGCCATCGGCATCGTTGAACAGATGCACGACCGCCTGCGCCACGCCCGGCGCCTCGCCGATCACCGCCTCGATCTCGGCGAGCTCGACGCGGAAGCCGCGAATCTTGACCTGCGTGTCGATCCGCCCGACAAAGTCGATGTCGCCTGCCGCGTCCAGCCGGACGAGGTCGCCCGAGCGATAGATCCGCTCCGGCCCGCCCGACACGGTGTCGAACGGCGTCGTGGTGAACTTCTCGGCGGTCAGGTCGGGTCGGTTGACGTACCCGACGCCGACGCCTGGGCCGCCGATCACCAGTTCGCCCTCCTGCCCCGCCGCGACCGGCTGCAGATGGTCGTCCACGATCCAGGCTGTATAGCCGGGCAGGGGCTTGCCGATGGTGATGCGCTGGCCGGGATGCACCTCGGTCCAGGTCGCGGTCACCGACGTCTCGGTCGGGCCATAGGTGTTGAGCAGGCGCAACCCCGGACGCGCCAGCCGGCGCGGCAGGTCGGGCGGACAGGCCTCGCCGCCCATGTTGATCAGGCGCAGGCTTGGCACCGGATGCTCGACCAGCGCGATCAGCGAGGGGACGACATGCCAGATCGTCGTCCCCTCCGCCGCCAGCGCGATCGCCACGTCGGGACCGCTCGACGCCAGCGCCTCCGTCGCGACCAGCAGCGTCGCGCCGACGAAGAAGGCGCTCCACATCGTCTCGACCGACATGTCGAAGGCCAGGCTGAACCCGCCGAACACAATGTCGGCCGGGTCCAGCGCCAGGATCGCGCTTTCGGATCGGACCAGGTGGCAGGCATTGGCATGGGTGATCATCACCCCCTTGGGCCGGCCGGTCGTGCCCGAGGTGTAGATGATATAGGCCAGGTCCTGCGGGTCCGACCCCGTCGCGTCGCGCGGCAGCGGCAGCGGCGGCTCGGCGGCCAGATCGCCCAGCTCGGCGTCGATCGCCAGCGTCCGCCCGCCGATCTCCCCGGCGCGACCCGCGACCGTGATGGTCAGCGCCGCGCCGCTGTCCTCGACGATGAACGCGATGCGATCCTGTGGATAACCCCAGTCGACCGGCACATAGGCGGCGCCCGCGCGCAGGACGCCCAGGATCGCCATATACTGGTCCAGCCCCCGCGGCAGGCACAGCACCACCCGGTCGCCCCGGCCGATTCCCATCGCCCGCAGCCGATGCGCCAACGACAGGCTGCGCCGCGCCAGCATGTCATAGGTCCATGCCGTCACCCGGCCATATTCCTCGTCCGCGCCGATCAGCGTCAGCGCGGTGGCCGGGCCATGGTCGCGGACGGTGGCGTCGAACAGCTCGTGGAGCAGTTCGTCGCGGGCATAGGGCGCGCCGGGGCGCAGTTCCGGCGCGGGGGCGATCGGGGCCTGGATGCTCGGCGGCGCCTGGCGGCCGGGCGGCGTGGCAGGGTCGGTGAGAAGCGGCGTTTCCGCTGGCATCGGCTGAACGGTCCTGTGGATAAGTTGGACGGGCGACGACGGGCCTAGCTGCGCCGGATCAGCGCGCGGGCGAGCCGCCGGTCCTCCAGCGAATAATAGAGCCAGATCCTGCCGCCCTCGACCACCACCGAGGCGGCGAAGGCGATATCGGTCGCACCACGGTCATCGGCCGGCGGCGGCAGGACCAGCGGCTCGATGCCGCGCGCGACAACGCGGGTGTAATGGTCGTCGAACGCCACCCAGCCGATCCGCCAGCGCGCGTCGCGCGTCGCGCCATTGTAGAACATCACCGGCCGCGCCGGATCGTCGGTCAGCAGCGGCCCTGTGGATAAATGCCAGTCGTCCCAGCTATTCTCGCGCGGCATGAACGGGGTGGGCTGTTCGTCCCAGGGTCCCGCCACATCCGCGCCGATCGCCAGACCGATGCGCGACGCATCGTCGGCGGCATATTCGTAGAACAGCCGCCAGCGCCCGTCCGCGGTGCGGTCGACCGTCGCCTCCTTGGTATTGCCCTCCGACTTGGACGAGGCGAGCGCGACGCCGCTCTTCACCAGCCGGTCGAGCGACGGGCCGGCGGCATAGGACAGCTCGCCGTGCGAATGATCGGCCAGCACGCCCGAATAATAGACGATGTACCCGTCCGGCCCGCGCACCACGGTCGGGTCCTCGACCCCGCCGGCATCGTGATCGTCCGGACCCGGCACGATCGCGGGCGCGTCCAGCATGGTGAAGTGGCGGCCGTCGTCGCTCCATCCCGCCCAGATCACGCCGGTATCGGTCAGCGTCTCGCCCGGCTTCACCACCGCGCGCACCATCAGGCCCCAGCGGCCATCGGCCTCGCGCCAGACATAGGGGCTCATCAGGTCGCGCGCCATCAGCGCGGCCGGACCGTCCAGCGTCACCGCCTCGATCCGCTTGACGTTGAAGTCGAGGTCGAAGGGCACGTCGACCACCGCATCCTTGCGATGCGGATCGGCGGTGGATTGGCGCGCGCGCATCCCCGCGCTCATGCGCCCAGGGCCTGCATCAGCGACAGACCGCCATCGATCACGATCCGCGCGCCGGTGATGTAGCGCGCCCGGTCGGACGCCAGGAAGACGGCGAGGTCCGCCACCTCCGCCGGCTGACCGGCCCGGCCGAGCGGGATGTTCTGCTCCAGCGTGCGGCGATAGGCGTCGTCGCGCTCGGCGCGCGCGTTCATCGGCGTCAGGATCATGCCCGGCTCGATCGCGTTGACGCGGATGCCGCGCGGCGCTTCCTCGATCGCCAGCGTCTCGACCAGGTTGGACAGGCCGCCCTTGGCCGCGCAATAATCGGCGCCGCCCGCGCGCACCGCATAGGCATGGATCGAGGAGATGTGCAGGATCGCGGCATCGCCCGGCGCGGTCCCCCGCCCGGTCAGGAACCGGCGCGAGGTCAGGAACGCACCGGTCAGGTCGGTGTCGAGCAGCCGCCGCCACTGCGCCAGCGTCATGTCGCGCACGGTCACGCCTGACATGTTGAGCCCCGCCGAATTGACCAGCACCGCCGCCGGTCCCCAGGCCGCCTCCACCGCCCCAAAGGCCCGGTCGACCGAGGCTTCGTCGTCGACATGCGCCTGCACGGTCATCGCCGTGCCGCCCGCCCTGGTCACCGCCGCCGCCGTCGCGTCGGCCGCCGCCTGGTCCTGGTAGAACAGGATCGCGACCCGCGCCCCCGTTGCGCCGAACGCCTCGGCACAGGCCGCGCCTATCCCCGACTCGGCTCCCGTCACGATCACGGTCCTCTCCGCCACCCTCGCCTCCTTCAACCGTTGAACCCGCGTAACGAATGTTGATCGACATTAGTTCATCGGCACGCCGCCGCCAGGGCCGATTCTTGAACATCGGCCGGCGTCGCCCAAGACGGGAGGCTTGGCGGTCCGCTCCGGCCAGGTCGTGGACAGATGTTCGCCTCGATCGATCAAGTCCTTCATCAGAATACGGAAATCTATGTCCTGCCGGTCTTGTCCGATGCACGTTCCGACATGGGGTTTTTCCGTCAGTCTCGTGACAAATCGCTCATCTTGCGCCCGCCATCTTGCCAGCGATCGGTCGTGCCGCGATGCACAATCTGTCCGATACAAAGTAACATTGAGAGTCGCCGATGCGCGTTTCCCCGCTTTTCCGCCATGTCGCCCCGACGGCCCTTACCGCCGCCATCGCCCTGACCGCGCCGGGCCAGGCCGCCCTGGCGCAGACGCGCGGCGTGCCCAGCCAGGACCCGACCACGGCGGACACGGCGGCCTCGGCAGACATGGCCGCTGGGCAGGGTCCGGCCGGCACCCCGCCGGACATCGTCGTCACCGCCCGACGGCTCGACACGGCGCGCGAGCATATCCAGCCCAGCCTGGGCGCGTCGAACTACGAGATCACCAGCGCCACGATCAAGGCGCTGCCCGGCGGCGAGAACCAGCCGTTCAACCAGATCCTGCTCCAGGCCCCCGGCGTCGTGCAGGATGGTTTCGGCCAGTTCCACGTCCGCGACGACCATAACGGCCTGCAATACCGCATCAACGGCACCATCCTGCCCGAGGGGCTGGCGGTGTTCGGGCAGACGCTGTCGCCGCGCCTGATCGACAAGGTCAACATCCTGACCGGGGCACTGCCGGCGCAATATGGCCTGCGCACCGCCGGGATCATCGACATCACGACCAAAAGCGGCCTGTTCGACACCGGCGGCACCGCCTCGCTCTATGGCGGCAGCCACGACACGATCCAGCCCAGCCTGACCTATGGCGGCTCGACCGGCCGCACCAACTACTTCGTTTCCGGCGATTACCGGCACAGCGGCCTGGGCATCGAGAGCGTCGACGGCCGCTCGAACCCGGTCCATGACCATACCGACCAGTATCAGGCCTTCACCTATGTCGACCATATCCTGGACGCGCAGAACCGCCTGTCCTTCGTCGGCGGCTATTCCAATCAGTGGTTCCAGATCCCCGACCCGGTCGGGCAGCAGCCGGGCGCCGGCTGGAGCGTGAACGGGCAGACGGCATACCCCAGCGACACGCTCGACGAGACGCAGCTCGAGAAGACCGGCTTCGGCCAGATCGCGATCCTCCACGATGCCGAGCCGCTGACCGTGCAGGCCTCGCTGTTCGCGCGCTATTCGTCGCTACGCTACCGGCCCGACATCCTGGGCGAATTGCTGTTCAACGGGCAGGCGCAGCAGGCGTATAAGCAGGATGTCGCGATCGGCGGCCAGGTCGACGCCGTCTACCATCTGGGCACGGCCCATACGCTGCGCAGCGGCCTGCTGGTCACGCGCGACCGGTCGACCAGCGACACCACCACCCACGTCTTCCCCGTCGACGACAGCGGAGCGCAGACAGGCGCGCCGATCGCGATACCCGACCATGGCGGCAAGACCGCGACCAGCTTCAGCGGGTACCTTCAGGACGAATGGAAGCTGCTTCCCAGGCTGACGCTCAACTACGGCGCGCGCTACGACCTCTATAACGGCTATCGACGCGAGGGCCAGGTGTCGCCGCGGGCCAATCTGGTCTGGCAGCCGGGCGACATCTATACGCTCCATGCCGGCTATGCCCGCTATTTCGTGCCGCCCCCCTTCGAGCTGGTCGCCACCACCAGCATCGCCAAGTTCATCGGCACCAGCGCCTATCCCGCGGTCACCACCAACACCGTTCCCTATGCCGAGCGGCAGGATTATTTCGACGCCGGCTTCCAGGCGAGGCTCAGCCGCTATCTCACCTACGGCATCGACGCCTATTACCGCATCTCGAAGAACCTGATCGACGAGGGGCAGTTCGGCGCGCCGATCATCCTGACCCCGTTCAACTACGCCCAGGGCCGGATCGGCGGGATCGAGGCGAATGTCAGCTATGCGCGCGGCGGCCTGCTCGCCTACGCCAATTTCGCCGCGGCCAAAGCCAAGGGGCGCGACATCGTCTCCAGCCAATTCAGCTTCGGCCAGGACGATCTCGATTACATCGCCCGGCGCTTCATCTATCTCGACCATGACCAGAGCTTCACCGGCTCGGCGGGCGTCTCCTATGCCTTTGGCGGGGGCACGAAGCTGGGCGGCAGCATGATCTATGGCTCGGGCCTGCGCCGCGACGACGCGGCCAACAATGTCCCGAACGGCGCCAAGCTGCCGCCCTATGCGCAGTTCAACCTGACCGCGAGCCAGCATCTGGCGGGGCCGAACCTCGACATCCGCTTCGACGTCATCAACGCGCTCGATCACAAATACGAAATCCGCGACGGGACCGGCGTGGGCGTCGGCGCACCGCAATATGGCCCACGGCGCGGGTTCTTCGTCGGTGTGGCCAAGACCTTCTAACCGCTTGCCATTCAAGGCTGAACGGAAGCTGCCAGCCCGGTTCAGCCTCGCCACAGCCGAATCGGCGTAATCGTTCGTCATCGCCCATAGGGAGACGATCGATGTTCAAGACTGTCACGCAAGTCCTCGCGGTTGCCGGCGTGGCGATCGCAGGTGTCTCGGCCACCCCCGCCATGGCGCAGGACTATTATGGCCGCGGCTATTATGATCGCAGCTACGACACGCGGGGCTATGACCGCGGCTATTACGACCGGGGCTATGACGCGCGTGGCTATCGCGACTATCGCGACGACGGCTATCGCCGCGACTGGCGTCGCACCGGCTATGACCGCCGCTGCCGCACCGGCGGCACGACCGGCGGCGTGCTGGGCGCGGTGGTCGGCGGCCTGCTTGGTCGCGAGATCGGGCGCGGCGGCCGCTACAACGCGCCGAGCACGACCGGCCTGATCGTCGGCGCGGGCGTCGGCGCGCTGGCGGGGCGCGAGATCGAGCGCAGCCAGGGCTGCCGTTGAACCGCTGCCAACCGGCCCGTGCGCTTGCCCGCGCGGGCCGGTCAGGCCGATCCGGCCGCCGCCGCGCCGCGCCCGAACGGGCCGACCAGCCGTCGATATTCCGCCTCCGCCCGGCCATAGGAATCGCCCGCGATCTCCTCCAGCCGGGCGCGGTCGCGCACCGTGATCAGACCGCGCGTCCCCCGCACCGCGCCCGTGCCTTCCAGCAGGTGCAGCGTCACGGTCACGCCCGATCGGCGCACGGCGAGCATCACCGACAGAAATTCATGGGTCAGCGTCATTTCGTCGCCCTCGCTGCGGTCATGGCACATCAGCAGCCAGCGGGCGAGCCGTTCGGGCAGCGCATATTGCGCGTTCGACGCCGCTGTCTGCGCGGTCTGTACGATCGTCGACTGGACATAGCGGAGCAGCAGGGTGCGCAACGCGACGCTACGGTCGCAAGCCGCGGCCAGCGCGGCACTGGAGATGCGCAGCGCACTGCCGTCACCCAATTGGATCACCGACCGGAGCGGTGACCGGTCGGCACGGAGGATTGCGGACACTCCGTACAGTCCCTCATAGCCGAACAGCCCGACCTCGATCTCGCTGCCATCCTCCTGCACCGCGATCAGCGATCCGATCCCGCGCTCGATGAAATAGACGTGGTTGACCGGCTGGTCAGGCTCGTCGAGCACCTGTCGCTGGGTTAGCGCCACCCGCTCCAGATCGGGTTGCAGCAAGGCGTAATCCGTCGCCGTCATCCGGCTCAACAGGCCATTACGCGTAAAAGA
Organism: Sphingomonas abaci; assembly: GCF_014199625.1. Lineage (GTDB taxonomy): Bacteria > Pseudomonadota > Alphaproteobacteria > Sphingomonadales > Sphingomonadaceae > Sphingomonas > Sphingomonas abaci. The sequence goes on from NZ_JACHNY010000013.1 coordinate 36,152, forward strand.
TTGGGCATGGCCAGACATATGTTCTCTCCATCCACCAATATTCCTGACAAAACAAATGTTGCCGAGCAAATATTATCCTGATCCGCATTACGATTATACGACAGTGTGCTTCTTAAAATTCGGCAGTCCTGTTTCAATGTACGTCAGCGAACATTGGATGCAGCGAATATGGAGGAATGCGGAAACATGGATTACCATGGGGTTCAGCAGCGATCCGGCGCGTGATGCCGACTGCCGGGTATCCCTGATTCGTCTTTGGGAGTTCGATCATGCATCCTGCCACCACGCCGCTCCTGTCCTTCACCCGCCGGCTGGAGCGGTTCGCGCCTTTGGAGCCGGGGGATCGTGCGGCGATCCTGACCCTGCCCGCCCAGGAGGAACGGATCGGGCGCGGGCGCCGGCTGGTCGAGGAGGGGCAGGACGATCATCCCTGCCTGTTCCTGCTGTCGGGCTTCGCGCAGCGCCACGGCATCTTGGCGGACGGACAGCGGCAGATCACCGGCCTCTATGTGCCGGGCGACATCATCGGCCTGCGCAGCGAGGCGCTGCCCCGCGCGCATCAGACGGTCGGCGCGCTGGGCCCGGTCGAACTGCTGAAGATTCCGCACAAGGCGTTGACCGGCCTGGCGGATGCGCATCCGGCGATCGCCCGCGCGCTGTGGAACGAGACGCTGGCCGATGCCGCCGCCGCGCAGGACTGGATCATCACGCTGGGCAAGCGCGACGCGCGCGGCCGGGTGTTGGCTTTGCTGGGCGAACTGATGGACCGGTGCCGCCGCGCCGGGCTGGCGATGCGCGACAGCATCGTGCTGCCGCTGACGCAGGAAGAGATCGGCGACGCTACCGGCCTGACCTCCGTCCATGTCAATCGCACGCTGATGGCGCTGCAGGCCGAGGGGGTGATCGAACGCGCCGGTCGCCGCGTCACCCTGCTGCGGCCGCAGACCGCGCCCCGACCTGCGTTGCGCATCGCCATCGGCTGACCGGGGCACGAGCCGCCGCTCGGTGACGGCGACCTGTCCACATCCGTTCCCCATGCCATTTTGTTATTGATAACGACTATCACTCGCCGCTAGGAGGAGCGGGCGAGAACGGCAAGGGAATCGACATCATGTTCGTGGAGCGCGGTCATCCCGCCCCGTCCCCGTCGTCCACGCGCCGCCATCTGCGCCCGATCGTGTGGGCGATGGCCGCGCGATCGGTGACGGCGCTGGTCGGTGGCTATGCCGCCGCCGCCGTGCTCGCGACGCTCGCCGCCCGGCTGCTGCCCGTCGACCGCGTCGAGGCGACCGGCTGGGCGATGATCGCCGCCTTCCTGATCTATGCCGCGATCGGTCTGTGGTGCTTCCACGAGCCCCGGCTGGCGCGGGTCGCCGGCATCGTCTGGGGCGTCGCATTGCTGGGCGGTGCGGCGGCCTGGTGGCTGGGCGTGCGGCCATGAGCGTGTCGCTGCGCCAGAGCATGGCCTGGATCCATGGCTGGCTGGGCCTGCTCGCCGGCTGGCTGCTGTTCGCCATGTTCCTGACCGGCACCGCCAGCTATTTCCGTCCGGAGATCACGCGCTGGATGCAGCCCGAATTGCATCCGCAGCAGGTTTCCACCACGCGCGCGGCCGAAACCGCCATCGCCTATCTTCAACGCACCGGCGCGGACGACCTGCAATGGTATGTCTATCTGCCCGACGCACGCACGCCGCTGACCCGGATCTACCAGGTCCCCAACCCCGCCGCCGCGCCGCGCCAGCGCCGCGACGAGATCCAGCTCGACCCCGCCACCGGCCGGCCGGCGACCGCGCGCGAGACGCGCGGCGGTGAGCAATTCTACCGTTTCCACTTCCAGCTCCAATTGCCGCATCCCTGGGGCCGCTGGCTGGCGGGACTGTGCGCGATGTTCATGCTGGCCACGATCCTGTCGGGCGTCATCACCCACAAGCGCATCTTCGCCGACTTCTTCACGCTGCGCTGGAACAAGGGGCAGCGTAGCTGGCTGGACGCGCACAACGTCTCGGCGGTGCTGGCGCTCCCCTATCATGCCATGATCACCTATACCGGGCTGATCACGCTGGTGACGATGTACATGCCCTGGCCGATCCTGGCCAATTACAAGCAGCCCGCCGATTTCGCTCAGATCGCCTTCGGCCTGCCCGCCGAGCGCCCGGCCACCGGCACGGCCGCGCCGCTCGTCGCGATCGCCCCGCTCGTCGCCGATGCCGGCCGCCGGCTGGGGGGCCCCGTGGCGCGGATCATCGTCCACCATCCCAACGACCAGGCCGCCACCATCAGCGTCGCACGGCGCAGCGGCACCTCGATCGACGCGCACTCCCCCACCGTCACCTATGACGGCGCGACCGGGCGCCTGCTCGAACAATCGGGGGCGGGCGGCGCCGCACTCGCCACGGCGGGGGTGATGCTGGGGCTGCATATCGCGCAATTCGCCGGGCCGGCCTTGCGCTGGGCCTATTTCGCCATGGGACTGACCGGCGTGGCGATGGTCGGCACCGGCCTGCTGCTCTGGACCGCCAAGCGGCGACGGCCGGGCGCCGCGGCCTTTTTCGGACTGCGGCTGGTCGAGCGGCTGAACATCGCGGTGATCGTCGGCCTGCCCATCGGCATGGCCGCCTATCTGCTCGCCAACCGGCTGATCCCGGCGATGCAGCCCGGCCGCGCCGATGCGGAGGTGGCGACCATGTTCTGGGCCTGGGGCCTCGTCGCACTGGCGCAACTGCTCCGCCCCGCGCGCCGGGCTTGGCGCGAGGGGTTCACGCTGGCCGCGCTCGCCTTCGCCGCCATTCCCATCGCCGATGCGCTGACCACGACGCGGGGACTGCCGGGATCGCTGCGGCAGGGCGACTCGCTGTTCGCCGCCTTCGACGTGGCGATGCTGGTGATCGCCGCGCTGTTCGCCTTCGCCGCCTGGCGCGCCGGCCGCGCCCCCGCGCCCCGGAGCCGCCGCGCCGCGCGCGCCGAACGCCTTTCGGAGACCGTCCATGCTTGAATCCGTGCTGACCTGCCTGATCGGCTGGCTGCTGCTCGCCGCCGCCTCGTTCCGCATCCGCCGCGACCTGGGCCTGACCGCGGGCGAGGCGCGCTGGCTCCGCGTCGCGGGCGTCGTGGTGCTGACCGCGACCCTGTGGCGGTGCGGCGCGCCGATCAGCGGCGAACGCTGGGTTCGCTTCCTGGGCGCGGCGGGCGTTTCCGGGGTCGCAACGGTACTGATCCTGTCCGCCGCGCCCCGGCCCCGGCTGCGCCGCCGCTGATCCGGTCCGGATCACGGACATCGCGCGCAACACCGCTAGGCGGCACGGGCAAGCCACTGTAAAGCGGTCGCCGACCACCCGTATACGGCCCCATGCCCGGCGTCGAAGCAGGACGGTTCCACGCGGGAGGAGAGACGCCGATGCCACCGGTTCAGGACCGTCCGTCCACACTTGCCGCCCTGGGCATCGCCGGGCTGGACCAAGTGCTCAACGGCGGGGTGACGCGTCAGCGCCTCTACCTGGTCGAAGGCACGCCCGGCACCGGCAAGACCACGCTCGGTCTTGGCTTCCTGCTCGCCGGGGCGGCGATCGGCGAAACCGGCCTCTACATCACGCTCGCCGAGACCGAGGAGGAACTGCGCGCGGTCGGCGCCAGCCATGGCTGGTCGCTCGAGTCGCTGACACTCTTCGAGATGGTGCCGGCCGAGGGGCTGGACGAGGCGGAGGAGCAGACCCTGCTTTATCCAAGCGAGGTCGAACTGGGCGAGACGGTGCGCGCGATCATGGCCCGGGTCGATGCGGTCCGCCCCGACCGGCTGGTGATCGACAGCCTGTCCGAACTGCGGCTGCTGGCGCAAAGCCCGATCCGTTATCGCCGACAAATCCTGGCGCTGAAGCATTTCTTCGCCAGCCGCCAATGCACCGTGCTGGTGCTGGACGACAAGAGCGGCGCGCCTGGCGACGCGCAGCTGCACAGCATCGCCCATGGCGTGATCGCTTTGGAACAGACGCTGTCCGGCTTCGGTGCGGAACGGCGGCGGATGCATGTCGTCAAGATGCGGGGTCAGCGCTATCGGGGCGGCTATCATGATTTCGAGATCGAGCGTGGCGGCCTGGCGGTTTTTCCCCGGCTGGTCGCGGGCAATGTCCAGACCGCGTTCGACGCCGCGCCGGTCTCGACCGGATCGCCGGCCTTCGACGCGCTGCTCGGCGGCGGGCTGACCCCCGGCACCGCGACATTGCTGTCGGGCCCGGCCGGCGTCGGCAAGACCACCACCGCGACCGGCGCGATGGTCGCGGCGCTCCGGCGGGGCGAGCGGGCGGCCTATTTCCTGTTCGACGAGCGCACACCGACGCTGCTCCACCGCTCGGCCGCGCTCGGCATGGACCTGCGACCCTATATCGACTCGGGACAATTGCTGCTTCGCTCGATCGATCCGGCGGAATTATCGCCTGGCGCCTTCGCCGCCGTCGTGCGCCATGCGGTCGAGGCGGAGAGCGCACGCTTCGTCGTGATCGACAGCCTCAACGCCTATCTGCAATCCATGCCCAGCGAGCAGTATCTGGTGCTCCAGATGCACGAGCTGCTCACCTATCTGTCGCTGAACGGCGTGGTGACGCTGCTGATCCTGGGGATGCACGGCGTGCTGGGTGAGGCGGGATCGGATGTCGACATCAGCTATCTCGCCGACAATGCAGTGCAGTTCCGCTTCTTCGAGGCGTTCGGCGCGGTGCGTCAGGCGATCTCGGTCATCAAGACGCGCACTGCCGCGCATGAGCGCACCATCCGCGAGTTCCGCATCACCGCGGACGGGCTGGATTTCGGGGAGCCGCTTTCCGCCTTCCATGGCGTGCTGACCGGCATCCCGACCTTCTCGGGCGAGGCCGCGACCCTGCTCGCCGCCGGTAAGGCCGATGAAAGCGGGGCGTCGATCGGTGGATGACCCGGTCCTGATCCTGGCCCCGCGCGGCCGCGACGCGGCGATCGCCGCCGACTTGCTCGCCCGCCACGCGATCCGCGCCGAGGTGGTGACGGACCTGCCCGCGCTGATCGCCGCGCTGGGCACCGACGCGCGGGCTGGCGCCGGCGCGGTGCTGCTGACCGAGGAGGCGCTGGCGACGATGGACGATGGTCCGCTGGCCGCAACGCTCGCTGCGCAGCCGGGCTGGTCCGACCTGCCCTTCATCCTGCTCGCCAATGGCGGCCGCGCGCCCCGCTCGGCCGAGGCGGCGCGGCGGGTGGAAGCGCTGGGCAATGTCGTGCTGCTCGAACGACCGCTCCATGCCGAGGCGCTGCTGGGCGCGGTCCGCTCCGCGCTCAAGGCACGCGGCCGGCAATATGAACTGCGCGCCGCCGCCCGCACGCTGGAGCGCGCCGTCGCCGACCGGACGCGCGAGCTGGAGACGGCGAGCGCCAGCCTGGCCTTCGCGCTCGAGGCCGCCGGCATGGGCAGCTGGGACATGGACCTGGCCACCGGCCTGATCGAGCGCAGCGCGCGCCATGACGAGATCTTCGGCTATGCCGAGCCGCTGCCGCGCTGGTCGTTCGAGACGATGCTGCGCCACGTCGACCCCCGCCAGCGCGCCGGGGTGGCGCAGGCGTTCGAGGATGCGCAAGTCAGCGGCCATTTCGATGTCGAGCTGGCGATCACCGGCGCGGATGGCAATGCGCGCTGGATCACCAAGAAGGGCCGCATCCGCCACGACGCCGCCGGCCGGCCGGTGCGGATGACCGGCGTGGTCGCCGACATCACCGCACGCAAGGAAGCCGACGTACAGCTCGCCCAGGCGCAGAAGATGGACGCGATCGGCCAGTTGACCGGCGGCGTCGCGCACGACTTCAACAATCTGCTGACCCCGATCGTCGGCAGCCTCGACATGGTCCGCCGCCGCCACCGCGACGACGAGCGGACGCAGCGGATGATCGGCAACGCGCTTCAGGCGGCCGAGCGCGCGGCGACGCTGACCCAGCGGCTGCTCGCCTTCGCCCGGCGCCAGGCGCTGCAGCCGCGCGCGGTTGATGTCGGGGCGCTGATCGACGGCATCGTCGACCTGATCCGCCGCTCGCTGGGCCCGACGATCCGCGTCGTGCTGGAGGTGCCACGCCATCTGCCGCCCGCCTCGGTCGACCCCAACCAGCTCGAACTGGCGCTGCTCAACCTGGCGATCAACGCGCGCGACGCGATGCCGGCGGGCGGGCAACTGACCATCACCGCCAGCGCCGCGACTGCGGGCGAGCGCAACTTGCTCGGCCTGGTGCCCGGCGATTATGTCCGGCTGCTCGCCACCGATACCGGCACCGGCATGGACAAGGCGACGCTGGCGCGCGCAGCCGAACCCTTCTTTTCGACCAAGGGGGTGGGCAAGGGCACGGGCCTGGGCCTGTCGATGATCCACGGGCTGGCGGCGCAATCGGGCGGCACGCTGCGGCTGGACAGCGCATTGGGCATCGGCACGACGGTGGAGCTGTGGCTGCCCATCTCGCACGATCCCGCGGAGCAGGTGGTGGAGCGGCCGGTCGACCCGACCGCCGCGCGCGAGGCGGCGCGCATCCTGCTGGTGGACGACGAGGATATCGTGCGCGGGGCCACGGCCGACATGCTGCGCGACATTGGGTACGACGTGGTCGAGGCGCGGTCGGCTAGCCAGGCGCTGGCGATGCTGCGCGGCGGCGCGGCGGTCGACCTGCTGGTCACCGATTATCTGATGCCGGGCATGACCGGCGCGGCGCTGATCACCGAATGCCGCACCGGCGGTCCCGCGATCCCGGCGCTCCTCATCACCGGCTATGCGGCGGCGGGCGAGGACGTGCCGGCCGACGTGCCGCGCCTGGCCAAGCCGTTCCGCCAGGTCGACCTCGCCGCTCGCGTCGACGACCTGCTGACCGCCGCGCCGTCCTCTTCCGGGGGCGGGCGGTTGCGCCTGGTGCGCTGAGGACCGACGGTCCGTTCACGCGCCACAGGGGCCGCCTCCTGCCGGCCCCCTTCTGTTCCCCGGCCTTCGCCGGGGAACAGGTCAATGGGGATGGTCTTTTCCCGCCCCTCAGAACAACCGCCCCCCGTCCGGCACAGGCTGATCCGGCGCGACCAGCACCACCGCGCCGTCCGCGTCGGGAAAGCCCAGGCACAGCACCTCGGACATCATCGGACCGATCTGGCGCGGTGGAAAATTGACCACCGCCGCCACCTGCCGCCCGACCAGCGCCTCGGGCGTGTAATGGACGGTGATCTGCGCCGAGGACCGCTTGCGGCCGATTTCCGGCCCGAAGTCGATCACCAGCCGGACCGCGGGCTTGCGCGCTTCCGGAAACGGCTCGGCGGCAACGATCGTGCCGACGCGAATGTCGACCATGTGGAAACCGTCGAGATCGATCGTCACCATCGTTCAGGATCCAGGATCAGAAGTCCAGATTGTCGTAGTGCGCGGGCGGCGCGACCAGCTCCATCCGCTCGGCGAGCAGCGGGCGGAAGGAAGGCCGGCTCTTCAGCCCCTGGTACCAGCGCGCGGTCTGGTCGTGCCCCTTCCAGTCGATGCCGCCCAGATAGTCGGCGATCGAGATCTGCGAGGCCGCCGCCAGGTCGGCGAGGCTGAGCGTCGCGCCACCCAGCCATTGCCGGTGGTCGAGCAGGTAATCGGTATAGTCGAGATGGCTGACCGCCGCCTTCATCGCCTCGCGCAGCGCCTTGCCGTCCGGCGCGACGCGGTGCGCCAGCCGCTTGACCATCCGCTCGTGGAGCAGCGGCCCGGTCACGTCGTGGAAGAAATGCGTATCGAACCACGTCACCAGCCGGCGGATCTCGGCGCGGTTGGCGGCGGTGCCGTGGATCATCGCGGCCTTTTCGACCGTCTCCTCCAGATATTCGCAGATCGCCATCGAATCGATCAGCAGGATGCCGCGCACCGCATCGACCATCACCGGCGTCTGTCCGGCGGGGTTCATGTCGAGGAACTCGTCGCGCCGCAGCCAGGGCGATTCGCGCACCAGCTCGTACCCGACGCCCTTCTCCCCCAGCAGCAACCGGACTTTGCGCGAAAACGGACATAACGGAAACTGGAGAAGCTGCCACATATCGCCCTGTTACGCTTGGCGCGACGGCACTGTCACCCCCGGCATGGCCCTCGGCCCATGATAAAAAGGGGGCAGGCGACCCGGCCGCCAGCCCCCTTCGTCCACCGCTTATTCCGCGGCCTGCAACGCCGCGCTGTCGTCCAGCGGATGTGACAGGCGGGTCAGCATCTCCTTCGGCACCACCTGCCAGAACTGCCCGGCGACGCGATCCCAATCCTCGAGCAGCCCGCGCGACCATTTGCTGTCGGTCGCGGCGGCATGCGCGGCGATCCGGTCGCGCAGCACCTGCTCCCAATGCGCCGAGGACAGGCGCTGCCAGACGATGCTCTCCGGATTGGCGCGCCGCTCGAACACGCCGTCGGCGTCGTAGACGAAGGCCATGCCGCCGGTCATGCCCGCGCCGAAATTCGCGCCGACCTGGCCCAGCACCACCGCGATGCCGCCGGTCATATACTCGCAGCCGTTCGCGCCGCAGCCCTCGACCACCACGGTCGCGCCCGAGTTGCGCACCCCGAAACGCTCGCCCGCCTGGCCTGCCGCATAGAGCGTGCCCGAGGTCGCGCCATAGAGCACGGTGTTGCCGGCGATCGTGTTCTCCTGGCTGGCGAGCGGCGAGGACACCGCCGGGCGCAGGATGATCGTGCCGCCCGACAGGCCCTTGCCGACATAGTCGTTGGCGTCGCCGAACACCTCCAGCGTCACGCCCTTGCACAGGAACGCGCCCAGCGACTGGCCGGCGCTGCCGCGCAGGCGGATGGTGACATGGCCGTCGGCCAGCTTGCTCATGCCGAAGGTGCGGGTGATCTCGCTCGACAGGCGGGTGCCGACCGCGCGGTGCGTGTTGCGCACCGAATAGGTCAGCTGCATCTTCTCGCCGCGCGAGAAGACCGCCGCCGCATCCTTGATGATCTGCGCGTCCAGGCTGTCCGGCACGTCGTTGCGGAAGGTCGACAGGCTGAACCGCCGCTCGGCGTCGGTCGCGTCGACCTTGGCCAGGATCGGGTTGAGGTCGAGGTCGTCGAGATGCTCCGCGCCCCGGCTGACCTGGCGGAGCAGCTCGGTGCGGCCGATCACCTCGTCCAGGCTCCGGCAGCCCAGCCGCGCCAGGATGTCGCGGACCTCCTCGGCGATGAAGGTCATCAGGTTGATGACCTTCTCCGGCGTGCCGGTGAACTTGGCGCGCAATTTCTCGTCCTGCACGCAGACGCCGACCGGGCAGGTGTTCGAATGGCACTGGCGCACCATGATGCAGCCCATCGCGACCAGCGACAGCGTGCCGATGCCGAACTCCTCCGCGCCCAGGATCGCGGCGATGACGATGTCGCGCCCGGTCTTGAGCCCCCCGTCCGCGCGCAGGCGGATGCGCCCGCGCAGGCCGTTCAGCGTCAGCGTCTGGTTCACCTCCGACAGGCCCATCTCCCAGGGCGTGCCGGCATATTTGATCGAGGTCTGGGGCGACGCGCCGGTGCCGCCGACATGGCCGGACACCAGGATGACGTCGGCATGCGCCTTGGCGACGCCCGCCGCGACCGTGCCGATGCCGGCCGAGCTGACCAGCTTGACGCAGACGCGCGCGCGCGGGTTGATCTGCTTGCAGTCATAGATGAGCTGGGCCAGATCCTCGATCGAATAGATGTCGTGGTGCGGCGGCGGCGAGATCAGCGTCACCCCCGGAGTCGCGTGGCGCAACTTCGCGATGAACTCGGTCACCTTGAAGCCGGGCAGCTGCCCGCCCTCGCCGGGCTTCGCGCCCTGCGCGACCTTGATCTCGATCTCCTCGCAGGCGTTCAGATATTCGGCGGTGACGCCGAACCGGCCGCTGGCGATCTGCTTGACGCCGGAATTGGCGTTGTCGCCATTGTCATAGGGCTGGAAGCGGATCACGTCCTCGCCGCCCTCGCCCGACACCGCCTTGGCGCCGATGCGGTTCATCGCGATCGCCAGCGTCTCGTGCGCCTCGGGGCTGAGCGCGCCCAGCGACATGCCCGGCGTCACGAACCGCTTGCGGATCTCGGTGATCGCCTCGACCTGATCGATCGCCACGCCCTCGGCGGGGAAGTTGAACTGGAGCAGGTCGCGCAGATACACCGGCGGCAGGTCGGAGACGCCGCGCGAGAATTGCAGATAGCTGGAATAGCTGTCGGTCGCGACCGCGGTCTGGAGCAGGTGCATGAGCTGCGCCGAATAGGCGTGGGTCTCGCCACCGTTGCGCTGGCGATAGAAGCCGCCGATCGGCAGCGTCGCCACCCCCTGGTCCCAGGCCATGTCGTGGCGCATCATCGCGCTCAGGTGCAGCGAGGCATAGCCCTCGCCCGAGATCTTGGCGGGCATGCCGGGGAACAGGTCGTTGACCAGCGCGCGGCTGAGCCCGACCGCCTCGAAATTATAGCCGCCGCGATAGGAGGAGATGACGGCGATGCCCATCTTCGAGATGATCTTGAGCAGCCCCTCCTCGACCGCGACGCGGTGGCGGCGCAGGCATTCGTCGAGCGCCAGGTCGCCGAACAGGCCGCGTGCGTGACGATCGGCGATCGCGGCCTCGGCCAGATAGGCGTTCACCGTGGTCGCGCCGACGCCGATCAGCACCGCGTAATAATGGGTGTCGAGGCATTCGGCCGAGCGGACGTTGATCGACGCGTAGGAGCGCAGGCCCCGGCGCACCAGATGCGTGTGCACCGCCGCCGCCGCCAGCACGCCGGCGATGGCGACACGGCCCTCGCCCACCGCCTCGTCGGTCAGGAACAGCTCGCTGCGCCCCTCGCGCACCGCCTGTTCGGCCTGATTGCGGATGCGCTGGATCGCGGCACGCAGCTTGTCGGGGCCGCCCTCCGCCTCGAAGGTGCAGTCGATCTCCGCCGCCGACCGGCCGAAATGGCTCTTCAGCCGCTGCCAGTCGGCGCCGGTCAGCACCGGCGAATCGAGCACCAGCACCCGCTCGCGCTGGTCGCGCACGTCCAGGATGTTGGCGAGGTTGCCGAACCGGGTCTTGAGCGACATGACGTGCCGCTCGCGCAACGGGTCGATCGGCGGGTTGGTCACCTGGCTGAAATTCTGCCGGAAGAACTGGCTGATGAGGCGCGGCTTGTCGGAAATGACGGCGAGCGGCGTGTCGTCGCCCATCGACCCGATCGCCTCCTTGCCGCTTTCGACCATTGGCGCGAGGATCAGCTCCATGTCTTCCAGCGTCTGCCCGGCGGCGACCTGGCGACGCGCGAGTTCGGCGCGCGGGTAGCGCACCGTCGCATCATCGGCGACCGCGCCCAGGTCCGCCATGGTCAGGAACTCGCCGGTCATCGCGGCATAGTCCTGCTCGCTCGCGATCCGGTCCTTGACCGCGCGGTCCTCCAGCACGACGCCCTCCTGCAGATCGACCGCGATCATCTGGCCCGGCCCCAGCCGGCCCTTGGCGATGATGGTCGATTCGGGCACCACCACCATGCCGCTCTCGGAGCCGACGATCAGCAGCCCGTCGGCGGTCTGGGTATAGCGCAAGGGACGCAGCGCGTTGCGGTCCATGCCCGCCACCGCCCAGCGGCCATCGGTCATCGCCAGCGCCGCCGGTCCGTCCCACGGCTCCATCACCGAGGCGAGGTAACGGTACATGGCGGCATGGGGCTCCGGCACGTCGCCGCGCTCGTCCAGGGCTTCCGGCACCAGCATCAGCTTGGCGGTCGGTGCGTCGCGGCCCGAGCGGCAGATCGCCTCGAACACCGCGTCAAGCGCGGCGGTGTCGGACGCGCCGGCCGGGATCACCGGCTTGATGTCCTCCGAATTGTCGCCGAACGCGATCGACGCCATCCGGATCTCGTGGCTGAGCATCCAGTTCTTGTTGCCGCGGATCGTGTTGACCTCGCCATTATGCGCCAGGCAGCGGAACGGCTGCGCCAGCCACCATTGCGGAAAGGTGTTGGTCGAATAGCGCTGGTGGAAGATCGCGACCCGGCTCTCGAAGCGCGGATCGGTCAGGTCGGGATAGAAGACCGACAGGCTCTCCGCCAGGAACAGGCCCTTGTAGACGATCGAGCGCGCCGACAGCGAACAGATGTAGAAGCCCTGGATCTGCGCCGCGATCACCCGCTTCTCGATGCGGCGGCGGACCAGATAGAGGTTCTTCTCGAACTCGGCGGCGTCCTGCTCCTGCGGCAGCGGTCCGGCGATCATGATCTGCTCGATCTCGGGGCGCGTCGCCTGCGCCTTCATGCCGATCACCGACACGTCGACCGGCACCTGCCGCCAGCCATAGATGGTGTAGCCCGCCTCGATGATCGCGCTCTCGACGATCGTGCGGCACGTCTCCTGCGCGCCGAGATCGGTGCGCGGCAGGAAGATCATGCCGACCGCCAGATGGTTCGGCCGCACCTTGTGTCCCGAGGCGGCGATCGCGTCGTCGAAGAAGCGGTGGGGCAGGTCGATATGGATGCCGGCGCCGTCGCCGGTCTTGCCGTCGGCATCGACCGCGCCGCGATGCCACACCGCCTTCAGCGCGTCGATCGCCGACTGGACGACGCGGCGCGACGGCTGGCCATCGGTCGCCGCGACCAGGCCGACGCCGCAGGCGTCGCCCTCGAAATCGGGCCGGTACATGCCATGTTCGGCGAGATAGGTGCGCTGGTCGGTCATCGCGGCCTCGGTCATTGGGACGCTCCCTTCTTCTTCACGGGCGGCAGATGCTTGGTGGCGTCTTGCACCTTGGCCATTATCGCCGGCATCGCCTGGATCATCTTGGGTACGAAGGCCTGCATCGCCTTCATCATCTCGGGACTGGCCATCAGCATCATCGACTCGCTGGCGTATGTCCGGCCAGTCGGCGTGTCGAAGAAGCGATGCAGATCGTCGAGCTGCGTGACGGTGAAGCGGCGCGCATAGGCCTGAGCCATGGCCTGCCGGACCTCCGGTTCCACCTGCGTCATCAGGTCGGCGATGCCGTCCGTCATCACCCGCATCGTGATCCGCATCCGTTCGTCAAAGGCCGGGTCCTGTTCCCTGGCCCTTTGTCGCAGGCTCTGCTGCGCAACGGCCGGGTTGGCCTTGGCATCAACACCCAATTGGGCCGGCGTCATGTCGTACATGCCGGCGAGCATGCCGTTGACGGCCTGATCCATCGTCGCGTGCATGAGGCGGGCATAGGTGCCAAGCGGCCAGATCTGGTCGATGACCGGCTTCGCCGCCGCGACCCGTGCGGAATCGACCGGCGGGAGAACCGTACCCGTCGTGGCGGGCGTCTGCGCTTCCGCTGCGACGGGAGGCAGCGCGATGAGACCGATCGCCGCGATTGCGGCGCGCATCACGCCGCCACCTTCTCGGCCCGCGCCTTCGCCTTCAGCCACTGATGCATCGACGCCGCCACGTCGCGGCCGTCGCGGATCGCCCAGACCACCAGCGATGCGCCGCGCACGATGTCGCCGGCCGCGAACACGCCGTCGAGGCTGGTCATCAGCGTCTTGCCGTCGACCAGCACCGTGCCCCAGCGGCTGACGCCCAGCTCGGGCGCGCCCCAGAGGGCGGGCAGGTCCTCCGCGTCGAAACCCAGGGCCTTGATCACCAGGTCGGCGCCCAGGGTCATGTCGCCGCCCGGATCGACCTCGGGCGCGCGGCGGCCGCTGGCGTCGGGCGCGCCGAGCCGCATCCGGCTGGCGCGGACGCTGCGCACCGCGCCGTCCTGCCCCTCGAAGCCGAGCGGGGCGGACAGCCAGACGAACTCGGCGCCCTCCTCCTCGGCATTGGCCACCTCGCGCTGGCTGCCGGGCATGTTGGCGCGGTCGCGGCGGTAGAGGCACTTGACCGACCGGGCCCCCTGGCGGATCGCGGTGCGGACGCAGTCCATCGCGGTGTCGCCGCCGCCGATCACGATCACGTCCTTGCCCGCCGCGTCCAGCGCGCCGCTGTCGAAATCGGGCACCGCGTCGCCGAAGCCCTTGCGGTTGGAGGCAGTAAGGAAATCGAGCGCGGGGACGACGCCGGACGCATCATTGCCCGAAACCTCGACCTGCCGCGCCTTGTAGACGCCGGTCGCGATCAGCACCGCGTCGTGGCGCGACCGCAACTCCTCCAGCGTCGCATCCTCGCCGACCGAGAACCCCTCGTGAAAGACGATGCCCGCCTGCTTCAGCCGCTCCACGCGGCGCATCACCACCGGCTTCTCCAGCTTGAAGCCGGGAATGCCATAGGTCAGCAGCCCCCCGGCGCGGTCATGCCGGTCATAGACATGCACCTCATAGCCATGGCCGCGCAGCAGCTCGGCGGTGGTCAGCCCGGCCGGGCCCGCCCCGATCACCGCGACCGACTGCCCGCGCGCCGGGCCGACCGCGACCGGCTCCACCCAACCCTCGGCCCAGGCGGTGTCGGTGATGAACTTCTCGACCGAGCCGATCGTCACCGCGCCGTGGCCGGAGAACTCGATCACGCAATTGCCCTCGCACAACCGGTCCTGCGGGCAGATGCGGCCGCAGATCTCCGGCATGGTCGAGGTGGCGTTGGACAGCTCATAGGCCTCGCGCAACCGCCCCTCCGCGGTCAGGCGCAGCCAGTCCGGGATGTGGTTGTGCAGCGGGCAGTGCACCGAGCAATAGGGCACGCCGCATTGCGAGCAGCGCCCGGCCTGGTCCTCGGCGGCGGGCGGCGCATAGCGTTCGGCGATCTCGCGAAAGTCGTGCGCGCGCTGCTCGGCCTCGCGCTTGGCGGGATAGTGCTGCTCGCGCACCACGAATTTCAGCATCGGATTGTCAGCCACGTCGCGACCCCGTTCGAAAATGTCTCGAACGGGGCCTACAACGTAGCTTCACAATAACAAGACAGCACTACTTACCAAAACCGCGTCGTTTGGCCTGCCAAGGGCAAAACGCTCATGTTTTGTCCCAAAAATAGGTCCGGAACAAACCTTAGTGGAGTGCAAGCGCCAGGAGCGTCAGGCTTCCTGCCGCGATTCGATACCAGGCGAAGGGCGCGAAGCCGCGGCGGCTGATGACGCCGACGAACCAGCGGATCACCGCGATCGCCACCAGGAACGACACGACGAAGCCGACCGCGATGCTGGTGAGATGCGCGGTGCCCAGTTCGTGCCGCGCCTTCCACAGCGCCAGCGTCGTCGCCCCGGCCATGGTCGGGATCGCGAGGAAGAAGCTGAACTCCGCCGCCGTCTCGCGGTCGACGCGCATGGTCAGCGCGCCCATGATCGTCGCGCCCGAGCGGCTGACGCCCGGGATCATCGACACGCACTGGATCACGCCGATGCCCAGCGCCGTCTTCCAGTTGAGCCCCTCGACGCTGGTCCGGGCGGCGGGCGGCACGGTGCGTTCGATGAACAGGATGGCGAGCCCGCCCAGGATCAGCGTGATGGCGATCACCACCACCGCCACCGACTGGTCCTGGATCAGCGCGCGGATCGCCGAATAGGCGACCGCGCCGACCAGCATCGAAGGCACGAAACCCAGGAGCACGTTGCGCGTGAAGCGGATCGCCCCCGCGTCGCGGGCCAGCAACCCCATCCCCACCTTCATGAAGCGGTGCCAATAGACCACCACTACCGCCAGGATCGCGCCGAGCTGGATGACGATGTCGAACGTTGGATCGCCCTCCGGCAGTCCCAGGAAATAGCCGCCCAGCACCAGATGACCGGTGGACGAGACGGGCAGGAACTCCGTCACCCCCTCGATGATGCCGAGCAGGACGGCGATCAGCAGATCATGCATCTCAGACGGCCTGTTCGCGCGAGCGACGGCCGAACCGGCCCTGCTTGCGGAAGCGGACCAACCATTCCGGCGCGACCGCCGCCATCGGCGTCGGCGTCACGCCCAGCGTCTCCAGCCCTTCGACCCCCTGGCCGACGACATTGTCCCGGCCCAGCATCTGCCACTGGTCGGTGGTGATCGGCGTGGCCGGCAGCTTGGCGATCAGCGCCCCCAGCGAATCGGGCAGGTCGAGGAAATGCGGCGAGCGGTCGAGCTCGTTGGCGATCCAGCGCAGCAGGTCCTTCATGCTGAGCACGTCGGGGCCGCCCAGTTCATAGATGTGGCCGCCGAACCGGCCCGGCTCCTGCACCGCCGCCAGCACCGCCTCGCCGACATCGCCCGCGAAGACCGGCTGGAAGCGGGTGCCGCCGCGCAGCACCGGCACCACCGGCGCCTTCTCGATCATCCCGGCGAATCGGTTCACGAACGCATCCTCGCGTCCGAACACGACCGAGGGGCGCAGGATGGTGGCGTTCGGGAAAGCCTCGCGCACCGCCGCCTCGCCCTGCCCCTTGGAGCGGCCATAGGCGGAGGCCGCGTTCGCGTCGGCGCCGATCGCCGAGACATGGACCAGCGCCTCGAGCCCGGCCTTGCGCGCCGATTCCGCGATGGCGCGCGCGCCGTCGACATGGGCGCGCTGGAAATCGCCGCTCAGCACGCCGACCAGGTTCACCACCGCGTCGGCGCCCTGCACCGCGCGCAGGATCGTATCGGGGCGGCCGACATCGGCGGCCACGAACTGCATCTGGCCGATCGCGGCCAGGGGCTTCAGATGCCAGGCCTGGCGGGGGTCGCGTTGCGCCACGCGGATACGCGCGCCCGCGTGCAACAGGGCCTGGGCGGCGTAGCGGCCGACAAAGCCTCCGCCGCCGATCAGCGTCACCAGCTTGTTCTTCATGAGCATGTCGTCCGTTGTCGGATGGGATAAAATGCCTTTGCCCAGCGAAAGGGTTGTTGACAAGGCCGAGTCCCCGCCCCTAAAGCGCCCCCACTACCCCGTGCCCAGATGGCGGAATTGGTAGACGCACCAGCTTCAGGTGCTGGCGATCGCAAGGTCGTGGAGGTTCGAGTCCTCTTCTGGGCACCATTTTCTCTCAAGGCATTGATAATGCACGGGGATCGTCGAAAAGACGGTCCCCGGAGAGCGTTTGCTATGACAAACTGCTACGGCAAACAGGTCGATCATTAGGCAAAAAATCGCGGAGAACCGTCCTTCCCGAGCGCCGTGATTGCTACGGT
>NZ_JACHNY010000014.1 GCF_014199625.1 Sphingomonas abaci
CGCGCGCACCTCAGGTGAAAACTTGTTCGTCGTCTTGCTCGTCATAGCCCCTTCCTCTCAGGAGTTGGGGCCTCCGACAAACCCGGCGCGGTTCAAACTGCGCAGTCGGCTTGTCCTCGGTGGCCTTCCTGGCGAGTGACCTCTGCCACTCGAGGAAGCGCTGCGGATCGATGAACGCGTCCGGTTCGGGGGCTGGTTCAGCAGATGTCAGCCAGCGATTAAAGTCGGCGCGGCGGTTCGCGCCTTCATCCCGTGTCTTCGCCAAACCCTGAGATAGACAGAAGGCGATGAATGGATCGTGCGTACCCCAGCGTAGGAGTTCCCGTGCCCAAAAGCCGAACCACGGAAGACCGGTCGTAGCCTTCCAATCACTCAAGCTAGGGATGGCTAACGGATCGGCTGCCCCCAGCGACCAAGCCTGCGCAACGACGGCTCCCAACGCCATACCAAGACGGTATTCGAGGTTGTCGGCGACGAAACGCTGCCAAGATCGCAGTTGATCGGGGGCAGGGGGTGTTACATCAGGTTCGTTGAGGCACCACCCAAGGACGTCATTCCAGCGGTCAAGCAGACGCTCATCGGTATCGGTCCGGCGGACGCGGAAACCGTAGCCGCGATCGTCCTTGATGAGATCGCCGATCCGCTCGAACACGTCGATCCGTTCTTCTGGACTAGCGGTCCCGTAGTTTACCGCCTTGCTGATTTCCGCAAGTATCGCGGTCGCTACTCCCTCGAACCGGCGACCAATCACCGGTGTGAAGCCAAATTGGTAGAGGCGAGTGCGTTCGGCACGGTCAGGGTAGAGCTGGGTGACTACGCCGGAACCGCGACGAATAAATGCTTGTTCAAGCCATGCTTCTTGGGCGGTTGCTGTTGCGCTGAACGTGCGCTCCCAAACGCTTTTCAGATGTGCCTCGATCTGCGCGCGCGACATTGCAGCAGTATCGCTTTGCTGAAGTTCCTCCACGGCCGCCAACGCCAAGCCATCAAGCTCATCCATGGCATCCGCAAGTCGGGCACGAGGGTCGGTCGCTCCAGTGCCGGCTGCTGCGCTGACGGTCGTGGGCGCCGTCGCCTCGAGCCAGTTGAGGAAGTCGTCTGGCGATACCTGCAGCAGCCGATGCGCGCGATCCCAGATCAGTTCCAGCAGCATCGCCAGGGGGCTGGGCACACTATCGGCATCACGCTCTTCTATTACAAGCGCATCACGCAGCTGGTCGTATTCCGTACTCAAGGTTGCCAGCTGACGACGCTGTATGGGGCGGCTCGCAGTGGCAGTGGTTGAAATTTGGCGGGGCAGAGCGACCAGGGTCAGTCCTTCAATCCCTCGCGATGCACCAGGTCGCCCAGCGCGTCCGGCAAGATTGCGAAACTCCGCCGTACTAAGCGGAGCGATGATCTGCTCCTCCTCGACTGGATCCCACGATGTGCGCTTCAGTGAGGTCAAAAATATGAGATCGAACGGAAGATTCACACCCTCCGTCAATGTCGCCGTCGCGACCGTTATCGGGCAAATACGCTGATCGATCATCTCCACCATCAACCGACGGAGACGCTGCGGCATCTGACCGTGGCTGGTGGCAATTCCCCGTTCCAACAGGAAAAGCTCGAAGCTATCGGCTCCACAATAGTCCTGACAAGCGGCTCGCGCCTCGTCAAAGCGCTCACCACGGCGGCCCCGGGGCGGCGTAAAATTGACGATCGCCTGCCAAGCTGGCAGCTCAAGCGCTTCTTTGTACCAGCGCATCGTTTGTTCGGGCTCTTGCGCGACCGAGATCAGGATGCGCTGATCCTCCTCTACGAGATGCAGGGCGGTCCACAAAACGCTCAACGTGTTGAAGCGATTGAGGCTGTTGCGCCACTGCGAGCGAAGCTGAGGCATCGGTGCAACGCGGAGGGGAAGATACACCGGGTCTTCCTCGCCCCGGAGGTAAAGCGGGCGGCCGTTCATGAGGTCGAGCAGGATACGACCTGATGCGTTCGTTGCGGTCTCCAGCACCCCGATAACCTGGCGGGTGCTGCGATAGCGGACGCCAACGGCCTGAGCATCCCCGCGGCCTTCGATCCAGCGCGCAACGGGCTGTGCGGCCCCCCCCCTGCAACGGCGGTGAGCGCGATGCGTACGACCTCCGGCTGTCGCGCGACGATACGCGAAACCAGCGTCTCGAGCCGGATGGCCCGATTGCTATGCTCCGCGAAGCTTACGCGGGTGGACTCGTCAGCGTCGGGTACGACCTGATGGGCTTCGTCAATAATGAGGAGTTTGATGCGCGCTATGAGGATGGGCCCGAGATAGCGCATCAACGCGTCAGCCTTCTCGACCGTAGCGATAAGCACCACCGGACGGTCGGTCGTCAGCCAGGCATCCGTGATGCCCCAGTCGGCGCCACCATACAGACCCGTAATCAGGCACTCTCGACCAAGCTCCGAGGTCAGTTTCGCCTCGACCTCGTTCGCCAGCGCGCGAGAGGGAACGATATAAAGCGCCAACGGTCCGATCGCTGCGGGCTCCGCACGCAGGAGCAATTCTTTGACGATCGCCATGTTGGCCACCAACGTCTTGCCTGATCCGGTCGGCGTGCAAAGCGCGAAGGAGTCGTCGCGTAGTAGCCGTTCCAGTCCCTGCAGCTGCGATGTCCAAAGGATACCGCGCCCGCGACTGAATTGGTCACGCGCGTAATCGGTGAGCTTGGAAAGCCGCTCTGGCCGGAGCACAGCTAATGCGCGCAGGGGTTTGTAGATGGAGGCGGCAACGAAGCGATCGGCCACATCCCGGATCAGGGAAAGAACGAGCGCTGCATCGTCGCTGAAGGTCCGAGCTGCCATCTCGTCGAGCGCGCGCAACTTGGCCATTGCGCGATCCAGGCGTGGATCGTCACCGCGGCGGAGGCAGTCGGCGATGAGGCCGACAGTGCGAACTAATTCGATGGTGAAGTACCAGGTGACGCGATCGCCATCCTCGCCGGCTTCGTCGGATTCGAGGAGCGCGGTTGCGAGCAACGTTCCCTGGTCAGGCTGGGTGAGATGTGGGTGCTCGCTCCAGAAATTAGCGGCGCGCGCGATGACATCGTCGAAGTCGGCGCGCAGGAAGGCAGCGAGCAGGCTGACCCCATCCTGATCGGACGGCACCTGGGCGAGCAAGCCGGCTGCCATCGCCGGCAAACCGCCAAGTTGGTAGGCACCGGCCGCGAGCAATTCGATTGGTACGATCGTGCGCAGGCCGTCATCTGCCCGCGCCAACCACTCAAGCAGTTCGCCCGTGCGGCGATAGCAGTCGATAGCGCCAGGGCACGTCGGCCCATCCACTGTGCGGAAAATGTGCGCCGCATGAAGAAGACGGCGCGCGTCACTCAGCTGACTCTCAGACTCACGCGCCGACCAATGGATCGTGGGAACCTGCCAGGTCGTCTGCAAGCAACGCACGAAGGCGCGAGCCTGTGGGCGGGATAACGCGTTTTCGATGGCCAGCGAAGTGCGAACTTGCTCTGCGACGGCACGCCGCATCTCTTCGGACATGGCGTCAGGGCTTCCACATAGAGGTATACAGCCCGTCGATCAGCGCCTCACCGCCTTCAAGGATCAACTCGACAACCTGCAAGTCATGCGGGGCGGTGTAGTCTGCCGGCGGCTTCTTCCACGGGATCAGCACATTCAGTTTCTTGCGGGTCGCTGCGGCGTTGCCGGCGATCACAACGAGGTTCGTCCGAGCAAGCGTGGGTACGGTCGCGGTGATCGCGGCGTCCATGGACGCAATGGCGGTCGCATGATTCACGGGATCCCGCAGCTCCAGCAGGCGCTGCAGCTGACGCAAGCCCTTCGGAACGACGCTATCCCGATTCACCTCAAACCAAATGCCACGACCGTTGTGGACATTCTTGCCCGTAGTCGGATCTTTCAGGTTCTTCTCGCCATGGAGGAGGGCGGCGACGGCCGAGTTGGTAAGGGAGGCGCGCCACTTTGCTTCCCCGACGATGACCCGGACCACGTTCCCGGCCGCGTCGAGCCGTACCCCGACGAAGTCGGAACCGAAGCGACCGAATACCTGGCGCTTGCGGGATGGATCGTAGCGAAGGTCCCACAGATAGCTCTCCACATCGGCATGGAAGCGGAAAAGGAAGATCGGGACCGACCACTGATGCTCGCCGACGAGTTCCTCTGCATAGGCCTGGGTTACCAAGCCGGCGACTACTTCGCCAAATAGGCCACGCCGGGCGACGGCCGGCAGGCAGTCTGGATAGCAGGCATGGGCTCCCGCCGCCCCAGCGTCCGGGTGAAGGTCGATGCCGACCTGCTTATGAAAATGTTCGCGCGCGTCGAGATGAGCTGACTCAAAATACGGGCGAAGAGCGTCGATCAGACTCTTGTCGATTGGCTTGATCTGTTCGAGCAGGAGGTGACCGTAGCGATCTTCGATCGTCCCGTTGGCATCGAGCCACGCCTCAAGTGCGGCAGATGGGGGCGGTTCGGTGTGCACCTCACAACCTACCGGATAGTCACGATCTTCACGGCCACGTCGCCTGCTATGTCGCGCCACGCTTTGTCGGCGGTGTACGCCGCGACGCCGAGGCGTTTGGCCAAAGCGAGGCAGAAGCGATCGCCCAGCGACAACCCGGCCGATGAGGTGGCAGCGCGCAGGTTACCGGCATCCCAGGCGAGCGCATCATCCGCCGCGACGACGGTATAGGGCAGGGCCGCCAGCATCGCCCGCACGTCGTCAAGCGGCGCGCCTAGATGAACAAAGTGGCTGATGACCTCCGCCTGATTGATCGCGCACACTGAGGCATCCGCAATCACGCTGCCGACCTTGCTGGCACCGCGCTCGCCTTTCAACAGTGCGAGGATCGCCGAGACATCGAGAACGACATGGGTCATTCGCCGCTGTCCTCGCGCCGTACGGCAAGAAAGTCATCGACCGACGCGCCGGGCTGTTGTGCGTAGCGCTTGGCGATTGCTTGCGCCTTTGCCACCGCCTGCTCCACGGTGCGCAGGATAACTCCGTCCGGCGTTTCTTCGACAAGGACCGCACCGCCATCCTCAAGCCCTAGGCGCTTTCGAATGCCCACCGGCAGGCTCATACGACCATTTGGTGTGATGTTAACTTGTAGCGTCATATGGCAAAGCCCGCGTGTGGTGGCATTAGGAGTTATATATGCCACCATGATAGCGAAGAGGCGAGGGGGTAAACGCAAGCCGCCATCGATCCCGACAGCCACAATAGTTACTAGCGATAAGCCTGATTCCTGCTAGCAAGGTGGCAGGCAAAATTATGGGTCGGAACGGAGCCGAAACAGTGATCATCGACGTGCCGACGCCGGATGAATTTCACGATGCCGGCGTCAATCAGCTCTACCTGGCATGGAAGATCACCATGGACGCGCACGACGCGTGGTCCATCGGAGTTGGTGCCAGTGGGGATGCGGAGGCGACCGACGACTATTGGCGAAGTGTGCAGCCTGCACTGTCGAACGCCTACAGCCTTATCCAGCAAGCGATGGAGCTCGGCCTCAAGGGCCGGATCGCGCGCGTGTCGCCATACCTCCTCCTTGGCGATCCAGCCGACTGGAGCCCGAAGGCGGCGAAGGGGGCAACATCGTTTGGCGAGCTGCCGAGCCTCGAGGCGTCAAAGCTCGTAGCCGTGCACAACAGCGTTGCGGACCCGCCGCTGGACCCGGCGTTCAACACCTTCTGGACCGCGGTTCGCAAAGACCGCAACCGCATCATGCATTCGGCGCCGCGCGTAACCTTCACTGCGGGTGAGGTCACCCGTACCATCCTAATGGCGGCAAACGCGCTTTTTGCGGAGACATCATGGGTTGACCGGTTGTTTGCGATGGAGGGGGAGAGCAAGTTCGCCATCTTCGGCCTGGATGACCACGTCTACAGCGCCGTTGTCGGCCAGGTGGCCTGTGCCATCGAATTCCTCACACCCGCGGAGGCGATCGACCTTTTCGGCTTCAATCCCAGGCAGCATGCCTATCTCTGTCCTGCCTGCTTTGAGGCCACGCCGTACGATTATGCGGTGGATCTCCCAAAGCTAGCCCAGTTTGCCGCCAAGGTGCCCGGCGAGACCGAGCTAAGCTGCGTCGTCTGCCAGACGACGACTGACGTTAGCAGAGACGAGTGTGTGTATCCGGAATGTGTCGGTAACGTCATCGCCATGGAGCGGTGCCTGACCTGCTACCAGCTGCAGGACGAGCATCTGAAGATCGACGGCCCACCAAACGATGGCCAGGGGGATACTGTCTATGGCTACGACTTCATCTTTGGCCGGCCCCGCGAACGATCGGGGCGAACTTTTCTGAAGCACTATCAACGCGAAGACAGCGATGACGGTGCCATCGCCTTTGGGAAGCGAGCGCTGACGACACCTCACCTCGCAAGCTGGACCAGCGTCTCGATCTACGAGCACCAGTCCGGTATCTTTCCCTTTGGTGACAAGGCTCGAGTGCGCCCGCTTGGTCATTGGCTACGTCAGGAGGGCACGCTGTCATGGCACAAGGACGTGACTCTCTATGATCCTGTGCATGACGGTCCAGTATGATCGGCGATGATGCCGCGGAGCGCCGCGCGCTTCTCGCGATCGGGCCGATCGATCTGTCGCCAGCGTCAATCGATCTCGCACCGGATCTTAACCAGAGCGACCGCGCCCGGGTCGACCATTTCCTGGCGCGCGCATCGGCGGATGCGACCTTGCGTGCCTATCGGTCCGACTGGCGACTGTTCACGACCTGGTGCGACACACGCGGCTACGCCTCACTCCCGGCTTCACCCATTGTCACGGCTGCGTTCCTAAGCGAGCTTGCCAGAGACGGTAGCACCCATTCGAATGGGCGACCGTTATCCAAGTCGTCCATCGGTCGGCGGCTGGCCGCGATCGTCTTTGCCCACCGCGCCGCTGAGCTCGAACCGCCAACCGTACAAGCCGGCGCGGCCGCGCTGGATCGCGTGATGCGGGGTATCCGTAACGCCAAACGCAGCGATCGCCCGGCGAAGAAGCGGCCGGCCGACAGCGACGTGCTGCGTGACATGGTGCGCCATATCACCGGCTCCGCCCTCATCGACTACCGGGATCGCGCGCTGCTGAGCATCGGCATGATGGGGGCGTTCCGCCGCTCTGAGCTGGTCGCGATTGACATCGCCGATGTGGCCGAAGATCCACGCGGGCTGCTGGTCACGATTCCGTTTTCGAAGGGCGATCAGGAGGGCAAGGGGCAGAGCGTCGCGGTCCTCGATGGTCGTCGCATGGAGCCTGTGCGCCATTACCGCGCCTGGTTGGAGGTCGCGGGCATCACCGAGGGGCCCGTGTTCCGCCGTCTCACACCGCACGGCCGCCTCACCGAAAAGCCAGTTAGTCCGCAAACAGTGGCGCTGGTGGTCAAGGCGCGCGCAGCCGCAGCCGGCTATGATCCGGCACTTTTCTCAGGCCATTCACTGCGCGCCGGCTTCCTGACCGAGGCGGGTCGCCATGGTGCCAATTTGTTTAAGATGAAAGAGCACAGCCGCCATAAGTCGCTCGAGATGCTCAGCGAGTATGTTCGCGATCAGGAGGCGTTCCGCAATCACGCCGGCGAAGGCTTTGCGTAATGAGCAGGCGCGGAAGGGATGGGTTGGCGTTGGCGAGGATGTCGCATAGGCATAAGGGCGAGGGGACGCTGTGAAGACCGACACATCCGATGACTTCCAGTTCAGCCTGGCAGGCCGCGTGCGCAACCTTGGTTTCGCGCCCTCTCCGTTGAACGCGCTGTTCCCGTTGTTCGAGGCAATCGCCAACGCGTTCCATGCCATCGAGGCGCGCTGGGATCGTGAGGCGACGGCGAAGGGCGTCATCACGGTGACGATCCTACGCAGCAGCTCGGACGACGAAAACCCACCGGTCGCTGGCTTCCTGATTGAAGACAACGGGATCGGGTTGAACACCGACAATTGGCGCGCGTTCCGCACCGCAGATACCGCCAGCAAGATCAGCCGCGGCGGTAAGGGGGTGGGTCGCCTTTCCTGGCTGAAGGTGTTTCAGAACACGCACGTCAACAGCAGCTTCAGCGAAGGCGGCTCAACGCTGCACCGGTCGTTCGACTTCGCTGTCGCCCAGAACGACGCCAGTCCGCTGATTGGCCATGAGTTGCGGCTTGCGGGTGCGACCCCGACCATCGGCACGAAAGTGCGGCTGGAGCCTTACGTGCAATCCTACAGTGCGCATTGTCCTCGCAAGGTCGACACGATAGCCGCGCACATCATTGGTCATTTCCTGCGCAACTTCGCCAGCTATGAAGTGCCATCCTTCACGCTTGTTGATCGTGCCGAGCGGATCAGCCTGCTCGATTTTTACAGCAGCAACGTCGAGTCCGACACGCCCGAGACATTGAAAGTCGTCCTCGAGCCCGGGGAAGAACCGATCGACGTTGATATGTACCACATCCTGCTCAACAAGGGATTGCGCCTGCACGACGGCGGCAAGCACTGGAACCTGTATGTGGGCGATGGCCGCGTTGTTCGCGACGAGAAAATCGATAATCAGCTTGGGCTTGGTTACATCGGTGAAAATAGCGACTCCGTCTATATCGGCTTGGTGTCAGGCGACTACCTGAACGGCCACGTTAATCAGGAGCGCACCAACTTCACGTTCCGCGAAGATGACTATCGCAGCCTGCATCAGGCGGCGGTCGACGCTGCCAAGCGACACCTAGCGCCCTATATCGAACAGGTTCGCACCAAACAGGCCGGTATTACCTCGCGCGTCGTACGTGAGAACCCGCAGTTTCTGGCCGTCGCCAGCAATATCCCGGCTTTCGTCGAGGAGCATCTATCGCTCAACGCCAAGTCGGAGGAGGATATTTATATCGAGCTGGCGCGCCAGCGTCGACGCAAGCAACGCGAGACGAAGCGCGAGATAAAGGCACTATCCGCCGGCAATGCCAGTGAGGTCGTCGACCGGGTGCAGAAGGTTGCCAGTGCGATCAACTCGGACAAGAAAGCGTCGCTCGCCGAATATGTCGTTAAGCGGAAGGAGATCCTCGATCTCCTCGACAGTTCGCTGGCGTACGTCGATCCGGAGAAGCGAGACTACTTGCGTGAGGAGATCGTCCATGACCTCATCATACCGATCCGCTCGGATGGCGAAGCGCTCGACTATGAAGACCATAACCTATGGATTCTGGATGATCGACTAGCCTTCTATTCCTATTTGAAGTCCGACAAGCCCTTCACAACGTTTCTCACCGACAGCGACAGTACCCGCGAACCGGACGTCGCCGTTGTTTTCGATCGATCGCTGGCGTTCGACCGTGAAGGTACTGACGAACCGATTATCATTGTCGAATTCAAGCGACCCGGCCGACCCAACTACAGTCATAGCGACAACCCGGTCACGCAGGTGCTTGAATATGTAAACATCATGCGGAACGGCGGAGCGTTCAAGGATCGCACCGGCAGGTTCCGCAAACCTATTCCTCCCAGCACCAGATTTATCTGCTTCGTCGTCGCTGATTTTACGCCAAAGCTGGTCGAGGTTGTATCAATGTCGATTGCTCAGAATAAAAGTGCGGATGGCGAGGGGTACTTTGGCTTTTCGCCCATCCACAATGCCGTCGTTGAGGTTCTGCCTTACAACAAGCTGCTTCATGATGCCCGGCTGAGAAACGAGGCCTTCTTTGCCAAGCTCGGGCTGAACTAGTTACTCGGAATCACGAATTTGCGCGGATGACATAGCTGCGATTCCTATGTCAGCTAGGGAGGGCATCAGGTGGCACTACCGTCTCTGGTGGCGTATAAAGCTGGTCCCTAGTCGCGCGAACCACGTCGTTTACATATTCCGGCCATGGGCCGGCACCTGGTGGCATCGCAGCTTCTTCCTGTCGGTCCCGCAGGCGATTGCGGATCGTGCGGGCGGTGGTGCGGGTCGCCTCGTTGTCATCGTGCCAGGCGCCCCAGCGAACCCGCCAGTTAACGTATCGTGGCGCGAAAACCAGGAAGATCAAGGCCCCCACGCCGACGCCGTGTTCGCCAAGCAGCAGGATGGGAAGCGTGGCAATGGCGAATGCCTGAATCAGCGCCCAACAGGAACGATGACGGCGAAAGCCGTTCTGAACCAGCGTCGTCGGCCACCACGGACCTGCGACTGCCCATGCCGCGAGCGCGACCAACAGGCCGGTCAACACCATGCTGACGACGAAACCGATCCACAGCAGCGCCTTGGGAGCAATGAAGGTCAAGAAATCACCCATGCTGGCGCTGCGTGTCGAGGTCGCGCAGCTCGCGCAACAGATCGGTGGCCGGCGTCGAGACCACGATATCGTGGATGACCTTCTGGTCGAGGCTGATCACGTCTCCGACCGGACGTTCCGCGTAGCGAACCAGCGCAGGCTCGCTGGACGGCGTCCAACGTCGCGACGTGCCGGGCTTGAGTTCGAAAAGAAAGCGAGCAGGGGAGGCCAGGCTGATGCTCTGCGTTTGGCCATCGCTGCTCTGGCGGATGTCGGCGACCACGCCGCGATAGCCGACCCCAAGTCCGTCATGCTGGAGATCGGTCAGCACATAGGCGATCGGGCGATGACCGTGCTGCGTAGGCTTGATGATATGCGTGTAGGCCCAGCCGTGCCCGCCAAAGTCCCACCCTTCCGTAGCGACATCGAGTGCATCGTCGGCCATCAGCATGACGACTGCCAGCGTCGAGAAAATCGGTGCGCAAATGCCCCACACCAGATCACTAGCGCTCAACGCGGCTGCCTTTGGCCCACCCTGCGCGACGATCAGCAACGTGCCGATCGGATTGACCGCGGGCGTCCGGTAATCTGCGGGCAAGAAGCGGCTGACGTCGATCAGAAGCGTTTGCACCAGCCCGATAGCAAGCCCGGTCAGCAGGTGCGCGATCAGGGAAACGGCGACCCCGATCGCCAGCACGCTCAATGCGTTAACCGGCAGATCCGGGCGCGCAACGGCGTACCGGCGGGCGCGGGTATTCCAGAGCAGGATTGCGAAGAAGCCAGGAAGGAGGATTGCAACGCCTGTGACAACGGCCAGCGTCAGTGAGAACAAGGCTCAGGCCTCGACCAATTTCCGCTTACCGGTCGCCTGGTCAATGACCATCTTAGGGCGCTTGCCCGCAGCCTTCATAGCCTTGAGCTCCCGCTCGAGGCGTAACATGTCATCGTAACCGCCAAGCTGCCACGCGATCGAGGCGGTCTCTTGCTGTTCGCGAGGGGTCAGAACAGTGGCCATGTGGACAACATAGGGACGCGATCGCGCCGCGTCTATGGGGCACGGTCCTATACCAGCATCTGACGGCCTGAAGGCTTAGTCAGCCAGCGTTCGAAAGTGCGTCGATGATCCGACAATCGGCGATCGTTGTCGCGTCGCAGGTCGCTCCCCATTGCACGATCTCGGTTCTCAGCGCGGCGAGATCGGCGAGCTTGCGATCGATCTCATGGATGTGAACCGCGGCGATCGCATCGACCTCCGCGCAGGAGCCGCGCGGATCGTCTGCTAACCGCAGAAGGTCACGCACCTGGTCGAGGGTGAAGCCAAGATCGCGCGAGCGCTTGATGAACGACAGGCGATCCAGGTGGGAGCCGTTGTAAACGCGGTAGTTCCCTCCGCTGCGGATCGGCGCCCCGATCAATCCTTCCGCTTCGTAGAAGCGTACCGTCTCGACCTTCAACCCGGTCAATCTTGCTATTTCACCGATCTTCATCACAGACCCTTGACCCTCTAGTGGGATGAGGGTTCATATAGGGGGTCCGACCCAACGAATCGAGCACGATGATGGCGGACGCCTGTTGTTCAGCAAAGCGCGACACGATCGCGGAACTTGGCCGTAAGGCCGAGCAGCGACGCGCGCTGATCGTCGTCATGGTCATCAACCTATCGATGTTCGCCATCGAGTTCGGTGGTGGGCTGCTGGCCCGCTCGTCGGCGCTGATGGCGGACTCTGTCGACATGTTCGGCGATGCCGTGGTCTATGGGCTGAGCCTCTATGCACTCAATCGTGGCGCACGTTGGGAGGCGGGAGCGGCGATCGCCAAGGGCGGCCTCATCCTGGTATTCGGCATCGCCGTCCTCGTCGAAATCGCCGGTAAGATCGCCAACGGCGTGCCGCCGTCTTCGACGCTGATGCTCGGCTTCGGCGGGGCGGCGCTGGCAGCGAACCTCACGTGTCTGGCGCTGTTGTGGCGTTTCCGCGCTGCGAACGTGAACATGGCGAGCACCTTCGAGTGTTCGCGCAACGATGTCGCATCAAACATCGGAGTGCTCATCGCAGCGAGCCTCGTCCACCTCACAGGTGCCGCATGGCCCGACATCGTGGTCGGAGGCGTCATTGCGATTATCTTCCTCCGCTCCGCGTGGCGGGTGTTCGCGGATGCTATCCCCGCATGGCGTTTTGCTGACAGGTCCAGTGCCTACAATCGCCCTCATCGCGGAGAGAACGCATGACATCGGGTCGTCATGGTGATAGGCG
Organism: Sphingomonas abaci; assembly: GCF_014199625.1. Taxonomy (GTDB): domain Bacteria; phylum Pseudomonadota; class Alphaproteobacteria; order Sphingomonadales; family Sphingomonadaceae; genus Sphingomonas; species Sphingomonas abaci. The sequence continues at coordinate 12,452 of NZ_JACHNY010000014.1, forward strand.
CGTTCCCATGCTGGCCCGCGCCTGGTCCTTGCTGCTCCTCCTGCTGGCGTCGTCGCTCGTGATGACGGCGACCGTCCACGCGCGCGAAGTGCCGGGGCAGGCGACGACGATCGAATGCACAGGCGTCGTCCATGTAGATGGTGATGCCGATCAGTCGCAGGGTGATGCCGACAAGGCGATCCCGCATCATCATGGAACCTGTCACGGACAGGCTCTGAGCATTCCGCAGGCTGACGCCATCCCGGTCACCTTCAATATCGAGGGCGCTCGTCCCAAACCCGGTTTCGACGCCGTGCGGGCGCTGAGTTCCGTCGATCCGGCGTTGCGGCCGCCAAACGCCTGACGGATGCTGCCGGCCGGGATGACCCGGCCTGACGACATTCGTTAGGATTCCTCGACAATGCAGAAATTGTGCGCAGCCTTGCTGGCTGCGGCGTCGTGCGCCTCGGTGGCCCACGCGCAAGCCGGGCCGCCTGCGCCTATCACGCAGGCTGGACCGATCTATTCGCTCGACCAGGCGGTCGTCGCTGCCGGCGGCTCGGCGCCTTCGACCTCGGCCGCTACCGCTGCCATCGAAGCCGCACGTGCGGGCCGGACCGTTGCGGGATTGCGCCCCAACCCGGTCTTCCAAGGACAGATTGAGAATATAACGGGCTCCGGACCCTATCGGGGCGTGCGCGCCGCAGAGACTACGGTCGGGTTCGCCATTCCGATCGAACTGGGTGGCAAGCGCAGCGCCCGGGTCGGAGTTGCCAACGCCCAACTCTCACGCGCCGAGATCCAGGCGGCCATCATAGCCGCGGACGTGCGGTTGCAGGTGACGCAGCTCTACGTCGAAGCGGTCGCAGCCGAGCGGCGGGTGACGACGGCGCGGGATCAGGCGCGGATAGCGGGCGACGCACTCCGCGCGGCAAGTGTTCGCGTGCAGGCCGGACGGGCGTCGCCGCTCGAACAACAGCGCGCCGACGTCGCGCGGATCAACGCCGAGGCCAACGTCGAGCGTCAGCTCCGACTTTCCGACGCGGCCCGGGCGAATCTGGCGCGACGCATTGGTCAGCCGATCGATGGCCGTCTCGACGAGACGTTGCTCGATCGATTGCCCGACGCGGCGGCCTATGGGCCGGCGGCACCGGTACGAACGGTCGGAACGCTGGCGCTGGCCGCAGCCGATGCCGACTTCAGCATCGCGGATGCGGGCGTAAGGCTCGCGCGCGCCAATCGGGTGCCGGACATCAACGTCGGTCCGGCGCTGCGCAGGCTGGAAGCGACGAACGACACCGCGGCCGTCTTCACGGTCTCGATACCGATCCCGGTGTTCAACAACGGCCGCGCGGCGATCGCACAGGCGACTGCACAGCGTACCCAGGCGGACGCTCTTCGCCGGGTGACGGCGCTCGACATCGAGCAAGCCATCACTGACGCGCAGGCTCAGGCGGCGAACGCGGCGACGACTGCGCGTGCGGCGTCCGGACCGGCTTTGGCGGCCGCGCAGGAAGCGGCTCGGATCGCGCGCATCGGATATCGCGAAGGCAAGTTCGGGCAACTCGAACTGCTCGACGCCGAACGCACCCTCGCCGAGACGCGCGTCGCCGCGATCGACGCGCTCGCCAACTACCAGAATGCACGCGCGCAAGTGGAGCGGCTGACCGCCCCTGCGCCCGTTGGGGGAAACCAGTGATGAAAAGCTATTATCTCGTGGGCGCAGCGACGGCCGCCCTCCTGCTGTCGGCATGCGGCGGTGGAAGCGACGCCGGAAACGAAGCCGCTGCGAACGAGGCATCGAACAGCGCGTCGGCGAACGCCGGGGCGGAAGCACCGGCGCAGAAGGATGCCGTGACGCTCACGCGGGAGCAGATCGCCGCAGCCGGAGTCCAGATCGGCCGTCCGATCGTCGGAGGTGCGGGAACGATCGAGCTTCCTGCAATCATCGAAGGCGATCCGCAGGGCACACAGGTCGTGTCAGCTGCCATCGCCGGTCGGGTGGTCGCGCTCACGCGCAATCTCGGGCAGACCGTCGGCCGAGGTCAAACGATCGCCGTGATCGAAAGCCGGGAGGCCGCACAGATCAAGGGCGAGGTGCAGGCCGCACGTGCACGGCTGCAGCTCGCGAACTCCAATCTCGCGCGCGAACAGCGCTTGTTCTCGCAGAAGGTCTCGCCCGAGCAGGACCTGATCGCGGCGCGCACCGCAGCGACGGAGGCGCGCATCGCGCTGACCCAGGCGCAGAGCACCGTTTCGGCAGCCGGCGTCGGCGGGGCGGGACTGAACCGGCTGGGAATCGCCGCACCGATCTCGGGCCAGGTGATCGCACGGCCCGTGACCCTCGGTCAGACCGTGACGGCCGATGCCGAGCTCTATCGCATCGCCAATCTCGGCCAGGTGTCGCTGGCTTTGAACCTCAAGCCGGAGGATGCCGGCCGCGTCCGTCCCGGCAACGTCGTGACGGTCAAGGCCGCGGGCCGGCAGGCGACGGCGCGGATCACCTTCGTGTCGCCAGCGCTCGATCCCCAGACCCGCCTCGTGCCGTCGATCGCGACGCTCGACAATCGTGGTGGCACTTGGCGCGTCGGCGAACCCGTGACCGCTTCGGTCGAACTGACGGGCAGCGGCGGCAGCGGTGCGATCCGTGTGCCGACCACGGCGGTGCAGACCGACGAGGGCAAATCGGTCGTCTTCGTACGAACTCCGAACGGCTTCCAGGCGACCCAGGTGCAGCTCGGCGACGCATCCGGTGACACGGTGATCGTCCGCTCCGGCCTGACCGGCCGTGAGCAGATCGCCACCACCGGCAGCTTCACGCTCAAGGCCGAACTCGGCAAGAGCGAAGCGGTAGAGGATTGAGATCATGATCGCCCGCATCGTCACATGGGCGGTCGAGAAGCGTTGGCTCGTCCTGCTGCTCGCCGTCATCGCCGCAACCATCGGCGCCTTCTCCCTCTACCGGCTGCCGATCGACGCGGTGCCGGACATCACCAACAATCAGGTGCAGATCAACGTTCGCGCGCCAGCGCTGTCGCCCGAGCTGGTCGAGAAGCAGGTGTCGTTCCCGATCGAGACGGCGCTCGCCGGCACCCCGGGCCTCGAATACACCCGCTCGCTGAGCCGCAACGGCTTCGCCCAGATCACGGCCGTCTTCTCCGACGCGACCGACATCTACTTCGCCCGCCAGCAGGTCGGCGAACGGCTGCAGGGCGTGGCCGAGAACCTGCCCGACGGCGTGAACCCCGAAATGGGACCGATCGCGACCGGTCTGGGCGAGGTGTACATGTACACCGTCCGCCTGCAGCACCGCGCCGACGACAAGCACAAGCCCGGCGAGCCGGGCCAGCAGCCCGACGGCAGCTACATCACCCCCGAGGGCGATCGGCTGACGAGCGAGGAGGACAAGGCGACCTATCTGCGTACCGCGCAGGACTGGATCGTCACCCCGCTACTGAAGAACACGCCCGGCCTGGCTGGTGTCGACTCGATCGGAGGCTATGCCAAGCAGTTCCTGGTCGTCCCCGATGTCCAGAAGCTCGCTTCACTCGGCATCACGCTGACCGAACTGGGTAACGCTCTCGAGCGGAACAATACCAGTGTCGGAGGCGGCTTCGTCAACCGCAACGGTGAGGGACTGGCGGTAAGGTCGGACGCTCTGGTCCGCAACACCGGCGAGTTGGCCCGGACCGTCGTGGCGACCCGCAACGGTGTGCCCGTGACGCTCGATCAGGTCGCGACCGTTCGCACCGGACAGGCGATCCGGATGGGTTCCGCGTCCGAGAACGGCACCGAGGTCGTGGTGGGCACCGCGATCATGCGGATCGGTGAGAACAGCCGCTCGGTCGCGACCGCGGTCGCGGACAAGCTGAAGACGATCAACGCCTCGCTTCCGCCGGACGTGGTGGTGCAGCCGGTGCTCAACCGCACCGAGCTGGTTAACTCCACCATCCGGACGGTGGCGCGCAACCTCGGCGAAGGCGCGGTCCTCGTCATCGTCGTCCTGTTTCTCCTGCTCGGAAACTTCCGCGCGGCGCTCATCGCAGCGCTCGTCATTCCGATCACGATGACGCTAACCGGATTCGGGATGCTCAAGGCAGGCGTCTCTGCCAACCTCATGAGCCTCGGCGCGCTTGACTTCGGCCTGATCGTCGATGGTGCGGTCATCATCGTCGAGAATGCGTTGCGCAGGCTCGCGGAGCGCCAACATCACGAAGGCCGACGGCTCACCGTCAAGGAGCGGCTCGCGAGCGTGGCGGCTGCCGCGCGCGAGATGATCCGGCCTTCGGTATACGGACAGGCGATCATTATACTCGTCTACGTACCGCTGCTCACGCTCACCGGCGTCGAGGGCAAGACGTTCGTGCCGATGGCGCTCACCGTCATCATCGCGCTCGCCTTCGCGTTCGTGCTGTCGCTCACCTTCGTGCCTGCGATGATTGCCATCTGGCTGTCGAAGAAGGTCGATGAGGAGGACGGCCGCATCGTCACCTGGCTCAAGAAGCGCTATGAGCCGGGGCTCAATCGGGCCATGAGGCGTCCCACGATCACGATCGGGGCGGCCGTCGGCAGCCTCGTCCTGGCGGTCTTAGCGTTCGGAACGCTGGGGCAGGTGTTCCTGCCGCAGCTCGACGAGGGTGACCTGCTCATCCAGTCGCTGCGCATCCCGGCGACGTCGGTCCAGCAGAGCCAGGCGATGCAGGTGCCGATCGAACGCATGATGTCGAAGCAGCCCGAGGTGCAGTTCGTCTATTCGAAGACGGGCACCGCCGAGCTCGCATCGGACCCGATGCCGCCCAATGCCACGGACATGTTCGTCATCCTGAAACCGCGCGACGCCTGGCCCGACCCCAAGTTGGCGAAGGAGGATCTGGTCAAGCGCATCGAGGGCAATCTCGCGAAGTTCCCGGGCAACGCCTACGAGATCACCCAGCCGATCCAGATGCGCTTCAACGAGCTGATCGCAGGCGTTCGCGGCGACATCGCCGTCAAGGTCTTCGGCGACGATTTCTCCGCCATGAACCGGACGGCGGAGCAGGTCGCGTCAATCCTGCGCAAGACGCAAGGCGCGGCCGACGTGAAGGTCGAGCAGACGACGGGTCTCCCGATGCTCGACATCCGCGTCAACCGCGATGCGATGGCACGCCTCGGCGTCACCGCTCAGGATGTGCAGGACACCGTCACCGCCACCCTCGGTGGCCGCACCTCCGGGCAGATCTTCGAGGGAGACCGCCGCTTCCCGGTTGTCATCCGCCTCTCGGAGGCGCAGCGTTCGGATCTGGGGCTGCTGCAGCAGGTCCAGGTTCCGGTCGCCGGCGGGTCCTTCGTTCCCCTTTCCAGCGTCGCCGACATCGGAGTCGTGGACGGGCCGAACCAGATCAGCCGCGAAAACGGCAAGCGCCGGGTGGTCGTGCAGGCCAACGTGCGTGGTCGCGACGTCGGAAGCGTTGTGGCCGACGCACAGGCTGCCATCGGCAGCCAGGTGCGCCTGCCACCGGGCAGCTATCTCGAATGGGGTGGACAGTTCGAGAACCTCCAGTCGGCCAGCGCAAGGCTGAAGCTGGTCATCCCGGCCTGCTTCGTCCTGATCCTGTTCCTCCTCTATGGCGCCCTGGGATCGGTGCGTGATGCCGCGATCGTGTTCACCGGCGTGCCCTTCGCGCTGGTGGGCGGCGTGCTGCTTCTCTTCGTGCGCGGCATGGACTTCTCGATCTCCGCCGCGGTGGGCTTCATCGCGCTGTCCGGCATCGCGGTCCTCAACGGCCTCGTCATGGTCAGCTCCATCCAGGACCTGATCCGTTCGGGCATGGACCGCGCCGAGGCGGCGCATGTTGGTGCGATGCAGCGCCTGCGTCCGGTCGCCATGACGGCGCTGGTGGCATCGCTCGGCTTCGTACCGATGGCGCTCGGACATGGTGCCGGTGCCGAGGTGCAGAAGCCGTTGGCGACGGTCGTCATCGGCGGGCTGATCTCGGCGACGCTGCTGACGCTCTTCGTGCTTCCCACCCTCTACGCGCGGTTCGGGCAGAAGGCGATCGAGCTGCCGGAGCACTACAACGAAGAGCACGAAGGCGATGATCACGGTCAGACCTTCGGGAAGACCATGGCCTGACGAACGAGGAGGGCGGCACCGTCGTGCCGCCCTCCCATATCGATGATGGGGATACCCATGCCGGAGATCACGATTTCCCGAGTTTTCCATGGCCCGCCGCTGCGGATCTGGTCCGCGCTGATAGAGCCCGAGCACCGTCAAGCCTGGAGGCCGATGATCCAGCTCGACGATGCCAGCCAGGTTGGCGAAACCCAGTGCACGTTCGCCTTTCCGGGCTGGTCACGCTCCGTCCGTTCACCCGCCGAGGTCGACCACCTGGACAAGCCCCGGGCTTTCGCCTGGTCGTGCGGCATTCCTCACGTGTTCATGATCGAGGAGCGCTTCGAACTCCAGGGCGACGACGGCGGCACCACGGTGTCGCACAGCTGCGCCCTCCGGGGCCTGCTCTCGCTCCCGATCGCCGCGATGGTTCTGCGTCGTCTGCGCGTACTGATGATCGAGGCCGACGACCGACTTGCGGCCTACCTTCACTGGCGCGCCGGACAGGCGGTCCGCGGAGCCGACCGGCGCCGCATAGCGCAGCACTATCGGAGGAAGGTACGATGATTGGCATCAAGATCGTCGCGATGGTCGGCTTCGTGGTCCTGACCGGCTGCTCGAAGCCCGCGCCCAGCGACCCGCCCACCCAGCAGGAGGTTCATTCCGCCGACAGCGGGGTGTCGAGCGGGCAACTCGGCCGTCACCGCTATCGCTGCGACGACGGAAGCAGGCTGCTGATCGACTACAAGGACGATGGACTGCGGCTCGACCTGCGCGACGGGAACGATGCTCCTCCCCGGATCCTCAGCGCGCCCACGCAGAGGCTGCAATATGTCGGCGACGGCATCACGGCGACATTCTCCGGAACGCAGCTGACGATCGTCGAGGGCACGAGCCGAACCCGGACCTGCGTCCAGGAGGGCAGCAAGTGACCCGATCGTATCAACGGTGCGGTTCGGCCGGAACACGTCCGCGCAGACGTCAGCGGAGGGCGTGACGATGTCCGATCCGACCATCTCGAACGTCATGGCGATCCGCGCAGACGTGATCGCGCGCAGTCGAGCGCTTCGCGAAGCGCAGCCGAACGTCGCGCCCGGCGCGGCGCCGGGCACCCCCTCGTCCAGTTTCGCACAGACGCTCGATGGCGTCGTAGCGAAGGTCAACGAGACGCAGCAGCGGGAAGACGTCGCTACCGAGGCCTACGAGCGCGGCGAGACGAACGACATCGCGACCGTCGCGCTGATCCAGAACCGTGCAAGTGTCGCGTTCGAAGCGACGCTTCAGGTCCGCAACAAGCTTCTGTCCGCATACAAAGACATCATGAACATGCCGCTCGGCTGATGCCGAAGCATGCTGGAGCAATGAACATTTATGATTGTGGGCGCCACGCCACGATTTCGGCAGATCATGTTTGAGGTATGGAAGCCGCTGACGATCCTCTTCGTATGGGACGTTGCGGTCACCGCCTTCCACTTCATGACGCCGATCAAGGAGCCGCCGCTTCCGACTGCGTTGTTCGGCACCGCGATCGCGCTGTTCATGGGCTTTCGGACCAACGCCGCATATGCGCGCTGGTGGGAGGCGCGGACTTTATGGGGCGCGCTCATCAACGCGTCGCGATCTTTGTCGCGCGTCGCGCGGAGCCTTTCGGAAGGGAAGGACGATGCGGAGGGTCTCCACCAGGATGTGGTCCGTCGGCAGATCGCCTTCGCCCATGCGATACGATGCCAACTCCGCCGCGAACCCGCCTACGACGAGATCAGGCGGATCGCGGGCGAAACGCTTGCCGAAATGGTCGTTAAGAAGACGAACCCGGCCAATGCGATCCTGAACAGCATCTCTCTGCTGTTCGCCAGTGCCCTCGCGAACCGCAGGATCGACACCATTCAGCAGGCGATGGTCGAGCGCGTGCTGGTCGACATCGCCAACGCCCAAGGCGGTATGGAGCGGATCAAGAACACCCCGCTGCCGAATGGCTTCCGTTTCTTCCCGAACCTGTTCACCCGCCTGTTCTGCCTACTCTTGCCCATCGCGCTGGTCGAATCGCTCGGGCTCTGGACGCCGATAGGCTCGACGTTGATCGGCCTCGTCTTCCTCGCCGTGCTGAGCATCGGCGAAGATCTCACCGATCCCTTCGCCAACACCGTCCACGATGTGCCGCTCACCGCCATGTGCCGCACGATCGAGATCGATCTGCTCGAGTCCGCCGGCCTCGAGGCGCCAGCACCGCTCAAACCGGTGCATGGAGTCCTGTGGTGAGCAGCGAGCGAGCTAAACGGACGGCTGTGCCTCGTGGCAGGCTCTCCCTGCTCGCGCTCGCCGCACTGGGCCTCACGGCTTGCGGGCCAGCGCCAGACGACACGGAAGGCGTTCTTCACAACGCGGAGACGATGCCGGACTTGGTTGGGCAACGTGTCGTCTACTGCGACGACGGATCGCGCGCCGACGTCGACTACCTCCGCGATGGTCTGCGTATGGCGGTCACCTGGCTGCCGCGCGGCAGGACGGAGATCCTGCGCGCGCGGGGCACCGGTGACGAGTTCCGCAACGGCAGCACGAGGGCGGTGATCGCGGGTGGATCGATCGCCTTCACCCGCTCCGACGGCAAGGTGCGCGTCTGCCACCGCACCAAGGGGGAGAACTGAGCGATGCGCCCTCTTGCACGCACTTCGTTGTCGGCGTCCGCGGTGATCCTCGGCACGATCATCATCACCAGAAGCGGGCTGAAGCTGCGGCTGGTTTCGTGTTCTCGGCACCTCGCCGCGAGCGTCGTCTTCCTCGCCGCCGCACGCGAGATGCGACGCGATGCCCGCATACGATCGAAGATCACAGTTGGGAGGCCGTCATGAACGACAAGCTCGAACTCGACATTCCGGTGCTGCTGCCCGACCTGCCCGATGCCGCCGACGCCTGCCTGGAGCGCCTCGTCTCCACCCTGGCGACGCGCGACGGCGTCGAGAAGGCCCACGTCATCGCTGTCGACGGTGACGCCCCTGCGGCACTGTGCATCCATTTCGACGCCGCCAAGCTGCCGCTGCCGCGGCTGCGCGAGATGGTACGTGCGGCAGGCGCCGAAATCACCGAACGCTACGGCCATTCCGTTTGGGAGGTTACGGGGATCACGCACGAACGTCGGGCACGCACGATCGGCGACACGCTCTGCGCGATGCCCGGCGTTGTCCAGGCGAGCGCGACCACCAGCGGAACGATCCGCGTCGAATACGATCGGCAGCGGACCGGCGAGGACGAGATCCGTGCGACGCTTCGCAAGCTCAAGGTGGGTCTCGGCGAACGGATCGCAGCCGACGATCATGCCGGACACGATCATGGGAAGGGCGCCCGGACGAAGGAGGAGCAGCATGGCCCAGGCGACGGCCACGACCATTCGCACGCCGAGTTCCTAGGGCCCAACACCGAGTTGATCTTCGCTCTCGCCTGCGGTGCGCTGCTGGGGATAGGGTACGGCGTCGAGAAGCTGATGCCTGACGCGGCGCAATGGCTGCCGACCGCCTGCTTCGTCGCGGCCTATCTCTTCGGCGGCTTCTTCACGCTGCGCGAGGCGATCGACAACCTGCGACTCCGCAGGTTCGAGATCGACACTCTGATGCTGGTCGCCGCAGCCGGTGCCGCAGCCCTTGGCGCCTGGGCGGAAGGCGCGCTGCTGCTCTTCCTCTTCAGTCTCGGTCACGCGCTCGAGCATTATGCGATGGGTCGCGCCAAGAAGGCCATCGAGGCGCTGGCCAAGCTCGCGCCGGAGATCGCGACCGTTCGGCGGGACGGCCAGAAAAGCGAGATACCCGTCGAACAGCTGGTGATCGGCGATGTCGCGATCGTTAGGCCGAACGAACGCCTGCCTGCAGACGGCTTCATCATCAAGGGCTCCAGCGCGATCGACCAGGCTCCCGTCACCGGCGAGAGCATCCCGGTCGACAAGATCCCCGTCGCCGATGCCGCGATCGCTCGTGCCAAGCCGGACGCGGTGGGTCCGGAAAGCCGGGTGTTCGCCGGTACGATCAACGGCGGGAGCGCGATCGAGATCGAGGTGACGCGTCGCTCAAACGAGAGCGCACTCGCCAAGGTCGTGAAGATGGTCAGCGAGGCGGAAACGCAGAAATCGCCGACGCAGCGGTTCACCGATCGCTTCGAGCGGGTGTTCGTGCCTGCCGTCCTCGTGCTCGCCCTTCTACTCCTGTTCGCCTGGGTCGTCGTCGACGAGCCCTTCCGCGACAGCTTCTACCGGGCGATGGCTGTGCTGGTGGCGGCAAGCCCCTGCGCGCTGGCGATCGCGACGCCGAGTGCAGTGCTTTCCGGCGTCGCGCGAGCGGCGCGAGGCGGTGTCCTGGTCAAGGGCGGCGCGCCGCTGGAAAATCTCGGATCTTTAAAGGCGATCGCCTTCGACAAGACTGGCACGCTGACCGAAGGACGGCCACGCATCACCGATGTCGTGGTGGTCGATGCTGCCGACGAGAACGAGCTGCTGGCACTCGCCGTCGCGGTCGAGGCGCTCAGCGACCACCCGCTTGCGCAGGCGATCGTCAAGGACGGCCGTGAACGACTCGGCGCACGCGGACTACCCGAAGCCGGAGACCTCAAGAGCCTCACCGGCCGCGGCGTCACCGCAACCGTCGGAGACGAGACGGTATGGATCGGGAAGGCCGAGATGTTCGGCAAGGAAGGCATTCCGGTATTGGGTCAAGGGGCAACGAGTGCCGTCGCCGCGCTGCGCGAGAGCGGCCGGACCACGATGGTCGTGCGCAAGGGCGACCGGGATCTCGGCGCCATCGGTCTCATGGACACGCCGCGCGAGGCCGCGAGGACCGCGTTGCGCCGTCTGCACGACATGGGTGTGTCACGGATGATCATGATCTCCGGCGACCATCAGAAGGTCGCCGAGGCGATCGCCCGGGACGTCGGGATCGATGAAGCCTGGGGCGATCTGATGCCCGAGGACAAGGTGGCCGCAATCAAGAAGCTGGCAGGCGAGGACAAGGTCGCGATGGTCGGCGATGGAGTCAACGATGCACCTGCCATGGCGAGTGCGACCGTCGGGATCGCGATGGGCGCGGCCGGGTCGGACGTGGCTCTGGAAACCGCGGACGTGGCGCTGATGGCCGACGATCTGGCCCATTTGCCGTTCGCGGTGGGTCTCAGCCGTCACACCCGTGGGATCATTCGCCAGAACGTCTTCGTCAGCCTCGGCGTCGTCGGCTTCCTCGTACCGGCGACCATCCTGGGGCTCGGGATCGGACCCGCGGTAGCGGTGCACGAGGGATCGACCTTGCTGGTCGTCGTCAACGCCTTGAGGCTGCTAGCCTACCGCGATCCGACCGGTAGGGCAGGATGACGGTGGAAGCCGTGAGAACGCCCACGTCTGAAAAGGCAGTTGCGTGCAGCAGCCTGGGGATGTTGCTCGAGCATCGTCTTCGGCTGCGCCCGCGACGCTCGGGGATCTGAAATCACAATGTTCGACATCATACTGGATGTACTTTCCTCCTTCAAAGGTTTCGGCGTTTTTCTGCTGATGCTTTTGGAGAACGTCTTTCCGCCGATCCCGTCGGAGGTGATCCTGCCGCTCTGCGGCTATGTCGCCACGCGAGGTGAAATCGGCGTGCCAGCCGTCATCGTCGCCGGCACGCTCGGATCGGGTGTCGGTGCGCTCCTGTGGTACTATGCCGGTCGCTGGGTCGGCGTCGATCGCCTGAAGCGCTTCGCCGCCTCGCACGGCCGCTGGCTGACACTGACCCCAAGCGAGATCGATCGGGTCGACCGCTGGTTCGATCGGCGCGGGCGCTGGGCGGTGCTGTTCGGACGCATGATCCCGGGCATCCGCACGCTGATATCCGTGCCGGCCGGCGTCAGCGGAATGCCGCTCGTACCGTTTCTCGTTGCGACGTTCGCAGGATCCGCAATCTGGACGAGCGTCCTGGTGGTGGCCGGCTTCCGATTGGGCACCCGGTATCGGCAGGTGGCCGACCTCATCGAGCCCACCAGCAACGCCGTGATCGTTGCCGCCTTCATCTGGTACGCCTGGAGGGTCGCAACGTTCGATCCATCGAGGGGGGGCACTGATGGCCCTCAGTAATCTTCGCGCGCGTCGATCCATTCGGGTCCAGGCCTGCTCGGATCGCACCCGGATCCGTTCTTCGGCGGGCGCCTTGCGTGGCCGTGCGATCGCCCTGCCTGTCCTGCGGACCATCACAGGGCAGAAGCGTTGCCTGACCACCCGATGAAGACGCTTCAGCTTTTCGCCGCTCTTCTTCCGGCCGGCCTGTGGCTCCTGGCCGCCAACCTGCTTGTACGCACGACGCGCCTTGGCAGAACCTACAGTCTGATCTCCACCCCGCATGTGCTCGTGCTGATCCGATGGATCGGAATGTTCCATCGCATCGGATTCGCGACATGGAGGCGCCGCGGAGGGAAGTGGCACTGGTCCTCACAACCAGGGCCGATCGCATGATCGTGAGGATCCGAAGGTCGGCATACCGACCGGCATCGACCGCATCGAGGGAGCGACGATACGCTGCGAAGACGCCGAAGCGCCGCGGCGGTCGGAGCACGATCCGACTTCGGACGATTGGTGATGGAAGGCTGTCCCGACCGACCGGGCGAAGCCGATCGCGCGGACATTCGCGTTTGGGAGTACTGCCATGCTGGCACTGAGCTACACCATCATCCCGACCATCGCGGTCATTCTGGGCGCAATTGCCGCGGTCGTGCGACGTCCCGGTGCCGCCTTTACCAGCGCCATGCAGCATCTCGCGGCCGGCGTCGTGTTCGCCGCGGCGGCGACAGAGATCCTTCCGCAGGTCAAGCACGAGGCGAGCCCGACCGCGACGTTGATCGGCGGGGCCGCCGGTGTGGCGGTCATGCTCGCGCTCAAGGGCTTCGAGGAACGCTTCGAAGGTCCCGCCGCGCTGCTGGGCGCGATCGGGATCGACCTGCTCATCGATGGCCTCGTGTTGGGACTGGCATTCGTCGCCGGCGCCAAGGCGGGCATCCTGCTGACGGTCGCGCTGACGCTCGAGGTGCTGTTCCTCGGCGTGACGCTCACGACGGAACTCGGTGAGACCATGCGCTCCAGGCTGCGGGTCGTCCTGACGGTCGCAGGCCTCGCCCTTCTGCTTCCGATCGGATCGCTGGCCGCGCTGCCGGTGGCCACACTGTCACCCGTGGTGATCGCCGGCTTTCTGAGCTTCGGCCTCATGGCGCTCCTCTATCTGGTTACCGAGGAGCTGCTGGTCGAGGCGCACGAGAAGCCGGACAGCCCACTCATCAGCGCCTTCTTCTTCATCGGCTTCCTCGCGCTGCTCGCGCTCGAGGAGATCGCCGGATGAACCGCCTCGATCCCAATCGGCGCCCTGCGCCCACCCATCCGAAAGGAGAGACGACATGCCCACGATGAAGAAAATGCTGGCGGTCGCGGCCGTCGCCGCGACCGCGTCGGTGAGCGCGCAACCGGTCGCACAGACCATGCCGCACGGACGGCACCTGCGACCGGCCGCACCGACAGGTTCTCCCGCGACGCGGGCGTATCGCGCAGCCAACGCCAAGATGCACGGCGTCATGGACATCCGGTTCACCGGGGATGCCGATGTCGACTTCATGCGTGCGATGATCCCGCACCACGAGGGCGCGATCGCGATGGCGGAGGTCGAGCTGAGATACGGCCGCGATCCCGAAGTGCGGAAGCTCGCACGGGAGGTGGTCATGGCGCAGCGGGCTGAGATCTCGCGGATGCGCATCTGGCTCGCGAAGCGGGAGGCCGGCAAGTGAGCGCCGGTCACGACCACGGCGCCGGAGCGCACGATGCTGGCGCAGGGCACGATCACAGCCATGGCGCGGGCGGTCACAACCATGCGGCCGGCGCCAACGCCAAGATGCTGAGCTGGGCGCTCGCGCTGACCTTCACCTACTTCATCGCGGAGGTGATCGGCGGCTTCGTCTTCAACAGCCTGGCGCTCCTCTCGGACGCCGCTCACATGATGACCGACGTGATGGCGCTGGTGATCGCGCTGCTGGCTATCAAGCTGGGCCAGAAGCCGGCCGACGACAAGCGGACGTTCGGGTATCGTCGTTTCGAAATCCTCGCTGCGGCCTTCAATGCCGTGCTGCTGTTCGGCGTAGCGATCTACGTCTTCGTCGAGGCGATCAAGCGCTTCAGCACCCCACAGGAGGTTCAATCCTGGGGCATGCTGATCGTCGCGACGATCGGCCTCGTCGTGAACATCGTGTCGATGCGGTTGCTGATGGCGGGTAAGGAAGGCAGCTTCAACGTCAAGGGCGCCTATCTGGAGGTCTGGGCCGACATGATTGGCTCCGTCGGCGTCATCGCCGGCGCTCTCACCATCCGCTTCACGGGTTGGACCTGGGTCGACCCAATCGTAGCGGTCGGCATCGGCCTGTGGGTCCTGCCGCGTACGTGGATCCTGCTGCGCGACACCAGCAACGTCCTACTAGAAGGCGTTCCGGGCGGCCTCAAGCTCAGCGAGGTTCGCACCGCCATCGCCGGCGTGCGCGGCGTCGCCGACCTTCATGACCTGCATGTCTGGTCGATGAGCAACGACGAGGTGAACTGTACGGTCCACCTCGTACTCGATCGCGGTGCCGACGTCGATGGGACGCGCTCGGCCGTTCAAGCGCTTCTGCGAGACCGATACGAGATCGGACACAGCACGATCCAGACTGAGGTCTCGGGACGCGATTGCGCCGAACAGGGCATCCATCCTTGAGCCTCTCGGGCGAACCTCAAGGGCAGGCCATGAACGACATCCCATCGTCATCGCAGCGCCGTGACGGCGTTATGCTGGCTCCCGGATGTCAGCTCGGACTGCTGATCGCCGACCGCCGAGGGGGCGAGCTCTACTATCGCCCCCGATGCCGAGGCGTCTGGTTTGACCCGAGCAGACTCGACAAGGTCATCGCGCGAAATCCGCCTACGCTGGCATTGATGGTCCGCGGGACAGCCCGCATCCCAGCAGCGCCCGCTTCCCTGCCCGGGGGCCTGAAACCAGACCGAAGAGCACGCCCGGCATTCGCGGCGCTGGCCGCCATGAGCGAAGTCGACGAGGGGGCGTGATCGACGGCCTCTTCAACCACTGAAAAGCAAGGCGACGAAGAGCCGTCGCTTGCAAGCAGCATTCAAGCCGACGTGATCAATGGCGCCGCCAATCCAGGCGGTGTCCTGGGCATGATCAGAGCGATGTCTGCGCAGGCGTCACGCATGGATGCTCACCATCGATAAAGCCGAGCAACGGCTGCATACCGGAGTAAATTCGTGAAACTCATCAACATCGCCATCGTCGGCATCGGCAACTGCGCGAGCTCGCTCGTCCAGGGGCTGGAGCATTATCGCGGAGGCACCAACGACGCGGCCGGCCTGATGCACTGGGAAGTCGGCGGCTATGAACCCTCCGACATCAAGGTCGTCGCCGCCTGGGACGTGGATACGCGCAAGGTCGGCAAGGACGTCGCCGAGGCGATCTTCGCCAAGCCCAATTGCACCGCGGTGTTCGCCGCCACCATCCCGTCGACCGGCACGGTGGTGAAGATGGGCGCGGTGCTGGACGGCGTCGCCGACCATATGAGCCAATATAAGGACGATCGCACCTTCGTGGTCGCCAACGACACGCAGCCGACCAAGGAAGAGGTCGTCGCCGAACTGAAGCGTTCGGGCACCGACGTGCTGATGAACTACCTGCCGGTCGGCAGCCAGGAGGCGACCGAATTCTACGCCGAATGCGCGCTGGAAGCCGGCGTCGCCTTCGTCAACAACATTCCGGTCTTCATCGCCTCCAACCCCGAATGGGCGAAGCGCTTCGAGGATGCCGGCGTCGCGATCATCGGCGACGACATCAAGGCACAGCTGGGTGCGACGATCGTCCACCGCGTGCTCACCGACCTGTTCGCCAAGCGCGGCGTCAAGCTCGACCGGACGTATCAGCTCAACACCGGCGGCAACACCGACTTCCTCAACATGTCGAACCACCGCCGCCTCGAATCCAAGAAGATCTCGAAGACCGAGGCGGTCCAGTCGGTCGCGGCCGAGCGGCTCGACGACGACAACGTCCATATCGGGCCGTCGGACTACGTGCCGTGGCAGAACGACAACAAGGTATGCTTCCTGCGCATGGAAGGCCAGCTGTTCGGCGGCGTGCCGATGAACCTGGAACTGCGCCTGTCGGTCGAGGATTCGCCCAACAGCGCCGGTGTCGCGATCGACATGATCCGTTGCGCCGCGATCGCCAAGGACCGCGGCATCGCCGGCGTGATCGACCCCGCATCCGCCTATTTCTGCAAGCATCCGCGCACCCAGATGACTGACGACCTCGCCCAGATCGCGGTCGAGAACTTCATCGCAGGCGCATGAGGCCATCGATGCTTCGTACATCACGCCTACACTTGATCGGCATGGTGCTCCTCGCGGGCGCCGTGCCGGGTCGGGCACAGTCGCAGGCCGCCCCGAAAGCCGGCGCGTCCGCGTCGTCCACAAAGCCCCCGACCGACATCTATGGCCGCGACACGCCGCGAGGCACCGTCTCGGGTCTTCTTTCCGCAATGGCCGAGCGCGATTACAGCCGGGCCGGCCGCTACTTCGAAGCCAAGGCGGACGTTCGCCGTCTGACGGAGGAGCTTCAGTCCGTATTGGATCAGAGCGGTGCGATCGATCCGTTCGTTTCGCTGTCCAACGACCCGCAGGGAAATCTGGAGGACGGTCTCGGGTCCAACATCGAACGGGTAGGAAGCCTCTCGAGAACGGGTGACGTACCCATACTCCTTACCCGTGGCGGAACGGCAACGGCCGGCAACGTCTGGCGTGTGGCGCTGAAGACCAGCATCGCCGCACGGCGGCTGCACGAGCATAGGAACACCGGCAAAGGCGGGCAACCGATCGAAATCGGGGGCGCGGCGGTCGGGGACTGGTCGACCCTGCTCGGCCTCGCGTCGCTCGTCTTCCTTGGCTTCTACGTGGTCAGCGCCGGGATCCTCTTCGTGATGAGGCGCACGATCCACGATCACGAAAGGAGCAGGACCTATCGTGTGGCTCAGGCGGCGATGCCGCCGGTAAGCCTGTTCGGGGCGACCCTGCTGTTCCAGCTATGGGCGGGATCGCTGCCGGTCTCCATCATCGCACGTCAAATCCTGCTGCGGTACCTGGGTGTTTTCGCCTGGATCGCGCTGGCGTGGTTCTTCGCCCGCATGATCGATGCGGTGGCACAGCTCAGCATCAATCGGCTCAAGGGACTGGAACGACGGCAAGCGGTGTCCGTGATCAGTCTCGTCCGTCGCGCTGCGAAGCTCGTCCTGCTGTTCATCGCGGTCGTGGCCGTCCTCGACACGTTCGGGATCGACGTCACGACGGGGGTCGCCGCATTGGGCATCGGCGGCATCGCCTTGGCTCTCGGGGCGCAGAAGACGGTCGAGAACCTGGTCGGAAGCGTGACGTTGATCGCAGACAAACCCGTGCAGGTCGGCGACTTCTGCAAGGTCGGTGACGTGGTAGGCACGGTGGAGGACGTCGGCATACGTTCCACTCGCATCCGCACCTTGGAGCGGACCGTGGTGACCATTCCAAACGGAGATTTCTCGGCGCGACAGATTGAAAACTTCGCTCGACGGGACTCCTTCCTATTCAATCCGATCATCAGGTTGGAGCACGGGATCAGGTCCGACAAGCTGCCCGCGACCCTCCACATGATGACGGAAATCCTGGAGGCGAACGAACATATCATCAAGCCGGGCGCGCGGGCGCGCCTGAAGGACATCAATCTGAGCTCCGTAGACATAGAAATCTTCTCCTACATCAGGGCGCAGGACTTCGACGAGAGCTTGATCATCCGACAGGATTTGCTCTTGAAGATCCATGCCAGCTTGGAGAAGGCTAAGGTTCCGATAGCCTACGCCACGCAGACCGTTCACCTGAAGCATGTGGATACCGACTCGGACGACGTGCCTGCGGAAGTCTCGCCGATTATAACCTGAACCTGGGACTTGCGCAGGGTGCGGGAGCGTGTTCGTCGAAGAAAGGTGCATCTAATGCGATGATGCAGGTCTTACCTGCGCTGCATCATCAGAAGCCACAGGTCCTCTCATACATGCGATGGCGTTCGATCCGGCTCATGCCAGTGGAACTATTCTTTAGCGGATTTGCATATTTCCCCTGCCGATCCGCAATTGAGGTTTGGACATGGCGGATCCTCATCAATAGCTCGTCAATCGACGGAGGCGCTGCGCGCTTCGGTTTCCCACGCGCAGCGCCTTGGCTCACGGCAACCTGACGGTCGCCAGTCCCGAGTTGCCCGTTCGGCCGTTCACGGCGTTGACGTAGATCTTCGCCTTCCCGGCTCGCGGTAGGGCGATGCGCCCACTGAACGTCCCAGGCGCCGCGGTGAACGCAAGCGGCGCGCTCGCCAGTTCGTGGCGCCCGCTCCAGATGCTCGCAGTGACGGCGTAATCGGCGGATGGCCAAGGTCCATCGGGAGTTATCGGGCAGCCGCACATCAGCTCGACCTTGGCCGTGATCAAAACCGATCGGCCCTGCGTCGATATGGTGGGCGTGATCGCGAGCCCCGGAAGCTCGACAAGCCAGCCATTGCCTGCCGTCACCGGCACGCCTGGGACGATCCAGCGCTGCGATCTCACGCTGATCCTGGATCGAGGACGACCTATGGGGCCCTCCACCTCAAGGTCAACGAGCGTCGGCTCGCCGAGATCGAGAGTGACCTTGTAGGATGCGGCATCGGCAAGCGCGATCGAAGGGCTGCGTCGAGACGCCTCCATGATCCGCTCCGTGTCGCCCGTCCCGCCCCTTGTGACGCCGCGTGCGAGCACCCTGCCCGATTTCACCTCGCGCAGCGTGATGGATGCTCCTCCCGTGTGATCGCCGACGAACTTCCCGTCCTGGCTGATTACCCGCACGACGATCTGCGTCGGCTCGGCCGCCGCGGGCGCGACCATCAAGAGCCATGCGATGCATGCCACCGTCGACTTCAGCATGATCAGGCCCTCTCCGTCCGAAGCGTCTGCCTCGCCGAGACCTCGAAGATGATCCCGAGCTGAAAGGACATGATCACGATGGCGCACGACGAGAGGATCGTCGAGTCGAACCAGATCGGATCATGAAGCTTGAACGTCCCTTTGAACATCGCGAGCCAGCCGCCATTGAAGTTCTGCATCATGCCGACGCCCAACCCGAGCGTGGCAACAGCGACTGCGGCATACCGGAGGAAGAACCGATTGCCGTACGGGAGAAGCAGAATCAGTATCCCCAGGATACCGATCGCCGAACGTTGGACTCGACAGAACGGACAGGCGTAGGTCGCCTGTGTGAGATCCAACGTCCAAGTGGCGACGCTGATCAGGATCGATACAAGCCCTGCCAGGAGCAGGAAGCGTTTGGTGCTGATGGCTGCGAGCGTTGTCTCGCTGTGACGTTGGCTGAGCATGAAGGTATGTTCCTCGCTTAGGTCGAGTCTGGTCGCGCGCCATCCGCGGACCGGAGGCGTCATGCGACCTTTCGAATCTTCCATCGGTCATGGAATTATGGTTGGAGGCGGCGGACGCAGAGGATGCCGCCTGACCGATGCCTAGCGGGTCGAGGGTGGTCCCCGTAGTGGAGGACGAAGACGTGGAGGAGCCGGCACAGTGCTTCGTACGGCGTGGAAGATCGACGTCTTGATGATGAAAGCGAGGGCGGCAGTCAGTAGGACCGGATCGACCGCCGAGCAGATCGAGGTGTCCGTGGCGGAGACCGAGCACGGTGACGCAGGGCGGATGGATTCGGAGCCGTCGCGCGTGTCCGTCGACGCACCCGGAACCTGAACGAGGGTCACCAGCGGACCAGAGCTCGTGCAAACCGCCATGACCACGTGGTTGCCCGTCCTCTGCGGCATGAAGCCGCTCGGGACGACGAGTCTTGCTGCGATCGCGAGCACCGCGAACCATATCGCCAGATGGCGCGAACATGGTTGTTGGAGCATACCCATGATGACGGGGTACATGACGTTCAACGCCGTGTCATGCAGGTTGTGGGCTTTCGACCGGAGAGTTGGTGCTTGATGCCGCGAGCGTGTTCACACCGACGACCAGCGGCGCGACACGTACGTCTCGCCCCATCCATCCGGGGAGCGGCCAAACTTTCAAATGTCCGGGATCCACAGGTAGTCCGATGGTGTGCCCTTCGCGAGGAACACGGGCCCGCCGGCACCGTGGCCGTTCGGTGCGGTAGCCCCAGCGCCCGCCTTGAAACGCATCGACGCCGCTACCGCGTGGATCGCGGCGCGAGGTTCGGCTTCCGCGACCAACGGTGTGCCACGTGACACACCGCGGGCTACTGGCGAGAAAGAAATCGATCCCGTCTTACGGGTCGACGATGATCGGGCGCTTCGGATCTATGGATCGGTGCGTATGGTCTTTTATAGCTAGCTCATCGCATGCAAAACGCACCAAAATTGAGAGTGGTACCTTTGAACCTGTAGCACACGGAAAGTGTACTGAGACCCGGTAGTGCTATACGGGTATACCCAAAAGGTACCGAGGTCCGGTCAGCCAAAGGAAGCAGTCTACGGGCAGGGGGATCGCCAGCTGGACCTTTCGGCAAAGACCTATCGTGGCCATCCTGCCTTTCCCGAAACTCCATGGCCGAAGGGCAATTTTGGGAAAATGGTTTTGGGAACGGATTTTTGGAAAGCGCCGTACCTGAGGCGAAAGGAAGCTCACCGGTCGACGCTGGCCAATCTCCTGCGCTTCGTTTGCGGGAAAGCCGTGAGGGCCGCTTCCACGATCGTGATATCCGCCTACTTCGCCGAAGATTTGGTCCGGGGTTCTGACACCCCCGGAACCCACCGAAACGGAGCGAATGGATGCGGTGTCACAACCGGACGGTTTTGACACCTTCGTGCTATCCATGCGGTATCAAAAGTCGAACGCTGTTAGGATAGGGCAGGGGCCTTCCGACCCAGTGCCGCACTCCTGCGCCAAGCGCTGAAGCGATGCACGAACACGGCTAAGTTCCTCGATCTGGGCATCCAAAGCCGCGATCCGCGCACTGGCAAGCTCACGGGCGCGAGCGCGATCATCGGTGGCGTCGAGCGCTACCAGCTCGCCGATCTGCTCCAGCGTGAAGCCCGCTGCCTGAGCCGATCTGATGAAACGCAGACGACGCACATCGTCCGCACCGTAGCGGCGAAACCCGCCGGCTGACCCGGAGCCCTCGGGCCGATCCTGCGTGCCGAGAAGTCCTCGGCGTTGATAGTAGCGGACCGTCTCGACTCCGACGCCCCCCTCGCGCGCAAAACCGGCAATCGTGAGGGATACCATGCTTGACTCCGTACTATACTACAGACCCCATATAGGGGTCGCGAGAACACGGAGAAGACGATGGCAAGCGCGGCCCCTACGAGAGCGACGATCTATCGGATGGTGATGCCGGAGCACACCTGCCCTTATGGCCTGAAGGCAAAGGATCTCCTGCGTCGACAGGGCTATGAAGTCGAGGATCACTGGCTGCGCACGCGGGAGGAAACCGACGCGTTCAAGGCGAAGCACGGGGTCAAGACGACGCCGCAGACCTTCATCGGGGGCGAGCGGATTGGGGGTTATGACGACCTGCGCCGCTTCTTCGGCAAGACTGTCCGCGATCCCAAGGCCGTCACCTACCGCCCGGTGATCGCGGTGTTCGCTATGACGGCGCTGATGGCGCTCGCTGCCAATTACGCCGCGTTCGGCACGCCCGTCACGGTGCGCGCGGGAGAGTGGTTCATCGCCTTCTCGATGTGCGTGCTTGCGATGCTCAAGCTTCAGAACGTCGAGAGCTTTTCGAGCATGTTCCTCAACTACGACCTGCTCGCCAAGCGCTGGGTGCCCTATTCCTACATCTACCCCTACGCAGAAGGTCTGGCGGGGGTTCTGATGGCGGCGGGCGCGTTAACCTGGCTCTCGGTGCCGGTCGCCCTCGTCATCGGCGCGATCGGTGCGGTGTCGGTCATCAAGGCCGTCTACGTCGACAAGCGCGAGCTGAAGTGCGCCTGCGTCGGCGGAGAAAGCAACGTGCCGCTCGGCTTCCTGTCGCTTACAGAGAACGTAATGATGGTCGCGATGGCGATCTGGATGATCGCCGCGCCGGTAGCGCTCTCAATGGCGCATTGAATCATCGGTCCGATGGCGGGTGGGAGCAGTTTACCGTTCCCGCCCGCTACCTAGCCGTGCCGGGCATAGATGCGACGACCGCCCGGGCCGAACGCGATCACGGAGAAGGGCTGAGCCTTCATGCCCGCTACCTCCATGCCGGGCGACCCGAGCGGCATCCCGCCGACTGCCAGCCCGCTCACGCCTCTGGGACGCTGCGCCAGAACGCGCTTCATGTCGGCGATCGGAACATGGCCCTCGAAGGCCATGCCGTCGACGATGGCGGTATGACAGGAAGCCTGATCCGCCGGGACGCCGACGCGACGCTGCAAAGCGCCGCGATCGGCATCGTCGATGATCCGCACCTTGCGGCCGAACTGCTGGCGGACCTGCTCGGCCCACTTCTCGCAGCAACCACACCCCGGATCGCGGTGCATGGCGATGTCGGCTGCGGCCATCGCGGTCGCGGGAAGCCCCATCAACAAGGCGGCAATCGCGGCACGAAAAGGTCGGTTCATCATCGGCTCCTCGATAGCTGCCCTACGTCGCCCAAAGGCGAGGGCGGGTCGGTTACTGCGGGTTCTTGCCCATTTTGCGCAGCATGGCGTTCAACGTCGCGATCTCGCGATTTTGGCTGTCGATCGTCTTCTGCGCCTCACGACGGATTTCCGCATTCCGGGTGCTGCGGAGCGCCGTCTGCGACATCGTGACCGCGCCGCGGTGATGCTCGATCATCTGACGAATCCACGTCTCCCCGGCATCGGCGCCCTTCGCCGCCATCATCCGCTCATGCATCTTCATCATGTCGGGGCCGTAGGGGTTGGCTGCGCTCGGCTGCATCATGCCCGAATGATCCATCCCCTGATGGTTCATCCCCTGGTGCCCGGCCTGCTGCGCCAACGCCGGGGTAGCGGCGAGCAGGGCGGCGGTCATGGTCGCGATCGTCTTCATGTCTGATTTCTCCTCGTCACCCGCCCATGCGAATAGGTACGTGCGCCGGCACGCCACCCCTCAATCAACGGCCACCTATCGGATCGGCTGCAAGGTGTTGATGCCGGTGCTCTGATCCGTCTCGGGGGGTGGGGGCGGCACCTGCCGGTCGCGATAGGAAGGCAGGTCCGGCGCATTAGGGGGCGTGGGGTTCGCTTCCAGTCGGGCGATCATCCGCTTCATCTGCGTGATCTCGCGAACCTGGGCGTCGATGATGCCATCGGCGAGCTTACGCACTTCCGGGTCTTTGATATGCGCCCGTTCGCTCGTCATGATCGCGATCGAGTGGTGCGGGATCATCGCCTTCATGTAGGCAACGTCCCCGACCGTCTCCTGGCTGCGGACAAGCCACAGCGCGCCGGCGAACACGATGACGGCGCCTGCCACGATGCCGAGATTGGCGCGGCGGTTCGGGTACATGCCCCACATGAAAGTGAGCATGATGATCGCCATCACCGCGCCCATGACGATCGCCATCCACGTTCGGGTCTGGCTGTACTCGACATGGCTCAACGCATAGGTGTTCAGGTACATCAACCCGAACATCACGACGGTCGATGTCGCGATCATGGCGGCGAACCGCCCGTAGCTCATGCCCATTCCGCCACTTGGGCCGGATCGGTGCTGGTCGTGGTCCATCGTCCGTTCTCCTCTGGCACCCCCCACAACAGACTACGCGGCGGTTCGGGCTGTCCCTTGCGCTTTTCTTCGACGGCGCCGGGGCCAGCGCATGAAAAGCAGGATCGCGCCCGCGACGCCGAACACGAGGCCGCCTGCGGCGAAGGCCATAAGCCAAGGCGTGTTGAACCGTTCGTGCTCGGTCCAATCCATGATGTGGAGGCCCCAGAAGAAGTCGTAGAGCCGCCACGTTCCGGTGCGCACCGAGGTCAGCCGGCCAGTTTCGGCCGCCACGTAGATGCGCGTCGCATCGTCATCAGAGAACGACGCCCGCCATGCGGGAAGGGCACCCCGGTATTCCGTGCTCGCGCGCTCCACCCGTTCGATCGTCGGAACTGCGGTTCCGCCGCGATAGGCCCTGCTGGCGATAATTGCCGCAGTCTTCGCGTCGATCGGCGGGAGCGGCGCGGCGGTCCGGGCGTCCAGCAACCGGATTTTGCCATCGGCAAGCTGCGCCTCAACGACGGGTCGGCCGAGCAGCATCCGGTGCTGAAGCTGGCGGACAGGCGCGCCGGCCTTCGCGAGCAAGGCGGCAACGGGCGCGAATGTCTTGTCGACCAACAGCGCCGGTTCGGCATTGCGATCGATCCGGTGATCGCCGTGTACCATATCGATCGGCAAGAGGCTCATAATGAGTCCGCTGGTGAACCATACGATCACCTGTGCCCCGATCAGGAGAGCAAGCCAGCGATGGACCTTGCTCGCTCCGATATGAAGACGCAGCCGCGGACTCAGAACCAGGTCCTCACGCCCGCGACGAAGCTGAACCCGCCCGTGTCACCGCCCCGTGCCCGCGTATAGCGCGCTGTGTCGCCGAACTGCCGTTCCCACGACACGCCGATGTAGGGCGCAAACTCGCGCCGGCCTTCGTACCGAAGCCTCAAGCCTGCCTCCAGATCGGTCAGCCCCGATCCGGTGCCCGTTTCCGGCACATCCTGCGCAGAAAAATTGGCTTCGACCCTCGGCTGAAGCGTGAAATAGTTGGTGATGCGCTGATCGTAATAGCCTTCAGCACGACCCAGCACCTCGCCCTTGTTCGACAGGAACAGCGCGCCTTCTACCTCAAACCAGTAAGGTGCCAGCCCCTCGATACCCACCGTCGCATAGGTTCGGGAGGGGTTGGGCTTGATGTCATAACGGACGCCCGCCTGGAGGTTCCAATAGGGGTCGAGCGCATGGCTGTAGAGCGCCTGGACTTCGGCGCTGTCGAGCGACTTGCCGAAGCTACCTTCGCCCTCCGACTTCAGCCACAGGCGATCAATGTCGCCTCCGACCCACGCCTCGCCATCCCAACGATACCCATCGCTACCCTTGCGAGCCTGGTACTCGGCCAAATTGAAGAGCACCTGATAGTAGGTCATCCCGCCATGCTCGCGACGCAAATCGTCCTCGCGAGAGGTAGCCATCGCCTTTGCTCCCCAGAAACGATCGGCAAGATGATCGCCGGAGGGCGCGGGAGCGGGCTTGTTGCCGGGGGGCAGGTCGGTCCCGACCTTGGCGCCGCCCTGATCGCCACCCATGGCCATACCGGGCATCGCCATGCCCGGCATCGCGCCCATGTCGTGGCCGGCGTGCGGGTCCTGCGCCGTACCTGCCGGGGCACTCATGCCGGGCATGGCGGACATGTCGTGGCCCGCGTGCGGGTTTGAGGCAGGGGCGGACTGCTGGCCGCCCATGTCCATCCCCTGCATCCCGCCCATATCGTGACCGGCATGCGGGTCGGTCGCCGGAGCCTGGGCAGGCGCACGTCGAGACGCCACCTTCCTGATGGGTGCCTTGCGCTTGGACACCGGCTTTGCGGTCGCCTTTCGCGCGGGTTTGGGGGTGGCGTTGGCGGCGGGCTTAGCCGGCATGGTCATGCCGGGCATGTTATGCATGGAATGATCCATGCTCTGGCCGAAGGCAGGTCCGGCGATGATCGCTGATGCCAAACCGGCAAGGAGGATCGACCGGCTCATACTGCGGCCTCCCCGGCCTTGCGGACCTGGACGACGCGCATCATGCCCGCGTGCATGTGGTAGAGCATGTGGCAGTGGAACGCCCAATCGCCTTCCTCGCCTGTCACGTCCCAACTGACGGTGCCGCCTGGTTGAACCAGCACGGTATGTTTCCGGGGCGCATAGGCGCCTTTCCCCGTCACCAGTTCGAAGAAGTGACCGTGAATATGGATCGGGTGGCCCATCATCGTGTCGTTGATGAGGGTGACGCGTACCCGCTCGCCATGCAGCAGCGTGATCGGATCGGGGTTCTCCGACAGCTTCTCGCCGTCGAAACCCCACATATACCGCTCCATGTTGCCGGTGAGGTGGAGCTTGATCTCGCGCTCTGGTGCCCGCGTATCGGGGTTGCGATCGAGCGCCATCAGATCGCGATAGGTCAGCACGCGGTGGCCGACATTCTCCAGTCCCTGACCCGGATCGCCGGTGCGGTCGACCGGCATAGCCGAGATGGTCTGAACGCCCGGCCCCTTCTTTACCTCCGGTGCCTTCGAGAAGTCGCGCATGTTCATGTTACCCATGTCCATGCCGGCCATCGACTGATCGCCTGCCATGCCGGCCATCGCGCCCGACCCGTGATCCATCCCGGCCATCGTGCCGCTCTGACCCTGCGGCATCGTCATCCCCGCCATCCCTCCGGCAGCGGCAGCGGCCGTGCCGTGGTTCATCTGGGAATGGTCCATGCCCTGCATCGAGCCGGCGCCGGCACCATGGTTCATCACGCTATGGTCTATGCCCGCCATCGAGCCGCTCTGCGCGCCTGTCGCGCCGTTCCCCATGCCCTGCATGGCGCCGTGATCCATGGTGCCCATGTCGTGGCCGCCCATGCCCATGTCCTTCATGGTCGCGAGCGGACGCTTGCGTAAGGGAGGAACCTCGGCCGCCATGCCCTCGCGGGGCGCGAGCGTCGCGCGCGCCATGCCCGAGCGATCGACACTTTCGCCCACCAACGTATAGGCGCGCATGTCGGGAGGCGAGACGATCGCGTCATAGGTTTCGGCAGGTCCGAACTGAAACTCGTCGATCTGGACCGGCCGCACGTTCAGGCCATCCGCCGCGACGATCGTCATCGGCAAACCAGGAATGCGGACGTTGAAGGTCGTCATGGACGATGCGTTGATGAAGCGGAGCCGCACCCGCTCGCCGGGCTTGAACAGCGCGGTCCAGTTGTCGTGTGGGCCATGGCCGTTGACCAGATAGGTGTAGGTCGATCCGGTCACGTCGGCGACGTCGGCCGGGTCCATCCGCATCTTGCCCCACATCAGCCGCTCTTTCAGCGGCTGATCCTTGCCCGCGAGCAACCCGGCCAGGGTCTGGCGCTGGCGATTGAAATAGCCCGACTCCTTCTTGAGCCTGTCGAACAGGTAATGCGAATGCTGGAAGCTGTGATCGGACAGCACGATGACGTGCTCGCGATCGAACTGCACCGGGTCCGGGTCCTTGGGATCGATCAGGATCGGACCATAGTGACCGTCCTGTTCCTGGAATCCCGAATGGCTGTGATACCAGTAGGTGCCGCTCTGGATGATCGGAAATTCGTAGGTGAAGGTCGAGCGCGCCGGAATGCCGGGAAAGCTGATGCCAGGAACACCGTCCATCTGAAACGGCACCAGCAGGCCATGCCAGTGGATCGAGGTTTCCTCGTCCAGGTCGTTGACGACATGAAGGCGCACGTTCTGGCCTTCGCGCAGGCGGATCAGCGGTGCCGGCACGGTGCCGTTGATGCCGATCGCGTTGCTTTCCCGCCCGTCGATCATCATCATCTGATGCGCGACCTTCAGCGTGATGTCCTCGCCCGAGACGGTCGGCAACGGCTTGGCGATACCAGCGGAGACGGGTTGCGCCCACGCTGGCATATAGGCCGACAGGGCAAGACCGCCTCCCGCCATAGTGGCACCGCGCAGGACTTGGCGGCGATCGAGAACGCGCGACATCGAAGCTCCTCAAGGGTTGGGCCGCGATCGGCCCTAACCCTCTCTACGCGTCTCGCCCGATCATCCCTTAGCCGGCGTTCAACTTTTCCATGAGGCGCGCACGCGCACGATAAAGCCGGGTTTCGACCGCTTTCTGGCTGATGCCCAGCACCTCGGCCGTCTCGGCCTGGCTCAACCCTTCGATCGTTCGAAGCACCAGCGGCTCCTTCAGATTGGCCGGCAAGGTCGAGATAGCGCGCGTCACCCGATCCAGCTCCTGGCGATCGGCTGCGCTGTCATCGATCGCCACGGTGTTGTCGGGAAGGGCGTCGGCCTGATCCTCGGCCGCGAAGCCGAAGGACAGAAAACGGCGAACGGCCCGCTTCCTCGCCCAATCCCGGCATTTGTTGATCGCGATCGTCGACAGCCACGCCTTCATCGCCCGCTGCGCGTCGTAGCGCGGCAATGCCTGATGCGCGGCGACGAAGGTTTCCTGCACCAGATCGAGCGCCTCGTCGGGCTCACCGACACAGGCGCGCGCGAGCCGGAAAACCGGCTGACGGTAACGGCGCATGATTTCCGCAAAGGCCGCCTGACGGCCGGCGATGCTGAGCGTCGCCAGTTCGCCGTCAGACAATGCGGTCCAGTCGAAGCTCACCCCTGGCCGTCGGTGAGCGCCTTCACCACCGCGGCATCGAATTGGGAGGTCTGATCGGGTCGCAGCAACCGTCGCATGGCGAAGATATGCGCGAGCGTCGCCTTTTGCAGCTCGCCCATCGCCGCATGGCTCTGGTCCACCGCGGCTGCGACCTTGGGGCCGTTGCCGTGTTCGGTTTCGATCGCTTCGGCGAGCCGGGTGTTGGCAGCACGCATCTCCAGTTCGAGCGCACGACGCTGCATCGCGAAGCGATCTTCCAGCACCTTCAGCCGTGCCTGCTGGCCGGCATCCAGCGTCAGCTTGTGGTGCAACACGTCATGCAATGCTGCGCCCGGCTGCTGGGGCTGCGGCAACAGCGCCCGCCCGACGAACACGCCTCCGATCGCGGCCAGAAAGGCGAGCACGATACCGAGAATGATGCGGGTCATCGAGCTCATTGCTCACCCAGGAGCAAGGAGGAAGGCGCAAGCGGCGACGCTCCGCCAAGCGGGGCCAGGGGAACGGTCGGGCGGGCAGCGGCGGGCAGCTCGGCTCCCACGATGCCGATTGCGAGCGCCGCTGCCGTCACCACGCCAAGGCCGATGCCGGTCTGCCGCACGACGGGCCGCGAGCCGATCCGTGCAAATACCTGGGCCTCGATGCCATCCAGCTCAGCCGGGGCAGGTGTGCCTGCCAGCCTCGCCAATGCTCTGTCCAATTCGTCCATGCTTTCCACTCCGCCCCATTAGCATTTCATACGCAGGATTGCCCGACATCCCTCATCGGGCGGGTGAGGGGTGCGCGACCGCGGCGCGTAGATAGGGCACGAACCCACGGAGTAACCCCATGCGTCGCATCTTCCTTCCTACTGCCATTGCCCTTCTCGGCGTCGCCGGCGCAGCGCAGGCTCATCCAAAGCTGATGACAGCCTCGCCGGCCGCGAACGCGACCGTCGCCAAGCCGGCCCGTGTCGAACTGCGTTTCAGCGAAAAGCTGATGCCGAAGTTTTCCGGCGCAGATCTCATGATGATCGGACATAGCGGGGCGTCGCATGCGCCGATGAAGGTCACGGCGACGGCAGCCGTTGCCGGTGACGGCAACACGCTTGTCCTGACGCCCAAGGCGCCGCTCGCCCTGGGCCGCTACACGGTCACATGGCATGTCGTGTCGAGGGACACGCACCGCGTCGCAGGCAACTACGCCTTCGCGGTAAAGTGAGGTGGAAACCGACTGGCCGGTGATCGCTGCCCGCTTCGCGCTCTATCTGGCGCTGGGCGGACTGTTCGGCCTGTCGGCATTCGGCCTCTACGGCCTCAAGGCAGGCGAGCGCGCCAGTGCGTTCGCGTTGCGCCTCTGGCTCGTCGGGCTCGGGCTGCTAGGCCTTCTGCTCTCCGCCATCGCACTCGCGCTACTCGCCGCGGCGATGGCAGGCACGCCGCTCTGGCCGATCGATCGCGAGGCGATCGGGATGCTGCTGTCAGGGTCGACCATAGGCACGGCATGGAAAGCACGCGTGATCGCGCTGATTGTGGCGTCGGTCGCCGCCTTGATGGCGGCCGGACGTACGCCCCTCCTTGGCGTCGTGGTGATCGCCAGCGCTATCGCGGTCGCGACGCTCGCCTGGACCGGGCATGGTGCAATGGACGAGGGCGCGAAAGGCTGGACGCACCTCCTTGCCGACATCCTCCACCTGCTCGCAGCCGGCGCATGGGTCGGGGCACTGCTTGGCCTTATCCTGCTTGTAGCTCGTCCTGACCGCCGGGCCGATACGGCTCATCTGACGCTTACGCATCGCGCACTGCACGGGTTCGGCCTGATCGGTACGATCGTGGTCGGCACCCTTATCGTTACCGGCCTCGTCAATACATGGCTGCTAGTCGGCTTAGGCAACCTTCCGAAGCTCGCCGCGTCCCTTTACGGCCAGCTTCTGCTTGCCAAGCTCGTCCTGTTCGGCGCGATGCTGGTGCTGGCATCGCTCAATCGCTACCGTCTGACGCCCGCATTGAAGCACGCGATGCCGGGTGGCGATCAACGCGGCGCACTCAGCGCCTTACGTCGCAGCCTCGGCATCGAGGCGCTCTGTGCCATTACGATCCTCGCGCTCGTCGCATGGCTCGGAACGCTCGAACCACCCATGTCGGCGATGTGAAGAATGGGGCGGCCGATCACGGCCGGGTTAGAAATTGCAAACCGCTGTGCCGCCCTCGGTGTCAACCGAACGGTTTTGACACCTAGGCTTGAGGGCTTCGCTTTCTCACTTCTGCAATAGCCACGGGTTTTGGGAAGCCGGCGGCATTCCCATTTCTCGATCCCGGTGAAAATAGGCAGTTGGAACGAGCATCGGGGGACGTTTCCGATGCTCGTTTCAAACAGACATCCGTTACTGCTTGACCTGTCGTTGCACCACACTGCCGACAGCGTCCGGCTGACCAGACGCGATCACGAGATAGCGGCGCGACCCTGCGGGGGCAGCCTGCGTGACGATCTGCCGCAGCGGTCCGACCGCATTGACGATCGCACCGCCGGCGGGGTTGGTCATGAACTTGGCCAGCGGTTCGACCGGGCCGGTGCCATCGGAAATGGAAGACAGCCCCAGCACGAACGGCATCTTTGGCGGAAGGCCTGCAACGGCGGCTTGCAGGATCTGCACCTGCCCCTGATCGAACAACGTCACCTGGCTTCGTCCGGTACCAGAGAGGACTAGCTGAACCTTTTCGCCCGCCTTGGCGAGCGGTTGAAGACCGGCCATGCCGTCGCCTGACGGTACCGCGCCGGGGACATAGGCGACGCCTTGCGAGCCTTGCCCGATCGGGATGGTGGCGATGACCTTGTTCGTCGCGGTGTCGATCGCGGCCACCGCATCGGCATTTTCCAGACCGACATAGATGCGGCTGCCGTCGCCCGAGGGCCACAGCCCGTGCGGCAGCGCGCCGACCGGGATCGTCGCGACCTGGGCGAAATTGTCGGTGCGGAATACCTTTACGACATTCTCGGTGCCGACCGTTACATAGGCGAACTGCCCGCGTCGCGTCTTCGCAATGTTGACGTGGTTGGTGATCGCGCCCGTCGCGAAGCTCTTCAGCACTGCGAATGGAGGCTTGGCGTCGAACACCATGACCTTGCCGATGTCCTTCAGCGTCAGCCATACCTGCTTGCCATCGGGCGTTGCGGCGATGTCGGGGCAAAAGGGGCTTTCCTGCTTCACCCTGCCGACGATCTGCTTCGACGCTGTGTCGATCACCACGGTTTCGGGCGAGAAGCTGGAGCAGACATAGCCGTACTTTCCGTCCGGCGAGAAGATCGTCATGCCGGGACCGTTGGGGACGGGAATGCGCCCTGTCTCCTTGTAGGTCGTGCCATCGAGGACAGCGATATAGTCCTCGCCGCGCACGCTGACCCAGACCTCCCGGCCATCGGGTCGAAAGAAGGCCTCGTGCGGGCTGCGGCCGACATAGGTGGTGTGCCGTACGCTGTTGGTGGCGGTGTCGATGAAGCTGACCGCATTCGATCCAATCGACACGACGGCGAGCGTCCGCCGGTCGGGTGAGAAGCCCATGCCGTGGACCAGCAACTGCCCGCGATACAGCGGGCTGAGGTTCATCGGTGTGGGATCGCCCATCTTGATGACGCCAAGCAGCCGGTTGGTCGACGGATCGATGACCGACACGGTGTTGGAAAACTGGTCCGAGGTATAGAACCGGTCGCTGGACGATACGGGCATGTCGGGCTGTGCGTTCGGCACCTGCTGCGCGGTCGCCGCGACGGGGGCCAGCATGGTGCCGGCAAGGGCTGCGAGGATCAGCTGCTTCACCGATGGGTTCCTTCCGGGTGATGGGACTGGGGAGCGGCGGGAGCGCCGCCCTTTTCGTTCAGGATGGCCTGCATCACGGCGATCTCCTGCCGCTGTTCGACGATGATGCCCTGCGCCAGGCGGCGCAGCCGCTCTTCCTTGCCGAAGCGGAGTTCCGCCTCGGCCATGTCGATCGCACCCTGATGGTGCGGGATCATCATCGCGGCGAAGTCGCGGTCGGGATCGCCGGTCGACGGGACCGCCATCGCCTGATGCATGCGCTGCATCGCACCGGCCATCGCGGTGGCGAAGTCGCTGGTCTGGGCCAGCGCCGCGCCGCTGAACAGAGCGGCAGCAGCGAGCGCTGTCTTGAGCGGGATTCTCACGATATCGGCAACTCCACACGGTCGGACACGGGAGGTCCACGCATCCGGCTCAACATAAACTCATATTTTTCGATTCGCTTCGGCCGCGATCGGCCGTCAGGCGATGTGCAATAGCGCCAGCAGAGACATGCTGATCGCGCCCAAGCCGAGCAGCGACAGCACCACGGCAGTCGTCACCTTGCCGCCCGCCTTGGCGACGGTGCGGACGTCCACGCCCAGTCCCAGCGCTGCCATCGACACCACGGTCAGCAAGGTGGCGATGCGGCCGATCGGCGGAATGGCAGCGGTCGGCACCAGCCCGAACGACCGGCAGGCGACCATTACGAGAAAGCCGACGATGAACCACGGGACCAGATGGGCGAGGTCGAACTTCTTTGGCGCTGCGGTGCCCGCCACGAACTCTTCCGCAGGCATCTGCTGCGGGGCAAGGCGTGGTGCGATCAGCGACAGGACGAGGCACACAGGCCCCAGCATCAGCACACGGACCAGCTTGACCAGCGTTCCCATCTGCACCGCCGCAGCCCCCAGCGGCGAGGCGGCCGCGATCACCTGTGGCACCGCGTACACGGTCAGCCCGGCCAGCGCCCCGAAGGCGATGCCACTCATGCCGAGCGCGATCCCGAGCAGTGGCAGGCCGAGCACGACGATGACACCCAGCACGGCGGTGAATGCGATGGAGGCGGCGACGTCATCGCTGTCTGCCCCGATCACTGGCGCGACCGCGGCGATGGCCGAATTGCCGCAGATCGAGTTGCCGCACGCGACCAGCAGCGCCATGCGCGTTGGCAGGCCGAGCAGACGACCTATGCCGAAGCTCAGCAGGATCGCACTGGCCACCACGCCGGCAATGCCGACAAGCAGGGGTACGCCAGCAGCCAGGATGGTGGCGGCGCTGACCGAGGCCCCGAGCAGGACGACCGCAACTTCCAATAGATATTTGGCGCTGAACGCGATGCCTTCATGCCAGCTGTCGCCGGGCGTCCACAGGCTGCGGATCGCGGTGCCGATCAGGATGGCGAGCACCAGCGCCTCCAGCCACGCCTTGCCCGCGACGGCGCGCTCGCCGGCTTCCAGCGCATAGGCGGCGCCGGTCACGGCCAGGCATAGACCGATACCCGGCAGGAGGGCGAGCAGTCGGTCGGACCGGCCGATGGCTGCAACGGTGGTGGGTCGAGCAATGGTGGTCACGGGGATGTTCCTTCCGCTGCATCACTTATGCCGCGATCACCGATCGTTCCAACGCATCTATATTGTTATTCCGATCGCCAAACGTGATTGATTGAGATACAGGACCGGTATGACGCTGGAACAGCTTCGCATCTTCGTCGCCGTGGCCGAGCGGGAGCATATGACGGCGGCTGCCCGCGCGCTGAACGTCACTCAGTCCGCGGCTTCTTCGGCTATTGCTGCGCTGGAAGAGCGGCATGCGATCAAGCTGTTCCACCGGGTCGGGCGCGGTATCATGCTGACCGAGGCCGGACGACTGTTCCTCGCGGAAGCGCGCGGCGTTCTGGCGCAGGCGGAAACGGCTGAGACGGTGCTGCGCGATCTCGGGGGGCTGGCGCGCGGCACACTCCGGGTTGTCGCCAGCCAGACGATCGCCGCCTATTGGCTGCCGCCTTTTCTCGCGACCTTCCACGCGCGTCACCCGGCGATCGATATCGACCTGGCGATCGGCAACAGCGAACAGGTGGCTGCCGGCGTGCATGACGGCGCGGCAGACCTGGGAATCGTCGAAGGACGGATCGATGATCCGGCGCTGGCGCACTGGCCGGTTGGGGAAGATCGCCTACTGCTGGTAAGGGCCAAGCCGTTCGGAGATGCGGCGATCGACGCCGCCTGGCTGCGTCATGCGCGCTGGGTGCTCCGCGAACCAGGGTCCGGCACACGCTCGACCTTCGACAGCTACCTACGTCGCTTGGGCGTTGATCCCGCCAGGCTTGACGTGGCACTGACGATGCCCTCCAACGAAAGCGTTCGCACGGCTGTCGAGGCCGGGGCTGGCGTCGCTGTCCTGTCGGCACTGGTGGTCGAACCAGCCATCGCGGCAGGCACGCTGCATGTCGCCCCAATCGCGTTCGAGCCTCGCCCTTTCTTCGGGCTACGGCACAAGGAGCGCTATCGCACGAAAGCCGCGGATGCTTTGTTGGACGTGATCGCCTCGCGATAGGTCTTCTCGATTTTGAGGCGTTGACGGGTTTTGGGAAATAGATTTGCTTTCTGATATTCGATCCCAAATGGGAAGGCTGCGACCGTCCCGCGGGCCGTTCCAGACCGTCCGAAAACTCCGTCCTCCTGCTTCGAGGCATAAGATGCGTGCGCCATGGGGGCGCAATGAATTGCCGCGAACGGCATACGAAGGACACTTTGTTGCAGACGCAATGTTGATTTCCACTGAGAGCTGACCCGGCGAAGGCATAAATTTCCACCGAGAAGTGACCCGTGTCTCAACCTCACCCCGGCGTGCTGTCGG
>NZ_JACHNY010000015.1 GCF_014199625.1 Sphingomonas abaci
CGCTGCTTGAGGGGCTCCACGCTGCCCCCGCTGCCACGAGGCAGTGTCATTTCTATCTGGCAGAGAAAGTGTCTTTTCTAAATAGCGCCGACATGGCGCCTACAGCCATGCTGCTCGATAACTTATGTTATGTTAAATTATGCCTTACATAAAGGGCGTGCCCTTGGCCGTCATCACCAGCATGCAGCCATCGACATGCCAGGTTGACATCGAAAGCAGCACCAGTGTGGACCTTTTCGCCAAAGAGCCGGTCGTGGATGGCCTTGAGCTGCTTGGTGAGACGGTGAACGCAGGTAATAGCGGCACCGGCTAAAGTGCTGCACGCAGAAAACAGGGTGACCGGCTTCATCGCGCTACATCTCCATGCCAAAATCCCGGTCACGCCCAGGCCCCCCGGAACCGGGCTCCTTCATAGAAAGCTGACGTTCCGGCAGGGCGCGGTCGAGCGCGCGTTCCAGCGCCGGCTCGCGCAACATACGATCCTCCAGCCGTTCCTGCCGCCGTTCGACGGCCGCCTCGCTACGGTTGGTCATCGCCGCCATGCTGTCCGCCGTTGCCGCCTTCCAGTCAGCGATGAAGCGCTGCGCATAGGCACCATGATCTGTGCGTATCTGCCCTTCCCGCATCCATGCCTGCGTCAGCTGGCCTGGATCGTAACGCCCTGCCCCCGGCGATCCAAGTTCGCGATCGAGCACGATTCGCAGATCCTCCGCGCCGTTGACCCGTGCCCGTTCAAGCGCCGCAGCAGCTGCGCCGAGTTCGCGGTCCTGCGCCCTCAACATAGGCTGGCCGTCAATCGCCTGCTGCTCGGCGGTAAGGAATAGCCGTGCATAACGTTCGACCGCGGCATTGATCGCCGGCGACGGCTCCGGCATTTGGGTCGCTGTACCCGATCCCGTCTGCCCGATCGTCTCCAAGGCCGAGGTCTTATCACCGGTATTGCGCACAACGCCGCGTTCGACGGCACGACCATCGTCGACAATCAGCGCCGCCTTGTCAGCGATGCGGGTCAGCGCAACCAGGAATGAGCGTTCGCTCAGTAGACGGCGCTCGCTCGAGCGAAGCACCAGCATGCCATGGTCGCTGGTGACCCCTTGCGCGATATGGACGTTGATCGCGTACGCCAGATCAAGCCGCTCGGTCATGCGGTCACCGACCTTCAGTTCGTGCACCGTGCCGTCGACCAGCGAGGACACGACAAGCCTGCCACCACCTAATTCCTCAACGCGGGCCATGTCAGCGTTGCTGAGCTTGCGGTCATGGTCGTTGTCAGTCCAGCGGATGCGGTCACCAGCATGAAGTTCGATCTGCTTTGGCTGATAGATCGAGACGGCATCGTGCTTGAGGTTCTTTGCCAACCGGTTCGGCTGTAGGTGCTTCTCTCCGCCGCCTCGCATTTCGAGGCGTACCCGCCCACCCTCGATCGCCTTGACGACACCCCGATCGCCGCGGACGAAACCTTGTGAGGGCAGATCGGTACGGATCTCGACTACCCTACCAGGATGGTAGCCCTTCAACAGCCGCGCGCCCTCCCGGGTAGCGTTGACCCGGTCGAGCACCTCGATCCGGGTGCCGACGCTGGCGATCTCACCTGTCGCCTTCAATTCGGCCTGTACCGCCTGATTGGCCTCGCTGCGCATCGCCCGGCCGGCGGTGAGGAGCAGCGTATTGTCACGCATCGCCTTCGGCAACGCCGCCCACCGGGCAGCGGCAACCCGCGCGACATCGCCTGCTGCTACTTCAATCGTGTCGGGCTTGAGCAAGTCAGATACTGTGGAGAAATCCTTGCCATCAAGCGCCGCGACGATCCCCTTCATCTGGTCGGAACGTGATCGCAGGTTCTCGGTGATGTACGCGGTCGCGTGCCCGGCACGCTGGCTATCCTCAAACGGTCTGCCGGCCGCGATTGCGCCTAATTGGCGGCTATCGCCAACCTGCACCAAGCGGGCCACGCCGATCATGTCGGCGAGACGGACGATGGGCTCCATGTCCCAGGTGCAGACCTGACTAGCCTCCTCGACCATGATCACCGCACCCTTCAGCTCGGTAGTAACACGGGCAAGTTGGGCAGCGCTCGCAGTGCCATCGATCACGCGGGCATGACGCGCCAGGAACCATGCAACTGTGCTCGTCTCCGCGCCTGTATCACGCCCAAGCGCGGTCGCCGTGCGACTGGCGATGGCGAGACCGATGACATGGTGTCCTTGTGCTTTCGCGATCGCGGTCACTGGCGCCAGCGCCGCTGATTTGCCGCGACCGGGGCCGCCCTGGATGTTCACCACCCGGTCGCTCGACGACAGGATCAATACCGCCGCAGACAGCTGACCGGCATTGAGTGTGCGCAGGCCCAGGTCACGTGCCGCACCTTGCGCGGCAGACATGGCATCATCTGGCGACACGATCGCTGCCCCCTGCCCCCGGCCTGCATCGATGCTGGCCAGATAGGCCTGCTCAAGGTGTACCGCGCTCTCGGTGGTCACCATGCGGTCGCCGTCACCCAACAGCAGGCCCCTGCCCTCCAAAAACGCGATGCGCGCCTCCACGTCACCGACCGTGACCGGCCCACCGCGTTCGAGAGCGGCGTGGATCAGGTCGAGCCGGTCGAACGCCGCCTCACTCTCCCCCAGATCACGAGCCGCCGACGTAACGGCCTGCGCCGCACTATAGCGGACTGGATCGAGACGCCCGAGCCGTTCGGGTACGAGCGGATCACCGTCGCGTGGAGAAAGCCCCATTCGTGCCACGACAGCGAGGCCTCGCTCCCCGTTACCGCGGATTCCACGCATCGTTCGCGTCCACATGGTCTCTTCTCGCCCCGACCGGGCAAGCGCCTCTCTCACCAGCCGGCTTGGGTCGAAGCCATTCTCCGCCGCCAACGTCCGCCACCCTTCCGCGCGGACTGCCGGCGCAATGCCGGGGGTCTTGGCGTTCCGGGTTGCAAGCGCCGCCAGCTCTCGCTCACGTGCCGTTCCCTGGCGTCCATGTGCTTCGAGATGAGCATCAATCTCGTCTGAGCGTGTCGAAAACGCTTCAACCACGCCGCGGGGCACACCGGCGATGTCGAAGGCACCATCGATCGGAGTGTACGCCGGTGTCGTTGCATAGCCCAGCGCCTCGACACGGGCGCGCAAGTTGGATGCGAAGACTGCGCCCATGACGTGCTGGCGCTGGTATAGCCCATCGGAGTGCAGCGCTTTCCAGCTCCCGTCTGGCATGCGGGTGGCGTTAGCGAGCACGTTGTGGACATGCAGCTGCGGCTCGCCGTTGCGGTTCACGTCGTGCAGGAACGTCGCGGCCAGCACGTTGCCGGTGCGCACCGCCCGTTGCCCTTCAGTCGTTGATACCCTCCCCTCAACGATGTTGCGCTCGATCCAGCCGAGCGTCACGGTCGCCGCTTCGCGCACCGCCGCGATCAGTCGCGCATCGCCACCGACCAGCGCCAGGATCGACACCGACTTCGGCACCGACATGGTCAGGTCCCAGCCGGGGCGATGTGTCCCCCGGCGTGCATCAATCACGCTGCCATCAGGCAAGCGGCCTTCGAGTATACGCTCAAATCGAGCGGCATCGACCGCACCTTCGAGGCCGAGCGCCGCCGCCCCCTCCCCGCCCCAGGCGCTCGCCCCCTCGGCCTGATCAGCGGTGTAGTAATTGTCTTTGGCAT
The DNA here is from genome assembly GCF_014199625.1 of Sphingomonas abaci. Lineage (GTDB taxonomy): Bacteria > Pseudomonadota > Alphaproteobacteria > Sphingomonadales > Sphingomonadaceae > Sphingomonas > Sphingomonas abaci. The sequence continues at coordinate 3,665 of NZ_JACHNY010000015.1, forward strand.
AATAGTTCGCGGCATTGCCGGCCGACGCGACCGCATTCACCGAAATCATGAGCGTTTCACCTTGGCCGATGCCGCTGTTGGCGCGGCCGCCGCATCGATGCGATGGTCAGCAGGCACCTGACAGCCATCGACCTCGAATCGGTAGCGCACCAGCCGACAAAACTCGGCGTCCCCCGCCGCCATCTTGTGCGCCATCGGGACACCGAACGCTGGAACGGATATACCCAGCCCAGTGATAAACACGGCACCGGTGCCAACCATCAGCAGGCTCCACAGGCAGATGAACGCCGATGACCAGAAGCGGTCGTCACCCAGCACGAGACCGGTCACCTTACGCGGGTCCTTCCGGACATGCTCGATCGCCTCGGTATTTTCCCGCACCGCTTGGACGAGCTCCGCCTGCTTGCTGTCGATCGCATCGAGACGCGGCTGTTCCGCGATAGCAGCCTTCATCGCCGTCATCTCCGCTTTGAACGGCTCAAGGCTGCGCGCGATGCGTTCGGGGAAACCGTTGAGGAACTCGACCCGTGCGGAATGCATTGCGAGCCGATCCTTGCGCTCGGTCGAGAGCACTTCCTTCTCATGAGCAGCCCATGTGTTGGCGAAACGCTCAACCTCCATGATCGCCTTGTTGAGCATAGCCTCCATGGCCACGATGTGGCCGGGTCCGGGCAGCATGCGCTGGACCAGCGGCTCACCGCCGGCTTTGCGATCGAGACCTTCCATGACGAGGTCTCGCGCCAGTGCACCGCGCTCCAGGCCGGCTTCGTCGGCGCATTTCAGCAGCCGGGCATGCTCCTCGGGGGTCAGTCGTATGTTGACCTGGATGTTTCTCGACATGCCCTGCCCCTTCCCGTCAGACCATCGCTTCCGAAAGCGCAACCGGGTACACTCGCGCTTGTCCATCCTAGGCTAGGTGAAGCTACCTTCATGTCAATGAGCTTTGAGTGAGTGAACCTTCAACCCTCGGGAGCCGCGTCAAGGCGATCCGTCGCGCGGCGGGGATGGGTCAGGATGCACTGGCACATGCGCTAGGCTTCTCCACCAGGTCGCTGATCAGCTGGGAAAAGGACGTGGTTGAACCGCCACTGAGCGTCGTGCGGCAGCTTTGCCGCGATCATGAGATCGATGCCGGCTGGCTGCTCTTTGGCACCGATACTGTGCCGACCCGCTATCATGGCCCCGTTGAGTGGAAACGGTACGACCGGCTGATGGCGATGATCGAGGCGCTCTGTGTCGACGTCGGCTTGCGCCTGAAGCCTGATCGCTGTCAGGCATTGGCCCGCTCGCTCTATGACGAAGGCGACGATGACGATGCCGATACACGCCGACGCCTTCGCGTTATGATGCTCGCGCTATCACAAGGGGAATGACATGAAACAACGCAGCGACAGGGTCATGGCCGAGTGGGCAGACGGCAACCGTCAGGTGGGTTTCGAACGACGTGACTGGCGCGGTGAGCGCCGTCTCGCTTGGTTATGCACTGTGCTGCTTTTTTCCGGTCTTGCGGCCGATATCCTGCTTGGTTCCTCGCTCGTGGCGACCCTGTGCTGGATCGGAGCGGCGGCAAGCGGCGTGACCATGCTGATCCGCTTCTACGATGACCGCTTCTTCATCACGCAACGTGCCGATTTTCAGGATCGAAGCTGACCTGTCCAGGTCGTACGATCAGGCCGACGTTCATGCCGCTTCATGGGAGCGGTTGTGGGCTTCTTGAACCATCCTGGCCGACGTCGAATGTGTCCATCTTTTCGCTGAGCGTGACGCGCTTGACGCAGTCGTGCTTGCGCCGATCAAAGTCCGGCATCAGTACGATCAGACGCTGCCCGACCGAACGTAGAAATTGACTGCCGGCCTGATCATCGAATTGCTCAAACGCAGTCTCGATCAAGGCGGCGGCAGCCTTTGTCGGCAAGCCTATTGCCTTCGCGGCATTAGCCGGGTCTGCCTTGCCGTTACGACCGGTGCGGCCTTGCCAGATGAGGTCAGATGCCCCGTGTAGATGAAGCGCTTGCAGACGTGTCGGAAGCTGACCGGCGTCTTGTTCTCGCTGAGGCTGGAAACGTCGGTGCGCTGCTCCCGGATACGCGCTGCCAGCTGGATAAAATGACTATCCGACGGCATCAGGTAGAAGCCTCCGAGCCGCTTCGGACACAGAAGGTTCATGGCGTCGATGATCGGCGTGATATCGGAGGGGTTCTTGCCAACCGAGTTCGCAAAATTTCGATGTGGCCGGCGTTCATCGAGTGGCGCAATCTTGGCCTGGCCGTTGAGCCTCGTGCCGGTGCAATCGCCGTAGATCCACCGCACGCTGGCGCCATCGACTTTTGCGGTTCAATCGAACAGCACGGCAGCGATCTGAGGGGACGCGTTGTCAGCGTCGATCAGCACGGCAAGCTTGCGAGGGCGGTCGGGTCGTCAGTTATGCTGGATATCGTGTCAGCAAACTAGCTGCTTCTTTTCGCAGGCTTGCCCGGCGTTCCCACGGGTGATCTGCGGGATGTCGAAAACTGACCTGGACGCGCTTCCGATATGGCCTGTCCGGCTGCCTCGCAGCACCGGAAACTGGTTCGTCAGCGGCTATGCTCTGCCGGAATGCCGAGCCTGTGCATGGTATCCTGGGAGGCTGTGCGTAGCGGCGTAGCAGGCCTGTAGCACGTTGCCCGCAAGCTTTCGCCTGCCCGGTAGCAATGCCGCTACTGCGCTAAACCATTGTAAAGAAACCACTTTTTGCTCTCCGCACAACCGCTATGCATAGCGTGGTGTGTGCCCCCCTTCACCGATCGTCATGGCGATGTTGGGTGAGGTGACGACCTCGGCATCGTTCCTGGCTTCCGGCGGGCCCCCGGGCCGGCGTGACAGCCGGCCAGCAGATCGTATGTGCCCCGACTAAGAGGGCAGCCCTGCTGCCGTGCTATCCGGTCCGCCGGGTGTATCAGTCGAACGTGGCGGAACGCGGATGGCTGAGCGGTCGCTCGACCGCAATTTCGATCTCACCGATATCCACCATGTCGAGGGCGCCGAGGATGTTGATCGAAGGGCGGCGATGCGGCTCTGCATCGCCCGGTAGCGGCGTCTCAGCCATCTGATTGTCTCGGTCGTCAGTCATGCATTTGGCCTGTGCATCAGCGGTCTGGATCATTGCCGTGATCGACTGCTTACCGCTGCAGTCAGGCCGCTGCCAATGCGGCAAACTCTACGTTGTTCAACGTGTCTGGCGACAGCAGCTGACGGTCACACATGACGCGCTGGATCAGCACGATCAGACGGGCGAGTTCAGGTGTCCAAAGAGGATCGACGATCGCGAGTTTGCGGCTGCGGTTCCCGACTGTGACAGCGAGATGGAAGATGCAGTCAGCCGGCCCCGGTGGCCCCTGGTTCAGGCATTCGAAAACGTCGATCGCATTGGAATGGTCGAGCAACGCGGACCAGTCCGCTGACGCAATCTGTTCCATCGGCTGGACACTCTCTCAGGGCGCACAGCATGAGGCCTGAATCATCCTGAAAGGCTTTAGACAATTCTGTTCGCAGCAGGCTCGTTTTACCGGCCGGCGTCCGGTTCTATCTCGTGGTTGAACGCGGCGCTTTCGGATGGTGCCCGAGAGGTGGCGACCGCGTTACGAAGTGCCTGCGAAACCTCCTCGATGCCCACTGCTCGACGAGCGGAAAGACAGCTGTGCGCCAAACGGATCAACACCTTAGTCGCAACGTCCGGGAACGGCTCCGGAAAGGCAAGCAGGCGCGCTTTGCCACCATGGCTCAACCGTACATGCCAAGTCCGGATCGGACCCTGTGTGCCTGCTGCAAGGCTCTTCGCGGGTAAAGAACGCTGCAGCATCCGCTGCGCAAAGCAGCGTCGAAACGTGGTGCGGATCAAGTGCACCAAGCGCCACGATCTGCTCGCTCACAAGGTCGGGAAAGTCGCCGCTACCGCTGGATACTCGGACACCGATGAGATCGCCCATGCGGTATGATCGAGACGCCGTCATGCCTGCCTTACCGCATCATCGAGCCGGATCCCTTCCGCCTGCTGCCGACCCTTGCGCCTTGCGTTCCACGCCACCTGTACCGCATTGGCCACATGGGCGCGTTCGATGCGGTAGCCAGGGTCATCACCGTGCAGGATCTTGAGATGCGCCAGCGCGTCGTCGAACACCGCATCACCGACCGCAGCGCGGACGGCCCGCAGCCAGCGTGGCGAGGCATGAGGATGGCGAGCTAGCCACCAGCCACGTGCCTGGTCGAGCCAGACCGGCACGGCCCAGATAATCAGGAGAAGCACGGCCATGATCGCCGAGCGTCTGCCACTAAAGAGCGCCAGCAAAAGGATCAGCCAGCTGATCGGAGCGGCGAACAGCGAGATACTGAACGGCACCACCGCAAAGCGGCTGACTTCCCAGCGTGCAAGCATCCGGTCGGACCAAGGTACTGGGTCAGTCACGCCACGAATCATGTCCACCTCCGATGTCGGTCGGGAACGGTTCATGCCACGTGGTGTGATGATCATCACACGCCAAGCCCAGGCCATGCGAATGATGCTGCCAGTGGTCATGATGGTCGCGCGACAGATCGGTGCCGAACGAGTTGCCGGCGATGTCGATCCCGTCGGTTATTGGTAGCCCGGTGGCGGGGTTGATTGTCGGGGTTTCAGCCACCGCCGACCCAGCGGTGAGCGAGTGCCAGTCATCAAAGAACGTCGCCAGGTGGTTCAACAGTCCCATGAGGTTCGGCCTCCTTGTGAGAAGGTCAGACAATATACGCTTTCCGCATTTTAAAGGCCTTAGCATGCCTGTCTCCCCCGCCCTCCCCGAGCTGCACGCCCGCATCGTCACCGCGCTGACCGAGGAGCGCCGAGACGCCAAACTGCGTCAGCTCGATCTGGCAAAGCGGCTCGGTTGGCAGCAAGCCTATGTGTCGCGCTACGAGACCAGCGAACGGATGCTGGCAGTGGACGAATTTGTTGCAGTCGCACGCGCGATTGGCGTCGATCCAGTCGCGCTTCTGGCTCAGGTGTTCCATATTGATAACTATAGAACAGAATGAGGCTGAGCATCTCGGCCGTGAATGTGGGCGACCATCTCGCGATTCCCCCATTCTTTGGAGCTTTTTGCCTTAGTAGATTGCAGGACATGCTTATTCAATCCTAGAATTACAGCAATTTGCTTCCTTTTACAAATGTCGTCCACAAGCTGCTTGACTGGCCGCACTTCGCACACGCTTTAGCCCGCCATGCATTCTCTTGCATCAATCGAATATGTGCGCATACACTTCTTCCAATGGATGACGTAAGCCACCGGCGTACCCGTCGCCTCAAGCTTTAGCACGAAGACAATCTGCTCTTCCGTGTATCTCCATTCATTTATACTCCAGCTCTTTGCTCGTCGGCTTCAAAGGGCCGGACAACTCTTATTTCGCATTGAGAGAACACAGGGCGGCGTCAGATTGGGCATGAGGGCACGTGGCATGCACGCACATTCCCCCGCCGACCCAAGCCAATTTCCTCGAAATGGCAGAAAATACACCCGCTGCCACATCAGGCGACGTGCCGCGCCGCCCGTTTGAAGAAGCCGGGACTGAACACCTAGCATGTGGCTAACGCTGATGATCTCAGAAAGGGTTGCGATCAGTATTAAGACGATACCTGATAAAGCTTGTCGATGCCCGATCAGACTGGCCGTACGATCTTGATCGTGCTTTCATGCGCCAAGTGCAGTAAATTCTTGTTGAGGTGCCCGATAGTTGCCAGCTCCTTGAAGGTGGCCGCCTTTAACCCAAGCCTCAGGTGCCGTGGCTTTATGCACCGCGCCTGCCATCTTTAGCTTTTAAAAGGCTGATTCAGACCCATCCTGGCCTGCTCGTCGTTGAACGGCTGCGCCTCGAGCGAACCGGGGATGAAAGCACTGGAGAAACACAGTGATAGACTTAGCCTATCAACCCCGCCTGCGCGACCTGCGGCCCATTACGTCGAGAAACCAAGGCCTGATTGCGCCAGAGGCTACACCGGTTCGAATATCATTAGCCTCCTCCTTTGCGGGCCGTCAGGGCTACCAAGCAGAGCATCTCGGTGGATTTGTCGTGCCGCTGCCCGGCACCTCCGTGATTGCTGCCGACGTCCTGCCTGTCGCCGGCAGGACAGATGCACGGCTCGACTATGAGCATTTCACAGTTGTTATGTCGAAGAGCCGGCGCCTAGCGCTCTTCACCGGCGTCAACATCGATGGCAGCGCGAGCGTTTCGGTCCCGCGTGGAGGCGACCCATGGGCGTTTGACGGGCGAATTCCCGAAGAGGCCCAGGCCGGGGATGAGCTCTACGCCAACAACGACTTCGACCGCGGCCACCTTGTCCGCCGCGAAGACCCGAATTGGGGGCCGAGCGCCAGCATCGCCAATCACGACACCTTCCACTTCACCAATTGCGCACCGCAGCTCTCGGCCTTCAATCAGCGCACCTGGCTCAGCCTCGAGGACTATATCCTCAGCAACACACGCAGGGTCGGCGAGCGCGCGACCGTGTTCACCGGTCCGATCTTCAGGGCAGACGATCCAGTCTATCGCGGCATCGCAATTCCGCTCGCCTATTGGAAGGTGGTCGCCTTCATCCACGATGACGGGCGGCCATCTGCTTCCGCCTACCTCATCGACTACGATGTCGACCTGAATGAGCACACGCTGCTGTTCGGTGCGTTCAATACATATCAGCGCTCCGTCACCGCAATCGCAAAGCTAACGGCTCTCGATTTCGGAGACTTGGCCCGTTTCGACGGTTTCTCGAACGAGGAGGCGGCAACCGGCACGGCCGTTCGACGGCTGATCGCGGGGCCGGAGGACATTCTGCTCTGAGACCGAAATTAAATCTGTCCTACACTGAACAAACGTGGAACATGGGCCGTCGGATCAACATGGAGTCGGGAGACATGACCGACATGATTGACGGACCGATGCTGGTGGGGATCGCCGCGCTCATCACCAGTATCGTCAATGCCATCACCACCCTGCGGCCCCGCGATCGGCTGCCGGAGCGACCAAGGGCACCGCGCCTGCCCAGGCCTAGAAAGGGGAGGGAGATGCGAAGTTCGAGGGCTCGATGCCCGAAAGCTGAAGGAGACTGCCATGCGCCGCTGCGCCAGTGCCGTTCTACCGTTGATGCTTGCTCCACTGCTTCTGGCTGGGTGCGCCACGAACGCAATCAGGCTGGAGGCTGCAGGGACAGTACAAGCCCGAAGCCGCGAGGCGGTAACCGCGACCGCCGGCTACTTCGATTCCATCGAGCAACGTCGCCGTGAGGCAGCGGCCGCACTGGTCGCGAGCGATCCGAGCTGCCTGCCGGCAACCCCGCTGCGGATTCAGGTGCCTATCACGCCATCGGCGCCGGCAGCGCCGCTGTGCCTCTCTGGCGAAGCACCATCGCCGGGCTACACCGCGTTCGAGATTGACATCGGCAGCAGCCCGCGCGCCGTGCTGGAGCCGCGCATCGCCCTGATCGCCGCGATCAGCGACTATGCCGATGCGCTGGCTGCGATCCTCGATGCGCCCAAGACCGACGTCTCGGCCGAGATCACCGCCTTTGCCGACCAGGCAGATCGGCTCGCCCGGTTCGCCGACTTCGTCGCCGGCACTGACCTGCCGAATGTGAATGCAGCCGTCGCCAATGAGCAGGGGCAGAGCCTTGTCGCGCTGATCGCCTTTGCCGACGAGCTCGCACGCGAAGCGCGGCAGACCCTCGATGTGCGGGCTCTTGTTATCGAGCGTGGGGCTGTCGTCGACCGAGCGCTCGCATCGCTTTCGGCGCAGGTCAGGACCTGGGGAAGGGGAGCGGCGCGCAACGCCGACGACCTCTACGGCAATGCCCTATTCCGGACGTACATCCGCAACCGCGCGAGCCTGTCCGCCGACCAGCGTGAGCAGCTCGCGGGACGGGTGTTTGCCGCTCGTGAGGCCGCGAAGGATGGACCGGCCCGCGCCGCACAGGTCGCCGACGCCATCGACCTCGCCGCCAAGGCACAAGCAAGCCTGCGCGATGCGCTCGTCGGCCGGCTGACACCGGCGCAGCGGCGCGCCGCAGCGCGCCTCAACATCGACCGCATCACACGCGCGCTTGGCCTGATCGCCTCGCTCGCGAGCCCCGCCTGAGGAGGATTCCATTGACGACCTTCACCCAGGCTATTGGCGCAGCTGACGCCTTGATCGACCAGCTGCAGGCGTTCACCGTCGATCCGCGCTACCTGCCGCGCTTCTTCGACACCGTCTTCGGGCTCCGAACGGCGCTTGGCAGCGCAAGCGAACAGTTCGCGGCTCAGCATAGCGACGACGACGGCGATCGACCGGTGTTCGCCACGGTCCTCGACCGCTGCGAACAGGCCAGAACGATTGGCGATGCCCTCACGCCGGACCCATCAGCGGTGACGCGCTATGCCGACGCGGTGCAGCACGCGATCGCGGCGCTGGATGGGCCGGGCAGCATGGCCGCGCGACCCGCGTTGCGGGGCACACTGCGGCTGCGCAGCGGATCCGCCCCGTCGGTGAGGGGAGGGCGTCGCCCAGCACCCGCACCAGCGCCCGAGCCCTATTATGCCAGCCTCGTGAAGCTGTTTCCGGTCGAGGCGGTGACGCTCTACCCGCTGGCGATCGGCATCGCAGCTGGCGACGTCGTCGTGCGCCTGATCCTGATCGCCGTCATCACCCTCTTCATCATCGTGCTGCGCTGGTTCGGAACGCAGGAGGAGAGAGGGGGGGATGCCGATGTGGTGGCGATCGCCGTCGCGGTGGTCTCGTTCGAGCTATACGCGGCATCGCTTGGTGGCTTTGGCTACCTGCCGGGAGGCCCCGAGCAGACCAGCCAGGTCCTCGCCTTCATCACCATCATGTGGGTCGCACTCGTCCCCTTCGTCCTTCGTCGCGCCCGCAGCTGACCCAGCCCCCTCGAGGAGATACGACCATGTGCACCTCCCCCCATCGTCATTCGCTTCACTGCATCCTGCCGCCCTACATCCTGTCGCAGATCGCCGAGAATGGCTCGCCCGAGCTGCGGGCGATGGCCGTCCGCAGTCTGCTGGTTGATCCGACCATGCGGATCGTCCGCGCCAGCACTGCGGGGCCGGTCACGGGCGCAATCGCACGGCGTCGCGCCGCGGCGGGCAATATCCTGACGCCAAGCCCGCTCCGGACGATCCGTGACGCGGGCGGCGAACCCGAGGCACCAGGTGCGACCGTGGTGCGGCGCGAGGGCGACGCGCCCACCGGAGATGTCGCCGTCGACGAGGCCTATGACGGGCTCGGCGCGACGTTCGCGCTGTTCTGGGAGGCCTATCAGCGCAACTCGATCGACGATGCCGGCATGCCGCTCGACGCCACGGTCCACTACGACCAGGACTATGACAACGCCTTCTGGGACGGCACCCAGATGGTGTTCGGTGACGGCGACGGTGAGCTTTTCAACCGCTTCACCATCTCGCTCGACGTGATCGGCCATGAGCTGACCCACGGCGTCACCGAGAAGGAGTCAGGTCTTGCCTACTTTAATCAGTCGGGGGCCTTGAACGAGAGCATTTCCGACGTATTCGGCAGCCTCGTGAAGCAGCGCCTTTTAGGGCAGACCGCCGACCAGGCCGACTGGCTGATCGGCGCCGAGCTGCTGACCGCCAAGGTCAACGGAGTTGCCTTGCGCTCGATGAAGGCGCCCGGCACTGCCTATGACGATCCCGTCCTCGGCAAGGATCCGCAGCCGGGCCACATGAACGACTTCGTCCGCACCAATCAGGACAATGGCGGCGTCCACATCAACTCGGGCATCCCCAACCGAGCCTTCTATCTGGCCGCGACCGCGATCGGCGGAAAGGCATGGGACCAGGCCGGGCAAATCTGGTAAAATGCGCTGCTGGACCCCAATACCAGGGCCAACACGGACTTCGCCGGCTTCGCCCGCGTCACCATCGACGTCGCGGCGCGTATGTACGGCTCGGGCAGTGCCGAGGCGACCGCCGTCACCGAGGCCTGGAGCGCAGTTGGAGTGATCTGATGCAGACGGGCAAGACCTGCGACGAGACCATGACGGGCGAGGCCCGCGTGCGGATCGAGGGCGGGCTTGCCCATTTTCCCGGACTGGCGAAGGAGCAGACGGTTTCGTTTGACGATCTCGCCACCGCGGAGCGTCAGGAGATTGCCAGCCTCGCCGATCAGGCGGACTTCTTCGGCTGCACGCCTGCAAAGGATACTGCAGGCCCAGACGGCCGGACCTATACGGTTGGCCTGACGATTGCCGGGCGCAGCCGCGAACTTCGCATTGCTGAGCCGATTCGAGATCCAGCGCTGGCCAAGCTTGTTTCGGCTGTTCGCCGGTTGAGCAAATAGCTCGTAAGCCACAGATAATTAAGAAGTGCTTAATTATTCTGGAGCTAGTATGGCATGCTTACATTTTTAGTCACTACAGACCAATAAACTATGTAGCGCTAATATTTATTTACTCTGAGAGGTAATTTTGCATAACTTACTTACGCTTGATTATATCAACGTATTTACTGACTTATGCAGATTTTTTATTTCAAACCACTACCGTTTGTCAATAAAGTCGGGCTGATCAGCAAGGTTTCTGTCTAAGCACATATGGTCGCCATCAACACCCATTTTGACGAACCTTTGGGTGCTGGCGGCGACCATCTTTTAAAGCATCAACCCGCCTGTTGACCACACCGTAACCGTCGATGCCTCTGGCCACGGACCTGCCTTATCCGCCGTGATCCGGCGACAGGGCGCCGGCGCGCCGGCCATGTGGCCCGGCTCCCACGTCACCGGTCGGACTGGTCGTCCATGCCCGGCTCGACAATCGCGTCGCCGTCGCTGTGCACCGTCACCGGGATCGACTTGGCGGCGGGGGTCTTGCTGCCGACCGCATAATGCCAGACGGGCATCAGCACGTTGCATTCGGGATAATAGCCGCCGATGCAGCCGACCGGTATGTCATAGGCAACAACGATCATCCCCGACAGGTGCCGGTTGACCCCGTCATCGGCAACGGTGCGCAGCGTCACCGCCTGTCCGACCTTCAGGCCGCGCCGCTCGATGTCGGAGCGGTTCATCAGCACGACGTTGCGGATGCCGTCGATCCCCCGGAACCGGTCGTTATAGCCATAGACGGTGGTGTTGAACTGGTCGTTGCTGCGCAATGTCATCAGCCGCAGCGCATCGTGCCCGACGTCCGGCATGTCGAGATCCTCGTCCAGCGCCTGCGGCGTGACGAAGTTGGCGCGGCCGGTGTCCGTTCGCCATTCGCGCCGCTTGACCGGCAGGTCGCGCTGGAAGCCGCCCGGTTCCCACATGCGCCGGTCATAGTCCCAGAAGCTGTCGGGCAAGGTATGGCCAATCTCGCGCCGGATCTCGGCATAGTCGGTCATGTAATCGTCCCAGCGCACCTTGGGATTGGGCGGCAGCACCTGCTTGGCCAGCTCGCACAGCAGGCGGATCTCGCTGATCAGATGCGGCGAGATGGGATCGCGCAGGCCCCGGCTGCCATGCACGCAGGCCGAGGTGTCTTCGATCGACACCGCCTGCCGGCCGGCCGCGGTCTCGTCGATCTCCAGCCGCCCCAGCACCGGCAGGATATAGCTGATCTCACCGGGCAGCAGCGCGGTGCGGTTGAGCTTGGTCAGGACGTTGACGGTCAGCCGCATCCTGCGCCAGGCCGGCTCCATCTGTCCATGATCCGGAATGGCGCGGGCGAAATTGCCGCCGAGCAGGAAGAAGGCCTGCACCTTGCCGTCCAGGATCGCCTCGCACGCCTCGACCGTGTTGTAGCCTGCCTCGCGCGGCGGTTCGAAGCCGAACTGCTGGCCCAGCCGGTCGAGCGGGAACAGCTCGGGCTTCTCGGTGATGCCGACGGTGCGCTGGCCCTGCACGTTGCTATGCCCGCGCACCGGGCAGATGCCGGCCCCCGACCGGCCCATATTGCCGCGCATCAGCAGCAGGTTGACCAGCATCTGCACCGTCTCCACGCCGGCACGGTGCTGGGTCAGGCCCATGCCGTAGATGCCGATGGTCGAGGGCGCACGCGCATAGATCAGCGCGGTCGCCTCCAGGTCGGCGCGGTGCAGGCCGGAGCGGCGCTCCAGTTCGTCCCACTCCTGTCCGCGCAGCCATTCGGCGAACGGCTCGAAGCCATGGGTGTGCTCGGCGATGAAGGGCAGGTCGAGAACCGGCGCCTCGCCCGCCGCCAGCGCCGCTTCGTGCAGCGCCAGCACCGCCTTGCAGATGCCCGCGATCGCCGCCAGGTCACCGCCATTCTTGACCTGGTGATAGTCCGAGCTGATCCGCGTATCCTTGCCGGTCAGCATCTCGGTCGGCGATTGCGGGTTCAGGAACCGTTCCAGCCCGCGTTCGCGCAACGGGTTGAAGGTGATGATCGGCACGCCGCGCTGGCTCGCCTCCTGCAACGGATGCAACATGCGCGGCGAGTTGCTGCCCGGATTCTGCCCGAAGAACATCAGGCAATGGGTCTTGGCGAAATCGGCCAGGTCGACGGTGCCGACGCCCTGGCCGATGCTGGCCGGCAGCGCGACCGAGGTCGTCTCGTGGCACATGTTGGAACTGTCGGGCAGGTTGTTGTTGCCATAAAGGCGCGCGAACAGCTGGTAGAGATAGCTGCCCTCGTTCGACAAACGGCCCGAACTGTAGAAGACGGTTCCGTGTTGCTTGTCTTCGACCGCGCGGAGTTCACGCGCGATTTCCTCGATCGCATGGCCCCAGGAGACGGGGACGTATTTGTCGGTCGCGGCGTCGTAGCGCAGCGGATGGGTCAGGCGACCCGGCTGTTCGAGATGATAATCGTCCCAGCCGAGCAGCTCGGTGACCGTATGTTCGGCGAAGAAGGCGGGGGTGCAGCGATGCGCTGTCAGCTCCCAGACCACCGCCTTCACCCCATTCTCGCAGAACTCGAACGGCAAGGGGCTTGCCGGCTTCACCCAGGCGCAGCTGTTGCACTGATAGCCATCGACCTTGTTGTGCTGCGACAGTGCGATGCTGGCGCTGCCCAGCACGCCCTCGCGACGCAGGATGTTCCCGACCGAACGCGCCGATCCCCATCCGCCGGAGGGAAGGCGATAGGGTTTGTAGGTGGCTTTCATCCTGTCTCTCCGGCCGGGGCGGCGGGCGTTTCGTGCGAAACCATCGCCGGGTCGTCACGTTAAACCCGGTGACGGCAGCGCTTTTCCGAAACCTGATCCAAGGCACGGAATTAAAAGGAAATTTATCATGACGGTCGGCCGGGATTACATGTTGAAGAAGACCAGCGGCCCGTCGGGTCCCAAATATCTCCTGGATACCAAGGTCGTGCCCCGGCTGGTCAACACGGCCGGCACGGCGGAGGTGTGGCTCGACCGTGCGGCGGTGCGGCTGGGCCAGCGTCCCGCGGTGCTGGTCGCGGGCGCGGCGGGGCTCGCGGCGGCCCTGCTGTTCGGGGCGCTGCGACGGGGCAACGCCGCGACGTAGAAGGGCGGGGCGGCCGGCGCGGGCCGCCCCCTGCTCGCGAGCTTCGTCTGCGAGGCCTCTCCGAGCTCTTGCCGGCGCGGGAGCCCGGCCGTTGAGCCCCCCTCAGCCCGTCTTCTGGATCAGCGGCTCGATCCGCAGATTGACGATGTCGCAGGTCGCCGAGCGCGTCAGGACGAACAGGATCGCCTCGGCCACCTCTTCGGGCGGGAGCATCCGGCCCGCCGCGACCGCTGCGCGCTTTTCCTCGTCGCTGCATTCCTGCATGTCGGTGTCGATCGAGCCGGGCTGGATCACGCTCACCCTGATGCCCTTGTCCGCCACTTCCTTGCGCAACGTCTCGGCGAAGGCCTGGATGCCGGCCTTGGTGGCGGCATAGACGCTTTCGCCCGCCGCCTTGATCTCGGTGCTGATCGACCCGACGAACAGCAGATGACCGCCGCCCTGCCGCGCCATGCGCAGGATGGCGGCGCGGGCGCAGGCGAGATAGCCTGTCAGGTTGGTGTCGATGACGTAGCGCCAGTCCTGGTCCGCCATCTCGTGGACCGGCTGCGCGCCCAGCGCGGCGCAGGCGACCAGCATGTCGATACCGCCCAGCCGCTCGTCCAGCGCGGCGAAAACCCGGTCGATCCCGTCCGCCGTGGCGGCATCCACGGCCAGGCCGCCGACATCGCCGTCGACGCCGGCCAGGGCCTCGTCCAGCGCCGCCTGGTGCCGGCCGAAGGTCAGGATGCGGGCGCCCGACGCTGCCAGCGCGTGGAGCGTGGCGCGCCCGATGCCGGTGGTGCCGCCGGTCAGCAGGATGCGCTTGCCGGCCAGATCGGTGCGGGAAGAGGTCGTGGAAGGCAGGGTCATGGCTATTCCCAGGTCAGGATCAGGCGCCCTTAGGCGGGCACGCAATAATCGACGCGGTCGGAATGGATCGCGTCGGGCTCGATGGTCGCACCGCTGGCGGTGGTGACGTGGCTGGCGGTCAATGTGCGCCGCTTCACCCGGACGAGGCGCAGCCAGGCGGTGCGCGTCTCGCCTCCGTCGAGCAGGATCGACAGCGCATGGTCGCCGACCCGCTCGACCGCGCGGACCAGCAGGTCGCAATACAGCCGGAACGGCGCGCCCTCGACATGGTGGAAGGCGCGCGAAGCGAAGATGAAGGCCGCGCCCGCGCCGTACACCTCCTGCCCGACCTGGCCCGCCGGCTGCCCATCCGGATAAAGATCCTCGACCGGGAAGGAGAGCGTCCGGTCGATATGGCCATTGGCCTCGCGCTGGGTCTCGGCGAGCGCGTCGGCCGGCAAGGCGTCAGGATAATAATACCAGGCGCGCGATAGGGCATGGCGGCAATATTCGCCGATCAGCATCCGCGCCTCCGGCTCCAGCTCGGGGCCGCCGTCGTTCAGATACTGTTCGAACGCGACGAAGCTGTCGAAACACTCGTACAAGGCCATGTACGGCGCATCTTGGAGGCAGGTGACCGCCAGGAACGTCGCGTAATGCGCGGCATGGCCGATCTGGCTGTCCCACAACACCGCATTGTGCAGGAAGCTGGCGAGATAGACATAACTCTGCTCGCGATAGACGCCCTGATTGGTGATCCGCCACAGCCGCATGCAGGCGGCCGCGCCCCAGGCGGTCAGGTTCGCCTGATAGTTGATGGCGAAGCCCAGGCCGATCGCCGCGTCGATGGCCGCGCGCGCCTCGTCCAGATACTGCTTGTCGTCGGTCAGTTCGAACGCCTGAAGCATCACCCAGGCATAGATGCCGCCGACATCGGTCTGGCCGCGCCCGTCGACCGGCGCCGCTTCGGTGATGACCGAGAAGTCGGTGACGTCATATTCGATCGGCCAGCGATACGCGAAATGCCGCGCCGCCTTCACGCCATATCCGATCGCCTTCAGGAACAGCGCGCGCGCCGCACCGTCGCCGTCCAGCGCCAGCCGGCCGAGATTGAGCAGCGGGTGGTAGAGATACCAGCTGTCCACCGCATCGGCGTTCTTGTCCTTGCCGACATTGGGCAGGTAGCGGCGCAGGGTGCCGAGCGCCTCGTCGAAGAATTTGGGTAGTCCCGCCTTCAGCTCCGCTTCCAGCGGATGCGGCTCGCCACGCCAGCGGCCCCATTGGTGGAGCGCGGCGACGACCGACATCTGCACCATGATGTCCGGATATTCGGCGCCGGTGTAGGGATGGACGTAGCGGTGGCCGTAATGGCGGATCGTCGCCGTCGGGGCCTCGTCCAGGTCGCGGGCGGCGCGCTCGGCCCGGTCCAGCCAGTCGCGATAGGCGACCGGGGGCGGGTCGAGCAGGTCATAGGCGCTGCCCAGCATCTGCACGAATCGGCGCGCGGATTCGCGCTCGTGCGGCGGGGCTTGGTGGCGGAACACTAGGATGGTGTCGGACAGCGTCACCGGCTCGCCCGCCGCCAATGTAACTGCGGCCGGGTCGGCGTTCGGCTCGGGGACCGGCAGCGCATAGCCGAGCTCCGGCCAGGCACCCCCGACCACGTCGCGTGGAACCGTGCCGGTCGCGCGGAAATAGGCGTTCGAGGCGGTCAGGTTCTGGATGTAGAGAACGTTGCCGAAGCCGGGTTCGTCGATGCGGAAATAGAGGAGCGCGGTGTTGAGCCCGCGCTGCGACGCCTCGACCACCCCTTGCGCGCCGAACGGATCGTCCCGGACCCCCAGCGGATAGAGATCGCGCGGCGCGAAGGGCAGGATGGTCGGCCTGGCGGGAGTGAAGCGGGTGACGATGCGCAATCGCTCGACCGCGTGGCGGTCGACGACGAAGGACAGGACATGCTCGCCCATCGCGCTGGTTAGGCGCAGGCGGGCGGCTTCGCCCGCCTGCGCCGGCAGCGCCGAACAGTCGAAGGCGACGGGCAGATAGGCGGCCCGGATCGCCAGTCCGCCACCCGCCGCCCGCCGCACGATCGCGAAGACGGACTCGGCGCTCCGATGCAGCGCGACGGCCAGGTCGCCGATCGCGAACTGCGCCAGCATTTCGGGATCGCCGCGCAGCATCTCGCCCAGTTCGAGAAGGTGCGGGCTGATCGCGGGCGGCATCTGGGCGGTCGCCGTTCGGGGCATCCGACAACTCCGACAAGGGACGATGATAGGCCGTAATCCGCCGAAAAAGCCCCGAGTTCCGGGCATTTCCGACCACCGTAAACTGCGTCAGTGGGTTTTCGCCGCATGCGCCTGCTGCGCCCGTTTCAGCCGGATGCGGACCCGCGCGTCGCGCAGCAGCGCGCCCGGCAAATCGGTCGCGGCGCGCAGGCCCGCGACCGAGGAGATGTTGCGGATGCTGCGCCGCGTCTCGTTCAGCACCTGCCCCACCATCGCCCGCCGCTCGATCTCGCCTTCCTCGCGGACCAGCGACAAGCGGTGGATGGCATAGAGACCGATCAGCCCGGCGAGCAGGAAATAGAAATCCCAGGCGGCCAGCGTGATCGGCAGGGTGAAGACGCCGTTGGGGCTGCGCCAGCGCGCCAGCAGCTCGAACTGGCGCGCGGCGAAGAACTGCGCCAGCAGCCCGCCCAGGATCGGCGCGATCCCGGCGGCCACGGCGGTGGTCATCGCATTGGTCGCGACATAGGCGGTGGCCGACCCCTTGGGCGACAGTTTCAGGGCGATGTTGGTGCTGGCCAGCGTCACCCCGGCGATGGTCGCGCCCATCACCAGGTGCAGCGCGACCAGCCACAGCTTCACCACCGTCCGGTCGCCGAACTGCGACGCGCCGATCATCGCGACGATCGCCAGGATATAGGCGGGCGCACACACCGCCAGCACGGACGTGTTGGCGAACCGGTCGCTCAACCGGCCCCAGAGCCGCAGCGCCAGCAGATTGGCGACCTGGCTCGCCACGCTCAGCAACAGGACGAAACTGACCGCGAAGTGGAGCTGGCGGACGATGAAGACGGTGAAGAATGGCGTCGCCAGGTTGATCGCGAACTGCCAGCTCGCCACGAAGACCAGCAGCCGGCGGAAATTCGGATCGCCCAGCGGCTGGCGCAGCAGGGCGCGCAGCGCGACCGGCCCCTCGGCCGGCGGCATGACCGGCTCCGGCATCATCGCGACAATTTGTGCGCTGATCAGGCCGGTGACGCAGCCGGCCGCGAACATCGCCGCGAAGACCAGGTCGCGCGCCGTCGATCCCGCCGGGGTCCGGTCCAGCGCCAGCGCGGCGGCCAGCCCCAGCACCAGGCTGATCGCGGTCAGCCAGATGGTGCGGCGCGCGAACACGTCGCCCAGTCGCTCCTCCGGGGCCAGGTCGCGCATCCACGCATTCCAGGCGCATCCGCCTACCGCGCCCAGCCCGCACAGCAGCATCTGCGCCGCCAGGAACAGGAGGAGCGCGGTCGTCTCGCTGGAAAAGGCCAGCACCGCCATCAGCGCCAGCATCGTGCGCCCGACCAGGCTGGTCACGACCGCGATCCGCTTGCGCCGGCGCCATCGCTCAACCAGCTGGATGGCGGGCAGTTGCAGCAGCTGCGCCAGGAAGGGCATGGCGGCGAGCGTGCCGACCATCAGGTTCGACGCGCCCAGGTGCAGCGCGAAGGCGGTCAGGATCACGCCGCTGGTCAGCGCGGCCGCCCCGCCCGAGAAGATCGCCTCGATCACCAGCAGCCGCAAGCCGCGCTCCCGGTTGGCAAGGCTCAGGTCTGGCTGCGGCTCCAACGACATCGCGCCCGGCAACGCCCCAAACACCGTCCCAGCCGCCGAACCCTGATCCATCTCATTGAATCTTGGCGATTCAACCGGCCATATCAGCGGCCCTTCGATGCAGGAGTCCCGCCATGAAGGCCGCCCGCAAGACCGCCGATGGACGTTTCGAGATCGCCGAGGTCGACGACCCGGTCCTGCCCGCCGACGACTGGGTCAAGGCGCGGGTGCGGATGGCGGGGATCTGCGGCACCGACCTGCGCCATTGGGAGAAGGCGGAGGCGGAGCTCCACTGCTGCATCATGGGCCATGAACTGGCGGGCGAGGTGGTGGAGGTGGGCGCGGCCGTCACCCGGGTCGCGCTCGGCGACCGGGTGCTGATCGAGTCCGTGCTCGGCTGCGGCCACTGCGCCTGGTGCCGGGTGGAGCAATATAATCGCTGCCCGGATCTCTATCCCACCCGCCGCGCCAGCGTCTCGCGCGCCTATGCCGAATATGTGATCGGGCCGCAGCACAAGTTCCACCCGCTCCCCGACCGGGTCGGCTTCGACGACGCGGCGCTGCTCGACACCTATGCCGTCGCGCTCCACGCCCAGCATCTGTCCGGCCTGACGATCGGGTCGCGCGTGGCGATCATCGGGGCGGGGCCAATCGGGCTGGGCCAGCTGATGCTCGCCAAGGCGAGCGGGGCGGTGGTGACGATCATCGACCCGCTGCCCCACGCCCTGGCGCTGGCCGAACGGCTGGGCGCGGACCGGATCGTCCAGGCCGGCGAGGCGGAGCCCGAGGCGGCGGTCCGCGCGATGACCGAGGATCGCGGCGCCGACATCGTCTTCGAATGCGCGGGCGGCGAGTCGATGCCGGAGACGCTGCCGCTCGCCACGCGGCTGGTGCGGCGCGGGGGCGTGGTGGTGATCGTCGGCGGCTTCGACGCGGGCACGATCGCCATTCCGCTGGAGTGGCAGCGCATCCAGATGTCCGAAATCCGGCTGATCCCCAGCGCCAGCTTCGCCTTCCACGACATCCATGCCGAGCAGCTGGAAGTGCTCGACCTGGTGGCGCGCGGCGTGCTGGAGACGCAGGCGCTGATCACCCATCGCTTCCCGCTCGACCGGATCAACGAGGCGTTCGCAGTGGCGCAGGACCGTCGCCGGACCGGCGCGATCTTCGTCGGACTGACCGTGTAGCATCCGCCGCAGCGGTCGGGCCCGAGACCGCAGGCGCCGGGCAGGGGGCACCGCGTCGGGCCACGGCCTGCCCGACGCGGTGCCCCCTGCCCGGCCCGTTTCGGCTCAGTCCTCCGCGATCAAGCTGTCGCGGCGGGTGTCGCGCATCCGCAGGTAGACGATCAGCGAGATGCCGATCATCGCGGTGACGTACCAGTAGAAGCCCTGCTCCCACCCGGCGGCCTTGAACTTCAGCGCGACGAATTCCGCCGTGCCGCCGAACAGGGTGTTGGCCAGCGCATAGGGCAGCGCGACGCCCAGCGCGCGGATATGGGCGGGGAACATCTCCGCCTTCACCACCGCATTGATCGAGGTGTAGCCGGTCACGATGATGAGCGCGGCCATCACCAGCAGCCCGGCGGTGAGCATGTCGCGCGTCTGCTCGAGCGCGGAGAAGATCGGATAGGTGAACAGCATGCCCGACACGCCGAAGGCGATCATCAGCGGCTTGCGCCCGATCCGATCGCTCAGCGCGCCGGCCACCGGCTGGAGCAGCATGAACACGAACAGCGTGACTGCGTTGATCTGCGTCGCCGCTTCCTTGGAGAAACCCGAGGTGTTGACCAGGAACTTCTGCATGTAGATCGAATAAGCATAGAAGGCGAGCGTGCCGCCGGCGGTCAGCAGCATGACCAGCGCGGTCTCCTTCGGATGGTGGCGCAGCAGCGGCAGGAAGCCCGACTTGGGCGCGTCGCTGGCCTTGGCGTTCTTGAAGCTCTCCGTCTCCGCCAGGCCGCGACGCAGGCGGAAGACGACCACGGCCAGCACCGCGCCGACCGCGAAGGGGATGCGCCAGCCCCATTCCTCCAGCGCGGGCTTGCCCATCACGTTCTG
The DNA here is from genome assembly GCF_014199625.1 of Sphingomonas abaci. GTDB lineage: Bacteria > Pseudomonadota > Alphaproteobacteria > Sphingomonadales > Sphingomonadaceae > Sphingomonas > Sphingomonas abaci. The sequence continues at coordinate 23,853 of NZ_JACHNY010000015.1, forward strand.
GAGCAGGAGCAGGAGCAGAATCGCGAGCAGCTGGCCGGAGATCAGCGTGACATATTGGAAGCTGGAGAAGAAGCCGCGCCGGTCCTTGCCCGCCATCTCCGACAGATAGGTCGCGCTGGCGCCATATTCGCCGCCCACCGACAGGCCCTGCATCAGCCGCGCGATGACCAGCAGCGCCGGCGCGACGACCCCGATCGTGGCATAGCCGGGGGTCAGCGCGATGATGAGCGAGCCGGCGCACATCAGCGTCACCGACAGCGTCAGCCCCGCCTTGCGGCCGTGCCGGTCGGAATAGACGCCCATCACCCAGGCGCCGATCGGCCGCATGACGAAGCCCACCGCGAACACCGCCGCAGCGCTCAGCAGCTGCGCGGTCTGGTCGTCGCTGGGGAAGAAGTGCGGCGCGAAATAGAGGGTGAAGGCCGCATAGACATACCAGTCGAACCATTCGACCAGGTTGCCGGTCGAGCCGCCGATGATCGATTTCAGCCGCATGTTGGTGGTGGGCGGGGCGGACCCGACCGCCTGGGTCACGGGCGTCGTCGCCATGTCATCTCTCCCGTTATCGTTCATTGTCACTGTCGCACACGGACCCGGTGGGTCCGAAAAGGTGAAGCAGGATCAGGATGCGCGCGCGTGAAGCCGGGGTAAATCAGCCATTTGAAAAATATAATTCTCTTCATTCTCAGGTGGTTAGTTTGGTGCAGCGACCTCGGGCGCGTCTGCCCTGTGCGATAATCCGCACGTTACCGCCCGGCGGATTGCCGCATCCGGCAGAGCGGGCGGATCGGACGGGGACAAATGGCGGTCGCCATCGCCCGCCCGCATCGTCTATCGCCGGAGGCGTGCAACCGTCCGCCAACAAGGGATTTACGATGCGCCTGCCTCTCCGCCTCGCGTCCGCCGTCCTGCTCCTGGCGGCCGCGCCCGCACCGGTCGCCCGCGTCGCGCAAGTCCCGCTGGGCAGCCGCGTTGCGCCGCTGCTGCGCGTCGACGGCCTGCGCTTTCGCGATCTCGACCGCGACGGGCGGCTCGGCGTCTATGAGGATTGGCGTCGGCCCCCGGCCGCGCGCGCGGCCGACCTGCTGCGCCGGATGACGCTGGCGGAGAAGCTGGGGCAGATGCTGCATGGCTCGGCCCCACAGGCGGGGCGCGATCGCTACGATCTGGATGCGGTCCGCGACCTCGTGCTGCGCCGGGGGATCACTGCGATGATCACCCGGCTGGAGGCGACGCCCGCCGCCTTCGCCACCGCGAACAATGCGGTGCAGGCGATCGCCGAACAGGGCCGGCTCGGCATCCCGGTGCTGTTCAGCTCCGATCCGCGCAACCAGCTCGCCGGCAGCATGGGGGCGAGCATCGCGGCGGGCGGCTTCACGCCCTTTCCCGATCCGCTGGGGATGGCCGCGATCGACGATGCCGCCCTCACCCGCCAGTATGCCGACATCATCCGCCGCGAATATCGCGCGGTGGGCCTGCGCATGGCGCTGTCTCCCCAGGCCGATCTCGCCACCGAGCCGCGCTGGCCGCGAATCGACGGGACGTTCGGCGAGGACCCGGCAGTCGCCGCGCGCATGGTCGGCGCCTTCGTCCGCGGCCTCCAGGCGGGAAGCGGCGGGGCCGGGGCCGACGGGGTCGCGGCGGTGGTGAAGCACTGGGTCGGCTACGGCGCGGCCGGCGACCGGGGTTTCGACAGCCACAACCGCTATGGCCGCTTCTCCGCCGTCACCGACGCGACGCTGCCGCTCCACGTCCGGCCGTTCCTGCCCGCCTTCGCGGCGCGGGTCGCGGGCGTCATGCCGATGTATTCGGTGCCGCGCGCGCTGCACGACGGGCGGGGCCGCGCCCTGCCCCCGGTCGCGGCGGGCTATAGCCGCTACCTCCTGACCGACCTGCTGCGCATCCGCTATCGCTTTGGCGGCGTGGTCCTGTCCGACTGGAAGATCACCGACGATTGCAACGCCGCCTGCCGCGACGGCAGCCCGGCGGGCCAGGCGCCGGACTGGGCCAATGCCGCCACCCCCTGGGGGGTCGAGGCGCTGACCCCGGCGCAGCGGTTCGCGGCCGGGGTGCGGGCCGGCATCGACCAGTTCGGCGGCACCCAGGATCTCGCCAGCCTGACCCAGGCGGTGCGCGAGGGCGGGATCACGGTCGCGCAGGTCGACCGCGCGGTGCTGCGCATCCTGACCCAGAGCTTCGCGCTCGGCCTGTTCGAAAATCCCTATGCCGATCCCAACACGGCCGCGCGGATCGTTGGCCAGCCCGCCTTCCTCGCGGCGGGTCGGGCGGCGCAGGCGCGCTCGATCGTGCTGCTGCGCGACGACGCCCGGCTGTTGCCGCTGCGTAGGGTTCGGGTCTATGCGCCCGACCTGTCACCCGCCGCGGTGGCGGAGGCCGGCCTGGTGACCGCGACCGATCCCGCGCGCGCCGACGTCGCGATCCTGCGCATGGCCGCGCCGCACGAGCGGCTCCACCCCCACTACCCCGCCGGCGCGGTCCAGCATGAGGGGGCGCTCGACTATCCCGACGACGATCCCGCGCTCGCCCGGCTGCGCCGCGTCGCCGGGCTGGTGCCGACCATCGTCGTCGTCCGGCTCGACCGGCCGGCGATCCTGACCCGGTTGCGGCCCCATGCCCGCATGCTCGCGGCCGATTTCGGGGCGGGCGATGCGGGCCTGCTCGACGCGCTGACCGGGCGGACGGCGATGACCGGCCGGCTGCCGTTCGAACTGCCCGCGACCATGGCAGCGGTCGCGGCGCAGGACCCCGCCCGCCCGGCCGACAGCGCCCGCCCGCTCTACCCGCTGGGCTACCGGGCGCGATAGGATCGCCTGCGTCGCAGCCAGTGGAGCAGCCCGGTCGCGAACAGCACGGCCGGGGCCAGGCCGACCAGCACCGCCAGGATGCGCGTCGCCAGGCCGCCGACCGTGCCGTCGTGCAGGGGCCGCACCCAGGCATCGACCCACGCCCGCCGCCCCGCCCGGCGCAGGTCGCGCACCGCCAGCACCCGGCCGAACCGGTGGTCGACCCAGACATAGCTGCCGGCGAACCGCGTCTGCGGGTCCCCCGGCACCTGCATCCGCACGCGGATCGGCGCATCGGGCGCATTGGGCACGTCGACGAACACCAGCCGCCCGTCGGGCAGCGCCCGGTGCGCCACCTCCAGCGCGCGGGCAACGCCGATCACCGGTCCGACCGCCGGCGTCGGCGTCGGCGTCGGAAGCGGCGCGGGGGCCAACAGCGTCTGCGTCACCACCGGCAGCGCCAGCAGCACCCCCGTCGCCACCAGCACCGGCAGCACCGCCAGGCTGACGAGCCCGGTCAGCTTGTGCCAGTCGCGCAGGCGGCGCAGAGCCGCGGCGTCCCGCTTGAAGGCCAGCGCCTTGCGCCAGGTCCCCCGGGGCCACCAGGCGACCAGCCCGCTCGCCAGCAGCACCAGCATCGCCACGCCCGACCAGCCGACGATCTGGTGCCCGGTTTCGCCCGCCAGCAACTGCATGTGCAGCTGGTAGATCCAGCTCATCGCATAGCCGCCCCAGGGTTGAGCGCGCAGGATGCGCCGGCCGTCGGGCGAGAACCACAGCATCATGCGGTCGCCATGGTGACCGGGCATGGCATAATAGCGCGCCGGGATCGTCCCGCCCTCGCCGGTCGCCTCGAGGGTCCATTGGCCGACCGGATCGTGCCGCGTCGCCCGACCCGTCGCCAGCGCCTGGTCCCAGGCAGAAGAATCCCAGCCGGGGGCCTCGCCCCCCTGCCCCGTGCGCAACGACGGGTGCAGGCCCGCGTCGATGCCGGTATAGAAGACCAGCGCCGACCCGGTCAGGCCGATCAATGCGAAGAGCAGCCCCAGGCCGAGGCCCAGGCCCAGGTGGAGCCGACGCATCCAGCGCCGCATCGCTCCCGGCCCCCTTACCCCGGCGCCCCTCACCACCGCCCCGCCAGCGCGATCTCGAATGAACGCGGCGCGCCGAAATAGACGTTGGTGGTCGGATAGCCGCTATATTCGCCGTAGAAGGCGTCGGTCAGGTTGCGCCCGCGCAGGGTCAACGTCGCATGGTCGCTGACCGGCACCGACAGGCTGGCATCGACCAGCCGGTGGCCGGCGACGCGGATGCTGTTCGCGGTGTCGGTGTAGAAGCCCCCCGCCCCGCGCAGGTAGCCGCCCAGGGTGACGCGCCCGATCGTATAGAGCGCCGTGACGTTGACGGTCGATGCCGGCACGTTGATCGGGCGGTTGCTGCGGCGGTCGACCCGCACGCCGCCCACCAGCTCGGACAACCGGTCGTAGCGCGCGTCGGTATAGGACAGACCTGCCGACAGGCGCAGCGGCACGACCGGCTGGACGCTGGCGGTCAATTCGGCCCCGCGTGACGACTGGCGACCGCCCTGCACGGTCAGCGACGCGTTGTTGGGATCGCGGGTCAGAATGTCGCGCTGCCCGATCCGGTAGAGCGCGGCGGTGACGCCCGCCCGTCCGCCCCAGCCGCTCGCCTTGACCCCCGCCTCCCAGGCCTGGCCACTGGTCAGGCGGAAGCGGCTGTTGGCGATCGACGCGAGCAGGATCGACGAGACCGGCGACACGGCGGTGGTATATTGCGCGTAGAGAGTGACGCCGGGCCGCGCTTCCCAGGTCGTGCCCAGCCGCCAGGAGACGGGATCGAAGCGCGGCGCGTTGCGCTCGGCCGCGCCGGTCGCGTTCTGGGTCGTGGCGCGGGTCAGCGCGATATCGTCGAGGCGGACGCCGCCCAGCACCAGCCAGTGGGGGGTCAGGTTCAGCGCGTCCTCGGCGAACAGCGACAGCTGGTGCAACCGGGAGTCGAAGGTCACGTCGCTGGTCGTGAACACCCCCGGCCCGGTCGGCGCCGGAACGATGGCGGGACGGCGCAGGTCGACGATGGGCAGCGCCGTCAGCGGCGCCTGGCGCCGCGGGCTGACGAAATGGGTCGCATTGCCCTCCACCCCCAGGCTGAAACGGTTGCGCCGGCCCAGCAGTCGGCCGTCCTGCGCGACCAGCCCGCGCGCGTTCCAGAAGCGATGGTCGTGGCGGAAATCCTGGTAGCTTTGCCGGATGCCGCCTTGGGGAAAGGCCGGGCTCGGCGGCACGAAGACCTGCGTGTCCGCCAGCAGAAAGGCGCGGCGGGCGGCATAGCCGGTCAGGTCGACCGCGACGCGCCACCCGCCGCCCAGCGCTCCGTCCAGCCGCGCGCGCACCGTCGTCTCGTCCGCGTCCGACCGCGCGCCCCGGGGATTGTAGTTCACCCGGCGCAGCGAACGGTCGGCGACCAACCCGGTCGTGGATCGCACCGCGTCGCTCGGCTCCAGCGCGTAGCGGCCGGGGATCAGCAACAGCCCCTGATAGGTCGCGGCGTAGCGATCCTCGAAATGCTCGACGCCCAGCAGCAGCGACCATCGCCCCGCCGGTCGCCACAGCGCGCTGGCGGTCAGGCCGGCGGCATGGCTGGCGTTGCGCTCGACATCGTAGAGGCTGTCAGAGCGCTGGTAGCTGGCATCGGCGCGGACCGCCAGGTCGGGCGTCACGGCCAGGTTGACGCCGCCCGCCGCATAGACCGTCCCGAAGCTGCCGGCGGAGGTGAGCAGGTCGAGCCGGCGCTCGCCGATCACCGGCTTGCGCGTCACCAGATTGACGACGCCGCCCAGCGCGCCCTCGCCGTACAGGACCGAGGCGGGGCCCTTCAGCACTTCGATCCGGTCATAATGCCAGGTGTTGGTGTCGCGCTGGACCACGGTCGACGTCGATACGCGGACGCCGTCGCGCAGGATCGACACGGCGTTGCCGGCGAAGCCGCGCAGCGACAGCACCGCCGGATTGCCCGGCACGTTGCCGGCGATCGCGCCGACCACGCCGTCGAACGCCTCCCGCGCGGTGCGCAGCCCACGCTGCTGCAGGTCGCCTTGAGTCAGCTGCTCGAGGCTGGCGGGTGTCTCGGCGACGCTCAGGCCCAGCCGGCTGCCGGTGCCGGCGTCTTGCGCCAGGGGATCGCGCTGGCCGGTGACGACGATCGCGGCCCCGGCGGGTGCGGAGGGCGCGACGCTTTGCGCGCTGGCCGGGACGGCCAGGGTCAGGCACGACGCAGCTGCGCCGGCCTTCAGGAAATGACGGATCATGGAGGACGCTTTCGGTCCGCCCGGCGGTCGTCCGGGCGGCGGGATCACGTGCGCTCCAGTCGCCCGGCGCGCGAACGGCGATCAGGCGCGCGCCGGTGGTCCGCGCAACGGGGGCCATGCGTGGCGGAAGCCGGTCGGGATGGCGATGCGCGCTGCGCCGAGGCCCCGCCGCAGGATGAAGGCGATCAACCCGGCCAGGAGCAGCGGGTCGAGCGCCGCCAGCATCGCGGCGGACAGGCCGGCAAAGGCGCAGGGCATGTCGGCGCGTTCGTGCCCGGCGGGTGGATGGTCCCGGTCCGCCGTGGGGTCCGCCGAAACGGCTGCTGCGTGATGCATCATCGGCATGGCTGCATCTGGGTCTGCGCCCGGGCCTGCGAATGGCATCGCAGATGGCGCGGTGACACCCGGACAGGCGATCACCGCGACATGAGCCTGCGTGACGTCGATCATATAGCCGGTCGGCACCACCAGGCGCAGGATCAGGGTCGCCGCGTACAGCCATAGCGCGAGATGGCGTTGCGCGAGAAGATGGCGGACGGCCTGCACGGATTCGGACTTAGCGGCGGGTCATCACCCTGTCACCGCTTCTCCGCCTCCGATATCGTTTGCGACAATCCAGATCAGGTGGACGGTGACCGCAGGCCCTCTTCCTTCTCTGTCCTTCCAACCATTCAAGCCCTCCCCGGGTTAGAGGGTTAAATAGAGGGTTAAAAGGTTAAGCGCGCCGAACCGCCTCCCGAATCGTTAGAAAACCGAGCTTTTCAGGTCGACCGGCGTTCCCGGAATATCGTCGGATCGTTCCCGATATATCGATACCGGCGTTCCCGATAGTCCGTGGCACCGTTCCCGATATATCGATGACGCCGGTCGGTGCGCCGTCGGAGCGTTCCCGAAGTGTCGAAGGTCCGGAACAGCCGGTCGCACGATGCACGGGTTTGAATCAGTTCGACGCTCACGCTCGCTGGGAAGCTTCAATCGACGGAAAACAGGAAGATCTGCTCGCCGTCCGATTCCGGACAGCCGATACATCGGGAACGACAGCGTCGCGGTGAAGCGCGCGGCCGTGCGGATCAACCGCGCAGCAGGTGCCGGTTGCGCGCGTGATAGCGCCGCACATAGCCGATGAACGCATTCTGGTAGCTGACCGGCGTCCGTGCCGGATCGGCCTCCACCCAGGCGCGGAACTCGGCATGGAGGGTCTGGTAATCCCAGCCCGGGCATTCGGCGCGCAGCGTCGCCAGCGTGGCATCGGTGATGTCGCCGGCCTGGGCGCGGGTCGACAGGCTGGTCACGCTACGCCGGACGAGCGCGCCGACATCCATCACCGGGTCGGGCACAGCCGGCGAGCCGGCCGGGGCCGGCGGGGCCAGCGAGGCTGGCGAGGCCGACGAGGCCGACGAGGCCGACGAGGCCGACGAGGCCGGCGCGGGGGCGGCCGCCGCCCCGGCCGTCCGGCGCCGCATCCGCAGCAAGGGTTCCCGCTGCCCCTCCACCGTCTCCAGCGCCAGCCGATAGCCCGGCAACTCGTCGCGCTCGACGATGCGGGCGATCTCGAACTTGAAGCGGCGATACTGCCCCTCCGCCCCGGATTTCTCGAACAGCGTCGGGAGCGCGATCGCGAACCCCGCCTCGCCCGCGCCGCCCGCATGTTTGCGCGCGACCTTGTACAACCAGCGCTCGCGCCCGCCGGTGATGTCGAAATAGGCGCGGTCGATCGACAGCACCCCGCCGGACATCATCACGCCTTCCCAGAACCAGGCGGAGAGCTGGATGGTCATGCCGCGCGATCGCTCGGTCTTTTCGTCGACCATCTGGGTCCAGCCGTCGAGCCAGCTGAACGTCGCCTCGCGCCGTCCCCGCCCACCCGCCGGCAGCCCGGCATCGGCGCGGATGTTGGTCTTGACCGTGGTTGCGACCAGCCGGTCGAGCGCCTGGCCGAGCAGTTCATAGGCCCGACCGGTGGGCTGCCGGCCGATCGCGCGCAGCAGGTCATAGGGCATCAGGTGCAGCGTCCGCGGTACGTCGTTGATCCCGCGTCGCGCCATGTCGGCGAGCATCGACGCGCAATAGATCAGGATGTCGGCATCCCAGATCGTCGCCATGCCGTAATCGGAGCTGGCGGAGACATGGACCCATAATTTACCGTCGGGCGAGCGATAGTCGATCGGCTTGACCCGCTTCGACTTGGCCAGGCTGAAGAACGGCCTCTCCATCATCTCGCGCTGATCGCGCAAGGGCAGGTCGGACAGATAGGGCAGAAACAGGTCGATCTGCTCCGTCCCACCCTTGGTGATCGGCTTTGTCATGCCCGGCGTGGATCCATGTCCCGTCCCCGGCGGGTGTTTCCCGCGGGAAACACAGCGCGTCGCACCTCGGGGTTCCGCCGGATGGCCCCGTCCGGCCCGATGTTTCCCGGGGGAAACATCAGCGCTTCAATCCCTGACCCTGCGCCTCCAGCGCCTCCAGCGCCTGGCGTACGACACGGAGCGTCTCGTCCAAGTCCGCCCCCGAGCCGGCATGAAGGCGCAGCGTCACGCCCTGGCGGTTGGCGGATCGCACCGACACTAGCGGGCGGCCATGATGGTCGAATTGGCGCAACGGTTCGCGGTAGTCGAGCCCCGCCACCCGCCGGGGCGCGTCCTGGAACCGGCGCATCACCTCGCTCGCCGGGATCGGCGGCTGACCGTCGTCGCGCCGCGCGCGCTGCTCCCGCGCGAGCCGCTCTGCGGTCGCCAGGATGGCGGGTTGCGCGTCCGGATGGTCGAGCAGTTGCGCCAGCGCATAGGCTGGCTTCAGCGCCAGCTCGGCGGGCGAGGCGAAGGACCCGACGACCTCGTGCGGCAGCGTCGCGATCTTGAGCATCTTCGACAGCCAGCCTTTGGACAGCTTCAGCCGCTCGGCCATCCGCGTTTGGTGGTTGCCGTAATGGCTGGCCAGCGCCAACCGGTAGTTCCACGCCCGCTCCAAGTCGGACACGTCGGCACGCGCGCGGTTCTCCAGGTCGGCGAGCCGGAACGCGGCCTCGTCGTCGAGCTGCGCGACCTGGGCCAGGAACTGCATGTCGGGATAGTGGTTGGCGCGCAGCCAAGTGATCGACCAATGCCGCCGGGTGCCCGCGATCACCTCATACTCATGGTCCGGATCGCCCTCGACCCGGCGGACGACCGCCGGCACCTTCTGCCCGCCCTCCGCCAGGATCGAGTCGATCAGCTCGCGACAGCTCGCCTCCGACAGGTGGCGATAGCTGCGGGCATTGCCCGGCCACACCCGCACGCGGGCGGGGTCGAGCAGCACTTGCGTGACCTGCCGCACTTCGCCGCTGGCGAGGCGGGCGAGCGCGGACTCGCGGCCGAGCAGGGTCGTGCCCCGCACCCGATCCGGCGCCCGGTCCGACGGTCGCGCCTGCGCCTCCGCCGTCCCAGCCGGTGGATCGCGCCGGTCCGGCCCGCCCTCCCCCGGACCCGCCTCGTCCGCCGCCAGCAGGGCGGCCAGGTAATCGGATTGCTTACGCGCCATGATTCGCCTCCTCGCCGGAACATACCGCGAACGAAGAGATGTAGGAAAGCCTAGGCCGCGGCATCGACCAGCGCCTCCTCGCTCAGCGGCTCCACCCGGCCCCAGCCCTGACGGACGAGCTGCTCGACCTGGCGCATTGCCTCGTCCAGATTGGCGCGGCAGCGTTTGTGGGTCTTGGGCGTGCCGATCGGCTTGTCGAGTTCGTAGACGGTCATCATCCGCATCGCGGCATGGCTGATCTCCGCCGATTCCAGGATCGGCACCGACAGCAGCGCGGGGCCAAAGCTCTGCTCCATGATCGCGCGGACCATCGCGTGGCTGGGATCGTTGCCATCGAACTTGGAGCAGATCAGCCGCACGAACTGGTAATCGACCGCGATACCCGCGCCGGTCAGTTGGTGAAGCACCTGGTCCATCATCGACAGGAACTGGACCGTCGAGCAGAAATCGGGCGTCGTCGCCGCCAGCGGCACCAGCAAGGCGTTCGCCGCCTGCATCACCGCCAGGCTGATCGTGCCGAGCGCGGGCGGCGGATCGAGCAGCACCACGTCGTAATCGCGCGCCAGGTCGGACAGGCCGCGCTTCAGCTTGCGGAACCGCGCCGCCAGCACCGAGCCGCCATCGCTGCCGGCCGCGGCCAGCTCATATTCGACGTCGAACAGTTCCAGATTGGACGGGATCAGGTCGACATTGGGCCAGGGGGTCGCCTTCACCGCATAGGCCAGGTCGGCCTGGGTGGGGTCGATTGAAAGATAGGGATAAAGCGTTTCGCCCCGCGTGATATTAAAATGCGGGTTGAAGCCGAACAGCGTTGTCGTCGTCGCCTGGCTGTCGCAATCGACCACCAGCACCCGGTAGCCCTGCACCGCGAAATAATGCGCCAGATGCGTAGTGACGGTTGACTTGCCGACGCCGCCCTTGAAATTCTGCACCGCGATGATCGCGGGAATATCGAGCGGTGCCCGGGCAGGCGAGGCGCCCAGCACTTCGCGCATGCGCAGCATCTGCTCGACCGTATAGCCGACGCGCCGACCATTCTCGGCCGCCGGGGCAGGGGGCAGGCGGCCATCGTCCTCGGCCATGCGGATGCGGTTGGTCGAGCAGCCGAGCAGTTGCGCGGCCTCGGCGATGCCGAACCGGACGTTGAGCCCTTTGCGGCTTTCGGGCAGGAATGCCTTGCGACGCAAGCGCTCGATCATCCGCTCGCCAGCGTCCGCCAGATCGCCGATCTGGGTCAGCACTGCATGATCTTCCGCCAAGGACGGGCTCCTTTGAAGCTTTTCCCGGTCGGGATTGGCGGATGGCATTCAATTTGGCAAGTCCGGCGCGAGGCGTTTGCCGGAAGCGGCGATGTTTCCCGCGGGAAACATCGAACGCCGGGTGATGAGGCGAGCGGCCGGTCCCTAAACAGCGCGCGCGGGACTGCACGGCACCGCCTGACCCGCCGCGCCTTAGCGGGAACCCGATGCGTTCCGAGCAGATGTTTCCCGGGGGAAACATCGTTGCGATTTCACTTTTGTTCCGGACCGCGGTGATTCATGACGGCTCCATGCCGATCCGCCCGGAAAATCGCTGGCTCTATCCGATCGACTGGCGACAGGTGTCGGACGCGATCCGGTTTGACCGGGCGGGGGCGCGGTGCGAGCGGTGCGGGCGGCCGCACCGGCGTCATGTGGCGCATCTGGGCGATGGGCGCTGGTGGGATGCGGCGTCTGGCCGTTGGCGATCGGGCAGGGGCCGGGCGATCCGGCTGCGCGGCGGCTTTGCGCTGGCGCGGGTACGGACGACCTATGTCGTGCTCGCTTGCGCGCATCTCGACCATGACCCCGGCAACAACGCACCGTCCAATTTAATGGCGCTGTGCCAGCGTTGCCATATGCTGCACGACGCGGCGGAGCATCGCTGGCAGCGCTGGTGGAACCTGTTCCGCCATCGCGCAATCCGCGACCTGTACGAGGACCCGCCTGTCACCCGCGCGCGGATGCTGCTGCGGCGGGGCGGGTAGGGGGCGGACGCGGCGGAACCAACCGCCCGCCCGAATGTCCCGCACCCCATGACACCTTCATCCCCCCGCCCCGCCACGCTCGTCATCAGTCGGGTGATGCGACCGGGGCGGGAGGGGGATTATGACGGCTGGGCGGCCGGCGTCATCGGGTCCGCCTGCTCTCAGCCAGGTTTCCAGGCCGCCCTGCGTCTCGATCAGGCCGGCGGGATGCACCATCTGCTAGTGCAGTTCGCGGGTCGCATCGCGCTCGACAACTGGACAGGGCAGGGGGGTCAGGCGGACCGCCAACGCGCGGCGGACGATTTCTCCACCGGCCGGCAACAGGTAGTCGAGGGTGCGGCGTCGCATGTCGTATTGCCCAGCGAGGCGGCCGCGCGCAAGTGGAAGACGGCGCTGGTCACCTGGGCGGGAGTGGTGCCCACACTGCTGCTGGTCAGCGGCGTCGTCGGCTGGCTGCTGCCCGACGCGCCTCGGCCGGTGCAGCAGATCCTGTCTTCGGTGCTGCTGACGGGCGCGCTGACCTGGGTCATCCTGCCGCGCGTGCGGCGCTGGTCGCGCTTCTGGATGCTGCGCGACTCCCGGGGGCGGTTACGCACGGAAAGTTGATCGCCATCAACATTTTGTGACTCCGGTCCGGAACGGACGGAGCGGTGCCGCGTCCTGATGCGGCATGACTCATCCCACCCTGATCTTTCTCCATGCGCTAGGCGGCAGCGCCCAGGCGTGGCGGCCGGTGGGCGAGCGGCTGGGCGATCGGGCCAGCGTCGCTGTCGACCTGCCCGGCTTCGGCGACGCGGCTTCAGCCGCGGCCGCAGCCGGCAATGGCGAGGTCGGAGCGATGGCCGACTGGGTCGTCGCTGATCTCGGCGCGCGCGGGGTGACCGATGCCTTGCTGGTCGGGCATAGCATGGGCGGTAAGATCGCGACGCTGCTCGCCGCGCGCGCGCAGGCCGGCGCGATGCCGTTCGCGGTGCATGGTGTGGTGCTGGTCGCGGCCTCCCCGCCCGCGCCCGAGCCGATGGACGAGGCGCGCCGCGCCCGGATGATCGACTGGTTTGCGGACGGCCTGCCGACGCACGCGCAGGCGGCCGAATTCATCGATGCCAACACCGCTGCGCCGCTGATCGGGGCCTGGCGCGACCAAGCAATCGCGGACGTGCTGCGGACCAATCCCGCCGCGTGGCGGGGCTGGCTGGAGCGGGGCAGTCGCGAGGACTGGCGCGACCCCGTCGGCCGGATCGATGCCCCGGCCCTGATCCTGGCGGGGGCCGAGGACGGCGACCTGGGTGTGGATGCGCAGCGCCGCTGGAACCTGCCCCACTATCCCGCCGGCACGCTTCACGTCGTGGCGGAGGCGGCGCACCTCATACCCTATGAACAACCCGATGCGCTGGCGGCGCTGATCCGCGACTATGCGGCGCGCTGTTCCGCCATCTCCCACCGATAAGACAAGGAGCATCCATGGACCTGGGCATCACCAAGCGTATCGCGCTGATCAGCGGCGCCGACTCCGGCATGGGCAAGGACACCGCTCGCTTCCTGCTGGAGGCCGGCGCGCGCGTCGCGATCACCGACAAGGCGGGCGGCACGCTGGATGACAGCCTCGCCGAGCTTCAGCCGCTGGGCGAGATCATCGCGGTCACCGGCGACGTGACCAAGCCGGACGATGTCCGCGCCATTTGGGTCGATGTACGCGAGCGGCTGGGCGACCCGGACATCTATGTCAACGCGGCCGGCGTGACCGGAGCGACCGGCGATTTCCTGGACGTGGACGATGACGGCTGGCAGGAGACGCTGGACATCAACCTGATGGGCGCGGTGCGGATGTGTCGCGAGGCGATCCCGGCGATGCGCGATCGGAAATGGGGCCGGATCGTGCTGTTCGCCTCCGAGGACGCCGTCCAGCCCTATGTCGATGAGCTGCCCTATTGCGCGTCGAAGGCCGGCATCCTCAGCCTGGCCAAGGGCCTGTCCAAGGCCTATGGCGGCGACAATGTGCTGGTGAACACCGTGTCGCCCGCCTTCGTCGCGACCCCGATGACCGATGCGATGATGCACAAGCGGGCCGAGGAACGGGGTGAGAGTTTCGACGCGGCGATCGAAAGCTTCCTGAAGGAGGAGCGGCCGGGCATGGTGCTGGGCCGGCGCGGCCGGTCGGACGAGGTCGCGGCGGCCGTCGCCTTCCTCTGTTCGGAACGCGCCAGCTTCATCACCGGTGCCGGGCTGCGTGTGGACGCCGGATCGGTGTTCACCATGGCGGTGTAAGGCCGGGGCGGGCTGCAATCGCCTAAATCTTCGCGCCGGCAGCTGATCGACGCAACCGTTCGGCAGATCGCGGCGGCCGCGACGCGTTGATGGGCCGGCTCGACGCCGATCGACGCCACGAGATGGGATCGCTAAGGGTCGGTAGGAGGTCGTCAGGACCTGCGCGAACATGCCCGTGGCCGATCCTAGCCGGGCTGCACCGCCAGGCCGTGCCGTGTCGCCGGCGAAGGCGGGGTCACCGGCGCGGATCGGGAGGCGCGGCGGTATAGAGCCGCAGTGCCTGCACCGGCATATTATCGTCGATGCGCCACAGGCTGACGCGGTGCGCTCCCGCCGTGAGCGGCCCCAGCCTGGCCTCGAGTGAGAAGCCATTGTCCTTGACCGCGCGCGTCCAGTCCGAGCCGTCGACCACCAGATTCATCGTCAGCGTCCGGACCGGACCGCCATCGACAGACACGCCGATCCGGCCGCCCGCCTCGCCCCGCACGTCGAGCGTCGGGATCATGGTCAGCCGGAGCGTCGCATCCCCGGCCTGGGCAAGCGTCATCGCATAATCGGCGCGGATGCCGTCGGCGGGGGTCGTTGCCGGGCGGCCCTGGGGCAAGGCGACCAGCGCTCCGCGGCTACGGCCGAGATTCGGGATCACCCGCCAGGCCAGTCCCTTGGCGGCGACGCTGCGCCCGAGGTCCGCCGCGTCCACCGTGCCGTCCTCGCCGGGCGCTGGGCCGGGCCGGGGCGCGGCGGTCGCGAAGCGAAGCGGGGCGACCGCGCCGCCCATCGCCGCGATACGCGTCACCTGGGGCATGGCATCGACCTTGGGATCGTTCCACGATGTGTAGCCGAAATGGGTCTGGAGCATCATGCCGTCCCATTTGCCGCCGGCCAGCCGGTGATAGGCCTGGGTCAGCGCCTTGTCCTGCCGGAACGCCGCCTCCGCCCGGTCGGCGAAGAGGTTAGCGCGCGCGTCGCCCAGCGCGGCGAGTTTGCGGTTCCAGGCGACGGCATAATAGAGGTCGTGAAGGTTCGCCATGGCGGCGACCGGATGGCCGATCAACTGGGCGAACGCGTCCTGCTGGTCTGGCGCGAGCCGTTGCCGCACCGCCGCGGTCCGGTCGGCGAGCGAGTGCCATTCGCTGACGACCCAGCCGAACGCCCCGCCATCCAGGACCGGACCGGCCGCCCCCAGCGCGAAGCTGTCGGCATCGACCAGCTCCGGCTTGCGACACGCGGCGAGGCGGGCATAGTCGGTGGCGAGCGCACCGATCGCCTCGGCCTGCGCCGGGCCGAACAGGCGGGCGGCCCATTGTCGGGGATAGGCGGCCAGCGCGGCCGGCGTCATGCCGTCTGGGTTCCAAGCCATGCGCAGGAAGAAGTCGATCGGATATTCCATCGGCTTCAGGCCGCCGACATTGGCGATCCAGATGGTGCGCGCCCCGCTCTGCCAGGCCAGGTCCATCTGCTGCCAAGTCTTCTCGACCTGAGTGTTGGCGAGCCATTTGTAGCTGCGCGGTCCGCCGACATAGTCGAAGTGATAATAGACGCCGAAACCCCCGGCGCGTGCCCGGTCGCGGGTCGGCAGGCGGCGGATCTGGCCCCAATTATCGTCGGAAAAGAGCAGGGTGACATCGTCCGGCACTTTCAGCCCAGCATCGTAATAGTCCTGCACCTCCTTGTAGAGCGCCCAGAGCTGCGGCGTCTGCTTCGCCGGCCGGTGGGTGACGTCGGCGATGATCCGGCGCTGGTCGGCGACGATGCGCTCCAAAAGGCCGGTGGCGGTGTCCCGGCTCATAGGCTCGTCGCCGTCACCGCGCATCCCGACGGTGACGAGCTGCTCATAGCCGCGGCCGCTCTTCGACATCATCCGCTCGATCCCGCCCCGCCAGAAGGCGCGCAGATTGGCGGCGTTGGTCGTATAGTCCCACGCCCCGCCGGTCACGCCGCCATCGGTGTCGCGGTGCCATTCGGCCTGGGCGCGTGTCATGGGTTCGTGATGCGACGTGCCGAGCACCAGCCCCCTGGCGTCCGCCAGCGCCATGCTGGCCGGATCGTCGGCCGCGATCGACTTGCCCCACATCGCCGGCCACAGATAATTGCCCTTCAGCCGCAGGATCAGGTCGAAGACATGGCCATAGGCCTTGGAGTTGACGCCCCCGAAATGCATGCGCGCCCAGGTGCCGAAGGCCGGCTCCTCGTCGTTGATGAACAGGCCGCGATAGCGCACGCCCGGCGCATCGACCCGCGTGCCGGCGGTGATGTAGAGGTTCGTCCGGCGCCGCACCGGCACGTCCGCCCACCAGGCCCAGGGCGAGACGCCGATCGTCTCCGACAGGTCATAGGCCCCGAACACCGCACCGCGCCGGTCCGCGCCCAGGATCACCAGCGCGCGCAAAATGCCGGGAAAGGGGCGGTCGACGACGACCTGGCGATACGCCTCCCACCGCCCGGCGACGGAGGCGGTGGACACGCGCCCGGCCTTGACCAGCCGGTCGATCAGCGGGCTGCGGCCGAGTTCGCCGACCAGCACCAGATTGCCCGACGCGGGCAGGGTGGTGCGCACGCCGGCGTCGGGCGCGCCGGCCACGCGCGCCAGGTCGCCGGCCAGGCCCCGGGCGGCGTTCAGCACCGCCGGGTCGGCCGCGCCGTCCACCACCACCACCGCCGGCCGGCTCCCGGCGATCAGCCGCAGCGCGGCGGGGCGCGGCGTCGCGCAGGCGGCGACCGGCGCGGCGCAATCCTGCGCCAGGGCCGGGCTGGCCAGTCCGAGCCACGCTGCACCGAGCCAATAGCGCCTTTTCATCATCCAGCTCCCCATGCCTTGATTTTCCGGTTCTCGTCGACCGCCCCGTCTGGGACGCGGAAATGCGTGATTGCGCAATCCCCTAATTGTCGCGTCGGCTGTGCTCCTGCGCTGGCAAGAGCGTGAAGCGGAATTCCGCAACGGTCCCTGTCAGCGGTGGCGCGATCGTCGACCGGAGTTCGGAGGATGATCGCCGCTAGCGGGACTGAAGCCCGCGAGGCGCGGGCGCAGCAGGACGCCATATAATGGTACGCCGCTTGGCCGCCGGCCGGCCGGCCGGGCCGCGCTCAGTCGCCGCCCAGCCGGATCGGGCGGGGCTTGGCGAGGCCCGGCTCGACCCGGTGGCCGACCGCCTCCATGCATTCGCGGAAGACGGCGATGGCGTCGTCTTTGCGCGCGACGGCCTCTGGATCGCGCGAAGCGATATGCTCGAACAGCGCGAAGGCGATGGCGGCCTGACCGCCAGCGGCGGCCTGTACGGGCATATCGGGGTCGAGCATGGCGGGCCTTTCGCGGGATCGTTCACCCGGATTGGCGGCAGAGCGACGCGCGTGCAAGCCGCGCCGTGCCGATCGTCTGGATCGCCCTAGCGCGATGCCCTCCGCCGCGCAACGGCACGCTTCAAAATATTGAGTCTATTGAAGATTAGTTCAGCAAGGTAAAGCCGGTCATTTAGAAGCGTCGTCGACCGATAGAAAAGATGACGACTTTTTCAGATTAAATGACGGCCCGATGTCATCTCCGCGAAACGATCCGCCGCCAAGGGGCCGGCCGACACTTATCGGGGGACATCTTCTATCATGACTTCGACCACCGCGCTTCGTGCGGGCCGGCTCCTTGCGTCCTGCGCCCTGCTGATCGCCACGGCGACGCCCGCCTGGGCCGACCCGGTCGCCACGCCCGCGGCGACGCCATCGACGACCGACGACCAGAAGGCGCAAGGCGACGGCACGCTGGGCAAGATCATCGTCACCGCGCAGAAGCGGCCCGAGAATCTCCAGAAGACGCCGATCGCCATTTCGGTCCTGTCGGCCGAGGATCTGCGCAACCGCCACGTCCAGTCGCTGGTCGACCTGCAGGACGGCGCGATCCCCAGCCTGCGCGTCGCGCCCTTCTATTCGCGCAACTCGGCGCTGATCATGAACATCCGCGGCATCGGCGTGCTCACCGACAGCAACCAGCCGGCGCGCGACCAGGGCGTCGGCATCTATGTCGACGGGGTCTATCTGGGCCGTGCGCAGGGGCTGGGGACCGCGCTCTACGACATCGACAATATCGAGGTGCTGAAGGGGCCGCAGGGCACCTTGTTCGGCCGCAATACCGAGGGTGGCGCGGTCAACATCGTGACCAAGCGGCCGACCGGCCGGTTCGATCTGTCGGCGACCATGGGCATCGGCGCGTTCGGCAGCCACGAGGCCAAGGCGCATCTCAACCTGCCCGAATGGCACGATGTCAGCATCAAGCTGGACGGCATCGTCACGCGGCGCGGCGGGCTGGTCGTCAATCCTCTGCCCGGACAGGCTGATTTCAACGGCTTCGACCGGCGCGGCGGCCATGTCGAGGCCTTGTGGAAGCCGCAAGACGGGGTCAGCGCTGATTATGCCTTCGACAGCGCCTATGACGCGTCGACGCCGCTCTATCTCCAAACGGTCGCGGCCGGCACCGCGGCGCGCGCGCCCGACCTGCCGCTGCTGCCGGATCGGGTGCGGGTCGCCAGCGTCGGCGTGCCGCAGCAGGAGAGCATTGGTCGCCGCCATGGTCACCGGCTGACGCTCGGCGTTGATCTGGCGCCGGGGCTTCAGCTCAAGTCGATCACCGCCTATCGCGCGCTCGACCAGATCCAGTTCAGCCAGGAGATCCAGCTGATCGGCGACGCGCCGCGCATCCAATATATCGCGGGCGCGATGGCATGTCGCGAACATACCACCGACAATGCGCAGGCGTTCAACTCGATGACGTGGAATGCCGACGGCACCGCCGCGACGGTCGCTCGCTACGACATCGCCACCATCCCCTATGACCGGGCCAGCCGGATCACGACGCGCAGCATCGGCGCGTTCGGCCAGGCGATGACCTGAGCCCTCCGAATCGGTCCATTTTTTGTAAAAAAAATCCCGGTTAGATTTGGCAGGTGCTGGACGAGGGAATCCGCCGATGAAAAAGTCGAGGCTTAGCGAGCAGCAGATAGCGTTCATCCTCAAGCAGGCCGAGGATAACAACCGTCGAGGAGGTTTGCCGGAAGGCCGGCATAATAATCCAGACCCCGGCCTACGCCGGGGCAGGCTCTACTATCGATAGCGTAGCGAATACGGAGGGTTGATGCCGTCGGTGATGAAGCGCCTGAAGGTGCCGGAGGAGGAGAATGTCCGGCTGAAACGGCTGGTGGCGAACCTCAGCTTAGACAAGGAGATGCTGCAGGACGTCATCCGCCGAAAATGTAGGGCCTGGGCGCATACGCTACCTGCTCGGCGACAAAGGCTACGACGCCGACAGGCTGCGGCGCTCGCTGCGCGACGGAGGCGCTGTTCCGATCATCCCGGGCCGGCGCAACCGCAAGCGCACTATCCGCTACGACAAGGACCGCTATCGCGGCCGCCACCTCATCGAAAACGCCTTTTGCCGCCTCAAGGACTTCCGCCGCGTCGCTACCCGCTACGACAAGCTGGCCGCCAACTTCCTCTCAGGCGTCGCGCTCGCAACAGCTACCGCGTTCTGGCTCTGAATGAGTCTCACCCCTAAGAGCGGTCTGTCCGCTTTCGTCGGCGTAATTGGAGGTTCGAATAGGCATTTCTTGAGGCCCATCTCACCGACCTATTTGTATTTCGACATCCAACTGAAGTGCGTCCCAGGCGCGATCCATCGTGAGAGCAACACCGCCACCACTGATAGCTAAAGCAAGACAGATTCGATCACCGAGCGATAGTCCAGCTGCACGCGTTTCGCTGCGGAGTAGGCCGGCGATAGTGGCCTGGTTACGGTCGGCCGGCACCACCTCAACGTCAAGCTGTGCGATGATATCGAGGATCTGCTCGCGGGGTGTGTCGCGGTCGACCAGCTTGGCCATGACTTCGGCATAGTTGACAGCGCTCATCAACCCGCCGCCCATCTGTTCCGCAACGCGATCCGCGCTTGGCTCGTCAAAGAACGCAGCGAGGATAGCTGAGGCGTCAAGAATGATTGGCCTATCAGTCACGTCCAGCTTCCGCACGGCGATCGGCGATTAGTTCGTCCGCGACCAACCCGTCAGCTGGGGCATAAGGACGTAGCATAGCTTGTATCCGTTTAAGCACGTCTCGCCGCGGCCGAACGTGTAGTTCCCCGTCGACTACTCGCATCATGACTTCGTCGCCATCGGCAAGGCCAAGCTCCCGGCGAATGTCGGATGGCAGCTGTAGCCGCCCACCGCTAACGAGGCGTCCGTTATGCACGTTCATGGTACTACACTCCTGCTATCGGGCAGTCTGCTTGGCGCTTCTATCCTTACAAGCGGATGATGGGGCGGGGCCGTGAGCAGCCCCCACCGGGTGGTCCGGCTTGTTAGTTAGTGCATTGTCGTCTCCGCCGCCATTGCCGGGCGTAGGTGGAGCGAAGCGGAACCGGAGGCCGGTAATGGCGGTGTCACCGCTTCCGGGGCGGGCGGGCGGTAGCCCAGGCTGCTGTGCGGCCGGACGGTGTTGTAGTGACGGCGCCATGCCTCGATCAGCACCCTGGCCTCCGCGAGGCTGTAGAAGATCTCGCCATTGAGCAGTTCGTCGCGAAGCGACCCGTTGAAGCTTTCGTTATAGCCGTTCTCCCATGGCGAGCCCGGGGCGATGTAGAGCGTCTTCACGCCGATCTGGCCGAGCCAGGTCTGGACGGCGGTGGCGATGAACTCGCTGCCGTAGCACATTGGGAAGCGCTGGAACGGGAGCCGCTATGGCCCTGATGAAGACAAGGCCGCGAAGCGGCCGCA
>NZ_JACHNY010000016.1 GCF_014199625.1 Sphingomonas abaci
CCCCGACAGCACGCCGGGGTGAGGTTGAGACACGGGTCACTTCTCGGTGGAAATTTATGCCTTCGCCGGGTCAGCTCTCAGTGGAAATCAACAGGTCGGCATTTCGATGACGGGCTGGTACTGCTCGGCGCGCTCGATCAGGTACTTGCTGACCATGTCAGCCGACTGCGCGACGCCGTTGCCGAGCCCGCCCTGCGCGAGCTCGCCGACGCCGAGCTGCTGGCGCTTGCCGTTCACGACGACGTTGGTGCCATTCAGGATAGCGTCGGTATTGGCGGAGAAGCCGCGCCCGAACCCACCGGCGACGCCGGCGAGGAAGGCCTGCCCCACGAGGCCACCTTCGCGGCTCACCACGCGGCCACGGACACCGGTCTTGCCCGCGAAGGAGATGAACCCCTTCACGTCGGACACGGCATAGCGGCCGTTCGCCTGCGGGCAGGTCATGCGTTGCAGCTTGACGTAGACCTTCTCGCTGCTGAGATCGCCGCGCGCTGCGCCGTTGACGAGGCAGCCCTGAATGCGGGTCGTGAGCAGCTTGCCGTCGCGGTACACCGACCGCGCGGGGCCGGTGATGCGAAGCACAACGGGCAGGGGATCGGTCTGCGACTGCACTCCGGCCGAGGCGTCGACGCCGACGATCACCTTCGCCGTCGCGATCGAGTTCGGCGGAAGGTAGTTGGGACTGTCGGTGTAGCTGGTGCTGCCACCCGAGATCCGCGTCGCGGTGCCGGTCGGGCCGCCCTCGAACGACACCAGCTTGATCTGGCGCGACGAGGCGACCGCGGCCGCGGCCGCTTCACCGGCCGTCATCGGCGCCGACGGTCCGCGATAGTTCTGCGGTCCCATCGGCCCGTACATGGGGGCCGGGACAGGCGCCGGCGCCGGGGCGCTGCGCGCCGCGAGTTGTTGGCGGAGTTGGTCGTTCTCCTGCTGGTAGGCACCCATGACGCGCTGCCCGTCGGACGCCATCGAGGAGTTCTGGCCCTGGAGGGCCGCAACCTGCTCCTGTAGCGCGCGCATCTGCGCCGCCTGGCCGTCGACCGACTTCAGCTGGTTGTTCATCGATTGCATCTGAGCTTCAGACGCGGCCTGCCACTCGCGCTGCGACATGTTCTTGTTGACCATGTCGTCGGTCGCGATCCGGGTCTCCTTGCCGCTCGCGTCGGTGACCAGCTCCGCCTTGTCGTCGTCCATGATGTACCAGGAGCCCAGCACCAGCGCGATCGCGGCGCCTCCCGACATGAGGAGGATCTGCTTTTTTCGGACGGCCTCGTTGCCGGCCATCATCTCGCTGCCGTCGCCATCCTCCGGGTCGGCATCGAGCTGCTTGGGCTTGCGCTTAAAGATGTCTGCGAGGCTCATGGCCGGGCTCCGTTCGCGAGACCGGCAGGCGTGACGATATAGGCCGTCGTCGCCTCACCGGGTTTGAGCTGAGGATTGGCGACGCTCACCGCGATCGCATTGGACGGGGCGATCGTGCCCTCGCCCAGCGAGACGGGCTCACGACCCTTGTTCTCGATCTTGAGCACCCGGCCGGCGAGCGAAGCCCCGCGATACTCCGAGATCATCTGCACCTTGAGCGTGCCGATCATGACGGCATCCATCCGACTCGGCAGGATGTCGAAGCCGTCGAGCGACGCCGACTGGTACATGGCCTGCACCAGCGACGCCGACGCCTCCTGGGGCGTAGCAGCGACCTGGGCGACCTCGGGGCCGTTCTCGCCGACGATGTCCTTGTTCTCGACGAAGACCTGCTGGGCGTCGTCGGCACCGAGACGGCACGCGAACTTGTAGACGTAGCCCTTAGCCGTGGTGCCGAAGAACGACACCCGCGAGCGGGAGAAGCCCTCGGGCACCGACAGGTAGATGTCGCCGCGGGTCGGCTCGTTCACGACGGTGAAGTCGTCGGTCTCCACGCCCGTGGTGAGCTTGGACACGCTGGCGAACCGATCATCCTTGAGGCTGACGCGGGTCAGGCCGCTCTTGGAGACGGTGCAGGCGACCTCGCTGTTGTCCTTGGCGAGCACGCGCTCGTCCGCCCAGGCTGGAGCCGCGAGAGCGACCGCGCCGATGACGATCATGCCAGCGCCGAGGCCGCGCGAGACGAGGCACAGGCGGGAAGCGACAGCGGCACCGCCCGCCATCAGCCCGTAAGCGAAAAAGGGCGTCATGCGTCGCCTCCGTTGGCGGCATCGTCCTTGGTCACCATCCCGAAGCCCTTGAGCTGCAGGGAAAGGCCGCTGTACGCCCAGAAGAAGCGGAAGGTCTTGGGCTCGGCGGTGACCGCCTTCGAGCCGACGACGGTGTGCAGCGTGCCGGAGACCTCGGAAGTCAGCTTCTCGGGGTCGACCTTCATGCTGGAAAGGGTGAAATACTGGCTGATCGAAGAGCCGGACTGCTCGCCGACGATTTTCATCAGGTCGCGCTTGAGAGCGCCGTGCGACTCCGGCGTGGCGATCGCGAGGATCGACTTCATCCAGTAATCGAGGTTCTCGGGGCTACGATTGAGCGCCATCAGCGCCGTGTCGCGCGTGACCATCTCGAGATAATCCTCGGACACGCCGCTCGACGAGAGTGTCAGCGGGGTCCGCACGATCGGCTGGAGGACAATCTCGCGATCGCGGGTCGCTCCGACCAGGAACAGGACCACCACCAGCGCGGCGAGGACCAGGGCGACAATCCCGAGGGTATTGCGCTGCTTGATGACCCGCTGCGACTGCGCGAGCCCGACACTGTAATCCATCTCAGCCCACCATCACGCGAAGGTGGGAAGGCGGTGTCGCCTTAAGACCGGTAAACCCTTGGGGGAGGTGCCAGTAAGCCATGTGGAGAACCCACGAGGAGGCTTTCCCAGCTTTCAGTTTGCGAAAACCCCACCACCCAAGGAGTGAGACCATCAATCCGATCAGGATGTGCTGAGTCAGGATCCCCCAGACGAACGGGATCGCCATCGCGAGGAACTCGTCCAGCGTCCAGAAGCCGATCAGCTCCGGGTCATCCAGATGCGAAGGAATGGTGTACCGGTCCATAAGCGCGCACCGCCCTCCCAGCGGTTACTTCGACCTCAGATCGTCGCGGTGACGGTCGAGGTGACGATCGGCACGCCGGTGCCGGCGCCGACGCCGACCGCGACGGGAACCGCGACCTGGCCGAGGCTGAAGCGACCCGACGCGAGCGCGACGATGCCGCCGGCGAGGCTCATCACGGTGATGATCTTGCCGCCCGAGCCCTCGAGGAAGTCCGTGAACTTCGTGAGAGCGGTATTGAAGGTGGTATCGGCGCCGGCGAAGGCGGCCGAAGCGCCCAGCATCATCACGACCGCGATGATCGCCAGGCCCAGAAGGATGCCGTTCGTACGGTCCTTCTGAAGCGCGAGTGCAGACATGGTTTTCTCCCTAACAAGACGAAGCAATCCGCGTCGTCATTGTTAAGGAACTGGAAACCTATGCTTGGTGCAAGCGTTAAGTGAACTTGCTCAAATAACTACACACTCTGTGTAACGGGATTATATCTTGATGTAAGCGGGCTGCACGGGTGTGTAAGCCCATTACTCACAGTGTAACCCGGTTACACTATTGGGGCCGATCCAAGGTTGATCCGCGTCAACGCAGGACGCGACGACGCCGCGGTCGACGCCTGTTTCTTTTCCTTACCGGTTTGCCGGATCGCTGGAACCCGCGCCCGATGAGGCATAGGGTGCGCCGCAGACATGGCACAGGTAATCTACACGTTTCGGGTCGGACCGCGGCTCTTCGAGCTGGCCGCCAATGCCATGCGCTCGCACTCGATTGCCGTCGAGCGGTTTGAGCCGATCTCTGCTACTACAATGAAAGGGCTGGAATATTTCATGGCTACGCCTGACGTGGGCGAGCTGCTGGCGCGAGCCCGCGAGTTCGACGAGTCGGGCGACATCAGGGTCACGCTTCGAGTCCAGCACAGCCAGAAGGAGCTCTTCCAAGCGGCCCGCATCCGCGCCGGAGGGGACGACGGCAAGCCGGCAGCGACCCAATTTACGATGACCGTTGGGCTGCTCAGCATCTTTCCGCATCTTACATCCAAAACGGACGGAACTTGTTCGTTAAAAGAGGGTTGACACCTCCCGTCTATACCGCCGTATAGTCGTCCGCGACACCCTGGGGGGTTGTGACATGCGGGATCTGGAACAGACAGACGTGCAGCGAACGGAGCGGCTTGACCGCTACCGGAAACTTATCGTCGAGGCTTGGCGGCGCCAACGCATCCCGAACAAGGAGATGGCGTCGCGCATTGGACGCAGCCTCAGCCTCACCAACAAACTGAAAGCCGGGACCACGCCCCTGACGGGTCCGATCATCGATCAATTTGTTGAAGCGCTGGGCATCGATCCGGTCCGCGCCATGTTCGCAGTGGACATCGCCTACTCGCACATGAGCTACTTCGACCCGAAGTTCCATTCGGCCTGCACGACCGCCATCACCTTCTTCGACCAGATCATGGTCCAGTGCGGCTACGGGAAGGGCATCGCCGATCTCGCGGCCGCCGAGGACCTGACGGCCGAACGCGTCGAGGCGACCGCTCGCGCTGCAGCAGCCTCACTCGCCACCGCCTTTGTCCAGAGCCACTTCCCCGGCCAGGGCGTCTCCTGACGAGACTGGAATCGACTTAGCCCGGCGAGTCGCTACAACGGGCCATGACGAAGACCCGAAAACGAGAGGTGCTCAAGCCGAGCACCGCGTCGATGCGACGCAAGAAACAGCGTGAGTACGATGCCGGCTACCGGCGTTCGACCGTGGCGCTATCCCCCACATCGCTGGACGTTGTTGAGCGGATCAAGGGTAACTTCGGGCTTCCGTCTCGCGAGGCTACCATCAACGCCGTCTTCGAGCTGATCAACAGCGACATGTTCCTGTGGGCCGAGTTCATGTCGCCGCGCCACGCCCCAAAGCCAGAGCCGGTTGGGGAGAGTGATCCGGGGCAATAGTAGGGCGGCGACCGTTGCGCCTACCGCCGCCTTTCAGACTGCACTGCAAGGCGCATTGCACTTCGCATTACAGTGGCACTTGGGATCGGAGATTGCGCGCGGCCGCGCCAGCGCGCAGGTTCATCCCATGTGCAATAGATACCGGATTTCCGCGAAGCAGGCCGCTGTCATGCGGGCGTGCGGCCTAGAGCCGCCCTTTGCGCCGGATGAGGTATTCCCTCCGACGCGGGAGATCTTCCCGACCGGCAAAAAGACGGCGCGGATGGGACCGGTCGTGCGCCGGAGCTCTGCCGGCAATCGCCCGCTGGAGATGGTCCTTATGGAGTGGGGTTTCCCCACCCAGGTGCCCAGCAAGCGCAACCCTGAGGTCAAGCTCGACAAGTACGTGACGAATGCGAGGAACCTTCGCTCGCCACTGTGGGGTGGCTCGTTAAAGATACCCGCCCGGAGGTGTATCGTCCCGTTCACCTGGTTCGCG
Organism: Sphingomonas abaci; assembly: GCF_014199625.1. GTDB lineage: Bacteria > Pseudomonadota > Alphaproteobacteria > Sphingomonadales > Sphingomonadaceae > Sphingomonas > Sphingomonas abaci. Next base: position 5,439 of record NZ_JACHNY010000016.1, read on the forward strand.
GAGCCGCACCCGGAGGGGGGAAAGGGCGACGATGGCAAGCCGCGTCAGATGTGGTTTGCCCTCCAGGATCAGCCGATCGGCTTCTTCGCGGGCCTGTGGAGGCCGACCGAGAGAGGCGAGGCCTACGCCTTCGTCACTACCAGCCCGAACGACTTCGTTCGGCCGTGGCACGAGAAGGCGATGCCTGCGATCCTGCAGCCGACGGCGTTCACGACATGGCTCGACGGCTCGCTGGACGAGGCGACGGAGCTGATCCGGCCCTATGCCGGCGCCATGGTCCGACAGGAGGAGACCCCGCCCGACAATCTCATTGAGATCGACGCCTGAGCCGCGATCAGCGGGCCACGGCCGCCGCGACGTCGACGAGGGCGCGTTCCGCGACGACCTGGTTCCGGCCCTGCGCCTTTGCTCGATAGAGCAGCTCATCCGCTGCGGAGATCCAGTCCTCGGGCAAACGGCCACGACGCGCCGCGACACCGGCCGAGAACGTCACGGATCCAAGCGGCTTGTCGTTCTCGCGAAGGCGGAGCCGCTTGCCAGCGAGGACGCTCCGTGCCTGATCGACCTTCGCCTGTGCCGCAACCAGGTCGCTACGCTCGAAGAGGACGACGAACTCTTCTCCGCCCCAACGCCCGACGACGTGCGGCGCGCAGGCGTCCGCCAGCGCGCTTGCGACCGCCTTCAGGACACGATCGCCCACACCGTGGCCATGGGTGTCGTTCACCGTCTTGAAGTGATCGACATCGACCATCGCGACACAACCGTCCGTCGCAGCGGCGAGATAGTCCTCGAGGGCGGCGCGATTGAGCAGTCCCGTGAGACGGTCCTTGTTCGCATCGCTCCGCAGCGCGTTGAGCTCCTGGCGGAGCCGCTGCGCCTGCTGCGTCGCCTCGCCAAGGCGCTTCTCGGCCGAGGCGGTGCGCTCGATCATAGCGCCGACAACCACGCGGACGTTCGCCGCATCGTCGGCCAGCAAGGCCGCAGATGCCTTGACGAGATCCCGATTGAGACCGCCCGTCGCATCAAGTGTGTCCCGGATAATGTCGAGGACCCGAACGGTGACCTGATCGAGCTGGGGCGCGACGTCGTTCTCAGGTTCCGGCGTGACGGCAGCCCCGAGCTTCTCGACTTCGGCGGGGCTGATCCTGACCCCGCCGTCGATGATCGCTTGGACACCAGCTTCAAGCGCGCGATCGTTCCCGAAGAGGTAGCGGTGCGCGGATGCGTAGTGGTCTGGCGTATGGTCGAGCCGGTGATCGTCAAGAAAGCGCAGGATCTCGGCGCTCGGCTGCCGGCGCTTGGGCGTGCTGCTGGGGTCCGACATCGACACGCTCGCTCAGTACCGCTCAAGCCGTTCGAGAAGCGCGGCGCACTCCGGCGTGGCAAATGCGGCCTCGACCTCTTCGATCGTCGTCGGGATTGGGGCGTCGGTCATCACATCGATCGCCTGCTGGAGAAAGCAGGCTGACGTCGACGCACCGACGCTATCGAGGAGGGCCAGCGCCTCGCGGGCGAGCGCGGTTGCAGCGAGGATCGTCTCGTTGTCCATATGCAGGCCTCCATGACGGGCTTATCGCATCTGCGTTAACCTTGGCCTAAAGACACGCAACGGGAACTGCGTCGAAAACGAACAGGAGTTGCCGCTCAGCGCCGCGCACCTGCCCCCAGCAGCATCGCCGTATAGTCCACTTCGGAGCCGATCTTCTCTCGATCGCAGAAGTCGCAGCAATGCGCCGTCCTCTTCACCCGTGATCGGGTGGAGAACAGCCATTCGAGGATCCGCACCGCGAGCGATCGGCGCTGGCGCTGCTTGCCCCCGAAATAGTCGACCATTTGCCGGCGATAGCAGCTCTCCTCGCGCATCATCGCGGACACCTGGTCGATCTTCCGCATGCGGCTCTCGCGCGCAGCCGGATCGGGTTGCTCCTGGTCCTTGCCGGCGAGGTCCGCCATGAACCGGAGCCGCTTCACGTCGCGGCCGTCGGACGCATTGTCGTGCATGACGATCGAGACCGCCTGCAGGCCATCGCGTCCGGCGCGGCCGAGCTCCTGCATCAGGTCCTCGACCGATGCGGGAGCCTGCCAGTGGATGACGAGCCTGAGGCTCGGAACATCGATCCCCATGCCGAACGCCGACGTCGAGATGATGCGATCGATCGCCGGCTCGCTCTGGTTGGTGAAGCGCTTGACCAGCTGCTCGCGCTCGAATGGTCGGCCGAGCCGCGAATGGTAGAGCGGGACGTTCATGCCCAGGCTACGAAGCGCGGCCTGCAGATCCTCTCCAACCCGGGCGGAGGGCACGAACACCATCGCCTTGCCGCCTTCGGGCAACGGCAACGCGAGGAGCTGCGCGATCTTCGCTGCCCTGCTGTCCTCAGCGACGGCCCAGCGCAGGAGCGTGATGTTGGGCCGGTCGACCCCGCTGACGAACACTTCTGCGTCTTCAGCGCCGAGCGAGGCGAGGATCCGCGCTTGCATCTCCTGCCCGGCCGTCGCCGTGAAGGCGAGAACGGGCGGGTTGCCGAGCTGACGCCGGATATCGCCCAACCGGCTATACTCCGGCCGGAAGTCCGCTCCCCACTGGTCGACGCAATGAGCTTCGTCCACCACTAGGAAGGCAGGACGAAGCTCGGCAAGACGCGCGCGCTCCGCTTCGCTCCGAACGAAAAACCGTTCGGGCGCGAGGTGCAGCAGCTTGATCGCACCGCGGCGAAGCAGGCTGTAGCGGAGCTTCTTCTCCTCCATCGAGAGGTCGCTGTTGACGAAGCTGGCGGGGACCTTCTTGCGGAGCAACGACGCCACCTGCTCACTCATGAGAGCCTTGAGGGGTGAGACCACCACGGTCGGTCCAGCCCGGAGGATCGCCGGCAGCTGGAAGCAGAGCGTCTTGCCCGATCCCGTTGGACGAACGACCAGGACCGACTTGCCCTGCAGGGCGGCCTGCACGACCGCCAGCTGGCCCTCCCGGAACCGCTCAACGCCTAGTAGGCGGAGCCCCGGGCCGAGATACTCGGTTGCCTGATCGAGCTCGTGTGCGCCGCCGAAGAGACGCGCCAAGCGGACAGCCCAGCGCTCGATCACGCGCCGCGCCAGACCGCCTGCAAGCATCGGGTGATGAGCCGCGTGGCAGCCGTCGCAGAGCGTCACGAGGTTCGCGAGCTCGTCCGTCCCGCCCATTGACCGCGGCAACAGGTGGTGAACATCGGCGTCGCGGCCGACTTCGCAGCCGCAGCTGGTGCAGCGATAACAGTCGCGCGCATGGACGACGCGGCGCGTCTCGGCCCAGATCGACGCGGCGGGCGCGTCTCCGACCGGACGGGCCGGCGACAACGGGGGCGAGATCACGTTCACGCGGGTTCAGCCCTCCCGGCGCCTTTCGTTCTCGACGCGGATGTCCTCCCGGGTCGGCGCTGCCTTCAGCTTGACCAAGCGCGACGTGATGCCACCCTCGTTACGGTCGAAGCGGGTCATCAGCTCGGAGAGCGTGGCCCCGTTCGACCAGCGCTGCAGCAGGTCCGCGTCGTCGCCCTCGGTCCAGCGGACGCCGGTGTTGATCCCCTTCTCCTGGGTGGACTGTTTCCTCGCGACCGGCTTTGTGACCTGCTTGGGCGTCTTCACGACCATCCCGATCGCGTTGGCGAGACCCGCCCACTCCCGGTTCGTTAGATCGATCAGCTGCCCGTCCGGCAGGCAGAGCCGCGCCGCGTCGCTGCCAACCTGCAGCTCGAACCTTGAGCCGTCGACGGACCACGTGAGAGTGTGGCTGTCGTTCGAAGCGCTGCCATCGGGGCTATGCGCCTGCTCCACAGCCATTAGAACCGCCGACCGGCGGTAAAGTCGACAGCCGGCCCCATGGCACACTGATAGCTCGTGGTGCGATTGATGGAGCGATCGGGGATGAGGGTCTCGTCCGTCAGCACGAGCGTCGTGCGATCAAGCGAGACGGTCCGCAGCACCGGACCCATCGAGGTCCGCATCAGGTCCGGGTTCGGGGCGTCGATCACGATCGTGCCGTCGGTCACGCGCGCGAGCCGCTTTTTACCCTCGCCCTGGTCGTACCGGCCGCGCTTCAGATCCACGTTGAGCCGCTTGGTCTCGCCGTTTTTCGCGGTGCAGGTGAAGCCCGTGACACCGGATCTCCCCTTCGCCAAAGCGGGCTGCGACACCACCGCCAACGCGATCAGGAACGCTACCTTCACCCCGCCGTCTCCCCGTTTCCGAGCCTAGCGTAGCACTATCCAGTGCTGCTCGTCAGGCTTTCCCACCATTGCGAACGGACTTCGCCGGGGCGCAGACCGGCTCGTCCATCGAGAGGCGGGGACCGGTGACGGTCTGAGGGCAGGGGTATGCACGCTTGCGCGCGTCGCTGGCATCGGCGTAGCACACCTTCTGAGGTGGAGATCCCCTGTCACGTCGCTCGCTCTCGCATCGCCAGACTAGACCGGGCTCCCTCTCGCCCGGGATTGCCTCATCCGGGTAGACCTGCCCCGGCCAGTATTCCCGACGGCACTCACGCAAATCGCGTTGCTGAACACCGCACTCAATGTACTTGTCCCACGGCTTGACGAAGATTGTCTGCGGCACCGCCTGTTGAGCCGCCTGCCTTGCTCGCGACTGGGCTTCCGCAACAGGTGCCTCAGAGCGCCGACTTTCTACGGCTCCATACACACCCGCCACGACCAGCATCGCTGCAACCGGTAGGGCGGCCAGCGGCGCGTGCTTCACGGCGCCTCCGAAGCATCGTCAGTGACGAGAGCCTCCTCCTCACCATCGACCTGCTCCACCTCGCTGGCGCGAGCGATGCGGCGGCGGCCGCCGCGTCGTCGTGACGCACGGCGGCACGCGGTGCGGGAAAGGCCGGCAGCAGCCGCAGCGCCTGTCGGTCATCGCCGAAAGCGCGCACCAGCGCAGGCCAGGCGCTCGGCGGCGCGGCGTCAAAGGCACGGACGATCGCTGCCACGCGATCCGCCGGTGGCAAGATGTACATGCGCGTGCTCGCTCCCGGCACGCCGCACAGGAACACGTGCAACGTGGCGAGCAGCAGCAATGCATGGATCGCGACGATCAACCCGATGCGGACGCGCAGACTGATCGGCGGCAGTCGCCTCAACACCGAACGACCGGAGGAGAGAACAGGTAACCGTCGCCGCGTACCGTGCGGATCAGCGCCGGCTCGCGCGGATCGTCGCCCAGCTTGCGGCGCAGGCGGCCGACCTGCACGTCGATCACGCGGTCGATCGTCTCCGCCGCCCCGCCGCGCGTGCGGTCGATCAGGAACTCGCGCGACAGCACGCGTTGCGGATGGAGCACCATCGCATGCAGCAGATCGAATTCGCTGGTCGTCAGCGTGACAGGCTTGCCGTCCGGGTCGCTGAGATCGCGGGCGCCGACCCGCAGCAGCCACCCGTTGAACCGGAAGCTGGCATTCACCGCATCGCCCGCGACGTCGCTCAGATCGCGCGTGCGCCGGATGATCGAGCGCAGCCGCGCCAGCAGTTCGCGTGAATTGAACGGCTTGGCGAGATAATCGTCGGCGCCCAGCTCCAGCCCGAGCACGCGATCCAGCGGATCGTCCTTGGCGGTGACGATCAGGATCGGCAGCCGCGGCCATTGCACGCGCAGCGCATGGCAGATCGACAGGCCGTCCTCGCCGGGAAGCATGAGGTCGAGGATCAGGCAGTCCAGCCGCTCGAACACGCCCGCCGCCATCAACCCGGCCGCTGCGTCGAAGGCGAGCACGTCGAAGCCCTCCCGTTCGAGCAGCTTCGCCAGCAGGTCGCGGATGCCGGGATCGTCCTCGACGATCGCGACCAGCCGGTTGCGACCGTTGCAGGAATTGGGGTCGTTCGGGCTCACCATGCGAAGACCCTAGAGGAAATCGGCTTGCTCGCCAGTCCGCCAAAAGCCCGCGCCGTCGCGGAGGAGGAACGCGACGGCGCGGGCACGGGGGCGCCGAGGTTAGCGGCGCGCGCCGTACTTGTCGGCGATCGCCTTGAGCTCGGCCGGGGTGAGCTTTCCATCACGATCGGCGTCGATCATCTTGAACCCGCGTTCCTTGCGACCGGCGGCGGTCCATTCCTGCAGGCTCAGCGCGCCGTCCTTGTTCGTGTCGGTGGCGGCGAAGGCGGCGCGCGCCTTTTCGATCCGGGCCGCGGGATCGGTCTGCGCCATCGCCGACACGGCCGGCACCATGCCGATCATCACGACGGGAAGGATAAGTCGCTGCATCACTGTTACTCCATGTGGTGCCAGTGTCTCGACTGACGCCTGCCGATTAGCCGAATGCGCCACATGGAATTGGGCGCGATTGTTCGCCCGCGTGACAGAATGTGACGATGGCGGCGGCTTCGCGTCTAGCGCGCGATCATGGTGTCGAGCCGCTCAAGGTCACCCCCGTCCAGCGTCGCGGTGGCGGCGGCGAGTTGCAGCTGCGCGAGCAAATAATCGTAGATCTGCGCCGACAGTTCGCGCCGGGTGGCGAATAGCTGCGCCTGGGCGTTGAGCAGGTCGGTCTGCGTCCGCACGCCCACCGACAGGCCGGTCCGGGCGGCGCGCTCCTGCAATTCCGCCGACCGCAATGCCGTGCGCAGCGCGTCGGTGCGCGCCGCGCCGGTCGATACGGCATACCAGGCACGCTGCGCCTGCAGCCGCGCATCGCGCTGTGCCGCCGCCAGTTCCTGCTCCTTCTGCCCGGCCGTCGCCTCGGCCTCGCGCCGCTTGGAGGCGATGCCCCCGCCGGCGTACAGCGGAATGGTCAGGCGAACGCCCGCGGTGGCGGCGTGAAGCGTATCCGGCAGCAGGCCGGCGTCGTTGGAACCGCCCAGCCGATACTGCCCCTGATAGCCGGCGACTCCTTCCACCACCGGGCGGCCGCGGACCGAATAGCGATCGATGTCGGCCGCCGCGGCGCGCGCGCTGTGCCCGGCGATGGCGACGGCGGGCGCATCGCGCTCCGCCGCGGCCATGGCAGCGTCCAGCGTCACCGGTGGCACCCCGGCGGCGAAGTCCGGCCCGACATGCGCCAGGTTCAGCGCCGGCCGGCCGACGAGTTCGGCAAAGGTCGCGCGCGCGGCGGCGAGCTGCGCCTCGGCGACCAGCCGCTGTGCCTGCGCCGCATCGCGCTGCGCCTCCGCCTCGCGCACGTCGGTGATCTTGGCCTTGCCGGCGTCGAACCGCGCCTGCGCGCCGCGCCGCTGCAGCTCATAGGCGTCGAACTGCGCCGCATAGCTGGCCACCGTCTCCTCGCCCTCGGCCACGTCGAAATAGGCTTGGGCGACGCGCAGGATCAGCCCCTGCGCCTCGCCGTCGAACTGCTCCTCGCCCGCCGCGGCGCGCGCGCGCAGCTTCGTCGCGTCGGCGCGGTTGCCCAGATCGTAGATCGGCATCGCCGCCTGCACGCTGGTCGTCGCGCGGCCGCCGGTCTGCGTGCCGCCGAACGACGGCGCGAGGTCCGGCGGCAGGTTGACGTCGACCTCGGTGCGCGTGACCGTCACGTCGCCCTGCGCCTGCACCTTGGGCAGCGACAAAGCGCGGGCCTGCGTCGCCGCCTCCCGGTCGGCACGGCGCTTCGCCTCGGCGGCGAGGATGTCGGGGTCGCGCCCCTGCGCCGCGCGCCACGCGTCGCCCAGGCTCATCGGCGGCCCGGGCACCTGCGCGGCAAGCGCCGCCGCCAGGAGGATCGCAGTGGTCATGATTGGGCCTCCGCCTGGGTCCGGCCATGCCCGCGGCGATCGAAGACCAGTTCGTACAAGGCGGGCAGGAAGAAGATGGTGAGCAGCGTCGCGACGATCAGCCCGCCCATGATCGCCACCGCCATCGGCCCCCAGAAGGTCGACCGGGTCAGCGGGATCATCGCCAGGATCGCCGCGAGCGCGGTCAGGATGATCGGGCGGAAGCGATGCACCGCCGCCTCGCGCACCGCCTCGCGCAGCGAGCCGGCATGCGCCGACAGCACGTCGATCTGCGCGATCAGGATCACCGAATTGCGCAGTACCATGCCGAACAGCGACAGGCCGCCGAGCATCGCGACGAAGCCGAACGGGATCTGGAACGCCGCCATGATCAGCGCCACGCCGATCAGCGCCAGCGGGCCGGTGGCCAGCACCACCAGCATGCGGCGCACGTCCTGCAACTGGACCATCAGCAGCAGCACGATGATGAAGATCGACATCGGCACCGCCGCCAGCGTCGCCTGCCGCGAGATCGCGCTCTGCTCCTGCGTCCCGCCGACGACGATCGAGGCGCCGTCGGGCAAGGTCGCGCGCAGGTCGTCGAGCTTGGGCGCCAGCCGCTTCATCACCTCGGTCGGCTCGACTCCCTCGGCATCGGCGGAAACGGTGATCGTCGGCTGGCCGCCGCGCCAGTAGAGGATCGACGGCTCGGCGTTGGGGCGGATGCGCCCGATCTGCGACAGCGGCACCGCGCCCTCGGCCGTGGCGATCGGCAGATTGTACACGCGGCTGAGATCGGTGCGCTCGGCGCGCGCGAGCCGCATCGTCACGTCGAGCGACCGGTCGCCGTCGCGGAAGGTGGTCGCCACCGCGCCGCCGATCGCCGCCTGCAGCGACTGCGCCACCGTCTCGGTCGACAGCCCCAGCGCGCGGACCTTGTCCTGATCCAGCTCGATCCGCATCGTCTTCAGCGGCTCGCCCAGATCGTCGGTCACGCTGCGCGCATTGGGATCGGCGAGCAGCAATGCCGCGACCTTCTCCGCGAGCGGCGCCGCGGTGGCGAGGTCGCGGGCGGCGACGCGATACTGGATCGGCTGACCCACCGACGGGCCGTTCTCCAGCCGGCTCACGCGCCCGCGCGCTTCGGGAAAGGAGCTGGCGAACAATTGCTGGAGCCTGGCGAACACCTCCTCGCGCGCTTCCTCGTCGCGGGTGACGACGACCAGCTCGGCCAGCGCGATGTCCGGCGTCTGCACGTTCAGCGGCAGGTAGAAGCGCGGCGAGCCGCCCCCGACATAGCTGGTGACGGAAACGATCCGCTCGTCGCCCGCCAGCAGCCGCTCCATCCGCTGCGCCACCGCCTTGGTCTGCTCGAAGCTCGCATTCTCGTTGAGGTTGAGGTCGACCACCAGTTCGGGTCGTTCGGAGGCGGGAAAGAATTGCTGCGGCACCGCCACGCGGAACAGCAGCACCGATCCCACGAACAGGGCCGCGCTCACCCCCACCACCAGCACGCGCCGGTCGAGGCACCAGTCGATCGCGCCGCGCAGCCGGTCGTAGAAGCGCCCGCCATATTGCTCCTCCGGCTCGCCGGCATCGTCGCGCGCGTCGGGCTTCTGCGGCAGGAGATGATAGGCGAGGAACGGCGTGAAGATCACCGCCACGATCCACGAGATCGCCAGCGACAGCGCCACCACCTGGAACAGCGATTTCACATATTCGCTCGCCGTCGCCTTGGAGATCGCGAGCGGCAGGAAGCCGACGATCGTGATGATCGTGCCGATCAGCATCGGGATCGCGGTCACGCGAAAGGCGCTCACCGCCGCCCGCGCGCGCGTCCAGCCCGCCTCCAGATGGCTGCTGATCGATTCGACCACGATAATCGCATCGTCCACCAGCAGCCCCAGCGCGACGATCAGCGCGCCCAGCGAAATGCGCTGCAGATCGATTCCCTGATATTCCATGCCGACGAAGGTGATCGCCAGCACCAGCGGAATGCACAACGCCACCACGATCCCCGGCCGCCAGCCGAGCGAGAGGAAGTTCACCGCCAGCACGATCACGATCGCCTCGATCAGCGAGCGGGTGAACTCGCCGACCGAATCCGCCACCACATGCGTCTGATCCGACACGGTGTGGATCTTCACGCCCGCCGGCAGCGTCCGGGCATAGTCGCCGACGATCCGCGTCAGATCCTCGCCCATCCGGTCGACGTCGCCGGTCGACGCCAGCGCGATGGCGACACCCACCGCATCCTTGCCGCCGAAGCGCATCTGGAACGTTGCGGGATTGACCGGCTCGCGCGTCACCCGCGCCACGGCGTCGAGGCGGAACGTCTTGCCGTTGGCGGCGATCGGCGTGGCGGCGATGTCGGCCAGCGCGTCGAAATCGCCCTTTACGGTCAGGCGCACGCGCTCCGCCCCGAGTTCGAGCACGCCCGAGGGGTTGACCGCATTGGTGCCGCGCAGCGCCTCGACGATCTGCTGGCTCGACACCCCCAGCATCGCCAGCCGCGCGCTGTCGTAGGTGACATAGACCGCCTCGTCCTGCTCGCCGAGCAGGTCGACCTTGCCGACGTCGGGCTGCCGCATCACGCGATCACGCAGTTCCTCGGCGTAGCGGCGCAGCGTCGGATAGGCGAAGCCGTCGCCGGTGACCGCATAGATGTTGCCGAAGGTGGTGCCGAACTCATCGTTGAACTGCGGCCCGACCACATCGTCGGGCAGGTCGCCGCGATGATCCGCCACCGTCTTGCGCACGGTGTACCACAGGTCGGGGATGCTGCCCGCCGGCGTGGTCGGCAGCAAGGTGATGTTCAACGTCGCCTGGCCCGGGCGCGCCTTGCTGCGGATATAGTCGATGTCGGGAATGTTGGTGGTCAGCGCCTGTTCGATCGGCTTCACCACCTGTTCGGCCACTTCCTGCGCCGAGGCGCCGGGCCAGCCGACGCTGATCAGCATCGACTTGACCGCGAACTCGGGATCTTCCTTGCGGCCCAGGTTGAGGTACGACATCGCCCCCATCACCACCGCGACCGCGATCAGGAAGCCGACGAACTGCTGGTGGCGCAGCGCCCATTCGGACAGGTTGGGCAATTTCATGCCTTGGGCACCTCGGCAATCCGCACCTTCTCGCCCTCGCGCAGCAGGTGGACGCCGGCCGTCACGATCGTCTCGCCGGGCCTGAGGCCGCGCACGAGCAGCTGGTTGCCGCTCGCCGAGACGATCCGCACCGGGCGCTTGCGCGCGGTCATGCTGGCGCGGTCGATCACCCACACCATGGTTCCCTTGCCCTCGCCGCGCACCGCCGTCAGCGGCACGGTGAGCGCGTCGGTCGCGGGGACGTCGCGCGTGACATGCACCTGCGCGGTTTCGCCGAAGCGCAGCTCGCCGGGCGGCGCGCTGACCGCCAGCCGCACGGCAAAGGTGCGCGTCGCGGGATCGGCGGCGCCCGCCACGCTGCGGACCCGCGCCGCATAGCGTTTGTCGGGCCGCGACCACATCGTTACGTAGATCTCCTGCGTGCGCGACAGCGTGGCGACGTCGCCTTCCGCCACCGCGATCGACACCTCGGGCCTGGACGGATCGGCCAGCGTCAGCACGCTCTGCCCGGCGCTGACCACCTGCCCCACCTCGCCGGTCGTCTGGGTGATGACGCCGCCACGCGGCGCGGTCAGCGTGGTGCGGCCGAGCTGCGTGGCGGCGGTTGCGCGTTGCGCATCGGCGACCTGCACCTGCGAGCGCGCCTGGTCGGTCGAGGCGCGCTGCTGATCGAATTCCGCCTGCGAGATGAACCCTTCGGCCAGCAGCGCGCGATTGCGCGCGAGATTGGCGTTCTGAGTCTGCGCCGCGCTTGCCGCCGCCTGGCGCTGCGCGGTGCTGCTGTCGAGATTGCGCTGATAGTCGAGCGCGTCGATGCGGTAGAGCAAGTGCCCGCGCTTCACCGTGTCGCCCGTGCTGACCGCACGTTCGACGATCCGCCCCGCCACCTGAAAGCTCAGCGCGCTTTCATAGCCCGACCGCAGCTCTCCGGGATAGGTGAGTTCGGCCTCGCGCTGCCCCGTCTGCACCGTCATCGCCGCCACCGGGCGGACCTCGACGGGAGTCGGCTCCGGCTCGCCACAGGCGGCAAGGGCGAGCGCCAGCATCGCGGCCGCGCCGCCTTGCCAAGCACGACAAGCGGGCTGCTGCGCGCCGGCGCGCGGATCGGACGGCATGGCGGACTCCCTGAAGGGGGCGCACGCAAGGCGCCCGCGAGGGGGACGATGTAGAGGCCGCACCCCGCGCGGGTGTGCGGGCTTCGCAACACTCCGTGTCACTTTGTGTCAGCCATCCGTTGCGCGGCACGGGCGATACATGCGCGACACGAACTGTTTCACGGCCATCATCACCGCGCGGGACGGGGTGGATAGAGCGGACGGGTCGGCGCCGTTGCCGGCAGTCAGCAAGGCTCCGTCACCGATCATGCCGCACAACGATTTGTCCTATCACCTTCGCCGCGCCGAGCAGGAAACCCGCATGGCGATCGGCGCGCTGGTGCCGCGCGCCGAGGCGTGCCACGCCGCCCTCGCCCGCCTGCACGCCCGCCTTGCCCTGCAATTGCTGACCGGCATGGCCGGCCCGGCGGGACGAGGCTGCCGCAGCGCCGCGCAGCCCGTGCGCGCCGAGGTCACGGCCTGAATTGGACCGACGCGAACGAACCGCCGCTTCGACAAGGAAGCGGCGGCTCGCGAGAAACCGGGGGTGGGCAGTGCGTGGGCTAGAAGCCGTCGCCGGGCTGGGTCGCCGGCATCTCCTGCGCCGGGGCGCCGGGCGGCGCGAGGCGGAAGGCGAAGGGATAATGTTCGCCGTTCCAGCGCACCGTCATGTGGACGACGCCCGGGCGCTTGCGCAGATCGTCGTACAGCGCGACCGTGACGACCCCGCCGAGGCTGGCGTCGGGATCGACGGTGGTGGTCTGCAGCGTCTCGCCGTCGATCCGGTCGAGCGTATAGTCCAGCCGCTCGCCGATGCTGCGCGCTGCCATCGCCCCCGCGCCGACTGCCGCGACCGCCCCCGCCGCGCCGATGCTGTTGTCCTGCCACGAGATCGCCCGCGCATAGGTGGCGCGCGGGGTATGCACGACGCGATAGCCGTAACGCGTGGTGGAGGCGGTGGAAGCCACGCCCGCCAGCACGCCGGCCAGCGCCAGCGCGCCGACCTGACGGTCGCGTGCCTTGTGCGTGGCGGCATCGGCCAGGTCGTCATGGGTGAGCACGCGCAGCGGCACGCGATCGAAGCTGGCGGTCACATTCTCCGTGCCGAAGTTCGCCGCCCGCCCGCTGCGATTGTACACCGCGACGGAAAAGGCGAGCGTGCGATCGTCGCGCAAGGGCAACGGCCGCACCTCGACCGCCCCGGCCAGGGTCGTCAGGCTGACGGTGGCGACGCCGCGGTCGAACCGCGCAGTCTCCGCGCCGATGCTGATCGGCTGCAGCGTCAGCGGGGGCGCCGCCGCGACGCTCGCCACCGACATGCCGGTCATGGCGATGGCGCCGGCCAGCGAGGCAATCTTGTAGAGCTTCATTGTGGGTCGTCCTGGTCTGTGCGGGGGAACGGCGGCGGCGCGATCACCAGACGCGCGGCACGCTGCGGACGATCACGCCGCTGCGGTTGATCAGCGTGATGTTGTTGTTGACGTAGATCCAGCGATAGCCGGCCGGCGCCACCGTCAGGCCGTAGAAGGCCGGATTGCTGACGACATAGACGCGCATACTGGCGGGCACCGTCGCGCCGACCACCCAGGTGCGCCCCCAATAAGGGCGCGGCACCGCATAATAGCCATGATGCGGCGCGTAGTAATAACCCGGCCGCGGGCCGTGGTAGCCGGCAAAGCCCGGATGGCCGTGCCACCAATTGGGGTTGTCGCGATCCCAGCGGACGGCGCCGCGCGTCGTGATCCGACCGCCTTCAGGGCCGACGATCGTCGTCCGGCGGACGGCATGGCCGTGGCGATCCTGCGCGGCGGCAGGCATGGCGCCGAGCGAGACGGTGCAGGCGGTGAGCGCGAGGGCGCCGACGATCGAGATGCCGTGATTGATACGCATGATGGTCGCTCCAGTTCTTCGAGGACTGGAGGTTTCGCCGGGCTGCGCAACACGACGACGAGCGCCGCGTAAATCATTGTAACAATCGCCTCAGGCGGCGCGCAGCCACAGCCCGGCGCGAAACCCGCCGCCCGGCCGGTTGGCGAGCGTCAGCCGGCCGCCATGGCGCACGAGCAGCGCCTCGACGATCGACAGCCCCAGCCCCGACCCGCCGGTCTGGCGCGCGCGCGATTGCTCCAGCCGGTGGAAGGGTTCGGTCAGCCCGGCGAGCTGGTCTTCCGGCACGCCCGGCCCCTCGTCCTCGACATAGACGATCAGCCAGCCGTCCGTCCGCGTCACCCGCACCCCGGCATGCCCGCCGTAGCGAATGGCATTGTCGAGCAGGTTGGCCAGCATGCGCTGGAAGGAGATGCGCGCGACCTGCGCCTGCGCCGGGCGCGGCAGCGGATCGACCAGGATGACCTCGCCCACCCCGCGGCGGACCTCGACCGCATCGGTGATTTCCGTGTCGAGGTCGATCACCTCGTCGGGAATGCGGTCGGTCTCGCCGGCGTAGCGCGCGAAGGTGAGCGTGTCGTCCAGCAGGACGCTCATCTCCTTCAGATCGGCCATGGCCGCATCGCGCTGACGCGGCTCGTCGATGAAATCGGCGCGCAGCTCCAGCCGGGTCAGATAGGTACGGAAATCGTGCGCCACCGCCGCCATGATGCGCGTGCGCTGCGTGGCGAGCTGCTTCAGCCGGCGGCTGCGGTCGGCGAACGCCGCGCCCAGTTCCTGGATCTCGCGCGGGCCGCCCGTCGGCCATTGCGGATCGGGCTTGCCCGCGCCGTCGCTGCGCACCGCCGCCAGCAGCCGCGACACCGGCCGCGTGGTCTGCCAGGCCAGCACGACGATCGCCACCACCTGCAATACCGCGATCACTCCGATCAGCGCCGGGAAGAAGCGCACCAGCCGGGTCACGACGGGCGGCGTAATCCGGACGATCTCGACCGCCACCCCGTCGCGCCCCCCCTCGTCGGGCAAGGGTACCAGGACACGGACGGGCACGTCGGACAGCACGCGCCCGCCGCCGAAATCGCGCAGTTCCTCATGATCGGCGACCCGGACGTGGACCGGTCGCGCCCCGAGCACCGCGCGATAGGCCGCGGCGAGATCGTCGGGCGACGCCGCCGCCTCGCGCTGCCACGCCATCGCGAGCTTTGCCGCCAATCGACCGGCAACCGCCGGCGCCACGCTCGGCTGTTCGCCGGGCGCCGGTGCCCGGACCAGCCGGACATGACGGAAATCGGTGCTCACCGCCGCCACCACGGCCGGGCGCACGTCCGCCGGCGCGCGCTCGATCGCATGCACGATCAGCGCTACTTCGTCGGCCTCCGGCAGGCGGTAGAAGGTCTGGCGCGGCTTGCCGAAGCCCACGAGCAACAGCACCAGCAGCGCCGCCACCGTCAGCGTGTGGAGCAGCAGCAGCCCGCCCAGCCGCGCGCGCAGCCCGCCGAACAGTCTGGACGGCTTCAGCATCGCGCCACCGGCATCGCGAACATATAGCCGTCGCCGCGGATCGTGCGGATCATCGCCGGCTCGCGCGGATCGTCGCCGATCTTGCGGCGGAGGCGGCTGAGCTGGACGTCGACCGCGCGATCGAAGGGCGTCGCCACCTTGCCGCGCGTCCAGTCGAGCAACTGGTCGCGCGTCACCACGCGCTGCGGATGCGACACCAGCGCCAGCAGCAGGTCGAATTCGCCGCCGGTCAGATTGACCAGCGCGCCGTCCGGCGCGGTTAGGCTGCGATTGCCGGCGGACAGCGTCCAGCCGGCGAAGCGGTAGATCGCCGCCTCTTCTCCTGCCGCCGCCTCGCTGCCGGCGCGCAGCCGGCGAAGCGCCGCGCGAACACGGGCCAGAAGCTCGCGCGCGTTGAACGGCTTGGCGAGGTAATCGTCCGCGCCCACTTCCAGCCCGACGATCCGGTCGACGTCATCGCCCTTGGCACTGACCATCAGGATCGGCAGCCGCGGGCGCGCGGCGCGCAGCGTGCGGCAGATCGACAGCCCGTCCTCCCCGGGCAGCATGACGTCGAGGATCAGGCAATCGAGCCGCTCGACCGGTGCCGAGCGGAAGAAGGAGGCGGCATCGGCATAGGCGAGCACCTCGAACCCTTCGCGGCGCAACAGGTCGGTGACGAGATCACGGATTCCCGGATCGTCCTCGATCACTGCCACCATCGTGTCCGCGACGCTCATCCCTCAGCTCCGTCCACCCGCGATCATCGCGCCGACCCGCGAGCGGCGCGGCGCCCTGCGGTGCGTAGCGCAAGCGGCGCGGCGCTGTGCCGCTGCCGCGTGACGGCGCGTAACGAAACGTAACAGAGCGATGGCGGCCACCCGCCCGGCGGTGACAAGTGACTGGAACGCAGCCGCCGCCTGCGGCATGCCAGCCGGGTGACGATCGCTTCCCCGCCAGTCCCCCAAGCCCGCGTCCTGCGCACCCGCAATGCCCTGCTCGCCGCCGGCCGGCGGTTGTTTGCGGAACGGGCGATCGATGCGGTGGCGATCGACGACATCGTCGCTGCGGCCGGCGTCGCCAAGGGCACCTTCTACAACCATTTCGACGACAAGGATGCGCTGCTCACCGCCATCGTCACCGAGATCCGGTCCACCGTCGAGGAACGGATCGCGACGATCAACGCCGGCATCGAGGATCCCGCGGTGCGCCTGACGCGCGCGATCTGCGTCTATGTCGCGAGCGTCGTCGAATCGCCGGCGGAGGGCGCGATCCTGCTTCACAACGATCCGCGCCGCTCGGCGAGCGAGGCGCTGAACGACGGCCTGCGCCACGATCTCGCCGCCGGGCTGCGTAGCGGGCGGCTGGCGCTGCCCACGGTGCAGGCCGGGCTGCTCTTCGTGATGGGGGTGGCGCACATCCTGCTCTATTCCACCGTGCGGCATCACGACGACTGGTCGCCGCTGGTGCAGACTCAGCAGCTGTGCGCGATGACGCTGCGCTCCTTCGGCCTGGCGCCGCCGGAGGCCGAGCTGATCGCCGCGCAGGCGGCCGACGCCATCATCCGCCCGCAGCGCCACGAGGCTGATCGCACCGACTGACCGTTCGGTCAGTTTGAGCTTGCCGATGCCACTGCCGCGCGGCAGGACAGGGCGCTGGACGAGGTCGAGGAGAGCGAACGATGCGCCACACGCTCGAGGAGCAGGCCGCAGAGGCATGGCTGTATGGCCTGCCGCTGATCGAGATGGCGGCCACCCGCACCCGCGTGCTGCGCCTGGGCGTGCAGCAGAACCGCCTGCACCACGTCCACCGGCTGCTCACGCCGCGCGATCGTGAGGTGACGCTGCCGAACAACGACACGCTCTATTCCAGCGCGCACCTGGACCTCAGCCACGGTCCCGCGACGCTCACCCTGCCGCCTGCCGGAGAGCGTTACCTGTCCTTCGCGCTGATGGACGCCTGGACCAACAATTTCGCCATCCTGGGCACCCGCACCACCGGGGCCGAGGGCGGCACCTTCCGCATCGTCGGCCCGTCCTCCGACGAGACCGGCCCGATGGTGATCCGCGCGCCGACCGACTTCGTCTGGGGGCTGGCGCGCGTGCTGGTCGACGGGCCGGCGGACCTGGAGGCGGCACGAGCGGTGCAGCAGGCGATCACGCTCGACGCACCCGCCGCGCGCGACTGGACGCCGCTCGCCAGCCGCACCGCCGACTGGGCCGACTATCTCGCCGCCGTCGATGCCATGATGGTGGCCAATCCGCCGCCCGCCACCGATCTCGCGCTGCGGCGTCGGATCGCGGGGCTGGGCATCGGCGAGGGGCGGTTCGATCCGACGCGCTTCTCGCCTGACGCGGCGCAGGCGATCGCGACGGGCGTGCAGCAGGCGCGACACTGGGCCGTCGCCGCCGGCGGGATCGGCGCACGCGCCGTGGACGGCTGGCTCCAGCCCGGGCACGGCGTCGGCGACTTCGGCCAGGATTATCGTTATCGCGCCGCCGTCGCGCTGAAGGGGCTGGCGGCGATGCCGTCGGTCGAGGCGCTGTACCTGCAAGGCACCGGCACCAGCGACGGCCTCTACGACGGCACCCGCCAATGGCGGCTGCACTTCGCCGCCGATACGCTGCCGCCGGTCGACGGCTTCTGGTCGCTGACGATGTACGAGGCGGCGGACGACGGGCAGATGTTCCTCACCGCCAATCCGCTGCAACGCTATTCGATCGGCGACCGGACGCCCGGGCTCGCAAAGGCGGCGGACGGCAGGCTGACGATCGCGATCGGCCACGAGCCGCCGGCGGACGTTCCGGAGGTGAACTGGCTGCCCGCCCCGGCCGGCCCGTTCGGCATCGTGATGCGCGCCTATCTTCCCCACACCGAATGGCTCGACGGCATCTACCGGATGCCGCCGCTCCAGCCGGCAGACTGATGTCAGCCGGTCCGCTGCCCGCTCAGCGGGAAGGACCCGAACGCCCCCGCCTTGGCCGATCCGGTGATCGTGTCGCCCTCGATCGTGGCGGTCATGTCGAGCGTCATCGGCATCGGCGTGGTGATCTTCTGCTGCCACGTCAGCGTGTTGCCGCTCACCGCGCCGGACACGTCGAACGAACCGGCGTCGCCGGCATTGGTGCCGGTGAAGCGATCGCCGGCGCTCTGCACCGTCAGCACCGACTTGCGCTCGCCCATCGGCGATTTCACGACGACGTCGTAGGTTCCATCGATCGACATTTCACTCTCCCGTATGAAGGCGCCGTCCGGCACCGGTGATTGCGCCGCCGTGGCGAAGCGATAGGCGGCCTGAAGATCGGACGGCGTCCCCGTCCCGAACACATAGCGGTCCGGCCGAACGAGCACCGCGGGCACGTCGCGCGTGCGCAGCCATTCGGCGATCGCCGCCGCGAACGGCGCCAGCGCGGGGTGCGACAGATCCGCGGCGCGAACGCCGCCCTCCCCCGTGGGGATCGGCGCGTCAGCAAGCAGCCACGCTCCAGCCCCCAGCACGTCATCCAGCCGCTCGCCCGCCGCGCCGAGGAATTGCGGGAAATAGTCGCCTGCCGCCGCCGACCCGGCCAGCAGATGCCCGTTCGCCAGCGCCGCCGCGGGCGGTCGCATCTCGCCCGCCTGGGCGCGCGCGGCGATCATCTGCACGTCGCGCGCGGCGGCGATCTCGGGATCGAGCTCGCAGACCGTGCGCCCCATCATCATCGCCAGCGCGATGATCTGGCGGACATGCGGCTCGCGCTCGGCCTGATAGGTGTCGAGCAGCGTCGCCGGCGCGTCCCCTGCGACCACCGCCGCCAGCTTCCAGCCGAGGTTGGCCGCGTCGCGCAGGCCCGAACACATGCCCTGCCCCGCGAACGGCGGCATCTGGTGCGCCGCATCGCCCGCCAGCAGCACCGGCCCGGCGCGCCAGCGATGCGCCACCCGCGCGTTGAAGCGATAGACCGCCAGCCGCTCGACCTCGACCGCGCCCTCGACGTTCCACGGCGCGAGCAGCGCGGCGACGAACGCCGGGTCGGTCGCCTGCTCGGGCGTCTCGCCCGGCCGCAGCATGAACTCCCACCGGTGCCGCCCCGACCCCATCAGCACGCAGGTCGTCGGCCGCGCCGGATCGCAGATCTGCAGGTTGATCGTCGGCAGCCGCGCCGCGTCATGCACGATCGCATCGATCACCAGCCACGGTTCGTCGAAGCACAGATCGTCCAGCGCGATCCCCGCCAGGGCGCGCGTCGCGCTGCGCGTGCCGTCCGCCCCGACGACGAAGCGCGCGCGCACTGTTGTTTCGTCCGCGCCGTCGGCGAACCGCGCCGTCGCACCGTCGTCGTCCATCGCCAGCGCCTGCAGCGTCCAGCCGGTGCGCAGCGTGATCGCCGGGTTGGCGTGCAGCGCGTCGCGCAGCGCCCGCTCGATCGACGGCTGGTGGATCATGTTCGCCGCCGGCCATCCGCCCGCACCGATGCGGTCCGCGCCATCGAAGCGCAGCAGCACGTCGCCCCTGGCATTGACGAAGTCGTAGCGCGGCGCCTGCCGGCACGATGCCATGATCGGTGCCGCCAGCCCGAGCGCCTGGAAGATGCGCACCGTTTCATGATCGATATGCGCCGCGCGCGGCAGCGGGTAGATGTCCGCTGCCTTGTCCGCGATCAGCACGCGCACGCCCTGCTGTGCCAGGAACAGCGCCAGCGCCGATCCCGTCGGCCCCGCGCCGACGATCAGGACGTCGCACGTCCGGTCCTGCGCCACCGTCAGTCTTCCGCCACCATCGTGGCTTGGATGGCGCCGATGCGGTCGATCTCGCAGCGCACCGTGTCGCCCGGCTTCAGGAAGCGCTTGGGCTCCATCGCCGCACCGACGCCGCCCGGCGTGCCGGTGAAGATCAGGTCGCCCGGCTCCAGCGTCATCGCGGCGGACAGATGCTCGATCTGCTGCCACAGATCGAACACCAGATGCCGCGTGTTCGACGCCTGCCGCTGCTCGCCGTTGACGAAGCAGCGGATCGCCAGGTCGTGCGGGTCGCCGATCTCGTCCGCCGTGACGATCCACGGGCCGATCGGGGCATGCGTGTCGAACGACTTGCCCAATGCCCATTGCGGGCCGGCATGCTGCCACATCCGCTCGGTCACGTCGTTGCCGACGCAATAGCCGAAGACATGCGCCGCCGCGTCCGCCGCCGCGATGTGCTTGGCGCGCCGCCCGATCACCGCCACCAGTTCCACCTCGTAATCGACGAACGGCGCATTGCGCGCGATCAGGATCGGATCATGCGGTCCGTTGATCGAGGTCTGCGCCTTGGTGAACCACACCTGCCGCTGCGGCGTTTCCATGTTCGATTCGGCGATATGATCGGCATAGTTGAGGCCGATCGCGAAGATCTTGCCCGGGCGCGGCACCGGCGCCAGCAGCCGCACCGAAGCGAGCGGCAGCCCCTCTCCCGTCGACGCCGACGCAAGCGCATCGCCCCGCGTGTCCCAATCGGCGATCAGGTCGATCATCGATCCTGCCCCGGCATCGACGATCCGGTCGCCGGCGACCACGCCGATCCGCGCCTCGCCGCCCTGCTCGTAGCGCGCCAGCTTCATGCCACTTCCTTTCGTCCGCGGCGGAACAGCTGCCGCAACCTGATGTTGAACGCCATCAGCCGCCCGACATTCTCGAAACTCGGCGCACGCTTGCCGGCGAGCGCCGGGAACGGGCTGCCCCATTGCACGTCGAGCATGTCGCGCACGGTCGCCTTGTTGGATCCGTCCTCGGCGGTGAACAGATCGCCGTCAGTCCAATGCTCCAGTTCGTGCCCCCAGGGATCCTTCCAGTAATCGAAGATCTGGCTGCCCAGCTTGTGCCGTCCCACTCCCCAGGCCGCGTTGCGCCCCCTGGCCTTCAGATGCGCATGGCCCAGCATCAGGTCGTCCAGCCCGGCGACCTCGAAAGCGGCATGGTTGAACCCCGGCCCGCCGGGCAGCTGCGCCAGGAACAGCGTATGGTGGTCGGTCGGCTGGTCGCCGCGGTCGCAGCGCATGAAGGCGCCCAGCGCCACGCCCGGCGCCGCCTCGATCTCGTCGGAGGTGATGAAGCCGAAACGTTCCTTGTACCAGCGCTCCGATCGCCGGAAATCCGCGACGTTGAGCACCGCATGGCCCAGCCGCCGGACGCGCGAAGGGCCTTGCGCCAGCCGCACCGCGCTGCGCAGCCGCCGCCGCAGCGCCGCGGAGTTGAACCCGCTTTCCGGCACGTGCGCCCCCGCCTCGTCCCACGCCTGCCCGGCGACCGCCTCCACCGCATTGCCGTCCGGATCGCGCAGCCGGACCACCCAGCCGCCGCCCGGCGCATCGAACGGCTCGACGCGCGCGCCCTCGCTGTCCGCCAAGCGCTCCAGCGACTCGCGATCCGCCAGCCGCAGGCCCAGCCCCAGAAATGCCGCTTCGCCCCGCTCGGTCACATGCGCGAACGGCGCGTCATCCGATCCGCGGCCGTACAGGCGCCCGTCCCGTTCGAAGCAGGAAAGCCCGAACTCCTCGAGAAAACGGCGCATTTCCGCCAGGTCCGGCGCTGCGAAGCGCACATGCCCGATATCCTCTACCCGCGTGATGCTCATCACCGCGCCTCTATATTGACTGTTTAGTCATTGTCATCGACGACGACCTGGCCCGTTTCATCCCTCGCGGTCCAGACGATCGCGTCCGCTCGCGCTTCGTCATGCGTCGCATTCAGCGCCGGTCCCATAGCGAGGATCTCTGTGATCCGACGCGCCGTTTGTGCGAAGTGAAGCACCTCTTCACCACGAAGCGGTCGCCCCATAATCGCCGTTTCGCGGTACGAAAGCCACTTCTTGAGGGCCTGGTAGCCGCCCGCAGTGTAGCTCCACACCTTGGACGGCACAGCCCGCCAACCCGCCGTCCCGTTCATCTCGATGTCGACGGCTCTATCACCGGTGACGTCCAGCAATGCAGCCAACGAAAGGCCGTGCCGGGTTGCGATCTGGCGCAGAGCCTCCAGTTCCGCCTCGGTCCACTCCCTTTCTGTCGCCATGCCCGCGCCGGGCATGATCAGTCGCGTTCCGCTGTCCTTCCGCTGTACCGAACCCCAGCCCGCGGTGACCTCGTAGGACGAGCCGTAGGGCAATCCGATCGAGGACAGTCCCGGCAACAGCGCCCCGCGGCTGACACCATCCACGGCCACCTCGACATCGAGGAGAGCCGCAAGTCTTGCCCCCAGCGCCGCAGAGCGCGCGAACGTCTCGTTCGACGCCGGGATCGGGATGCGAGGCCAGTCGACACGAAGGGCATCGATGTACCGCGCCTCGTAGACCGGCGCATTCAGGGTGGCGAGAACGTGGTCGAACAGCTGGTCACTCGTGAGATCCCGCTCGGCCAGCATCGTCTTCACCGACTTGGCGAGGTTCGGCTCGACATTCTGGGTGTCCTGACGAACCCGGGCCGGGAAGATCGACACGTTGCTCTCGACAAGGTGGTGATCGCCGAGAACGCTGACGGACTGGGGCTTGTAATAGACCCCCATGCGGTTCCGGACGCCGGCCGTGAGGAATCGGTTTCCTACTTCTGCATTGGCGAAAAACTCGGGGCGTTTCTCGTCAATCAGCTTGGTGTCGGGGTCCCAATATGCCCAACGAACGTCAAAGGGCCGGTAGGCATAGCGCACGATTTGGCCGAGTTGATATTTCCGCTCGATCAGCGCTTTGCGCGTGGTTGCCGCGTTGTACCGTTCGGTCGTGTTCACGAGAGCAGGGTGCGACTTCGCGAGCTCGGCGTCCGTCGTCTTCGGGTCGAGATAACGCTCGATCCTGCGCTCAAGCGCGTCCCGGTCGACGTCGACCAGGAACTCGTCCCGACTCGTCTTGACGCCCGGAAACCCGACAGGCAGCAAGCTGGGTAGCAGAGGCCATTCAAAGTACGCCGGATCGACGTCGAACGGCATGAACTGCAATCGCATCGGCAAGGTCGGAGCCACGGACTCGTAGAGGGTCGCCGGGTCGGCTTCCGCCGTCGCGGCAAGCGCCTCCCTCTTGCCGGCGCCCCAGATGTTACGGAAGCCGATCACATCGGTCGGCTGATGATCCTGGTGGCGCACCATCGTGACGATCGCCGTGCCCACCTGGATGCCGGCAGGGTTGGCCGTGGTCGCGAACACGGATGGGTCGGCCGAGCCATCAGGCGTGCGCTTCCCGGTCTTGTACTTGTCCCCGTTCAGACAATCGACGTTGATCGTGTCGAATGCCTCCAGATATCGCTCCCGCATGCCGGAGCAGCTGGAGCTGTCCAGCCAGCTGTAGTTGGAGATGAACGACACCACGCCCTGGCCCGTCTTCTCGGCAATACGCCGCTCAGCCATTCGAAAGAAGCGGACGTAGAGCTCGTTCAAGCCCTGGCCCTGGGCGGGGGCGACCTTCTTCACCTTCCGGTACTCGTTCGAGAGCGCCCGCTCCTCCGGATTGGAGGACACGCCGGCGAAGCCGTCATAGGGCGGGTTTCCGAGTACGACGAGGATCGGCCTGGTCTGTTTCACGGCATCGGCCGAGGCCCGCTCTTCCTCCAGTTCCGCGAAGGGCAGGGGCTTGTTCGTGTGCGGTTCCCACCCGGTGAGGGCGTTGGTCAGGTAGATCCCCGGCCGCGCATCGTCGGGTATCGGCGCCCCCATGTTCGAGAGCGTGATGCCCGCCTGCATGTGGGCGACGACGAAGGGCGCCGGCATGATCTCGAAGCCGAACACCCGGTTGCAGGCGGCACTTCGCAGTCGATCCGCGACGGCAGAACCGAGCCCATGAGCAGCCAGGTTCGCCTCAATCCGGCGCAGGACGGAGTTGAAGAAACCCCCGGTGCCGCAACAGGGGTCGAGGACATAGACCCGCTCGTCAGCGAGCCCATCCGAAATGCCAAGGTCGTGCTTGAGAGCACGGTCGACGCGCGCGACCATGTAGTCGATCACCTCGACCGGCGTGTACCAGACTCCGAACTGCTTC
This sequence comes from Sphingomonas abaci, assembly GCF_014199625.1. Taxonomy (GTDB): domain Bacteria; phylum Pseudomonadota; class Alphaproteobacteria; order Sphingomonadales; family Sphingomonadaceae; genus Sphingomonas; species Sphingomonas abaci. The sequence continues at coordinate 29,662 of NZ_JACHNY010000016.1, forward strand.
CGGAGCTTGGGATCGAACGCCTCGAGGAAGGGCTCGTAGAAGTACTGGACAGCGCGTCCTTCCTCGAAGCGCTTCAAGAACTCCTTGGCGTCGATCCGGTTGAGCGTCTCGCCGGTCCAGTCGAGCACCTCGACGAGGTCCAGCTTCTTGATGTGCTTCGGAGCGGTGAGCTGCTGAAACAGTGTCGCCACGAACGGCACATGGAGGGTCCATGCAGCCGAGTGCCAATCGAACCGCGCAGGGTTGCGCGGTGTGGTGCGCGCCCAGATGCCCCACGCCGAAAACAACCCGTAGAAGAGCGTCTGGATGAGGGTGGACCTGAAGAAGTGATCACCCTTCTCGCCCTCGAAGGTGATCCCGAGGGCATCCTCCAACGCGGTACGGATCGTCTTAAGCGCCGGCAGATCACCAGCGGCCTCGACCCTAGCCAGTGCGTCGCGAGCATAGGATGCCAGAAACCACGCGACGTCCTTGGGTTGAACGAGAGCGACGTTCTGCGTGAAGGCGCGCCGAAGATACTCGACGAACGCGCGGCCGACTGACTTGGCGGCTTCAGCCGGCTCTTGAACGAGGGACCAGAACTCGGGCGCGCTCTGCGCGATCGCGAACGCCTCCAGACGTGCGGCCTGGCCGTCGGGTCCGCGTCCGACCAGCTGGAAGGCGCGCAGGTTGGTCACGAGGACCAGTCCATAGCCTTCGAAGTATTTAGTCAGCTGCTTGGGTGTCGACTTGAACAGGCTGTCATCGGCGACGCCCTTGACCTCTACTACCCCGCGCTCGGGCGCCTGCCCCGGCCGCGGTGCGCCCTTCTGAATCTGCCGCGCTGCGAACAAACCGAAATCGGGGCTGCCGGCGCCGGTGTTGGCGAGCTGCGACACGGGCAGCACCTTGGGCCGGAGGGAAGCCCCCACGCGCTCGAACAGGGTGTTCAGCGCGGGATAGTAGGCGGTCTCAGGCGTGCCGGCCCCCAAAGCATGGACCCGACGGACGGCTTCGAAGAACTCCTCCGCGATCTGTTCAGGATTGTATGCCACTCTGCCCCTTCACGCTGATGCCCGGCTCGCAAACCGTGCCTCGATCCTCCTGTTAACAAGCTGCGTGACCTTTTGCGCGACTTCTTCAAGCGTCGCCGTCAACCTGTTGAGCTGCGACAGCGTCCCTGACAGCTCTGGTCCATAGCGGGCTGTCAGGTACTCCCTCCCGCTGGTAAGCCGGTGCAGATGATCGGCCGTCCGCTGGCGCAGGACGAGACCGCACTCTCCCGCTCGCTTCGCGCGCGCCCCGAGGTCGTGCTGCAGCCCACGGACTGCTTGGGGTGTCTCGCCAGCATCAAGCATCAGCGCGTTCAGGTAGAGCTCGATCGCGTGGATCGCTAAAACGCGGGCCGGAGCGAGCTGGTGTGGCTCCGATCCGTGAGACCGCGCCATCAGATGCAAGCAGCTACCGCGAAACTCGTGTGCGAGGTTGAGGATCTGCCAGGCGCTCGCCGCCGAACCCGGGTACGCTGGCACGATGTCGTCAGGCATCAGCTAGTGCGTTCCTCGGAAGCGGGAGGGACTCCGTTTTCCATCGTTTCGCTGGTCCCGTCCATCTGTCGTGGTTCGGCCTCATCGACAAAGCTCAATAGCATATTCAGGAGTAGAAGTTCTTCGAACGCGTGATCGTCTGGTACATCCGGTCGATGCGCACGGGGGTTCCTGATCGTGCCAAAGGCCCCCTCAAAGAGCTTCACCCGCGCGATTACCTCGCCCTTCTCTAAGTCGGGCCATACGAGAGGTGCGTTGTCCTCAGAGAAGGCGTTGTTCCAAAATGCACCCTCGCGCTGACCCCTTGACCTGCCCTTGGGCAGCTGCGTTTTCACTCGATGCTCGATGTCTCGAGCGACGTCACGCAGAACCTGGTCTGGCTTTACAAAGAACTCCTGCGCGGTTGAGCGTAGAGAAGGATGAAGCAAGGATAAGGGCAGGACGGGTCGGCCGTACTCCCAAGTCCTTCTCTCACGAAAGTAAGGCGCGTCGAGGTAATGAGTGAAGTGCTGCCTCCGTCGTACGTCACCACCATTGCGAATGAGCTCGATATCCTCATCCAAGAGCGCACAGTGTCTCGCGCGTAAAAGGACGTCTCTTCTTACAACCGCATCTTCGGGGTAGCAGTCGCGATCGACCAGAAGCTTAATTGAACTCGCTAGTGCTCGAGCACCTTGGCCGTTGTAACCAGAAGTGAGCCCGCCGCGTACAACAACGGCACCGTCAGTTGTTTCGATCAAGAGCGCGTGGTCACCGTGCCCGAACGTATCGAGATCCGAGATGATCCAAGCTTTTAGAGGCCTGGAGCACGTACCTAGAAGAACAAGTAGGTCGCCGATAGCTTCGTCGCATGTAGGGCCGCCTATATACCGGGGTTGCCCGGTGTCGTTACCTCGCTCCCCAACGAGAACGGCCCAGGCATAAGCGCGGAACTGTCTGGTTACGTAGGATCTTATAGACACTTGCTGGACCTCGCCTCCTGCGGTGGGTCAGAACGCGCCTTCGACGACATCATCATTTCTGGTCCCGCGAAGCGCGTCCCTCTGTTCCTGGAGCTCGGCTTCGCGTGAGCAATGATACCACTCGTTGCCCGCGGTTCGGCACAAGTCGATCGACTTCGCTTCTTGCTCGAGACGCCGCTCTTTGCGGCAGTGGGCATCACGATTGCGTGCGTCCGAGGCAGCACACATCATGTGGGAGGAGTAGACACGGTCCACCAGCGCCAGCTCCGAAGCGCTGAAATTGTTCTGGACCAAGTTTTCTCGGGACCGGGCCTGCAGCTTTTCGAGCGCACCCGGCGTATTCCTCACCTCATCCTCATCCAGCTTGGTCAGGGCATCATCGCTTTCGTCGCGGCTCGACTGGGCGTTTACAATGTCCGGCCGAGCAACCTTGCCAAGCATCGTAGCCAGCGGGCCGCGGAGTGCTGACACGTCGACGGAGATGATCGGGCTGCGAGGATCCGAAAGGTTCGCCTTCACCTGGTATGCGAACGGCGCATCTTCGCTACCCTCCACCCCTTCAGCAGAGATATGAAGTGTGCCCGAGCATTCGACGCTCTGGTTTGCACGGTCCACAGAGGTACTGGTCACGTCGCCAGCAACGAAGGAAAGCTTGGCCAGCCACCCGGCTTTAAGTTCGTCATATCGCTCGGCGAGAAGCTCGTCGCGGGGCGCCTGCGCGTTCTCTCGGACGACGTCATACGCCTGAGACAGAATGGCATCAGAGACACAAACCTTGGGATCACCGCTCTGAAGCATCGACTCCGGTGATCCCGAGCAGGCCGCGAGGGCCGCCAGCCCAACTATGCAAGCGATGTTCCGTGTTCGCATCTGTGCCTTCCCCCAACACAAGCTATTCGCCCATTTACAACGGATCGCCTTAGGCCATCTCGACGGTACGGGGACAAGCCACCTGACTATTCAGTCGCGGTCGACCGGCCGACCGATCCCGACCGCCACCATCGTATCGAGGACGCGCTGGAGCAGGCTGGAGGGCAGGAAGCCGTAGCTGGTGGACGGCTCGCGCCCGGGGATCGGCCGCGTGTCGTAGCCCGGCCACGCATAGCGGTTCCACTCGCTGACCACGATCCACGACCGCTCGCCGGAAAGCCCGAGCTGCCGGCGAACAGCTTGCGGCATCTCGATCGCGACGTCGTCGGCGCCGGGCTCCTTGGTCGTGAAGGGAACGACATGGACGAGGGGAAGACCATCGCGGCTGACTGTCATCAGCACGACGGCGACAGGTCGGTCCTTGATCCCTTCGTCGCGACCCTCGCGATACTCACGCTCCCAAAGATAGCTGTAGTTAAGGACTTCACCCGGCTCCGGCAGCTTGGAACTGCCTTTCGGCTTCTTCGCTGCCTGGCCCGGGTTTGACGGCACGGAGCGCGTCGAGGGTTTCTTCATCCAGATCCTCCGTGCGCCCGGCGACCCGTTCACGGCGTCGCAGGCGCTCATATTCGTCCACAGGAACCATGACGAAGCGCACCCGGCCGTTGCGGCTGACGCCGACAGGGCGGATCATCGCCTCGTCGGAATAATGGCCGAACTGCTTCTGCAGCGTGCCGGACGGCACGATTTCCATGCTCTTCGCCATGAGCGGCGCTCCAATCTTGTCGCAGTTACCGTGGTAGGATCTGTTTCAACCGCCTGCCCGCGGGCTGTCCTTCACCAGTGCGTTGCGGATCTCCGCTTGGCCTAGCGGCCGTTCTCTTTGCACATCGGGACGTCTTCAGCGTGTATGGCGGTCTTGTTGCGTTGCGTTTGTCTGTTTCCGAGCGTTACCTGGAGCAAGCCAGCCTGAAAGGCTGACAGGCCGGATCATGCGGATAATCCGGGAAGCCGTCAAGACCTGGTTCACCCGGCAAAGATGCACATTGTTTATTCCAGTAATATCCCTTCCTGGAATAAAGGGGCACGTGTATGGTCCCGATGTCGCAGTTCCTGAATAGGTGGACTGCGGCCTTGATTGCCGGTTCGCCCGGGCATTCTGCTCCCGAAACGCTGGACTCATGCCCTGAAAAGATAGACTTTGTCCGCAGTCCAAGCGGCAGGGTTGTGAACCGATGCGCGAGGCGGGAACGGACGGTGCGAGTGACGCAGCCTTTAGCGAGGCCCATCGCCGGGAACTCGTGATCCGGCCTCTTGCCGCCAAGGTCACGATCAATGCCCAGACCGCAGCGAACGCTGCAGCCACCTTGGGTCTTGGACGCTCCCGCCTGTTCGAACTAATCCGGGCGTACCGCGCTTCACCGGAGCTCGCCTCGCTTCTCCCGGGCAAGCGCGGTCGGGTACGGGGCGAGCGCCGGTTGCTGAGCGAACAGGAAGACCTGATCCGCCGAGCGCTCCGCGAGGTTTATCTCACCGCGGAGAAGCCGAGCGTAGCTAGCTTGCGACGTTGGCTGCGTCACGAGTGCCTGAAGGCCGGCGTCCCAATCCCGAGCGTAAAGGCACTGCGCGCTCGCATCGCGGCGCTTCCGCCGGAGGACATCATCGCCGCACGCGAGGGCACCAAGGCGGCGGCCGACCGGTTTCGGCCGGTGCGCGGCCGCCTTGAGGCAGGCTACGCACTCGAACTCGTGCAGTCCGACCACACGCTCGTCGACGTAATCGCAGTCGACGACGTGTACCGTCGGCCGATCGGCCGGCCGTGGATCACGCTCATGATCGACATTGCGAGCAGGACGGTGCCGGGCTTCCACCTCACGATGCTGCACCCGTCGGCGGTGTCGGTTGGGATGGCCATGCGCCACGCCGTGCTGCCGAAGGACCCCTAGCTCGCCGAACGCGGCATGTCTGCGCCATGGGGCAATCAGGGCCTGATGGACCGTCTTCACCTCGACAATGCGCGGGAGCACCATTCGAAGGCATTGAAGCGCGGCTGCCGTACCTACTCGATCGCGCTCGAGTACCGGCCTCGCAAGCGTCCCCATTATGGTGCGCACATCGAGCGGCTGATTGAACCGCGCCGGGTTTGCCGGAGGCTGTTGGATGTGAGTCACGCTGCCATATCGACGATGTTCGCGGCAGCATAGTATTGCTCTTCGGCCTCGG
>NZ_JACHNY010000017.1 GCF_014199625.1 Sphingomonas abaci
CGCCGGCGGACCCGGAGCCAAGGTGGCCTGAGCCGCCCTGTTCGCTACCTGTTCAGCTTACCGCTGTCCGTGTCACAAACCTTGAGGTGCTCCCTAAAGCGGCGCTCGAATAACGTGGTTGGCCGCCCCCTAGCGCAATTAGCGCAACTGGCTGTCCTTGCTGCCCCGGCGATTGATGCCGGTGAAGGTCGGGCGCTTATCGCGTTCGCTTTGACAGGCGACACAGGTTCTTACGCCGGGTATGGCCGTGCGGCGTTTCGCCGGGATTTCGTCGCCGCACACCTCGCAGTCGGTGCTACCCTCGCCGGAAGGCAGACGCGATCGGGCGGCGAAAACCGCGTCCATGATCGTTGCATCAATCTGGTCCTGCACCGCACTATCGGGTGCCCATCCATTTGCCATCGCCACAAGCTCCTCGATTTTGACCTTGGGGGTCAGATAGTCGGGGGCGCATGGGCCAAGCACGCGACTATCCAGCACAGCACCCGAATATAGGGTACTCCCTACCAGTATCAAGGAGTGTGCAAATTTAGCTCAGGACAGATTTATGGGGTTCCAGTGGCGGGGGTAGATCCTCTTCGCCAAGCAGCGACAACATATCCCGCTCGATTGTCCGCTTCATCGCATACAGCGGCAGACAGTTTGGCTCGACGCCGAACGGGTCTTCCAGCTCGTGACCCAGCGCATCGAGGCCGAAAAAGGTATAGGCGGTGAGGAGCACCGGCAGGAGCGTCCACCAGTCGAGTGATCCTGCGAGCGCGAAGGGAAGCATCACGCAAAAGATAAGTGCGGTGCGATGGAGCAGCAGAGAATAGGCGAACGGCACGGGCGTCGTGGATATCCGCTCACAAGCGCCCTGAACCTTGCCGAAGGATCGCATGTCTTCTGCCACGACGGCATAGTGAATCGGCGTAATGACGCCAGTCTGCTTTAGCTCGAGCAGCCTGCGCCCCATACGATCGAGCACGAGGTTCGTGACGTTCGGGCTCTTTGTCGCCGGGCCGATATCGACCCACGGCGCAATGGCGGCGATTTCATCCTCGCCGCGAAGGCGTGCGGTGAGGCCGCAGGCAAAGCCACATATGCTATGGAGCAACGCGCGCCGATCCTCGTCAGGGAGAAGCGATGTCTCGCGCGCGAACGAACGGGCCGAGATAATTAGCTCGCCCCAAAGCTGCCGCCCCTCCCACCATCGCGCATAGCAGGCATTGTTGCGGAAGCTCATGAAGATCGAGAGCGCGATACCGATCAGGGTGAAAGGGATCGTCGAAATCCGCGCGAAAATGCCGGGATGGGCTTGGGCGGCCAGGATGGCGATCACACTGACGACCGCGATCGCCGCCAGCCTCCGTGCGATGCGCGGCAGGATCGAGCCATGCACGGTGAAAATGATATCTTGGAAGCTCGGTTGCGATCGAACGATCATATTCCGTGGAATGTCCTTCGCCTGTTTGCCAGCATTTCCATCGGCAGCTCGTCGAAACGAGCTGCCGTCAGGGTTTGAGGATGAAGCGAATGACCTGCGCGACAGCCCCCAGCGCCAAAACGCTGGCCGCCCAGATTAAGACCATCCAGGCGAGCCGTCGACCGAGAGGTTTAGGCTCGTCCATCAATGATACCCATGCGTGCCGACCTTACCGCGGAACACCCAATAGGCCCACGCGGTATAGCCGAGAATGATCGGAATGATGACGGCCGCACCCGCCAGCATGAAGAGCTGGCTTTGCGGGGGAGCGGCTGCATCCCAGATCGTGACGGCGCGGGGAACAACATAGGGGTAGATACTGATCCCCAGCCCAACGAAACCGAGAAAGAACAGGCCAAGCGCCATAATGAAGGGCAGGCGCTCCGCGCCGCGCTTCAGGCTCCAGAAGAAGGTTGCAGCGCAGATCGCCACCAGCAGAGGAACCTGCGCGGTGAGAAGCACGCCGGGCATCGCAAACCAGCGTCGCCAATAGTCATAGGTCAGGAACGGCGTCGCCGCACTGACGGCGAAAAGCGCGAGTAGCGTCGCCCCGCCGAGCCAAAATGCCAGTCGACGGGCGCGTTCCTGGCCCGGCCCTTCGGTTTTCCAGACCAGCCAGGCCGCGCCTAGAAGCGCATATCCGATCACGACTGCCGCGCCGGTCAAGAGGCTGAACGCGCTCAACCAATCCAGCCATCCCCCTGCATAGGCATCGGCCTCGACCCGCACGCCTTGCAGGATCGCGCCCAGCGTGATCCCCTGCGAGAACGCCGCGAGAACGGACCCAAAGCTGAAGGCGACATCCCAGAAGGGACGATGGCGCGGATCTCGCCAGCGAAACTCGAATGCGACCCCGCGAAACACGAGACCGAGCAACATCGCGATGATGAGCGGGTAGGTCGCGGGAAGGATGATGGCGTAGGCAAGAGGAAAGGCCGCGAAGAGACCGCCTCCGCCCAGCACGAGCCATGTTTCATTGCCATCCCAGACCGGCGCGATCGAGTTCATTGCCTGATCGCGCTCTCCTCCGACCGAAAGGTTCGGAAAGAGGATGCCGATCCCCAGATCGAACCCGTCCATCACGACATAGGCGAAGACAGCAAAGCCGATGATACCGGCCCAGATTATGGTGAGATCGAGGTGCTCCACGTTCATGCCTCCCGTCCGGTTGATGCCACGACGCCGCTTGCCGGCGTGATGCCCGCCGCGCGTTGCGGCACCTTGGACGGTTCCGGTTCACCGGCTGCGGGCGGCTTTGCCATCATCCGGAGCAAATAATAGGTGCCGGCCCCGAACGCGCCGAAATAGACGAGGATGAAAGCGACGAGGGACGCCGCGACAGCCGGAGCGGCCAGGGGGGAGTGGGACTCCGCGGTTCGCAGCAGGCCGTATACGGTGAAGGGCTGTCGGCCTACTTCCGTCGTCACCCATCCTGCTATGACCGCGACAAAGCCTGACGGACCAAGCGCGAGAGCGGCGCGGTGCAGCCAGCGCCAGTCATAGAGCTTGCCGCGCCAGCGGGCGAGCAGGCTCCAGAGGCCCAACCCAAGCATGGCGAGGCCCATCGCCACCATGATCCGAAACGACCAGAAGACGATCGGCGTGGGCGGCCAGCGATCGCGCGGGAAGTCGTTGAGGCCGGGGAGGGGCGCTTTGGGATCGTGCTTGAGGATCAGCGATCCCAGATAGGGGATTTCGATCTTGCCGTGGACCACCGCATCCTTGTTGCTCGGGAGGCCGAAAAGGATGAGCGAAGCGCCCTCGGGGCTGGCCTCATAATGACCTTCCATCGCGAGAACTTTTGTCGGCTGATGCTCAAGCGTGTTGAGGCCGTGCTGATCGCCCGCGAGAATCTGGATCGGCGCCACAAGCGCCGCCATCCACATCGCCATGGAGAACATCTTGCGCGCGCCGGGATTCGCGCGGTCGCGCAGAAGGTGCCATGCTCCTACGGCCCCGACGACCATTGCCGTGGTCAGGTAGGCGCCGATGACGGTATGGACGAGGCGATAGGGAAAGCTCGCGTTGAAGATGATCGGAAGCCACGAACCTGCGGGCACGAACTGGCCCTTGGCATTGATCGCATAGCCTGCCGGCGTCTGCATCCAGCTATTCACGGAAATGATCCAGGTCGCCGAGATGAGCGTCCCGACGGCGACCATGCAGGTCGCGAAAAAATGCGGGCCCCTGCCTACCTTGTTGATGCCGAACAGCATCACGCCAAGGAAACCGGCTTCAAGGAAGAACGCGGTCAGAACCTCATAGGCCATGAGCGGGCCGATGACCGGACCGGCCTTGGCCGAAAATACCGACCAGTTCGTCCCGAACTGGTAGGACATCACCACGCCCGAGACCACACCCATGCCGAACGCGACGGCGAAGATCTTGAGCCAGTAGCGATAGAGGTTCGCATACACACCGCTGCCGGTCTTCAACCACAACCCTTCAAGCACCATGAGATAGCTTGCCGTGCCGATGGAGAAGGCCGGGAAGATGAAGTGGAATGAGACCGTGAACGCGAATTGCGCCCGGGCCAGGATTACCGGATCGAGATTCTCAATCACCAACATTCCTCCCTGTTTTGTCCCGCCGATGTTCGTCCGATTGTCCTCTGCAGAGGCTTTGCGATTCGAACACAGGGCTTGGGGGCCGGACGCGCGCCATTTCCTTTGGTGCAGCGATCCGATCGGGCCGGCAATATATCATACTCCCCACCAGTGTCAAGGGGGTAGGAACCCAGGTCTGGCGTTCGATGTTTCTGGAGGCGTAGGGGAAGGTTCAGGCTCGCTTCGGCCGAAATTTGAGGTGTCAGCGCGGCGCAAGGCACAGGATAGGGTTGAAACTCCCCCCCTGTATAGTATGTGCATATCAACAGTCAGGAAAGCGCGATGCCACATTCACCAGAAGAGAAGAAGCGGGCCATAACACGCCTGCGTCGCATCAAGGGGCAGGCGGAAGCGCTTGAACGCGCGATCGAGGCCGGAACGGATTGCGCCCCTTTGCTCCAACAGATTGTGGCGATGCGGGGCGCCACCAACGGGTTGATGGCAGAAGTGATGGAAGGCCATCTCCGTGAGACCTTCGGCCCCGCCAACGGCGCGCATGGGGAAAATGGAGCCAGCCCATTCGACGACGACATGGAGGGTATAATGCGGATATTGCGAACCTATCTTAAGTAGGTCTTAGAAACCGCAGTACCTGTATATAGATTTATAAGAACAATTTTTTACCGATCGGCAATATAATGACGGTGCGCCCAATTTTCGCGTGGTACGACTTATGGGTTGGTATTTTCATAGATCGCCCTAAGCGGCGTATCTACATTTTTCCAGTTCCATGCTTTGGTATTTTCATTCAGCTTCGCGTGCCACCGGCATCATAACTTGATTGCGGGACTGCAATTTGTGGTTCCACTGGAAAATCGCAACTGGATGAGAACACGTTATGATCGTCAAGAATTTCGGATATCTGATTGCGCTCGATCAGGAAGGCCATTTCGGTAGGGCAGCCAAGAGCTGCAACGTGTCGCAGCCCACGCTTTCCGCCGGCATCAAGCAGCTCGAACAGGACTTGGGTGTGGAGATCGTGCGGCATGGCCGGCGTTATGACGGACTCACATCGGAAGGTGAGACTGTGCTGGCCTGGGCGAAGAAGATCGAGAGCAACTGCGAGGGGCTGGAGCGCGACCTTTCGGCCCAGAAACGTGGGCTGGAAGGTCAAATTCGCCTGGGCGTGCTGTCGGCCACGTCGATCATGGCATCGATCCTCAGCCTTGCCCTCGCTGAAAGGATGCCGCTCCTCGAACAGTGCATTTGCACAGCGCAAACCTCGTCGCTGACCAAAGCCTTGCTGACGCATGAAATGGACATGGCGCTGGTCTATCTCGAAGACATATCTGAGGAGGACTTTGACACGCACCTTCTCTACCGGGAGCGGATCGTCGTTTTCCAGGCATCCGGCGACCCGCTCCCGCGACAGGTTTCATGGGATCATGTCGCCGAGCTGCCTTTGTGCATCTTGGACTGCGCGCTACCCAAAGCCGCGCGTTCTAGACTCGGGCACCGTGCCGCAAAGTCGATCAGGACCAACAATGTCGATGTTCTCGCTGCCCATATCGCAAGTGGGCGATATGCCACCGTCCTTCCGCAATCTCTCGCAACCTATTTTGCTCGGATTTCCGACATTCGGGCGGTTGAAGTCGCAGGTGAGGGCGCAGATGCCGCTGTTGGATTGGCCATGCCCAGAAATGGGGTGAAATCGACACCCACAGCCGCGCTGTTCGAAATAGTCCGCGCACCCGAGACAATGGCCTCGATAGAGGCCGCTCTGGACCTGTACCGCCAGTTCCAACCCGAAGGGGGCTGACCGTTCATGCCGTGCTATCGCAGCATGAACGGTCGCGCGACCCACTATTCGACGTAGATCATTTTCTTGGTCATCCCGCCGTCGACCACAAGCGTTTGCCCGGTAACAAAGCCGGCGGACGCCAGATATAGCACGGCCTCGGCAATGTCCTGGGGGCGACCGACCCGGCCAACCGGATGCTGCGCCTCGTCCTCGGCGCGCAGATTCGTGTCATTGGTGATCCAACCAGGTGCGATTGTATTGACCCGGATTTTGGCGCCAAGTTGCACCGCCAGCGCCTGCGCGAGTGCCACCATGCCACCTTTCGCAGCGGCATAGGCAAAGTCGATGCCTTGGGACATCAACGCGCGGGTGGAAGCCATCATGACAATCGAACTGCCATCGGTGAGCAGGGGCAATGCCGCTCGCGACATCAGAAAGGCCCCGGTCAGATGGCTGCCAATGGTGCTGTTCCACTGGTCGAGCGAGGTGTCACCGAGCTGCATGAATGTGTCGTAAACAAGCCCACCATTGTTGACGAGCAAGTCCAGTCGATCCCAGCCAAGGGCACGAAAAGCCTCGGCTACGGACTCTTCGCTGGCAAGATCGCAATGGATCTGTTGACCGATCGCTCCTTCCTTCAAATCGAAGGATGCCACCTCCCAACCTTCATCCAATAAGGCGGAACATATAGCCTGACCGATTAGCCCCGATCCTCCTGTTACAATAGCGCGTTTCATAAGAACTCCTTTCTGTCAGAGGATGATAGAGAGACCGGCACCATTGCGCCAACACAACTCAAGTCCAGAGAACGGGCGCATAGGGCGTCACCCTGATAGACTTCAACTGCGCCTTGTCTTCCAGAAACATTATGCTTGCTGCAATGGAATATGATATATCATCTTGTTGCATTGCGGCAGTCATTCTCCTGTAGCTTGGTCATAGGAATTTCCGATCTTGGGATAGAATCTTCGAGTTTGCTCCGAAGGAGAAGCGCCGCCATTCTGCCAAGACGGTAATGATGAGACTGGCAACGACACTACTATGCTGCGCTGAATTAATTCGGTGCGGCATGTTGATCCGTGTCAAGTCCTACTCTCGTCAATACTTGGGGGGGCGTGAAAAAACGCAGGAGATATCTGATGGCTACAGGCAACCGGATCGTAACCTTCGAGAAACCGATGGAAATGAAGGTCAACACCTTCAAATTCCCGGAGCTGATTACTCCACAGGGCAAAAAAGCTCCCCACGGCGCCATTCTCAAGATCGTCACCACGAACATCTGCGGCAGCGACCTTCACATCTACCGAGGTTCGTTTGAAGTCCCCAAGGGGATGACGATGGGCCACGAAATGACCGGCGAGGTGATCGAGGTCGGCTCCGACGTCGAATATATCAAGGTCGGCGATATCGTGTCCGTTCCCTTTAACGTCGGCTGCGGACGCTGCTACAACTGCAAGCACATGCGCTCGGACGTGTGCGAGCACACCAACCCCGAAGTCGACTGCGGCGCCTATGGCTTTAACCTGGGTGGATGGACCGGGGGGCAGGGGGATTACCTGTTCGTGCCCTATGCAGACTTCAATCTGCTGGCTTTCCCCGACAAGGACGCGGCCATGGCGAAGATCCGTGATCTGACGCTCCTTTCGGACGTGTTGCCGACCGCGTTCCACGGGTTCGCCGCTCCCGACTGGCCGGCGCAACCGGCCTATATCGTCGGCGAGAATGTGCTGATCTTCGGCGCGGGGCCTGTCGGCCGCGCGGGCGCCGCCTGTGCGAAGCTCCTCGGTGCCGGCGCCATCATCGTCGCCGACTTCATTCAGGAGCGGCTCGATCTGCTCAAGCCGCACGGCGTCGAGACCATCAACCTGTCGGACGGCATTCCGATCGAAGATCATCTGGAGCGGATCACCGGCAAGCGCGAGGCCGATCGCGTCATCGACTATGTGGGCCTCGACTGTCGCGGGTTCGGGGCGGAGTCCGACCAGATCGTCGAGAACGCCGTCACCAACGCCCTGCTGAAATATGTCCGCTTCGGCGGGATGACCAGCACGGTCGGCGTATATTGCCCCAATCCGATCTCCAAGAATCGGGACAACAAGAAGGGCAGCATGGAAGTCGATTGGGCCAGTGGCTGGATCAAGTCGCCGCGGATGTCGGCAGGCCAGTCGCCGACGGCCAATTACAACCACGCCCTCATGCGGGCCATCCTGAACGATCGGATGCCCTATCTGACTCCGATGATGAACACGAAGATCATCAAGCTGGAGGACGCGCCGGCGGCCTACAAGGAGTTCGATGACGGATCGGCGTTCAAGTACGTCATCGATCCGCACGGCTCTGTGGCGGCCTGACCATCTAACCCGGAATGCCCCCCGGTCATGTCGGGGGGCATTCTGAGCCGTTGGGGGCGGACTGCTTGCCGCACGCACACCCCCTTCCGGCTTGTCGATCTAACACCCCCCCGGATCGGCAAGCCGCCCCCTTCTGGAACGCAGCATCAGCCATGGCGCTGCGCTTTTCCGAAGCCGTAACGCCCTGTCGGGCGCTTTCACCACCCTCAGACATTATCCCTCTTGCATACTGGCTAGGAGTATCTTATACATACTCCCAGCCAGTATGCTTGGCTCCGAATCGAGATATCGAAACGGGGACTCGCAACCGGCGGTCCGGTTCTAGAAAAGAGGGAGATCCAAACATGAAATCTCGCGCCGCCGTAGCCTTCGAGGCAGGCAAGCCGCTCGAAATCGTCGAGATCGATGTCGCACCGCCCCAGAAAGGTGAAGTGCTCATCAAAGTCACGCATACCGGGGTATGCCACACCGACGCTTTCACGCTGTCCGGCAACGATCCGGAGGGCATTTTCCCGGTCGTTCTCGGCCATGAGGGCGCGGGCATCGTCGTCGAGGTCGGCGAGGGCGTCACCAGCGTCAAGCCGGGCGATCACGTCATTCCGCTCTACACCGCCGAGTGCGGCAAGTGCGAGTTCTGCCTGTCCGGCAAGACCAACCTGTGCGTCGCGGTTCGCGAAACGCAGGGCAAGGGCCTGATGCCCGACGGCACCACGCGCTTCTCCTACAACGGCCAGCCCCTCTATCACTATATGGGCTGCTCGACGTTCAGCGAATACACCGTCGTCGCCGAAGTCTCGCTCGCCAAGATCAACCCCGAAGCGAACCCCGAGCATGTCTGCCTTCTGGGCTGCGGCGTCACCACCGGCATCGGCGCGGTCCACAACACCGCCAAGGTGCAGCCGGGTGACTCGGTTGCCGTGTTCGGTCTGGGCGGCATCGGTCTCGCCGCGATCCAGGGCGCGCGTCAGGCCAAGGCAGGACGCATCATCGCGATCGACACCAACCCGACGAAGTTCGAGCTGGCGCGTCAGTTCGGCGCGACCGACTGCATCAACCCCAAGGACTATGACAAGCCGATCCAGCAAGTGCTGATCGAGATGACCGGGTGGGGCATCGACCACACGTTCGAGTGCATCGGTAACGTCCATGTCATGCGGGCCGCGCTGGAATCCGCGCATCGTGGCTGGGGCCAGTCGATCGTCATCGGCGTCGCTGGCGCGGGCCAGGAAATCTCCACCCGTCCGTTCCAGCTCGTCACGGGCCGGGTCTGGAAGGGGTCGGCCTTTGGCGGTGTCAAGGGACGGACCCAGCTTCCCGGCATGGTCGAGGACGCCATGAAGGGTGAAATCGATCTGGCGCCCTTCGTCACCCACACCATGGGTCTCGATGAGATCAACGAAGCCTTCGATCTGATGCACGAAGGCAAGTCGATCCGCACCGTGATCCACTACTGATCCCTCAACTCTAACCTTCAATTTCAATAGTTAACCTCAAGGAAGAATATCATGGCTGATCCCGTTATCTCCGGCAACGGCGTGTTCTCGCACGTCTTCATCGGCGCGGCCGATGTCGAGCAGTCGGCAGCGTTCTACGACGCCGCTCTGGGCGCCCTGGGCGTCAAGAACCTCGGCCCCTTCGGCAATGGTTGGGTGCTCTACGGCCGCGAAAAGCCTGCTTTCATCATTGCCCGTCCCGGCAATGGCGAAGCGCCCTCCAGCAACGGCGTGACGGTCGGCTTCGCCGCCGCGACGCCCGCCGAAGTGGACGCTTTCCACGCGGCCGGCCTCGCCGCTGGTGGCACCGACGAGGGCCAGCCCGGCCCGCGGGGCCACCTGCCGGGTGCCTATGCGGCCTATCTGCGCGATCCGGCGGGCAACAAGGTCTGCTCGTACACCTTCATCTAAAGCCGGAAGGTGAGGGCGATACCGGCAACCCTATGACTGGCTGTCGCCGGCGCTGGAACAGGCGCCGGCGCTTCCCCCCGCACCACAGCCAGGAAAAGGGCGCCTATCACCACACCGTCCACCAACCGTCGAAGCAAGGAAACAAAAATGGAACGTGTCGAACATCACGCCAGCTTCGGCGGTTGGCAGGACGTCTATCAGCATGACTCGATCAGCCTGGGTTGCCCGATGAAGGTCGGCGTCTATCTGCCTCCCCAGGTGAAGGACGGTCGCGTGCCGGTGCTGTATTGGCTGTCCGGCCTGACTTGCACCGAACAGAATTTCATTACGAAGGCTGTCGCGCAGCGTTTCGCTGCCGAGCACGGGATCATCCTCGTCGCGCCGGACACGAGCCCGCGAGGCGAAGGCGTGGCCGACGATCCCAGCTATGATCTGGGACAGGGCGCCGGCTTCTACGTCAACGCGACTGAGGAACCTTGGGCTGCCCACTACCGCATGTACGATTATGTCGTCGAGGAATTGCCGGCGCTGATCGAAGCCACATTTCCGGCCGATGATCGCCGGGCGATTGCCGGTCATTCGATGGGCGGGCACGGCGCACTCGTTGCCGCTCTGCGCAATCCGGGGCGCTATCGCAGCGTATCGGCCTTTTCGCCGATCGTCGCGCCGAGCCAGGTGCCTTGGGGCGAGCGCGCTCTGACGGCCTATCTCGGAGACGATCGCGCCGGGTGGAAGCATTACGACACCATCGAACTCATCAAGTCCGCCAGCGAGCGCCTGCCGTTGCTCGTCGATCAGGGCATGGATGATGAGTTTCTGGATCGCGAGCTGCGCCCGGATCTGCTGAAGGCGGCCTGCGAGGCTGCGGGGCACCCGCTGATCCTCAACCTGCGACCCGGCTACGATCACAGCTATTATTTCATCGCTAGCTTCATCGGCGAGCATATCGGCCATCATGCCAAGGCGCTGTTCCAATGAGCGCGGCGGCATCCTCGGCCATGCGCGAAATCGCGTCCAGCAATGACCCCGCCTCCGGTCGCCATCGCGTGGTGGTCGTGGGCGCGGGCTTCGGCGGCCTCGAAACCGTCCAGCGGCTCGCGGGGAGCGGCGTTGACATCACCCTTGTCGATCGCCGCAACCACCATCTTTTTCAGCCGCTGCTCTATCAGGTCGCGGGCGCGTCGCTGTCGCCATCGGAGATCGCCTGGCCGATCCGCTCGCTCTTCGCCAAGCGCAAGGACGTTCGGACTCTGCTCGGTGAGGTCGAAGGCGTGGACACGGGCAACCGGCGCGTCGTTCTCGAAGACGGCTCGACGCTTGGCTATGACACACTCGTCATCGCGACGGGCGCGCGGCATTCCTATTTCGGGCATGACCAATGGGAGCCTTATGCTCCGGGCCTCAAATCGCTCGAAGATGCGACCACCATTCGCCGGCGCCTTCTCGTCGCGTTCGAAGAAGCCGAGCGCGAGAGCGATCCCGCGCGCCGTGCGGCCTTGCAGACCTTCGTTATCATCGGCGGCGGGCCTACCGGCGTCGAACTGGCCGGCACGATCGCGGAGCTTGCCCGTCTGACACTGGTGCGCGATTTCCGGTCGATCGATCCGCGCGCGACGCGGGTGGTGCTGGTCGAAGCCGGGCAGCGGCTCCTGCAGGTCTTCCCGGAAGATCTGTCGGCCTATACCGCTCAGGCGCTTGAAAAGCTCGGTGTCGAAATCAAGCTCGGCAAGCCGGTCACGGAATGTTCCGAGCATGGGGTCGTGGTCGACGGTGTGCCTATTCCCGCTGAAACGATTTTGTGGGCAGCAGGCGTTCAGGCCTCGCCCGCCGCGCGCTGGCTGAACGCTGAAGCCGATCGCGCGGGCCGCGTGGTCGTCGGGCCGGACCTGACAGTGCCAGGACACCCCGACATTTTCGTGATCGGCGATACCGCAGCCTCGAACGGGTATGACGGCAAGCCGGTGCCCGGTCTCGCGCCGGCTGCAAAGCAGGCCGGACAATATGTGGCCCGGCTGATCCGCCAGCGCTTTAAGGGGCAGAATGCTTCGGAACCGTTCCGTTACCGGCATCAAGGCAATCTGGCGACGATCGGCCGCAGCCTTGCGGTCGTCGATATGGGCGGGTTCAAATTGCGCGGTGTTCTGGCGTGGTGGATGTGGAAACTGATCCACATCTACTTCCTGATCGGGACGCAAAATCGGATGAGTGTTGCACTAAGCTGGATGTGGACCCACGGCATAGGATATCGTGGCTCGCGTCTGATTACTTACAGCGATCTCGCTCAGCACGATGCCGGGCAGGACCATGACAAGGGGAGGGAAGGCGATTGAGTGAAGAGGGCAGCGCCGAGAACAGCGGTTCAACTGTCTATGGAATGCCCACCTATGAGAATAGGCGGGTTGCCATCGACGAGGTTCATGCGCGCCCTTATTTGCTGATAGATGCGCCGCGTGCCCTGGTGCAGCTCGCCTTCATGAACGAGGGCAATCTGACGAAGGACAAGGCGACCCTCGCGGAAATATCGAGCCGGATGGGCGCCCCGCTGCCGGATCAGGACACACCTCTTCATGGCCTGACCTGGGATCAGGGTAAATTGCACTGTGAGAAGCACACCGAGTTCTCGACCTACTTGTGGAGTGCGCCCCTCGATCCGGGCACCGGGGAGCTGGCGGGTGAAGATCCGTTCAAGCACGGCTTTACGCCGCCCGGGCCGGTCATTTGCGGCGTCCGCCTGGACGTTGTTACGTGGACCGAAGAGACCGCGACCTATATCGATCGCTTCGACCCGATCAGCCGGTGTCATTCGCTCGTCGAGGATGGCATGGCCGATATCGTCACCGATTTCCGTCAGGACGCCGATGGGCTAACCCGCATCCTCATCCTCGATCGCGGTTTGACGCCGATCCGGCTTGGCGCGCTGGCACAGCGGCTCCTCGAAATCGAGACCTATCGGACGCTGGCCCTGCTCGGCATCCCACTGACCCAATCGCTGGGGCCGCATCTGCGCAGCATAGAGAAGCGCCTTGCCGCCATCACCAACGAGATGCGCAAATCTGCACGCCGCGACAGCGAGGGGCTACTTTCCCGGCTGACCGACCTTTCGGCCGAGCTGGAGGCGGACACGGCGTCCAGCCTCTACCGCTTCGGTGCGAGCCGTGCCTATTATGAAATCGTCGAGGAGCGGCTTGCAGCGCTCGGCGAAACCTTCGTCCCGGGCTGCTATCGCTGGCGCAACTTCCTCCATCGCAGGATCGCGCCCGCCATGCGGACCTGTCGCGTGATCGAGGAACGGCAAGCCAATCTCTCCGACAAGCTGGCGCGCGCGACCACGCTGCTGCGGTCGTGGATCGATGTGCAACTCGAACGCCAGAACAGCGATCTGCTGGCCTCGATGGACAATCGGGCGAAGCTGCAATTGCAGCTTCAACAGACCGTGGAAGGCCTGTCTGTCGCGGCGATCTCCTATTATGTGATCGGCCTGCTCTCCTATCTCATCAAGGGCATACCGGGGATTCACGACATGGTGGCGCCCGAGCTGGTGATCGCCGCTCTGGTTCCCCTTGCCGTCCTTGGTGTCTGGTGGACCGTTCGACAGATCAGGAACGCGCACAGCGACCATGGACCGCCGCCCGCAAAAAAGCAGATATGATCCCTTTATCGCCTCCGTGCGTCTAGCGCGCGCCGGGGGCGAAACCGGCAGGAGGATTTCCAGTGTCGACCGATGTTTTCATACTGCACTCGCAATACACGCCGGCAGGCGATCAGCCCGAAGCGATCGCGCGCCTGATCGCCGGCGTCGAAGAGGGGGCACATCACCAGACCCTCAAGGGCATCACGGGCTCGGGCAAGACCTTCACGATGGCGAACATCATCCATCGTCTGAAGCGCCCCACCTTGATCCTTGCCCCCAACAAGACGCTGACATCGCAGCTCTATGACGAGATGCGGCGATTTTTCCCTGAAAACGCCGTGGAGTATTTCGTCTCCTATTACGACTATTTCCAACCGGAAGTGTATCTGCCGGGCCGCGATGAGTTCATTCCGAAGGATTCCTCGATCAACGAGCATCTGGAACGGTTGCGCCTGTCGACGACAAAATCGCTGATCGAGCGCCGCGATACGATCGTCGTCGCCTCGGTATCGTCGATCTACGGCATGGGCGATCCCGACAATTATCGCGCGCTCCAGGTTCCGCTGACCGAGGGCGCGCGGTTGGGACAGGAAGAGCTTTTCCGCAGCCTGGCGCGCCTGCAATATGATCGGGCCGAGCATAAGCTGAAGCGCGGCACTTATCGCGCTGATGGCGACGCTGTTGAGATTTACCCGGCGGATTCGGAATATAAGGCGCTGCGCGTCGGTTTGGCAAACGGCGTGATCGCGTCGCTCCAATGGTTCGATGCGGCGACCGGCAAGCCGATGGAAAGCGCCGATCACTATCTTGTCTCGCCCAAGACTGTTCTGGCGGCGACCGCAGATCAGGCCCGCAAGGCCGCCACGGCGATCCTCGAAGAGTTGGAAACGCAGGTCGAACGGCTGACCAGCGAAAACCGCCTGACGGAAGCGGCGCGCCTCTATGATCGCATCACCAACGATGCCGAGATGTTGCGCGAGGTCGGATATTGCTCGGGCATGGAAAATTACGCCTGCTATCTGAGCGGTCGTGACCCTGCGCTCCCGCCCATAACCCTGCTCGACTATCTGCCCAAGGACGGGCTGCTGTTCGTCGACGAATCGCATGTGATGATCCCACAGATCTCGGCGATGTTCCGGGGCGACCAGGCCCGCAAGGATACGCTGATCGATTATGGCTTCCGCCTGCCGTCTTCGAAGGACAGCCACCCCCTGAGCTTCCACGAGTTCGAACAGGTCAAGCCGCAGACGATCTTCGTGTCCGCCACCCCCGGCGCTTATGAGGTAAAGGCCTCGCAAGGCAGGGTGGTTGAACAGATCGTGCGGCCGACCGGCCTGCTCGATCCGAAGGTGGAAGTCCGCCCGTCCCAAGGCGCGCGTGACGATTTGCTACGCGAGATCGCGCAGCGCACGCAGCGCGATGAGCGCGTGCTGGTTACGACGCTGACCAAGGTTGCGACCGAGGAGCTGCACGCTTTCCTCGAAAGCGAAGGCATTCGCGCGCGTTACATGCACTCTGACATCAAGGTCGAGGATAGGGTCGCGATCATCGAGGGCCTGCGCGTGGGCGAGTTCGACGTGCTGATCGGGATCAGTTTGCTGCGCGAAGGGCTCGACATCCCAGAAGCGTCGCTGATTGCGATCTTCGATGCAGACCGCGCGGGCTTCCTGCGCTCGGCCCAGGCGCTGATCCAGATGATCGGCCGCGTCGCGCGCAATGTGAACGGCACCGCTGTCCTCTACGCCGATATGGTGACGCCGGCGATGCGGGCCGCGATCGATGAGACCGAGAGCCGGCGACAGCGCCAGATCGCCTTCAACGAGGAGAACGACGTCACACCGCTCTCGTCGGTTCGCGGCCTGGCGTCGGCGCAGCCCTACGGGCAAGAGCCGTCGGTCCATTCGGAAGCCTTCTGCGAGAACCTGTACGAGCTTTGCGACCGGATCACGGAGAAGGAACAGGCGCTGCTCGCGGCGGTGGATCACGGCCAAGAGGATCGGGCCGAGACGATCCGGGGCGAGCTGGACGGCCTCTACCGTCAGTTCATTTATCTGTGACGCGCCGGGTGAAAGTGACCGAATGAGCAAGGATCAGGAGCCTCAAACCACCCCCGGCAAGGAACGCGCGCCGCGATCCGGCTTCGTACAAGTGCGCGGCGCGCGGCAGAACAACCTCAAGAATGTTGATGTGGACGTTCCGCGCGATGCCTTCGTGGTGTTCACCGGCATATCGGGATCGGGCAAGTCGAGCCTCGCCTTCGGCACCCTCTATGCCGAGGCACAGCGCCGCTATCTGGAATCGGTCGCGCCCTACGCCCGCCGCCTGATCGATCAGGCCGGCGTGCCGGAGGTTGACGCCATCGACGGGTTGCCGCCCGCGGTCGCGTTGCAGCAGCAGCGCGGCTCGGCCAATGCGCGGTCTTCGGTTGGCAGCGTGACGACGCTCTCCAGCCTGGTGCGGATGCTCTATTCGCGCGTCGGAGAATATCCGCGCAATCAGCCGATGCTCTATGCGGAGGACTTCTCCCCCAACACCGTGGCCGGGGCCTGCCCGACCTGCCACGGCATCGGGCGCGTCTATGACGCGACCGAAGAGACGATGGTGCCCGACGACAGTCTCACCATTCGCGATCGGGCGATCGCGGCATGGCCGCCGGCGTGGCACGGCCAGAACCTGCGCGATATCCTTGTGTCGCTCGGCTATGATGTCGACACGCCATGGCGCGATCTTCCGAAGAAGGATCGTGACTGGATACTCTTCACCGACGAGACGCCGACGGTGCCGGTCTATGCGGGTCTGACGCCCGAACAGACGCGCGTTGCCCTCAAGCGTCGTATGGAGCCGAGCTATCAGGGCACCTTCACCGGCGCCCGTCGCTACGTGCTGGAGACCTTCGCCAACACCAAAAGCGCGCTGATGAAGAAGCGTGTCTCGCAATATATCATCGGCCGCGATTGCCCGACCTGCGACGGCAAGCGCCTGAAGCGCGAGGCCCTGTCGGTGAAGTTTGCCGGCCTGGACATCGCCGAGTTTGGCGACCTGACGGTGCTGAAGCTCCGGGACTTGCTCACGCCCGTCGCCCATGGCGAGTATGGTAGCGCCTCGACGACCCTGAAGGGCCATGTTCTCGGCAAGGCGGCCCGCGATGCGGCGGTTGAACGTAGGGTCGCGGCGGGAGGCTCGGCACACAAGGCAGCGCCTGACGTGCGCCGCACGCCCAATCTTTCCGATGAGAAGCGGGTCGCCGCGCAGCGTCTCGCATCCGAGCTGCTCGAACGGCTAGGCCCGCTGATCGACCTTGGCCTTGGCTACATCTCGCTCGACCGCAGCACGCCGACGCTTTCCTCCGGCGAGCTGCAACGCCTGCGCCTTGCCACTCAATTGTCGTCACAGCTTTTCGGCGTGGTCTATGTGCTGGACGAGCCATCGGCGGGGCTGCACCCGGCAGACGGCGAAGCGTTGCTGACCATCCTTGAGCGGCTGAAGGCGGCGGGCAACTCGCTGTTCGTTGTCGAGCATGATCTTGACGTGATCCGCCATGCCGAATGGCTGGTCGATGTGGGGCCAGGTGCCGGCGAAAAGGGCGGCGAAGTGCTCTACAGCGGCCCGATCGCAGGGCTTGCCGGCGTCGAGGCGTCGATCACCCGTCGCTATCTGTTCGCAGAACCTGACGCCCATGACCGGACCCCGCGCGAAGCAAAAGCATGGCTCCGTCTTGAAGGTGTGACCCGCAACAATCTTCACGGGCTCGACGTCGCGCTACCGATTGGCTGCTTCACCGCCGTCACCGGGGTTTCAGGATCGGGCAAGTCCAGTCTTGTCAGCCAGGCACTTCCGGAGCTTGTGACGGAACAACTCGGCGGCACGCCGGCTGCCGAGGAGGAGGATACCGATCCGCTGCTCGATGTTGCGCGGGAAGAGACCGAAGGCCGCATCGTTGCGGGCATGGAGCATGTGCGCAGGCTGGTGCGGGTCGATCAGAAGCCGATCGGCCGCACTCCACGCTCGAACCTCTCCACCTACAGCGGCCTGTTCGATCATGTGCGCAAGATCTTCGCGAACACCCCACTGGCGCGCCGGCGCCACTACAGCCCGGGCAGGTTCTCCTTCAACGTCGCACAGGGCCGCTGCCCGGTGTGCGAGGGTGAGGGCTTCGTCATGGTGGAGCTGTTGTTCCTGCCCAGCGTCTATGCGCCCTGCTCGACCTGCCATGGCAGCCGCTACAATCCGCAGACGCTCGAAGTCGAATGGAACGGCCGCAACATCGCCCAGGTGCTTGAGCTGACGGTGGACGAGGCGTGCGACTTCTTCGCGAGCGAACCGTCCGTCATGCGCTCGCTCGATGTGCTGCGGGAGATTGGCCTCGGCTATCTGAGGCTTGGACAGCCGGCGACGGAACTGTCGGGCGGCGAGGCCCAGCGCATCAAGCTCGCGACCGAGCTGCAACGCGCCCAGCGTGGCAACACCATCTACATCCTCGACGAGCCGACTTCGGGGCTTCACCCTTCCGACGCTGATCGGCTGATGCGGCACCTGCAGGGCCTTGTCGATGTCGGCAATACGGTCGTCGTCGTCGAGCATGACATGCGAGCTATTTCACAGGTGGATTGGGTGATCGATCTGGGGCCTGGCGCTGGCGAAGATGGTGGCCGGATCATCGCGAGCGGCGTCCCTCACGATGTTGCCGAAGCGCAAGGCAGCCTGACCGCGCCTTATCTAAAGGCGGCGCTTTAGCCGCTTGGACGCCGGCGACAGGGGGGAGTGGGACTATGGTGAGTCTTGTCGATTGGGGTGTGGCGATCCCGATGATCGAGCACCGGCCATGTCTTGCTGGGATGTGATAGCGATGGTCCTGCCCGACCATTCAGGGAGTTGAACGTGCCTTCTACCGTCTCTCAAGATGTTACCGCTCGTTCCCAGGCCGTCGATGCCCGGCTTACCCGCGCTGCGATCTTTCTGGTCGTCTCGATGGGCGCCGGGGAGAAGCCGGAAGCGGGGGTGCGGGGTCTTTGCGCCATCCTGTCGTCGCTGGTTCGTGGCGTGGGCTTCCGGGCGGCAGACGGCGGACTTTCCTGCATCATGGGGATCGGCTCCGATGCTTGGGACCGGCTATTCGGAGCGCCGCGGCCGAAGGAACTGCATCCGTTCCGGGAAATCCGCGGCGTCCATCATGCGCCTTCGACGCCCGGCGACCTGCTGTTTCACATTCGCGCCGCGCGTCAGGATTTGTGTTTCGAGATGGCGGCGCAGATCGTGAAGCGTCTCGCCGGCTTCGCCTCGGTGACGGACGAGGTGCATGGCTTCCGCTACTTCGACGATCGCGACCTGCTGGGATTTGTCGACGGGACGGAAAACCCCGTCGAGCAGGGAGCCAGAGATGCCACGGTGATCGGGGCGGCGGACGATCCGGTCTTCGCTGGCGGCAGCTATGTGATCGTCCAGAAATACCTCCACGACCTCGACAAGTGGAACGCGATTCCCGTGGAGCAGCAGGAGAAGATCGTAGGGCGCGAGAAGCTGTCGGACATCGAGCTGGACGAGGCGGCCAAGCCGAGCTTCGCGCATAACGTGCTCACCAACATCGAGGAGGACGGCGAGCAACTCCAGATCCTGCGCGATAACATGCCGTTCGGCGATGTTGGTAAGGGCGAGTTCGGCACCTATTTCATCGGTTACGCCCGCTCGCCGACCCGCATCGAGCGGATGCTCGACAATATGTTCATCGGTTTGCCACCCGGCAATTACGATCGCTTGCTCGATGTTAGCCGGGCCGTGACCGGCTCGCTTTATTTCGTGCCGTCGGCTGATTTTCTGGACGAGGTAACGCCGGAGCCAGCCACGGCCGATGGCGATGAGGCGGTAGCCGAGGCGCCCGCATCCACGGCGCCGGCACCGGAGCCCTCGTCAGCATCGGATGGATCGCTGCGCATTGGATCACTCAAAGATGAGGCAGGACATGAATAACCTCCATCGCGAACTCGCCCCCATCTCCGACGCCGCTTGGGCGCAAATCGACCAAGAAGCGACCCGAACTCTCAAGCGCTATCTGGCCGCGCGCCGCGTCGTGGACGTGCCGGAACCGAAGGGGGCCACGCTCGCGGCCGTGGGAACGGGCCACACCAAGCCGATCGATGCGCCCAGCGATGGCGTCCAAGCCGTGCGGCGTGCGGTCAACGCCGTGGTCGAACTGCGCGTGCCCTTCACGCTGACCCGCGCGGCGATCGACGATGTGGAGCGCGGCTCCGAGGATTCGGACTGGCAACCGCTCAAGGAAGCCGCCCGCACGATCGCCTTTGCCGAAAATCGCGCGATCTTTGATGGCTATGCCGCTGCCGATATCGGCGGCATCCGTCCCGGCGCGAGCAACGAGCCGGTGCCGCTGCCCACGGCCGTCGCCGGATATCCCGCCATCGTCGCCCAAGCCGTCGATCGGTTGCGCCTTGCCGGGGTCGAGGGGCCTTATCGACTGGTGCTGGGCGATGATCCGTTCACCGCGATCAGCGGCGGCAGCGAGGAGGGCTATCCGGTGCTCCAGCACATCAATCGTCTGGTGGACGGCGATATCATCTGGGCGCCGGGCATCATGGGCGGCGTCGTCCTGACAACGCGGGGCGGCGATTTCGAACTCGATCTCGGACAGGATTTGTCGATCGGCTATCTCAGCCACACCGCCGAGGCGGTCGAGCTGTACCTGCAAGAGAGCTTCACCTTCCGGCTGTTGACGAGCGAGGCGGCTGTTTCGCTCCCGACAACGGAAGCGTCGGCGCAGCCGGCGTGAAGGCGTTGCCGGTTGCGCCGCCCGCACGCGGGCCGCAGCGAGGGGTGGGACAATGATAAGTCTCGTCGGTTGGATCGCCACGATCGCGACGATGATCGCGGCGATGATGACGGCTTCCAACCTGGGCGCGCGCGTGACGGGCTGGGGCTTCGTGGTGTTCAGCATCAGCTCGGTTTGCTGGACCACATTGGGCTACGCCACAGGACAGACAGCCTTGGTTGCCACCAATGGATTCCTGATGCTGACGAACCTAGTTGGTATCTGGCGATGGTTGGGGCAGCAGACCAAATATGAGGATGGCGGCCGATCGGCCGAAACAGCCAGCCAAAGATCCGATACGCCGAACCTGTTCACCGCGACCGGCCTGATCGGCATGGCGGTTGATGACAAGAGCGGGATGAATCTGGGCCGGGTTGTCGAGGCCCTTATCGAATGTTCGACCGGCAGGATAAACTATGTGGTGATCTCGGACGAGCGATATGCCGGTCTTGAAGAGACATTGCGAGCGGTGCCGCTCGAATCCCTCAGGATCGGCTACACGCGCATGACGCTGTTGCTGGACGGCCCGAGCTTCCTGTCACAGCCCGGCCTCAAAAGTCGTGACTGGCCCGCCTTCGCTCCGATCAATCCCTAGCAAGCGATCGCTCACACCAATTGGAGCGCGCGATCATGATCTTGACCGGGGCCAAGAAAGCGCAGGATCAGGATACGGTGGGCTTCTGGCCGGTAGATGTAGGCGCTTGCAATCGTAGCGGCGTCTGCTCGCAAACAGCCGGTTTTTCTGCTCACGCTCTCTGCCACTGGCAGGTGGCATCCTGCTCGAATTATCTGCCAATGTGCTCGCCATCATCCGGCGCTGCTTGCAAACGGGGCGTCGTGCTCACGCTTCCTGCCAATGGGTTCTCCAAACCCGTCGCCGGCAGCCGCTTTTGCGAAGAAGGTTTTCAGAACAGTTTTGACAAGCAGCAGGCCGCAGAAATGCGTTGCGGTCATGGCCCGCCGGCAAGGTCGTCAGAAAGGAAGGTTTTCGCGAACAGAGGACGGCGCATAGAATGGGCACAGATATACGTTTATGACCGAACCCGTCGAACTGCGCTGGCCGCGATCGTCCCGTTTGGGATCAATGGTCGGGATAGGATTCTCTTCATGCCCCAGCCGGTATAAAGGAACCGCCCCGATCGTAGCGGCTGCGTCGTTATCCCGCCTACCCAACCCGTGGGCTCGACCTTCGGCCCAGCCGGGCCCGCCTCAACGTGGCCCGTCGACTGCGATGACCGCGGCGTCGTCTAGCTGGAACCGGCCAAAGTCGTCGTCGCCCCATAACGAACGCTCCAGCCGGCCGACAAGCCGGATCGGCTTCCCGGTCGGCATTGACCCATAAGGCAGCGAGTATTCATGGTTTTGCGTCGAGGGAGCCGATCATAGGCAGGAATACGGCACAACCCGTTTCCTTGCAGGAAAGATCAAGCACCAGGTTCTTCCCCGATCCGTCGTTCCGCCCAGCAAACGTCCACAGAAGGCTGCGGCGCTCGGGATAGTTCGGGTCGGCGACACGGTAGGAAGCTACGCCTGCGGGGCGGCCGTCGAGCGTGAGCTGATCCGCTTTGTAGTTGGTCCCGGAGCTCGCGATCGGCAGCGCCGATCCTCGGCCTGTCACTGTGAACATGCCTTCGTAGCCCGGCCCGCGCAGCAGGAACACCGGATCGTCTACCGGGTCCTTTCCCGCCTTCAGAGTCGCATCTGATGGAATGGCGACCGTGCAGCACGAAGGGATCCCGACCGACTTCCAGCCGGCCGGGACCTCGGGTTGCGGTGCGTTCGGCGAGCAGGACACTAGCAGCAATCCCGCTACCGACCACACCGCGACCCTCATATCACCGCACTCCGTAGGCGTTGCGAAGCGCTGTCGTCTCCGTCGAGCACGGGGTGCGACGCACCACGCCCGCCGGCTGACTATAGTGCATGACGCACGCCGTGTTGTTGGCTTCTGAAGCGCGTCAGCCCTGAGCGCTACGGCTCCCTATTGGGGCGATCGAGCTTCGCCCAAATTGCGGGTGCCCGCAGCTTGGAGAAGGATCTTGCGACCAAGCACCTAGTCGCCCTCTACACCGCTTGTGGCGGTAGAGAGCGCTTTTCCGATCAGCACGTCCGTGAGCGGACGGAACTGACCATACCCGATGTTCAATGGTTTGCCGCTAACGACAATCGACCCCAGGGAGCTGTGCATCCCTCAAATCCACGGTTCACTACCCGCTCTGCTGAGGCCTTGGCGGGCGATTTTACATTGGAGGATCTGGGCTTCATCTTCGTTCCTTCGTCACTACGACGAAGCCCAGATCCTCCTTAAATCACAACCTCAAATCTGTGCCATTGGTGCTGACGGCGGACACGCGACCTTGGTGAGCTTCGAATCCGTGCCCGCGGACTTGAACGCGAACGCGGCCCCGGCTGCCGCGGTGCTGGCGACGGCCGCTCCAACGAGCACCTTCTGCTTCGTGTCCATCAGACTGTCCCTCTCTCAAGGGGCCGCGCGACCGACGTGTTCCTGCTCGTCCTCTCCTCATCACCAGCGGATGCAATCTTGAACGCCAAGATTTGTGCGCGGTGGATCTGGGGAGGCTCGGCGAACAGCGAAGCAGCGCTTCCGGATAGCGCCGTGCCGATTTCGCCCGACAGATGCGTCTCGCGCCCTGCCTCGTCGGCGAAGGTATCGAGGATGGCGAACCGAGTCTTTCCGAGACGCAGAGCGTACCACGACAGGGTGCCAGGCTCCCGCTCCACGGCCGATCGGGCTCCTTGGAGGAAGCGGGCAACCTCTTCCTCCGCACCGTCCCGTGCTTCAAGCGGAACATGCAGGGCCAAGCGCGGCAGGGCGTCCGCCGCCGGCACCTTGAGGGCGAGGATGTCGGCCGGCTCGATCTCCGGCAATCCGTTGAGGATGGTGAAGGTCTTCACGACCAGCGCCCGGCCGACCGTGCCGAACAGATGCTTCAGCCGGCCGGCATTGCCGGGGAAGGTATCGAAGATGGCGAAGTCGGCGGGGCCAAAGCGCAGCGCGTACCAGTGCCGCGTGTCCTGCTCATGCTCGACCGGCTCCAGCGCACCCCGGAGGAATTCAGCGGCATCTTCCTGGTGGGTCGGCCCGGCTTCAATGCCTACGAACAGTGCCTTGTGCATCTTTTCTCTCCTTGTTCCGATGGTAGCGCCTCGAGCTCCACGGAAGGCGTCCTGGGCCTAAATCATGGGAAGTTCGCGCGGCCGGGCGCCGACAGCCCGTTCGGCCAGGGCGACTTCCCCGGCCCGCGCACCCCTGGCGGGCGCGTGCTGGAGGAGATCGCGGCCAGCCACGGCACGACCGCACGCCAAGTGGCGCTTCGCTTCCTGGTGCGTCGGCCATCGCTGTTCGCTATGGTCAACGAGTCCTGACCCTAGGTCTGCCGACATACTTGGTCGCAAGCTGATCGACACCGCCGCTACACGTGCTCCAAAGCGGCGGTGTCGATCGGCATCGATAAGCGTCCTGTTCCCGGTTATTCCGCCAATCAACCGTGCGGGCGCATAACAACCTTGATCACACCTTCTTCCTTGTCGCGGAATTTAGCGTACATTTCTGGCGCGTCTTCAAGACTGGCCGGGTGGGTGATCACGAAGCTGGGGTCGATCGCGCCCGCGACGATTTTTTCCAGCAACGGTCTAGTATAGCGCTGCACGTGGGTTTGGCCGAGCTTGATCGTTAGTCCTTTGTTCATCGCTGCACCGATCGGAAGCTTGTCACCCATCCCGACGTAGACGCCGGGCACGGAGACCGTGCCGCCCTTGCGGCAGCTCATGATCGCCTGCCGCAGGACGTGGACGCGATCAGTGGCGAGCATCATGCTTGCCTTCACCTTGTCCATGACCGCGTTCGCCGCCCCGTGCGCGGCCGCCTCGCAGCCGACAGCATCGATGCAGCTGTCGGGGCCCCGGCCCTTGGTTCGCGCCTGCAGCTCGTCGTAGACATCGGTTTCGGCGAAGTTAATCGTCTCAGCGCCACCGGCCTCCGCCATGGCGAGTCGCTCGGGCACCTCGTCGATCGCGATCACGCGGCCGGCGCCCATCATCAGCGCGGAGCGGATGGCGAACTGGCCGACCGGACCGCAGCCCCAGATCGCGACGGTGTCGCCATGCTCGATCTGCGCATTCTCGGCGGCCATGTAGCCGGTCGGGAAGATATCCGATAGGAAGAGGGCCTGCTCGTCGGTAACGTTGTCGGGAATCTTGATCGGACCGACATCCGCCATCGGCACGCGGAGATACTCCGCCTGACCGCCGCAGTAGCCGCCCAGCATGTGGCTGAAGCCGAACAGCCCGGCGGGCGAATGGCCCATCGCCTTGGCGGCCATCTCGGCGTTCGGATTGGTCCGATCGCAGGCCGCAAACAGACCCTTCTTGCAGAACCAGCAATCGCCGCAGCTGATCGTGAACGGCACCACCACCCGGTCCCCGATCTTGAGGTTGGTGACCTCGGACCCGAGCGCCACGACCTCGCCCATGTTCTCGTGGCCGAGGATGTCGCCGGCCTCCATGGTGGGCTGGTAGCCATCCAGCAGGTGAAGGTCCGACCCGCAGATCGCGCAGGCGGTTACTTTGATGATCGCATCGCGCGGGTGCTTGATCTCGGGATCCGCAACGGTGTCGACGCGGACATCGCCTTTACCGTGCCAGCATAGTGCGCGCATGTCGTTTCCTCATCTGAGTGCATGTCCCTGTCGTCAGGGCCATGTCTATGACGCTCAACGCCTTGAGCCGCGGCATGGGTCCCTGTCCATTTGATTCGTTTACATCAACGAGCGGCCGTAAAACGGCCGTACGGCCAGCGGGTTGAACGCAGACGGCATGCCCGGCTTGAAAGCCAGCAAGATAATGAAGTGGGTCGCCCAGGCCGTGCAGCCGGCCGACACGATGGTGATAGGTTCTCACAGGCTGCGCGTCTTCCGCCCTGAGCGTATGGCATGGTCGGCCAGGGCAAAGGACGCATAGATTCCGCAGAGGCAAACCAGGCCGGCGAGCAGCACCAACCACAGATCGTGGTCGTGCCGGACGCAGTCGAAAACCTGTACGACCTGGGAGTACATCATGCTCGGCTAACGGCAAGGCGTTAAGACATCTCCAACCGGCTCATATCGGCTTTCCCTGGCTGTGATCCAGGACCAAGGAAGCCGCAGTCGGGTTCCGCGCAGCCATGAACACTTACGTTGCCGAGCCCGCGCCTGTCGTCCGAACCGGCGACCATGCTCGACTGACATAACTTGATTTCGGTCCTCCGGGTCGGTTCCCAGTCGCTACAAAGATTTATGCCTCGCATCGCCGTGGCGCTGGTGGCATTAAGGGCATGATCGGAGGATTACGTCCATGGCACGCAAGAGCATCAAAAGCGACGCGGTGAAACTCAAGGGCGAGACGGCCAAGAAGGCACCGCCGCTGCCGGCGGGTGCCGACCAGCCGACGAACTATGCCGAGCAGCAGGGCCATGGCGGCGAAACCCGCCAGACGACCTCGGACGCGGCACTTACCATGACCACGCAGCAGGGCATCCCGATCGCGGACGCCCAGAACAGTCTCAAGGCGGGTCTGCGGGGCCCCACGCTGCTCGAGGACTTCATCCTCCGCGAAAAGATCTTCCATTTCGATCACGAGCGCATCCCGGAGCGCGTCGTCCACGCACGCGGCTATGGCGCGCACGGCGTGTTCGAGCTGACCGACAGTCTGGCCGACTACACCCGCGCCGACGTGCTGAGCACGGTCGGGCAGCAGACGGAGGTGTTCGTCCGCTTCTCAACGGTAGCGGGCAACAAGGGCTCGCGCGATCTGGCGCGCGACGTGCGCGGCTTCGCCGTCAAGATGTACACGAAGCAGGGCAACTGGGACATCGTCGGCAACAACATCCCGGTGTTCTTCATCCAGGATGCCATCAAGTTCCCCGATCTGGTCCATGCGGCTAAGCAGGAGCCCGACCGGGCGTTCCCCCAGGCGCAAACCGCACACGACAATTTCTGGGATTTCGCCAGCCTCACCCCGGAAGCCTGGCACATGATCATGTGGATCATGTCCGATCGCACGATCCCCCGCTCCTTCCGCACGATGGAGGGCTTCGGCGTCCACAGCTTCCGCCTGGTGAACGCGGAAGGCAGGTCGACCTTCGTCAAGTTCCACTGGAAGCCGCGCCAGGGGCTCCAGTCGGTGCTGTGGAACGAAGCGGTCAAGATCAGCGGCGCCGATCCCGACTATCATCGCCGCGATCTCTGGGAGGCGATCGAGAGCGGTGACTTCCCGCAATGGGATCTCGGCGTCCAGCTGTTCGATCAGGAAACCGCCGACAAGCTTCCCTTCGACCATCTCGACTCGACCAAGCTCATCCCCGAGGAGGACGTGCCGGTCCGCATCGTCGGTACGCTCACGCTTAATCGCAACGTCGACAACTTCTTCGCCGAAACCGAGCAGGTCGCCTACTGCACGCAGAACATCGTGCCGGGCATCGACTTCAGTGACGACCCGCTGCTGCACGGCCGCAACTTCTCCTATCTCGATACCCAGCTGAAGCGGCTCGGCAGCCCGAACTTCACCCACCTGCCGATCAATGCCCCGCGCTGTCCGGTGATGAACTTCCAGCAGGACGGCCACATGGCGATGCGCAATCCGAAGGGGCGCGTGAACTATGAGCCGAACAGCTGGGGCGCGGAAGGCGGTCCGCGCGAGAACGCGGAGATCGGCTTCACCAGCTTCCCCGCCGAGGTTCAGGGGACTAAGCAGCGGGTTCGGTCCGAAACCTTTGCCGATCATTACAGCCAGGCGCGGCAGTTCTATCTCAGCCAGCAGCCGATCGAGCAGAAGCACATCGGCGACGCGCTGGTGTTCGAGCTGTCGAAGGTAGATCGTGTCGACATCCGGGCCCGGGCGGTCAGCCACCTGCGCAACATCGACGAGGATCTCGCCGCTACCGTTGCGGACGGGCTCGGCCTTGACCTGCCGGACGCCGCCAAGGCGGCCAAGCCGACGCTAGACCTGCCGACATCGTCGGCGCTCTCGATCGTCGCCAACGGCCCGGCGAATTTCGCCGGGCGAAAGATGGGCCTGCTGCTGACCGATGGGTCGAGCGCCGAGCTGTTCAATGCGCTGACGAAGGCGCTGGAAGCCGAAGGCGCGGTCTGGGAGGTGGTCGCGCCGAAGATCGGCGGGGTCACGCTCGACGACGGCACCAAGGTCGCGGCCAAGCAGAAGATCGACGGCGGACCTTCGGTCCTGTTCGATGCCGTCGCGGTGCTCCCGTCCGAGGAGGGGGTTGCGATGCTCGCCAAGGATGCGGCCTCCAAGGACTTCGTGGCGGACGCGTTCGGCCACTGCAAGTTCATCGGCTACACCGATGCAGCCGCCACGTTGTTCGACGCTTCTCGGGTGCCGGAGCTTGACGATGGCTTCGTAGCCCTAAGCAAGAGCAAGGACGTCAAGGCGTTCGTCACGACCTGTCGTGACCTCAGGTTCTGGGCTCGGGAGATGAAGGTCGATCTCGACGCGGCGGCCTGACGACCCTGGCGGGAGCGGCAGGTGGACGTCCTGCCGCTCCACTTAACGGCAAGCCTCATATCGCACGGACGTGGGACGTGCTGCCTCGCTCGCGTTCAAGGGGATCGGGGCACACCGTCGGCGCGGGCCGCGGTGACGACCCAGCGGCGGGTGCGGCGCACGGTGCGAACCGTCCAACGACGCCCGGTCTCTGCGAGGAACCGGGCGTGGATTCCTGCCGCGTGCTGGGCGAAGTCGTAGTAGTCGATCCTGTGGTGCGCGAGCACGATGGTGCCGTCTCCCCGCAGGCGAGCGGCCATCTCACGCGCAACCCGGGCCATCTCTCGCGCTGAGAGGTAATACAGGATCTCGGCGATCACGATCACGTCATAGACGAGACGTGGCGGTCGACCGGGGAGCACGAGCAGCGATGCGCACGCACGAGGCCAGGCCGCGACGGCGCGTGCCGTCAGGTCGACCCCCTCCCTCGTGCCCTCGGTCGCATCGAGGCACAAC
Organism: Sphingomonas abaci; assembly: GCF_014199625.1. Classification (GTDB taxonomy): domain Bacteria; phylum Pseudomonadota; class Alphaproteobacteria; order Sphingomonadales; family Sphingomonadaceae; genus Sphingomonas; species Sphingomonas abaci. The sequence continues at coordinate 28,532 of NZ_JACHNY010000017.1, forward strand.
GCCATCCTCGCGATCGCGGCACTGTTGGATCCGTTGCCGCTGGCCAGCTCCAGCACCCGTCCGACCGGTCGGTGACCTATCGCGTGCAGGATCGCGGCACGCTTCACCGCCTCGTCACGGGCGGTGAAGGTGCGCCAGGGATCGTCGTCGCCGGCGAACTTGGCGGCGAACCCGGCAAGATCGATCGGGCTCGTCACTTCGAACCCGGCCGGTAGCGCTCGACCGGACGAGCAAAGGCCGCAAGCTCGTGTCTCGCGATCGTGAAGCCTGCTGGATCATCGGAAACGGCGCCGAGCTGCGTCCGGTAGACGCGGATCAGCGACCGCTTAACCGGAACTCCTCCGGGCACAGCGATGCGCCATGCCGGTCCGGACCTGTCCGGGCGAGGCGGCCACACGCGGTAGGTCAGCCGACCGGCGCCACCCGGGCATCGGGCGACGGCCGCTGCTACGGCGCGGTGATCGGGATGGTCGTCATCGCAGGCCGGTCCGACGATGAGATCGAGATCCCGGCATCGTGCGACCTGGCGGCGCAGCGCGCGATAACAGCGTCCCGGGATCGAGGGCAACTGGCCATCGGGCAAATTGAGGAACGAGACGTCGCCAGCAACGATGCCGAGACGACGTAGCGCATGAAGGCTCTCACGCTGGCGCGCCGCGACCAGTCGCGCTCTCGGCCATTGTCGGCTGCCCCGGTGAGACGCGGCACCATCGGTCACGACCGCAACCCGGACCCGAGCTCCATGGCGGCGAAGCCGCGCAATGAGGCCTGCCGCGCCGATGACCTCGTCATCCGGGTGCGGGGCGATCACCAGCGCGACACGTACGTTTCGCAGCGGGATCCTCACAGAATGGGGTCGAGGATGTGCTCGGCGACAGCCTGGCCGACGCGAAAGCGATGCGCGTCGGGCGCAGGCTGGCGCAGGTACACCATGAGATCGGCGATCTTTGCCGCCAGCGGATGCGATAGGAACAATCCCTGCAGCCCCACCGCCTCCTGCGCGATCGTCAGGGCGCGCTCGGCAGAGCCGGCGATCGATAGCCGCGCAGCGGACACCCGGGCGAGGCGTTCCGCATCCGTCCCGCTGAACCAGGCGCCCGCCGTGTCGCGGATGCTCGCCGCTGCACCCTGGGCAAGCAGGAACAGGTCGGCGAGGCGCGATGCCTGGAACGGATCGGAAGCGCGCTCGTGGGTGGTCAGGTGGTCACGCACTGCATCGAGCAGGCCGGCGATGCCCCCGGCATGAACCGCGGCGAAGCGCAGCGCGCCTCCGCTGAAGAACGGCTCCCGCGCATAGCTGCCGGGCTCGCCGATACGGCCGTCTTCACGGATCACAGAGCCGGACCAGCGCACCAGATGTGTCTCCGAGCGCTGCATGCCGATCGTCTGCCACCACTCCCGATCGATGGCAGGCGGATCGGCATCCAGGTCGAGCAGGAGCAGCTGCGGCCCGCGTTCGCTATCCGCGGTTACCAGCGCGTGAGTCAGTATCCCCGCCCCCGATGCATAGCCCTTGCCGCCGGTCAGCCGTCCGCCGGTAAGCACCAGCGACTCACCCGGCAGGCCCGCATTCCACACACCCAGCATCGCTCCCGCAGCGATCCGCGCCCGCAACGCAGCGACCTGGGACGACGTGCCGTATCGAAACACGATTTGCACCGCATCGACATGCCCCTCCAGCAGGCGCCCGATGGGGAGATCCCGGCGTCCCGCAGCGTAAAGAGGGCGGAGCAGGTCCAGATATGCCTCGGGCGTCGTCGGATCGCCGGCGGGGTCGGTCACCCACCCTGCCGCGACGATCGCATGGCGCAGAGCTTTGGTCGTCGTCATACCGCCTGCTCGCAAAGCTGGTGCTCGAGCGTTGCCAGGGCATGCTCGGCCTCGGCGAGGGTGACGTCGGGTATATCGGGCAGCGCCGGCACGACACGCATGGCGAACGCCTCTGCGTTGGGGCAGTCGCGCGCGACGCCGATCACATGGTCACCGGTCAATCCGATACGGTCGCCGAAGCGAGCTGCGACAAAGGAATCGGGGAGCCCGGCCCAAATGCGGCGCGCCTCCGCCTGCTGTCGGTATTGCCATGCCGCCCCTCGGGGATGCGGCATTGAGGGTGCCCCGTGATGGTCGATGGCAGTGAGCGCAGCCGCCATGCCGCCCGGCGCCCGGCCGAGCCTCCGTGAGGAGGTCGCAACCACCATGCCGGGATCGCGGCGCACGCGAAACCCGGCGCGCCCGGCATCGTCGAGCAGGGCGGCGTCCTCGCCGCATGGCACCGGCTGGAAGCCACCCAGCGCCTGATAGGCTCCGGGTCGGAAGGCCATGTTGGCGCCTCCCGAGCAGTGGGAGCCGGTCGGACTGTCCCACGGAACGGGGTCGACCGATCGTCGGTAGGCGTGAAGCCGATCGAGGTAGCGCTCGACCCTCCCCTGCACCGGATCCCGCTCCGCTGCGATCCGGACGATTCGCCCGGCGACAAGGTCGGCCGAGGCCAGGCCCTGCAGTGCCGCCCTGACCCAATCGGCACGGGGCTGGCTGTCGGCGTCGGTCGTCAGGAGAATACCGTGGGGCGTGCTCGCCGCATGATGCAGGCCGAGGGCGATGGCGGCCCGGCGTGCACGACCGGCATTGGCATCAGGGGACGGGTCTCCCTGAGCCACCGTGAACGGAAGGGCCATGCGACCAGCATGCTCGAGTATTACCTGCTCGCTCGCATCCGAGCAATTATCAAGGAGGAAGAACACGGCAGCCTCGACGTCGCCCAGGTCCAGTCGCTCGATCGCCTCCAGCAACTTCGGTAACGCAGTCTCCTCGTTGCGGACCGGAACACAGATCGCAGCTGACACAGGTCGCAACGGCACCCCCACCATCGGTTTCGCAGGACCGGCGACCCTGCCTTGCAGGACTGTAGGTGATAAACGCCGGTTTCGATAGCTGCTCGCGGTGATGCAAGATGCCAGATCGTCATGCAGGACTATAGGTTTGCCCGGTTTCAACCGAGATATCGGCGTCGGGTAGGTAGCCGTCGAAGTTCGCGCCGCGCACCTACAAGCTGCTGTTCGACATGGCAGGCTACCCGGATGCGAAGGCGGTGCCATTCTTCCCCGAGATCGATCCCGTGTTCCGCGTCACCGACCCTGCCGCGCACTACCATGTGCCGGTCTGAGCTGCCCCCTTCTGAGTGGTCCATCGACTATTACAGTCTGGACCAAGGAAGGGACGACGAATGCCTGCGAAGAAGCACAAGCCCGAGGAGATTATCGGGAAGCTACGTGAGGTTGAGATCATGCTGGGTCAGCACCGGTCGACGCAGCGCAAGGTGCCGTTCGGGGCAGATGACGAAGAGGCGCTGACCGAGGATATCATCGCCCTTGCCAGGCAGTACGGGCGCTACGGCTATCGCCGGGTGACGGCGCTGCTGCATGCGGCGGGTTGGTCGGTGAACCACATGGCGTAATCAGGAGCGGTGCTCGTTGGGATAGCCTGTCGTCCCCTGAAGAGGAGGACGGAAGATGACCTGCTATGTTG
>NZ_JACHNY010000018.1 GCF_014199625.1 Sphingomonas abaci
CGCGCGCACCTCAGGTGAAAACTTGTTCGTCGTCTTGCTCGTCATAGCCCCTTCCTCTCAGGAGTTGGGGCCTCCGACAAACCCGGCGCGGTTCAGATCGGGACGATGATGGGCGCCGTCCACCTGTTGCCCGGCACCACTTTTTCCAACGTCGCCGAGCGCGGCGACTACCAGGCCGAAGGTAAGGCGTGCATGACGCTGGCGGAGATCGAGGCCTGGCTCGCCGGGGAAATTATCGGGCCGTACCACGCAGATATTCACCGCGGGCTCGGCATCCCGCCTGCGACCGCTTGGGACGAAGCGGTTGAGCGACGGACGGAACTCATGCGGCTGCCCGCTGATCCGGCCGCGTTCCTGTTCGACTTTCTGCCCTGCGAGGTGCGGGCGGTCACGCGCGAAGGGATCGAGCTGTTCAATACCCACTATTGGGATGATGCGTTGTCCTGCCATTACACCCGACCCGGCGGCAAGCTGCCCGTCCGGTGGGACCCGCGCGACCTTTCACGGATCTGGCTCGAGCTGCCGGACGGTGACCATCTTGAGGTGCCGTACCGCGACCTTCGCCGGCCAGCGATCACCCGCTGGGAGCAGCTGGAGGCGCAGCGTACCCTGCGCGAGCGGGGCCGCGGGGCTGTCAACGAGCAGCTCATCTTTGACGCTGTCGAGACGCAGCGCTTCATCGTCGCCGAGGCTGCCCGCAAGACTAAGGCGGCCCGGCTCGCCATGCAGCGCACCGCGACGGCGCTCGCGGACGCTCAACGCGTCCGCGCGGCCAAGCACTCTGATCTGCCAAAGCGTGCCCAGCCGGCGCCTGTGTCTGGCCAATGCCCGCCACCCGCGCCTCCACTGGGCGACCTTCCGTTCTTGGTCGACGAGAAGAGAGGATGACCAAATTCGCGCATCTGGCGGAAGGCTACCGCGACCAGGCGCTCTGGCCGGACGATGAGCGTGTCGCATGGATACGCAAGGATCGCTGGGTCGGTTTTCCGAAGGCGGAGAAGGTCCGGTCGATGCTGGGCGAGTTGCTGGCGCACCCGCCTCGCACCCGCATGCCCTGCCTTCTCGTCTTCGGGCAAACAGGGATGGGCAAATCGCATATCGTCGAGCGGTTCGCGGACGAAAACCCGCGCACCTTCGATGACAGAACGGGGCTGGCGACCGTCCCGGTCGTCGCCGTGCAGCTGCCGCCGGAGCCGACCGAGGGCGAGTTCTACGACGAGATCCTGGCCGCGCTGGGTGCGGGCTTCGCTGGTGGGTCCGATCTCGGACGCGCCCGGCAGCTTACGCGCCGGTTGATGGGGCAGGTCGGCGCGCGCATGCTGTTACTTGACGAGATCAACCATATGCTGGCCTGCACACCGCGCCAGCAACGCATTTTCCTGAACACGATCCGCTACTTCGCCAACGACCTGCGAATGCCATTGGTCTGCACGGGCAACCACGAGGCGAGGGCGGCGCTCTTGACGGACGCAGCGCTCGCCGATCGCTTCGATGCGATCGAGCTCGTGCGCTGGCGAGATGACGAAGCCTTTCGGCTGCTCTTGGTGACGCTGGCCGCCATCCTGCCGCTCCGAAATCCGTCGCCGCTCGCCGAGGACTTGTTCAGGGCCAGGCTGCTGGAGCTGACCGACGGGAATACCGGCCGTATTTTCCGGCTTGTTGAGAACCTCGCCGTTCGGGCGATCCGGCGGGGCGCGGAGATGATCGGTCCCGAAGACTTGGACGCCGATGATCTTGTCCTTCCCAGCGTCACCATGAAGGAGATCGCGAAACGACGAGGGCGGCCAGGGTCGGGCGCGGTGGGCACTGCATGAGCGATGGTAGTCGACGCATCCCCGCTGCCGGTCGCCCCGCGTCCGCATCCGGACGAGCTGATCTCGTCCTGGCTGGGCAGAACTGCGGCGGTCTACGACATGGAAGTGGAGGGGTTGCGTGCCAGCCTGCTGCGGAACGGCGACGTCGCTCCTGGCGGCGTGGACGTCGAACTCGATTCCGGCGAGCGGGATCGTATCGCTGAGGCGTTCGCATTGGCTCCGGAATGCGTGGCCGCGCTGGAACTCCGACGGGCTTGGCCGAACCTTGCCGTGGATTGGCTGCGCTGCACCGATCGGGCCAGACATGCCCTGGACCCTCTGCACTCTTGCTGGTGTCCCACTTGCCTTGAAGAAGGTCGAAAGGCAGGCGGGGCTTACCTTGATCGCGACACAGCTCTGCCGCTGGTCCTCTGTCATCGTCATTTGCGGTGGCGGTATGAAGGCTGCCGCAGCTGCGTGCCCACTCGCGGGCCGACCTTTGTGCACATCAACGGCGCGACCGAACTGATCTGCCCCGACTGCCGCAAGCTCCTTCACACCATTGTCCATCGTGTCCCCGCCAGCGAGTGGGCCAGCGACGATCGGCGCGGCGCCCGACAGTTCGAGATGCTGCTGGCATTTGAGAAATGCTTGCGAGCCGCCTGGCTCGGCCATCCGTCGCACTGGTTCGGGGTAGGCGAGGTCCAGCCGTCCGAGTTCCTGGCTCTGCTCGACGATCTGACAAAGGCGCTGCTCGCGCGCAATCTGGACCAAACCAGCTTGATCAACCGATATCAAAGCGAGTTCATCGGCGCTGTTCCGCATCACCGGCCTCGCAATTGGGCGGACGCTTCCTTCCCCAAGCTTTCACCGAGAATGAGGGCCAAGGTACTGTGCGCGGTGATCGCAATCATCTCGCGCGAGGAGATTAGCGTGCTGTTCTCCCTTTGGTACTGGACTAGGTCGTCGGGTTCCGAAGTCAAGACCCAGAAGCTCGAGTGGTTATTCGAGAACGCCACGACACGCGTGCAGGCCATGCTGATCCGAGGCAGCGAGCGGTGGCCGGCAGCCCTGCGGGAACGCATGCGCGTCCTGCATGAAGCATCAGGGATCGACGTCGATGATGTACTTGCACGCTTTGAGGCGATCCGGGCGGAGCTCGGCTTCACCAGCCTGATCAGGCGCCCCGGAGATCCAGGTTGGCGCGGCAGTCTGGCGGACCTTCCTGCCTGAGGACTCACGGCTGAAGCGGGACGGCGATCCCGGTCGGCAACGGGCGGAGCGACGGTTTGCCGCGGGTGGCTTCGCCGCTATGACATCGGCTCGGCAAACAGGGGAAGCGGACAGCATGAACACCAAGGATCTCGCCAAGCAGGTCGCCGACCAGCTCGGCACGACGGAGAAGCAGGCGCGCGAACTGCTCGACGCGGCGCTGAACGCGATCGGCCAGGCAGCCGCGGCGGGTGACGAGATCAACCTGCCGGGTTTCGGCAAGTTCAAGGTGAAGAGCATGAGCGAGCGCAGCGGCCGCAATCCGGCCACGGGCGAGGCGATCACGATCGCGCCGTCGAAGAAGCTGACGTTTACGCCGGCCAAGGCGCTGAAGGATAGGCTCTGAGCGTTCGTGGCCGAGCGCAATCGAAGGCCTGCTTCGAAACCGGTCGATCTGAAGGAGGCGCTCGAGCGCGTGCCCTGGGCGTCGCGCGGGCGTGACACGCCAATCTCCCGCCTCGCACGATCAATCGTACCCGTCGGTAACAAGGCGGGCGTGCCTAAGGGCGACCTCGCGCTCCATATCGCGATCCAGGATCCCGTCCATGAGGACTGGGTCATGGACATTCAGGGCACCGCCTTTCAGGTCGGGCGCGGCAAGCTCTACACCTGCTGGCACGTCGTGGAAGCGCTCCGCTTAAAGGAGCATGAAGCGTACCTCTGGGCGAACAGCCGGCTGAACGGCGTAGAGGCGCAACGGCCGTACCCGTTCGCGGCCGTCATGCGCTACTATGACCAACGATTCGAGAATGGCGGACCGGGGATCGACGCCGGCATCCTGATCTGTCCTGCGACCGAGAGCGAGGAGGCCCCCTACAACGTGCCGCCGGTTACCTGGGGCGACTCGACCAAGGTCGGGGTAGGCGACCGGGTGCTGATCGGCGGTTTCCCACTCGGCAAGGCGATGTTTTTCTCGAACGCGACCAACCGCGGGCTGGTCCAACCCTCCTTTTTCGAAGGGATCGTCAGCGCAGTAATCCCGGCGATACAGCGCGGTGAGACGCGACTGTTCCAGATCAGCTCGGTGGCGCTTGGCGGCATCAGCGGTGGCGTGGTGTGTGACTCGAGGACGGGTGCGGTGCTCGGCATGGTAACGAGCGGGCTCACCGCGGGCGAGATCAGCCTGCCGATCACCTACGCGATTCCCAGCGAGGTGCTCCGGCCCTTTGCCGATGCAATCAGCTTCGATGTCGGCGATGGGGAACGATGGCGCTAGTCGGGCCGGCGCCATGGACGCCGCTTGCGCGGCGGGGAGGGGAGGCGCATATTACCGTCATGGCGACCAGGTCCGACACGATCACCACCAAGGGCAGCAAGCCGGGCGTGCTCGGGCGCAGCGCAGCGACGGGCCGTTACGTTCTGGCGCCGGTGGCGACCAAAAAGGCGACCGTCTCCGACCAGCGTATCGCCGCGGCAGTGAAGAGCGTTTTGGCCAAGAAGAAGTAGCTTGCCGGCCGTCCAGACGTCGACGGACGACGTCTTCATCAATTGTCCCTTCGACGACGCGTTCGCGCCGACGTTCCGGGCGCTGATCTTTGCCATCCTCGTCTGCGGCTTTCGCCCGCGCTCGGCGCGCGAGCTAGATGACGGTGGCCAGACCCGGATCGACAAGATTTTTGCGCTGATCGAACAGTGCCGCTACGGCATCCATGACCTGTCGCGCACCGAGCTGGACGCGGTTAACAACCTGCCGCGCTTCAACATGCCGCTCGAACTCGGGCTGTTCCTTGGCGCCAAGCGGTACGGCGGCAAACATCAGAAAGCCAAGCGTGTCCTGATCCTCGACGTCGAGCAGTTCCGCTACCAGCGTTTCATCTCCGATCTGGCCGGCATGGACATCCACGAGCATGGCGGCGACCCGGCTCGGGCGCTCCGCGAGGCGCGTGATTGGCTCGCCAACGTGTCGCGCCGCGAGTTGCCGAGCGCCGACCGCGTGCAGCGCGTCTATGAGGCGTTTCTGGCCGATTTGCCCGATTTGGCGGCCGTGCTAGAGTTCGACCCCGATCGGATTCCGTATGTCGACTTCGAGCGGATCGTCGGGCGATGGCTGATCGAAGCGCCCGCGGCGATCGGGGCCGCGTGAGACACCTAAAAAGCCGTTACGCTTCCGGTCCGATAACATAGATTATGTTAAGCATCTGAGCGATATTTTCCGCGGGCTCCCGTCACTGCAGCGCCTCCGTCCAATCACTTCAGCCTGGAGCCACCGTCAGCATGCTCCTGTCGGGAAGGCTCTCAAGAAGGTCCGCTTCGGCTCGGTTCGGACCGCTTACGACGCTATTCACGCCTGCAACGCCGGTCCGAGCTTCCCGCATGCCTGCCCTGCCGCGCTGGTTCACGCAGCCCGCTCCTGCAAGCCGCAGGAGGTGCAGGCCGGGAGGTCGGCCATGAGCTCCAAACATTGATTGCGCTCTGATCGAGGAAGGACCGACGGAACAGAACGGAGCGACGAGATTAGAATCCCTCACCGTGCCTGAACGAGGCACGGCAGGACGAGGACGAACCTGATGAACGAGAACAACCTGAAGAAGCTGGTCGCGCAAGGATTGTCCGCGATGCGGGCCGGCAGCGACGTCGCCGCCAAGGCGACCGACGAGATCAACAACGACGCGCGCCACCCGGCGCTGCGATCCGCGCTCGAAGAGGGCAACCGGACTTCCCGCCAATGGGCGGACCGCATCCGTCGCGCCGCCGAGCAGGCGGGCCCGGCCGATCAGCAGGACAACCCTGTGCTCGAAGCGCATTACGAGGTGAGCCGCAGGATCCGCGAAGCGGCACCGGACGATGCCTCACGCGACCTCGGCATCATCGCCAGCGGGCAGCTCGCGCTTCATTACTGGATCGCTTCGTTCGGGACCATGGCCAATTACTGCCGGCAGACCGGCATGGACGATGCGGCGCGCGACATGAAGGCGTGCGCGGACGAGGCCAAGCAGGCCGACGAAAAGCACAGCCAGCTCGCCGAGCAGTTGCTGTCTGAAGGCTGAACCGGTGCCGGCCCGCCTTGCTACCGACGACTGGCCAACCGGCATGATCTTACAACAGGAGATAATTGGTGCTTGAGCAACGAAAGCTGGGCGACGGGCTGCGCGTATCTGCGCTGGGCCTCGGTTGCATGGGCATGTCCGAATTCTATGGGCAGGCCGACGAAGCCGAGGCGGTCGCGACCATTCAGCGCGCGATCGATCTCGGCGTGACGTTTCTGGACACCGCCGACATGTACGGGGTAGGCCGTAACGAGGAGTTGGTCGGGCGTGCGATCCGCGATCGCCGCGACGCGGTGGTTCTCGCCACCAAGTTCGGCAACGTTCGCGGCGAGGACGGCACCTTCAAGGGCGTGTGCGGGCGCCCGGATTACGTCCGCTCCGCCTGCGAGGCGAGCCTGCGACGGCTCGGCGTCGAGACGATCGACCTCTACTATCAGCACCGCGTCGACCCCGACACGCCGATCGAGGACACGGTGGGCGCGATGGCCGGGCTGGTCCGCGAGGGCAAGGTGCGCCACCTCGGCCTCTCCGAAGCGGCGCCCGCCACGGTCAGGCGCGCGCACGCCGTGCATCCGATCGCGGCGCTGCAGACCGAATATTCGCTGTGGAGCCGCGATCCCGAGGGCGAGATCCTCGACACGGTGCGCGAGCTCGGCATCGGCTTCGTGCCGTACAGCCCGCTCGGCCGCGGTTTCCTGACCGGCGCGATCCGGCGGGTGGAGGATCTCGCGCCTGACGACTATCGCCGGCACAGCCCCCGCTTCCAGGGCGAGAACTTCCAGCGCAATCTCGATCTCGTCGCGGCGGTCGAGGCGATGTCGCGGGAGAAGGGCTGCACCCCTTCCCAGCTGGCGCTCGCCTGGGTGCTGGCGCAGGGCGAAGACATCGTGCCGATCCCGGGCACCAAGCGCCGCGGCTACCTGGAGGAGAATGTCGGCGCGCTCGACGTGACGCTCACCCGAGGCGAACTGGAGCGGCTCGACCGCGCGGCGCCGAAGGGGGCAACGGCGGGCGAGCGCTACGCCGCGCCGCAGATGCAGGCGCTGAACCGATGAGCGGGAGCGACGGACACGGCCTTGCCGGCCGCGTCGCGATCGTGACGGGCGGCGGTCGCGGGCTGGGCCGCGCGATGACGCTCGGGCTGGCGCAGGCCGGCGTGCGGGTCGTCGCCACCGCCGCGCGCGAACTCGCCGAGGTCGAAGCGGTCGCACGGGAGGCAGAGCGGGCATGCGGCGACGATCGGGTGCGGCCGCTGCTCGCCGACGTGACGCGGGTGGAGGATTGTGCCGCAGTCGTGCGCGCGGCGCTCGTGCGCTTCGGCCGGCTCGACATCCTGGTCAACAATGCCGGGCGCGGCATGAAGTATGTGAGCGACACCTTCCTGACAGAACCGACCCGGTTTTGGGAGGTCGCCCCCGACACTTGGCGCATGGTGACCGACACCAACGTCAACGGCCCGTTCCTGATGGCGCGCGCCGCCGTCCCCGCCATGCTGGAGGCGGGATGGGGCCGAATCGTCAACATCTCGATGAACCGCGAGACGATGCGACGGCGCGGCTTCTCGCCCTACGGCCCGTCCAAGGCGGCGCTGGAATCGGAGACCGCGATCTGGGCGCAGGACCTTGCGGACAGCGGCATCACGGTGAACGCGCTCCTGCCGGGGGGCGCGACGCTGACCGGCATGATTCCCGAAGGACTGCCGGATAGTGCACGCGACGGACTGCTGTCGCCCGAGATCGTGGTGCCGCCCTTGCTCTGGCTCTGCTCTGACGCTGCCGCGGCGGTGACGGGTAAGCGCCTGGATGCCCGGCGGTGGATGGGAGAGCAGCCCGGAAGTCAGCGCACAACTGACACGCTGGAGGATGTAGGCTGTTAGGGCAGACCACAGGACATATCCGCTCGGCCAGCCGTGGTCTCTTCGTCCTTTTGTGCGATATCCCTAGCGACAGGTCTTCTGCTAACCGAGACGGTAAAGGACCTGAAATTGGCCGCACGAAGCCGGGATCAAGAGATCCCGGCCCACTCAGCCTACCAAACAGCGGTCGGCCGCACGCTTCGTCCGCCAGCTTTGCAGCAGCTCGATCTGTCTCTCGTGCACCTCGTCGATAACTGGTGGCTCGGCCTGACAGGTTGCACCGGCCGCCACGACCTGAGATTCCGTTTTGTATCCCTTATCGCTGTTCATGTGATCTAGGAGTGCGCGCAGCATCTGCCGCCCTCTTACCACGCGGCTCTTGATTGTGCCGACGGGAACCTGCTCGATTGTGGCTGTCTCCTCATAGCTCAATCCCTCGATCCCGATGAAATTGATGCACCGCTGCTGCTCAGGCGTCAGGCGCGGCCATAGACGGCGAACATCGCTCAGCGTCACAACGGATTCCTGGTTCGACGCCACCGGAATGTCGGCGAGTTCGGCGGTCTCGCTAACTTGTACCGTGCCTCGACGGCGTACCTGCGAAAGAAATGAGTTGCGAAGGATCCGGAAGGTCCACGCCTTCATATTTGTACCGGCTTCGAAGGATGCGCGGCTGCGCCAGGCTTTCAGCACGGTTTCCTGAACAAGGTCCTGTGCAGTATCGGGATTCCTGGCCAGCGATCGCGCATAGCGCGCCAGACTAGGCATAAGCGCGCTGAGCTCGGCACCGAAGTCCGACCAGCCCTCAGATGGCAGATGCGGCTCGTCAACCGTTTGTTCGGACACGCGGAACCCCTCGCTCAATCGAACCGGTCAGCTGCTTTGGTACCAACCGGTTTACTTTCGGAAAACGCCAAGCCGATTGGTTCGTTCCGCTCGTCGGAGATGAAATATCAGTAGCGAAACAATCGCGCGCGACTGGGTACATGAAAGGCTGACAACAAGAGGTCAGCGCCGCTGCCTGTTCGCGTACCAAGCGCAGCCGGCAAGGAGTATCGCAGAAGCCATCAGGATTGCTCCAACAACATCATGGTCGTGCTGGAGGATCGCGCCGGCGACCAGCAGGCCGGCGGACAGGACGTTGGGATCTGCGCCCCGGGGCAATGCCGGTGGTGAGGAGACGGCACCTTTCTGCAACTCGATCGGCAGCGCACCCGACCGCGCAACCCGCTCGGCGAAGGCCACCAGCTCGGGCGAGGCGGCGGCCAGACGGCCAAGGCTTGTCGCCAGCCGGCGTCCGCCACGCTTGAGGCCGGCCGGGCCGATCCGCTCCCGCAGCAGTTCGCGCGCGATCGGTGCGGCGCGCGCGGTGATGTCAAAGCCGGGATCGAGCCGTCGCACGAACCCTTCGGCGATCAGCAAGGTGCGCAGCAGCAGGGCGAGGTCCGGCGGCAGCGCCAGACGATAGGTTCGAAGCAGCGCGAACACGCGGCCGAAGATGTCGGCGAGCTCGATCTGCTGGAGTACCGCCCCGCGGAACTGGCCGATCAGCGCGTCGAGGTCGCGGGTCAGCGCCTGGCGATCGACATCGGTCTCGCCCGACCATTGCAGCAGTACGTCCGTCACCGATCGTGTGTCCTCACCCGCGATGGCAAGGACGAGCGTGACAACCTCGTTCCGCCGGGCGGGACTGAGCACGCCGACCGCCCCGAAGTCGATGAACGCCAACGACCCGTCGGCCAGAACAAAGACGTTGCCGGGATGGGGGTCCGCGTGGAACCGACCGTTGAAGATGATCATCCGCAGCACCGCATCGGCATATCTGCCGGCGACGTCAGCACCGCCCTCACCCGCCACGTCAAGAACCTCGCGGACGGGCATGCCGTCAAGCCGCTCCTGCACGTTGATCCGGCGGCCGACCTGATCCCAGTAGAAGGCCGGCGTCCGGACGCCGAGCGGCTGCAGGAACGCGCCGATGCTCTCGCAGGCTGCCGCTTCTGCGCTGAGGTCCATTTCCTGCGACAAGCTCTCCGCGAAAAACCGCAGCAGTTCGTCGGGCTTGAGGCGGCGGATCTCCGGTGAGTGCCGGGCCGCGAGCCGCGCGATGCGGCGGAGCAGCCGTAGGTCGGCATCGACGCGTTCCGCGATCCCCGGCCGGCGTACCTTGACCACGACCTCGGTCCCGTCGCGCAAGGTTGCAGCATGAACCTGCGCAATCGACGCCGCCGCGATCGGCTCGCGGTTGAAGTTCGCGAACACATCAGCGATCGGGGAGCCGAGCGCGGCCAGGATCGTCGGCTCCAGCGCCTCGAACGGCAGCGGGGTCACGCGATCCTGCAGCGTCGACAGCGCCCGCACCCATTCCGGCCCGAGCAGGTCTTCGCGGGTGGCGAGCACCTGCCCCAGCTTGACCGCGACAGGTCCAAGGTCTCGCAGCAGCGCGACGACCCGCTCGGGCGTACCGAGGTCTACCGGCTGCTCTGAGCGACCGGGCAGCAGGCCCAGGCGCGAGGCGAGCCCGTTCAGCCCATGGCGCCCCATGATCTGGATGAGCTCGGCCAGCCGCGCGCGCTCACCGATTTGAGACTCGTCGTCGGTGGTGGGCATCACGCGCTGCAACCATCCTCCTGCCGCGGGCGGCAGCCATCGAGGAACAGGTCGATGCCGCGCGAAATGCGATCCCGCGCTGCCTCGTCGTATGCTGGAGGAGACAGCCCCAGCGCTGCGCGGCGCATGGGTGCGACCACGACGAGCGTGACGAACTGCTCGGCAGCGAACACGGGGTCCGCCAGCGACAGTTCTCCCTTCGCATCGGCGTGGGCGAGGATCGACGCCACCCATTGGACGGCCCGCTGGTAACCGAAGTCATGGATGTTCGCCGCTAGCGCGGGAAAGCGCACGGCTTGCGCGATGACGACGCGTTCCATGGACGCGATCCGGGGCGTCAGGAGCCACTCGAGCAACCGATCTGCGATCACGCCAAGTCGCGATCCAATGTCGGGTTCGTCGCTGCCCGACGGTTCGAGCGCCCGCAGCTGCGTGTCGATCTCGTCGAGAATGACCGCCTCGAACACACGCGCCTTGCTGCCAAAGCGCGCGTACAGGGTCCGCTTGGAAATGCGCGCCTGTTCGGCGATCATGTCGGCACTGGCGCCGTCGAACCCGTGTTCGAAAAACAGCTCGCGAGCGCTCTTGAGGATGTGCGAGGTCAGGCGGAGCGCATCCTCAGTGGTCGGTCTGCCCATTTTCCTCGGACGCCGACGTTTCTTTTCGTCATCGCTCAATCTCGTTCTCCTGGATCGAGAGTAGCGCGATCCGGACCGGTTGGCGAGAAATCAAACGGAGACGGTCGGTTGCTCACCCGCCAGCGAGATCTCAGCCAATGGCTGTCCTTGTATCGCGGCCGATCACTGCCGTGGCCTCGGCTTGTAGATGGGAAGGGACGGAGCCCCCACGCCCAGTCCCTCCTGATCGATGCGAACGGCCGCATCCCTGACAGCACCGACCTTGTTCCTCGCTGAACGAACCGTTTCACGCAGTTGGGCCTGTTTGGCGGCCGTGCCGCGTATCGTGGGTCGAATAGCCTCTAGCCGAGCCGTGAATCGATCGGCACCGTCTCGGGCTCTCAACAATGTTCGGTTCGCTCTCGCGAGGACGGTCGCGCGGCGTTCGTCCGCTGCCGCTCTCAGTTGTTGGGCGCTGTCGCCGGATCGCTGCAAGGCGTCTCCCACGGCAATCACGCGGCCGCGCGCACCGGTGAGAGCATCGGACGCTGCTCCGGCTTTGTCAGCCCAACCAGCGGAACTCTCCGCGAGCGCCGCCAGCCGATCGCTGGCCCGCTGCTGCTGAGCGGCGTCGAGGTTGCGCGAGACAGAGTCCACGGTGCGGCTGATCTTCTCGACCAGTGCGACGGGGTCCCCTCCGCCGCCAAGGAGCCCGCCTTCCTTGGCGGGAATGACGGGAAGCTCGGTGTCGCTCGCCGCAACGATCGGGGGCGCACCAGATGTAGCGCCGTCGAGGCTGATGTTCGCGGTGCCGGCCAGTGCCGATCTTGCGATCGACGCTTTTACGCCTGCGACGATGGGGATCCGCGGGTCAAGGCTGACGGTGACGAGAACCGCTGACGGGTCATCCTTATCGAACCGTATCGATGTGACATGACCGGCCGGTACGCCCGAGAAGGTCACCGGCGACCCCTTCTCCAGGCCGGCAACGCTCCCGGTGAAGCGGATCATATAGGGATTGCCGTCTCCATCGCGTGCATCAAACAGCCACAGGGTGAAGATCAGGAGCGTGCCAAGCAGAAAGCCGGTCACTACGAGCACCAGGAATTTGTTCGACCGCGTTTCCATGCGAGACCATAACCATTAAGAAGCAGGACCATATATGTAAACCGTACCGTTTCCCAGGTGGCTGGAGCAAAGGCGGCCTTTTAAGCTGGCAAGGCCTGATCAGGACGAGGATGGAATCGTGGCTGGAGACTGGAGCCTGCAACCAGGCGACATACCGTGGGGCAACAGGCTTGGCCTGGAGTTGGTTTCGATCGGCGATGGCCTCAGCTCGCTACGTGTCGGTTGGCGTGAGGAGCTGGCCGACGAGGACGAGACTTTAGCAACGGGCGTGTTGACGAGCCTTATCGATCAGGCCTGCGGCGTTGCCGTAATGTCCCGACTGGGAAGGCGATTGGCAATCTCGACCCTCAACCTGAAGGTGGACCATGTGCGGTCCCCCGAGGCGAGATGCTCCGCGACAGCGTGGGCGCATTGTTACGACGCTACCGAGCGCCGTGCGTTCGTACGGACCGAAGTCTGGGATACCGATCCTTCTCACCTGATCGCGACTGCCCAAGGCGTCTTTTCGATCAATCGGGCTGTCGGGCCATGACCGGCTTCGCGCAGCTGCTAGGCTCCATGATTTCAGAGAGCGGTGACGCCTTTGTTTTGACGCCAGTGGAGTACATGATCGGCAGCCCTCTCCTTCCCGCCTTGCATGGCGGAGCTGTGGCATCCTTTCTCGAAGTGGCAGCGAAGCGTGCCCTTGCACGCAAACTTCCGCCCGGGCACTTCCCGAAGCTCATCAGCGTGAACCTCCAGTTCCTTGCCTCTGCTCGGCTGGATGCACTTGTCACGACGCCGAAGGTCAGGCGTGTCGGACGTCGGATCGCAGTCGTTCACGCCGAAGCATTCCGCCGCGAAGATCCAGCGGCTGTTTGTTTCGCGCAGCTTGAGTTTGCTGTGCACGAGCCCATCAGAGTGGGTGGCAGTGCCGATCGCCACATACTATGATACGGTCCGGTTTACATACGTTAGGGTTGCTGAGTGGCTGACGAGCATGCTGAAGATCGAGGCGGCGATGCGCCGCATGACGACCGGAATGCGCATTCCCAGCCAGAAGCTAGGTCGAAGGACGGTGTCGAGGAGAACGACGGCGTAAAGAAGCCCTCGCTTCTCGAGCGCTATCCGATCATCCGCTACGTCCTCATCGCCGCGCTCGTTGCGGGCATCGTCGCGGCGGTCGTCTGGTACATGAACTACCGCGCGAGCGGCCAATACCTGCAGTCGACCAACAACGCCTATGTGCGCGCGGACTTCGTGACCGTTTCACCGAAGGTGGGCGGCTATGTCGAGCGTGTCCTCGTCGCCGACAACCAGCCTGTCCGCCGCGGCCAGCTGCTCGCCGTCCTCGATCCTCGTGACTACCGCGCCAATGTCGAACAGGCGCAAGCTCAGATTGCCGCGGCCGGCGCCAACATCACGACCGCGCGCCGGACGCTTGACGAGCAGCAGGCCACTGTCGCTCAGGCCGCCGCCCAGGTTGCGAGCGCCGAGGCTGCCGCGGCAGCGGCAGAAAACGAGGTAAGACGTTACGAACCGCTCACTCGGACAGGGGCGGAATCGCGCGAGCGCCTCGCCAACCTCGTCCTGCAGCGTGATCGAGCCGCCGCGGAGCTGCGCGCGCAGCGCGCCGCCTACCTCGCCGCCCGTCGCAGTGTCGCCACACAAGCGGCTCGCATCGGCCAGGCGGAGGCGCAGCGCGGCACCGCGCAGGCGCAGCTTGCGCGCGCCTCGACGGACCTCGGCGCCGTCGAGATCCGCAGCAGCATCGACGGCGTTGTTGCCGACAAGGCGGTCCGGGCCGGGCAATATGTCCAGCCTGCGACCCGGCTGATGTCGGTGGTGCCGGTTGATCAACTCTACATCGAGGCCAATTTCAAGGAGACCCAGGTCGCGCTGATGCGCGTCGGGCAACCCGTGACCATCAAGGTGGATGCACTGGACGGCGCCGAACTGCGCGGCCGGGTTGCGAGCTTCTCGCCAGGCACGGGCGCGCAGTTCTCGCTCATCCCGCCCGAGAACGCGACCGGGAACTTTACCAAGATCGTTCAGCGAGTGCCCGTGCGGATCAGCATTGAAGCGGGGCCGGAGGCGCGCCGGGTGTTGCGTCCCGGCCTGTCGGTCGAGGTTACGGTCGACACGATCAGCGCAAAAGGAAGTCGTGACCGGATCGAACAGGAAACCGAGCGGCTTAAGCACGACGAGACGCAGGGCGGGCGCTGATGGCGGCCGAACGCGCCGGCCTGCGCGACTGGCTCGCCGTCGCAGCGGGCACGATCGGGTCGTTCATGGCGCTGCTCGACATCTCGATCGTCAATGCGGCCTTGCCCACCATCCAGGGCGAGATCGGCGCGAGCGGAACGGAGGGCACCTGGGTCGCGACCGCCTATCTCGTGGCGGAAATCGTCATGATCCCGCTTAGCCCCTTCCTCGTGCGTCTGTTCGGTCTGCGCAACTTCCTTCTGGGTGCGGCGATCAGCTTCACCGGCTTCTCGATCATGTGCGGCATCTCGACGACGTTGCCGATGATGATCGCCGGGCGTGTAGGGCAAGGCTTCACCGGCGGTGCGCTGATCCCGACCGCGATGACCATCATCGCGACACGGCTGCCGCCATCGCAACAGCCGATCGGCACCGCCGCGTTCGGCGGCACCGCGATCCTCGGTCCGGTGCTCGGGCCGATCATCGGCGGCTGGCTCACCGACAATTACAGCTGGCACTACGCCTTCTTCCTGAACGTGCCGGTTTGTGCCGGGCTCGTCCTGCTCCTGCTGTTCGGGCTCAAGCATGAGCGTCTGCGGCTCGACCAGCTGCGCCATGCCGACTGGTTCGGGATCGCAGGGCTCGCAATCGGCCTGGGTGCGCTCACCGTCATGCTCGAGGAGGGGCAGCGCGAGATGTGGTTCGAATCCGCCATGATCGTGAAACTCGCGATCGCCACGGTCTTCGGCTTCGCGCTCATCACGATCGGACAGGTCCGCTCCGCGCATCCGGTGCTCAAGCTGTCACTGATCTTCAGCCGCTCCTTCGGCAGCGTATTCGTCCTCAGCCTCATCATCGGCGTCGTGCTCTACGGGGTCACCTTCCTCATCCCCCAGTTTCTCTCGTCGATGGCGGATTACAGCGCGCTGCAATCGGGCAAGGTGGTCTTCGTCTCCGGCATCCCCGCCCTGATGCTGATGCCGTTCCTGCCGCTCGCGTTCAAATATCTCGACGTCCGGCTGGCGGTCTTTGTCGGCATGACGCTGATCGGCGTCAGCTGCGCGATGGACTGGCATCTCACCGCGCGGTCGGCCGGTGGGGACCTGACGAACTCTCAGCTCGTGCGCGGCTTTGGGCAGATCTTCGCCATGATGTTCCTCAACCAGGCCGCGATCAGCGCCGTGGCGCCCGAAGACGCAGGCGATGCGTCCGCGCTGTTCAACGCGGGGCGAAACCTTGGCGGATCGATCGGCCTGGCGCTGATGGCGACCCTCCAGGACCGGCAGACCTTTCTGCATTTCAACCGGCTGGGCGAAACGGTGTCGGCCAACGCGGCGACCACGCAGGAATGGTTCGCTAAAGCCATGGTCATGCCGTCCGGCGAAGCCGGCGCGTATCGGCAGCTCGCCGGTCAACTTCTCGAACAGGCTACCGTCATGGCCTATAACGACCTGTTTTTTGCGCTGGGCGTCGCGATCGCGATCACGACGCCGCTGGCGCTGTTCCTCCGCCCGATCTCCTCCGACACGCAGATGGCGATGCACTGATGAAGCGACTTGGCTGGGCCATTCTCCCCGCACTCCTGACTGGATGCGTCGTCGGCCCCAACTATGGAGGCCCGCCGGGCGTTGCGAGCGGGGAGCGCGCCGGGTCGACATTTCGCCGCGCGGATCAGGCCGTCACGTCACCGCAGACCCCTGTCGCACGCTGGTGGGAAGGCATGGGCGACGCGCAGCTCACGATGCTGATCGACCGGGCGCTTGCCTCTAATCCGGACGTGGCGATCGCCGAGGCGCGCATCCGCAAGGCGCGCGCCAGCTTGCGCGAACAGCGCGCGAACCAGCTTCCCACCGTCTCGGGGTCAGGGACTGCGATCGTCGCCGATCTTCCCGCCGGCTCGCTCGCGCTGCCGACGCAAGGCGAGCAATCCGATCGTACCAGGGCCGAGTTCTATAATGCCGGCCTGGACGCATCGTGGGAGATCGATCTGTTCGGCGCGCGACGCCGCGCTGCCGAAGGTGCCGAGGCCCAGGCTCAGGCGGCCGAAGCCAATAAAGCTGATGCGCAGGTTCGTCTGTCGGCGGAGGTTGCCCAGAATTATGTGACTCTGCGCGAACTTCAGCAGCGCCTGATCCTGGCTCGCCGCTCCGCGCAGCTTCAACAGCGATCACTCGCCCTGCTTCAACAGCGCGAACAACGCGGTGCATCGTCGCGCGACGAGGTGGTTCGGCTGAAGACCGAGCTGACCCGCACGGAGGCCGGGCTGTTGCCGCTCGAGGGACAGATCGCGACCACGCTCGACCAGCTTGCCCTGCTCACCGGCGACGAGCCCGGAACACACGATGCCTTGCTGTCCACTCCTGCCCCGATCCCGATGATCCCAGGAACTGTCGCGATCGGCGACCCGGCCGCGATGCTGCGACGCCGGCCTGACATTCGCGCAGCCGAGCGGCAGCTGGCGGCATCGAACGCGCAGATCGGGGTCAACGTCGCCCGGCAGTTCCCATCGGTCAGCATTATGGGGATCATCGGGCTCGGTGGTCCCAATATCGCCGATGTGGTTGATCCTGACAGCGTCGCGGGCCTGCTCCTGCCGCGGATCAGCTGGAGCTTTCTCGACTTCGGCCGTAATCGTGCCCGGGTCGAGCAGGCGCGGGCTGACCGAGACGAGGCGGAAGCACAATACCGCAAGGCGGTTCTCGGCGCGCTGTCTGATGCTGAAACCAGCCTGACCCGCTTCGGCAATCAGCGCCGTAACCTGTTTTCGTCTGTCGCGAGCCGTAACGGTGCCAGACAGTCAGCGACCTATGCCGGGCAGCGATATGCACAGGGAGCGATACCGCTGACCACGTCCATCGATGCCGAACGCGCGGCGCTGGCTGCCGACCAGTCAGTGCTGGAAGCGACCGGCGAACTTGATCGTGCCTTTATCGCCCTCCAAAAGGCGATGGGACTTGGATGGAGCCAGCAGTGACAGTCTTGCAGCGATGCGAGGGGAGGGCACCGACCGCGTGACGGCTCCGCTTCTGCCGCCTCCTGCCCAGTATCTGCGTGATGACGCGATCAGGGGAGGAATGGATCTGATGTTCTTTGCCCACAGATCCCATCTGGCGCATGCCGACGCCGAGCTGGCAACGCGTACCCTCGGACGGGCGCATCACCGCGCCCTGTACTTCCTCGGCAGGTACCCGGAAATCTCAGTCAGCGAACTACTGGACGTTCTCTGCGTCACAAAGCAATCGCTCGGCAGGGTAATGCGGGATTTGATAGACCGCGGGCTAGTCTGCGGACGTGTCGGGGAGCGCGATCGACGGCAGAAGCTGCTGTCGCTCACCGACGAGGGACGTGCGCTCGAGCACGCGCTGTTCGAGGAGCTCAGGCGTAACATGGCGAACGCGTATCAGGCGGCAGGAGAGACAGCCGTCACGGGCTACTGGATCGTAATGCAGCATCTCATGCGCGGTGAAGCACGGGACCAGTTCCGCAGGCTGCACTCCCGTCAATAATCGCCATAAACAGGTACCGGACCAGGTCTAAAGGGGGCTTCATCGACCTGGCCCGGTGGGTATCACCTATCCTGCAAGCCCGGAGGGAGTAAGCGACTTGCCGGTGGTGAGCTCGTTTTCCAGCACCGGGACCGCGGTGCCGGCGACCTGCTGCAGCGCCGGGTCGGTCCCGTCCTGCGCGTAACCCTTGTGCACGGCCCAGGCGGCCTGCTGAACCTGCGCGGACTGCGTCAGATACAGATTGTCAAAGGCGCTCTTGGGCGCCTTCTGGAGCAGCTTGAGGAGGGCAGCGCGGTCGGCGGACAGGTTCGAGGGCGGCGCCTTGATCGTGCGCTGATCATTCTTCAGCGCTGCCAGCAGCGCCTTGTGGCTGCTCTGCGTTTCCGCCAGCACGCGCTTTGCGTAGGCCTTGACGTCGTCCCGCTGCGCGCGCGTCGCGGCGAGCTGCGCGGCCTTGATCTGGTAGAGGTTGGCGTCGGCCGCGGCGAGCACGTAATTAGGGCCGCTCTGGCCCGAGATCGGCGAGACGCCGACGTCGGCGCTGGTCATCGTTCCCGAAGTGGCGGGCGAAACGGCCTGCGCCAACACCGTAACCGGCGCCAGGGTGAGCAGCGCAGCGACAATCGCAATCTTCATAGAGGGCCTCCGTTGGTGTTGTCAGGCATTGACCGAAATCAACCGGCCGAACGATAAAGAAACGGAACGGTTCCCTTTTGCGAAACTGATTTGGCAAACCTATGGGATGGTGGCCGCTCGGACGGCTGGAGGTGCGCGGCGATGAAGAACACGACCGCTCGGGCAACCGTCTCAACGCCGAGTCGGTCGATAGCTGAAGCGGCAGGCCAGATTGCCGGGGCTTTTTTTCGCGAGAACGAACTCTCGAGTGTCTCGATCGTGTCCGCCCTGCTCTGCGTTGCATGCCTTAGTGGCTGCGACCGGACTCCTCGCGAGGCGCCTCCGCGAGCGACGGACACCATCAGCGTGCCCCCGCAGACTTCTACCATGGATGTCCCGATTGTTGCAGACATGGACAAGCTGGCGGCAAGCCTCGAACAGGCGGTTCCGCGTCGCCTCTGGTCGATCGACAAGCCGGGGCAGACCTGCCTCCCGCCGAAAAAGGTCAAGATCCTCTTCGCGAAGATCAAGACGCCCGCGATCCAGTGCCGCATCACCGGCACCGTCGTCCGAGGGCCGCTGGTGCTGGAGGGCTCGGGCAAAACGATCATTGTCACCATGCCGCTTCACGCCGCGATCAGCGCCCGCGACGTGGGCGGCGTGCTCAGCCGGGAAACGGCGGAGGCGGACGCCCGCGTCCGGGCCGTGGTCAGGCTCGACATCGCCCGCGACTGGTCGCCGCGCGCAACGGTGTCGATCGCCTACGACTGGACCGACGAGCCGCACGTCGACTTCCTCGGCCAGCGAATCGAGTTCACCAGCAAGGCCGACGCCAAGCTCGCCGGCGTCGTCGAGCGCCTGGAGCGCTCGCTGCCGCAGGAGCTCGGCAGATTGCAGCTGCGCGAGCAGATCGCGCAGGTCTGGGGGTCGGCGTTCACCTCCGTCCAACTGAACCGGGCGAACCCGCCGGTGTGGATGCGGATCACGCCCCGGCAGTTGAGCTACGGAGGCTACACCATTTCGCGCAACCGGGTGAACCTGGCGCTAGGGATGACGGCGGGGACGGAGACTTTTGTCGGCGATCGGCCGCCTGATCCGCAGCGCCGGCCGCTCCCCGACATGACGCGCACGCAGCCCGGACCCGGCCGCATCCTGTTCGCCATCCCCGTCATCGCCGACTATCCTCAGCTGGAGCCTGTGCTCGCCAAGGCATTGGCGAAGCGTTCCCGCCGGCCCTTCGAAGTGCCTGGTGTCGGGGCCGTGCGCGCGCAGTTTCACCAGGTGACCGTCTACGGCACCACGGGTGACAAGATCGCGGTCGGGCTTCGCTTCAGTGCGGCAGCCGAAGGTGGGGAGCCTGCGCAAGGCACGATCTGGCTTACCGCCACGCCGCGGAACGCCGTCAACGATCGCCGTGTAGCGTTCGACGATCTCACTGTCGCCGGTGTGGCCGACTCGGTCGGGACAAGCCTGCTCCTGAAGCTCGCCAACACTCCCGGCATATCAGGCACTGTGTCAGCCGCGCTGACCCAGAACTTCGAAAAGGATTTCGACAAGCTAATCGGCAAGATCACCCGTGCGATCGACGAAAAGCGGATTGGCGACATAATCGTGCGTGCCCGTGTGACGGACGTGCGGACGGGCCAGTTGAAGGCGGCGGGGCAAGGCGTCTACCTACCGGTATGGGGGCGCGGCACGGCCACGATTAGCCTTGCGCCAGTACGGGCCAGAAATTGAGATCTCGCTGCAGCCTTCACGGCTGCTTGACCGTCCCAGCGGCAACGCTGCCGCCTCTTTCCATCCTAGCAGAATTATTCAGAGGTCGAATTGAGTCCGGCTCTATCTCACGGTATCGTCGGACACGCATCGCTCTGCTTGGTCGCCCGGTGGAGGGCTGTAACGCGCTTGACTTGTGCGATGCTGCAGCCCGCTAGCGCCGCCGTTTTCGCTATGCTCATCCCTGCCTCACGAAGTGAGACAATGCGGCGATGATGGGCCAAGTCTGGTTTTCGACCGGTATAGCGTCCCTCCCGCTTGGCGATCGCTATGCCCTCCCGCTGCCGCTCGCGGCGCAGTTCGTAATCATCGCGAGCGGTCTGAAGCGCAACCCTCAACAACATGTCTTGAACGGCCTCTAGGACGATGCGCGTCACCCCGCCATTGTCCTCAGCAAGATCGGTAAGGTCCACAATTCCTGGTACGGCTAGCCTCGCTCCCTTGTCGCGGATAGCGGTGACGAGCCTCTCCGCCTCAGCCAACGGCAGGCGGCTGATCCGATCGATCTTTTCGGCGATAACGACTTCGCCCATTTGCAGGTCGGCTATCATGCGAAGCAACTCGGGCCGGTCAGGACGCGCGCCGGAAGCCTTCTCGCGATAAACAGCTGCGACATAATACCCCGCGGTACGCGAGGACACGACCATCGCCTCTTGGCGTTCAAGATCCTGCTCATCGGTGCTGACGCGCAGGTACACGCGAGCAGCGCGGACGGTCGTACTCATGTTGGCTCCGTTGGGTACACCCTTGTGAGCCAGTCATGCAGCAATCGGCTCAGAACGGCAACTACCGGTCCTACGTAGCCTAGCTAAGCGGACCGGGTCTAAGTAGCTGCCCCATTATCGATGAACGCTATTTCGGTGATCGGCCGTGCATTAATCCCTGCCTTCACGCTGGCGTCCGACTTTGCTCTCCGGTACAAGGTCTTGGACGGGTTGTATCAGCGGGTTTGGTGCAGATGGAAGCACAGAGGGTCAAGATCGTGGACGGTGGTAAGCTCGTGATCCCGGCGGCAATGCGCCGTGAGCTCGGGATCACCACGGGTGACACCGTCCTCGTCGATGTGGACGATGGCGAGCTGCGGGTACGTTCCGTACCTAAGGCACTTGAGCGTGCTCGCGCGATCCTGCGCAAGTATGTGCCCGAAGGCGTCGGCTTGGCTGACGAGCTGATCGCGGAGCGTCGGCGTGAGGCGGAGCGTGAGTAGCAAAGTCGTACTCGACGCCTCCGCCCTGCTCTGCCTTCTAAACGATGAACCCGGGGCGGATCGGATAATCGACGTCCTGACCCGCAGCATCATCGGAACAGCCAACCTCGCGGAGGTCGTTTCCAAGCTACGGGACCGAGGATTGCCGCTCGACGAGGTACGTGAGGCACTTGGCGGGCTGCATCTCGATGTCCGGCCGCTCACTCCTGCCCAGGCGCTCATAGTAGGCGACCTTCGGCCAGCGACGAAGGCGCTCGGTCTGTCCCTCGGCGATCGGGCATGCCTTGCCTTGGCGATCGACCTGCAAGCTGAGATGCTTACAACGGACGAGCCACTTGCGAGCGCCGATGTAGGCATCACCATCACCAACGTGCGCCCCTTGGCAGAGTAGTCGCACATTCGTGCTTTTAGGTTCGGCACTCTGCTGGCGGGGACTCCCATGACTACCGCTCCGACACCGGTGCGCGACACAATTCTGATCACGCACGCCAATCCTGAGGACAATCGCTTCGCCCGGTGGCTTGCCGGGCGCCTAACCACGGCCGGATACAAGGTCTGGGTCGACGTTCGCGCGCTTCGGGGCGGCGACGATTTCTGGGACAAGATCGAGCACGTGCTGCGGCACGAGGCGATCAAGCAGATCGTCGTCGTGTCCGAGCACATCGGCAAGCAAGGCGTAAAGAAGGAACTCGCCCTCGGCGACGTCATGCGTCGCAAGCTAAACGACCCGGAGTTTATGGTCCCAATCCGGATCGCCGCCGTGGACTTCGGCGATTTCCCCACAGAGATCCTCCGCCAGAACGCACACAATGCGTTCCCTAACTGGGCAGCCTGCCTTCAGCCCTTGTTCGAGACGCTCGACACCTCACGTGTACCGAAGGTCGAGCATCCGGACGCCGAGCAGCTTGCGATGATCGTCGCTGCCCAAGAGGACGGTCGAAAGCTGGTCACGCTAAATTCCGAGACGCTTTACAGCAACTGGTTCGAACTCCGGGCGAGGCCTGACGTCTGGATCCTGGAGGCGAAGGGAACGACTGCGCAGCTGGAAGCGTGGAGCCAGTTCACCAAGGTTCCCCACGTCCTTCACGAGGGAGGCGCTATCGCCTTCTGCGGACCCGATGCGATCGAGCGTCTCGATAATGGCGCGCCGCCGTTGAAGGCACGCGCTAGCCTGCCCTTCAACGGCGTGATCGACGGTACATATAGCCGCCACTTCGGTGAGCGTTCCAACGCGCGGCGGATCGCCGTCAACCTGATGCGTCAGCATTGGGACCTGGCCATGCATCGTCTCGGGCTACTTCCTGTCGATTTCGCCTCGGGCGCCCGAGGCCGCTTCTTCCCCGACGGACTCATCGACGGAAGGGTGAAGCTGACGCTGAGCGACGGCCATCGGGTCGACCGTGTCCTGAGCGGCAAGTTCAAGGACCGGCGCTGGCATCTGTGCCTTGTCGCTCAACCCAAGCTCTGGCCGGATGCTCTCTTCCGGGTCCATGCCAATGTTGCGGTGACGACCAATGGCCGAACCCCGCTCCCGGGTGAACAGCTGCAGCGCATCCGGTTGCGCCTCACGCGGTCTTGGTTCAACGACAAATGGCGCGACATGCTGCTTGCCGCAATGGGCTGGCTTGCCGAAGGTGATGCGACCTTAGATATTGCCGCGTCCGGTGAGCGCCTCGCGGTCGCTAGCCTACCAATGAGCTTCGACTTTCCGGTCAGCTTCGCCGCGGAAGAAGACCGCCGAGCCGAGGAAGACGAGGGAGGCCAGATAACTCTGTCAGAGGACTTCGAAACGGCCTTCGACCGGGATGGGATACCGGAGGAGGCCGACGCATGAGCATCCTCACGCACCGCATCGCCGAGCCTTTGCTCGAGTTCGGTCACGGGCAGCAGATGGAAGCGCCAAAAGATGGGCTCTTCCTCTTCGGGCCGCTCGAAGGTCCAGATGGCCGCTCCCAGGTCCGCTTGGGCGTCATCGGGACGGAGAGCGGCGTCGGCCTATCCCGCCGCTGGTTAGAGCGGATCAGCCTGCATATTCCCGGTAAGGTCGATGCAAAGGGCAAGCCCGTCCTATGGGCACCCGCATGGCCAGGCTTCGAGGCCTGCTTCGGCATCGCGCTGCCGACCCGCGGCATGGTCGAGCTAGCGGTCAAGAGCGGCGACATCGATCATTGCATCAAAAAGAACAATCGCGCCGACGCGGTTCGTTCCACGGTGCTGCTGTTCGCCGACGCGATCCGCGCGCACATCCGCGCCGAGGAGCGCCGTCCCGACGTCTGGCTCGTTGTCGTTCCGGACGTCGTCTATCGCTATGGACGCCCCCAGGTCGCACCACCGCCCAAGGACGAGCGCACCCCCTCCGACATCACGAGCTTCAAGGACGCCAAACGCTTCTTCCAGATGGGCGGCGACCTGTTCCCCGACACGGTGCGGGATGCCGAGACCTACCTGTTCTCAAGCAATTTCCACCATCAGCTGAAAGCCGAGTTGCTGCAGGACGGCGTCGTCCTGCAGCTGATTCTCGAGAGCACGTTGGTCGACCGCAACCTCAACATTGCCAACGACCGCCGGCGCGGCCTCCAGGACGAGGCCACGGTTGCCTGGAACTTCTGCACCACGCTCTACTTCAAGATGGACGCCAAGCCGTGGGCGTTGGCTCATGTCCGTCCTGGCGTTTGCTACGTCGGACTGGTGTTTAAGAACGACGACACGCCTGCGGCAACGGGCGAGGCCTGTTGCGCCGCGCAGATGTTCCTCAACTCAGGCGACGGCCTCGTCTTTCGCGGCGCCCTCGGCCCCTGGTACTCCGACGAGCGCAAGGAATATCACCTCTCGAGGAGCGCGGCGGCGAATTTGATGACCTCCGTGGTCGAGGGCTATAAGCTCAAGCACGGCAAGCCACCGAACCAGCTGTTCATTCATGGGCGTCACCGCTTTTCCAACGATGAGTGGGACGGCTTTTGCAGCGCAGTGCCCACCGAAACACAGCTGGTAGGAGTCAGGATCAAGCAGCTCGATGATGTTCGGCTGTTCCGTCCCTCTGCGTCGACACCCGTCCTCCGCGGCACGGCCCTCACCGTGGGTGACTGGTCAGGTTACCTTTGGGCGCGGGGGTTCGTGCCTCGGCTGGCAGGGTATCAAGGGTTCGAGACCCCCAAGCCGCTCACCGTCGACGTGACGCATGGCGAAGGGGACATCGTAGAGGTGCTCGGTGACATCCTTGCGCTCACCAAGGTCAACTATAACGCCTGCGATTTCGCGAGCGCCCTGCCCGTGACGCTCAAGTTCGCCGATCGGGTAGGTGAGATCCTGATGGCGTCGCCACATACCGTTACCGCACCGCCGCTGCCGTTCCGGCACTACATCTGATCCCATGAGCGCCGACTGAGGCAGATGGGAGTTCGATCCTAAGGCGAAGACGCTGACGTCCACCAATTTAGGTACAAATCCGCTGTTTTGGGTGCGTGCCGCTGGGCAGATGCCGTCCACCATTTCAGGAAAACCTACAGGTTCGGCTACGGATTTTGCCCGAAACGTGAGACCGGTCTCACCCACCTGCAACGAATCTCACCCACGATGACGAACGAGCCGGCCGATGGTCACCGATGATGAGACTCCTGTCGCGGCTGGTGAGACTGGCGGGCAAGGCGACGAGCTGGCTGGCGGCCGCGCGCCGCCTGATGCCGACAGTCCGGCCGACCTCGACGCGATCGTCAGCGGCGCGCTCACCGTCCTTGTCCGTGCCGAGCCGCAGGACCTCTACCTCCCCGAGCTGGCGCCCAGCGATCAGGAGCGCGTCGACAGCTTCGCCAAGCGCGGCCGCGCCGCCGCGACGCTCCAATCCTACAAGTCCGACTGGGACCTCTTCATCGCATGGTGCCTCGAGCGGCGATACCGGCCGCTGCCGGCGTCGCCGGCGACGGTCGCGGCGTTCCTGAGCGAGCTCGCCACGACCGGCTTCGCCCCCGCGGCCGAGCAGCGCACCAAGACGGGCAAGCTGCGCGCGCCCCGCGCGCCCCGTAAGCTGAGCCGGTCGACGATCGAGCGACGCCTCGCCGCGATCGTGTTCGCCCACCGGATGGCCAAGGTCGAGCCGCCGACGTCCCAACCCGGCGCCAGCGACCTCGGCCTGGTCATGGGCGGGATCCGGCGCACCAAGGCTGGCGAGGAGAAGCGCAAGAAGCGCGCGGCCGACGGCGACACCCTCCGCGACATGCTCCGCTCGATCACCGGCGACGACCTCCGCGCGCACCGCGATCGTGCCCTGCTGGCGATCGGGATGGGCGGCGCCTTCCGGCGCTCGGAGCTGGTGGCGATCACCGTTGCCCAAGTAACACGCGACCCGGATGGGCTAACCGTCAGGGTCAAGTCGTCGAAGACCGATCAGTATGGCGAGGGCCAGGGCGTTGCCGTACTGGACGGGCCGCGGCTAGAGCCGGTTCGTCACTACGAAGCATGGCTCGTGATCGCGGGGATCACCGAGGGACCGGTGTTCCGCAAATTGACCCCGCAGGGCCGCCTCACCGACAAGCCGATGAGCACAAAGGGAGTAGCGCTGGTGGTCAAGGCGGCCGCAGCTGCGGCGGGCTATCCGGCCGAAGCGTTCTCCGGCCACTCCCTGCGCGCCGGCTTCCTCACCGAGGCGGGGCGACAAAACGCCAATCTGTTCAAGATGCGCGAGCATAGCCGTCACGCCTCAATCGACATGGTCGCGGAATACGTCCGCGACACAGAACGATATCGCGATCACGCGGGCAAGGGGTCCATGTGAGAAGCGGCCGCCGCTGGTATTCCCCTGCCGACAATCTTGAAGACGGCTGGAACCTACCCGTTTTGGTGTTCGTGTCATATGCGATCACACCATACAATTGGTTTGCCCTTTTCGGGAGCGACCTACTTCCCTGGATGAGTTTGCCGACTCGATGCGCGATAGGCGTGGTGTTGACTGCAATCGTTGGACTTTGCTCGATGGTAACGGGCGCGGCCTTAAAGAGGTATGCGAGGCGCGAAGATCGTCTACTTCCGATTGCCGCTGACTTCATCGCAGCTCTAGCCCTCCTTGGAACACAGGCCGTCCTCGCAGCAGTGCTAATTAGCACGCCACGCGAAGTCCCTCTTCTTGAAGCTACCCGGACTTTCATGGTCCTCGCACAGGCCTCAATCGCGGGCTGGTTTCTGAAGGTCTTCTGGGATCGCGCGACTGAGATTATTTCAGCTCAGAGCGACTACCAGACGATTAAAGCTTGGGATGACCCGGTCGTCTGACTCCTCGGTAATGGCTGAGTGCGAACTATGCGCTACTGGGATCGGGAGGCCTCAGAGATAGATATACTGAAAGCACGAGCCATGCTCGAAGGCTGCGAATCCGACCCGTGGGAGCCTCCAAAAGTGTGTAACTGGGTTACACACTTTCCCATCCCAGCCCTCTGCCGGGCACTCGCGCCACATAGATGTACTGATAGCACGAGGATTTCCGAGATAGATTAACTGAAAGCACGAGCCGTCGAACAGGACGGGTGCCACTCGTGCCGTTTACGTTCCCCTCGCCGTCCGCGTCTGGTGATTCCAGGAAGGTGCGGCCCTGCGGTCGTCCGATCGCGTGTCACCGAAAAGGGGAAGCCGTGCAGAAAAGAAAAACCCGGCACTAGGCCGGGCTTTTCGGAACCTCGGAGAGGTCGTGTCGCAACGTCGCCTTAGCCGAGATCCGATGACGCAGCAATAAGAAAGCGCAATTCGCGCCACGGGTGGTTGCGTCCGCACGGGTATCCCAGGGGGATTATCCGAATGATGTCCTATGCTCTCGCTCCCGGCGCGGGCCACCGCCGCCTCGACGAACGCTCGAGCGCTACCGACCAGCTCGCGCAGCGGTTCAGAGGGCTGCCAGAAGACGTGACCCACCGGCAGGTCCTCACCGTCTTCAAGCGCGCGGCGCCGTATCTTGGGATCCCCCCTCGCCTCGTCCATGCCGTCGATACCCTTATGAGCTGGTCACGCGCGATTGATTGGATCGACGGGCAGCGGCCGATCGTCTTCCCGT
Source organism: Sphingomonas abaci (assembly GCF_014199625.1). Classification (GTDB taxonomy): domain Bacteria; phylum Pseudomonadota; class Alphaproteobacteria; order Sphingomonadales; family Sphingomonadaceae; genus Sphingomonas; species Sphingomonas abaci. The sequence continues at coordinate 27,582 of NZ_JACHNY010000018.1, forward strand.
CGAACGAGAAGCTGACGCAAAAGCTCGGTATTGGCGTGCGCCAGGTCCAGAAGATGCTCGCCAATGCAGCGCGGTTTGGCCTGATCACCCATCGCGACAGCGCAAACGGCAATCGGGTCGGCGCCCGGGGCAAAGACGGTCGGCTCATCTACGCCTACGGCATCGATCTCAGCCCACTGGCGGTTCGCTATGAGGAGTTCGCAGCGGCCGCCAGGGAAGGCGTGGAGGCGGACCTGCGGATCAAAGTGCTACGACAGCGCCTCTCCGCTGCACGACGCCGAATCCGGACGCTCGCCCAGCTGCTCGAAGACGAACAGATCGATAGCATTGATGCCCGGACGGCCGTGGAGATTGCTCTTCTCGCCACCAGCCAGATGCGCCGTGTGCGTGACGAGGAGTTGCTGGCAGCATGCGTCGAGCAAATGGAGGATCGCGCTGAAGGCCTCGGCAAGGCCGTAGCTGCTGTGTTTCATGGGGCTTCGGATGCTCCATTTTCACAAAATGATTCACCCTCGGACGAACTGTGCGACGCCCCTATTACAACTACAAACCAACCCGATACTGCTAAAGCAGTCTACAGTAGTGGCTATCCGAAGAAGGGTAGCAGAAACGGGTACGACGTCCGTGACCCGGAACCTCAGACCGCCGTCGAGGCCGACCTGGCGAAGCACGGGGTCGATCCCGAGTTCATCGCTACAGTCGTTCCGGAGTTCATCATGACCGGTTCGCCGCGGCCGACATGGGGAGAGCTGATCGGCACGGCCGAGCGCCTGGTCGACCAAACGGCCATTCACCGGAGTGTGTGGCACGAAGCGTGTCGCCTCATGGGGCAGAAGGGGGCCGCCGCGTCGGTTCTCGCGACCGCGCACAAGCATATGCGAGGCGACGTTGATCGCCCAGGAGCGTACCTGCGGGGCATGAACAAGCACGCCGCGTCCGGGCTGCTCAACCTAGGGCGAACTTACCACGGGCTGAAGGACAGTGCGCGGTCGGAGGGCATGCGCTCCCTCTCCACCGGATCCGATCCTCGCTCGATTGGCCAGCTCGCCGCTGCAGCGCTGGGTCTCGGACGAGGCGGGCGGGCTCACCGCCTGCTATGAGGACATAGAAATACTGATAGCACGAGCCGCGACCCCCCTGCCCTGCCCCTTAGGAGGGAGCGCTATAGCGCGCTGCGACCAATTGACGGCAATCCTCGTGCTATCAGTATTTTTATCTCCGACCGGGGTGCTTAACGATGTCCGGCAGGGTATCGTGACCGTTGAAGGGAGCGAAGATGGCCAAGCCGAAAGCCATGCCGCAGCAAATCTCGCTGTTCGATATGGATAGTCCGCTGCACGGCAAGGTTCGCGGTGAGCGCTCCATCATGCACTATCCGTTCTTCGCGCTATCGAAGAACCCGCACATGGAACGTATTGAGTGGCGGCGCGACAACGTCTCCATTGAGATACGCCCGAGCGACACCGGGGTTGCTACGATGTGGGATAAGGAAATCCTGCTTTACGTTGCTTCCCTGATTGCTCAAGCTATAGCTGATGGCCAAGCGGCTCCTGAGGAGGTCACCTTTGCCGCCCACGATTATTTTCGGGTAACCGGGGTCGAGAGGCCGTCTACTAGGGACTATCGTCGTTTTGCTGAGGCGCTCGAGCGACTGCAGGGCACCCAGATCAAGACCAACATCGAAACTGGATCGAAGATCGATCGCGGTTGGTTCTCGTGGCTCGCTGAGGCCCAGGTCGAGTACGAGAAGATGGCCAATGGCGAAGAATCGCTGCGGTACGTCCGGATTCGTCCCTGCAACTGGCTCTTCCGCGCGATCCAGCGTGACCAGCGGATGTATCACTACCATCACGACTATTTCCGGTTGGGTCCGATCGAGCGGCGCATGTACGAGATCGCGCACTGCTCCGGCGAACCGATCGAGATGACCGTTGAGGAATTGCACACCCAGGTGGGGTCGATGGGTCCGGTGTCACGATTGAAGAGCCTCGCGAAGGAGATCGAGGCGGAGAACCGGCTACCGGACTACGACGTCAAGGTCGTCAACATGGTGACCGGCGAGCGCATCGACACGCTCGGCCGAACTCGCAAGACCAAGGGCATGGTGATCCAGATGCGTCCCAAACAGCGCGCCATCGCTCAGCCTAAGTCACTGGTCGCCTGAACCCCCTGCCCTCTCGGCCTCACGAAACGAATGCGTCGCCCCTCCGTTAAGGGCCTGAAAGGGTCTTGACGCTAAGGAGGGTTTATGCCGCAAGCCACCATAGACGCCTGGGTCTCTCTCTACGCCGCGGTCGGCCTCCTCGTCGCAATGTGCGCGGTGTTCGCGGTCATCAAGACGGCCCACGACTATCGCACGGGCACGCAGACACTGGCGACGACGACAGTGATGGACAAGGTTCTGGCAGCGCCGCGGGTCTGGGTGCGCTGGCAGCTCAACTACCTTCTCGGCGCGCCGGCTATCCTAGTGATCGCGACCCTCTACGCCCATCACCTCGGGTTCGCGACGCTCGTCGACGTGTAGGCGAACAGCTGAGCGCCGCGGAACGAGGGACGCGGTATGACAGTCGAGGCCGTCTGGATCGTCGCCGTCCGGAACGCGCTCGCGCTCCACCCACGGGTAATCGCAGACACGTAGCCGATCGTCTCGCGGAACGGCGGGATTTGCCCTTTCAGGCGCACCCTCCCCGGTCCCGCGTTGTAAGCCGCGAGCGCCAGGTCGACGCGCTTGAACTCGTCCAGGTGCTCGCGCAGGTAGCGAGCCCCTCCCCTCAGGTTCTGCAGCGGGTCGCGCGAATTGTAGACCCCGAGATAGGCCGCGGTGCCAGGCATCAGCTGGGTCAAGCCCACCGCCCCCTTGGGAGACACGATCAGCGGGTTGTACTGACTCTCCTGGGCGACCAGCGCATCGAACAGCCCGACCGGCACCCCGGCCTCACAGGCAACCGCCGAGATCAGCGGATAGTAGCGCTCGCGTCGCTGCTCCAGATACGCGGGCAGATCACCGCGCGGCCGGTACGGAGAGAGCGAACAGCCGGCCGCAGGACTGTAAAGGGGAGCACCTCAAGGTTTGTGACACGGACAGCGGTAAGCTGAACAGGTAGCGAACAGGGCGGCTCAGGCCACCTTGGCTCCGGGTCCGCCGGCGA
>NZ_JACHNY010000019.1 GCF_014199625.1 Sphingomonas abaci
GGGTTCACCCGCGCGCTGTTCCGGGTCGAGGAACAGGAGCTGGGTCAGGGCGGCACCTGCAACATGACATTGCTGGTCGAGAACGCCTCGCTCTACGCCTGGGACAAGGATGACGCCGCGCCGGTGCAGGCCGCCGCGCCAATCGTCTACGACAACCGCAACAATCCGCTGATCTTGGCGCTTGATGATCTCGATAATCAACTTCGGCTTATCCTGAGCGACGATGTCATCACGCATGGCCGCGAGAAGCGCGAGATTATCCGCCAGTGGCAGGCTCTGGAGGCGGAATTTAACGCCTTGGATGCGCGTTTCACGACGCTCGGGAGCCCGGCGGATACACAGGAAGCTCGCAACGCTGCCAATGCTTCCTATCAGTCGCTGGCGACCTATCTGGCTTCTCTAAGCCCGCCTTGGCAGGACGTAGAAAGTGATACGTCGATTGACGGAGCCGAACTAAATCAACGTTGGGCCTCGGCCCGTCAGGCTTTGGAGGAGTTTGCCGCTGCGATCACCGGAAGGCCAGGCCGCGACGGCAGCAACGGCAAGGATGGCGCACCTGGCGAGGACGGCGCTGACGGGCGTACGAGCTATATCCACTATGCCTACGCCAACAGTCCTGACGGCCGCGTAGATTTCGAGCTGAGCCAGCCCAATGGCAGAGCGTACGAGGGCAGCTATACGGACTTCACGGCGGCCGACAGCAACGATCCGGCTGCGTATGTGTGGCGGGAGTACAAGGGGCCCCCGTTCGGCCTGGCGACACGCGGCGCTGCCGTTGTCGCGGGTAACACCATCATCAAGAACGGCGGCTCGCCCGCGTGGGACAGCGACGGTTATTCGACGAGCGGTTATAAGAACGGCTGCGCGATCTCGTTCAAGGCCGATCCATCTGCCGCTGCCGCCATCATGTGTGGGTTGAACACCGATCCTACGGCTGACGCCAGCTATGGATCGCTCGACTATGCCTGGTATCCTCGTGAAGACGGCAACGCCGAAATCTTTGAGAGTGGCGGCGGCTACGGCGTTTCGGTTCCCGGATATGGCGAAGGCCTGTTCGGCATGGACTATGACGGCCGATATATTCGCTACCTCTACAATCAAGAGGTGCGACGCACAGTCGACATAGGACCGGGCTTTACCTTCTACCTCGATAGCTCGATTTACACCCCGAGCGCTCGCATCCGGGACATCCAGTTCGGCAGCTACCCGACGCGTGCCAGCAATGGCGTGACGTTGATCGGTGACACGTCAACGACCCAGATCGCCGGCAACTCCGTTCGTGGAACAGGAAGCGCCGGCTGGGGGAGTGAGCATGCCCATTCCTTGGAGGCCTATTCTGGCGGCGCGAGCGCCTCCTGGACGATAGCGCCTGGTGCCGGCTCAAATAGCATGGCGGGGCTGGGGCAAGGAACAGGTACCGATCGGGGCAACGGTTACGATAGCATCACCTTTGCAATTTTTCGCCAAGATAACGGGGCCACATCAAGTAGGATTAACGGTAATGGTCATGAGGGCGGCCCAACGGTTGATATGAATAAGCCGATGGCGTGCCGCGTTCACTATGACGGCCTGCGCTACGTAAACTTCTTCATCAACGGGACACTGTTCAGCCGCTTTGAGTGGGGCAAGCAGACTGATGCTCTGCGCTTCATCGCAGCACTCGCCAGCGTCAATCCGCGCCTAGACGATATTGTGCTTACACCATCTGGCGCGAACGGCACTGATGGGCGGAACGGGCTTGATGGCACCAACGGGACAGACGGCAAGGATGGCACGAATGGCGCGTCATCGTTCGTCCACCTAGCGTACGCCGACAGTGCGGACGGCAGCGTCAACTTCACCACTGGCGCGGTCGGCGGCCGGGCTTATGTCGGCATCTACCGGGATCAGGTGGAGGCCGACAGCGGCGATTACCGGGCCTATGCTTGGTCGCGGCTGCGCGGGATCGACGGCACGAACGGCAAAGACGGTACGCCGGGCCGGCCGGGCGCGGATGGGCTCACCCCGTACACACATTTCGCCTATGCCAATTCACCGGACGGCAGCAGCCACTTTAGCACCGACGACCCTGCCGGCCGGACCTACCTGGGCGTCTATACCGACTACACCGTCGCCGACAGCACGGACTATCGGGCCTATTCGTGGTCGCTCATCAAGGGCGCGGACGGTGCGCAGGGGCCGGCTGGGATCAGCGTGCCGCAGCCGCTAGCGCTTACCGATCTGGATGGCACCCTACCGGCGGTGCTGGTGAAACCAGGCCAGACGATCACTGGTCAGGTGCGGGAGTCGTTTCAGAACAATAGCCAATCCGGCACCGTGACGATCCAGCTCCAATATCGCGTAGGCTCTGGCGGCTGGAATTACATGGACCAGCGGCAGGCAAATGTCGGCCCTGGCGAGCCGGGCGGCGTGTTCTTCAGCGCTGGCTATACCAGCCAAGCGGCCGACGACGTGCTCGTGCAAATCCGGGTGGTCAGCGACGCGCCCGGCGGCACGTCCCTGCGGACCAGCTCCCCTAACTATCTGAGGGCCTACTGATGTGGATCGTCGTCCATCAGGACACCGGCGAGATCGTCTCCGGGCCGGTCGCCGATGAGCCGACTGCCGGCGACAACGAGGAAGTGGTGCGGGCGGCGCTCGGCTATCCCGATCGGCTCACCTGGTCGCCCGACCTTCGCGGCTTCGTTGACATCGAGCGTCCGCGCTACACCTTCAACGCCTGGGTCGACCTGTTTCCCCTCGAAGAGCAGGTGGCCATCGTCACCGCGACGATGGCCGACCCGATGGCCAAGCTGATCTATGACCGGGCGCAGTCCGCGTCCGGCAGCATCGACCCAGCCGACCCGCGCACGCTGGAGGGGCTGGGCTACTTGGTCGGCAAGGGTTGGGTCAGCCAAGCGACCTACGACCGGATCGCTGCGCTATGATGGGCCGCTTCTGGCTGGGCTTGCGCCAGTTGCTCGTTGCGATCGACCAGCTCGCCTACGTCCTGATCGCCGTCCCGATCTATGTCGCGTTCGGCGGGCCTTGCCCGTCCGCTGACGAGACAATCTCCAGCCGCGTCGGCCGCGCCGCTATGAAGGGGCATCGCTGGGGCCTGGTGCTGGAAGCTATCATCGACCGGCTGTTCGTATTGCTCGGCGCACGCGCCGGCCACTGCCGGCGCAACGTCGAAACCGCCTTCCTCGGCCGCGCGCCGAAACCCTGAGGAACCCTCACATGGCAAACAGCAGCTTCGCGGCCCGCATGGTCGCGGATGGACCGGCGACGCTCGCCCCGCCCTCTTTCGAAGGCATGGGATGGTTGGTGATCCTCAACATGGGCGTGATGACGATCGCCTTTCTGGGCGGCGCGATGGTCGTCGCCAAGTTGGTCGGCGATTGGGTGAGGCACCGCCAGACAGATCCCTGGCCGTCTCCGGCTGCCATCTATCGGCTCGTGGGCATATTGTTCGCCACCGGCATCACCATTCGTTGCGGAGCCGAGGCGCTTGCTCTTTGGGGTTGGGACCCGCGCGACCCGACTTCCACCGCATTCTACCTGACCCTGAAACGCTTCCTTGATCCAATCGCCGTGATGTTCGGGTTATCCGGCCTCGCAACCTACGTGCTGTCCGAACCGGGCATGATCGAGCAGCAACGTAAAGACCCGTGGCCGATCAACATGTGGCTCGCTTGGTCCATGGTGAAGCGGATGCTGTGGCTGGGCGGCCTGACGTTCATCGCCGCGATCGGCGTGGTGTCGACGCGATGATCGGCACCGGGGGCATATACAAGGGGGGCTTCACCATGATGGCGATAGTACCAGTCGCCGCAGCAGCCCTGACGACCAAAGGCGCGACGATCGCGACCTCGCAGCCAGCTGTGTGGCACTTCTTCGGCTATCCTTTCGAAGCCGCAGGCATGATCGCGGCGCTGTTCGGCTGCGTCGCCGCGCGCTTCTGGATCGGCGCGGCGCAGGCGGTGCGTCAGGAGCATCGCTGGAGCCTGGACATGCCGGTGACCGCGATGGCCGTGGCATTGTCCGCTGCGCTCATCATCTCGCGACGTCCGGAGCCGCTCGGCGCCCTGATGTACGGTGCGGGCGTCGGTGTGCTCGGCGAGGGCGTCTTCAAGCTGGCGGAGGCCTATGTCCGCAAAGGGACAACCGCCCTTGGGTTGAACGACAGCGCCTCCGACTAAGGCGCCCCGGCTGGGTGGAATTACCGGGGCGCCAGAGCCGCAACAAAGGGGGTTCGCTCGGCCCCGCGGCCATACTGCATAGTTCCGAAGCGGTATCAATCACATAATGGAGATCAACATGGCGAAGGCTTCCGAGCCGGCGTGGCTGACGGCTGCGCGGGCGAAACTTGGCACGCGCGAGATCCCCGGCCCGACACACAACAATGCGCTCCTCGCCTTCCTGAACACCGCCGCCAAGTGGAACGGCGTGGTCTGGCGGGACGACGAAATGCCGTGGTGCGGCGGCTTCGTCGCGGCCTGCCTGGTGGCAGCCGGCGTCGAGCCGGTGAAGATCGCAGCGCGCGCCAAGAGCTGGGCTGGCTGGGGCGCGCTGCTGCGCCCAGGCCGGCTCTCGCCGGGCGCCGTGCTGGTGTTCGAGCGCGAGGGCGGCGGTCACGTCGGCTTCTACGTCGGCGAGGACGCCAGCACCTACCATGTGCTGGGCGGCAACCAGGGCAACGCCGTGTCCATCACGCGCTTAGCCAAGAGCCGTCTGGTCGCGTCGCGCTGGCCCCGCGATTGCCCCGTCAACGGCGGCCCTATTCAGCTTTCCGCGAACAGCAGGCCGGTGTCGAGCAATGAGGCTTAATCGCCCTCGCCCAGCTACTCGCCTAGTTTCGGCTTGGCTGCGCTTAGATGCTGTTGGCCTACGGCTGAGCAAGCAGCCTCAAGCAAGCGGTGCGAGGTTTCCTCGGCGGCTTCCGGCGTGAACGCGATCGCGGTTCCGCTGGGGCCCTCGACGAAAACAATCCCTTCTTCAGCACAGACACCCGACGGGTCAGTCGCCGGCTCACAGTCGATCATCACGCTACTCCAACTTTGATCGAGGTCAAAACAACAACTAACCGGAGCAATAGGTCCATGATCATGACGCTTCGTCAGGGGGCGGCTGTCGGCTTTGTCGCTCTCGCGGTCTGGATTGCGCGCCTTGACCAGCTTCGCGCCAGCTACAAAGCCGACCTCGCCCTCTGCCGGTCCGGCCGCACCATCGACCGCGCAAACGCCGAACGCGACGCCGCCAAGGCTGAGGCCGGCTGGGCGCACCAGCAGGTCGACGCCGGCAAGCAGCAGGCCGACCGCGAGGCTGCGCGCCAGCCTATCATCATCCGATCCACCGACACCGTGAGGGAATATGCGAAGACTGATGCCGGCCGCGCTCTGTGTCGCGGCGCTGACCGGGTGCGCGCGGTCGATGCCCTCGATGCCGAGCTCGCCTCGCCTGCCCGCGCCGCCAGCGGCAGCGCTGGAGCCGTGCCGGACAACGCCGCAGCACCGCCAGCCGGACGGTAGCGCCACGGCCGCCGACGACGACGCCACCATCCGTGACGGCCGCTTCGATCTCGCTGGGTGCGACGACAAGCGCCGCCTCCTCCTCGACGCCTGGCCCCGCTGAGGGGCGAAAGGAACCCAGCCTATGGCCCTGCCCGACAAGGCGCCGACATTCCTCCGGCGCATGGATCCGCGCGACAAGCTCGACCTCTACGCTGTCCTGATGCAGGGCAATGCGCTGCGGGACATCCTCCAGCCCGACGAGACGGTCACCCGCTTCGCCATCGGCCTGTCGGCGGAGGCTGCGGCGGCCGGTCTCCAGATCGGCACCGAAGACAAGGCCCCGCGCTACGCGGACCGCGTCTTCTACATGCAGCTGAGCGTCGCGCCTGTCATGCAGGGGGCCGCCATCTTCCTCAACCGGGGCATCGTCCTCGCGGTCGAGATCACCTTCGCGACCAGCTTCGACGATCGCGAGAAGACCTATTCCGTCGGCATCCAGGTGGTGAAGAAATGACCGAGCTTCCTTCGATCGCCGGGGACACCGAGCCCGGCCGGCAGGGCGTCGCCGCCTTCCCGTTCTACAGCGGACCCGTGGGTATCCGCGAGCGTGATGGCTGGTGGGACGTGGCCTTCTTCGCGCCCGAGGTGCGCGCGAAACTGCCGGTGTCCGGCAAGCTGGACGGCCGCAGCGTGCGGGTCACCGCCATCTCCACACGGCAGGCCGATCCGCAGGCAAAGCCGCGCGGCGCCATGTGCGCGATCACCGCCACCGTCATTCCGGAGGATAGCTGATGGCGAAAGCTCCCCTGTCCCAGACGCTGTTCCTCACCGAGGACGGGTCGACCGTCGCCGTGACGATCGCCGATGCAGTCACCATCCCCCCTATACTGAGGCCGCCCCCCAGCTTCACTACCGAACCTTCGATCAGCGGCACGCCGGCCGTTGGGCAGACGCTGACCGGCAATACCGGCACGATCAGCAACGGCACCGTATCAGCGGTCCAGTGGCTCCGGAACGGTGTGGCGATCAGTGGGGCAACTTCCGCGACGTACGTGCTGGTGACGGCCGACGCCGGCAAGGCCGTGACGTTCCGCGTGACGGCCACCGGCAGCGGCGGGACGGAAACCGCGACAGCGGCAGAGGTCACCATCCCCGCCTACACCGTTGCGAACACTTTAGCGGGCTCCACCCTGCCCTCAGCACAGGTCGAGGGCGAGCCGGCGATCTACGCAGCGCTGTATCCGCGCCTGTCAGCGGTCAAGTCTCAGATCCTGGCAGCGCGCGACCGGCGCATCGCTCTCACGGCACGCGTCGTGGTGCTGGAGGGCGGCACGCCAAGCACCTCGCCAGCGCCCACGCAGTCCAGCGATCCGACCTATGATCCTGCGGCGACCGTCGTCGTCAACGCTCAGCGCTGGTCGGACTTCCTCGATAACGTGGTCGCGCTGGCGACAAGCGAAGACAGCGCCTGGGCAAGCCTGCTTGCCCGCATTGCGGCGTTGGAGAACCCGCCCGTTCCTGCGGTCACGATCACCGGCACGCCACCTACGACCGGTCGGGTGGGCACCGCCTACAGCTTCACGCCGACCACGGCTAACGGGAGCGGCGCCAAGGCCTTCACGCTGTCGGCGGGCACGCTCCTGGGCGGGCTGACCTTCAACACGGCCACCGGCGCGATCAGCGGCAGTCCCACCGTCGCAGGCACCATGAGCGGGCTGGTCGTCACCGTCACCGACAGCACGGGCAGCGCCTCGACCACCGCGACCAACGTGACGATCGCAGCGGCTCAGCCGCGCGCCTTCTTCTCCGATCCCTTCTTCTCCGATCCCTTCTTCACTCGCGCTTGAGGATAAATCTATGGCTGTCGTTACCAGCTTCACCACCGGCACCAGCGCGGCTGATGCGATCGACACCTTCAATAAGATGCTGGCGGATATAGCGTCCTTAAAGCCGACCAGCACTGCCCCCTTGAAGATCGCGACCGCCGGTTCGAGCACCCCGGAACACGCCTTTACGAAGTATGGAGACTCTGTCGGCGATCCCCGTGTCACCTATTCGGACACCGGGACCAACTTCGCGACGCTGACTGCCGGTCGCATGGGCATTCGGCTGGGCAAGAAGCTGGCGGACACGTTCGGGCGCCCTGTCCAGTTCGTCACTCGCGCTTCCGGCGGAACGACGCTCGCTGGCTGGGAAGCCAACTCCAACAACATGATCACCAACCTCACGAACGCCATGAAGGCGGCCGGGGGCGTGGATTGCCTGTGGCTGCAAGCCGGTTGGAACGACATCAACACTGGTGTCCCCGCGAGCAAGGCCGCTCAGCTAGCCTTGCTGCGGTCACTCATCTCCAAGATCCGCAGCGGCTCGGGTCAAAGCAACCTGATGATCTTCATCGGCATCACACAGGACAAGAGCTTTACGCCCGAGGTGCGATATGTCCGCGAAGCGGAGATGACGGTCATCAATAACGACCCGTTCGTCCGCATTTTCTGCAACCAGTCCGACCTCCTGACCAATGACGGCGTCCACGTCCAGGACACCGCTTACGACACATTCGCCGATCGGGCATTCTTGCAGCTCAATGCGTTCTTTGCCGGCACTGCCCAGGTCCGCGGCCCCCGCATCGTTAGCACGGCGCGCGTCACCGACACGACGACTGACGTGACGTTCCAGCACAGCAACGGGAACGATTTCACGCCGACGAGTGGTGCGCTCGGGTTCAGTGTTTACGACAGCAACGGCGCCCAGATCACGGGGACCGTCACAGGAGCGCGCGTGTCCTCCACTGTCGTGCGTGTCACCCACCCGAGCGGCGTCAGCAAGATCGACTTCTATACCAACCCGCTGACGTCGCAGGCGGGGCAATCGGACCCGAACGCGCTCAAGGACAACGGCACGGTGCCGCTGCTTGCCGAGCCCAGCGAGGATCTGCTTGCTACCTCCGGTGCGGTGGTCACCCCGACCCCTACCCCCACGCCAACTCCTACTCCCACGCCGACGCCTACTCCTGCGCCGACCTACACCGCGACCGGCAAGTCAGCGCAGATGAATTACGGTGGTGACAATGTGGATACCAATCCGGCTGTGGCTGGCTGGAACAACCGCAAGGTGTCCGCGAACCCCACGCCTACGTCGGTCGTCACGCCCTCTGGGGCTAGCACCGGCTGGACCGACTATGAAACCGTCTCTGGTGTTCCGAGCACTTCGGGCGGCGCAGCGAACACTGGTGCGACGACCGGAAATAACAGCGGCGTCTACCCTGATGCAGTGATGACGTCGTACTGGTTCCACCAGAGCGACACGCCGGCAAATCACGTCTTCGGTGGCCTCGACGATACGAAAGCATACGACATCACGCTCTTCTCCTCGCGTGCCACGACTGGTCGGTTCACGGCATTCACGATCAATGGGAACACCCAGACGCTGGATGCCTCGAACAACACCACCCAGACCGTCACGTTCGCGAAAATCCGCCCGTCTGGCGGTGTCATCAATGTCGGCTGGGGCAAGGGTACGATCAGCGGAACGACAAGCGGCATTGCGTACCTGAACGCTTCGGTCGTCACCGAATATAGCATCACATAATGATGTGCTCGTACCTGTCAGCCATCGCCAATAAGCATGGGCGGCACAGCGTGTCGCCCTGTTCTGCCATGTCGCCGCAGTGATGACACAGGCCTTTGAACGGCGGTGCCGGGTACCAGCGGCGCCAGAGAGCGCGGACGCGATCAAGCATGCTTGTGCTCATCCATATTCCTCGCTCATCAGAGGGGACAACGAATGACAATCAACCTGTCTGAAACCATAGCTTTCAATGAAGGGCTGTGGAAGGACCAAGTCAGTGCTTCGGAGGCGCTCGCCGCCTCTCTTGCCGCTGCGGTCGCGGATGCGGAGGCGCGGGTAGCGGCGTTGGAGGGGGCCGGGCCGCCCGTCGGAGCATATCTGCTTGATGCGCCTGCACCGACAGCGCCTCCCTCGGCGTCCGGGGTCAACTATCGGTATATCGATTCAACCGGTGCCGATCACTACGCCGAAGCGTCCTTTGCCGCTGCCGACATCGCGGCTAGGCTTTATGTCGGCGGTGATGCGAACGGTAATCGATATCGCTTGCGCACGAACGACACGAAGCACTTCTACCTGAGTGTGCAGACTGCGGCACAAGCAGCGACAGATGGCGACGACGACGCTACCGACCTTAACGGGTTCAGCTACAATAACTTGCCGACCGGTGCCAACCTCAGCACGGATGACCCTATCAGCATCCGCTTCTCCTTTATCAAACGAGTGCTGAGGGCGACGTATAATGAGCAGCAACTTTTTTCAGTCGAGGTCGACAAACTCAACCTGGCGACTGCGGCCTCTGGGAACAAGCCTTTGACGCTCCCCCCGTCTGGCGCGCAATACGCGGGTGCAGCACAGCGCAATGCAATCTCGAACGCTGCACTACGCATCAAGCAGGTCGATGTAGTCGGAGGCAATCCGCCTCTCACGATCAACTCGGCACGCCTTGTCACCGGCTTCAAGCCGCAGACGACGATCACCTATACTGGCACGGGCGTCTCCTATCTGGGCCAGCTCGAAAGCGGTTCCGGCGGGATCATCTCGGCAGCGCAGCCGGTCGACGTGATCGAGAACAGTGTCGCCGGCACCGCAACGGTGCAGAGCAAGGCCGGCATCCCACTCCAGTTCGCCGGCCAGGTCGTCACCTTCAGGCTGATCGAGCAGCGAAATGGGGCGGCGTCGGGTGTCACCGCTACCAACGCGCAGACGCGCGGCGCTGGCATGTCCTTCACGACCAACCTGCTACAGGACTCCGACGGCTATCAGCATAGTGGACTGTCGAACCGGTTGGGCCATGGCTGGCGCAATAACATCGGCTCCACCAACCGCAGCTTGCGCGATTGGGGAGAGGATAGCCCGGAGCTGAACCGCAAGGGTGAACCCACTGCCGCAGCGATCCAGGCTGTGATGGCAGAGAATACCAGTGGCGGTGACGGCACCGGCAAGGGGCCGATCACCATGATCCGGGCACCTTACGTACCAGGCGAGCGAACCCGCGTTTGGTGGACCGGCAAGCAGACTGACGCCGAAATCTTGTACATGAACAACAACATCGGCAACCCTGTGGCTGGCACCGATGGCACCCGTTCATGGATCGATTTCGCGCATAATTTCGACCCGCTCGAACTGATCAAGCCCGGCACCCATGACAATCTTGGCGTCTGGTTCCGGATCACCAAGCCGTCGGGTACTTATCCGTCGGGCTTCGAGGCATTCCCGATCGACAGCCAAGGCAACCGCCTGCAAAAGCGGACCTGGGATGAGCGCTATGTTGCCCATCTCAAGCGCCTGTTTGGTGTGCAGCCTGGCATGACGGTGCCGCTCCTGCCGGTTGCCCTGCGGCCGATGGATCTGCTTTCTCAGATTGGCTACAACAACATCCCGCTTTCCGCGGATAAGGTGCCCTATCGCGGCGAGCGAGGCTCGCGAGGGGGGTACTCGTTTGAAACCATCCTCGATCTTTACGAAGACGTGGGCGTCGGCGGCTGGATGCTGCTGCCCTTGCAGGCGGACGAGTCCTATGTCCGTGCCGTTGCCGCACGTTGCGCGGCCTGGTGCGTGCAAAAGATGCTGTTCCTGCTCTTTGAGGGGGCCGGCAATGAGGGGTGGAATTCGTTCCAGAGCGCTTACCATGCCTTGCAGGCCATGTACGAGAGCCAGTACCCTGGGAAGGAAACGAACGAAAACGCGCGAGCGCTGAAGATGCAGGGCATCATCTCCACGCAGCAGATGATCTGGGTCAAATCTGAGTTCGACAAGGTGCCTGGTGCTACGAAGTATCTGCTGCGCGGATGCAACTTCCAGAACGCCAATATCGCCAACGCTCGCAACTTGGTCGCGACCGCGCATCCTGATTTCAAGGCGAACCACGATGTCTACATGACCGCACCGTACATCGCCGGCGGCATGGCGAAGGATCTTCCGCAGACCTACCCCGCTAGCGATGCCACGATGCGCACGTTTGTCGATCGCGCGAAAGCGCACGTGCCACTGGTCTATGCTGACGCGAAGAAGTTTCAGACCTGGGCGAAGGAAGACGAAAAGCTCTACATTCCGTATGAAGGGTTCATTGAAGACACCGGCAGTGGCGGCGTGATCACCACGCTGAAGCAAAGCGCCTATGGTACGGAACTTACCGAATACATGGCCAGCTTTTGGCGTGACAATAACGGTGGCCCGTTCGGCCTCTATTATGACCTGTCCAATGGCTGGGGCGTGGCTGCCAACATGTGTCAGATACCAGAGCTTGCCTCCAGCACTGTCCCGCCGGCATCCATGTTGATCGAAATGCGTCGTCAGGTCGATGCGGCCGTCGCGGCTGCGATCAGCGCCGGTTAAACGGTTGACTTGGTAAGCTTAATGGTAACCTCTCCCTGTCGCGGACAACGTTCCGTCACAGGGAGAATACCATGCGTCATGTCACCAGCGGGCTGCTGCTCGCCACAGCCGGGTTAGCGCTAGCTGCTCCGGCGAGCGCCGCAACTGTCGTATACCAGGGCACCTGCCAGCAACTCTGCCAGCTTCAGCAGGTCAATGGCACGGTCAACAGCGTGTCCTACTTTTATGAGTTCACGGGGTCGCAGCGGTTCGCGCCGGTAGGGTTGGCCAGCGACGGGCCGACCGTCTATAGCGCATCGGGTACCTTGCGCGTCTCGGGCGCCAAGCCCGTCGATTATTCGTATCTGGTGAATGGCTACGACACCGGGGTTGGCATAGCGTTCTATTATGACTTCCCGATCAACCAGACACTAACCGGGGATCTGTCCTATTACCAAGGCACCGGCACGTTCGAGATCGGCGCGACCTCGTTCCCGACGCTGACCTACGTGTCCGGCCGTGGCGTCAATCTCAGCCAGCAGCTTGGCGGTAGCCCGGGCGATAGCCCGTATCGGATCGTCATCGACTATGACGTGGCACCGTTTGTCCCCGAGCCGTCGACCTGGGCGCTGATGCTCGCCGGCTTCGGCATGGTGGGTTTCGCGATGCGCCGCCGCAAGGTCGCGTTCGCCTAACAACACGGGGTCGGCTGCGGTCGGCCCCTACCCAAGCCCCGCCGACTGACAATCTCTAAAGGCCAAGCAACCCGGATCGGCCTGCTCGCGGAGCCAGGCGGCGCAACTTCATGCGGTAATCGACCGCTGGCGTCGAACTGAGCGAGTAGCCAACGAACTGGAATAGCGGCTCGGAGCCAGGGAAAGCCATGTCGCGGCTCGCCAGCTATGTGCTACCCGATCTTCCGCCGGTCAGGTGTGTCATCGCGCTCACCCTGTTGAGCGTCATAAGCGCTCTGATCGGGCGATATCGGTACCGCACCTGTTCGGTCGAAACCGATGTGTGGGTCGATGATCAGATGCGGCGCTTGATCGGCGAGAGCGCGCCGGTTGGCACTGAACTTCGCCAGGACTGCAGACGGGTGGGGCTCGGTGACGACGCTTCGCCGGCGACCAGTCCTGATTTGCCACAGAGCTTGCCGGCGTTTGTCGTGGAGGTCGAGGGCGGGATCGTGCCGGTGAAATCGATCACGGGAAAAGCCGACTTGCACCGGCGCAACCTTCAAGGGACTTAGGGCATCGTTGCGTTCGCTTAGGCGGTTACATAGTGCGGTCAGCCAATTCGGCCGCTCAAACAGCCATTCCAGATGAGCACGCTTGGCCACAAAGTAGAACAGCAAAGACGCTGCCATCAACAGGATGGTTGTCATCAGAGGCGCTAGCGATCCGTTCACCGTAGCTATCGGCTTGCGTATGATCATCAGCAGCGGCAGGTGGATGACATAGATCGGCAGAGTGTGACGCCCCAGTAAGGACAATCGTCTCGCGCCGGGCACCAAATCAACGGCGATGCGGATCAGGTACAGCACAGACAGGCAAATCAACAACCGTTGTGGCCCGCCTAGCAGATCATGACCCGACCATGATCGCAGGAGCTTGGCTGTAGCTGCCGTCATGATCGCTGCAGAGATCAGCTTTACCATCAAGGATCGCGAGATTTCGGCTCTCAACACTTGCTCAATTTCTGGTCGATATAGCAATCCCGCATAGAACATCAGTGCATAGATCGCAGCATTTTCGTAGCTATACGTCTCAATATTCAAGAAGCCTGCATAGTTCGCGACACCTAGTGCAACCGATCCAAAAAGAATGACCTGTCGCGGCAACAGCCGCACTATCGGAATCGATAGGGTGAACAGCGTCAGAACCCAAAGAAACCACAGCACTGTGACTGGCCTAGGCAAATTCTGTGCATAGTTAGAAAACGAGAATTCGTTTCCAAATGGCGTAAGCACTAACAGCGGCACCAACCAGACAAGATAAATCCAGGAGAAGTGCGCCAACCGATCAATCGTCTTGTGGAATGGGCGCGACAGCAGAGAGTGCGCCAAGAATCCACTCACCAGCATCAAGGCCGGCATCCGAAACGAGGTTAGACCCTTCTGCACCATACCAAACACGGGATGGACGTATGTATAGCCGCCCCAGAGCAACACATGTCCAAAAACCATGGCGGCTACGGCGATTCCTCGCGTGGCGTCCAAGACCTCCAGTCGCTGTTTCATATCACCGCTCCTGTAGGAAACCGTGTTACGCGACGTTCAAAGCTTGGGAGCGATCCTGAGTGGTTACGTCCAGGATGCTGCCCCTTTCTTCAAAAGGGGGTATAATCGTTATGGTTAATGAGCAACGTTATACTGATCCGAAGTGGCTATTTCGGGACGAAATGCTGTCGCAATCGAATGCTCTTAGGCCGTAAGCAAGGCCCGCCAAGCGGCAACACCCATCTCGCGGATCTTCAGTTGCAACGTCGGCCCCGTATCTGCCCGGGGTGTAGCGATCTCGTTCGCCGAGATTGGACGAGAACCGTTCGGCGCGGTGCAGCCTTAGGTGCGGCTGCGGCACCCAAGGCTATGGTCGGGAACGGGCTGCCAATTGCGCCCGCGCAGCGTCTGCAAAGAAGGCGGAGCGGTTAGGCGCCGCCGCATCGATTGCGCGCAGCAGGTTCGCGTCGATTGACACCAGCACTCGCTCGACCTTGGCTGGCACGTCAACACGGATCATGACCCGGGCCACGTCGTCCGCCCCCTCGACCTCCTGGATGGCGTCGAGGTCGGACGGGTCGGGGATGTTATCCTTGTCCCTCGTCATGCCCTCGACGTGCAGGGCGAGAGCCTGCTCACCCGCAAGGCACGCCGCGCTCACAGTCGTGCCGCTGGCGATACACCCAGGAAAGTCGGGGAAGGTGACGCCATAGCCACTGACGCTGCGACCAATGATGGCGGGATAGTAGGTGGCGGGCATATCGGCTTCCTTGCTACATGCGTCATGGTAGAGCGAGGATATTCGGTCGAGGGCCCAAGCCCGGCCCCGGTGGCTATTGACGCAGCCAGCATGTTGCGATCACCTTGAACACGCCGCGGCGGCTAATCAAAAGATAGCCGATGGCTGGATGACATGTCTCACCAATCAACTTACCCACCCCATTCGCTGATAGGTCAGCACGATTGTCAATTCTTCATTTGACGGCAGTAGCTGCATAGTGGCTTCCTCCGCTGTACGACTGAAGAATTCAGATCAGGAGGCATGACATGGTCGATTTCGCTGCGTCTCGGTTCGAGGTGGCTTTGTCATGATGGCCGTAGCGCTTCTCCTGTCCATGGCTGTTGCTGATCCCGCCGCATCGCAGAGCGACCCTAGGCCACATCGGATTTGCCGCAAGATTGTGCCGACAGGCACCATGCTCGCCCGCTCCTTCTGCCTGACTGCTGCCGAGTGGAAACAATTCGACGCGGAGAACGAGGCGAACCACGGTCGAAACCGTACGACTATGGCCAAGGCCCTACCAACGGCAGATTAATTGACGGGACCTGCGACGGCTGCCCCTGCTCCATCACCACTACCTGATGGGCTCATAATCAGCTTTTCGTTCCGCCGCGCCGCGGCCTAACTGGTTTGGGGCATTTCAAGGTTTCCACGCTTGAGTTCTCGCTCGTACCGTGTCCGGGTTACGCCGTCCCATACCGGGATCGGTGCGGTTAACCATGTGCTTGTTAACTACCACGCCTGCTAGCAAGATAGCCGCAACGGAGAAAACTAATCCAAAAAAGGGGGAAATTTAGATGAAGAAGACGATAGCTGCGGCAGCGTTCGCCTTCGCCCTGTTTTCGGCTGGGTCAGCACAGGCTGAAATTACGGTCTACACATCACAATCCGATTTCGCGGCGGCTGTGTCCAGGATCGGCACCGACACGTTCGACGGCTTCAACATAACGGGTACCACGCCGTCTCCGATCAATCGTATGGCTGGCGACTACAGCTACACGGCGTCTGTTGCTGACACCTTTTTCGGCGCTGGCAGCGAGTCCGATCAGTGGCTTTCGACTAACTTCTCAGACGACATCATCACGTTTAGCAACTTTTCCAACAGCGTTTCCGCTGTTGGAGGATTTTTCTTCACGTCTGATCTCAGCGGTGCGTTCGCACCCGGATCAGTCGTTTTGACTGCGACCGACTCGCTCGGCGCAACCGTGACCCGTACGATTGAAATGTCAGCGACTTCGTCGTTCCTTGGGTTTTCAACTGACGGGCTGATTGGCTCAATCACCCTCGCTTCAGTCCTGTCGAATGGCCCGATTTTCCCCACCGCCAATAACCTGATGCTAGGTCAAGTTGCTGCGGTCCCTGAACCCGCCACCTGGGCGATGATGTTGCTGGGCTTTGGCATGGTTGCCGTTGCATCTCGCTATCGTCGTCGGTCTTCAAAGGTCTCGTTCTCCTGACCTGATGCCGAGCAGAACTGTCACCTTCGTTCCGTAAGGTTGCATGGGAGCCGCCGGCTGAAAGGCCGGCGGCCTCACAACCCCTCGCTTTAGCGGCAATCACCCATGTGGTAGCGCCGCCAATATTGATCCCAGCGAACAGCCGCACCTGCTGCGATAGCTGCGCAAGATAGCAATCTGCCGTCCGGCAAGGTGCAGCGCGCTACAATCCGAGCGTAGCTGATACCTACGGGCTGACATGTGAGACGTTGGCGGAGCACTAGCCGCGACACGATGCGCTTGCTGCGATCTGCAGCCTCATCGTCGCAGAGATAGGCTCGACGTTGCCCTGCCCTTCGGCGACATGGGGCGGCAGCTTCATAGTCTGGCGCTTGGATGCCTGCGACGCGCACCTTCTCCCCTGATCGGCACCACAGCGGACCGTCACCGTCATGCACCCGCACAACCTCACAGACGAATGGCGGCATCATTTTACTAACATTGCGTGCCGGGCGGCGACTCCCATCTCGCGGAACTTCCATTGCCAGGTCGGCCCAGCATCCTCCCAGGGGGTCGCGACTTCGAACTCGCCCTGGCGGCTGTCCCACATGGCTTTGGCCAGATGCTCGATCACGGCTTGCTCGTCGTTGCTGGTGCACAATAGGCAGCGGGCCATCATCGTTTCCTCAGTTCGGGATGCGGGTGCGGCTCGTCTAGATCCCAGACGCCGGGCTTGGACCCGGTGCCGAAGCCGGAAAGGTCGGGCTGCAGGATCACTGTCTCGCTTTCCGGCGCGCCCATGATGCGGGAGGTCAAATCCTCGACCAGCATGTCATGCGCGCGGGCATGCTGCAGCTCCAGCGTCTTTTTCACATAGGGCGGCGCCACCGCGATCGCTACGCGGATCGTCGTCGCCAGCTCGGCGCGCGTTACCAGCCTCATGCCCGCCGCCACAGGTCGCGGACGCCGAGCGCGCGCTGGTCGACCCCGAAGAAGTCGGCAAGCCGTGCATGCTCTTCCGAGCGCAGGGCCGTCGGCACGCCGTCTGCGACGAACCGTCCTAGGTAGCCCGACGGCCGGTCCAGCATGCGCGACAGCGCGGCGAGCGTCACCCGGTCGCCCTGCCCCGCCATGATCGTCAGCAGCGCCTTCCGCGGATCCGGCTCCCGCTTGTCGATGGCGGCCGGCCGATCGGCCGGCGGCCGGCGGCCCAGGTGATCACGATAGTAGTGCGGCCCATGGTGGCCATCATCGCGGATGCAGGCGTACCCCCCTGCCCGCTTCGCGCGGCAGCTGTCGTAGACATAGGTCACGTCGCACGCTGCATGCACCATCAGTATGCAAAGCCTCCGAACGGCAGAATCCCACGACCGAACGGCACTCGCACGAAGCATCCTTCGAACGAACGAAACTGATGGTCGCCATCGTGGCCAGCCGGAAAGAGGCAGATGGTCTGCCCGCCCGGTCCAGCGGCGCGACAATGGCCATTGCCGATGATGAAGTGCGGCACTGATAGCCGTAGAATCTCAGCACTCAATGAACAGTCACCGAAGCCAGAATACGGTCAACGCAGTGAGCGAGGCTTACCCAGCGATCGAACTGTTCGGTATCGGCAAGCGGGGTCAATCGGGCGCCTTCGGTGGCGAACACCCAAGCTGCCTGCGGACAGCCGCCCGTGAAGGCAACCAAGGTAAACGCCTGTTCCATGTCCTGCATAAGAGCCTCCGACTCATCGTAGCTCCTACTACCCTGTTCTCTATATGTTCGCAATCCTGCGGCAAACCGGCCTATCGTCGGGCTTATGGGCCGCCACGAGTAGATCAGCATAGAACGAGCCGTGACGGTTTTGCGGCAGGTAATGTCCGATCGCAGCCCTGACGCCTGCCGAACCTATGCCGTCCGCTTGGCGCTGCACACGCTATGGCCACTCCGCCCATAGACATGGGTAAGCCTCCGGGCTGGGCCGTTACGACCGAAAGCAGCCGTTCCACAGTCGCCCATCCCCAGTCATTTACGGGCTCTTCTCGCCCATCCAACTTCCGCCATCCGTTAACGTTAAAAAAACACTAGATGCCAATGCGATGGCGGCGGCCCGCCACGGCAAAGGCATTTCGTGCGCTATCCAGCGGCACGAAGGTAGCGCCGGAAGGTTAGCGCTTCAAAGGAGCGCGACATGGACCAGTCACAAACCAGGCAAGACGGCAGTGGTGTCGAGAGCGCATCGAATGCCACCGTAACACCGGCGCAGGTGCCTGGCCTCAATGGCTTGCTGGGCTTGGCGGTGGGCGTGGTTGTAATCGCGGGACTTTTTTTCGCCAAGGACGTGTTGATCCCAATTACACTAGCGGTACTTTTGTCCTTCGTCCTTTCACCAATCGTCGCAGCGCTACGCCGGCTGCGAGTGCCACGCGGCTTCGCCATCATGCTGGCGGTGCTGAGTGCATTAGCGACTTTGGGCGGCATCGGCACCATGGTCGGAATGCAGGCGGCCTCTCTCGCCAACAACGCCCCGGCGTATTCGGAAACGATCCAGGCAAAGGTCGATCGTGTCCAACACTTTGCCGCCAATCAGCTTCGCATTCTGACTCCAGCCACACCCAGGCCGGCTCCGTCTTCGATCGATGGCGCTGCGGTCAGAGGTACCAAAACGAACCCACTGGAAGTCAGGATCAGCGAGCGAAAGACACCGATACTCGAACAGGTCGGCGGCTATCTGGAGCCGATCGTCGCTCCCTTCGAAACCTTCGTGATCGTTCTGGTCGTGGCCATCTTCATCCTGATGCAAAAGGAGGATCTGCGGGACCGGCTCATTCGACTGTTCGGATCCTCCGATCTGCATCGAACCACCGCCGCGATGGACGATGCCGGCAAAAGGCTCAGTCGCTACTTCCTCTCACAGCTCGCTGTTAATGCGAGCTTCGGCTTGATCGTGGGTACCGGGCTGTGGCTGATCGGGCTGCCCGTCCCGGCTCTCTGGGGTATCCTTGCCGGCATCTTGCGCTTCGTTCCCTATATCGGGGCACTGCTCGGTGCGACGCTACCGCTGGCGATCGCCGCCGGCGCCGATCCCGGCTGGACGACGATGCTGGAGGTCGTCGCGCTGTTCGTCATCCTCGAACCGTTGATCGGCTATGTCGTGGAGCCTCTGCTCTATGGCCACTCGACGGGCCTCTCGCCGCTTTCCGTCGTGCTGGCGGCGGTATTCTGGACATGGATATGGGGGCCGGTCGGCCTCGTCCTGTCCATGCCCCTCACCCTCTGTCTCGTTGTGCTCGGGCGACATATCCCTAGCCTGGAGTTTCTCGATGTCCTGCTCGGCGACCGGCCAGCGCTGACCCCGGTCGAAAGCTTCTATCAGCGGATGCTCGCAGGCGATCCGGACGAGGCGCTCGCCCAAGCGGAAACCCAGCTCGCCGAACGCTCGCTGACGGCCTATTATGATGAAGTGGCGCTACCGGCGCTCAAGCTCGCTGCGGCCGATGTTGCCCGCGGCGCGATCGATCGCGCCAAGGTTGGTCGTATCGTGGATGGCATGCTGGAACTGGTCAGCGAACTGTCCGAAGCCGACGACACGGCCAGTGCGGCCAATACTCCCGAGCCTCCGCTCAACCCGGTGCCAGAGGTCGCTGCGGGGTTTGCTGAAACCGCCCCCCATGTGCTTCCAGAAGCCCCGGCCGACTGGCGCACGGAGGGATCGATCCTGTGTGTCGCAGGCCGAGGCGTCTTGGACGATGCGGTGACCGCGATGATGGCGCAGCTTCTCACCAAACGCGGCTTTGGTGTCCGCCGGGTGACCCATGACGCAGGATCACGTGCCAATATCGGCAACCTGGACGCGTCGAATGCGCGACTGGTCTGCGTCTCCTATCTCGAGATCGGCGGAGCGCCTTCTCATCTGCGCTACCTCGTTCGGCGCCTGCGTGCGCGTACCGGTGCCGTTCCTATCCTGGTCGGGCTTTGGCCAGAGGGTGAAGCAGCCTTGAGCGACCTGCAGATCCAACGTGCGCTGGGTGCCGACCACTATATTGGTTCGCTTGGCGGTGCTGTGGAAACGTGTCTGGCCACCGCTACCACGGCGAGGGGAGAGGCAACTGCGTAATTTGGGTAGCAGGGTAGGTGTACAAGCCGTTCGTCTAAACGAATGGCCGCTTGCCGGATTGGGTTGCCCTAGAACTGACAGGCCGCTCTCCTCCTACAAGCGACCATTCCGTTACCGCCCAGGTGCAGCCATTGGGACGTTCCTGCGGCAAGTCCTTTAGTGGACGGTCGTAGGATCTAATGGCCAGCGTCCCGCCTGAATTATCTCTGCTAACCCTGACACGGTGAGCGGCCGCAACTCGGCACCGAACCAGCGTGAGAAGAGCCATGAGGCGGCAAAGAAGACTGTCACTGCTAAGCCGTAGGCCATGATTTTTGGCCAACCATAACGACCAACAATGATGCCAGCGGCGCCGCCGCATACTAGGAGCAAAGGGATGCCGAGGAGGATCGATCGCCAGCCCGCCCCCTCGGAGTTGAAAAACAGCTTCCATTGTTTGTCTAAGGCTTCAAAGTCAGTGCCGAAATCAACGTGTAGCCGCTGCAAGAGTTCTGCCGCATCATCGCCATCGATACCAAGATCGTGGACAATACGGGCGTCATTGGTCACGTCCGCGGCAGGAATGCCGTGCTCCTCGATCAGCAGCCTGCGGAGCTGGGCGATAGGCTCTTCGGTCATTGTATCAAACTAGCATGCCGCTGAACGTCCGCAATCCTCCCATAAGCGGCCATTCCGCTTACGCCCAATTGCGGACATGCCCCGGACCTGGCAGGCTGCAAGACATGTACCGTCTTGCTGCTTTCCTGCTGCTGTTCCTAGCGGCTTGCGATCCGCTCGGCAGTACTTCCCGAGATGAGGTGGCGTGGGCCAACTCGCCGGATGGTCGCACGCATGCCATCCTGCTGCAGACTAATGGCGGAGCGACAACCTCGTTTGGCTACCTGGTCGAGCTTCATCCGGCTGATCACCAGGGCGAACCGCCAGTGAGTGCGGGTAATTTGTACGGGGCGGTCCGAAGTGACTGCGCGTATGGCGTCGATCTTCATTGGCTCGAGCCGAGAACTTTGGCGCTCCGCTTCGACCGTGCGAAGCAGGTTCGCGTTCCATCCTCAGTGGTTGTCGGCGGCCGTCAGGTTCGGATTGTTCCACAACCCAGATACAAGAATGACGCGGCTCCCTGTGGTGAGATGCTGGCGAGCGGTGGAATGTTCAAGGGCAACTGACCACCGGTTGCCGTCGTGGCTGAGTCGGAAAGCTGTCTGTTTACGCCCACACGAGGACATTCAGCGAGGTTTGCGGAACGCCTGAAAGCAGACATACTGCGGCGATGCTCGCACTCTGTATCACTGGCTTCGATGTAGATCCGACCATAGTCACGAGAACGATCGGCTTTGAGCCAACGTCTGTCGGTCGGATAGGTGAGCCGTCGCCAAGCGGCAGACCGCGAAGGTTCAACGGTTGGTGGCACGAAGCAGAAAGCCAGCGCCTCGCAGGCGGTGAGCAGCACGACGACGCGCTGGTCCGCATCTTGGGCAATCTAAAAGGGCGAGAGGATCGTTTCGCCGAACTTCGGGAAACGATCCGACCCAAGCAAATAGCGATTTATGGCGGCCTGTATGTGCCCTCTGACGCGCAATGCGGCGTTTGGCTTGAGCCGAACCAGATGATGCTACTTGCCGCCTGCGGCGTCAGTTGGGGGCTTGATCTTTTCGCTGTCGATTAGGCCGCTGTTCCGTATGTCCGACCCTAACGCGGAAGGTCCGCTTCCCTCCCAAAATCGGACGCTAACCCCTGGTCGTCTACGATGGGGTATGAGCGGGGTATGCCTCACCTGCGAAAAGACGATTTACGAGGAGGACGCGCTGGCGCGGCGGAGGGCTTCTCCACCGCGATCATGTCCGCTCTCGCCTCTTGCGGCCATTCCGCGGCAATCGCACATGTCCGATCATGATTGATGCCACAGATGTTTTCGCCGTAGACCACACCGGCTTCACTGTTTCGTCTTTGGACGCAGCCATCCAGTTTTGGACCGAAGGGCTGGCTTTCAAACTTGAGCGACAATCTGAAATGGGCGGCGACTTCTTGCATCAGGTGACAGGTGTCG
The DNA here is from genome assembly GCF_014199625.1 of Sphingomonas abaci. GTDB lineage: Bacteria > Pseudomonadota > Alphaproteobacteria > Sphingomonadales > Sphingomonadaceae > Sphingomonas > Sphingomonas abaci. The sequence continues at coordinate 22,452 of NZ_JACHNY010000019.1, forward strand.
TTGATCCGAAAGTGCGTACGGCGATCGTCAAGGCGCCCGATGGCTATATGGTTGAGCTGTTGGAATATTCGACCGGGTTGCAGAATGGGACGGTGCCCGACAGCGCAGGATCTATCGGGGCGGCCCACATAGCTCTGACTGTAAGGGATATTCATGCCGCCATCGCCCGCGTCGAGGCAGCAGGATGGAAGCCGAAGGGTAGTCCGCTGCCGATCCCAGGTGGTCCACGCAAGGGAACCTTGGTGGTGTACGTGTCAGGCCCCGATCATGTCACGATAGAGTTCATGCAGCCGCCAAGCCGTTGATTAGCCGGCGGCTACTTTCCGCAAAAGCGGACATTCGCGGCGGAGACACCCTCCGCCGCAGCGACGTATTTCCACGCCGTTTCTGGCTCGATGTACCCTGAATGGCGGCGAGCATACCCCATTTCTGCTCACGCCCAAACCTCGACGTTCATGCCGACGATCCGGGCTCCCGATACCAGTCACTCGTTCATTTAAATCGATGAATGGGGTCAACCCCGACCCGTCGGTACGATCCTAAAGAGAAGGTTTCAGCAACCACTATGAGGTAGGGCGCGTTCATGAGCGCCGAAATCAGAGCCGTAACGCTGAAGGTAAGCAGGCTGAGGCTTCTGCCGCAAGTCATTGTGCTATTGGCTTTTCTTCTTCCCGTTGCGTTTCTAGCTACAATGTTTGGCTATGCGCTAATGGGCGAAGATCATGTAGGGATGGCCGGCCTCGCGATGTTTGCCATTTTAACAGCTATATCGCTCCTCTTCGTGTGGCTTCAAGTGCGCACGGTTCGTCGTTTAGTTCATCCTGATTTGCTAAGCGTGACTGTAGGTGGCGTAGAACTAACCCTTGGGCGCACGAGGCGCTACCATCCTTGGTTAGCGTTGGAAGAACCCGTATTGCGGCGTATAAATGGTAAAGGTGCAGCGCGTTCAATAGTCTTGCCCCAACGCAGTGGCGGCAAGCTAATCATAGCGGCCGAGGACTATGCTCATGATCCTGCTGATATTCTGACAATCCTCAAACAAGCTAAGGTTGGGCTTGTAACAGAACCGGACCAAAAGTCGTCCAATGCGCTATATGTGTTCTTTGCCATCCCGGCTTCGTGCGTCACCCTTGGCGTTTCTATTGTCGGTATAATTTGGATGGCTTTCAGCTAAGCGCTTGATCTAGGCGTAGTTATCCAACCAGTGGTGCTGAAAGCGGCCGGTCCGCTTTCCTCCCAGCAGCGAACATCGGCGGCGGCGCGGCAGGAGATGTCTGCTACCGCCCAAACCCGATCGTTCGAGGCAGGCTTGGTGCTTCCCGATTGCCGCCTTCCGTTCAGCAAGGCATCATATCGTAATGACGATCACGCCAGCCGTCCTTGTTCAGTTACCGCTGCCCGACGTCCGTGCGGTGATCTTTTACAAACGGGATGAAATTACGACGGATTTAATCTGCTGCGATGTCGAGGTCGCTGGGCATGTATGGTCGTTCCACGAGGAAGCGGCTGGCTGGCCAGACCTGATCGCATATCTATCCGCACTGCCGGGCTTCCGTGCCGATTGGTATGAAGCCGTGGTCAGCCCGCCGTTCGCTGCAGCCGAGACGATTGCGTTCGACCGGCGGTGATCGCCCAATTGCTGCCATTCACGTCTAGGTTATAACGGCCAAATGAATAAGGGCTACAACGGTCTGGGCAGTGGCGATCGCAATGGTTGCCTTTTCGCCGCACTTGCCGGTGTCGTGGCGCTAATTATCGATTGCGCCCGGCTTTTCGGTGACCCAGCACCCGGCACCGAAAGTTTGTGGTGGCGACAAATTCCGTTCCTGCTGCCGACGATTGTCGTCGTTTTCGCCACCTTTATGGCTGTTCGCGCAATAAACGGGCGAGACGAACGCTAAGGTCGGCTTTCTTCCCAGAAGCTGAAATCGGCGGCGGCACGGCATGGGACGTCCGCGATCGCCCACTAGCGGACACTCTCCGCCTCGCTACGATGCCAAGCATGGACGAATGGACAGGCTCACCCCCACTGCGCACCTTGGATGAACTCGCCGCCTTTGACGCGATGCGACGCTTCCTGGAAAGATGGTGGGAGGTGGGAGGCCGAGTCGAGGATAACATCGCGACCATCCTGTCCGCCACCAATCGCACGATGGGCTTGGACGTAAGCTCTCCGCAAGGCGCGCCGATAGATCGTACGATGTGGGAAGACTGGCGCGATGCCGTAGACGTCGTTCTTCGGAACGGTAGTGCGCCTGACAAAGACCCGCTCGCGAACGGCAGCTAACCTCCCATAAGCGGAAATTCCGCTTCCGCCCAATCTCGGCTGTTCGCCGCGACGCTGGCGCTGCCCGGAAGCGGAAGGCCGTTCAGGACGCGACCGGCGGGCTAGCTTCCGTCTGTCATCGCATGGCTTTCGCCATAGCGTTGCAACGTGGTGGCGCGCTGCTCTTCTAGCGCGATATGCACGATCACGGTTTCGTGAAGCTCGATGTCCGGGTGCGATGCGCTGTGGCCCGCGAACCAAAGAGCCTCCGCGAGCGGTTCGTTTTCATGCCACGTGGTCATCACGAACTTGTCGTCAGGTATGTTACCGAAATTGAACTCCTCCAACACGGTCCAGTCCACGGTGTCGTGCCACGCCTCACATTCTACGCCCCATGCGATGAAGTAGAGGCATCCGCTCCGCACAAGCCACGAGGCAATCTCGTTTCGCCAGCTCTGGCTTGTGGCCAACTCTGCGATCATCACTGCTCGGTAAGGACGAGCCACCATCGCTGGCGGCGCATCGTCCGGACGTAGATGCAGATAGTCAATTTGCATGATGGCAGCCTAGCGGCGGTCGAACCGAGTGCAAGCAAACGGCAGCTTTGGGACCGTCGCGCCCGAAAGCCGCCGTTCCGCTTCCCTCCCAAAAGCGGTCATGCCGCTAACGCCCACTTGCGGACATTCAAACATGCGATCATCCTGCTTTAATGGATCGTAGAAGCCTTTTAGGGTTAGTAGCAGCTTTTGCCACAACGCCAGCGGCGGCTAGGAGTTTTGCTCTCAAGTCGCCCCGCTCTTCGGGTTTGGAAAATCAGCAAGTGCAGCGGCTGTTCGAAGCGTGGTGGCAGCGTGACGAGGTTCAATTTCGTGCAATCTTCGTCAATAGATTAATGGACGACGGTTCTCCTATGAAGCGAGATATCGCGAACGAGCTTGATCGAACTGACCCACTACCCGCCAGCACGTTCGACATCTTCTCTAAGATGTTTTTGGACGAACGTAAAATCCGAAAGATAGTGCTGTTGGTAAACACCGATGGGGGAATTTTGCCGCTTGTTCCGAACAGAGCTTCGAGGCCGACTTAAACGCAGAAATCGACTCATCGAACCTTCATCTATTTTTGATCAAAATGTTAGGTCTTAACGTCCGATCGGTGACGCATCTCACAACGGTTGCGACGCCCGAACCGGGCAAGTTTGGCATATGGTCTGCCAACTGACCACTACGTCCGCTTTCCTCCCAGAGGCAGCCATTCCGCTTTTGCCCTATCAGCGGACATCAGCGGCGGCACGGTAGACGGTGCCGCTACTGCCCAGATCTCAGGCATTCATCTGCTGGTGGCAAGTGAGTGCAGAGACGCAAGCGGGGCATTCCAGTGGGATACGCGGGCTCGTGAACTCAGAAGCTCTCGGGCCACGCTTTCGCGGGTAAGAGGTCGGAGCACGGTGCGGAATCCCTGCTCGAAGATAAGCAAGCCATTTGCCGCTGGTACAACGTGATATGCCATCGACGCCTTTAGCCCAACATCGGTGTAAAGTAGCACAGGCCGATATGAATCCAGGCAAAGTCTCGCCGCAGCCACCCACTGACGCTTATACTCCCCCGCTGTCCAAACGATTGTGCTTGACCAGAATGCCTCGTTTAACTCGCCGAGCGATGCCTCGCCATATATGTAGCGACGCCCGGGAGCAGTCTGCTTTCTGAGCATCTTAGAGAATGTCAAAGCCTGTCGCCTCATCGGTCCGCTTTATAGCACCGAAAAGAATGGCACCTAACACCCAGTTGCGGGCATAAGCCTCCTATTGCGCTAGTGCGTTGGTCACAGGAAACCTATCCAAGATCGCGTCACACGAAGAGACGAGCGCTGGAAGGAAGGACTGATCGGCCTCCACGTTGAAGCGGTGCTGCTGGTTTAGGTGATCCGGGGTTATATCAACCACTCCCTCAACATGGCCTCTGCCACGCATCCGCAAGGCGAGCCTGATACCAGGTTCAAATCCTTCCAAGGCTGCCTCCCCGGAGAGTGTTGTTACCATTCCCACAACGCCGTTGCGAAACCGCTCAACATCTCCCGTCATGAGGATGGGGCCGCCGCATTCCACGAGTGCGCCAGATGCTTTCATTTCAGCTCGGATTACCAGCCAATTGCCGTCCCAGTAATCCGACGCGGCGGGAAACTCCCGGCCTTGCACCCAAAGCGAAAGGCCGCAGAAAGTCAGGTCAGGCTCGGTATCCATGCCTCCAACATGCCATGCCGCAAGTCCACTTCCTAGTGCCCTGCGTCCGTGGCGGAACGTCCGCTTTCCTCCCATAAGCGGCCATTCCGCTTCCGCCCATTTGCAGACATCGACGTTACGGTGCAAGTTCGGCAAATGGCATTCCGAGTTGGCGAACGAGTCCAAGTTTCTCCCGATTATAATTGGGCACCAGGCGCAATCGGGACGGTGTCCAACTACCCAAATTTTGGCCCACCGGCGCCAAACCAGCAACGTGCGGACGAGACCACAATGCTAATTTCTCGGAATGGCGAGACGTACGAAGAGGCCTGGGTCATCTTCGATGAGCCACAGAGCGATATAGACGGGGAAGGTGGCTACGTCGGGGGAGCAATCGCGTGCTCGGCCTTGACGCCCGTGCGATAACGGACGTCCACTTCCCACCACAAGCGGCGATTCCCCTAACGCCCAAATGCGGCCATGATGGTCACGCCTTTTCATCTGGCGGTGCAGTCCACTTTCTCTCGAACGACTGCTTTTCCCTCCGGACCGTTGAATCGACGTGACGTGCTCCCCGTCTTGTTACCGCTCAGACGTAAAGTCCCCGGGGTTCATGCTTGATGGTTGAGGGGATGGCAACGTGGTCCGGGGCATGCCCCGGACCACGTTGGCCGGCGATCTGGGCGGGGGTACGTCCGCCAAGCTGGGAGTGCGGCCTGACGGTGTCGTAGTCGTGCCGCCAGGCAGCCAGCACCGCTCTGGCGTGGGCCAGCGAGGTGAACAGCGTCTCGTTGAGTGTAATCGCATGCGGTTACACGTCGCGCAGGCGGCCGTTGAAGCTTTCCACGAAGGCGTTCTGGGTCGGCTTGCCGGGCGCGATGTAATGCCACTCGACCTGCCGTTCCTGCGACCAACGCAGGATGGCGACCGAGGTGAGCTCGGTGCCATAGCACATTGGGAAGCGCTGGAACGGGAGCCGCTATGGCCCTGATGAAGACAAGGCCGCGAAGCGGCCGCAGGCTTCATCAGGGCAAGCCATGGC
>NZ_JACHNY010000020.1 GCF_014199625.1 Sphingomonas abaci
CCCCCCGACAGCACGCCGGGGTGAGGTTGAGACACGGGTCACTTCTCGGTGGAAATTTATGCCTTCGCCGGGTCAGCTCTCAGTGGAAATCAACAAATGAGCCAATCGTAGGGCAGCTTCGACGATGCCGAATCGATTGCGACCCTGCACCGCGCCATTGAGCTTGGCGTCACCTTCCTCGACACCGCGGAAGTCTATGGTCCGTTCACAAATGAGGAACTGCTCGGTCGTGCGCTAAAGAACCGCTGGCATGAGGTCGTGATCGCGACAAAGTTCGGCATGGATATCCGGGAAGGGAAGATGTCGGGGACCAATAGCCGGCCGGAGCATATCCGGGCTGTCGCGGAGGCGTGCCTGCGACGGCTGGGCACCGATCACATCGACCTGTTCTATCAACACCGGGTCGATCCCGCAGTACCAATCGAGGATGTTGCAGGGGCCATTGGCGAGCTTATCGCCGAAGGTAAGGTGCGCTTCTCGGGCTCTCGGAGGCCGGCGCTGATACGATCCGCCGCGCCCATGCGGTGCAGCCCGTGACGGCGCTGCAAAGCGAATATTCGCTTTGGGAGCGAAACCTGAAGCTGGAGATCATCCCGCTGCTGCGTGAGCTTGGCATCGGGCTGGTGCCGTTCAGCCCACTCGGTCGGGGCTTCCTGACTGGCACCGCGCAGCGTGCCGAGGACTATCCCGAAGGTGACTTCCGTCGCGGCGATCCTCGCTTCCAGGGCGAGAACTTCGAGGCGAACATGCGTGCCGCCGATGCGGTTCGCGAGATCGCCACGGCGAAGGGCGCAAAGCCAGGCCAGGTCGCGCTCGCCTGGCTGCTCCACAAGGGTGAGGACATCGTGCCGATCCCCGGGACCAAGCGCCGCACCTATCTGGAAGAGAATATCGCCGCAGCCGACATCCGGCTCGGTGACGAAGACATGAAGCGCCTGGACGCGGCGCTTCGTCCGGAGGCGGTTTCCGGGCCGCGATACAATGAGCACGGAATGGCGATGCTCGATCGCTGAGACCAATTCGGAGTTGAGATAGATAAAAATGCAGGACCTGAGCGGCAAGGTTGCGGTCATCACCGGGGCCTCAAGCGGGATCGGCGCTGCGACCGCACGGCTGCTGGTGGAGGAAGGCGTCAACGTCGTACTTGCCGCTCGCCGCAAGGAGCGGATGGACGCGCTTGCCGAAGAACTTGGCGACCGTGCAATGGCGGTTGCCGCCGATGTTGGCGACCAACAACAGGTCACGGCATTGTTCGACCAAGTGCGCGAGCGCTTCGGCGGGCTGGATTTGCTGTTCAACAACGCTGGCATTGGGATCAATGGCCCGTTCGCCGACACGAAACCGGAAGACTGGAAGACGCAGGTCCACGCTAACCTGTACGGCGTCTTCAACTGCACACATGCGGCAATCCCGCTCCTGCTTGGGAGGGCAAGCAGAATTCTATCCTTCGGGTGAGCGCTTCAGCGGCATAGCCGCTACGGCCTTGTCATAGCCTCACATGAGGCTTATATGAGAACCAAATGAAGTGGAGTTATCATGGCATCGCAGCCCGCATCGATTGAGGCGCTCCTCGGCGTGAACGCTGGGCGGCAATTATCGCGCCTTGCCTTATCTAACTCAATCGAAAGTGGCTTGCCGGTAGCAGCGTTAGACCGCCTAGCCGATACTGTTGCGCCCGACGATGCCCGGTTCAAGTTTCGTTTGATCCCAAAGGCAACGTTGGAACGGCGCCGGAAGGCGCCTGCACAACGGTTGACAAGCGAGGAAGGGGATCGGTTGGCGCGGCTCGCGAAAGTGTTCAGCTTAGCCCTCGAGATTTATCAGACACCTGAGAAAGCGCGCGAGTTTCTTAGCCGTCCGCATGCCATGCTCGACGGTAAGCCGCCGCTGGACGTAGCGCTCGCCACGGGTCCAGGTGCCGACGTAGTTATCAATCTCCTTGGGCGGGCGGCCTATGGTGGGGGCGCGTGAGAGGGAACCGGACGGATCGTGTCCTTACTGCGTTCCGCATCGGAGACCCGGACGGCGCTCACCCGATATATGATAGTGAGGGTGCAAGGCTTTACCCTGGCCGCTGGAACACGTCGGCCAGCCCCATCATCTATGCGTCCGAGCATTACTCGACGGCCATGCTGGAGAAGCTGGTACACGCGAACAGCGTGCTACCGCCCAATCAGCATTACATCCGCATCACGATCCCGAACGGAATCAGCTACGAGGTTTTCCAGCCCGCAGCGCATCCTGGATGGGACGGAAAGGACGAAAGCCTCTGCAAGGCTTTCGGGATGGATTGGTACGAGGAGCAGCGGAGCGCCGTCCTCCTCGTGCCGTCCATCCCGGCCAGAGTTGAGCGAAACGTCCTGATCAACCCTCGTCACCCCGACGCTGCGCAGATCACCTATGAGCTGCCCGAGCCCGTGTGGTGGGATGAACGGCTGTATGGCTAAATTGGCTGTCCGCTTCGACCTACAGCTCTGACGCACTTTCAGCCATCTAGCGCCATTGGGCCGCTTGCCGAGACCTGCCATTCATTCAGGCAAACATGCTCACCCTCGCGACCAGCTTGGATAGGCGCACGGACCGGCTGCGGTTTGGCATTTTAGCCGCCACGCGGCTATCAGCAGCTCCGCATCGGATAGCTGCCGCCCGATACGCCGTAAGTTGTCTCGGAAACGATCGTTGGCGCGATCGCAGGCCGGCTGCTCGACCGCGAAAGCCGTCAGGTCCGCCGCGACAATCAACCGAATGTAACGGGCTTCATCCTCGGCGCGCAACGCCTGGCACTCGCCAACAAAGCCATTGAACGTGACGGCGATAGCTGCCGCTAATTCACCCCCAGAGATGGCATGTGCGCTACATCTCGTCCCAAAAGAGGACCGGGCGGAACGCAACTCGATCCCGTAACGATTGAAACCAGGCTATGCCAATCTGCGTTTGATGTCTAGATGGAGCGTTCGGCGTTCGAAACTCGTTAGACTTCAGGGTGCACGATGATCATCCAGATAGATGCAGGGATGGAAGCGGTAATCTCTCTTTTTGAGGCTGGATGGGCTGTGGGCTTCACGCAAAAGAAAGCGACCCCCCCTAGCGATCTCAATCCATCAATGCGTGAGTTCTGGTGTGAAGGCTACGCCGCTGGCATTGCAGACGGCGCTTCGGCATCGGAGATTAATCATCTTTTGCATTGACGATCCTGTAAACAGCGTCGCGTAGCGATGGCCTCAATCTCTAATTGTTCCTATTGAACTGTGATTACCTCATAGGCCATATCAGCAGTGTCATCGTAGGTAGAAGCGCCGCTCGGCATCTGGGCAGATGCACGCTCGATATCAAAATCGACATCCTTTATTTGGGCAAATAATCCATCCTCTTCCTGTGCCAAGAAGAAAAATGGGTAGAGTGAGCGTACGCTTGCAGCATCGCCTTGGCCTGCGTGTTCATCAATCTGATTGCGGATATCAGACACTTTCAACCACATGAGTTGCGCTGGCGCATCGACGCTGACGTTGGTTTTGACGGTGCCGATACGCTTGAAGCCAAGCATCATCTCGTAAAAGCGACGATGCCGCGGGTGAACTTCGATGAACAAATCCGTGCACTCGTGACGGCGCTGCCCATAGATGAATACGATGTGGAAGAGCGCAGCCAGCATGGGCTTCGAGGGCATGGTCGAGCTGAATGCCAGCTTCGTCAGTTCGCATACCTTGGCACCGGGCCGGCTACGAAACTGGTCGATCTCATCCTGAAAAATTCCATCCGCAGCGAGCCCTGCGGCAGAGTCGACGGCAAGCGTCAATGTGCCTATTGTGTCGCCATCTACCGATGCCGTGAACGTGGAATGGGTCGAGCGCACCGGTAGCTTGTGGCTGCTCCCATACCCACGCCAGGAATACATCTTGTTGATTAGCGAACATGCCGAGCTACGCTGATGATCACTATTAGCCAAGCGAACGCTCACGAGCTTTTGCTCCCCGCAAACACCCGCCAGAGGAAGTATGACCTCGCCACCGCTTTCGGCAGAGCGAATATGGCTGCCAGCAGCCAACCCCGATTGACGATGATGCAGCGCATTTTGCGCTTCGAATGATGCGTGCATGCTTAGTCACCCTGAAAGTTTTATTTTTTTGATTAACATTCAGTAGATCTGAAAACACGTTTTCTTATGCCACTAGCGCGATACACAAATTACACTCTGGTGCGGCGTATGGCACTATTTTAGACGAGCCACTCTATATTCTGCATAGATAATGCTCATGATGTTAACGCCGCTACAAGAATATTGATTTCCAAGGATTAACCGTCACGCCAAACTGCCCATGGAGCGCCTCCCGGCACAGAAGGCAATAAGCAGCTACATGCCCAGACTGGTAGGGCTCTCAGCCCGTTATTCGATGAACCGTGCGGGGGATAAGACAAGCTCGATCCGGTCGCGCCGCTCAAAAAACACAATAAGCGTCGAATTACATATGTGATGCACAATGCAACGCTAACCCGCCATGTTGATAGGAATCCTGGGTAATCTACGTTTACGCAGGTACCTGCCCGAATGTGGTGGGCGAAACCTTGGATAGCAGACCTTGATCCTGCAGTTTATTTGCTATAGCCGACCAGTTTGGATAGTCGTTAACGACTCATTCAGCATATGGTAGACCAGCTTCGCCTGGTGTAGGGCGATGGCCTACGATCTTTGCGGGTTAGGTTTTGCGATGAACAAGCGTCTGGCATCGGTTATCTGCGCGATCAGCGCTTTTTCAGCCGCCCCTGCTTGGGCTGACCGAGATACGCCTCAATATACCTCGATCACGGTTTTTGGCGACAGTCTCGTAGACGCTGGCAATCTGTACATCGCCAATGGTGGAACACGGCCTAACCCGGCACTTGGCTATTTTCAGAACCGCTTCACCAACGGTTATGATTATCCAGATCTTCTATCCATCGATCTTTTCGGCGTACCGACAACACCTTCGCTGGCAGGGGGCAACAATTTTGCCTTCGGTGGCGCGCGAGTAGTTGATACCGGCGACAACATCCCCGATCTTAAAGCACAAATTGGAGTATTCACCGCCTCGGGTCGGTCTGTCGATACCAATGGCCTCTACATCCTCAATTTTGGTGGCAATGACGTTTTCGGCGCCAAGGGTGTATTTGGCCTTGAGGGCGCAATTGGTTCATACCCAACCGTCGACGCCTACCTACAGGCTGCGGCCAACCAATATGCTGCCGGCGTTCAGACGCTCAATGATTTGGGCGTACGTAACATCCTGATGACGAACTTCCCGCTTGCCGGCGATCCCTACACCATCGCCGCCAACACCTACCTCAACACGGCACTCGGCGGCTTGTCGCTCGACGCTGACACTGATCTGCTGTTCTATAGCCTGAGCGATTTCAATCGACGCGCGCTGACGGATCCTGCCTCGTTGGGTCTGCCACCACAAAGGGCGGATATCACCTGTATCGAAGCAGGTGCTCAGGCGACTGGTTGCGCCGGTATCTTTTTCTTTGATGGTGTCCACCCCACCGCTGCAGCGCAGGCCGCAGGCTATCGTGACATGAACCGCAAGTTCGGGCTGACATCCGTACAGGCGGTGCCGGAGCCAAGCAGCTGGGCGATGTTGTGCGTTGGCTTCGGGCTGTTGGGAGCCTCTCTCCGCTATCGTCGCCGGTTCACCAAGGTGGCATTCGTGTGACGTTGATCATGGCTTGATCAACGTCAAGCTTTGGGCCTGTCGGACAGGGCGGCAGATAGTGACGCTAGGTGTCCACGTGCGGCAGGCCGGGGCTCAATAGAGAGAGTTTCGGCAGCCGGTTCACTGGATCGTTTGCCAGCTAGAACAGGCCGCCTGCCCCGCTCTGCTTTCGGAGCCTAAATCAAGCCTGCCCTCAAATCGGTGGGCGTCGAACCTACAAATGCTGCATCGTTCCAGACATAAAAAAGGCCGCCGGTTCAAAACCAGCGGCCAAGAGGTACATGCTATGCAGGCTTTTTACGCTCGGACAATGGGCTTGTTCCAAGCTGAAGCCTGACGCCGCCTGCCTTAAGCGTAGACGACGTTGGTCGAGCGACGACGGAAGCGCGCAGCACCACCGACCAAGGCGAAACCAACGAACATCAGAGCCCAGGTCGACGGCTCAGGCACAACCGACGGGATGAACGAGGCCTGCCCGCCATACGCACCGTTGCCGCGCGACAGACCCGTGACCGTGATGGTGTTGAGCTGGCCAGCGGTGATTGGAACCAGGTTGGCGAAGGCAAACTCATAAGCGCCACTGCTTAGGCGCGTGATGGAGGCTGCGGTATTGTTGATGAGGACCGAGGTGAAATCCAGGTCGTTCGGCGAGCCGACGAAATTGGTGCTCGTGGTGACAGTGCCGCTTCCGAAGCCGTTGACGGGAAGCGTGAAGGTGAACGTGTCCGAGAACGCGCCGGCCGCGATGCCGGTGTTGAAGAAGGCGCCAGCAACGCTGCCATTAGGGCCCGGCGTGGCGGTGAAATTGGCGCTACCAACCGGGAACGTCGCTGCCTGAGCGCCCGGCGCCATGGCGATCGCTGCAATGCCTGTCACAGCCGAGAAAATCACACGCTTCATCATCTATTCCTTGCTGTTTTTTCCAATCTGAGTGCGCGCCATAGCACACGCTCAATGTATCAAAAAGTAAAATGAGATCAGTGCGATACGACCGCCTGTTTCTCTAGCCTGCACTTAACGACGGTTTTGGAAATTTGCTTTTAGATTCGGCCATTATCCATAAAATGTTATAAATAATACTTTCAAAGCTACGCAGTAGCGATTGTGGTCTGCGTAGAAATGTTCGCAAACATAACTCGCGATTTAAAAAATCCCAAACTGAGACAAATGCAGGAGGTTTATTGGATAACACATTGTTAATTAGGAAACCTGCCCGTGCTATTGCTGCTAATCGGTTACCCTCATCGCGGCCGTCCTATGAAGAGGAAAGAGCGAATGAAGAATGTGCTGTTAGCAGCTGGCGTCGCCGCTATTGGTTTTGCGTGAGCAGCCCCCACCGGGTGGTCCGGGTTGATTGTTAGTGCATCGTCACCTCCGCCGCCATTGCCGGGCGTAGGTGGAGCGAAGCGGCACCGGAGGCCGGCAATGGCGGTCTCGCCGCCTCCGGAGCCGGCGGGCGGTAGCCCAGGCTGCTGTGCGGGCGGACGGTGTTGTAGTGACGCCGCCACGCCTCGATCAGCACCTTGGCCTCTGCGAGGCTGTAGAAGATTTCGCCATTGAGCAGTTCGTCGCGCAGCGAGCCGTTGAAGCTCTCGTTGTAGCCGTTTTCCCATGGTGAGCCCGGCGCGATGTAGAGCGTCCTCACACCGACCTTGCCCAGCCATTCCTGGACGGCGGTCGCGATGAACTCGCTGCCATAGCACATCGGGAAGCGCTGGAACGGGAGCCACTGTGGCCCTGATGAAGACAAGGCCGCGAAGCGGCCGCAGGCTTCAACACGACAAGCCATGGCCGGCCAGCAGGTATCTAAAGTGAGGTTGTCGAGACAACACTCTGGAGGCCGACCGACCATGACCAAGCTCATCCCTACGGCTGCCGGCGCCGTGCTGGTAGCCATCGACATGTCCAAGAACCGGCAGGAGATCCTCATCGAGCGACCGGAAGGCGGCCGGCGCCGGCGGATGACCGTCATGGCGACCAGGCAGGACTATGACGGCTTTGCCGAGCAACTCGCTGCCATCGGGCGCCCCATCATCGTCGGGTTCGAGGCGACGGGTAATTACCATCGCACGCTGGCACACCGGCTGCTGACGGCGGGGTTCGAGCTGCGCCTCATCTCGTCGGTTGCGCTCGCCCGAACGCGTGAGGCGCTGCACAACGGCTGGGACAAGAACGACCCCAAGGACGCGCAGGTCATCCTGCATATGCTGCGGATCGGCGCGACGCAGCGCTACGTTGACCCGCTGGTGGCCGGGATCAACGACCTGCAGGAGCTGTCGAAAACCCACGAGACGATCTCCAGGATGAAGACGCAGACCTGGCACCGGGTCTTGACCCACTACCTGCCGCTGTACTTCCCCGAGATCGCCCGCTTCGCAGGCAATAGCCGGTCCGATTGGTTCCTCGCACTCATCGAGCGGTTTCCGACACCGGCCACCATCACGGCGCTGGACCGCGAGGCATTCTCAGCTGCGGCATGGCCGCTCATCGGCCGCAAGGTTTTCAAGGCACGCCTCATCAACGACATCTACGAGACGGCGTCCGCCTCGACGGCGCTGCCGGTCCCGGAGGACTCGGCCGCCATCACCATGTTCCGTATGGTCATCGCGCAGGGCCGCAGCCTCATCCACCAGCGTGACGAGATCGAGCGGCTGGCCCATGCGCGGCTCGCCGATGACGTTGATTACCAGCTGCTGCGCAACATTCCGGGCATTGGTCCGATCAACGCGCTGACCATCCTAGCCGAGGCCGGTGATCTGCGGCGCTTCAATCATCATCGTCAGTTCCTGAAGTTCTGCGGTCTCGATCTCGCAACGTGTCAGTCAGGCACGTTCCGTGGCCGCACCAAGCTGTCCAAGTACGGTAACGCGCGCCTACGCCGGACCTTCTGGATGGCTGCCCAGGTCGCCGCGCGTCAGCGCGACAACAGCTTCCGCGACAAGCTCGGACGATATGTCGCCGGGCACGCGGACGATGCCGACCGTCGCCGCAAGGCGATGACGGCGCTCACCGCCAAGATGGCGCGCGTGGCTCACGCCGTCGTCAAGACGGGGACAGAGTACCGGCCGTTTCTCGAACGGTCGGATGCCAGGTGGAAGGACCCCTCTCTGCAAGTGCCGTGAGGGCGCTCGTCGAGCGACCCTGTAGATAATGTTCGGGCCTTCCTCGTTTTAAGGATGGTGAGGACCACGGCCGCCCCGGCGCCGCTGGATCCTGTGTTTGCTATGGCAGGGAGCGATCCCGTTGACGGTGGGAGCCATCTGGCTCAGAATGCATGCCGTGCCGATGGTTGTCGGCGCATAGATATCTGCTGGCAAAAACCCGCCGCTGCTTCCCGACATAGGACGTTATCGGACCTGATATGCGCCGGTGGACCCCGTTCGACGAACAGGTCGGCAAGCGACGCCAGCACGTCTTCGTGGTTGAGCCGACGCGCGACGATCAGCGCCAGGCATTCCCGGCTCGCCTCGTCGATGATCGTCAGGATCCGGAACTTGCGCCCGTCATGGGTTCGGCCCTCGACGAAGTCGTAGGCCCAGACATGCCCTGGATATTCCGGCCGGAGCCGGATGCACGAGCCGTCGTTCAGCCATAGCCGTCCTCGCTTGGGTTGCTTCTGCGGTACCTTCAGGCCCTCGCGCCGCCAAATCCGCTCCACGCGTTTGTGGTTCACCGACCAGCCGGCCGCGTGCAGCAGCGCGGTCACCCGGCGATAGCCATAGCGCCCGTACTGCTTGGCCAAGGCAATGACCTCCTCGGTGAGCGCCTCTTCATCGTCTGCCCCGCACGGCGCCTTGCGCTGCGTCGACCGGTGCTGCCCGAGCACGCGACACACGCGCCGCTCGGAACCGCGATGCATTCGTTGCCTATGTTCGCCAGGTGCTGGTGCCCGGCCTCTCACCCGGCGACATCGTCATCATGGACAACTTGTCGAGCCATAAGGCACCCGCCGCGCGCGACGCTATCGAAGCGGCTGGCGCCAAGTTACTCTTCCTTCCACCCTACAGCCCCGACTTCAACCCGATCGAGCAGGCGTTCTCCAAGCTCAAGGCGCACCTGCGTAAGGCCGCCGAGCGCACCATCCACGCCCTGTGGGACGCCATCGGCCACATCCTCGACCTGTACTCGCCACAGGAGTGTGCCAACTACTTCGCCAACGCCGGATACGATGCAGACTGATCGGAAAACGCTCTAACAACGACCCCGGACGACCTGATGCCCCCGGGGTCTTCCATACTTTTATAGGTTTAGAGAAAGCGCTCAGGCTTTTAGCGATTTCACCATGTTGAGATGAGCGGTCACAATTGGAATCATCTCTCCTGCGAATGACTTCAGCTGCGGTGCATCACCTGTCGCTACATAAGCCTTGAGAGCGTCGAGCGTCTGCTGGTGTCCCGCGGCTTGCTCTGTCTTGTATGCCTTATCGAACGCAGTACCATTCAGGCCCTTCAGCTCATTGAGCTTCTGCTGCTGTTCCGGGCTGAGGGCTGGGTTAGGAGTGATAGCCGGCGTCATGCCAGCGGCTGCGGCCTTTAGTTTGGCGGTGGAGGCGGTGTGTGCCTCGATCATCTTGTTGGCATAGGCCTTCACCCCTGCCGATGCTCCGTTAGACAAAGCGAGCTTCGAGGTTTCAATTTCGAAGGCGTCACTGGCTGCAGCGACATTCGCGAAACTCTGTGCGCCGCTAGAGGCAGTTGGCGCCATTTCACCAGCGTTAGCACCATCAGCCTCAGCCGTCGTAGCCATCGTATTGGCCTGTCCAGCATCACTGCCCCGCCCACAGGCCGCAAGGGTCAAAAGAGCCGCTGAGGTAATGATCGTCTTGCGTAATGTCATGGCTGGTTCCCTGAGCGCGTCAGCGCGCCGCTGTGACAACTGTGTACGCGACGCTGACGTTCCCAGCGGACCCTGGAGCGCTTCCTCTCGTTCATGCCCGCACCGCACGGCCGGTCACCGATCAAGGAGCGAACACGATGAGCATTTTCGGCAACATCATGAGCAAGATCTTTCATCACGGGCAGTCCAAACCCGCCACTCAGCCAACGCCCGCCGCTCCTGCCGCCCCCGCCGCTACACCGCAGGCCACTCCGGTGCAGCCTGCAGCACCGCAAACAGCACCACAGACCGTTGATGTCGGAGCAGTCCTCGCAGAAATGGCATCGATGCAGAATGGTGGCGGCAATTACCAGACGTCGATCGTCGATCTACTGAAACTGCTGGGCCTCGACTCGAGCCTAACTGCGCGTAAGGAACTCGCTGATGAGCTGAACGTGCACACCGGAGCAGATGGTACCGCCGAACAGAATTTGGCGCTCCATAAGGCCGTGATGGCGAAATTAGCCGAAAATGGCGGCGTAGTACCGGATAGCCTGCGTAACTGATCCTATCTCGTCAGTCTGCCACGTGTCGCAGTTGCGGTCACATGGCAGACTGACGAGAAACAGCTACCTGCCTAACGGCGCAGCCCGTTCAGGATCGCGTCGAGCGGATTTCCACCACCGCTGAAAATATCACCGAGCCCGCCCGCCGAACCGCCGGCACCACCCAAGACCGACGCCAGTACGCCGCCAATCCCACCGCCTGCTGTCCCGGTGCCGTTGTTGGCAAGATAGCGGGCGATCAAAGCTGCAACGATTGGCAGCATTGCCTTGAGCACGGTGTTCGAGACGCCTGACTGGTCAGCCGCGTGGTCGGCTACCTGGCGACTGACATCCTTGGAGCCAAAAATCTGCCCAAGGATGTCGTTGCCCAGAGGCGTCGTCGGTTCAGTGACGCTGGCATCATCAACGGGAACACGAACCCCCTCGGGCTGTCGGTGAAACCCACCCAGTACGGCTGGGATCAACGATCCCAACGCCAACCGGGTCTGCTCCGGTGAAAGGCCGAAACGGGCACCCAGCTGGCCAACATCCATGCCGCTCAATGCTAGAATTTGATCGATGTTCTGCACAGCGTCCTCCTTGCAAAGCGGCGAACGCAACCTGGCGGTCAGGGTTGCGCCTACGAGAGACCGAACACACTGGCTAATCGAAGATAGCCACGTTCGGCCAGCGTGACGGTATCGCTCGCGGCATCACGGTTGTGCGGTAGCGACCGGACATCGACGTGCCTCTACCGTCCGCACGAAGTACGTCCCATTGGCCACGTGGCGGAGGGGCTAAGCCGAAATAGGGTCGTCTATCGATCGCAGTCAGATTAGCCCCCACCTTGTCCCGGCAGGGGCTGATCGACAAATCAGATGCGCGTCTGGTTGGAATAGCGTGCACGTTCGGCGCTCACCTGATCGACAGTGTAGGAGGGAGCCGCGGAGTCGAACTGGTTCCAGCCGTCCTCCCGGTAGCTCTGGCCTCGGGTATGCGCATCGACCGAGCGGTTGCGATCAAGAACAGCTTCTGCCTCGCCTAGCAACGCGTCAGGCACCTTGGCGCTGACGAGCGAACCGCCACGACGTACGCCTTCGGCATAGACATGCGCTTCGTCATCGTTGTGACCAGCGTTCTTGAGAGCGCCGACAATGCCGCCGGTCGCTGCGCCACCGGCCGCACCAATGCCCGCTCCTGCCGCAGTGGCAGCCAGCCAGCCGGCCGCAACGATCGGGCCGAGGCCTGGGATCGCCAGCATACCGAGGCCGGCGAGCAAGCCGCCGGCGCCACCCAGAACCGCACCGGTGGATACACCGCGGCTGACGTCACCTTCATCGTTGACACCGTCATGACGATCGACGTGCTCACCGTGGTGCTTGTCAGCATTGTTCGCGACGATGCTCAGATCGTCATGCGGGATGCCGAGCTGTTCGAGTTCACGTATGGCCTTCGACGCGTCTGCATAGTCGTCGAACAGTCGGGTGATGGTCTTGGACATCATCTCTCTCCTATCGATTCCGGTTAGCGAGCAGTAATGTTGCCTTTGTAATCCAGCATCACGGTCGCTTGCTTGCCGCCCTTCATGGCGGTGCCCTGCCAGACGCCATCGCGCTTCATGAGCTTGCCGATGCCGCTATAGCCCGCTTTGGTAAAGCGGCCGCGCGCCTGGGCTTCGGTGAAGGAGTTAGCTCCCTTGGCAGGAGCGGCCGTCATCTTCGGCGAGCCTTCCTTCATAGCCGGATTGTGCGAGCCGGAATGGGTCTGGGCAACGGCACCTCCTGCCAGTGACAGCATCGCCGAAGCGGCAAGGACATAACGAAGCATTCAAACTCTCCTCGTTGTAAAATTGAGCTGTGCGAATACGATAGACGCTTTGTTGCTCTCCCGTTCGGGTCACGGGTGATGTCAATTGAGCAAGGACCAGGTGTCACGATCGACGGCGCCGGCTGCCGCTTCGCGCCTTGGCGGTCGCGCGCGATCGCGCGAACCGCGATGAACGCGGTCGATGTCGCCGATACGCCCGCCGGCGACTACCAACTTGGCCAGCGTGCCGACGCTCGGGCTCAGCGAACGCTGCCGCGACGAAACAGGTTGATGATCGCCAACAGCACGATAGCGCCAACCAGTGACACGATGATCGACTGGAGGCTGATGACCCCGCTGGTGATCGGCGCACCGCCAATCAGCGGCGTCACTACGAAACCCGCCAGAAGCGCTCCGACGATGCCGACCACGATGTTGAGGACGATGCCCTGTTGGCCATCAGTGCGCATGATCAAGCTGGCAACCCAGCCGATGGCGCCACCGACGATAAGAAGAATGATCAGGCCCATGGTTGTTCCTCCGTAACCGATACGCGGAATGAAAACCGATGGCACGACCGGGATGTTCACAAACGGCGCGGTGACCGAAACACAGCAATGATGCCGCTGCACTATGCAGGATAGTGCCGTCCGGGGGAACCGGCCTTCCCACTGGGCGCTTGAAGGCAGATCATGAACCCATCCTCTCCAAACCTCCGCCACCTTCAACAGCTGATGGGACAACTCCTCGAGGGCGTGATCCTCATCGACCTGTCCGGCACCATCCTCAGTGCCAATGAAGCAGCGCTACAGATGCATGGCACCAACCATTTGGCGGACCTCGGATCGACGATCGAAGACTATGCAACGCGTTTCCAACTGCGCGCCGAAGACGGTCGCTTGCTCAAGCGTAGAGAATATCCGCTTTTTCGTTTGCTTGCCGGAGACAGCTTCCCCGATGAAACCATACAGGTGGGCCGCGCCAGTGAGGACGAAGTCCGCTGGGTCCACCGGGTCCGCGATGTCGTAATGGACGAGGATGGCGGTGAGCCTGACTATCTGGCACTCGTGATCGGCGATGTCTCCGCGGAGTTTGATGCCGAAGTACGATTTCGGGCGATGTTCAATGCGAATCCCGCTCCCGCGCTCGTCATCAGGTTGAGCGACTTGCGCATTGTTGATGCCAATCCCGGTTTCCTGCAGTTGACTGACTACCCCCTCGATCAGCTATCTGGACGTTACCTGTTCGAATTGGACTTATTGACAGGCATGACCAACGCGGCCGAAGTCCGCCAACGCATTATGCAGGCCTACCCCGTCGGCCAGACCGAGGCTGAGTTGCTTGTCGCCGACGGCAACCGGCGGCTGGTGATCTTCGCCTGCCAGCCGATCGATGTGACTGGGGTCGACGCATTGTTGCTTACCTTCGCCGATCTAGAACCCCGCCGGCAAGCTGAACAAGCCCTACGCGCCAGCGAGCGCCATCTGGTTTCAATATTTGAAATGGCACCGGTCGCCATGGCGATCACCCATCGCGCGGATTGCACGCTATCCCGCACCAACGCCGCATTCCGCGCCCTGACCGGGCATGAGGACGCCCACAGTATTGGACGAACCGGCATGGACCTTAGCCTGTGGCTTCCCACGGCCGATGGCGACAGCTCGGATACCCGGGCCGTGAGCCCGGCTCGTCTTCGCCAGGTCGACTCGGTAATCCACCGCCGGGACGGCACGATCGTAAATTGTCTCGTCTCTGCGGAAGCGATTGACGTCGACGGCATCGAATGCATGTTGTGGGTGTATCAGGACGTCACGAACAGGCGTCGAAGCGAAATGGAATTGGCCGACGCCATTGAAGAAGTGATGAAAGATGCGAGTTGGCTCAGTCGATCCATTCTCGACAAACTGGCCATGCTACGGCAGCCAGGGGGAAAAGCGCTGCCGGCCGAGCTGACCATGCGAGAGCGGGAGGTATTGGAGCTGATCTGCGACGATCTAGACGATGGCGCGATCGCTGCACGATTGGGAATGGCCCGCAACACGGTGCGTAACCATGTGGCGCGTATCTACGCCAAAACCGGCGTCAATCGTCGCAGTGGCGCCGTGTTATGGGGACGGGAACGAGGCATGGGTTCGCGTCGAACTTGAGCCATTCCCGATCGCAAGTTCGTGCTTTCGACTACACCAAGCTCTCTTTTGCATGCTGACCCATAAGTGGACGTTCACGGCCCTCCTCGTCCATTCGCAAACCAGACGGTCGTTCAGCCAAGGGAGGTGCCGAGACGAGGCTGATCAGCGGGTTTTCAGATTTTAAGACTCGTGAGAGCGGGCCTCATACAACATGACTACCTCTTGGCAGACTGCTGGGTACCTTGGGTCAGCAAGGTTGCCGTCAGGTAGCGTATCGCCACCAGCGGGATGGTGTTTGACGCCTTTCGGGGGGCGGCAATGACAAGCTGCTGCTTCGTGTAAGAGCATGCTGCATGGTCCGCTGCTATGCTCCCACTGCTTTCCATCACCTCACATGCTGTAACGCGACCGGCTTCATCGAAGAGCAGTCGCGCCTTTACCGGAGATTGGTAGTCAGCCGGGATGACCGGCACCTGTAGAAAGCTTTCAATTGTCGTTTGAGGCTGGTGATCATCCAAGCCCCAATTCGTTGCCAGCCGGTATTCTCCAGCAACCGGTACACCAACATCGTTTTTAGCCGGATCGAATTTAGCGCGCCTCTTGTACAGGGTGCAGGTGGCCAGATCGAGTGCGGCTGAACCGCTACTCTCTGTAACATCGCAGGTAGTCACCTTGCCGTCGGCAGAAACCCGCATGACTATGCTCAAGATGCCATATTCATGCCGTTGCAATGCCTTAACGGGATAGTCATCGGGTGTTATTATTGCCTCAGCGTTACGCAGACGAGGTGATCCGCTGATAGAAGGTGCTGCCGGTTCTTGAGCGGCAAGCAGCGTTGTAACCATCAGCAATCCCAGCATAATCCTACCCCACCTTTAAGCCTTCCTGACGGTGACGGGCGCCATGATTAAATGCAAGCGAGGCTTTAGGTTCGGAAAATCAGCTCTACGATGAATGCCAATCCACAATCAGGGCATGGGGGTCGCTTGAAACCGTCGTTCACCGTTGCAGCGCTATCTACCGGCTTGATGCCTGCGCCGAGTATGGCAGCTACCCTGATGTTCGATTTCTCAACCCAAGAGCCATTTGCCGGCGGGCGGGTCGCCTTCAGCCTGATCTCGGCGACCCTACTGCCTATGGAAACGTTTATCCAGGCCAGTACACTATCGAGCTTCACGCTTGGCGTAGCCCGCGTTCACTTTATGGACGCGTGCTTCACCACCGTGCCCGGCTCCAGCAACAGCGTTGCCTGCGACGCCGTCGAAGTAATCGTCAACACGAGTTTCGGCAGCACATTGCTCACCCGACATTTGCAGGACGGTGCGCTCTCGATGGTGGGTAGTTACACAAGCGTTCAACCCACCAGCTTTCCAGGTACGATGGTCGTTTCTGAAGTGGCTGGCGCTATTCCTGAACCTACAACATGGGTGATGATGTTGCTAGGTTTTAGCATGGTTGCAGGTGCAACCCGTTATCGTCATCGTTTGCTGCTAATTACGTTCATCTGATCTAATCAGGGTCAGCGAAAGCCGGTCCTACTTGCTCACGTTTCTTTAAAAAGCCGAATCCTTGAAACGTAGGCTTACCAGGTCGGTGTCACCCGCACTAAGGACGCGGCGACCCAGAACCAGACATTCGCGCCCCCTTCCCCACTCACCAACTTCTGCCGCTCGTTCACCGTCGCGCCATGGCCAACTTTGGTGCCTGATCTTACGCGCCAATGAGCGACACATGCTCGGGATCGTCTTCCACGACGCAGCGTAGAGCAGGCATGCCCGACCTGTTCCCCGATGACCGTGAGCACCTGTCGCTTGATCCCGGTGCCGTGCTGCTCGGCGGTTTTGCGCTTCCGGTCGATCGCACCCTGCTCGAGGTGATCACGCATGTCGCCGAGACCGCGCCTTTTTGCCATCTCGAGACCCCAGGTGGCCGGCGGATGTCAGTGGCGATGACCAACGTCGGGCGGCTGGGCTGGGTCTCGGATCGGCATGGCTATCGCTACAGTCCCGTCGACCCGCTCACTGGACGGCCATGGCCGGCGATGCCTCCAAACTTTGCCGCCCTCGCCACCAAGGCTGCCGCCACTGCCGGCTTCTCCAACTTTGCGCCGGAAGCGTGCCTCATCAACCGCTACGCGAGCGGCGCGAAGTTGTCACTTCATCAAGACCGCGATGAGCGCAATCTCGACCAGCCGATCGTCTCCGTTTCGCTCGGCGTCGATGCACGCTTTCTCTGGGGCGGGCAGGGTCGTACCGACCGCCCGCGCCGCGTTGCACTACACCATGGCGATGTCGTCGTCTGGGGCGGACCTGCGCGACTGACCTACCACGGCGTCGACACACTGGTGGAGAGCTCGCACCCACTGACGGGCACGCTGCGCTACAATCTCACGTTCCGGACAGCGAACTGAGCAAGACTACGGCGATAAACCAGCATCAGAGGACGCCATCGCCGGCCAGTCAGGGAACGCTTCGACACGCCTCCGGTTTTCCCAGGCTAGGAGGCGAAGTAGGATGTCCGGCTTGATTGTACGCTGTCCGGCATGCGCCACCGCAAACCGCGTTCCGGCTGACCGCCTTGGTTCCGGCGGCAAGTGCGGTCGATGCGGAGCGGCACTGTTTCAGGGCGAACCCGTCACGCTCACGAGCTCCAACTTCGACGCTCATGCGTCCCGTAGCGACCTACCTCTTCTGGTGGACTTCTGGGCACCGTGGTGCGGCCCCTGCCGCCAAATGGCGCCAGCCTTCGCGTCGGCGGCCGCATCGATCGAGCCCGCCGCCCGCCTTGGCAAGCTCGACACCGAAGCCGAGCAGGGCATCGCTGCACGCTATGGCATCCGCTCGATCCCGACGATGATCCTGTTCTCGCATGGTCGCGAAATTGCTCGGCAGTCCGGCGCGATGCCAGCAGCCACCATTGTGGAGTGGGCACGAGGTGCTTTACCGCGCTAATCCAAGCCTTGCTCGACCGGTAAATCGACCCACAAGCGGCCATTCGAGGCCGATTATTTAGCTCCCAACTTCTGCCATTTGTTCAGGGGCGCGGCGGGCTTGGGCTGACGCTTGGATGCTCGCTCTCATCCGCATGGTTGTGCCGGTAAGAGGTAGTATGCCCACCTATGCGGCTGGCGCTGGGGCAGAGGCGGAAGGCGTGACCTTTCGCCGAGCCGCGACGCGCGACGCTTCTTCCTCATGGTCCTGAGCCGCGCCGAGATGGTCAGCGACCGTCCGGCCATCATCGCTCCGTCGATCTCGAAACACGAAACCTGCGATCTCGTGAATCCACACCCGCCGACCCATCCGATAATACCACCGGATCGCGTGCCGGATCTTGGGGTCCGGGTGCCACGCCCAACGCAGAAGCGCGCGCGGCCGGAGCTGCGCGACCGCTTCGATCAGCTTGACCCAAAGGAACAAGCGCCAGGGCGGCATCCGGCTGAGTCCGAGCACCTGGTGCTTGTAGTCCCACTTCGTCTTGTCTGCCTGCACCACGGGCCGGTCGGCCGCCAGGCGAAAGTAAGGCGTCCATCGATGGGGGGTCACATAGAGCGCCTGGATCTGATCGGCGTCGTAGGAGATGAGCTGTCGCAAGCCGCGGAACAGGTCTCGATCGGTCTGATCGTCGAACCCGGCCACCCAGGTCACCATCGACAGGATGCCGTGCTGGCGAAGCAATCGGATTGCCTCGCGATCTTTAGCGACCGCGCCACCTTTTCGGATCAGCTTGAGCGTCGCCTCGTCCGTGTTCTCCATCCCCATCAGGAACCGCTCAAAGCCGGCGCGCTTGTACAAGTGCAGGATGTCGGCATCGCGTACGATGTCGTCGGCGCGGGTCGAGCCGACCAACGTGACCGAGACGTTCTCAGCGATCAGCGCCTCCAGAAAGGCGCGCCAAGGCTTGCGGCCGGCGCTCGGGTTCTCGTCCGCGAAGTTGAACACCTCGACCCCGTGCTCGCGGTGCAGGTGGGCGACCTCCTTGGCCAGCCTGACCGGATCGCGATGACGCCAGCGCGTCCAAAAGCCGCGCTGTCCGCAATAGTTGCACAGGTGCGGACAGCCGCGCGAGAACTGGATCACGACCGCGCGTTTGCCGCCCCAATAGCTGTAGCGCCGATGGTCGATCAGTTCCCAGCCGATCCGGTAGGCGTCAAGATCGGTGATGACGGACGCGGATGGGGTTCCCACTACTTCGTCGCCGCGGCGGAATGCGATACCGGGTATGTCATCCAACAATTCACCCCGTTCGAGAGCGCGCATTAGCCGCCGAGCGGTCTCCTCGCCCTCGCCGCGCACGATAGCGTGGACGTGTGGTTCGTCCCGCAGGATCTCACGCCAGAAATAGGTTGGGTGGACGCCGCCATACACGATGCGAGCCGTAGGCAGCGCTTGTGCTACGGCTGCGGAAACCTCGGCGATGATGGGATGGCCCGACGACGATCCCGAATGGCCGAACAGCACCGCGTCCGGCGCGAGACGGACTACTTCCGCTACCAAGGTCCCGAGCGGCCTGGGCCCGAACTCGCCATCGACGAGAGTCACCTCATGGCCGTCGTCGATCAGCGGCCCGCCTATGCATAGCAGGCCGAAGGGCGGCAGCTGCTCCTTCGGGATCCGGCTGCCGATCGCCGGGTGTGGTACGTTCACCAGAAGAATACGCAAATCGAGTACCCCGCTCCTGCCTTCCGGCCGTCATCGCACCGCGCGGTCAAGGGAGCGTGAAGAGACAGAGGCGAATCCGTGGAGAACAGCGACGCGAGAGTGATGCAGTACCGGGTGTTAGCCGATCATCGATTGCACTTCGGACGGCTCTACTTTCAGGTGATCGGCCTCAACCTCGCTCTCGTCACAGGCGTATTGGTGGCCATCGCCATCGCTCGGCCGCCCTGGTTGCCTGCGGCGGGTCTGCTAGCGGGGCTGATCCTGTTGGGGACGGGGTTCGTGGCCCACCGCCTACACGCACAAGAGGAGAGCTACGCATCCGCTCTGCGCGCCATCGAGCAGCACGAGGCAGGAATGGTCGCGCTCCCAGGCCAGAAGCAGCTTGGCGCCCGCCGGCTTGTGGTTCTCGCTCTAGCCGCAGCAGGTCTGCTGCTTACCTTGCTGAGCGTGTTCTACTCCGTCTAAGACCCGATAATGGACGTTCAGCCGGTTTGTGATGGCCTCCCAACCGAACGTACATTAAGCTGAACTAGTGAGTTCTCACCCCGTTAGCTCTCAGCCCTTGAGATTTCCGCCCCGTCTGAGCCACTCGTACTCGTCGAGGCCGACCCGCCCAAGAGCGCTGGCCATCTCACTTGCCGCCCGTTGCGCCTTGAGCTGATCGAGGTCTGCGATCCAACTGTACTCCTTTTCGCCAAGATCCTCAAAGAAGAACTTACCGGTCTGCGGTTTGACCCTGGCGGTGATCTTTCGAGTACTGTTGTCCGGCTTGAAGCTGGCGAAATGCCTCGTTGAGGCTGTGGTCAGAAGGTTCATCCTCAGCTTCACGTGCTGCTCATTGGTCCGGATCACCAACCAGAAGTCCTCGCCTTGACCCGACGGTGTCAGGGTCGTGAAGGAGAAGAACGTATCCTTCTGGAGGCGAACAGTATCGCAGATCGGCTGAGTGCAGAGCATGTATGTTCCAGACTCCTCGTTCTCGGCTCTCATCCACACGATCGAACCGATAGTGAGATGAGGAGCCCACCCTCGAGGGGAGGGCGTATAGCCCTCTGCCTCACGCGCGTGTGAGCTGAGACGAGCCAACTCGGAGGTCCGCTCCTGCTCGATGACATCGGCAGCACCTTCGGTCAGGTACAGCCGCTGCCCGCGCGGCGCGCGTCTGTAGCGGCGCGCCATCTTCGTGCTGGCACCGGTCTCATCGACGAAGACCAGCGTTTCCGGATCGGGGTCGAGCTGGCCATCGAACCAGGCCTCGCGCGCGCTCAGGACATCGGGGCGGTCCTGCTCCTGTGCATGGCCAGTCTTATTTTGCGCGTGTGCCCGTGGCGTGCGAAGAAGCGCCACAGCGTCGATACCGCCACCGCGATCCCCTCGGCGGCCAGCGCCGCGCGCAACTCGGCAAGTGTGATGTCAGGAGCCGCCTCGTACAGCGCCCAGATGCGCGCCGCCTTGGCCTCCGTTGCGGCCGAGCGCATGTCACCTCCCTGCGGCTTGGCCACGGGCTTTCCCTGATCGCGCTGAAGCGCCGCCCACCTCACAGCACTGGCCGCGCTCACCCCGAACCGTGCTGCTGTCGCACGGCGCGACATACCCAGAGAAATCGCACCAACCGCCCCCTCGCGCAGCTCCATCGACAATGGCTTGCCCATTTGACCGGCCTCCCGTCGCCGGTGACAATCATGAATCAGACTTCAAGCCGCTTGGGAATCCCTACTCGATTCAAGACGCTCGAAATCTGCTCTAATTCGCAAAGCTGTCTTCCATCCACTCGCAATGATGCAGATGACATAGCTATCCGATCGCTTGATCAAGCGCACCAGAGCAGGCATGCCAAACCGCTTTCGTTGACGCCAAACTTCGATCATAAGACTGCTGCACTAGAAAGGACACGCTCATGGATACACCGACACGCATTGCACTCGCGGTTTTGATCTCTGAACTTCGTACGAGCGAGGCTTTGAGCGCCAATGGTGTGAAGTCCGTGTTAGAAAAACTACAGTTTCATACGCGACTCATGAAAGAGGACGGTTTCGGTGGCGAGGCCATGGAAATGGAAGCACTTATGATCGACATCGAGCGACGGACCGGGTTGAGGTAGTAGCCCGATCATCATGGTTTTCCTCCGTCGATCCACGCGATACCGTCAGGTAGCCTGTAGCTGATACAATTTTCAGCCGCGTGGTTTTGCACAACCAGAACTAGGTGTTTGATCCCACGGTTTCCTGGTGCGATCCTTTCGTTGGCATGGAAGGAAGCCGCATGGGACAAGTTCGTCATGAGTGGTCGCATGCGATCACTCGCCACGACCACGCACGCCGTCCGAGCAGCGATAAAGCGATCGCAAGCTTCGCTTGCGGCGCTGAGCCGTGAGCTGGGGATCAACGTCATTGCCCGTCGTCGGGCAGGTGCCGGCTCTCGGCGCCGGTTCCGAAGCCTTCTTCCGGTCGAGCCGCCGGCGGTGAGCTCCTCGGCCGGCGGGTGCCATGAATGCGGATTGCTCCTCTGCCTGATAGACCATGGGCGGCGGCACCGGGGCGGGTTCCCGTACCTGCCCACAGACCACGGCGATCGAGGTGGGGCGGCTCTCCGCCGCGTCCTTCATCGATGACTTACCGAAGACCGCCGCCCACGTCCCGATCAGCAACGCGATGGCGAAGGCGACGATGCCGTTGCGTATGGACATGGCCGCCGCCGTCGCCTCGTTGCTGCGGATGATGTTGTCGCGTTGTGCCCAAGCGACCGCTGCCTCCAGCTGTCGTCGGGCGGCATCTCCTCCGGCCGCTCGGATCCGGCGGTAGGCGGCCCCGTAGCCGTAACGCTCCTTCGCGCGAAGGCCCCCGAAGCCCACGAGGACGCCTGTGGCGAAGTAGGCGGCCGCGACGAGGAAGATGAAGGCCGCGGCCATCTTGGCCGTCGATGCGGCGAGATCTTGGAGCAGCGTTTGCCCGACCAGCCCGCCCACGGCGACGGCGACGGACAGGCTGGCGGTCACCTTCTGCAGCTTCTCGTCGAGCTCCTTCGCGCGGGCGGCCTCGCTGTCGACGAGGTCTTCGAGATCGGCGTCTTCGAGATGGGGGATGTCCGGATCGTTCAAGGGGGCGTGTCGGATACGGTGGTTCGTCCACACCATCCGGAGCGGGACGAACGCTTCCGCGAACAGATGGCGGACCGCGCCGATCAGCATGGTGCCTCATCCGTCGCCGATGGATGGTTCGTCATCGCGGAGAGCGCGTCAGCTCTTCGGCGATCGCCGCCGCGATCGGGCGCTCTGGGCCATCGAGCCACCCCCATTCGCCTGTCGGATTGACCTCGATGAACCAGTACTCACCCTCGGAGAGCGCGAGATCGATCGCGGCGTAGGTCAGCTCCAGAGCCAGGGTGATGCGGTGGCAGGACTCCATGACCTCGGGCGGCAGTTCATGGGCGTCGTAGCGCAGGGACTCCTTCGTCTTCAGACGCCAGTCGCCGTCGATGGGGCGCTCATCCGCTAGAACGGCGACGCACCAGAGCCGGTCGCCGACGACCGTCACGCGCAGATCCAGCTTCGGTGCGAGTGCGCGCTGCACCGTCATGGGCGCCAGTTCCATGCCGCTTCGATCCAAGGCATCCCAATCGACGATCGCGGTGTAGCCGAAACGCTGGTTGGGACCTTCCCGGAGCAGCAGCGTGTCGATGCTCTTGATAGCCACGGTCGCGCCGGGCAGGCGGCCGGTCGAGATCGAGGGATCGTTGGTCATCAACGTCGCGGGAACCGCGAAGCCCGATCGGGACGCTTCCCTCAATTGCACGGCCTTGACCTCGCTCCGGTAGACCGCATCGGGCCGGTTGATCCACCGGGCGGTCCCGAACACCATGAGGCTGCGCATGAACGCCCCCCATTGGGTTCTCTGCAACTGCTCCATCAAGGAAGGGGGGCCGACCGACAGGTTTCGGTCGAACGTGCCTACCCGGAACCACACTCCGAGCGGACTATTGCCGTCCACGATTGATGTCCCGCCGTGCTCGCACGTCAGGAGGGGGCTGGTCGGATCCAAGGTCAGTCGCCACTCCGGCAGCTGCTCCCGATTGAGCCGGACGAACGGCACGCCACGCTCCGTGAGAGCACGACAGACGCGATCCGTTGCGAAATCGAGTACGCTGCTCAGGATCAGGACCCGCACCATCATGTGCTACTGACCCTTCTGGTCCTCTCCCGTCTCGACATCGAACTTCTTGCTCACGGGGCGCTCGTAGGGGTCGTCGCCGCCAGCGGTTCGCTTCCACACGCCGCCTGCCAGATCGTATTCGGCGTCGTCAGGCCAAGCGGCAGGGTTCTCGGCGACGCTGACCCTGGTGGTTTCCAGCAGTGGGTGCATGATTGTTACGATCCTATTCCTTCGAGAATCCTCCAGTAGCAGTCCTCGCGCCGGAAGACACCTGGGCCGTGACTTCGTCCACATCGTATCATTGATCACGTGACCTTGACCGGCGCCGTAATACGCGGCCGCTCCACACGACGTGCCGACCTGCCGCGACGATCTTGGTCTCTTCGGCGATGCCTTGTCTCCTCCTGTAGCTGCCGTCTGTTCTCGACACCTGAATCGACCAACATTGGGACGAAGCCGCCTTTCGCGGTCTAGCTGCTGAATGGCTGGCTATGCCAATAGCGGACATCCGTGACTCACCGATATTCGACGTTTGGAGCTACCCCGGCCGCCATTGCAGGTTCCCGCACCGGCATTCAACCTTGCCTCCTGTCGAGTCATAGACGCCAACCGGGGTCCCACAACCATCACACATGAAAGCTCCGAGGACAGCCTCGCATCCGTCGATCAGTTCCTCCGCTTCGGTCGTGCTGCCGCTGAACGTATGGGTCCCTCGGTTTCCCCAGATTGCCAACTCAGGCTTCGTCTTCTTGATCGCAGCGAGAGCGTCAGCGTTAGGAACGTAAGCGTCCCCAGCTTTCTTGCGGAAGGATTTGGTGGCCGCGCGCTCCAGAGCCACAAGAAACTGACCAGCGGTGCGGTGGTCGTTGTCATCGCCCCGCATATGCGGGACGGCTAGACCGATCCTCTCCGCCACCTCACTAAGCGCCACATCCATCAACCGGCGGACGTTTCCCAACGCTTCTTCAGGCTCCGTCTTCGCCCGGGCCTTCGCCGCCGTGATGTCCACGCCGTGGTCTGCGAAGGTGATCCCCGAGAACGGCGTGGTGAACGGTCGAAGCCGCTGGAACCCCCAGTGTGTTCCAGGCAAGGTGCGCTGCAGCTCGAAATACCATTCTCGGTCATGGGTCAGCAGGATAACCTGCCGGTTGGAAAATTCCTGCCGCAGCAAAGCCCCAACCCTTGAGCGATGTTCGCGGTCGAAACTGATGACCACATCGTCGAGGATAATGGGACAGTCCTTATCCGCAGCCTTGTGCGCCATTGCCAGAAAGATGCAGAGCCCGAGAGCATTGCGCTGACCTTCCGAGAGGGTAAGGCGCGGGCTATCTTGAGCTTTCTCGTGAAACCGGAGAGCGACTTCCACGGCTTTGTCATTATCCTCAGGTACCACGAGCCGCACTTCCGTGATCACGTCATTGGGCTGGAGGACCTTCCAGTACCGCTGCACGTCACCGGAAATGCTTTCAAAGGTCGTGCGCGCCCGCTCCGCGATTTCCTCCCTGACCGCAGCCTCTAGCTCCTTGACGAGTCTTATCAGGGCGTCGGCTCGGTTAAGTCCCGCCCGCAGTGCGCCAGCCTTCAGGGAATCTTGGAGAGTCCTGCCCTCCGCCTGATGATCCACCAAGGTCTGAACCTGTGGAGGAGAAGCCTTGGCGTCCTCGGCCGCCCGCGTGACAACTGGCAGAACCCTTGCCTGAAGCTCCGCAATATTTCCGGGACCGCACCTACTTCTCAGGTCGGCAGGCGCGAGCGCCGCGAGGTAAGCGGCATGCTCAGCAAGATCGGCTGATAGGCCAGCCCGCCAACCGGCCAAATCCTCCCTCCCGAAAACGGTTCGTAGGCGGGTGACTTCCTCGCATACTTCCCCAGCGGCCGCCCGATGCTCGTCATACATTTTCTGGGTTGCTGATAGCCGGTCTCGTTCGTTGGCCACATGCTCCCTGAATTCGTCAGCATCGACTTCTTTGCCGCACGCCGGACACGCAATGAAGCTCTGGAGGTCGCCTCCCGCTGAAGCGAAACCATTTGCGGCGCTCAAAACTTCGAGGCGTTCCTTGATGAGAGGTTCGGCCACTTCTGCAATTCGTGACGCAGCCTCCGACACCTTCGCTAGGCGGGCCGCAAGGTCGCTCCCACCAATCTCGCCAACCGCTGCTGCCCGTCGTTGGTCGGCGCTGAGGGAGGTGATCTGGTCGTCGATGGCAATCAGCACATCGACCACGGTTTTCGTTCGAGACTCCACAGCCTGCGTGGGTGCGTAGATGAGGCGAAGCTGCTCCAAGCGAGCAAGGAGCTGGTCACTCGTTTGCTCGCCAAACACCTCCCTGCGGCGGTCGGCCGCGCGGTCAAGCTTGGCACGGAGGGAAGGCAAATCGCCCTTCCGTTCGATCGCTTTCACTAGCTTGTGGAGGTTCTCCGCCGTCGTCTCCAGATGGGACAGCCCGAGCAGAGGCAATACGGCACTGTACTTGTCGCCCTTCGTGGCCCGGATGAAGCCCGACAGCTCCTCCTGCCGGAGTGCGGTCCGGCGGTAGTCCCAATACTCAATCGCCGTCGCGCCTTGCTTGGTCCGGGTCGGAGCGCCAGACTGCCATGTAAGCGTCTCAGACGATCCGTCCGTCAGAGTGATCTTCACCGCTGTTTGCTGTCCCGCTGGGCGTGACGTATTCAGCAGCCCCTTCTCTTGGTTTCGGCCGGAATATTCGTGGCTAAGATGGCCGACTTTCCCGCCGCCGAGCGTGACCTCAACGCCGTCCACGAAAGAACTCTTGCCTGCGCCGTTAGTCCCGTAGATTGCCGCAGAGCGCCCACCGAGTTCGAGCGTTGCACTCTCCGCTGCTCCCCGAAACCATTGCATGCTGATGGAGCGCAGCCTCATCTGCCACCCCGGTTTGCAGAGATAAGCAAGGTGGCTATCTCATCCAGCTCAGCAGGCTTCCTTGCTTCCTGCAGAGGCCCTGCAAGGAACTTGCGGAATTCGGCAGCAATCTCGCCTGGGAATACATGGTCGCTTGTAGTCGCCGCCTTTATGGCCGCCGCAAGGCGTATATCTACCCAATTTCCAGGTTCACTCAACATCGCCTCCCACCGCTTATGCTAGACATCAAACTAGCAATACATTGGTTGGTCAAGACGAGAAGTAAGGTCCTAAGCAGCGCAAACAGCATTATAAGGCGGGCGTTCCGGCCTGTCGCACCGAGTCAGCTATCCCGTCCGAGGATCCGCGTCATCGGCGCGCTCGTCACGTCCGGAAGCGGACCTTCCCAAGGTCAGGCAAGAGTCACAAGCCGCCGTCCATATCGTTGGTTCCGAATGACATTGATTGGTCGGAAGCTGCCCAATGCGGTGGACGGCCAGCTCTTGGACAAAGCCATCGTTCGTAGAAGCTGCGGCGAACGGCAGCTTTGTCAGAAGCGAATGTGAATCGCTTGTCCGTTGGACGGCTCCGAGTGGGGAAGCCTGGCCGCGAGCGGACTGGCAGCTTGCAGGCGTTCAAGCCCCTGCCCTGCTGCCTGAACGAACGTCCGCTTCTCCGCGATCACTGCTCAAAAGCGGACAGGCCGCTTTTCATCTGTGGACGCCCCTTCGGTTGCAAGCGGTATCTGGAGGTTCTGACGCATAGTCGGATGCTGCCATCTGTCCGGCCTGTGATGCAGCGGTGAGCTGCTGGCCCGTATGGGAGTTCGCGGACCGGAACCACTTCACCAATGGCGTGCTCACGGCACGGTGGAAAGCCCTGGTTCTTCCGGCCCCGTCTCGCCGACTGTTGCGCCATACCCTCCTTCGCCCGACTGCGCCCTCCGACGCCTCTGGCCCGCCTCGGCTTACGCCGCGACTGCGACCGGAGCTCTGTAATCCTCTTGCCTGACCAGCAACGCCCAGACGGTTCGGGCCATCTTGTTGGCGAGCGCGACCGTCACCAGCATGCGTGGCTTCCTGGCCAGCATGCCCTCGAGCCATGAGCCGGCCGGCGCGCCGCGCTTGCTCGCCTGGAGCACGACCGCGCTGGCCCCGATAATGAGCAGGCGCCGCAGCGTTCTGAACCGCGCCGGGTTTGCCGGAGGCTGTTGGATGTGAGTCACGCTGCCATATCGACGATGTTCGCGGCAGCATAGTATTGCTCTTCGGCCTCGG
>NZ_JACHNY010000021.1 GCF_014199625.1 Sphingomonas abaci
CTCCGAACCACCCGGTCCAGCGCTGCGGTGAAAGGCCCTCTAAGGACGCCGAACCAGCCCGTCAAACGGTTTTTGTCACGGATGCGACTTTTTTCCGTCGCGTCGCTGTCACGCCCGCGCCAACGCCCCCGCCCGAAGATGGCGGTTTGCCGCCGCCAGTAACCTGCCGCAACAATCCCTGACGTTCGGAGGGAACCGCCGCCATGGTCCGGCTCTTCCGACCAGGCGGATGCTTCCTTCGCATGTGATTCCCCGATGGAGACAGGATTTGGCCGAACGGCAGTGCGACGTGATCGTGATCGGGGCCGGCACCGCCGGACTCCACGCCTACAAGACCGCCACCGCGCGCGGCGCGGATACCATCGTAGTCGAGCGCGGTCCCGGCGGGTCGACCTGCACGCGGGTCGGCTGCATGCCGTCCAAGCTGCTGATCGCCGCCGCCCGCGCCGCGCGGCACTGCGCGGAGGCCGGGCGCTTCGGCGTCGAGGCCGCGCCGGTGTCGGTCGACGCGGCGGCGCTGTGGGCGCGGGTGCGGCGCGAGCGCGACCGGTTCGACGCGGCGATCCGCGACGAATACCATGCCATCCCTGACGACCATCGCATCCATGGCAGCGCGCGCTTCGCCGGACCGGACAGCGTCATGGTGGGCGAGAACCGGATCGTCCCGCGCCAAGGCATCATCATCGCCACCGGCGCGCGGCCGCTCGTGCCCGAGACGCTGGAGCCGGTCCGCGACCTGGTCCACACGCATGAGACGATCTTCGAACTGGATCACCTGCCCCAGGCGATGGCGGTGCTGGGCGCAGGACCGGTCGGGCTGGAGCTGGCGCAGGCCTTCGCCCGGTTGGGCGTCGCCGTGACGCTGTTCGATCCCGGTGACACGGTGGCCGGGCTCGCCGACCCGGCCACCAACGCCGCGGCGATCGCGGCGCTCGGGCACGAGGTGACGTTGCGGCTGGGAGTCGAGGCCGAGGCCACGCGCGCCACCGATGGACGCGCCCTCCTCTCCTGGGAGGGCGGCTCGATCACGGTCGACCTGATCCTGGCGGCGACCGGCCGCCCCCCGGAACTGACGGCGTTGGACCTGAAGGCGAGCGGCCTGGAACTCGACGATCACGGCACGCCGGTGTTCGATCCGGAGAGCCGGCGGTGCGGTGACAGCGCCATCTTCATCGCCGGCGACGCCAATGCCTGGCGACCGGTGCTGCACGAGGCGGCGCGTGGCGGCCGCATCGCGGCGACGGTCGCCACCGGCGGCGACGCCCCGCGCCCCCTGCCCGCCTTCGCCATCACCTTCACCGAGCCCAACCTCACCGAGATCGGCACCGCCTTCGCCGATCTGCCGGACGATGCGCGGATCGGATGCGCCAAGGTGGCGGACAATGGCCGGGCGACGGCCGATGGCGTGGCGCAAGGGCTGGTGCGGCTCTATGCCGACCGGGACGGCGTGCTGCTCGGCGCGTCGATCGCCGCGCCCGAGGGCGAGCATCTGGGCCATCTGGTGGCGCTGGCGGTCGACCAGGGGATGGATGCGGCGCGCTTCGCCGACCAGCCCTGGTACCACCCGACCGTCGAAGAACTGCTGCAAATGGCGGCGCGGGACATCGTCGGGTCGGAGCAGGTGCTGGTCTGATCCCGGCCGCCCGCCCGGCCGGTCCACCGGGGACCGGCCGGGCGACGATCATTCCTTGGTTGTCGCGGCGTTGCTGTTCTCGCCCGACGGGTCGGTCTTGCTGCCGGTACCCGAATAATCGATCTCGGTCTGGCCGCCATGGCCGAGAAAGCCGCTATTCTCACCGGCATCCGCCTTGCCCGATTGCGGATTGGGATAGGCGCCGCCGCCGCTCTCGCCGCCCTGGTGCTTGGCGGGCGTGTCCTGCACGCCGTCGGCCCGGCCTTTCGCGCCGTCGCCGCCCGCGGCCTGCATGGGTTGCTTGTCGGTCATCGTTTTTTCTCCTCCGCGATCCAACGCGCGAGGCGGCGAACGCGTTGCGCTGCCGGAACGTCTGCCCCACATAGGTGGGTAAGATACAGGGACCAAATATGGCAGATCCGTACCAGATCCTCGGCGTGGCGCGCACCGCGTCCGAGGCCGATATCAAGAAGGCCTATCGCAAGCTCGCCAAGGAGCTGCACCCCGACCGCAACACGGACAATCCCAAGGCGGCCGAGCGTTTCAGCCAGGCGACCAACGCCTACGACCTGCTGTCCGACAAGGACAAGCGCGCCCGTTTCGATCGGGGCGAGATCGATGGCGACGGCAATCCCGCCGCGCCGTTCGGCTATGGCGGCGGCGGACCGCGTCCGGGCGGCGGCGGTTTCCGCAGCCAGGGCTTCGAATTTGGCGGCGGCGGCGACGCTGACATGGGCGACATCTTCGAGGGACTGTTCGGTGGCGGCCGGTCGCGCGGCGGCGGCGGCTTCTCCGGCGGGTTCGGCGGCTTCGGCCGGCAGGCGGCGCCAAAGGGCGGCGACATCCAGTACCGGTTACAGGTGCCCTTCACCGATGCCGCGACGCTGGCGCCGCAGCGGGTGACGCTGGGCGACGGAAAGGCGATCGAGGTGAAGCTGCCCGCCGGCGTCGCTACCGGCACGCAGATGCGCCTGGCCGGCAAGGGCGAACCCGGCGCGGGCGGCGCGGGCGACGCGATCGTGTCGATCGAGGTGCAGCCGCACCGCTTCTTCACCCGCGACGGCGACGATGTTCGCATCGACCTGCCGATTACGCTGGCCGAGGCGGTGCTGGGCGCGAAGGTGAAGGCGCCCACGGTCGAGAACCCGGTGATGCTGACCGTCCCGGCGGGCACCAGCTCCGGCAAGACCCTGCGCCTTAAGGGCAAGGGGTTCCACAAAAAAGGCGGCGGGCGCGGCGACCAGTTGATCACGCTGATGGTCGAGGTGCCGGCCGAGGATGCCGCCTTGCGCGAGTTTGTCGAAGGCTGGGCCGCAACCCAGGTTGGGAACCCGCGCGCCGTCATGGGCGTCTGACGTCCCTGTGGACGATATCGGCGAACTGACCCCGGAGGCGCGGGCCCATCATCATGGCAAGGCCCGCGCCAGGCTTGATCGGCAACTCGCCAAAGTGCGGCCGGGCAGCTACGCCTTCGAGATACTGAAGCGTTCGGCCCTGGGCGTCTTCAACGACGGTTTCACCCATGCCGGCAATCTCGCCTATCTGGCGCTGATGACGCTGTTCCCCTTCTTCATCGTAGCCGCCGCCGTGCTGTCGCTCCTGGGGCAGAGCGACGAGACGGTGCGGACGGTGGAGAGCTTCCTCCATGTCCTGCCTCACGACGTGGCCGATATATTGGAGAAGCCGATCGCCGATGTGCTGGCGGCGCGCACCGGATCGCTGCTGTGGCTTGGCGGGTTGGTCGGACTATGGACGGTCGGCGGTTTCGTCGAGACGATCCGCGACATCTTCCACCGTGCCTACGGCGTGAAGGCGACCGCGCCCTTCTGGCGATCGCGGCTGTCCTCGTCGGGCGTGATCATCCTCTCGGTGATCGTCGCGCTGTTCGCCTTTCTGGCGCAGGGGCTGCTGACCGCCGCCGAGCAGTTCGTCTATCGCCTGCTGCCCTTCGCGCGCGACTGGGTGGGGCTGATCGGCCTGTCGCGGCTGGTGCCGGGCGTGGTGATGTTCGGCGCGCTCTACATGCTGTTCTATTCGGTCACGCCGTCCAAATATCGCTACAGCGACTGCCGCAAATGGCCCGGCGCGCTGTTCACCACGGTTTGGTGGGTGTCGATGACCGCGCTCCTGCCGGTGGTGCTGTCGCAACTGGGCGGATACGACCTCACCTATGGCAGCCTCGCCGGGGTCGTGGTCATGCTGTTGTTCTTCTACATCATCGGGCTGGGTCTGGTATTCGGCGCGCATTTGAACGCGGCACTGGCGGAACCGCCCGAGGAGGCGCTACAGGAGCCGCATAGCACATCGGCGCCGGCGGGAGCGGCGCCAGTTTAAGGGTTTCGGCGTGAACGGATTGATGACGGGCAAGCGTGGGCTGATCATGGGCCTGGCCAACGACAAATCGCTGGCCTGGGGCATCGCCAAGCAATTGTCGGCGGCAGGCGCAGAACTTGCCTTCTCCTATCAGGGCGAGGCGATGGCCAAGCGGGTCCGCCCGCTTGCCGAACAGCTCGGCACCGCAAGGCTGTTCGACTGCGACGTCTCGGATATGGCGGCGCTCGACGCCACCTTCGCCGCGCTGGCGGCGGAATGGCCGACGATCGATTTCGTCGTCCACGCGATCGGCTTTTCCGACAAGTCGCAGCTGCGCGGCCGCTATTACGATACGACGCTCGACAATTTCCTGATGACGATGAACATCTCCGCCTATTCGTTGGTCGCGGTGGCGCAGCGGGCGCGGGCGATGATGCCGAACGGCGGCTCGATCCTGACGCTGACCTATTATGGCGCGGAGAAGGTCATCCCGCATTACAACGTCATGGGCGTGGCCAAGGCGGCGCTGGAGACGAGCGTGAAGTATCTGGCGGTCGATCTGGGGCCGGACAAAATCCGCATCAATGCC
Organism: Sphingomonas abaci; assembly: GCF_014199625.1. Lineage (GTDB taxonomy): Bacteria > Pseudomonadota > Alphaproteobacteria > Sphingomonadales > Sphingomonadaceae > Sphingomonas > Sphingomonas abaci. The sequence goes on from NZ_JACHNY010000021.1 coordinate 4,536, forward strand.
ATCTCCGCCGGCCCGATCCAGACGCTGGCGGCGCGCGGAATCGGCGACTTCAACTATATCCTGAAGTGGAACGAGCTGAACGCGCCGTTGCGCCGCACCGTGACGATCGAGGATGTTGGCGGCGCCGGCCTCTACATGCTCAGCGACCTGTCCTCGGGCGTGACCGGCGAGATCCATCATGTCGACGCCGGCTACAACGTCATCGGCATGAAGGCCGAGGACGCGCCCGACATCGCGCTGGCCTGAGCGATGATCGCGATCCGGCCCGCGCGCGGCGAGGATGTCGCCGCCATCGACACGCTGCTGCGCCGCTGCTTCCCCGCGCCGCACGAGGCGAACCTGGTCCGCGACCTGTGCGCGGAGGGCGACATGGTGCTGGTCCTCACCGCCTGGGACGAGGAGGAGGGGGAGGTCGCCGGCATGGTCGCGTTCAGCCGGATGAGCGTGTCGGTCGGCGGCAAGCCGGTGAGCGCGGTGGCGCTGGCCCCGGTGGCGGTCGCCCCCGCCTATCGCCGCCATGGCGTGGCCGAGGCGCTGATCACCGCCGGGCTGGAGCGACTGGAGATGGAGGGCGTGGTGCTCTGCTTCGTGCTGGGCGAGCCGGACTTCTACACCCGCTTCGGCTTCCAGGCCGATATCGCCTCGGGGTTCGAGACGCCCTATGCCGGCGCGTTCCTGCTGGCGCTGCCGCTCCAGGGCGGGTTGATCCCGTGCGGCGTGCGGGGGCCCGCGACCCATGCCCCCGCCTTCACGCGATTGGGCAAGGACGCATGAGCTGGAACAGCTTCGGACGGGTGTTCCGCTTCACGACCTGGGGCGAGAGCCACGGGCCGGCGATCGGCGCGGTGGTTGATGGCTGCCCGCCCGGCCTGCCGCTCGCCGAGGCGGACATCCAGCCCTGGCTCGACCGGCGGCGGCCCGGCACCTCGCGCTTCACCACCCAGCGGCGCGAGCCGGACGAAGTCCGCATCCTGTCCGGCGTCTTCGAAGGGCGGACCACCGGCACCCCGATCAGCCTGATGATCGAGAATGTCGACCAGCGCTCCAAGGATTATGGCGAGGTCGCCAAGGCCTATCGCCCCGGCCATGCCGATTATGCCTATGACGCCAAATATGGCTTTCGCGACTATCGGGGGGGAGGCCGCTCCTCTGCACGCGAGACGGCGAGCCGGGTCGCGGCGGGCGCGGTCGCCCGCGCGGTGATCCCGGGCGTCCGCATCCGCGCCTGGGTCGAGGCGATCGGCGGCGACACGATCGATCCTGCCCGGTTCGACGATGCGGCGATCGACGCCAACCCGTTCTTCTGCCCCGATCCCGTCGCCGCCGAGCGTTGGGAAGGCCTGGTCGACGCGGCGCGCAAGGCCGGGTCGTCGCTGGGCGCGGTGGTGGCGTGCGAGGCGACGGGCGTGCCTGCCGGCTGGGGCGCGCCGCTCTATGCCAAGCTTGATTCGGAACTGGCGGCGGCGTGCATGAGCATCAATGCGGTCAAGGGCATCGAGATCGGCGACGGCTTCGCGGCGGCGGCGCTGTCGGGCGAGGCGAATGCCGATCCGATGCGCCCCGGTGCGGGTGGTCCCGAATTCCTCGCCAACCATGCCGGCGGCATTGCGGGCGGCATCGCCACCGGCCAGCCCATCCGGCTGCGCGTCGCGTTCAAGCCGACCAGCTCGATCCTGACTCCGGTCCCGACCATCACCCGCGATGGCGCGGCAACCGAGATCGCCACGCGTGGCCGCCATGACCCCTGCGTGGGCATCCGCGGCGTTCCCGTGGTGGAAGCGATGGTCGCGCTGGTACTGGCCGACCAGGCGTTGCTCCACCGCGCCCAGTGCGGTTGAGTACAGGAACTATTCCCTCATCCGCTCCGTTACTTGCTCCGTATAATCGGAGAGAGAACATGCGTATCATCCTTCCCTTGGCGGCGGCGATGCTCGCTATGCCTGCCATCGCCACGGCGCAGACTTCGACCACTGGCGGAACGACTGGCCAGACCGGAACCATGGGCACCGGAACCATGGGTACAGGGACGATGGGAACCGGCACGATGGGCGGCACCAGCGCCGGCCAGAGCACCGGCACCCAGACCACGCCCGGCACCCGCAGCACCACGCGCGGCAAGCGCGGAAGCGGCACGTTGAGCGGCGGCGCGACCGGCTCGACCAGCGGCTCGACCGGCACCAGCACGACCGATCCTTATGGCGGGACCGCCGGCTCGACCAGCGGCAGCATGGGCGGCACCGGCACGGCGGGTGGGACCACCACCGACGGGACGATGGGGGGCACCGGCACGATGGGCGGTACGACCGGCACGTCGGGAACCACGACCGGAACGACTTCCGGGACCCTCGGCGGCACCACGCCGCGCTGACGACAACAGGGGCGCGGCCTGACTGGTCGCGCCCCTCGTTCCTGACAGGAGATCGCAGATGCGTTTCCTCGTCCTGGCGATAACCATCGCCCCCCCCGTCCCACTCATGGCCCAGGTCGCCCGCGAACCGGTGGAGCAAAAGGTGCCGGCCCCTGGTGCAACCGCGACACCCGCGCCGCCCGCCGAAAATGGCCCTGCATCGCCGGACGCCCGTCGCAACGAGCGCGCCGCGCCCGGCGACGCCGTCGGGACGAACCAGACTCCCGCCTCGCGCGCCCCAGTCGAAGAGCCGGTTCCGCCCACGCACGATCCGACCAGACGCTAAGGGAATTGGCGCATTTTCGCGCGTCCCACCCGGCGCCGCGGCAGGCGCTGTCCCGTCACGTGCACCGAAGGCCAGATCGCGCGATCGATCAGATGAAAGGAAGACTGGTGGCGGAGACGGAGCCCGCCGCACCAAGCCCTGAAAGCCGCAGATTTGCGTTGTTCTTCCAGGCGCTCTCGTAATCATACCATGGATAATACCATGGATTTCAGAAGCTGCCATCTGCCGCGTCGAGACGGCGTTGCGGCGATACCATGCTCGACGCGCCCATGGCGTTGAGAACATAGGAAGAACGCATTATATCCCCCGCATCGAGTCGGAGGCTACGATGCAACGCGACCTCACCTATGCCTATGACACCTGCCCCGCCAAGCGGGCCGGCGGGTTCGCGTGCGTCCGCGACGACGGCCACCATGGCCCCCACTATTACCGCGACCACCAAGGCCGCCGCCCGCCCTCCCCGCGCCCACCTGGCATCGACAAGCGCGAGGCGGACCCCCGCAAGGCCCTGGCGGCGATCATGGCGAGCCAAGGCGATCGCGTGACCCTGGCGGCGCTGTCGCGGATGCTTGATCGTCCGTCGAACTACCTGGGGCGCTTCGTCGCCGACGGCGTGCCGGCGGCTCTGCGACCGGACGAGCACGCGCGGCTCGCAAATTTCTTCGGGCTCGACCAGCGCGCGCTTGGCGTCCGCGACCTTTGGCGGCGAGCATGAGAATGGTCACCCGCGCCGAGCTGGCGACGACGATCCGCGTCGCGATCGCGGTGGCACCTCCCTATGTGAAAAAGACGCTGGAGCTGCAGCACGCCAGCGCGCGCGAGATGCTGGTCGATGACCTCGTCTCGCGCATCATGGGCTCACCGGAAAGCGAGACGGTGATCCTCCAGCCCGACCTCGCTGGCTTCGGCACCGGGTCAAAGCCCGGCGTCTGGGACGTGGATGAGCCGCACCCCCACCCCGAATTGAGGAAACGCTGATGGCCCGATGCCGCCTATGCACCAGCAACGACGATCAGGCCGTGATTGAGCACCTGGCCAAGGCCATGTGGGACAGTCGGCAAGGCGAGTTCGAGGTAGCGACGCCCTGGGATGCCGCAGGGCCAACGTGGCAATGGAAGTTCCGAGAGATGGCCGTCGCTGCTCGGCAAGCGCTGCGAGTGGATTAGGGCCGGCCGTAGCCGGCCCCGATTTATCAGGCGAAAGCAAGCCGGCGGCGACGCATCGCAAACCCCACCATGCCGAAGCCGGCGAACATCAGCGCCCAGGTCGACGGCTCGGGAACATAGGTGGTGATTACGAAGCTATCACCAGCCGACCCAACAGTCGAAATCAAGCCGGTGGCTATCCCGTTGAACCTAAAGCCTAGGCCGCTCGGGTATCCCTCACTTATGTTGATCAGGCTGCGCCCGCTGTCTAGCAAGATAGGGCCGAGCGGGAAGCTAAGGCCTGGGTTGTCAAATGCAAAGAAGGCGCTGCCATCGAAGCCGTATGTTGGCGCGCCATACGTGCCAATTCGAAAACCTGTCGAGCCCGCGCCTGCATCAATGAGCTTGCCTGCGCCAACTACGCTGCCGTACCCCGATCCATCGTTGTACTCGACGGTAAACATCAGTTGCAGACCCTTGATGTCTCTGACGTCGTACCCTGTAGGATTAACTCCCGTTGTCTCCGTACCGTTCCCAACGGCAGTAGCTGTGTATCTGATGTAATTGGCCGCCTGTGCCTGGCCGGCCAACATGGTCGCACAGGCAATAAGCCCGTATCGGATCAGTCGCATGGTTATTCTCCCTGTGACGCCTCGTTGGACGCGACAGGGAGAGTGACCATTCCTAATGCGGCGTCAACCTCGCGGCTGGCAACCTATGCTATCTGCCAGCCTCAACCGCTGCCTGGATTTCGAGCATCAGGTCCCACTTCGGCGTAGCGACGCCGGGGTTCCAGTGACCCCAGAAATCCATGTTTCCGTTGTCATAGTAGAGCGCCATCTCAGAGCCGAACTCGTTGCGGATGCGGTTCATGGCCCGGCGATAGACCTGCATGTATTCGGCGCTCGTCACCCACGCCTTGCGCTGGTCGTCGGTCATGGCAAGCGTGCCCTGCTGGAACGATCCAAAGATATCCATACCGACTTCGTAGAGCAGCCGAGCAAGGCCCTCCTTGGCGTAATCGTTGAAGCCGAGAAGGGCGGCATCCACCTGCTTGTCCGCGTCCCCCAGCCACGGCCCGAGCAGTTCGGCCGGCGTGTTGTTGCCATACGAGGTCTTCTTGACGCCGATGCCGACATAGATTGACGTTTCGATGGCCTGCACGCCACGGATGCCAAAGCCCTTAGCTTTACCCCATTCGAAAACGTGATTACCCGGCGAACACGAATAGATGATTGTCACCCGGTTCATGAACTCGGGGATCGCAGCTCGCACCAAATCATAATTTCGGTTGTGGATTTGAACGCTTGAGTAGATGCGCTTTTCGTTATTTCCGCCGGCCGTATAGCCATAATCGCGCTCGGCTGCGGCGACGAGTTCTTCGTAAAGGCCGGTGAAATTGAAGTTGAAATGCTCGTTGCCGACAAGGGACAGGTAGACGTGCGTGTCAGGGCGCAACGCCAATCCGTCGGCCATGCCCTCGCCGGTGAATAGCGCGCGTACCGACTTCTGCACCACTTCCGCTGGCCATCTCGGCCCCAAGATGAACATTAGCGGTCGGCCGTTGCGGCGCGACATGGCGATGTGATCTTCGAGCGGGAAGCCCATAAGCGAGTTGGCATAAGGCCGATAACCCGGTCGCGGGCGCTCGGCCCACGAATAGTTCTGCCGCCAGTAATTTATCTGCTGCGACTCCATGGTACGAATGACGCCGTGCAGCGGGTCGTTCATGCTGGTGTTCCAGCTTTCGCGCGCGCGTTTGCTGGAATCGGCGGTTGCCTCCGCAAGCCGAATGTCTTGCGTTTGACCGCCGGCTGTCTTGCCTACGAACGAAATCCAGAGTTCATCCGGATTGGTGCCGTCCATATTAACGTTCGGGATGCCACGGTACACGAAGCGCCCGTTGACGTAGGTGATGGCCTGCTCGCTCGTCCACCTCTTTAGGTACAGCGTGGTTCCTACGACGTTGAACCGGCTAACGCCGGTGGTGTTATTGGGTTCGATCCACGAAATCTCATGCAGCTTTTGGTTTTGACCATAAGCCGGTTTACCGCAGCGTAGATTGTAGGATGCCCCGACAGGAAAGCCGGTGAGGTTTCCATCGTCGCCGACGTATCCCTGATTTACATCCTTATAGGAGTAGTCAGAGGTGTCCTGCCAACCGGCGTTGAGCGCAAGGTTGGTGAAGTAGGGGTTGCCCGAGAACACAATGTTTTGCCCGATGCGCAGCGGCGACGGCATCAGGAGGGTCGCCGAAATTGGCACGACGCCAGCCTTGGGGTTGCCGGTGCTGTCGGCCTCAAACAGCTTGAACACATAGCCCGTGTTGCGGCTCGGCGCGGCGTCAGCGCTAAGATAGGTCGCGCGCCCCTTCTTTGCGTTCTCGATCAGTGTGGCCGGCTTCAACGCGCCGATCTGAACGTCGGCCGTGTCGAAGATGCCCCCGACATAGCCCGGCGACGTGCCCTTGTAGTCGAAGGTGAACAGCGCGCGGCCGTCGGCGTCGAGCGCGATCGTGATCGCCGTCATCGGCGCGATCACGCCGCCCGACAGGGTGATTTTCTGCGTGTAGTTGCCGCCGAGGCGGGTGTATTTGGCGAAGCCTCCCAAGCCGTCCGGAAACTTGCTCTGAAAAACCAGCGGCGGGAAGGTTTTGACTGCCACGCCATTCAGCAGCACGACAGCGGTCCCATTCTGGAACTGAACGTCGGTCACATCGGCGCGAGTCAGGACGCGGCCGAAATTGTGGTTGGACTCGCCGCCGGAGAACTGCACCCAGGCGCCACCGGCCGCATAGAAGAAATTGAGATATTGCGAGCCGCCTAGCCCGGTCACCTTGAAGGCGTAATCGGGCATGTCCACGCCGGCATTCGCGAACATGATGACTTCGCCGCCAGCCGACATACTGCCCGTATCGGCAGGGTCCGCAGGCTCGGCGCGGAAGCTATGTTCGGTTGCGCCCAGGTTCTTCCAGCCCGTGCCGGTCGTCACCTCCGGACCGACGGTCAGCGCGGTCACAGGGTTCGGGATCGGGGCTTGCAGGCCGTTTCCATTCTTCTCGCGTTCCAGCGCCGCAATGGTCGCCTCGATCGCGTCCAGCTCGGCCTCGTCGGCGTCGTTCTGCGCATTGATGTTGGCGATAGCCTGCTGCCACTCGACATCATTGGCGGCCAGGGTCGCAGTCGGATTGAACGCCATGGGCGGGTGTCCTCGAAAGAAAGGGGGCGGCCCGTGCAGGGGCCGCCCGACTGGTCAGTTGGCGCTGGTCAGGTACGTGTTGGGCATCGGGAACACCGGCACGTCCTCGTAGCCGCCCGAATAGCCCGTGCCCCAGAACATGTACCGGTCGTCATACGAGGCACCATGATAGCTGCGCCCCTGTACCGGCTTGCCGGGATCGGACGCCAAGACCGCGATCAGCTTGTTACGCGCGGCGTTGGGCGCGATGCTGGTGATCGGCAACAGGGTCTGGAAGCCGTCGCTGCTGAACTCGTAGCCGTAGAGCGCGCCTGACAGCACCGGCGTGCCGCGCTGGTTGTCGCTGACGGTCGACTTCTCGATCAGGTCGGTGAGCGAAGCCGCACCGTTCATGTCCATGTCGATCGTCAGGGTAGCGCCGCTGCGTGATAGCCCGACCGGCAGCGGCCCGCGCCCGTCCGGCACGTTCTTACCCATGGCCTTCGCGATCGTGCGCCCAAGCCGCCGGCTCATCTCCATGTAGCCTTCGGGCGTGTAGTGGTAGGGGTCGTTGGTGCCGTGCAGGATGCCGAGCTTGCTGTCGGCGTACATGACCTTGCCCGGATACTCGGCGATAAGCTGGTCATAGGCCAACTTAATGATGCGGGAATGTGCATCCATCTTTGCCCAGGTCGTTTGGCTATTCGCCGGATTGGTGCTGGAGAAGCGGCCGATCGGCGAGATCGCGAAGATCAGGTTCGGATTGCCCGTGTTATCGACACACTTCAGGTACAGCGCCTTCAAGGTCGTGTAGTAGCTGTTCGGCGGGTCGACACCGTCCCGATCGCCCTCGCCCTGGTCGAAGGCGGCGAAATCGACGACGCCGTCAATCAAGGCGCGGGCCGCGCCGAACGTGGTGGCGAAAGACGAGTCGCTCGCGATGAAAGCCAAGCCCGATCCGGGGACGCCGGTCGAGCGGAAGTAGCACGGGAAGCCCGTCGCATCGGCGATGATGCGGCTGGTCTCGACGTTACAGGAGAACGTGAACTCGTTCGTTCCGAAGCCGGTCACTTCGGTGGCCGGGACGCCGGCGGTGTTGCTCCCGAGATACGGTTGGCTAGGCACGTTGCGGCTGAACGTGGTCAGCTTCCCGACGGGGTCGTTCGCGCGCATGACCATGTTCGACTGACCAATGCCGATGCCATAGGTGCCGCACCCGACACGCTTGCTGCCAGCGGCGCTGGTGACGCCATCGCTATCGGTCATGAACGTCTCGATGATGTACGGACCGCCCTGCGGAATGTCGGCCAAGTAGCTGAACTTGGCGAACGTGCCGGTGGTGTCGATCTTCACGTCGGTTGCGTCACGGATGTCCTGCACTAGGGTCATCGGCGTCGCGCCGTTCGACGCGGCCATGACGCGATAGGCCCAGCGCGTCGGCGTACCGCGGAAACGGCCCCCGACGGAAATCCTGCCCTTGCCGCTGGTGAACGTGGTGCGCGACGCATAGCGGGTCTGCTCCGTCGACAGCATCCGGAGCGGCGTGACCCGAATGCCGTTGGCGAAGTCGTAGCCGAACGAGGTGTTGAGATAGCCGACCTTGCCGCGCCGGTCGCTTGCATTGGCGAGGCCAGGAACGCCGGAAAGCGCGCCGGTGTCGAACGGCCAGGTGCTGGAGCCATCCACGCGCAGGCAACGCTCGCCATTCGGGAGCACGACCCGCAGCCGGCCGTCGTGATATAGCCACCGCGTCTTGACGCTCGCCGCGCCCGTGAGATCGGGCGGGGGCGTTTGCAGCGCGTGCCGCCACGTCATCGAGACGAAGTTGTCAGCGCCCGAGACATACGACCGCTCCAGAGCCGGAATGATGCCGCTCGGGTTCGTCTTGGCGCGCACCCAGGTCGTGGTGTCCTTGAAGAACATCGCCAAGCCGAAGGCGGCGACATTGAAGCCGCTATTGTCGCCGTTGGTAGGGGTGCCGCTCTTGTTCTCGTCGTATTCGACGATGTAGCCGAAATCAGTGCCGTCCGTGTTTTGGTCGGGGCCAAAGAGCGCGAATGCCGATCCACGGTTGCCGCCCGTATTGTACAGACCCTTGGCGGACGAAACCTTGTAGGCGGCCGTGCCGCCGCCAGCCGCCGACCAGTTGGCGCGCGCCATTGGGTCGGCGCCGACCGCCGCATCTTCCAGGTCGTCCGTGTACGCATAGGGCGTGACGACGATCGGCTGCACCGTGTCATCGTCGGTGATCTTAGCGTATTGCGGCGACATCGACACCGTTCCGCCGGTCGGCGACTGACTGATGACATAGAACTCAAGATCGCGATCGCCGTCGATTACGGTGTTGCCCTTGGTGCTAATCGTGGCGGTCGCCTTGGTGGCGTTGACCGGCAGGCTGAAGGTCATGATCGGCCATACGTCATCCTTCCAATCCGTCTGCTTGACGGGGTTGGAGGAGCCGGATTTGGCACGCACGCCAACCTTCAATTCACGCGCGACGCTCGTCGCTGCGGTCTCGGTGACAGTATAAGTCGCGTCCGTCATCTTGTGTTACCCTTCGTTGATGGTGGCGGGACCGGCGAAGCCGTATTGCGCGGGTGGTGGGGTGCCCTCCGCGATCGCGGCCGGTCCGCTGAATGCGAAGGCGGGCACGATCGCTGGAGGGGTGCCCTCCACGATCAAAGCCGGCCCGCTGAACGCGAAGGCCGGCACCGGCACCACCTTGTCGTCATCGTTGATCGTGCCCGTCGATGAGACGGAAGCCAGCCCCGGTGCCGAAACGGTGACGGTGAAGCCTTCGTTTGGCTCCTCGTTGGCGTCTCCGGCGACGAGGATCAGGATCGTCTTGACCGTCTCGGAACCGGCGAAATTGCCGGAGCCGGTCGGGTACGCATCGCCGAAGTCTGTCGGATCGGCCGGGTTCGGCCCTGATCCTTCGACCACATAGGAATACGGGAACTCGTCGGTTGAGCCGTCCCGGTCCAGCGTCAGCGTGAAGCTGAACAGCGTCGTCCCGCTATTGCCTTCCGGCTTCGCCACCGGTGCCGACAGGGAGAGCTTGGGGCGAGGCCGGTTCTGATAGGCCGTGATCCTGTCGCGGAGGGCGATCAGGCTCGCGGTAACAGCTTGAGACGCTGCGACCGCCTCATCGATGTCGTCCGACAATGCGGTAGCATTGTCGACGACCGTGCCATTGGGGTCATAGGCCAAGGGTCAGGGCTCCAATGCTTCGAAGCGAGCGGCGAGAGCATCTCGGCGGTTCGCGTTGGTGATGCGGCGGGCGATTTCAGCCGCAAGCTGGGGGTAGCGGGCAGCGTAGATGTCGGGCTCGCCGACCACCCACCGCGAGAGCCGCGTCGATGACGCCAGGACGTTGGCGACGCTGTAGACAGGGGGTGGCGGGATGTTGACGGCGTTCGTCGTCGTCACATCGATCTTGGAGCCGTCCTCGGTCAGGAACAGCGTCTGTGACAGGGGAGCCTTTGCCATCAGCTATCCTCCGGAATAACGGTGGCGGTGATCGCGCACATCGCGCCGCGCGGGCGGGCGCTGGGATCGATTTGCCGAGCGGCCACCGAAGCGATCCTGACCTTGACCCCGTCGAGGAAGCCGATCGCCGGCAGCCTGGCTCGCACCTCGGGCGCGAAGAACGCCACGTCGAGCCAGCCGTCTCGTTCGCGGATGCCGACAGCGCCGGTGTAGAAGGGGAAGGCTGCAACGCCTTGGCGGCCGGGTTCCGAACCCCCGGCGATGGACAGGGGCTCGGTCATTTCTTCACCACCAGCACGCCGAACGAGTAGGTTTTCAGGCGATCGTCAATGTCGGTCGAGAAAGTCACCTCGACCGGCAACACGACGCCTTTGCCGAGGAAAATTGCCGCCCCCTGCTGCTCCGGCGCGATGCGCAGGCGCGCATAGAATACGAGGTCGGCGTAGCGGGGCGCTTGGTCCTCATCGCCAATTTGCAGGCCTGCCGCGACGGCTTCCGCCGACAGGCCAATCGCGAAGCGGGTAACCTTCTCTCCGACCTGGAGAATGTCGCGGAGCGCATCGCCCTGGGTGAGTACGGGGTAGAGGTCGAGCTCGTCGCGCGGGTCCATCCGCCGCACGAATGTTTGGGCCTTGTCGGGCAGGGCCATGGGCACCTCCTGTCGGGATAGTGGCGGCGCTGGCGCTCGCCAGTACGATCAGCCGGCGGTCGGCTTCTTGGAGTCGCGGATGACCTTCTTGACCTCGGGAATGGCCGCCTTGACCACCGGGGCGACGGTTAGGACGATCGGGGCCAGACCGAGGGCGAGCTTCTTCAAATCGATTTTCATCGACGTTCCTTCTTCGTGGTGGAGGGGTGGTGCGCCCGCCGTCAGGCGAGCAGGGCTTTCGCGGCAGCGAGGCGCTTCTGTCGGTCGGAGAGCCCGTTCAGGCCGCCGTTGATGCGCCGGGTGATGCCTTCAATGTCGTCGCGATCCGCGAAGGCGTTGAGGTTCTTCGCGGTCCAATAGGCGCACGAAAGCTGGAGGCCGATCGACGGAATGGCGGCGATCTCCGGATGCCGCTCGACATCGATGCCGATCCGCCGGCCGTACAGGCGATAGTTGGCGCGGCCGGTGATCTGGATCGGTCCGCGTCCCTTGAACCGGACACCGTCGCCGGCCGCCGTGTTGCCCAGGTCGGGGCGGCCCTCGTAGGCCCGGCCGGACGCATATTCCTCCATGGCCTGGAAGCCGTCGCTTTCATGGCCCATCTGCGCAATGGCGTGCGCGAGCCGGCTCATGTTGTCGAGGATGCCGGCCGCCTCGAAATGGACGGCGGCCGACAGTCCCAGCTCCGCGCCGATCACGGCCGGCGCGCCGCAGCGCACGAACAGCGCGCCCATCGTCGCCGGGCCGTTTATGCCGTCGACCCCGACGCCCAAACGGCGTTGCAGATTGGCGATGTCGATCATGCCTTCGGCTCCCCATCGCCGACGCCAAGCACGCTCGGCGCTTTACGAGCGGATGCCTCCGCCAGCTTGAAGATGCCCTCGCCCAGCATACCGAGCATCGCGCCGTACATCAGCGCGCCGAGCGGCTCCGGCCGCTGCGAGATGATGACCGCCGCAGAGGTCGCCAGCGCCATCGCGGTCACCGGTATGTCGAGGCCCCACCGATGCTCCTTGCGGAGCGCCTGTGCCGCGCCGATCCAGTAGCGCGCAGCCGCGCAGCCGAAGAGCGCCGCTAGCATCGCGCCGGCCTCGAACGGATAGCCCAAGAGGTGCCAGATGGCCGGCTGCGATGCGCCGACCGTTGCCCCCTTCTGCACCAGGGCAGCGGCGGCGACAGGTGCAATCGCCATCATCGTAACGCCCCCTTTGTAGATGCCCCCAGGCGCGATCATCGAAGCGACACCACGCCGACAGCGGCAAGGAAGGTCAGCCCCGCCAGTTTCAGCATCCGCTTCACCATTGGCCACGCCATCCACATGTTGATGGGCCACGGCTCCTTGCGCTGCTGCTCGATCATGCCCGGCTCGGACATGACGTAAATCATCATGCCAGACAGGCCGAGGGTGACCGCGATAGGGTCGAGGAAGCGTTTCAAGGTCAGGTACGTCGCTGTTGCCGCCGGGTCGCGCGGGTCCCACCCCCAGAGTGCTAGCGCCTCCGCACCGCATCGAACGGTGATACCGGCTGCGAACAGGATGCCGATCAGCCGGTATATGGCGGCGGGCGAGCGAGGCGTATCCTGCCGACGATGCCGGACCCAATCGCCGACCAGCTTCGCCACCACCATCGATCCGCCGAGGAACGCGATGGTCATGAAGAACATGTTGAGGGCGACCAGCCACCCCATGCCCTCGAAAGAGGGCGGGGCAAGCGTCGCCGGTCCATCCGCGACCATGCGGGCCGCGAAGCTGCTGTTTGCCATGTGAGGGTCCTTCAGGGTTTCGGCGCGCGGCCGAGGAAGGCGGTTTCGACGTTGCGCCGGCAATGGCCGGGGCGCGCACCGAGCAGCACGAACAGCCGATCGATGATGGCTTCCAGCACCAGGCCCCAGCGATGCCCCTTCATGGCGGCGCGGCCGACGCGGCTGGAGATAGTCTCGTCAGCGGACGGGCAAGGCCCGCCGAACGCGACGTAGATCGGGACGGCGATCAGGACGTAGGCGAGCTGGTCGATCGCAACGAGCAACTGGCGCAAGCCGAGCCAGAAGCGGCCCATCATAGCGCAGCGATCCGGTCGTAGGTCGCTTGGCTGACCCAACCCTTGCCGACCAAGTAGCCCAGCCCTTCCAGCGTGCGCGGGTCGGCCGGGTCGATGCTGCCGGACGCGGACTGCGCCCGGTCATAGATCAGCTTGGCCATCGGGTCGGCCATCGTCGCGGTGACGATCGCGACCTGCTCTTCGAGGGGGAACAGGTCGACCCAGGCGTTGAAGGTGTAGCGCGGACGCTCAACGTCAACGAAGCCGCGAAGGTCGGGCGACCAGGTGAGCCGATCGGGAAAGCCGAGCGCCGCCCGCACCACTTCCTCGTTGTCGCCGGCCGTCGGCTCATCGGCGACCGGCCCGGAGACGATCTCGCCGGTGTCCTGACGGATGACGATCCACATCAGTAGGCCCTCAGATAGTTGGGGGAACTCGTCCGCAGGGACGTGCCGCCGGGCGCGTCGCTGACCACCCGGATTTGCACGAGCACGTCGTCGGCCGCTTGGCTGGTATAGCCAGCGCTGAAGAACACGCCGCCCGGCTCGCCAGGGCCGACATTTGCCTGCCGCTGGTCCATGTAATTCCAGCCGCCAGAGCCTACGCGGTATTGGAGCTGGATCGTCACGCTGCCGGATTGGCTATTGTTCTGAAACGACTCCCGCACCTGACCAGTGATCGTCTGGCCCGGTTTCACCAGCACCGCCGGTAGGGTGCCATCCAGATCGGTAAGCGCTAGCGGCTGCGGCACGCTGATCCCAGCCGGCCCCTGCGCACCGTCCGCGCCCTTGATGAGCGACCACGAATATGCCCGATAGTCCGCGCTGTCGGCGACGGTGTAATCGGTATAGACGCCCAGGTAGGTCCGGCCCGAAGGATCGTCGGTGCTGAAGTTGCTGCTGCCGTCCGGCGAATTGGCATAGGCGAAATGTGTGTACGGGGTGAGCCCATCCGCGCCCGGCCGGCCCGGCGTACCGTCTTTGCCGTTCGTGCCGTCGATCCCGCGCAGCCGCGACCAGGCATAGGCCCGGTAATCGCCGCTGTCGGCCTCCACCTGATCCCGGTAGATGCCGACATACGCCCGGCCGCCGACCGCGCCAGTGGTGAAATTGGCGCTGCCGTCCGCACTGTCGGCGTACGCTAGGTGGACGAACGATGACGCGCCGTTCGTGCCATCCTTGCCGTCTGTCCCGTTGGTGCCATCAAGCCCGTTCCGCCCATCAGCGCCATTTGCGCCAGATGGTGTGAGCACAATATCGTCAATGCGCGGATTAATGCTGGCGAGTGCGGCGATGAAGCGTAGCGGGTCCGGCTGCTTGCCCCACTCATATTGATAGATGCGAACGCCATTGATCCAGAAGTTAACGTACCGAAGCCCGTCGTAATGGATGCGACAACTCATCGACTGATTGAGGTCGACGGCCGGACCGGTCCAAGCGGGATTTCCGTTGACGCGACAATCGGTGTAACCGGTCGCCTCACGATAGATGGCGAAAGTGATACTGTCGAAGGAGTTTCCACGGTCGCTGCCGGTGCCCTGACCAAGCCCTGCCATGCTGTTCGATCCGGGGCCGGGCGCTATCGTCCACGACGCTGTTGCGCCGGCGGAATAGGCTTCCCGCGAATGAACATGCTCGCTTCCCCAGCCCGCGCTCCCAGTTCCACGAACGGAGTTGCCGGCGATCTGGGTCGTTGGCGTGTCACCGATCAACGTCACGCCATTGCTGGCGCGCGTCGGGTAGCTGCCGAACTGGATGTCCCGGATGCGAGCGTTCGGGGTGTGAAGCGAGCTATCGAGATAGAAGGTAAAGCCCGGTCCTATGTCGACTGTGCGTCGTACCTCTTGGTTGTAGAGGTAGCGAATATAACGGCCGTCATAGTCTATGCCGAACAGGCCCTCGCCGTATCCGAGGACTGAAACACCTCGAGAGCCGCCACTTTCATAGATTTCGGCGTTGCCGTCTTCGCGAGGATACCAGGCATAGTCGAGCGATCCATAGCTGGCGTCAGCCGTAGGATCGGTGTTCAACCCACACATGATGGCGGCAGCGGCAGATGGATCGGCCTTGAACGAGATCGCGCAGCCGTTCTTATAACCGCTCGTCGAGTAACCGTCGCTGTCCCACGCGGGCGAGCCGCCGTTCTTGATGATGGTGTTACCCGCGACAACGGCAGCGCCGCGTGTCGCCAGGCCGAACGGGGGCCCCTTGTACTCCCGCCACACATACGCAGCCGGATCGCTGCTGTCGGCCGCCGTGAAGTCGGTATAGCTGCCCTCGTACGCTCTGCCGTTGGGCTGGCTCAGCTCGAAATCGACGCGGCCGTCAGGACTGTTGGCGTAGGCATAGTGGATGTAGCTGGTACGTCCGTCAGCGCCGTCCTCGCCAGGTGCGCCATCCTTGCCGTTGCTGCCGTCGCGGCCTGGCCTCCCGGTGATCGCAGCGGCAAATTCCTCCAAATCTTGGCGGGCCAAGGCCCAGCGTCGATTTAGTTCAGTGCCGTCGATCGGCGTATCACTTCCCACGTCCTGCCAAGGCGGAGCCAGCGATGCCAAATAGGCCGCAAGCGACTGATATGAAGTATAGGCCGCATCGCGAGCCGCTTTGGTGTCCGCCGGGCTGCCGATTTCTACGAAGCGGCCATCCAGCGCGGTAAATTCCGCGTCCAGAGCCTGCCACTGTCGGATAATCTCGCGCTTCTCGCGGCCATGCGTAATGACATCGTCGCTCAGGATTAGGCGGAGCTGATTATCCAGATCATCAAGGGCCAGGATCAGCGGATTGTTGCGGTTGTCGTAGATGATCGGCGCGGCGGCCTGCACCGGCGCGGCATCATCCTTGTCCCAGGCATAGAGCGAGGCGTTCTCGACCAGCAATGTCATGTTGCAGGTGCCGCCCTGACCCAGCTCCTGTTCCTCGACCCGGAACAGCGCGCGGGTGAACCCGAGCGGCGCGAAGGTGAAGGGCACCACGTCGCCGACTGAGTATTTCCATGCCCGGATGTCGAACGGCGCGGAGAAGCGGCGGGGGTACTGCTTCCGCTGGAGCACTTGCTTGGCGATGCGCTGGGCCTGGCTGGGGCTTTCCACCGCGCCCAGGTCGAGCGGGAAGATGCGGTCCTGCCCGTCGGGGCTGGGCAGGCGCACCTCGGGGTAGTCGATCATCTGGTAGAGCGAGTTGACCGACGCATCGACATACTTGCCGCGCACGATGTTCGGCGTCGCCTCCAGCG
>NZ_JACHNY010000022.1 GCF_014199625.1 Sphingomonas abaci
TGACCCGCAAACCCGCGGGCCTGACATTACCCCCACGACCCGGGTCACTTCTCGATGAAAACGCCGGGTCAACTCTCAGTGAAAATCAACAGCGGACAGGCCCCTTGGCGCCATCCTCCCCCGTTTCGTAGCAAATCACTACAGGGTCGGAAATATGGCCGGTTCGGATCAGCGTCAACGAGAGATTCCCGCTGGCGGGGCAAACGTTGCGACTGACAATCTCTGATGTCCAACGCAGGTCGGCTGTCAGTCCCAAACGCAAGCCATTCCGAGAACGTCCGCGCCGTCGTGATTGTCGTTCATCTTGGGAATAGCCGTGATTCATATTCATGATGCAAGGGTGCAGGCTCACCTCACGTCTGCTCACGGTCCAATGTCGATCGCTTCTGCTTGCGCGTGGCGGGTCTTTGCGTCGGCAAAGCCAAGCTGGACGGCGACTGCGTCGTTCCAGCCATAGGGATCGGTGCGGAAGCCAACCTTGCCGTCGTCTGCGACAAAGGCGTTATGGTAGAGGAGCCGCACCGGGATTTCTCGGGGCAGATCGACAATCTCGTAGTTTCCCGACGCGTGCGCCTTGGCCCAAGCGTCGCCAACGCCTTCCTGATCGGCCAGCATTGCGGCAAAGCCCAGAGCATCCGACACCCGGACGCAACCGTGGCTCAGGTGGCGCTGGCTGCGCTCGAACAACTCGGGGGCTGCCGTGTCATGCAGGTAGATCGCCTGATCATTCCGCATGTCAAACTTGACGAGGCCCAGCGCATTGTCCGGCCCCGAAGGCTGCACCCAATAGCCGTTAACGCGGCGCATGTTCTTGGCGCGCACCGTCGCGCGCGACACCGGGATCGACTTGGGCACGGTCCAAGTCGGGTTGGCGACCAGGCGATAGATCGGTGAGCCGAGCGGCGGGGTTTCGCGATTGGGCTCCCCGACGATGACCTTGCGGCGATCGACCAATTGCCCATCGCGGTAGTAGCGAAGCTCGGCAGCCGCGGTGTTGACGTCGATGCGTGTGGCAGGCGGTGTGCGTGATAGCCAACGTCGCCGCTCCAGCGCGACGGCAAGGGTCCGGGCGCGGTCACCGGGGCCGAGCGTCAGCACCCTCAGCGTGTTCGGTCCGATAATCCCATCCTCGCGAATACCGTAATCGCGTTGTAGCGCCTTCACGGCATCCGCGATGTCTTGCGAGTACAGGTCGACGGGCGACGTGGACGGTCGTGTGGTCAAATAACCATCGCTCACCAGCTGGTCGACAATCTCCGGAACACGCAGATCGACGTCGCCGACATGGATGCTGTCCGTCAGAGCGATAACGGGCCTTTGAGCATCGTCATTACGGCTCGCTTCTAGATAGGCTTGCGATAGCAACCTGTATTCCGGATCGACGGGAGCCAACCCGTTCAGCCATTGTCCGAGCCGGTTCTGGCGGAGGGCATCGGCCAATGCCCCGGTCTGGTCTGTAGCAGGTCGCGCAATCGTGTAGACGTCATGGAGCGACCGCGGATCGACCATGCCATGCGCCAAGGCGCGTGCGTAGGCCATTGCAGCTTCGGTATAGGCCTTGGCCGCCTCGACTTCGGGCTGGTTGTCGACATCACCCGCCAGGAACGTCACATGATCGAGACCGTGGCGAGCACGATTACCGAGCGCCTGTTTAAGGGCCGCACGGTTCGCTCCGTTCCAGAGGCTCTCCCACTGTGGCGGCGGTACAGGACGGGTTGTCGTTCCGCCTGGCAAGGTTTGCGCCATCGTCGGGAGGGCGGGAGCGGTAAGGGCAATCGAGGTAAGCAGTACGCAAGACGTCAGTTTCTTCATGCAAGACCAACGAACGAGGCGCCTTCCGCGCCTCACTTGTCCCCGAAATGCTAGCCCCATTTCACCCATCGAGGCCGAGGGGGTGGCTGCCCGTTATGACCTGCAAATGCCGGTCACGCCGACAGAAGCTTGCAGATCCAGCGGCTGCGATCAAACTGCCCGCAGATGATGACGATCGCGGCGGTCAGCGGCACCGCGATCAGCGCGCCCGCAATGCCCCAAACCCAGCTCCAGAAGGTCATGGCGACGATGATCGCGAGCGGCGACAAGGACAGCTGCTTGCCCTGCAACAGCGGGTAGACGACGTTGCTGATGGTCAGTTGCAGGATGACGAAACCGACAAAGACGAGGGCTGGCATCTGCCACCCGCCGAACTGAACGAAGGCAAAGAGCACGGGCGGCACGATCCCAACGATGTTGCCGATCACAGGCACGAAATTGAGCAGGAAGTTCAGGATGCCCCAGACCAGCGCCAGCTCCAGCCCGGTCATCCACGACCAGAGCGCCGAGGCGACGCCGGTGAGGATGCTGGTGGCGAGCGTCGTACCGAGATAGCGGCGCACCTGCGCGGAAATATCCTCGCCGACGGTCAGCAGCTCGCCGCGGTCGCCGCTTTCCATCATTTCATACAGCCGGCGCTTCAGCCGTGGCACTTCGGGCAGACCGAGCATCACGATGATGCCGATGAACCCGACATAGGTGACGAACCCATAGACGCCGCCCGCCAGCATCTGGAGCAGCGCCATAATCCGCTGGCGGTTGATCGTCCCGGCGATCGGTACACCATGCTCAGCAGCCCATCCGGCGAGTTGCCCGTATCCCTTCTCGAGGCTCGCCCAATTCGCGGTGAGCGCTGCGATGACCTGGCCGATCGACAGATAGACCGCTGCGGCAAAGGCGCCGAGGATCGCGACCAGCGATAGCAGGGTCAGCGTATAGGCCAGCCACGACGGCATGTGCTGCGCCAGCCTCCGCTTGAGCGGCCACAATGCCGCGACGATGATCGCGGCAAAGGCGATCGGCATCACGACAGCGAAGGCCGCCTTCAGCGCCCCGATCAGCAGGATGGCCGCAATGAGCGTCAGGAGGCGATTACGATACCGATGTTCGGTCTGACTGTCGGTCATGCGTCGCGTTCCTCGATCGTGATGCCCGCCTGATCCATCGCTTCGGCATTGAGGCGTGCCCCGAGCAACAACGCCCAGGCGGACACCATCAGCCACAACATCAGGATGACCGCTGCGGATAACGATCCGTAGGTGTCTCCGAGCCGTGCGAGGTGTGTGACGTAGAGACGGAACAGGAGGGTTGCCGCCAACCACATCGCGACACCCGCGATCGTTCCGGGCAAGACCGATCGCCAGGGAATGGCCGTCTCGCTCGCCGGTGCATAGCGATAGACCAGCATCAGGCCGATACCGGCCCCCAGCGTCAGCGATCCAAACAGGATGATCGTCGAGGCGAGCCGCGCACCGGGCAGCCCATCGGGAACATAGCTTTGCAGGAAGGCGAGTACGGACAGCGAGATCAGGGCCGTCAGCACCAGGCCCGCACAGCCCAGCACCAATAGCATTGCCGTGATCTGGCGGCGGATGCCCTGGCGCTCACGCTCGATGCGAAAGGCAAGGTTGATGCCGTGGAGCAGTGAGCGTCCCGCCCGCCTGGCGCTGAACAGCGCTATACCCAGCGAGACGATGATCGTCACGCCGGCGGGGTGACCGGATCCCAGAGTGTCGCGTAAGCCGCCCACCACAATGCCCTGCGCGTCGCGCGGCAGGATCGCCGTCAGCCTTGCAAGGTTGCGGGCCACTGTCTCGCCGGGGACGAATAGGCCGTAAGCTCCCGCGATGAGCCCGATGAGCGGGATAATCGCCAGAAAGGCGGCAAAGGCGATCGAACTGGCGGCAATTCCGAAATCATCCCGCAGGCCGCTGCGAACCGCCCGGACCGACAGCGCGACCCACCTGCCGCCGGAACCCAACCAGGTTTGCAGATGCCGGGGTGAGGCAAGCTGCCTCAGCGACGATGTTATGGCCGCAGTGACGGCCTTACCCTTCCGCCGGCGCACCAACGAAGACCGCGACCAGGCAGATGACGCCGATAGCGACGAAGCCGACGCGATACAGCATCGATCCGGTGCCGCTTCGAACCGAGACCAGCAGCGCCAGCACACACTGCATCGCGTAGAAGAGGGCAAAGGCCCGCGAGGAAAGCGCCACGACCTGGAACGGATCGGTCAGCCAGACCACCAGCACCGCCAACGCACCGGCCAGGGTGAAGGCGAGCGGCACGCTGATCCTGCGCCGCGACACCTCGTTGACCAGACCGCCAGAGCCGATCGAGTCCGCAACGGCCGCGCTGAGCTGGCTGGAGACCGCCCCGGCCAGGACGAAGATCCCGAGCGCCGGGGCGATGAACTCCATGATGTCGAGGATGCCGGCTACCCCTTCGGTCGCCGCGGCACGCGCCAGGAACGGCGTCAGCAGCGCGATGAAAGCGAGATAGATGACGGATGCGATCCACTGCGCGTGACGCATCGTTTTGATCCGCAGCGTGGCGGAATAGTCATGGCCGAGATAGCGGGACGTCTCGAACCCCTGCACGGTGATGATGAGGCCGAGCAGCATCGGGATGCTGGCCCAGGAGATGCGTGCCGGCGGCAGCGGATCGGCCATGCCGCCCATCGCCCAAGCGATGCCGAGCGCGACCAGCATACCGGCGATGATGCCGATCTTGATCGATACCGTCCCATGCGCGAGATGCTCGACTTTCCGCAAGCTCCCACCCAGTGCCAGCAGCGTCATGAGTGCGATGATGACGGTCACGATGAGGTTGGCGGCAATCGGCTGCCACGCCGGGTCGATGGCGATCGGCTTGAGCGTAAACTCGGCCAGGAGCTTCAGATAATAGGCGACCGAGACGGCGTAGGCGAGTGCCAGGACGCCTTGGGTGATACGCGCTACCCAGGCGATCGGATCGTTGAAGGTCGCATCGGCCAGATGGTTCTCGACATGGGTGATATTGAACCGGATCACCCAACCCGCTGCGTAGGCGATCGCCAGCAGCAGGCCCATCGCCAGGATGGCGGCGCTGCCGAACTCGCGGGCCAGCAGCGGGCCGCAGATCAGGAAACCCGATCCGATAATTGAGGCAAGCGGCGTCACCGTGGCACGCCAGCCATCGCTACGTGCGAACGGGCTGAAGGTAAGCGCAAGCGTGACGACAAGGGCGACGCCCAGTGCGATGGCGACGATCATGTGATGTCCTCAGGCGAATGGGTCATGGCGTGCTCCCCAAACCGGGCGTCAAAGCAAACCGCTGTCCAGCTGCCGGCAGCGGTACCGGGGTGATCCCAGCTGTACGGAGCAGCGACGCGATCGCGATCGCGCGCCGCTGTGAGAGGTTCCGTCGTTTCGGCATTGCACCGGCAGGCAGGCCGGGGACACCCAAGGCCGTCATGTTCCAGCGCTTGGCCGCCCAGATCGACGTAGCGACAGCAGCATACGCCGCCGGATTCAGCGTATCGACGTTATCCGCGAAGACAATGACCGGCAGGGACGATTGCGGCGGCACGACAGACACGCTCCAGCCTTCCGCCTGTGCTCCTGCGCGGGTCTCCAGCATCCGATAGGTTTCGAGGGCCGCGCCCGGCAATGGCGAGGCCGAGGCGATCACGCGGTGATGATCCCGGTCGATCGTAACGTCGTCGGCGGGAACGCCGGTGATGAGGGCGACCAGACGGGCAAGGTCGGCACCATGCTGCGCCTCCAGCTTGGCGAAATCGCTGGCCTGTCGCAGTTCTTCCCGCTGTGCCTCCAACGCTCCCGCTCCTGGCTCCAGTAAAATCTGGTCGAGGTCGAGACGGACCTGGCGGCCGAGGCGTTGCGACAGCGCCGATTGCAGTGCGGGGGTCTTCTGCATCGCACCGCGCGGCGCGATCACGACGGCACGAACGATCAGCGGGTCGGCGGCAAAATCCAGATCGAGCTGCGTGACCCGGGCTTCTTCCCCGAATCTGTCGGTCAGCAGTGTCCGCGCCTGCGACACGGCTACCGCTTCGCTACCTATACGATTGAGCGAGATGCCAAGCGGAATTGCCATGACGACGAACACCAGCGTCAGCAGCAGCGTCTGGGTCCAACTTTGCCGCCGGGAGAGATGGTGCCCAAAACCATAGAAGCGAGCCATCAGCGTCGCCGACAGCGCGATGGTGATGAAGTTGGTCACAAACAGGGCAAAGGCGCCTGCTCCGACCGGCACGTTGCGGGTTGCAATGCCGTAGCCGACGACGGCGAGTGGCGGCATCAGTGCGGTCGCGATCGCAACGCCGACGATCGTATCGCCGCGCCCGCGGATGATGGCGAAGGTGCCGGCGAGCGCTGCGAACAGCGCGACTGCCAGGTCGAACAGATTGGGCCGCGTCCGTGCGACGATCTCTGCGGTCGGTGCCTGTAAGGGCGAGACAAGCACGATCAGCGCAGTGAAGGCGACAGCCGCGACAGCCCCGATCGCCAATGCCTTCAGAGACCGGCGCAATTCGCGGAAATCGAACAGCGCCAGGCTGAAGCCGAAGCCGAGGATCGGGTTCATCAGCGGCGAGATAAGCATCGCACCGATAACCACAGCCGGTGAGGACAGCAGGAGGCCGAGGACAGCGATACCGGCCGACATCATCGTCATGAACGCAAAGCGCGGGCTCCAGCCACTTTCCTCGACGATACGGGCGACGACGGCCTCATGATCGACGCGGCCAACGATCGCGCGCCGCCACCATCGATAGAGCGCCAGGCGGGCCAACCGGGTGCTGAGGTCGGTCCGCCCGGCAGCTGCGTCACTCATGCCATTCACCTATGCCTGATCTGCCGATCGATCATCGTCGTGCCTGCGCTCGCTACGCCGCGCGCGGGGCGGATTGGCACCGGCGGGCCAGCCCTCCCGCTGCCGCGTCCGGTCGCCATCGGTTTCCTCGGTCTGGTCGTGGAAGAGGATTTGCTGGGTCGGGAAGGGCAGGTCGATGCCGTTGTCTGCCGCGGCTTGCCAGATCGCAAGAATGACCCGTGCGCGCAGATGGACGATGTTGGTGCGCTTGGACTCCGACCACCAACGCGCACGCAGCGTCACGGAGCTGGCATCCAATCCCCATGGCAGCACTTCCGGCGCCGGGTCCGCCTTGACGCCTTCCACCTTGGCGATCGCTTCGGCAAAGACCTTCATCGCGCGATCGGGCTTGTCGCCATAGCCGATGCCGATGTCGAACTGGTCACGGCGCACCGGGAATGCGGTGTTGACCGTCACCGGCGAGGTATAGACGTCAGAATTCGGGATGATGACCCGGCGCCCGTCATAGGTCTTGATGAGGGTCGCGCGGCTCTGGATGTGCTCGACGGTGCCCTCGAAATCCTTGACCACGATCTGGTCGCCGCGCCGATAGGGACGGTTGATGAGTAGCAGGATGCCGGCCAGCAGATTCTGGAGGATGTCCTTGAACGCGAAGCCGATTGCGACCGAACCGATACCGAGGCTGGAGATGATCGTCGCAGGCTTCACGCTTGGGAACACGATGACGCAGGCGATCAGGACAGCCGCTGCGACGACCAGACCGAAGGTCAGCGAGGCGAGGACGCCGCCAAGGTCGATTAGCCCCTTGTGATGGAAGGCGCGCCGCACCCCGTTGGCAATGAGTTTTCCTGCAAACCAGGCGATGATGACGAAGACGATCCCGCCGATGATGTTCGGCAGTTGCAGGAAGAAGTCGTTCGAGGCGACGTGGAGCTTCGCCGTGATGAGGTCGAGCGGGTTTTTCGCCGGCGGGGGCGTGACGGACTGCATTGTTGATGAACGGGGTGTCAAAACCGTTGTTCCGCAAGCGATACGGCTGCTCTCACGGGAAAAGCCATGTGATAGCAAGGCACGTCGCCGCGCCGACGACGACATTCATCGGTAGCCCGATCTTCACGAAGTCGGAGAAGCGATAGTCGGCTGCCGCATAGACCATCGTGTTGGTCTGATAGCCGATCGGTGTCGCGAAGCTGGCGGATGCTGCGAACATGACTGCGACGATCAGGGCGCGGGGATCGTTGCCGGTCGCCTGGGCGATCCCGATCGCGACCGGCGTCATGATGACGGCGACGGCATTGTTGGTGACCGTCTCGGTCAGCAGCGACGTCAGGAAGTAGAGGACGAGGATCAGCATCAGCGGCGACAATCCGCCGATCCACGGCGCGATGGTGTCGACGACAAGCTTCACCGTGCCGATCGCCTCCAGCCCGCTGCCGATGCCGAGCATTGCGAAGATGAGGACGAGGACACTGCCGTCGACCGATCGCCACGCCTCCTCAGGATCGATACAGCCGGTGACGAGAACGATGCCCACCCCGATCAGAGCGAGGAGAACGACCGGCATCACGCCCAGAGCCGCAAGCGCGATCACACCGGCGAGCGTTCCGATCGCGATCGGGGCACGACGCCGGCGGAAGCGGCGAACGTGGCTGGTGTCCTCGGCAATGAGGTTCGTGTTCTCGTGCAGCGCTGCAATTGCGCTGGCATCGGCCGCGACAAGCAGGCTGTCGGCTGCACGAAGACGCACGCTGCCGAGATCGGGGCCGGGCAGATGCCGCGCGCGACCGATTCCGAGCACGCGGGCAGGCAGGTTTGACAGGAACGGGATGTCGCGCAGCTCACGCCCCAATGCGGGGTGGGACGGTGCGATCGTGAGACCGATAAGCCGCACATCATCGGCGCGCTCGTCATCGGCAAGGCGAATGGGACGACCGACATTCTGGAGGCCGACGATCACGCCCTGGCTTCGGGCAAGTCCGTCCAGTTCGTCAGCCGAACTGGCCACCACCAGGCGGTCGCCGCGATTGATCCGTAGGTCGGGGGCCGGCTCGCGCAGCAACTCGCTGCCGCGCCTGATCGCAACAAGGCGAACGGCATCACGCTTGCGGAAGGCCAGGTCGGCAACGGTCGGGTACTTGGCCGCTTCATCGTCTGATAGCGTGAGCTCGGTCAGGTAGCGGAGCTGATGGCGATCAGCGATGTCGTTGTCCGGCCGTGAGGGCAGCAGCTTGGGTCCCAGCACCAGCATGGTGGCAATGCCGGCCGCCATGGCAACGAGGCCGACGCCGGTGATCTCGAAGATGCCGAATGCCGCTTGCCCGTTCGCGCGGGCGACACCGTCCACCAGCAGGTTGGTCGAGGTGCCGATCAGCGTCAGCGTGCCCCCCAGGATCGAGAGATAGGACAGCGGGATCAGCAGCCGGGTCGCCGGGATGCCCACGGTCTTCGCCAGTCGCCGCACCAGAGGGATGAGGACGATGACGACCGGCGTGTTGTTGATGAAGGCGGGCGCCGTCGCGGCACCGGCAAGCATTTCCGCCACGGTGCGCCGCGGTGCCGCAGCCGCGCGGCGGACGACGATACTAGCAAGCGCTTCGATCGTACCGGTGCGAACCAGAGCACCAGATAGGACGAAGAAGGCGGCGATGGTGATCGGGGCCGAATTCGCAAAGGCGGCCGTAACCAGCGAAGGGGTCAGCCAACCGAAGACGATCATGGCACCGGCGCCTGCGATCGCGATCGTGACTGGCGGAAAGCGTTCGCTGGCAAAAGCGGCAAACAGCGCCACGATGAACACCAGGCCGATTACCGGCTGATGCGCCTCAAGCGCCGTAGCAATGACGTCGAACAAACCCCCTCCTGCTTTTATCAGGTTATGCGTTCGATAACGCGCGTGCGAACCGATTGCCCCCGCGACAGGGCAAATTTGGTCGTCAGTGTTCTGCCTGTTCGACCGTTTATCATCGACGTTTTGTGAAAAGCGATGAACCCGTCCGGCTGCTGTGACGTTCCGACTGCTTCAACTAGGAGGTAGCATGTTCGAGAAGCTGCGGATCAAGGAACATATGGAAATCGCCGGTTCGGACGGCGAGCATGTCGGCACCGTCGACAAGGTCGAGGGCGAGACGATCAAGCTGACGAAGACGGACTCGGCTGATCATCAGCATCACACGCTGCCGTTCGACATGGTCGACCGGGTCGAGGACAATCGCATCTATCTGAAGGTCACCAAGGCAGAAGCGCAGGCAGCGAAGGCCTGATCAATCGAAGCGCCACGAGCCCTTGGGGTACCGTGGCGCTACAATGGCTGCGAAACGGGAGGTCATCGACCATGGGCTACGCACGTTTCGCAGGCATGATAGCCACCTCGACGGTGGTCATGTTCGGGTTGATGTACCTGAACACCTACGCCCTCAGCCACATCGAATTCAGCCAGACCCGCATGTGGATGGCGCTCGTCAGGGTGCGGTCATGGCGCTGATCATGATCGGCTTCATGTGGGGCATGTACAAGAATACCCGCGCGAACGTCGGCATCATTGTGGGTGCGATACTCGTCTTTGGCGGAGCGCTCTGGCTGGTCCGCTCTCAGGAGACGGTGGACGACGTTGCCTGGATGAAGGCGATGATCCCGCATCATTCCATCGCCATCATGACCAGCGAGCGGGCGCATATCCGCGATCCCCGTGTGCGTCTGATCGCCGACCGGATCATCGATGCACAGGTCCGCGAAATCGCCGAGATGAAGCGTGAAATCGCAAGGCTGGAGGCAAGGCCGGTTCCCGCTGGCGCCCCCGACCTGCCCTCTTATCGTGACCGGGGCGTGGCTCCGCCCTCAGGCGAGACGGACGCCGACGCGAACGTCAACACGTTGGCACCGATCCGCTAGGTTTGTCGTCGCCCGTATCCATCCGGCGCAGTATTCGCTCGATGGTCCCGCCCTGGATGATGACGGAGAAGAGCACGACGACATAAGTCGCAGCGAGCGCGATCGACCGTGCCGGCCCGTCGGGGAGTCCCAGCGCCAAGGCGACCGAAATGCCACCCCGCAGCCCGCCCCAGATGAGGGTCACGGGCGCCAGACGGCCAAGCGACAAAATGGGTTTTAGCAACGTCAGCGGAGCGGCAACGGCGATGACCCGGGCCAACAAAACCAATGGTACGGCCGCCACGCCAAGCGTGACGAGGCGGGGATCCCATGGGATCGCAACCACCTCGAGGCCGATGATGAGGAACAGCACCGCGTTCAGGATTTCGTCGATCAGCGACCAGAATTTGAGGAGATAGTCGCGGGTGACATCGCTCATGGCGTCTGCCACGCCCTTGTTGCCGATCAGCAGACCGGCAACCGCCATGGCAACCGGACCGCTGAGGTGGAGCTGCGAGGCCAGCGCGTAGCCGCCCATCACCACCGCCAGGCTTATCATCACCTCGACATTGTATTCGTCGATCGATCGCATCGCGCGGTAGCCGATCCACCCGACTGCGAGCCCGAGCAGCACGCCGCCCCCCGCCTCTTGCAGGAACAGGGCACCCGCATGCCCGATCGACAATGGTTCGGTACCAAGCGCGGCTTCCAGCAAGATCGCGAACACGACAACACCGACGCCGTCGTTGAACAGGCTTTCCCCGGCGACGGTCGCCTTCAACGTCGGCGACACATCGGTGCGGCCAAGCACGCCCATGACCGCAACCGGATCGGTCGGGCTGATGAGCGCTCCGAACACCAGGCACCAGATCAACGGCACGGTCAGCCCCAGCCAACCAGCGACATAGTGGAAGCCGAAGCCGATCACCGCCGTCGACAGCAGGACTCCCCCGGTGCTCAGGCCGATGATCGGCCAGCGTCCCCGGCGCATGTCGTCCCATTTGACGTGCAGAGCGCCCGCGAACAGCAGGAACGACAGCATGCCGTCCATCAGCGTCGTATGGAAGTCGATGCCGGCGATGAACCCGACCACCTGTTCGCCGACGTCGCTGCCGGGCAGGAGATGATCGAGGCCGATGACAAGCAGCGATGCGACCAAGCCCATAACCGTCAGGCCGATCGAGGACGGTAGCTTCAGGATGCGATGGTTCAGATAGCCGAGGGTGGCAGCAAGCACGATCAGGATCGCGGCGGCATCGAAGGGGGTCAGCATGAGGTCAAGCCGTTCCGGCGAGCCAAGCAGTGCCGTCCCGCAGGCGGCGCTTGAAGTCGGGCGCATCAAGCGCGCGGCGCAATTCGTTGGCACGCTCGCGGACGCGGGCAAGATTGAAGCCGTTCAGGCCCTCCGCGGCCAGTTCTACCAGCTTGTCGGCATAGTCCCGAATGACGGCGCGACGATCGGGCCGATCGCACTCCAGCAACACCTCGCCCAACGCGTTCAGGTAACGCATCGCAGCGATCATGTCGGTCGCACAATATTGCGCCAATGCGCCGAACGACCGATCCATGAATGAGGCGAATGTCACGGGATGGGCGATGACGCGCAGGGTGCCCTCGTCATCGACGTGCAGATGCGAGGGCAGCGATCGACCGGCGAGGTCGGACAGCGCTGCCCCCAGCCAGTCGAGGCAGGTCACGGCCGTAAACGGGTCATTCACGCCTGGAGACAAGGCGCGCGCGGCGATCTCGACCAGCTCGTCGATGAGGAAACGCAGATCCTGAAGCGCAGATCGTCGAGAGCCGATGGTATATACCCCGCGCAGAGCGTCCGTGCAGTCATTGTCACACTGCGCTGGCGGCGAAACCTCCATCAGTGCTCGCCCGACATGAACAAAGTCACCGGGCTGATATTGCAGGCGCAACACGAGATCATGCTTCCTGGCGAGGCGCATGACGGCTTCGTCGTCCAGAAACTGGATGTACCCGGTACCCTCAGCCTCGACCGATCGCCGCTCGCGTCCGGCCGCCACGTCCGCATCGTCGCGGAAGGTTGCGGGGATCTCGTACGTCGCGGCCTGCTGATCGTCCGGTGCCTCGCCGACGAAGCGCGGAAAACGGTCGTCCACCCCGCGCAGGAGCCGATCGCCGACATCCTCGATCACACTGTTGATGTGGATCTTAGATGGCACATGGTGAATGAAATAGATCAGCACGCCGATCGAGCAGAGTGCGAGCACCACACCCACGAGCAAGGCCAGGTTCGGTACGAAGCCGGCCCCGTCGGATTCCTCCGGCGAATGGATCGTGCGCAGTACGAGCAGGCAATAGAGGAATGTCGCGATGAAGGTTCCGAGCGTCACCTGATTGCCGCGATCGCGCATGAAATTGGTGAGGAGGCGCGGCCCATACTGACCGGATGCGTACACCACGGCAGCAATCGTCACCGAAAAGACCGTGCCGGCGACCGTAATCATCGAACCGCCGATCGAGGACAGCACCTGACGGGCACCATCCGGGCGCGAGGCGTACAGCCAGACGTAGCCGTCCATCCATGAGGAACCGATATAACTGTCCAGCGCCACCATCCCGCCAGCCAGCAGGATGGCAGCGAAGGCCATCAGCGTCGGCACGAACCAGTAGCTGGAACCCAGATAGTCAGCGAGGCGGCGGAGGCCAGCATTCATGCGCGTGCTTTCGATGTCGGCCGGCTTCGACCCTTTTCGGAACCGCGAAGCGAAGCAGGCACGCGATCATGCCGACTATCCCGCTTCTGCTCGTTTTAACCGTGAAACGACCGACGTAGTTCCGAAGATCGCGTGTAGCGAATAACTCGAAAGCCGATCCTAAATGCAAGGCCCATGGGTTTTGGGACAGGTAAGCTTTTCCTGGAATACCATCCCAATCGGGACGCTCAACAGCGCGCTGACGAAGCGTCAGCGTATATCTGAGTCCGCTTTATGTGACGCCCCCATGTAGCTGCTGCGGTGCAGTTTAATAGGGTGCCGTATAGTCCTCCTTGGCTAGGATTCCAGGCAGACCGACGGGCTATTTGAGCCAAATTCTAGACGTTTGTTTTCGGCGCAAATCAGACCGGCTAGTGTAAGAACGCCGAGAGTATATCCCGAACGTACCAGCACCAGATTGATCAACGGCGTAGTCAGATTAGATTTAAACAGGGGACGGTAGGGGAGAGGGAGACTATGAGCAATTTGTCCGCTTTCGTGGGCGTAATCGGAGGTTTGAATAGGCGTTTTTGGGGACCCATCTCACCGACCTATTTGTATTTCGACATCTAGCTGAAGTGCGGCCCAGGCGCGATCCATTGTAAGAGCAATACCGCCACAGCTGATAGCTAAAGCAAGACAGCTTCGATCACCGAGCGATAGTCCAGCTGAACGAGTTTCGCTGCGGAGTAGGCCGGCGATAGTGGCTTGGTTACGGTCGGCCGGGACCACCTCAACGTCAAGCTGTGCCATGATATCAAGGATCTGCTCGCGGGGGGTGCCGCGGTCGACCAGCTTGGCGATGACTTCCGCATAGTTGACAGCGCTCATTAACGCGCCGCCCATCTGCTCCGCAACGCGATCCGCACCCGGCTCGTCAAAGAACGCAGCGAGGATCGCTGAAGCGTCAAGAATGACTGGCCTGTCAGTCACGTTCAGCTTCCGCACGGCGATCAGCGATTAGTTCGTCCGCGACCAACCCGTCAGCCGGGGCGTACGGACGTAGCATGGCCTGTATCCGCTTAAGCACATCTCGCCGCGGCCGAACGTGTAGTTCCCCGTCGACAACGCGCATCATCACTTGGTCGCCGTCGGCAAGTCCAAGCTTCCGGCGAATGTCGGATGGCAGCTGTAGGCGTCCTCCGCTAACGAGACGTCCGTTATGAGCGTTCATGGTACCATACTCCTGCCATGTACAGATTCTGACAAAGCATACATACCTCTTGCCCTAGCGACAATCTTCTATTCCAGCGGCATAGCTAGTCCGCGCGAGACTGCCACTCTGGGTATACCCTGAACGCGCATACAGGCCTGAACAGCTCCTCCGTTCAATCAGGGTAGTTCGCAGCTATATTGAACACATCGCGGTGAGGGTCTAGAAGCTGTGTGAACAGTTGAGGCTGACATGGCGCTTTTTGGTTACGCACGCGTATCGACCATCGATCAGGATGTTGGCATCCAGGAAGCGGCCCTGCGCAACGCTGGGTGTCAGACGATCCGCTCGGAGAAAAAGTCTGGATCGGAGCGGGGCGGGCGAACCGAGCTTCAAACGCTGCTCGACTTCCTGCGCGAGGGTGACACACTGGTGGTGACCCGGATCGACCGGCTCGCGCGATCGATGAAGGATCTCCAGGACATTGTCCACGAGCTAAAGGGCAGGGGGGTTACGCTCAAGGCCACCGAGCAGCCGATCGACACTGGCACGGCTGCGGGGAAAGCCTTCCTCGATATGCTTGGTGTGTTTGCCGAGTTCGAGACCAACCTGCGCCGGGAGCGCCAGGCGGAAGGGATCCAAGCGGCCAAGGCTCGTGGCGTCTACAAGGGTGGTAAGGCGCGCATCGATCCCGATGCGGTTCGCAAGCTCATCGCCGAGGGGGTTAAGCCTGCCCATATCGCGCGGCAACTCGGCATATCGAGGGGCACCGTCTATAAGTTCATACCAAAGCCGAATGACGCACCAGCGACGTAGCAGATCTCCAAATTACTGGATTTTCTTGGTGGTGGGCTGTCCGGCTGCTTCCGGTCGCTGCTGCGGTCAGGAGTACCGCTCTAAGCCCTGAAAACTTCCACTTCTGCCTGAACCAGCGCCCGCTTTCCCGTTCCGTTCAACCCTGCACAAACGGCCAAGAATGGGTCATGACAGAGGCGACCTCGCCACGAAATGTAACGCAGGTGCATCTATGCACAATCGCACGTGTGCACCGATGGCTTGGTACGAGTTCGTGCTTTCAGGCGGAAAACTATACGAGCAGACGCGGACATCAATCTGGGGCGGCGGTCTGCGTGAAGCCGGCATGAGCATCGCGAGGACGGCCGATCTCGCCGGTTGCAGCATCGCTCAGGTCAAAAGAGTGACGGCGCTGCCCCGTGCCAAGCTTACAACTCGACTGGATGATCAAGCGTCGAACCAAGCCGGGGGTGTGACGACCGATGTGCCATCTTGAAACAGCGTCATAGAGAGCCTGCTACGGCGCGGGGAAAATGCTGGGATGGCAGCAGGGGGACGGCGTTCGCCCTATAAAGGCTGTGAACCGAACGGCCTGCCGCTCCGGTTCGGCGCTCCAACATTCCCCCAATGCTCGGAGCGCCTCCTGTCACATTCCTCATTGGTGGTCGAGATTGCCAGGATGCCTATGCCTTATTGCCGGTATCTAGGACCTTCAACAGGTCGTCCGCGAAGCCGTCTGTCTTCACCGGCATTGCCGTGCGTAGTGCTTGCCCAAGAAGCAAGGCTGCGTTGCCATTTCGATCGGCAGCACTTTTGGTGATCCGCCGGCGGACGCCTAGCATATTGAGCCGCGCCTTGACCATGCCGTGCGTTGCGCCAAATGCTTCGCAGATATCGTCAATGCTGTCGCCCTCGACGTAGCGCCGGGCCAGCTCAATCTCTTTGTCACGCGTCCAGAAAAGTCGGGTCATCGATACTCAAGGACAGGCTTTAAAGCGGGCATGGCGCCGCGCTCACATGCTGTGACATCAGATATTTACCGATGCCAGTCGTGATGCCGATAGTACGACGTTAAACGCCTTCATACGCCCGGTTGAGCCTTGAGCAAGGGCGGGTGAAGTTGACCCGCCCTTCCTTTATTCACTCAGCCGCGTCGTCCGCTGCGGCCTTCGGCTTGCGACCAAGGCCGATCGTCTTGGCCATGGCGCTGCGGCTCTCGCTATAGGCAGGTGCGACCATCGGGTAGTCGGCCTTCAGGCCGTAGCGCTCGCGATACTCCTGCGGGGTCAGGCCGTGGGTGGCGATGTGACGACGCAGCGTCTTGTAAGGCTTGCCGTCGATCATCGAGATGATGTGATCACGCGAGGCCAGCGACTTGCGCACGCTGACGGCGGGGACTGCGCCCTCGTTGCTCGCCTCGGGAGCGCTGGGTTCCGGCGAAGACAGGTTTGCCAGGGCATTATGCATCGACTGCAGGAAGGCGGGTACGTCTTCAGAGCTGGTGCGGGTGCTGGGATTGTTCAGCCAGGCGATGGTCAGCTCAGTAGCGAGTTCAACAATATTGGTTTGATCAGTCATACGTCATACTCATGTCGACACGTCCGCACAGCGCGCACTAGAGGCTGATATTCCGCTTCTGCATCTCCGCCAAGACGATTTGGCCGATCAGTGACATCGGCTGATTTCGAAATATATCTGCAATATCAAGCAGATCCTCATCATCCAGGCTGAGGAGAGAGTTTTCGATATCGGCAAGACGCGCCGCTGCTTGATCACGGGTCTGGTCGAGCCGCTTCATTCGGGATTTCAGCATGGTCATGCCTGTAGCATGAGCCATGCGGCAGGGGCAGGGGAGGCGATGCTCATAATGGCACAGTAGCTAAGTGCCTGACCTTGCCTCAAGCTGCAGCGGCCACCGCATGTTTGCTGATCGTAGCGGCTGCCACCCCGCGAGCGGCAAGGTCGGCCAAGGGCAGGTTTCTGTAGTCAATCCACCATTTGGCCTCTGCAATGGTGGCGCATGCGCTGCAGGCCTCCGGCGTTCCGTGGTCACGATCAGCCAGGAGACTGGTGAGCCGAGTGACCCGGATGGTCTCAGCCCAGGCGACCTGACGTGGGCTGCCGCATAAGGATGCAAGCGCAAGGTGAGCGAGGGCTGCCACCTGCTCTGCCGAAACCGCCCTGCCGCTCGCCTGCCTGGTTGAGCGCCGACAGCTATCGCAAGGAGCGGCTTCCAGTAAGGCGACTTTGCGCTGCTGTTGCTGCGTGAAGCCCAGCACATGGTGAAGCTGCATGTGGCCACAGGCATGAGTGACGGTGTGATCCATGGCGGAATCATGCCGGTGAAGTGGTTCGCCGCAAGGTGCATGAGTCAGACTGAATCGAGTGTGCGACGAGGCGTTCAGCTACGCCGCGGTAAGGTGTATGCCTTCGGCCAGAAGGATATTCCACTCGAAGCGGTGCCATGGGTTATCGCCGCCCGATTTTAGCCACGCTTGGCAGCCGACCTACGGAACCGACACCATCGCCTCTGCCTTCCTGCGTCCGAGGCACGGGATGTGCCTGATCGAGCGGGAGAATGGTGAATGAGCACTGACGTGAAAAGCATGTACCAGCAGGCGCTGCGCAACACCCATGCGATGGAGCATCAGGGCCTGGTGCAGATGCAGGCGCAGGTGAAGGGCCTGGACGACTATCCGCAATATGCCAGCCTTCTGGAGCAGCATATCGAGGTGACCAAGCGCCAGCTTGCTCGGCTCGAGGCCGAGATGGAGGAAGCCGAAGCGGGCAGCGGTGCCCTGCGCGAGGCGGTGACCACGGCTGCGGGGACAGTCGGAGCTGCAGTTCACGGCATCATGCCCGATGCCACGTTGAAGAACCTCTATGCCGGCTATGCCTTTCAGCACGAGCAGATTGCGGCCTATCAGTCCCTCAAGGTCATTGCCGATGCCGCTGGCCATGGCGGACATGCCAGCTGGATCGATCAGACGATCGCAGAGGAACAGGAGGCAGCCAAGGCGGTGGAGGCGCTGATTGCCCCGGTGACACAGAGCTTCATCGCCAAAAACGGTAAGTAAGCCGTCACCGGCTTATGTCCTCCATCTCCATCCAACGACGCCTTGCCAATGGTGATCGTGCGGCGGAGAGAGGGTGGGTGATAGCGATGAGCGGGGATGGTGTAAAAAGATGGTCGTGCAGGGCATGCTGATCTAAAAATCCATTCTGAGCAATGGGTTAGCACCATTTCTGCGATCGCACCATTTTGGGTTTGATACATGTGATCTTTGGTATTGTAGCGCGACCATGATTGTATAGTTTCCTCCCGATGAGGGCCTATCCCGTCACGCTGGTTCGTCGATTCTCAAGCCTTGTGGATCTGAGCTTTGATGATGAAGCTTCGCTAGCCACTCTACCGTTGGACATCAGCTCGGTAGTACAGCGGCAAGCCATCCTGCGAGCAGGTGAGCCGTCCCCTTCCATGTACGTGATCCTGGAAGGCTGGGCGGCTCGCTATGGCATTCGCGCAAACGGATCACGGCGGATCACCGGCATCATGCTTCCGGGCGATTTCTGCGGCATCCATGCTCTCAGCGGCGCGTCCCTTGACCATGGTATTGTGGCTTTGACGAATTGTAAGATCGGCAAGATCGATTGGACGATCATCGCCGATCTGGCGCATGCGTCCCCCGCGATCAACCGCGCCTTGTGGCGCGCAAAGCTGGTGGAAGAGTCGATCTTGCGGACCTGGTTGCTCAATTC
This sequence comes from Sphingomonas abaci, assembly GCF_014199625.1. Classification (GTDB taxonomy): domain Bacteria; phylum Pseudomonadota; class Alphaproteobacteria; order Sphingomonadales; family Sphingomonadaceae; genus Sphingomonas; species Sphingomonas abaci. Next base: position 18,949 of record NZ_JACHNY010000022.1, read on the forward strand.
CGATGACGCGTTCCAGGCAGTGGGCCACCTGCTCTGCGAGCTTCATGTGCGTGCGTGCGGTGTAGGCCTGATGCAGAATAGGCGGTGTTACATCCCCCTGACGCAGCAGGATATCGCCGATGCCATAGGCATCACAAACGTGCACACGAACCGTATGCTGCAGAAGCTGCGACGCGAGGGGCTTATCGAGTTTCAGCGCGGTGCCTTGTTCATTCCCGATCAAGACGCACTTCGCAAGGCGTGCGACTTTACACCTGCGTATCTTCATCCCCTTGAGGCGGCATAATCATGACCCAGCAACCAGCCGCCGATCTGGCTCACCTGCGGCACCTACTCGAAGCCGCGCTTCTGGAAGCAGACCGCTGCGATCAGGTGGTCGCGGCCCATGTGGCAACCGCGCTCGCGCGGCTCGACGAGATGAAGTTGCTTCGTCAGTCCAGGTAGCGCTGAACGTCGGACAATAGCTCCAGCATTTCGCTCACTCTGCCATGCCCCGCCGGGCTCAGCGAGAAACGACCCTGCTGTTGCTCGACAAGTCCTTCACTCTCCAGCACCGCGATCCACCGTCTCGTGACGGCGGGGTGAGCAAGGTCAACGCGGCCCAGCCCTCGGGCGCAAGGGGATAGCGCTTCCTCTTGTGCGAGGTACAACTCTAGTAGGATCGTGATCGGAGAGGGGGTGTGCAAGCCGAGTAAGCGTCCGGTCTTCTCCACCTTGCTGACGAGGTGATGCGCAAGCCACAGGTGCGGCACTGTGGCAGACACCGGTGCGGCATCATGGCGACGC
>NZ_JACHNY010000023.1 GCF_014199625.1 Sphingomonas abaci
ACGAAACTTAATATACTTTGCGGCAACGCTCAGGCTTTTGTTGACCATTTGTTCCGACTGCCGCTGTCCATATGACAAACCTTGAGGTGCCCCCAAGAAGCAGGCAGCGCGGTTGCTCAAATGCGAGTGCGATGCTTGCGGCTACACGGTGAGGACCGCGCGCAAGTGGCTGGAGGAGGTCGGAGCGCCGGTTTGCCCGGCAGAGGGGCACGGGGCGATGCGCCATGATCCACTCGGCGCCGATGGCGACGACACCTGAACCAATGCCGACTAAGACACTTTACGACTAAGCGGCTAAGCGGCATAAGTCGCTTAGCCGCTTAGTGAGGAGCAGTTATGCAGGTGTGGGCGATCATCGCGCAGAAGGGCGGGCAGTCCAAGACCACGCTATCGACCGGCTTCGCGGTCGAGGCGGCGAGGGAGGGGGCGTCCGTCGTGATCCTCGATGCCGACGACCGGCAGGGATCGGCGCTCTACTGGTCGGAGCGCCGCGACGACGACGACGTGACGGTGAAGGACAGCAGCGTCGCCGGTCTCCCGCTCCACGTCTCGCGCGGACGGGGCAGCGGCAAGATCGACCTTATCATCATCGACACGCCGGCGAACTCGAAGGACATTGCCATGCTCGCAGCCGAGCAGGCGGATTTCGTCATCATCCCCGTCGCGCCGCGCGGCCTCGATGTTCATTCGGTATTGCAGACGGTCAAGCAGGTGCAGCAGGCGGGGACGCCCTTCGCCGTCATCCTCACCCAGGTTCCGCATCAGGGCGGGGAGGGGCAGGAGGCAAGCGCCGGCTTCGCGGCCAAGGGCGTGACGCTGTTCGACAGCCGGCTCCACTATCGCAAGGACTTCTACAAGGCGACGCCGCTGGGGCGCACCGCGAGCGAGACGGAGCCCGACAGCAAGGCGGCGGCCGAGTTACGCGCCAGCTACGCCGAAGCTAAGCGACTAAGCGGCTTTACGACTAAGCCAGTAAGCGAGGCGGCATAATGGCGCGCAAGCCTTCCGCGCTCGCCGGCATCTTCGATGACGAGCCCACTGAGCCGGCACCAGCGCCCGTCGCCGGTATCGCACCCGAGCCGCGATCGGCTGTGTCCCCGCGCCGATCGCGGCGGCCGGCCGACGCCCCGGTGCCGGCCACACCGGCGCGGCGCAGCAGCCACCCGGGCAAGAAGCCGGTGCTGATCCACATTCCCGAGGACATGCACCGCGCGCTTCGCCAGCTCAGCGTCGAGGAGGGCGGGGAGCCGCTGACCGTCATCACCGAACGGCTGCTCCGCCAGTATTTGGTCAAGCGCGGTCACACCCGGTTCGCGCCGTGAGCAAGCGGCGCGATCCCAACCCCGAGTTCGACCTGTTCATCCCGGCGCTGGGCGACCTTCCGCTCCGCGACCAGCGCGAGGTCATGGAGCGGCCGTTCTTTTCGCTCCAGAAGCGCAAGCGGTTGAAGCCGATCGAATATAAAAGCCCGGACGGCGAGGCGTGGGTGCGCGTGCAGGCGATCCCCGACTACGGCATGGCAACGATATGGGATGCCGATATTCTGATATGGGCGGCGTCCACGCTCAACCGCATGAAGCAGCAGGGCCTGAACGACCTGCCTCGCACGCTGACGACCACGCCCTACGACCTGTTGCGCGCGATCAAGCGCAGCACCGGCGGCCGGGACTACCAAGAATTGCAGGCGGCGCTGCTCCGTCTCCAGACGACCAGCATCACGACCTCGATCCGGGCGACGAAGCGCCGGCAGAAGGCGGGTTTCAACTGGCTCGATAGCTGGACGTTCGACACCGACGCCGACACCGAGCAGCCCCGCGGCATGACGCTGACCCTCTCCGATTGGGTCTATGAGGGTATCGTCAACGAGAAGTCGCTGCTCACCATGCACCCCGACTATTTCCTCCTGTCCGGTGGGCTGGAGCGGGCGCTGTATCGCATCGGGCGCAAGCACGTTGGATCGCAGCAGGGCGGGTGGGTGTGTCGCGTCGAGCTGCTCCGCGACAAGACGGGCAGCGACGCTCAGCCCAAGGAGTTCAACCGGATGCTCCGCCGCGTAATAGAGGCCGATCAGCTCCCCGACTATGCGATGGAGCTGACCGAGACGGCCGACAGAAGCCCTGCGGTGCTGTTCAGGCGGCGCGGCGAGGCCGAGGCACTGGCGCTCGCCGAACGGATGCGCGCCGAGGAAGAGCGGCGCGCGCGTTTCGACGCCGATCGCCGGCGAACCGAGGAGGTGGACGCCCGCATGGATCAACTCGTCGGACGGCGCTGACTATCGGGGTTTCACCCACCGCGAGACCAACTATCGGGGTTTCACCCACCGAGACGAGTCGACCAACGGACGATGAAGCCGCCCGCCCGATGCTGCCCCGGCAGCCAGTCTGTGGATAACCGATCCGGGAAGCCTCGTTTTGGTATCAACGGACTCGGGGTTTCACCCACCATCGCATCGGGGGATCACCCACCTCACTATCGGGGTTTCACCCACCGAATCACGGGGTTTCACCCACCGGGCCTATCCGCAAGATGCTGATAACAAAGCGAAGATTCCGCTTTCTGGACCCCTTAACCTTCTTAACAATTCCTATTTAACAGAATCACTTAACCTCACTGCATCGAACAGAGCTTCGAAAGGAGGCCAAACGGAATTGCCCCTCCGGGCCAATGCGCCTTCGTTGCGTGCCGGCTATCGCCGTCACAAGAGCGGCCTGCGGCCGCAGGCTTCCGAGAGAAGCCGAGCCGATCCGGCGGTGTGTATCTGTCGATGTCGAGCGGGTTGAGAGAGCAGGAGAGAGATTGGTCCCGCCGGTGTGCGATCAGGCCGGATCGTAAAGACCGGCGAACTCGCGCTCCGCGTAATAACGGATTTTCCCGACGACGAGCGGATGCTGCCCTTGCCGCATCAACAGGAGATCGTCCGGCTTCATCCGCATAATTTCATCGGGGGTCGCCAGCCGGCGGGCGGCGATATGGCCGCTGGAGCTTTGCGAGCGGGTGCCGTCGCTGAAGATGCTCGCCGGGCCGGACGTGCCGAACGTCTCATATTCGATGGTGGTGTCGCCGATCGTCTTCGAGAGCATGTCGGCGGTGGCGAGATCGTTGACCCCGAACGTCTGGATCACGCCGGCGTTGGATATGAAGGTGCCGGCGCGCTCGCCATAGGTCGCCTTGAGCTGGTGCATGTCCTGGAGGATCGGCCAGAGCTGCATCCCGTAACCAGCCATCAGCCCCATCGCGCGCTCCACCGGATCGAGGCGACCGAGCGCGGCGAACTCGTCGAGGAGGAACAGGACCGGGCGTTCCGGCCGGGCAGGGGAGCGCGCCATGTCGGTGACGGCTTGGGCGACCAGCAGCCGCAGCCAGCGGGCATAGGTGTCGAGCCGGTCGGGCGGTAGGCACAGGAACACCGTACCCGGCCGCTCCTTGATGTCCGCGAACCGGAAATCGGACGCGGACGTGCTGTCCACGATCCGCGGGCTGTCGAGGAAATGGGTATGGCGCTGTGCGGACGACAGCACGCCGGCGGCCTCGCGATCGGACTTGCCGAGCTGGCGGTTGGCGGCGCGTGCGATCAGGCCGTGGGCGCCGGTGCTGGCCTGCATGTCCGCCAGCAGTGTGGCGAAGGCGGCGGGATCGCGGGTGAGCTTGTCCCGCACCGTCGCCAGCGTGGCGAGGGCAGGGGGTTCGTGGACGACGGTGTGGAGGATGATGCCCGCGATCAGCGCCTTGGCTTCCTCGTTCCAGTGTGCCTCGCCCGATTGTCCCGGCGCATCGTGGACCAGCGCGTCGGCGATCGTCTGCGCATCTTCCGCGAGGTCCGGGCTGGCAGCGTCGAGCCACGCCAGGGGGTTGTAGCGGGCCGCTGGACGCCCGGAGACGCTGAACGGGTCCAGACACCAGACATCGCCCTTCCTGGCGCGCGTGCGGGCCGTGACGCGGGCATTCTCGCCCTTGGGGTCGATGCAGATCACTGAGCGGTCGAGCAGCAGCAGGTTGGGGATGATCGTGCCGACGCCCTTGCCCGAGCGGGTGGGTGCCATCGTTAGCAAATGCGCCGGGCCGTCGTAGCGCAGCAGCTTGTTGTTACGGCCCGACCGGCCGATGACGAGATCGCCCGAGCCTTCGAGCTTCGCCAGGTCGCGCCGGTCGCCGAAACGAGCCGAACCCATCAGCGTGTTGCGGGTGCCGGCGCGGCGGTTGAACTTCCAGATCGCGAACAGGACCAGGCCGGTGAGCAGGAACGGCACGTCAGTCGCGATTTCGCCGACGCCGAAGATCCCCTTGAGCCAGCTATTGCTCGCCATCAGGACGACGAAGCCGATCAGCAGCGCCCAGAGCGGACCGATCCGCGCCGGCATCAGCAGCTCGCACCGGCCGGTGTGATCGCCAGCGCCGGATCGGCGTCGGGGTGGCCGAGCAGCTTGAGAAGAATTGCCGTGGCGAGGGGAGGGGGCACCCGCTCGTCGCGCAGCAAGTCGAACAGCGCGTCATCTTCCGCGGAAAGCTGCATGTCCTCGATCGCCAGGTTGGCGCGGGCGTCCTCGTCGTCCTCGCGCCACATCGCGTCCTCGGCCGGGCTGCCGCGCGTATAGTCGAGCGCGCGGACCTCGCGCCGGAGCGTGTCCAGGTCGATCGTCGTCATTCGCCCGTCTCCCGTCCCGCTTCTTCCGCGTCGAATGCCCGCCGGCCGCGACGCTTCCACAGTGCCAGCGCATTGCCGACATCGCCCTCCCGCGCACGCCCGACCAGCTCCAACAGCGCACCATAGATCGTCGCGCGATCGTCGTCGGCGAGATCGACCAGCCCGGCTTTCCGGACGAGGCCGCCCAGCTCGATCAGGTGGCGAGTCCGTTCGCGACGTTGCACGACCCAGCCCCGACTATCCGTTCGTCGCCGGGTCGCTTCCGCGCGCAGCGTCGCCGCCTGGTTGAGCGCCAGCATCCGCGCCGTCGATCGCAGCAGCGCCGCGACCTTTGCGCCCGCGGCGCTGAAAGAAGGCGGCCCCCTTCGCCCGCCACGCCTCCTTCGCACTGGCATCCTTGGACGCGACCGCATCGAGCAGAACGCCGGCCAGCGTTTCCGCGTCGAGCGCATCGGCACCCGTTGCGGCGACCAGCGCTCCGAGCTGTTCTACCCGCTTCGCCTTGAGTGCTTTGGCCTTATCGCCGAGCGCCTTCAGCTCCGCATCGTAATCGCGCACCTTACGCATCACGATCATCCTCGTCGGGCTCATCCGGCGCAGCAGGAATGTCCGACCAGAGCAGCCCCGGCGTTCCGTTCGCATCGACGCCGGGCGGGGCCTCCTCGTTCCACAGAACACGCCAACCATAGACCACGCCGTCGTCGCTGGCGTTATGGTCCAGATCGAAGGGATATTCATCGAGCGTGTCGATGCTGATCCCGAGCGCTTGGGCGACATACGCATCGCGGCGCCGCTCCATAGCCTCTTCGTAAGCACGGCTCATCATGCTCTCCTTGCCTAGGCAGTTTGCCAGAGCGGGCAGGGATCGCAAGCAGGAAACGCCTCCAAGTCAGTCAGGAGGAGCGAAGCGGAGGATGAGTGCGCGCTTATACGTCGTTGCCGACGTGCGCTCAGAAGTGCATGGTACCGCTCGCGATGGCGATCTACCATTTCAGTGCCAAGGTCATCAGCCGCGCCAACGGCTCCAGCGCCGTCGCGTCCGCCGCCTATCGCTCCGCATCCGAGCTGCATGACGAGCGGCTTGGGCGTAACCACGACTTCTCGAACAAGACCGGCGTCATCCACTCCGAGGTGATGTTGCCGAAAGGCGCGCCGGAGCGTTTAAACGATCGGACCGCGCTCTGGAACGAGGTGGAGGCGGGAGAGAAGCGCAAGGACGCGCAGCTCGCCCGCGAGGTGGAGTTCTCGATTCCGCGCGAGATGAATGAGAAACAGGGCGTCGCGCTCGCCCGCGACTTTGTGAAAGAGCAGTTCGTGAAGCGCGGGATGGTCGCCGACCTCAACGTGCATTGGGACAAGGCGAAGGACGGTAGCCCCAAGCCGCACGCGCACGTCATGCTGTCGATGCGCGATGTGGGGCCGGAGGGTTTCGGCAAGAAGAACCGCGACTGGAACAGCGCAGAGCTGTTGCAGGGGTGGCGGGAGGCGTGGGCGTGCCACGTCAACGAGCGCATGGCCGAGCTGGGGCTGGAGGGCCGGATCGACCATCGCAGCTACAAGGCGCAGGGGATCGAGCTGGAGCCGCAGCACAAGATCGGGCCGATGGGAAAGCGGCACGAGCTGGAGGGGCAGCCGCACCGTAACGCCGAGGATCATGTGCGGATCGCGCGCGAGAACGGCGAACGGATCATCGCCGATCCGCGCCACGCGCTCGACGGCATCACCCGGCAGCAATCAACCTTCACCACCCGCGACCTTGCCTTGTTCGCGTTCCGCCACAGCGACGGCAAGGAGCAGTTCGACCAGGTGATGGCGGCGGTGCGCGCCAGTCCCGAGCTGGTCGCGCTGGGGAAGGACGGGCGGGACCAGGAGCGTTTCACCTCCCGCGACATGATCGCGACCGAGGCACGGCTGGAGAAGGCCGGCGACGAGCTGGCGTGGCGCGACGATCATGGCGTGTCCGACCGGCAGCGCGCCGGCGCGCTGGAGGCGGCCGAGGGGCGGGGATTGGTACTGTCGGGCGAGCAGCGCGACGCCTTCGACCATATCACCGGGCGCGACGGGCTGGCGTCCGTCGTCGGCTATGCCGGCACCGGCAAGTCGGCGATGCTGGGTGTCGCGCGCGAGGCGTGGGAGCGGGAGGGCTACCAGGTGCGCGGGGCGGCGCTGTCCGGGATCGCGGCCGAGAACCTTGAGGGTGGATCGGGCATCGCGTCCCGCACCATCGCCAGCCTTGAGCATGGCTGGGCGCAGGGTCGCGACCAGCTTGGGCCGAAGGACGTGCTGGTGGTGGACGAGGCCGGCATGATCGGCACGCGCCAGATGGAGCGGGTGCTGTCCCATGCCCGTGATGCTGGCGCGAAGGTGGTGCTGGTGGGCGACCCCGAGCAGTTGCAGGCGATCGAGGCGGGCGCGGCGTTCCGGTCGATTACCGAGCGCCACGGCGCGGCCGAGATCACCGAGGTCCGCCGGCAGCGCGAGGACTGGCAGAAGGAGGCGACGCGAGCGCTCGCCACTGGCCGCACGGGCGAGGCGCTGGACGCCTATGCCGAGCGCGGGATGGTCCACGCGGCTGACACGCGCGAGCAGGCGCGGGGCGAGTTGGTGGACGGATGGGATCGCCAGCGCCGCGCCGATCCCGACCATAGCCGCATCATTCTCACCCATACCAACGCCGAGGTCCGCGAGCTGAACGGGGAGGCGCGCGAACGGCTGCGCGCCAACGGCGAGCTGGGCGAGGACGTGGCGTTCGCGGCCGACCGGGGCCGCCGCGACTTCGCGGCGGGCGACCGGCTGATGTTCCTGCGGAACGAGCGGTCGCTGGGCGTCAAGAACGGCACGCTGGGGACGATCGGCCGCGTCACCCCCGAGGGCATGACGGTGCGGCTCGACGGCGGGCGCGAGGTGACGTTCGCGGCGAAGGACTATGCCGCGGTCGATCACGGCTATGCGGCCACCTTCCACAAGTCGCAGGGCGTGACGGTCGATCGCGCGCACGTCCTCGCCACGCCGGGCATGGACCGGCATAGCGGTTATGTCGGGCTGTCGCGGCACCGCGAGGGCGTGCAGCTCCATTACGGCCGCGATGACTTCGCCGATCAGGGCAAGCTCGCGCGCGTGCTGTCACGTGACCGCGGCAAGGACATGGCCGGCGACTATGCGCCGGATCGCAGCGATCAGGACCATGCCCGCGCCTTCGCCGACCGGCGCGAGATCCGGTTTCCGGAACTCGCGCGCCAGGTGGTCGAGAAGGTCCGCGACAAGGCGCGCGGCATGTTCGCCGGGTTCCGGCCGAAGCCTGCGGCTGAGAAGACGCCGGCGGCCGAGCGCGGCGAGACGGCGATCAGCGCTGGATCGCGCGATGCCCGTCCCGACCAGGCCAGGGCGATCCGCGACTATGCCCGCGTCGCAGCCGACGTGCGGCGGATGAAGGCTCAGGGCTTGCCGGTGCTGCCGCATCAGGAGACGGCGGCACGGCGCGCGATCGAGGCGTTGGACGCGACCCGGCCCGACGCGGCGCGAGACCTCGCATCCGCCATGCAGCGCGATCCGAAGCTGATCGAGCAGGCGGCGAGCGGCGATACGGGCGGCGCGGCGCGGGCGATGGCGGAGGAACAGCGTGTCCGGCTCGATCCGGACGCGCGGGCCGATCGGTTCGTGACGGGCTGGCAGGCGATGCAGCGCCAGCGCGCCGGGCTGGAGCGAGCCGGCGACACCGCCGGCGCCGAGATGCTGCGCGGGCGCATGGCGCAGGCCGCGGGCGGGCTCGCGCGCGATCCGCAGCTCGAATCCGCGCTGCGTCGTCGTGCGCCCGAGCTGGAGCTGAAGCTGGAGAAGGACCGGGCGATCGGTGACGCGCTGGCGCGCTCGATCGGGCCGGGACGTGAACGGGACAGGGGATTGAGCCGCTAGCCGTTCGTGCTTTCGGTGACCGATAGGAGGCGGGATGGAAGAAGGCGAGGACGAACGGGATGCCGCAACGCAAGCGTTCGAGGGCGTGCGCGGTGAGCTGGCGCTGCTCCGGCGCGCGATCGAGGGGATCGCCGCCCGTGACGATCGGCCCGAGCCGCCCGACTATAGCGAAACGCTGGCGCAGATCACGAAGCTGGCGACCGGCACCTACCAGCGTGCCGAAATCTTGCGGAAGGCGGGCGAGGAGGAAGCGGTCGCGCGCCAGGTCGCCGCCCGGATCAGTGGTGCGGTCGCCGAGGACCGGCAGACGGTGAAGACTGCGGCCGGCGAGCTGCGCGACGCGACACGCACCTTGCAGGGCGTCACCGCGTCGGTGCGGCGTGCCGAGGATCAGAAGCGGTGGGTGATGCTGGCGGCGATCGGCGGGATAGTCGCCGGTATGGTCCTGTGGGCGGTGTTCGCCGGTGTCGTCGCGCGCGCCGTGCCGGCGAGCTGGCAATGGCCGGAGAGGATGGCGGCGCGCACGCTCGCCATGCCAATGTGGGAGGGCGGGCAGCACATGATGCGGATCGCCGCGCCCGAGGCGTTCGCCAACATCGCGGCGGGCGATCGGATCGTCACTGCCAATCGCGATGCTTTAGCGAAATGCCGGAAGCAAGCAGCCAGAATGCATAAGGCTGCATTATGCACCGTCAGCGTTCAAGCCGAGGGTACATAACGCAAAGAAAATTCAGGCTTTCGGAAGCGCCTCGTTTACGTACGATATAGTCTTATCTGTAAACGTGCTAGACATGGCAGCTGAATAGGATGAACCGGTTTGAGCAAGCTTATCAGGATGTAGCGTGTACATTGATCCATCTGTGCTAAGCAAACCTGTGGCAACCATGTGGCTAAGCACGGCTCTGCCTGTACCCTTGGTCATCCGCTCATGTTCAAGCTTGGCTGCGTAACGCTTTAAGCTTCCTTTAGAATGTGATCGGAATGATATAATAAACTTGCGGAACCGCCGAAGAGCCTCATCAGTCTTAGGGTTTCCAGAAACTGATGGATTTCCTCGAAAGTTGGTCCAAGGATAAACCTCTGCTCCTTGCCAATACACTGAGAATGTCACTTTCCCATTCAAAACAGGTACGCTTGTCACCGCTGATGTTTCAGCGGTTTCGGCTTCGAGGCTTACCGCGCTTTCCACCATCGTTGGTGAAGCCTCAATAATGATACGCTCCGCAGAGAAAGTAATCTTCTGGCACTGTATCGAAACAGGCGAAACAAGCACGGACTCTCGACCGCTTCCAACTTCTACGTGCGCGAAGGGGGCGCTAATATCGACGTCCTCCACGTGACTACCCAGCCGGATAATCCCGGCTTGATCGCTTTTGAAACTCAACGTCCGAACTTGATCCTCGCCATTTCGAGAGATGGCGATTTCAATTTCTGCCTCTAGCTGTTGAACCTCATCGCCATCTTCGATCCCATCAATCGAAAGGCTAGCACTGTCACCAATCGATAGCCTAGCCCGAAGGGACGTATAAATAAGGCCAACGTGTTCTGGAGGAATATACTGATTATCAGAGCTTCCAAAATAAAACTCTGCAAGGAAGGGGTTGGCGGCAGCTCCCTTCGCAAGCTCCCTAGTAGCTGCTTGATTTGCGGTTTTCGGGTCACGCAGTGCTGCACCGGTAATAACTGCATCAAACACTGCTGACGCGGCCGTTATTGCTCCATCAAGAAATGGATGTTCGGGTACCCACGTTTCGAGTGCGGATGAGTAAGTCTGAGTATCGCTCGGGCTCATGGGCGGCAGCGGTGGCGGCGCCAAATGGTAAACACGTGAAATAAGACGTTGTAGCTGCTCACCTGGATGATAAAGTGCTTGCTTGAGACCAGCATCTTCAAAGTTTAATGTTTGTAGCTTTTGCTGTTCGCGCAAAAGAATGGCACTTATTACTGCTTGCAGCGTTACGGGCTGCTCGCCCTTCTCGACCTGTGAGATGAGAATGCTAGGATTGCTTTCCTTAGAAACGCGCTCCGCTACTGCCTGAAGTACAGGAGCATACCCGGCAAAACGATCTCCGTCGTTCTGGGTGTCTTGCCTAAGGCGTTCAAGAAGAGTGCTTAGGGCACGGTATCCCGCTTGAAGGTGGGCATTCTCCGGATTGGCTGCATGTAGGCGAGCTTGGGCAAACCTCTCCGCGATAGCGGCTGGATAAAAACCAATCTCCAGGACGGCAACGTTCATCTTGTCTTCAAGAAACAGCCATGTGTCTTGAATTGCCCCGGTTCGTCCAAACAACACTGTCGGAATTGAACGACTGCCACAAAGGTACGCAATATCGGCGAGAAATGCCTCAAAACCCTCTTGGGTGACTTTTAAGCGAGCTTCATCAAGGCCGTCGATCAGGAGGGCTGCGGCACCAGCTAGCCAATCGTTCAGAAGTCCACTTTTGACCAAACCGCCAGAAAGAGTGTTGCCGCCAACCGGCTCAGCCTTCGCTAGGTCCAGGTACACGGCACCCGTGAGTGATGCGATCTGACGAGCTAGGGTAGACTTTCCAACTGCGCCCGGTGCCGAAACGAGGATGACCGGGCTGTCATTGGGATCGTTATCGCCATCGAAGTTGGAACTGCGCGAAAGCGGTGCCTCGACGAAAGTATCAAGAGTAGGAATGCCTGCTTCCCAACCCGGCAACGACTTCGGCTGAGCGGCGTGGGGAATTGCTAAGCGATGACGCCAAAAATCATCAATGGTGAAATCGGGCATCAATCTCTCTCGTAAGGCTGGGGCTGCGATCAGTTTCTCGTAGCGTCGGCCATTCATAGACCGGGGTCAAGCTTGGAGGCTGGTGTCAGAACCCCGTGTCAGCGATCGGCCAGATGCGCTCGGCAAGCTTCTTGAACTCGGGCACGCCAAGTGCGCCTCTATCCCGCGATTTTGATCCAGGAACGGCAAGCCGGCCCTCGACGGCACTGTAATTCGCTTCCCATATTTCGCGCGGTTCGAGAGTCAGATTGTCCAACAGCACGAGCAGCACAGTGTCGCAGTCAGCATCCCGCTTGATCGTGCCGAGACGTTGGCTCCGGTTCGCTCTCTCTCCATAGGCTCGCCCCTTGATCTGTACGCGCATGGGGCCGGCTGGCGTTTGCCGGGTGGCGTCGTATCCTTTGGTGCGGGGCGGGGCGAGTTCGAGACCTAGCAGCTCTGCCGCGATGTACTCGGCGATCTCACCGGTGACACCCAGCGGCTTGCCCGTGAGCTGATAATATTCCGCCGCTAGCGGCTTCACGGTTGCGAGGATTTCGCGGACCCGGCAGGCCTGATCGTTCTCCGTCATCGGTAAAAAGGTATACCTTTCGGCTCTGGCTTGGGGTGTGCAGCGGCCCCATAACGATCAGACTTTATTTGCTACGTATGTATGTATGGGGCTGTTGACGCTCTTTGAACATATTCCTAGCTAGAAGGCTCGAAAGCTACCGAGGTGAGAACGGCCTCCTCACACGCCATGCAAGTGGCAAAGTAGGCGAAAGCCGAAGGGATGCGGGAATTTGGCGCCCCGCCGATAGCTTCTGAAAGCCCCGCTCGTGCGGGGCTTTCTAGTTTCTAGGCCGGCTTGATGAAGCCCTTGCGCAGCCGGCGTTCCAGCTTGTTCCTGTCGATCGGGTAGGTGCTGGCGACGATGTACCGGCCTGCTCGATCCACCCGCAGCTTGATCGCCACGAGAATGATCGCGCCCTCCTGAGGCACTTCGCCAATCAGCTCGAAGCCGTCGGCTTGGCCAGGCGCCTGCCCTATGTAGTCTGGAGCGGATACGATCCGGCCGACGTAGCGCCGGCATAGCTCGAAGTCGGCCGGGTGTCGTACCAGCGAATGACTCTGCGCTCGGATCGAGAAATGTGCGTCTGCCGCTGCAAGGCTGGAGCCCAGTACGGCATTGATTTTGGCGACCGGCAGCGGCCCAAGGTCGAGCGGGGTCAGCTCCGTCACATCTGCCTTCGCATTGGGATCGTTCATCGCGCCGTAGGATCGTTCGGCACAAGGGCGGAGGGGTTCGCGCGTACCAACTCGGCGATCGGGTCGGGCAGGATGAACCAGGTAGGGATGCCCCGGCTTTGCGGGTTGCCTAGCCCCTGGAACTTCTCACCCCTGTCGCCGCCATTCCAGCGGACGCCAGTCGCCGGCTCTCCGTCCCACAGCATGGCAGCGACGGCATAATCGCCCTCCCCACCGTCGTAGATCACGTCGAGCCGTTCGACGCGCCCCTTGGGGGATGTCACCAACCGTGGATCGATATAGGCCATTGGCATCTCCTAAGCCGGTCTATACATATGTATGTATGAGACTTGGTTCAAGCGGATCACCTGACCGATACGCCATCGCGGGTCGCTGGACGATGCTCCCGCAAACGGTGGTCAGCGGGAGACCGTCGGACCGGAATAATACGTACCCCTTTTGTTCTTTTTTCTTGTCTCTCGAAAGCGTCTCCTGTAATCTTCTCCCGGAATTGGAGCTGTCGCGACGAGTTTCAGGAGGGTTCGGGTGGTAGTTGGTTATGCCCGTGTCTCTACCCGAGATCAGTCCCCTGCCCTTCAGCTTGACGCGTTGCGGGGAGCCGGGTGCGATCGGGTGTATGTGGAGAAGGCGTCGGGAGCGCAGCGCGATCGCCCCGAGCTGAAGGCCGCACTCGATTACCTCCGTGACGGCGACACCCTGATGGTGTGGAAACTCGACCGCCTAGCCCGCTCCGTCAGGCAGCTTGTCGAAACGGCGGCGGAGCTGCAACGGCGCGACATAGGGCTGAAGGTGCTGACCCAGGCCATCGATACCACCACACCCGGCGGCCGCCTGGTCTTCCATGTCTTTGCAGCGGTAGCTGAGTTCGAACGCGAGCTGGGCCTTGAACGTACCCACGCTGGGCTGGCCCAAGCCAAGGCCATGGGCCGCCGCGGCGGGCGCAAGCCCACCATAGGGCCAGCCGAGATCAAACGCGCCAGAGCCATGCTGGCGGACCCCACCATAACCGTCGGCGAGGTCGCTCAGCAGCTCGGCGTGCAACCCTCTACGCTCTACCGGCACATCCCTGGCGGGCGGAGTGCCGTGGCCCAAGAAACTGGAATGAATAAGCATGGCTAGAAAACCGCGCACGCAGGTTGAAGGGTGGTCCGACATCCATCCAAATAGTTCTGCTCTTGGCTGGAGTGGCACATCGTCAAGCAGCGCCTCTCTATTCAAGATCGAGGACGTGGCTCCGGTTGTCGGGTTGCAACCCGTATTCATTAAGAGGGTACTGGGGTCAAAGGGGCTTTTGTCGTTCTCGGACATCGAGCGACTCGTGATGCTTGATGACGCAAGCGAGACGTTTGTGCCTCGCAGCCGGATCATGGGCTATTTTGAAAAGCTTGCCTCACGAGCTGAGGTTAAGGCTCTTTCTCCGCAGAAGCCATCGATAGACCAGGTGACGTGCGGCGATGCTCACAAACTCATAGCGTCTTTGATCGATGAAAGCATTGACTGTGTCGTTACATCGACGCCCTACTGGGCAGTTAGGATATACGGCACGCCAAAAAATGTAGAATGGTCGGATGGTGAAGTATGCCCATTTGGGCATGAGCAAACTCCTGAGGGGTTCATCCGCCATTCGGTAGAAATACTGCTGATGCTCAAGAAGAAGGTCGCCCCTCATGGTTCGGTCTGGTGGAACCTAGGAGACACGTTCAACACCAGGACACAAATCCGGGGTAACGCTGCCGAGACCCTCCGGGCGATGAAGGGCTTGGACTCTCGCAAGTGGACCGAGCAAAACTGCCGGCGATACAGTGCCGGGCACGCATATCTTTACGACGGAGAGCAAAGCCTGATCCCACAACGTATCGCTGAGCGTGCAAGCCGGATCGGGTACTTTGTTCGCTCGATGATTACGTGGAAGAAGGACGGCTCATTGCCCGAGCCGACAACTTCCCGTGTGACACGATCGCTGGAACAAGTCCTGCATCTAACGAAGAGCCGCACGCCATATTTCGACAAAGGAGCCTATCGGCAAACCCCAGCGTCCTTGGGGGGGCGTAATGCTCTGTTCGAGCAGGATCAGGTCACGGATGTATGGCACCTGCCAACAGCTACAGGTGGCAAGGGGCATGGCGCACAGTTCCCTTTGGCACTTCCAGGCCGGTGTATCTCTCTATCGACGGACAAAGATGGCCTGGTACTCGATCCTTTCGCCGGCTCGGGAACCAGTGGCCTTGCAGCTCTAAAACTCGGCCGGCGTTTCATCGGATTTGATGTCTCGCCGGAATATGTGAAGCTCGCCAATACGAAGCTGGCAACCCTGAAAACGGGCGTCAAGAAGACGAAGCGGATCGCGCTCGATCAGTAAGGCAGCGACATGTTGCTGTATTCCTGAGCCGTCAAAATGTGGATTGGACTTGTGGGTGAGCGGGCCGCCACAGGTTCAATCCCCTTCCAAACCAACAAGAGCGCCTGCGGCGCATCAGGGCCAACCGTGCTTTTGAAGTCCGATAAGTAACCCAGCGTCTTGTAGACGCTGTCGGTAATATAGCCCTTGTCGCTCGTCCTTTTCACTTCAATGATTATAGTCTGGTTGTTGTCGGTGCCGCTCAGCGCGGCGGTGATGTCAGGCCTGCGAATAGATGCAGCCAGATCGTATTCATTGAATATTTCTTTGTATACGCTGGATTTGGCCATGACAGCCGGAACGATCTGGTAGTAGATCGAAACCGTGTCTCCCATCCTCGTCAAAGTAAAACGAGGGCGGCGTGGCCCGGTCTCCGCTCCGATCAACTGAGCGTCGGTGATCTGCCACCCCTCGTTCAGATGACGCTCTACCAAGGTCAGAAGAGCCCAGACCTCAAACAGGTCATCACAATTCTCGGGGACCATCTGCCTTTCGCGCAGGAGTGCCCGCAGGAGATTCTCGTTCGCCTGCTCGATCAAGCCAACATGGAGGTCGAATAGGAGAACGGCGGCGCTCACGTCGGGCCGGCGTGCCCGCCGCAGCGGACCGATCTCACGAAGGCTGATCGAGGTGGGTACGCGGACACCGCGGCTGCGCAGTACGGCCAAATGGCGATTTGCTGTGGCGCCGCTCACCTCCAACCGTTCTCGCGCCAGCTCGGGAATGGATCGCTGGGTTAGCCACGTCGCGTTGGCGGCGATCCTGGCTAGCATCAGGCCCACAAGCCTGCCAGCGCCGCTATCGGCAGTGCGTTCGGTCGGTCGGGTCACGAACCGGGTAGGATCATCACCAAGCTGGGCGCGACGCGCAAAGGTGCGCGTCCAATCTACCCGGCCGCGTGGCGAGCCGCGTCGCTCCTCCAAGGCGTGTTCGGTGGTCGAGGGTATGTTGCGGAGGAAGGCGGGAGCGTGGACCTCTAAGAAGGTATCGACGGCATCGCTCAGCCCGAAATGCAGTCGTCGGAGTAGGTTGAATTCTTGGTCCGACAGCGATGAGAAAGCCGCCAACACCTCCGATGGTCGATAGGAGGTGGAGAAGCGTTTCAGGACGAGCCAGCCGAGCTGTGAAACACCGCCTAGAACCTCCTCATATTCCTCCTCGGTCCACATTCAGAACGCGTCCCGGAATGCCTGACCGATACGCTCCTTGTCTGCGTCCGTAGGAAGCAGAGCGAGCAAGCCATTCTCGACCAGGCCCAACGACTCCCGGTCCAGGCCATCGAGCTGGGGTAGAACATACGATATGACCGCTTCGGTGAAGGAAGCGGCTTCGGTCGGATCATCACCGAACGAATGCTGGCTTCTCACCTCCATGTAGTCGATCAGGTCGCCCCATATGGCCGGGCCGAGCGGCCGAACCGGATGAAGGAGGGCGATTAGCCCGGAAAGCAAGGCGTGCTCGTCCGGGGCAAGCTCTCGGCCGTGGAACCATGCGACCAGCTCCTCCTGGCTCGGAATGCCGACGTTCACGACAGCGAAGCGACGGACGAAGGCGGCGGAAAGCTGAAACAGCAGACTGCGATCGAACGTGTTCATCGTGGCGATGATGCGCCAATCCCGGCCCAGGCGATACTTACCCGTGGCGGGTTCATAGGAGCTTTCGGCACGATCACGATCAAGCTCGATCGCTACGTTGTGCTTGTTGACCTTGAAGCTTGTTATGACATCGTGACCAGAGAGAACGGTGAAGAGCTGGCCGAACGCCTTGTCTACATCGGCACGATTCAGCTCATCAATAATCAGCCACTTATTCTCTCTGATCGCTTGCAAGAACAAGCCCTCTTCGAAGACGAGACCAGGCCCTTCGGCTGAAGGTGTATAGCCACCAAGCGTATCGAAGGTACTCCAATCGGCCGTTGCCGTCGTCAGGAGGCGGCCGGCCGATCCCGGAAAGGCAAAATCCTTGGAGTATCGCTCACTGGCGATCGCAAGCCGGTCAGCGAGCGTGGACTTACCTGTTCCAGGAGGGCCGGTCAGGATGATGTGCTTGCCGGCCCGAAGCAGCGTCACGAGCTGCCGCAACAGCGAATGGGGGAGCAGAAGCCCGCCACGCAGGAACTCGACTAGATCCTCTGGTAGATCCTCGGTGAGCGTCTCCGCTTCGACCGTTGCGCCACCGCCGGCAGGTGCCTCCCGCGGCGCGATCGCGAACAGGGCGTCAATTAGGGCATCGGATCGAACAGCCTCGTCGCCAAATACGGGCTCTGGCGCCTCCACATTGGTGCTGAAAAACGCCGCGGCCTCAGCGTCGGTGACATGGTACTCGCTTCGGAAGCGGTCAGTCACAACGTCGAGATCGTCACCATCATCGAACTCCTCGCCTCTCTGCGTCCAGATAGCCAAGGCCACGAGGGGAATGTCGATCGAGCGCTTGGCCGATCGGCGGAGGTCCTTGAGAGCCGCGTCGATATAGTCATCGGCTGTCGCTACATTCATGCCAACGCCGGATTTGTCGACTTTTAGGATGCCGGCGAAGGTCTTGCTTCGATCGAGGGTGGAGTAAGTACCCGAGCGTGGATAGCCCTCGTGCCGCCACGGGTCTTTGGGAGCAAATGGATTGAAGAACGCGTGATCGCTATCCACCGGATCGCCATTGGCGGTGGTGATACCCATCAAGCGTTGTGCAGCGGGTTTCGTCGAAAGGGTACGGATTGTAACCGGGTGATCCGGCGTAAGGCCTTCGTGCTTCAAGATAAGAAAATCGACAAAGAGCTTATTGCAACTGTCGCGAAGCTGCTGAACCGACCATAGCACAACGGGGAGCGTTAGATATTTAGCCATTGTTCTTCCGTCTGCTTATAACATTCCAAAAGTCGATCGGTATACGCAGCGCGGGCCGACACCAGCCCTCCCCCTCACATTCCGTGAGGACGCTTGTAGACCACCAGGGTCAGAACAAACAGCATGTCGCCCATCTCAACAACCTCTTGGCCAAAGAACCGCTGAAGCCGCTTAGCGGCGGCGCGTCCCATCGGGACCGCGCTCTATCTCCGCTTCGCTCCGATCGAGCCGCCGATCGGCGTCTCGCCCCTGACGGGCTACGATCGCTCGCGCAGGGCGGCAGGCCGCCCAATAGGCCGCCAGCGATGCCGGCGACGTCGTTTTGCAGGGAGGGAAAGGGGAGCGCCGCCCCCCTCTCCCAGCAACGGCAATCAGCCGGGCCGTGGCTCCTCCGCTTCGCTCCGTGCGCCCGCACCACCCCGGCAGATTCCCGCTGCCCCCTCACCCCCCGCTGTTCGCCACGAGGCAGGGCCGATGGCCGAGAGCCATCGCCCAAGGGCGATGCGAAGGAAGGAAGACGGGACATGGACCACGACAATCGCGAGAGCTGGCTTAATCGGGTGGCAAGCGGCATGGCGCCGCTGTTCGAGGCGCTGGACGCCCCCCTGCCCTCCCGCGTGCGCGTCGCGATCGGCTTCACCAGCCGCGGCGCCAAGGGCAGGGCGATCGGTGAGTGCTGGGACAACCGGTGCAGCGGGGACGGCCATTTCGAAATCTTCATCCGGCCGGACCTGGCGTACGCGGCCGACGCGATGCCGGCGCAGATTGCCGCCATCCTCGCGCACGAGCTGGTCCACGCCGCGGTTGGGATCGCCGCTGGACATGGGAAGGCGTTTAAACGGGTCGCGATCGGCTTGGGCCTGACCGGCAAAATGACCGCTACCACACCCGGCGACGCCTTCCTCGCCGCGGTAGCGCCAATCTTAGCAGCTGCCGGCCCCCTCCCCCATGCCCGGCTTGACACCGGCGGCGAGACGACGCGGCCGAAGAAGGGAGCACCTCAAGGTTTGTGACACGGACAGCGGTAAGCTGAACAGGTAGCGAACAGGGCGGCTCAGGCCACCTTGGCTCCGGGTCCGCCGG
>NZ_JACHNY010000024.1:2500-12500 GCF_014199625.1 Sphingomonas abaci
GCGAGACGAAGCCGGTTCATTTCACTTAATATCTGGCTGAGATAAAATCCCCGCACCGAATGCCCATGCGACGCTGCTCTTGCCGAGTCGATGGCCTGATGGTCATCCAGCGTTGATGTTGGTGGTGTGGGCTCTCAAGCGTGAGGTAAGGGCAATTCGTGGATGCCTTGGCATGTACAGGCGATGAAGGACGTGGCACGCTGCGATAAGCGTCGGTGAGGTGTGAGCAACCTTTGACCCGACGATTTCCGAATGGGGAAACCCACCTATCCGATTAATCCTGCACGTTGGTAACGACGCACAGGGTTAGTTGGTTCAGGTATCTTGGAACTGAATACATAGGTTTCGAGAAGCGAACCCGGTGAACTGAAACATCTCAGTAGCCGGAGGAAAAGACATCAACCGAGATTCCGTTAGTAGTGGCGAGCGAACGCGGACCAGGCCAGTGCCTGATATTCAACTAGCAGAAGCTTCTGGAAAGTAGCACCATAGCGGGTGACAGTCCCGTATGCGAAAGTGATGTATCAGGACTCGAGTAGGGCGGGACACGTGTAATCCTGTCTGAACATGGGGGGACCACCCTCCAAGCCTAAATACTCGTACATGACCGATAGCGAACTAGTACCGTGAGGGAAAGGTGAAAAGCACCCCGATGAGGGGAGTGAAACAGTACCTGAAACGGATTGCCTACAAGCAGTGGGAGCCTCTTCATGGGGTGACCGCGTACCTCTTGCATAATGGGTCTGTGACTTAATGTACCAAGCAAGCTTAAGCCGATAGGTGTAGGCGCAGCGAAAGCGAGTCTGAATAGGGCGACCATAGTTTGGTGTATTAGACCCGAAACCCGGCGATCTAGGCATGACCAGGATGAAGGTGCGGTAACACGCACTGGAGGTCCGAACCGATTAACGTTGAAAAGTTACCGGATGAGTTGTGTTTAGGGGTGAAAGGCCAATCAAGCCGGGAAATAGCTGGTTCTCCGCGAAAACTATTGAGGTAGTGCCTCGAGCGAATACCATGGGGGGTAGAGCACTGGATGGATGCGGGGGTCGCGAGATCTACCAACTCTAACCAAACTCCGAATACCCATGAGTACTACTCGGGAGACAGACGGCGGGTGCTAAGGTCCGTCGTCAAAAGGGAAACAGCCCTGACCTACAGCTAAGGTCCCCAAGTCACGTCTAAGTGGGAAAGCATGTGGAAATCCCAAAACAACCAGGAGGTTGGCTTAGAAGCAGCCATCCTTTAAAGAAAGCGTAACAGCTCACTGGTCTAAACAAGGGTTTCTGCGGCGAAGATGTAACGGGGCTCAAGACGTGCACCGAAGCTTAGGGTGTGGATTTATCCACGCGGTAGCGGAGCGTTCCGTAGGCCGTTGAAGCGATTTGGTAATGGGTCGTGGAGGTATCGGAAGTGCGAATGCAGACATGAGTAGCGATAAAGAGGGTGAGATGCCCTCTCGCCGAAAGACCAAGGGTTCCTGCGCAAGGCTAATCCGCGCAGGGTGAGCCGGCCCCTAAGACGAGCCCGAAGGGGGTAGTCGATGGGAATGCGGTTAATATTCCGCAGCCTGGTGGTGTGTGACGGATGGTGTGTGTTGTACGGCCTTATCGGATTGGCCGTGCTTCGAAACTGTCCCGGGAAATAGCCCCACCGTATAGACCGTACCCGAAACCGACACAGGTGGTCAGGTAGAGTATACCAAGGCGCTTGAGAGAAGTGTCCTGAAGGAACTCGGCAAATTGCCTCCGTACCTTCGGAAGAAGGAGGCCCGATGTAAGCGCAAGCTCTCATCGGGGGCACAGGCCAGGGGGTAGCGACTGTTTAGCAAAAACACAGGGCTCTGCTAAGTCGGCTTCAAGACGACGTATAGGGCCTGACGCCTGCCCGGTGCCTGAAGGTTAAGTGGAGGAGTGCAAGCTCTGAAATGAAGCCCAGGTAAACGGCGGCCGTAACTATAACGGTCCTAAGGTAGCGAAATTCCTTGTCGGGTAAGTTCCGACCTGCACGAATGGCGTAACGACTTCCCCACTGTCTCCAGGACATGCTCAGCGAAATTGAATTCTCCGTGAAGATGCGGAGTACCCGCGGTTAGACGGAAAGACCCCGTGCACCTTTACTGCAGCTTCAGAGTGGCATTAGGAAGGAACTGTGTAGCATAGGTGGGAGGCTTTGAAGCGTTGGCGCCAGCCGGCGTGGAGCCATAGGTGAAATACCACCCTGTTGTTTTCTGATGTCTAACCTCGATCCCTGAAGCGGGATCAGGGACCCTCTGTGGCGGGTAGTTTGACTGGGGCGGTCGCCTCCTAAAGAGTAACGGAGGCGCGCGATGGTGGGCTCAGGCCGGTTGGAAACCGGCTGTTAGAGTGCAATGGCATAAGCCCGCCTGACTGCGAGACTGACAAGTCGAGCAGAGACGAAAGTCGGTCATAGTGATCCGGTGGTCCCTCGTGGAAGGGCCATCGCTCAACGGATAAAAGGTACGCCGGGGATAACAGGCTGATAACCCCCAAGAGCTCATATCGACGGGGTTGTTTGGCACCTCGATGTCGGCTCATCACATCCTGGGGCTGGAGCAGGTCCCAAGGGTTTGGCTGTTCGCCAATTAAAGTGGTACGTGAGCTGGGTTCAGAACGTCGCGAGACAGTTTGGTCCCTATCTGCCGTGGGCGTCGAAATTTGAGAGGAGTTGACCCTAGTACGAGAGGACCGGGTTGAACGTACCTCTGGTGTACCTGTCGTCGTGCCAACGGCGCAGCAGGGTAGCTATGTACGGACGGGATAACCGCTGAAAGCATCTAAGCGGGAAGCCTCCCTCGAGATAAGATTTCTCAGAGCGGTCGAAGACCACGACCTTGATAGATCGGATGTGGAAGCGCGGTAACGCGTGAAGCTAACCGATACTAATCGCTCTATTCGCGCTTGATGAGCTCACACCCCCAATATCAGCGCTGCTGATACCGGGCTGGGATTGCATCACAGCCAGACCATGAAAGTGCACGCATCGATTTTAACCCCCAGCACTCTTCGCACCACCGGCTTCATTGCCTGGTGACCATAGCGTCTGTGTCCCACCCGATCCCATCCCGAACTCGGCCGTGAAACCAGCCTGCGCCAATGGTACTACTGCCTAAGCAGTGGAAGAGTAGGTCGTCGCCAGGCATTGCAGCCCGTGGCGCGAAGAACGTGCACACCAAGAACCCATTCACATACACCCTCTCCCCAACAGAGAGGCTCGCTGGCAACACGCCAGCCATCGCGGGGTGGAGCAGCCCGGTAGCTCGTCAGGCTCATAACCTGAAGGTCACAGGTTCAAATCCTGTCCCCGCAACCAGATCACATCCAACAGCAAACCTTGGCAAGCTGTGACGTGACCCCTGTTTCTTCATCCACCTGGACCTAGAGACCGGCCCCTCGAAGGGACGGACGGAATGAAGCGGAAGCAGTTTTCGGAAGAGCAGATCATCGGCATCCTGAAGGAGGCCGAGGCGGGTGCGGTGGTGACGGAGCTGTGCCGCAAGCACGGTATGTCGAGCGCGACCTACTATGCGTGGAAGGCGAAGTTCGGCGGCCTGGAGGTATCCGACGCAAAGCGCCTGCGGTCACTGGAAGAGGAGAACGCCCGGCTCAAACGGCTACTGGCGGACACGGTGCTCGACAACGCGGGGTTGAAAGACCTGCTGTCAAAAAAGTGGTGACGCCCGCCGCGAAGCGGCAAGCGGTCGCGCATCTCCAGGCGACGTTGGGGATGAGCGAGCGGCGGGCGTGCACGGTCGTTGGGGCAGACCGCACGAGCATGCGGTATCGCTCGTGCCGGGCGGATGATGGCGACCTGCGGTCGCGGCTTTGCGAGTTGGCGCAGAAGCGTCGGCGGTTTGGCTATCGACGGCTGCACATCCTGCTGCGCCGGGACGGGGTCACGATCAACCGCAAGAAGACGCAGCGGCTCTACCGCGAGGAGGGTCTGACGGTCAGGCGCAGGAAGGGACGAAGGCGCGCTGTGGGCGCCCGGGCGCCTGCCCCGTTGCTGGCACTCCCCAACCAGCGGTGGAGCCTGGACTTCGTCCACGACCAGCTCGTCACCGGCCGACGGTTCCGCGTGCTCAACATCGTCGACGACGTGACGCGCGAATGCCTCCGGGCGGTGGTGGACACCTCGATCTCGGGCCGGCGGGTCGTGCGCGAGTTGACCGATCTGATCGCCGAGCGTGGCAAACCGAAGATGATCATCAGCGACAATGGGACCGAACTCACCTCGAACGCGGTGCTCGCCTGGTCCGGCGATGTGGGCGTCGAGTGGCATTACATCGCGCCGGGCAAGCCGACGCAGAACGGGTTCGTCGAGAGCTTCAACGGCCGGATGCGCGACGAGCTGCTCAACGAGACGCTGTTCTTCACCATCGGTCAGGCTCGCTCGATCCTGGCTCGCTGGGTTGACGACTACAACACCGAGCGGCCCCACTCGTCGCTCGGCTACGCTACCCCGGCCGCATTCGCTGCCGGGCTTGAACAGCAACGGGCGGGGTTAACCCCGCCCGTTGCTTTGCCTGCGCTCATGCGCGACAACACCGGGCGGTCTCTGGTTGCCACTGGATGAAAAACCGGGGTCACGTCAGCTGCTACTCACCAAGGCCTGTGCGTTTCTGTATCTAAAAGGCTGCTGTAGCAGCGTAGCAGCACTGTAGCACCGCCTGCATAAGCTTCAGAACGACCTGTAGCTGCGCTACGGTCCTGCTACATCGTTGTAATTCAAGAAAATCTTGTTCGCCAAACGTTCGCTATGCATAGCGTGGTGTGTGTCTTCCTACACTTTGCCGATCGTAACTGTTTCCAAGTGCATCTGGTGCCTTTGGCATCGTTATGGGTTTCTAGTGAGGCTTGGGCCGGCGTGTCAGCCGGCCAGCCAGATTGCGGCGGCGCTTCATGCCTATCCGCCCTGTTCCTGACGATACGCCGCGACGATGCGCGAGACGGTGGGTTCGCTGACGCCATAGAGCCGGGCCATCTCGGCACCCGACTTGCGACCGGAGGTGACGGACTCGGCAATCTCGCGACGCTGTTGCTCAGCCAGCTTGCGCCGGCGTCCGCCGATCCGGCCTTCGGCGCGCGCCTGGGCGAGGCCGGCGCTGGTTCGTTCGCGGATCATGGCCCGTTCGAACTCGGCGAAGCTGCCGACCATCTGCATCATCATCCGTCCAGCCGCCGTCGTGGTGTCGATTGCTTCGGTCAGCGAGCGGAAGCCCGCACCTACCGCCTCGATCCGATCCATGATGTGGAGCAGATCCTTCAGGCTGCGCGAGAGCCGGTCCAGCTTCCAGACCACGACCACGTCGCCCTCACGCAGCTGGCCGATCATCTCCTGAAGATTGGGTCGGTCCCAGCGCCCGCCGCTGGCGACTTCCTCAAACACGCGGCAACAACCCGCGGCCTTCAGTGCACGGGTCTGTGCCGTGTTTGACTGCTCATCTCCCTTCGACACGCGGGCATAGCCGATCAGATAGGGTGTGTTGGTCAAGCGTCCTCTTTCCCAAACGCCTGTATTTGTAAGCCAAGGCGATATGCGTAACGACCCTACTGGTCAGGGCTTTCATAAGCCTATTTCACAATACCGCTGAATGGTAACCGATTTTCAAAAGGAGTAAGGTGCCTAGACGCGGGTTACGAGCCAACACATAAGCCATTTGTCTATATGTATGATTGTCGACAGGTATGCAATTGTGTGTGAAATGGTAGAAACGAATTCATACTCGAAAGCACGAATTATGATGCAAAATCGTGCCATTTCCCTTGGGGAACATACTCAAGAGCGCGCAAAATTCGTGCTTTCGAGTATGAATGGCTGATGGCTCGCCAGTCCACCAAGCGCTCGAAGGATCGCAGGGCCATGGCTATCCCTCAGAATGACCTTTTCTCGCTCGATAGCCCTCTCCAGGGGGAAATCCGTGGCGAACGATCGCTGATGGCCTTCCCTTTTTTTGCACTCGCCAAGACGGCTTGGATGAAGCCGCTGACTTACAAGACCGAGCAGGTGTCAATCGAGGTTCGACCTTCAGCGAGCGGTGTGGCTACGATCTATGATAAGGAGATCGTTCTCTACATCGCTAGCCTGATGGCGGCGAAGCTCGAACTAGGCGAGACGGTCGGTCAGGATTTCATTTTCACTGCGCATGACCTGTTCACCGTAACTGGCAGCAACCACTCCGCGCGCTCTTATGCCCGCCTGTCCGAAGCGCTGGAGCGATTGCAGGGAACGCAGATCAAAACCAACATTGAGGCGGGTGGCGAAGGCGAGGAAGGCTTCTTCTCCTGGCTCTCCGAGGCCAAGCTCCATTATTCCAGATCGCACAGCGGCGAACGTCGGCTGAAAGCAGTAAAGGTACGGCTGTGCGACTGGCTGTTCCGGGCAATCTTGCTCGACCGGCACGTACTCGATTATGCCACCGCCTATTTCCAGCTCGGTCCGATCGAGCGGCGCATCTATGAGGTGGCCCGATCAACTGATGAAGGGGAGGGACTAGATCTCGATATTGCCACCTTCCGGCTGCAGATTGGCTACCAGAACCCTATCGCCAATTTCCGGGCGGCGCTGAAGCAGATCGCCGGTGGCGATACCATTCCAGACTATCGGATCGAACTGGTCGAGACACTGGATCAGCATGAGGAGAGCCGCCGGGGTCGCAAAGCCAATCCGATGCGAGTTGCAATAACCCGCCGCCCTGCCATTTGCGATGAAGGGGCTAGTTCGGATTCGAGTCAGGATGGGTTGGGCGATTCGCGGACCAAGCCAGACTGTGAATCCCCCCTCGAATCGGGTGCGGATGTCACAGAGGAGGAAACGATCGTCGTGGATTGAGCATACGCGATAGCACGAACTTTCGGTCCAATTCATACTCGATAGCACGAACTTTCAGGCAAATTTCACGCCTGCAGCCTCAATTTTTTTCAATTCATACTCGATAGCACGAACCGTAAACACTTTCCCGCTTGGGCCAATCCTGCGAGAACTGGCCTGCGGGTCGGCGGGCTGTGCCGACGAGAGATGGAAAGCGGCTGTGACCACATAAAGGAAAGCCCGGCACGAAGGCCGGGCATCCCAGGGGTACTATCAAATCAAATTTGAGTGGAGCGACGTCGCCAAACGTCGAACCGGAGCCAACTCCCTCCAGATACCTCTGATCGAACGTTTGTTCAAGGATGCGCGCTTCGCGCCACAGATTCTTTTATCCTGGTTCCGGCCCCGGAATGGGGATGGACAATGACCGCCTTTACCTTGGGCGAAGCAATGACGCCGGCTCTTACGCGGGTGGGGGGGAGCAAGCGTACGCGTGCTGGCACGCCACATCGCACGGGCGCGCCGGTGCGGCGCGGCAGTATCGAAGCGGGAAGTTTTGAGCGCATGTTCTTCACCGTGCCCGCGAAAGGGGAAACTGATCGGTTGCTGCGGATCGCCCGCCGTACGCTCGACGCCGGGCGACGCTTGGCACGCGAGGAGCGCATGGGTACCCGAACGTTATCGCGTAGCGAGCGTGCCATTGCCGCGCTTACCGCTGCGGCGGTGCGCGTCTATGAGGAATTGCTCGCACTCGCCAGGCTCAACGAGGGGCAGGTGTTTCCCAGCTACAACCACCTCGCCAAGGCAACGGCGCTTGGTCGCGCCACTGTTGCACGGGCACTCAACCAGCTTGAGGCGATCGGCTTCCTTATGCGCCAGCGACGCTTCAAGAGGATCGAGGCCCAGGGAGCCGGCCCTCGCTATGCCCAGACGTCCAATGCCTATCGATTTGCTCTGCCCAAAGCGGTCATCGCCTATCTGCCACGCTGGATGCAGTCTGCGCCCCCACCGGACGATGTTATCCAAGCAGAAGCAGATCGGCAGGAGATGCAGGCGGCCATGTTGTCACGCCTGTCGTGTCGCGAGCTGGCGCAAGCGACACTGAGCGGTCCGATGGGTCGGGTGCTGGCCAGGCTAGGCGCGCGGATCGATGCACTGGAGCGTGAGTCTCATAATGATCCGGAACCCAAAATAGATTCTATTATCAAGAAGATTACGATCTGAGGTGGAAACCTGAAAACGGCCAAGTCATGGATCTTGGTCGCGTCAAAACCTCGAAAACATCCTTTGAAGAGAGCTCAAAACGGCGGTTACACCGCCGTAATGCTTCCGTGTGGGCGCAAGAGAAGCCGTTATTGCTTCTCACTGGCTTGGGCTTTGAATAGGCATCGGCTTGTATCTGTAATACCTAGTGGTCCATCTCCCTTACGCGTATGAGCGAAAAAGAAGTCACATGTCGAACTGTCGACACGTTGGAGAGCCGACAATGCCGACGATCGCGATCATCAGTCAAAAAGGGGGGGCAGGAAAAACGACGCTGGCGGTCCATCTCGCCGCGGCGGCCCAGGATGCCGGAATGGTAGCGCTGATCGTAGATACCGACCCACAGGCAACAGCCAGTCTATGGGCAACTTGGCGACAGGATAATCCTCCCGAGGTAATCGATAGCCCACCACCAAGGCTTGCCGCTAAAATCCGCCAGGCTCAGGAACAGGGTGCTCAATGGATCCTAATTGATACACCGCCTCATGCCGATAGCGCTGCCCGTGCTGCGGTCGAGGTCGCGGATTTAATCCTAATCCCCTGCCGACCCAGCGCGTTCGACCTTTCAGCGATCGAAACAACTGCCAAACTTGTCCAATTGCTCCGCAAGCCCGCCTATGTCGTTTTTACTGCCGGCCCTCCCAAGGCACCTCGAGTTTATCAGGAAGCCGGAGAGCTGGTGGAAAGCTATGGTACGCGCCCCTGTCCGTTCCAGGTGCCAGATCGCGCCGCTTATCGGCATGCCAGTGCTGAGGGACGAACCGTCATGGAACTAGAACCCGCTGGCAAAGCGGCGGAAGATATTCGGCAACTCTACAAATGGGCATGTCGTCAGGTAGTCGTGTCGACAGATGGCGAGGAGAAGATAGCGTGAGCCGTAAGCCTAGTTTCGCCAACCTTCGGGATCGGCAGGCAACGATTAGAGCAAGTACGCCGTCGACCGGCCCCGTCGCGGCTTCGCCCAAGGGGGCGACCAGCCGCGAAGGACGCAAGCAGATCGCCGGCTTCTTCACCCCTGAAATGTCGTTCGCCATGCACGTGCTGGCGCGTCGCCAGGGCCGGAGCCTTCAAGCGTTAATGGCTGAAGCCTTTAACGATGTGCTCCGGAAGCACGGCGAAAGTCCGATCGGCGATTAAAGAGGCAACATCGCCAAAGCCGTCGTAGCTCACGATCTCTGGACAAATGCCCTGGTCGCTGCCGGCCCACTCATGACCGTTGGCCCTCTGCATGGCTGCATGATCACACATCCTGCATGTGGATGCCCTCTCGGCATGTAAGAAATTTTTTAAAGGGGGTTTGACGAATCGGGAACTCCAGCCTAAATGCCCTTTCACCGCAGCGCTGGACCGGGTGGTTCGGAGGTTGTGGCAGCCGAAAGGTACGGATGCCGGGCTCTTTCCTGAGGGGAGGGGTTGATGGGCGTCCGGTATGTTTGTCGGCTGGTTCTTTGACATTGTAGTTTGAAGATGAAGGGACATGTGGGCGGCGGCTCGTGTGTGTGCCATGCAAGGTGGTACGTGCACGTTAAGCTAATAAGCCGTTCTCATATGTCCTGAACCGTATCCATATACGTTTAGTGTTATGTGCAGAGCGGCTCCTTGAGATGCTTTTGCTGTCCTGTGGTTATTCCGCTGTGGGATGGTGAGGGTCATAAACTTGAGAGTTTGATCATGGCTCAGAACGAACGCTGGCGGCATGCCTAACACATGCAAGTCGAACGATGCCTTCGGGCATAGTGGCGCACGGGTGCGTAACGCGTGGGAATCTGCCCTTTGGTCTGGGATAACTGTTGGAAACGACACCTAATACCGGATGATGACGTAAGTCCACAGATTTATCGCCAGAGGATGAGCCCGCGTCGGATTAGCTAGTTGGTGGGGTAAAGGCCTACCAAGGCGACGATCC
>NZ_JACHNY010000024.1:15000-17771 GCF_014199625.1 Sphingomonas abaci
GAAAAGCACCCCGATGAGGGGAGTGAAACAGTACCTGAAACGGATTGCCTACAAGCAGTGGGAGCCTCTTCATGGGGTGACCGCGTACCTCTTGCATAATGGGTCTGTGACTTAATGTACCAAGCAAGCTTAAGCCGATAGGTGTAGGCGCAGCGAAAGCGAGTCTGAATAGGGCGACCATAGTTTGGTGTATTAGACCCGAAACCCGGCGATCTAGGCATGACCAGGATGAAGGTGCGGTAACACGCACTGGAGGTCCGAACCGATTAACGTTGAAAAGTTACCGGATGAGTTGTGTTTAGGGGTGAAAGGCCAATCAAGCCGGGAAATAGCTGGTTCTCCGCGAAAACTATTGAGGTAGTGCCTCGAGCGAATACCATGGGGGGTAGAGCACTGGATGGATGCGGGGGTCGCGAGATCTACCAACTCTAACCAAACTCCGAATACCCATGAGTACTACTCGGGAGACAGACGGCGGGTGCTAAGGTCCGTCGTCAAAAGGGAAACAGCCCTGACCTACAGCTAAGGTCCCCAAGTCACGTCTAAGTGGGAAAGCATGTGGAAATCCCAAAACAACCAGGAGGTTGGCTTAGAAGCAGCCATCCTTTAAAGAAAGCGTAACAGCTCACTGGTCTAAACAAGGGTTTCTGCGGCGAAGATGTAACGGGGCTCAAGACGTGCACCGAAGCTTAGGGTGTGGATTTATCCACGCGGTAGCGGAGCGTTCCGTAGGCCGTTGAAGCGATTTGGTAATGGGTCGTGGAGGTATCGGAAGTGCGAATGCAGACATGAGTAGCGATAAAGAGGGTGAGATGCCCTCTCGCCGAAAGACCAAGGGTTCCTGCGCAAGGCTAATCCGCGCAGGGTGAGCCGGCCCCTAAGACGAGCCCGAAGGGGGTAGTCGATGGGAATGCGGTTAATATTCCGCAGCCTGGTGGTGTGTGACGGATGGTGTGTGTTGTACGGCCTTATCGGATTGGCCGTGCTTCGAAACTGTCCCGGGAAATAGCCCCACCGTATAGACCGTACCCGAAACCGACACAGGTGGTCAGGTAGAGTATACCAAGGCGCTTGAGAGAAGTGTCCTGAAGGAACTCGGCAAATTGCCTCCGTACCTTCGGAAGAAGGAGGCCCGATGTAAGCGCAAGCTCTCATCGGGGGCACAGGCCAGGGGGTAGCGACTGTTTAGCAAAAACACAGGGCTCTGCTAAGTCGGCTTCAAGACGACGTATAGGGCCTGACGCCTGCCCGGTGCCTGAAGGTTAAGTGGAGGAGTGCAAGCTCTGAAATGAAGCCCAGGTAAACGGCGGCCGTAACTATAACGGTCCTAAGGTAGCGAAATTCCTTGTCGGGTAAGTTCCGACCTGCACGAATGGCGTAACGACTTCCCCACTGTCTCCAGGACATGCTCAGCGAAATTGAATTCTCCGTGAAGATGCGGAGTACCCGCGGTTAGACGGAAAGACCCCGTGCACCTTTACTGCAGCTTCAGAGTGGCATTAGGAAGGAACTGTGTAGCATAGGTGGGAGGCTTTGAAGCGTTGGCGCCAGCCGGCGTGGAGCCATAGGTGAAATACCACCCTGTTGTTTTCTGATGTCTAACCTCGATCCCTGAAGCGGGATCAGGGACCCTCTGTGGCGGGTAGTTTGACTGGGGCGGTCGCCTCCTAAAGAGTAACGGAGGCGCGCGATGGTGGGCTCAGGCCGGTTGGAAACCGGCTGTTAGAGTGCAATGGCATAAGCCCGCCTGACTGCGAGACTGACAAGTCGAGCAGAGACGAAAGTCGGTCATAGTGATCCGGTGGTCCCTCGTGGAAGGGCCATCGCTCAACGGATAAAAGGTACGCCGGGGATAACAGGCTGATAACCCCCAAGAGCTCATATCGACGGGGTTGTTTGGCACCTCGATGTCGGCTCATCACATCCTGGGGCTGGAGCAGGTCCCAAGGGTTTGGCTGTTCGCCAATTAAAGTGGTACGTGAGCTGGGTTCAGAACGTCGCGAGACAGTTTGGTCCCTATCTGCCGTGGGCGTCGAAATTTGAGAGGAGTTGACCCTAGTACGAGAGGACCGGGTTGAACGTACCTCTGGTGTACCTGTCGTCGTGCCAACGGCGCAGCAGGGTAGCTATGTACGGACGGGATAACCGCTGAAAGCATCTAAGCGGGAAGCCTCCCTCGAGATAAGATTTCTCAGAGCGGTCGAAGACCACGACCTTGATAGATCGGATGTGGAAGCGCGGTAACGCGTGAAGCTAACCGATACTAATCGCTCTATTCGCGCTTGATGAGCTCACACCCCCAATATCAGCGCTGCTGATACCGGGCTGGGATTGCATCACAGCCAGACCATGAAAGTGCACGCATCGATTTTAACCCCAGCACCCCTCGCGCCACAGGCTTCATTGCCTGGTGACCATAGCGTCGGTGTCCCACCCGATCCCATCCCGAACTCGGCCGTGAAACCCGACCGCGCCAATGGTACTACTGCCTAAGCAGTGGAAGAGTAGGTCGTCGCCAGGCATTGCAGCCCGTGGCGCGAACATCGTGCACAACAAGAACCCATTCACATACACCCTCTCCCCAAGAGAGAGGCTCGCTGGCGCAGCGCCAGCCGTCGCGGGGTGGAGCAGCCCGGTAGCTCGTCAGGCTCATAACCTGAAGGTCACAGGTTCAAATCCTGTCCCCGCAACCATTCCGATCCAACAAAACCCCCAAGCTCCCGCTTGCCGGGGCTTGCTTGCGTCCAGGGTGCAGGCCGCCGGTGCGTGCA
>NZ_JACHNY010000025.1 GCF_014199625.1 Sphingomonas abaci
CAACATAGCAGGTCATCTTCCGTCCTCCTCTTCAGGGGACGACAGGCTATCCCAACGAGCACCGCTCCTGATTACGCCATGTGGTTCACCGACCAGCCGGCCGCATGCAGCAGTGCGGTTACCCGGCGATAGCCGTAGCGCCCGTACTGCCTGGCCAGCGCGACGATGTCGTCGGTCAGCGCCTCCTCGTCATCTGCCCCACACGGCACTTTGCGCTGCGTCGACCGATGCTGCCCGAGGACGCGGCACACCCGTCGCTCGGACACATCCAGCACCTCACGCACCTGGTCGATGCACCGCCGGCGCCGTGCGGGGCTCAGAAGTTTCCCCGCGCCGCCTCCTGCAGGATCAGCTTGTCCAATGTCAGGTCCGAGATCGCGCGACGCAGCCGGAGGTTCTCCTTCTCCAGATCCTTCATCCGCCGCGCCTGATCCGTCTTCAGACCACCATATTCCTTGCGCCATCGGTAATAGGTCTGCTCGCTGACTGCGATGCGCCGGCATGCCTCGGCCGTCGTGCCGCCCTGGCCCAGCATGATCTCAACCCCACGCAGCTTGCCGATGATCTCCTCGGGCTTGTGCTTCTTCGCTGGCATTCGTCGTCCCTTCCTCGATCCAGACTGTCATAGTCGATGGACCACTCAGAAGGGGGCAGCTCAGCCGTGCCGTACCGGACACACACGATCCTGACCGATAATGGCATTCAGTTCGCCGAGCAGCCGCGCAACCGGAACACCGCCTGGTCGCGCCAGATGCGCTTCGACATGATCTGCGAGGCGAACGACATCGAACACCGGCTCACCAAGCCGAACCACCCGTGGACGAACGGTCAGGTCGAACGGATGAACCGCACCATCAAGGAGGCAACCGTCAAACGCTTCACTACGAGACCCACGACCAGCTCCGGACGCACCTCGCCGACTTCATGGCCGCCTACAACCTTGCCCGCCGGCTCAAGACGCTCAGCGGCCTCACACCCTACGAATACATCGCCAAGATCTGGACGTCAGAGCCAGACCGGTTCATCGTCGATCCGATCCACCAGATGCCGGGACTGAACACCTAGGAACCGTCGCTCTCGGTTGAGGCACCATGGTTGCCCCGGTGCGTTGACCTCTCTCGAGAGGAGAGTGAAGATGCCCGCAAAGCCCGCCGCCCAGCAGAAGACCGCCGGTGCCGCGCTCAGCGCCAAGCGCGGCGACACCCCGAAGTCGAAGCTGAAAGGTGCCTCCAAGAGCATGGAGGACTCCATGAGCGAGAAGCAGCTGGAGGAGTTGGCGCACACCAAGCGCAAGGGAAAGCCCGAGCACGACAGCAAGGGCTGAACCATGACCGACTTCGCTGCCGCCCGCGCCAGGATGGTGGACGTGCAGATCGCGCGGCGTGGCATTCGCGACGCGGCGGTGCTCGACGCGATGCGCACGGTGCCGCGCGAACGTTTCGTACCGAAGGCGCTTGCCGAATTCGCGTATGAGGACACGCCCCTGCCGATCGGGGCGGAACAGACGATCTCCCAGCCGTTCATCGTGGCGGCCATGATCGAGGCGGCCGAGATCGGGCGGCAGGATCGGGTGCTGGAGGTGGGGGCCGGATCCGGCTACGCCGCCGCCGTTCTCGGCCAGGTCGCCAATCAGGTGTTCGCCGTCGAACGGCATGCGCAGCTCGGCACCGCAGCGGCGGCGCGGATCGAGGCGCTCGGCTACGACAGCGTCCGGATCGAGAGTGGCGACGGCAGCGGCGGACTGCCGGCCGAAGCTCCGTTCGACGCGATCCTGGTGTCCGCGGGCGGGCCGGATGTACCCCATGCGCTGAAGCAGCAACTGGCGGTGGGCGGGCACCTGATCGTGCCGGCGGGAGAACCGGGCGATCAGAAGCTCTGCAAGGTGACCCGCATCACCGAGGATAGCTTCGAGGAGCAGAACCTCGGCGCCGTCACGTTCGTGCCGCTGATCGGCGCCCATGGCTGGCCGGAGGATGGCAGCCGCTCGGCGAGCAATCACACCCCCGGCGCCTCGCGCAAGCAGACGCTGCCGGAGATGATCGCCGAAGCGGCAGAGCCGCTGCCCGCGTTCGACGATCCGGCATTCGGCCGCCTGTTCGATCGGTTCGCGGATCGCCGGGTGCTGCTGCTGGGGGAGGCGAGCCACGGCACCAGCGAATTCTACCAGGCGCGTGCCGCCATCACTCGGCACCTCGTCGAGCACCACGGCTTCACCATCGTCGCGGTCGAGGCGGATTGGCCGGATGCCGCCACCGTCGACCGCTTCGTCCGCCATCGCGAGCCGCGGCCCGGCGCGGAAACGCCGTTCCAGCGCTTCCCCACCTGGATGTGGCGCAACACCGACGTCCAGGCGCTGATCCGCTGGATGCACGCGCACAATGCCGACAGGCCGATGCACGACCGTGCCGGCTTCTACGGGCTCGACATCTACAACATGTCCGGGTCGATCGGCGCGGTGCTCGACTATCTGGACCGGATCGATCCCGAAGCCGGTGCCGCGGCGCGCGAGCGGTACGGATGCCTCACGCCCTGGCAGAAGAACCCGGCGACCTATGGCCGCGCGGCGCTCAGCCGGGGCTATGCCGAGTGCGAGCGGGCCGTGATCGAGCAGTGCCAGGCCTTGCTCCAGAAGCAGCTCGACTATGCGGCGGAGGACGGCGACGATTTCCTGGATGCGGCGCAGAACGCGCGGCTGGTCGCGTCGGCCGAGCGCTACTACCGGATCATGTACTATGGCGGCGCGGAGAGCTGGAACCTGCGCGACACGCACATGTTCGAGACCCTGCGCCATCTGCTGGATGCCAAGGGGCCGGACGCCAAGGCGATCGTCTGGGCGCACAACAGCCACATCGGCGACGCGCGTGCGACCGACATGGGGCAGGTGCGGGACGAGCTGAACATCGGGCAGCTCTGCCGCGAGGAGTGGGGCGATGCGGTCGCGTCTATCGGCTTCGGCACCCATAGCGGCACCGTGGCCGCAGCGACTGACTGGGACGGCGACATGGAGGTGAAGCGCGTCAATCCCTCCCGTCGCGACAGCTATGAGCGGCTATGCCACGACAGCGGCACCGAGCGGTTTCTGCTCGATCTTGCGCCCGGACGGCACGAGGCGCTGCGGCGCGCGTTGGCGGAACCGCGGCTGGAGCGCTTCATCGGCGTCATCTATCGCCCCGACACGGAGCGCTGGAGCCACTATAGCGACGCGGTCCTGCCCGAGCAGTTCGACGCCTATGTGTGGTTCGACACGACCCGCGCCGTGACGCCGCTGGGTCCGGAGCACCATCGCGGCATGCCCGAGACCTATCCGTTCGGCGAGTGACGATCGGCCCACGAGAAGGG
This sequence comes from Sphingomonas abaci, assembly GCF_014199625.1. Taxonomy (GTDB): domain Bacteria; phylum Pseudomonadota; class Alphaproteobacteria; order Sphingomonadales; family Sphingomonadaceae; genus Sphingomonas; species Sphingomonas abaci. The sequence continues at coordinate 3,340 of NZ_JACHNY010000025.1, forward strand.
CCTGCCCAAGTTTCAGGAGGCACAGATGCACGAGAGCAAATCGGTAAGGGTGCACGCATTTGGTGGGCCGGAGGTGCTGCGGGTCGAACCGGTCCCGATCCCCCAGGCCAAGGATGACGAGGTGCTGGTCCGGGTCGCCGCCGCCAGCCTGAATCCTGTCGACTACAAGACGCGCGAGGGCGAGTTCCCGCCGGTCGGCGAGGACGCGCTGCCCGCCATTCTGGGCCGCGACCTTGCCGGGACGATCGAGGCGGTCGGCACGCGTGCGCACTATATGCTCCGCAAGGGCGATCCCGTTTTCGCCTTCATCGGCTTCGATCGCGGCGGGCAGAGCGAATATGTGGTGGTGAAGGCGCTGGAGCTTGCCGCCGCGCCAGCCTCGATCGATCTCGTGCATGCGGCCGCGGTGCCGCTGGCGGGCATGACGGCGTGGCAGGGGCTGTTCGACCACGGCGGCTTGCAGGCGGGTCAACGCGTGCTGATCCACGGCGGTGCCGGTGGCGTTGGACACCTCGCCGTCCAGTTCGCAAAGGCAAAGGGCGCGACGGTGTTCGTGACCGCGGGGACGGACGATCTCGACTATGTCCGCTCGATCGGCGCGGATACGGCGATCGACTACAAGAACCAGCGGTTCGAGGACGTCGCGACCGACATCGACCTCGTGCTCGACCTGGTCGGCGGCGAGACGCAGACCCGGTCCTTTGCCGTGCTGCGCGACGGTGGCACGCTCGTCTCCACGCTCGATGTCGCCGAACCCGACAAGGGCAGGGACCGCAACATCCGCGTGCCGGAACGCTGGTTGGCACAGGTCAACACGAAGCAGCTCGGCGAAATCGCGGCGCTGATCGACGCGGGCAAGGTGAAGGTCGAGGTTGCCGCGGTGTTTCCCGTCGAAGACGCGCCCTCTGCATACGAGCGGCTGGAGAAGGGCCATGTCCGCGGAAAGATCGTGCTGACCTTCTAAATCAGCGGCGCGGGCGGTCGGTCAGCACCGGCATAGGACTCAGCCGTTCCCCTTCGATGCGGATGCCGCGGGCTCCTGCTCAAAAGGCTCGGGTGCCACGAAGCTGATCTGGCCCAGGCGCCAGGATCGTTCCGGATCCCCAGTCCAATAGGTTGCGGGATCCACCTTTTGTGCAGGAGGCGTCGCGCCGATCACTTGCGCGTGGATGATCCGGCCGGTTTCGCGCAACCGGACCTCCGCGCCCGGGAAGCGGGCTCTGAGTAGCTGGTCTATGGCGGCGGCATCTTCGGCGATCTTCGGACTGTCGAGAGCCCGCGGCGTTCCGTCCACCAGCTCGGCCGTTGCCGCACGAAGGGCGCGCAATCCGTCGTTGAGGATGTCCAGAGCAATGATGCCGGCCGCTACGGCATCGGCCCACCAATAGCCGAGCCCGATCCCGATCACGCCACCGATCCCGGCGATGCCGGTCATCCAGTTCGCCTTCTGGGTCTGCGCGTCGGTAAACAGCGTCTTGTCGTTGAGTGCCCTGGCCAGCGGCAGCTTCAGCCGGCCGAGCACCAGCGGCACCACGATCGAATAGATCTGGGCTGCGACCATGACCCAGCCGAGCCATAATTCGTGACCAAAGACGTCGATGGCAGCGATGGTGGCATGTTCCTGCGCGAACAGGCTCATCGCGGAGTTCACCAGCAAGCTTCCACCGAGCGCCGTCAGCGCTGCCGCCGCGATGGCGAAGGCGAGGCTGGGCGCGCGCTGGAAGCCGTTCGGAAACCGGTTTGTCGGCGCCCAGCGCTCAACCCGGACGGCGACCAGGAACACGATCGGCGGGATCAGGCTCAGGCAATCCTCGATCCAGGCCGTCTTCATCGTCTGGCTGGATCCCATTGCCGCGCCCATCACGGCGATCACGCTGATCGTCCAGGCGATCGACCACCATTCCAGCCGCTCGGCGCGGCGCATCAGCGGCACGAGCGCTTCGGGCAGGGCGTTGCTCATCGTGCCACCTTCCTTGCCTCTCGTTGCACCAGCATGATCCATGCATTCTCGCCGTTGCGTGTCACCGCATGGTCGTTCAGCGTGCTTGCCGCTGCCGTCTCGGACGCGAGCGGGGGACCAAGCGTGACGCGGGTCTTCCAAGGTGTGTCTTCGGCGAAACGCCCGCCGACCACGATGTCGAGGTCGCCGGCTTCCAGTCGCAGCAGCAGCGCCTCTTGCCCGTCGCGGGTCACGGCCGGGTTCGCCCCGGTGTCCTTCGCCAAGGCCGCGATCAGGGCGTCGGCACGGCGGATGCTCTGGAGATCGGCGCCCTCGACCATTCCGACGTGCAGGACCCGTTCTCGCCGGATGCGTTTCAGGCTGCCGTCCGGATCGCGCGGGATGTCCCCGCAGCTGGCCAACAGAAAGAAGAAGAGGGGGAACAGGGCTCGCATGCGCCACCCCATATCGGATTTCGCCCGATTACCGAATCAGGCGGAAGCCGAGCTGGCTGCGGTCCTCGGACAGGAGCGGAACGATACGCCCCCCGACTTGCATTCTGTCGACCGTGATACCTGCCCCGGGCACCAGCCGCCCGTCGCCGGGAGCAGGGTGCGCCTTCGCGACCTGCTCCCGGGCACCCGCCTCAATCGGGCAGCGCATAGGCGATCAGCGCGTCGCTGACCGGCGTTTCCATGAAGTGGTGTCCGCCCGCCATGATCACCAGATACTGCTTGCCGTTCGCTTCATAGGTCATCGGCGTCGCCTGGCCGCCGCCCGGCAGCACATCCTGCCAGATCGTCTTGCCGGTGCGCAGGTCGATCGCCCGGATCAGATTGTCGGTGGCCGCGGCGATGAACACCAGTCCGCCGGCGGTCACCACCGCGCCACCGTTGTTGGGCGTGCCGATGGTGAAGGGCAACATCGAGGGAATACCGAACGGCCCGTTGGTGCGTGCGGTCCCGAACGCACGATCCCAGATGATCTTGCCGTCGGCCATGTTGATCGCCCGGATGCCGCCATAGGGAGGCTCCTTGCACAGCATGCCGGTGCCGTTCTTCGAGAACGGCCAGAACTTGTTGCGCCAGCCGGCATTCACGTCGACCGCATAGGGCGTGTTCGCCTGCGGATCGCCGGCACCCTCCGCGCCGCCGATGTCGCCGCGCGCCTGATCGCGCGGCGCCCAGCCCCGCTTGTTCGCCTCGGCACGGGGCACCAGCGTGACGTAGTTGGGCATGTCGTTGTAGTTGGCGACGATCACCCCGCGCTGCGGGTCGATCGCGATGCCGCCCCAATCGGTGCCGCCGTTATAGCCGGGGTATTCGATCGAGTGACGCCCGGCCTCGGGCGGCGTGAAGAAGCCCTTGTAGCTCGCCTTGCGGTACTGGATGCGGCAGATCATCTGGTCGATCGGCGACATGCCCCACATGTCGCGCTCGGCCAGGTCGGGTTTGCGCAGCGTGTGCCACAGCGACACCGGCTGGGTGGCGGCGCGCTGCTCCGGCTCGACGCCGCCGGAGGGGGCACGGATCTCCCCCACCGGCGTCAGCGCGCGGCCGTTACGCCGGTCCAGCACATAGATGTCGCCCTGCTTCGACGGCAGCACCAGCGCCGGGGTGCCCTTGAAGTCGACCAGCGTCGCCTGCGCGCCGAAGTCATAGTCCCAGACGTCGTTGCGCACCGCCTGGAAGCGCCAGCGGGGCTTGCCGGTGGTCACGTCGATTGCGACCAGCGAGGTTGCGAACCGCTTCTCCTCCGGCCGGCGCAGGCTGGAGTAATAATCCACCGCCGCATTGCCCATCGGAAGATAGACCAGACCCAGCTGCTCGTCGCCCGAGGCGATCGTCCACATGTTGGGGGTGCCGCGTGCCCAGGTCTGGCCCTCGGGCGGATAACCGCTCCACTGCGGGTTCATCATGTCCCACGCCCAGCGTAGCTGTCCGGTACGGGCGTCGAAACCCTGGATCACGCCAGAGGGCGCCCAGCGGTCCTGTCCATCCAGCACCTGATGCCCGGTCACCAGCACGCCGCGTACCAGCGTCGGCGGCGAATTGATCGACACGAAGCCCGGCGGCACCTCTCCCATGCCGATCTTGGCATCCGTCTGGCCGTTGGTGCCGAAATCCGGGCACAGCCGGCCGCTGCGTGCATCCACGGCGATCAGGCGCGCGTCGAGCGTGCCTTCGATGATCCGGGTCGCACAAGCCTGGTCGGCTGCCATGCCCGGAACCGCATAATAGACGACGCCGCGGCACGCTGCGGTATAGGGGATCGCCTCGTCCGGCACCTTGGGATCGTAGCGCCAGCGCTCCCGGCCCGTCGCTGCCTCCAGCGCGATCATGATGTTCTTGGGGGTGCACAGATAGATGGTGTCGCCGATCTTCAGCGGCGTCGTCTCCGCGCCATAGGTGTTCCGGATTTTCTCCGACTTCGGCAGGTCGCCGGTGTGGATCACCCACGCCCGCTTCAGCTTGCCGACGTTTGCCGGATTGATCTGCGCCAGCGGCGAGTAGCGCCGGGCGCTGTACGTGCCGCCATAGGCCGGCCAGTCGGCGCCGACCTGCTGGCCGGACGGATCCGCCATGCCGGCGGTGCCGGGTGCGGGCAGCTGGCTCCAGATCGGATTGGGCGCATTGGCGTCCGCCACCCACAGGTTCACCCCGGTGACCAGCACCGCCGCCGCCACGCCGCCCAGCGCCAGCTGCCAGCGGTTGCGCCGCCAGCTCAGCGTCGGCATCACGAGCAGCACGGCGACCAGCAGCACGACGGGCGCGACGATCCGCGGCACCAGCGCCCAGGCATCCGGACCCGATTCCCACCATGCCCATATGAAGGTGACAGCGACGATGCCGAGATACAGCCAGCCGCCGGCAAGCCGCCCCTTGATGAGCAGAGCGCCTGCCACCGCCATCGCGACGCCGACGACCAGATAATAGAGGGACCCGCCCAGCATGGCGAGCCATGCGCCTCCTGCCGCCAGGATCAGTCCGATCAGCGCGATCACGGCGCCGACGACGATCGAACTCCAGCTACCCCAGCGGCGTGTTTCTGGACCCGCCTGCACTTGCGAAGGGGGACTGCCGAAGGAAGAGGTTCTGGAGTCGGTCACGACGGGGCTCCTTCACGACGACCGTTGCCGCGCAAGCTATGCTGCTTCACCAGCGCGCAGCGCCCTTTCCGGTCGGATCGAAGTCTGAGTTGCTGCAAGGGACCTGGGACCATAGTCGCAAGATCAGCTATGGGTTGGATCGGCCAAGATCGCCTCGGGTGCGTCGTCGTGGTCATGCTCGCCCTCCTCAACGGAAGGAGAATGGACGGAGTTTGCATCCGTTCCATGAATGGCTTTGACCGGCAGAGTATTTGGGTGCTGCTGACAGGTGACGTTCTCCCTGTTTTTTCATCCAAGCTGAGTGAGAGTTTTCCGGCCCTTTAAAGCCTGTGTGCAAGGAGCTGGGACATGAAGAAGTCGAGGTACACGGAAGAGCAGATCGCGTTCGCGCTGAAGCAAGCGGAGACCGGCACGCCGGTGGCGGAGGTGATCCGGCGGATGGGGGTATCCGAGCAGACGTTCTACCGCTGGAAGAAGGTGTATGGCGGGCTGGGTGTGGGCGAGTTGCGGCGGGTGAAGCAGCTCGAGGACGAGAACCGCAAGTTGAAGCAGCTCGTCGCGGACCTGAGCCTCGACAAGCACATCCTGCAGGACGTGCTCGCAAAAAAGCTCTGACGCCTGGGCGGCGGCGCGAGATTGTCGCGCACGTCCAGGCGTCCCATGGCATCAGCGAGCGGCGCAGTTGCCTCGCGCTCGGCGTCGACCGCTCGTCGGTGCGCTACGTGTCGCACAAGCCAGACCAGGCTCCTCTGCGGCTGCGCATCCGCGATCTGGCGGCGGCACGGGTGCGCTACGGCTATTTCCGGATCTGTATTCTACTGCGGCGGGAAGGCTGGCTCGTGAACCACAAGCGTGTGTACCGGCTGTATCGGGAGGATGGATTGAGCCTTCGGCTCAGGCGGTCCCGCCGCAACGTCAGCGCCGCGAACCGCGAGCGCCAGCCGGCGGCATCGGCGCCGAACGAGATGTGGTCGATGGACTTCGTCTCGGACGCGCTGTTCGACGGTCGCCGGCTGCGAGCGCTAACGGTGGTCGACGCCTTCACGCGCGAGGCTCTGGCGATCGACGTCGACCAGGGCATCAAGGGCGAGCAGGTGGTGACCGCGATGGCGCGGATCGCTTCGGTGCGTGGTGCGCCGAAGACCATCAGGGTGGACAATGGGCCGGAGTTCATCTCGAAGGCGCTCGACCGCTGGGCCTATGAAAACGGCGTCACGCTCGACTTTTCGCGGCCGGGCAAGCCTACCGACAACGCCTTCGTCGAAAGCTTCAATGGTCGCCTGCGCGACGAGTGCCTGAACAGCCACTGGTTCCTGTCGCTGGCTGATGCCCGGATCAAGATCGAGGCTTGGCGGCGGGACTATAACGAGAGCCGTCCTCACACGGCTCTTGGCTGGCTGACGCCAGCTGAATATGCTGCATCCGCCGGGGTTAACCCCGGCGGATGCAAGCCGGAAGCTCGCATCACGCCCGGATGAGAAACCGGGGGACCGTCACTGCGATGCTCCCGACTAACTGTGTGAGCACGCGCGGTCACCAGGAAAGCATCGTCATGGCGACCATCGCGGGCTTAAGCCACCGCTCTAGGATCGAGCTTTCATAAAGCTCGTCAGGACCAGAACCGGCGTGAAACAACGTACGACGCTAGATCTGGCGAAAGGTATAACGCGTGGTAGGCCTTCGGAACGTCTCCGGGGCGAGTGCTCGCGTGATCGGTGGAAGCGAACGATCCGGACAGTCTGGGCGCTCGCATAGATGGCAGGCCGGACCGATCGGTGTTGTTCCGCTCGCCGCGGCTGCGTATCCGATCCGATCGGCGTGGCGCGCCTCACAGCCCAGAACCAGCAGCGTCGGTTCTGTATCTGCGGGCGCGCTGATCGCCCGTGCCCAGGTCAGATATCTCGCATCGTCCGGCAACACGGCCAAGTCGACCACTGTCTCCCCAGGCCGGCGTATTGCCCGGTGGACGCGCCAGCGTGGGCAACCGCCACCGAAGCGGGCAAAGGGCGTGCTTGCCTCCGCGAAACGCTTGGCAACATTGCCGGCAACATCCAGCTTGAGAAAGAACAGCGGGACGCCTCGCGCACCCGGTCGATCAAGCGTGGTCAGCCGGTGTGCGACCTGCTCGATCGACGCGCCGAAGCGATGTGAGAGGAGGTCGAGGTCGTATCGACTTGCTTCGGCGGCGGCGTGGAAGCGGGCATAGGGCATTACCAGCGCGGCCGCCGCGTAGTTCGTCGCGATCTGGAAGGCGAGCGCTCGCGTTTCCGCATTGGGCGGACCGGCGATCACAACGGCAGCAGCGATAGCCTCGCTCAACTCCACTTGCGCCAGCTGCACGGCGATGCCGAACAGGCGGCTCGCGGCCGAGAGCTGTTCCGAGAGCATCAAGCGGCGCCGGTGCAAGTCGTAGTGGCGTAGCGCGCCGGGAAGAACCTCCATCGGGACGACCCGAACAGTGGTGCCATGTTGTTCGCGCAATCGCGCTACCATCGCCTCGCGCAGCACCTCCGGATCGTCGCAGATGCCCAGCGATAGCGCCTCCGCCGCTTCGTCCAGCTCGGGAAGATGATTGCGACGCCGGTCTAGCCAGTCGCGCGACCAGGCGAGGGGCGAGGACAGGCGGGTATCTGACGCGCCCGCCGTTTCGACCCGGGCGGGTAACTGGCGCAGGTCCGCAAGTGCGCGGTACAGCCGCTTCACCGCCTCCGCGACGCCGGGGTAGTTTTCTGCGACTTCCAACACCTCCTGGCGGCCGATGCCGATCTCGCGGACTAGATCGTCAGCAAAGATCTCGTGCAGGTCGCTCGCCGCAGCTTCGTTCGCGCCCGCCACAAAGCCGCGCACGTCGATGTCATAGGTGTCCGCCAGTCGCAGCAGCATCTGCGCGGTGAGAGGACGCTGGTTCCGCTCCAGATGGTTGAGGTAGCTCGGCGAGACGCCCAGTTCCTCCGCCATGCGCGTCTGATTGATGCCCAGCTCGCGCCGGAGCATCCGCAGGCGCGGTCCGAGATAAAGCTTCCGATCGCGATTTGGCGCCACACTGTCGGTTTGTCATCATACGACAACGTGATCAAGTCACGATCTGACCCATCGTCAATATCCGTCCTTCCGATCCGTACGGGGCCCGTTCACCACCGCCTACGACTTACGGAGGGATCAATGATCTATCAGGACCTTGTCGCGGAATTGGTGGGTTTGATCGCGCGCCACGGGAATTGGAACGGCATCGCAGCGGAGGCAGCTGCGCGAATGCGGCTCCAGAACCGCTTCGACTGCGGGCTCGACATCGCGCGGCATACGGCGCGGATCATGCGGGCGGACATGGCAGCGTTCGACGCTGACCCGGCGCGGTACACCCAGTCGCTCGGCTGCTGGCACGGCTTCATCGGCCAGCAGAAGGTCATCAGCATTCGCAAGCATTTCGGCTCCACCGCGCGCCGGTATCTCTACCTGTCGGGCTGGATGGTGGCGGCGCTCCGGTCCGAGTTCGGGCCGCTTCCCGACCAGTCGATGCACGAGAAGACCAGCGTTCCCGCACTGATCGAGGAGCTCTACACCTTCCTGAAGCAGGCGGACGCACGCGAGCTGGGGTTGTTGTTCCGTGACCTCGACGCCGCGCGGGCCACCAACGACCACGCACGCGAGCGCGACCTGCTGGAACGTATCGACGCGTTCGAGACGCATGTCGTGCCGATCATCGCCGACATCGACGCCGGCTTCGGCAATGCCGAGGCGACCTATCTCCTCGCCAAGAAGATGATCGAGGCGGGCGCCTGCGCGCTCCAGATCGAGAACCAGGTGTCGGACGAGAAGCAGTGCGGCCACCAGGACGGCAAGGTCACCGTCCCGCATGAGGACTTCATCGCCAAGATCCGCGCCTGCCGCTACGCCTTCCTCGAATTGGGCGTGGAGGACGGGATCATCGTCGCCCGCACTGACTCACTCGGCGCGGGGCTGACCAAGCAGATTGCCTATAGCCGCGAACCGGGGGACCTCGGCGGCCAGTATAATGAATTTCTCGACTGCGAGGAGGTCAGCGACCTCGCGGCCCTGCGCGGCGACGTGCTGATCGAACGGGACGGACAGCTGGTCCGGCCCAGGCGGCTGCCGTCCAACCTGTTCCAGTTCCGCGAGGGCACCGGTGCGGACCGGGTCGTGCTCGACTGCGTGACGGCACTCCGGCATGGCGCCGATCTGCTGTGGATCGAGACGGAGAAGCCGCATATCGAGCAGATCGCGGCCATGACCGACCGCATCCGCGCGGTTGTTCCCGACGCCAAGCTGGTCTACAACAACTCGCCCTCGTTCAACTGGACGCTGAACTTCCGCCAGCAGGTGTTCGACGCCTGGACGGCGGAGGGGCGCGATCTCGCCGACTACGAGCGCGCGGCGCTGATGAGCGTAATCTATGACGGGACCGAGCTGGCGCGCGAGGCGGACGAGAGGATTCGGACGTTCCAGCGCGACGCAAGCGCGCGGGCGAACATCTTCCACCACCTTATCACGCTGCCGACCTATCATACCGCGGCGCTCAGCACCGACACCCTCGCCCGCGACTATTTCGGGGAAGCGGGAATGCTTGGCTATGTCGCCGGCGTGCAGCGTCGCGAGATCCGCGACGGCATCGCCTGCGTCCGGCACCAGAACATGTCCGGCAGCGACATCGGCGACGACCACAAGGAATATTTCGCCGGGGATTCCGCCCTGAAAGCCGGCGGCGTTCACAACACCATGAACCAGTTCGCCTGAAGGAGAGGAAGCATGACGACCGACACCATCCAGCCCACCCCCGCTCGCGCCCGAGCCGTCTTCTCCAACGAGGATTTCGGTCTGCTCAGGAAAGCGGTGATGCACTACCTGAAGCAGCCGGAGGTTCAGGACGCGCCGGAGTCGGTGAAGTACGTCAACCTGTTCCACCGGCTAGGCCGACTGGGTTGAGCCGAGGGACGATGACAACCTATTGCGATCGGGCGGGGCTGCGTGTCGCTGGAGTGCTGGCGGCCTTTGTGGAGGCGCGGGCATTGCCGGCGACAGGCATCGCGCCCGACCGGTTCTGGGCGGGGGTGGCCGCGATCTTTCAGCGGTTCGCGCCGGAGAACCGGGCGCTGCTGGCGCGGCGCGACGAGTTGCAGGCAGCGATCGACGCGCGTTACGCAGCAGGCGAAGCGGTGGATGAGAGTTTCCTGCGCGGCATCGGCTACCTGGCGGACGAGCCCGCGCCGTTCCGCATCGATACCAGCGGCATCGATGCGGAGGTAGGACAGTTGGCCGGGCCGCAGCTGGTCGTGCCGGTGCTGAACGCGCGCTTCCTGCTCAACGCGGCGAACGCCCGCTGGGGCAGCCTTTATGACGCGCTGTACGGCACAGACGCGCTGCCGGGTACGGCGCCTCCGGGCGGCTACGATGCCGGGCGTGGGGCGCAGGTGATTGCCTGGGCCAGGCAGTTTCTGGACCGCACCGTTCCGCTGGCGAGCAAAAGCTGGGCCGAGTGGAGCGGTGATGCGCCCGACCTCGCCGACCCTCGCCAGCTGATCGGCCGGTCCGGCGAGAACCTGCTGCTGCGCCACAACGGTCTGCACATCGAATTGGTGATCGACCGCACACACCCGATCGGCCGGAGCGATCCGGCCGGGATCGCGGACGTGCTGCTCGAATCGGCGCTGACGACGATCGTCGACCTGGAGGACTCTGTCGCGGCAGTGGACGCGCAGGACAAGGTCGCGGGCTATGCCCACTGGCTGGGCGTGATGTGCGGCGACCTGACCGTCATGTTCGAGAAGGGTAGCAGGCGCTTGGAGCGGCGGCTTGCTGAGGACCGGCGCTACGTCGCTCCGGATGGGATCGAGCTGGTCCTGCCTGGCCGCTCGCTGCTGTTCGTGCGCAACGTCGGCCACCTGATGACCACGCCAGCGCTCCTGCTGCCGGATGGCAGCGAGGCACCGGAAGGCATACTCGACGCGATCGTCACCAGCCTGGTCGGGCTGCACGACCTCATGGGGCTCGGCCGTCGCCGCAACAGCCGTGCGGGGTCGATCTACATCGTCAAGCCCAAGATGCACGGGCCGGAGGAATGCGCCTTCACCGACCGTCTGTTCGACGCGGTGGAGGACCTGCTCGGCCTCGCGCGCCACACGATCAAGGTCGGCGTCATGGACGAAGAGCGACGCACCTCCGCCAACCTCGCCGCCTGTATCGCCGCCGTCCGGCACCGGATCGCGTTCATCAACACCGGCTTCCTCGATCGTACGGGAGACGAGATGCATACCGCGATGCATGCCGGCCCGATGATCCGCAAAGGCGAGATGAAGGAAGCGACGTGGATCCGCGCCTATGAGGATCGCAACGTTCAAGTCGGCCTGGCTTGTGGACTGGCTGGACGGGCGCAGATCGGCAAGGGCATGTGGGCGGCGCCCGACCGCATGGCGGACATGCTGGCGCACAAGGCGGCACATCCGATGAGCGGCGCCAGCACCGCCTGGGTGCCGAGTCCGACCGCGGCGACGTTGCACGCGACGCACTACCACGCGATCAAGGTGGCGGACCGCCAGGCGGCGCGGGCCGGGGAAGTGGTGGCCCCGATCGCCGACCTCTTGACCGTTCCGGTCGCGACCAGGCGGAACTGGCGGCCCGAAGAAGTGCGGGCCGAACTCGACAACAATGTCCAGGGTATCCTGGGTTATGTGGTTCGCTGGATCGACCAGGGCGTGGGCTGTTCCAAGGTGCCGGACATCCACGATGTCGGCCTGATGGAAGATCGCGCGACGCTTCGGATCAGTGCGCAGCACTTGGCGAACTGGCTGCTTCACGGCGTTGCCACGCACGAGCAAGTGGATGCGGCCTTCGCCCGTATGGCGGCGAGGGTGGATGGGCAGAATGCCGGCGATCCGCTGTACCGGCCGCTCACACCCGACAGTTTCGCGATGCAGGCGGCAAAGGCGCTCGTGTTCGAGGGTGTCGCCCAGCCGAACGGCTACACCGAGCCGCTGCTACATCGATTCCGTCTTCAGGCAAAAAGTGCGGGGAATATGCACTCGAAGTCTGCGGCTTAGCGTCGGTACTGAACTGCGGCGATTCGCAACTTGAAGAAGATGCTTCTTTCAGCCGTGTCACCGGCGGGCTGTCTGACGGGTGCTGCGAAGCGCCCACACCCGACCAGCCAGCCCACCTCACCCGGCCTACAGCTTCGCCGTCAGTTCCGGCACGACTGTGAACAGATCTCCCACCAGGCCGATGTCGGCGACCTGGAAGATCGGTGCGTCCTCGTCCTTGTTGATCGCGACGATCACTTTGGAGTCCTTCATGCCCGCCAGGTGCTGGATCGCGCCGGAGATGCCGACCGCGATGTAGGCTTCCGGTGCGACGATCTTGCCGGTCTGGCCGACCTGATAGTCGTTGGGAACATAGCCCGCATCCACCGCCGCGCGGCTCGCGCCGACGCCCGCGCCCAGCTTGTCGGCAAGCGGCTCGATCAGTTCGTGGAACTTCTCGCCAGAGCCGAGTGCCCGGCCGCCCGAAACGATCACCTTGGCGCTGGTGAGCTCGGGGCGTGCATTCTCGGCAAGTTCGGAGCCGACATAGGTGGACACACCCTTATCGCCCGTCGAAGTGACGGGCTGGACCGTGCCCGACCCGCCAGTTGCGGCCGCCTTGTCGAAGGCGGTGGTGCGGACGGTTACGACCTTCTTGGCGTCGCTCGTCTGCACGGTCGCGATCGCGTTGCCGGCATAGATCGGGCGGGTGAAGCTATCCTCGCCCTCGACTGACAATATGTCGCTGATCTGCATCACGTCGAGGAGCGCGGCGACACGCGGCGCGATGTTCTTGCCCGTGGTGGTCGCAGGCGCAACGAAGGCATCGTGGTTCCCCATCAGCTGAACCACCACCGGGGCGACATTCTCGGCCAGCGCATGTGCATAGGCGGCATCGTCGGCGACATGCACCGTGCCCGAGCCAGCGATCTGCGCGGCAGCCTGGGCAACGCCGTCCACTCCCTGCCCGGCGACGAGCAGGTTCACCTCGCCCAGCTTCGACGCGGCGGTGACCGCGGCGAGTGTGGCATCCTTTACCGTCGAACCGTCATGCTCGACCCAGACCAACGTTTTCATGCTTCCGTTCCTTCAGCCACTCCCACCCGTTCGCGTCGAGGAGGCATTGAGCCTGTCGAAATGCCGTTTCGAAACACGTCCACCTGGAGGCGCGGCCCTTCGAGACGGGTCTTCGACTTCGCTCAGCCCCTCCTCAGCAAACGGGGAGGGGAGGATCATCCTTACTTTGCGATGCCCATCGCCTGGAGCTTCATCGCCAGTTCGTCGACATCGGCTACCTTGATGCCCGCCTGGCGCTTGCCAGGCTCGACCACCTTGAGCGTTTTGATACGCGGGGTGACGTCGACGCCGTAGTCGGCCGGCGTCTTCTGGGCGAGCGGCTTGCTCTTAGCCTTCATGATGTTGGGCAGAGAGGCATAGCGCGGCTCGTTGAGGCGCAGGTCGGTGGTGACGATCGCGGGGAGGGTGAAGCGGTCGGTTTCCAGCCCACCATCCACCTCACGCGTCACGGTGACGCTGTCCGCCGCCAGCGTCACCCTCGAGGCGAAGGTACCCTGACCCCAGCCGAGCAGCCCCGCCAGCATCTGTCCGGTCTGGCCAATTTAACATAATCTATGTTATCGATCTTGTGTTTCATTGCTTGAGTGTAAGCGCAACGTGCAAATGACACCTCTCCGCAACTTAGAGATGACACTTTAAGCTGACAAGCGGACGTCGGGTGCCATGATCGTCGCCAGGT
>NZ_JACHNY010000026.1 GCF_014199625.1 Sphingomonas abaci
GCGAGAATGAGGGTGATAGTGCTCGCCTTCGTTGAACTACTTCAGCGTGGCCACCATTGACATTCAACCTGAGGTCAATTCCATATCGCACTCGCGCCTCCTCTTTAGGATACAATTGGATCTTTTAGGAAAACACAATCTTATCCAATTAACTCAGGGGAGTAATTATGATAATCTGTCTATAGCTGTTATAGATTACTTCCCTCAGTGCTGAAATTCATCTTGTCGGATGAGCTTGGCGCGCATCACATCCAATGGGCTGGCGTTGGTATCGAGAGCAGCAAGAGCGCTTGCCTTGCGACGCACCGTGCGATTAGCCGTCACTGTCATGGCGTATCGGGCTCGTGACAACGGGGCACCAACCAATAGTTGGAAGAGGGTGAGATTGACTACCAAGTAGTGCTTCGCATCGCCGCGCTTGCGGAAGCCGAGGTTGCGCCCTGCCGTCTGGTTGAACTCATCAATATGGCGGTGCCGGATAAGGTCGGTGCTGCCTGTCCATTCATTCAACGCTTCGAGATAGGCGAATTCGTCTGGCGACACGAACACCATGGTTTGCAGGACGTGACGGCCGATCAGGTTATTTGAGCCACGGGCCCGCTGGTGGGTCATCGCATCCGGCAAGGCCTTCGTCTTGTTGCCCACAATGGCGATGTCAGGATCACTCAAGCGATAGGTCGCATAAAATGCCGGAAGGTTGCGCGCCGTGACCTTGCGCTTGGGCGTCACGACCACTTCATCACGCTTGATCTGGGGCGTGTAGAGGTCGTGAATCTGCCAATCGATATGGCACTTCCGCGCTACCACGGTTGGAACGGTTTCCGTAGTCAGAACCAGCACCTTGCGGGCCACTTGTGATGGCCACTGCCGTTCGATGACTGACCAACGCTGTCCGAGCGCAGCGGCATACGGACCGTCAGCCCCGATCGCACCATATTCCCCGCTGTCGCTAGTGACGACCTCCGCCCAATCATGGCCATGGTGTTCCATGATCAACATGATGTCGCCATAGGCCATGTCCGTGGGGTGCTGTGTCCGATAGGCGTCATAGGCGCGGACGCGATCAGTCGAATTGGCTCCCCACGCTTCTGGCGCATTTGCTACCATCGCGTTGACATACTGGACATGCACGCTGGGGGTAGCAGTGATGAGGTCAGCCGTTTTGACTTCATCGTGGATGAGAAGATTCAGGCGAGTTTCGTCTCGGCAGATGGTATTGTGGTCATCATCGCCGCGAACCAGCCAATAGGACGCAGCGGCCATCAAACGCGACGGTGAATTTAGGTGCCAGCGATGAGCCACGGCATGGACAGTAAACAAGACGGGCTTCCGTTCGCCAATCTCAGCCCACATCACCGAATGGTCGGCTATGAGGCGGGCAGTAATCATGGGCTGAATCACTTCGACTGCGTGGAGGATGTTGCGAAAGCCACCATTGGCGGCATCGCGCAAGCTGATCGGGGAAACCTTCAAGGCCGCACACGCCTCATTGTAGAGGCGTTCAAACGACTGAATGACGACGCCATAGTAGCCGCGCTTGGCATTGGTGGCGTTGAAGGCTTCCGCCTTCTCCCGCGCCGACTCATAATCGGCGAAGGCATACATGCAGAGACCAGAGCAATCCGCAGACAACCATGAATCTATGCGCGGGTGGTTGGCGAACATGCTGGTGGATTTGCTGATGCCTTCCGGGGCGCATATCCAACTTAACGGTGCGGCGGAATCGCGAAGAGTGTTCAAAATCACTCTGCCCATCTCGCGGCGTGCCGTCTCGGCATCGGTGACAGCTAGGGCAAAATCACGCTCAACCTCTGTGCGTTCGACATCGTTGATGGCGTGGAACTCCTCGCACCATTGCTCCATCATCTCACCCAAGGGGCGGGGCAGACGCGGCATGTTCTGATGAGTGAGGCCCAAGGGATTGCTGCCCGCAATGTGGGGCACTGTGTATCCTGCCTCCATATAGCTGGCCGGATTGGTATCCGTGATGTGGTTGGTGAAATAAGCCCGATAGGCACCAGCATAAGGGGCGAAATCCACGAACGCCGGGAAGGTCCGCTCATTATAAATCGACTTCATCTTATTGGCGCAAAAATCCAGCTCCGGGGTGGTGGCTGAAAACACCATTCCTTTGCCCTTGGACCCGCCTCCAGCGCGATCAACCTTCGCGGGCGCAACGAACAGGGTCGGGTCAAAAAAAGACGCTGTAGAGCCGCGTAGGGCACGTGAGCGGTAGTGTTCCCACATCACGGTTTGACCAACTGACTGACCTTCCTCGATACCAAGCGGATGGTTCGGCTTGCTGATGACGCGATTGCCGCCGGGATAGCGGCGCAACTGTTCCGGGAAGCGTAATTGGCGATCAGGTTCAGCCGTTGTGCCGAGGATAGAGACGACTTCCGGATGCAGACGGTCCCAATGACGCACCAGCCCGGCGCGAACATGCTCTGTGATGCCTTGGGCACGCGCTGTGGAAGTGGCGAAGCATATGTGGATGTGGAAGGATTTGTTGCCGCTGTAGACGACCGTGATCCCGGCGAAATCTACCCACTGTGAGCAATGCTCGAACAAGCGGCCGATCGGGCTGTCAAATTTGGTTTTGCCAGCGGAGCGCAGCCACGAAAGCTGTTCGGCAAAGAAGCTTGGTTCATTGTTATCGAATTCGAACGTCAGCACCTGATGTTCGCCCCACACAACTCGCGATGACGGAGCGTCCCATCTTTCGTTGCCATCCTCATCCATTGAACAATTGGGAATGGCCATGACGTTGCTGAAGAACGCGAGGTTGTTGGTTGATACTCGGCCTTCTGCGATTTGCCGTGAACGAATGTGGTTGCGTCCCGCCTCTTTGTTATTGGGCGATACGTGCATGTGGGTGTTGTGATTGGGTCGATAGAGTTGCGGCGCAATTATACGCTCGAACATCTCCGTCATGGGATTGTTCAGCGCTTGCTTAAACTGACGGGCGGCTTTGATACCCGCAATACGTGCTACATCTTCAATAATGTCATTCATTGTATTCCTTGCCAAACCCTGCCCGGTGAATGTGACGGGGGGCTACGGCAAGGTGTGTAGCTCACTATGGGTCATGACTCCGCAAAGTCCCCGTCACATTCTTATTTATATAATCGAGCTAAACCGCCTGTCATTATTTTAATTTTTACTTACTCACCGTGATTCATAGGTAAGTTCCAGAAAAACCCCCTTGTAAGAGCATTTCCTAAGATAATATATAAGCAAATGTCATTACGAGGGGGTTTTCACTAGCGCAAGGACCAATTCATTTACCTACTAGTTACGCAAGCAAGACACCACGCCTCTGTTGAAGGCAATTCTACCAACTATGGATCGTATAAGTGGGTAGGTCAGTATTTATAATTTCTGAACTAGACTTACCCGCCTTGCTTCGGATCGGAGGTGACGTGGTTAAGCCATTCGCAGCTGCTATCCTTTGTCGCACACGTCGCCTTACTTTTAGTCGACACAAGTTTTGATCCGGAGGTAGCTAACGTTGTTAGGCGCTTTCGACGCTTCGTCGAGAAGCGGCCATTGCACCCTCCCTATATTGTGCGAGGGAGCCACGCCGATGGAACAAGTTCATTGAAGCGTTTGATTCGATCCGACTCCGCCCCAAATATCACCGACATCATACTGAACGGCGCAGGGTGCCCCACACCCTCGGCCGAGAGAAAACGCATTCGTCCTCTTATCAACCCAACATCTGCCCGACTGGCGACACGGTCCTGAAATGTCCCGCTGTCCGTCCGGGCGGGTATTAACAGAAACACTGTCTCTGCTTCACCGCTTTCCCACGCATCAATGGCTCTGTTGAGCCATTTGACCAGCGCTGAAAATGGCGGATTCACAAACACTAGTTTTGATCCCGCCCATGAAGCCACTAGCCCGTCTTCAGGCAATATGATCCGCCGCTTTGCCACTACTGGCGATAGTTCATGACCACACGGGTCCAAGCAGATTGGGCCGAAGATGGTTTCAACATGCTCTAGGAACCAAGGGGGAGTAAACCGCTTATCCCGCTCAAGGCTGCGATCGAAGGCCCAAGACGGTCTAACGGGCTCTGCTTTCCGCGCCTTACTGCCGATAGTGCCGAGCACTGCTAGAAGGGACGCAACAGAACCCCTTCCACATTCGAGTGCGGCGACGGTTTTGCGCGAAATGCCAGCCATTTCAGCGACGTCAGCTTGCGAGAGACCTAGGTGGGCACGTCGGTTCCGAAGTTGCTCGTCGATTCGTGCTCCCCGAGCCAGACCAGAGAGATGGAAATCAAGCGCTGCCATAATAGAAATTAGATTTTCAACAGAGCCTACGCCCCGCTCCATCCGGGCGATAACCTGCCGATTGACGCCAAGTTGGTTTCCGAGATTGGTTTGTGAAAGGCCACGTGAACGACGTGTGGAGCGCAGACCAGCGAGTAGCATATGACGCAATTATGCTTCAGATATTGCCCACATGCCAGCGGTATGGCCACACTGGGTGATAAACGATCCTGCTGAGTGCGCACGCCCCGTCGGGCGTAGCGAATCTAAGGCTGGTTCCGAGAGGCAACGAGGCGAGTAATTGGTATGGGCGCAGATCTACGTTGTTCACGAGACATCATTGGCGCTATCGCCGTTACCGACAAGGAACTCGTGTCAGTTAACTGCCCGCTTCCAGAGGTAAAGACGCAGAAAGGTGTAGCATCTGCTGGGCAAACACGTTTATCGGCAATATGTAGTTGAGCTACATTCCTTTCGGACGTCCCACGATCATAGACCCGACAAATATTCGCAGTAGTGGCCCGTGCACGAATTAGTAGGGAGCGTCGCCGATCGGCTCGGTCTGAAGCCTCATCGATTGCCCTTGAATTGATCATTCAATTCATAACAAGTCGCCCCTGCATGGGATCATATCTGCATTCGGTAATGCTTCCGTCCCGGATGCGAGACACTGCCTCATCAATTACGACGAGGGGCACAAGGAACCACTCGCGCGGCTTCACCGGATTGCCAAAGCGATCCGTGATCGTGAGATCGATCTGCGCGGGTGCGAACACCTTGTGAATCAGCGCTTCAAGCCGCCGCCGATTGATGTTGAACAGCTTGTAGGTGGAGACGACCTCTACACCGGCGAGCAGGTAGGTAGCATCCTTCTCCACGCCTGCTAGCCGCGCCTCGACGGTGCCGCCCGTCACGCCGATTTTGTGCAGCACCTCGCGATGTTCAGCTACAACCGGGTGCGTGGAGTTGCTTCTCAGCACGTATATGGTGCCACTCTCGGTATCGTCGTTGTTGGCTTCACTTTTGAACAGCGGTCCCGCTGACGGCTCGGTGATCCGTCTGCCCGCCTCGTCCTTGTAGAGCGCACGCTGAAGCGAGCGGAGCAGCATATCGCTCTCTGTCGCATTCGAGTAGATCACGCGCAAACGAGCATCCGCCTGACCGTTTGGCGCTCGAATCGGCTCACCCAACTTCGCTACATAGGCGATCTGCCCGCCAATGATGAAGAACTGCCCAGTAGTAATGTCGGCCTTTAAAAAGCCAGCATCCCTGACGAAGGGACGGGTTCCCCGCACGCCCGTTTCCAGATCACGCTCAACCTGCTCAAACAGCGGCTTGAACTGGTCGAAGTCGGCGCACCGCTCGCGATTAGCGACCTCATCGGCGGCGCGGCGTTCCTCGCGTGAAGGAACGTGGCGGAGCTTTGTTATGTCACCCGTCGCCTCGATGCCCTCAAGCTCAGCCAGCAGCGCATCGCTGTCGAGGTCCTCGGGCTCAGATTGATCCTGCTGGTCGGCTAGATCGAGCAGCCCGAAGCGGTCGAGGTCAGCTAGCAATGCACGGCTATCGAGCTGCGCTCGCAGCCGGTCCAATCGGACGGCGTAGAGCCGCTCGAAGATGTCACGATCTTCACCATGCTGGGGCGCTCGCCCGTGCTCCTCACGGAAGCGCACGATGTCTTCGAACCCGGCAATGATCCGCTCTTCCAGCGGCGTGTAGGCGGAGCGTTTCGGCTGCGGCTGCGCGAACTCATCGAGTTCAGCGCGAAGCTCGTCGAGGTCGAGATCAGGCATATCGACCCTCGTCCTTGAAGCGCACGAAGGCGGAAGCGCCCTCAGCGAGGCGCTTTTCCCATGCATCACCGGAGTTTATAGACGGGAACCGTCCGTGTTCTCGCTTGAACCGCACAGCACCCCCGGCCAACTCCTTTGCCTCCTCCGGCGTCAGCGCCGTCCGCCGCGCTGAAATGACGGCATGCACCTGCTTCAGCACGGCCTCGTTCGTCGCTTTGGCGAGCACCGAATAGGCCGCTTCAAACGGGTTGATGCTGTCAATTAGGTCAATGTCGAGGTCTCGCACGTCCATCGCGATCTTCCGCACGCCGTCGATCAGCGCGGTGTTAGTCCGGTCCTCTCCGCCGCTGCCGCCCTCACCCGCCAACTGCTTGGCCTTTTGGGTGAGGTTCAGGGCAGCAACGGCGTGCTGGCGCACGGCCTCTTGATCGTCGTTGCTCAGGTCCGGGTAGCGGTCGCGCACAATTTTGCCCATGCGAACCTGCGTCAGTTCCTGCGGCACCACCTCCTCGTCGAAGAGACCGCGTTCCAGCGCCGTATTGTCCTGCACGAAGGCGGTGATGACCTCGTTCAAGTCCTCCCGGCAGATGCGCGAAGCCTCCTCGCTTTTGGGCTCAACGAGCCCGTTGATTTCGAAGTGGTAAAGGCCACGTTCCTCATTCACGCCGACGTTGGTTTTCCCTTCTTGGTAGCCATCAGGACCGTAGTCGAAGCCGTCCAGCTTGCCGTTGTCCTTCGGCGTGAAGTTGAACCGAGGGGCGAGCACCTGCTCCATGAGGAGGCTGGCGGCGATCGCCTTCAGCGTGTCGTTGATGGCATCCACAACAGCGGCCTCCGACGCATCCGGCTCGGCGATCAGGTTGGTGAAAGATGCAGTTTCCTTCCCCGGCGCGTCACGGGTTGCGCGCCCGATGATCTGGATGATTTCAGTGAGGCTGGAACGGTAGCCGACTGTGAGCGCGTGCTCGCACCAAATCCAGTCGAACCCCTCCTTCGCCATGCCGAGCGCGATGATGATATCCACATGGTCGCGATCGCTGCGATGCTTCGGGTCTTTGAGCGCCGCCAGCACCTTGCCACGCTTCGCGTGATCGGAGTCATCGACCAGATCGGCAATCTTGATCAACCGCCCATCGCGCAGCTTCACGCGGTAGAAGCCAGTCTCGGGGTCGGCACCCTGCCACTCTCCGAGATATTCCATGATCTCCTCGACCTCCTTGATCTTGTCCTTCGTGCTCTCGCGCGAGTTGACCGAGGGAATGTGGACGATGGTCTTGCGGGTAGGGTCTAGCACCGCCTCGATCGCTTTGAGATAGCGGCCCGTATAGAAGAAGTAGCCGATGTTGAGCGCCTTGAGATGCTCGTAGCCGTTCAACTGCTCGTAGTAGGTGTAGGTGACCGTTTCGAATTTCGCCTCATCCTCTGGCATCAAGACGGGCGCAGCGTCACCCCGGAAGTAGCTGCCGGTCATCGCGACGATGTGGACCTGATTACGCTTGATGAACTCGCCAAGCTGGCTGCCGAGCCGGTTGTCCGGACTGGCGGAAACGTGGTGGAACTCGTCCACCGCGATCAGCCGACCATCGAACGCCTCCACCCCGAACTGCTCGACCGCGAACCGGAAGGTGGCATGCGTGCAGACCAGCACGGTGTCGTCGCTGGCGAGGAACTGCCCGACCGCACGGACTTTCGAGGGATCAACCCGCTCCTCATCCGGCCCCGGCGTGTTGCACAGGTTCCATTGGGGTTTAACCACCCAGTCGGCCCAGAAGCCGAATTTGGACAGCGGCTCGTCCGCGAAGCTGCCTCCGATGGATTTCTCAGGCACGACAATGATCGCCTGTCGAATGCCCTGATTGCGTAGCTTGTCCAGCGCGATGAACATCAGCGCTCGCGACTTGCCCGAGGCGGGGGGCGACTTGATCAGCAGATACTGCTCGCCGCGCCGGTCATAGGCCCGCTCCTGCATGGTGCGCATGCCAAGCTCGTTCGCCTTGGCGGATGCGCCAGTTCGTGCGGTCTTAAACGCGACGGCAGGGACTGCTTTGCTCTTCTTTGGCGCGCCTTGCCTCAGCGTTGCCCGTGCGAAGAAGCTCTCGCCACTCTCTACGATGTCCGAGGTGTCGATCGTCTCCTCCCTTATGGCTGCAATCTCAGCTAAGCGCTTTTTTGAGATAGGCATGAAAGTGCTTTCGTTCATTTGCTGTCGCCTTACGGGCGCTGATGATGCGACATTTACCGCTTCGGTCTGTGTGGATCACGCAGACCACCACCTGACCATATAGGAGCCCATAGCTCTTCTCTCGAATCTCATCGTGCCATCCCTCATCCTCCGCCGAGAGCACTGGGCCCTCGAAGATGGCCGAGGCCTCTTCGAAGCTGACCCCATGCTTCTTGAGATTAGTTTCGCTTTTTTGTTGATCCCACTCAAACTGTGTCATCGCCGAGCAACCGCTTTCGAATATAGCTCGAACAGCTTCTCCAATCGCTCCGTGTCGTTGCGGAAGCGGCGACCGATGTAGACTCGTTCGAGCACCTCGTCGTTAGCTTCATGGGCGGCGCGTAGGCTGGGGAAGTCGCGATCCATGCGGTCGGGATCATACATTTCGGCGATGGTGGCGGGGAAATGCGCCGCGCGCGCGAGCAGGATGTTCTCAGCCGCGCGGGTCAAGTCCGCCTTATGCCGCTGGGTCAGAGGCGGGACTGGGAAAGTATTCCAACCAAGGGTGTTTGTGTAGGAGTATCGCATCTCAAGACGGCCACACACAGTCCCGATCCAAGCGATATGCATAGAGGAAACTAACAAGGAAAACGTCCATAGATCGCCGTCGTAAATACCATATGCCCTGTTAGAGATTACCTGCGGATATGGAAGCAAATCAGCGGGCAAATAGGCTCTATTTTCCGAGGAGACGGCAGGCATAGCCACTGTCCACCTACGTGCTTGGTTGGTTTCACGAAACTGGTGTGGTCTCTCAGCCATAGCAACCACGTTTGGATCGGAGTTTGAGCGTCTAAGATCAGCAACCTTGTCGAGGCGGTCGCGCACCAAAGGGATGGCTTTGGCCTCTTCGACTTGGGCATCCTTAATCCAGAGGCAATATCTCGGCTTACCGTCAATAATCTCTGATGATCCACTAATGCGTGCCAGAAAAGGCGAGGAGTTTGGAGATTCGTGGATAAATGCAGACTTCTCCTGAAAAGAAAGAAGCAGATGCCCTCCTTCGTAGGGCATATTACCCCTTACCATTTCGCCAAGTGAACAAATGGAAGACGAGTGCTTAGCTATCAGGGTGGTTACATTGGGAACAAGGTAAGGGCCTATCGAATCAACCACCCTCAATGTGGTATGATTGTTTCCGGCCGAGGAATAGAGTCTAGCGGATTGTATGTAAGACGTTCTAAGGCCGATTATATTTACAGTGACGCCAGCATTCTTAGATGCCAAGTTTCGCCACTTAAAAGACTCGTGCGCAAACTCGATGTTGCCACCAAGTTTGTAGATAATTGGCCAAAATACTGTAGCATGCTGACCTTGCGAAACTGTATTTATGGTCACAAAAGCACCAGAACAATCGCAACGTTTGCTATACTCCACTAAACGCAGAAACCATCCGGTAACATAGTTCAGTGCCCGCCAAGAGCGAGTATGAGCCTCGAACAGCAGTCTCAGGTCAAGTTTTTGATCCGGTGATTGGTCATTTGTCCAAACATAAGGCGGGTTTCCACAGATGTATGTCTCGCCACCAGTGTTCTCAAAATCGATTTCCGCCTGATCCAGCGGTGTCCCGAACAGATCGTCGCCTGCCAGCTTCACGCCGCTGCCCGTAGGAGGGCAGATGCTGAGCCAGTCGAGCCGGAGCGCATTTCCGCACGTGATCCAGTTCTGCGAGTCCAGCGGCAGGAACTCGGCCAGCGCCTCCTGCTGCCCGCGATAGAGCACATCCGCCTGATATTCGGCGATGATAAGCGCGAGGCGCGCGATCTCAGCCGGGAAGTCGCGAAGCTCGATACCACGAAAGTTGGTGAGCGGGATATCAGACCTACGATCGGGCTCACCGCGTCGTCGGTTCACCTCCGCCTCGATGGCCCGCATCTCCTTATAGGCGATGACGAGGAAGTTGCCGGAGCCGCAGGCCGGATCGAACACCCTGATCCGCGCCATCCGGTTGCGCAGGTTCAGGAGCTTGCGCCCGTTGTCGCCCGCTTCCTCCAGTTTGCTACGCAGGTCGTCGAGGAACAGCGGGTTCAGCACCTTCAGGATGTTGGGAACGCTGGTGTAGTGCATTCCGAGCGCGCCGCGCTCCTCGTCGTCTGCGACGGCTTGGATCATCGAGCCGAAGATGTCCGGGTTGATCTTGCGCCAGTTCAGCCCGCCGATGTGCAGCAGATAGGATCGTGCTATTTTGCTGAACCGGGGCGTCTCCGTGCCGCCGCTGAAAAGCTGGCCGTTCACGTAGGGGAATCGGCTCGCATAACGTGGGACCTTAGCGGCTTCGCGGTCTTCAGGCTTGATGTCCATCGATCGGAACACCTCGCTAAGGATTACATGCGTGTCAGATGCATCGCGCGCGCTCATTTCCTCCATGGTGCTGGTGAACAGCTTCTCGCCACGAAATATATCGGTGTCTTCGGCGAAAAAGCAGAAAATCAACCTTGCCATAAAGTGGTTCATATCGGCTCGGCGCTCGACCGTCCGCCACTCCGGGTTGTCGGTGAGAAGCTGGACATAGAGCCGGTTCAGCCGCCCCGTCGCCTTGATGTCGAACGAGCTTTCGCGGACCTGCGGGACGGTGGTAATGCCCGCGAGCGGCAGGAAGAAGCCGAAGTGATCCGGGAACTGAGGATAGGCGCAGGCGACCGTCTCGCCGCTGGTCATGTCCTCGGCTTGAAATGCCTCACCATCGGTGGCGAGGATGAACCGCGCCTTGGCCGAGATAGTCTTGTGGCTGGCCCGCAATGCCCGCAATGTTGCATCGACCTCGCCAATCGGGCATGTCGCGATGTGGATGTTGCTCCGCTGGAGCACGGCACCGGGCACGTCCGACTGGTTGGTGGAGCCAGAGCGCAACCGCTTGATCGTAGTTTCCGGGTTCCCGAATGCGCGGAGGAACTCGAACGGGAACTCGCCCGCCTCAAACGGCTCTTGGGCGAGGGAAGAAACGGCGTCATCGATCTCAACGGGGTTCATGCTTGCGCTGATACCTGACCGGCAAGGGAGCGCCAACGCCGTTTCACGCCACCGAAGATCGTGCTGTGTTGGCATCAAGCGGGCGGAACTGGGGGGCGCGATGCGCGCCAAGGACTGGAAGCTTAACGATGTGCTGCAAAAGCGGCAGCAATGGGTGATACCGGTCTACCAGCGCCACTACGCATGGGAAAAGCGTGAGGACAAACAGCTTCCGACTCTTTGGGCCGAGAGGCTTGCCGAAGCCGCTGATCAGGTTTGGCCGGGACTCGGCTCCGTGTAGGTATGGAACCAAGCCAAATGTGAGAGTGCTCGATTGGCTTTCGACATAATTGT
>NZ_JACHNY010000027.1 GCF_014199625.1 Sphingomonas abaci
CGTACCCCCGCCCAGATCGCCGGCCAACGTGGTCCGGGGCATGCCCCGGACCACGTTGCCATCCCCTCAACCATCAAGCATGAACCCCGGGGACTCTACGTCTGAGCGGTAACAAGACGGGGAGCACGTCAAGCTGACCATGGCCAGCCCTGGTTGTGACCTCACCTCAGTGGTAGCACTATGTGACAGTGCACCTTTTGAGACCTGCCGAAAAGCCGAGCGCCTCATCGACGGAAATGGCCAGATATGCTCGAACTGTTTGACCTCAATGCGTTCGCGGCACGCTTCGCCGACACGCCGGGCATCGCGGCGCTGAAGCCGCTGATCCATGCCGCCATCTCAATGAGTTCGGTTCGGAACGATCTGAAGCGAGCTCGCGAAATGATGAGTGCCTGCAAGAGCCTATCAGGAGCGATGCAGATCAGCGCAGCACAAGGGGGGCCTGTCCGTCGCGACCAGGCGGCAACCGTGCAGGCGTTGTTCGCGCAGGCGGTGCTGCTCTACACCCGTGCGACCCACAGCAGCGGCAAAGGCCGTAACAAGCTTCAGATCACCGCGCATCTCGGCGAGGAGGAGCGGGCAGTGCATAATCGGATGACCGAGCTTCGTGATCGATATTTGGCGCATTTCGGCGATGCGTCTGGCTGGGAGGCTCATCGCGCCGTGCTCGCACTCGACATTGACGGTGCGAAGATGGCGCTCAGCTATCCACATTCGAGCGCGTACATGTGACGGCCTGCAATGATGATCGGTTCGACGCGAGATAAAGGGCGCACTCTGGCGCATAGTCTGTGAGACCGTCGAGGTGCTTGGGCGCACGTTATTCGAGAACCAGCGTACGATCTTTGAGACGGACGCGAGACGGTCATCAGTCAGCGCACGCTTTGTGAGACCTTCAAATCGGCACCGGCGACGCGCATCCGTCGCTGGACTGTGCGCATGTTACGATCGTGAGAGCCCCATTGATGTGACGCCGAGTTAGCGGCTATCGCCTTCGGACCCACTGAATTGGTGTTCATTGGACCGCTTAATCACAGCATGTAGCCGATATCCGAAGCCCCGGACGGATAAGCGAACATGGTCGATTTCAGATCGTCGGCCGTCAGACCATGCCGGATCGCGAGCGCGAACAGATTGATGACCTCGTCCACATGCGGTCCGACCAGGTGAGCCCCGAGCACCCGGTCGTCGCCTTCATCGACCATCACCTTGAACCCATAAACCGGTTCGGCCGCTTGCCGCGCGGAGTACCAGTTGGGGACCAGATTGCTTTTCACGCGGAAGCGCAGGCCCCGCTCGCGCGCTTCGGCTTCGCTGAGCCCGACCGAAGCGATGGGAGGAAGCGTGAAGGCGACGCTGGGGATACCCCGATAGTCCGGGCGGAGGTGGTTGCCTTCGAGCATGTTGCCGGCGACGACCTTGCCGTCATGGCTCGATACCGGCGTCAGCGGAGGCCCCATCTGGGCCGCGTCGCCGGCAGCATACACCGCCGGGTTGGAGACGCTTTGCAGATGCTCGTTGAGCGTGAGGCGGCCCCGCTCGTGTGCGATCCCCGCCGCATCGAGGTCGAGTGCTTCGAGCGCCGGGCGTCGCCCGGCAGCATGGACGATCAGATCGGCCGCGAAGCTCTTGCTCACCCCGCCCGTGGAGGCGCGAACCGAGAAGCCGTCGCCTGTCTTGTCGATCGCCTCGACCTCCGTATCGAGCTGCACGTCGATCCCCGCATCGCGCAGGCGGGGCATCAGCCAGCCGACCAGATCGGGGTCGAAGCCGGTCAACATGCGCGGCCCGCGTTGGAGGATGGTCACTTGCGCCCCGGCGTTCGCCGCGATTGTAGAGAACTCCGCCGCGATGTATCCACCCCCGACGATCACGATGCGCCGGGGCAGGCTCTCAATCGCCAGGAACGCCTCATTGTCGATGACGTGCTCTTCGCCGGGCAAGCCGAGCGGGACCGGTTCGGCACCGCTGGCAACAAGGAAATGGCCGCCAACCAGCGTCTTTCCCTCCACGACGAGGCTGTTCGCGCCGGTGAAGCGAGCCGGGCCGTGGTAGGTATCCACCCCGGCCTCATGGTAGCTTCGTTCATGTTTCCCCGGCACCGGATCAGTGAAGGTGCGCTTGAACGCCATCAACTCGCGCCAGTCGATGCAGTCCTTTCCCACCACGCCGTTGCTCCGCATCCGGCGCGCGTCGTCGATCACAGCGGCTCCGTGGCGTAGCATCTTTTTCGGATCGCAGCCGCGCAGGGCGCAGGTGCCGCCATAGGGTCGGCAGTCGATCACGGCGACGCTCTTGCCGGCCTTGCGAACGCGCATGGCCGCTACCCGCGCGGCAGTTCCCGCGCCGATGACGACCAGATCATAGGTGTCGGGCACGAGCTTCTCCTTGGCGTGGTTCAGGTTCCCCGGCTGGCGTGCCGTCAGGCGCAGCAGCTCGCCGTTGATCCCGACGCGCGCGCTTCCTGTATCGGGGGACAGGGCACGTCACCGAAGGAGCAATAAACGCAACAGTCCCCGGCGTTGGGGCGAAGCACCGCGGCGCAGCCTTTGCAGTCGTAGAAGAACTGGCACGCATCGGTCGGCATGGTGTCGGTCGATTGGTGGCCGCACTTGGGGCAGGTCAACGTGGAGGTGAGCAGCATTACAACACCCAATTCATGAGGATAGGCTCGATCGAGCCCCAGATAGCGGCCAGGCCGACCAGCACAGTTGCCGCAATCAGGAGGCCGACGATCCGGCGCGACCTGACATCAACCGCACAGGCGTCCCCCGGCGCACAGGCCGTCTCGCGCTTGCGCCACCACATGGCCCAAGCGACCACGAGCGCGACCGCGCTCAGCACCAGAAGCGGCGCGCGAATGCTCGCCAGCCCTACGAAGCTGCCGGCGAGCCCAGCACCCACGCCGAGCGAGGCGAGCGCGAGTGGCAGAACGCAGCAGGCCGCGGCGGCCGTGACCGCGCCCAGGCCCAACGCAGCCGCTATTGATGCGACACCCCGGACGGGCGGCCCACCCGGTGTTGAGGGTTGCCTTGCGACGGTATCCGTCATTATCTGTTCCTCGATGGGATCGGATTGCTGAACCGCCGCCCCGGAGGCGAAACAAGATCGAGAATCGACACCCCGATCATCAACACCAGCCCCGCATACAGCACCCATTCCGCCCGAACGCCGCGAAGCGACATCAGCAGGGCGGCGATGAGAACAAGCACAGGTCCAGTGACGCCTAACGCTAGGCGCAGCCAGGTCTTGTGACGAAGGCCGGTGCGGAGGTTCGCCGCCAATACGATGAGCGCGGAGAGCGGCAGAACGTATCGGATAAAGGGGCCTTCATACTGGCTCAGAAAACTCAGGCCGATCCCGGCACCGAGACTGCCAAGGGCGGGAAAGCACGCCGCACAGCCGAACGAGGCGATGATCGCGCCGATCACACCCGTTTTATCGGCCGTTCGCGTTAGGGAGTCCTCAGTAGGCACAGCCGTTCCTTTCACCCGCTCCGCCGCAGCGACTCACCGCGCTCGCCTTGGCTCCTCGACAGGATCATAGTCGAAACCTTATATGCACCCTCCAGCAACTGTAGGGTCAAGGGCCGTGGCTCTGAAAATCGGCGACCTCGCCAAGGCGACCGGCACAAAGGTGCAGACGATCCGCTATTATGAGGAGATCGGCTTGCTGCCCGCGCCGGCGCGCACCGAAGGCAACTACCGGACCTATGCTTCGGCGACCCTTCGCCGGCTGTCATTCATTCGCCGCTCGCGCGGCCTTGGTTTCAGTCTCGACCAAGTGCGAGAGCTGCTGGGCTTGGCCGACCATAGCGATTGGTCCTGTGCCGCGGTCGAGACGATCGCGCGCGAGCACAGGGCGGCGATCGAGCGCAAGATCGCCGACTTGGCAGCCCTGGATGGCGAGCTGGCGCGTATCATCGACCGATGCGGACACGGCACCGTTGCCGAGTGCGGCATCCTTGAAGCCCTGTCTCCTGCCTAAGACGGCAGTGCATTACCGCTTCTCCCAACAGCGCGCGCGGCTCGCAAGAAATACGTCCGGTTTCCTTGTGGTCGCAATCGGCCACCCGATCGCGGCCGTTCAGAACGAGAAAAGCCGTTGCGGAAACCAGCGTCAGAATGCAGGGTGGTAGCTGTCTTTCCTTGCGGGTGAACCGGCCTTCTCATGCTGATCGGATACGTCCGCGTCTCGAAAGCCGACGGCAGCCAGACGCTGGAGCCGCAGCGCGACGCGCTGCTCGCGGGCGGCGTCGACCCGAGCCGCATCTACGAGGACCTCGCATCGGGTCGGCACGATGCTCGGCCTGGCCTGACCGCGTGCCTGAAGGCGCTCCAGCCCGGCAACACGTTGGTGATCTGGAAGCTCGACCGGCTCGGCCGTGATCTCCGTCACCTCGTCATCACCGCAGAGGATCTGCGCTCGCGCGGGATCGGGCTGAAGGTGCTGACGGGTGCCGGCGCGCAGATCGACACGACGACCGCCAATGGCCGGCTCGCGTTCGGCATCTTCGCCGCATTTGCCGAGTTCGAGCGCGAGCTGATCACCGAGCGTACGCGCGCCGGGCTCGCTGCAGCGCGCGCCAGGGGCCGGTTGGGCGGGCGCCCGCGCAAGATGGACCGCTCGACGCTGCAAATGGCAATGGCGGCGATGAGCGACCGGAAGGCGGTCGCGGCTGAGGTGGCCAAGCGGCTCGGCATCACGACCACGACGCTCTACCACTACATCAACGGCGACGGCACGCCCAAGGCCCCCGGCCAGGCGCTCCTCGACGGGAAGGCGATGCCCAAACCTCCCACCCGGGCTCGCGAAGAGCGACAAGCGGCGTGACCGTCTGGCGAGCGCCCGTTCCAGCCGAGGCGCTCGCGACCCTGAAACGACGCCTCGCGGCGCTGCCGCCCCGGCACCCCGACCGCAAGGAGATGATGGCGTCGACCTGCCGGCTCTACGCCGTGTCGCGCGCCACCCTGTACCGTGCGCTACGCGGCGAGCACCGTCCCCGCGACGCGCACCGCTCCGATCGCGGGCACGCGCGCGTCATGGGCGACGGCGAGATCGAACACTGGTGCGAGATCGTCGCTGCGGTGAAGAAGAGCACCACCAACAGGAAGGGCCGCCACCTCTCGACCGCGCGGGCGCTCAGGCTGGTCGAGGAGCATGGGGTCCACACGCCCGATGGCCATCGCAAGCTCGCGCCCGGGTTGCTCACCATCTCGACCCTCAACCGACATATGCGCCGGCTCGGGTATGACCACGCGCGCCTGACACGAGAGCCCGCGGCCGTCCGTTTCCAGGCGGAGCACGCCAACGACCTGTGGCACTTCGACCTGAGCCCGTCCGACCTGAAGCAACTCGCGGTTCCCCCGCCCTGGGTCGACCTGGAACGGGGCGGCGCGCCCACGCTGATGCTGTTCTCGGTCGTCGATGACCGGTCGGGGCTCGCCTACCTCGAATACCACTGCGTATATGGTGAGGATGTCGAGGCGGCGCTCGGTTTCCTGTTCCGCGCCATGTCGGCCAAGCCGGACGGCACGACCAACCCGCTCCAGGGTATCCCCAAGCAACTCCACCTCGACAACGGCCCCGTCGCGAAGTCAGCCGTGTTCAAGCGGGTAATGGAGAGCCTGGACGTGATCGTCACTCCGCACATGCCGGCCGGATCGGACGGTGCGCGCACGACCGCACGCGCCAAGGGCAAGGTCGAGCGGCCGTTCCGGACGGTGAAGGAGGCGCACGAGACACTCTACCATCATCACCAGCCCGACACCGAAGCCGAGGCGAACGCTTGGCTGACCCGGTTCGTCGATCGCGAAAATGCGCGCGATCACCGGCACGAGGCTCACTCGCGCGTCGATGACTGGCTTGAGCGCCAGCCCGAGGGCGGGGTCCGCGCGATGTGCGCGTGGGAGCGGTTCTGCTCGTTCGCGCGCGAGCCCGAGCGGCGCATGGTCGGGCTGGACGCGCGGGTGTCGGTCGCGGGGGTCACCTACGAGCTCGACCCCGAGCTTGCCGGCGAGGCGGTCGTGCTGTGGTGGGGGTTGTTCGACGCCGAGCTGTTCGCCGAGCATGGCGACGAGCGCTACGGTCCGTTCGATCCCGTGGGCGGCCCCGTACCGCTCCATCGCTACCGCAAGCACCGCAAGAGCAGGCGCGATGTCCGCCAGGACCGCGTCGCCGAACTCGCGACCCGCATTTCCATCCCGCGCTCCGCGCTGTCGGGTGAGCCCGACCTGATCGCGCGCGAGCCGCACCGCGCCATGCTCGCCACCCGCCCATTCGACGGTCCCGACCGGTTCGAGGAGTTGGCGTTCGCCACGCCGCTGAAGGCGCGCGCGGCGATCGCGGAAGAGCTGCGCGTGCCGCTCGGCAAGCTCAGCGCGGACGACCTCCAATTCATCGCCGACCTGCTCGCCCGCACGCTGGTCCGCGCGGAGGTGATGGTCGCCATCCGCGAACGGTTCCCGCCCGGCCGCGCCCATGCGGGATGAGGAGCCTGCCCCATGCTGACCGAAGTCATGCACCACTACCGGCTTGCCCGACCGCCAGTCGATGTTGGGTTCTACGAGACTGAGCACCACAAGCAAATCGTTCACGACCTGCGTACGACGATCATGGCGGGCCGGCTGATCGCGCTCACGGCCGTGATCGGGTCGGGCAAGTCGCTGCTGGTGCGCAGGTTGCGCGAGGCGCTGGAGCGCGAGAACCGCGTTATCGTGTCGCGCGCGCTCAGCCTGGAGAAGGCCAAGATCACGGTGCCGCTGCTCGTGTCGGCGCTGTTCTACGACCTCAGCCCGGACAAGCTACCCACCATCTCGCGCCAAGCCGAGCGCCGCGAGCGCGACCTCCAGGAGCTGTTCCGCAAGGCTAAGAAGCCGGTCGCGCTCTTCGTCGACGACGCGCACGACCTCCACGCCAACACACTGAAGGCGCTCAAGCGTCTGGTCGAGCTGGTTCAGGAGGGTGGCGGGCAACTCTCGGTCGTCATGCTGGGCTACCCGCGTCTGAAGAACGACCTGCGTCGCCCCACCATGGAGGAGGTGGGTGACCGCACGACGCTGTTCGAGTTCGGAGGGCTGCGCGACCGGCAGCGCGACTTCATCGACTGGGTGCTCCGGGCTTCGCTGGAAGAGGGCGTCGAGCCCGAGGAGGTCATCACCGACGACGCGGCGACGCTGCTCGCCGCGCGGCTGAAGACGCCGCTCCAGCTCAGCCGCTACCTCGTCCGCGCGTTCGAGGCGGGGTTCGGGATCGGCGCCAAGCCGATCGACGGCACCATCGTTGACGGCGTGCTGTCGCGCCGCCTCGACGACATAGAGCCAGAGCTGAACCGGCACGGCTACGACGTGAAGGCGCTGTGCGACCAGTTCGACGCCAAGCCCGCCGAGATCAGGAAGCTCATGCGCGGCGAGCTGGAGGGTACACGGGCGACCGAACTAACGGACGAGATGCGCATCGCGGGACTGCCAATATGAACGTCTCACGTAGCGTGCGTCGCGTGGCCTGCGTCTCGCGTCCGTTTCACCCGAGGTGCGCCCGTTCTCAACTATAGTGCGCTAGAGCACGGCTTCGGTCTCACGGAGCGTGCGCCAGAATAGACCTATAATCTCGCGCCGGGCCGACCATCATTGCAGGCCGCTACACGTACATCCAGGTCGCCGATGCGGTCGCCTTCGAGCGCCTGCTGGGCGTCGCCGTGCCGATCGCCCAGACGCAATCCGACAAGATTTCGCTCAGGCTCAATTTAGCGCTGAACGAGCTATTCAAAACCGATCTGGAGGTGCTCGACCGGCTACGATGCACCAGTTTCGACCCCGCAGGCTTCTTCGAAGCCGACGAGGTTCAGCCCTATCTCGATAGTATCGGTACCCTTGATCCTGATGCTCCGACCGAACCCAGGATCGGCAAGGTTCAGCGACCGTGAAATGGGGCGGCACGGTGTAGGCGCCTTGCCTCTTCCCGCCACAATCCTTGACCGTCGATCGCTCCGTTATATATCTCCACCGATGGGAAGACATTCAGAGGCGCAGCCCGTGACCGAAACGGTGGA
The DNA here is from genome assembly GCF_014199625.1 of Sphingomonas abaci. Taxonomy (GTDB): domain Bacteria; phylum Pseudomonadota; class Alphaproteobacteria; order Sphingomonadales; family Sphingomonadaceae; genus Sphingomonas; species Sphingomonas abaci. The sequence continues at coordinate 8,051 of NZ_JACHNY010000027.1, forward strand.
CTTGCTCAAGCCGACGGAAGCGGCGGTCATTTCCGGCGTTGAGCTCAATATCGTGAATCATGCGATCGATCGGGCGCTGCCGGCGCGCGTCGTACACCGTGGCAAGGGCAGGGGTGTCTGGGCGGAAGCTTGCTTCTACATCGCCTTCTATCATCGCAGCGCTGGCAGGCTGACGGCCGACGAACGCCGCTTCGCGATCCTCGACATCGACAAGCGGGTAGAAGCGGCTGGGGAAGGGGCCTCGCGGTGGCTTTCGCTGCGGCGGCACTGCACAGTACGCCATGATTTCCTCGCGCTTGACCTTGAAACCTTCTGGGCCGAGACGCACGAGCGGTGGCGTCGTTATCTCGCCGCACGGAACGTGGTGAAGGTTGATCCCGACATTCTCGGCGGTACGCCCGTCGTGGCGGGAACGCGGGTTCCAATCCACGATGTCGCCGCCTCGGTTGCCGCTGGCCTCTCGGTGTCGCGCATCGCCAGTGCCTATCCCTCGTTGGACGAAGAGCAGATAGAATTGGCAACGCTCTATGCCCGGGCCAATCCGCTGCAGGGCAGGCCACCGGAACGTCGGGCTTTGACGGGCGCGAAGATCTTGTCGAAACGTACGATCGCGCGGCGACGGCTGAGCGCGTGAAGCTCTTCATAGATGAGTGCCTAAGCAGCGAGCTCGTCCATCGCGCCATTACTCGCGGCCATGAGGAAACGACGAGCGTCGCCTACCGCGGCCTTGCGGGCACTCAGGACTGGAACCTCGTCCCGATCGTCGTAGCAGGCGATTACACGCTCGTGACGAGAAACTCGGTCGATTTCCGCGGCGCAGCGGATCGGCCAGGTGAGAAGGGCCTCTACCGAAATCTCGAACTCCATCCCGGCTTGATCTGCCTAAACGGCCCCAAAGGCATGGATCTCGACATGCAGATCGAACTGTTCGACGTCGCGCTCGATGAGATCGAGCGGCTCGCCGACGACTTGGTCAACCAATGCTTGGAAATCACCCTGACTGGCGAGGGCGATCAGGAAAGCATTGAGATCACTCTCTACGAACTGCCAGCGATCTAGCCGCGCGGGACAAAATCTCTGCTACGATACCGCCTTGCAGCCTGCCCATAAGGCAGAGTCTGAAAGCAGCTCTTCAACCCTCAATCGGGCTCCTGCGGTGCCGTTTGGTAGGGTGCCGTATGGTCTTTCTTGATTGGCACTCCAAGCGGACCAAGGATCCAATCCGGGCCAAATTTTAGACGTTCATTTTTGGCGCAAATCGGACCGGCCGGAGTAGGGCCGCTGAGGGTATGCCCAAAAGACTGGCTGGGTCGATTTGCTAAGTTTGGCTTCTTAGGGAACGCCGCGAGGGACTACGCCGGACGAAAGCGCCGTGACACGGTGGGGTTAGCCGAACCGGTGTTGAGCGCGTAGTCGCTCCGGCGTGCTTTTCGGCTAAGTGTATGTGCCGACGGAGTGATCGCAAGCTCAAAGCCCGCTGGGTCGATCCAAACAACCTCATTATCCCGCAGTACGGGTACCACGGCATAGTGCCCGCGTTGTCCGTTGGTGCCGGTCAGCACGGCGTCAAACTGAACCGCGCCGGGTTTGCCGGAGGCTGTTGGATGTGAGTCACGCTGCCATATCGACGATGTTCGCGGCAGCATAGTATTGCTCTTCGGCCTCG
>NZ_JACHNY010000028.1 GCF_014199625.1 Sphingomonas abaci
GTGTAAGCGCAACGTGCAAATGACACCTCTCCGCAACTTAGAGATGACACTTTAAGCTGACAAGCGGACGTCGGGTGCCATGATCGTCGCCAGGTGGAGGCGATCGCATGACGGCGGTGATGACGATGAGCGCAGGCGAGATATCGCGGTTCGACACGCTGATGCGGGTCGACCGGCGGGAGTTGCGGATCGAGGATGCGATGGCGCTGCTCGGGCTCGCGCGACGGCAGGTGTTCCGTCTGCTGGGCCGGCTGCGCGCCGATGGTCCGGCCGGCCTCATCTCCAGGAAGCGCGGCCGTCCGAGCAACCGGCGGTTCGATGACGCCTTTCGCGCGCGTGTCATCGCGATCGTCCGCGAGCGCTATGCCGACTTCGGGCCGACGCTGGCGGCGGAGTATCTCGCCGAGGCCCACGGGATCAGGATCTCGCACGAGGCACTGCGCAAGCTGATGATCGAGGCGGGTTTATGGACGGCGAAGCGAGCGAAACGCGCGCAGGTCCACCAGATGCGCGACCGGCGTGGCCGGCGCGGCGAGCTGATCCAGGTCGACGGCTCGGACCACGACTGGTTCGAAGGGCGCGGGCCCCGGTGCAGCCTGCTGGTCTATATCGACGATGCCACCAGTGAGCTGATGCACCTCGAGATGGCGGAGAGCGAAAGTGCGTTCTCGTACATGCGCGCGACCACCGCCTGTATCCGCCGGCACGGCAAGCCGGTGGCGCTCTATTCCGACAAGCATGGCGCCTTCCGCAACAACAACGCGACCGCGGAGGGCGACGGCATGACGCATCTCGGCCGCGCGCTGAAGGCGCTCGACATCGAGATCATCTGCGCCAACTCGCCGCAGGCCAAGGGCCGGGTCGAGCGCGCCAACGGCACGCTGCAGGACCGGCTGGTCAAGGCGATGCGACTTGCCGGCATCTCGTCGATCGCCGAGGCGAACGCCTTCCTGCCCGCCTACATGGCCCGGCACAACGAGCGGTTCGCCTGCCCTCCCCGCGATCCGCAGGACGCGCACCGGATGCTGGCTCCGCGCGACGACGTCGATGCGGTGATGGTGTGGAAGGACGAGCGGTCGGTGACGAAGTCGCTCGCCATCCACCATAACAAGGCGATGTTCATCCTCGACCCCACTCCCCTCGCCCGCTCGCTTGCCGGCAAGCGGGTCCACGTCTGCGAGTATCCCGACGGACGGATCGAGATCCGCCACCACGACAAGGCCCTCCCCTACCGGGTGTTCGACAAGATGCGGCAGGTCAACCAGGCGGCGATCGTCGACAGCAAGCATCTTGGCGCCGCGCTCGCCATGGCGCAGGCGATGCAGGCGCAGAATCCGCATCACCGGAAGCGCAACAACAACGAGCCGGCGCGCAGCTCGGCGTCGTTCGGGCTGTACGCGCCGACGCAGCAGCCTGCCGGCGAGAAGATCGACCGGCGTCGCCTCTGCACGCCGAAGCTGAAACGCGGACCACGGCTGTCGAACGACGAGCTGATCGCGCGTGGCCTCGGCGAGTATGTGCGCTGAACCTGCGACGCCGTTACCGCACAGCTTGGGGCCGCCAGCTGGCCAAAAGCCCCCTCGCGAAATGCCTAGGCTTCGTGCCCAATACTGGCAGATAGTGGCACGGGTCGTAGATCGTCCGGACACAATTAAAGGAGCAGGGGCGGTCGGGAACGGCGCGCACCTGACAGCCGTTCGGCGCGTTGAGCGCGGATGCCCGTTTTCTCTCCCCCTGAGCCCTACATTCTATGGCTCACCGGTGCCGGCGTACTGATCGCGCTGGTGGCATGGCTGCCGCTGGCGTTGAGGCAGCTGCCGTTGTCGCTGCCAATCATCTGCATCGCGATCGGGGCGGGAGTGTTCTCCCTTCCCGGCGTTTCGGTGCGCCCCGATCCGCTGGTCTGGCCGCAAGTCACCGAACGGCTCACCGAGCTCATCGTCATCATCGCACTGATGGGCGCGGGGCTGAAGCTCGACCGGGTGTTCAGCTGGCGCAAGTGGAACGTCACCTGGCGGCTCCTGGCGATCACGATGCCGCTCAGCATCGGCGCGATCACGCTGATCGGAGGAGTGCTGCTCGGCCTGTCATGGACCGCCGCGCTGCTGCTGGGAGCCTGCCTCGCACCCACTGATCCCGTGCTTGCCGCGGACGTGCAGGTCGGGCCGCCGCGCAGTGGTGAGGAGGACAAGGTGCGGTTCGGTCTGACCTCGGAAGCCGGCCTCAACGACGGCTTCGCCTTTCCCTTCGTCAACCTGGCGATCGCGCTGGCGCTGGCGGCGCATACCGGTCAGCCCTGGGCATGCGAATGGGTGCTCCACAACGTGCTGTGGGAGATCGCCGTGGGCACGCTCGGCGGCTGGTTGATCGGGCGCGCCTTCGGCTGGCTGACCTTCCACGTTCCTGCCGAAACGCGGTTGGCACAGACCGGCGACGGGCTGATCGCCATTTCCGCGACGCTCGTTTCGTACGGCATCACCGAGATGTTGGACTGTTATGGCTTTCTGGCCGTGTTCATCACCGCGTTGACGCTACGCCGCTCGCACCGTGATCATGCGTTCAATCGGCAGATGCATGATATCACCGAGCAGGTCGAGCGCATCGCGATGATGGTGCTGCTGCTCCTGTTCGGCGGGGCGCTGATCGGTGGCCTGCTGGCTCCTTTGCGCAGCGTCGATGTCGTGGCCGCGATCGTCATCATCCTGCTGGTTCGGCCCGCGGCTGGTCTTGTCGGACTTGCCGGCTTCAAGGCCGACCGGCTGGAGAAGGCGACGCTCGCGTTTTTCGGTATTCGCGGCGTGGGGTCGTTCTACTATCTCGCCTATGCCTTGAACGCTGTACAATGGCACGAGGCGGAACGCCTATGGGCGATCACCGGTCTGGTGGCGCTGCTCTCGATCCTGTTGCACGGTCTGACCGTGACGCCTGTAATGCGTTGGCTTGACCGCGAACATGGCCGCGATCCGGATGCGGAGGAGGAGAGTGCGGCATCATTGGCGTAAGACATCGTCAGGCAAAGATGCCATTATCTTGGCAGCCGATCCCGAGCGCGGTGCAACTCGCGATCGGCGTCATCGATGGCAGCGAGCAGCTGACCGAAGCACGGTGTTTCGTCCACCGGAAACAGCCGGGTAAAACCTGCCCCCAGCAGGCGCAGGTCCGCTTCGGTCAACAAGCCCACAGCCACGATACGCTCTTCCGGCATTCATCACCTCGCCGATCACTTCGAATCATAATCAACGGGATAGAGCCCGACCGGGTCCGCCGATCGGCAGCGGAAAACGCTTTGGATGAACCGGGCGATATGTTGACATCGCGCCGGCAGCTCGATCTTGCTAGAGAAGCAGAATGTTTCCATCGCGTTCCTTCCTGATGCTGCTCCCGCTATCGCTTGGCTTCCTGCTTCTTGCGGTGGTGACGGGTGGTGGCCTGTGGCTCAGTGTGCGTCAGGACAGTGCGGCCAATTGGGCACGGCATAGCCTGGAAGTGGAGCGCGATCTCAACCTGGTCCATTCGCTGGTTTCGAACGCCGAGACAGGGCAGAGGGGTTATCTCCTGACCCGATCGCCAATCTATCTGCCGCCCTATAACGCTGCCGTCACGCGCCTACCCGGCCAAATCGATATGCTGGACCGGGAAACGGCCGATAATGCCGCGCAGCACAAAGCCGTTCGCACGCTGCGCCTGGCCGTGCGTGCCAAGATGGGGGAGATGGCCGCCACGGTCGAGCTGGCGCGCTTCGGCAGGGTTACAGAGGCCATCGCCATCATGCGGCAGGGCTCAGGCCAGCGCATGATGACGGGCCTCTCACGTCTGATCGAGAACATGCGAGCGGAAGAGCGACGATTGCTCGCCGAGCGAACCGCGGCAGCGGATCGCATCGCTTTCGTCACGCGTATGCTGCTTGCGACAGGCGCGCTACTCGTCATGTTGCTGGCCTATGCCGCGATCCGACAATCGGCCGACCGCATCGGGAAGCTGCACCATGCCAATGAAAAGCTTGTGGCGGAGGCAGCAGCCAGGGATCAGGCCGAAGCGCAGCTGCGGCAAATTCAAAAGATGGAAACGCTGGGCCAGCTGACTGGCGGCATCGCACACGATTTCAACAACATGCTGGCGGTCGTCATCGGTTCGCTTGATATGCTCCGCCGCCGTCTGACCGGGGCCGAAGACCCCAAGGCGATCCGCTATCTCGACAGCGCCAACGAAGGCGCTCAGCGCGCCGCCACCCTCACCGCTCGTTTGCTCGCTTTCTCGCGTCAGCAGCCCCTCGAACCCAAGGTGCTGGATCCGAACCGGTTGGTTGGAAGCATGTCCGAACTCATCCATCGCACGGTCAGCGAGGCAATCGAAGTCGAAACGGCGCTGGCAGCGGGCGTATGGCGGGTCTGCGCGGACGCGCCGCAGCTCGAGAACGCGATCCTGAACCTCGCAGTCAATGCCCGCGACGCGATGCCGTCCGGCGGCAAGCTCACAATCGAGACGGCAAACAGCGATCTGGACGAGCGCTATGCCCAGCTTCACGATGAGGTCCGGCCGGGACAATATGTGCTGGTCTCCATCACCGACACAGGGATCGGCATGCCCGAGGACGTGGCGAGGAGGGCGATTGAGCCGTTCTATACGACCAAGGGTGTCGGCAAAGGCACCGGCCTGGGGCTGAGCCAGGTGTTCGGGTTCGCCAAGCAGTCCGGCGGACACTTCAAAATCTACTCGGAGCCCGGCCGCGGAACGACGGTCAAACTCTACCTGCCTCGTCATATCGGCGAGGACATGGCACCGGGGATCAACTGCAAGGAAGGTCAGGGCGCACCCACCGGTACGGCTGACATCGTGATCCTCGTCGTCGAGGACGAAGAGCAGGTCCGTCACATGTCGGTCGATGCCTTGCGCGAGCTCGGCTATACGGTCGTGCAGGCGACCGATGGCATGCGGGCTCTCGAGCAACTCCGCACCATGCCGAAGATCGATCTGCTATTCACCGACATCGTCATGCCCGGCATGACGGGCCGCGAGCTTGCCGATCAGGCCGAAACCCTCCGCCCCGGCCTCAAGGTGCTGTACACGACGGGTTACACGCGCAACGCCGTTGTCCATAACGGGGTGGTCGACGCCGGTGTCGCATTCCTGTCGAAGCCCTTCTCGCTCGATGCACTCGCCCGCAAGGTCAGGCAGGTGATCGAAGACTGAGGGCGCGTTCATCGCGGATTCCCTATACGTCACAAACCGACAAAGCTGTTAACCTGGTTGATTTTATGGAGCCTTCCCGGAGAACCCTGTTGCCGCGCCACTCAGGATAAACGTACATGCGCAAACGTCGAACCCGGCGGATACCCTTGCATCGGCGCAGATTCGCGCAGCATGGCTTCTCAAGAGAAATCAAGTGAATTCAGCGGCGCTGACAGGATCGGAGAAGGCATACTTGCTTGACGAAGCAGCGTCGTTTTCCATAGCGCGGGATTATATCAATCATGGCATCCTTGTGATTGATGAAGAAGAGACAATCCTTTTCATTACTCCGAAGACATTGGAATTGTTCGACATCTCCGATGCCAGGGTCGCACGCGGAAATAGCTTGCGCGACTTTCTCGAATGTGTGGGAGCAAGTGTCGGATGGCCGGCTGCTCGCATTGCCTCGATCCATGCCAACCATCGTGCCTGGAAGCTGGCGGGCCAGTTCAAGGAGATTTTTCATCATTATGACGATGGTATGGTGTTGCGGATCGCTTACCATCCGCGAAATGGGGATGGAGCCGTCCTAACCTACGAGGACGTGACCCACCAACGTCAGGCGGCCGCCATGATGGAGCAACGGCAGAGCGAGGCCAGGCTATTCCATACCGACGTTCATGAGGCCAGAGGGTCGATTGCACACGCCGCAGGCGATGCGAACTCCCGCCATTCCACTATGGTTGGGTCGATGCGGGAGACCTCGGGTCGGCTTAGCGAACTCGCAGTGGCAGCAGAACAGTCGGCCCACGCGATGAGCGATGCGGCTGCGACAAACGGAGAGATCGGTCGTATTTTCCATGAACTGGTCGCCGACCTCCACGGCGTTGCGCGGGAGGCGCGACTTGCATTAAGTGCGGCACATTCGGGCAACGTGGTGGTGGATGGGCTAGCCATCCGCGCAGAGAGCGCCACGGCTATTATCGACAACATACGCTCTCTCGCGGCGCAAAGCCGCATACTTGCACTTAACGCGCAGATTGAGGCGGCGCGTGCCGGTAGCGCCGGCGCGGGCTTCGCCGTCGTCGCTCAGGCAGTTAAGGCGCTGTCGGACCAAACCGCAGAGGCGGCCATGCACACCGAGGCTGACCTGAAAGCCATTCGCGAGGCGGTTCAGAAAGCAGTTGAGGCGAATAGCACGATCGAGCGTGCCGTTGGGAGCATCAGCCGCCATGCTGATGCGGTCCGCGCCGGCAGTAGCGACCAGCAAGAGCGGGTGATTGCAGTTGCGGCCGCGATTGACGAAACTGCCCACACCGCAGAGGCGATCCGTGATAATGTTGCCGCAACAAGCGATGAGGTTACAAAGATCATGGCGATGGTGGACCAAAATACGACTCGCGTGCATGAGGTGAGCGCATGTGTTGAAACGCTAGTTGAGGGTGCTCGGCGTTTTCAAGCCGTACATCTCGACTTTACTTCTCAGCACCGACAATCGGATTAGCCTAATGCAAAGCGAAGCGCAGGCTGCTCACTCACTCACTGACCAAAACGGCGTGACCGAGCCCGCTGCTGGCGCAGCGGGTCCGAGGCGAAAGAGTCGAGAGGTCATCGCCTCAGCGGGGGCAGCGCTGCGCTGCTTGAGGGGCTCCACGCTGCCCCCGCTGCCACGAGGCAGTGTCATTTCTATCTGGCAGAGAAAGTGTCTTTTCTAAATAGCGCCGACATG
>NZ_JACHNY010000029.1 GCF_014199625.1 Sphingomonas abaci
CAGACGCATCGCAGACCATCCGGCCCGCCGGGTCGCTGAACTGCTGCCGTGGAACTACCGGCCCGTTTGAGGTGACGCCGTCACCGGACGCTTACCAAGCCGATCGGCATGCTGCAGGCGACGACGCGAGAAGAGGCTAGCAGGCGCTTGGCCTGCTTGATCGTGGTGGCGGTGATCCGATGTTCCCGGCCATCCTCTACGGTTAGCCTGTGCGCCACGCTGTCCTCCTACCGTTTTATTCACCTTCACGATCTGCCACTAAATGCTGACAAGCAACAACAATGTGCAGAGCCGCAAAGCATTCAATATGACTTTAAATACGTGCCCGGTGCCAAACTTTGGTAGTTATCATATGGTTTTCAGCTCCTGCGATGGGACAATCAATATAGGCGAAAAGTCCTCACTTGTTCATGCATGCGAACTGAATATCGACTTGGCCATGTCGCTCGTACGGTCAAGGTAGACCTCGATCGCGGCGAGCGCCTTGGCGGACAGGGTCAGGAGATCGGAGAGATCACCATCACCATCGCCGACCACCAACTCGTTCTTGGACATGAAGATCAGCCATCGTTGCATGACCGACGGCGGACAAAAGGTGCGCTCAGCCAGCATGTGCCCATCCAAGCGCTGACTGGCGGCATCCGCGATAAAGAGATGCAGCAGAGCGTCCCAAGCGAACTCGCCGAACAGCTCATCGGGAAGGCCGTCGCGCCGCTGCGCTCGATTGTCGAGGATCGCCTGGGCAAGGCGGGCCTTCCGATCATGTTCGACCATCTCTTGGCAACTCCAATCAGCCTTTGATGGCGCTAGCCGGTCTTACCAAGATAACAAAGACGGGTTGGCCCGCGTCGGCCCATTTGATCATTGTACGGCGAGCAGGGTGTCATAGAACCTGTCCCCGACTGGGGCGACACTGACGCAGTTACGAGCGTAATGCGATGACAATGCTTCGTCAGTGCACTGTACGGGCCACCTGCGCTGCCAGGGCCTGCAGCTTCGTTACATGTACCGGATCGATGACCTTTTGGGGGGATCGTTTGGAGACGCAGAGCGCACCCAAGGCATAGCCCTGCGCATCGATGATCGGGGCAGCAACGAAGAAGCGGATCAGGCCTACCCTGACAAACGGATTGCCTCTAAATCGCTCATCACCTTCCGCATCCGGCAAGCAGAGAACTTCTGACGGGGTAAGGATTGCATGAGCGGACATCGACCTTGCCCGATCATAGCGACCAAGACGGCCGCCCGATGAGGCTATGACCTCCTGAACGGTATCGAATATCAGTGCGACCCCGGCCCATTCGGCATGGAACAGAAGCTTTGCGTGCTCTGCGATCTCACCCAATGCTGGGTTATCTATGTTGCCGATCAACCCGGACGCATGGACTGCCCGATTACGAGCAGGCTCGTTTGAAGGGACAGGCGCCAGATTATAGAGCGTGATGGACAAGTTGACGCCTCTCTTGCATTCAATCTTATACGCTACTCAGCATTACCTTTTTCGAAGAGTGGTTTAGCTTTAAGCACGAACATCTCATTTGAGCTGGAGAGTCAAAGGAAATGCGCATGCGGCATCTTACATTTGTCCCAATGTGGGACATACATGCTGCTCAATCAGCTTTTTGCTCGTGTTTGGCTTTGCCGTTGGCGGCGGTGATAGCTGCAGAGCACGTCGGAAAAGTCATACATTTTCGGCTGCTAATCTGCTGCTAACCAATCAAATATAATCTAATATGGGTGTTTACCTCTCTCTACACCCGCATCGGCGCACTCGCGCTTGTCGTCGTCCTGGCACTCGCGTCGCTAGCGTGGCTGCTGTCTGATGCAGCGCATCGGACTGGCAGTAGCTTTCGCTGGGTGATCCATTCGGCAACGATCATCGAGACGACCGATGAAGCCTTAGGCGATCTGCGGGAGGCAGAGTCGGGACAACGCGGCTTCGTCCTGACCCATGACCTGGCCTATGCCCGGACGTTCGATGAGCGCATCAAGAGTGCCGCCACCAACATGGCGCGGGTCGTAGCCCTGACCGCCGATAACCCGGTCCAGCATGCCCGTACGCGCGAGATTGCCCGGCTGATGGCTGAGCGAACCATTGCGCTTCGCCGACCGCTGGATCTGGGAAGGGCAGGGGACTTCGCCGGTGCCCGTACCTTTGTGGCGAGTGGGCGCGGCCGCGAGTTGATGGATGCGATCACCGTGCGGACGCAGAGCTTCCTTGACGAGGAACGCGCACTGCAGACGGTACGGGTCGAGGCGGCGGAACGCCGGCTGACGCGTAGCAAACGACTGTCGCTGGCTGGCGCATCCATTGTAGCGATCCTTCTCCTCCTGGCCTGCACGTTGCTGATCCGCAGCATCCGGCGACCGCTTGCCGCGATGATGCAGGCGATGACCGAGCTTGGGCGCGGGCAGAAGGCCCGCATCGCTGATGGAATGGGCTCGCGGGAGTTCACGCTGTTGGCCAGGGGCTATAACGCCATGGCGGATCGCCTCGAGCAGGCAGTAGTCGAGCAGGCAACCAGCGAGCAACAGCTGCAGATCGCCAACACCGATCTGCACAGCCAGGGCGAGGCATTGCGTGAGCGCAATGAGGTCATCGAGTTGCTGGGCGGCATGGCGCACCGCATGCAGGCAGCACGCACCGATGACGAGCTGGCGCAGATTATCCGCGTCTTCGTGCCCCGTGTGCTGCCAGGCCTTGGCGGCGCGCTCTACGCTCACAACAACTCGCGCAATCTGCTGGTACCGATCGCCCATTGGGGTGGCTTGACGCTCAACCTGGATGGTTTCCCGCCTGACGAGTGCTGGGCGCTGCGTCGGGGCCGTAGCCACTGCGTGGTGGAGCCCGGTGCCGACATCGTCTGCGGTCATGTCTGTGCGGACGCGCTGTACCATTGTGAGCCACTGCTTGCCGGTGGAGAGGTGATGGGTGTCCTCTATCTTCGCGGACGCGTGCCGGCTGAGAGCCGCTTCCGGCTAACGGTGTTGACCGAGAACATCGCCTCAGCACTGGTCAATCACCAGTTGCAGCGGTCGCTGCGTGAACAGACCATCCGGGATCCGCTGACTGGGCTGTTCAACCGCCGCTATATGGAGGAGGCACTGGCCCTGGAGATCCCGCGATCATCCCGTTCCGGCCAGCCTCTCAGCCTTGTCATGTGCGACGTCGACCACTTCAAGCGCTTCAACGACGAGTTCGGGCATGACGCCGGTGACGCCGTTCTCCAGGCAGTATCGGCAGAGATGCGCAATCGCTTCCGCGACGGTGACGTGGTCTGCCGCTATGGCGGCGAGGAGTTCACGATCATCGCGCCCGGTACCGACGCGACCGCCCTCCTCAGCCGGGTCGAGCAGGTGAGGCTGGCGATTGCCGAGCTCAACATCCGCGCTGGCGGGCAGCGGCTTGGCGCCACCAGCATGTCCTTTGGGATCGCCACTTGGAGCAACACCATGGACTGCGATGGTACGAGCCCGATCAAGGCTGCGGATGCCGCGCTCTACGAGGCCAAGCGGTCTGGTCGGAACTGCGCGAAGGTCAGCCTTGTCGAGCCGCAGCAGGCGGCCGCCTAAGGTGATGACCGGCTAGGCGGCCGCCGGCAGCTTATGAGTTGCCAGGGCCGTCTCTGCGGCTGGCGCTGTAAAGATCAGCGGTCCCGATCAGCGCGCTTGCGATCGGCTTTGCGAGCACGGCTGATTGCTGCCGCGCACTCGCGAGCGCGCTTCTCGGACGGCTTCTCATAGTGCTGGCGCAGGCGCATCTCGCGGTAGACGCCTTCGCGCTGCAGCTTCTTCTTGAGCGCACGCAGCGCCTGGTCGACATTGTTTTCCCGGACGATGATCTGCATGGGCGGTGAGGCTTCCAACAAGCCGCAGTAGTTGCGGCGACTATGGCGGTGCCTGTATGGTGGCGGGGCGCTCAAGCCAAGTAGGGACGTGTGGCGATTTTTCCCTGGGGTCAGAGATCGGTGTGGATCGATTGGTCGGGTTGGCGATTAACCGGCCGCCACCCTGCTGAGTTACGAGGTTTCTTCTTGAGGTGAGGGAGATAAATAAGCTCACGGCCTCGACAAGGAATCGTCGATTGCGGCATGAGTGATGATCTGATGCCCATCCGCCCCGAACATGTCTTTCTGTACCCGATCGACTGGCAGCATATCTCGCACTTCATCCGCTTCAAACGGGCAGGGGGCGTTTGCGAGCATTGTCGGCGACCGCATGGGAAGCGTGTTTTCCATCTCGGAGATGGACGGTGGTGGGATGCAGAGCGGCTCTACTGGCGGTGTGCGAAAGGGCGGCGCGTGCGACGCCCGGCCGAGGACATCCTCACACGAGGCAAGTGGACCAAAGTGGTGCTGGCCTGCGCCCACCTCCATCACAATCCCAGCGACAGCGCCTTCGACAAGCTGGCCGCCTTGTGCCAGCGCTGCCATATGATCCACGATGCACCCGAGCATCGCCGTCGTCGCTGGCTGAACGCGCATTGTAGGCGAGCGCTGGGCGATCTTTTCCATGGCCCGTACCCTGAGCGGGGTGCCGACTGGATCACGCCAACCCCCATCAGCATGCTGGAGAGCTGACGAGAGGTTCCGTGGCCTACGTCGTGATAGCCGAGCCTTTATGCACCTCGCCCGATGAGAGCTGGTGGGCTGGTTCTGGCGCTCTGGTGACGTGGCTCATTCATGAGCGTGGGACCGGCGGAAATGGGTGAAGCGTCGCTGACGATATCGGCGGTTGCCGTCTCTCCCGGCAAGCGGCATCAGGAGCGTTGATTATCAGGGGAAGAGACGATGGCGACCAAGAAGAAAGCCGGTGCTGAGGAAGCGGCAGCGACGCAGACCAAGGCAGGCACGGGTATCCATGCAGCCGTACAACCCTCCAAGGAGCTCGGTGTGATCGTGGGCAACGATGCCTTGCCGCGCAGTGAGGTCATCAGCAAGGTCTGGGATTACATCAAGTCCAAGAACCTGCAGAACCCTGAGAACAAGCGCGAAATCCTGGCCGATGCCGATCTCCAGAAGGTGTTCGGCCGTGACAAGTGCACCATGTTCGAGATGAACAAGTACATTTCGCAGCATCTCACCAAGGCATGACATCAGGCGGCGGGGTGGGCGAGCAAGCCCATCCCGTCTTCACCTGCCTACCGTATCTCGAAACAACCTCCGCGCCGTCGTCTCGTGACCGCGCTGTACCCTCTCAATTGCCCCGCTCTGCGAATTCCAATTCCAGGCTGACGATGGCGGCCTCAATCAAGTCAGCCTGTTCGTAGGCTGGCTCACGCTGGATACGCCTCGCTTCCTGGATCAGTTCGTTCCAGTGGGCGACAGTGTCTTTGTAAACGGGATGACCGCGCAAGCGTCGAGCGCTGGCAATCGCGTTGTTCAGGTTGTTCAAGATCGGACCATGGAATTCCATCGCGCCGGGGTAGCTTGGTAGTGCTTCGAATAGAACGACAAAATTGCCCAGCTTTGTCTCGTTATGATGGCGCGGAGGGTAAGTCGTTGAGGCTGGTCTGGCGCCGAGAGCGGAGGGTCTGTATTCGGGCAAAATTGGTGATGGGGTGGACGCCCCCCGACGGCATCGATGTGCCAGAGTGGAGGTGTTGATCACCACTGAGGGAGGCGTCCGTGTTAGAGGCTACCACGATCGGGCTGGATATCGCCAAGCATGTTTTCCACGCGCACGGCGCTGACGAGCGCGGCGCGCAGGTGTTCAGCCGCAGGTTGAGCCGCGGCAAGCTGCTCGACTTCTTCATCGCCCACCCTCGCTGCGTGGTCGCGCTGGAAGCATGTGGCGGGGCGCATCACTGGGCCCGCGAGTTGCGCGCGATGGGGCACGAGGTTCGGCTGATCCCGCCGGCGTACGTGAAGCCGTTCGTGAAGCGGCACAAGAATGATGCGGTGGATGCCGAGGCGATCTGCGAGGCGGCACAGCGACCGAACATGCGGTTTGTGGCGGTGAAGACCGAGGAGCAGCAGGCTGCAGCGCTGGTCTTTCGAACCCGCGACCTGGCAGTGAAGCAGCGCACTCAGATCGGCAACGCACTCCGCAGTCATCTTGCTGAATACGGCTGGGTTGCACCCAAGGGAGCGGCGCACCTCGCGATGCTGGCGGACCTGCTCGACGACGGTGGGGAGATTGGCGAAACGCTGCCCGAGGCTGCACGACCGATGTTCGCAATGATGGTCGACATGCTTGCCGATCTCGATGAGCGGGTCGCCGCCCTGGACAAGGAGATCACGCGCCGGGCTCGAGAGGATGAGGTGGCCCGGCGTCTGATGACTATTCCGGGCATCGGACCGATCACGGCAACTGCCATCGCCGCAATAGCGCCTCCAGCCGAGACCTTCGCCAAGGGCCGCGACTTCGCTGCCTGGCTGGGGCTGGTGCCAAAGCAGGCGTCGACCGGCGGCAAGCAGAAGCTGGGTGCGATCTCGCGAATGGGAGAGCGAATGAACCGCGCCGGGTTTGTCGGAGGCCCCAACTCCTGAGAGGAAGGGGCTATGACGAGCAAGACGACGAACAAGTTTTCACCTGAGGTGCGCGCG
>NZ_JACHNY010000030.1 GCF_014199625.1 Sphingomonas abaci
ACGAAACTTAATATACTTTGCGGCAACGCTCAGGCTTTTGTTGACCATTTGTTCCGACTGCCGCTGTCCATATGACAAACCTTGAGGTGCCCCCTGGTCGCCATAGCCGTGGGCGCCCGCCTCGCGCCGCGCCGCGATCGTCCTGAACCGCTCGGCCACCTGTTCCCGCTCGCGC
Source organism: Sphingomonas abaci (assembly GCF_014199625.1). Taxonomy (GTDB): domain Bacteria; phylum Pseudomonadota; class Alphaproteobacteria; order Sphingomonadales; family Sphingomonadaceae; genus Sphingomonas; species Sphingomonas abaci. The sequence continues at coordinate 176 of NZ_JACHNY010000030.1, forward strand.
GCCTGCTGGCGCTCCTGCGCGACCTCGCGGGCACGTTCGGCGGCTAACTGCTCGCGGCGCTGCGCGTCCGCCGCCTCGCGCCGATCGCGATCGACCGCGCCGCTCAACGTCGCCGCGAACCCGTGCAACCGGTGCGACACCCGCTGCCCCACGTCGCGCAGCCACTCCGTCCCCCGGTCGATATACTGGCGCAAGGACCGCCGCTCGATGACGCCGGCGTTGTGCTGCCCAACCTTGGTCGCCGGCTCGTAGTCGCGTCCCTCGCGCTGTGCCTGCCGCTCGGCCCGACGCTCCATCGCCACGACGTTCGGCCCCATGTGCACCGTCGCTTCCTGCTCGCGTCCCTGCCGCTGGTAGCTGCGGTGGTCGACCCGCTCGTGCGACTGCGCCCGTTCCAGCGCCGCGTTCTGCATCTCCGCGAACCGCGCCCGCCAGCGCTCGATCTCCCCGCTGGTCTTCTGGTCCAGTTCGCGCGTCTTCTCCCCCAGCCCCTCCGCGCCGATCCGCCGCGTCGTCGTCAGGAGGTGCGCGTGGTGGTTGCGCTGGTCGCCCTGACGACCAGGTGCGTGGATCGCGACGTCCACCGCCACCCCGTGCCGCTCACTGATTTCCCGCGCGAGGTCGAGCGTCAGGGTCCGCCGCTCGTCGGCCGACAGTTCGGCCGGGAGCGCGATTTCATATTCCCGCGCGACCGTCGAGTTCTTGCGCGTCTCGGCCCGCTCGGCGGCATTCCACAGTGCCGCCCGGTCCTGCACCCAGTCGGGCGCATCGGTGGGAGCGATGATCTCGCGATGCTCGATGCCCTGCTTGCGGGTGTAGTCGTGGACGATGCCGGTGCGCTCGTCCGCGATCTCCACGCCCGCCCGGTAGGCCGCTGCTGCCGTCGAGCTGCGACCGGCGGACCGGCCTACCGTCTTCACCGCAAGATGGAAGCTCGCCATCGCCGCGCACTCCTTGCCATGTGGCAACATGGCGCGGGCGACAGCCCGCTGGGGTTCGGGGCTACGCCCCGACGCACGCAAACGCAAGTTTGCATAAGTGCGCCATTCTCTCCCTACGGTCGTTCTGGTGGCGTCGTTCGTGATTGTGCGATATGGCGCCCCGCGTTCGTGCTTTCATGCGGAGAAGCTATGGCGCGCCCGACGCTCGAATCCATCGAGAAGGCCCAGCAGCGGGTCGATCAGGCCAAGGCCCGGTTACAGGCGCTTCAGGCCCGCGCCTCCGCCCTCGATCGCAAGGCCGATGCCCGCCGCAAGATCATCCTCGGCGGCTTGCTCATCGATGCCGCGATGAAGGACGCGGAATGGGAAAAGCGGCTGAGTGTATTAATGGACCGGATCAGCCGCGATCAGGATCGCAAGGCGTTCGAGGGCTGGACCTTCCGGGGTGGCCCCGCCGATGGCTGAACCCTTCGACCCGTCCGAGTTCGACGCAGGTCCGCCCTCCGGCGATCCCCACACCGACTACCGCACCCTGCTCGACGCCATGCGCCGCGCCGGGGCCGAGGGGATCGCGGAAGAGGCGGGCGCACTGGCCCGCCAGATCGAGCAGGACGCCCGCCAGAGGGCCGACTGGGGCCGGACGGTAGGATCGGAGGTTCGCGACCTGCAACGCGCCACAGCGGCGCTCCAGCGGGCCAGTACGGGCATCTGGCTCGACCGGCTCAAGGAATGGCTCTGGGCCGCCCTGATCGCGCTGGCGGTGATCTTCGCCGCGACCCTCGCCTACCGATGGGCCAAGGAACCCGTCATCGAGCAGCACCTGTACGGCTGCGCCGGTCGCTGGAACGCCAAGACCCATACCTGCAAGGGCGGATGGGTGCCGCTACAGGCCCGGCAGACCCCCTAGGAAGCCCGTACAGCGCGATTCCGGGGCTGCCCCCTCCCCAACCCACTTCTACCCTGCCAAGCATCTCTATGCCCGCCACACGCGCTCCGATCGCGACGGCGCGGACTCACATCCCAACGCACGCGGCGACTAGCCGCGTTCCTTGTTCTTCTTCTGTTCCCTCTGATCTAATGATCGTCCACCAGCCTCGTCGGTCGGGCGTGGCCGCTCATTAGATCATTAGAAGAGAGAGCAAAAAATGTCCTTTTTTCTCAATACTTTATGGAGGGGGGGTGTGACTCCTAGGAGTCACAGGGGTGTGACTCCTAGGAGTCACAGGTCTGTCCTGTAACTTGACAAGTAAGTCGCGTTTTGCGACCGGTGTTTGTCCAGTTTTTCGACACCGGAGTCACACCCCTGTGACAGATACGCGCACTTTACCGGCTGCCCCTTCTTCGCCCGGATCATGGGTCCAAACAGATCGGGCTACCCACGAGGCATGGGCGCGCATGTCGGTCAAAAGTCCGCGCGCTTCTGCCCTGCTGCATGTGCTCGTTGCGCGGATCGGCCAGCACAACGCAGTGGTGGCGTCCCAGTCCGTCTTGGCGAAGCTGATGGGCTGCAACCGGCGCACCATCGTCCGCGCCATACAGGACCTCGTGGAAGGCCGATGGATCGAAGTCCGCCAGATCGGAGACCGAGGTACCGTGAACGCCTACGTCGTGAACGATCGGGTTGCGTGGCATGGGCCGCGAGAAGGACTACGCTACTCGCTGTTCAGCGCGACCGTGATCCTCGCTGAAAGTGAGCAGCCAGACGGGGGCGAACTGGGGCAGCAAGAGCCGTTGAGGAAGTTGCCTCGGCTGTTCCCGGGCGAACGTCAGTTGGCGGGAGGTGAGGGTGAGCCCCCCCCCAGCGAGCCGTCTCTTCCCGGCATGGAACCCGACCTCCCTGCGATGCTCGAACCCGCCGATCGGGGGCCAATGGACGAACCTCAAAGCATCGGCTCGCTCACAGGAACCTTGCTGGGACGGTTAGGCGATGCGTAAACCAAGGTTTACCCCTTACCCCTATACTGGTTTACGCTGGTTGCCCCTATGAGTTTATCCCCCGCAGAGGCGGCGAAGCACGTCGGGCTGACCAAGCAATCGGTCATCAAAGCCATTCGATCTGGGCGAATTTCTGCCGTCAAAGACGCAAGTGGAGGATGGTTGATCGAACCAGTCGAACTTTTCAGGGTTTGGCCTGCCGTAAACCAAGATAGGGGTAAGGTTACCCCTCAGGTTGACGCTGGTTTACCCCCCGAAAATAACGAGGTTGTCACCCTGTTGAAGGCGCAAATCGACCTTCTCCGCTCTCAACTGGATGACGTGCGCGCCGATCGCGAGGACATCCGGGCCGATCGCAATCACTGGCGACAGATGGCTGAACGCGGTCTGCTTACCGATCAACGCTCGTCCCCCGAGCGGACGCCGGTCGCCGCCACGGAAATGGTGGAGAACGTTGAGCAGACGCCACCCCCGCCCCTTCCTTCCACTTCCACAGGCGGGTTTTGGTCCCGCCTATTTGGTCGCCAGGGCGACAGCCCTAGCGAGCAGTGAGGATCATATGGACGACGTAGAAACCCCGATCGAGCGGCCCGACGTGATCGTGCCAGACACCGGTCCGCTGATCCATCTGGCCCAGACCGATGCCCTGCATCTGCTCCACCAGATCGGCGGGCGTGTGGTGGTGGCCGATATGGTCGCGTTCGAGGCGACGCAGGATATGACCAAGCCCGGAGCGCAGGAAATACAGGACTGGCTCGATGCGGGGCAGAGGCCCGACAGCAACGCGCCGGTGCTGGTCGCCTCGACCGAGATCGGCAGGCTATTCGCCAAGGCCCGCATCGTCGATCCTACCACGCGCGCCAAGGACTCCGGCGAACTGGCGATCATGCAGTGGCTGGGAAGTTATGTGGACTACCATAGCGATGCCAGCATCCTCATCGTCTATGAGAACGGCAAGATACCGCGCTTCGTGCGCGAGACGGGGCTGGATATAGCGACGGACGTGCTGACCACGCGCGCCTTCCTCGAACTGGCCGAGCGGCGCGGGATCGTGAGCAGCGCGGAAGACGTGTGGCAGCGCATCGTTGACGTGGCTCCCACCGCCAACCCCCAAGTTGCCACCATGTCGATCCGAAAGCCAAAATAGGGCCACTTACTCTCTCAAAAATTAAGGCGGGGAAATCCCCGCCTTAATCTAGTTTTTATTGGATGCGTCAGTTTGTCTTGAGTTCTACCGTGTAGGAGAATTTGTCACCTGTCTCCTTTACCGTAAACTCATAGCGCAGATTTACGCTTTGGCCACGCGTGAAGCCAGACTGCAAGCTAAAGCTGACAGCTTGTCCGTTTGATACAACCGTACCATTATTCAAGCCTTCAAAAGAGGCTGCGACATTAGAGCCGGTGGTGAGATTAACCGCCGTAACATTCTGGATGGTAAAGCTGCCGCCAGTGGCAGAAAATCTGAATTTATCGATAGTCACCGTTGTGGGACAGCCGTTACCCACACAGCTTTGCGACTTCGAAAGCGATGCAGACGTTGTGTAAGGCAGCTTTAGAAGCTCTTGCTGGCCCGTGAACTCATCGATTCTGTACAGCATCAAAGAGGGAGCCACAGCCGTAATTGCTACGGTGGTAGGCGCGCTGTTTACAGTCCCGTCGTTGACAACCAACGTAGCAACATAGGTTCCGGCTACATCAGCGGTAAAGTTGGTAACCGATTGCGTATTCGTCGACAACGACGCGGTGCTGCCAGCGGGCTTGGAGGTCAGATTCCAGTCATATTTCAGCGTATCGCCATCGGCATCGCTGCTGCCCCGCCCGTCTAGTGTGACAGTCGAGCGTGTGGGGACATTCTGATCCTTACCGGCATTAGCAACAGGCGCAGCGTTAGCCCTGCTTGACGTAATCGTCACGCTATCTGCCACGCTCTTTAGCGAGCCATCACTAACGATGAGCGACAAGATATAATTTCCGGCAACATCTGGAACGAATGTCGGCTTCGCAGCGGTAGCGGACGACAATGTTGCTGTGCTCCCTGATGGACGGGCATCCATCGTCCACTGATAGGTGAGCGCATCACCGTTGGCATCGCTGCTTCCGCTACCATCAAGGGTTACCAGAGCACCGTTTTTGACATTCTGATCTGGGCCAGCATTTGCTACGGGAGCCGCGTTCGCAACCGTAGCCGTAATCGTGACATCGACAGGCGCACTATCAACCTTGCCGTCGTTAACAATCAAGGTCACGACATAGGTACCAGCAACATCTGCCATGAACGTCGGCTTTGCGTCCGTTGCAGACGAAAGGGTCGCAGCACTGCCCGAAGGCCGTGACTTGAACGCCCATTTGTACGTCAGCGTGTCCCCGTTCGCATCGACGCTAGCACTGGCGTCCAAGGTTACAGACGTCTTGGTCAATACGTTCTGGTTCGGGCCGGGATTGGCGACGGGAGCCGTATTGGTCGGAGTCGGGGCTGGTGTCGGCGTAGGCGTAGGCGTCGGTGTCGGCGTGGTAACCACTGGTACGGTTACGCTGCCGGATTCATCGCCACCACATCCTGCAAGCAGGACAGCCAACGTCATACTTCCTGCCAAAGCAAGGTTTTTCAATTTTATCATTTATTACCCCCGTTAGATTTCCCGTCGAATAGTGCCTTACAAGAGATTGTTGCAAGCATGTCCATGTTGGTCGGCTGCGGTAGGGTTTACCGGCTCAAGCCCTGATCGCGTTGCAGGACCAGCTCGCGGTCGCGCAGCTGCTGGTCCACGGCGCGGGCCATCTGCGGTTCTCGCTGGATCCGCTCGATATACAGATCCTTCGTATGCTGGTTCGCCCCGTTGTAGGCGTCCACCGCGCGGCGCAGCGCCTCCGGGGTCGCCCGCCAGTCGCTGCTCTGGTCGGGAGCACCTCAAGGTTTGTGACACGGACAGCGGTAAGCTGAACAGGTAGCGAACAGGGCGGCTCAGGCCACCTTGGCTCCGGGTCCGCCGGCGA
>NZ_JACHNY010000031.1 GCF_014199625.1 Sphingomonas abaci
CACGAAACTTAATATACTTTGCGGCAACGCTCAGGCTTTTGTTGACCATTTGTTCCGACTGCCGCTGTCCATATGACAAACCTTGAGGTGCCCCCTAAAGGTGCGGCACGGCGACGGACGCGGCGACCAGCCCGTTCAAGCTGACCTTGCCGGTCTGCATCCACAACGGCACCGGGATCGAGGAACGCTGGATCTGCTCCGGCAAAACGGCCGGCATCATGGTCGGTGCCGGGGCAAGACCGGCGAAGTCCTGCAACAGGCTATCGGTCGAGACCCCCGCTTCCATCGCGGTAGGTTCAGGCGCTGGCTTGGGCGTGGGCTTGCCGACCTCGATCACGACCCCGTCGTCCGCGGTGCGGAACGGCACCAGCTCGACTTGCTGCGCGGTCGCCGCGGAGGCCGCGGCGACGATCGCCACGCTCCCGACAAGGCTTTGCACCCAACTGATCCCACCCCTCTTCATAGGCGCGAAAAGAGCACATCATCGAACGGCTGGGGAGTGGAATAATTTTACACACTCGCAGTACAAAGCGCATTGCAGGGCGCATTGCAGGGCGCATTGCAGTGGCAGTCGCTTGCAGAATGCGATTGCCCGCAGCTAGCGCTTTCGCCATACAATGCGATTGCACATGCAACGCGCATTGCATTGTGCTGCGGTTTAGCATTACAGGGGAACCATCATGCCGGTGATCTTGGTAGGATCCATCAAAGGCGGCGTCGGGAAGTCGACCAGCGCCCTCGCACTCGCCTCCGAGATCCGCTCGGCAGGCCAGACTGTTCACATCATCGATACCGACAAGCAGAACTCGCTCTTCCGCTGGTATCAGGACTGGGAAGCCAAGGACCGGATCACGGTCGAAGACGGGCACAAGATGGGTCAGCGCGACCTGGAGAAGGCTGTCCACGAGGCATCACGCGAGCACCCGTTTGTTATCGTCGACGTCAAAGGCGCCATGAACGAGATGGTCATGTACGCCACGCTTCAGGCGGACGTCCTGATCATCCCCCAGCGGGCTTCGGCAACCGACCTGGAGCGTTCGATCGAGTTTCTGGAACAGATCGACTTCATCGAGAGCGCACGCAAGAAGCCCCTCCCCCACCGTGTCCTGTTCACCCAAAGAACCGCCGCGATCACCTCGCGAGCTGAACGCGAAATCATGGACCAGACCCGCGATGCTGTCGGAGTCTTCTCGTCCGAACTGCTGCTTGGCGACGCATACCGTGCGATGTTCCTCTACCGCATGACGCTGGAAGAGCTTGCGACCCACAATCTCGCGCGAACAGAGCGGGCGCGAATGAGCGTCCAGGGCCTGCTCCGCGAAATCGTAGCGATCATCAAGGGAGAAGCCGACGGATGAGCGAAGCACCAGCACCGAAGAAGTTCGGCAAGCCGACACCGCAGCCGCCTACCGGCGCTCTCGACCTGTCGGACATCAAGGCGGTCCCCTCCTCTCCTCCCGGTGCGCCCCTGGCGCTCCCGGACGACTATCAGGGTGCGTCTCCGCCGCGGCGTCGCCGCGCGCGGGAAACCAAGAGCCGGCCGCTCACGATGCGGATCACGCCGTCGACATTCGAGCGATTCAACGACTTCTGCGATCGCGAGGCGCTATCCTACTCGGACGCGCTGGTGCGGCTGCTGGACGCTGCAGATACGGCCAGAGACTAGAGAAAAGGGGGCGGGTGCATCGTGAGAAAGGATGCACCATGGCTATAATCGCCCTCAAACCCACCCAGCAGGTTGTCGATATCGTCGGAGCTCTTGGCGGGACCTGGCGGGGCTACAACGCAATGTGCCGCTGTCCGGCCCATCAGGACGGCACGCCGAGCCTCTCCATCAGGCAGGGCCACGACGGCATTCTCGTTCACTGCTTCGCCGGCTGCGATCCCGAGGACGTGCTCCGCGAGATCGCGCGACTTCGACCCGGCCGGCACTACGACCCCCCTGCTCCGACCCGCCGGGTCGGCACCGCCAATGTCGAGCGTCTCTGGAACGAGGGTTTGCCCGTCCAGGCTTCGCCGGCAGAGGCCTATCTCCTCCACCGCGGCATCAGCCAGCCATTCGAGGACCTGCGCTTTCATCCCCGCTGCCCTTGGGGACCAAAACCGACGACACGCTTCCTTCCCGCGCTGCTGGTCGCGGCACGCGAGGGACGAACCCTCAAGGCTATCCAGCGCGTCTTCCTCGACCTGAAGGATGGCGGGTACATCGACAAGGTCATGCTCGGGACACCCGCGGCCGCGAGCTGGCAAGGGCGCCGTGTGACTGACACCCTTGCGCTGGCCGAGGGATTCGAGACCGCCGCCATGTTCACCCAGATCAATGACATTCCGTGCTGGGCGACCCTGGGCGCTGCGCGGCTCGACCGGGTCCACATACCCGACAGCGTCACGACGCTCATCTTTGCCGAGGACAACGATCCCGAGGGGCGGCGCGCGCGGCGCAAGGCGTGGGCTGCCTATCGGCCACGCGGGCTCGATCTCCGGCGCATGCCTCCGCCACGCCGGTACGGTGACTGGGCCGAGGTCAAGCCAGGAGCATAGAGGGGAGGGGGGCTGGAGTGGTGAGCTGCGAAGGGCAGCCACCAATCCGGAGACCCTCCATGACCGACCTGTTCGACGACGCGCTCTTCCGCGCGGGCGCCTGCACCGCAGCTGCCAAGGCCCTGGAACCCGCGATCCTCGCGGACGTGAAGATCACCAGGGCGATGCTGAACGACGCCATGATTGGCGCATACGGAGGGACCGACGCCGAAGGGCGCTGGACCCAGCGCGAGAGCTTCGAGGTACTGGAGCATGCCATTGCACTTGTAATGCGGAAACGCAGTGCATTGCGACCGCACATTGTAGTGGCAGACATCGAGGCGGCCGCGGCGGTCCTCCACCGGCTCCCGACCCAGACCGTTCGGAGCGAGGAGCAGATCGAGTGGCAGCAGTTCTCGACCCCGCTCGACCTCGCTGCGGTCGCCCTCCACCTCGCGGCGCCAACGCCACAGGACATTGTCCTCGAGCCGAGCGCGGGTAACGGCCTCCTCGTGGCGCAGCTGCCGGCAGTCGCGGCGCTGCAGCTCAATGAGATCGACCCGACGCGCCGTGCCAGGCTGGAAGCCGCTTTCCCCGACACACAGGTCTCGGGCCACGACGGCGCCATGGTCGCGACCACCATGGCCGCGTTGCCCCGTCCCGGCCTCATCATCATGAACCCGCCCTTCTCGCGGTCCTTCGGCCGGGGAGGGGACTCGCTCGCTGCTGTCCGCCACCTGCAGGCCGCGATCCGGCGTGTGCGGCCGAACGGGCGCATCGTCGCCGTCATGCCCGACTGGTTCACGCACTCCGCTCGGATGGGAGAGACCTGGACGTCGACGCTGGAGCAGGTCGCTGTCCGCACGTCGATTCGGCTGACCGACGCCTACGGCAAGCATGGGACCAGCGTAGCGGTGCGCTTGTACGTGCTCGACAAGTGCGTGGGGCAGGGGAACGGCGTCACCATCCAGCGTGCGAACGTCCGCGAGCTGCTCAGCGAGCTCCGGGTGCCCGAGCGCCTGCCGCTCTCGGCCGAGGCGGAAAAGCCCGCCACCCGTGGCGGCAGCGTGTCGCTGTTCCGCAGCGTCCGCTCCAAGCCCGCCACGGCCCCGCGCGTGTTCCGCGCGCCCACGCGCAACGAGGTCGCGCCGGTGACCTACCAGGTCCTCGACACGCCCGCGCCGCTCGCCGAACAGACCGGGGTCTATCTCCCGTATCGGCCAAGCCGCATCGTCTTCGACACCGCCGGCGAACATCCCACCGCGCTGGTCGAGTCGGTCGCGATGGGATCCATCCCGGCCCCGATCCCCACCCATGTGCCGGCGCTCCCGGAACGCACCGTGTCCGAACGGCTCCTCTCGTCCTCGCAGCTCGAAACCGTCGTCTATGCCGGCCATGCCTGGACGCAGTTCATCCCCGGCCGGTTCCGCCCCGACAAGGAAGGGGTCGGCCTCGTCATCGACGAGAACGGCAGCCGCTATCGCAAGGGCTTCTTCTTGGGGGACGGCACGGGCGCCGGTAAAGGGCGCCAAGTCGCGGCCGTCATCCTCGACAACTGGTTGGCGGGCCGGCGCCGCGCAATCTGGGTGTCGAAGAACGAGGCCCTGCACGCAGACGCCATCCGAGACTGGACGGCCCTTGGCGGCATGGCCGCGGACGTGCAGCCGCTCTCCCGCTGGAAGATCGACGAGCCGATCAGCATGTCCGAAGGCGTGCTGTTCGTCACCTATCCGACCCTGCGGTCTACACGGGGCGACGCGAGCCGGTTGGAACAGATCATCACCTGGGCCGGCGAGGATTTCGAGGGCGTCATCGCGTGGGACGAGGCCCATGAGATGGGCGGCGTTGCAGGCGGGGAGGGGAGCATGATCGCCAAGAAGGGGTCCCAGCAGGGGATCGCCGGCGTGCTACTCCAGAACCGTCTCCCCGGTGCCCGGGTGCTCTACGCTTCCGCGACCGGCGCTTCCGAGGTCAACAACCTCGCCTATGCGGTGCGGCTCGGCCTCTGGGGGCCGGAAACGTCCTTCGCCAACCGCGAGGCCTTCATCACCGAGATCCGCCAGGGCGGCATCGCCGCGATGGAGCTGGTTGCCCGCGACTTGAAAGCCACGGGTCTCTATACGGCGAGGGCGCTCAGCTTCGCCGGGGTCGAGTACGAGATCCTGCGCCACGAGCTGACGGCCGACCAGATCGAGGTCTACGACACCTATGCGGACGCGTGGAGCATCATCCACCGCAACATGGAGCAGGCGCTCGAACTGACGGGTGTCGTCGATGCCGGAGGCGATACGCTGAACTCCGGCGCGAAGGCGGCCGCACGCTCCCGCTTCGAAAGCTGCAAGCAGCGCTTCTTCGGCGCCGTCCTGCTCTCGTGCAAGCTCCCGACCGTCATCGCCGCAGTCCGGCAGCACCTCGAGGCGGGCCAGTCTGTCGTCCTGCAGCTGGTCAGCACCGCGGAGGCCATCCTCGATCGGCGCTTGGGCGAACTCTCGCCGGACGAACGCGCCGAACTCGACCTGGACCTGTCCCCGCGCGAAGCGGTCATCGACTATCTGCAGCGCGCTTTCCCGGTCCAGCAGATGGTGCCTTATCGCGACGACACCGGCGAGGTCCGCTCGCGCCCGATGTTCGACGAACGCGGCACGCCCGTCACCAACCCGGAAGCCGAGGCCACACGCGACGCGCTCATCGAGCAGCTCTGCGCGCTTCCTCCGATCGCGGCCGTCCTCGACGGCATCCTGGAGCACTTCGGTCACGACAACGTCGCGGAGGTCACCGGATGTTGATTTTCACTGAGAGTTGACCCGGCGTTTTCATCGAGAAGTGACCCGGGTCGTGGGGGTAATGTCAGGCCCGCGGGTTTGCGGGTCAAGTC
>NZ_JACHNY010000032.1 GCF_014199625.1 Sphingomonas abaci
GGGGGCACCTCAAGGTTTGTCATATGGACAGCGGCAGTCGGAACAAATGGTCAACAAAAGCCTGAGCGTTGCCGCAAAGTATATTAAGTTTCGTGGGTTTGTGAGGTTGGACGAGTTGGAAGTTACCGGATCACCTCTCGTGATGTTTCACCCGCGGAGCTCGTAGTAGACGATCTGCCATCCATTCTTGGGACCGCGCCACTGGGTGATCTGAAAGCTATGGGCTTGTGCAGACCCGTCCAGGACGCGGCTACTCCACCGTAGCGTTTCATCGTAACTGCTTCCGGACGATAACGCACCCGCTATGCGCCGAATGGGCAGCTTGGCGGGGAGCCTGCGGATGCGTCGGCCATCGTTGCCGACAAAGATAACGTCTTCGGCCACGCTTCGTCTTGGAACAGCCAACCAGTCGACCTGTTTGCCGGCCTGCTCCTGTCGCAAAACAGACGCGATCTCTTTCGCATCGCTAACGGCTTGGATTTGGAGCTGTTCATTGGTGAGTTTTGCCGAGCACTCAGGTTCGATCGCTTGTAAACTTTCTGCCGCTAATGCCTTCGATCCATCCCGACGATAGTCGTCGATTTCCCAGCGCCACCCCTCAGCACTGTTCCGCCAAAGCGTCTTATATGATCCAACTCGATTTCCGCCATCGTACAGCCCGCCGATAACAACTGCCGACCCGCTCGGATCACAGGACGGAAAGACAAGTTCGGGTCTGCGCTCGGCATGGCTCTCGACACTCATCATTGTGAGCCACCACCTTCGGCTACTCTCGGCTGCTTGCAACATGCTGGCCACAGATGGAGAGCGCGCGGTTTCGGGCGCATGTTGTATTGGCCAGGGGTCGCTTTGTGGACCGAAACTGCGTGCCGCTGCCTGACGGCCACTGGCAAGTACAGCTTCCGAGTAGGCCCGCTCCGCCTCCAGCGCGGAATTCGGCGAACTTGCCGCTAGTAGAAGCGCGAAGATCATGGCGAAATCCTACTCCTCAATCAACGTGTCGAGCGATGTACGGGCATCTGCGCCGGATGGTTGAGCGCCCGATAGAGCGTGGCATGATGACACTTCAGCAGCTTCGCCGCTTCGCGCACCGATGTGCCTTCGCCGACGAGACGCTGTCCGAGCGCGATCTGGTCCGGAGTGAGCTTGGGCTTACGCCCGAACTTCACGCCGCGCGCCATGGCTGCCGCGCGGCCGGAACTGGTACGCTGGTGGATCAGCTCGCGCTCGAACTCCGCGATGCCGGCGAACACGGTGAGCACCATGCGTCCCGCAGGCGTGGTCGTGTCGGCCCAGGGCTCGGCGAGCGAGCGCAGCCCCGCTCCCGCCTCGTTCAGCTTCTCGGCGATGTCGAGCAGGTCGCGCGTCGAACGCGCTAGGCGATCGAGCCGGGTGACCACAACCACGTCGTCGTCGCGCAGCTGCTCCAGCATCCGGTCGAGTTCCGGTCGGGCGCGCTTGGCGCCGGACACCTTCTCCTCGAATGTCCGCCGGCATCCGGCCGCCTTCAGTGCCGTCTTTTGAAGCGTGAGATCCTGATCGTCGGTAGATACGCGCGCATAGCCGAGGAGCATGTCGCAGATGTGCATTGGAACACGGCTGATTAGCAACAGACATTTGCGACAGCGTCCGCCCTCGTGGCGTGACCGGTCAGGGCCGCTGTCGCGAAACTTGAGAGTTACGCGACACCTCGCACGTGTCGGCCATAAACTATACGCTCCCGGACAGGGGGTGATCGATGGCCAGACGCGATCTGTTAACGGGCGACGAACGCCGCGCGTTGTTCGGCGTGCCCCTCGACCATGCCTCGCTCGCCAAGCATTACACGGTTGCCGATGAGGACCGGCCACTGATCGAAGCGAAGCGCGGCGACGCCAACCGGCTCGGCTTCGCGCTGCACCTCGCCCTGCTGCGTCATCCCGGCTTCGGCATACGCCACGACGATGTCGTCCCCGATTTTCTGATCCGGCACCTGGCCGCGCAACTCGACATCGCGCCCACAGCGTTCGAGGGCTACGCGCATCGCGCCCAGACCCGGCTCGAACACGCCTGGGAGGCGATGGAGCGTTTGCGCCTGCGCGCGTTCGAGGCGGCCGACGTCCCCGGCGCGCTCGGCGCAGCCACCCGCGCGGCGGAAGCGACCGAACGGGGCAAGCCGATCGCCGCGGCAGTGCTGGGCCATTTGCGTGCTGCCCGGATCGTTCTGCCCGCGCCCGCCCGTATCGAGCGGATCGGGGTGGCGGGGCGCGCCATGGCGCGCCGCCTCGCGGCCGACACGCTGGTCGATGCGCTTGCTCCGGAGCAGGTGACGGGGCTGGATGCGTTGCTGATCGTGGACCAGGATCGCAGCACGACGCCGCTCGCGTGGCTGCGCGACACGTCGGACAGCCCGACCGCGCGCAATCTCGCCGGCATTCTCGCCCGGCTCGCGCACGTGCGCCGGCTCGGGCTCGACCCGGGCATGGCCGGCCGCATCCACGAGCACCGCTTCGAGCAGCTCGTGCGCGAAGGCCACGTCGCGCCCGCGTTCCTCCTGTCCGACTACTCGCTCCGCAGAAGGCGCGCGACACTCGCCGCAGCCGTCATCGACCTGGAAGCGCGGCTCGCGGACGCCGCGATCGAGATGTTCGGCAAGCAGACCGGCCTCCTGTTCGCCAGGGCCAGGGCCGCGCAGAAGCGCGGCATCGAGGCGACCACACGCGACGTGAACCGGCTCATGCGGCTGCTGGGCGCCACGGTCGGCGCACTCCGGGTCGCGCGCGAGGACGGGTTGGACGTCTGGGCGGCGCTCGACGACGGGGTGGGCTGGACGAGGCTTCTGGACGCCGAGAGCGAGGCGACCGCGATCGCCGACCTGACTCGCGACGAGCCGCTGATCCGCGCGGCGGGGCGCTACATGACGATGCGGCGCTACGCGCCCGCGTTTTTTGACGCGTTCCGGTTCAAGGCGGCAGGCTCGCGCGACGGCGTGCTCGGCGCGATCAAGGTCGTGCGCGCGCTGAACGCGACCGGGCGGCGAGACGTACCGGCCGATGCGCCCATGCCGTTTTCCAGAAAATGGAAGGCGGCGATCACCGAGGGCGGCGTCATCGACCGCCGTCGCTACGAAACCGCCACGGTCGCGACCGTGCGCGAGCGGCTCCAATCGGGCGACCTGTGGGTGGAGGGTACGCGCGAACACCTGCGCTTCGACAGCTATATGCTCCCGCCCGGCAAAGCGGCCGAGATCGCGCTCACGCTGCCGTTCGACACCGACGTCGGCCGCTACTTGGAGGGGCGCGCCAGGCTGCTCGACTGGCGGTTGCGCCGGTTCGCAGGCTCGCTGAAGCGCGGCACGCTCGACGGCGTGGAGCTGCGGGGCGGTAACCTCAGGGTCAGCCCGCTCGCGGCCGTAACGCCCGCTGCGGCCGACAGGCTGGACGCGGCCGTCGACCGGCTCATGCCCCGCGTGCGCATCACCGAGCTGCTCGCCGAGGTGGAAGCCCGCACCGGGTTCCTGTGCGCATTTCCGGAACTGCGCTCGGGCCGCGCCCACTCCAACCCGCAGGCCGTGCTCGCCGCGATCCTGGCAGACGCGACGAACCTCGGCATCGAGCGCATGGCCAACGCCAGCCAGGGCGTCACCTACGCCCAGCTCGCCTGGACGCATGGCTGGTACGTATCGGAAGAGAATTACGCGGCAGGGCTGCGCCATCTGGTGGACGCGCAAGCCGCGCTGCCGCTCACGCGCGTGTGGGGCGACGGCACCGCGTCGAGCTCGGACGGGCAGTTCTTCCGCTCGGGCAGGCGGGGCGCGGCCGGCAGCACCAACGCGCGCTACGACCGGGAGCCGGGGCAGAAGATCTACGCCCATGTCGCCGATACCTACGCGCCCTACCATGTCCGGCTGATCTCGGCGACCGCGGCGGAGGCGCCCTATGTGCTGGACGGGCTGGTCGCGCACGGCTGCGGCATCGAACCCGCGACCCACTATGCCGATACGGGCGGCGCGTCCGACCACGTGTTCGCGCTCGCGCACCTACTCGGCTTCCGGTTCGTGCCCCGCCTGCGCGATCTAGCCGATCGCCGGCTCGGCCTGTTCCCGGGCACGGCCCGCCCCGAGGCGCTCGCGAAGCTGATCGGGCGCCCGTTCAACATCGCTGCCATCCGCGAAAGCTGGGACGAGATCGTCCGGCTCGCCGCGTCCGTGAAGGCCGGCGTGGTGCTACCGTCGGTCATGCTGAAGAAGCTGGCCGCGTACCGTCGCCAGAACCGGCTCGACTTCGCGCTCCAGGAGCTGGGCCGGATCGAGCGCACCCTGTTCACGCTCGACTGGCTAGAATCCAGGGCGCTCCGCCAGCAGTGTCAGGCTGGGCTCAACAAGGGCGAGGCGCGTCACACGCTCGCCCAAGCCGTGTTCGTCCACAAACAGGGCCGCCTGCGCGATCCGCAGTTCGAGAACCAGGCGCTGAAAGCGTCCGGGCTGACGCTGGTCACCGCCGCGATCGTGTACTGGAACACGCTTTACATGGGCCGCGCCGTCGAGCATCTGCGCGCCAGCGGCGAGCCCGCGCCCGACGAGCTGCTCGCCCATGTAGCCCCGCTAGGCTGGCGACACATCAGCCTGACCGGCGATTACCTCTGGCAAAACGCCGCTGCCGAGCTCGATCAAGACGGCTACCGCGCACTCAACATCGCCGGCGGACCCGGAGCCAAGGTGGCCTGAGCCGCCCTGTTCGCTACCTGTTCAGCTTACCGCTGTCCGTGTCACAAACCTTGAGGTGCTCCC
>NZ_JACHNY010000033.1 GCF_014199625.1 Sphingomonas abaci
TGTTGATTTCCACTGAGAGCTGACCCGGCGAAGGCATAAATTTCCACCGAGAAGTGACCCGTGTCTCAACCTCACCCCGGCGTGCTGTCGGGGGGTCAAGGAGTGATAGACATGGCGTTACTGAGCGTCATCCGGCGCTGGGCATTCCGGGACGGAATGTCGATCCGGGAGATAACCCGACGTACGGGGCTGTCGCGCAATACGATCCGCAAATACCTGCGGTCGGACGCGGTGGAGCCGAAGTTCGAGATGGTCGACCGGCCGAGCAAGTTGGATCCGTTTGCCGACCAGCTGTCGGGATGGTTGAAGACGGAAGCAAGCAGGTCGCGCAAGCAACGACGCACGGGCAAGCAGATCCATGCCGACCTGGTCGTGCTGGGCTATGACGGGTCCTACAGTCGGGTAGCGGCCTTCATCCGGGCGTGGAAGGCGGACCGTCAGGTCCAGGAGCAGACGACGGGCCGGGGCACGTTCGTGCCGCTGGTATTCATGGCCGGCGAAGCCTTTCAATTCGACTGGAGCGAGGACTGGGCCATCCTGGGCGGCGAACGGGTGAAGCTGCAGGCAGCGCACACCAAGCTGTCGCACAGCCGGGCGTTCATCGTGCGGGCGTATCCGCTCCAGACGCACGAGATGCTGTTCGATGCGCACCAGCATGCCTTCCGGGTGCTGGGCGGGGTGCCGCGGCGCGGGATCTACGACAACATGAAGACGGCGGTCGACCGTATCGGCACGGGTAAGGCGCGACAGGTCAACGCGCGCTTCGCAGCGATGGCGAGCCACTATCTGTTCGAGCCGGAGTTCTGCAATCCGGCGTCCGGCTGGGAGAAGGGACAGGTCGAGAAGAACGTCCAGGATGCGCGTCGCCGCCTGTGGCAGCGGCTGCCCGCATTTCCTCATCTCGACGCCCTCAATGCATGGCTCGAGGAGCAGTGCATCGCCGAGTGGGCGCAGATCCCGCACGGCAACCTTCCCGGCACCGTCGCCGATATATGGGCGCAAGAAGTGCCGGACCTGATGAAACCTGGGCGCCCGTTCGACGGCTTCGTCGAGCATACCAAACGGGTGTCGCCAACCTGTCTCGTCCATTTCGACCGCAACCGCTACAGCGTCCCTGCTTCCTTCGCGAACCGGCCGGTGAGCCTGCGGATCTATCCCGACCGCATCGTCGTGGTCGCCGAGGGGCAGAAGGTGTGCGAACACACCCGGGTTATCGACCGGACGCACCGCTCGCCGGGGCGGACCATCTACGACTGGCGGCACTATCTGGCAGTGGTCCAGCGCAAGCCGGGTGCCATGCGCAATGGTGCGCCCTTCATCGAGTTGCCCGACGCCTTTCGGCAATTGCGCCAACAGCTGCTCAGGCGTGCGGGCGGTGACCGGGAAATGGTGGATATCCTGGCGCTGGTGCTCCAGCACGATGAACAGGCGGTGCTATGCGCGGTCGAACTAGCGCTCGAGGCCGGGGTCGCCACCAAAACCCACATCCTCAACATCCTGCACCGGCTAGTCGATGGAAAGACCGCCAGCGTCATGCCCATCGATGCGCCCCAGGCGCTCGTCCTGCGCCGTGAACCCCAGGCCGATGTCGGTCGCTACGACACGCTGATGAAGGAGGTGCGCCATGCGTCATGACCCCGCCAGCGCCGCGGTCGTCGTCATGCTGCGCGACCTGCGGATGCACGGCATGGCACAGGCCGTCGGCGACCTCATCGAACAGGGCGCACCGGCCTTCGATGCGGCCGTGCCGATCCTGTCCCAGCTGCTGAAAGCCGAGATGGCGGAACGCGAGGTCAGATCCATCGCCTATCAGATCAAGGCAGCGAAGCTGCCGGCGTACAAGGATCTGACCGGCTTCGACTTCACCACCGCCGAGGTCGACGAGGCTATGGTCCGTCAGCTTCATCAAGGCGATTTCATCGACGGTGCCGACAACGTCGTCCTGATTGGCGGCCCCGGCACCGGCAAGACGCATATCGCCACCGCGCTCGCCGTGCAGGCCATCGAGCACCACCGCAGAAAAGCTCGCTTCTTCGCCACCGTCGACCTGGTCAATGCGCTCGAGCAGGAGAAGGCCATGAACAAGGCCGGGCAGCTTGCGGAGCGCCTGCTCCGTCTCGACCTCGTCGTCCTCGACGAGTTGGGCTACCTGCCGTTCAGTCCCTCGGGCGGCGCCATGCTGTTCCACCTGCTCAGCAAGCTCTACGAGCAGACCAGCGTCATCATCACCACGAACCTCAGCTTCAGCGAGTGGGCCGGGGTTTTCGGCGACGCCAAGATGACCACCGCGCTTCTCGACCGCCTCACCCACCATTGCCACATCGTCGAGACCGGCAACGATAGCTTCCGTTTCCGCGTCAGGTCAGAGGCCGGTAAGCCCAAAAAGGAGAAGGCCGCGACTTGACCCGCAAACCCGCGGGCCTGACATTACCCCCACGACCCGGGTCACTTCTCGATGAAAACGCCGGGTCAACTCTCAGTGAAAATCAACA
>NZ_JACHNY010000034.1 GCF_014199625.1 Sphingomonas abaci
GTAAGCGTCCGGTGACGGCGTCACCTCAAACGGGCCGGTAGTTCCACGGCAGCAGTTCAGCGACCCGGCGGGCCGGATGGTCTGCGATGCGTCTGATGGTGTCGGCCAGCCAGGCCTCGGGGTCGACGCCGTTGAGCCTGGCGGTTTCCACTAGGCTGTAGATGCTGGCGGCGCGGTGCCCGCCCTGGTCGGAGCCCGCGAATAGCCAGTTTTTGCGCCCGACGGCGATACCGCGCAGCGAGCGCTCGGCGGCATTGTTGTCGATCTCCAGGCGACCATCGTCGGCATAGCGGGTCAACGCCTGCCAGCGGGCGAGCGCATAGCGGATGGCGACCGCAAGGTCGGAGCGCCGGGACAGCTTTGGTCCGGTCGCGTCGAGCCACTGGCGGAAGGCATCGAGCAGCGGTCCGGCCCTGGCCTGGCGCGCGTGCCGTCGCTCGTCAGGGAGCCGGCCACGCACATCCCGTTCGACGGCATAGAGGCCGGCGATATGGTCCAGTGCCTCGCGGGCCGTGGCGGAGCCGGTTGCGGCATGGACGTCGAAGAACTTGCGCCTGACATGCGCCCAGCAGGCCACCTCACGGATGCGGTCGCCATAGAGGCGGTCGAACCCGGCATAGCCATCGGCGTGCAGATCGCCCCGGAACCGGGCAAGATGTCCGGCGGGTCGTTCGCCCTTGCGGTCGGGCGCGTAGTGGAACAGCACGGCGGGCGGAGCCTCGCCGCCAGCCCCGCGCTCGTCGCGTACATAGGTCCACAGCCTGCCCGTCCTGGTGCGACCGGCACCAGGGGCCAGTACCGGCACCGGCGTGTCGTCGGCATGGAGGGTCGCGCCGCCCATGACGTGGCGCTCGAGCGCGTCGACCAAGGGGTCGAGGAGCGCGGCCGAGCGCCCGACCCAGTCGGCCAGGGTGGAGCGGGCAAGGTCGACGCCCTGGCGAGCATAGATGCCCGACTGGCGGTAGAGCGGCAGATGGTCGGCGTATTTGGACACCAGCACATGGGCGAGCAGCCCCGCACCGGGTCGACCGCGCTCGATGGGCATGGACGGCAACGGCGCCTGCACTATGCGCTCGCATGACCGGCAGCTGAGCCGCGGCCGGACGTGGCGCACGACCCGGAACGAGGCGGGCACATAGTCGAGCTGTTCCGTAACGTCCTCGCCCATGCGCCGCATGGCACCACCGCAGTCGGGGCAGACGCACGGTGCCTCATGCACGACCTCGGTGCGGGGCAGATGGTCGGGCAGCGGCTGTCGATACGGCCTGGCGGTCTCCCGTGTCCGGGTGACCACCGGCATCGCCGCAGTGGCGGCTTCCGCCTCGCGCTCTTCCAGCCCGAGTTCCAGCTGGTCAGCCTGGTGCGTCAGCTTCTCCGACGAACGGCCGAAGGCCATGCGCCGCAGCCGCGCGACCTGCATCCGCAACTGCTCCAGCTCGGCGCCGGCAGCAATGAGCATGGCCTTCAGAAGGGCGATATCGTCGGGCAGCGAGGCGGCATCGGGCGACACGCCCGCTTATACCAGAACCCCCGTGCCGATACACGCGAAAGCCGCAGGAAACCGTACTTTTTACCAGGCCAAGGTCGGCTGCGAGGACCGGATCGGATGCCGCCAGTCCACCCCTTCGAGCAGCATCGACAGCTGCGCCGGGGTCAGCACCGCGACGCCGTCCGCGGTCGCCGGCCAGGTGAACCGGCCCCGCTCCAGACGCTTGGCATGGAGCACGAGACCCTGACCATCCCACCACAGCAGCTTGACCAGATCGCCACGCTTGCCCCGGAAGGCGTACACCGCACCGCCAAACGGATCCTGGCGCAGCCGCTGCTGTACCAGCGCGGCCAGCCCGTCGAAGCCCTTGCGCATGTCCGTGACCCCGGCCGCCAGATACACCCGGACACCGCCCGGCGGCCCGATCAAGCAAACCCCGCCAGCACGGTCTTGAGCACCCGCGCGTCGATGGGAGGTGCCAGGCGGATGCGTTGCCCGGCCGGGCCGACCACTTCCACCACACCCGGTCCGAGCGGCTCCGAATGCGGCACCATGGGCGCGCCCGCCACCTCGACCGGAATGAATGCCGGCCCCGGCAACGGCAATGCTTCGCTCGCCACCCCGTCGCGCAGCAGCGTGCGTCGCCAGCGATACACCAGCGACGTGCACACCCGGTGTCGCCGCGCCACCTCCAGCACGCTGGCGCCCGGCATCATCGCCTCCGACACGATCCGCGCCTTGTCATCTTCGCTGAACCGCCGGCGCGGTTCAGGCCCAACCATCTCCATAATTCGCGTCGCCATGATGCCGCACCGGTGTCTGCCACAGTGCCGCACCTGTGGCTTGCGCATCACCTCGTCAGCAAGGTGGAGAAGACCGGACGCTTAC
>NZ_JACHNY010000035.1 GCF_014199625.1 Sphingomonas abaci
CTCGAAGCAAAGCTAGTCGGGCGACAGCGCGTATCGAGGGAATATGATCCAGAGTTACTACGGCACTCGCCTTGCTGACATCCCGAGGAACGCGACTTGCGGTCTTTATCTGCTGCGCAGCACTTCAAACCCGAGCTACTATCGCATGGGAGAGAGTGCCGCGATCAAGTCGAGGCTTGGGAGCCACGGCGGCAATCCGCCAAAAGGCAAGTGGAAAAAAGCGCCTAACTTTGCTCAGACGTTTCGACCGTGGGAGCCGATCTGGATCGCGACAATCGGCGATGTCAGCAAGCTGGCGCGTGTAGCTTGCGAGCACCTGCTGTTCGCCGCTTTCGCCGCGCGGTTCCCGCTCGTTGATGAATCGGCATTTGAAGCTGATCTCGACGATGTTGCTCCATTGCTTGAGCTTGCCGAGTCCGCAATGCCGGGATTCGCATCGATCCTGCTGGTCCAAAACCGCGACAAGTTCGACAAAAAGGCGCACTGGGGCATGTCGCAATGAGACTGCATCAAAGAACTAAGTGCCTCACATCGACTTGATCGAACGAGAGCCTGCGCACGGCGTCATTCAGTGCATCGACTCGGTAGCCGCTGCCATAGTTTTCGTGAACGGCGGATCGAGACGATCCTGTCGTCCACCCGCCGAGCAGCAGAGCAATGTCATGATCGATCCGAGCGGCGCGTAGCTCGTCACGAAAGCTGTGGCGGAACGAATGAAATGAGGTGCGGCTCCGCACTGCCCCACTGGCGCGCAGGAATTGGGTGAACCACTTGCTGAAGGCGACCGGGCGCGAGCCGGTTGAGCCCACCTCGATATCGTCGAACAGCTTCTTCTCGCCTCCTTTCCGTTTCGCCTCGGCGAAGTGGAGCAGCCCGCAGTCAATGAGAGTTGGATGGACGGGGATCAGCCGGTCGCTGGCGGTAGTTTTCAGATGCTTGTCGGTGGTGCCATTCAGTGAGCGTCGGCTGACCACGATACAATCGACGCCATCGACCGTTCTGATATCGGTTGCATCAAGCTGGCAGATTTCGCCGAGCCGAGCCCCGGTGAACAGCGCGATGAGCGGCACCCAGAACCGGGCGTTCCGCGGTCGCTGCTTCCCGACCTTGTTGTAACCACGCTCCCCATCGACGCAGCCGCGATAGAGCGGGGCGTTGAAGATCGCGTGCAACTGCTCGCGTTCGAACGGTAGGCGCTTGTCTCGTTTGTTCACCGGATCCGGCAAGCGCAGCCCTCGGGCTGGATTGCGAGCGAGCAGGTCCTCGTTGACCGCCCAGTTCAGGAAGCTGCTCATGTTTGACATCAGCGAGTTGGCATTCGCTGCGCTAATGATCTTGATGTCGCCGCGCAGCCGCGCTCGATCCGCCGCCTCGTGTGGCGATAGCTTCGGGAACAGCTTGCCCGCGTTAGCTGGAAGAAATCGCAGAACGTTCAGCAGTTCACGACAGTGCGTGCGTGAGACGGAGGCCAAAGGAGTCGCCTCGCCAATCACTGCAATGGCGAGCTTACGGCTCGTTTCATACGCCTCCCGCGTGTTGGCGGACCAAGCCCGCGTCGGGTCATTGATGTAGCTTCGATACGCTTCGCCGAGGGTGAGCGGGATGTCAGGCTGGATGCTCGTCGGTGGCGACGGAGCGATCTCAACCACCCGCACGGATAGATCGTCATTCAACGGTCGGATGAGCGTTGAATCCACCGGCAGGCCCGCCATCGCGCGGGCATGCTCAATTTCCAATTCGATCCGCGCCACGACGCTCGGCAAACGACGCACGGCAACGGCGAGGCTGTCCGTGCGCAGCGAGCGCCAGATTTCGAGCCGATTCAGCAGGCGTTGAGCGTCAGCCGGGACGGTGTGGCGATAGTAGAGCTTGTGCCCCCTTTGAAGCACACCGCGAGGCAAATCCCGTAGCAGCTT
>NZ_JACHNY010000036.1 GCF_014199625.1 Sphingomonas abaci
CATCTGGCTCAGATTGCATGCCGCGCCGATGATTGTCGGCGCATGGATATCTGCTGGCCAAAACCCGCCGCTGCTTCCCGACATAGGACGTTGTCCGACCTGATGTGCGCTGGCGGACCGCGTTCGACGAACAGGTCGGCCAACGCGGCCAGCACGTCTTCGTGGCGCAGCTGACGTGCCACGACTAGTGCCAGGCACTCGCGACTGGCCTCGTCGATGATGGTCAGGATGCGGAACTTGCGCCCATCGTGGGTACGCTCCTCGACGAAATCATAGGCCCAGACATGCCCCGGATACTCTGGTCGAAGTCGGATGCAGGAGCCGTCATTGAGCCAGAGCCGGCCGCGTTTCGGTTGGCGCTGCGGCACTTTCAGCCCCTCACGCCGCCAGATCCGCTCGACCCGCTTGTGGTTCACCGACCAGCCCGCCGCGTGCAGCAGCGCGGTCACCCGGCGGTAGCCGTAGCGCCCGTACTGCTTCGCCAGCGCGACGACGTCGTCGGTGAGCGCCTGCTCATCATCTGCCCCGCACGGCACTTTGCGCTGCGTTGACCGGTGCTGGCCAAGCACGCGGCATACCCGCCGCTCCGACACGTCCAGCACCTCCCGGACCTGGTCGATGCAGCGCCGGCGCCGTGCGGGGCTCAGAAGTTTCCCTTCGCCGCCTCCTGCAGGATGAGCTTGTCCAGCGTCAGATCCGAAATCGCACGCCGCAGCCGGGCGTTCTCCTTCTCCAGATCCTTCATCCGACGCGCCTGGTCCGTCTTCAGGCCACCATATTCCTTGCGCCAGCGATAGTAGGTCTGCTCGCTGACCGCGATCCGCCGGCACGCTTCGGCGGTCGTGCCGCCTTGGCCCAGCACGATCTCCACCTCACGCAGCTTGCCGATGATCTCCTCCGGCTTGTGCTTCTTCGCAGGCATTCTTCGTCCCTTCCCTGGTCCAGACTGTCATAGTCGATGGACCACTCAGAAGGGGGCAGCTCAGCCGGGGGGGGGCGCCCGTCCTTACTCAATCAGCCATCCCGGCGTCCGGCTCGGCTTTAAGCAGCCGGCGATCTCGAGCGATCTTTGCCAGCAAGGTGCGGCTGCATCCGGTCGCCTCCATGATTTCCCGCCAGCTGCGCCCGTCGCTCAGCAGGGATGAGATTGCGGCGTTGCGGGCTTTGTTCGCGGGGCGGCCTTTATAAAGCCCGGCCGCCTTCGCCTTGGCGGTTCCCTCGGCCTGGCGGCGACGCCGATCCTCATAGTCCTTGCGTGCGACCGCCGCGAGGACATCTAGCATCATGGCGTTGACCGCCGCGAACATGCGGGCAGTGAACTCATCAGCCGGCGCCGTCAGACTCCACGATGTTGGGAGGTCAAGGGCAACGACGCGGACCTCCTTCGCGTCGATCAAGCCGCGCAGTCGCTGCCAGTCTGTGGAGGTGAGGCGAGACAGCCGGTCTACCTGCTCCACCAGCAGCACGTCACCAGGCTCACAGTCGGCCAGCAGGCGGAACAGCTCAGGCCGATGCAGCTTAGCCCCACTCTCATTTTCAATGTAGCGCGCGGCGATCCTTAAACCTCGCTCCACAGCGAAGGCATCCAGAGCTCCGCGTGCGCGTGACGCATCCTGTTCGGAGGTGGAGGCGCGGAGGTAAGCTCGAATGAACATGCTGCGGTCTTCGATACGTGGTCCTTGTTTGTCCAGTCCTTTTTACGTCGTCGGATGGCGTATAAAGCACCAGCCTCTTGCTGGTCCTCGAAAGGTATCGACGTGCTCCCCTGGAATGTGACCGCGATGAGGTAGAGTCCGCCTCGACAGGAGAAGGACAGATGAAGCGGAGCAGGTTTTCGGACGAGCAGATC
>NZ_JACHNY010000037.1 GCF_014199625.1 Sphingomonas abaci
TGGTGCCCAGAAGAGGAGCGCAGCAAGGCTGGCTGTTTGGGTCAGTGAGAGCGCTCGAATTTCTGCCTGCTTCCCTGAGTCCGAGCGGCGTTTGCGGTTCGGGTGCCAGAAGAGGACCCGCATCGTTTGAGGTTAGGGAGCCGGGTAGAGTCACCGCATCACCATCAGTTGCACGAGGTCCTTGAACTACGTCGCTGACCGGTTGAGTGCGGCCTCGCAGGCGTTCGATGATGTCCCTTATAGTGGTGGCGTTACCGTTTTTTGGGTCAGGTGGGTTGTCCATGGATGACGCTTTCAATGAGCGGTGTGGGGACGATGACGGCGGCGCGATGTGCCCGATCTGTCGAGGTGAGGAACTGCCGCCGAAGTTTATCGCTGCGATGTTGCGGGCTGGGTCGGCCGGGCCGGTCGTCAGCATGACCGCTGACGAAGCGGCTGAGTGGCTACGGTGCTTCTAACGATCACCTCGACCCCGGTGGGTGGGCCGCCTAGTTTCTTGGCGATCTGGGGGTCGAGGCGATGACTAATAGCTTCTTAGGGCTGAGCGAAGGAAGGGTGATGTCGAAGGGAACCACGGAGCTGGGGTATCGTAACCGCAACGGGCAAGTCGTTTTGCGCAGGACTGATCTGCCGGGGAACGACCATAACCAGATGACCTACGTTTTGCGGTGCGATGGATGCGGCCATGAGTATGGAGCGAACGGCTCAGACATCTTCCAGCGCCGCTGCCCTGCTCATGACGGCGGCGCTGCGGGGCTACCGGTTGGGTCGTGATTCCTTGAGATGTTGAAGCAAGGCGAGCACCAGTCGGGGAGCACCGCGATAGCCATCGTAGCCTTCATGCTCTTGAACTGACGCCATAGCCTCCATGAGGCGGTAAGCAGGGCCATCTCCGTTGAACAGGCTCTCCTCTATGGCATTGAGGTCAATCGTAATGATCTGCGTGCCAGCCTCCCTTGCTTGGACGAAGCGCTCCAACGCCTCGACCCAATAAGGGTCTTCAGCCCAATAAGGTGTTGTTCGATCTTCTGACATCGTGATCCTCCGTTAGGCGGCAAGCGCCCGGTAGACGCTTGCGCGGCCAATCTTGAGGCGCTTGGCAATTTCGGTTGCCCCCAGCCCTTGCTGGCGAAGCTCGCGCACATCGTCAGGGGAGATCGTCGCGGGACGCCCCTTGTAGATGCCCTTGAGCTTAGCGGCCTCAATACCGCGCCGTTGCCTTGCCTTGATGAAGTGCTTCTCCATCATACCCACCATGCCGAAGACAGTCAGCACGACCTCAGCCATGATGTCGGTGCCATCCAGCACGATGTTGGGGTCGTTGATCCGCAGGACCGCCTTCTTCTCGATGACTCGTTTGCCGATGGTGAGAAGGTCGGCGGTATCGCGGGCAAGGCGGTCGGGGTGGAGCGCGAGTAGTTCATCACCCGGGTCGAGAAGCCGGATTGCCGCCTCAAGCTGGTCGCGACCGTCGAGGGACGATCCATTACCGATGTCGGTGAAGACCACCACCGCGCCCAGCTTCTCCAGCATGGCCTTCTGGCTAGCGACATCCTGCCCCTCGTTCGTGCTGATACGAGCGTAGCCCAGCGTCTTGCCCATGCCCGCCACTCCCAGTGTCTCGTTTGGCTGTAAGACCGCCTCGCTCCAGCCGTCCCTGAAGTCAAACGCCACTCATCCGAGACGTATATACCGTCTCATGAACTGTGCCGGATAGGGTTGCCTCAATGAGGC
>NZ_JACHNY010000038.1 GCF_014199625.1 Sphingomonas abaci
TCGATCGTCGCGTCGATCGGCGGGCGTGTCACCAACGGCACGCGCAGCAACGAGCGTCAGCGGCAGCTCTATGCCGACTTCCTGGCGGGCCGCCATAAAGGCCCGGTGGCCAAGCCCGGCACCAGCGACCATGAGCGCGGGCAGGCCGTGGATGTCGCCTATGGCCCCGGCATCAGCATTGCCAGCCTCCGCGACGCGTTCCGCAAGCAGGGCGTCGCGCTCCGCCAGATCATTGACGAGCCGGCGCAGCGGGTCATTCATGTCGCCTTCGGCAAGGCCGGCCCAAGCGCGGCGCAGACGGCCAGCAAGGCGGAGACGGCCCGGCAGAAGGTGCTGTCCGACGACACCGCCTATACCAACGAGGAACGGCAGGCCCGTCGCCGGCTGATCGACGCCACCCGCAAGACGGCGGCCACCGAGCAGCAGCGCGAGAACCTGCTCGCCGAGGACATTGCAGCGGAGGCCGACGCCGCCAACCGGCGCATCGCCAACGATCAGAGCGCGGGCAAGATCAGCAAGGCCCAGGCCGACCACCTGACGCAGCTCAATGAGGCGACCCGCACCCAGCGGCTCCAGAACCTCGTCGTGGAGCGCGCGACGCGGCAAATCGATCAGCGCTACGAGGCCGAGCAATCGGACCTGCAGGGCCGGCTGGTGCTGCTCCGTCTGAACGAAGGCCTGGTGACCACGGAGCGCGAGCGGCAGGCTGTCGCCCAGCAAATCCTCGAAACCGAGCAGGCCCTCCGCCGCAAGGCGCTGGAGCGGCTGCGCGACACCTCGCAGGACCCCGCGCAGGTGCAGGGGGCGATCGCCGACCTCGCCCGCCTGCCGGCTGTCGAGCGGGCCGAGCAGCAGCAGGCCGACCGTGGCAACGCCCGCCCGCTGGATCAGTATCGCGAGCGCCTCCGTGCCGCGACCGACGACATGGGGCGCGGCGTCGAAGATGCCGCAGTGCGCGGCTTCGGCGCGCTGAAGGATGCCGGCTCGCGGGCGACCGCCAGCGCCGTCACCAACCTGCTGCACTTGAAGGGCGTCGCGGGCGATGTGATCGGCAGCATCGTGTCGGACCTCGCCCGCCTCGCGATCCAGAAGGCGGTCGTCGCCGCGATCGGCGGCGGCTTCGGTTTCGCGGGCGGTGGCCTGATCGGAGACGCGCCCGGCTATGCCGAGGGCGGCTCGCTCGGCGGCCTCGTTCAGGGGCCCGGCACCGGTACGTCGGACAGCATCCTTGCGCTGCTCGGCGACGGTCGGAAGGCCATCCGCATCTCGACCGACGAGTTCATCGTGAATGCGGCGGCGACGAAGCGGAACCTGCCTTTGCTCCACGCCATCAACTCCGGCCGCTTGCCGGGCTATGCTGGTGGCGGTGCGCTGAACAGCCCGTCGATGCCCAGCCTGCGGGCTCCCCGCCTGCCCGGCACGGTCAATGGCGGCAGCCGGCGCGCCGACCGCCTCGTTGTCGACGGCGAGATCAAGGTCACCCCGACCGCCGATTTCGACGCACGCATGGAAAACGTCTCCTTCCGCACCATGGCATCGGCCGCCGAGCCGATCATGGCGGGCGCGGAGTCGCGCACCGTTCGCCGCCTCAACCGCCCCGACTTGCCCGGAGCGCCGCTCTGATGCTCATCACCATGCCCGCATCGCCGGTCGCGGCG
>NZ_JACHNY010000039.1 GCF_014199625.1 Sphingomonas abaci
GCGGAGTCGCGCACCGTTCGCCGCCTCAACCGCCCCGACTTGCCCGGAGCGCCGCTCTGATGCTCATCACCATGCCCGCATCGCCGGTCGCGGCGAACATCGACTGGGACATCGACCAGCCTGGGCAGGCGAACCGGGCCGAGTTCACCGGCAAGCGCCGCGTGACGCTGCTCACCGCCGCCCCGCGCTGGTACGCCAAGGTCACGCTGCCGCCGATCATCGGCGAGGCCCGAGTGCTCGACTGGCGCGCGTTCGTGGTCGACTGCGACGGCATCGCGAACAGCTTTCGGGTGGTGGCCTGCGAGCGTGCCCAGATCACAGGCGTCGCGGTGTCGGTGAAGGGTGCGGGCCAGTCGGGCAAGAGCCTGGTCACCAAGGGCTGGGGCGCGGCCGGGCAGAAGCTGAAGCGCGGGCAGATGGTCACGATCAACGACCAGTTGCTGATGCTTCAAGCCCCGGTCGTCGCCGACGCGAACGGCGAGGCGGTGCTGACCTTCAAGCCGTACATCCGCTTCAAGCCCGCCGACGGCGCGGCGGTGGAGGTGGCCCGGCCCTATGCCGTCATGTCGATGTCGGACCCTAAGAACGGGTGGAAGGTCGGCATCGGGCAGAATTACGCGGTCAGCTTCGACTGTGAGGAAGCGTTCTGATGGACACGCGCCCCGACACCGCCGCCCAGGCCGCGCTCGCGGCCGATGTGCGCCGGCCGGTGACGTTCGCGTGGCTCGACCTTAAGGGCGAGCCGATCCGGGTCACCAACGCGCCCTATAGCGTCACCTTCGCAGGGACTGGCGACGAGGACCTCGACGGCTTCACGTTCACGGCGGTAGACCCGCGCGTCGTGTCCGTCGGTCCGATCAAGGCCAAGGAAGGCGGCACCGACACGCTGACGCTGCAGCTATCCGGCCTGGCCGGCGTAGACGACGAGTTGATGACCCAGATCGGCGACCGGACGAACTGGGCGGGTCGCGACTGCCGGCTTTGGCGGGCGATGCTCGACCCGCAGAGCATGACCCGCATCGGATCGCTATGGGCCTATTACACCGGCTATATGTCGGTGCCGAAGATCACCGGCGACCGGCAGGGGCAGGTTATCAACCTGTCCGTCGAGTCGTACCTCGCCTTTTTCGGGCAGGCGTCCAACCGGACCTATCTCGACCAGCAAAGCTACGATCCGGGCGACACGTCGGCGGCACTCGCGATCGCCATCGCCAACGGCGCTTCGCGGAAAAGGTAAGGCCCCATGCATCGCTATCCCGATTGGGAGGCGCGGCTTGCCGCGTATCTCGAACCTCTCCGCGCGCGTCCGTTCGCCTGGGGGCGACACGACTGCTCGACGTTCGCGGCCGGCGCGGTCGAGGCGATGACCGGCGTCGATCCCATGCCCGAGTTCCGGGGGCGCTACTCGACCGCGCGCGGGTCGGTGCGGGCGCTGCGCCGGTTCGGTGCCGGCACCCT
>NZ_JACHNY010000040.1 GCF_014199625.1 Sphingomonas abaci
TGAACCGCGCCGGGTTTGCCGGAGGCTGTTGGATGTGAGTCACGCTGCCATATCGACGATGTTCGCGGCAGCATAGTATTGCTCTTCGGCCTCGGCGGGCGGAATGTTACCGATAGGCTCGAGCAGCCGGCGATGATTGAACCAGTCCACCCATTCCAGCGTGGCGTACTCGACCGCCTCGAAGCTGCGCCACGGCCCGCGGCGGTAGATCACCTCGGCCTTGTAGAGGCCGTTGATGGTTTCCGCCAAAGCGTTGTCATAGCTGTCGCCGACGCTACCGACTGACGGTTCGATCCCCGCTTCGGCGAGGCGTTCGGTGTACTTGATCGACACATATTGGCTGCCGCGGTCGGAGTGGTGGACGAGACCACCACCCCGCATCGGTCGTCGGTCATGTAGCGCCTGCTCGAGCGCATCCAGGACGAAGCCGGCATGTGCGCTTCGACTGGCGCGCCAGCCAACGATCCGGCGGGCGTAGGTGTCGATGACGAACGCCACGTAGACGAACCCCGCCCAGGTCGCGACGTAGGTGAAGTCCGACACCCACAGCATGTTCGGTGCTGGCGCGCGGAACTGTCGGTTCACCCGGTCGAGTGGACACGGTGCCGCCTTGTCGCTGACAGTGGTGCGCACCGGCTTGCCGCGGATCACGCCAGCCAGGCCCATCGCCCGCATCAGTCGGGCAACGGTGCAACGGGCGACGTCGAACCCTTCGCGCCGCAGCTGCCGCCAGACCTTGCGCACGCCGTAGACGCGGAAGTTCTCCTCGAACACGCGGCGCACCTCCGGTCCGAGCGCATCGTCACGCCGGGCCCGAGCCGACCGCCTGGTCGGCTCAATCCTCCTGGCTGCATGAGCATGATAGGTGGACGGGGCGATCGGCAGGACCCGGCAGATCGGCTCGACCCCATACACCTTGCGATGCGCGTCGATGAACGACACCATCACTTCGCTCGGCGGTCGAGCTCCGCCATCGCAAAATACGCCGACGCCTTACGCAGGATCTCGTTAGCCTGGCGCAGCTCGCGGTTCTCGCGTTCCAGCGCCTTCATCCGGTCGGCAACATCGCTCGGCACCCCGGCGCGGGCGCCACTGTCGACCTCGGCCTTCTTCACCCAATCGTGCAGCGTCTGGCCGGCACATCCGATCTTCGCCGCGATCGATACCACCGCTGCCCAGCGCGACGGGTGATCCTTTTCGTGTTCCAGCACCATGCGCACCGCACGCGCGCGCACCTCAGGTGAAAACTTGTTCGTCGTCTTGCTCGTCATAGCCCCTTCCTCTCAGGAGTTGGGGCCTCCGACAAACCCGGCGCGGTTCA
>NZ_JACHNY010000041.1 GCF_014199625.1 Sphingomonas abaci
TCGTCTAATCGGTCAAGCCGTTTGCCAAGGTGCTCGTAGTCGATCTTCTTTTGCGCATCGTTGTCGTCTTCGAGGTCAGGACGGGTCCAGCCTCAGCATGGCGCCAGATCGCCGGCCTCTCGATGTGGTTCCCGTGTTCCAGATGGTCACGAAGCGGGTCACGAGATGGCCGTGGCCGCACCCTGGCGGGGCGGCAGCTCGGAAAGCAGATATCAGGCCAT
Source organism: Sphingomonas abaci (assembly GCF_014199625.1). GTDB lineage: Bacteria > Pseudomonadota > Alphaproteobacteria > Sphingomonadales > Sphingomonadaceae > Sphingomonas > Sphingomonas abaci. Next base: position 222 of record NZ_JACHNY010000041.1, read on the forward strand.
GGCAGTCACCTTTGGGTCAAAGCCTCGCCCGTCGATCCACATCCGGTGGAGGATCACCGCCAGCTTGCGGGCCAGCGCAACGCGCGCCTTCCAGAAGCCCGATCTCCGGCCGATGGCGGCAGCCCAGTCCTTCAGCGCCGACGCCTGCGAGGTCCGCGACAGCATGACATTGGCCGCTTCGAACAGCAGCTTGCGGGTGAGACGATCTCCGCACTTGGAGATGCGGCCGTTGATGTCGACCTCGCCCGACTGGTAGCGACGCGGAGTGAGACCGAGATAGGCGCCGACATCCTGCGAGCGTCGGAACCGGTGAGGATCCTCGATGGTGGTCATGAAGCTGACGGCCGTCAGCGGTCCGACGCCGGGCATCGTCATCATCAAGCGGCAGGCGCCGCTTTGCCGGGCAACCCGGGCGAGCTGCTTGGCAATGGCAAGCTGTTGCTCCCGCAATGTGCTCAGCATCGCCAGTAGGCTCTCGAACAGTGCGGCGACCACCGGATCGTCCGGCAGCGTTGCCCGGACCTGACGTTCGAAGGTGCCACCCTTCCCGGGTCCGACCAGAATGCCGAAAGTCTTCGCCAGGCCGCGTATCTTGTTGATGAGCGCGGTGCTCATGCCGACCAGCTGGTCTCGCGTGATCAGGAGCGCACGCAACCGGTGCGTATCCATCGAGCGAACAGCGACCGGCCGGTACCAGCCCGAGCGGACCAGCCGTGCCAACCCAAACGCGTCGTTGCGGTCCGTCTTGTTCATCTGCAGCTTCAGCGCTGCCGCAGCATGCCTGGCATGAAGACACACCACCGGCAGCTCTCGCTCGGTCAATGCGTGCCACAACCACACGGTCATCGGGCCCGTCTCGATACCGATCCTCACGGCTCCTGCGGCCCTCCGCGCCAGCACGGCCGCAATAGCGTCCGGGTCCGTTCGCGACTTACCGTCCCATATGCGATCGCCCGTTTCGTCCACGACGCAGATCGCGGTCTCCTTCATCGACACATCTAGGCCAACATAGCAGGTCATCTTCCGTCCTCCTCTTCAGGGGACGACAGGCTATCCCAACGAGCACCGCTCCTGATTACGCCATGTGGTTCACCGACCA
>NZ_JACHNY010000042.1 GCF_014199625.1 Sphingomonas abaci
TCCGACCGTTCGAGAAACGGCCGGTACTCTGTCCCCGTCTTGACGACGGCGTGAGCCACGCGCGCCATCTTGGCGGTGAGCGCCGTCATCGCCTTGCGGCGACGGTCGGCATCGTCCGCGTGCCCGGCGATGTACCGTCCGAGCTTGTCGCGGAAGCTGTTGTCGCGCTGACGCGCGGCGACCTGGGCAGCCATCCAGAAAGTGCGGCGCAGGCGCGCGTTGCCGTACTTGGACAGCTTGGTGCGGCCTCGGAACGTGCCCGACTGACAGGTTGCGAGATCGAGGCCGCAAAACTTCAGGAACTGACGATGATGATTGAAGCGCCGCAGATCACCGGCCTCGGCCAGGATGGTCAGCGCGTTGATCGGACCGATGCCCGGAATGTTGCGCAGCAGCTGGTAGTCAACGTCATCGGCGAGCCGCGCATGGGCCAGCCGCTCGATCTCGTCACGCTGGTGGATGAGGCTGCGCCCCTGCGCGATGACCATGCGGAACATGGTGATGGCGGCCGAGTCCTCCGAGACCGGCAGCGCCGTCGAGGCGGATGCCGTCTCGTAGATGTCGTTGATGAGGCGTGCCTTGGAGACCTTGCGGCCGATGAGCGGCCATGCCGCAGCCGAGAATGCCTCGCGGTCCAGCGCCGTGATGGTGGCCGGTGTCGGAAACCGCTCGATGAGTGCGAGGAACCAGTCGGACCGGCTATTGCCTGCGAAGCGGGCGATCTCGGGGAAGTACAGCGGCAGGTAGTGGGTCAGGATCCGGTGCCAGGTCTGCGTTTTCATCCGGGAGATCGTCTCGTGGGTTTTCGACAGCTCCTGCAGGTCGTTGATCCCGGCCACCAGCGGGTCGACGTAACGCTGCGTCGCGCCGATCCGCAGCATATGCAGGATGACCTGCGCGTCCTTGGGGTCGTTCTTGTCCCAGCCGTTGTGCAGCGCCTCACGCGTTCGGGCGAGCGCAACCGACGAGATGAGGCGCAGCTCGAACCCCGCCGTCAGCAGCCGGTGTGCCAGCGTGCGATGGTAATTACCCGTCGCCTCGAACCCGACGATGAT